>CAVRJT010000001.1:0-1006000 GCA_963722135.1 uncultured Actinomycetota bacterium
CATCCTGGCCAGTGCCGACGATGACCTACGAGGAGCTCGAGAAGGCGATCATCGAGGTCAAGGGCCGCACCGACCAGCCCTTCGGCGTCAACCTGCGCGCCGACGCGGGCGACGCCTCCGACCGCTGCGACCTGCTGATCGAGCACGGCGTCAAGGTCGCCTCCTTCGCGCTCGCGCCGAAGCAGGACCTGATCAAGAAGCTCAAGGACCACGGCATCGTGGTCATGCCGTCGGTCGGGCTGCCCCGCACGCCGAGAAGGTGGCCCTGGGGCGCCGACGCGGTGATGATCCAGGGCGGCGAGGGCGGCGGCCACACCGGTTCGGTGCCCACCACCCTGCTGCTGCCCAGCGTCCTCGACGCGGTCGACATCCCGGTCGTCGCGGCCGGTGGCTTCTTCGACGGTCGCGGTCTCGCGGCCGCGCTGGGCTACGGCGCCGCCGGCATCGGGATGGGCACCCGCTTCCTGCTCACCGCCGACAGCGCGGTGCCGCAGGCGGTCAAGGAGCTCTACCTCTCCCACGACGTCAACGGCACCGTGGTGACCGCCAAGGTCGACGGGATGCCGCACCGGATGCTGCGCACCCCGCTGGTGGAGGAGATCGAGGAGACCAGCGCCGTCAAGCGCCTGGCCCCCACGATGCGCCGCACGCTGGAGTTCAAGCGCACCAGCGGCATGTCCTGGCTCGAGCTGGCCAAGGACGGCCGCTCCATGAAGAAGACCCAGGGCCGCACGCTGGCCCAGATGACGCTGGCCGCCAACACCCCGACGATGCTCAAGGCCGGCCTCGTCGACGGCGACACCTCCGCGGGCGTGCTCGCCTCCGGCCAGGTCGTCGGCGTGCTCGACGACCTGCCGACCTGCGAGGCGCTGATCGACCGGGTCGTCACCGAGGCCGCCGCCTGGCTGCGTCGTACCGCCGGCTTCCTCGTCTGCGACCCGGCCCGATTCGCGCTCACCCGGCGCAAATAGTCAGCCGAGTCGGCCCGAATGTTCGGGCCGACTCGGCTGATCTGCTTCTCCACCCACCCACCACCCGCGACCCGGCGCCATGACCACCCAGTCGGCGCATATGTACGCCGCGGCCGGGCAGCGCCGCGATCGTCGGCCGGGTCGACACGACATTTGCGCCGACTCGGCGTGGGTGACGTGGGTGTGGTCGACCTCTTGCGCAGGCCATCGCCGCAGGCGCACGCTTCAGGAGGAGTCTCCGACGGGCGTAGGAGGCTGCCGTGGACCGCAACCGATCCCTCCACGACCTGGACCCCGACGAGCGCTGGGTGGAGATCGCACGCGCCAGGCAGGCCTTGGCCGCCACGCTGGCCGAGCTCACTCCCGACGAGTGGGAGGAGCCGTCGCTGTGCAGCGAGTGGCGGGTCAAGGACGTCGCCGCGCACGTGGCCATGACCCCGGCCGGCGAGCCGAGGACTTGGGAGATGGTGACCGGCCTGGTCAGGGCGCGCGGCGACCTGTGGGGCTTCGGGCGTGACGTCGCCATCGCCTGGGCGGAGCGACCCACCGACGAGATCGTCCGGACGCTGCGCACGCGCGCGACGTCCCGCTCCATGCCGCGGGTCACCAACGCGGCCAACGTGCTGCTCGACGTGCTGGTGCACACACAGGACATCGCGGTGCCGCTGGGACGGGAGCATCCGGTGCCTTCGAGGGCCGGACTCGATGCTCTGCACCGGGCCTGGCAGATGGGCTGGCCCTTCCACGCCCGCCGCAGGCTGACAGGCGTCTCGCTGGTCGCGACCGACGCCGACGTCGTGCTCGGCTCCGGCCCCCTGGTCGAGGCTCCGCTGCGCTCGCTGCTCCTGCTCACGACAGGCCGCGACACCGACTCGGTGCCCCACCTCACCGGCCCGGGCGTGGCTCTGCTGCCACGCTGACCCGGCCGGTCATTTTCGGCCGGGTCAGCGCGACATCTGGGACGGGTCAGCGCGACATCTGGGCCGGGTCAGCGCGACATCTGGGCCGGGTCAGCGCGACATCTGGGCCGGGTCAGGGTGATATCTGGGCCGGGTCGCGCTTGGGTCAGAGACGCTCGATGATGGTGACGTTGGCCTGGCCGCCGCCCTCGCACATCGTCTGCAGGGCGTAGCGGCCGCCGGTGCGCTCGAGCTCGCCCAGCATGGTGGTCATCAGCCGGGCGCCGGTGGCGCCGATGGGGTGGCCCAGGGCGATGCCGCCGCCGTTGACGTTGACCTTCTCGTGCGGTGCGCCGGTCTCCTTCATCCAGGCCAGCACGACCGAGGCGAAGGCCTCGTTGCACTCGAAGAGGTCGATGTCGTCGATCGAGAGCCCGGTCCTGGCCAGCGCGTGCTCGGTGGCGCGGATCGGGCCGGTGAGCATCCAGACCGGGTCGTCGCCGCGCACCGAGAGGTGATGCACGCGGGCGCGGGGCGTCGAGCCCGTGCTCGGCCACGGCCGCCTCGGAGGCCAGCAGCATCGCCGCCGAGCCGTCGCAGATCTGGGAGGCCACGGCGGCGGTGATCCGACCGCCGGGCTCCAGCGGCTGGAGGCCGGCCATCTTCTCCAGCGAGGTCTCGCGAGGGCACTGGTCGGTGTCGACGACGGTGCCGTCGGGCAGGGTCACCGGCTCGATCTCGGCCTTGAACCGGCCCTCGGCGATCGCGGCCCGGGCCCGCTCGTGCGAGGCGAGCGCGAAGCGCTCCATGTCCTCGCGGCTGATGTCCCACTTCTCGGCGATCATCTCGCGCCGAGCGGAACTGGCTGACCTCCTGGTCGCCGTAGCGCGCCAGCCAGCCCGGGCGACTCGGCGAAGGGGGTGCTGAAGCCGTACTGCTGGCCCGCGAGCATGGCCGCCGAGATCGGGATCGCCGACATGTTCTGCACGCCGCCGGCGACCACGAGGTCCTGGGTGCCGGACATGACGCCCTGGGCGGCGAAGTGCACGGCCTGCTGCGAGGAGCCGCACTGGCGGTCGATGGTCACGCCGGGCACGTGGTCGGGCAGACCAGCCACCAGCCAGGCGGTGCGGGCGACGTCGCCGGCCTGCGAGCCGATCGTGTCGCAGCAGCCGAGGATCACGTCGTCGACGGCCCCCGGGTCCACGCCGGTACGCCGCACCAGCGCGGCGATCGAGTGGGCGGCGAGGTCGGCGGAGTGCACGCCGGCCAGGGCTCCTCCGCGCTTGCCGACCGGGGTGCGGACGGCGTCGATGATGTAGGACTCGGGCAGTGTCAGGGCCTTTCGTGGAGCTGCGGGGAGGTCGGTGGAGATGCCGTCGAGCAGGATCGTGAGGTACTGGTCGGCGACGTCGGTGTGGCTGTGCTTGCCGCCGGGGCGGTACCACTTGACCGCGACCCAGACCGTGTCGCGGATGAAGCGGTAGGTCAGCTCGATGTCGAGGTCCTGGCGCAGCGCGCCGGCCGCGACGCCCTCGGTGAGCAGGGTGACCCACACCTCGCGCGACTGCGCGTTGCGCTCGGCGAGGTAGCCGAACCGTTCGAAGCCGCCGAGGTAGCCGGCGTCGTTCTGGAAGATCGCGACCTCGTGCGGGTGCTGGTCGATGGCCTCGAACGACAGCCGCACCGCGCGTTCGATCTTGGCGCGCGACGTCGACGTCGCTGGCCAGCACGGCGTCGTACGCCGCGAAGAGCTCCTCCTGGAAGGTCGAGAGGATCTCGTCGACCATCGACTCCTTGGAGTCGAAGTGGTGGTAGAGGCTGCCCGAGAGGATGCCCGAGGCGTCCGCGATGTCGCGCACCGTGGTGTTCTTGAAGCCCTTCTCGGCGAAGAGGCCCGCGGCGATGCCCAGCAGCTCGGTACGACGGGTCGGGGCGGCGGACGGCTCGGTGCTCATGGGCCCAGTCTCCTAGGCCTGCTGGCTGCTGACGGCGACGACCTCGCCGGTCATGTAGGAGGCGTAGTCGCTGGCCAGGAAGACCATCACGTTGGCGACCTCCCACGGCTCGGCGGCGCGACCGAAGGCCTCGCGCTGCTTGAGCTCGTGGAGCAGCTCGTCGGAGGTGACCTTGGCCAGGAACGGGTGCATCGCCAGGCTCGGCGAGACGGCGTTGACGCGGATGCCGTGCGGGGCCAGGTCGATGGCCGAGCAGCGGGTCAGCGCCATCACGCCGGCCTTGGCCGCGGCGTAGTGGGCCTGGCCCTCCTGGGCGCGCCAGCCGATCACGGAGGCGTTGTTGACGATGACGCCCTTCCTGCCGGCCTGGCGACATCCGCTGGCCGGCGGCCCGCACGCAGCGGAAGGTGCCGGTCAGGGTGATGTCGAGGACCCGGCTCCACTGCTCGTCGGTCATCTCGAGCACGGAGGCGGTGCCGCCGAGCCCGGCGTTGTTGATCATGACGTCGACGCCGCCGAACTCCTCGGCGGCGTCGAGCAGCGCGGCGACCTGGGCCTCGTCGGTGACGTCGCAGACGAGCTGGCGCACGCGCTCGGCGCCGAACTCGGCGGCCAGCGCCTCCTCGGCCTCGGCCAGGCGGCGCTCGTGGGTGTCGCTGAAGACGACGGCCTTGGCGCCCTCCTCGAGGACGCGCCGCACGACCGCGGCGCCGATGCCGGCGCCGGCCGCGGCGGTGACCACGACGACCTTCCCGGCCAGCAGGTCGTGGCCGGGCACGTAGTCGGGGACGGGCTGCTCGGGGCGTTCGGCGGTCATCAGGCTCCCTGGTTCGTGGGTCGGGGTTCGCGGGGAAGGCCGAGCACGCGCTCGGCCAGGATGTTGCGCTGCACCTCGTCGCTGCCGCCGTAGATCGTGTCGGCGCGCGAGAAGAGGAAGAGCCGCTGCAGCGGGTCGAGGTCGTACGGCGCTCCGCGGGCGGTGAGCCCGTCGGCACCGGCGACCTCCATCGCCAGCTCGCCGAGCCGGCGGTGCCAGCCGCCCCAGACCAGCTTGGCGATCGAGCCGGCGCCGCCGCCGGCGGAGGAGTCGGAGCCGGCGGTGAGCGCGGAGAGCCCGCGCAGCGCGTTGACCCGCATCACGTCGAGCTCGACGGTGGCCCGGGCCAGGCGGTCGCGCAGCACCGGGTCGTCGTACGCGCCGTTGCTGCGGGCCAGCTCGACGACGGTCTCGAGCTCGCGGGCGAAGCCGACCTGCTGGCCGAGCGTCGAGACGCCGCGCTCGAAGCCGAGCAGGCCCATCGCGACGCCCCAGCCCTGGCCGGGCTCGCCGACGACGAGGTCGGCGTCGGTGCGGGCGCCGGTGAAGAAGACCTCGTTGAACTCCGAGCCGCCGGTGATCTGCTCGATCGGGCGGACCTCGACGCCGTCCTGGTCCAGCGGCACCATCAGGAAGGACAGCCCCTGGTGGCGCTGCGAGCCGGGCTCGGTGCGGGCGATGACGAAGCACCACTGGGAGAACGTGGGCCAGCGAGGTCCAGACCTTCTGCCCGTCGATGACCCACTGGTCGCCGTCGGGGCCGGCCTCGAGGCGGGCCTTGGTCGGCACGTTGGCGAGGTCGGAGCCGGCGCCGGGCTCGGAGTAGCCCTGGCACCACAGCTCCTCGACCGCGACGATCGGCGGCAGGAAGCGCTGCTTCTGCTCCTCGGTGCCGAAGGCGATCAGGGTGGGCCCGAGCAGCTCCTCGCCGAGGTGGTTGACGCGGGCGGGGGCGTCGGCGCGGGCGTACTCCTCGTGGAAGATCACCTGCTGCATCAGGCTGAAGCCGCGCCCGCCGTGCTCCTCGGGCCAGCCCAGCGCGGTCCAGCCGTGGGCGGCGAGGTGCCGGTTCCAGGCGAGCCGCTCGTCGTGGGCCTCGTGGTCGCGGCCGGGGCCACCGAGTCCCTTGAGCGCGGCGAAGTCACCGGTGAGGTGGTCCTGCAGCCAGGCGCGCACCTCGGCCCGGAAGGACTGCTCCTCGGCGGAGTAGGTCAGGTCCATGGTGTTCCTCTCGACGGTCAGGCGCTACGCTAGCCTACCAAGCACTTGTTTGGTTTGACCATGAGGAGCGCACCGGTGACCCAGCCACAGACCGTGCCCGCAGCGCTGCGGGCAGCCGCCGCAGCGCACGCCGACCGGGCCGCGGTGGTCGACGGCGCCACCACGCTCACGTTCCGCGACCTGCACGCAGCCGTGCGGGACACCGCCCGCGGCTACGTCGCCCTGGGCCTCGAGCCCGGCGACACCGTGTGCCTGTGGGCCCCCAACACCTGGGAGTGGGTCGTCGCCGGGCTCGCGGTGACGTACGCCGGCGGCGTGCTGGTCCCGGTCAACACCCGCTACAAGGGCGAGGAGGTCGCCGACATCGTCGAGCGCTCCGGCGCCCGGCTGTGCGTGGTGGCCGACGGCTTCCTGGGCCGCAGCCAGGTCGAGGAGCTGCGCGCCGCGCGACTGGCCCGGGGACTCGGGCTCCGCGTCACCGCGGTCGTGAGCATCGGCACCACCACGGCCGCCGGCACGACCGCCTTCTCGTCCTGGCCGACCTCGGCGCGGGCGTCAGCGACATCGACGCGGTCGCGACCGGCGTGGGCGCGGACGACATCGCCGACATCCTCTTCACCTCCGGCACCACCGGTCGCTCCAAGGGCGTGCTCACCACCCACGCGCAGACGCTGGCCGCGGCCCGGGTGTGGACGCAGAACTGCCAGGTCACCGAGCAGGACCGCTACCTGGTGATCAGCCCGTTCTTCCACTCCTACGGCTACAAGGTCGGCATCGTCGCGAGCGTGGTCAGCGGCTGCGCGCTCTACCCGATGGCCGCCTTCGACGCCGACGCGGCGCTGGCGATGATCGAGGCCGAGCGGCTCACGATCGTCCCGGGCGCACCGACCATCTTCCACTCCATGCTGGAGTCGCCGGCCTTCGCGACCACCGACACCTCGTCGCTGCGCCTGGCCAACATGGGCTCGGCCAGCATCCCGCCGCGCCTCATCGAGCGGATGCTCAGCGAGCTCTCCTTCGAGCTGGTGATCCCCGCCTTCGGCATGACCGAGTGCGTGGTCGCCACGATGTGCCGCCCGGGCGACCCCGACGAGGTCATCGCGACCACCAACGGCCGTGCCGTCGACGGCCTCGAGATGCGGGTCGTCGACCCGGCGACCGGCGAGGTCTGCGAGTCCGGCGCCGCCGGGGAGATCCAGCTGCGCGGGCCGATGGTGATGCAGGGCTACCTCGACGACCCGGAGGCCACCGCCGAGGCGATCGACGCCGACGGCTGGCTGCACACCGGCGACGTCGGCACCGTCGACAGCCGACGGCAACATGCGCATCACCGACCGGCTCAAGGACATGTACATCTCCGGCGGCTTCAACGTCTACCCCGCCGAGGTCGAGGCCACCCTCGCCCGCCTCGACGGCGTGGTCGAGGCCGCGGTCGTCGGCGTCCCGGACGAGCGGATGGGCGAGGTCGGCAAGGCCTTCGTCGTCCAGCGCGAGGGCAGCGACCTGACCCAGGAGCAGGTGATCGCGTTCCTGCGCGAGCGGCTGGCCAACTTCAAGGTGCCGCGCCACGTCGAGCTGGTCCCCGACCTGCCCCGCAACGCCTCCAACAAGGTGCTCAAGCCCGAGCTGCGGGCCCGCGGATGACCGCCTTCCAGGAGGGTCCGGCCGCCCCGGTCGTGACCTACGACGTCGAGGGCCCGGTCGCGCGCATCCGGCTCAACCGGCCGGAGTACCGCAACGCCCAGAACTCGGCGATGACCTACGCCCTCGACGACGCGCTGCGCCGCGCGACCGACGACGACGCGGTCAAGGTGATCGTGCTGTCCGGCAACGGTGCGCACTTCAGCGCCGGGCACGACATCGGCACCCCGGGCCGCGACGTCGACCAGAGCTTCGAGCGCCGCGCCGTCATCTGGTGGGACCACGTCGACAAGGAGGGCGGCGACGCGCGCTTCGCCCGCGAGTCCGAGGTCTACCTGGGGATGTGCCGCCGCTGGCGCGAGGTCCCCAAGCCGGTGATCGCGATGGTGCACGGCGCCTGCATCGCCGGCGGGCTGATGCTGGCCTGGTCCTGCGACTTCATCATCGCCTCCGACGACGCCTTCTTCGCCGACCCCGTGGTGCGGATGGGCATCCCCGGTGTCGAGTACTTCGCACACCCCTGGGTGCTCAACCCGCGCGCGGCCAAGGAGCTGCTCTTCACCGGCGACCGGTTCTCGGCGCGCCGCGCGATGGAGCTCGGCATGGTCAACCAGGTCGTCGCCCGCGACGAGCTGGAGCCGACCGTGCTGGCCATGGCCGAGCGGATCGCCCAGATGCCGCGCTTCGGCCTGGCCCTGACCAAGCGCGCGGTGAACCTCGCCGAGGACGCCCAGGGCCTGCGGCAGGGCATGGACGGCGTCTTCGGGCTGCACCACTTCGCCCACGCCCACAACGGTGAGACCGCGGCCGACTCGCTCGGCGGGCTCGGTGCCCGCGAGATGGCCGCCCACAACAAGTCCCGCACGGCCCCGACGAAGGACGACTGATGGACCTGACGCTCAGCCCCGACGAGCTGGCCTTCCAGGCCGAGGCACGGGAGTGGTTGGCCGCCAACGTGCCCACCACCCCGCTGCCCTCGATGGACACCGAGGCCGGGTTCCGCGCCCACCAGGAGTGGGAGGCACGCCTCGCCGAGGCCCGCTGGTCGGTCGTCTCGTGGCCCGAGGAGTTCCACGGCCGCGGCGCCTCGCTGGTCGAGTGGGTGATCTTCGAGGAGGAGTACTACCGCGCCGGCGCGCCCGGCCGGGTCTCCCAGAACGGGATCTTCCTGCTCGCCCCGATCATCTTCGACCACGGCACCCCCGAGCAGCAGGCCCGGTTCCTGCCCTCGATGGCGACCGGCGAGAAGGTCTGGGCGCAGGCGTGGTCCGAGCCCGAGGCCGGCTCCGACCTGGCCTCGCTGAAGTCGACCGCGCGCCGCGACGAGGCCCGTGGCGGCTGGGTCCTCAACGGCCAGAAGACCTGGTCCTCGCGCGCGGCGTACGCCGACTGGGGCTTCGGGCTGTTCCGCTCCGACCCGGAGGCGCAGCGGCACTCGGGGCTGACCTACTTCCTCTTCCCGCTCGACGCCGCGGGCGTCACGGTGCGCCCGATCGCCCAGCTCGACGGCGAGCCCGGCTTCGCGGAGATCTTCTTCGAGGACGTGTTCGTCCCCGACGCCGACGTGCTCGGCGCGCCCGGTGACGGCTGGCGGGTCGCGATGAGCACCGCCGGCAACGAGCGCGGCCTCTCGCTGCGCTCCCCCGGCCGCTTCTGCGCCGCCGCCGACCGGCTCGTCGCCCTGTGGCGCGAGCACGGCGAGGCGGTGCCCTCGGCCGCCCACGGCGTGGTCGACGCCTGGGTCAAGGCCCAGGCCTACCGCCTCTACACGTGGGGCACCGTGACCCGCCTCGCCGGCGGTGGCGAGATGGGGGCCGCCGGGTCGGTGAACAAGGTCTTCTGGTCCGAGCTGGACATCGCGCTGCACGAGACGGCGCTCGACCTGCTCGGCCCCGAGTCCGAGGTCGACTCCCGATGGCTGGACGGCTACCTCTTCTCGCTGTCCGGGCCGATCTACGCCGGCACCAACGAGATCCAGCGCAACATCGTCGCCGAGCGCATCCTCGGCCTGCCGCGCGAGCCGAAGGGAACCGGTCGATGAGGTTCGTCCCCACCTCCGAGCAGGAGGACTTCACTGCGTCCCTGGACCGGCTGCTGGCCGGCGCCGACACCGTCGCCGCCGCCCGCGGCTGGGCCGAGGGCGACACCGCCGCCGGGCTGGCCCTGTGGCGCCGCCTGGCCGAGCAGGGCGTGCACGCGCTGCTGGTGCCCGAGGAGCACGGCGGCATGGGCGCGAGCCCGATCGAGATGGTGCTGGCCCTCGAGCTGGTCGGCCGGCACGCCGTGCCCGGACCGTGGGTCGAGTCGGTCGCCTACCTGCCGCTGGCCTCGGCTCCGGTCCGGTCGTCGAGGCGCTCGCCGAGGGTGCCGTCGGCACCGTCGCCGTCGCCCCGCACGTGCCCTACGCCCTCGACGCCGACCTGGCCGAGCACCGGTACGCCGTCGTCGACGGCGCGCTGCACGTCGCGGAGCCCGGAGCGCAGCACACCTCGGTCGACGGCACCCGCCGGCTGTTCTCGGTCACGTCCGGGAGCCCGCCGGAGACCGCCGGCGACCTCGACCGGGCCTTCGACACCGCGGTGCTCGCCACCGCGGCGCAGCTGCTCGGCGCCGGCGAGCGGATCCTCGCCGACTCGGTCACCTACGTGAAGCAGCGCAAGCAGTTCGGCCGCGAGATCGGCTCCTACCAGGCCATCAAGCACCAGCTCGCCGACGTGCGGATCGCACTCGACTTCGCGCGACCGCTGATCCAGGGCGCGGCACTGGCCGAGCCCGGGACGCTGTCCCGCGACGTCTCGGCGGCCAAGCTCGCCGCCGCCGACGCGGCGTACCTCGCGGCCCGGGTGGGCCTGCAGGTGCACGGCGCGATCGGCTACACCCTGGAGTTCGACCTGAGCCTGTGGATCACCAAGGTCCGCGCCCTGGTCGCCGCCTGGGGCACCACCGCCTTCCACCGCGACCGGGTGCTGGCCGCCCTGGTCGCCGAGCAGGAGGTCGGGGGCTGATGGAGTTCGCACTGAGCGAGGAGCAGGTCGAGCTGGCCTCGACCCTGCGCACGCTGCTGGCCAAGCGGGCCGACAGCGGTGCTGTCCGAGCCGCTGCCGACGTCCGAGGACGGCTACGACCGGGCCCTGTGGGAGCTGCTGTGCGAGCAGATCGGGGCCGCGGCGCTGGCGGTGCCCGAGGAGCACGACGGCGCCGGCTTCTCCGTCTTCGAGACCCTCATCGTCCTCGACGAGCTGGGCCGCTCGCTGGCCCCCTCGCCGCTGCTGGCCTCGCTGGTCACCTCCGAGGCCCTGCTCGCGACCGGGGACGCCGACGCCTGCGCCCGGCTGCTGCCGCGCATCGCGGCCGGCGAGGTGGCCACCCTGGCCTGGGCCGGCGTGCGCGGACCCGGGCGCGCCGAGCCCGTGCGCGCCGACGGCGACCACCCTCACCGGCACCGTGACCGACGTGCTCTTCGGCGACAGCGCCGAGGTGCTCCTGGTCGCGGCGACGCACCGAGGACGGAGTCGCGCTCTTCGAGGTCGACCCCGCCGCGGCGGCCCTGACCCGCACCCACACGCCCGCGATGGACACCACCCAGCGCCTGGCCACCCTGGTCGCTCGACGGCTGCCCGGCCACGCTGGTCGCCGCCGACGCCACCGGGGCCCTGGCCCGGGCCCACCTGGTCGGCACCGTCGGCGTGGCCGCGCTGCAGGTCGGTTGCGCCCAGCGGGCGCTCGACATGACGGTGGCCTACTCCAAGGAACGGGTGCAGTTCGGCCGCCCGATCGGGTCCTTCCAGGCCCTCAAGCACCGGATGGCCGACATGCTGGTGCTCGTCGAGACCTCGCGGTCGATCTCGTGGGCGGCGGCGTACGCCGTCTCCGTCGGCAACGACGACGCCGTCCGACTCGCCGCGAGCGCCGGGTCGTACTGCTCGGACGCGCTGTCCCAGGATCGCCTCGGACACCGTGCAGCTGCACGGCGGCATCGCCATCACCTGGGAGCACGACGCCCAGATGGTCTTCAAGCGCGCGCACGCGCTCGGCCAGCTGTTCGGCCAGGCGCACGAGCACCGACGCGCCGTGCTGGCCTGAGGGTGTCCGGCGACCGGGCGGCCTACGACTGGGAGACCGGGCCGGCCGAGCAGGCCTTCGCCGTCACCCGCCGCCACGTCCGGGACGGCGCGAGCGGCCGGATGCCGATCGGTCCCTGGGTGTGCGGTCCCGACGCGACGCCGACGGCAGGTGCCCTGGGCCTGCTCGTCGACAGCGTGCTCAGCCTGTGGGCCTTCGCGGCCCAGGAGCGGGGCATGGTGTCGACCGAGATCGCCTTCGACGTGCTCGGGGCGCTGCCGGCACCGGGCTCGGTCGCCCACGCGGTCACCGACCGGCTCGACCTCGGCCCCGACAGCGGGTTCGTGACCGGGTCGGTCCTCGACGACCACGGCCACACGGTCCTCGCCTGCCGCCAGCGTGTCCGGCTGATCCCCGCCGGCTCCCCGGCCGCGGGAGGCACCACCCCGGCACCCGTCCCGTCGCTGCCCGCGGCCCCGTCGCTGGCGGCGCTGCTGGGTCTGCAGGAGGGTCCCGCCCACCTGGTCCACCCCGCCGCCCCGCACCTGTGCAACGCGATGGGCAACCTGCACGGCGGCGTGATCCTCGCTGCTGCCGAGGCCGCCGCGCACCACACCGTCGACCGGGACGGCGGCCCGGTGCTGCCGACCGCGTCCGTGCACGTCACCTACCTGCGCGCCGTCCCCGGCGGCGCGGAGGTCGAGCTGCGCACGAGCGTGCAGCACCGGGGCCGCAGCCTGGCCGTCGTCGACGTGGTCGCGCACGCGCAGGGTCGCGCGTGCGCCCTGGTCAGGGTGGTCCTGCAGGCCACCTGAGCGGCCCACTGGTCGCCAGCACGGGGGGTACGTGGACCAGAAGAAGGGCGCCCGCTCCGCGAGGAGAAGCGCCCGCTCATGCCGAAGAGCGGTCGGGTCCTATTGTGGCGATCATGGGGGCGCACGTCCGCAAGGCTGAGCTGGGCGATCTCGATGCGATCGTCGCCTTCGGGTCAGCTGTGATCCCGCCGTATACACCCCGATCCTCGGCGAGCGTGCCGCCCACGCACAGTTGGCCTGGTGGACTGCCGATCGCATGGAACCTGCAGTCGAGGCGAATCGAGTCCATGTCGCCGCGACCGATCACGACGTCGTGGGCGTGTGCCAGACCGGTGAACTGGCCGGCGAGCAGGTCATCTGGAAGATGTACCTCGCTCCGGAGTACCGCGGCCGATCGCTCGGAGTGGAGTTGTTGCGCCAGCCGATCGCATCACTCCCGCAGGGAGTCAGGAGCGTCGACCTAGAGCACTTCGCCGGGAACACCCGAGCCGCAAAGTTCTACGAACGCGAGGGCTTCAAGGTCATTCGTACAGACCCGCCCCCCACAGGCGAGTCGCCGAACAGCGCCATTGTCTGGCGTCGTCGGCAACTGCCATAACGCTCGCTCATGCCGCTGAGCGTGCAAGGTCAGGCCGATGCGCGGTCACGTTGACGTCCGGACATGCCTGCGGGTCCCGTGTCGACCTCAGTGCAGGTCGGCGCAGCTGGCGGGCCGTGCGGCGCCGCTCCATGGCAGGGTGTCATCACCGGCGTCGGCACGCGCAAGGCTGCGCAAGTCACGCCGAGGGACAAGAACTCCGACAACGGGCGACACGACCGAGACCTGTGGGTGCAGGCTGCGGTAGCACGGTGCGGGAAAGTGAACGGAACCCCAGCGGTCTTCCGACGCGTCTACCAGTTGAAGGCACCTTCGACAGGACAGGTATCGGGTTGAGCAGGAACACCGACTTCAGCGAGTACGTGGCCGCGTGCTGGCCGCGTCTCGTGCGCTCGGCCGTACTGCTGGGCTGCTCCGAACCCGAGGCCGAAGACCTCGTCCAGACGGCCTTGGAGCGGTGCCTGATCCACTGGCGCAAGGTGGAAAAGGCCGACGACCGTGACGCCTACATCCACCGGGTCCTGATCAACACCTTCACCTCCTCGCGCCGCCGCCGCTGGACCACCGAGAAGGTCGTCGCCACTCTGCCCGACCAAGCCGGCCCCGACGAGACAGCGGCCGTGGACCAGACCGATGCCGTCCTGCGGTGCCTGGATCGTCTCGCGCGTGATCAGCGGACCGCGATCGTCCTGCGCTACTACACCCACCTGAGTGAACAGCAGATGGCCGAGGTCCTCGGAGTCGCGACCGGGACCGTCAAGAGCCGCCTGTCCCGCGCCCTGAACGCGCTGGCCGATGACCCCAGCCTGGAAGCACTGCGAGGAAAGCGATGACAGACCAGCACCTGACGGACCTGCTCGAGCGCGCCGCCGACCGGACCCACGTGGGCCCGCCTCCGCTCGGGGACATGCTGGTACGAACTCGCCACGCGCGGCGACGTCGTGCCGTCCTCCTGGCCGCTGCGGTCTCCGCCGCCGTCGTTGCTGTCGTAGGCGGCACCGCCGTGCTCTCCGGGCCGGGGAGTAGCCCGCAGCGCGATCTCGGACCCGCAGACACATCCGTCTCGCCAAGCCCGACGACGGAGAGCTCCACCAGCGGCACGCTCAGACGGCACCTGGACCGTGCGGGCACTCGTCGGCCCCGACGGGCAGTCCGTGCTCTCCTCCTCGTACGACCACACGGTGGAGATGACGTTCAAGGACGGCGAGATGACCGGCACCACGGGCTGCAACGACGTGTTCGGCACCTACGAACAGAGCGGTGACAGGGGCCTGGTGTTCCCCCGCCCGCAGTTGGGGTCAACTCTGGTGGGGTGCGGTGACGAACCTCCGCTGATCACACGTCTGCTCGATGTCCGGCACGTAAGCGGGTCGGGAGCGGTTCGCTACCTCCACGCTGACAACTGGATGATTATCGCCGAGCTGCGGCGGCGCTGAGTCTCGACGGCGCTCATCCGCCGGGTCGCCAACGGCCACTGCGGGGGAAGGCGCAGGGCTACACCGCGATCGAGGATCGCGATCGTGCGCATCGTCGATCGATACGCACTCACGATGCCTGCTACTGCCGCGTAGCGTGCGCTCGAGACGCACGGTTCTGCCGCGTAGCGTGCGCTCGGAGACGCACGCTTCTGCCGCGTAGCGTGCGCTCGAAGACGCACGCTTCTGCCGCCTTGAGGGCGCCCGCGCAGGAAGCTGGGAAGGTGCTGGGCCTCTGGATCTTCGGCCACCCGTCACCCCTTGCTGGCGATCAAGAGTGGCCCTCCACAGCCCCCAGGACGGCGGCTGGCCGAACCTGAGGGACTGGCCTATGGTCGGGCCATGACCAGGCAGTGGGCAGCGGAGCAGACGGCGACGGCCGAGCCGTCGCACGTGCCCGTCGGCGCCGCCCTCCTCGCGATCATCGCGGGCGAGCTGGCGCGTGGCTGCCGTGGTCTCGACGTGCTGCACCGCAGCGTCGACCGCGCTCCGCCGTCGTCGTACTGACGCTGCCGCGCGTCACGTCGACCCCACGCACCGGTCGTGCCGGTGCGTTCCCCCTTGCTGTCCGAGGAGCACGCATGTCCCTGTCCTTGCCCACCACGTCCCTCGCGCGCCGTCGCTTCCCCGACCAGCTGCGCCCCGTCCTGCTCAGGGCGGCCTACGCCCGCACCAACCAGCTGGCCCAGCTGCCCCCGCTGAGCAACCCGGACGACCGGGTCGCCGCGGCGCACGAGGCCTCCGTCCGGCGCATCCTCGACGAGATCCACACGGCCCTCGACCGGATGGACGCCGGCACCTACGGCGACTGCGTCACCTGTGGCGGCCTGGTCCCCCTGGCGCGCCTCGAGCACTGCGCCTGGACCCTCGACTGCGAGCCCTGCCAGCGCCGCCGCTAGTCACCCATCGGGATGCGTACGTCGCGCTCCGCGGCCACCTCGACGGCGCGGTCGTAGCCCGCATCCACGTGGCGGATCACGCCCATCCCGGGGTCGTTGGTCAGCACCCGCTCGATCTTCTGCGCGGCCAGGTCGGTGCCGTCGGCGACACAGACCTGGCCCGCGTGGATCGAGCGGCCCATCCCGACGCCGCCGCCGTGGTGGATCGAGACCCAGGTGGCGCCTGACGCGGTGTTGACGAGCGCGTTGAGCAGCGCCCAGTCGGCGATCGCGTCGGAGCCGTCGAGCATCGCCTCGGTCTCCCGGTAGGGCGAGGCCACCGAGCCGCAGTCGAGGTGGTCGCGGCCGATCACGACGGGCGCCTTGAGCTCGCCCGAGGCGACCATCTCGTTGAACTTCAGCCCCGCCAGGTGCCGCTCGCCGTACCCGAGCCAGCAGATGCGTGCGGGCAGGCCCTGGAAGGCCACCCGCTCACCGGCCATGGTGATCCACTTGTGCAGGCGCTCGTTGTCGGGGAACAGCTCGAGAATCGCCTTGTCGGTGGCGGCGATGTCGGCCGGGTCCCCGGAGAGCGCGGCCCACCGGAAGGGGCCCTTGCCCTCGCAGAAGAGCGGGCGGATGTAGGCGGGCACGAAGCCCGGGAACTCGAAGGCCCGGTCGTAGCCGCCCTTGCGTGCCTCGTCGCGGATGGAGTTGCCGTAGTCGAAGACCTCGGCGCCGGCGTCCTGGAACTCCACCATCGCCCGCACGTGGGTCGCCATCGACGCCTGCGCGCGCTGCGTGAAGCCCGCCGGGTCCTCGGTGCGCTCGCGCTCCCAGTCCTCGAAGGCGGTCCCGGCCGGCAGGTAGTAGAGCGGGTCGTGGGCCGAGGTCTGGTCGGTGACGATGTCGATCGGGGCGCCGCGCTCGAGCAGCTCGGGCAGCAGCACGGCGGCGTTGCCGAGCACGCCGATGGACAGCGGGCGGCGCTCGTCGCGGGCCGCCACCGCCAGCTCGAGGGCGTGGTCGAGGGAGTCGGCCTGCACGTCGAGGTAGCGGTGCTCGATGCGTCGCTCGATGCGCGACTGGTCGCACTCGATGCACACCGCGACGCCGTCGTTCATGGTGACGGCCAGCGGCTGGGCGCCGCCCATCCCGCCGAGCCCGGCGGTGACGGTGATGGTCCCGGCCAGGGTCCCGGAGAAGCGTTTGTCGGCGACCGCGGCGAACGTCTCGAAGGTGCCCTGCAGGATCCCTTGGGTCCCGATGTAGATCCACGAGCCGGCCGTCATCTGGCCGTACATGGTCAGTCCCAGGTCCTCGAGGCGGCGGAACTCCTCCCAGTTGGCCCAGTCGCCGACCAGGTTGGAGTTGGCGATCAGCACCCGCGGCGCCCACTCGTGGGTGCGCATGATGCCGACCGGCTTGCCCGACTGCACGAGCAGCGTCTCGTCGTCGGCGAGGTCGCGCAGGCTGCGCACGAGAGCGTCGTACGCCGCCCAGCTGCGCGCCGCCTTGCCGGTGCCGCCGTAGACGACGAGGTCCTCGGGTCGTTCGGCGTTCGCCGGGTCGAGGTTGTTCATCAGCATCCGCAGCGGCGCCTCGGTCTGCCACGAGCGGGCCGAGAGCTCGGTCCCGGTGGCGGCGTGGATGGGCAGGCGGGGGTTGGCGGCGCTCATGCGAGGGCTCCGATCTGGTGCTCGACGGCGGACAGGACGGCTCCGGAGGCGACCAGGCCGACGGCGGTCTCGATCTCCGGGGACAGGTGGCGGTCGGGACCGGGGCCCTCGACCCCGGCCTCGCGCAGCAGCGCGACGACAGCGGCGGTGGCGGGCGAGGGCTCGAGCGGAGCGCGCAGGTCGAGCGCGCGGGCGGCGGTGAGCACCTCGATGGCCACCACCCGGGTCAGCCCGTCGACGGCGCGGCGCAGCTTGCGGGCCGCCGACCAGCCCATCGACACGTGGTCCTCCTGCATGGCGCTGCTGGGGATCGAGTCGACCGACGCGGGCGCGGCCAGCCGCTTCATCTCGGAGACGACCGCGGCCTGGGTGTACTGCGCGATCATCAGCCCGGAGTCGACCCCGGGGTCGTGGGCCAGGAAGGGCGGCAACCCGTGGTTGCGCGTCTTGTCGAGGAACCGGTCGGTGCGCCGCTCGCTGATGGAGGCGACGTCGGCGGCGACGATGGCGAGGAAGTCCAGCGCGTAGGCGACCGGGGCGCCGTGGAAGTTGCCGTTCGACTCCACCCGCCCGCCCTGCTCGCCGTCGGCGGCCAGCACCACGGGGTTGTCCACTGCGCTGGCCAGCTCGCGGGAGGCGACGAGGTCGCAGTGCTCGACGGTGTCGCGCGCGGCACCGTGCACCTGCGGGGAGCAGCGCAGCGAGTAGGCGTCCTGCACCCGGTGGCAGTCGGGACCCCGGTGGGAGGCGACGACGCCGGAGCCGTCGAGCAGACGCACCAGGTTGGCCGCGGAGGCGGCCTGGCCGGGGTGCGGACGCAGCGCCTGGAGGTCGGCGGCGAAGACCCGGTCGGTGGCGAGCTGGCCCTCCACCGACATCGCGGCGGCGACGTCGGCGGTGCGGAGCAGCATCCGCAGGTCGGCGATCGCCAGCACCAGCATGCCGAGCATGCCGTCGGTGCCGTTGATGAGCGCGAGGCCCTCCTTGGCGGCCAGCTCGACGGGGCGCAGCCCGGCGGCGGCGAGCGCCTCGGCGGCCGGCACGAGCGCGCCGTCGGCGTCGCGCACCATCCCTTCCCCCATCAGCGCCAGCGCACAGTGCGAGAGCGGCGCGAGGTCGCCGGAGCAGCCGAGCGAGCCGTACTCGTGCACGACCGGCGTGATCCGGTGGGTGAGCAGGTCGGCGAGCAGCTGCGCGGTCCCGAGCCGGATGCCGGTGTGCCCGGTCGCGAGGGTGGACAGGCGCAGCAGCATCAGCCCGCGGGTCACCTCGGTCTCCACCTCGGGGCCGGACCCGGCCGCGTGCGAGCGCACCAGGGAGCGCTGCAGCTGGGCCCGCATGTCGGTGGGGATGTGCCGGGTGGCCAGCGCGCCGAACCCGGTCGAGATGCCGTACGCCGGCGTGCTCGCCGCGGCCAGCTCCTCGACCACCGCGCGGGCCCGGTGGATCGCGGCCACGGCGTCGTCACCCAGCTGCACACCCGCCCCGCCACGGGTCACCGCCACCAGGTCCTCGGGCGTGACCGGGCCGACGCCCACGGTGATCGTCGACGGCGCGACGCTGGTCGTCTCGGGAGGTGCCATGCCCCCATCGTCCGGCTGCCGAGGACTGCTCCACCAGCCTCGCGCCGACGAAGTCGTCTCGGATACCAGACTCGATGCGATCTGGTCAGGACCGGTCCGCGATCAGCTCCTCCCGACCGGCGCGTAGTCCGACTCGACGAGCCTGGCGAACCTGCGCAGCATGAACCTCAGCCCAGCCGTCATCACCGGGGAGACCACCCGGTCGACCAGCTTCGGGGTGCTGCCGGTGTCCATCGCCATCGTCCACTCCACGGCGCTCCGGCCACCGCCGAGGTCGCTCACCCGGTAGTCCTCGGCGAACGCCCGGACGCCCTTCCTGGAGGCCTCGTTGAAGCGGAACGCCATCCGGGAGCCGTGCTCGTAGGCGATGAACTCCTCGTAGCCCACCAGCCCCCCGCGCATGTGGACGGTGCGGGTCGAGCCGACCTCGAGCGGGAAGCCCGACGTCCACTCCACCGCGGTGATCGGGAACGCCCACCTCACCCACGCCTCGGCGTCGTGCAGGAGGTCGAAGATCCGCTCCGGCGAGGCCGCGACCTCCACGCGCGCTCGGTGGACGCTGGGCGCGGTGTCGAAGAACTCGACACCGACCTGGTCGCAGGGGACGGTCATTCTCTGCTCCTTCATCGGGGGGTCGGGGGCACCAGCAGCGGTCGGTCAGTCCCGAGCGGCCCGGTGACCCCATTCGAGGGCGCTCTCACGGGATCGCGCGCGACCGCGAAGCCGGATGGTGCCCCGCCGGCGGCCCGTCGTACCGCGCTCGGCGGCCCGACGGCCCCCGGCGACGACGTGCACGCGCTGCGTGAACACCACGAAGCGAGCCTCCTCCACGGAACTCCCCGCCGGGGTCACGTCCACCGCGAGCCACAACCCGTCCGGCTCGAAGCCGACGACGGCCTTCCCCGTGCCTGGGCGCTCCTTGCCCACGGCGGAGGAGGTGACCTGGAGGTCGAACTCGACCGCTCGGGCGTGCGCATCGCGGGTCGTCCGCAGCAGCTGCGTCGCCTCGACGAACGAGCGCTCCTCCGAGGAGATGACGCCCGCCCGGATCCACGGCGCCTGCGGGCCGGTGGCATCGATCCCGGGTCGGACCTTGTCCCCGTTGACCCAGACATCTCCCCAACTCATCCACGCATCCTCGCACTGGTCCCCGGCCCGGTGTCCGGAGGAGGTGCGGTTCGGTCGACTCAGTAGCGGAAGATCGCGGCTACCTCGCTGTCGGGTGCGACGACCTGCGAGGTGGCGTGGACCTGGCCGCCGTTGGTCAGGGTCGCCACCGCCGCCGCGTCGACCGCCTCGCAGGCGGCGTACCGCTCGTCGCCGCCCAGCCGCACGACCGGCTCGGGGTCCTCGGAGACTCCCTCCCAGCACCACGGATCGGCCTGGACGAACAGCGTCTCGACCCGGCCCTCGGTCGCCGCCTGCGCCACCGTGGGCAGGTCGCTGGAGACCCGGCCGGTGCCGTTCAGCTCGTGGAAGTGGTCGATCACGCCGGCCCGGCGCTCACGCAGCCGGCGCTCGACGACGGGCCAGGCCCGCTCGTGCAGCTCCTCGACGGAGAGCTGGTCGGGGTTGTGGTCGACCGCTTCGTCGAGGACGTGGCCGTAGGCGTTGACCTCGCGGTAGGCACCGACGAGCTGAGGCAGCCCCACCAGCACCAGCGGCGAGGCCACCCCGGCCAGCACGTCCTCGAGACCCGTCGAGACGGCCCGCAGGAACCGGACCACCTCGTCGTCCTTCAGGTGCCGGTCGCCGGCGCCGTGGCCGTAGAACACCGCACGCCCGCCACGGCCGGCGTTCCCCGCGGGTCGGGCCATCGTGTCCGAGCGCGGTTCCTGCGCCTCGACGACGTCCCTCAGGCTCGTCGGGACGTCGCTGAGCCGGACCTCCTCGACGCTGTGCCGGCTGCCCTCCGTGAGGCGGATCTCGCGCTGGCTCAGCGCCCTGGCCGCACGCTCGCCCTGGCTACGCCGACCTCGTCGACCGGCACCTCCTCGGGAGCCTCGGTCCTCGGGTCGAGGGATGCGCGCTGCAGGTGCGCGGTCAGACGATCTGCTTCTTGGACTCGAGCAGCGCGTTGCGCAGCTCGCTGTACGCACCCTCGACGCCCTGCTTGAGCGTGTCCGCGACTCCGGCTGTCGTGGAGCTCGCGTCCTCCATCTGACGGCGAGCCTTGCTCCAGCGGGTCTGCAGCTCGTCCGACAGCACCTTGAACCTGTCCCTCGCCTCGAGGGTGCCGAGGTGGATCTGGACCTCGAGGTCGTCGATGCGGGCCTGCCACTGGTCGATGCGCGCCTCGGCCAGCTGGCGCGTCACGGTGGCCTGGTCGTCCTGGAGGACGTCGATCCGGGCCTCCAGCTTGGCGATCTTCTCATCTGTGGTCATGGCTCCAGGCTCACGTGCGGGGCGGGCTGCACCCAGAGGCGGAAGTCCCCACGGCCTGGGTCCCATGACACTGCAAGGGGACCCCGACCACGGCCGGACCTCACGGTGACGTCGTCGAGCGCCACGGGTGTCGATCTCGGCGGACCGAGCCGGCGGGTGAGCGGTGTTCTAGCGACCCCGGATCGTGTCTCGCGACTCGTGGCCCTCCTTGCGTTCGAACGTGCTGGTCAGTCGAGCCTCGATCCTGTCCGTGGCGCCGCTCAGCGCGTCGGTGAGAGTCGCGGCATGGTGGGTCACCGCGATGGGGTCCATGCCCGCCGGTCGGGCCTCGATCAGGCAACGGAAGTCGTCCCCCGTCGGGCGGCCGGCGCTCTCGTTGCCGAGGTGGACCTCGACTCGCGTCACGCGGTCCCCGAACCTCGCCAACGACTGCGCGATCTCGGAGGCGATCTCCTCGTTGCGTGCTTCGTGGACTTCGACGTTCGTGTCGGTGTTGACCTGGATCTTCATGTGATCTCCTTCTCGTCTCGCTGCTGAGCAACGACGGTGAGCTGCGTGCGGGGTCGCGGGAGGCCCCCTACCGCGTACGGGTACCGGTGAGTGCGCGACGGGCTAGGGCGTGGGCGGTATGACGAGCGCGCGCCGCGTGGACTCCAGCACGGCGCTGGAGAGGCTGAAGCCGAGGATCAGGACGAGCAGCAGCCAGATGAAGTCACCGCTGGCCTTCGACACCACAGCGGCGGCGATCATGGTCGCCGCCCATGCCAGGGACATCCACAGGATCGTGCGCCCCATGACTGCGCTCAGCCGCTCCTGGGTCAGTCCGGTCATGGCGCTCCTCCTCGGTGGACGACGTGCTCCGAGTCTGCGGTCGCCGAGGGCCCCGCACCAGGGACCAAAGGCCCGCGAGGAGCTACCTGTCCGTCGCCCTGGAGATCGGGCCCGTCCCTGCCTCGACCCGGCTGCGCAGCGCCGCTCGCGAGACCTTCTCGGTCCGGGTCCGCGGGAGCTCGTCCAGGAACACGAACTCGCTCGGCACCTTGTACCCCGTGAGCCGGCTCCGCACGTGGGCGGTCAGCGCCTCCGGGGTCGGCGCCTCGTCGGTGGCCACGACGCACGCCACGAGCCGCTGACCTCGCCGCGGATCGGGCCCCCCGACGACCGCGACGTCGGCGACACCGGGGTGCTCGCGCAGGACCGCCTCGACCTCGCGGGGGAAGACGTTGAAGCCGGACACGATCACGGTGTCGTCGGCGCGACCCACGACCGCGAGTCGACCGTGCGCGTCGAGCCGGCCGACGTCGCGGGTGTCGAACCACTCCTCCGAGCGCCGGCCCGGCTCGGGGCCGGCCCGGAGGTCGGGGGCACCGGCGTACGGGCGGCTCACGGGGTAGCCACGGACCTGGACGGCGCCCGGCACGCCCGCTGGCAGGGTGGCGCCCGAGTCGTCGCAGACGCGGACCTCGACGCCCGGCAGCGGCGACATCCACGGCAGCAGGTCGTCGGGATCGGCCGGCAGCTCCCCGACCGCCACCGTCCCGCAGGTCTCGGTCATGCCGTAGCCGACGACGACGCGCGGGATCGCGAGCCGTCGGGCCAGCCGCGCCGTGTCCGGGGCCGAGACCTCGGTGCTGCCCACGATCGCCAGCCGGGTGTGGGCGGCTGCCACACCCGGGTCGATCTCGGCGAGGTCGTGGTAGATCGTCGGCGGCCCGGCGAGCACGCTCACCCGCTCGCTGCGCAGCACCCGGACCAGCCGCGCTGGGCGGTAGTCGGGCAGCAGGCGCACGCAGGCGCCGGCCAGGAACGCCACGAGCAGGATCCCGTTGATCCCGAAGGAGTGCGCCAGCGGCACCACGCCGAGCCAGACGTCCTCCTGCTCGGCGTCGAGGGCCGACCCCACGTCGCCGTACATCCGCAGCAGCTGGCCGTGGCTCATCGGCACGGCCTTGACCGCTCCCGAGGTGCCCGAGCTCGTGAGCACGAGCGCCGGGGAGGTGGGGTCCACCACGGGGAGGTCGACCGGCTGGGGAACGGGCGTCAGCGCCTCGAGCCGGCTGAAGGCGATGGCTCCGGGCACCGCGGTGCCGGCGTCGTCCTGGAGGACGAGGCGGGGCAGCAGCTGGTCGAGGAGACGCTGCCGCTCGGGGTCGGGCACCCGGTGCCCCAGCGGCACGACCGTCGCGCCGGCCAGCAGCACGCCGTACGCCGCCACCACCCAGGTGACCCGGTTGGCGCCCTGCACCACGACCCGGTCCCCCACCTCGACGCCCTGCCCGCCCAGGAACCGGGCGACCGCCCGGGCGCGGGCGGCCAGCGAGGCGAAGTCGAGCTCGAGCTCGTCGTCGCGCACGGCCGGACGGGTCGGGTGCGTGCGCGCGCGCAGCTCGCAGAGCTCACCGAGCGTGCGCGCGTCCACGAGGTCGGCCATGCCTGGATCCAACCAGTCGCCGGGGAGCACCCGTCAGGCGGTCGCGCCGCCGTCGACCACGAAGTCGGCCCCGGTGCGTGTAGGCGCTGGCGTCGCTGGCCAGGAAGGCGACCATCGCGGCCACCTCGTGCGCGGTGCCGCGGCGCGGCACCGGGAGGTGGGAGAGGTCCAGGGTGCTGGTCGCGATCATCGGGGTGTCCACGGACCCGGGGCACACGCAGTTGACCCGGATCCCGCGAGGCCCCAGCTCCTGGGCGGCCGAGCGGCTCGCGCCGCGCAGACCCCACTTGGAGGTGGCGTAGGGCAGCGCTCCGCCGTGGCCGCGCAGGCCCGAGATGGAGGCGACGTTGACCACCGACGAACCGCGCGGCATGAGGGGGACCATCGCCTGGAGCCCCAGCAGCGGGCCGATCAGGTTGATGTCGAGCAGCGCGCGGAGCTCGTCCTCGGGCCACTCGACGATGTCGCCGGTGCGGTAGATGCCCGCGTTGTTGACCAGCACGTCGAGGCGGCCGTGCTCGGCGCGCACCGCCTCGGCCACCGTGCGCCACGCAGCGCCGGACCCGGTGTCGTGGACGTGGGCCGTGGCCCCCTCGCCCAGGCCGCGCGCCACCTCCTGCACCTCGTCGCCGAGGACGTCGGTGAGCACCACCGTCGCCCCGAGCTCGACGAAGAGCGCGGCCTCGGCGGCACCCTGGCCGCGCGCGGCGCCGGTGATCAGGGCGACCTTGCCGGTGAGGTCCACGAGAGGAGCGGTCATGTCAGCGCTCACGATCCCAGCACGAAGCCGGCGTAGCCCTGGTCGCGCGCCTCGTCGCAGAGGGCGCCGTACGTCGCGAAGCCGCCCAGGTAGGGCATGAAGCCCCGGGCCTTCCCCTCGACGTTGGCGCCCATGTACCAGGAGTCGGCGCCGACGAAGAGCGTCTTGGAGGCCACCTCGTCGACGTGGCCGCCCCAGGCCTCGGCCGCGTCGAGGCGGGCCTCGACCTGGGTGTGCCCGTGCTCGTCGCAGTGGTGGATCAGGTCGACGAGCCAGTTCACCTGCTGCTCGCCGGTGAGGACCATGTTGGCCAGCACCGAGGGGCTGCCGGCCCCGGAGAGGCTGAACATGTTGGGGAAGCCGGGGATCGCCATCCCGAGGTAGGTCAGCGGGCCGCCGGACCACGCGTCGGCGATCCTGTGGCCGCGCGGGCCCTCGATGTCGATGCGGGTCAGCGCCCCGGTCATGGCGTCGAAGCCGGTGGCGAGCACCAGCACGTCGAGCTCGTGGGAACCCTGGTCCGTCTTGATCCCCCACGGCGTGATCGTGTCGATCGGATCCTTGCGCAGGTTGACCAGCGTCACGTTGTCGCGGTTGAACGTCTCGAAGTAGCCGCTGTCGGTGCAGATCCGCTTGGTGCCGATGGGGTGGTCGGTCGGCACCAGGTCGTCGGCGACCGCCGGGTCCCGGACGATCTCGCGGATGCGCTCCTCGGCGAACTGGCGCGCGAACTCGTTGATGCGCGGGTCGATCGTCTGGTTCGCGAAGGTCTTGCCGAAGAGCACCCCGCCGCGCTGCCAGAACTCCTCGAGCACCTCGCGGCGCTCCTCGTCCGTCATCGTCAGCGGGTCGCCGGGGTGGCTGGTGTGCGGCGAGCCGGCGCCGCCGGCCCACGACGTACGACGACGCTCGGGGTAGGCGGCCAGCGCCTGCTCCCACTCCTCGTCGTCCAGCTCCCGGTTGAAGGCGGGCACCGAGAAGTTGGGGCTGCGCTGGAAGACCGTCAGGTGCTCGGCCTCGGCCGCGAGGACCGGGATGACCTGGATGCCGGACGACCCGGTGCCGATCACGCCGACCCGCTTGCCGGACACGTCCGGGTCCGTCTCGGGCCAGCTGCGGTCAGGAAGACCTCGCCGGCGAAGTCCTCGAAGCCCGCGATGTCGGGGACCTTGGGCGCCGAGAGGCTGCCGGTGGCGAGGAGGAGGAAGCGCGCCCGGTACTCCTGACCGGCATCGGTGCGGACCACCCAGCGGCTCGCGTCGTCGTCGAACCGGCGCCCGGGTGACCCGGTCTCGAACTGGAAGTGGCGGCGCAGGTCGAAGCGGTCCGCGACGTGCTTGATGTAGCTCAGGATCTCCGGCTGGGTGGCGTAGCGCTCGCTCCAGCGCCACTCGCTGCTGGAGCTCCTCGTCGAAGGAGTAGGAGTAGTCGAGGCTCTCCACGTCGCAGCGCGCGCCCGGGTAGCGGTTCCAGAACCAGGTGCCCCCGACCTCGGGGGCGGCCTCGATCCCGACGACCGACCACCCCTCGGTCCGGGCCCGGTAGGCGGAGTAGAGGCCGGCGAACCCGGCGCCCACGACCACCACGTCGACGTCGACGCTGTTCATGCGATCTCCTTCGTGGCGCTCGCCGCGGACCCGGTCGGGTGCGCGAGGAGACGCCTCATGTCGTGCCAGAGCAGCTCGCGAGCAGCGCCGGCGGGCCCGAACGGGCCGATGGTCACGAAGCCGTGGAACAGCTCGGGGTAGTGCCGGTGACGGACCGGGACGTCGGCGTCACGGAGCGCGGCGGCGTACTGCTCGCCCTCGCTGCACAGGGGGTCGCGACCGGCGGTCACCACGACGGCGGGCGGCAGTCCGGCCAGGGAGGTCGCCCGCAGGGGGACGACGTGCTCCGCGGGCTCGGGCAGGGCCGCGCTCGACGGGTCGCCGCCGACGTACTGCTGCCAGTACCACTGCATCGCGTCGCGGGTGTTGAAGTGCCCGCTCGCGTAGCGCTCGTAGCTCGGCGTGGAGAAGTCGGGGGCCAGGACGGGGTAGAGGAGCACCTGCCCGGCGAGGGCCGGTCCGCCGAGGTCGCGGACCATCAGCGGGACGACCGCGGCGAGGTTGCCGCCGGCGCTGTCGCCGGCCACGACGATCCGGTCCGGGTCGACCCCGAGCCGCTCGGCGTGGTCGGCGACCCAGCACACGGCCGCGTGGGCGTCCTGCGGCGGCGGCCGGGGCGGGGTGCTCGGGCGCGAGCCGGTAGTCGACGGAGACGACGACCGAGTCGGTGTGGCGGGCCAGGCGCCGGCAGAACCCGTCGTGGGACTCGATGCTGCAGAACACGAACCCGCCACCGTGCAGGAACACCACGACCGGACGGGGCTGCGCCTCGCCGTGGGGGTGGTAGACGCGCACCGGGATCGAGCCGTGCTCCGCGTCGATGCCGAGGTCCTCGGTGCGGGCCACGTCGTCGAGGTTGTCCACCGGTGGCACGCGCGGCCTCGACCAGGGCGCGGGCCTCGGCTCCGGTCATCGTGTGCACCGCGGGAAAACCGGTGTCGAGCAGTCGTCAGCATGCGCGACGTCTCGGTCAGCACGTTCTCGAGCACGGGGCCTCCTGTTTCGGGTGAAAGTATGCCTAATCGGAATACTACGCACAGATCGCCCCAGCGTCGACACCTTGCCGTCGACATATTTCGCCTCGGCACATTTCCACGCGGTCGGCCCGCGTTACCCTGAGCCGGTGAGCGACGACGCGGAGGACATGACGCCCGACCTGAGCTCGGACCGGACCTCGGGCCCGTCCCTGCGCCCGACGAGCTGGGCGGTGCTCGGCCTGCTCTCGTTCGGCGAGGAGCTCTCCGGCTACGACCTGAAGAAGTGGGCCGACTGGAGCCTGCGCTTCTTCTACTGGGCACCCTCGTACAGCCAGATCTACAGCGAGCTGCGCAAGCTCGAGGAGATCGGCTACGCCTCCTCCACCGTCGTCAACAAGGACGACGTCCGGGGCAAGCGGATGTACCAGATCACCCCGGAGGGCCAGGACGCCGTCGCGCACTGGGCGGCCGAGTCGCCGGTCGAGCCGGCCGTGCTCAAGCACGGCGTCATGCTCCGGATGTGGCTGGGCCACGCGAGCGACCCCGAGCGGCTGCGCGCGATGCTCGAGGAGCACCGCGACCAGTCGGAGAAGATGCGGGTGCGCGCCCAGGTGGACGCGGTGGGCGCCGCGGACGAGCCGGGGTGGGCGTTCCCGGAGATGGTGCTGCGCTGGTCGGAGCGCTACTACGCCGATGAGCGGGACCGGGCCGAGACGATGCTCACCGAGCTGGGCGAGGCTGTGGCCAAGCGCAGCTCCACGGTCGAGCAGGACTCGGCACGGCGGTCGTCGCAGGAGCTGCGCCAGCACAAGGCCTGACCCACAGGAAGAAGCGCCATGACCGTGCCCCCGGTGACCGTGTACCCCGCTCGACTCGTGCGGACGATGGACCCCGCGCGACCGACCGCGGAGGCGGTGGCCGTGGTCGGCGACCGCGTCCGCGCGGTCGGCTCGATGGCGGAGCTGGAGCAGTACCCCGGTGTCACCGTCGACGACCGGTACGCCGGGGCGGTGCTGTTCCCGGGGTTCGTGGAGGCGCACGCACACCCGTTCGGCGGCGCCCTGTGGGACTTCACCTACGTCGGTCGCTACGACGCGATGAGTCCGGACGGCCGGACCTGGCCGGGGTGCCGCTCGACGGAGGCGGTGCTCGCGCGGCTGCGGGAGGTCGAGGCGACCCTGCCGGAGGGCGAGCCCCTCCTCGCCTGGGGCCTGGACCCGATCTACTTCCCGGGCGAGCGCCTGGACAGGCGCCACCTGGACTCGGTCTCCCGGACCCGGCCGATCGTGGTGATGCACCAGAGCTTCCACCTCATGACGGTCAGCTCGTTCGTGCTGGAGGCCGACCGCATCACCCGCGACACCGCGGTGGAGGGCGTGGCCACGGGCCCCGACGGCGAGCCCACCGGCGAGCTCCGGGAGCCGGCCGCCATGGGGCTGGTCCGGAGCACCCCCTCGATGCTCGCCGGCCCCGGCGGCTTCCACGAGGCGGCCTGCCGCAACTTCGGGCTCGACGCGCGCAACCACGGCGTCACGACGCTGACCGACCTGGGCAGCCGCGCGTTGGCCGACGACGACTACGTCGCGGCCTACCGGGCGGTCGTCGAGGCGGAGGACTACCCGGCACGGATCTCCGCGTTCCTGCTGGGGGCGACCGGCAGCGCCCGGTCGGGGCTCGGACCGCAGGCAGCGGCGGCGCGCGCCCGCGAGCTGCGCGCGACCAGCGGAAGCAAGCTGCGCCTCGGCCACGTCAAGCTGATCCTCGACGGCTCCATCCAGGGCTTCACCGCCCGGCTGCAGTCGCCGGGCTACCTGCCCGACGACCGCTCGGGCATCTGGGTGATGGCTCCGGAGGCGTTCGTCGAGTCGTTCCGCGCGTTCCACGACGCGGGCCTGACCGTGCACGTGCACTGCAACGGCGACGAGGCCACCGAGCTGTTCCTCGACACCGTGGAGGAGGCGCTCGAGCGGCACCCCCGGTGGAACCACCGGCACACGGTGACCCACTCCCAGCTGACCACCCCGGCCCAGTACCGCCGGATGGCCGAGCTGGGCATGTGCGCGAACCTCTTCAGCAACCACCTCTGGTACTGGGGTGACCAGCACCGCGACGTCGTGCTCGGGCCCGACCGGGCGAGCCGGATGAACGCCGCGGCGACGGCGGCGCGCTGCCGCGTGCCGTTCACGCTGCACTGCGACAGCCCCGTGACGCCCCTCGACCCGCTGGCGACCGCGTCGTACGCCGCGGCGCGCGAGACCCCGAGCGGGCAGGTGCTCGGCGAGCACGAGCGGATCAGTGTGCCGATGGCGCTGGAGGCGGTCACGCTCGGGGCGGCGTACACGCTGAAGATGGACCACGAGGTCGGCAGCATCGAGGCGGGCAAGTACGCCGACCTCGCGGTCCTCGACCGGGACCCCTTCGTGCTGGAGGCGGCCGAGCTCCGCGACGTCAGGGTGCACGGCACGATGCTGGGCGGCCGACACTTCCCCGTCGGGTCATGAGCCCGGGCCCCGACCTGCCGAGCGGCGCACCGCCACTGCTCGTCAGCATCGTGGGCGGCTACCTCGGCTCCGGGAAGACGACGCGGCTCAACGAGCTGCTGGCCTCCTGGGAGGGCGACCCGGTGGCGGTCGTCGTCAACGACTTCGGGTCGGTCAACATCGACGCATCGCTGATCGGGTCGCGCGACGGGGGCCTGCTCGAGCTGGAGAACGGCTGCGTGTGCTGCGACCTGAGCGAGGGCATGGCGTCGGTGCTGGACCAGCTGCGTCGGCGGGACCCCCGGCCCGCGCACGTCGTCATCGAGGTCAGCGGCGTCGGCGACCCGGCCGGGGTCGCCCCGTGGGCCCGGCACCCGGGCTTCGCGCTCAACGGGAT
Organism: uncultured Actinomycetota bacterium; assembly: GCA_963722135.1. Taxonomy (GTDB): domain Bacteria; phylum Actinomycetota; class Actinomycetes; order Propionibacteriales; family Nocardioidaceae; genus Nocardioides. The sequence goes on from CAVRJT010000001.1 coordinate 29,635, forward strand.
CCTCGTCTGCGTCGACGTCGAGACCGTCCGGCGGCGCGCCACCGACAGATGGGTGGCGGACACGGTCCTCGCCCAGCTCCGCTCGGCCGACGTCCTGCTGCTCACCAAGGTCGACCGCGTCGAGGAGCCTCAGCGCGTCGAGGTCGAGGGGTGGCTGCGTGACGTCGCCCCGGGAACGCCGCTCGCCGCGGATCGCGGTGCACTGGCGGCCCTGCTGCGCTCCGGGGCGGCGCTGGAGTCAGCAGTCCCGGCGAGGCCGGGGTCCCCCGGAGCACACCGGATCGACGCCCACCGCTCGTGGTCGGCCTCCACCTCGGAGCCGGTCGACCTCGACGGGGTGCGGGCGTTCCTCGGTGCGCTCCCGGCAGGGGTGGTCCGCGCCAAGGGGGTGCTGCGCACCCGCCAGGCGCCGGCGCGTCGCACGGTCGTGCAGCTGGTCGGGCGACGGCTCGACATCCGCGAGGACGGCGACTGGGACCCGGCCACGCGGTCGACCCTGGTGCTGATCGCCTCCGCCGACCCGGCCGTCCCCGACGACCTCGGCCAGCGGTTGACCGACCTCCTGCCCGACGCTCACGCAGCGACGTAGGCGGCGACCTTCCGCGAGATCGTCGACCAGATGCGCTCACGGATGTCGGTGGTGATCGCCGCGGCATGGGGCGTGACGACCACCCCGGGCGCCGTCCACAGGGGGTGGTCAGCAGGGAGCGGCTCGGGGTCGGTGACGTCGAGGATCGCGTGCAGGCGGCCGGTGCGGACCTCGGCGAGCAGCGCGTCGGTGTCCACCAGAGGGCCGCGACCCACGTTGACCAGGACCGCTCCGTCCCTCATCGAGGCCAGGAAGCCTGCTCCCACCATCCCGGTCGTCGACTCGACGAGCGGGAGGGCGAGCACCACCACGTCGTGGGCGGGAACCGCAGCCACCCCGGCCGCCTGGTCCAGCACACCGTCACGTGCGGTCCGCCCCACCATGGTGACCTCGCACCCGAACGGCGCCAGCCTGGCCCGGACCTCCTCACCGATGTCGCCGGAGCCGAGGACGAGCACGCGGGCACCGACGAGGGTGCCGGTCCGGTGCGCCTCCCACCGGCACTCCTGCTGCTTGGCCCGGTAGGCGGCGAGGTCACGGACGTGGGCGAGCAGCTGGGCCACCACCCACTCGGCCACGGCGGCCCCGTGCACGTGGTCGGCGTTGGACACGAGCACCCCCTGCGGGACCACCCGCACCCATCGCTCGACGCCCGAGCTGAACAGCTGCACCATCCGCAGCCGCGGCAGCGCGGCCAGCAACGGCGGCGCGTCCTCGGGCTCGAGACCGTGGGCCACCAGGACCTCGGCCTGCTCGGCCTCCGGCGGCAGCGGCGCGCCTGGTCGGTAGACGACCGCGCGCACCCCCGGCAGCCGGGTCAGGACCGAGGCACCCGGGCCGTCCGGCACGAGGACCACGACACGTGGAGCACCGGGGGCATCGGGGAGGTCAGGCACGTGGGTGACGTCTCAGATCGCGATGCGGGTGGGGCCCGACGCCAGGCGCGAGTCGATCGCCGCGGCCAGGACGGGGTCGCGGCGCAGCTCGGCACGCACCGTGGCCTCCCAGAAACCGTGGAAGCCGTTGCCGTCGCTCCTGGCCATCCGCTCGAGCCACCAGTCCGGCAGGGAGGAGGCGGCAGGGCCGTTCGCGACCCGCACCATCCAGGCGTTCTTGCAGCGCTGCTCGAGCGCCACGGCACGCAGGTAGACCGCCTGAGCGGTGCTGCCGAGCACGAACACACCGTGCCCGCCCAGCAGGGCCCGGTCGGCGTCGCCCATGGCCGCGATCGCCTTGGTCGCCGCCTCCATGCTGTCGACGGCACCGTCGTACTCGTCGACGAGCACGACCTCTCCGCCACCCAGGCTCGAGCTCTGGTCGTAGGCCGGCGGCACCTCGCCGATGTCGGACCACACGGTGCCGTACTCGGAGTGGTTGTGCAGGGCGATCTGCACGTCCGGGCGGGCGGCGTGCAGGGCCAGGTGCAGCGGGATGCCCAACGGGGCCGGCCAGTCACCCTCGACCAGGTTGCCCTCGAGGTCGATGCGGATGATCTGCTCCGGCATGACCTCCTCCCAGGTGAGCAGCCACGGGTTGCACAGCAGGGTGCCGTCGCCGAGGTTGTAGGTGATGTGCCCCGAGAGGTGGTCGCGGTAGCCCTCGTTCCACAGGGCCCGACCGAGCAGCACGATCTGCTCGCGGGGGTCGAGGTCCGGGACCAGCTGGTCGGCGGTGGGAACGAAGGTCATGTCATCTCCAGGGGTATTGCTATGTGATACTTTGAATCACTGAATACCCGCACCGTAGGAGACGTCGCCATGACCGTCAAGACCCTGGGCACCCTGGCCCGCGGGCTGCGCGTGCTGGAGAGCGTCGCCGCGCACCAGCCCGTGGGCCTCACCGACCTCGCTCGCCGGATGGGCGAGGACAAGAGCGCCCTGCAGCGCACTCTGGCGACCTTGCACGCCGAGGGCTGGATCCGAGTGCTGCCCGGCTCGCCACCACGGTGGGAGGTCAGCCACAAGCCGCTCGTGGTCGCCTCGGCGGCCCTGGTGGCCTCACCCCTGCCGGTGCGCGCGCGGGCACTGGTGGGGACGTTGCGGGACGCCACCGCGGAGACCGCCTACTTCACGGTGCTCGAGGGCGGCACCGCCGTGGTGGTCGACGTCGCCGAGGGTGCGCAGGTGGTGCGCACCGCCCTGCAGGTGGGTCGGTCGCTCCCGCTCGAGGGCAGCGCGGTCGGGCGCGCGCTCTTCGCCCACCTGGCGCCCGCCGAGCGGCAGCAGTTCCCCGTCGACCCCGCCACCTGCCTCGACGAGGACGCCTACGCGGAGATCCGCAGCCGCGGCTGGTCGCTGTCCGAGGGGTCGGTCAAGCAGGGCACCACCAGCATCGCGGCGGCCGTGCTCGACGAGTCGGGGCGCCCGATCGGTGCGGTCGTCGTCAGCGGCCCCGACACCCGCCTCACCCCGGACCGGTACGCCGAGATCGGGGCACTGGCCCGCGACGCCGCCGCCGAGCTCAGCAGTCGCCGCACCTGAGCTCTCACCCGAGCGGGTGTGCGCAGGGCTTTCGAGACGATGGGACTGAAACCTGTACACCCGCCTGACTGACATATACCTTCTCGAACTATGACTAACTACTCCAACCGCAGCCCGGCGCGCCGCAGCCGCCCTGCCGCGATCGTGCGGGCCGCGATCCCCCTCACCGCCGCACTCCTGCTCGTGGCCTCGTGCACCTCCTCCTCGGGCAACGACACGCAGGAGGAGGCCGACTCCAGCACCTCGTCGTTCGCCCCCGGCCTGGTGAACCTGCCCCCCGACGGCGACGTCGTCGAGGGCGGCACCCTGACCTACGGCGCCTACGCGGAGCCGCTCGAGCTGGACCCGGTCACGACGATCGTGGCCGGCACGACGGGTGGCACCGAGATGGCTGCGATCTACGACGTGCTCCTGCGCTGGGACGAGGAGTCGCAGACGGCCGTCCCGCAGCTCGCCGAGGCGTTCACGCCGAACGACGACTTCACCACCTGGGAGCTGGTGCTGCGCCCTGACGTGGAGTTCAGTGACGGCACCGCCCTCGACGCCGACGCCGTGAAGTGGAGCATCGAGCGCTACGTCGAGAACGGCGGCCACGACGCCGCGCTGTGGACGGGCAACGTCACCGGCCTGGAGGTCACCGGTGACCTGAGCCTGGAGCTCACGCTGGCCAGCAGCTGGCCCAGCTTCGACGCGCTCTTCACCACCGGCATCGGCATGGTCGTGGCGAAGTCCGCGGACGCGGGCAAGACCTTCACACCGATCGGTGCCGGCCCGTTCGTCTTCGCGGACCGGTCCCCGCAGGAGAAGATGACGTTGACCGCCAACCCCGACTACTACGACGGCAAGGCGCCGCTGGAGTCGCTCGAGTTCGTCTACATCGTCGATCCCAACGCCCAGGCCGACACCTTCAAGCAGGGTGGCCTGTCGATGGCGATCCAGCGGGATCCGGTGATCGTCGACGAGGCACTGACCGAGGAGACGGCCGGGTACCTGCAGATGGTGGGGGCCGGCATCACCGGGTTGATCAACGCCACCGAGGGTCGCCCCGGTGCGGACGTCCGCGTCCGTCAGGCGATGCAGCTCGCCGTGGACCCGGAGTTCGTCAACGAACGGGTCAACGGCGGTGCCGGTGTGGCGTCGTCCTCGCTCTTCCCGTCGACCTCGCGCTTCCACCAGGACGGCGTCGAGGGCCTGCAGCAGGACCAGGAAGCGGCGAAGAAGCTGGTCGCGGAGGCCAAGGCCGACGGCTTCGACGGCAAGATCACCTACATCACGGGCAGCTCGCCGGCCCAGCGTGACACCGCGCTCGCCTACGAGGCCCAGCTCAACGCCGTCGGCTTCGACGCCGACTCCGAGCTCCTCGGCTCCGTGCCGGACCTCATCACACGCGTCATCGAGGGTGACTACGACTACTCGACCTGGGCCCTGAGCTGGCGCGACTCCGCGCCGTACGCCCGGATGTTCGGCATCAACCACTCGGAGGGCAACGCCGGCTACGGCACGGCGACCTCGCCGGAGATGGACACGCTGATCGAGGGCTTCCAGGCGGCGGCCACCGAGGAGGAGCAGCTCACCGCGGCCCAGGCGTTGCAGGAGGGCTGGAACGAGCTGTCGCCGGCGCTCATCGTCGGCCCGACGGCAGAGTTCGCCATGTGGCAGGAGGACGTGCACGGGGTCGAGACCAACAGCAACACGATCGTGCTGCTCGACGACGCCTGGGTGTCCTGACCCACGCGGTCCGAGGAGAGGGCGGCGGGGAGTGGTTCAGACCGCCCCCGCCGCCCTCTCCGCGCTCAGCAGCCGTCGAACGTGACCACGACCCGAGCGACCTCCCCGCGCCGCATCAGGTCGAACCCCTCGTTGACCTGCTCCAGCGGTAGCCGCTGGGAGACGAGGGCGTCGAGCTCCAGGCGATCCTGCAGGTAGAGGTCGGCCAGCATCGGCAGGTCGCGCGGGAAGTAGTTCGCCCCCATCAGGAGGCCCTGGACACCTGTGGCCCGGGTGACCATGGACAGCCCGGGCAGGACGACCTCCTCGCCCATCGGCGGGATGCCGACCATCCACGCCGTGCGCCCCGGGCGCAGCATGGCCACGGCGGAGCTGATCGTCCGGCTGCGACCCACGACGTCGAAGACGTGGTCGACGCCTCCGGTCAGCTCCTGCACCGCGGTCACCGCGTCCTCGGTGCTGCTGTCGACCACGTCCGTCGCGCCGAAGCGCCGCGCCAGGTCGAGCTTCTCCGCGGAGAGGTCGACCGCGACGATCCGGGACGCCCCGGCGATCCGCGCTCCCTGCAGGACGTTCAGTCCGACACCTCCGCAGCCGATCACGGCCACGGTCTCCCCGGGGCGCACCCGGGCGCCGTTGATCACCGAGCCCACGCCGGTGAGCACGGCACAGCCCAGCAGGGCCGCCCGGTCGGCCGGCACCTCGACAGGCACGCGCACGACGGAGTTGCGGTGCAGCACCGTCACCTCGCTCAGCCCGCCCAGCCCGGCCACCTGACCGACCGGTGCGCCGTCGCGCACGAGTCGGGGCTGCGGACGGTCGACCCGCCCCAGGTCGTGGCGGCGCTCGCAGAGCCACGTCCGGCCGGTGCGGCACGCCACGCACCGCCCGCAGAACATCGACAGGCAGGCACTGACCCGGTCCCCGACCGCCAGGTCGTCCACGGACGACCCGACCGCCTCGACGGTCCCGGAGATCTCGTGACCGGGGACGGTGGGCAGCACGACCGGGAACTCACCCTCGAGCATGTGCAGGTCCGAGTGGCACAGCCCGCAGGCCAGGACCCGCACCCGCACCTCGTCGGGGGCCAGCCAGTCGTCGACGTCGACCTCCGTGAGCACCAGCTGTCCGGGCGCCTGGTCGAGGACCGCGGCGCGGACCCGGGTCCGTCCGTGGGAAGCAGCACTCACAGCTGCACCGCCTTCGTCTCGAGGTACTCGTCCAGGCCGAAACGCCCGCCCTCGCGGCCGTACCCGGAGCGCTTGTAGCCCCCGAACGGGGCGGAGATGTTGAACGCGCCGCCGTTGACGGCGACCTGTCCGGTGCGCAGCCGTCGCGCCACCGCCAGGGCACGGTCGGGGTCGGCCGACCACACCGCTCCCGACAGCCCGTAGTCGGTGTCGTTGGCCACGGCGACCGCCTCGTCCTCGGAGTCCACGGCGATCACGCACAGCACGGGCCCGAAGACCTCCTCGCGCGCGATGCGCATGCTCGGGTCGACGCGCAGCACCGTGGGACGCACGTAGTAGCCGCCTGCCGGCACGCCCTCCGGTGCATCCAGGCCTCCGGAGATCACGGTGGCGCCGTCGTCCAGCGCACCTCGCAGGTGCTGGAGCACCCGGAGGTGCTGGGCGGCCGAGGCCACCGGGCCCACCGCTGTGTCCGGGTCGCGCGGGTCGCCGACCCGCAGCTGCCCCACCGCGGCCGCGAGGATCTCCTCGACCTCGGCGAGCCGGGCCCGGGGCACGATCAACCGGGTGAGCGCAGCGCACGTCTGGCCGTTGTTCAGCAGGCAGCCGTGGAGCGTGGCGGGCACCGCGGTCGCCAGGTCGGCGTCGTCGAGCAGCACGCTGGCGGACTTGCCGCCCAGCTCGAGGGTCACCCGGGTCACGCCGGCCGCGGCCAGCTCGGCGATCCGGACGCCGGTCCGCGTCGAGCCGGTGAAGCTCACCGCGCCGACCCGAGGGTCGGTGACCAGCGGCTCGCCGGCCTCCGCGCCGGTGCCGACGACCAGGTTCGCCACGCCGCCGGGAAGTCCCGCCTCGGCCAGGGCCTCGAAGAAGCCGATGGTCGTCAGCGGAGCGATCTCCGAGGGCTTGAGGACCACGGTGCATCCCACGGCCAGCGCCGGCACCAGCTTGGTGGCGAGCTGGTAGAGCGGGTAGTTCCACGCGGTGATGGCCGCGGCGACACCCACGGGTTCGCGGAGCACCAGAGAGCTGCCGACCCGCTCCTCGAAGGTGTGGCTCTCCACCTTGTCGGCGACGTCGCGCATCGTGGCCGCGACCATGTGCCCGTGCACGATCGGGGCCATCCGGATGGGGGTCCCGACCTCCTGCGCAGCGGTCGCGCCGAGCTCGTCGGCCCGCTTCTCGACGAGCTGGGCCGCGGTGCGGAGCAGGTCGGCCCGGTCGGTGACCGGTGTCGCCGCCCACTCCGGCCACGCCGTGGCGGCGGCCGCGCACGCTCGCGCGACGTCCTCGCCCCCGGCCCCCTGGAAGCGGGCCAGCACCGCACCGTCGGCGGCACTGCCCACCTCGATCTCGGTCGTGCCCGTGCCCGGGGCCCACGTCCCGTCCACGTACGTCGCCTGCACCGTGCGCATGCCTCACCACTCCCCTGGGCCGACCGGCTGGTGCGCGGCGGACCGCGCACATTGCCGAATCGGGATATGTTGATTCGGAATACACCAACCTAGAGCAGATCACCCGGCCAAGGGGGCAGCGATGCAGACCAGGGACCAGATCCACATCGACGGGCAGTGGGTCGAGCCGCACGGTGACGAGGTGCTCACCCTCGTCGACCCCCGTACCGGTGAGCAGCACGCCCGGGTGCGCCTGGGCGACGAGGTCGACGTGGACCGCGCGGTGCTGGGTGCCCGACGGGTGCTCGACGAGGGGCCCGCCTGGCCCCTGGCCGACCGGATCGCGGCGCTGCGGGCCCTGCACACCCGGATCACCGAGCGGGCCGAGGAGTTCGCGGACACCATGTCCGCGGAGATGGGCTCGCCCGCGAAGTTCGCCCGGCAGGTCCAGGTCGGGATGCCGCTCGCCACGCTGGCGACCACCATCGACGTCGCCGAGGACTACCCGTTCGACGAGGCGCTCGGCGCGTCCACGCTGGTGCGCGAGCCGGTCGGCGTCGTGGCCGCGATCAGTCCCTGGAACTTCCCGCTGCACCAGGCGCTCGCCAAGGTCGGCTCGGCGCTGGCCGCCGGCTGCCCGGTGGTGCTGAAGCCGGCGGAGACCACCCCGTTGACCGCCTACCTGCTGGTCGAGGCCGCGCGGGACGCCGGTGTCCCGGCCGGTTGGCTGCAGCTGGTCCCGGGCCGCGGCACCGTCGTGGGAGCCGCGCTGGCCGAGCACCCCGGTGTCGACATGGTCTCCTTCACGGGGTCCACCGCGACCGGCCGGGAGATCGCGCGCACCGCCGCGGGCACGCTGAAGCGGGTCGCCCTCGAGCTGGGCGGGAAGTCCCCCAGCGTGCTCCTCGACGACCTCGACGACGAGGCCTTCGCGACCGCTGTGCGCACGAGCGCCGGCTTCTGCATGATGAACACCGGGCAGACGTGTGCGGCCTGGACCCGCCTCATCGTGCCCGAGGACCGCTACGCCGACGCGGTCGCGATCGCCTCGCAGACCGTCGCGGCGTTCGTGCCGGGCGAGAACCTCGGCCCGCTCGCCTCCCAGGTCCAGTGGGAGCGGGTGGCCGGACACCTGCACCAGGCCGTCGAGGAGGGCGCCACGGTCGAGCACGGCGACCCCGCGCCGGCCCGGCCGGAGCGTGGCTTCCACCTGGCACCGGTCGTGCTCGGCGGAGTCACCCCCGACATGCGGGTCGGTCGCGAGGAGGTCTTCGGTCCGGTGCTCGCCATCCAGACGCACCGCGGCGACGACGACGCCGTACGCCTGGCCAACGCCACCGACTACGGCCTCTCCGCGGGCGTGTTCGGCGCCGACCCCGACCGGGCCGGCGCCGTCGCCCGGCGGATCCGCTCCGGGACGGTCCACGTGAACGGCCTCAACAACAACCGGCTGGCGCCGTTCGGCGGGATGAAGCAGTCCGGGATCGGGCGGGAGTACGGCGTCCACGGGCTCGAGGAGTTCCTCGAGGTGAAGTCGATCCAGCCGCCCGCCGGCTAGTCGAAGCTGAGCAGCTGCCGGGCGACGCCGCCACCGGTCAGCCGGTCGTAGGCCTCGTTGACCTCCGCCAGGGGCACGGTGCCACTGACCAGGTCGTCCAGGCGGAGGCGTCCCCGCAGGTAGAGGTCGACGTAGCGCGGGATGTCGACCAGGAACTGGTTCGACCCGATCTGGGAGCCCTGCAGCCGCTTCTCGACGAGCAGGTCCAGCCCCGAGATCGAGACCTTCTCCCCCGGCGGCAGCATCCCGACCACGGTCGCGGTGCCGCCCCGGCGCGCCATGGCGAAGGCCTGCTCGGTGGTGACTGCCAGCCCGACCGCCTCGAAGGCGTGGTGCACGCCGCCGCCGGTGAGCTCGCGCACCGCCTCGACCGGGTCGGTGGTCGAGGCGTCGACGACGTCGGTGGCACCGAACGTCCGGGCCAGCTCCAGCTTGGCGGGGTCGGTGTCCACGGCGATGATCCGCCCGGCCCCGACCAGCTCCGCGCCGTGCACGGTGCTCAGGCCGACCCCGCCGCAGCCGATCACGGCCACGGACTCGCCGGGCCGGACGGCGGCGGTCCGGAAGACCGCGCCCAGCCCGGTGACCACGCCGCAGCCGAGCAGCGCGGCCGGGCCGAGGGGCATCTCCGGTGCGATCCGGACCAGGGCGTTCTGGTGCACCAGGGTCAGCTCGGAGAAGCTCGAGAGGTTCAGGAACTGGGTGAGCGGGGCACCGTCCAGGCTGAGCCGGGGCGGCGCGCCCGCGGGCCGGTTCACCCCCTGCTTGAGACACAGGGCGGGGTTGCCCGACAGGCAGAACTCGCACCTGCCGCAGAAGACGGACAGGCAGGCCACCACGTGGTCCCCGGGCGCCAGGGCGGTGACCCGGTCGCCGACCGCCTCGACCACACCGGCCGACTCGTGGCCGAGCACGGTCGGGAGCGGGTACGGCATCACCCCCTGCATGAAGTGCAGGTCGGAGTGGCACACCCCGGCTGCCACGGTGCGCACCAGCACCTCGTCCGGGCCGGGGTCGTCGACGTCGATGCGGCGGATCTCGAGCCGTCCCGGACTGGTCGTCAGGACGGCGGCTCTGCTGCTGCTCAAGGAGGCTCCTCGGGTGGGCGGGTGACGCAGGGGCAGGGGTGTCAGGCGAGGTCGAAGCCGCTGTAGCCGTCGTCGGCCACCGAGTCGCAGAGGGTCCGGTAGTGGCCCACGCCGCCGATGTAGGGCAGGAAGACGCGCGGCTTGCCGGGGATGTTGGCGCCCATGTACCAGGAGTCGGTGTGCGGGTAGAGCGTCGCGTCGCCGACGTCCTGCACGTGCTGGGTCCACTCCTTCTCCGCCACCTCGTCGGCCTCGACCAGCCTCAGGCCGGTCTCGGTGGCGTGGGCGAGCAGGCGGGCGAGCCACTCGACGTGCTGCTCGATCGACACCACCGCGTTGCTCAGGGCCGACGGACTCCCCGGACCGGTGATCGTGAACATGTTGGGGAACCCGGCGACGGCGATGCCCAGGTAGGACGAGGGACCCCCGGCCCACTTCTCGCCCAGTCGCTGCCCGCCCCTGCCGATCGGGTCGATGCCGAGCAGCGGCCCGGTCATCGCGTCGTACCCGGTGGCGAAGACGAGGACGTCCAGCTCGTGCTCGCCGGCACTGGTGCGCACGCCCCGCTCGGTGATCCGCTCGATCGGGGTCCGCCGGAGGTTGACCAGCTCCACGTCATCACGGTTGTAGGTCTGGAAGTAGCCCGTGTCGAGGCAGGGCCGCTTGGTGCCGTAGGCGTAGCCACGGGGCATCAGGTCCTCGGCCACCTGCGGGTCGTCGACCATCTCGGCGATCTTGGCCCGCACGAAGTCGGCCGCGGTGTCGTTCGCCTCCTGGTTGCGGACCAGGTCGTTGTAGGCCTGCAGGATCCCGGTGAGGGTGCCCTCGTGCCACCGCTCCTCGTAGGTCGCCAGCCGCTCCTCCTCGGTGACCTCCAGGGCTCCCCGGCTCGGCGGATCGAGGAGGATGCCGTACGACGAGCGGCGCACCTGGTCCCGGACCGCCGCGTGGTCCTCGACCAGCCGCCGCACCCCGTCGGGGTCGGGCGGCGCCGTTGAGCGCGGGGAGGCTGAAGTTCGCGGTGCGCTGGAAGACCGTGAGGTGCTCGGCCTGCTCGGCGATCCGCGGGATCGCCTGGATGCCGGAGGACCCGGTGCCGATCACCCCGACCCGCCGGCCGCTCAGGTCGACCGGCTCGTGCGGCCACCGGCCGGTGTGCAGGACCGGGCCGGCGAAGTCGTCCCGTCCGGGGATGTCGGGCACGTTGGTGCTCGAGAGCAGCCCGACCGCCAGGACCAGCCAGCGGGCGGAGACGACCGCACCGTCCTGGGTGGTCACCCGCCAGCGGTCGTCCACCTCGTCGTACCTGGCCTCGCGGACCCAGGTGTCGAAGGAGATGTCGCGGCGCAGGTCGTAGCGGTCGGCCACGTGCTGCAGGTAGGCCAGGATCTCCGGCTGCGCGGCGTACTTCTCGCTCCACCGCCACTCGCGCGCGAGCTCGGCGTCGAAGGAGTAGCTGTAGTAGATGCTCTCGATGTCGCAGCGGGCTCCGGGGTAGCGGTTCCAGAACCAGGTGCCTCCCACGTCGGAGGCGCCGTCCACGACGTGCACGTCCAGCCCCTGACCGCGCAGCACGTGCAGGGCGTAGAGCCCGGCGAAGCCGGCGCCGACCACGAGGGCGTCCACGGAGCGCACCGAGGCGTCCGGCTGGGCAGAGGATCGGTCGGTCGTGCTCATCAGGAGGCCTCTCTGAGGTGGGGGTCGAGCAGGGCGGCCACGTGGGCCACGGCCTCGGCCTGGGCGGGGAGCAGCCCCACCATGGTGAAGAAGCCGTGCATCTGGCCGTCGAACTGGCGCACGTCGACCGCGACCCCGGCGCTGCGCATCGCCGCGGCGTAGGCGGCGCCCTCGTCCCGCAGGGCGTCGTGCTCGGCGAGCACGACGATGGCGGGCGGGAGCCCCGCCAGGTCCTCGGCGCGGGCCGGGGAGACGTCGGGGTCCGGGCGCTGGGCGGGCGCGGCGTACTGGTCCCAGAACCACCGCAGGGTGTCCCTGTTCAGGGCCAGCTGGTTGGCGGGGTCGGTGTAGGAGCCGTTGTCGAAGTCGTGGTCGGTCACGGGGTAGACCAGCACCTGCGCGGCGATCGGAGGACCGCCGGCGTCGCGGGCCCGACGGGCCAGGATCGTCGCGAGGTTGGCCCCGGCGCTGTCGCCGGCGAGCACGAGCGGGAGATCGGCCCCGAGAGCAGCCCGGTGCCGCTCCACCCAGGCCAGCGCCGCACCCGCGTCCTCGAGCGCCGCCGGCCAGGGGTGCTCGGGGGCCAGCCGGTAGGAGGCCAGCACCACCGCGCACCCGGTGGCCTCGACGAGCTGGCGCCCCAGCGCCTCGTGCTCGTCGATGCTGCCGACGACCCACCCCCCGCCGTGCAGGTAGAGCAGCACGCCCCGGGGGGTCTCGGGAGCCAGCACCCGGGCCCGCAGCCCGCCACCGGGGCCGGGGACCACCACGTCGTCGGCGCGCGCAGGCTCCGGCCCCAGGGGGTACATCGTGGCGAGACCGGCCATCCGGGCGCGCGCCTCCCCGGGCGAGACCTCGTGCATCGGGGCGCCGCCGGCGGCGGCCAGCTGCTGGAGCAGGGCGGTGGTGGCGGCGATCGAGTGCCATGGTTCTCCCTCGGGTCTCGGTGGGTGGCGGGCTGCGGATCAGCGGCGTGGGGCGGCCTGTCCTGGATCTGCTGCTGCCGCTCGCCGAGGCCTACGGGGTCCCGGCTACCGATCCGTGCTGGGTCGGTAGTGGAGCAGCGTCATCCCCGACTCCGGGTCGTCGTGGAAGACCGGGCTGACCCGCATCCCGATGCGGATGTCGCTCGGGTTCGACGTCGACGAGCTCGGTGCTGACCCGCGGCCCGACGTCCCACTCGACGACCGCGAGCAGCTGCGGGCAGCGCGTCCGCCCACGGCGGCGCCGGTCGGCCGCTCGGCGACGGTGAAGGTGTACAGCGTTCCGGCGCCGTCGATCTCGCGCCACTCCAGGTCGTCGGCCAGCGTGCCGGGCGCGAGCGTGCGCGGGTAGAAGACGTAGCCGGCCCAGCGACGGGCGAGTACTGGATCTCGATGCGGTGCTCGCGCAGCGCGTCCCAGAAGGGCTGCGGAGACCGGCGTCGGCTCGGGCAGCGGCTCGGACTCGATCGGTCACGTCAGTCACCTCCCGGAGCAGCAGGGCGACCTGCTCGCTCATGATGCCGCCGTTGCCGGTGACGAAGGCGGTGTCGCAGTCGGCGACCTGGGCGTCGGCGGCGCGGCCCATCACCTGGCGGGCGGCGTCGACCACGTGGTGCATGCCGCCCGCCATGCCGGCCTGACCGAAGGACAGCTGGCCGCCCGCGGTGTTGAGCGGGAAGTCGCCGCGGAAGGTCAGGTCGTGGTCGTTGACCCACTGCCATGCCCTCGCCCTTGGGACAGAAGCCGGCGTCCTCCAGGCTCATCAGCACGGTGATCGTGTAGCAGTCGTAGATCGAGGCCATGTCGACGTCGGACCGGCTCCAGGCCCGCCATCGCGAACGCCCGCTCGGCGGCCCGCGCGATCGGCGTGCGGACCAGGTCGTCGGCGTAGGTCGGTGTCTTGAACGCGATGTGCTCGCCGAAGCCCTTGATCCACACCGGGCGATGCCGCGACCGCCGCGGCGAGGTCGGCGTTGGCGATCAGCACGCCGCGCCGCCCTGGACGCGCATCACGGTCTCGAGCATGTGGATCGGGTCGGCGATCACCGGGCTGGCGAGCACGTCGTCGATGGTCAGCGGCTTGCCGTGGAACACCGCGTCCGGGATGGGCGCAGGCGTTGGTGCGCTGGTCGACCGCGATCTTGGCGAGCGCCGCGCGGGTCGTAGCCGAACTCGCGCGGCGTACCGCTGCGCGATCTGGGCGTACGGCGCGTTCTGCCCGACGTTGCCGTAGGGGATCTCGAACTCGGCCTGCGGCGATCCGTACTTGTTGCTCGACGCGCCGTACCAGCGCGGGTGCGCGGGCGTCGGGTGCGCGCTGGGACCGCGGCAGCATCAGTCGACCCCGGCACGACGCCAGCACGGCGTCGCAGATGCCCAGCTCGACCGCGACCGCGGCCCGCCACACCATGCCCGCCGACGGTGGCGCCGCCGAGGTCGACGCGCTCACCGAAGTCCAGGGGCATGCCCAGGTACTCCGACAGGGTCGCCGGGGCGAACATGTCCGACTCCTGCGATGCCGTGCGTGACCAGTCCGTTGACCACCGACGGCCGGTCCAGCCCGGCGTCCTCGATCACCATCTTGGCCAGCGCGCGCGTACTGGTCGAGGGTGAACGCGCGGCGGCGCGCTCTGCTTGCGTCTCGCGCCGGCAGCTCGGCGATGCCGACGATCGCGGCCTCGCCGCGCAGCCCCATCAGGGCCCGCCGTCACGCGCGCGCACGCGGCAGCGCGACGGTCGCGGTGCCGGGCATCAGCACGTCGTCGCCGCGTCGGCCGACGATCTCCAGGTCGACCAGGCCGCGCCCGTCCGCCAGACGCTTCGCGGTCACCGTGCCGCCGAAGGTCAGCTCCTCGACCGGGGAAGGCGACCGCCCGGTTCTGCACCGAGAAGCTCACCAGCCGACCGGCGCCGCCGATCCAGTCGGTGACGCGCGCGCGCCAGCAGCGCCGACTGCAGCGGCCCCTGCACGAGCACGTCGTCGTAGCCCTCGCGGTCGCTGGCCCACTCCTTGTCGTAGTGGATGCGGTGGCCGTTGTAGGTGGCGGCGCTGAAGAAGAACATCTGCGTCTCGTCGACGGTCACGGTCAGCGGCGGCGATCGCGTCGCCCGACGTCGACGTCCTCGAAGTACAGCTGCTCGGCGGTCATGCGTCGTCTCGCTCACGGCCGCGCGATCATCGACGTGGTGGCCTCGGCGACCAGCTCGTCGCGCTGGTTGCGGTAGTCGGTGCGCCACGTCACCAGCACGAATCGGCCCGGACCGGCCCTGCTTTTCGACGATCGACTCGATGGTGCGCACCATCTCGATCTCGTCGCGGTGGTAGCGCGGGCAGGTGGAAGGTGGTGCTCTCGCCGCCCGCCATCCGCCGCGGCGCGTCGCGGGAAGGCCAGGCTGCCCGACACCGCGCCGGACGAGCCGTCGGGCGCGCAGGCCGTCCGAGCGGCGTCACGCCGAGCACGGCGTACTGCACGATACAGCGGCGGGCAGACGACGTCGTCGTAGCCGTGCGCGCGCGCGTAGTCGGCGTCGAACCACAGCGGGTTGTGGTCGCTCGACCGACGACGGCCCAGCGCTGCCAGTCACGGCGGTAGACCTCACCGGTGGCGACGGCCGCGACGGTGCCGACGCGGGCCTGCACCTCGGGGGGGATCAGGGACTCGACGGTCATGGGTTCCTCTCGGTCGGGGCTCATGCCAGCTGGTGGTCGGTGACCAGGCCGCGGGCGACGAGGTCGTCGTAGGTCTCCCGGTCGTAGCCCAGGACGCTGAGGTAGACGTGCTCGTTGTCCTCGCCGAACCCCGGCAGGGGACGTCCGTAGGCCAGCTCGACGTCGTCGCTGCGCCAGGGGTGGCCGGGGTAGCGGTGGGTGCCCACGGACGGGTGGCTGCGCTCCTGCCACCAGCCACGCTCGGCCAGGTGCGGGTCGTCGAGCACCTGGCGCTCGTCCAGCACCTCGCCCGCCGGGATGCCGACGGCCTGCAGGGTGGAGACCACGTCGTCGGCCGTCCGGTCCCGGCACCAGTCGGCCAGCACCTCCCGGATCGCCGCGCTGTGCTCGCGGCGGGTCGCGCCGTCGGCGTCCGGCGCCGGCAGGCCGGTGGCACCGCCGAGACCGTCGACGGTGTGCAGCGCCGCCCAGTCCCGGTCGTCGCGGATGCTCACGGCGACCCAGTGGTCCTCGCCGAGCACCTGCAGGACGTCCTGGACCATCCACGGGTCGGTGTTGCCGAGCACGACGGGGTCGCGGTGGTTGACCTGGTGGTCGAGGAAGAACTCCCCCACCTCGGCCATCACGGTCTCGGCCTGGGCGAACTCGATGAGCCCACCGACGCCGGTCTCCTCGCGGTCCCACAGCGGCGGCGGACACCGCGAAGGCGAGGCCGGCGGGAGCGGCCTCGTCCATGTGGTAGTTCTCGCCGGCGGAGTCCGGCTCCTCGCCCTCGTAGCCGTCCATGGCGGCGATGCCGACCAGGCTGTTGAAGTTCGGGCCGTAGCCGAGGTAGTCGCTGATCGGGCCGCTCAGCCCGAGCGGCGGCATCCGGGCCACCACCAGGCGCGGGTTGATCTCGAGCAGGCGCTCGTGGGGGATGCCGAGCTTCTCCAGCACGCCGGCGGAGTTGTTCTCCACCAGCACGTCGCTGACGGCGACCAGGTCCAGGAAGGCCTGGTGGCCCTCCGGGGTGTCCAGGTTCATGCACGCGGCGAGCTTGTTGCGGGCGTGCCAGTTGAACAGCGCGGAGCGGTCGTAGGGGCGGGCTCCCGGGTCCTTGTCGGGGTAGGTGCCGCCGTGGTAGCCGGTCTTCTCGAAGGACTCCTTCGTCACCGTGGCCGACACCTGGCGGCTGACCCGGTTGTTGCCCTCGACGCGGATCACCTCCGCGCCCATGTCGCCCAGCAGCGCGGTGGCTCCGGGACCGGACCACACGACGGTCAGGTCGATGACCCGGATGCCGGCCAGCGGCAGGTCGGAGTCGGTGGGACCCAGGTCGCCGGTCATGCCGTCACCTCCGTGGTGTCGTGCTGGGCGGTGGAGAGCTCGGCGCGCACGTCGGCGCCGTGCTGGTCGAGCAGCGGGGCGGTGCTGCGCAGCGCGTAGCCGCGCTCCATCCGCCACGGCGCCCCGGCGTACTCCAGCCGGCCGGCGGCGGGGTGGTCGCCCACCTCGAACGCGCCGCGCTCCCGGAAGTGCGGGTGCGCCATGACCTCGGAGACCGCGAGGTAGGCGGTGACCGGGATCCGTGCCCCCTCGGCCGCCTCCATCACCTCGATCTTCGGGTCGCGCCGCGATCCAGGCGGTGACGTGGGCCATGAAGTCCTCGCGGTCCGCACCGATCACGGTCTGCCGGTCCAGGAAGCGCTCCCGGAACGCCGGGTCGTCGGCCGCGATCAGGTGCACGAAGCGGTTCCAGAAGGCCTGGTTGGTGACGTAGACCATGACGAAGCCGTCGGCCGCGCGGAAGGGGCCGGTGAACGTGGCTCCGTGGCGGTGCGGGCTGCGGGCGCCGCGCGGCGCGATGATGCCGGAGTACGACGCCGAGAGCAGGTACGACGCCCGGCGGTCGGCGCCCGCGAGCAGGACCTCCTGGCCCGAGACGTCGATGGTGGCGCCTCGACCGGTGCGACGAGCACGCAGCAGCCCGCGCCATCGTGGCCTGGGCGGCGGTGCGCCCGACGGTGTAGTGCTCGAGCAGGCCCGGCTTGCGCAGCGGCGCCCGGTCGGCCTGACCGGTGGCGTGCATCGGGCCGCCGGCGCCCTGCAGCACCAGCCCGGTGGCCTCGCGGTCGCGGTAGGGGCCGGTCTGCCCGAACGCGCTGATCCGGGTGAGCACCAGGCCGGGGTTGATCGCACGCAGCACGTCCGGGCCGAGCCCGAGCTCCTCGAGGTGGCCGGGCCGGAAGGACTCGACCACGGCGTGCGCGCTGCGGACCAGGTCGAGCAGCACCTCGCGGTCGGCGTCGTCGCGCAGGTCGAGCGCGACCGAGCGCTTGTTGGTGTTGAGGTGCAGGAAGAGCGCGCTGCGCTCCGGGTCCGGCACGTCGTCCGGAAACGGACCCCAGGCCCGGGTCAGGCTGCCCTCGCCGGGCCGCTCGACCTTCACGACGTCGGCGCCGAAGTCGGCGAACAGCTTGGTGGCGTACTCGCCGGCGACCCAGCGGGACAGGTCGAGGACCCGGACCCCGGACAGCACCTGGTCAGTCAAGACCGATCTCCTTCTCCAGCCAGCGGCCGGCCACGTCGGGCCCGCCCCCGAGGACACCGAACCTGCGGGCGCGCTCCGACCACAGGTGCAGGTCCGTCTCCAGGACGTAGCCCATGCCGCCGTGCAGCTGGTGGGCGTCGAGCGTGGCGCGCCGGTAGGCGGTCGAGGCGTGCATGACCGCCACCGCGGTCTCGCGGGTGGCGAGCCGGCCGCGGCCCAACCAGAAGAGGGCGCTGCGCGCGGCCAGCCGGGCCGCCTGCACCGCGATGTGGATGTCGGCGACGAGGTGCTGGGCGGCCTGGAACGACGCGATCGGGCGACCGAACTGCTCGCGGCCGGTGGTGTAGTCGACGGTGCGCTCGAGGACGGCCTGCGCGCCGCCGACCATGTCGAGGCACTGCAGCGCCCGGATCGTCAGGGCGACCCGGCGCACGTCGTCGGCGGCGAGCCCGTCGCCGGCGGGCCCGGCCAGCACGTCGGCGCCGGGCACCTGCACCCGGTCGAGCTGCAGGCGCTGCCAGCGGTCGCCGTCGCTCGCCGGCAGCGGCGTCATGGCGACGCCGACGCTGGCGGGGTCGAGGAGCAGACCGATGAGGCGGTCCGGCTCGCCGTACGTCGTGACGCGCGCGGTGAGGAGGAGCTGCTGTGCCCGGTCGGCGTCGCCCACGAAGTCGACCTCGCCGTTGACCTCGAAGGCGGGGCCGTCGGGGCCGGTCACCGGCTCGGCGGCGAGCCGCGGTCGGACGTCGGTCGCGTCGTAGGGGCTGTTGACGGCGACGGCGCCGCGGACCTCGCCGCGGCAGATCGCCGGCAGCAGTCGCTTGCGGTGCGTGTCGTCGCCGAGGGCGTCGACCGCGAGGCCGAGGTGGAGGGTGCTGAGCACGACGCTGGGGCACAGCGCCCGACCCGCCTCGACGGCGAACACGGCGAGGTCGTCGAGCGTGCCGCCGGCACCGCCGAACTCCTCGGCGAAGGGCAGGCCGAGGACGTCGGCGGTGACCAGCGCCCGCCACAGGTCCTGCGGGACGCCCTCGGGTCCGCCTCGAGGGACCGGCGGACGACGTCGGTGGTGCAGTGGGTGGCGAGCACGTGGCGCAGCGCGTCGGTGAGGTCGCGCTCCTGCTCGGTGGCGATGAGCTTCATGGGTCCTCCTCAGCGTCCGTAGGACGGCATCGCGTGGCCGCGCTGCGCGATGACGTCGCGCAGCACCTCGTTGGCGCCGGCACCGAACCGCATGAGCGGGGCGATCCGGTAGAGCCGCTCGAAGCGGCCGTCGTCAGGGAGCGCCCGGGGTGCGGTGACGCCAGCAGGCCGTCGGGCCCGAGCAGGTCGAGGGCCACGGTCGGCGATGCGCTGGCGCAGCTCGCTGGTGAAGATCTTCTCGATGCTCACCTCGATGCTCGGGATGATGCCGTCGGCGAGCATCGAGGCCGCCTCGAACCCCATCAGCGTCGGCCACCTCGACGTCGGCGTCGAGCTGGGCGAGCCGCCGCCGCACGGCCGGCTCGCTGGCGGGCACGACGCCGTCGCGGCGCGGGCGGCGCGCCAGGTCGAGCAGGTCGTCGACCGCGCGGCGCAGGTCGCCGGCGTTGGTCAGGGCCCCGCGCTCGAGGTCCAGGGCTCCGGTGATGTAGCGCCAGCCCTTGTTGACCTCGCCGACGAGGTTCGTGGCGGGCACCCGGACGTCGTCGAAGAACGCCTCGTTGGTGCGGTAGCCGGACCAGGCGATCAGCGGCCGGATCGTCACGCCGGGGGCGTCGACGGGCACGATGATGACCGAGATGCCCTTGTGCTTGGGCGCGTCGGGGTCGGTGCGCACGCAGAGCCACTCGTGGGTGGAGCGCTGCGCGCCGCTGTTCCAGATCTTGGAGCCGTTGATGACCCACTCGCCGTCCTCCACGTCCCCTCGAGGACGGCGCGGGTGCGCAGGCTCGCGAGGTCGGTGCCGGCGCCGGGCTCGGAGTAGCCGACCGCGCAGATCAGCTCGCCACGCGCGATCGGCGGGAGGAACTCGCTCTTGTTGTGCTCGGTGCCGTGGCGCATGATCATCGGCGCCACCGAGGTCACGGTCAGGTCCGGCCCGGGGACGCCCCAGTACTCGAACTCGCTGCACCAGCAGGTGCTGGTGGATCGGGCCGAGCCCGAGGCCGCCGAACTCCACCGGCCAGTTGAGGCCGAACCAGCCCTTCTCGCCGACGGTGCGCCGGAACGCGGCCACCTCGCCGTCGAGGACCTCCAGGTCGGAGGCGGCCAGCTCGGCCCGCAGCTGCGGCGTGACGTGCTCGCGGAGGAAGGCGCGAACCTCCTCACGCCAGGCGCGCTGGTCTGCGTCGAGCTCGAAGTCCACCCTGTTCGTCCTCTCCAGACGTACGCCGTTCCGAACTATGCCGATTCGGCATATAGGCAGTCAAGGGCATCAGACGCACGCTGTCAACGAGCGGTCCCACCCGCAGAGGAAGGCGGGGGACCACCCGGGAGAACCGGAGAAGCGCCCACACCCGAGCGCTCGTCCCTAGCCTCGATCGCTGGTCCCGTCCGCGCGCCAGACCATCCCGCAGCTGGTGCACTCCGAGGCCACCGACGGCGTGGGGACCCACTTGCCCTTCAGCTTGACGTTGGTCTCGAGCGGGCGCAGCGGCCCGCCGCAGTCTCGGCACCTGGCATCTGCTGGATCTGTCATCCCTGCACCTTGTCGGGTCCCGCGCTTCGCCACAACAGGCTGATCCCGAGACCGGGGTCGCAGATCAGGTGGGCGGTGCCGGCCGAGTGTCCCCACGAAGAAGAAAACGCCCCTCACCAGCGTCGCGGCTGGTGAAGGGCGTTCACTCAGGTGGTGGAGCTGAGGGGATTCGAACCCCTGACCTTCTCATTGCGAACGAGACGCGCTACCAACTGCGCCACAGCCCCATCGCGTCCGAGGACGCGGGTGAAACGCTAGCACCCGGGACGGACCGGACCGAATTCGGACCCGGGCCCGGGCTGGGTCAGGAACCGACCGCGCGGCCGGCCTCGCCCTGCTCGCGCTGCGCCCGGCGCTCGCGGTCGGCCTGCTCGCCCTCGCGGGCCAGGGCCGAGTCGGCGTCGGTGCGTCCCGAGGTCCACACGCCGGTGGAGTCGAGGTCGATGGTGCGCACCGTGCGTCGCTCGGCCACCGGCTTGGTGACGTAGGTCGGCAGCGTGACCGGCACCAGGTCCCAGCCGCCGGGCTCGCGCAGCTGGTTCCCCGTCACGACGGGGACCTCCTCGGTGACCGGACCGTCCTCGGTCATCACCGTGATCGTCATGCTGCCGGTGGCGTGCATGGGCTCGTCCAGGTCGTCGGCGGCATCAGCAACGCCGTCCTCGACGGCGTCGACCTCGTCCTCAGGACGGACGCGTCGGCTCCAGGGGCACGCCGGGGATGCGGGCGAGCGGCCCGGCGAGACCGCTCTCGCGGCGCACCATGAGGCGGCAGGCGACCAGCCAGGCCACGAGCAGCGCCCCGGGCACGGTCAGGGTGAGCCAACCGACGACCCCGCCGAGGGCGAGGGCGCCGAGGAGCGCCAGCGCGCCGAGCAGGGCGACCAGGACGCGACGACGGCGGCGGGCGGCGCGGTTGGCCGCGGTCCGGCGCTGGGCCACGGTCCGCTCGGGCGGGAGGGCGTCGGCGTACGCCGTGGGGTCGACCTCGGCGTCGGTCGTGGCGCTGCTGGCCTTGGTGACCACGACCGGCGGCGCGGCGGCCCGCCCGGGGGTCACCACGAGGCGCGCCGAGCGCCGGCTGACCGGCTCGCGCCGGGCCAGCACCCGCATCGTGTGCGAGAAGCGGTCGACCGAACGGCTCTTCACCACGTCGTCGTGGTGCTTGAGCGCCTTCGGCACCAGGTAGACGGCCCACGCCACAGCGAGGGCGACGAAGATCAGTGCGCTCAGGTCCACGGGCAGCAGCCTAGGTTCGATAGCGCAGCACGGGGCGGATGTCTACGCGTGTGTCGCAAATTGCTGGTGTGACTCGTGGGGCGAGCGGTGTCGCCGACGGACGCTCACTCAGCCCAGGACCAGCGCCACGAGCCCCCCGGGAGGCACGTCCTCGACGGTGATCGCATAGAGCCGGTGGTCGCGCCAGGCGCCGTCGATGTGCAGGTAGCGCGGGGCGTAGCCGACCTCGTGGGCGCCGAGCTTCTCCACCACGCGCAGGGAGTTGGAGTTCTCGGGCCGGATCGCGATCTCGACGCGGTGCAGCCCGAGCTCGGCGAACGCGTGGTCGATCACCATCGCCACCGCCAGCGGCATCACCCCGCGCCCGGCGAAGCGCCGGTCGATCCAGTAGCCGACCGACGCGAACTGCGCCGACCCGCTGATCACGTTGTTGAGCGTCACCTGCCCGGCGAACTCCCCGTCGACCTCGACCACGAAGGGGTACGTCGTGCCCCGCCGGGCCTGGCGGCGCATCCGCCACACCAGCGCACGGAAGGTCGTGGGCCGCGGGTCACCACCCGGAGGGACGGTCGCGTCCCACGGCACCAGCCACGCGGCGTTCTGCTGCCGGGCCCGGCGCCAGGCCTCGGCGTCGGAGACCTTCATCGGGCGCACCGCCACGTTCTCGTGCCGCAGCCGCACCGGCCAGCCGCGACGACCCGGACGACTCGACCGGGAGCGGCTCAATGGTCGCTCCCGACGACCTGCTCCACGGCGTGCACCAGCACCGGCCGCAGCACCTCCAGACCGTCCTTCACCCCGCCCCGCGAGCCGGGCAGGTTGACCACGAGGCAGGCACCGACGACACCGGCGAGCCCGCGCGACAGCAGCGCGGTCGGCACCCCCTTGGCCAGGCCGTGGGCGCGGATCGCCTCGGCGATCCCGGGCACCTCGCGCTCCAGCAGTGCGCGGGTGGCCTCGGGCGTGCGGTCCGTGGGGGTCAGTCCGGTCCCTCCGGTGGTGAGCACCAGGCGCGCGCCGGCCGCGACGGCAGCCGCGATCGCGTCGCGCACCGGGTCGCCGTCGGGCACCACGACCGGGTCGCCGACGGTGAAGCCCAGCTCCTCGAGGGCCGTGACGATCAGCGGCCCGGTGGTGTCGTCGTACACGCCGGCGGCGGCGCGGTTGGAGGCGACGACGACGGTGGCGGGCAGCCCGCCCGCGTCGGCGGCCCCGGTGCTCACGCCCGGACCCAGTCGCCCGAGCGGCCGCCGCTCTTGGTCTCCACACGCACGTCGGTGATCACGGCGGCCTTGTCGACGGCCTTGACCATGTCGACGACGGTCAGCGCCGCGACCGAGACGGCGGTCAGCGCCTCCATCTCGACGCCGGTGCGATCGGTGGTGCGCACGGTCGCGGCGATCTCGACCGCGTCGTCGGCGACGGCGAGGTCGACCTCGACCCCGGACAGCGCGAGCGGGTGGCACAGCGGGACCAGCGAGGGCGTCTGCTTGGCGCCCATGATCCCGGCCAGCCGGGCGACGGCCAGGGCGTCTCCCTTGGGCACGCCCTCGCCGCGCAGCAGCGCAACGACCTGGGCCGAGACCAGCACCCGGCCCGAGGCCCGGGCGGTGCGGGCGGTGACGGCCTTGTCGGAGACGTCGACCATGCGCGCGGCACCGTGCTCGTCGACGTGGGTGAGCCGGTCACCTCCCGGCTGCTCGGCCATCAGTGGCCGCCCTCGAGGCCGCTGTCGAGGTGGATGACGCCCACCTCGGCCCCGGCGGGCAGCGCGGTGACGTCCTCGCGGCACGACGACCAGGGCGTCGGCGGTGGCCAGGTCGCCGACCAGGTGCGAGCCGGGCCCGCCGACCGGGGTGACCCGGCCGTGGCCGGCCTCGGTGGTGGCGCGCAGGAACTGGCGCCGCCCCGGCGGCGAGGTGATGGCGTGCGTCAGGCGCATCGGGACCTCCGGACGCGAGACCGGCGACAGCCCCATCATCGTGCGCAGCGCGGGGAGCACGAACAGCTCGAAGGACAGGTACGACGACACCGGGTTGCCGGGCAGCGTGAAGATCAGGGTGTCGTCCTCGCCGACCGTGCCGAAGCCCTGGGGCTTGCCGGGCTGCATCGCGACCGGCCCGAACCAGACGGTGCCGAGGGGGGCGAGGGCCTCCTTGACCACGTCGTGGTCGCCCATGGAGACACCTCCGGAGGTGACGACCACGTCGGCGCGCACGAGCTGGTCCTCGAGGGCGTCGAGGAACGCGCGCGGCTGGTCCGGCACGATCCCGACCCGGTAGGCCAGGGCGCCGGCGCGGCGGGCGGCCGCGGCCAGCAGGTAGGAGTTGCCGTCGTAGATCGAGTCGTGGCCCAGGTCGGTGCCGGGCTCACGCAGCTCGGTGCCGGTGGACAGGATCACCACCCGCGGGCGCGGGACGCACCGCGATCGTGCTGCGTCCCACGGACGCCAGCAGGCCGAGGTGGCGCGGGCCGAGCACGGTGCCCTCCTCGACGAGGAGGTCGCCGACGGCGACGTCCTCGCCCGCGCGGCGCACGTGCTGGCCGGCGGTGGGGGCCTTGTCGATGCGCACCCGGGCGACCCCGTGGTCGGTCCACTCGTAGGGCACCACCGCGTCGGCGCCCGTCGGCACCGGCGCGCCGGTCATGATCTTGGCGGTGGTGCCGGGCGAGAGCGCGAGCAGCTGGGCGTTGCCGGCACTGATCTCGCCGACCACGGGCAGGTCGACGGGGGCCTCCGGGTCGGCGCCCTCCACGTCGGCACGGTGCACGGCGTAGCCGTCCATCGCGGAGTTGTCGAAGGGCGGCAGCGCGATCGGCGAGACCACCGACTCGGCGGCCGCCAGCCCGAGCGCCTCCATCAGCGGCTGCTGGTAGGCGGGCAGCGGGCGCACCGCCGCCAGGATCCGCGCGAGGTGCTCCTCGACCGTGATCGGGGGCGGCGCCTCAGGCATCCGCGTCGCCGCTCCAGCACCGCGCCGGCGTCGATGCGCTGGGCAGAGCGGCCACCGAGCGTGACGTCGCCGACGATCTCGACCCCGTGGCCGAACGTGACGTCACCGCCGATGGTCAGGCGCTGGGCCCGACGCAAGGACGGCGCGCCCTCGGGGAAGCGCTTGTCGAACTCGCCGACCAGCTTGTAGAAGGACTCGTCGAGGTCGACGAACGGGAGCTGGTCGCCGACCTGGTCGAGCACGAAGTCGGCGCCGATGTCGTAGACGTCGGAGCGCAGGACCAGCAGGTCGTTGGTCGTCTTGACCGGCACGAAGCGGTCGCGACCGACCTCGATCAGGCGGGCGTCCTCGAAGACCTCGATCGCCGCACCCATCGCGGTCTCGACCTGCACGACCTTCGGCGACGCCGGGTCGCCGGGGTCGACGGTCTTGACGTTCTTGATCAGGGGCAGGCCCAGGATCCCCTCGCGCTGGTCCAGCGCCCGCTTCATCGCGACCAGGTCGAACCACAGGTTGTTGGTGGAGCAGTAGCGGTGCCGGTCGAGGTCGCCGAGCGCGGCCTTGTCCTCGTCGAGGGTCTGCGCGGTCTCGCGCAGCACCAGCCGGCCGTCGCTCTTGCGCCGGGCGAAGTGGCCGCCCTTGCGGTCCGAGGCGGTGCGGCGCACGGCCTCGATGGCGAACGGTGCTCCCGAGGAGGCGAACCAGCCGGCCACGGCGGGGTCGGGCACGGCCCCGAGGTTGTCGGAGTTGGAGACGAAGGCGTAGCGGTAGCCGGCCTCGATCATCTGGTCGAGCAGACCGGTGCCCCGCAGGGCGGTGTAGAGGTCGCCGTGACCCGGCGGGCACCACTCGAGGTCGGGGTCCTTGGACCAGGTGACCGGCGAGAGGTCCTTGGCCAGCAGCTTGGGCTCCTTGTTCTGCAGGAACTCCAGCGGCAGACCCGGGACCTGGAGGTCGTCGTAGCGGGCCACGGCGTCCATGGTGTCGCCGGAGGTGCGGAAGGAGTTCATGAAGATCAGCGGCAGCGTCGCGCCGTGCTGCTTGCGCAGGTGCAGCACCTGACGGGCGATGATGTCGAGGAACGACAGCCCGCGGCGCACGCACAGCAGCGACTTCGCGCGGTCCATGCCCATCGAGGTGCCCAGGCCGCCGTTGAGCTTGATCACCACCGTCGCGGCGAGCGCCTCGGCGGCCACGTCGTCGGCCACCTCGACGTCGGCCAGCGACTCCATGTCGATCGGCTCGATGGTGGACTCCGGGATCATCCCGGTCTCACCGTGCTCGAGCAGCCGGTAGTAGTGCGCGAACGTGTCGATCGCGACCTCGTCGACGCCGGCGGCCTTCATCTTCTCGCGGGCCGCGCGCAAGCCAGGGGAACCCATGGGACCGATCGTAGGCTCGACCCGTGCCCCGTGAGCAAACCCCCTCCACAGGACAGGACAAGACCGCGCTGCGCGACCGCATCTCACCGCCCGACACCGCCGTCCGCTGCCGGTGCGCGCCGAGGTCGCCGCAGGCGCTCGCCGAGCATCTCCTCGCCGCCCCGGAGGTACGCCGCGCGGCCACCGTCGCGGCGTACGTCGCGCGTGGGCAGCGAGCCCGGCACCGCGCTGCTGCTCGAGGCGCTGCGCGCCTCGGGGCGCCGCGTGCTGCTGCCGGTGCTGCTGCCCGACGGCGATCTCGACTGGGCCGCGCACGCCGGCGACGAGCACCTGCGCGCCGGCCCGGCTCGGACTGCTGGAGCCGGACGGGCGAGCGGCTCGGCCCGCACGCGGTCGCGGGCGCCGACGTGGTGCTGGTGCCCGGTCTGGCGGTCGCGCCCGACGGGATGCGGCTCGGGCGCGGCGGCGGCTCCTACGACCGCGCACTGGCGCGGGTGCCGGTCGGCACCTTCACCTGCGTGCTGCTCCACGACGACGAGGTCGGCGTCGACGTGCCCCGCGAGCCGCACGACCGGCCGGTCACCGCCGCGGTCTGCCCCGCCGGGCCTGACCCGCTTCTGAGCCGCTCAGCCGTCGGAGGCCGGGCGCAGGGTCACCGTGTCCGCGCCCGCGTCGCGCACGGCGCCCGCGCTGAAGGGCCACGGCAGGGTCTCGCCGCGCGCCCACAGGTCGGTCTGGTCGGTGTAGTGGCTGCTGGCCGGGTGCCCGGAGACCCCCGTCAGGTTGATCCAGCGCGAGGCGTCCCAGTCACCCGGGCTGGATGACCATCCGCATCGACGGCGCCGCGGTGACCGTGTAGCCCTCGGCAGCGTCCCAGGCGGTCGCGTCGACGATCGCCGACCCGCCGCCCACACCCCAGCCGTCGCGGTTGAACAGCGCCTCCACCGCGGCGACCCCGGACTCGCCCAGCGTGGCCGAGCGCAGGTCGAGGCGGTGCAGGTGGCCCCAGGTCCAGTCGTCGGCGTCGCGGGCCTGGCGGCGGACCAGCTCGTCGGCGGCGGCGAGCATCGCCGCCTCGATCGTGTCGTCGCGCTGCTCGACCTCGTCGGTGGTGACGTCGTCCCACCACGGGTCGTCCGGCCGGTCGAGCAGGTCGGTGACCACGGCCATCCAGCGCTGCCCGCCGTCGGCAGCGAGGTCCTCCGGCAGCTCGTCGTCGAAGACGCGGTCGAGCAGGTTGGCCCACACGACGTTGTAGTAGGCCGCCGCCGCCGAGTGCTCGCCCTCGGCGGGCTGGGTGAAGTCCCAGTCCCCCAGCAGCTGCTGCCCGTCGTCCTGGTAGCCCGCGGGCAGCCGCGCGCCGAGCAGGTGCGGCACCAGCACCGGGGCCATGGGGTTGCGGGTGTCGAGCTGCATCTCGAGCATGTCCGCGGCCGTGACCGGACCGGCCTCCAACCGCTCGGTCAGCAGCTCGCGGATGCGCTCGGACCGGGCGCCGCGGTCCCAGTCGTCGGTGAGGAAGTAGGGGTAGGACCGGTCGACGACCGCCTGGTTCGCGGTCACCAGGAAGCCCTCCTCGGGGTCCAGGACGCTGGGCAGCGCGTCGAACGGCACGAAGGTGCCGGTCCAGTCGTTCTCGGGCAGCCACCCGGCCGACGGCACGGTGCCGTCGTTGCCGGACTTGCGGATCGGGATGCGCCCGGGGGCCTGGTAGCCGATCCGGCCCGCGGTGTCGGCGTACACGAGGTTCTGCGCAGGGGCGTCGAAGTCCGAGGCGGCCGCGCGGAAGGAGTCCCAGTCGGAGGCGAGGTTCAGGGCCAGGATCGCGTCGGCGGTGGTGCCCGGGCTCGAGCGCGGTCCACTTCAGGGCCACGGCCGCCTCCTCGGCACCGAGGACCAGGCTCGCCGGGGCGGCGGCTGGCGGCCTCGGCGACGTCGGAGAGCTGGTCGGCGACGTCGGAGACCAGCGGCCCGTGCCGCCCGGTGCGCACGGTGATCCGCACGTCCTGGCCCCCCTGCACGCGGATGATCTCCTCGCGGATCCGCAGCGGGCGCACCTCGCCGTCGTACACGGCGTCCTCGTCCCGGACCCGCTCGACGTAGAGGTCGGTGACGTCGGGGCCCAGGTTCGTGAAGCCCCAGGCGATGTCGGCGTTGTGCCCGATGATGACGCCCGGCACCCCGGAGAAGGTGAAGCCGCTGACGTCGAGCGGGCAGGCCGGGCCGACGTCGCGGCAGTGCAGCCCCATCTGCATCCACACCCCGGGCAGGCTCGAGCCCAGGTGCGGGTCGTTGGCCAGCAGCGGGCTCCCGGTCTCGGTGAGGTCGCCGTCCACGACCCAGGAGTTCGAGCCGAGGCCCTCGCCGCGCCCGAACCAGGCGGGCATCCGGGCCAGGCCGTCGCGCAGGTCGCGCAGCGCCGTGCGCTGGTCGGCGTCGAAGGCGGGGCGCATCGGGTTGCGGGTCTGGCCCTGCTGGGCGTCCTGCTCGTAGACCTGGTCGACGACCGCGCCCTGGGTCACGATCGGGGTGACCTCGCCGTAGGGGTAGCCCGGGAAGAGCTGGGCCGCGCGCTCCTCACCGACGGCGTCGGCGGTGAGCACCCGCTCGGCCTCGTCGTCCATGTTGCCGCGCAGGTCCCAGGCCATCGCCTTGAGCCAGGCCAACGAGTCCACGGGGGTCCAGTCCTCGGGCTGGTAGTCGAGGCCGCCGAGCCGCAGCACCGTGTACTCCAGCGAGATGCTGGAGGTGCCCCGGCCGTCCAGGTAGGCGTTCACCCCGTCGGCGTAGGCCTCCAGGAACGTCCGCGTGTCGGGGGTCAGCAGCGCGACCTCCTTCTCCGCCACGCGGCGCCACCCCATGGTGCGCACGTAGGCGTCGCTCTCGACCGCGTCCTCGCCGAACAGCTCGGCCAGGCGGCCGGCGGTGGCGTGGCGGCGCACGTCCATCTCGAAGAACCGCTCCTGGGCGTGCACGTAGCCCTGGCCGCGGGCCAGGTCGCTCATCGAGTCCGCGTAGAGCTGCGCGATGCCGTGCTCGTCGCGGACCACCTCGACCTCCCCGTCGAGCCCGGCCACCTCGATGGTGCCGCTGGTCTGCGGCAGCGGACGACGCACGAGGACCGTCGCGGTGAGCGCCAGGACCACCAGCGCGAGCGCGAGCGCGAGGGCGACGTAGACCGTCAGGCGCAGCGCGACCGGTCGCGTCCGGAATCGTCGCCATCCGCTGCCGAGGACTGCGGCGACCGCACCGGCCGGGCCCCCTGGGGGCGGGGGGCCGTCGCCTGCGGCGGGGGCTGGGGTGTCGGTCATGGTGCCGGTCATTCTGCCCTGACGTAGGATTGGCAGTCGTCGCGGCAGAGTGCCAGTACCCGCAGGGCCCGGTCCCGGGTTCCGCCGCGACAGCCGCCCCATCCGTCCCACCAGCGCCCCCGGGCGCCACCTCCGCGGAGTGACGAATGCCGACCTACCAGTACGCCTGCACCGAGTGCGGCCACGCCTTCGAGCAGTTCCAGAGCTTCTCCGACGACACGCTCACCACCTGCCCGGAGTGCCAGGGCAAGCTGCGCAAGCTCTTCAACGCTGTCGGCGTGGTCTTCAAGGGCTCGGGCTTCTACCGCACCGACAGCCGTCCCACGCCCAGCGAGTCGGGCTCCTCGTCGAGCTCGTCGACCAGCTCGTCGACCAGCACCTCGGCGGCTCCAGCGAAGGCGTCCAGCGCCGCCGCGAGCACCACCGGCTCGTCGAGCAGCAGCAGCACCGCCTCTTCCTGAGCGGCCCGGCCGGAGGGCTGTGGAGAGCCTCGGCACGGTCGCGCCCGGCGCTCTAGCCTCGCCGGATGCTGTCCGCCGACCCCCGCCACCCCGACCCGCCGCTGACCCGGCTGCGCCGCGCCGCCCACGGCGTACGCCGCTCCGTGCTGGCCCGGCGTCGCCTGCTGGCCGCGCTGCTCACGGCCGTCGCGGTGACCGCCGGTCTGCGCGCTGCGAGCGCCCCGGCTCCCGCGACCGTGCCCGTCACGGTGGCCGCCCACGACCTGCCCGGCGGGGTGGTGGTCGGCGCCGACGACGTCACGACGTCCCGGTTCGCGCCGGGCAGCGTGCCCGACGACCTGGTCGAGCAGCCGGTCGGACGACTGCTGGCCGCGCCACTGACCCGCGGTGAACCGGTCAGCAGCGCGCGCCTGGTCGGCCCCTCCCTCTCGGCATCAGCGCCCTCAGGGGTGCAGGCGATGCCGGTGCGGCTGCCCGATCCCGCCACGGCGGCACTGCTGCAGGTCGGTGACCTGGTGGACCTCGTGTCGACCGACCCGGCCGAGGGCGGCTCGCGGGTGCTGGCCCACCGCGTCGCGGTGCTGGCCCTGCCCGAGCACTCCGTCGGGAGCCTCGGCGCCGCGGCGACCGGCCTGGGCGGGCAGGTGGTGGTGCTCGGCGTCGACGTCGCAGCCGTCCCCAGCATCAGCGATGCCGCGGCGCGGACACTACTGTCCTACGTCTGGTCCCGCTAAGGTCCGATCGGCCCGAACGGGTCGAACAGCAGGTGAGAGGACCTAGCACCATGGGTGGATTCAAGAGCTTCGTGCTCCGTGGCAACCTCGTCGACCTCGCGGTCGCGGTCATCATCGGTACCGCCTTCGGTGCCGTCGTGACGACCTTCACGAACTGGCTGACCGACAAGCTGCCGAAGAGCGCCGACAAGTACTTCTCCAACGTGGAGAACTCGTTCGGCGCGTTCATGAACGCGGTCATCTCGTTCCTGATCCTGGCCGCCGTCGTCTACTTCCTCGTCGTGCTGCCCTACACCAAGGCCAAGGAGAAGTACTTCCCCAGCCCGGATCCCGGCACCCCGGAGGACACCGTGCTGCTGCGCCAGATCCGCGACGCGCTGCTCACCGGCCAGGGTCAGGTGCCCCCGACCGTGTGAGTCAGTGGCCCCCGTGGTGCGGGGGCACCTGCGCCTTGAGCCACGCATCGGTGTCAGCCGCACGCGTCTCCTCCGGCGCCCGTTCGTCGCTCGTCGTCTCGGGCAGCGCGTCGCCGAAGACCTCGGCCAACCGGCGGCGTCGCTGCCACTCGGTCTCGCGCTCGGGGTCGCTCACGTCGTGCACAGCCCGGCGGCCTCGAGCGCCTCGTCGCTGGCCAGGCCACCGCTGCCGTCTCCCCCACCACTGCCGCTGCCGGAGCTGTCGCCCCCGCTCGACGAGGACCCGGGGACCTTGCCGGCGCTGATCACGTCGCTGCGCAGGCGCCGGCTCAGCGGCTCGTCCTTCTTGAGCGTGTTCCAGACCCCGGCAGCGTCGTCGGTCCACACCAGCTTGTTGGGGTCCTGCGGGTCGACGATGTTCGGGATGGTCATGAACTGGATCTTGTCGGCGCCGATGCCGCGGAACTCGTAGCCCAGCTTGGCGATCTCGACCAGGTTGCCCAGGTCCTCGTCGAGGGTCAGCGACTCGGTCGCGGCCTCGAGGAACTTGAGCAGCCGGTCGGGCCGGGCCATGGTGTCGGAGGAGAGCACGGTGCTGACCATGGAGGCGATGAAGGCCTGCTGGCGCTTCATCCGGCCGATGTCGGAGCCACCGGAGAGCGCGTAGCGCTCGCGGACGTAGTTCAGAGCCTGGATGCCCTCGAGCTTGCGGGTGCCGGCTTCGAGGTAGATGCCGTGCGCTCGGTCGTCGATGGTCTCGGGGATGCACACCTCGACACCGCCGACGGCGTCGACCATGCCCTGGAAGCCCTCGAAGTCGACGACCACGAAGTGGTCGAGCCGGATGCCGGAGAGCTCCTCGAACTGCTGGATCGTGCAGGCCGGCCCGGCGAGCTGGAAGGCCTCGTTCCACATCTGGTAGCCCTCGGCCGGGATCTCGGCGCCGCCCTCGGTGCGGCAGGTAGGACGGTCGACCATGGAGTCCCGGGGGATGCTCACGCCGTAGGCCCGCTCGCGGTCCGCCGACAGGTGCAGCAGCAGGGTCGTGTCCGAGCGCTCGCCGTCACCCGTGAGCCCGTCGATGTTGTTGGCGTCGCCCTCACGGCTGTCCGAGCCCATCACCAGGACGTTGAGCGGCTCCTGCGGTCCGGCGACCTCGACCTTGTCGGGCCGCTCGCCCACGAGCTGGTCGTCGATGTCGAGCACGGTGAGGTTGCCGCTGTAGTGCCGGTAGAGGTAGGTGACCCCGAGGCCGGCGACCATCCCGAGCACCACCAACGAGGCCACGAGCACCTTGGCCACGGTGTGCGAGCGGCGCGGCTTGGCCCGGCGACGACCGGCACGGGCGCCTGCGGGTGACGGGGTCGCCACCTCGCCCGGCGGCGTCGGGTCGGCGTGGGTCACTGCTCACCTCGGTCAGGGAAGGAAGGGGGCGGGGGCGCGCCCTGAATTCGATTGTGCGGCGTGCCGGCGCCTGCTCCAACTCTGCTCAGCACTCTCTCAGGGGCCTCCGCCGCCACGACCGACCGTCGCACCGCTCACCCGCCACTCGGCCCCGCGTGCGGCGCCAGGGCGTTCTGCTGACAAAATGACCCCGCAGCCCCAGTAGCTCAGCGGATAGAGCAGCCGCCTCCTAAGCGAAAGGTCGCAGGTTCGACTCCTGCCTGGGGCACCGACGAGCTGCGGGCACTCGCCCCAGGAAGGCCACCAGACGATCACTGGGGCCGGCCGCGCCGGGGACGTCGATCGGGGCGGCGAAGCTCTCTCCCCTGGTGTCGTCGTCGAGGGCGGCCGAGACGAGTGTGAGGACGTCGTCAGCGAGCTCCGCGGGGATGCGGTGGTCGGGGTCGCGGGCCGCGCCGACGTCCCAGGCGTGGGTCGTCAGCTCCACGGTGCCCGCCGTCGCCGCGCTCTCGACCCAGGGCGCCTCGGCTGCGACGGAGAAGGCGTGCGCCAGCTCCGCCCACCGCTGCTCCACCAGCGCCACGGGGTCCGGGGCGCTGGTCCGCGGTGGCTGCGGCATCGCGAGCACCCCCGTCTCGAGCAGCCCCGTCAGGGCGTCGATGACGTCCGCGAGGTGCAGGACCACCGTCCCCGCATCCCAGTCCGCACACGGCGTCGGCCGCCGGAGGTCGTCGTCGCCCAGCTCCGAGAGGACGCCACGCGCGTAGTCGGAGGCACGACCGAACAGCTCGGTGCTCATGCGTGCGATCCCTCCGGCATGGTCCACGGCGCGGTGGGCAGCACGTCCCCCGTCTCCAGCAGCGACTTGAGGTTGGCCAGCACCGCCGGCCAGCCGCGCGAGATCCCGTTCAGCATCTCGACGTTCGGGAGGTTCTCGTGGGTCACCGTCAGCCGGACGATGTCGTCGTGGGGCTCGATGGCGAACGTCACGACGGACGCACCGTCCGGCCGGTGCTCCTCGGAGTCCTCGAACGTGATCACCAGCCGGGTGGGCGGCTCGGCCGCGAGCACCCTGCCGGTGACGTCGACGGCGCCGGAGCCGTCGACCCGTCGGTGCTCCCAGGGTGAGCCGGGCTGCCAGTCGGACACGTTGGCGTGCCCCCAGTAGCGCGCGGTCAGGTCGGCGTCGGTCAAGGCCCGCCACACGTCCTCACCGCTCGCACGGATGTAGGTGACGTAGACGTACACGGGCACGGACGTCGTGGTCTCGGTCATGGCGTGCTCCTCTGCTCGATGCTTGATGGCGCTGATCGCGGCCAATCGGGGTGCCTCGTACGCCGCGATCCAGCGCTCTCCTATCTCGTGGATCGGTACCGGGTTGAGGTAGTGCAGGCGCTCCCGCCCCTGCCGCACCACGGTGACCAGCTGGGCCTCTGCCAGTAGGTCGAGATGCTGCGTCGCCGCTTGGCGTGTCATCTCGAGGCTGCCGCAGAGCTCCGTGAGCGTCTGCCCGTTGCGACGCCGGAGGCGGTCCAGGAGGAGTCGCCTGGTCGGGTCGGCCAGCGCCTTGAACGCCGGCCCGAGGGCGTCGTGGGTCATGCCCCCATCATGCAAGCAGATACCTGCATGATGCAAGGGTCTTTCGACGGGGACCACCCGACGGGTGAAGCGCACGCCGGGGACGCGCGCCAGCGTGGCGGCATGCAGACCTTCCTGCCCTACGCCGACTTCGCCCGGTCGGCGCAGGTCCTCGACGTCAAGCGGCTCGGCGAGCAGCGCGTCGAGTGCCTGCAGGTCGTCCGCGGTCTGACCGTCGAGGGCTACGGCTGGCGCCGCCACCCCGCGGTGCTGATGTGGCGGGGCCACCTCGAGGCGTTGGGTCGCTACTCCCTGACGTGCTGCGAGGTGTGGGTGGCCGAGGGGCGCGCCGACACCGTCGCCGCCACGCTCCGCGCCGACCTGGCCGCGGCCGGGGTCACCGAGGTGCGCGACCAGGCCGGGCTCGAGACCGTCGGCGCCCTACCGGCGTGGCTCGGCGACGAGGCGTTCCACCTCAGCCACCGCTCCGCGCTGGTCCGCAAGGATCCCGACCACTACCGCCCGCTGTTCCCCGACGTGCCCGACGACCTGCCCTACGTCTGGCCCACGCACGCCGCGGACTGACCCCGGCAGTCCCACGGACCAGCGCGCCCTACAGGTCCAGGTGCAGCTGCGCGTCCGGCGTCTCCGCGCGCGCCACGACCGGCTCACCGGGGGCCACCTGCGCGGCGACGTCGGGCAGCGGCCCCTCCAGCAGCCCGTGGCGTACGGCGGCCGCGTGCAGGTCGGCGCGGAAGGTGTCGAGGTCGGCGAGGGCGTAGAGGCCGTCGATGCGGTGCGACTCCAGCAGGGCGTGCATCCGCCGGAAGTCGCCCTGTCGGCTCAGCCAGCCGATCCCGTCGACGACGGCCAGGACGTACTGGTGGGCGAAGGACACGTTCGCCATGTCCATCACCTCGGTGACCGCGGCAGTGAGCTTGGAGCCGGTGGAGTCGAAGCCCTTGCAGGCCACGGCGATCAGCGCGTCCTCGAAGCCGGGAACCGCCAGGTCGGCCGGACCGGTGTCGCCGTTGCGGCCCACGAACCGGCCGCGCATCTCGTAGGGCAGCCCCAGGTCGCGCACGATCTGCTCGACGGCGTCCTCGATCAGCTTGCCGGCCACCCCGGCCCGGCTCGCGGTCTGCCGGCTGCTGCCGCGGGCGGCCAGCACGTCACCGAAGGTGTAGACGCGGTGCCGCTGGGCCTCGAGCGCCGCGAGCAGCCCCAGCTCGTCGTCGAGCCACTCGACCAGCGCCTGCGGGTCCTGGGTGGCGGCCTTGACCCACGAGGTGGTGCCGAAGGCGACCCGCAGCAGGTTCTTCAGCTTCTCCTGCGAGAGCCCCACGGTGAGCCCCAGCGCGTAGACGTCGGCCGGACGCGAGCGCACCCACCGGGTCACGGCGTCGAGCGAGACCTCGTCGAGCGCGGCCAGGCTCGCCCCGGCGGCCACGATCGCCTCGGCCTGCTCGGAGGCCTCGTCGACCGCGACGTGGCTGGTCAGCCGGCGCAGCCGTCCCAGGTAGGCCTGCATGGCACGGGCACCGGAGGAGCTCACCGGGCGAGGAACAGGTACTCGTCGACCTGCCGGCGCACAGCGGTGCGGTGGGTGCCGTAGTGGTAGGTGTGCGGCACCCGGCGGACCTCGACGTCGTCCTTGGCCTCGCGCAGCAGCCCCACCAGCGTGTCCAGGTCGGGCAGCGCGTTGGAGGAGTAGGACAGCACCAGCGGCGAGTCGTGGAACTGCTTGAAGACCTCGCGGAAGGCCTCCTCGATCGTGCGCCGGGAGGAGAACTTCGTGACCCGCTTGGGCAGCTTGCGGCTCTTGGTGTCCCACATGATCGTGTCGCCCACCCAGTAGCGCGAGAGCCCCTCGAGGAAGTGGAAGCGCTTGGTGTAGTCGTTGTCGTCGGCCGGCGGGGCGTACGGCGGGTCGAGGTAGACCAGGTCGTAGCGACGCGGCTCGAGGGCACCGATCTCGAGCGAGGACACCTCGCAGTCGCGCGGGCCTGCGAAGACGGCGGCGTTGTAGTCGGCGACCCGCTCCGCGAAGTGCTCGCGCAGGCTCAGGCGCAGGTCGCGGCGCCCGTCGTCGTACCGGCTCAGGTCGCCGGTGAGCGTGAAGACCCCGCGTGGCTGCTTGCGGGCCGCGGCCAGGCACAGCGCGGCGATCGCCACCGCGCGCCCGCCGCCCTGCATCCGGTCGATGTGGCTCCAGGCGGAGTCGAGGAACTCCAGGTCGTCGGGAGTGAAGTAGACGCCGGTGAAGGTGCGCCGCACGAAGTCCCGGTCATCGGCGGCCGGGCCGAGGATGCGGGCCACGTCGTCGGCGTCGAGCCGGGTGTCGTGGTTGACCACGCCCGCGCTCGCCACCACACCGGGGAAGCCGAGGTAGTCGTTGCTGTGCACCGCCCAGCCCTGGTGCTTGAGCAGGTAGGAGACCACCCCGGAGCCGCTGAAGGCGTCGAGCGCCGTGCCCGGCCCGTCCGCGGGCGCGATGTCGGTGAACGCCTGCGCCAGGTGCGGGAGGAGCTTGTGCTTCGAGCCCATCCAGCGCACCCGGGGGAACACCGCCGCGCGCTGCGCCGCCTCGCCCGCAGTACCAGCGGCGGGGTCGACAGCAGCACCGTCAGCGGGGGCGGGCAGCAGTCGGGGAGGCACGAGGACATCTTGCCGCAGCCCACCGACAGTCCTCGCCCGCCGCGCAGGATCAGCCCTCGTGCTGGCCCTCGATGGTCTCGAAGCGGATGCCCGCGGCCATCAGCCGGGCAGTGAGCTGCTCCCCCATCGCCTGGGCGGTGGTCACGCAGCCGGCCGTGGTCGGGTTGTCGTCGTGCAGCAGGCACAGCGCCGACTCGGCCAGCATCTTCGAGGTCTCCCCGTAGCCCGGGTCGCCGCCGGAGACGCGGGTGTGGATGGTGCGTCCGTCGCCCTGGCCGACGAAGTCGACGGTGAACCAGCTCTTCTCCCGGCGCGCCGGCGAGGGGCCCTCGCCCTGCTTGATGCGGCTCTTGAGCAGGTTGCGCACCGGCGGGACCTGCGCGGCCACACCGATCCCGACCAGGCCGGCCATCCCGCCGAGCGCGTAGCGCAGGGTCTTGGTGCCGATGAAGTGGGAGTAGCGGAAGTCGGTGCCGTAGGACTCCAGCGCGGCGCCGCTGCGGGCGACCACCTGCGGGTCGAGCGTGGGCAGCGGCAGCAGGTAGTAGCCCAGCTCGCCGTCGCGGTGCGGCTTGCCGGCCACCGCGCGACTGCGTCGCCCCTCCGGGCGCATCTCGGCACCGCGGCGCAGCGTCGCGGCCTCCTTGGTCTGCTTCATCCGCGACGTCGCACCCATCGCGGAGTGGAACGTGCCGCCGGAGAAGGTGCCCGAGGCGCGCACGACGCCCCGCATCGTCACCGGCCCGGAGGCCTGCAGCTGCTGCACGGTGTACCAGGCGCCCAGGTCGTGCGGGATCGAGTCGAAGCCGCAGGCGTGCACGATCCGGGCGCCGGTGCGCTCGGCGGTGGCGTGGTGGGCGACGTACATCCGGTCGACGAACTCCGGCTCGCCGGTCAGGTCGACGTAGTCGGTGCCGGCTGCGGCGCACGCGGCCACCAGCGGCTCACCGTGCTCGAGGTAGGGCCCGACGGTGCTGATCACGACGCGGGTGCTCTCGGCCAGCGCGGTCAGGGCGGCGGCGTCGGCGGAGTCCGCGACGACCAGCGGCAGGTCGGCCAGCGCGGGGTCGATGGCCGCGAGGTCGTCGCGGACACCGGCCAGCTTGTCCGGGTTGCGCCCGGCCAGCGCCCACCGCAGCCCGGCGGGAGCGTGGCGGGCGAGGTACTCGGCGGTGAGGGCACCGGTGAAGCCGGTGGCCCCGAGGAGCACCAGGTCGAGGTCGCGGTCGGCGTTGCGGGGCGCGTCGGGGTTCGCAGGCATGCCCCCATGCTCGCAGCCCGCCCTCACCCGTGCCACGCCGACGTATTCTCGACGCCATGTGCCGCAACATCCGCCAGCTCCACAACTTCGAGCCGCCGGCCACCACGGACGAGGTGGACGCCGCCGCCCTGCAGTACGTGCGCAAGGTCAGCGGGTCGACCAGGCCGTCGCAGGCCAACCAGGAGGCGTTCGACCGGGCCGTGGCGGAGGTCGCCCACGCCACCCGGCACCTGCTCGACGCGCTCGTCACCACCGCCGCACCCAAGGACCGCGAGGTCGAGGCCGCGAAGGCGCGGGCGCGGTCCGCGGAGCGGTACGCCCGGTGACCCTGTCCCCCACCCGTGCGCCGGCTCCCGACACGGATCGGGACGCGGCGTACGACGAGGCGCTGGCGCTGCTGGTCGACCGGCCGCTGGTGGTGCTCACCGGTGCGGGCCTCTCGACCGAGTCGGGCATCCCGGACTACCGCGGCCCGGGAGCACCGCGCCGCACCCCGATGACCTACCAGGAGTTCGTCTCCGGGCCGGTGCCCCGGCGCCGCTACTGGGCGCGCAGCCACCTGGGCTGGGGCCGGATGCGGCACGCCGAGCCGAACGCCGGGCACCGCGCGGTCGCCCGGCTCGGGGCGGGCCTGGTGATCACCCAGAACGTCGACGGCCTGCACGAGTCGGTCGGCACCCGCGACCTCGTGGCCCTGCACGGCCGGATCGCCGACGTGGTCTGCCTGGGGTGCCGCGCCACCAGCTCGCGTGCCGAGCTGCACGACCGGCTGAGCGCGCTCAACCCCGGCTTCGCCGAGCAGCACCACCACGTCGCCCTCAACCCCGACGGCGACGTGGCACTGGAGGAGACCGACGACTTCGTGGTGCCCGACTGCTCCTGCGGCGGGCTGCTCAAGCCCGACGTGGTGTTCTTCGGCGAGAACGTGCCCGCACCCCGGGTGGCGCGCTGCTACGACGCCGTCGAGGCGCTCAGGGACGGCGGGGCGCTGCTGGTGGCCGGCTCCAGCCTGACCGTGATGAGCGGGCTCCGCTTCGTCAAGCGTGCCGCGAAGGCCGGCACCCCGGTCGTGGTGCTCAACCGCGGCGCCACGCGCGGCGACGACCTGGCCACGCACACCGTGCACGCGGGGTGCAGCGAGTTCCTCACCGCCCTGGCCGACCAGCGCCGCTGAGCGGGCCGGTCGAAGGGGCCCTCAGAGGGGCCGGACGAAGATGTGGTCGGCCGCCTCGGGCACGATCTCGGCGCTCTCGCCCGCCGCGCCCACCAGCACCCCGGCCTCGGTGGCCACGATCGTGACGGTCTTGTCGGGCAGCGCGCCGACCCGACGCAGCGCGCTCATCAGCTGCTCGTCCTTCTGCATCTCCTCGGAGATGCGCCGCACGAGCACTCGCGACTCGGTGGGTCCGGCGGCCTGGGTCAGCGACTCCAGCCCGGCCATGAACGTCTCGGCGGTGTCGGTCTGGCCGAGCTCGTCGAGCCCCGGGATCGGGTTGCCGTACGGCGACTCGGTGGGGTTGCCGAGCAGCTCGAGCAGGCGTCGCTCGACGGTCTCGGACATCACGTGCTCCCAGCGGCACGCCTCCTCGTGGACCAGCTCCCACTCGAGGCCGATGACGTCCACGAGCAGCCGCTCGGCGAGGCGGTGCTTGCGCATCACCCGGGTCGCCAGCCGCAGGCCGTCCTCGGTGAGCTGGAGGTGCCGGTCGCCCTCGACGGTCAGCAGCCCGTCGCGCTCCATCCGCGCCACGGTCTGCGAGACGGTCGGGCCGCTCTGGTGCAGGCGCTCCGCGATCCGGGCGCGCAGCGGCACGATGCCTTCCTCGACCAGCTCGTAGATGGTCCTCAGGTACATCTCGGTGGTGTCGATGAGGTCGCTCACGCACCCATTGTCCACCACGGGGGGTGTGCAGCGGGCCGGTGCCACCCTGGGAGGCTCGGACGCGTGGTCAGCGTCATGTGGTTCCGCCGCGACCTGCGGGTCGCGGACAACCCCGCCCTCGTCGAGGCCGGTGCCGACGGCGAGGTGCTGCCGCTCTTCGTCCTCGACCCCCGGCTGTGGGGTCCGGCGGGGCCCAGCAGGCGGGCCTACCTCGCAGCCTCGCTGCGTTCCCTGGACGCCTCACTCAGCCGATCGGGAGGGTCGACGCAGGGCGGGCTCTCGGTGGTGCGCGGGGACCCCGTCCGGCAGGTGGTGCTCGCCGCGCAGGCCGTCGGGGCGGACCGGGTGCACGTCGCCGAGGACTTCGGGCCCTACGGCCGTGAGCGCGACGCGGCGGTCGAGCAGGCGCTGGGCGACGCCGGGATCGAGCTGGTCCGCACCGGATCGGCGTACGCCGTGGGACCGGAGCGGGTGCTCAACGGCTCGGGCGAGCCGTACAAGGTGTTCACCCCGTTCTCCAAGGCCTGGGCCGACCACGGCTGGCGGGCCCCGGTCGACCCGCCGACCGGGGTGTCCTGGCTGAGGCTCGACGAGGGCACCACCGACATCCCCGACCCACCGGTGCCGGCCGGTCTCGACCTGCCCGAGGCGGGCGAGGAGGCCGCGGGGCGGCAGTGGGCGGAGTTCCTGGACCGCGTCGACGACTACGACACCGACCGCGACCGTCCCGACCGG
This sequence comes from uncultured Actinomycetota bacterium, assembly GCA_963722135.1. GTDB lineage: Bacteria > Actinomycetota > Actinomycetes > Propionibacteriales > Nocardioidaceae > Nocardioides. Next base: position 70,220 of record CAVRJT010000001.1, read on the forward strand.
GACGGCACCAGCCGGATGTCGATGCACCTCAAGTACGGCGAGGTGCACCCGCGCACCCTGCTCGCCGACCTCGGCCGCAGGCGGAGCAAGGGCGCGCAGACCTACCGCACCGAGCTCGCCTGGCGGGAGTTCTACGCCGACGTGCTGGCGCGGCGGCCGGACTCGGCCCGCGACTACTACAAGCCCGAGTACGCGCGGATGGACTACGACCGCGCCGGCGACCAGCTCGAGGCCTGGCAGGAGGGACGCACCGGCTTCCCGATCGTCGACGCCGGGATGCGTCAGCTGCGGGCCACCGGGTGGATGCACAACCGGCTGCGGATGATCACCGCCAGCTTCCTGGTCAAGGACCTGCACGTGGAGTGGCAGCACGGGGCGCGGCACTTCCTGCACTGGCTGGTCGACGGCGACCTGGCCAGCAACAACCACGGCTGGCAGTGGACGGCCGGCAGCGGCACCGACGCCTCACCGTTCTTCCGGGTCTTCAACCCCACCACCCAGGGCCGCCGCTTCGATCCCGACGGCTCCTACGTGCGGCGCTGGGTGCCCGAGCTGGCCGATCCCGACCAGGTGCCCGACCCGCACGAGCCGGATCCCGACACCCGCGACCTCGTCGGCTACCCGGCCCCGATGGTCGACCACGCCGAGGAGCGTCGCGAGGCCCTGGACCGGTACGAGAGGATCAAGCAGTGACCTCCTTCGACCCGCTCCTGGTCCCTGCCCGCTTCAACGGCCCCGCCGGCTCCGGCAACGGCGGCTGGAGCGCCGGCGCGCTCGCGTCGTACGTCGATGCCGACGGCGGGCCGGTCGAGGTGACGCTGCGCCAGCCGCCGCCGCTGGACACCCCGATGGAGGTCGTCGAGGAGGAGGGCACCTGGACCGCGCTGCGCGACGGCGCGGCCGTGCTCAGCGCCCGTCGCTCCGACCTGGTGCTCGAGGGCGTGCCGGGCGTCTCCATGGTCGAGGCCCGCGCGGCCGTCGACCGCTACCCCGGCCTGCACCGGCACCCCTTCCCCACCTGCTTCAGCTGCGGCACCGACCGCGAGCCGGGCGACGGGCTGCGGATCTTCCCCGGCCGGGTCGACGCGCACGACGGACGAGCGCGGGTGGCGGCCACGTGGCTGGCCACCGACGACGACGCGCCGGTGGTGTGGGCCGCGCTCGACTGCGCGGGCGCCTGGGCCGCCGACATCGAGGAGCGGATGATGGTCCTGGGCCGGATGACCGCCGAGGTGCTGCGCCGTCCGGTGGTCGGCGAGGAGCACGTCGTCGTCGGGCTCGCCCGGCGCTCCGAGGGCCGCAAGCACCTGACGGCCACCACCGTGCTGGACCCGCGCGGCGAGGTCGTGGGCCGCGCCGAGCAGGTGTGGATCGAGGTCTCGCCCGACGCGTTCGCCTGAGCGTGCACCCCACCCGGGGCGTGTGCCAGACTCGATCCATGACTTTGAACGATCCAAGCCCGGTCGAGTGGTGGCGCCACGCGGTGATCTACCAGGTCTACCCGCGCTCCTTCGCGGACGCTGACGGCGACGGGGTCGGCGACCTCCCCGGCATCACCGCGCGACTGCCCTACCTGCGCGACCTCGGCGTCGACGCGGTGTGGATCTCACCGTTCTACCGCTCGCCCCAGAAGGACCACGGCTACGACGTCAGCGACTACTGCGACATCGACCCGCTGTTCGGCTCGCTCGAGGACGCCGACGAGCTCGTCGCCACCGCGCACGAGCTGGGACTGAAGATCATCGCCGACCTCGTGCCCAACCACTCCTCCGACCAGCACGAGTGGTTCCAGGCCGCGCTCGCCGCCGGCCCGGGCAGCCCCGAGCGCGCCCGCTACCTCTTCCGCGAGGGTCGCGGCGCCCACGGCGAGCAGCCGCCCAACAACTGGACGTCGGTGTTCGGCGGGCCGGCGTGGACCCGCGTGGACGAGGACGCCGGCGACGGCCCCGACGATGCCCAGTGGTTCCTCCACCTCTTCGACTCCTCCCAGCCGGACTTCGACTGGCGCAACCCCGAGGTCGGCGACCTCTTCGAGGAGGTGCTGCGCTTCTGGCTCGACCGGGGGGTCGACGGCTTCCGGGTCGACGTCGCGCACGGGCTGCTCAAGGAGGAGTCGCTGCGGGACCAGGTCGTCGAGGAGGGCGAGGAGCCCGACAGCTCGGCGCCGATCAACGAGGAGCGCTCGATGGTCGAGCGCACGCTGCGCGACGAGCCGATGTGGGACCAGCCCGAGGTGCACGACGTCTACCGGCGCTGGCACGACATCCTGGCTGAGTACGACGGCGATCGGATGCTGGTCGCCGAGGCCTGGACCCAGACCCCCGAGTCGATGGCCCGCTTCGTCCGACCCGACGAGATGGCCCAGTCCTTCAACTTCGCCTGGCTGCTCGCGCCGTGGTCGGCCACGGCGTTCGAGGAGGTCGTGACCGGCACCTTCGCCGCTCTGGCGGAGACGACCGCCAGCCCGACGTGGGTGCTGAGCAACCACGACGTGGTGCGCCACGCGACCCGGTACGGCGGCGGCGTCCAGGGCCTGGCCCGCGCCCGGGCCGCCACCCTGACGATGCTCGCGCTGCCCGGTTCCTCCTACCTCTACCAGGGCGAGGAGCTGGGCCTCGAGCAGGTCGACGTCGCGCCCGAGCACCGCCAGGACCCCGCCTACCTGCGCACCGGCGAGGTCGGCCGCGACGGGTGCCGGGTCCCGGTGCCGTGGTCGGGGACCGCAGCCCCGTACGGCTTCGGCCCGGGCACGGACCAGCCCTGGATCCCGCAGCCGGACGACTGGGCCGACCTCACGGTCGAGGCCCAGCTCGCCGACGACGACTCCACGCTCGCGTTCTACCGACGGACGCTGGCGGCTCGGCGTTCGCTCGCCGGCAGCCCCGACGACGTGGAGATGCTCGACCTCGGCGCGGACGTGCTGGCCTTCCGGCGCGGCGCCGTGACGGTGGCGCTGAACTGCGGCGTCACCCCGGTCACCCGGCCCGGCGGCGAGGTCGTGGTCAGCAGCGGGCCGGTCACCGACCTGCTGCCGGCCGACACCGCCGTGTGGGTGCGCGGCTGAGCGAGGCGGCCTGTCAGGGCTGGTTCAGGGCCTCGTTGTAGCGACCCAGCACCTCGATGAAGGTCTCGAGCTCGTCGGGCTCCCAGTCGTCGAGCCGCTCGGCGATCCAGCGCCGACGCTGCTCCTTGACCTCCTCGAGCTGCACCACCGCGGCCGGGCTCGCCGAGATCAGCGAGGCACGGCCGTCATCGGGGTCCCGGGTGCGCTCGACCAGCCCGAGCCCGGTGAGGTGGGTGACCTGCCGGCTGATGGCGCCCTTGTCGATGTTGAAGGTCTCGGCGAGCACCGAGGCCCGCATCGGCCCCTGGTCGGCCAGGTAGGACAGCATCAGGTACGCCGACGGCTGCAGCTCGGGGTGCACCGCGGCGGCCCGCACGCCGATGACCCGGCGGATGCGACGGATCAGCACGCTGACCTCCTGCTCGAGCCGCATCAGCGGCTCGGTGGACGGCGTGCTCATCGCACACCGCCCGCGGGGATCTCGCTCGCGTCACGGGCCTCGACGTCCTCCACCAGCTCGGCGGTGGCCTCGGGCGCGGCGTCCGCGGGGACCATGTCATGGGTGGTGCGCAACGGCACCTCACGGATGGCCAGCACGCAGAGCAGGGCCGCCAGCGCGAACGGTGTGGAGACCAGGAACAGGTAGCCGATCGAGTCGCCGAAGGCGCCCTCGAAGACCGCCCGCACCGGGGCCGGGAGCTGGGTGAGGTCGGGGATGTCGTGGCTGGTGTGGCCCGCGTCCTCGATGCCCAGGCCGCGCAGCCCCTTCTGGACCGAGTCGGCCACCTGGGTGCTGAGCAGGGCGCCGAGCGCCGAGACGCCGACGGAGCCGCCGAGCGAGCGGAAGAAGGCGACGACCGAGCTGGCCGCCCCCAGGTCGGAGAGCGGCACGTTGTTCTGCACCGCGAGCACCAGGTTCTGCATCGTGGCACCCAGACCGACGCCCAGGACGGCCATGAAGAGGCCGACGAGCGCGAGGTGGGTCGTCTCGTCGATGGTGCCGAGCAGGCCGAGGCCCACGACGACGAGGACCATGCCGCCGACCAGCCAGCGCTTCCAGAGCCCGGTGGTGGTGATCCTCCGCCCGGAGGTGATCGAGGAGACCAGCAGGCCGCCGACCATGCAGATCGACATCAGGCCGGCTGCGGTCGGGCTCATGCCGCGGGCGATCTGGAAGTACTGGGACAGGTAGACCGTCGAGCCGAACATCGCGACACCGATCAGCACCGAGGCCGTGGTGGCCAGGGCGATGGTGCGGTCGCGGAAGAGCCGCAGCGGCACCACCGGGTCGATGGCCACGCGGGCCTCGACGTACACCGCACCCATCACGACCACCAGCCCACCGAGGACCATCAGCACCGAGGCGGTCGAGAACCAGTCGAACTGGTTGCCCCCCAGGCTGACCCAGACCAGCAGGATGCTGACGCCGGCGACGATGAGCGTGGCGCCGGCGTAGTCGATGTGCACCTCGCGCTTCACGATCGGCAGGCGCAGGGTCTTCTGCAGCAGCACGAAGGCCACGACGGCGACCGGGATGCCGACGTAGAAGGTGCCGCGCCAGCCGAGCGGCGAGTCCACGATCAGCCCGCCGATGAGCGGTCCGGAGACGGTGGCCAGGGCGAAGACGGCGCCGATGTAGCCGCTGTAGCGACCGCGCTCACGCGGCGGGATCATGCTGGCGATCACGACCTGGACCAGCGCGGTCAGGCCGCCGACGCCGAGGCCCTGGACCACGCGGGCCCCGATCAGGACCTCCATGCTCGGGGCGAGACCGGCGATCAGCGAGCCGATGCTGAAGATCACCAGCGCCGTCTGCACCAGCATCTTCTTGCTGAACTGGTCGGAGAGCTTGCCCCAGATCGGGGTGGTCGCCGTCATCGAGAGCAGGGTGGCCACGACCACCCAGGTGTAGCCCGTCTGGCTGCCGTCGAGGTCGGCCACGATGCGCGGCAGGGCGTTGGAGACCACGGTGCTCGACAGCATCGCCACGAACATCGCGAGCAGCAGCCCACTGAGCGCCTCGAGCACCTGGCGGTGCGTCATGGCGACATCGACATCGACGTCGGCGGACGCTGACGACGCGGCCGCCGGGACGGGGGCTGGCTGGGTCACTGACTCTCGTTTCACGGGGGAGGTAACGGTTGACTAGAGCAACCTTATTCCCCGTCGCGTCGATCTGCCAACCGAGCGTGCCACCCCCGGACATGCAGCGACCCGCAGGCGTGGCCCTCGTGGAGGACCGCACCCGGCGGACGGAGCCGGGTCACCTGCGGGTCGGGCAGCTGCTTGGAATTCGCCAGCAGCTTCAGGGGCACTCCTGCCCCGTCGTCCTGCTGGGGCTGCTAGCGGGCAGCCACCTCACTCGTCCTGGAAGAACTCATTCTCCGGACCACCTCCTTCCCGTGTACCGAAAACGGTACGACGCCGGGCACGGCCGGGCAAGGGGTTTCTCAGGCCCCCGTCGGCCTGCTCAGGCGGCGTAGTCGAGGTCGAGGTGGAGGTGGAGGTCGGGTTCGTAGATCTCGAAGGTGCTGGTCGGCGGTGGGCGTCCGGGTGTCTGGGGCAGGCGTCGGGTGCCGGTGTGGTCGACGAGGTAGTGGGCGCCGCGGGGGTCTTGCCAGAGGTAGATGCCGGGGACGGGTTGGTGGACCTGCCAGTCGCCGTGGGTCTTGATGCGGTGGTGGGTGGTGGTGAGGGGGCCGTAGTTCCCGAGCGCGCTGGGACCACCGGTGCCGTCTGGTTGGTAGGGCACGGTGTGGTCGATCTGCATCGTGGTGCTGGTGCAGGTGGCGTAGGGGAAGGTGTCGGCCGGCGTCATCAGACGCACGGCCTGTCGATGTCGGGCAGGGATCTCGTAGGCATCGACGGGGACCTGGTGGGCGAGGTCGATGACGGGGGTGATGGTGAACCGGGCCCGGGGGCCGAGGGTCTCGCGGAGCCAGGTGGTGGTGAGGGGCCCGTGGCCCTCGAGCCGGGCGATGGGTGCGAGGGGGTGACCGTGCTCGTCGCTCTCGCGCTCGCCGCGGCCGTCGAGGTGCACCACGAGCGTCACGTCCAGTTTCGGTCGTTCATCGGGGGCGGTGCCGGTGGCGAGCTGGAGGGCGGCCAGGACGCGGCGGTCGTCGATGGTGATGCTGCGTTGGTCGGTGCGTGCCTCGTCGTCCTGGTCGAGGGCGCCTGGTTCGTCGGGCAGGAGCGTCTCGAGGGTCTTGGCGCGGGCGGTGATGGCGGTGTCGAGGGCGGTGATGGTGGCGATGTCGGCGCGGATCAGGAAGGAGGCCATGCCGTGCTCGGGTCGGCCGATGATCTTGGCGAAGCGGGCCTTCTTGGCGCGTTCTTCCTTCTCGCGGGCCAGGGCGGGGGCGGCGGTGGCGACCTTGCCGGCGACGAGGGCTTCGAAGCGGGTCCAGGGGATGCGTCCGTCGGCTGATTCGGCGACCTCGGCGTCGACGTGGGCGGCTTCGGCGAGCGACAGCTCGCGGGTCTTGGTCACGACGTGGCGGGCGTAGGAGGCGCGGACCTCGCCGGCTTGGACGCGGGCCCAGAGCACCGGGTGGCGGTGGCGCAGGTCCTGGGCGTCGGCGATCAGGGCGATCGCGGCGTGGTGGTGCGCCCGATGCGGGCGCCGAGCTCGGCGGCGGCGAACTCGGAGACCTCGCTGACCCCGGTGCCGCCGTAGCGGCGGCCCTGCTCACGTCCCGGGAGCCGGGAGCTGTCGGGTCGAGACGGTCCACGGTGTGCAGGACGGCCCACTGGTAGGCGACCTCGAGGAGACCGACCTCGGATTGCTGCAGCAGCTGGGCGTGGCGGGAGGCGACGTCGAGGACCTGGTCCTCGCTCATGTCCTCCAGCGTCTGGGTCCCGAGCATGCACCCCATTTTACTCGTACACCAGTTCGAGTCAAGGGCTCCCACGTGACCTGTGGAGGACCTCCACCGAGCTCCCCACGGCTGCCGCCGCCTCCGCGTCTCGACCCCTCAGACGGCATGCGCCTGCCCTAGCGTGCTGAGGCAGCCGCTCGTTGACGAGCGCCTTGAGCATCCCTGGCGGACCGTCGGACTCGGAGCGCGGCTGCGAACACACACCCGACTGTCAGGCCCACGGACAAGACGATGACCCAGGTCGGCACGCCCACCAGCGAGAGCAGCACGACCACCACCACCATCCCGTAGCACGCAACGACCACCGCAAGCGTGGCAACTGAGCCGACGACAGAGCGAGCAGCGAGGCCCGGGGAGTCTGTGTTCGTCATGCCGCTCATTGTGCCGCGACGCGCAGGCGCGGCACGACGATCACGGAGATCGCGTCGGGGCGCGGCATGCCGGTAGCAGTGCGACTGCCGCCGACGCAGATTCCGGCTTCTTCAGTCGAGGACGAGTTCGACCGTCCAGTCGCTGCCCAGTTCCTCCCTGAGCCGGGCAGCGAGACGGTGTCCCTCCTCGACGTACCAATCCCTGGTGCCTCTTCGCCAGCCACGCACGTGGTGGTGGTGATGACCCCAGTACCGTTCCCATTGCTCCAAGTCGACGAGTAGCCCGGGTGAGAGCATCGGCCAGTTCTCGGGACCGGTGCCGCCCTCCTCATCCCACAGTGGGAGACCGTTGTAGTCGGTCATCAGCCGGAGGGTCCTCATAGCGCGAGGCTAGACGGCCGTTCCTGCCGCGATCCGAGCGCAACTGCCGGTGAGCGGGCGCCTCGCTGGGCACGCGAGCCGGGGTGGAAAGTGTGGCGTCTGGATCAACCTGGTTGATCCAAGACTCCACACTTTCGATCTTGAGGACAGGTGCGTGCGCCCTCGACGTAGTCGGAAGGACCGAAGGCTGCCGGATCGACGCACGGCCGCGGGGGGCTCTTGCCGGACGGCCTGTTCGGTCCTTTCGACTACGAGTGCCCGTGCGATCGCCGATGTCGAGAGTCGGGTGGCCCGGGCCGTCACCGCCTCGGGCCCGTAGCCGAACGGGCACAACGGGCGCCTCCCCTCGGCAGCGGCCCCCATCCCGGCGGGAACCCAGGGCACGACGGCTCGTTGTGCCCGTTTGACTACGATCCACCGATCTCGAACGCGCTGGTCTGCCGCTGTGCAAGAGGCACTGATGGCACGAACGACCCCACACCGTTTCGACGAAGGCACTCTCCTTGCGCTGATGATGCGCGGAGCTGCCGATGACGGGACGTGTTGCCGCCTGCCGGGGCGCAGTCGACCCGGGAGAGACGATCGTGGCGTCACCCTGCGTCAGTCGTGGCCGACGTCCCACAGCTTCGAGACGACCTCACCGTCCTTGAACGTGATGAACGACCACCGCCAGAACGCCATCATGTCGTAGACGCAGGTCCTCCGGCCGTTGTAGGCGGAGCAGTCCTTGCCGCGGAAGCCGACCACCTCACGCACCTCCGACCGGGTCATCCCGCGGCGCACCTTCCTGAACTCGCGCCGCGAGACGGTCTTCTTGTACGTCTTCTGGTCGACGTCGACCTCGTGGACCCGGCTGGCCTTGTTGCCGTTGCACCAGGCGGTGGTCCGGGAGCGGTAGGTGCCGACGTCCACCCGCGGGAAGTGGACGCCGGGCAGGGCGCCCCGCCAGCGGTAGGTGTTCGACTCGTCCGTCTCGAGATTGGTGAGGACCCACTTCACGCGGGGTGCCACCTGGTTCTTCGAGCAGCTGACGTAGGGGCTCTGCACGCCGCCCTGCTCGTTCTTGGGAGCGGGGACGCCGTACGCCGCGGAGATCCTCGGGGTCGCCGGCGACTCGGCCTGGGCGACGGCGGGGACTCCGGCGGTGAGCAGCGCCGTGGCCAGCAGCCCTCCGGCGAGGGCTCGGATGGAAGGTCCCTGGTGCATGTCGATCTCCGGTCTGGGGGGTGGTCGACAGCGCTCGTCGCCGTCACCGACTCTTCGAGCATCCGCCGCCTCCGGGGCAGGCGCTACCCGCAGATGGGGGATGCGGGCAGGTAGCGCCGCACCACGAGCCGCGCCATCGAGCTCGCGACGGCGTCGGTCGTCCCGACCACCTCGAAGCCCACCGTCTCGAACATGGCGCGGGTGCCGACGAAGGCCATCGTCAGGTCCATCCGCTCCCCCGCCGGGTCGACCGGGTAGGCCTCCACGGCAGGCGCGCCCTCGGCAGCGGCCCACGCGACGGCACCCTCCAGCAGCGGCGTCGTCACCCCCTGACGGCGGTGCCCGGCGCGCACGACGACGCAGATGATGCTCCACACCGCCACGTCGTCGAGCGGACGTATCACCCGCGACGAGACCAGCCTGGGGTTGTCCGCACGCGGACCGATGCTGCACCAGCCGACGGGCGTGCCGTCGCGGTAGGTGAGCACCCCCGGCGGCCGCTCGCGCTCGCACAGCGCCCGCGCGGCCCGCTCGCGGCTCCCCTGGCCCAGCTCCTCGATCTGCCTCGCCCCGAGGCGGTGCGAGAGGCACCAGCAGTGCGAGGCACGCCGGTTCGGGTTGAGGACGTCGGCGAAGTCCTCGAACCGGTCGGGGGTGACCGGGTGCGTCTCCCAGGTCGTGGCGCCGGTCATCGTCAGCCGAGCTGCTGCAGCGCCCAGGAGTTGCCGTCGGGATCGCTGAACCGGGCGTACCGGACACCGCCCATGTCCTCGACGTCGGTGACGTCGACACCACGCTCGCGCAGCGCCGCGCAGGCGGCATGGATGTCGTCGACGACCAGGTGCAGCCCGGCGACGGGGGCCGCCTCGGGGCCGCCGACACCGAGGACCACCGAGCAGGCCGACCCCGGCGGGGTCAGCTGGACGATCCGCATCCCGTTTCCGGGCTCGACGTCGTGGTCGAGCCCGAAGCCGACCTGCTCGACGTAGAAGGCCCGGCTCCGGTCGATGTCGGTGGAGCGCAGCGGTACCAGCTCGAGTCGCATGTCCATGCGCCCACTCTGGCGCCCGCGGCCTCAGGGCGCCAGGCGCTCGACGTCCCAGCCGACGCTCGAGCGGCGGTAGACCAGCCGGTCGTGCATCCGGCTGGGGCGGCCCTGCCAGAACTCCACGACCTCGGGCCGCACGACGTACCCGCCCCACTCCTGCGGCACCGGGACGTCACCTCCGGCGAAGCGCTCCTCGGCAGCGGCGTACGACGCCGCGAGCTCCTCGCGCCCGGCGATGACGGAGGACTGCGCGGAGGCCCAGGCGCCGAGCTGGGAGCCCCGGGGCCGCTCCGCGAAGTAGCCGGCCACCACGTCGCGGGGCAGCACCTCGGCGACCCCCTCGACGCGCACCTGCCGCTCGAGGGGGTGCCAGGGGAACAGCAGCGAGCAGCGTGGGTTCTCGGCGAGCTCGCGACCCTTGCGCGACCGGTGGTTGGTGAAGAACACGAACCCGTCGACCCCTCCGGAGGAGAGCCCCTTCAGCAGCACCGTCCGCACCGACGGCACCCCGGCCGCGGACGCGGTCGCGACGACCACCGCGTTCGGCTCGTGCAGGCCCGCCGCCTGCGCCTCGTCGAACCAACGCCCGAACATCTGCATCGCGTCCGGGGCCAGGTCCGCCTCGGTGAGACCCGCGGCGGCGTACTCCTGGCGCAGCGTGCGCAGCGCGTCATCGGTGGGGATCGACATGCCCTCACGGTAGCCATCGGGCTGCCCCACCCCACGGGGTGCTGGACGCGGGCTGCCGTCCCGCGAGCATGACTGACACAATGCGACGGTTTGGACGCTGCCGCACACGACACAGGAGTCATGCGATGACCGAGGTACACCACGGACTGGAGGGCGTCGTCGCCTTCGAGACGGAGATCGCCGAGCCCGACAAGGAGGGATCCGCGCTCCGCTACCGCGGTGTCGACATCGAGGACATCGTCGGCCGGGTCCCGTTCGAGAACGTCTGGGGCCTGCTGATCGACGGCGCCTACACCCCGGGCCTGGAGCCCGCCGAGCCCTTCAACCTGCCGGTGCACACCGGTGACGTGCGCGTGGACGTGCAGGCCGCGGTCGCGATGCTCGCGCCCGCCTTCGGCTTCGGCCAGACCTACGACATCTCCGACGAGCAGGCGCGCGAGGACATCGGCCGCCTCGCCGTCATGGTGCTCTCGTACGCCGCCCAGTCGGCGCGAGGCCTCAACCAGGCCATCGTCCCCCAGAAGACCGTCGACGAGGGCGCGACCCTGGCCGAGAAGTTCCTGATCCGCTGGAAGGGCGAGGCCGACCCCAAGCACGTCAAGGCCATCGACGCCTACTGGAGCAGCGCTGCCGAGCACGGCATGAACGCCTCCACCTTCACCGCCCGCGTCATCACCTCGACCGGTGCCGACGTGGCCGCCGCCTTCTCCGGCGCCATCGGCGCGATGTCCGGTCCGCTGCACGGCGGCGCCCCGAGCCGCGTGCTCGGGATGATCTCCGACGTCGAGGAGTCCGGCGACGCCGAGGCCTACGTCAAGGGCCTGCTCGACCGTGGGGACCGGCTGATGGGCTTCGGTCACCGCGTCTACCGCGCCGAGGACCCCCGCGCCCGGGTGCTGCGCCGCACGGCCAAGGAGCTCAACGCCCCGCGCTACGCGGTCGCCGAGGCCCTGGAGAAGGCCGCGCTCAAGGAGCTGCGCGAGCGCCGCCCCGACCGCGTCCTCGAGACCAACGTGGAGTTCTGGGCCGCGATCGTCCTCGACTTCGCCGAGGTGCCGCCGCACATGTTCACCTCCATGTTCACCTGTGCGCGCACCGGTGGCTGGTCGGCCCACATCCTCGAGCAGAAGCGCACCGGCCGCCTGATCCGCCCGTCCGCGATCTACACCGGCCCGGGCGCGCGCCCGGCCTCGGAGATCGCGGGCTGGCAGGAGGCCTGGGACGCCTGAGTCCCCTCGGCACCGCACGACCGGCCGGCCCCCTCCCTCCAGGAGCGGGCCGGCCGTTCTGCGCCTGGGGCTCGCCCGCGGCCGCCGTCATGACCTAAGGTCGAGGGCCATGACGAGCTCCGCAGCTGTCCGACTATGGGACGCCGAAGCACCGGCCTTCGACCTGGCCGCCGACCACGGGCTGCTCGACCCCGCGGTCCGGGCCGCCTGGTCGCGGCTGATGGGCGACCTGCTGCCCCCACCCTGCAGCCGGGTGGCCGACCTCGGCTGCGGCACCGGCACCCTGGCGCTGCTGCTGGCCGAGCACGGGCACGTGGTCGACGGCCTCGACTTCTCCCCCGAGATGGTCGCCCGCGCCCTGGCCAAGACCGCCCACGAGCGCCACGTCAACGTCATCGAGGCCGACGCCTACGACCCCCCGCTGTGCGCCGGCGAGTACGACGTCGTGCTCTCGCGCCACGTCCTGTGGGCGATGCCCGACCCGGTCGAGGCGCTGCGCCGCTGGTCGGCGCTGCTGCAGCCGGGCGGTCGCCTGGTGCTCGTCGAGGGCCACTGGTCGCAGGGCGACGGCACCCGGGGCGGCCTGACCGCCCACGAGGTCGTGGACGCCCTCGCCGCGATCGGGCGCACCGGCACGGTGCACCCGCTGCCCGACCCCACGCTGTGGGGCAAGGAGATCGACGACGAGCGCTACGCCGTCGTCAGCCCGGCCTGATCAACCCAGCGTGACCAGCAGCTCCCGGCTGTGGGTGACCGGCTGGGTGCCGGTGAAGAGCTCGAAGCGCCACCTGCGGCGGTGCCGGCTCAGGATGCCCGACAGCTGCAGCCGCACGCACTCCCGGAGCCCGTCGGGATAGTCGAGGACCGCCTCGGCGTCGGAGACGAACCACATCACGTCACCACGCCGCCGCGACCAGGTCTCGCCGACCTCCCAGCTCAGGGTGCAGGTCTCCTCGAACACCTCGGCCAGGAAGAGCCGCAGCTCCTCGCTCCCGTGGGCGTGCTCGCCGAGGTCGTCGCCGTAGACCGCGCCCTCCGGGGAGAAGCACGCGACCGCGCCGTCGACGTCGCGGGCCCGGAACCGCTCGGAGAGCCGGTCGAGGGCGGCGACGACGATCTGCTGCTGGACGTCCGACGTGCTCACGACCCCTCAACGACACGGCGGCCCCGGGGGTACGCACCCCCGGGGGTGCGTGCTCACAGAGCGCTTGCCGAAGCAGCGCGACAGCGGTGCGTCCTTGTAGTAGCCGAAGCCCGGGCACCGGCTGCGTAGCCCGAGGACGTGTACAGCGCGATCGCCTCCGGCTGCATCGTCCCGGTCTCCAGCACCACCGCCTGGGCGCCGGCCTCGGCGGCACTGCGCTCGAGGTGCACGAGCACCAGCCGCGCGAGCCCGCGCCGCTGCGCCCGCGGAGCGACGTACATCCGCTTGATCTCGACGGTGACCAGGCCCGGGAAGGTGCCGACGCCGGTGCGCCGCCACGCCCCGGTCGCGACCGGCTCACCGTCGAGGCGCCCGATGTAGAAGCTGCCGGTGGGTGGCTCGAACATGGCCGGGTCCAGCGGCGTCTCGTCCGGGCCGCCGTAGCGCTCGGTGTAGAAGGCCTGGACCTCGGTGACCAGCCGGGTCACGTCGGGGTGGCCGAAGCCGACCCGCTCCAGCTCCCACCCGGCCCGCGGGGCCCCTCAGGCGAGAGACGTTCCACAGCCGTCACAGAACCTCGCGTCCTCGTCGTTGCGCACCCCGCACGAGCGGCAGTACGGACCCGCCGCGGCGCTGCCGCCGGGGGCGCGGTCGCCGACCGTGCGACCGACCCCCAGGATGCCCTCGCCGTCGGAGAGGTAGGTCGCCGACTGCTTCACCGTCGGCATCGTCTCCCCCGCCACGTAGCGCGACTGCGCGCCGATGGTGCTCGACGTTGAGCGCTCCGAGCCCCAGCCCGATCATCGGCAGACCACCGAGGAAGGCCAGGATCGCCAGGCCCGGCGGCCCGTCGAAGCCCTCGTAGGTGAAGACGGTGTAGGCCCCCCAGCCGAACACGACCACCCCGACCAGCAGCAGGATGCTGCCGCCGACCCGCAGCGTCGATCCGGGTCCGGGCGGTGTCCGGCAGTCCATGGGGGGTCATCGCGTCTCCAGGTGTCGGGGGCCACCGCTTCCCACACCCGTTGTGGGCGGCGCCCGGCCACCGGTGAGAATAGGGCCTGTGAGCGACCCCGTGACGGACCTGCGCATCCCTGTCGACCTGCTGCCCCTCGACGGCCGCTTCGGGTCCGGTCCCTCGAAGGTGCCCGCCGGTCGTCTCGACGCGCTCGCCGGGCCCGGTGCCGCCCTGATGGGCACCTCGCACCGCCAGGCGCCGGTGCGGGCCCTGGTGGGCCGGGTCCTCGAGGGGCTGGCCGCGCTCTTCGACCTGCCCGACGGCTACGAGGTGGTGCTCGGCAACGGCGGGTCCACCGCCTTCTGGGACGTCGCCACGCACGGTCTCGTCGAGCACCGCAGCCAGCACCTGACCTACGGCGAGTTCACCGCCAAGTTCGCCACCGCCGCCGGCGCCGCACCCTGGCTGGCCGAGCCGTCGGTGCGCGAGCGCGCCGGCGGGCTCCCTGGCCCACCCGCTCGCGGAGCCCGGTGTCGACACCTACGCGTGGGCGCACAACGAGACCTCGACCGGCGTGATGGCACCGGTGCGCCGCCCCGAGGGGACCGACCCCGGCGCCCTGGTGCTGGTCGACGCCACCTCGGGTGCGGGCGGCCTGCCCGTGGACCTGCGCGAGAGCGACGTCTACTACTTCGCGCCGCAGAAGGGCTTCGCCTCCGACGGCGGGCTGTGGATCGCGATCATGTCGCCCGCCGCGATCGAGCGGGCGCACCGGATCGCCGCGTCGGACCGACACGTCCCCGCGTTCTTCGACCTGCCGACCGCGATCGACAACGCGCGCAAGCAGCAGACCTACAACACCCCCGCGATCGCCACCCTGTTCCTCCTCGCCGAGCAGCTGGACTGGATGAACGGCCTCGGCGGCCTGCCCGCCATGGTCGAGCGCACCACCCGCTCCTCGCAGCACCTCTACGGCTGGGCCGGGGCGACCTCGTGGGCCTCCCCCTTCGTCGCCGACCCCGAGCACCGCTCCCTGGTGGTGGGCACCGTCGACCTCGACGACGCAGTGCCCGTCCGCGACCGTCGTCTCGGTGCTGCGCGCGAACGGCGTGGTCGACATCGATCCCTACCGACGCCTGGGCCGCAACCAGCTGCGGGTCGGGATGTTCCCCGCGGTGGAGGCCGCGACGTCGCGGCGCTCACGGCCTGCGTCGACTGGGTGGTCGAGCGGCTCTGATCCCGGCCCCTAGACCAGGATCGCGGCGAGCTCGGTGAGCCCCACCAGCACGACGGTGCCGGCCAGCAGGAGCGTGACCCGCCCACCGCGGTGGGCGGGCTCGGCCACCGGGTGCGTGCGCCGCGTGCGGTAGCGGGCCACGCCCTCGAGGGCGACCCACCCGCCCAGGACCAGCCCGGCCAGCGCCACCACGGCCACCCCGGCCCCGAGGCGGCCCACGGTGAGCCGGGCCACGACCATCGCGCCCAGCACCACCGAGAGCGCGGTGCGCTGCCAGGCGAGCGCGGTGCGCTCGTTGGCCAGGCCCGGGGGCTCGGCGCCGTGGGACGTCACAGCGATCCCGTCACAGGAGCAGGGCCAGCACTGCGGCGACGGCGACCACCGCGACCCCGAAGACCATCAGGCCGCCCGCCGACGGCAGCGCCACCCCGCGCCGCATCGCCCGCTCCGAGCGCGCCCACCGCACCCAGGCGAGCACCGCGAACGCCAGTCCCGCGCCGACCAGCAGCACGGTCAGCCCGCGCTGCAGCGCCGGAGCCGCGTCGAGCTCGATGACATCGACCGCGACCCCCGCCGCGACCAGCGCCAGGGCGGTGCGGATCCAGGCCAGGAAGGTCCGCTCGTTGGCGAAGCTGAACCGGTGGTCGGGCTCGTGGCCGCCGTCGTAGACCCAGCCCGGCCAGCGTCCCCGACCCCCTGCCGCGCGCCGCCGCGTCACAGCGCCGCGCTGACGACGTCGTACGACGCCGGGCTGAACGTCACGAAGCGCGCCTCGCTCAGGTCGGTGTCGACGGTCCGGAACGCCTCGAGCGCCGCGGTGACCGAGTCGGAGGCCGACCAGCCGTAGACCCCGGCGCCGACCAGGGGCAGCGCCATCGTGCGGGCGCCGAGCTCGCCCGCGACCTCGAGGGCGCGGGCGTAGCAGGAGACCAGCAGCGAGCGGTCGTGCTCTCCTGCGTTGCGGTTCGGCCCCACCACGTGCACCACCCAGCGCGCCGGCAGGTCCCCGGCGGTGGTCCACCCGGCGTCGCCGGTGGCCAGGCCCCGGGGGAAGCGACGTCGGCAGTCCTCGAGGACGGCCGGGCCGCCGGCGGCGTGGATGGCGCCGTCGACTCCCCCGCCGCCGCGCATCCGGCGGTTGGCGGCGTTGACGACCGCGTCGACCTGCTGGGTGGTGATGTCGCCGTGGACGACGGTGATGTCCACCGGGTCCTCCTCAGGAGTCGCGGATGAGCCGCAGCGTGGCCCGCTCGAGGGCGGCCTGGCGCTGGTCGGGGGTGTCGTGGTGCAGGCGGGTGGTGCCCTGGATGGTGCGGCCCTCCTCGTAGGCCTCGACCACCCGGGGGTCGACGTACGACGAGCGGGCCAGGGTGGGGGTGTTGCCCAGGAAGCCGGAGACCTCGGTCATCGCCGCCGACGACCGCCCGCTTGCGCGAGGCCCGCGTCTCGCCGTGCTCGGTGGTGCTCGCCAGGGCCGCCGCGGCCAGCACCGTCGCGTGCCACGTCCGGAAGTCCTTGGCCGTGGCCTCGAGCCCCGTCGAGGCGCGCACGTACTCGTTGACCAGGTCGGGCAGCACCGATCGCCACGAGCGGCCCTCCTTGAACGACAGCAGCCGCAGGTCGCCGCCGCGGCGTCGACGCATGATCTCGAGGGCCTCGATCACGGTCACGTCGTCGATCTCGATGCGGTGGTCCACCCCGGACTTGCCGGTGAAGGTGAAGACCAGCCGGTCCTGGCGACGGCGCACGTGGCGCCGCTCGAGCGTGGTCAGGCCGAAGGAGCCGTTCTCGTCGGCGTAGACGTCGTTGCCGATGCGGAAGTAGCCCAGGTCGAGCAGCCGCACGGCCGCTGCGCAGGCGCGCTCCATCGGCATCCCCTCCTGGCCGAGGTCGCGCACCACGAGCTCGCGCGCCTGGGCCAGCGCCTTGCCGAACTCCAGCATCCGGTCGAACTTCTCCGCGTCGCGCTTCTCGCGCCAGGCCGGGTGGTAGAGGTACTGGCGGCGCCCGGCGTCGTCGGTGCCGACCGCCTGGAGGTGGCCGTTCTCGTACGGGGTGACCCACACGTCCTGCCAGGCCGGGGGGATCACCAGGTCGCGCACCCGCTGCGCGTCCTCGTCGGGCAGCCGGTCGCCGCCCCCGTCGAGATAGACGAACCCGCGTCCGGCCCGGCGCCGGGTCCACCCGGGCTGGTCGGGAGAGGTCCTGCGCAGCCGCACCATGCGCGCAACCTAGTCAGCGCCGCGTCCGCCCACCATCACCCGCACGGCGGACCGCGCGCACGAGCAGCCACCCGGCCAGCAGGATCGCGGTCAGCGCGCCGAGCAGCCAGCTGAGCGGGACGGTGCGCAGTCCCTCGTCCGCCGGTGCGGGCGAGGTCTCCTCGGCGTCCGGCGCTCGCCGTGGCCGTGGCGGTCGGCTCGCTCGGCGCCGGGGCCAGGGCCTCCTGCAGGTCGGCAGGCAGCGGCACCTCGAGGACGTCGGTGAACTGGCCCTCGGTGCTCACCAGCACCCGCCCGTCGTCGGTGACGGCGATCCCCTCGCCCTGCTGCTGCTCGGGCAGGTCGAGCTCCCCGACCGACCGCAGGGAGGGCCACGCGTAGACCACGGCCCGCCCGTAGTCGCGCACGACCAGGTGGCGACCGTCGGGGAAGAACGCGCCGTCGGTGGCGATCGGCAGCACCCCGCCCACCTCGCGCAGCTCGTTGGGCCCGTCGGGGTCCAGGCGCGCCGGCGCCTCGTAGAGGGTGCCGCCGAAGAAGCTCTTGGAGGCCACGTAGAGCCGCCCGGTGCGCGGGTGGCGCCACCAGGGTCTCGGCGTCGCGGGCACCACCCGGGTAGACCAGCTCGTACGTCGCACCCGCGGCCTCGGCGCGCGCGTCGATCGGCCCGCGGCCCACGGGCACCCGGGCCACGCGAGACCGAGTCGCGCACCGCGCCGTTGTCGCCGATGTCGCCGACCCAGACCTGCCCCGGGCCGGCCGGGGCCAGCGCCTCGACGTCGACCGGGGACGTCCGACCACGTGGTGACCCCGACCGTGCGCCCCTCGGGACCCACGGCGAAGACCCGCCCGGTGTCGCCGGAGTCGTTGGTGGTCACGACCAGCCCGTCGGTGACGACCAGGCCGCTGGACTCCAGCATCTCCGGGTCGGCGAAGGTGAGGACGACGTCGGCGCCGTCCCCGGTCGCGGCGTGGGCGGCGTACCCGACGACGAAGGGCAGGGCCAGCGCGAGCGCGACCAGCGGCCCGCGCAGGCGTTCAGGCACCCGCATCCTGCTGCACGTCCCGGTCCAGGAGCACTGCCAGACGGGGGGTCAGCGACCAGGTGCCGACCAGGTCGTCGTACTCGCTGCGCTGCGCGCCGCCGCGCGCCGGCGCCCCGGTGCGGGTGGCGCGCAGCAGCGTGTTGCGCGGGGTGTGCTGGCTCTCGACGAACTGCACGACGTCGACCTTGTAGCCCTCCAGCCGCATCAGCGAGGCCCGCAGCGCGTCGGTGAGGGTGTCGGCGAAGCGCTCGCGCAGGATGCCGTGCCGGGTCAGGGCGGCGTACGGCGACGGCGTGGGCACCCGGCGCAGCTGGGCGGCGACGTCGTGGTGGCAGCAGGGCGCCGCGAGCACGACCGGCGCCTGCCAGGCGACGGCGCGGGCGAGCGCCTCGTCGGTGGCGGTGTCGCAGGCGTGCAGGGCGAGCACGACCTCGGGGGCGGGGTCGACGACGGCGTCGGCGATGGTGCCGACGACGAAGCGGGCGTCGGCGCCGAGCCGGGTCGCCACGGCGCTGTTGTGCTCGCGCGACTGCTCCTTGACGTCGACCCCGGTCATCGCGACCGGCAGCCCGCGCACGTGGCTGAGGAACCGCTGGGCGGCGAAGGTGAGGTAGGCGTTGCCGCAGCCCAGGTCGACCACGCGCAGCGGCTCGGCCTCGGTGGGCCGGCGCAGGTGGCCCTTCTCGACGGCCTCCACCACGGTGGTGTCGAGCAGCCGGAGGAACTCCTCGACCTGGCGGTACTTCGCCTGCCGGCTCGGCTTGAGCCGGCCCTGCGCGTCGGTGAGGCCGAGCTCGCGGAACAGCGGGTCGTCCTCGGGGAGCAGCCGTTCCTTGCCGCGGTCGTGGCCGCGGGTGACCTCGACGGGCTGGGCCCGGTCGCTGGTGTGCACCAGCGCCTCGCCCTTCTTGGTCACCCGCAGCTGGTGGCTCTGGGTGGTGGTCTCGACGTGCCAGTTGCCGAACGCGTCGGCGAGCAGCGCGGCCACGGCCGCCTGGGCCGCGGCTGCCGACGGCGTGGTTCGCGGTGTGCGCCTGCTGCTCGTCGTACGACGTCACCTGCAGGTGGCGACCGGCCTTGAGGTCGACGTAGCGCAGCTCCACGCGCCGCCACTGCGGGGCGCGGCTCTTCTGCCGCCCGGAGGCGACGGCCCGCACGAGCGTGTCGGGGTCCAGCAGGTGGGGGCGCAGACGGTCGAGACCGTCGAGCAGGGGTTCGCTCATCGCGCGCTCACACCAGCGCGGCGATCAGGACGAGCAGGAGCAGCAGGCCCAGCGCCACCGGGATGATCAGGCGTCGCTGCTGCGGTTTCAGCGGGCTCATCGCCCCAGCCTAGAAGCCCACAGCTCGGCCAGGTGCATCGTCGGGACGCCCGCGAGGTCGTCGAGCTGGACCCGGCACGACATCCCGTCGGCCAGCACCACCGCGTCGGGCTGGGAGCGCACCGCGGGCAGCAGGTGGGTCTCGGCGACCGCGACGGAGACGTCGTAGTGCCCCTTCTCCATGCCGAAGTTGCCGGCCAGCCCGCAGCAGCCGGCGACGCGGGTGACGCGGGCCCCGGCCCGCTCGAGCAGCGCCTGGTCGACGTCCCAGCCGAGCACGGCGTGCTGGTGGCAGTGCGGCTGGGCGACGATCTCGACGCCCGCGAGGTCGGGCAGCGGCAGGTCGAGGCGGGTGGCGAGCTCGGCGAAGGTGAGCACGCCCGTCGGCCACCTGCTGTGCACGGGGGTCGTCGCTGAGCTCGACCAGGTCGCTGCGCAGGGTCGCCAGGCACGACGGCTCGAGCCCCACGACCGGCGTGCCGGTGGCGACGTACGCCGCCAGGGTCGCGGCGGTGCGGGCGGCGATCGTCGCGCGCCCGGGTCAGCTGGCCGGTGGTGATCCAGGTCAGCCCGCAGCAGGCCTGCTCGTCGATGACGCGGACCCGCAGCCCGGCGGCCTCGAGGACCTCGATCGCGGCGCGCCCCGAGCCGGGCAGGAAGTGGTCGGTGAAGGAGTCGGCCCAGACCCACACGTCGGGGGCGTCGGCGGCGGTGACGTCGCGCAGGCGGGCGGTCGCGGCGTCGCGGCGCAGCGTGCGCGGGGCGAAGTCGGGGATCGAGCGGCGCTGGTCGATGCCGGCGGTCGCCTTGGCCAGCCGCGCGAGCGGGCGCAGCCGGAGGCTGCGGTTGAGCACCGGTGCCAGCGGCGCGGCCAGCCGGGCCCACATCGGCAGCCGGCCCAGGGTCAGGTGGCTGCGCGGGCGGCGCTCGGTGGCGCCCTCGCCGTCGTGGCGCTGGTGCAGCGCCTCGGCCTTGTAGGTGGCCATGTCGACGCCCGTCGGGCAGTCGGAGGCGCAGCCCTTGCAGGCCAGGCAGAGGTCGAGCGCCTCGGCCACGGCCGGGTCGCCGAGGCCCTGCACGAGCTCGCCGTCGAGGGCCTCCTGGAGCACGCGGGCCCGCCCGCGGGTGGAGTCCTTCTCGTCGCGGGTGGCCTGCCACGAGGGGCACATCACCCCGGTCGACGCCGCGGTCTGCGGGGCCACGCACTTGCCGACGCCGGTGCAGCGGTGCACCGCCGCGCCGAGCGAGCCCTCGTCGTGCAGCAGCCGGAGCACGGTGCGCGGCTCGTGCCGGGGACGGGCCGGGCGCAGGTGCGCGTCGAACGGGTCGGGGTCGACCAGCACGCCGGGGTTGAGCAGGTCGTCGGGGTCGCACACGGCCTTCGCGGCGCCGAAGAGCCGCAGCGACTCCTCGTCGTACATCACCGACAGCAGCTCCGAGCGCGCGCGCCCGTCGCCGTGCTCGCCCGAGAGCGAGCCGCCGTGCTCGCGCAGCTTGTGGGCGCAGGCGGTGAGGAAGTCGCGGAAGCGGCGGCGCCCGGCGTCGGGGTCGCTGTCGCGGTCGGAGAAGTCGAAGTCGATGCGCACGTGCACGCAGCCGTCGCCGAAGTGGCCGTAGGGCACGCCCTGCAGGTCGTGGCCCACGAGCAGCTCGTCGAAGTCGCGCAGCCAGGCCCCGAGACGCTCGGGCGGCACCGCGGCGTCCTCCCAGCCCGAGAGCGCCTGCCGGTCGAGGCTGCGCGCGGCCAGGCCGGCGCCGTCCTCGCGGATCCGCCACAGCGCGGCGGACTCGCGGGCGTCGGTGACCAGGCGGTGCTCCAGGGCGTCGGCCGCCGCCAGCACCGGGGTGACCAGGCCGGGGTCGGTGAGCTCGACGAAGAGCCAGCCGCCGCCGCGGGGCAGGTCGGGCACGCTGCCGCGGGCGCGCACGAGGTCGACGATGCGCGCGTCGAGGCCCTCGCAGGCCACCAGCGCCGAGCCCTGCGGGCTGCCGTGCGCGTCGGGTCCCCCGGGCGTGCGGGCCGCGGCCAGGATGGCCGGCACCGCGTCGGCGGCCTCGACCATCGAGGCGTAGCCGAGCACGAGCATCTGGCGCACCGGCTCGTCGGGCACCAGGCGCACGGTGGCGCCGAGCACGACCCCGAGGGTGCCCTCGGAGCCGGCCAGGAAGCGCTCGAGGCGACGGCCGTTCTCGGGCAGCAGGTGCTCGAAGGAGTAGCCGCTGACCTGGCGGGTGAAGCGGCCGAACTCGGTGCGCACGTGCGAGAGCGAGGCGTCGGTGATGGCGGCCAGGGCGTCCGCGACCGCGGAGGGACCGCCCCCGGTCCACACCTCGCCGGTGCCGAAGGCCACGTCGAGGCCCACCACGTTGTCGGCGGTGCGCCCGTAGCCCAGCGCGCGGGAGCCGCAGGCGTTGTTGCCGATCATCCCGCCGATGGTGCAGCGCGGGTGGGTCGAGGGGTCCGGGCCGAAGCGCAGCCCCTGCGCGAGCGCGGCGCGCTGCAGGGTGGCGTGCACGGTGCCCGGCTCGACGACCGCGGTGCCGGCCTCGGCGTCGATGGACAGCACCCGGTCGAGGTGGCGCGCGGTGTCGACCACGATGCCGGGCCCGACCGCGTTGCCGGCGATCGAGGTGCCCGCACCACGCATCGTCACCGGCACCCCGGTCGCCCGCGACGCGTCGAGCACGGCGAGCAGCTCGTCGCGGTGGCGCGGGCGTACGACGACGCGGGGCGGCACGCGGTAGAGCGAGGCGTCGGTGGAGTAGAGCGCGCGGGCCAGGGTCGAGTCGTCGACGTCCGCCACGCCCCGCCGGCGCAGCTCCGCGACGACGTCGTCACCGCCGGGACCGCCGGCGCCGTCAGCGCCGCCTGGGGGGCTGCTCAGGGTCTGGCTCACCCGCTCATTGTCCCGGGTGCCTGGTGGGCCCCGCCGCCGGTCTCACCAGTGGTGCAGTGCGAGGCGCGGAAGATCGCGGCCAGGTCCTCGGGGTGCACCTCGCGGGGCGCGGTCGCCAGCAGCCGCTGCTGCTTCAGTGCACCCGTCGACGAGGCCGTCGACGTCGGCGTCGCCGTAGCCGATCTCGGCGAGCCCGTTGGGGATGCCGATGTCGCGCATCAGCGGGCCAGCACGTCGGGCAGCACGTCGGGGCCGGACGCCGAGGAGCCGAGCGCGGGGTCGAGCAGGCGCGCCGCGGCCAGGTGCCGCTCGGGCGAGGCGGAGAAGGTGAAGCGGAAGGCCTCGGGCGCGGTCAGCGTCACCGCCATCCCGTGCGGCACCATCGCCTCGTCCTGCGGGTAGCCCGCGGGCCGGTAGTCGCGCACCCGGCCGGCGATCGGGTAGGCGTTCGCGTGCGGGATGTGCACGCCGGCGTTGCCGAAGCCGAGCCCGGCGAAGGTGGCGGCCATCGCCATCTGCTCGCGGGCCACGACGTCGCTGCCGTCGGCGACCGCGGCCCGGAACGACGTGGCCAGCAGCGACATCGCCTTCTCCGACCACAGGTCGGCGATCGGGTTGGCCCCGCAGTAGGGCACCCGCTGCTCGGGGGTCTTGGCGTCGAAGTCGCCGTACCACTTCGCGGTGTAGCTCTCCAGCGCGTGGCACAGGATGTCCATCCCCGCCGCAGCGGTCACCATCGTCGGCTGGCCCATGGTCAGCGCGGGGTCGACCACCGCCATCGTCGGCCGCAGCGCCGGGTGGCTGATCCCGGTCTTCACGTGCAGGGACAGCACGTCGAGCACGCAGATGGTGGTGCTCTCCGAGCCGGTGCCGGTCGTGGTCGGCACGGCGACCAGCGGCAGCAGCCGCTGCGTCGGCGCCTGCGCCCGCCCGACCGGCGCGTTGATGTAGTCCATCAGCTCGCCCGGGTTGGTGGTAGCAGGTTGACGGCCTTCGCGGTGTCGATCGACGAGCCGCCGCCGACCGCCAGGATCGCGTCGAAGGGCCCGGCGTCGCGGGCGAACCCGATCGCGTGCGCCATCGACTCGTCGGTGGGCTCGACGTGCACCGCCGTCGTACGTCGTCACCTCGATGCCGCGCGCCGCCACCTGCTCGGCGATGCGGGCGGGGTGCCCGGTGGCCGCGACCCCGGGATCGGTGACGAGCAGGACCCGGCGCGCGCCGTGGCCCAGGAGATCGTGGCCGATCTCGGCGGAGGCCCCGGTGCCGAACTTCAGGGCGGGCGCGGCGTAGGTGAAGACGGTCTCGGTCACGGCTGCTCCTGCGGGTAGCGGGCGGGGCCGACCCGGGACGTGGCGCCGCTCACACCCTAGGCGGGCATGGCGGCCCCCCGTCCCGTAGCCCGTCCCGCAGCCCGGCGCGCAGCCCGGCGCGTCCCGAGATTCGACCCGATTGTGGCCACCAGTTGCTCTGCTGTTCCCGGCTCCTGTACGCGACCGGTCTAGCGTGGTCTGACGGTCTGGAGGGGCCGGAGTCGACGGTCGACCCGGGCACGGCGAGGGGGGGAACCATGACGGAGCAGGTGTTCAGGACATGGTCGAACGAGAGGGCCGGTAGCCAGCAGGCGGCCGAGGCGCCGCCCGCGCCTCGACTCAGGCTGCTCGAGGACCCGCCGCCGACGGAGTCCGCAGGGCCGGCGTGCTCACGCGGGCGTCGGCCTCTGGGGTGGCTGTTCCACGAGGGACCCGGCGGCCGGCTCGACCCGGCGGCCAGGCGCAGCCAGCACTGACTGCCGTCCTGCCGCGGTGGCGGGGAGTTCGCGAAGCCAAGCCTGGCGTGGGCCGCCGCCCGTAGGATCCGGCCCAGCCGACGGCACAGGAGGGGGACGTCGTGCATCGACCGACCCTGCGTGTCGTCCGGCGGGCGGGCGCAGCCGTGGTGCTGCTCGTCGCCGCTGCCGCTGCCGCCGCCGTCGTGCTGCCGGGCGTCCTCGCGGACGACGACGCTCCCGCCGGCGCTGCTCCGCACCCCGTGGTCGAGGGCAACCGCCTCGTCGACCAGCGCACCGGGCGGGACGTGGGTCCCGCGCGGCGTGAACTGGAGCAGCATGGAGTACGCCTGCGCCCAGGGCTGGGGACTGTCCTCGCTGGACGCCGGGGGCACCGACCCGATGAGCACGCAGGCGGCCGCCATCGCCTGCGTGGGGCGCCGACACCGTCCGGCTCCCGCTCAACCAGGACTGCTGGCTGGGCACCCGGGCGGCCCCGGTCAGCGACGAGTACGCCGAGCGCACGCCGGCCGCCTACCGCGCCCAGGTGGCCGACTTCGTCGACGCCCTCAACGCCCACGGGCTGGTCGTCGTGCTCGACCTGCACAGCCGCAAGCGGATCGGCGTCCCCGAGTTCGGCAACCTCGCGATGCCCGACGCGGAGTCGCTCGCGTTCTGGCGCTCGGTGGCCCAGGAGTACGCCGACCACCCCTCGGTCATGTTCGACGCCTTCAACGAGCCCTACTCCCGCTACGACGCGGCCGACCGGTTGGTCTTCGACCTGACCTGGGAGTGCTGGCGCGACGGCGGCTGCGCCGCGCCGGCCGAGGACGACCGCAGCGCCACCACCGGCCGCACGACGTACGCCGCGCAGGGCATGCAGGCGGTCGTCGACGCGATCCGCGACGCCGGCGCCGAGCAGCCGGTGCTGCTCGGCGGGCTCGACTACGCCAACGACCTCTCGCGCTGGCTGGAGTTCCGGCCCGAGGACGACCAGCTGGTGGCGGCCTTCCACAGCTACGACTTCAAGGAGTGCGGCACCCGTGCTTGCTGGGACGAGGTCCTCGCGCCGCTCGCGCGCACGGTGCCGGTGCTGACCAGCGAGCTCGGCGCCACCGACCCGCTGGACGGCTACGTCGGGCGACTACCTCGCGTGGGCCGACGACCACGGGGTCGGCGCGCTGTTCTGGGTGTGGGCCGACCACACCGGCGACCCGATGTCCCTGGTGCGCGACCGGCTCGGAAGCCCCACGGCGTGGGGCCTCCTCGTGCAGTCCTGGCTGCGCGGCGAGCCCTCCGCGGCCTCGTCCGACTAGCTGCACCCAGGTTGTGGCCGGCCGGCCCCGACCTGTTACCCGGGCGTGGCCCCTCTGTTCCAGAGGTGCAGCAGGAGCCGTCCTACCGTCGATCTGCAGGCTCGGGGAGAGCAGGTGGCCGCGGCGGGAGCCGGGCCTGAAGGGGGAGCGCACCGATGGCAGTCCAGATGTCCACCGCACGTCAGAGCAAGTCCGTGGGAGCCGGCGCGGTCGGCGTCGTCGTGACCTTGCTGGTCTTCGTCGCCGTCTTCATCGGCTTCCTCATCGCTCCGCTGGTGGTGCTCCTGCTCGCCTTCCTCGCCTGGTCGGTCGCGGGGGCCCGCGGCGAGCGCAGCGCACCGGCCGCACCCGGTCCGCGCGGCACCGACGAGGCCACGCTCCACGGCTTCGGGACCGGTGCCCGATGACCACGACGACCGGCTCGACCACCCGGGCGGCCGCGCGGCTCACCGACGGGTTCGACGCCGAGCTCGGCACGGCTGCTGCCCGAAGGGCATCTGCCGCACCTTCCGGGTCCTCGCGTACGCGGTCGTCGACGGTCAGGTGCTCGTCGCCGCCACGGATCCCGACGACCCGATCACCGAGCACGTCGTGGCCGAACGCGTCGACGCGCCCCGTCCTGCTGGTGCGCCACACGACGAACGAGATCATGGCGGCGATCGACGCGGCCCACCCGCCGGTCGACGGGGACGTCGAGAGCGCGGAGACCCGTCGGGCGCGCACCCAGATGGCCCAGATGCTCACCCGGAGCGGGCTGGTGACCACCGAGCAGCTGCAGCGCGCGATGCTGGAGTACTCCCGCACCGGCGACCCGCTGGGCGACATCCTCGTGGCCCACGAGTCGATCGACGAGGACGTCCTGGTCGCGGCGCTGTCCGAGATCCACCAGCTGCAGCGGGTGTCCCTCGGCGACTTCGAGCCCGACCCCGACCTGGCCCGCCGGCTGCCCGAGCCGCTGGCCCGGACGCTGCAGACGGTGCCGATCGCCGACTCCGAGGGCGTGTCTGCTCGCGGCCGTCGCCCGCCCGCTCGACGGCCCGTCGTTGCGCGACGTCGAGACGGCCCTCGGGCAGCCGGTGCGCCAGCTGCTGGCCAACCGCACCGAGCTCGACCAGCTGCTCCAGCGGGTCCACAGCGAGCACTACGCCGACGTCGCCACGACGCACCTGATGGACAACGCGCCGGAGTCCTCGGCCCACGTCGTGGTCTCCGTCGACCCAGAAGGCCGTGCTGGTGCTGACGGGCGTCGTGACGCTCCTGTGCGGCCTGCTCTGGCCGATGAGGACCCTCGTCGCGCTGGTGGGCCTGGCGAGCCTGGTCTACCTGCTCGTCTCGGTCTACAAGTTCCGGCTCACGCTCCGGGCGCTGGGCACGCACCTGGAGACCGACATCACCGACGAGGAGGTCGCCGCGCTCGACGAGCGGCACCTGCCCGTCTACACGATCCTGGTGCCGCTCTACAAGGAGGCCGGCATCGTCGCGCGCCTGGTGCGCGACATCAACGCCCTCGACTACCCGCGCACCCGCCTCGACGTGAAGCTGCTGTGCGAGGAGGACGACATCGAGACCATCGAGATGATCCGCGGGATGCGGCCTGCCGCCGCACTTCCACCTCGTGGTCGTCCCTGACGCCAAGCCGAAGACCAAGCCGAAGGCCTGCAACTACGGTCTGCAGCTCGCGACCGGCAGCTTCTGCGTCATCTTCGACGCCGAGGACCGTCCCGACCCCGACCAGCTGAAGAAGGCCGTGCTGGCCTTCGAGCGGGTGCCCGGCAACGTCGTGTGCATCCAGGCGAAGCTCAACTACTTCAACCAGGACCAGAACATGCTCACGGCCTGGTTCGCCAACGAGTACTCCATGCACTTCGAGCTGGTGCTGCCCGGCGATGGGCGCCTCCGAGTCGCCGATCCCGCTGGGCGGCACCTCCAACCACTTCATCACCGACGTGCTGCGCGACCTCGGCGCCTGGGACCCCTTCAACGTCACCGAGGACGCCGACCTCGGCATCCGGCTGCACCGCGAGGGCTACCGCACGGCGATGATCGACTCGACCACGCTCGAGGAGGCCAACTCCCAGGTCCCGAACTGGATCCGCCAGCGCAGCCGCTGGATCAAGGGCTACATGCAGACCTGGCTGGTGCACATGCGCAACCCGGTCGCCCTGCTGCAGCCAGACCGGTCTGCGCGGCTTCCTGTCGTTCAACCTCACGATGGGCAGCGCGTTCGTGCTGCTGATGAACCCGATGTTCTGGGCCCTGACCACGCTGTACGTGCTGACCCAGGCCGGCTTCATCCAGCAGCTCTTCCCGGGCCTGGTGTTCTACGCCGCCAGCGCGATGCTCTTCGTCGGCAACTTCGTCTTCGTCTACCTCAACGTCGCCGGCAGCCTGCAGCGCGGGGAGTTCGGCCTCACCCGCACCGCCCTGCTCTCCCCGCTCTACTGGGGCCTGATGAGCTGGGCGGCCTGGAAGGGCTTCATCCAGCTCTTCACCAACCCGTTCTACTGGGAGAAGACCGAGCACGGCCTCAACGAGCCGACGGTCGGGGGGCACTGATGAGCGCGACGGTGCAGCCGAGCCCCCCGACGCGCAGCGACCGCCCTCCACCGCCAGCGCCTCACCGGGGTCGTGCAGGCCGTGGGCCGTCGACCCGCCGACGTGCCCCGCCGGCCGTGGGAGAGCCTGCTCGTCTTCGCTGCTCTTCACCGCGGCGTACACCTGGTTCGGCTACTGGCTCGTGGTCCAGCAGCACGTCGTGGGCTTCGAGACCCTCGACCGCCTCAACCGGAGCCCTGATGATCTGGCACAACGACCCGGCCAAGCTCTCCGCGCTCGGCTTCGACTACCCGCCGCTGGCCACGCTGCTGGTCTCGCCGCTGACCATCGTCCCGGCGCTGGCCCGCTCCCTGGTGATCGTGCCGCTGACCTCGGCGCTGTTCGCGGCCTTCACGATGGTCGTCCTCAACACGATGCTGCGCCGTGCCGGCGTGGTCGCCGCGTTGCGCGTCGCCGTGCTCGTCGCCCTGGGCGCCAACCCGCTGCTGGCCCTGTACGCCGCCGGCGGGGCACGCCACATCATCTGGCTGTGCTTCGTGGTGACCGCGTTGGGCGCCCTGTTCGCCTGGTACGTCACCGCCGACGTCCGCTTCGTGATGATCGCGGGGCTCGCCTACTCGGTGGCCGCCCTCGCCGGGTACAGCAGCCTGCTGTGGTTCCTGGTCAGCGCCGTCCTCGTCGGCGCGGTCCTGGCCCGGATGGGGGCCGACGGCACCGAGGTCGAGGGCACCACGATCGGCTTCGCCGCGCCCACGGTCTACGTCATCGCCCTCTGGACGGTCTTCAACCTGATGCTCCTGGGCAACCCGATCTCGTGGATCACCTCGGCCAGCGACGCCTCGACCGCGCTCACCGAGACCTTCACGTTCGTGGAGCTGGCCCGCCAGACCGGCGAGCTGGTGCTCTTCGGGGCCCCGATCGCGATCGTGGTGCTGCCCGCCCTGCTCTTCGCCGGGGTGGCGCGAGCGAACACCTTCGCGCTGTGGCTGGGCGTGCTGCTGGCGGTGGCGGTCCTCTCCCCGGCCTTCGCGGTCGTGCTGCGCCTCTCGGACTCGCCGATGGCGATGCGCAACGCGCTGCCCGTCCTGCTGCTCGCCACGGTGGGCGCGATCTGGCTGGCCCGCTCGTCGGGCAGCAGCGCGACCCTGGTCAGCGCCCTGCTCGTCGTCGGTCTGCTGCTCAGCATCCCGTGGACCTTCCAGGCGATGAAGACCTACCGCTACCAGAACCTCGAGTCCACGTTCGCGGCCGCGCTCTCGACAGGTCAGAGCCAGGAGGGCGCCCGCACGCTGGACGACCAGGTCGTCGGCGTGGTGGACGAGCAGGCCATGGCCGCCTTCGTGCGCGACAACGTCGAGCGGCCCGGCTCGATCCTCACCGACAACGCCCAGACCTACGCCGTGATGCTCTTCACCGGACGGCCCGACCTGTTCTTCGACCGGGTCGACGAGTCCGACGGGCCCTGGCAGGAGGCGGCGGCCGACCCGGTCGAGCACGTCGACTACCTGCTGCTCTCCACGGGCGGCGACGACCTGCTCTCGCAGCGCTACCCCGAGGCCGCTCGCGGCGAGGACCCCGTCCTCACCGCCGTCTACCGCACCGAGCGCTACACGCTGGTGTCCGTCCCGCCCGGCTTCCGGCCCGCGGCCCCCGCCGACACGGAGGCTCCCTGATGCACCCCGCGATGAACCACGTGCTGCAGACCCGCACCGCGGTCGCGCCGCCGCCTTCCCTGGACGACATCCTCGGCGCCGCCGACAGTGCCCGCATCGGCCGCGTCGACTTCACCCACCGGCTGGCGCAGGACCCCCCTCGAGCGCCGGCGCCCGAGCCCGAGCCGAGCCCCGAGATCACGCCGGTGCCGCCCGAGCCCGAGCCAGGAGACCCGAGCCCGAGCCCGAGCCGGACGAGGATCCGATGACCGCCCGTGTCCGTGCGGACCGGGACGCCGCGCTGGCCCACCTGGCCGCGGTCGAGGAGGAGGTGGCGCGGCGCTGCGAGCTCATCACCGCCCAGGCCGAGCTCGACGCGGAGCGGATCCGTCTCGAGGCCCGGCGCGAGGCACGATCGATCCTCGCCGCCGCCGCCGTCGCCCGGCTGAAGAGCGACCTCCAGCCCGACACCACCGGAGGGCTCCGATGACCACCCCGACCCGGCCCCGTGCGTCGGCGGTCCTCGTGACCTCCGTCCTCGTCGCGGCCCTGGCCGCGTGCGGCGGCTCCACCGACCGCGACGCGGGCCGGTCCCCCTCGGGCGACCTCGTCGTCACCGCCGGCGCGAGCTCCGGGTCGACCGTGGTCGGGCCCGACGGCGGGGTCGTCGTGGCCGAGCGACGCCACTTCGCCGCCGACTCCCCGTGGAACGCCCGGGTCGACGGTGCGCCCGTCGACCCGGCCTCGGACCGGCTGATCCGCCGGTCCCAGGTGCGCGAGGGCGTGGTCGAGGACGGGGGCCGGGTGCGCGTGCAGACCGAGACCGTCACCGACCCGCTCTACATCAACACCGAGGCGTGGACCGTGCCCGTGGTCGCAGGCGGCGACCCGACCCCGGTGGTGTGCCGGCAGTCGCAGTGCGGCGACGGCGACGACGAGATCACCCTCGACATCCCCGCCGACATCGACCCCGACCCCCGCTACGACGGCTGGTTCACGGTCTTCGACACCACCGAGTCCGTGGCCTACGACCTGTGGCGGGCCCGTCGCGAGGACGACGGGTCGATCTCGTACCACTACATGAAGCGCTGGGACCTCGACGGCCCCGGCTTCAGCGCCCCGCAGGAGGTCAGTGCCCGCGGCTCCGGACTCCCGCTCTTCGCCGGCCTGATCCGGCCGGGCGAGCTCGAGGCAGGACTCATCGAGCACGCCCTGGCGATCAGCCTCCCCGGGCCGGCGCAGAACATCTTCGTGCCACCGGCCTCCTCGACCGACGGCAACGGCTCCGCCGACTCGCTGCCCGAGGGGGCCCGCATCCGGCTGCGGGCCGACGTGGTGCCCGAGCGCCCACGCGACCCCGGGACCGGCAGGCTGATCCCGCTCACCGACCAGCAGCGTCGGATGGCCGACGCCATCGTGCTGGCCCTGCGCACCTACGGTGCCATCGTCGTCGACCGCGCCGAGGTGCCCACCCTCTACGCCCAGCGCGACGTCACGGCGGGACTCATCGACGGCAACGAGCTCCAGGGCCTGGACCTCGACCGACTTCGAGGTCGTCGAGCTCGGCGACCACTACCGCTACCCGCCCGCGCAGGGGTCCGACGAATCCGGCCTGGTCCTCAGGTCGGCCTCCACGAGCGCTTCCCAGGAGCAGCAGTGAGCACCCGACCAGTCCGAGCCCGGACCCTCGCCGCCACCCTGGTGCTGACCACGCTCGGGACCGCCGGGTGCTCCGAGCAGCCGTCGCAGGACGCGAGCGACGTGGTCGCCGACGCCCAGGCCCGCGACTACCGCGACGGGCAGGCCGAGGCGCAGCGGGTGCGCCAGGCGCAGCGCGCCCTGCCCTCCCCCACGTCGGGCGTCGTCGAGATCGACGGCATCGACGGAGCCCTCACCGCCCAGCAGCGTCTGTCCTACGAGCGCAGCGGGACCGCCACCGACGTCCGGACCGCACGCCGCGGCGAGGACGCGGCGTTCGCGTCGCTGTGCACGGGCGAGATCGATGTCGTCGACTCGACCCGCACGATCAGCACCGCCGAGCTCGGAGCCTGCCACGCGGTGGGGCTGGACGTGGTCCAGCTCCAGGTCGCCTCCGACGCCGTGGTCGTGGCGATCAAGAACGAGACCGACGTGGGCGGCGACTGCCTCAGCACCGCCCAGGTGCGCGAGGTCTACCGCGCCGGCTCGCCCGTCACCGCCTGGTCCCAGCTCGGCGACGGCTACGACGACGTCCCCCTCGCGGTGGCCGGGCCCAATCGCGAGAACACCGCCTTCCAGTTCTTCGGCCGCACCGTCCTCGACGCCCCGGACCCGTCGCTGATCAACCTGCGCTCCGACTACCACTCCTTCGACACCGACCTGGGCTCCCGGCTCTTCGTCGTCGGGCGTGAGCGTGACGAGGACCTCGCGCTGCAGCTGCGCGACCGCTCGCGCGAGCGGGACCTGGCCAAGAGCCGGCTGGCGGAGCACTGGCAGGTCGTCAACGACGCCAAGGCCGAGGTGGAGGTCGCCCGCGCCGAGGTGGTCAAGGGCGAGCGGGACCAGCGTCCGCCCGCCCAGCAGGCCGCCGACCGCGCCCGCCTGGTGCGTGCCGAGCAGGACGCTCGCGCAGACGCGTGAGGTGATGTGGACGGCCACCGACGAGAAGGACGGCGTGGTCGCGAGGTACGACGCCGCAGCCGCCGCCCGCGCCCGGGTGCAGCGCACCCGCGGCCACGTCGGCTACTTCCTGTTCAGCTACTACGAGCTGTTCGAGGACCAGCTGCGTCCCTTCGAGGTCACCGGCACCGACGGCGAGCGCAGCTGCATCTTCCCCTCGCAGCGCACCATCACCAGCGGCGAGTACCCGCTCTCCCGCCGTCTCCTGCTGACCACCACCACGCGGTCGATGGACCGCCCCGAGGTCGCGGACTTCCTCCTGCACTACCTCGACGGGGCCGGCGCCGCCGCCGCCGAGGCGCAGCTCGTCGCCCTGTCCCGCGCCGACATCGATCAGCAGAAGGACTGGGTCAGCGGACGCGAGGCGCCCGACCTCGTCACCGCCGACGCGCAGCCGGCGACCGAGCAGACCGCACCCGCCCCCGCGTCCGGGGAGCCGGCCCGATGACCCGGCCGCTGGGCGGACGCCGCTGCGGCCTGCTGCCGGCCCTGCTGCCGGCCCTGCTGGTGACCCTGCTGATGACCCTGCTCCTCGCCCGCGTGGCACCGCTGGCCGGGGCCGCACCCGGTCGCGACGACCGGGTCGGGCCACCGGTGGCCCCGCGCCGGGTCGAGGGCGCCCTGACCCGCAAGGTCGTCGTCGACTGGCACGGCACCGATGGACGCAAGACCCGGTCCGCGCCGGTTCCGGGCATCGGCACGCTCACGCTGGTCTGCAAGCCGCGCAACACCATGGTCCGGTTCACCCCCTACGACCGGACGGCCGAGACCCAGCTGCTGGGTGGCCAAGCACGAGGACAAGGCCGGGCCGGCCGTGGCGGTGAAGAACGTGCGGGTCTACCGCTGGGCCGGGGCGGACGACGACGGCAGGGGCGGCACCGGTCGTTCGGCCCACGAGGGCCTCAACCAGGTCACCCCGGTCGAGAACTATGCGCAGGGCTTCATGCACGGTGTGATCAGCCAGCGCCCGGGGCGCCACCGACCCGCCGCGGCGGCGCAGCGGCTCCCGTCCACCTCGCTCGAGCTGACCTGGTACTGGAACGGCTTCGACCACCCGCGCGCCTACCGCTCGTGCCGCATCGCCGCGACCCTGGAGACGGTCGTGCGACCGATCGGTCGGAGTCGACTGGCACGGCGACGCGGACGGCTCCTCCGCGTCGACGACCCAGGTGACCCCGCTCGACGGCCTGGGCGACGTGGTCCTGACCTGCAGCCCCGACCTCGGCGACGGTGGCCGGCAGGAGATCATGCTGCGCACCGACGATCCCGGCTCCTCGCTCTACTACGAGCGCATCGAGGGCGAGGGCGCCGTGGAGGACCACGTGGAGTCCGACCACCTCGACCACGACCCGGTCCTCGGCGCCGTGCCCCCGGTGGCTCTGCCCGAGAACGGCATGCTGCGGCTGTGGTGGACCGCCCACGGGCAGACCCGTCGCTTCGTGCTCTCGTCGTACTACGTCGTCAACGACACCGAGCGTCCCGACCTGAACCTCTGCGAGGTCGCGGCCGCCGACTTCTAGGCGCGCTCGCCGTGTCGGCCCCCGTGTCGGCCCCCGTGTCGGCCCCCACGTCGGCCACTGGGCGCTGCGGGGCAGCTGGTCGAGATCCCGGGCCTCCTCGCGCGAGGGCGCCGTCCCGCCGAGGTGGCGGGGGTGCCACCGGGCCTGCTCCCCCGGGCGTGGGCGGTGCTCGGGCAGGTGCTGCAGGCCCTCGAGCAGCTCGGTGAGCCGGTGGCCGAGCTCGGTCGTGCCGCTCGCCGGGTCGACCGCGCGGCCCAGCCACAGTCGGCGCTCCGAAACGCACGTCGACCGTGCGTCCTCGGGTCAGCGCCGGCGCAGGAGGCGTCTCGCTCACGTGGCGCTGCAGCGGCCAGATTCGCTGGGTGCCCCACACGGCCACCGGCACCACCGGCAGGTCGAGCTCACGCGCCAGCGCTGCGACGCCGGGCATCAGCGCCCGGACGGTGTAGGAGTGGGAGACCCCGGCCTCCGGGAACAGGCACACGCTCTCCCCCGCCCGCAGCAGCGCCCGGGCGCGCAGGTACGCCGCCGCCGGTGCCGCGCGGTCGACCGGCACGTGTCGCATCGCGGTCATGGCGCGGCCCACGACAGGGGTGTTCCAGACGTCGTGGCGGGCCAGGAACCGCACGTACCGGCGCCGGGCCAGGGCCGCCTGGCCCACGAAGAGGAAGTCGGGGTAGGCCACGTGGTTGCTGGCCAGCAGCACCGGGCCGCGGGTCGGCACGTGCTCCTCGCCCGACCAGCGGCTCGTGACCTGGAGCGAGCGCAGCAGCGCGCCCCCCAGTCGCACCGTGGACCGGTAGGTCCGCTCGGTGCTCAGGAGAACGGGGGGCGGGCGTCGAGAGCCAGCGAGCGCCGACCGGCCCAGCGCCACACGCGGGCCGCCCGGTCGCGGTCCTCGTCGGTGACCAGGTTGCCCATCCAGCGCAGCGCCAGGGTCATCAGCCAGTCCGAGCGCATCCCGACCGGCCCCAGCGCGGGCAGCAGCCGCGGCACGGTGACCAGGCCCGCGAGCCGGCGCGCCACCGAGAAGGACTCGCCGTAGTGCTCGCTCAGCAGCGCGGGCCACTGCGTGGCGAGGCGGTCGCGGTCGGGGTTCAGGTCGGCCATCAGCTCGGCCACCATCCGGCCGGTCTCGAGGCCGTAGTCGATGCCCTCGCCGTTGAGCGGGTTGACGCAGCCGGCGGCGTCACCGATCAGCGCCCAGTTGGGTCCGGCGACGCCCGAGACGGCTCCACCCATCGGCAGCAGGGCCGAGGTGGGGGCGCGCAGCTCGCCGCTCAGCCCGAAGCCCTCGCGCCGCTGGTCGGCGTAGAACTGCATGAGCGGCTTCACGGCGATGTTCGCCGGGCGCTTCGCGGTGGCCAGCGTGCCGACCCCGAGGTTCACCTCGCCGGTGCCGAGCGGGAAGATCCAGCCGTAGCCGGAGAGGATCTCGCCGTCCTGCGCCGCGCAGCTCGAGGTGCGAGCTGATCCACGGGTCGTCGGACTCGGTGGAGGCCACGTAGGAGCGACCGGCGACGCCGTAGACGGTGTCGCGGTGCCACTCGCGGCCCAGGACCTTGCCCAGCGGGGAGCGCACGCCGTCGGCGACCACGAGGCGCCGGCACGCGACCTCGACCCGCTCGACGTCGTCGCGCCCACCGGGACCGCGGCGCTCCATGACCACGGCACGGACCCGGTCGCCGTCACGGACGACGTCGACCGCGCGCACCCCGTCGACGGCCCGGGCCCCGGCCTTGATCGCCACGGTGCGCAGGTGGTCGTCCAGCTCGGTGCGGGCCACGGCGCTGCCCCAGGAGGGCAGCGAGCCACCGGGCCAGGGCAGCAGCAGCGTCTGGCCGAAGCCGTGGGCGCGCAGTCCCTGGTTGACGGTGTGGGTGCGCAGCCAGTCCTCGAGCCCGAGGAGGGACAGCTCGTGGACGGCGCGGGGGGTGAGCCCGTCGCCGCAGGTCTTGTCGCGCGGGAACGTCGCCGCGTCGGTCAGCAGGACGTCGAGCCCGGCCCGTGCGGCCCAGGCGGCCGCGGCCGACCCGGCGGGACCGGCACCGACGACGAGGACGTCGGTCTGGGTCGGGAGGCTGCTCACCCCACGATTCTCTCAGGACGCTGGTGAGCGGCCCAACTCAGCGACGCCTCAGGTCTCCTGCTCCTCCAGCGGCGGGTACGGCGCCGGGGTCGCCCCGTAGTCGTCACTGTCCTCGAACATGCCGTGCTCGGGGTCGAAGTCGCGGCCGGTGTTGTCGATCTCGGCCCCGTCGGGCCGGTTCTCGTCGGCCAGGCGGCGCTCGCGCTCCTCCTCGATCTCGGCCTCGCTGGGCTCGTGCGCTGCGTGCTGCTGGTCCATGGTTCCTCCCGAGTGTCGGACCTCCTCAGACCACCATGCGTCCGTGGTGCCGGTCACACCCGCGGGGGCGAGGAGGTCCGGGAACGCCGCAGGGCCCCACCCGGATCGGGTGGGGCCCTGCGGTCGTGGTGCGGGAGCCGAGGATCAGCTCTGGTACGACCCGAAGTCGAAGTCGTCCAGGGCCACGGCCTGGCCGCCGGCGTTGCCACCGAACTCGTAGTCGTAGGAGTCGTAGCCGGTGACGGAGTACGCCGCGGCCCGAGCCTCCTCGGTCGGCTCCACCCGGATGGCGCGGTACCGCTCGAGGCCGGTGCCCGCCGGGATCAGCTTTCCGATGATCACGTTCTCCTTGAGACCACGCAGCGAGTCGCTGCGCCCGTGGATCGCCGCGTCGGTGAGCACCCGGGTGGTCTCCTGGAAGGAGGCCGCCGAGAGCCACGACTCGGTCGCCAGCGAGGCCTTGGTGATGCCCATGAGCACCGGACGACCCGAGGCCGGCTTGCCGCCCTCGGAGACGACCCGACGGTTCTCCTCCTCGAACCGCACGCGGTCCACGAGGTCGGAGGGCAGCAGGTTCGTCTCGCCCGACTCGATCACCGTGACGCGACGCAGCATCTGGCGCACGATGATCTCGATGTGCTTGTCGTGGATCGACACGCCCTGCGAGCGGTAGACCTGCTGGACCTCGTCCACCAGGTGCTCCTGGGCGCGACGCACACCGAGGATCCGCAGGACGTCCTGCGGGTCCGGGGTGCCCGACGTGAGGTGGTGGCCCACCTCGATGTGCTGGCCGTCGTCCACGTTGAGACGCGAGCGCTTGGAGACCGGGTACTCCTGGACCTCCGAGCCGTCGTCGGGCGTGACCAGGATCTTGCGAGCCTTGTCGGTCTCGTCGATCTCGACCCGACCGGCCGCCTCGGCGATCGGCGTACGACCCTTGGGCGAGCGGGCCTCGAAGAGCTCGACCACGCGGGGCAGACCCTGCGTGATGTCGTCCGCGGAGGCCACACCACCGGTGTGGAAGGTACGCATGGTCAGCTGCGTGCCCGGCTCACCGATGGACTGGGCGGCGATGATGCCGACCGCCTCACCGATGTCGACGAGCTTGCCGGTGGCCAGCGAGCGCCCGTAGCACTTGGCGCAGGTACCGGTCTTGGCGTCGCAGGTCAGCACGGAGCGGACCTTGACCTCCTCGATGCCGGCTGCCACGAGCTCGTCGATCTTGACGTCGCCGAGGTCCTCACCGGCGGCGGCGAGGGTCTCGCCGGTCTCCGGGTGGGTGACCTCGGTGGCGGCCGCGCGGGCGTACGCCGCGGTCTCGGCGTTCTCCGCCTTGACCACGGTGCCGTCCTCACGACGCTCACCGATCCGCTTGGGCAGACCGCGCTCGGTGCCACAGTCGTCCTCGCGGATGATGACGTCCTGCGAGACGTCGACCAGGCGCCGGGTCAGGTAGCCCGAGTCGGCGGTACGCAGGGCGGTGTCGGCCAGACCCTTGCGAGCACCGTGGGTGGAGATGAAGTACTCCAGGACCGAGAGGCCCTCACGGAAGTTCGCCTTGATCGGGCGCGGGATGATCTCGCCCTTCGGGTTGGCCACCAGACCACGCATGGCGCCGACCTGACGGATCTGGTTCATGTTTCCGGACGCGCCCGAGTCGACCATCATGTAGATGGGGTTGGTCCGGTCGAACGCCTTCTCCATCGCGTCGCCGACCTTGCGGCTGGCGTCGGTCCAGATCTCGACGAGCTCCTGACGGCGCTCGTCGTCGGTCATCAGACCGCGCTCGAAGTCCTTCTGCACCTTCGCGGCCTGGGCCTCGTACGGCGCGAGGATCTCGAGCTTGTCGGCCGGCGTGGTGACGTCGTCGATGGAGACGGTGACACCCGAGAAGGTCGCGAAGCTGAAGCCGGCGTCCTTGAGGGCGTCGAGCGAGGCGGCGACCTCGACCTTGGTGTAGCGCTCCGCGAGGTCGTTGACGATCGCGCCGAGCTGCTTCTTGCCGACCTCGTAGTTCACGAACGGGTAGTCGGCGGGCAGCGTCTCGTTGAACAGGGCGCGACCCAGGGTGGTCTCGACGGTGGTCGGTCTCGGCCTTCGGTCCGCTCTCGTTGAACTCGGCCCCGGAGCCCGGCACCACGTCGTCGAGACGGATCTTGACCTTCGACTGCAGCGTGATCTCCGAGCGGTCGAAGGCCATGATCGCCTCGGCCACGCTGGAGAAGGCCCGGCCTTCGCCGACCTCGCCGTCGCGGTCCGTGGTCAGCCAGAACAGGCCGATGATCATGTCCTGCGACGGCATGGTGACCGGACGGCCGTCCGAGGGCTTGAGGATGTTGTTCGTCGACAGCATCAGGATCCGGGCCTCGGCCTGGGCCTCGGCCGACAGCGGCAGGTGCACCGCCATCTGGTCACCGTCGAAGTCGGCGTTGAACGCGCCGCACACGAGCGGGTGGATCTGGATGGCCTTGCCCTCGATGAGCTGCGGCTCGAAGGCCTGGATGCCCAGGCGGTGCAGGGTGGGTGCACGGTTCAGCAGCACCGGGTGCTCGGTGATGACCTCCTCGAGCACGTCCCACACGACCGGACGAGCGCGCTCGACCATCCGCTTGGCGGACTTGATGTTCTGCGCGTGCGACAGGTCGACCAGGCGCTTCATCACGAAGGGCTTGAAGAGCTCGAGCGCCATCTGCTTGGGCAGACCGCACTGGTGCAGCTTCAGCTGCGGACCCGACACGATGACCGAACGGCCCGAGTAGTCCACGCGCTTGCCCAGCAGGTTCTGACGGAAACGACCCTGCTTGCCCTTGAGCATGTCGGACAGCGACTTCAGCGGCCGGTTGCCCGGGCCCGTGACCGGACGACCACGACGGCCGTTGTCGAACAGCGAGTCGACGGCCTCCTGGAGCATCCGCTTCTCGTTGTTGACGATGATCTCGGGCGCACCGAGGTCGAGCAGCCGCTTGAGGCGGTTGTTGCGGTTGATCACGCGGCGGTACAGGTCGTTGAGGTCGGAGGTCGCGAAGCGGCCACCGTCGAGCTGCACCATCGGACGCAGGTCCGGCGGGATGACCGGGACGGCGTCGAGGACCATGCCGCGGGGCTCGTTGCCGGTCTTGCGGAAGGCGTCGACGACCTTGAGGCGCTTGAGGGCGCGGACCTTCTTCTGGCCCTTGCCGTTGGCGATGGTGTCGCGCAGCGACTCGACCTCGGCCGGCGATGTCGAAGTCCTGCAGGCGCTTCTGGATCGCCGCGGCGCCCATGTGGCCCTCGAAGTACTTGCCGAACCAGGCCTTCATCTCGCGGTAGAGCATCTCGTCGCCGATCAGGTCCTGGACCTTGAGGGACTTGAAGGTGTTCCACACCTCGTCGAGGCGGTCGATCTCGCGCTGCGCACGGTCGCGCAGCTGCTTCATCTCCCGCTCGGCACCGTCGCGCACCTTGCGACGCGCGTCGGCCTTGGCACCCTCGGCCTCGAGGGCCGCGAGGTCCTCCTCCAGCTTGCGGGTGCGGTCCTCCAGCGACTGGTCGCGACGCTTCTCGAGGCGCTCGCGCTCGAGGCCGATCTTGCCCTCGAGCGAGGACAGGTCGCGG
Source organism: uncultured Actinomycetota bacterium (assembly GCA_963722135.1). Classification (GTDB taxonomy): domain Bacteria; phylum Actinomycetota; class Actinomycetes; order Propionibacteriales; family Nocardioidaceae; genus Nocardioides. The sequence continues at coordinate 110,327 of CAVRJT010000001.1, forward strand.
TGGCGAGCGTCCTCGTCGACGGAGGTGATCATGTAGGCCGCGAAGTAGATGACCTTCTCGAGGTCCTTCGGGGCCAGGTCGAGCAGGTAGCCCAGCCGGCTGGGCACGCCCTTGAAGTACCAGATGTGCGTCACCGGGGCGGCGAGCTCGATGTGGCCCATCCGCTCGCGGCGCACCTTGGAGCGGGTCACCTCGACGCCGCAGCGCTCGCAGATGATGCCCTTGAAGCGCACGCGCTTGTACTTGCCGCAGTAGCACTCCCAGTCCCGGGTGGGACCGAAGATCTTCTCGCAGAAGAGACCGTCGCGCTCGGGCTTGAGCGTGCGGTAGTTGATGGTTTCCGGCTTCTTGACCTCGCCGTGGCTCCACGTGCGGATGTCGTCCGCGGTGGCCAGACCGATCTGAAGCTGGTCGAAGAAGTTAACGTCGAGCACCTTGGCTGCAACCCTTCATTGGTTCTTGGAAAGTCAGACGTGGGGGGCGGGAGCAGCGGCCGGCGCGACGAGCGCGCCGGCCACCGTGCTCACACCTCTTCGACCGAGCTCGGCTCGCGACGCGACAGGTCGATGCCGAGCTCCTCGGCGGCGCGGAAGACGTCTTCCTCCGCGTCGCGCAGCTCGATGCTGGTGCCGTCCTGGGAGAGGACCTCCACGTTCAGGCACAGCGACTGCATCTCCTTGACGAGCACCTTGAACGACTCGGGGATGCCGGAGTCGGGGATGTTCTCGCCCTTGACGATCGCCTCGTAGACCTTGACGCGACCCGGCACGTCGTCGGACTTGATCGTCAGCAGCTCCTGCAGGGCGTAGGCGGCGCCGTACGCCTCCATCGCCCAGACCTCCATCTCGCCGAAGCGCTGGCCACCGAACTGGGCCTTACCGCCCAGGGGCTGCTGCGTGATCATCGAGTAGGGGCCGGTGCTGCGCGCGTGGATCTTGTCGTCCACGAGGTGGTGCAGCTTCAGGATGTACATGTAGCCGACCGAGACCGGGTCCGGGAAGGGCTCGCCGGAGCGACCGTCGAACAGGTCGGCCTTGCCGGTGCCGTCGATCATCCGCACGCCGTCGCGGTTGGGGATCGTCGAGCCGAGCAGGCCGATGATCTCGTCCTCGCGCGCACCGTCGAAGACCGGCGTCGCGACCTTGGTGCGCGGGCTCCGCCTTCTCGACGTGGATCTTGATCAACCGCTGCTTCCAGTCGGCGTCGGAGGTGTCCTCGGCGAGGTCGAGGTCCCAACCCTGCTGGGCGAGCCAGCCGAGGTGGAGCTCGAGGATCTGACCGATGTTCATCCGTCGCGGCACACCCAGCGGGTTGAGCACGACGTCGACCGGGGTGCCGTCCTCCATGAACGGCATGTCCTCGATCGGCAGGATCTTGGCGATGACGCCCTTGTTGCCGTGGCGTCCGGCGAGCTTGTCGCCCACCGAGATCTTGCGCTTCTGGGCCACGTAGACGCGGACCAGCTGGTTGACGCCCGGGGGCAGCTCGTCGCCGTCCTCGCGGTCGAAGACGCGCACGCCGATGACGTGCCGGACTCGCCGTGCGGCACCTTCATCGAGGTGTCGCGCACCTCGCGCGCCTTCTCGCCGAAGATCGCGCGCAGCAGGCGCTCCTCGGGGGTCAGCTCGGTCTCGCCCTTGGGCGTGACCTTGCCGACCAGGATGTCCCCGGTCACGACCTCGGCACCGATGCGGATGATGCCGCGCTCGTCGAGGTCGGCCAGACCCTCCTCGGAGATGTTCGGGATGTCCCGGGTGATCTCCTCGGGGCCCAGCTTGGTGTCGCGGGCGTCGACCTCGTGCTCCTCGATGTGGATCGAGGTGAGGACGTCCTCCTGCACCAGGCGCTGCGAGAGGATGATCGCGTCCTCGTAGTTGTGACCCTGCCACGGCATGAAGGCGACGAGCAGGTTGGTGCCCAGGGCCATCTCGGCCTCGTCGGTGCAGGGGCCGTCGGCGATCGGGCTGCCGACCTCGAGGCGGTCGCCCTCGACGACCAGCGGACGCTGGTTGATGCAGGTGCCCTGGTTGGAGCGGCGGAACTTCGCGAGCTTGTAGCGACGAGTAGCTGCCGTCGTCGTTCATGGTCTCGACGAGGTCGGCGGAGACGTCCTTGACGACTCCGGCCTTCTCGGCGACGACCACGTCGCCGGCGTCGACCGCGGCGCGGTACTCCATGCCGGTGCCGACCAGGGGGCTGTCGCTGCGGATCAGCGGGACGGCCTGGCGCTGCATGTTGGCGCCCATGAGCGCACGGTTGGCGTCGTCGTGCTCGAGGAACGGGATCAGCGCGGTCGCGACCGACACCATCTGGCGCGGCGAGACGTCCATGTAGTCGATCTCGCCGGCCAGGATCTCGGAGACCTCGCCGTCGCGGGTCGCACCAGGACGCGCTCGTTGACGAAGCGCAGGTCGTCGTCGAGCACGGCGTTGGCCTGCGCGATGACGAAGCGGTCCTCGTCGTCGGCGGTCAGGTAGTCGATCTGGTCGGTGACCTGACCCTCGACGACCTTGCGGTACGGGCGTCTCGACGAAGCCGAACGGGTTGATGCGGCCGTAGGAGGCCAGCGAGCCGATCAGACCGATGTTCGGGACCTTCAGGGGTCTCGATGGGGCACATGCGGCCGTAGTGCGACGGGTGCACGTCGCGGACCTCCATGCCGGCGCGGTCGCGCGAGAGACCGCCCGGGCCCAGCGCGGACAGGCGACGCTTGTGCGTCAGACCCGCGATGGGGTTGGTCTGGTCCATGAACTGGCTCAGCTGCGAGGTGCCGAAGAACTCCTTCAGCGCCGCGACCACCGGGCGGATGTTGATCAGCGACTGCGGCGTGATCGCCTCGACGTCCTGGGTCGTCATCCGCTCACGGACCACGCGCTCCATGCGCGCCAGGCCGGTGCGCAGCTGGTTCTGGATCAGCTCGCCCACCGTGCGCATCCGACGGTTGCCGAAGTGGTCGATGTCGTCGGAGGCCACGTCGAGCGTGCCCGAGGGCGCCTCGACCTGGTCGCTGGCCGTCGTGCAGCGCGACGATGTAGCGGATCGCGGCGACGACGTCGTCCACGGTCAGGGTCTGCTGGTCGAAGGCCTCGGTCAGACCGAGCTTCTTGTTGATCTTGTACCGACCGACCTTGGCCAGGTCGTAGCGCTTGGGGTTGAAGTAGTAGTTGTTCAGCAGGGTCTGCGCGGCCTCCTCGGTGGGGGGCTCGCCCGGACGCAGCTTGCGGTAGATGTCGAGGAGCGCATCCTTCTGCGTCTCGGTGTGGTCCTTCTCCAGCGTGAGCATCATCGACTCGTACTGGCCGAACTCCTCGCGGATCTGCTCGTTGGTCCAGCCGAGGGCCTTGAGCAGCACGGTGACGTTCTGCTTGCGCTTGCGGTCCAGGCGGACGCCGACGAGGTCGCGCTTGTCGATCTCGAACTCGAGCCAGGCGCCGCGGCTGGGGATGAGCTTGGCGGTGTAGATGTCCTTGTCGGACGTCTTGTCCGCCGAGCGCTCGAAGTAGACGCCCGGGCTGCGGACCAGCTGGGAGACGACGACGCGCTCGGTGCCGTTGATGACGAACGTGCCCTTGGGGGTCATGAGCGGGAAGTCGCCCATGAAGACCGTCTGGCCCTTGATCTCACCGGTGTCGTTGTTGGTGAACTCCGCCGACACGTAGAGCGGCGCGGAGTAGGTGAAGTCCTTCTCCTTGCACTCGTCGACCGTGTACTTGGGGTCGTAGAAGACAGGGTTCTCGAACGAGAGCGACATGGTCTCGCTGAAGTCCTCGATCGGCGAGATCTCCTCGAAGATCTCCGTCAGACCGGACTTCTCGGAGACGTCGTCGCCGTTGGCACGGCGACGCTCGACCTCCTCGGTCCACTTGTCGTTGCCGACCAGCCAGTCGAAGCTGTCGGTCTGGAGAGAGAGGAGCTGGGGAACCTCGAGAGGTTCGGCGATCTTTGCGAACGAGATGCGGCGGTTAGCACGAGAAACGGCGGAAGCGGTGCGCGCGGCCAAGAGTGAGTCCTTCGACGGGTCTGCTCATCGATGGCGCCGCCGACCACCACACAGCCACCGGGAAGGCATGAGGGCATTTGAGGGCAGGCGCAAGGCGCTACACTACCCGAGGACCGAGTGCGCGACAAGACAGGCACGCATCGTCGACGATGGATGTCCCGATGATGATGAGCCCCCGCGGGCCACAGGTCAAGCACCTCGGCCGCGTGCGGCGCCGATCGGGGGTGTCTTCTCAGTCCTCGAGCTGGTTCGTGGACAGGTCGCCGACCAGCCACTCGCCGTCCTCGCGCACCATCCGGATGGTCACCTGGTCCTTGTAGACCTCGGCCTGCTCCATCCCCTTGCGCAGGGTGGGACGGTTCACGAAGACCAGCACGTCGACGCGGTCGCCGCTGGTGCGCACCACGGCGGAGTCGATGACCTCGACCTCCACCACCGGCTGCACCTCCTCCAGGTTCGGCTCGAGCGCGGCGACGAGCTGGTCGTACTCCTGCTGGTAGCCGGTGGTCATGTACGAGCGGGCGGCCGCGGTGGACTCCTCGAAGGTGCGGTAGTCGTAGGACAGCACCGGGCCCACCGCACGCTCGGCGACGGCGCGCGCCTGCTCGGCCGACTCCTCGATCGCGTTGCCGCCGTCCGCGGAGGACACGACGCGCTCGTTGGACTGCACCGAGACCAGGACCGCAGCACCCACGGAGAGCACCGCCAGCACCGTGAGGACCACCAGGACCCACCCGGGCACCAGGGGCAGCGACGACGCCCTGGCCGGTCGGGACGCCGGTCCAGCAGTCGGCTCCAGCCCTGCTTCCTGCTCCGGCTCTGCTTCCTGCTCCGGCTCTGCTTCCCGCTCCGGCCCGGCGTCGGCTGCGAGGGCGGCGTCGTGCTCGGCGCGACGCGCGGGGTCCAGCAGGACCTCGGCGGCCTGGTTCAGCAGCCGGAAGCGGCGCTGGCTCGGGTCGAGGTCGGCGATGCCGGCGCGCCAGGCGGCGCGCACCTGCTCGGGGCTGGCGTCCGGCTCGACGCCCGAGGACGTCGTACCAGCTGGCTCCGGAGGCGCTCACTGCTCTCCCCCGTCGGTGGTCGGGTCGCTCGAGGGCGCGGTGGGGTCCGTGGGGTCGGTGGCAGCACGCCCGGTGACCGGCGCGAAGGCGTCGACCTGCCACTCGCCGCCGACCTTGACGAGGTCGACACGCACGCGGAACTGGGCGGGGGCGCCGTCGACCCGTTCCTGGTCCTTGCCCTGCGGGAAGGAGTTGGTGAACTGCCCGGCCACCAGCGCGGAGGCGGAGTCGGAGTCGAGGGTGGACACGCCGACGGCGTACACCTCGCTGGCTCGACCGAGACCGGCCTGCGCCACGGTCTGCTCGGCGGTGCCGACCTGCTCCTCGAAGTCAGCGCGGAACTTGGCCGTGATCAGCTCGGAGACCAGGTCGCGGTACTCCGGCATCTGCCCGTCCTCGTCCAGCAGGTCCGGGCCGTAGGTGTTGACCCGGAGCATGAACTGCGAGGCGACGTCCATGACCCGCTCGCGCTCGTCCTGGATCTCGTTGCGCCCCTGGGCGACGTTGGCGACCCGTTGAGCGAGGTTGCCGTCCGCGCTCGAGCTGCGGGTCAGCACCACGACGGCGACGAGCACGAGGCCCGCGACCAGCAGCAGCGTCAGGACGGCCGCGAGGACGAGTCGAAAGACCGGGGCCGAGGCCCTGCTCGTCAACGGTCCGCGACGAGCGGCTGGAGGAACAGCCACTTCCAGGACTCCTTCCCGAGCGTCGGCGGGGCCACGCTACCGGGCGAGGCCAGCTCGGCCGGCGGGCGCTCGCCCCAGGTGAGCTCACCGGTGTCGGGATCGAAGGAGGCGACCACCGAGGAGGGGTCGTAGGAGGCGGCAGGTCGCGGGTAGACGTTCTGGGCGCCGCGGGCGTTGCTGACCGCGGGAGGCTCGGTGCACCGGGCGTTCTCGTTCATCGGCCGGTTGCTGCCGTCCTGCGGCGGACGCCGGTCGGAGCCCTGGTAGCCGGCGCGGCACACGGCCTTGTCGGTGATGATCATGCCGAAGTGCGCGTCGTAGAGCCCGGTGTCGGGGGACTTCGAGACGACCGTGAAGCCGCCCTCGACCACGTAGGGGTAGATCACCAGCAGCTGCTCGATGCCGTCGAGGTGGCGGACCACGACCTCGCCGGTGGTGACCAGGTTGTTGATCAGGCTGCCGAGCTCGACGCGGTTGTCCTCGATGAGTCCGCGCAGCTGCACCGCGGCCGGTGAGCCGTTGGCGATGAGACGACGCAGGTCCGGGTCCGCGTCGGCCAGGGTGCCGCTGAACAGCGAGAGCTGGCTGGCGAACGTGCGGATCGCGCTCTCGGAGGCTGATCTGGCCGTTGAGCACCACGTTGGAGTCGCGGATCAGCGCGGTGGTGACGTCGAAGTTGTCGTTCGCGGTCTCGATGAAGGAGTTGCCGGTGTCGATGATGCGCTGGAGGTCCTCGCCGGTGCCCCCGAAGGCGGCGCCCAGCTCTTCGACGGTCGTGCGCAGCGCGTCGCGGTCGACCGAGGAGACGGTCGTCGACAGGTTCTCGAGCAGCGTCTCGGTCGCGATCGGCGTGCGGGTGTCCGCGACGGCGATCTCGGAGTCCTCCTCGAGGTAGGGCTCGGAGTCTCGACTGCGGCTGCAGCTCGACGTACTGCTCGCCCACCGCGGAACGGTTGCCCACCACGGCGAGGGCGTCGGCCGGGATCGTGTCGTAGTCCTTCTCGATCGAGAGGTGCACGTCGACGCCGTCGTCGGTGAGCACGAGTCGGTCGACGCGGCCGATCCCGACGCCGCGGTAGGTCACCTCGCCCCGGCGAAGATGCCGCCGGAGCGCTCGAAGTGCGCGACCACGGTGTAGGAGCTGTCGTAGAAGAGCCGGTCGAGGCGGGCGTAGCGGGCCCCGACGTAGGAGACGCCGACCAGCGTGATGAGCACGAAGACCATCAGCTGGAGCTTGGTGCGGCGGGTGATCATCGGACCACCATCCCGGGCACGAGCAGCATCACGAGGTCCTCGTCGTAGATCTGGGAGAGCTGGGCCAGGGTGGGCCCCCGGTCGGCGTCGAAGCCGGGACGCAGCAGGCCGCCGATGATGGGGAGGTCCGGCAGCTCCTCCCCGTGGATGCCACCGGGCAGGCCCGGGAGATTGGCGTTCAGCAGCTCGCAGACCACCGTCTTCTTGTTCTTCTTCTTCTGGCACTGCTCCTTGAGCTTGAGCAGCTTCTCCGGGGTCTTCAGCACCTTGGCGCAGGCCTTCGAGGTGAGGCTGCCGCTGGCCAGGCACTTCGCCACGTCACCCACCAGCTTCGTGGGGTCGAGGTCGGTGGGCAGCACCGTGGGCAGCTCGCTGGGCACGCCCGGTGACGCCGCCGGACAGGTCGACCTCGAGCTGGACGTCGAGGTTGGTGTAGTCGCCCATGTGCAGGTTGCGGGCGACCTGCGGGTCGCGGCCCACGACCTCGTCGACGAAGGGGTAGGTCAGGAACACGTTGAAGGCCTTCACGAAGGCATCGCCGGAGTCGGCGAGCGAGGTCAGCACCGGCTGGAGCTGGGTGAGGGTGTCGATGGTGTCCTGCTTGGTCGCGCGGATCACCCGCACGCCCACGTCCCCGAGGCGGTCCAGTGCCTTCAGCATGGTGACGAGGTCGTCGCGCTGGCGGTCCAGCGAGACCAGGGCCGAGGGCAGCTCGTCGAGGGCGAGGTTGATGTCGCCCTGCTGCTTGCGCACCGCGACCGCGAGATCGTTGAGCCGGGCGATGGCGTCGACGATGTCGGCCTTGTTGTCGTCGAGGGTGCCCACGAGGGTGTCGACCTGGGTCAGCACCGACTTGGCGGCGTCCTCACGGCCCTCGAGGGCGAGGTTGAGCTCCTGGGTGATGGTCTTGAGCTGGGCCACGCCACCGCCGTTGAGCACCAGGCTCAGGGCGCCGAGCACCTCCTCGACCTCCGGGTTGCGCCCGGTGCGGTCCAGGGAGATGACGTCGCCGTCGCCGAGCTCGCCGCTGCCGCCGTCGGCCGGGGCCGCGAGCGAGACGAACTTCTCGCCCAGCAGGCTGGTCTGGCGGATCTGGGCCAGCGGGGCGTCGGGCAGCTCGGTGTCGCTGCGCAGCTCCATGGTCACCTCGGCCACCGTGCCGTCGAGCTCGACGCTGAGCACCTTGCCCACGTCGACCTCGTTGTACTTGACCGTCGACTTGGGGACCAGGTCCAGCACGTCGCGGAACTGGGCGGTGACGGTGATCGGGTCGTCGCCGGTGTCGGTGCCGCCGGGCAGGGGCAGCGAGTAGACGTCGAAGTCGCACGCGCTGAGGGACAGCGAGGCAGCCAGCACGACCAGCGCGAGACGCATCCTGCGCATCAGCGGTTCACCCCCACGAGCCCACCCAGGGTCGGGTCGAACGAATCGGGGCGGGTGCCGGCTGCGATGCCCTTGCCGCCGCGGAGCGCGTCGAGCGCGCCGGGACGGGGCAGGGTGTCCTGCACCAGGTCGCAGAGACCGCCTGTCGGGTCCACCGAGTTCACCACGGTGCACAGCAGCAGAGCGGGCTCGGTCTCGAGCTGGTTGATCGCCTCGCCGACGTTGGCGTTGGTGTCGAGGGTGCCGGCCTGCGGGTTGTAGGTCAGCGCCAGGTTGTTCAGCGCCAGCGGCGCGGTGCCGAGCACCTCGTCGAGGGCCGAGCGCTGCTTGACCAGCACCTTCGCCACCCGGTTCAACCCCTTGATGTCGCGTCCGAGGACGTCGCGGTTGGTCTTGACGAAGTCGTTGACCTCGCCCAGTGCGGTGGACAGGTTGGCCAGCGATCCGGCCAGCTCCTGACGCTCGCCGGCAAGCAGCTCCGACACGTCGGCCAGGGACTGGTTGAACTGGCGCACGGTGGTGTCGTTCTCGGCCAGCGTGCTGACGAAGGACTGCACCTCGGCCAGCGAGGAGAACAGCTCGTCCTTGTTGTCGTCGAGAGTCTCGGAGAGGCGGCTGAAGTCGCCGATCGTCTGCTTGAAGGCAGCCCCCTGGCCGCCGAAGTTCTCCGCGGTGACCTGGAGGAGGTCGTTCAGCGCGCCGTTCTTGTTGGCGCCGTCGGGCCCCAGGGCCACGTTGAGCCGGTCGAGGCTGGCGTAGATGTCGTCGAGCTCGAGCGGGACCGAGGTGCGGTCGACGCCGAGGATCTTGCCCTCGGCGATCTCCTCGCCCTCCTCGTAGACGGGGGTCAGCTGGATGTAGCGGTCGCCCACGATCGACGGGGCGATGATCACCGCGCTCGCGTCGACCGGGACCTTCACGTCCGCGTCGTAGGTCATCGTGACCACGCACCTCGGTGCCCGAGGGGACCACGCTCTCCACCTGGCCGACCGGGACCCCGAGGATCCGCACGTCGGAGCCCTCGTAGACCGACACGGTGCGCGGGAACTGCGCGGTCAGGGTCTTGGGCTCGTCTCCACCCAGGAACGTCAACGCGGCCGCGATCAGCAGGGCCACGATCACCAGCGGGGCGGCGAAGCGGCGTACGGCGCTCACGAGATGCCACCTCCGTTGAGGACCTCGGGGACGGGCGGGAGGTTCTGGATGTAGGTGTCGAACCACGGGCCGTTGCCCAGGGTGTTCGCGAAGACGCGGTAGAACGGCGCCATCAACCGGATGCTGTCGTCGATGTTGTCCTCGTTCTTGTTCAGCACTGCGAGGACGCCCTCGAGCTCGTCGAGCGCCGGCTTGAGGTCACCGCGGGTGTCGCGCACCAGGCGGGTCAGCTCCCGCGAGAGCTCGCTGGTCGACACCAGGAGCCGGTGGACCTGGTCGCGCCGGCGCCACCAGCGCCTGGAAGAGCACGTCGGCGTCCGACATCAGGTCGACGAGGTCCTCGTCGCGGTCGTCGAGCACGGTCGAGACCCGGTCGAGGTTCGTCAGCAGGCTGCCGATCTCCTCGTTCTTGTCGGCGATGTTCGTGGAGAGCCGGGAGACGCCGTCGAGGGCGGCCCGGAACTCCTCGGGCGTGTTGCGGGTCAGGTCGGCCAGCGTGGTCAGGGAGCGTGCGAGCTGGTCGGTGTCGATGTCGCCCGCCGTGTCGGCGAGACCCTCGAAGGCCTCCACCACGTCGAAGGGCGAGGAGGTGCGCTCGACCGGGATGGTGGCGCCCTCCTCGAGCTGGCCGGAGCCGGCGGGGTCGACCGAGACGTACATCGCGCCGAGCAGGGTCTTGACCCGGATGTCGGCGCGGCTGTCGGGGCCGAAGCCGGAGTCGGTCTTGACCTGGAAGGCCACCCGCACGACACCGTCGGCGAGCTCGATGCTCTTGACCTGGCCCACGCGCACACCGGCGATGCGGACCTCGTCGTCGGGCTGCAGGCCGCCGGCCTCGGCTGAACTCGGCGTAGTAGGTGTCGCCGCCGCCGATCAGCGGCAGGTCCTGGGCGCGGAAGGCCGCGACCAGGAGCACGGCCAGCACGCTGAGGCTGACCAGGCCGATGATCACGGGGTTCCGCTCGCGGAAGGGCTTCATCCGAGATCACACCTCTCCGCACCGGTCTTGAAGTCCACCGGGACCGCTTGGCCCCCGGGCAGGCGCACGCGACCCTCGAAGCCGCACAGGAAGAAGTTGAAGTAGCTGCCGTAGATCGCGGTACGTCCGACCTTCGTGAGCTTGATCGGCAGCACCTGCAGGGCCCGGTCGAGCTCGCCCTTGTTGCGGTTGATGTTGCCGGCGAGCCGACGCAGCTGCTTGACGTCGTTGGTGAAGGGCTGGCGGATGCCGCCCACGAGATCGGCGGTCTGCTCGGAGAGCAGCGAGATCTGCTCGAGCGAGCCGAGGATCGCGCCCCGGTCCTGCTTGAGCCCCTTGACCAGGGTGCGGAAGTTCAGGATCAGGTCGCTGAGCTGGTCGTCGCGGTCGGCGATGTTGTCGAGCACCTGGTCGAGGTTGCGTGATCAGGTCGCTGATCAGCTCGTCGCGGTCGGCCAGGGTGCTGGTGACCGAGGCGGTGCTGGCCAGCAGGCTCTCGAGCGTGCCGCCCTCGCCCTGGAAGACCTGGACGACCTCGTAGGAGAGCTTGTTGACGTCAGCGGGCGACAGCGCCTGGAAGAGCGGCTTGAAGCCGTTGAACAGCACGGTGAGGTCGAGGGCCGGGGAGGTGTTCGCGACGTCGATCGTGTCGCCCTCCTCCAGCTCGGCGGTGTCGCCGACCTGCTGGGTCAGCGAGATGTAGCGCTGGCCCACCAGGTTGCGGTAGCGGATGGAGGCCCGGCGAGGCGTCGGTGAGGGTCACCTCGCTCCTCGAGGTCGAAGCTGACCAGGGCGCGGGTGCGGTCGACGACCTCGACGTCGGTGACGGTGCCGACCTTGACGCCGGCCACGCGCACGTCGTCGCCCTTGACCACTCCGGTGGCGTCGACGAACTGCGCCTTGTACTCCTTGGAGTCGGCGAAGGAGATGTTGCCGATGGTGATGATCAGGATCGCCGGTGGCCATCAGCGTGATCACCACGAAGATCAGCAGCTTGACCAGCGCGCTCAGGGTCTGGGCGTCGAGGAGCTTCCTCATCTCAGGCTCACCTCCGCGCCACGCGCCATCGGACCCAGCAGCAGGGCCCCGAGGTCAGGCACCTCGGAGGTGCTCACGCCCATGCCCGGGGCGAGCAGGGACTTCAGCAGGTCGAACTCGGCGACGCTGCCGGCGTACCCCTGTCCGGCGCTGGAGGAGAATCCGGGAGTCGACGCGGCAGGTGCCCTTTCCGGTCGGCTCGTCGACACCGTCGTTGAAGTCCGGCTGGTTCGCCCGGGTTCGACTGGCTGAACGGCGGGTTCGGCAGCGTGAGGCAGTGCGGGCCGCTCGTGTCCCGCCGTAGCGAGGCTTGTCGTTGACGTTGTAGGCACGCGGCTGGTTGGGCAGCGTCTCCAGGACGATGTGCAGGGTGAAGTTGCGGAACGCCTCGGCCTGCAGCTTGCCGGCGTTGACGATGCCGCGGGTCAGGCAGGTGAACTCCGGGGAGTACTTCGCCAGCAGCCGCACCTGCGGCTCGCTGACCTCGACCGAGGCGGATCAGGTTCTTCTCGTTGTCGGCCAGGAAGGTGCGGGCGCTGCCGGAGAAGGCGGTGACGTCGCGGAACAGCGCGTTGAGGGTGTCCGACTGCTCCTCCAGGGTGCCCAGCGTGGTGACCTGGTCACGCAGGATCTGGCCCACCTCGGGCAGCACGTCGGCGTAGATGTCGGAGACCTGGGCGGTCAGGCGCAGGTCCTCGATCGCTCCCGGCAGCTGGGGGTTGAAGCGCTTGAGGTAGGAGTCGAGGGTCTCGAGGTTGTCGCCGAGCTGGTCGCCGCGGCCCTCGAGGGCGGTGGCCAGCGCGTTGAGCGTCATGTTCAGCTCGGCCGGCTGGACGGTGCGCAGCAGCGGGTAGAGGTCGGAGAGCACCTTCTCGACCTCGGTGGCCACCTCGGTGCGGTCGATGACGTCGCCGGCCTCGATGGTGGGCCCGGACGACGTCGTCTCGCCCTCCATCACCAGCGCGACGTACTTCTCGCCGAAGAGGGTCTTGGGCACGATCGAGCCGGTCACCCCGGCGGGGATCGTGCCGATCTCCTCGGGGTAGAGGCCCAGCGTGATGTCGGCACCGGCTTCGGTGGGCACGTAGTCGAGCACCTCCCCGACGATGACGCCGCGGATCTTGACGTCGGCGCGCTCGGGCAGCTGCAGGCCGATGCGGGAGGTCTGCAGGGTGACCTCGTCGTACTCGACGAACTTCTTGGTGAAGATCGCGTAGGTCAGCCACGCCCCGCCGACGAGCATCGCGAGGAAGAGGATGCCGAGGAGCTTGGTGTGTCGAAGGATCATCGTCTCAACCCGCCAACCGGACAGTGGTGCTGGAGCCCCAGATGGCCATGGACAGGAACAGGTCGATCACGTTGACCGCCACGATGCTGGTCCGCACCGCGCGACCCACGGCGACGCCCACGCCGGCGGGGCCGCCACCGGCGTTGTAGCCGTGGTAGCAGTGGATCAGGATCACCGCGACCGCGAAGACCAGCACCTTGCCGAAGGACCACAGCACGTCGCCCGGTGGCAGGAACAGGTTGAAGTAGTGGTCGTAGGTGCCGGCGCTCTGGCCGAAGAACTGGGTGACGGTCAGCCGGGTCGCGAAGTAGGACGAGAGCAGGCCCACGACGTAGAGCGGGATGATGGCGATCAGGCCGCCCACGATGCGGGTGGTGACCAGGAACGGCATCGAGGGGATCGCCATCACCTCGAGGGCGTCGACCTCCTCGGAGATGCGCATCGCGCCGAGCTGGGCGGTGAAGCCGCAGCCGACGGTGGCCGCCAGGGCGATGCCGGCGACCAGCGGGCGCGATCTCGCGGGTGTTGAAGTAGGCCGAGACGAAACCGGCGAACGGCGCCGTGCCGAGCTGGTCGAGCGCGGCGTACCCGGACAGGCCCGACCTGGGCGCCGGTGAAGAAGGTCATCGCGAGGATGACGCCGACGGTGCCGCCGATGACGGCCAGCGCTCCCGAACCGAGGGTGACCTCGGCGAGGATCCGCAGGATCTCCTTCGGGTAGCGCTTGATCGAGCGCGGGGTGGCCATCAGGGCGCGGATGTAGAACGCCAGCTCCTCGCCGAGGCGGTCGAGGGCTCCGGCGGGCTTGGTGTAGACCGACTTGATGCTTGCCATCTGCCTCAGCCCGTCTTCGGAGGAATGACTTGGAGGTAGATCGCGCTCAGGACGAAGTTCACGATGAACAGCAGCACGAAGGTGATGACGACCGACTCGTTCACCGCGTCGCCCACGCCCTTGGGTCCGCCGTTGGCGTTCATGCCCTTGTAGGCGGCCACGATCGCGGCGATCATGCCGAAGACGAGCGCCTTGAGCAGCCCGACCCACAGGTCCGGGCAGCTGGGCCAGGGCGGTGAAGCTGGCGATGTAGGCGCCGGGGGTGCCGCCCTGCAGGCCGACGTTGAAGACGTAGCCGCCCGCGACCCCGACGACGCTGACCAGGCCGTTGAGGAAGACCGCGACCAGCATCGCGGCGAGGACGCGGGGCACCACGAGCCGCTGGATCGGGTCGATGCCCAGCACCATCATGGCGTCGAGCTCTTCACGGATCTTGCGGGCTCCCAGGTCGGCCGCGATGGCGGAGCCGCCGGCCCCGGCGATCAGCAGCGCCGTACCGATGGGTGCGGCCTGCTGGACCACCGCCAGCACCGAGGCGGAACCGGTGAACGACTGGGCCCCGAACTGCTTGATCAGCCCACCCACCTGGAGCGCGATGACCGCGCCGAAGGGGATGGCGACCAGGGCGGTCGGGATGATGGTCACCGACGCGATGAACCAGGCCTGCTGGATGAACTCGCGCAGCTGGAAGGGTCGCCGGAAGAGGGCGCGCCCCACGTCGAGGGCGAAGGCGAAGAGCTTGCCGGCCGCCCCGACGGGGGCGAGCACCCGGGTCGCCGTTGTCGATGCCACGAGTCTCAGGTCCCCCTCAGACCCCGGTGGACATGGAGACGTTCTCGTCGAACGACCCCGGCGGCGGGGTCACCCCGCTGCTCGCGGCACCAGGCGCCGGGCTCGCGCTGCGAGCGTCGAGCGATGCCGTTGGAGGGCTCGAGCTGCATCGGGATCGGCGGCAGCGGCGGCAGCTCCTGGTCGGACTCGGCAGCCAGCTCGTCGGCGTCCTTCTCCTCGGACATGCCGATCGGGCCGATCTTCTGGGCGTTGAGGAACTGACGCACCACCGGCTCCTCCGAGCTCAGCAGCATCTCGCGGGGACCGAACATCGCCAGGTGCTTGTGGTAGAGCAGACCGATGTTGTCGGGCACCGTGCGCGCGGTGTTGATGTCGTGGGTCACGATCAGGAACGTGGCGTCGATCTGGGCGTTCAGGTCGACGATGAGCTGGTTGAGGAACGAGGTGCGGACCGGGTCGAGACCGGAGTCGGGCTCGTCGAAGAGGACGATCTCGGGGTCGAGGACCAGCGCGCGGGCCAGGCCGGCGCGCTTGCGCATGCCGCCGGAGATCTCACCGGGCAGCTTCTGCTCGGTGCCGATCAGGCCGGTGAGGTCCAGCTTCTCCATGACGATCGCGCGGATCTCCGACTCGCTCTTCTTGGTGTGCTCGCGCAGCGGGAAGGCGATGTTGTCGTAGAGGTTCATCGAGCCGAACATGGCGCCGTCCTGGAACAGCACGCCGAACAGCTTGCGGATCTCGTAGAGCTCCCGCTCGGAGCAGGAGGCGATGTCGGTGCCCTCGATGATGATGGAGCCCCGGTCGGGCTTGAGCAGGCCGATCAGGGTCTTGAGGAAGACCGACTTGCCGGTTCCCGAGGGACCGAGCATCACGCAGATCTCGCCCGCGGGGACGGTGAGCGACACGTCCCCCCAGATCAGCTGCTTGCCGAACGACTTGGTCAGGTCGTTGACCTGGATCTCCACGCCCATGCCGTGCTCCCTCCGTGGTGGTCCGCGCTCGACGACTCCCGTGCGGGAGCCCGAACGGGTCCACACTCATCGGTAACAACGCTGCCTGCGCGCGTGAGGTTACGCATTATTGTCGACTGCGTCACTCGCGGGTGGCGTTTCGAGACCAACCTGTCATCCGGCCTCCCACGGATCTGGACACACCGCGCCCCACCTGCACGAAATGCAACGACCTCCGCCGACCGCGAGGGTCGACGGAGGTCTTCGGCGTCAGTGACGTGAGGTCACTTGAGGGTGACGGTGGCACCGGCGCCCTCGAGCGCCTCCTTGGCCTTGTCGGCCGCGGCCTTGTCGACCTTCTCCAGGATCGCCTTGGGGGCGGCCTCGACCAGCTCCTTGGCCTCCTTCAGGCCGAGCGAGGTGAGGGCGCGCACCTCCTTGATGACGTTGATCTTCTTGTCACCAGCGGCCTCGAGGACGACGTCGAACTCGTCCTGGGCAGCGGCCTCCTCGCCGCCGCCGGCACCGCCGGCGGCGGGGGCAGCGGCCACGGCGACGGGGGCCGCGGCGGTGACGTCGAAGGTCTCCTCGAACTGCTTCACGAACTCGGAGAGCTCGATGAGGGTCATCTCCTTGAACGCGTCGAGGAGCTCGTCGGTGCTGAGCTTCGCCATGGTGGCGGTTCCTTCCGTTAGGTGGCCGGCACCCCTACGGGTGCGGGTCGGCCGGGTTTCAGGTGGTGTGCTGCCGAGCTGACCGGGCAGGTCAGGCCTCGGCGGTGTCGCCCTCGTCGGAGGTCTCCGCCGCAGCGGGGGCCTCGTCGGCGGGGGCCTCGGCTGCGGCTCGTCGGCCGGGGCAGCCGGGGCCTCCTCGGCGGCGGCCGGGGTACCGGCACCACCTGCGAGGATCGAGGGGTCCTGCTCGGCCTTCGCCTCCAGCGCACCCGCGAGACGGGCGACCTGGGCGATCGGGGCCTGGAACAGGGAGACGGCGTTCTGGAGCGACGCGAGCATCGCGCCGGCCAGCTTGCCCAGCAGGACCTCGCGCGACTCGAGGTCGGCCAGCTTGGCCACCTCCTGCGCGGAGAGCGGGGTGCCGTCCAGGATGCCGCCCTTGATGATCAGGGCGGGGTTTGCCTTGGCAAAGTCACGCAGACCCTTGGCGGCCTCGACCATGTCACCTTCGATGAAGGCGATGGCGGTGGGGCCGACGAGGATGTCGTCGAAGCCGGAGATGCCCACCTGATTGGCGGCGATCTTGGCCAGCGTGTTCTTGACCACGGCGTAGTTGGCGTTCTCGCCGAGGGAGCGGCGCAGGTCCTGCAGCTCCTTCACGGTGAGACCGCGGTAGTCGGTCAGCACTGCGCCAGCAGAGGCGTTGAACTGCTCAACGATGTCTGCGACGGCTGCCTGCTCGTTCTGGCCGCGCCATGGGTCTCCTTCCGGACGGTGAGACCGTGGTCCGGTGGTCCTGGCCCTGAAATGACGAACGCCCCGAGCGCAGGCTCAGGGCGTGGTGCCCGTCGAGGACGGGCTGCTCTGTACTCCTGCGCGGGTCGCCCGATCTCTCGGAGCCTTCGGTCTCACCACATGCATGGCGCGACGACCGGCGGTCTCTGGTTACGAGCAGGACAGTACGGCGTCCGTGCCAGGACGGCCAAATCGGCTCGCGCCCGCGGGACTGGCAGGATCGGCACATGACCTCGCGTGTCGCCGCTCCGCTCCCTGTCCCCCGACGAGCTCGCCTCCTTCCTGGCCGCACCAGCAGCAGGCCTACGCCGACCTGCAGGCCCGCGGACTGAAGCTGGACCTCACCCGCGGGAAGCCGGCCCCCGACCAGCTGGACCTCTCCGCCGCCCTGCTCGACCTGCCGACCACGACGCTGGACCGCAGCGGCACCGACGTGCGCAACTACGGCGGCCTCGAGGGGCTGCCCGAGCTGCGCGAGATCTTCGCCGAGCTGCTGGGCGTCGAGACCGCGCAGGTCCTGTGCGGCGGCAACTCGAGCCTCACGATGATGCACCAGGTGCTCACCTACCTGCTGCTGTGGGGCGGTCCCGGTTCGGAGCGGGCCTGGAAGGACGAGCCGGTGGTCAAGTTCGTCTGCCCGGTGCCCGGCTACGACCGGCACTTCTCGATGCTCGCCGACCTCGGCATCGAGATGCTGACCGTGCCGATGAACGCCGACGGCCCCGACGTCGACGCCGTCGCCGCGCTGGTGGCGCGACGACCCGGCCGTCAAGGGCATGTGGCTGGTGCCGACGTACGCCAACCCGACCGGCTCGGTGGTCTCCCCCGAGGTCGCGCGGGCGCTGATGTCGATGCCGACCGCGGCGCCGGACTTCCGCATCTTCTGGGACAACGCCTACGCACTGCACCACCTCACCGACGACGAGGTCGCCAGCGCGGACGCGCTCGGCCTCGCTGCCGCGGCCGGCAACCCCGACCGCCCGGTCCTGTTCGCCTCGACCTCGAAGATCACCTGGGCCGGGGCCGGCGTCGCGGTGATGGCTGCCTCGGAGGCCACCAAGGCGTGGTTCCTCAAGCACCTGTCGATGGCCTCGATCGGCCCGGACAAGGTCAACCACCTGCGCCACGTCGAGCTGTTCGGCGACGCCGAGGGCGTGCGCGCGCACATGCGCAAGCACCGCGCCCTGATCGCCCCGAAGTTCGCCGCCGTCGACGCGGCGCTCACCGCCGGGCTCGAGGGGCTCGAGATCGCCGAGTGGACCCGGCCGACCGGTGGCTACTTCGTCAACCTCGACGTCGCTCGACGACACCGCGTCACGCGTGGTGGCAGCTGGCCAAGGAGGCCGGGATCGCGCTGACGCCGGCCGGGGCGTCGTTCCCGCACGGGCAGGACCCCCGCGACCGCAACATCCGTCTGGCCCCGACCTTCCCGCCCCTGGACCAGGTGGAGACCGCGATGGCCGGCGTCGCCACCTGCGTGGCCCTCGCAGCGGCCGAGCACCTCACCGCCGGCTGAGCGCCATCCGGGCAGCCCCGGAACCCCCGAGAACCCCCGACAACGCAGCCGGCCCGGCCCCTCCGAGGAGGGGCCGGGCCGTCGTCGTACTCGTGGTGGGGCTGGCGCTCAGGCCTGGCCCTCGTCCTCGGACGCGACGTTCTTGATGCGGTTCGGGTCGACCTGGACGCCGGGGCCCATGGTCGTCGAGACGGTGACCTTCTTGAGGTAGCGACCCTTGGAGCTGGCCGGCTTGAGCCGCAGCACCTCCTCGAGGGCAGCGGCGTAGTTCTCCGCGAGCTGGCTCTCGGCGAAGGACGCCTTGCCGATGATGAAGTGCAGGTTGGCGTGACGGTCGACGCGGAACTCGATCTTGCCGCCCTTGATGTCGGTCACGGCCTTGGCCACGTCCGGCGTCACGGTGCCGGTCTTCGGGTTCGGCATCAGGCCGCGGGGGCCCAGCACGCGACCGAGACGGCCGACCTTGCCCATCATGTCGGGCGTCGCCACGACGGCGTCGAAGTTCAGGTAGCCGCCGCTCACCTTCTCGATCAGCTCGTCGCCACCGACCTCGTCGGCGCCGGCCTCACGGGCGGCCTCGGCCTTGTCACCGTTCGCGAACACGAGGACGCGAGCGGTCTTGCCGGTGCCGTGGGGCAGGTTGACGGTGCCGCGCACCATCTGGTCGGCCTTGCGGGGGTCCACGCCGAGGCGCATGACGACGTCGACGGTCTCGTCGAACTTCTTCTTGCTGGTGGTCTTCGCGATCTTGATCGCGGCCAGCGGCGCGTGGAGCTCGTCCTTGTCGAACTGCTCGGCCGCCGCGCGGTAGGTCTTGCTGCGCTGCATGTCTGGTCTCTCTCTTCTTGGTCCAGGTGTGGTCAGGTGGGCCAGCGCGGCCCTGCCACAGGTGCGGTACGCCGACTCGCGCCCGGCGCGTCGACGTGCTCTGCCGACTCGGGTGGGTCGATCAGTCGGTGGTGACGCCCATGGAGCGGGCGGTGCCCTCGACGATCTTCATCGCGGCTTCGATGTTGTTCGCGTTGAGGTCGGGGAGCTTGGTCTCGGCGATCTCGCGCACCTGGTCCTTGGTCAGCTTGCCGACCTTGTCGGTGTGCGGGACGCCCGAGCCCTTCTGCAGCCCGGCGGCCTTCTTGATGAGCTCGGCGGCCGGCGGGGTCTTCGTGACGAAGGTGAAGGACCGGTCCTCGTAGATGGTGATCTCGACGGGGATCACGTTGCCACGCATGGACTCGGTCTGCGCGTTGTAGGCCTTGCAGAAGTCCATGATGTTGACGCCGTGGGGGCCGAGGGCCGTACCGACCGGCGGGGCGGGCGTCGCGGCGCCGGCCTGCAGCTGCACCTTGACCAGTGCGGCGATCTTCTTCTTCTTGGGAGGCATGAAGCTGGTTCTCTTTCTCTCTCGTGGTCATGACGAGGACGACCTGTCGTCCTCTGCCACCTGCGTGTTGCTGATGCGTCCCCATTGTGGGACGCGGGCGCCCCGGGCGCCCAATCGGGTGGGCGCCGGGGCGGGAGCCTCAGACCCGCTGGATCTGGCTGAAGCTGAGCTCGACCGGCGTCTCGCGGCCGAAGATCTCGACGAGCGCCTTGACCCGCTGGGCCTCGGCGTTGATCTCCGTGATCGTGGCGTGCAACGTGGCGAACGGACCGTCGACGACCATGACCGAGTCGGAGACCGAGAAGTCGGCGACCTCGACGGGCTTCTTCGCGGTGGTCGACGACCCGGGCGTCGCGGTGCCGGCGGCGACGGCCTCGGCCTCGGCGCGGGCCACGACGGCGGGGGCCAGCATGTCCTCGACCTCACGCATGGTGAGCGGGACGGGCTGGTGGGAGTTGCCCACGAAGCCGGTCACGGACGGCGTGTGCCGCACCGCGGACCAGGACTCGTCGGTGAGGTCCATGCGGACCAGGACGTACCCGGGCAGAACGGTGCGCTTGACCATCTTGCGCTGGCCGTTCTTGATCTCCGCGACCTCCTCGGTGGGGACCACGATCTCGTGGATGTAGTCCTCCATGTTCAAGGAGATGATGCGGTTCTCCAGGTTCGACTTCACCCGGTTCTCCATGCCGGAGTAGGTGTGCACGACGAACCAGTCACCCGGCTTGGCCCAGAGCTCGCGGCGGAACACCTCGAGCGGGTCGTCGGGGTCGACGTCGGCCTCGTCGTCGGAGGCGTCCTCGGCCTCCGAGGCCTCCGCGTCCTGGTGCGCCTGCACGGCGCTGTCGTCGACAGCACCGTCGACGGCCTCGTCGGCCTCGGGGTGCGCCAACGGCTCCACGGTGTCGACCTCGGGGGTCGCCGACGTCTCCGTCTCCTCGGTCTCGACCGAGTCGTACTGCTCCGTCACGCGCTGCTCCATCACGTTGCTGTGCAAGTTGCCTGCGTCCGGCGTGCGCCGGTCGCGGGGGGCCGTCGCCGCGGCGGGTCCACCCGTCGCGGCTGCGGTCACTGGTCGGTCTGGCCGGTGAACACGAAGAACGCCAGCCGGCCCAGACCGAGGTCGAGGGCCGAGATGATCGCCATCATCACCAGGACGAAGACCATCACCACGATGAAGTAGGTGACCAGCTGCTCCTGGGTGGGCCAGACGACCTTGCGGAGCTCGGCGACCACCTGTCGGTAGAACGTCACCGGGTTCGTGCGCTCGGCCTTCTTGCCGTCGCGGACCGCTTCGCTGTCCGACACGCCGTCACCATTCCTTCGCTCGTCCGTCCGGCCTCACCGACCAGATGTCCTGCAGGGCACGAGGGACTTGAACCCCCAACCTTCGGTTTTGGAGACCGATGCTCTGCCAGTTGAGCTAGTGCCCTCCGGTGGCACCCGGGCACGCCGCAGCATGTGGGCAAACCACCAGTCGAGGAGTCTACGGGGAAGGGCACGGCCTCGTCCAAACCGGTACGTCCTAGGGTGAGCGCATGTCCCCTCGGCAGGTTCAGCAGCGTGCGTGATCTGCACGGGCTGCCCAAGGCCCACCTCCACCTCCACTTCACCGGCTCGATGCGGCACGAGACGCTGCTCGAGCTCGCCGAGCGGGACCACATCGTGCTGCCCGGACTCGCTGGTCCAGGACTGGCCGCCCGAGCTGAGCGCCGCCGACGAGAAGGGCTGGTTCCGCTTCCAGCGCCTCTACGACGTGGCCCGCTCGGTGCTGCGCACCGAGGACGACGTTCGCCGCCTGGTGCGCGAGGCGGCGGAGGACGACGTCGCGCGACGGCAGCCGCTGGCTGGAGATCCAGGTCGACCCCAGCGGGTACGCCGCCCGGTTCGGCGGGGCGACCGCGTTCACCGACCTGGTGCTCGACGCCGCGGCCGAGAGCTCGCGCGAGACGGGGCTGGGCATCGGGGTGCTGATCGCGGCCAACCGCACCCGCCACCCGCTCGACGCCCGCACGCTGGCTCGCCTGGCGGCGCAGTACGCGGGCCGGGGGGTCGTCGGCTTCGGGCTCTCCAACGACGAGCGCCGCGGCAACACCACCGACTTCGCGCGCCGCCTTCCGCATCGCCTCGCGTGCCGGGCTGCTGCTGGCCCCGCACGGCGGCGAGCTGCGCGGTGCGGAGCATGCCCGCCTGTGCCTCGACGAGCTGGGCGCCGACCGGCTCGGGCACGGGGTGCGCGTCGTGGAGGACCCGGCGCTGCTCGAGCGGGTGGCCGCCGACGGCGTGACCCTGGAGGTCTGCCCGGTCTCCAACGTGGCGCTGGGGGTCTACTCCGACCTCACCTCGGTGCCGCTGCCCACGCTGCTGGAGGCGGGGGCACAGGTGGCGCTCGGCGCCGACGACCCGCTGCTCTTCGGGTCGAGCCTGGCGGGTCAGTACGCCACGATGCGCGCGGCGCACGACCTCGACGACGCGGCCCTGGCCGAGCTGGCGCGGATGTCGCTGCGGGGCTCGCGGGCGCCCTCCGACGTGCTGGCGCGTGCGCTGGCCGACATCGACGCCTGGCTGGCGGCCCCGGCCCGCCGGGCGGTGAGAGGATGCACGGCGTGACTGATCGGGACCCGGACGACACGACGCCCCCCACCCACCAGCCGCTACGGGCACGACCCGTACAACACGCCCCCGCCGCCGCCGTACGGCCAGGACCCGTACGCCGCGCAGCAGCAGCCGGCCCAGTACCCGCAGCCCGGCCAGGGCTACCCGGCCCCGGTGTACGTGCCGCCGAACCACCCCTCCGCCAACACCGCACTGGTGCTGGGCATCGTGCCGCTGGCCGGCGGCCTGCTCTGCGGGCTGCCGCTGCTGGCCGGGCCCGTTCGCCTGGTACACCGGCCGCAAGGTCAAGCACGAGATCGACGCGCACCCGCAGCAGTACGGCGGCGCGCAGCGAGGCCGGCGCCGGCATGGTGCTGGGCATCGTCGCCGACGGTGCTGCTGGCCCTGGGTGTGCTGGATGATGGTGGCGGTGCTGGCCATCGTGGTCGTCGGCGCCGGCGACCTCGACCTGATCAGTCTCGTCGAGGTCGCAGCCCACGAGCACCGGCTCGTTGACCAGGCGGACACCGAAGCTGCTGCTCGCACCCCGTCGCGCACGTGGCGGGCCAGCACCAGCAGGTCGGCGGTGCGTGGCGTCGCCGCGGTTGGTCAGCGCCAGGGTGTGCTTGGTCGAGAGCCGGGCTCGACCGGTGCCGACGTCGGCGCCGTAGCCGCGGGTGAAGCCGGCGTGCTCGATGAGCCACGCGGCGCTGGTCTTGACCCGGCCGTCGGGCTGCTCCCAGGCCGGCGCGCCCTCGGGCAGCACGTCCGGCGTCGAGGACGGGGTTGGTGAAGAACGACCCGGCGCTCCAGGTGTCGTGGTCGTCGGCGTCGAGGACCATGCCCTTGCCGGCGCGCAGCGCCGAGCACCGCGTCGCGGACCTCGCCCAGCGGGGCCCGTCCGCCCGCCTCGACCCCGAGCGCGCGGGCCAGCTCGCCGTAGCGCACGGGCGCGCCCAGCGTGCCGATCGCGAGCTGGAAGGTCACCGAGAGCACGACGTGGCGACCCGGCTCGGCCTTGAAGCGGGAGTGGCGGTAGGCGAAGTCGCAGTCGGCGTTGGCCAGGGTGCGGACCCGCCGGTCGCGGCGGTCCCAGGTGCGCACCGAGGCGATGGTCTGCGCGACCTCCTGGCCGTAGGCCCCGACGTTCTGCACCGGGGTGGCGCCCACGCAGCCGGGGATGCCCGAGAGCGCCTCGACGCCCGACCCAGCCGCGCTCGACGGCGGTGGCGACGAAGGCGTCCCAGTCCTCCCCCGCGGCGACCGTGACGAGGACCCCGCCGCAGGCGGGGTCGTCGTCGGCCCCGGCGCTCGACGTCGGGGGCGACGCCCCGGGTGGCGACCTCGACGACCGTGCCGTCGAAGCCCTCGTCGGCGACGACGAGGTTGCTGCCGCCGCCCAGCAGCAGCACCGGCTCGCCGGCCCGCGTCGGCCGCGGCGACGGTCTCGACGAGCTCGGTCTCGGTCGCGGCCCGCACCCAGCGGGACGGCGGACCGCCGAGACGCAGCGTGGTCCGCTCGGCCAGGCGGGGGCGCCCGGGCTCACCCATCGACGACGACCACGGCGCGGGGCATGCCCAGCACCTTCTGCTCGCCCGCAGCGGACCTCGAGGGCGAGGGTGGCCCGACCGTCCTCGACGCTCTTGACGGTGCCGGCCACGACCACGACCACGCCCGGTGTCGTCGTCGGGGACGACGACGGGCTGGGTGAACTTGCAGCCGAGCTCGAGCACGGTCGCGTCGTCGGTCCAGGTCGCGACCGCCCGCGCGGCGAGCGCCATCGTGTACATGCCGTGCGCGATGACGCCCGGGCAGCCCGACGTGGGTGGCGACGCGCTCGGACCAGTGGATCGGGTTGAAGTCGCCGCTGGCGCCGGCGTAGCGCACGAGGTCGGCGCGGGTGACGGCGTACTCCTGCGGCAGGCAGGACGGCGCCGGGCTCGAGGCGCGTCATGCCTGCTCCCCCCGGTGCACCAGCGTCGCGCTGGCGGTGCAGACCAGGGCACCGCGCTCGTCGTGGACCTCGCTGCGGGTGCCGATCATGTCGTTGCCGCCGATCTGGCGCAGGCTCGCGACGCTCAGGGTCGCGGTGAGCACGTCGCCCGGCACCACCGGGCGCTCGTAGGCGAAGCGCTGCTCGCCGTGCACCACCCGGCGCAGCTCGACCTGCTCGGCCTCGAGGAAGGCGTTCATGGCCTCGAAGGCCAGCACGATCGGGAAGGTCGCCGGGGCGGGGCCACCCTCCCAGGACGCACCCGTGGCGGCCGCGAAGGTGCGCAGCCGCTCCTCGGTGACCGGATACGGTCGCGTGCGTGGGAAAGACCGACCGACGATCGAGGGGTCCACAGCCATGCCCCCAACCTAGTCCCCGACCGGGAGGCCCCGGGCGGGGGCGTCCTGCCCGGTCGGTGACGGTCGCGGTCCTGGCACTGGCTCTCGCGGCACTCGCGGCCTGCACCGCCGACGGCCGGGGCGCCGGGGAGGGCGCACCCGACCAGAGCGACTCCGTGGCCACCCGCCCCACCCCCGGGCTCAGCCGGTGCGACCCGCTGCGCACCCGCGACGTGGGGGGCCGGGCGCCCGACTACCTCGCCGACACCCTCGGCACCCGACTGACCCCGCTGGCGATCAGCACGGCGGTCTGCGACGGCCGGTGGCTGCCCCGCATGCAGTCGGGGTTCATCCCCCAGGGGGTCGCGGTCTCCGGCGACACCGCGTGGGTCTCCGGCTACGACCCCGGCCCCGTCGCCCGCCGTTTCTGCCGCCTGCTCAAGGTCGACCTCGTCTCCGGCGAGCTGCTCGACCAGCAGGAGCCCGTCGCCGGTGCGGTCGGGACGGGCCCCGTCGTGGAGTGCCGCCACGGTGGCGGGGTGCTGCTCGACGAGCACGGCCTGTGGCTCGCCGAGAGCCCCCGCCTGTGGCTGCTCGACCCCGAGTCGCTGGCCGTGCGGCGGGTGTGGCGCCTCGACGACCCGGTCCAGGGCTCGTTCAGCGTGCTCGACAGCCGCGGCCGGCTGGGCCTGGGGCGGTTCCGCAGCCCGGGCGGCAACCCGGGTCAGCCCGGTCGCCCGGCCCTGGACTGGTTCGACCTCGACGACGTGCTCGCCCCGGGCACGCTGGTGCTCGACACCGACCTGGCCGTCGGATCCCGCTCGATCCCCCGCCTGGCCCAGGGCGGGATGTGGGCGCGGATCGACGGTCGCACCGGGCTGTGGATCGCCTCGTCGGTCACCCGCTGCGGGGTGCTCACCGGCCCCGGCGGCGTACGCCGTGCGTTCCTGCCGGGCGCCGAGGGCCTGGCCCCGGTCGGGGACGGCACGGTGTGGGCGGTCAGCGAGTCGACCGGGCGACGCTTCGCGGAGGAGGGCGGTCGGCCGGTGGTGGCCCCGCTGACCCTGGTCGACACGCGGCGCTTCGACCGCTGGCCCGAGCCGACCTGCGAACCCTGAGGTCCCCCTGCCGGGGGTCCGCAAATGACCACGACCCGCCCGAGTAGCTCGGGCGGGTCGTGAACAGACCTGGTGTCAGCGGGTCTCGCGGTGCGTCGTGTGCTGACGGCACCGGGGGCAGAACTTCGACAGGTCCATGCGGTCGGGGTCGTTGCGTCGGTTCTTCTTGGTGATGTAGTTGCGCTCCTTGCACTCCACGCAGGCGAGAGTGATCTTGGGGCGAACGTCGGAGCTCTTGGAGGCCACGGGGAAGTCCTTGCGTCGGTCGGGCTGCTGGGTTTCGCGCGTCAGGTGCAGTAGCGGGAGCGGGACTCGAACCCGCGACACCACGATTATGAGTCGTGTGCTCTAACCACCTGAGCTACCCCGCCACGGGGCCGGGTCCGCCCGCCAGAGTAGTCCAGCGGGCCAACCCTCTCCCAGAGCCCCTTTACGGAATCGAACCGTAGACCTTCTCCTTACCATGGAGACGCTCTGCCGACTGAGCTAAAGGGGCAACGCGGAAGAAGATTACACACCCTCCCCGAGGACGGCAAATCGAGGGTGGGCCGCCGTCGTCAAACCGCGGTTGACCTGCACAGATGCGTGAACGGGCGGGCCAGCTCCAGCTCGTGCGAGAGCTCGAGGAGGAGCGCCTCGCGACCTCTCGCGGCACTCAGCATCATGCCCAGCGGGAGCCTGTCGGCGGTGCTCGCCAGCGGCAGCGAGACGGCCGGGTCGCCGGTGGCGTTCTGCCAGGGCGTGAACGCCACCCAGTCCAGCAGCCGCTCGAGCACCTGCTCGTAGCCGAGCCCGGGGTCGAGGTGGCCCACCACCGGGGTCGCGGTCGCCAGCGTGGGGCACAGCAGCACGTCGTGACGCTCGTGGAAGCGCGCGGAGGCCGCGCTGGTCCGGCGCAGCCGGGCCACCGCACCCGGCAGCCGCACCAGGTGTCGTCGTGCGTGCGCGGACAGGCCGTGGGTGAGCTCGTCGAGCTGGTCGCGGTCGAAGGTGCGCCCGTGCTGGCGCCGCCCCCCTGCGACCGTGGCGGCGGCCAGCGAGGCCCAGTAGAGCAGGAAGTCGTCGGCGAACGACTCCGGCGCCGGCGCGGGGACCTCCTCGACGTGGTGGCCCAGCTCCTCGAGCAGCGCCGCGGTGCGCAGGGTCGCCGCGGCCACCTCCGGGGCGGCGACCCGGCCGGCGCCGGCGGTGGTGACGCCGATGCGCAGGCGCTGCCGTCCCGGCCGGGTGATGTCGCCCACCGGCGGCAGCGACAGGTCGCGGTAGACCTTCTCGGCCTCGCGCAGGAAGGCCGCGGTGTCGCGGACCGAGCGGGTCAGCACCCCGTCGCTGACCAGGCGCACCGGCATCCGGCGCATCAGCACGTCCTGGGCCAGGCGTCCGCGGGTGGGCTTGAGGCCGACCAGCCCGGTGGCGCTCGCCGGGATCCGGATCGAGCCGCCCCCGTCGTTGGCGTGGGCGATCGGCACGGCCCCGGCGGCCACCAGGGCCGCCGACCCCGCCGAGGAGGCGCCGGCCGTGCGGGCGGGGTCCCACGGGTTGCGCACCGGGCCGAGGCGCGGGTGCTCCGCGGCGGCGCTGAAGCCGAGCTCGGAGAGCCGCGTCTTGCCCAGGGCCACGAGCCCCGTCGCCAGGTACATCCGGGCCAGGTCGCCGTCGCGGCGGGCGGGGCGGCCCACGAAGGCGTCGGTGCCGTGCAGCGTGGGCATCCCGGCGACGTCGACGTTGTCCTTGACGAAGGTCGGCACCCCGGAGAAGAAGCCGCCGCGCGGGCTGCGGCGCCTCCACCCGGGCGCGGTCCCAGGCCCGCCAGGCCACCGCGCCGAGGTCGGCGTCGACGCGCTCGGTGCGGGCGATGGCCGCGTCGACCACCTCGGGCACGCTGACCCGGCCGGCGGCGATCGCCGCCGCCAGGCCCACCGCGTCGAGGTGGCCCAGGGCGTCGTCGGAGAAGGCGTGCACGCTCATGCGCACGAACCTAGCGCCGGACGGGCGCGCGGGTGGTCGCTCCGGCTCAGAGCAGCAGCGCCACGAGCACGCGGGGCCACGACGCTGGTGACCAGGGCGGTCAGCCCCATCGGCAGAGCCCGGAGAAGGCGCCCTCGACGGGGTGGTCGACGATCGTCCGCCCGGTGCCGATGCCGTGCGAGGCCGAGCCGATCGCCGAGCCCGCGGGCGCGGTGGTCGCGCACCCGCAGCAGGCTCAGCACGCCCGGGACCGGCGACCGCGCCGAGGATGCCCGCGGTGATCGTCACCGCGGCGGTCAGCGGCGGCAGGCCGCCGAGCGTGTCGGAGACGGCGATGGCGACCGGGGTGGTCGTGGACTTCGGCGCCATGCTGCGCGCCAGCAGCTCGTCCCCGCCGGCCAGGCGCACCAGCCGCACCGCGGACGCGCACCGAGACCACCGCGCCGGCCACGACGGCGACCAGCAGCGGCAGCACGAACCCGCGCAGCCGGTCGAGCTGGCGGTGCAGCGGCACCGCGAGGGCCACCGTGGCCGGTCCGAGCACGAAGGTGATCAGCGCCGTGTCGTCGGCGTACGACGCGTAGTCGACGTCGAGGAGCACGACCAGCGTCCCCACGAGCACGATCGCCACCAGCACCGGCTGGGCCAGCGGGTGCGGCCCGGTGCGGTCGCGCAGCCAGCAGCCGAGCTGGTAGGCCAGCAGGGTCACCACCAGCCACAGCAGCGGCTGGTCGAGCAGCGAGCGCTCACGACGCCCCCGGCCCGGGCGCGTCGACGACGCGGGTGCGCCGACCGAGCCGGTCGGCCAGCACGCCCACCACCGCGAGGCCCAGGAACCACGAGCCGACCAGCGAGACGAGCACGGCGAGCAGGTCGTCGCGCAGCACCCCGGCGTAGGCGACGATGCCCACCCCGGCCGGGCACGAACAGCAGCTGCAGGTGCGGCAGCAGCGACGTCGGCGGTGCGGTGCACGGGGCTGTCCTCCGGCGGGTCGGCGCACCGTGAGCACGAGCAGCAGCAGCACCATGCCCACCACCGGGCCCGGGCACGGGCACGCCCGTGGCCTCGACGACCAGCTCGCCGACGAGCTGGCAGGCCAGCAACCAGAGGAGTCCGCGCAGCACCGGCTCAGTGTGCCCGACGGTGGCAGCCCACGAGGTGCGGGTCGAAGAGACCGATGGCCTCCATCAGCGCGAACATCGTCGTCGGGTCCGACGAACGACGAAGCCGCGCCGCTTGAGCTCCTTGCTCAGCGCCGACGACTCGGGCGAGGTGGTCTGCTGCTCGGCGGTCGTGGCGGGGCGGGCGGGTGCTCGGGGGCGTGGGCGAGCACCAGCGCTCCAGCCCGCCGTCGTCGCGCAGCGCCAGCGGTCGCGCGGGCGTTGGTCACCGCCGCCTCGATCTTGCGGCGGTTGCGGACGATGCGGGCCTCACCCATCAGCCGCTCGACGTCGGCGGCGGCGTACGCCGCGACGACGCTCGGCGTCGAAGCCCGCGAAGACCTCGCGGAAGGCCGGTCGCTTCGCCAGGATCGTCGACCAGGACAGCCCCGACTGGAACGCCTCGAGCGTCAGCCGCTCGAGGTGGGCGCTCTCGCCCGTGGACGCGGCGGCCCCACTCGTGGTCGTGGTAGTCGCGCATCGTGCCGGGCGGCGCCCGCCCACGGGCAGCGGGCCAGGCCGTCGTCCCCGGCGACCGGTCCGACGCGGCTGCCGCTCAGCCGCGCTCCCGGAGCCGGGCGTTCGGCAGCGGCGGCGCCGGGATCGGGGGCAGGTGGTCGCCGGCGACCACGCCGAAGCGCCCGGGGGCGACCTGCTGGGCGTCGGCGACCACCTCGCCGTCGCGCTCGACCTGCGCCTGCCACTCCTCGCGGAAGGCCACGACCTCCTCGTGGCTGCGGCCCACGAAGTTCCACCACATCACGATCGACTCGCCGAACGGCGTCGCCGCCGAGCAGCAGCAGCCGGGCTCCGGTCGTCGCCGGCGACCAGGGTCAGTGACGTCCGCCTCCCGGCGGGCACGTAGGCCGAGCTCGTAGCGGGCGACCTCGACCCCGTCGACGACCACCGCGCCGAGGTCGACCAGCACGCCGTGCTCGTGCGCCGGGTCGACGTCGAGGCGCAGCGAGGTGCCGGGCTCGAGGAGCGATCTCGGCGCCGACCAGCGGGGTGTGCGTGCGCACCGGCGAGCGTGGCGCCGAGCAGCGTCGCCGAGGAAGACCCGCGCCTCGCCAGCCGGGCCCGGTCGACCGGCGTCGGGCGCGTGGTACTCGAAGCCCGGGTCGCAGTGGCGGGTCGCGTCCGGCAGCGCGACCCACAGCTGGGCGCCGTGCAGCGTGGTGGTGTCGGCGGTGGAGATCTCGGAGTGGCTGATGCCGCGCCCGGCCGTCATCAGGTTCAGCTCGCCGGGGCGCACCATCGCGTGGCTGCCCACGGAGTCGCGGTGCTCGATCTCGCCGGTGAACAGCCAGCTGACCGTCTGCAGGCCGGTGTGCGGGTGCGGGGTGACCGACATGCCCCCGGTGAGCGCCGACGTCGTCGGGCCCGTAGTGGTCGACGAAGCACCACGCGCCGATCAGCGAGCGCGAGCGCTGCGGGAGGGTGCGGCGTACGAGCATGCGCGCGGGGACCGCCGAGCGGCACCTCGCGCGCCGGCAGCACCTCCACGCCGCCCGTCAGCGGGCCCGGCGCGCAGTCGACCTCGTCGGGGTGCGGGTCGGGGTTGCTCACCTCCCGAGACTAGCCGCCGACCCGGCCTAGATCTCGCGCTGACCCGGCCCAGAGCCGCTCGACCCGGCGGACACCCTCTGGACCACCTGGCCACCCGGCGCGAGCCGGAGGGCTAGGTTGCCGCGGACGGACGACACGCAGCCCTCCACGGACCAAGGAGCCCGCCATGAGCGATCCACCAACCGCCCGCCGCCCCCGCCCCCGCCGCCCGGAGACGGGTACGGCGCACCGCCGCCGGGCCCCCAGGGGCCCAGGGTCCGGACGGGCCAGCCCCCCCGGCACTGGTCGGTCGGGGACGCGCTGGCCTGCGGGCTGGGCGAAGTTCCAGGCCAACGTCGCGCAGATCCTGCTCTCGGCGCTGGTGCTGATCGTGGCGCTGCGCGTGGTCGGCGGCGATCGGCTTCGCGCTGACCAGCCTGCTCACCTCCGAGGCCGAGTGCGGCTATCGACGCCGCGGGCGACTTCGTCTGCGACCGACGGCACCGGCTTCGTGCGTCGGCCTCGTCGTCAGCGCCCTGGTCAGCGCGCTGATGCTGCTGGTCGCGCTCGTCGTCGGCGCCGGGCTGGTGCGCGCCAGCCTCGCGGTCACCGAGGGGCGGCTCGTTCCAGTTCAGCGACGTGATCCGCACCGACAAGCTCGGTCCGGTCGTGATGGCCGCGCTGATCATCGCGGTGCTCACGTTCATCGGCACGCTGCTGTGCTACCTGCCCGGGCCTGGTGGTCGGCTTCGCGACGTCGTACACGATGTTCTTCATCATCGACCGCGACATGGGCGCCGTCGAGGCGATCAAGGCCAGCGTGCGAGCTGGTGATGGCCAACCTCGCCAACACGCTCGTCTGGTACCTCGTGGGCGGCCTCGTCGCCGCTGCCGGGTTCCTGCTCTGCGGCGTCGGCGCCCTGGTCACCGTGCCCGGTCGTCCTGCTCGGCACCGCCTTCACCTACAAGCGCCTCACCGGCCAGCCGGTCGCCGCCTGACCCCCACCGACGAGCGGTCACTTTCGCACCACCCAGCAGTCAGTTCTGCACCCCTGGCCTCGTCCGAGACCGAGCAGGAGTGACCGCTCGGCGGTGCAGAAGTGACCGCTCGGCGGTGCAGAAGTGACTGGTCGATGGTGCAGAAGTGACTGGTCGTGGGTCAGAGGCGGCGGCCCGCCCAGCTGAACGGGTAGTCGGGGTCCTCGACGGCGAGCGCGCCCTCGCCGAGCTCGAGCGGGGCGAAGGTGTCGACCATGACCGCCGACTCCTCGAAGGCCTCGGCGCCCAGCGAGGCCTCGATCGCCTCGGGCTGCGGGCCGTGGGCGTGCCCGCCGGGGTGCAGCGAGACGGAGCCGAGCCCGATGCCCGAGCCCTTGCGCGCCTCGTAGTCGCCGGCGACGTAGAACATCACCTCGTCGGAGTCGACGTTCGAGTGGTAGTAGGGCACCGGGATCGCGAGCGGGTGGTAGTCGACCTTGCGGGGCAGGAAGTTGCAGATGACGAAGTTGTGCCCCTCGAAGACCTGGTGCACCGGCGGCGGCTGGTGCACCTTGCCGGTGATCGGCATGTAGTCGTCGATGTTGAACGTGAAGGGGTACAGGCAGCCGTCCCAGCCGACCACGTCGAAGGGGTGGGTGTCGTAGACCATCCGGGTGCCCACGACCCCGGCCGAGGTGCGGTGCTTGACCAGCACCTCGACGTCGCTCCCCTCCTGCAGCAGCGGCTCGCCCGGCCCGTGCAGGTCGCGCTCGCAGTACGGCGCGTGCTCGAGGAGCTGGCCGTAGCGCGACAGGTAGCGCTTGGGTGGGGCGATGTGGCTGTTCGCCTCGATGGCGTAGAGCCGGCTCGGCTCGGCGGGCACCCAGCGGTGCGTGGTGGCGCGCGGGACCACCACGTAGTCGCCGGCGCGGTAGGCCACGGCCCCGAAGACGGTCTCCACGACGCCGCTGCCGGACTCGATGAAGACGCACTCGTCCCCGATCGCGTTGCGGTACAGCGGCGAGGCGCTGGTGCCGGTGACGACGTAGGAGATCCGCACGTCGTTGTTGCCCAGCACCAGCCGGCGGTCGGTGACGGCGTCGGGTCCGGTGCCGAGGTCCTGCAGGCGCAGGTGGCGCGGGGCCAGCGGGTGGTTCGGGGTGCGGGTCTGGTCGGGCACCTGCCAGATCTCGGTGGCCACGACCGCCGACGGCACGCCACGGTGGTAGAGCAGGGAGGAGTCGGAGGAGAAGCCCTCCTCCCCCATCAGCTCCTCGCGGTAGAGCCGTCCCTCGGGGTCGCGCAGCTGGGTGTGGCGCTTGCCGGGCACCTCGCCGAGGCGTCGGTAGTAGGCCATCTCCGGGTTCCCTTCCGCCGGCTCGCCCTCGGCGAGCGGTTCGATAAGCGGACACTTGCGTCCGGTATCCGCGTCGTGGCTAGAGTATCCGGGTGCCTGCCACGACGGAACCTCTCTGGAGCGGCCTCGTCGACGACGCCGCGGTCTTCCCGCCCGGGGACGCCCCGCTCGACACCGCGGTGCGGGCCTACCTCGAGCGCAGCGAACCCCTCGTGGGCGCGTTCGTGCTGCGCGACACGGACCTGCCGCACGTCGCGCCGGGCCCGCCGCTGGCCGTCGTGCTGACCGGCGGCGCCGGCCAGGTCGCCGGGCCCGCCGCGCTCGCGACCCGTGCCGGGCACACCCTGGTCGCGCTCGAGATCGCGCTGCGCGACCTCGACGACCTCGCTGGCAACGCCCGCCGCGTGGTGGCCGCCGTCGACGTGGCCCGCGCGGCCGGGGACCTCGACGAGGACGTCGCGGTCCACGTCGAGCTGCCCGCGACGCCCGGCCCGCCGTCGTACGGCTGGTTGGCCGCGGCCGACGAGGTCGCCTCGGCCGAGCTGCTGCTCAAGTTCCGCACCGGTGGCCTCGATGCTGACGCCCACCCCGCGTCCGCGACGCTGGCGGCCTGGATCGACGCCGCCCTCGACCGCGAGACCCCGTTCAAGTGCACCGCGGGACTGCACCGCGCGGTGCGGCACACCGGCACCGACGGCGTCGAGCGCCACGGCTTCCTGAACGTGCTGCTCGCCACCCGGCGCGCCTTCGACGGCGCCAGCCCGACCGACGTGGTCGCGACCCTCGAGGAGCGCGACGGCGCCACCCTCGCCGTCGCCGTCGGCACCGAGCACCTCGCCGGCGCGCGCCGGTGGTTCCGCTCCTTCGGCTCCTGCTCGATCTCCGAACCGCTCGCCGACCTCGACGCCCTGGGGGTGCTCGCATGACCCACGACCGCAGCGACGACCGGGAGGACCTGGGCGGCTTCGGCCTCGACCACCTGCCGTACGCCGTCTTCTCGCGCGACGGCGGTCCCCGGCGGGTCGGCGTCCGGGTCGGCGACACGGTGCTCGACCTGCACGAGGCGACGGGTCGCCCCGAGATGGCCGGGCCGACGTTGAACCCGTTCCTGGCCCTGGGACCCGAGGTGTGGCGCCAGACCCGGGAGCAGGTCGCCGAGCTGGCGCGCACCACCGCCGGGATCCCGCTGACCGACGTCGAGCTGCACCAGCCCTTCGAGGTCGCCGACTACGTCGACTTCTACGCCTCCGAGCACCACGCGACGAACCTGGGGCGGATGTTCCGCCCGGACAGCGAGCCGCTGCTGCCGAACTGGAAGCACCTGCCGGTGGCCTACCACGGCCGCGCCGGCACGGTGGTGCCGAGCGGGACGCCGGTGGTGCGCCCCTCGGGCCAGCGCCGCCCGACCCCCGGCCAGGGCGACGCCCCGGTCTTCGGGTCCTCGCAGCGCCTCGACATCGAGGCCGAGCTCGGCTTCGTCGTCGGCGCCCCGTCCTCGCTCGGCGACCCCGTCCCGGCCGCCGGGCTGGCCGACCACGTCTTCGGCGTGGTGGGGGTCAACGACTGGTCGGCGCGCGACATCCAGGCCTGGGAGTACGTGCCCCTCGGGCCGTTCCTCGGCAAGTCCTTCGCGACGTCGATCAGCCACTGGGTGACGCCGCTGGCCGCCCTGGAGGCGGCCTGGTGCGACCTGCCCGGCCAGGACCCGACGCCGCTGGACTACCTGGCCCCCGGGCAGACCCGGGGCCTCGACATCGACGTGGAGGTGGTGCTCAACGGCGAGGTGCTCACCCGCCCGCCCTACCGCTCGATGTACTGGTCGCCGGCACAGATGCTGGCCCACCTCACCGTCAACGGCGCCAGCCTGCGCACCGGCGACCTCTTCGCCAGCGGCACCATCAGCGGCCCCGGCGACGACGAGGTCGGCTCCCTCATCGAGCTGTGGCGCGGAGAGCGGTTCCTCGCCGACGGCGACGAGGTGGTGCTGCGCTACTCGGCCCCCGGCACCGGCGGCGGGCGGATCACCCTCGGCGAGGTCAGCGGTCGCGTGCTCCCCGCCCGCTGAGGCCGGGCCGCCGCGCAGCGTGTCGGACCTGATCGCCGCGTCGACGCTGAGACGATCATCCGCGTGCCCACCTCGTCGGAGTCGCCCCAGCACGGCCTGACCCACCGTCGTTCCCTCGTCCGTGCCGCCGTCGGTGGAGCGGTGGCGGTCGGGGCCCTCGGCGGGGTCGTGCGCCTGACCCAGGGCACCGACGGCGACGAAGACGGCGCCGGCTCGCTGACCCTGGCGGCCGAGGACGGCTCGGACGTCGCCTTCCTCGCGGTGCCGATCGCGGCACGCCTGGTCCGAGGACGGGACGGCGTGCACCAGAGCGCCGCGCTGCCCACGTCGACGTACTCGATGGCCGCCGTCACCTGGCGCGGCACCGAGGGACCCCCGCGTGTGTCGGTGCGCGCCCGTCGGGACGGCACCTGGACCGCCTGGACCCCGCTGCCCCACATCGACGACCGGCCCGCCGAGGACCGGGACCGAGACGTCCGCGAGGGCACCGTCGCCTGGTGGGCCGGGCCCAGCCGCTCGATCCAGGTGCGGGTGCAGGGCGCCCTGCCTCCCGACCTGACCCTGGTGCTGCTGCACCCCGCCCCGCGCGACGCCGATGCGGGCGCCGGGTGGGCGCCGTCGGAGACGCTGGGGCGCCGTACGGTCGACCGCCCCGCCCCGCAACCGGCCCTCGTGACCCGCGTCCAGTGGGGGGCCGACGAGTCGTGGCGCGACGGGTCGCCCCGCTACGACACCACGATCGGCCAGGTGCACGTGCACCACACGGCGAGCGGCAACACCTACAGCCGCGCCGACGTCCCGGCGCTGCTGCGCGGCTTCTACCGCTACCACACCCAGAGCCTGGGGTGGTCCGACATCGGCTACAACTTCCTCGTCGACAAGTTCGGTCGCACCTTCGAGGGGCGCGCCGGCGGCGTGACCCGGCCCGTGCGCGGGGCCCACACGCTCGGGTTCAACACCGACTCGACCGGGGTCTCGGTGATCGGCAACTACGACCAGGTCGCCCCCACCGAGGCGATCATCGACGCCGTGGCCGCGGTCGCCGCCTGGAAGCTCGACGCCTTCGACCGCCGACCCCAGGGGACCACCACCGTCCGGTCCTCCGGCAGCGACAAGTACGCCGCCGGCGCCAGCGTGCGGCTGCCGGTCATCGACGGTCACCGCGACACCAACGACACCGCCTGCCCCGGCTCGCAGCTCTACCAGCGGCTTCCCGACATCCGCTCGCGCGCGCAGGCCATCGCCGCGGGCACCGGCACGGGTGCCGGGGAGCCGCAGCCCACGGAGCCGCCCGCTCCCTCCGAGCCGCCCGGCCCGGCCCCGGTCGCCGTGGTCACGGCCTCCGTGGTGAGCGGGGCGCGCCTGGTCGGACGGCCGGTGCAGGCCCGCAAGGGCAGCTTCGACCCGTCGACGGCGAGGACGACCTTCCAGTGGCTGCGCGACGGCGTACCGGTCGAGGGCGACACCCGGCCGCGCCACCGCTGCACCGAGGCCGACGTGGGGCACGAGCTGGCGGTGCGGATCACCACCTCGGCCAAGGGACGCACGCCCCTCGTCGAGCTGCTGCCCGCCGGTCCGGTGCAGGCGCCGAGCACGATGACGGTGGACCCGGAGCGACGTGAGCGGGGTCGGCTGCGGCTGCAGGTGGACCTGCAGGCTCCCGCCGGGGTCGACGCTCCCCCCACGGGCGAGGTGACGGTCCGCATCGGTGATCGCCGGGTCGTCGTGGCGGTCGAGGACCTCGACAAGCCGATCGTGCTGGGGCGCCGCCGCCCGCTGGTGCCGTCGGCGAACCGGCTCGTGGTGACGTACGGCGGCGACGCCAGCTTCACGGGCACCGAGGTCGCGCTGCGGGTCTGAGCCGGCGGCGCCCCGCGCTGCCACTAGATTGCCCGCCATGGGTCTGCTCACTCCGCTCGCCGTCCGCCTGGGCGCCCAGGCCTGGATGCCTCGTCGCCTGCCCCTCGTGGTCCGGGTCGACACCCGGCTGCAGCGCCTCACGCGCGGGCGGGTGACGCTGCTCGACATCGCCGGGCTGCCCAACCTGGTGCTCACGGTCGCGGGGCGCAGGAGCGGCATCCCGCGCTCCACACCGCTGCTGTGCGTGCCCGACCAGGGGACGTGGCTGATCGCCGGCTCGTACTTCGGCGCGCCGACGACGCCGGCCTGGGTGCACAACCTGCGCACGGCACCGACCGCCACGATCGACGCCGGGGGCGGCTCGGTCGAGGTGAGCGCCAGGGAGCTGGCCGACGACGAGCGGGCCCGGGCGTGGGCGACGATGCTCGAGGTGTGGCCGAACTACGCCCACTACGAGGCCCGCACCGACCGCCTGATCCCGGTCTTCCGGCTCTCCCCCACCGGGACGCCCGCCGGGACGGAGCCCGCCTAGGCTCCACGGATGACCTCCCCCGTGCAGCTGGGCCAGCACCCGCCCGCGAGCCACGTGCTGGCACACCTCAGCGACCCGCACCTGCTCGCCGGTGGTGCGCTGCAGTACGGCGTCGTGGACCCCGAGGCCGGGCTGGTGCTCGCCCTCGAGCGGCTGCGGCGCATGCACCCCGCGCCCCGGGCGCTGGTCTTCACCGGCGACCTGGCCGACAAGGCCGAGCCGGCGGCGTACCGACGGCTGCGCGAGCTGGTGGAGCCGGCCGCGGCCGCGATGGGCGCGGAGGTGGTCTGGGTGATGGGCAACCACGACGAGCGGGCGGCGTACGCGCTCGGGCTCTTCGGGGAGGACGCCGACCCCGACGCTCCCCAGGACCGGGTGCACGACGTCGACGGGCTGCGGGTGATCGCGCTCGACACCAGCGTGCCCGGCTACCACCACGGCGAGGTCTCGCCCGCCCAGCTGGTCTGGCTGGCCGAGGAGCTGGCCGTGCCCGCGCCGCACGGCACCGTGCTGGCCATGCACCACCCGCCGATCCCGCTGCCGATGCTGCGCGCCGCGGAGACCATCGAGCTCGCCGACCAGCACCTGCTCGCGGACGTCCTGGCCGGCTCCGACGTCCGCGCCGTCCTCGGCGGGCACTACCACTACTCGAGCCACTCGACCGTGGCCGGCATCCCGGTCAGCGTGGCCTCGGCGACCTGCTACACCACCGACCCCGCGCCGCTGGCGCGCTTCGTCTCCGGCGTCGACGGCCACCAGGGCCTCAACGCGGTGCACGTGTACGCCGACCGCGTGGTGCACACGGTCGTCCCGCTGTCGGCGGCTCCCGAGGTCAGCGGCTTCCCCGCCGACGTGACCGCGCAGGTCGAGGCCCTGACCCCCGAGGAGCGCCGCGAGCTGATCTCGCGCAAGGACTCCCCGTTCAACGCCGGCACCCTGCCGGTCCACTGAGCGAGGGCTGCGACCTCAGTCCCGACGACGCCGGGCGGAGCGGCGGTGCAGCAGCAGCGCGCCGAGCCCGGCCGGCACCACCAGCGCGAGACCGGCCGCGGTGGAGGCGTCCACCCGGCTCGACGCGGCCGTGGCCCTGCGGCGCGGCTGGAGGTCCCGGGGCCGCAGCGGCTTGACGTCGCCGATGGTCGAGCCGTCGTAGCGGAAGACGTCGAAGCCGCGGACCAGGTCGTTGGCGTAGCCGAAGAAGGAGCCGTTCTTCTTGATCTTGTTGGTCTTGAAGGACCAGGCGTCGGAGTCGGGCATCGTGAAGTGGCCGACCTCCTCCATGCCCACACCGTCACCGAAGGCGATCGCGGCCGGGCCGGCCTGCGGGTCGGCGGCGGCGTCGGCGAGGCCGGAGATGTCGAGGACCCGCACGCCCTTGGAGTACCAGGCGATGGTCAGCAGCTTCTGGCGCGGGTAGATCCGCAGCACGTGGGAGGTGCAGGTGGTGCCGTCCTGGACCGAGTACTCCGGGGCGAACCAGGTGCCGATCTTGGCCGGCGCGGACTCGAGGTCGCCGGTGATGTCGTAGAGGTGCAGCCCGCCGCCGGGGCACTCCGCCGACGCGGCGGCGCCGGCCCGCTCGTCGGTGACGACCAGGATGGTGCGCCTGGTGCCGTCGGAGTCCTTCAGGGTCACCGGGTCGGCCTGGTGCGAGACGTTGACGGCCGGGTCGATGATCTGCCCGACCACCGAGGGGTCGGCGGGGTCGGTGGTGTCGAGGACCAGCGTCTGCGAGAGCGCGGCGGAGTAGGCGCGGGTGCCGTCGGCGCTGAAGGTGATGTCGTGCGACTCCGAGCCCAGCGACGTGGGCACGAACGGGATCGCGAAGTCCTGCACCTTCACCGGGCGGGTCGGGCGACGGATGTCGTAGATGGTGATCGTGGGCTCGGGGCCGGCCGTGAGCAGGTCGGAGTTCGAGTTGTAGAGCCACTTGCCGCTGGGGTGGATGGACATGTTGTGCGAGCCCGCACCCACCGGCAACCAGCTGACGGTGCCCGGCCGCTTCGGGTCGGTCAGGTCGACGATGACGGTGCCGGCGTCGCCGGCCTCGAGGCCCAGCTCGGTGCCGCAGCGCGAGGCGGCACCGGCGGCGCCCACGGTGCCGTCGGCGGTGTAGCTGGCCAGCACCCGGCCGCGCCGCTTCCAGACCTGGATGTCGCCCTGGGAGATCTTGCAGTCGTAGACCGCGACCCGCTTCGGCTTGCGGGGCCGGGTGATGTCGATGACCTGCAGGCCGCCGGCCAGCGTGCCGGCGAGCGCGTACTCGCGCTTGCCGAGCCGCATGAACTCGATGTCCGAGCCGTTCTGCGCCGTCCCGGTGTCGTCGTACTGCAGGTTGGCGACGTACGACATCGCCACCCCCTCACCCTGCGTCGTGACCTCGGCGGCCCGGGTGTTGGTGGGCAGGTCGCCGTCCTGGTGCGCGAAGGCCGAGGGCGCCGCGAGCACGGGGGCGAGGGCGCTGAGGGCCAGGGCGAGCAGGGCGGAGCCGGCGCGTCGGGTCATGCCTCCACAACGGGAGACAGCTCCTGCGGTTACGCCGCACCCGGGAGCCCAGCTGGGCCCCGGTGCACGGCAGGGGCACGCAGAAGCGCCCCGGGTCCGGGGACCAGGGGCG
Organism: uncultured Actinomycetota bacterium; assembly: GCA_963722135.1. Taxonomy (GTDB): domain Bacteria; phylum Actinomycetota; class Actinomycetes; order Propionibacteriales; family Nocardioidaceae; genus Nocardioides. The sequence goes on from CAVRJT010000001.1 coordinate 150,244, forward strand.
CTGCTGTGGCAGGTGAAGGATTCGAACCTTCGAAGGTATACACCGACGGATTTACAGTCCGTTCCCATTGGCCGCTCGGGCAACCTGCCGGGTTGTCGTCGTGCGGTCCGTTTGGCCCCGCGACAACGAGAGGAAACAATAGCGCAGCCCCCGGGCGCGACCGCAAACCGCCGAGCACCCTCGCCGCGACCAGCGCCGCGCCCACCCCCTCCCGACCCGGAAACACAGGTGGACCCCCATGGCCGACTCGTCCTTCGACATCGTCTCCAAGATCGACCGCCAGGAGGTCGACAACGCGCTCGGGCAGACCGCCCGCGAGATCGCGACCCGCTTCGACTTCAAGGGCACCGGCGCGAGCATCGAGTGGTCCGGTGAGCACACGATCGAGATCAGCGCCTCCGCCGACGACCGCGCCAGCGCCGTGCTGGACGTCTTCCAGGGCAAGCTGGTCAAGCGCGACGTGTCGCTGAAGGTCCTCGACGCCGGCGAGCCCCGCCCCTCGGGCCGCGAGTCGAAGATCTCGATCACGCTCAAGGAGGGCATCAGCTCCGAGGACGCCAAGTTGGTCTCCAAGCTGATCCGCGACGAGGGCCCCAAGGGCGTCAAGGCGCAGATCCAGGGCGACGAGCTGCGGGTCTCCTCCAAGAAGCGCGACGACCTCCAGGAGATCATCGCCCTGGTCAAGAGCCAGGACCTCGACTTCCCGGTGCAGTTCACCAACTACCGCTGAGCAGCACGTCCGGCGTGGGCAGGACGCCGGGCTCACCCCTCGGCGCGGGCCCGGGGTGGTCTCGTCGCGGCCGTACAGTGGGCAGCGCCCGGACGAGCCCGGGACAGGGAACTAGAACAGGTTCTTATTTCGACATACCCGGAGTATGCTCGCCTCGTCCACCCGGGCAGCAACGACAGGAGTGGCACCTCGTGGCCGAGAACATCAAGCAGGTCAAGCAGCTCGATCGCGTCATCATCCGCTTCGCGGGCGACTCCGGCGACGGCATGCAGCTCACGGGTGACCGCTTCACCGCGGAGTCGGCGGCCTTCGGCAACGACCTCGTCACGCTGCCGAACTTCCCGGCCGAGATCCGCGCCCCCCAGGGCACGCTCCCGGGCGTCAGCTCCTTCCAGGTGCACTTCGCCGACCACGACATCCTCACTCCGGGCGACGCCCCGGACGTGCTGGTCGCGATGAACCCGGCGGCGCTCAAGGCCAACCTCGGCGACCTGCCCAAGGGCGCGACGATCATCGTGGACTCCCACGACTTCTCGGCGCGCAACCTCACCAAGGCGGGCTACGACACCAACCCGCTGGAGTCGCTCGAGACCCCCGGCTCCGAGCTGGACGGGTTCAACGTGCACACCGTCGACCTCACCGGCATGACGGTCGGTGCGGTCAAGGAGTTCGGGCTCTCGCGCAAGGACGCCTCGCGAGCCAAGAACATGTTCGCCCTCGGTCTGCTCTCGTGGATGTACGGCCGCCCCACCGAGGGCACCGAGACGTTCCTGAGCCGCAAGTTCGCCAAGGACGCCGCGGTGCGCGACGCCAACCTCACGGCGTTCCGCGCCGGGTGGAACTTCGGTGAGACGACCGAGACGTTCGTGGTGCGCTACGAGGTCAAGCCGGCCCCGATGTCGGCCGGCACCTACCGCAACATCACCGGCAACCTGGCGCTCTCCTACGGCCTGGTGGCCGCGGGCGTGCAGTCCGGGCTCCCGGTCTTCCTGGGCTCCTACCCGATCACCCCGGCCAGCGACATCCTCCACGAGCTGTCCAAGCACAAGGGCTTCGGCGTGACCACCTTCCAGGCCGAGGACGAGATCGCCGGTGTGGGAGCCGCCATCGGCGCCTCGTTCTCCGGATCGCTCGGCGTGACCACGACCTCCGGGCCGGGCCTCGCCCTGAAGTCCGAGGCCATCGGCCTGGCCGTGATGACCGAGCTCCCCCTGCTCGTCGTCGACGTCCAGCGAGGCGGTCCCTCGACGGGCCTGCCCACCAAGACCGAGCAGTCCGACCTGCTCCAGGCGATGTTCGGTCGCAACGGCGAGGCCCCGGTGCCGATCGTGGCGCCGCAGTCGCCCGGCGACTGCTTCGACGCCGCGATCGAGGCCGCGCGCATCGCCATCACCTACCGCACCCCGGTGCTGCTGCTCTCGGACGGCTACCTGGCCAACGGCTCCGAGCCGTGGCGGATCCCCGAGGTCTCGGACCTGCCCGGCATCGACCCCGCCTTCGCGACCGGGCCCAACCACACCGCGACCAGCACCGCGAAGGACGGCACGGTCACCGAGACCGAGGACTTCTGGCCGTACCTGCGCGACGAGGAGACCCTCGCGCGTCCGTGGGCGATCCCGGGCACCCCCGGTCTCGAGCACCGCATCGGTGGCCTCGAGAAGGCCGAGGGCCACGGCAACATCTCCTACGACCCCGCCAACCACGACCTGATGGTGCGCACCCGCCAGGCCAAGGTCGACCGCATCGCCGAGTCGCTGCCGCCGCTCGTCGTCGACGACCCCTCCGGCCGCGCCAAGGTCCTGGTGCTCGGGTGGGGCTCCACGTACGGCCCGATCGGTGCCGGCGTACGGCGCGTGCGCCGGGCCGGCTACGACGTCGCCCAGGTCCACCTGCGTCACCTCAACCCGTTCCCGAAGGACCTCGGCGAGATCCTCGCGCGCTACGACAAGGTCCTCGTCCCCGAGATGAACCTCGGCCAGCTCTCGATGCTGCTGCGCGCGAGGTACCTCGTCGACGCCATCGGCTACCACCAGGTCAACGGCATGCCCCTCAAGGCCTCCGAGCTCGCCGAGGCGATCGGTCAGCTCGTCGCCCAGGCGGAGGGCATCCCCGCCGACGAGCTCGACCTGTCCGTCGCCACCAGCCAGGAGGTCCACCAGTGACGACCACATCCACCCCGGCCGACCTGGGCCTGCCCGGCCTCCGCTCGGGCACCGAGTCGGTCCCCGCCTACGAGGGCGAGGCCGCGCAGACCGGCAAGGACTACACCTCCGACCAGGAGGTGCGCTGGTGCCCCGGGTGCGGCGACTACGCCGTCCTCAAGGCCGTGCAGTCCTTCCTGCCCGACCTCGGGCTGCGGCGCGAGAACATCGTGTTCGTCTCGGGCATCGGCTGCTCGAGCCGCTTCCCCTACTACCTCGACACCTACGGCATGCACTCGATCCACGGCCGGGCGCCGTCGATCGCCACCGGCATCGCCACGGCGCGCGAGGACCTCTCGGTGTGGGTGGTCACCGGCGACGGCGACGCGCTCTCCATCGGCGGCAACCACCTGATCCACGCCCTGCGCCGCAACGTCAACATGACGATCCTGCTCTTCAACAACCGGATCTACGGCCTGACCAAGGGCCAGTACTCCCCCACCTCGGAGACCGGCAAGGTCACCAAGTCGACCCCGATGGGCTCGGTGGACCACCCCTTCAACCCGGTCTCGCTGGCCCTGGGCGCGGAGGCCACGTTCGTGGCGCGCACCATCGACTCCGACCGCAAGCACCTCACCGAGGTGCTCGCCGCGGCCGCCGCCCACCGGGGCACGTCGCTGGTGGAGATCTACCAGAACTGCCCGATCTTCAACGACGGCGCGTTCGACGCGATCAAGGACCGCGACACCAAGGCCGACGCGATCATCCCGCTGGTGCACGGCGAGCCGATCACCTTCGGCGTGCCCGACCGAGGACGGTCGTGCCACCAAGGGCGTGGCCCACGACCCGGCCACCGGCGGCGTGCGCGTCGTCGAGGTGGGCGACGGTCCCGGCCAGGTGGCCGAGAGCGACCTGCTGGTCCACGACGCGCACAACCCCGACCCGTCGGTGGCGTTCGCGATCAGCCGGCTGACCGACGCGGGCTACCTGAACACCAGCCCGATCGGGATCTTCCGCCAGGTCGAGCGCGAGACCTACGACGACCAGGCGCGCGCCCAGCTCGCGACCGCCGGCGCCGCCACCAGCGACGACCCCAGCGACCGGTCTGGCGCCCTGATCACCGGCGCCGACACCTGGACGGTCGTCTGAGCCGTCGGGGCACCAGACGCAGCAGAGGCCCCCATCCATGCGGATGGGGGCCTCTTCGGCTCGTGCGGGCTCAGCCGATCCGGTAGATGTACAACGATGCCGAGGAAGCGCCCTTGTACTTGTCGTTCGGCGTGGTCTTCACGCGGTAGTAGACGCGCTTGACGCCCTTCTTGGGACCGGCGACCTGCTGCGTGTAGCGCCCCTTGTTGTTGGTCTTGATCTGGCGGAAGGTCTTCCAGCTCTTCTTGCAGTTGGAGTTGGTGCCGCACTCCTTGAACTGCACGACGGCGTTGATCTTCGTGCCCGTGGCGGGGGTGACGCGGCCCTTGAGCACGAACTTGTTGGGCTGGGGCTCCGTGCCCTTGATGCTGATCTCGCGCGCGATCTTCTCCGCGGCGTTGGCCGGTGCCGTGACGGACGTCAGCCCGGCGACGAGGAACAGCCCGGTGAGGACTGCGAGGACGCGGTGGATGGTCCGCATGTGTTCTCCTGCTGCTGGTGTGGGGGGTGTGTCGGGTTTTACCTGCCCCCGCTGCGACCTGGCCAAACACCGGTGCCTAACCTGCTGTGGTGGCCGAGTCCCGCCGCGGTGTCCTGCTGGGGACCGCCGCCTACCTGATGTGGGGAGCCTTCCCCCTCTACTTCCCCCTGCTCGAACCCGCCGGCTGCGCTGGAGATGCTCGGCCACCGGGTCGTGTGGTCGGCGCTCACGATGACGATCGTGGTGGTGGCGCTGCACCAGGTGGCGGCGCTGCGAGCGCTGCTGGCCGACCGGCGGCGCACGGCGCTGCTGCTGGCCGCGGCGGCCGTGACCATCACGGTCAACTGGGGCGTCTACATCTACGGCGTCACCCACGACCGGGTGGTCGAGACGGCGCTCGGCTACTACATCAACCCCCTGGTCACGGTGCTGCTGGGCGTGCTGGTGCTGGGTGAGCGGATGCGCCGGCTCCAGTGGGTCGCGCTCGGCGATCGCCGCGGTCGCCGTGGCGGTGCTCACCGTCGGCTACGGGCGACTGCCCTGGGTGGCGATCGCGCTGGCGCTCTCCTTCGGCAGCTACGGGCTGCTGAAGAAGACCGCCAACGCCGGCGCGGTGCCGAGCCTGACGCTCGAGACCCTCTTCATCGCGCCGGTCGCGCTGGTCTACCTCGCGTTCCTGGGCAGCAGCGGCGCGCGCCGAGTTCGGCGACAACGGCCTCGTGCCACGCGCTGCTGCTGACCACGACCGGCGTGGTGACCGCGGTGCCGCTGCTGTGCTTCGGCGCGGCCGCCACCCGCATCCCGCTGACCACCATCGGGCTGCTGCAGTACCTCACCCCGACCCTGCAGTTCCTGCTCGGGGTCCTCTACTTCCGCGAGGACATGCCGGCGGCGCGCTGGGTCGGGTTCGCGCTGGTGTGGATCGCGCTGGTGATCTTCACCTTCGAGGCGCTGCGCCACCGGCGCCGCCAGCTGCGTCTCGCACCGTGGCTGACCGCCGCTGCCGGACGTCGACGTCCGAGCCGGTGCGGACGGCGACGAGGTCGGCGAAGGCGGCCAGGGCGTCGCGGACCGGGCCCGGCGGGCAGCACGTCGAGGTGGCGCTTGGCCTCCTCGGCCTGCGCGAGGACGTAGGCGCGGGCCTCGTCCATCGCCGGGTGGGCGCGCAGCAGCGCGAGGGTCTCGGCGAGCAGCGCGTCGTCGGTGAGGTCGGCGTCGAGCAGCTCGAGCAGCCGTACGTCGGCGGGGTCGCTCGGAGCCGGCGCACCCGGCCCGCGCCATCAGCACCGGCAGCGTGGCCACGCCCTCGCGCAGGTCGGTGCCGGGCGTCTTGCCGGACTCGTCGGACTCGGAGGCGACGTCGAGGATGTCGTCGGAGAGCTGGAAGGCCGAGCCGACGATCTCGCCGTACGCCGCCAGCGCCTCCTCGACCTCGCGCGAGGCGCCGCTGAAGCGGGCGCCGTAGCGGGCCGAGGTGGCGATCAGCGAACCGGTCTTGCCGGCCACCACGTCGAGGTAGTGCTGGAGCGGGTCCTCGCCGGGGCCGGGGTCGACCGTCTCGAGGATCTGGCCCTCGACCAGGCGGGTGAAGGTCTCGGCCTGGATGCGCACGGCGTCGGCGCCCAGGCGGGCGGTCAGCTCGGAGGAGCGGGCGAAGAGGAAGTCGCCGGTGAGGATGGCGACCAGGTTGTCCCAGCGCGCGTTGGCGGAGTCGGCGCCGCGACGCAGCGCGGCCTCGTCCATCACGTCGTCGTGGTAGAGCGAGCCCAGGTGCGTGATCTCGACGACGCAGGCGGCCGTCAGCACGTCCTCGGCGCCCGGGTCCGTGCCGGCCTCGGCGGCCAGCAGCACCAGCAGCGGGCGGAACCGCTTGCCGCCGGCGGCCAGCAGGTGCGCCGCGGCCTCGGAGACGTACTTGGTGCGGCCCTGGACGTAGCCGGCCAGCAGCTCCTCGATGGCGTCGAGGCGCTCCTGCAGACGGGTCGGCGAGGGCCTCGTCGCTGACGGGCAGGGCCAGGTTGGCCAGGGGCGGGGTCGAGCTCACCTGATGAATTGTCCGGCATCGGCCGCCAGGTCCAGCACCGGCCCCGGCACCACGCCGAGCGCCAGGGTGCCGATCACGCCGACGACGATGACGACGGTGGTCAGCATCGACGGCGTGGTCACCGAGGCGACCTCGCCCTCGGGCATCGGCGAAGTACATGACGCGGATCAGGTGGACGTAGAAGTAGACCGACAGCACGCTGGCGAGGATCGCCACGAGCACGACCGGCCAGGCGCCCGCGGCGAGGGCGACGGTGAAGACCGCCCACTTGCCGGTGAAGCCCGCGGTCAGCGGGATGCCGGCCATCGAGAGCAGGAAGAACGCGAACGCGCCGGCCACGATCGGCGAGCGTCGCCCGAGCCCGGCCCAGCGCGCCATCGCGGGTCGCCTCCCCGGAGGAGTCGCGCACCAGCGTGACGATGGCGAAGGCGCCCATCGTCGCGAAGCTGTAGGCGCGCCAGGTAGAACAGCACCGACTGCAGCGCGGTGATCTGGCCCTCGGCGAGCTCGCTGGCGCTCTGGACGCCGAGCACGCCGGTGAGCAGGAAGCCGGTGTGGGCGATCGCGGAGTAGGCCAGCATCCGCTTCACGTCGGTCTGCACGATCGCGAGCACCGCGCCCGACGAGCATCGTGAGGATGGCGACGACCCACAGCATCGGCTGCCAGGACCAGCGCTCGGCGCCGAAGGCGACGTAGAGCAGGCGCAGGATCGCGCCGAAGGCGGCGACCTTGGTGCCGGCGGCCATGAAGGCGGTCACCGCGGTCGGGGCGCCCTGGTAGACGTCGGGCGTCCAGGAGTGGAACGGCACGGCGCCGACCTTGAAGAACAGGCCGACCATCAGCATGCCGATGCCCACGAGCAGCAGGGCCCGGTTGCCGGTGTCGTTGCGCACCGCCGCGTCGATCGCGGCCAGGTCCATGGACCCGGCGAAGCCGTAGACCAGCGCGACGCCGTAGAGGAAGAAGCCGGAGGAGAACGCGCCCAGCAGGAAGTACTTCAGCGCCGCCTCCTGGCTGAGCAGGCGCCGGCGTCGCGCCAGGCCGCAGAGCAGGTAGAGCGGCAGCGAGAGCACCTCGAGCGCCACGAACATGGTCAGCAGGTCGCCGGAGGCCGGGAAGAGCAGCATGCCGGTGACGGCGAACATCAGCAGCGGGTAGACCTCGCTGTGGTCGAGGCCCTGGGCCCGACGCTCGGCCTCGGTGCCCGGGAGGGCTGCGGCCTGGCCGGCGAAGGCCGAGACCCCGCTCTCGAGGCGGCGCTCGGCGAAGAGCGCCACGCCACCGAGGGCGAAGACCAGCAGCAGTCCCCCAGATGAAGACGGTCGGGCCGTCGACGACGACCGACCCGGCCGCACCGATCAGGCCGCGCGCGGCGCCGCCCTCGGTCGACCTCCAGGTCCATGCCGATCAGCACGGTGCCGACGAGGGCGGCGAGCAGACCGGCGACGGCCAGCACCACCTGGACGGCGTGGCGGCGCTCGCGGGGCAGGAAGGCCTCAGCGAGGAGCCCGAGGCAGGCGACGCCGAAGACCACGAAGAGCGGCCAGATGCTGGCGTACTCCATCAGCGGCTGGGTGAACTCGGGGCCCATCAGTTCTCGCCCTCCTCGGCGGTGTCGCTGTCGCTGTGCGCGTCGGTGCCCGCGGCGGGCGCGGTCACCTCCGGCGGGTCGTCACTGACGCCCACCTGGCTGAGCAGGTCACCGACGTAGGGGTCGGAGGCCTCCATCAGCGGCAGCGGGTAGAAGCCGAAGAACACCAGGCCCACGAAGAGCGGAGCCACGGCGACCAGTCTCGCGCAGCGTGATGTCGCGGGTCGTCGCGCACCGTGCCGGGCACCGGCTCGAGGCTCGGGCCGGTCATCGTGCGCTGGTACATCCACAGGGCGTAGATCGCGGCCAGCACGATGCCGGTGACCGCCACCGCGCCGACGTACCAGGCGTACTGGAAGGCCGCGATGATGACGAGCATCTCGGAGACGAAGGTGCTCAGGCCGGGCAGGCCCAGCGCGGCCAGGCCGGCGATCAGGAACAGGCCGGCGAGGACCGGGGTGACCTTCTCGATGCCGCCCATCTCGCGGATCGAGGCGGTGCCCCGGCGCTGGACGATGAAGCCCGCGACCAGGAACAGCGCCGCGGTGCCGAGACCGTGGTTGACCATGTAGAGGATCGAACCGGTGCCGCCCTGGCGTCGAGAAGACGAAGATGCCCAGGGTGATGAAGCCGAAGTGGCTCAGCGAGGTCAGACCGATCAGGCGCATCAGGTCGTCCTGGCCGATGGCCACCAGCGCGCCGTAGACGATCGAGACCAGCGCGAGCACCACGACCAGCGGGGTGGCCCACTGCGAGGCCTCGGGGAACAGCCCCAGGCAGAAGCGCAGCATCCCGAAGGTGCCGATCTTGTCGAGCACGCAGACCAGCAGCACCGCGGTGCCCGGGGTGGCCCGCTCGGTGGTGTCGGCCAGCCAGGTGTGCACCGGGAACAGCGGCGCCTTGATCGCGAAGGCGATGAAGAAGGCGGCGAAGAGCCAGCGCCCGGCGCTGGTGCCGATGTCGAGCTCGGCGAGGTCGGAGAGCAGGTACGACGGCGTGCCCTGCTGGGCGGAGACGACGTACAGGCCGATGACGCCACCGAGCAGCACCAGGCCGCCGGCGAGCTGGAACATCAGGAACTTGACCGCGGCCGCGCTGCGACCCGACCCGGCCGAAGCCGCCGATGAGGAAGTAGGCGGGGATCAGCGTCGCCTCGAAGACGACGTAGAAGAGGAAGACGTCGGTGGCCATGAAGACCGCCAGCGACAGCGCCTCGAGGGCCAGGGTCCAGGCGACGAACGCGGCCGGGCGAGCCCTGCGCGCCGCCGTCGAGGTAGCCCTCGTGGTCGCGCCAGGACGCCAGCAGCACGATCGGCACCAGCACCGCGGTCAGCAGCACCAGCAGCAGGCCGAGACCGTCGACGCCGAGGGCGTAGTGGACCCCGAAGGCGCTGATCCAGTCGTGGGTCTCGGTGAGCTGCATGCCGCCGTCGACGTCGTACTGGAAGCGCGACCGCGACGGCGAGCGCGAGGGTGCCGAGCGAGACGCCGAGACCGACCTGCTTGGTCAGCGCGGCCGAGCCGCGCAGGAAGGGCATCGCCACCGCGCCCGACGAGGGGAAGCAGGATCGAGCAGGCTGAGCCAGGGGACGTCGGACATCAGAGGTTCACCACCAGGAGCGCCGCGACGACGAGGATGACTCCGCCGAGCGACGGAGAGGGCGTAGGAGCGCACGAAACCGTTCTGGACCTTGCGCAGCTGGCCACCGAGCGCGGCGGTGACACCGGCTCCGCCGGTGAACAGCGCGTCGACCAGGCTGCGGTCACCGCGGGTGAGCCCCGCGGTGGCGCGCCGTCCGGGGTTGATCACCAGGGTCTCGTTGATGGTGTCGCCGTAGAGGTCGGCGCGCGCGGCACGGGTCGCGAACGAGACGTCCTGCGGCGCGTGCACCGGCACGGCCGCTTGCCGACCAGGACCCACGCGGTGGCGACGCCGAGGCCGACCGCGACGAGGATCGCAGCGGTGATCACGATCGCCGGGACCGGCGGCTCGTGCTCGGGGATGGTGCCCACGACCGGAGCGAGCCAGTCGACGATCCAGTGGCCGAGGTAGAGCACCCCGCCGAGCACCGACAGCGCGGCGAGCACGACCAGCGGGCCGGTCATCACCGAGGGCGACTCGTGGGGGTGCATGTCGTCCTTCCAGCGCTTCTCGCCGAAGAAGGTCATCAGCATCAGCCGGGTCATGTAGAAGCCGGTGACGCCGGCGCCGATCAGCGCGGCGGCGCCGGCGACCGGGCTCTCGATGAGCGCGGTCTCGATGATCTTGTCCTTGGACCAGAAGCCCGAGAACAGCGGGAAGCCGATGATCGCCAGGTAGCCCATGGCGAAGGTCAGGAAGGTGACCGGCATCAGCCTTGCGCAGCGCGCCGTAGCGGCGCATGTCGACGTCGTCGTTCATGCCGTGCATGACCGAGCCGGCGCCCAGGAACATGTTGGCCTTGAAGAAGCCGTGGGTGATGAGGTGGAAGATCGCGAAGGCGTAGCCGTACACGCCGAGGCCGGCGGCCAGCATCATGTAGCCGATCTGGCTCATCGTGGAGCCGGCGAGGGCCTTCTTGATGTCGTCCTTGGCGCAACCGATGACCGCACCCCACAGGAGCGTGACGGTGGCGACCACGATGACCGCGGTCTGTGCGTGCGGGGCGAGCTCGAAGACGAAGTTGGAGCGCACCACCAGGTAGACGCCGGCGGTGACCATGGTCGCGGCGTGGATGAGCGCGGAGACCGGGGTCGGGCCCTCCATCGCGTCGAGCAGCCACGACTGCAGCGGCACCTGGGCGGACTTGCCGCAGGCAGCGAGCAGGAGCAGCAGGCCCAGCGCGGTGAGCACGCCGTCGCCGGCGCCGGAGGCGTTGGCGCTGATCACGGTGAAGCTGGTCGAGCCGAAGGTGACGAAGAAGAGCGCGATGCCGAGGCTCAGCCCGATGTCGCCGACGCGGTTGACGACGAAGGCCTTCTTGGCCGCGGCGGCCGCCGAGGGCTTGTGCTGCCAGAAGCCGATGAGCAGGTACGAGGCCAGGCCGACGCCCTCCCAGCCCAGGAACAGGCCGAGGTAGTTCTCGCTGAGCACCAGCATCAGCATGGCGGCGACGAAGAGGTTGAGGTAGGCGAAGAAGCGGCGCCGACGCGGGTCGTGCTCCATGTAGCCGATCGAGTAGACGTGGATCAGCGAGCCGACGCCGGTGATCAGCAGCAGGAACAGCACCGACAGCGGGTCGAGGAGCAGGTCGATGGAGACCGTGAGGTCACCGACGCGCATCCAGTCGTAGAGGTGCTGCACGACCTGGCGCTCGCCCTCGTCGCGACCGAGCATCGACACGAAGAGCACGACGCTGAGCACGAAGGAGCCGACGGCGGTCAGCGTGCCGAGCCAGTGGCCCCACGCGTCGGTACGCCGCCCGCCGAGGAGCAGGATCGCGGCACCGGCCAGCGGCAGCGCGATGACCAGCCACAGCAGCGAGAAGACACCGTCGGCGCCCACGGGGTCGATCACGGGGATGGACGCGCCACCCTCGGACATGAGAAACATCTGCGGCATGCTCCTAGTACTTCAGCAGGCTCGCGTCGTCGACCGAGGCCGAGCGACGAGTCCGGAAGATGGTCATGATGATGGCGAGCCCGACCACGACCTCGGCGGCGGCCACGACCATCACGAAGAAGGCGGCGACCTGGCCGTCGAGGTTGCCGTGCTGCTTGGCGAAGGCCACCAGCGCGAGGTTGCAGGCGTTCAGCATCAGCTCGACGCTCATGAACACCACGATGGCGTTGCGGCGCGTGAGCACGCCGACCGAGCCGATCGTGAACAGGATCGTGCTCAGCACGATGTAGGGGGTGACGTCGTCCATCACTCGTCTCCCTCGGGCGCTGGGTGCGCCGGGGCGGTCGGGTCCTCGGGGTTCTCGGTGTTGTGACCGGCGCCGGCCGAGGTGTCGGTCGCGCTGCCGGAGCCGCCGGAGATGCCGCGCACGCCGTCGAGGGTGCGCTGCACCTCGTCGATGTCGCTCGGCCAGGGCAGGGGCCGAGCGCACGGTGCCGCGCGCGGCCAGCACCCGCGAGACCGAGCTGAGGAGCGGGGTGCCGTCGGGCAGCAGTGCCGGGGTGTCGACCGCGTTGTGGCGGGCGTAGACGCCCGGGCGAGGGCAGCGGACCGAGGTGGCGTGCCGGCTGGCGGCGTACTCCTGCATCCGGCGCGCGGCCATCGCCCGCTGGCCCTCCTTGGGCTCGAGGCGCTCGCGGTGGGCCAGCAGCATCGCGCCCAGGGCGGCGGTGATCAGCAGCGCGGCGGTGGCCTCGAAGGCCAGGCACGTAGCGCGAGAAGAGCAGGTCGGCGAGGCCCTCGATGTTGCCGCCGGCGTTGGCACGCGCCCATCCCGACCATGGTGCCCAGCGAGATCTGGGCGACGACGCACGACCAGCAGCGTGCCCATCACCAGGCCCGCCAGCGACGGCCAGCACCCGCTGGCCGCGGATCGTCTCGACGACCGAGTCGGCGGCGTCGACGCCGACGAGCATCAGCACGAAGAGGAACAGCATCATGATCGCGCCGGTGTAGACGATGATCTGCACCGCGAAGAGGAACGGCGCGTCGAGGGTCAGGTAGACCACCGCGAGGCTGATCATCACCACGGCCAGCAGCAGCGCCGAGTGCACCGCGCGGCGCACGAGCACGACGCCGAGGGCGGCGACCACCATGAGGGGCGCGAGGACCCAGAAGGCGATCACCTGGGGGCCTCCTCGGTACCGCGGGTGCCCGGCGCCGGGGCGGCGTACTGGCCCCGGTAGTAGTCGGTCTCGTCGTCGCCGAGCAGCATCGCGTGCGGCGGCTGCTCCATGCCCGGGAGCAGCGGCGCGAGCAGGTCGGACTTCTCGTAGATCAGGCTCTCGCGGGTGGAGTCGGCCAGCTCGTACTCGTTGGTCATGGTCAGCGCCCGCGTCGGGCACGCCTCGATGCACAGCCCGCACAGGATGCAGCGCAGGTAGTTGATCTGGTAGACGCGGCCGTAGCGCTCACCGGGGCTGAAGCGGCCCGACGTCGGGGAGTCGGGCTCGTCGCTGTTGCAGGCACCCTCGACGTAGATCGCGTCAGCGGGGCAGGCCCAGGCGCACAGCTCGCACCCGATGCACTTCTCCAGCCCGTCGGGCCAGCGGTTGAGCTGGTGGCGGCCGTGGAACCGCGGCGCGGTCGGCAGCTTCTCGAAGGGGTACTGCTCGGTGACGACCTTGCGGAACATGGTGCGGAACGTGACCCCGAAACCCGCGACGGGGTCCCAGAACTGCTCCTTGATGCTCTTGGGGCCGGAACTCTCTGCCATGTCAGCTCTCCTCGCCCGGGGCACCGGTGGTGACCGTGGCCTGCGTGCGGGACGACGGGAACGTGAGCGGTGCGGCGGCGCCGCGGACAGGTCCCCCGCCGGGCATGGGCGGAACCGGGTAGGCACCGGTCGGTGCGGTGTGGTCGGGCTGGTCGGCGACCTCGGGCTCGTCGGAGCCGAAGAAGCCCCACAGGAGGATCAGGGCCAGCAGGACGCCGCCGCCGATGAGGATCTCCTGGGTGCCGAAGTCGTAGGCCGTGGAGACGTAGCGCATCGTGGCGACCAGGACGACCCAGGCGAGGGCGAACGGGATCAGCACCTTCCAGCCCAGGTTCATGAACTGGTCGTAGCGCATCCGGGGCAGGGTGCCGCGCAGCCAGATGAAGAAGAAGATGAAACCGAGCATCTTGGCGAAGAACCAGATCAGCGGCACGTAGCCCTCGTTGGCGCCGGCCCAGACCTCGTCGATCCAGAACGGGGCCCGCCAGCCGCCGAGGAACAGCGTCGTGGCCAGCGCCGAGACGGTCGCCATGTTGATGTACTCGCCGAGGAAGAAGAGCGCGAACTTCAGCGAGGAGTACTCGGTGTGGAAGCCGCCGACCAGCTCGCCCTCGGCCTCGGGGAGGTCGAAGGGGGCGCGGTTGGTCTCGCCGATCATCGAGATCACGTAGATCACGAAGGAGGGGAACAGGATCGCGCCGAACCACCAGTCCTCCTGCGCGGCGACGATCTCGGAGGTCGACAGCGAGCCCGCGTAGAGGAAGACCGCGATGAGCGCGAGGCCCATCGCGACCTCGTAGGAGATCATCTGGGCGCTCGAGCGCAGTCCGCCGAGCAGCGAGTACGTCGAGCCGCTGGACCAGCCACCGAGCACGATGCCGTAGATGCCGATCGAGGCGATCGCCATCACGAAGAGCACCGCCACGGGCATGTCGGTCAGCTGCAGCGGGGTGCGCTGCGCCGAACATCGTGACCTCGGGTCCGAACGGGATGACCGCGAAGGTGACGAAGGCCGGGACCACCACGAGCACCGGGGCGAGGACGAAGACGACCTTGTCGGCCGCCTTGGGGATGATGTCCTCCTTCAGCGCGAGCTTCACCCCGTCCGCCAGGGACTGGAGCAGGCCGAAGGGGCCGTTCACGTTGGGGCCGATGCGGTGCTGCATGCGGGCCACGACCCGCCGCTCCCACCAGATGTTGAACAGGGTCAGCAGCACCAGCACGACGAAGATGAGCACGGCCTTGACCAGCACCAGCCACCAGACGTCCTGGCCGAAGAGCGGCAGTTCGGCGTTCACAGCGAGGCTCCCTTCACACGCACACGGCTGCCCGGCGAGGCCAGGCGCTCGAGCACCGACGTGCCGAACGAGGCGGTCGGCACCCAGACGACGTCGTCGACCATGCCGTCGACCTGCTCCACCGGCAGCGTCAGCTCGCCGCGGTCACCCACGACGGTGACGGCGTCGCCGGCCAGGGCCTGGGCGGCGTACGTCGCCGGGCTGAGGCGGGCCACGGCGGGCCGACCGGTGGCGGCGAGGTGCTTGTCGCCGGCCTGCAGCGACCCGTCGTCGATGAGCTGCTTCCAGGTCGACAGCGCCAGGCCGGGGCCGTCCCACGACTGGGGCTCGACCATCGCCATGCCGGGTCGGGCACCGTCCCAGGGACCGAGGCTCGGACATCTCGGCCCGGACCTCGTCGACGGTGCGGAAGCCCAGCGCGCGGCCGTGGCCGAGCGCGGCGAGCTCCTCGGAGATGCCGGCCAGCACCCGCAGGTCGGGCAGCGAGGAGGGGCTGGGCAGGACGGCCTCGAAGGGGCGCACGCGACCCTCCCAGTTGACGAACGTGCCGGCCTTCTCGACCGCGGCGGCGACCGGGAAGACCACGTCGGCCACCCGGGTCACCTCGGTCTCGCGCAGGTCGAGGGCGACCACGAACGACGCGGCCGCGATCGCGGCGCGGGTGGCGGCGGGGTCGGTGGTGTCGGAGGGGTCCACGCCCCCGATGACCAGTCCCCCGAGCTCGCCGGCGGACAGGGCGGCGACGATCGCGTCGGCGTCGCGTCCGGGCGCCTCGGGCAGGGAGTCGACGCCCCACGAGGTGGCGGCGTCCACGCGGGCGGCGGCCTCGGCGACGGGGCGGCCACCGGGCAGCAGGTTCGGCAGGCAGCCTGCCTCGACCGCACCGCGGTCGCCGGCGCGCCGCGGCACCCAGGCCAGGCGGGCACCGGTGCGTGCGGCGAGGTCGGCGGCAGCGCCCAGGGCGCCGGGCACCAGGGCCAGGCGCTCGCCGACCAGCACCACCGTGGTGGCGTCGACGGCGGGCTCGGTGTGCTCGGCCAGCGATGCGAGGACGGTGGCCTCCTCACCGGGCGCGGAGGGCACCAGGTGGGCGTCGACCTTGCTCAGGCCGCGGGTGAGGTACGGCGCCACGGCCAGGACGCGGGTGCCGTGGCGGGCGGCGCGGCGCAGGCGCAGGAACACCGTGCCGGCCTCGTCCTCGGGCTCGAGGCCCGCCAGCACGACGGTGCTCGCGGACTCGAGGTCGGCGAAGGTGACCGCGCCGGCCATGGGGTCGCCGAGCGCGACGTGGGCGGCCAGGAACTGGGCCTCCTCGTCGGAGTGCGGACGGGCGCGGAAGTCGATGTCGTTGGTGCCGAGCGAGACCCGCGCCAGCTTGGCGTAGGCGTAGGCGTCCTCGGCGGTGAGACGCCCTCCGGTGAGCACGGCGCTGCTGCCCGCGGCGGCCAGTCCGCGCGCGGCCACGGCGAACGCCTCGGGCCACGAGGCGGGACGCAGCGAGCCGTCGCCGCCGTCCTCGACCCGGTCACGGACCTGGGGGTAGCCCAGCCGGTCCTCGAGGGCGGCGTAGGTGAAGGCGAAGCGGTCCTTGTCGGTGATCCACTCCTCGTTGACCTCGGGGTCGTTGCCGGCGAGGCGGCGCATCACCTTGCCGCGGCGGTGGTCGACGCGGATCGCGGAGCCGCAGGCGTCGTGCTCGGCGACGCTGGGGGTGGAGACGAGGTCGAAGGGGCGCGAGCGGAACCGGTAGGACTCCGAGGTCAGCGCGCCGACGGGGCAGATCTGGATCGTGTTGCCGGAGAAGTAGGACAGGAACGGCGCCGACTCGGCGATGCCGATCTGCTGCTGGGCGCCCCGCTCGATCAGCGCGATGAACGGGTCGCCGGCGATCTCCTCGGCGAAGCGGGTGCAGCGCTGGCACACGATGCAGCGCTCGCGGTCCAGGAGCACCTGCGGCGAGAGGTTGATCGGCTTGGGGAAGGTGCGCTTGACGCCGCCCGAGGCGGCGAAGCGCGACTCGCCACGGCCGTTCGACATCGCCTGGTTCTGCAGCGGGCACTCGCCGCCCTTGTCGCAGACCGGGCAGTCCAGCGGGTGGTTGACCAGCAGGAACTCCATGATGCCCTGCTGGGCCTTGTCGGCGACCTCGCTGGTGGCCTGGGTGTTGACGACCATGCCGGGGGCCACCGGCAGCGTGCAGGAGGCCTGCGGCTTGGGGAACCCGCGGCCGTTGCCGGCGTCGGGGACCTCGACCAGGCACTGGCGGCAGGCACCGACCGGCTCGAGCAGCGGGTGGTCGCAGAAGCGCGGGATCTGCACCCCGACCTGCTCGGCGGCCCGGATGACCAGGGTGTCCGCGGGGACGCTGACCTCGATGCCGTCGATGGTCACCTGGACCAGCTCGACGTCCGGGGCCGGCGTGCCGGCCGACGTCTTCTCGGGGAACGGTCATGCCTGGGCTCCAGCGGTGGCGAAGACGGTGGACGCCGCGGGGTCGAACGGGCAGCCGCCGTGGGTGAGGTGTGCGAGGTACTCCTCGCGGAAGAACTTGATCGAGCTCGAGATCGGGCTGGTGGCACCGTCGGCGAGCGCGCAGAAGGACCGGCCCAGGATGTTGTCGCACTGGTCGAGGAGCAGGTCGAGGTCCTCCTCGGAGCCGACCCCCTTCTCCAGCCGGGCCAGGACCTGCACCAGCCACCAGGTGCCCTCACGGCACGGGGTGCACTTGCCGCAGGACTCGTGCTTGTAGAACTCGGTCCAGCGCAGCACGGCGCGCACCACGCAGGTGGTCTCGTCGAAGAGCTGCAGGGCGCGGGTGCCGAGCATGGTGCCGGCCTCGGCCATGCCCTCGAAGTCGAGCGGCAGGTCGAGGTGCTCCGCCGTCAGCAGCGGTGTCGAGGAGCCGCCGGGGGTCCAGAACTTCAGCTCGTGGCGCTGGCCGTCCGGGCCCTGGCGCATGCCGCCGGCGAGGTCGATGAGCTCGCGCAGCGTGATGCCCAGGGGCGCTTCGTACTGACCGGGACGGGTCACGTGGCCCGAGAGCGAGAAGATGCCGAAGCCCTTGGACTTCTCGGTGCCCATCGAGGCGAACCAGTCGGCGCCGTTGGCGATGATGCTGGGTACCGACGCGATGGACTCGACGTTGTTGATGACCGTGGGGCTGGCGTAGAGACCGGCGACCGCGGGGAACGGCGGGCGCAGGCGCGGCTGGCCGCGGCGGCCCTCGAGACCCTCGAGCAGCGCGGTCTCCTCGCCACAGATGTAGGCGCCGGCGCCGGCGTGCACCACGATGTCGAGGTCGTAGCCGGTGCCGTGGATGTTCTTGCCGAGGTGCCCCGCGGCGTACGCCTCGTCGACGGCCGCCTGCACCCGGCGGATCACGTGCAGCACCTCGCCGCGGATGTAGATGAAGGCCTGGTGGGCGCGGATCGCGAACGAGCTGATGATGACGCCCTCGACCAGCGTGTGCGGGCTGGCCATCATGAGCGGGATGTCCTTGCAGGTCCCCGGCTCGGACTCGTCGGCGTTGACCACGAGGTACTTGGGCTTGGGGTTGTCCTGGGGGATGAAGCCCCACTTCATGCCCGTGGGGAAGCCCGCGCCGCCCCGCCCGCGCAGACCGGAGTCCTTGACGGCCGTGATGACGTCGTCGGGAGCCATGGCCAGTGCGGTGCGCAGCCCGGCGTAGCCGCCGTGCTCCTCGTACGACGCCAGGGTCCAGGAGCGCTCGGCGCCCCAGTTGGCGGTGAGGACCGGGGTCAGGGTGTCGATGCTCACTGCGCCTCCTTCTTCTCCGCGGCGGGCTCGCCGCTGCCGCTGCTCTCCTCGACGGCGGCCGACTCGGCCTCCAACGAGGCGTCGGAGTCGGCGGCGGCCTCGACGTGGTGCGCGGGGTCCTCGTGGACCTGCGCGGCGCTGCCGGACCGGGTGCTGCTCGGGGCGCTCCAGCCGCGCTCCTGGGCGATCTCGAGCCCGACCAGCGAGGCCGGACCGGCGCCCGGGCCCTCGTCGACGCGGCCGTCGGGGAAGCCGGCGAGCACCCGCTCGGCCTCGCGCCAGGTGCACACGCGCGGGCCTCGGGTGGAGGTGACCTCCTTGCCGGCACGCAGGTCGTCGACCAGCGCCACCGCGGAGTCGGGGGTCATGTTGTCCATGAACTCCCAGTTGACCATCATCACCGGCGCGTAGTCGCAGGCCGCGTTGCACTCGACGTGCTCGAGGGTGATCGAGCCGTCCGTCGTGGTCTCGTCGTTGCCGACCTCGAGGTGGTCCTTGAGACGCTCGAAGATCTGGTCCCCGCCCATCACCGCGCACAGCGTGTTGGTGCAGACCCCGACGTGGTAGTCACCCACGGGACGGCGCTTGTACATCGTGTAGAAGGTCGCCACGCCGCTCACCTCGGCCGCGGAGATCCCGAGGACGTCGGCGCAGGCCTCGATGCCCTCCGGGGTCACCCGGCCCTCGCTGGACTGCACCAGGTGCAGCATCGGCAGCAGGCCCGAGCGGGCCTCGGGGTAGCGGGCGGCGATCTCGCGCAGCTCGCCGAGGGTGGTCTCGTTGAGACTCATCTGTCGACGCCTCCCATGACGGGGTCGATCGAGGCGATCGCCACGATGATGTCGGCGACCATGCCGCCCTCGCTCATCACGGACGTCGCCTGCAGGTTGGTGAAGGACGGGTCGCGGAAGTGCGCCCGGAACGGTCGGGTGCCGCCGTCGGAGACGACGTGCGCGCCGAGCTCGCCGCGGGGGGACTCCACCGGCACGTAGGCCTGTCCCGCGGGGACCCGGAAGCCCTCGGTGACGAGCTTGAAGTGGTGGATCAGCCCCTCCATCGACTCGCCCATGATGTGGCGGATGTGGTCGAGGCTGTTGCCCATGCCGTCGGAGCCGATCGAGAGCTGGCTGGGCCAGGCGATCTTCTTGTCGCTCACCATCACCGGTGCGCCCTCGAGGCCGGCGAGCCGCTCGGCGGCCTGCTCGACGATCTTCAGCGACTCCCACATCTCCGCGAGGCGGATCCGGAAGCGGCCGTAGGCGTCGGCGGTGTCCCAGGTCTGGACGTCGAAGTCGTAGGTCTCGTAGCCGCAGTACGGCTCGCTCTTGCGCAGGTCCCACGGGTAGCCGGTGGCGCGCAGCGGCGGGCCGGTCAGGCCCAGCGCCAGGCACCCCTCGAGGTCGAGGTGGCCCACGCCCTCGAGGCGCGCCTTGAAGATCGGGTTCGCGTTGCACAGCGCGGCGTACTCGGGCAGGCGCTTGCGCATCAGGTCGAGGAAGCCGCGGATCTCGTCGAGAGCACCCGGGGGCAGGTCCTGGGCCACCCCACCGGGTCGGATGAACGCGTGGTTCATCCGCAGACCGGTGATCAGCTCGAACAGGTCGAGGACCAGCTCGCGCTCGCGGAAGCCGATGGTCATCACGGTCAGCGCACCGAGCTCCATGCCACCGGTCGCGATCGCCACCAGGTGGGAGGAGAGGCGGTTGAGCTCCATCAGGAGCACCCGCATGACCTGGGCCTTCTCGGGGATGTCGTCCTCGATGTCGAGGAGCCGCTCGACGCCCAGCACGTAGGTCATCTCGTTGTAGAACGGCGAGAGGTAGTCCATCCGGGTGCAGAACGTCACGCCCTGGACCCAGGTGCGGTACTCCATGTTCTTCTCGATGCCCGTGTGCAGGTAGCCGATGCCGCAGCGGGCCTCGGTGACCGTCTCGCCCTCGAGCTCGAGGATGAGGCGCAGGACGCCGTGGGTCGAGGGGTGCTGGGGGCCCATGTTGACGATGACGCGCTCGTCGACACCGTCCTCGAGACCCTCGGTGATGGAGTCCCAGTCCTGGCCGGAGACCGTGAAGACGCGGCCCTCGGAGGTCTCCTGGGTGCCGGCGTAGAGGTCCTGCTCGCCCACGGCCGAGCCGGAGCCTGGATCGGTGCCAGGGTTGGTGGTTGCCATCAGTTGTACGACCTCCGCTGGTCGGGAGGCGGCACGGTGCCGCCCTTGTACTCCACGGGGATGCCGCCCAGCGGGTAGTCCTTGCGCTGGGGGTGGCCCGGCCAGTCGTCGGGCATCAGGATGCGGGCCAGGCCGGGGTGGCCGTCGAAGACGATCCCGAACATGTCGTAGGTCTCGCGCTCGTGCCAGTCGGCGGTCGGGTAGACCGCGACGACCGAGGGCACGTGCGGGTCGGCGTCGGGTGCGGCGACCTCGAGCCGGATCCGGCGGTTGTGGGTCATCGAGAGCAGGTGGTGCACCACGTGCATCTCGCGACCGGTGTCCTCGGGGTAGTGCACGCCGCTGACGCTGGAGCACAGCTCGAAGCGCAGCGCCTCGTCGTCGCGCAGCACGCGGGCCACCGTCAGGAGGTCCTCGCGGCGCACGTGGAAGGTGATCTCGCCGCGGTGCACGACCACGCTGCCGATGGCCGACTCCACGCCGGCCGCGCGGGTCGCCTGCTCGAGCGCGTCGGCGACCTCGTCGAACCAGCCGCCGTAGGGGCGCTGGGCGGGTGCGGGGTGGGCGATGGCCGAGACCAGTCCGCCGTACCCGCTGGTGTCGCCGGTGCCGCTCACGCCGAACATGCCGTGCCGGGTGCCGACCTGCTGCACCTGGCCCGGGGGCGAGGGCAGGTTCTCCGGCGACTTCTCGACCGCGGGACGACCGGGGGTCTGCTCCGGGGCGTCGGGGGTCGCCTTGGTGACGTCCTTGTCCTCGCTCACCGCAGCAGGCCCTTCATGTCGGAGGTCGGCAGCGCCCGCAGCGCCTCGTTCTCGAGGTCCTCGATCTGGGCGAGGCGGTTGGCGCCGAGCTTGGTGGCCTGGACCTGGTCGTGCAGCTTGAGGATCGCGTCGATCAGCATCTCCGGGCGCGGCGGGCAGCCGGGGAGGTACATGTCGACGGGCACGACGTGGTCGACGCCCTGGACGATCGCGTAGTTGTTGAACATGCCGCCGCTGCTGGCGCACACACCCATGGCGAGCACCCACTTGGGCTCAGCCATCTGGTCGTAGATCTGGCGCAGGACCGGGGCCATCTTCTGGCTCACCCGGCCGGCCACGATCATCAGGTCCGCCTGGCGCGGGCTGGCCCGGAAGACCTCCATGCCGAAGCGGGCGAGGTCGTACTTGGGGCCGCCGCTGGTCATCATCTCGATGGCGCAGCAGGCCAGGCCGAAGGTCGCCGGCCAGAACGACGCCTTGCGCATGTACCCGGCGACGCCTTCGACCGTGGTCAGCAGGACGCCGCTGGGGAGCTTCTCCTCGATACCCATGTGAGTGGGTCCTTTCGACAGATGTGGTCGGTCAGTCCCAGTCGAGTCCGCCGCGGCGCCACTCGTAGGCGTAGGCGACGGTGATGTTGACCAGGAACAGCACGACGGCGAGCAGACCGAAACCCCCCATGGCGTCGAAGTGGACCGCCCAGGGCACCAGGAACATGATCTCGACGTCGAAGATGATGAACGTCATCGCGACCGTGTAGAACTTCACCGGCACGCGGCCCCCGCCGACAGGCTGCGGGGTGGGGTCGATGCCGCACTCGTAGGAGTCGAGCTTGGCCCGGTTGTAGCGCGCGGGACCGGTCAGCGTGCTGACGGCCACGGAGAAGACGGCGAAGCCGGCGGCCAGTGCAGCCAGCACCAGCACCGGGGTGTAGAGCTCCATCGCGATCCCTTTCCTCCTGTGCCAGCCACTTCGGCCCGGATTGTGACCTTGTGAAACGAATCACTAGTGGCGCGGCGCACAGTCTGCCACCCCGCCCCGCAGGTGGCGAGCCGGGGGTGGGACCCGGCGTGAACGGCGGCCGCACCTCCCTGACCTGCACATTTAGGCAAGATCGGTGTGGCGTAATTCGCCGCGTGGAGCCTCGTCAGGCGGTGGCGCGGTGCAGGGCCACGATGCCGCCCGAGAGGTTCTTCCACTCCACGTCGGCCCAGCCGGCGTCGGCGACCATGGCGGCCAGCCCGGCCTGGTCGGGCCAGGCGCGGATGGACTCGGCGAGGTAGACGTAGGCGTCCGGGGACGAGGAGACCGCGCGGGCCACCGGCGGCAGCGCCTTCATCAGGTACTCGACGTACGCGGTGCGGAAGGGCGCCCAGGTCGGGTGGCTGAACTCGCAGACGACCAGCCGGCCGCCGGGGCGGGTCACGCGGCGCATCTCGGCCAGCCCAGCGGCGGGGTCGACGATGTTGCGCAGCCCGAAGGAGATCGTGACCGCGTCGAAGGTGTCGTCGGCGAACGGCAGGCGGGTGCCGTCACCGGCGGTGAAGGGCAGGTGCGGACGGGCCTTCTTGCCCACCCGCAGCATCCCCAGGGAGAAGTCGCACGGCACCACGGTCGCGCCGCGGTCGTGGAAGGGCACGCTCGAGGTGCCGGTGCCGGCCGCCAGGTCGAGCACCCGCTCACCCGGGACGGGCGCGACGGCGTCGAGCACCTCGGTGCGCCAGCGGCGGTCCTGGCCCAGGGAGAGCACGTCGTTGGTCACGTCATAGCGCTTCGCGACCGCGTCGAACATGCGTCGTACGTCGATCGGCTGCTTGTCCAGGTCTGCACGGGCCACAGCCGCAGCGTAGAGGCCCCTTCCAGGACCGGTGGACGCCGGGACGCAACCTTCCACCCCGCTCGTGCGTCTCCCAAGTGACAACGCTGCACACCGCAGCACCCCAGCCCCACTCGGGAGATCCACCATGACCACCCTGCGCCGACTCCTGATCGTCGTCCTGACCACCCTGCTCCTGACCGCCTCCGCGTACGGCGCCGGGCTGGCCCAGGAGCACTGGTTCGGCTCCGACGGCCCCCGCGACACGAGCGCGGGCCCCGTGGCCGCGGCCGACCCCGGGCCGCAGGCGACCCGGCCGGTCCGGACGGCGCACGAGCCCCGCAGGAGGCCGGGACGGCAGCCGGTGGTCACGGCGCCGGCACCGCTCGAGCCGGCCCTGGTGCCCGGCCCCGCCCTGATGCGGACCGGTCGCGACGGCGAGGACGTGCGCGACCTGCAGGCGCGGCTCGCACAGATCGGCTGGTTCGACGCCGGCGTGACCGGCTTCTACGGCGACGTCACCGCTGCCTCGGTGCGCGGGTTCCAGGCCAAGCGCGAGATCCCCGAGACCGGCGAGGTCGACCGCCGCACGATGGACCGGCTGCTCGCGATGACGACCGAGCCGACCACCGACGAGCTGCACCCCGAGCGGGTGGTCGCCGCCGCGGCTCCCTCGGGCGCGCTCGACCCGCGCTGCACCACCGGGCGGGTGCTGTGCATCGACAAGACCACCTCGACCCTGAGCCTGGTCGTGGACGGCCAGGTCCGCAGCACGCTCGCCGCCCGCTTCGGGGGCGCGGCCACCCCGACCCGGGAGGGCGTCTTCTCGGTGCTGCGGATGGACCGCGACCACGTCTCCAACCTGTTCGGGTCGGCGATGCCGTTCTCGATGTTCTTCTCCGGGGGGCAGGCGGTGCACTACTCCTCCGACTTCGCCGCCGTCGGGTACGCCGGGGCGTCGCACGGCTGCGTGAACATCCGCGACTACGACGCGCTGGCCGCGATCTACGACCAGGTGGCGGTCGGCGACCGGGTCGTGGTGCACCGCAGCTGAGGAGGCGGCCGCCGGGTGACCTCACCCACGCTTGGTCCTGTCCATGGGCAGCGCTGCGTATCCTTCGACCGTGACATCGAGCGCGAGCCCCGGGGAGCAGTCCGTCACCGACGCACCCCTGGTGGCGCGCACGGTGGCCGTCGACGTCGCCCGGCTGGACGCGCTCGGCTCGCTGCTCGACCTGCTGCCGGTCGAGCACCCGGTGAGCTGGCTGCGCCGCGGCGAGGGGCTCGTCGGCTGGGGCCGGGCCGCGCTGGTGCGCACCACGGGCACGACCCGCTTCAGCGACGCCACCAAGTGGTGGGACGAGATCACCGCCCGCGCCGTGGTGCGCGACGAGGTCGAGGAGCCCGGCACCGGGCTCGTCTGCTTCGGCACCTTCGCCTTCGCCGACGAGCCCGGGGACTCGGTGCTGCAGGTGCCGTCGGTGGTCGTCGGGCGCCGGGGCGACCGGGCCTGGCTGACCGTCGTGGGCCGGGGCACCCTCGAGCCCCTCGGTGACCACCTCTCCCCCGCCGAGCCACCCGCGGCTCCGGTCGACGTGACCTTCGCCGACGGCTCGCTGAACTCCGAGCAGTGGATGTCGGCCGTGGCCGACGCCGTGCGCCGCATCGGCGGCGGCGACCTGGAGAAGGTCGTGCTGGCCCGCGACCTGATCGCCAGCGCCGTCGAGGACGTCGACGTCCGCTGGCCCCTGCAGCGGCTCGCGGCGGCGTACCCGATGTGCTGGACGTTCCACGTCGACGGCATGTTCGGTGCCACCCCCGAGATGCTGGTGCGGCGCGAGCGCGGCCTGGTCACCTCGCGGGTGCTGGCCGGCACCATCCGCCGCACCGGTGACGACGAGCGCGACCTGGCGCTGGCCGCCACCCTGGCCCGCTCGTCGAAGGACCTCGAGGAGCACGAGTACGCCGTGCGCTCGGTGGCCGACGCGCTCGAGCCGCACTGCTCGTCGATGAACGTGCCCGAGACGCCCTTCGTGCTGCACCTGCCCAACGTGATGCACCTGGCCAGCGACGTCGCCGGGGTCGTCCACGACGCCCAGACCGTCTCCTCCCTCGACCTCGCCGAGTCGCTGCACCCCTCCGCCGCCGTCGGCGGCACCCCCTCCCACGAGGCCACCGCCCTGATCACCGAGATCGAGCGGATGGACCGCGGGCGCTACGCCGGCCCCGTGGGCTGGATGGACGCCAGCGGCGACGGTGAGTGGGGCATCGCCCTGCGCTCCGGGGTCGTCGAGGGCGGCACCGTGCGGCTCTTCGCCGGCTGCGGCATCGTCGCCGACTCCGACCCCGAGGCCGAGCTCGCCGAGGCGCAGGCCAAGTTCGTACCGGTCCGCGACTCGCTGTCGGACTGACGCCTACCCTCGGGGCATGCGTCTCGGTCCTGCTGCCCTGTCCGCCGCCGTGGCCCTGGCGCTCCCGCTGGGGCTGCTGAACGCCTCCGCGGGGACCGCCGCCCCGGCCGCCCGAGCCACCGAGCCGGAGCACTCGCTGCGGATCGGGGGCACGGACGTGGGCAGCTACCCGTCCTTCGACCCGCGCGTGCACCGCTACGCCGCGACCACCACCTCGGCCACCCGCGGCGAGCTCACCGTCGCGGCCACCAGCACCGACCCCGGGGCTCGGGTCTACGTCGCCGGGGCCCACGAGCCCGACGGCGAGGCCGTGGTCACCGGCCTCGAGGAGGGCGACGAGGTCAGCGTCTGGGTCGACGACAGCTCCGGGCGCGCGGCGTACTCGGTGGTCTACCTGCCGGCGGACTTCCCGGCCATCGAGGTCTCCACCGCGCCGGCGGCCGAGGTCGCCGACGAGGTGCTGGCGCGGGGCAAGGTGCTGCTCACGCTCGACCGCTGGCTCTCGGAGTCCGACAGCTACGAGGTCGCGATGGACCGCCAGGGCGTCCCGGCCTGGGTGCGCACCACCGAGGGGGGCGCGTCGATGGACCTCAAGGAGGTGCCCGGCGGCTACAGCGTCTTCCGCCAGCCCACGACCTCGCCGGGGCGGACCGGGTCGAGGCTGGTGCGCCTCGACGAGCAGCTCCGCGAGGTGGCGTCGTACGAGACCGTCGGGCTGACGAACACCGACGGCCACGACGTGGCCTGGCAGGACGACGGCAGCGCCTACCTGATGGCCTACGAGCCCGACAGCACCCCGGGCAGCGACCTGGTCGGCGCACTGCTGCAGCACGTCGACGCCGACGGCGAGGTGCTCTGGGAGTGGGACGCCGCCGACCACGTCGACCGCCTCGCCGAGGGCACCGCGGGCGACAACCCCGACTGGGCGCACATCAACTCCGTCGAGGTGATGGCCGACGGCGACCTGCTGGTCTCCTTCCGCCACCTCAGCGCCGTGCTCAAGATCGCCCGCACCGCCCACGACGGCTTCGCCGGGGGCGACGTCGTGTGGCGTCTCGGCGGCCGGCGCAGCGACTGGACCTTCCCCGACGACGAGGCCGGCACCGGGCCGTGCGCCCAGCACACCGCGACCGAGCTCGACGACGGCCACATCCTGCTCTTCGACAACGGCTCGCCGTCCTTCACCCGCGACGGCACCATCTGCGTCGACCAGTCCGACCCCGACGGCTCGACGGTGCCGCGGCTGTGGAGCCGGGTCACCGAGTACGCGCTCGACGAGACGACCGGCGAGGCGCGCACCGTCTTCGAGCACCGGGTCACCGACCCCGACCACCTCGCCATCTTCGCGGGCTCCTCGGCGCGGCTCGACAACGGCAACACGCTGGTGGGCTGGGCCGCCGAGCGCCGCATCATGGCCAGCGAGGTCGACCCCGACGGCGCGACGCTGTGGTCGGTGCGCGACGCGAGCAACCCGACCGACCGTGCCTTCTTCACCTACCGGGCCGCGTTGGGCGAGGTCCCCGACCGCACCCCGCCGACCGTCGCGGTCGGCGACGGGGAGGCCGTGGACCTGGGCGCCGAGCTGACCGTCGCCGCGATCGGTGCTCGCTGCGCCGACCGCGGCGGGTCGGGGCTGGTGGGCTGCGAGGTCGGCGAGGCCACCACCGACGAGCCGGGCGCCCGCGAGGTCGAGGTCACCGCCACCGACGCCGAGGGCACCACCACGACCCGCACCGTGGGCTACCGCGTGCGCGACAACCGGGCCGACGCCGCCGTGGGACCGCGCTCCCGCGACCTGCGCGGCGAGGGCACCACCGGGTCGTGGCGCAGCCAGAAGGTGCGTGTCGACCTGCGCCGCCCCGGTCGCCAGGAGCGGCTGCTGGTGCGCCTGCGCCACGGCGCCGCGGTCGCCGACCGCGTCACCCTCGAGGGCACCGGCAGCGTCAAGGGCTTCAAGGTCCGCTACCGCCACAGCGGCGACGACGTCACCCGCGAGGTGCGGCAGGGCACCTGGAGCACCCCGCTCCTGGAGCCCGGCGAGCACACCGACGTCAAGGTCGTCGTACGCCGACGCAACGCCGCGGCCGACGGTGACAAGCACATCGTGAAGGTCGACGCCACGGCCGAGCTGGGCCGTGGCAAGGCCGACCACGTCGGAGTGGTGGTGCGGGGGCGCGCTGGATCGGCGCGAGATTCGGGCCGGGTCGGCGCGAGATTCGGGCCGGGTCGGCTAGAGGTCGGCGCCGTCGGCGCGGCGTACGAACTCGAGGCCGTCGTGGCCGAGGAACCGGCCGAAGTGCTGGTCGACGATCCCCAGGGCCAGGTCGGAGTAGACCTTGTCGTGGATCGCCAGCACCCGCGGCGCGCGGACCGCGCGGGCGAACTCGATGCCCTCCGCGATCGCCATCCACGGAGCGGAGACCGGGGCCAGGAGCACGTCGACAGCGACGCCGGGGCCGGTGAGCGCGTCACCGGGGTGGTAGACACGCTCGTCGCCGCAGGTCAGCACGTAGCCGGAGTTGTCGAAGTGCGGCAGCTCGGGGTGGATGACGGCGTGCTTCTCCCCCACCACCAGGACGGGGAAGCCGGCCACCGCCAGCTGCTGGCCCGGCGTCACGACGGTGACCCGCTCGGCGAGGTCCGGTGCCTGCTGCCGGATCTGCTCGGCGACCGCGGCGATGGTCCAGATCGGGGCGTCGGCGGCGCGCAGCGCGTCGGGGGTCCAGTGGTCGGCGTGCTCGTGGGTGACCAGCACCCCGGCCACCCCGTCGACGGCCGCCGCCGCGTCGGGGGTGAACGCACCGGGGTCCAGCACGAGCGCCGTGCCGTCGTGCTCCACCCGGACGCAGGCGTGGCCGAACTTGGTGATCCGCATCAGGCCACCGTAGTCGGCGCCACCGCTGGCTACCCTGCCTGGCGTGAGCACCGAACCCGACGCCGGCCCGCAGCCTGGTCCCCAGACCGGTCCACAGCCCGGTCCGCACCTGCGCCCGGCCGTCCCCGCGGACGCCGAGGCGCTCGGGCACCTGCATCTCGACGTCTGGGAGGACGCCTACACGGGGCTGATGCCCGCCCACGTGCTGTCCGAGCGGCGCCGGGCCGCCGACGCCCGGGTCGAGCAGTGGCGCCGCATCCTGACCCAGCGCGCCGAGGCCGGGTCGGACCCCGACCCCGTCCTGCTCGCCGAGGACGCCAGCGGGCTGCTCGGCTTCGGCTCGGCCCTGCCTCGCCGCGACGCCGACGAGGACCTGCCGCCGGTCGAGCTGACGGCGCTCTACGTCCGGGCCCGCTGCTGGGGCACCGGGCTCGGCCACCGGCTGCTGGTCGCCTCCCTGGGTGATCGGGCGGCGTACCTGTGGGTGCTCGCCGGGAACGTGCGCGCGATCGGCTTCTACGAGCGGCACGGATTCGCCCTCGACGGCGGCGTGGACGACGACGATCCGCACGGTCGGCACCTGCGTATGGTGCGCCGATGAGCAACGACGTGCCCCGGCTCGACCTGGCCGACCCCACGTTCGACACCACCGGCCCCGACGTCCACGCCGCCCGCGAGCAGACGTGGTGGGCGCACACGCCGTACGGGTTCGCGGTGCTGCGGCACGCCGAGTCGGCGGCGCTGCTGCGGGACCGGCGCTTCATCCAGGGCAACGCGCGCTGGCCCGAGCAGAACGGCATCCACTCGGGGCTCTTCCACGACTGGTGGGCCGAGACCCTGCTCAGCCTCGAGGGCGGTGACCACGACCGGGTGCGCCGGCTGCTGCTGCCGGCCTTCCGCAAGCGTTCCATCGAGGCGATGCGGCCCTCGTTCACCGCGCTGGCCGAGGAGCTCATCGACGGCTTCGCCGCCCGGGGACAGGTCGAGCTGGTCGCGGAGTTCGCCGAGCCGTACGCCGCCCGCATCATCTGCCGTCTCCTCGGGCTCGACGAGGAGCACTGGCCGCAGGTGGCGCACTGGGCCGACGACCTCGGCGCCTCCTTCTCCATCGACGTCGGCGCCCAGGTGCCCCGGATCGAGGCGGCGCTCGACGGGCTGAGCGGCTACCTCGCCGACGTCGTCGCCGACCGACGGGCCCACCCGCGCGAGGACTTCGTGACCACGCTCGTCCAGGCCGCGGACGACCCGCCCGAGGGCACGGCCGGGCTCACCGACCACGAGCTGTCGGTCGCCCTGGTCTTCCTCGTCTTCGCCGGGATGGAGACGACCCGCAACCAGATCGGCCTGGCCGTGCAGACGCTGCTGGGCCACCCCGACCAGTGGCGCCTGCTCGCCTCCCGGCCCGACCTGGGGTCGGCGTGCGTGGAGGAGGTGATGCGGGTCAACCCGACCGTCACCTGGGTGACCCGCGAAGCGCGTCGAGGACGTCGACCTCGGCGACGGGCTGGTGGTGCCCGCGGGCGGGGTCGTGCAGGTGCTCTCCCACGCCGCCGGCACCGACCCGACCGCGATGGCCGACCCGGCCTT
Organism: uncultured Actinomycetota bacterium; assembly: GCA_963722135.1. Taxonomy (GTDB): domain Bacteria; phylum Actinomycetota; class Actinomycetes; order Propionibacteriales; family Nocardioidaceae; genus Nocardioides. The sequence continues at coordinate 180,394 of CAVRJT010000001.1, forward strand.
CGACCTCGAGGCGGCCGAGCGCGGCGAGCACCCGCCGCACACCGGGTTCGGCGCCGGCATCCACCACTGCCTGGGGCACATGGTCGCCCGGGTCGACATGGCGGTGGCGCTGCCGCTGCTGGCGCGCCGGATGCCCGACGTCCGTGCCGACGGACCCGGCGAGTGGATGCCCGTCTCCGGCAACACCGGCGCCCTGCGGTTCCCGCTGCGCTTCACCCCCTCCTGACATCCGACCCCGAGGAGCCCGCATGACCACGATCGGCATCACCGGCGCCACCGGCACCCTGGGCGGGCGCGTCACCTCGCTGCTCGCAGGCGCCGACATGCGCCTCGACCTGCGGCTGCTGGTGCGCGACGCCGCACGCGCCCCCGACGTCGACACCGACGTGCGCGAGTGCACCTACGCCGACCGCGACGCCGTGCTGGCGGCGCTGCGCGGTGTGGAGACCCTGTTCATGGTCTCCACCCACGAGGGCCCGCAGCGCCGCGACGAGCACCGCACGTTCGTCGCGGCCGCCGCCGAGGCTGGGGTGCGCCACGTCGTCTACACCTCGTTCGTCGGGGCCGCCCCCGACACCACGTTCACCCTGGGCCACGACCACCACTTCACCGAGCAGGCCATCCGCGACAGCGGCATGTCGTACACGTTCCTGCGCGACAACTTCTACCTCGACGTGCTGCCGCTCTTCGCCGACGACGCACGGCGTGCTCCGCGGCCCGGGCGGCCGGGGCCGGCTGGCCGCCGTGGCCCGCGCCGACGTCGCCGACGCGGCCGCGGTGGTGCTGCGCGACCCGGCCGACCACGCGGGGGCGGCGTACGACATGACGGGGCCGGAGGCGCTGCGCCTCGACGAGGTGGCCGCGCGGGCCGGGGCGGTGCTGGGGCGCGAGATGAGCTACGTCGAGGAGGGCATCGACGAGGCCTACGCCTCGCGGCGCGCCGGGTGGCCGGACGCCCGGCAGTGGCAGCTCGACGCCTGGGTCAGCACCTACACCGCGATCGCCGACGGCTCGCTGGCCCGGGTCAGCGACGACGTCGAGCGGCTGCTCAGGCGTCCGGCACGCACGCTCGAGCAGGCCCTCGAGCAGCGGCCTCGCGGCACCGGCGCCTGAGGATCAGCTGGTCAGGTGGTGCACGAAGCACCACCGCCAGTGCTCGCCCGGTTCGGCGGACTGCATGACCGGGTGGGCGGTGTCGTGGAAGTGCGCCGTGGCGTGCTGGGCCGGCGAGGAGTCGCAGCAGGCCAGGTGGCCGCACGCGAGGCACTCACGCAGCGCCACCCACGTCGTGCCGACCTCGAGGCAGTCGACGCACACGCCGGCGTCGCTGGTGCGCACCGCCGTGGTCGCGGCCAGGTGGGCGCACTCCTCCCGGGTCGCGGGGCGCAGCCCGACCGGCTCGTCCTGCTCGTGCTGGGGCGTCGCCCGGTCGATGAGCGACTCCTCCACGTCGAGCATCGCCAGGACCTCGGCGACCACCACGGAGTCGACCCGGCCCGAGCTGCGGATCTCGAGCACCCGCTCCCGCTCGGCGCCGATCATCGCCAGGCGCACCCGCGCGTAGAGCTCGCTGGGCGTCTCCTGGCCCGGCGTGGTGCCGAGGCGCTCCCAGGCGGCGAAGTTGCGCTGGTCGATGCGCTGGCGGATGCGGTCGATGACGCCGTGCGCGTCGTCGTAGTCCATCTCCTCCAGCGCCGCGTAGCCGGCCTTGGACGCCTGCTGCAGCAGGGTCGCGCGGGCCAGGGCGTCGTCCATCGGGTCCGGCGAGGCCACCCGCAGCCGGCGCGCCAGCCACGGCAGGGTCAGCCCCTGCAGCAGCAGGGTGCCGGCCACGACGGTGAACGCGACCATCAGCAGCACCTCGCGGTGCTCGAAGTCGGCGGGGATCACGAACGCCGCGGCCAGGGTGACCACGCCGCGCATCCCGGCCCACCCGACGAGCAGGGTGTTCTGCCACGACGGCTTGACCCGGACCCCGTCGGGGCCCGGCTGCACCAGCACGTAGCGGGCCGCGAAGACCCACACGACCCGCAGCAGCGACCACCGCGACCAGCGTCGTGCCGCAGACCAGCACCACCCGGCCCAGGCCGACCTCGCTGCGCCCCGACGTCGGCGACCAGGCGGGCGGCCTGCAGCCCGATCAGCAGGAACACCACGTTCTCGAGGACGAACGCGATGGTGCGCCAGTTCATCCGCTCCGCGATCCGCGACGACGCGGTCTGCAGCACCGGCGAGCGGTGGCCCAGCAGAAGCCCCGCGACGACCACGGCGAGGACGCCGGAGGCGTGGATCTCCTCGGCGAGCACGTAGGCCGCGAACGGGGTGACCAACGAGATCGCGGTGTCGGTGAGCGGGTCCTCCACCCGTCGGCGCACCCAGCCGATGACGAGGTAGAGCACCACCCCGACCGCCACCCCGCCGCCGGCGGCCAGCGCGAAGTCGAGACCGACACCGACGGCGGTGATCCCGGCCCCGCCGGCGGCGACCGCGGTGCGCAGCGACACCAGGGCGGTCGCGTCGTTGAGCAGCGACTCGCCCTCGAGGATCGTCACGATGCGCCGCGGCAGCCCGATGCGCCGACCGATGGCGGTGGCCGCGACCGCGTCGGGCGGCGCGACGACCGCACCGATCGCCAGCGCGCCCGGCCAGCCCACGCCCGGCAGCAGGGAGTGCACCAGGACCCCCACACCGACGGTGGTGAAGACGATCAGGCCCACCGACAGCAGCAGGATCGAGCGGCGGTTGGCGTTGAAGTCGACCAGCGAGGTCTGGATCGCCGCGGCGTAGAGCAGCGGCGGCAGCAGCCCGAGCAGCACCACCTCGGGCGACAGCGTGATCTCGGGGACGCCGGGCAGGTAGGAGCCGGCCGACGCCCACGACGATGAGCACGAGCGGGGCAGGCACGTCGATCCGGTCGGCCAGCGCGGTGACCACCAGCACGGTGACCGCCAGGGCGATGAGCAGCAGGGCGATCTCCACCCGGTGATCCTCCCAGGTCCGGGCGCCGGGATCGACGGGTCAGGGGCGCAGCGCGCGGATCCGCTCGTCGAGCTCGCGGCGGTCGTCGCGACGCACCCGCGCCTCGACGACCTCGATGCCGCCGTTGGGCGAGGCCAGCGCCTGCTCGAGCTCGGGCAGGCTCTCGACGCGCCAGTGCGGGGTGCGGGTGGCGGCGCACAGCGCGGCGAGGTCGACGGCGGTGCGGGGTGGCGAAGAGCCGCTCGAAGCGGTCGACGTGCGCGGGGGCGCCCTGCTCGAGCATCGAGAAGATCGACCCGCCGTCGTCGTTGACGACCACGATCGTCAGGTCAGGCTCCGGCTCGTCGGGGCCGAGGACCAGGCCGTTGGCGTCGTGCAGGAAGGTCACGTCGCCCATCAGCGCGATCACCCGGCTGCTCGAGGGCCGCCCGAGCGCGGCCCCGATCGCGGTGGAGACCACGCCGTCGATGCCGGACAGCCCCCGGTTGGCGATCACCTTGCGCCGCGCCCCGACCTCCCAGCCGTGCACCATCAGGTCGAGGTCGCGGATCGGGCTCGAGGCGCCGACGTGCAGCAGCCCCTCCGGGCGGCAGGGCACGCGCGACCGCACCCGCCACGTCGTACGGCGTCAGGTCGGGCTCGGCGGCCAGCAGCGCGGTCGAGCTGTCGCGAGACCGAGCGGTCGGCCGCGAGCCAGGCGTCGAGCCAGGCCGGGTCGGCGGCCTGCTGGTCGGGGTGCGGGCTCGCCGTCGAGGATCTCGCCGTCGACCGCGAAGGCGGGCCGCCCACACGCCGCGCGCCGGCGCCGCGAGCACCTCGACGTCGTCGCGGCGCCAGCAGCCGGGTCACCGGTCGGCTCAGGGTCGGGTGGCCCGGCACCACGACCCGCTCGATGCTGCGACCGAGGTCGGTGTCGAGCAGCAGCCGGTAGGTGCGCAGCGCGTGGGTGCCCGTGCGCGAGCCGCTCGACGGCTCGGCCAGCAGCGGCCAGCCCGCCGCCTGCGCCAGCACCCGTGCCGGCGGGCCGGCGTCGTCGCCGGCCACCACGACCGTGCCGTGCTCCCGGCGTCGATGCGGGCTGTCGTTGGTGACCAAACGGCGCTCAAGGGCGGTCTTTCTCTGCCGTTTGGTCACCAACGGCAGGCCTCGACGCCCAGGGCGCGGCGGGCAGCAGCGGCTCGTCGAGCCGCACGTTGAGGTGCACCGGGCCGTCGTCGAGCCACAGCATCAGCCAGTCCGGCGGCTCGTCGGCGCCGATGTCGCTGGGTCGTCGACCAGGGGCCCGAAGACGCCGACCTGGTCGGTGGTCTGGTTGGCGCCGGTGCCGGCGAGCCGGGTCGGGCGGTCGGCGGTGACGACCAGCAGCGGCACCGCGGCGTGCGCGGCCTCGAGCACCGCGGGGTGCAGGTTGGCCACGGCGGTGCCGGAGGTGCACACGACGGCCGCCGGCGCACCGGTCCGCGACAGCCCGAGGGCCAGGAAGGCCGCGGAGCGCTCGTCGATGCGGGTGTGCAGGCGCAGCGCACCGCCCGGCGGCGGCGTCCCAGACGGCGAAGGACAGGGGTGCGTTGCGCGACCCGGGCGCCACCACCACGTCCCGCACGCCCGCCTCGACCAGCGCCGTCACGACGGCGCGTGCGGTCCGCGTCGCGTCGTTCTCCTCACCCACGCTGCTGATCCTCGCGTACGCCGCGCACGCGGGCCAGCCGCGCCTGCCAGTGCGCGACCCGGTCCGGGGCCGGCGTCGAGCCGTGCCAGCGCCGCGGACGAGACGGCGGGCCGGCCGACCTGCAGCTGCCCGTCGACGGGCAGCAGCGGCTGCTCGGCCACGTCGTCGGTGAGCAGCTGCACCGTCGCCAGCCCGCACGCGTACGGGCAGCTCGGGCAGGGCGGCGGCCAGGGCGACCCCGGCGGCGATCCCGACCGAGCTCTCCAGCGCCGAGGAGACCACCACCGGCAGCCCGATGTCCTCGGCGATGCGCAGGCAGGCGCGCACCCCGCCCAGGGGCTGGACCTTCAGCACCGCGATGTCGGCGGCCTCCAGGTCGCGCACCCGGTAGGGGTCGGCGGCGCGCCGGATCGACTCGTCGGCCGCGATCGGCACGTCGACGCGGCGTCGCACGAGCGCGAGGTCCTCGACCGAGGCGACAGGGCTGCTCGACGTACTCCAGCCCGCCGGCGGCCCGGTCGAGCACCGGGATCGAGGCGACGGCGGTGTCGACGTCCCACAAGCCGTTGACGTCGATGCGCACCTGGCCGCCCGGACCGTCGGCGTCGAGGGCGGCGCGCACCGCCTCGAGCCGGGCGATGTCGTCGGCCAGCGTCTGGCCGGGCTCGGCGACCTTGACCTTGGCGGTGCGGCAGCCGCCTCGGCGCACGATCGCGTGCGCGGTCCTCGGCGCCGACCGCCGGCACGGTGACGTTGACGGGCACTCGTCGGCGCAGCGGCGCCGGCCAGTCCCCGGCTGCTGCCTCCTCGGCGCAGCGCAGCCAGGGCTCGGCGACGCGCGTCGTCGTACTCCAGGAACGGCGACCACTCGCCCCAGCCGCCCGGGCCGTGCAGCAGCAGGCCCTCGCGCACGGTGATGCCGCGGAAGCGGGTGCGCATCGGGATCGCGAAGACGCGGCTCTCGACCATGTCGAACGCCTCATCCGTCACATCTCGTTGCCGTTTGGTCACCAACGGCATCGAAACCGCCCCGGAAAGTGCCGAATGGTCACCAACGGCAGCCCCTGACCGGAGCCACGAGCCCCCGCAGCGCCACCCGGTCGGGCTTGCCGTTGGCCAGCATCGGCAGGAGCGGCAGAGGTCGACGAGCTGGCGCGGGCGCCCACGAGCGCGGGTGCGCCGGCCCACCCAGGCGCGCAGGTCGTCGAGCGTCCGGAGGGGCGAGGCGGTCCAGACCCGAGCCGGAGGCCACGACGAACGCGACCAGCCGGCGCGCCCCACTCGTCGTCGGGCACCCCCAGCACCTCGGCGGCCTCGACGCCGGGGTGCGCGCGCAGCCGCGCGGCGACGGCGGGGGCCGGCACGTTGACGCCGCCGGTGACGACGACGTCGTCGAGGCGCCCGAGCACCTGCAGGCGGCCGTCGTCGTCGAGGCGCCCGGCGTCGGAGGTCCGGAACCACCCGTCGACGAGCATCTCGGCGGTGAGCGCCGGGGTCGCCGTCGTAGCCCGCGAAGAGCGTCGGCCCGCTGAGCCGGATCCGACCGTCGCGCCCCGAGCGCCAGGCCGACCCCGTCGAGCGGCACCCCGTCGTAGACGCAGCCGCCGGCGGTCTCGGCCGAGCCGTACGTCGCGACCACGCGCACCCCGGCCGCTCGGCCGCCCGCTCGCGCAGCGACGGGTCGATCGGGCCGCCGCCGAGCAGCACGGTGTGCAGCGAGGCGCAGCGCCGCCGTGTCGTCGGGGTCGCCCAGCGCGCGGTGCAGCTGGGTCGGCACCAGCGAGACGAACCCGTCGACCCCGGCCGGCAGCGCGGCGACGGCGGCCGCGAGCGAGCCGTGCTCCTCGAGCAGCACCGGCTCGTGGCCGGCGACCAGCGAGCGGGCCACCACCTGCACCCCGGCGACGTACGCCGCCGGGAGCGCCAGCACCCACGCCCCGGACGCGCCCGAGGCGTCGCGCGGAGGCCTCGACCGAGGCCAGCACCGCGGCGCGCGGCAGCAGCACCCGCTTGGGCCGGCCGGTCGACCCGGACGTCTCCACGACCCACGGCTCGGGCTCCTCGGGTGAGCCCAGCCACGCCCGCAGCGCAGCCACCGCGTGACGTGCGCCACCGGGGCTCGATATCCATGCGACGAACGCTAGCCCGGCGTGGTCTCATCCTCCGGTGCCGACCCGTCCCAGCCCTCTCCAGCAGTTCAAGCCCCCGACCCCGCTCGCGGGCAAGCTGTCGGTGCAGTCGGTGCTGTTCGCGGTCGGCGACGGCGCGTTCATCACCGCCAGCGCGGCCTTCTTCCTGGTCGTCGTCGGCCTCTCGCCGGCCCAGGTCGGCATCGGCATCACCGTCGCGGGCGTCGCCTCGTTCCTGGTGGCGGTGCCGGCCGGCAAGCTCGCCGACCGGATCGGGCCGCAGCGGCTGTGGGCGATCGGCGCGGTCGGCACCGCGGCGACGTACGCCACCTGGCCCTGGATCGACGGCTTCGTCGCGTTCCTGGTCGTCAGCGTGGTGCTCGAGGTCGTCAACTCCACCGGCGGCGCGGCGCGCGGCGCCTACGTCCTCGACGTGCTGCCGCGCGCCGAGCGGATCGGCTCGCAGGCCTACATGTACGCCGCCACCAACCTCGGGTTCACCCTCGGCGCCGGCCTGAGCTTCGTCGCCCTGGCCTTCGAGGGCGACACCCTGCTCACCGCGCTGCCGCTGCTGACCGCGGCGCTCAGCCTGGTCAACGGCTACTGGATCACCCGGCTGCCGAAGGCCCCGCACAAGGAGCGCCCCTCGCCGCTGGAGACGGCCATCACCGCCGCCGTCGACGAGACCGACGCCCCGCGCGACCGTGCCCGGCGCGCTGCGCAACCCCGGCTACCTGCTGACCTCGTTCTTCAGCGGCGTGCTGATGACCAACCAGGTGCTGCTGCACACGGTGATCCCGCTGTGGCTGCTCTCCGAGACCGACGCCCCGCGGGTGCTGCTGGCGGCGCTCTTCGCCACCAACACGCTGATGTGCATCGTGCTGCCGATGACCGTGGCCCGCACCGTGCGCGGACGTGCCGACCGCGCTGCGCGGCGCCCGGGTCAGCAGCGCGTTCTTCGTGCTGGCCTGCGTGATCACGATGGTCACCCGCGACACCCTCGGGTGGCAGACCATCGCGCTGATGTGGGCCGGCCACATCGTCGTCACCTTCGCCGAGCTGTTCCTCTCGGCGGCGAGCTGGGCCTTCGAGTCCGAGCTGTCCGACCCCGACCGGCGCGGCGAGTACCAGGGCGCCGGCAACCTCGGCGGCACCCTCGGCTTCGTGTGGGCCCCGGCCGCCTACACCTGGCTGGCACTGAGCTGGGGCACCGAGGGCTGGCTGGTGATCGCCGCGATCATCCTGGTCGCCGCCGTGGCCATCCACCCCTCCGCGCGGATGGCGCAGCGCTTCCTCGAGCGCCACGAGCTCGACCCGGCCCGCTGAGGGCCGCGCGGCCGGTGTTGAATCGTCCGGTGACAGCTCCCGCTCAGTGGCTCGCCGGCGCGCGACCCCGCACCCTGCCCGCTGCGCGTCGCGCCGGTGCTCGCCGGCACCGGGGTCGCGGCGTACGTCGACACCCGGTGTGGTGGAAGGCGCTGCTGGCGCTCGTGGTCAGCCTGGCCCTGCAGGTCGGCGTCAACTACGCCAACGACTACTCCGACGGCGTGCGCGGCACCGACGACGACCGGGTCGGTCCGATGCGCCTGGTCGGGTCCGGCGCCGCCCCGGCAGCCGCGGTCGAAGCGTGCGGCGTTCCTGTCCTTCGGGGTCGCCGCCGCAGCCGGCCTGGTGCTGGCCGCCACCACGGCCTGGTGGCTGGTGGCCGTCGGCGCGGTCAGCGTGCTGGCGGCCTGGTTCTACACCGGTGGCGACAAGCCCTACGGCTACCTGGGCCTCGGCGAGGTGATGGTCTTCGTCTTCTTCGGCCTCGTCGCGGTCGTCGGCACCACCTACGTGCAGACCCAGACCTGCGAGGCCGGCGCGCTCGCCGCCGCGGTCGGCATCGGCGCGCTGGCCTGCGCGATCCTGGTCGTCAACAACCTGCGCGACATCCCCACCGACACCGTCGCCGGCAAGCGCACCCTCGCGGTGCTCCTCGGCGACCACCGCACCCGCACGCTGTACGTCGCGCTGGTCGCGGCCGCCGCGCTGGCCGTGGTCGCCCTGGCCGCGCTGACCACGTGGTGGGCACTGCTGGGTCTGGGTTTCCTCGTCGCGGCCGCGCCCGGCGTCCGGGTGGTCCGCGGCGGCGCGATCGGTCCGGGGCTGGTCCCGGTGCTGCAGGTCGACCGGCCTGGCCGAGCTGGTCTGGGCGGCGCTGGTCGCCGCTCCCCTGCTGCTGCTGTGAGCCCGGGCTAGGCTGGCTCAGCATGAAGTTCCTGCTGCTCATCCTCGTGATCGTCGCCGTCGTCGCCGCCTGGCGGATGCGCAGCGTGCTGCTGGGCAAGGTGCTGGGCCAGTCCTCGGGCCGGGTCGACCGGCACCTGAACCGCCGGCGCAAGTAGCGCCGGGACCGGGGCTCAGTCCGCGTCCTCGCGGGCCTTCCGCTCGTCGAAGCGCACCGAAGCGCGCCGGGCGCGGGCGTCGACGCGCTGTGCCAGCGCCTCACGGGGGCCGTTGAGCAGGTAGTAGGACCCGATACCGCTGAGCACGAAGGCGATCACGAACGTGGCCAGCAGGTTGGCCTGGTCGGCCACCAGCAGCCAGATCCCGGTCACCACCCCGAGCGAGGCGAGGAACAGCAGGATGCGCAGGGCGGTGTAGACGGCGAACTCCTTCACCCCTCCAGGGTAGGTCGTCACCGGGCAGCGCCTACATTGGAGGGGTGCTGAAGCTTCTGCTGGTGGTGGCGATCGTCGCTGTGGTCACCTACCTCGCCATCCGCTTGCTGCAGCGTCGCCTGCCCGGCGGTGCGCCCGGGCCCGCCCGCCTCCCGCTGCCGCGTCCGCGACCCAAGCCGCGGATGGTCGCGCCCGACGACGACGAGGACTTCCTGCGCGACCTCGAGCGCAAGCGCAAGCACCCCGACGAGCCGGACGAGCCGACTCCCTAGCTGTTCCCCGGCTGTCTAGGGGACGGCAGCCTGGAGCGGGCTCCGCTCCGCCGCGGACGGCAGGTCGAAGCGCACACAGGCTCCCCGGCCGTGCGGACCGTCGCCGATCTCGATCTCGCCGTCGTGCTTCTCCACGATCGTGCGGCACAGCCACAGGCCCAGCCCGGTGCCGGGGAACGCCTCGCCCGCGCCCCGTTCGAAGCGGTCGAAGACCCGGCTGCGCAGGTCGGGAGGGATGCCGATCCCGTTGTCGACGACGTCGACCTGGACCCGGTCCCCGAGCGTCGTGCCCGACACCCGCACCCGGGGATGCACCCCGGGTTCCACGAACTTGACCGCATTGCCCACCAGGTTGTCCACCAGCTGACGTAGCAGCACCGCGTCGCCCACCACCAGCGGCAGCGGTCCGCACCCGACGCTGTTCTCGACCCCGCGGGCCACCGCGACGTCGCGCACCAGGACCGACAGGTCCACCGTCTCGGGTCGCGCGTCCCGTTCCTTGCTCAGGGCGTGCTGCAGCATCGTGTCGATCATCGTGTTGAGCTGGCTCACCCCGGCGCCGAGACGGTCCAACGCCATGTCGAGCTGGGCCTCGTCGCCGAAGTCGCCGCGAGCCATCCGTTGCGCGAGCTCCGACCAGTTGCCGACCGCGGCCAGCGGGCCCCGCAGGTCGTGGGCCAGCGTGCCGGCGAACGACTCGAGCTCCTCCACACGGGCGCTCTCACCAGTGACGTCGCGCAGCACCACCACGACCTGGAGGTCGGGCGCCCCCACCGGCCCGCTGAGCGGCTCCACGTCCACCGAGAGCCGTCGCCGGCGACCGTCCGCGCCCACGGTGACCACCTGCTCGTTGCGCACGCTCTCACCCCGCAGGCCGCGCCCCACTGGCGTCTCGCCCCGCGTGAGCAAGGACCCGTCGAGCCCGAGGGCCGGGACGTCGTCGATGTGCGGCGGCGTCGCTCCGTCCGGCCAGGCGAGCATCCGTTGGGCGGCCGTGTTGGCGGTGACCACCTCCCCCGCTGCCGAGACCACCACCAGCCCCTCCCGCACGGAGCCGACGGCCGCCTGCAGCAGCCCGGCCTGTCGGGCTGCGTGCTCCTGCTCGTGCCGCAGCTGGTCGGTGGCGCGCTCACGCTCGCTGCGCAGCGCCACCAGCAGCAGCGCCTTGACCACGAGGGCGGCCACGAACAGCTGGAGGACGGCGGCCGCCTCCTGCGGTGTGCCGACCCCCGCGAAGGGACCCCGGCCCAGGAGCGTCAGTGTCGCGACGGCCGTGCCGGCCGTCACCGAGTGCAGGACGGCCACCGGGGCGCTGCACCGCAGTCCCGCCCACAGGGTCAGCATCATCGGCAGGAAGGTCAGCGGCAGCGCCTGCGCGGCGAACACGATCCCGTAGACCACGAGGCTGGCCAGGACGAGGTACACGTGCTCGCGCGGCGATGCGGGCTCGACGAACGGCTCGGCACCGGAGCGGCTGCGCAGGAAGAGGTAGGCGAGCGAGAGCACAGCGACGATGGAGGAGACGTTGCGACCCCACCAGACCAGCATCGTCACCACGTCGAGGCCGGCCCCGGCCAGGCCCAGGCCGACGTAACCCGCGACCACGCCCACGGCCGCGGCCAGCAGGGCGGCGTTCACCAGGCCGATGCCCGTGGCGACGGGCAGCGGGGTGAGGACGTCACGGAACCCGGGGGCGAGGCGACGGGCCAGCAGCAGGACCGCCACCCCCTGGACCATGTTCGCCACGGCGAACGCGGCCGACGTGGCCAGGTCGGCTCCGGTGGCGAGGTTCACGAGGGCCGTGGTCACCGTCAGCAGCGCCACTCCGCCGCGGATTCCCCGTCCGTCACAGACCAGCAGCCACACGATGCCGACCCCGGCAGCCGGCCAGATCAGGGCCAGGGAAGCGCCCTCGAGGACCGTCAGGCGGCCCAGCAGGGCGGCCAGGGTGTAGGCGACGACCCCGCCGAGGTGGATCGTCCAGGCCGCTCTCGTCGCAGGCACCTCGCGCAGCGAGGCGCTCACGTCGCCCACTGCTGCCGCGGCCATCAGGTTCGAATATGCACCGTCGGGCTCGCGCGAGCAAGGGGTCTTGACCTCGCCATTCCCGGTGGCGGCGTTCGCCTCAGCGTTCGAGCGGCGAGACCACCACCGACGAGGCGTCGGCGTAGGAGTGCTGCGAGGTGGAGGAGAAGAAGTTGATGCCGATGAAGTTGAACCACAGCGTGGCCACGCCGACCAGCGCGATGATGGCGGCGTTGCGGCCCTTGAAGCCGGCCGTCGAGCGGGCGTGCAGGTAGGCGGCGTACACGACCCAGGTGATGAACGCCCAGACCTCCTTGGGGTCCCAGTTCCAGTACGACGCCCACGCCTCGTGCGCCCAGATCGGCCCGGTGATGAGCACCGCGAAGGTCCACACCGGGAAGCCGAAGGCGTGCATCCGGTACGACACCCGGTCGAGCACGGGCGTCGCGGGCACCCGGGCCAGGTAGCCGGTGGTGCGCTCGGGGTGCCGGGTCTCCTGGCGCTCCTTGAGCAGGTAGAGCACCGAGGTGATCCCGCCCAGGGTGAAGGCGCCGGTGGCGATGACGGCCGAGACGACGTGGATGACCAGCCACGGGCGAGTTCAGCGCCTCGGTCAGCGGCGAGACGGGGGCGTAGAGCCAGATGACGGCGACCATCAGCAGGATCAGCACGGTCGCCACGACGATCGGGCCCATCCACGCCAGGCCGAAGCTGCGGCGGGTGGCGAGGTAGAGCGCGGCGACGACGAACGTGCCCGAGAGCGTGAACTCGTACATGTTGCCCCACGGCACCCGGTTCGGGTCAGCGGCCAGGCCGCGCGAGACCAGGCGCGAGCAGGTGCACCGCGGCGCCCAGCCAGGTCAGCAGCAGCCCGAGGCGACCGGCCATCAGCACCCGGCGCTCGTGGGTCTCCTCGGGCCCGCGGTCGGGCCCCTCCACGGCGACGGAGCCGGGGCGGGACCCGGTGCTGCCAGCAGCGACCCGGGCCGACCTCGGCGGTGGCCGGCACCTTGCGCAGCAGGCTCCACTCGACGAGGTGGGCCAGCATGGCCAGGAAGTAGACGACACCGGCGGCGGCGATCGGCCTGCTGGCTCAACGCCTCCCAGGACGAGTCGGTCATCGGACTGCTCCTTCTGCGCTGCGGGTCGCAGCGCCTCCACGATATCGGCGAGCACCAACGCGACGTCGCCGCCGCCGGAGCGGTCGAGCGCGGCCAGGTCGACGACGGTGCGGCCGCCCTCCCGGCGGGCGCGCACCCAGACCCGGCGGGGCCGGATGAACAGCGCTGCCCAGCAGCCCGATGCAGGGCCGCCACGACGCCGACGAGAGCCACGACCTTGCCGGGGCTCTGGCTGACCTGCACCCGCACCCAGGGCTGGACGCCCTCGAACGTGACGCTGCCCAGCCCGTCGGGCAGCTCCTCGGTCGCCCCGACCTGCAGGTCGACGCGCAGCGGGCTGCCGTCGGCCTTGGTGACCTGCTCGGCGTCGTCCTTCTCGAGGATGTAGACCGACTGCGACTCCCCACCGTCGAGCCCGAGGTCGCCGGCGTAGACCAGCATCGAGATCGCCGGGTTGAGGGTGTCGCCCATGACGTTGACCGGGTCGCCGCCGATGTTGACGAAGGTCGGGTAGAAGAGCCCCTCCAGCCCGAGCCCGTCCGGCTCGGCGGCGGGCGCCTTGATCACGCCGAAGGACAGGAAGGTCTGGTCCTGGGGCAGGAAGACCCGCGGCCCGCTGGCCACGACCTCGCCGCGCGCGTCGCGCACGGTGATGACCGGGGCGTAGCCGTGACCGACGAGGAACACCTCGCTGTCGCCGATCTCCAGCGGGTGGTTCACGCGCAGGTCGTAGGTCCGCTCGTCGGCGCCCGGCTCCTCGCGGTAGCGCAGCGACGCGACGAAGTTGCGGGCCTGGCCCTGGGCGCGGCCCTCGGTGAGCCACTCGACCTCGAAGTCCTCGACGGTGAACGAGAAGGGCTCCATCTCCGCGGCGGAGAACGCCGAGCCGGGCACGAAGTCGTCGTACTGGGTGAGGTTGTTGGAGAAGCCGTTGCCGACCAGGACGATGACGCCGCCCTTGTAGCCGAGCAGGCTGCCCATCGCGAAGCCGACCAGCACCACGATGATCGAGAGGTGGAAGACGAGGTTGCCGACCTCGCGCAGGTAGCCGCGCTCGGCGGCGATCGCGCCGGCTCCGGGCCCGGACGTCTCGGCCGGACGCAGCCGGTAGCGCCGACGGCGCAGCTCGGCACGGGCCTGCTCGAGGACCTCCTCGACCCCCTCGTCGCTCTCGTACGACGCGTGGTCGGGCAGGCGACGCAGGTTGCGCGGCGCGGCGGGCGGGACCGCGCGGATGTTGCGGGCGTAGACGATGGTGCGCGGGATGATGCAGCCCACCAGGCTGATCATCAGCAGCACGTAGATCGCGGCGAACCACACCGAGCTGTAGACGTCGAAGAGGTCGAGCCAGTCGTAGACCGGCGTGAGCCGGGGGTGGTCCTCGCGCCAGCGGGACGCGGCCAGCGCGTCGACGCCCTGCTGCGGGATCACCGAGCCCGGCACCGCCGCCAGCGCGAGCAGGAGCAGCAGGATGAGCGCGGTGCGCATCGAGGTCAGCTGGCGCCAGCCCCAGCGCAGCAGCTCCCGAGGGGTCAGCTCGCCGGCGCGCCGGGACGCGGGGCCAGCAGGAGTTCCGGGGTCAGCAGGAGTTCCCTTGCCGTCGGGAGTGCTCATATCGCCACCTCGAACTCGGAGACCAGGTTGCCCTGCAGCCACGTCACGGCGTAGTCCCACCAGCCGGTGACGAGCAGGACCCCGACCAGGACCATCATCAGGCCGCCGGCGCGGGTCACCCACGCCTGGTGACGACGCACCCAGGCGAACGTGCCCAGCGCGTGACGCCACAGCAGACCGGCCAGCACGAACGGGACGCCGAGGCCGAGGGTGTAGAAGGCCAGCAGCAGCGCGGAGCGCCCGGCGGTGCCCTCGCTGTAGCCGAGGCCGAGGATCACGCCCAGGGTCGGACCGATGCACGGCGTCCACCCCAGGCCGAAGAGGAAGCCCAGCAGCGGGGCGGCGCCGAGCCCGACCGCGGGCACCTTGTGCACCCGCAGGTCACGCTGCAGCCAGGGGACCAGACCGATGAAGGCCAGGCCCAGCACGATGGTGAAGAGACCGAGCCAGAAGCTCAGCGTCGACTGGTTGACCCGCAGCCAGGTGCTGACCGAGCCTGCCAGTGCGCCGAGGGTGACGAACACGGCGCCGAAGCCGGCCACGAAGAGCATCGACCCCGCGACCATCCGCCGGCGGCTGCCCCGACCCTCGGCGATGTCGGCGCCGGAGAGGCCGGTGGCGTAGGAGAAGTAGCCGGGCAGCAGCGGCAGCACGCAGGGGCTGAAGAACGACACCAGACCGGCCAGCACCGCCACCGGTGCCGCCAGCGCCAGGGAGCCCGAGGCGGCCGTCGCCTGCAACCAGTCGGTCACTGCGCCGACTCCGGGGCCGACTCCTGCACCGACTCCTGGGCCGACTCCACCAGGGTGAGGAGCGTGGTCTTGCTGGGGATCTCGCCGCTGATGACCGAGGCGACCCGACCCTCGGGGTCCAGCACCAGCGTGGAGGGCGTCGCCTTGGGCGAGGTGCGGCCGGGGAAGGCCAGCAGCGCCTGCCCGTCGGGCGCGTAGATCGAGGGGTAGTCGACGCCGAGGCGGTCCTCGAAGACCTGCGCGTCGGCGGCGCTGTTGTCGCGGATGTTGATGCCCGACGAACTCGACCTCGTCGCCGAGCTCGGCGGCGGCCTCGGTGAGCATCGGCATCTCCTTGATGCACGGCCCGCAGCCGCTCCACCACACGTTGACCACGACGACCTTGCCGCGCTGGTCGGCCAGGTCGTAGGTGCCGCCGTCGACGGTCTCGCCGGAGAGCTCGATGGGGCCCTCGCGCTCGCCGAGCTCGTACTCCGCCGACCTGGCCGTCGCCGGGCACGTAGCCGGCGTTGTTGGTGCCGGTCAGGCGACGAGCAGCCGGCGCCCAGCAGCGTCAGCGCGGTCGCTGCGGCGAGGGCGGCGACGCGCGGGGGCAGCAGGGTCAAGGCCGCTTCTCCTCCGGGGCGCCGCCGGCCGAGAACGGCGCGGACCGGTCACCGGTCGGGATCAGGTCGCCCGCCGGCTCGGAGTACGAGACCTGCGCCAGGCGCTCGCCCACGAAGTGGAAGGAGGTCAGCGAGCACAGCGTGCACTGGCGCTTGCGCGGGTCGTGCAGGAAGGAGCGGCCCTCGGCGGCCAGCCGGGTCGTCCAGATCGGCAGCTGGTGGGAGACCACCACGGCCTCGTGGCCCTGCGGCCTCCCGGCGGGCGTCGTGGACCGCGGCCATCATCCGCTGCGTCGACCTCCTCGTAGGGCTCGCCCCACGACGGCTTGAACGGGTTCCACAGGTGCCGCCACGTCGACGGCTTCTTCAGCGCGTTGTGGCCCGGTCCGAACTGCTCGCCCTCGAAGACGTTGGTGGACTCGATGACCCGCTCGTCGCTGACGATGTCGAGCCCGAGCGCCGCGGCCAGCGGGCGCGCGGTCTCCTGCGCCCGCTCCAGCGGCGAGGAGCGCAGGTGCACGATGTCGCGGTGCGCGACCTGGCTCGGCGACCCGCTGGGCCATCCGGCGCCCGAGGTCGGAGAGGTGGAAGCCGTCGCGGCGGCCGTAGAGGACGCCCTCGGGGTTGTGCACCTCGCCGTGGCGCAGCAGGTGGACGATCGTGTCGGGGGTGCCGGGCATCGCTCAGGACCTTCCAGTCGCTGCGGCCGCGCGGGCGGCCTCGGGCAGGGCGTCGAGCACGGTCTGGACGGCACGCTCGTCGTGGGCCGCGGAGAGGAACCACGCCTCGTAGGCCGACGGCGGCAGGTAGACGCCACGCTCGAGCATGGCGTGGAAGAAGGCGCCGTAGGCGGCGGTGTCGGTGCGCGAGGCGTCGTCGAAGTCGCGGACCGCGCCCTCGGCGAAGAACACCGAGAACATCGTGCCGGTCGACTGGATCGTGTGGGCGACGCCGGCAGCGGTCGAGGGCCTCGGCGGCGGCCGCCTTGATCGTCTCGCCGGCGCGGGTCAGGTGGTCGTAGACCTCGGGCGTGGCCAGGCGCAGCGTGGTCAGGCCGGCGGTCGTCGCGATCGGGTTCCCCGACAGGGTGCCGGCCTGGTAGACCGGTCCCTCCGGCGAGAGGTGGCCCATCACGTCCGCGCGTCCGCCGAAGGCGGCGGCGGGGAAGCCGCCGCCCATCACCTTGCCGAAGGTGACCAGGTCGGGGCGCCAGCCCTCGACGGCGCCGTCGAGGCCCCACTGGCCCTGCCGCGAGACCCGGAAGCCGGTCATCACCTCGTCGCTGACGAAGAGCGCGCCGTGCCGCGCGCAGGTGGCGGCGAGGAACTCGTTGAAGCCCGGCTCGGGCGGCACGACGCCCATGTTCCCGGGCGCGGCCTCGGTGACCAGGCAGGCGATCCGGTCGCCGTGCTCGGCGAAGACCCGCTCCACCGCGGCGCGGTCGTTGTAGGGCAGCACCAGGGTCAGCTCGGTCGAGGACGCCGGCACGCCGGGGGTGCCGGGCACCGCGAACGTGGCCAGGCCCGAGCCGGCCGAGGCCAGCAGCGCGTCGACGTGGCCGTGGTAGCAACCGGCGAACTTCACCACGACGTCGCGCCCGGTGAAGCCGCGCGCCAGCCGGATCGCCGACATCGTCGCCTCGGTGCCCGACGACACGAAGCGCACCTTCTCGACCGAGGTGCGCGAGACGATCTCCTCGGCCAGCTCGACCTCCGGCTCGGTCGGGGTGCCGTACGACGTGCCGCGCGCGACCGCCGCCTGCACCGCCTCGAGCACCTCGGGGTGCGCGTGGCCCAGCAGCATCGGGCCCCACGAGCAGATGAGGTCGACGTACTCGTTGCCGTCGACGTCGCGCAGCCAGGCGCCCTGGGCGGATCGGATGAAGCGCGGGGTGCCGCCCACGGCGTTGAACGCGCGGACCGGTGAGTTCACCCCGCCCGGGGTCACGGCGGCGGGCCCGGTCGAAGAGCTCCGCCGAAGCGTCGGTCTGCAGCAGGGCGTCTCTGGGGCTGTCTCTGGGGCTCACACCTCCATTGTCACCGAGGGGGAAAACACCGTCACGTCGGCACCGGAGGACCCGGGCGGCGGGTGGCCCAGACCACGGCCCGGCCCGACGTTTGACCGTCCTGACCTGGGGGCATCGTGGTGACCTGGGCCACAGAGCCAGCGGTGACCGGCTGTCGCGATCGGGTCCGGACGTAACGTCGGTATGGGAGGATCGTTAGGTCGGTCACAGGGTGCTTGAGGGAGCACGGTCCGACCAGATGATCCACAGGGGAGAGACTCGTATGTCCGCACAGCGTTTGGGACGCCTGCAGAAGGTGACGGCCCTCGTGCCGCTCGGCCTGTTGTCGGCCGCAGTGACCGCCAGCCTCGTCGGGGCCTCCCCCGCGACGCTGAACGCCTCCGAGGACATCGGGAGCCCGACCCAGGTGTCCGCTCTGCCCGACGGCTCGAGCGTGCCCACCGAGGCCATCGAGGCCCCGGCCAGCGTCTCCAGCGGCGACGTGGTGGCGGCGGGGCTGCGCGGCAAGAACGCCCAGCGCGTGGTGGCCACCGCCTCCAACTCCGACATCCCCTCCGCAGCCCTGGCCGCCTACCAGCGCGCCGAGACGGTCATCAACGAGGCCGACAAGTCCTGCAACATCACCTGGCAGCTGATCGGCGCCATCGGCCGCGTGGAGTCCGACCACGGACGCTACGGCGGCAACGTGCTCGACGACGACGGCGTGGCCCGTCCCGGCATCTACGGCATCGCGCTCAACGGCAAGCGCGGCACCGCGCTGATCCGCGACACCGACGCCGGCCAGTTCGACAACGACACGGTCTTCGACCGCGCCATCGGCCCCATGCAGTTCATCCCCTCGACCTGGTCGGTCGTCGGCGTGGACGCGGACGGCGACGGCCAGCGCAACCCGCAGGACATCGACGACGCCGCGCTCGGCACCGCGGTCTACCTCTGCTCCGGCGACGACGACCTCTCCACCACGGCCGGCCAGGAGAAGGCGGTCTACCGCTACAACAACTCCAGCGAGTACGTCGACCTGGTGCTCTCGATCATGGACGCCTACATGTCCGGCGACTACACCTCGGTGCCCACCAACACCCTGGCCGCGGGCACCATCGCCCCGGACCCGAGCTACCAGCCGCCGAAGCAGAACGGCGCCCCGGGCTCGTCGCAGCAGCCGAACCAGCAGCAGGGGAACCAGCAGGCGGCCCCGGCGCCGAGCCAGCCCGCCCCGAGCGAGCCGCAGCCGGAGCCCGAGTCGCCGAGCAACCCGGTGCCGGGCACCGGCGGCGGCAACGGCGGCTCGGGCGGTGGCCTCGGCGTCCCCGGCGCCCCGACCCCGACCCTGCCGAGCCTGCCCTCGACCAGCGTGTCGGTCGTCGACGAGACGCTCAGCTACGCCCAGGCGGTGCTGCAGTGCACGCTCGACGGCTACGTCGACAACATCCTCAACAGCAACGACCCCTTCGACAAGTGCGTCAAGGGGTACATGGGCAAGTAGCCCCGATCGAGACGAGGAAGCCCCGACCGGACTCCGGTCGGGGCTTCCTGGCGTTCGGTGCGTTCGGCTGGGCGTTCGGGGCGCTCAGGCGCGCAGCAGGCGCGCGGCCTCGGCGGCCCAGTACGTCAGGATCACGTCGGCCCCGGCCCGGTGGATCGAGCCCAGGGTCTCGAGGATCGCCGGCTCCCGGTCGATCCAGCCGTTCGCGGCGGCCGCCTCGACCATCGCGTACTCACCGGAGATGTTGTAGGCCGCGACCGGGACGTCCACGGCGTCACGCACGCGGCGTACGACGTCGAGGTAGGCCAGCGCAGGCTTGACCATCACGATGTCGGCGCCCTCGGCCACGTCGAGCAGCGCCTCGCGCACGCCCTCCACGGCGTTCGCGGGGTCCTGCTGGTAGGTGCGTCGGTCGCCCTCGAGGCAGGAGTCGACGGCCTCGCGGAAGGGCCCGTAGAACGCCGAGGCGTACTTCGCGGAGTAGGCCAGGATCGAGACGTCGGTGTGCTCGGAGGCGTCGAGCGCCGCACGCACCACCGCGACCTGGCCGTCCATCATCCCGCTCGGGCCGACCATGTCGACGCCGGCGTGCGCCTGGGCGCGCGCCATCTCGGCGTACGCCGCGAGGGTGCGGTCGTTGTCGACGCGCCCGTCGGGGGTGAGCAGGCCGCAGTGTCCGTGGTCGGTGAACTCGTCCAGGCACAGGTCGCTCATCACGCTCAGCGCGTCCCCGACCTCGCCGACGACGTCGGTGATGGCCAGGTTGAGGATGCCGGCCGGGTCGATGCCCGCCGACCCGGTGGCGTCACGGGTCTCGGGGATGCCGAAGAGCATCACCCCGCCCAGGCCGAGCTCGGCGGCCTCGGAGACCGCGGCGAGCAGGCTGGAGCGGGTGTGCTGCACGACGCCGGGCATCGAGGCGATCGGGCGCGGCTCGGTGAGCCCCTCCCGCACGAAGAGCGGCAGCACCAGCTGGCGCGGGGCCACCTGGGACTCCGCCACCATCCGGCGCATCGCCGGGCGTCGTGCGCAGCCGGCGCGGCCGCACGACCGGGCCCGTGACGGGTCCGGTCGTGCCGGCGGCGGAGAGGTCCTCGGTGGTCACGTGTGCTTCCCCGTCCCGCTCAGGACTGCGAGGTCGCGCGGCGTCGGGCCGCGGGCTTGCGCTCCGACGGCTTGGTGACCGGCTGGCCCTCCTCGAGCATCGAGAGCCGGCGGGCGGCCCCGAAGTCGGCCAGTGCGTCGACGAGCACCTCGACGTCGGGCTTGGGCGAGAGCACGTCCACGCGCAGCCCGTGCTCCTCGGCCGTCTTGGCCGTGGCGGGTCCGATGACCGCGATGATCGTGGAGGGGTGCGGCTTGCCGGCGATGCCGACGAGGTTGCGCACCGTCGAGGACGAGGTGAACACCACCGCGTCGAACTTGCCCGACTTGATCGCGTCACGGGTCGGCGCCGGCGGCGGGGTGGCGCGCACCGTGCGGTAGGCGGTGACGTCGTCGCACTCCCAGCCCAGGTCGATCAGGCCGGCCACGAGGTTCTCGGTGGCGATGTCGGCCCGGGGCAGGAAGACCCGGTTGATCGGGTCGAGCACGTCGTCGTACTCGGGCCAGTCGGCCAGCAGCCCGGCGGCGGACTGCTCGCCCGAGGGCACCAGGTCGGCGCGCAGGCCCCAGTCGGCGATGGCACCGGCGGTCTTGTCGCCGACGGCGGCGATCTTGAGGCCGGAGAAGGCGCGGGCGTCGAGGCCGTACTCCTCGAACTTCTCGCGCACGGCCTTGACGGCGTTGACGGAGGTGAAGGCGATCCACTCGTAGCGCCCCTCGACCAGGCCGTGCACGGCCTTGTCCATCTGCTGGGGGTTGCGCGGCGGCTCCACGGAGATCGTCGGGACCTCCTCGGGCACGGCGCCGTAGCCGCGCAGGCGGTTCGTGAGCGGGCCGGCCTGGTCCTTGGTGCGCGGCACCAGGACCCGCCAGCCGAAGAGCGGCTTGGTCTCGAACCACGAGAGCGCCTCGCGCAGGTCGACGACCTTGCCGACCACGACGACCGCCGGTGGGGCCATCCGTGCAGCGCGGGCGTCGGCGGCGATGTCGGCCAGCGTCGAGGTGACGGTGGACTGCTCGGTGGTGGTGCCGACCCGGGTCATCGCGACCGGGGTGCGCGGCGAGCGGCCGGCGGCGACGAGCGCCTCGGCGATGTCGGCGATCTGGCCGACGCCCGAGAGCAGCACCAGGGTGCGGTCGTCGCCGTACTTGCTCCAGTCGACGGAGCCGTCACAGGTCACCACGGTCATCTCGCGGTGGTCCTTGGTGGTCAGCGGGATGCCGGCGTACGCCGGGACGGCGCGCGACCGAGGAGACCCCGGGCACGATCTCGAAGCCGAGGCCGGCCTTGGCGCAGGCCTGGGCCTCCTCGGGGCCCGGAGGCGTAGAGGAACGGGTCGCCGGTCAGCAGGCGGACCACGCGGCGGCCCTTCTTGGCGTGCTTGACCACCACCTTGGCGCGTGCGGCGTGGGTCAGCGGTTGGCCGTCCTCGCCGAAGCCGCCGTCGACGACCTCGGGGCCGTCGGGCTCGCCGAGGCCCACGGCTCGGCACCCAGCAGCCGGCAGACCAGCTCCACGTGCTCGGGCGACTCGGTGACGACCACCTCGGCCTGGCGCAGCAGCTCGACTGCACGCAGGGTCATCAGGTCGGGGTCGCCGGGGCCGCTGCCGACGAACGACACCCAGCCGCGGGCCTGCTCGGAGGAGTCGGTCGTGGTGGTCTTGGCTCGCGTCATGCTTCTCGCACCTTGTCTGCTCCGGTGGTGGCCGCTGGACCTGGCTGGCCCAGCTGTCCTGCCCCGTCGGTGAGCATCTCTGCTCCCAACCGGGTCCCGACGCCCACGGCGTCGGAGGGCGTCCCGGTGGCGGACATCCGCACCGAGAGCGCCCCGTCGTGGGAGAGCGCGACCGCCCTCACCCACAGCTCGTCCCCGTCTTCGCCCTCGACGACCTCGGCCAGGGCGCCGATCGGCGCCGAGCATCCGCCCTCGAGGGTGGCGAGCACCGCTCGTTCCGTCGTCGACCGCGACCCGCGTGGGCGGGTGCTCCAGCGCCCCGAGCGCCGTGACCAGCTCGTCGCCCGAGCGGCACTCGATCGCCAGCGCGCCCTGCCCGGGGGCGGGCAGCATCTGAAGGGGGTCGAGCACCTCGGTGACCTCCGCCAGACGGTCGATGCGGGCCAGTCCGGCCCGGGCCAGCACGACGGCGTCGCACTCGCCGCTGCGGATCTTGTCGATCCGCGTCCCGACGTTCCCACGGATGCCGACGACCTCCAAACCGAGCCCGAGCGCGTGCAGCTGCGCTGCTCGGCGCGGGGAGCCGGTGCCCACGACGGCGCCCACGGGCAGCTCGCCCAGGGTCAGCCCGTCCCGGGCGACGAGCACGTCGCGGGGGTCCTCGCGCGGCGGCACTGCCGCCAGCACGATGCCCTCGGCGGCGTAGGTGGGCACGTCCTTGAGGGAGTGCACGGCGACGTCGACCTCACCGCGCAGCAGCGCGTCGCGCAGGGCGCTGACGAAGACACCGGTCGAGGAGCCACCGACCAGCGGGGTGCCCTCGGCCTGGCTGCGGTCGCCGTCGGTGGTGACCTCGACCATCACCGTCTCGCGACCCAGCTGCTCGCGGATCATCTGCGCCACGTGACCGGCCTGGGTGGTGGCCAGCAACGAGCGGCGGGTGCCCACGCGCACGGGCGCCGCGTCAGGTCGTGGGGAAGTGGTCATGTCGAGAGCCCCTCCGGACGGGTCACGGCGGAGACCGCCTCGGGGTCGAGCGCGAAGAGCTCGGCCAGCGCAGCGGCGTAGGACACCGCTCCGGTCTCGTTGGCCAGCTCGCGCACCCGGACGGTCGGTTCGTGCAGCAGCTTGTCGGCGACGCGGCGCACGGCGTGCAGCACCTCGGCGCGCGCGGCGGGGTCGAGGTCGGGCAGCCGGCTCTCGAGGCGGGACATCTCGGCGTCGACGACACCGGTGGCCATGGTGCGCAGCGCCACGACCGTCGGGGTGACGCTGGCCTGGCGGCGCGCGGCCAGGAACGCCGCCACCTCCTCGGTGACGATGTCGCGCACGGCACGCACCTCGGTGCCGGCCACGGAGTCGTCGACCTCGCTGGCGAGGCTGGCCAGGTTGATCAGGGTGATCCCGTCGAGGGTGGCGGCCTCGGGGTCGACGTCGTGCGGCAGGGCGAGGTCGATGACGGTGAGGGGGCGCCCGTCGGGGCGCGACTGCGCGAGCAGCGCGGCGCTGACCTGCACGCCGGTGGCGCCGGTGCAGGTCACCAGGAGGTCGGCCGCTGCGATCTCGGCGGGCAGCTGGTGCAGCGGCGCCGTGCGAGCGCCGTACTCGCCCGCGAGCCGCTCGGCGCGCGCGGCGGTGCGGTTGAGCACCACGATGTCGGCAGCTCCGTGGCGCGCCATGGTCGCCGTGGCCAGTCCGGCCATCGAGCCGGCGCCCAGCACCGCGACCCGGCGGCCGGCGACGTCACCGAGGCTGCCGCTGGCGTGGCGCAGCGCGGAGGCGATCAGGGACGGCGCGGCCCGGTCGATGTCGGTCTCGGCGCGCGAGCGCTTGCCCACGCGCAGCGCCTGCTGGAAGAGGCTGTTGAGCGCCGGTCCGACGGTGCCCATCTCCTGGCCCAGTCGCAGCGCCTCGCGGGTCTGGCCGAGGATCTGTCCCTCGCCCACCGCCATCGAGTCGAGCCCGGCCGCGACCTGGAAGAGGTGCGAGACAGCACCGTCGTCGTAGTGGACGTAGAGGTGCGGCAGCATCGCCTCGGTGGTCTCGCCGGCCCGCTCGACGAGCAGCGTCGAGAGCTCCTCGACCGAGCCGTGGAAGCGGTCGACGTCGGCGTAGACCTCGAGCCGGTTGCAGGTCGAGATGACGGTGGCCTCGCTGACGTGGCTGGCAGCGGCCGCGTCGCTGACGAGCTTGTGCACACCGTCGTCGTCGGTGCTGGCCACGCGCTCGAGCAGGGAGACGGGAGCTGAGTTGTGGGAGAGACCCACCACGAGGACGCTCATACGGGTCGTCCTTCCAGGGCGGGACCACGCTCGACCGCCGCCGCCGCTGCCGCGCTGGCCGCGTGGCCCTTGCGCTGCTCGTGGTAGGCGAGGATCTGCAGCTCGATGGACAGGTCGACCTTGCGGACGTCGACCCCGGCGGGGACGGTGAGCACCGTCGGCGCGAAGTTGAGGATGCTGCGGATACCGGCAGCGACCATGTGGTCGGCGACGTCCTGGGCGGCGGGGGCCGGGGTGGAGATCACTCCGATGGCCACGCCGTGCTCGTGGACGATCTCCTCCAGGTCGGAGAAGGGGCGTACGTCGACACCGGCGACGACCTCCTCGTGCCGACGCGGGTCGGCGTCGAGCAGCGCGACCACGCGGAACCCGCGGCTGCGGAAGCCCGAGAAGTTGGCCAGCGCGTGCCCGAGGTTGCCGATGCCGACGATGACGACGGGCCAGTCCTGGGTGACGCCGATCTCGCGCGCGATCTGGTAGCAGCAGGTACTCGACGTCGTAGCCGACGCCGCGGGTGCCGTAGCTGCCGAGGTAGGAGAGGTCCTTGCGCAGCTTGGCGCTGTTGACGCCGGCCGCGGTCGCGAGGTCCTCGCTGGAGCAGGTGGCGGTCCCCGCGTCCGACAGCCCCGTGAGGGCTCGCAGGTAGACCGGCAGCCGCGCGACTGTCGCCTCGGGGATGTCCCGCGACGCCTCGGAGGAGGTCCGTTCGGTCACTTCAGTGCTCTCCATGCCCAGCCGCGGGACGGGGACCGAGGGGGCCCCTGATCGTCCGGACGACACCGTCACTGTAGGAGTTTGTGAACGCGAGAACAAACCGAGCAGGCGCCCGTCCCGACGGGCTGGCTAGCACATGTGAGAACGGCCACGCCCACTGGGTTCACTCGCCCGTCCAGCGCCCGCGGAGGCGCGGGTCAGTCGACGCGCGTCAGGCGGCCAGGGCCCGGCGCAGCCGGTCGGCGTCGACACGCCAGTAGTCGTGCTGGCGTCCGTCGACGAAGGTCACCGGGATCTCCTCGCCGTAGCGGCGGGTCAGCTCGGGGTCGCCGTCGATGTCGACCTCGTCGTAGCGCTCGCCCAGCTCGGCGCAGACCGCCTCGCACGACCAGTGCGTGCCTCGTCGCAGAGGTGGCAGCCGGGTCGGGAGTAGCAGCCGCACCCGCGCCTGCGCGGGCTCGCTCATGCGAGCAGCTCGAGCATGCGGCGGCGCTCCTGGGCGCGCAGCGATGCCCTTGCGGACCTTGCCGGTCACCGTGACGGGCAGCGAGTCGACGACCTCGATCCGGCTGGGCACCTTGAAGCGGGCCAGTCGCTCCTCGCACAGGCACGGCACCGCCGCGCCGACCTCGGTCGGGTCGGCCCCGGCGCCACGACGTAGGCGACCACGGCCTCGCCGGTGTCGTGGTCGTCGACGCCGATGACGGCCGCCTCGCGCACGCCCGCCACCTCGCGGATGACGTCCTCGACCTCGGTGGGGTAGACGTTGAAGCCCGAGACGATGACGAGCTCCTTGACCCGGTCGACCAGGAACAGCTCGCCGCGCGGGTCGAGCAGCCCGACGTCCCCGGTCGAGAACCAGCCCTCGGCGTCGGGACCGTCGGTGCCGTCGGGCCAGTAGCCGCTGAAGAGGTTGGCGCCGCGCATCCGGATCTCGCCGGGGTCTCCGGGCTCCGGGACCTGCCCGGAGTCCTCGACGAGCCGCATCTCGATGCCGGGCAGCGCCCGACCCACCGAGCCCGGGTGTCGGGTCCGGCCGTCGCCGTCGACGCACAGGGTGCTGGTGACCACGGGGGCGGCCTCGGTCAGCCCGTAGCCCTGGTGCACCGCCAGCCCGGTGCGCGGCGGTGAAGCGCGCCACGGCGTCGGGGTCGAGCGGAGCGGAGCCGGAGAGGATCAGCCGCACCGGTCCGAGCCGCTCGGCCAGGGTGTCGTCGTCGCGCCAGTGCCGGAAGACCGGCGGGGCCACCGGCAGCACGCTGCACGCCTCGTCGTCGACGACGTCGAGGATCGTCTCGGGGTCGTAGTCCCGCACCAGCACCAGCTTGGCCCGGTGGCGCAGGACGCTGCCGAGCACGGCGTTGAGCCCGTAGACGTGGAAGAGGGGCAGCACCCCGAGCACCACGTCGTCGCCGTGCATCATCGGCGGCCGGACGCGCCGACCTGGTCGATGTTGGCCAGCAGCGCCCGGTGGCTGAGCATCGCGGCACGCGGGTGGCCGGAGGTGCCGGAGGTGTAGAGCAGCACCGCGAGCCGCTCGGGGTCGCGCACCCGGGGCACCTCGACGGGCGGTGCGTCGACCCCGCGCAGCGCCGCGTAGGACCACTCCCCCGGCGCGGCTCGGCGCCGACCACCACGAGTCGCGGGTCGGCCGCCCGCGACCAGCAGGTCCTCGGGAAGGTGCTCGGCCAGCCCGTGGGTCGCTCCGGTGCCGGCGTGCGCGGCCTCGAGGGCGGCGATCGCGCCGCGGACCGTCGTCGAGCGCACTGGCGTCGGCCACGACGAGGCGGGCCGCCGGAGTCCGCCAGGATCCGGATCGCTCGCCGACCGTCGACCGGGGGTTCACCGGGACCGCCACGCCGTGCACGCGCAGGACGGCGAGGTAGGTGGTGACGAACTCGATGGTGTTCTCCAGGACCATGCACCACGCGGTAGCCGGCGACGACACCGACCGAGGAGAGGCCGTGCGCCAGGCGCGCCACCTCGTCCTCGAGCTCGACCCAGGTGACGCTGCGACCATCGGCCTCGACGAGCGCCAGCTTGTCGGGCGACTCGGAGGCGGCCACCACGACGAGGTCGCTGAGGTCACCGGGGCGCTCGTCGCGGCCGTCGGCATCCGTCGTCGGGACGCTCCTGCGTGGTGCCCTCGTCCATGTCGGCGATGGTCCCACATCCCGGTGAGCGCGACAGGCGACCAGGGGAACCGAGCGGACCCGCACCCGGATGCCGCTCGCCGCCCTGGGAGCCGTGCCGTCGATCTCCTAGGCTGGCCGACGTGACCCCGCCCGCCGAGCGTCGGACCCTGCCGAACCTCCAGCAACGCTCCACGCTGGCGGGCGAGGCCGCTGCGGCCGCGGCCGAGGTGGAGCACGCACTCGCGACCCCGAGCGATCCCACGTCGGCGGCCTTCTTCGACGTCGACAACACGATCATGCAGGGCGCCAGCATCTTCCACCTCGCGCGCGGGCTGCACCGCCGCAAGTTCTTCACCACCCGCGAGATCGCCGGCGCCGCCTGGAAGCAGGCCTACTTCCGGTTCGTCGGGGTCGAGGACCCCGAGCACGTCGCCGACGCCCGCAACTCGGCCCTCGGCTTCATCGCCGGGCACACCGTCGCCGAGCTGCAGGAGCTCACCGAGGAGATCTTCGACGAGGCCATGGCGCACCGGATCTGGCCCGGCACCCGCGCCCAGGCCCAGCTGCACCTCGACCAGGGCCAGCGGGTCTGGCTGGTCACCGCCGCCCCCATCGAGATCGCCCAGGTCATCGCCCGCCGCCTCGGCCTGACCGGCGCGATGGGCACGGTCGCCGAGCACGACGGACGGCGTCTACACCGGCCGCCTCGTCGGCGACATGCTCCACGGCCCCGCCAAGGCCGAGGCGGTGCGGGCCCTGGCCGAGCGCGAGGGCCTCGACCTGCAGGCCTGCTCGGCGTACTCCGACTCCTTCAACGACCTGCCGATGCTCACCATGGTCGGCGACCCGTGCGCCATCAACCCCGACGCCCGGCTGCGCGCCCACGCCCGCGAGGCGGGCTGGCGGGTCCGCGACTACCGCACCGGGCGCAAGGCGGCCCGTGCCGGGCTGGTGGTCGGCGCGGCGGCGGGGCGGTCAGCGGCACGGTCGCGGCCGGGGTGGCGCTGCGCTCGCGGCAGCACTGAGGCACTGGCCGGACCGGTGGGCGCGTCGGGCACGCCTTCCCCGAGACCTCGACTTGCGGTATACGACTGTTTCTGTTCCCAGCCCGCCGGATCCGTCGTACCCTCGGAATCGCTCTGGGAGAGAGCATGCATGGGAGGGAACACCAGATGGCGGCCGCACGCCGACGTGACGCACGGCTTCGACGCCCTGCGACGCCTGGTCGTCCGCGCCGCTCGACGACGCCGCCTCGCGCGACCTCCACCCTCGCTCCACTCCGCGGGCCCCGTCCCGGCGCTCGCCGCGGCCGCCGTGCCCGGCGCGCTCGCCCTCGCGGCTGCTGCAGCTGCTGCTCGCAGACCGTCGCCGACGACAGCCTCCACATCGAGCACCGACCGGTCCCGCCCATCCGGCGGCCCCGCGACGCCGGCGGCGCGACGGGTACGACGACAGCGCCCTGGCCACGTCGTCGGAGGAGTCCGCGGTCGACCGCACCCGACTGATCGCCCTCGTCGAGCTGGCCCGCAAGGGAGACGTCGACGCCTTCGGCCTGCTCTACGACCACTACCAGGGCTCGGTCTACCGCTTCCTGTTCCACCGCACGCGGTCGGCCACGCTGGCCGAGGACCTCACCTCCGAGACGTTCTTCCGGGCCCTGCGCTCGATGCAGGGCTTCCGCTGGCAGGGCAAGGACTTCGGCGCCTGGCTGATGACCATCGCCCGGAACCTGGCCACCGACCACTTCAAGGCCGGACGCACGCGCCTCGAGATGACCACCGAGGACATGGGCCAGCACGACGACGCCACCGAGGGCCCCGAGGCGATGGTGCTCGCCGGGCCTGACCAACGAGATCCTGCTCAAGGCCCTGACCTCGCTGCCCGACGAGCAGCGCGACTGCCTGGTGATGCGCTTCCTGCAGGGGATGAGCATCGCCGAGACCGCGAGCGTCCTGGGGCGCAGCGACGGGGCCATCAAGCAGCTGCAGCTGCGCGGGGTGCGCAACCTGGCCAAGCTGATGCCGGAGGGCCTGCGATGAGCCCGCGGACCCGCGATGACGCCTGCGTCACATCCCGTAACCAACCGTCGCGACCGGTCGTTGAGCCGGGTGTCGAGACGTCGTGACGACGTCCTCGCGCTCCCAGCCCCTCCCACCGCGACAGGACCCCACCGATGAGCCCCGTGTTCGCAGCACGACGACGTGCCGACGAGTTCGACGCCCTGGTCGAGGCCCGCGCCGCCGGCCGGCCGGTCGACGACGCGCGGTTCGACGACCTCCTCGACGTGGTGGGCGCCCTGCGCTCCAGCCCCCGCCGCCGCAGGCCCGGCCCGAGTTCGTGGCCGACCTGCGCCAGCGGCTGATGACCGCCGCGGCGACCGAGCTGCGTCCGGCCGCGCTCGCCTCGCCGGCCACCGCCGCGCGCCTCACGGTGGCCCCCCAGCGCACCCGCCGCGACCGGCGCCTGGCGGCCGCCGTCGGCGGCCTGGCCATCGTCGGCGCCTCGAGCACCATGGCCGTCGCCTCCCAGTCGGCCCTGCCCGGCGACGTGCTCTACCCGCTCAAGCGGGCCATCGAGAACGTCTCCAGACCGGCGTCAGCACCAGCGACGAGCGCCGCGGCGAGCAGCCTGCTCTCCAACGCCGCCGGCCGGCTCGCCGAGGTCGACGCGCTCTCCCGCGACGAGCGGCGGCCAGGACCTCGCGGCGATCGAGAGCACCCTGATCGCCTTCACCGAGCAGGCCTCCGAGGCCAGCCAGGTGCTGCTCGCGGACTACGCTCGAGACCGGCGACGAGAGCTCGATCGTGGAGCTGCAGCAGTTCACCGTCGACAGCATGGAGCGCCCTGGAGAGACCTCTCCGCGGTGCTGCCCGACCACGAGCCAGGCCGTCCTGGTCACCGCCGGCACCCTGCTGACCGAGATCGACCAGGCGACCCAGCAGCTGTGCCCGACGTGCTCCGGCTCGACCATCGGTCAGGTGCCGGCGTTCCTCGTCAGCGCGGCCGAGGGCCTGCTCGGCGACCTGCTCACCCCGACGTCCGACGCCCGCAGCCGCTCCCGAGGGGCGCCGGCCGACCCCGGGCAAGGACAAGCAGTCCTCCCCGGGCAAGGGCACCCAGGGTGGCGCCCCGTCGACCAGCACCCCGTCCGGCGAGGTGCCCCTGGCGATCCCCGGCACCGACCCCGGCCCCCGGTGGCGGCAAGAACGAGCAGGGCGGTGGAGGCTCCGGGTCGAACCAGAACCCGCTCGGCCCGGTCGGCGAGCAACGTGCCCGGCGGTGGGACTCCCACCGGTGGCGGCGGCGTCGACGGCCCGGTCAAGGACCTCGTGGACGGCGTCAGCGGTCTCGTCGACGGTCTCACCGACCCGCTGCTGCCCTGACTCCGGGCTCGCGCCCCAGGCCGCGCCGCGAGCCGGGTTCCGATCGGCGCGTCAGCGGAAGACCGACTCCCGCTGCCTCAGCAGCGTGTAGAGCGTCTGCTGGATGGTCTCGCGCACCTGGTCGGTGACGTTGAAGACCAGCATCGGGTCGTCCGCGGCACCGTCCTCGTACTCGTCGGTGCGCACCGGCTCGCCGAACTCCAGCAGCCACTTCGAGGGGAGCGGCACCAGCCCGAGCGGACCCAGCAGCGGGAAGAGCGGCGTGATGGGGATGTAGGGCACGCCGAGCAGGCGCGCCAGCGACGGCACGTTGCCCACCAGCGGATAGATCTCCTCGGCCCCCACGACGGAGAGCGGCACGATCGGCACGCCGGTGCGCAGCGCCGCGGCCACGAAGCCACCGCGTCCGAAGCGCTGGAGCTTGTAGCGCTCGGAGTAGGGCTTGCCGATGCCCTTGAAGCCCTCGGGCCAGACGCCGACCAGCTCGCCGCCGCGCAGCATCCGCTCGGCGTCCTCGTGGCAGGCCAGCGTCGCGCCGCCCTTGCGGGCCAGGGCGTTGAGCAGCGGGACCCGGAAGACCAGGTCAGCACCCAGCGGACGCAGGAAGCGCCCCGCGTGGTCGTGGATCGAGACCATGGTCATCAGCCCGTCGAGCGGGACGGTCCCGGAGTGGTTCGAGACCACCAGGGCCCCGCCCTCGGCGGGGATGTTCTCGATCCCGCGGACCTCGATGCGGAACCACTTCTCGGCCAGCGGCCGCAGCGCGGCCATGAAGAACCGTTGGGTGACCTCGGCGTCGAAGCCGTACTCGTCGATGGCGTAGTCGCCGGTCACGCGACGGCGCAGGAACGCGAGGAAGCGGGCGCAGCTGGACCTCCCACTCCTCGCCGAAGAGCTCGCGGGCGGCGTGCTGGAACGCCGACAGCCAGTCACCGACGGGGATGCCCGCGGAGGGGTGGCGCTCCTCGGTGGTCACGGGGGCACGGAGGCCGACGTCGGGCGGCGTCACCGCGTCCCCGGCGTCCTCGGGCCGGCCGGGCCATCGGCACCGGAGCTGTCGGGCGGCGCGGTCCCGGCCGTGGGGGCGGGGTCCGTGGAGGTCTCCGGCACCTGGTCCGCGGCCTCGTCCGGCTCGACCGGATCCCCGGCGCGCCGCCGGTTGCCGGCGAGGTCGCGGGCCGCGGCCGACGGCTGCTTGCCGGCGCCGCGCCCGGGCCGGCCCCGGGTGCCGATCGGGATGATCTCTGCGTCACCCATGGTGCTCGCCTCCGCGTGCTCGTGCTGCATCGTCCTCGCCCGCGCCGCGCAGCGCAGCGAGGGTGCGTCCGGGGCGGGCGACGGCGGGGTCGGGCAGCGTCGACGCGACGGCGTCGAGCACCCGTTCGGCCCGCCCGCCCGTCCGCGGCAGGCCGGCACCGAAGTCCATCAGCGCCTCGGCGGTGGTCCGGGTCGGCGTGAAGCCGAGCTCGGTGCGCATCCTCGTGGTGTCCACCCCGCGCCCGTAGGTCAGGAACGACACCTGCTCGGGCGAGAAGTCCGCGATCCGCGCGGAGCGCAGCGCGGAGCCCAGCGACCCGACGGCGAAGCCGGGCAGCGCGACCGTGGGCCGGCGCAGGCGGCGCAGGGCCTGCGAGAGCATCATGACGCCGTCGCCGGCGACGTTGAACGTGCCTGCCACCTCGTGGGTGACGGCGTGCTGGAGCACGGCGAACAGGTCGTCCTCGTGCAGCAGCTGGAGCCGCGGGTCGTAGCCGATGACGGTCGGCACCACCGGCAGCCTCAGGTAGGAGGTCAGCGGACTGACGACGTGGGGGCCGACGACGTTCGCGCAGCGCAGCAGCGTGACGCGCACGTCGCCGCGACGGCGGGCGAAGCCGCGCACGTAGCTCTCGACCTCGGCGACGTCCTTGGCATAGCCGGCGCGCGGGTGCGCGCCGCGGCTCCATCTCCTCGGTGAACATCGCGGGATCGCGGCTGCTCGCGCCGTAGACCGTGGTCGTCGACTTCACGACCAGGTCGCGCACGCTGGGCGCGCGCTGGCAGGCGGCGAGCAGCTGCATCGTCCCGATGACGTTGAGCTCCTTCATCGTGCCCCGCCCGCCGGCACTGCCGGGGGTGGCGATGACGCTCATGTGGACGACGGTGTCGACGTCCTCCTTGGCGATCACCTTGGCGATCACCGGGTTGCGGATGTCGGCCCGCACGAAGGAGACCTCACCGATGTCGCCGCGCGGCGGCACGACGTCGACGCCGATCACCCGGGCGACCGACGGGTCGGCTGCGAGGGATCGTGCGAAACGTCGACCCAGGTCTCGTGAGACCCCGGTGACGAGGACGACCTTGCCCATGTCGCGCCTGTTCCCCTCGAGATCAACCGACGACTAGGAGGTGGAGCACCACCGCTGCGGGCCCGGGGCCCGCGCGGTGGTCCGCGACTACTTGCCGAGCTTGCGACGCTGCACGCGCGTCTTCTTCAGCAGCTTGCGGTGCTTCTTCTTGGCCATGCGCTTGCGACGCTTCTTGATGACCGAACCCACAGGTTGTTCCTTTCGAAGCCGGTGGTCCCGCGCAGAGGCGCGAGGAACCCGACAGCCTACTGGGCGTGGGGCGAGCGAGAAGAATCGAGTCCTCGTGCCGCGCCCAGGAGGCTCAGCCGGCGTCGTAGAAGGACCTGCGGATGTACTCGTTCGCGTCCTCCTCGCGGACCCGGAACGAGCGCCCGACCCGCACTGCGGCGAGCTCGCCGTTGTGCACGAGGCGGTAGACCGTCATCTTCGAGACCCGCATCATCGCGGCCACCTCGGCAACGGTCAGGAACTTGGCCTCGGAGATGTCTCCTGAGGAGCTGGTCACCATGAGATTGCACCGACTTCCTGTGCGGCACGTCCGTCGGCTTCCCCGCCGACGACTCCACGGCCACCCGAGACGTGAGAATAGGGCCTGGAGTGACTGATGGGGAAGGGGCAATCTGCAGTGACTGCAGTTTTCTCGGCGTGTCGGCTTGCATCAAGCCCATTTTCGGTGAGGCGGCACACCTCGAGGGTCGGCGTCACCAGGCATGGTGGTCCAGACCGTGCAGCGGGAACGCCGCGGCCCGGGTGGCGTGCACCGCCCGGTCCAGCCACGCGTCGGGGTCGTACCCCTCGGTCCACTGCTCGTACGTCGGGCGGCGCCCGTCGGTCATCCGACGCGGCGCGACCTGGCCCAGCAGGTGCTGGACGTGCTCCCGCCACGCGCCCGGGGTCGCCACCTCGGGGTCCAGGGGCCGGCCGCCGACGGTGGCCAGCAGGTGGGTCCACGAGCGCGGCACCACCTGCACCAGCTCGTAGCCGCCCCCGCCCACGGCCACCCACCGACCGTCGGCCACCTCGTGGGCGAGGTCGTGCAGGGCCTCGTGCGCGAGCCGCTGCCCGTCGATCGAGAGCATCAGGTGCGCCAGCGGGTCCTCGGCGTGCGAGTCGCAGCCGTGCTGCGAGACCAGGACCTGCGGGTCGAACTCGCGCAGCAGCGGCGGCACGACGGCGTGGAAGGCGCGCAGCCAGCCGGCGTCGGCGGTGCCCGGCGGGAGGGCGACGTTGACGGCGGTGCCCTGCGCCTCCGGCCCGCCCAGGTCGTTCGGGAAGCCGGTGCCCGGGAAGAGCATCTGGCCGGTCTCGTGCAGCGAGATCGTGAGCACCCGCGGGTCGTCCCAGAAGATCTTCTCGACGCCGTCGCCGTGGTGGACGTCGATGTCGACGTAGGCCACCCGCTCGGCTCCCTGGTCGAGCAGCCAGCGGATGCCGACCGCGGCGTCGTTGTAGACGCAGAAGCCGCTGACCCGGTCGGGCATGGCGTGGTGCAGGCCGCCGGTGATGTTCGCCGAGTGCAGCGACTCGCCCGTCCACACCTGCCGGCAGGCCTCCACCGTCGCGCCGACCACGTGGGCGGTCGCCTCGTGCATCCGCGGGAACACCGGGTTGTCGTCGCTGCCCAGGCCCACGTCGAGCCGCGGCTGCACCCGGCGACCGGCGTCCTGGACCGCTTCGATGAGCGCGCCGTCGTGGACGGTGGCCAGCAGGTCGTCACTCGCGACCGGGGCCGGCACCACGCGCAGCCCACCGGGACCCGAGGTCACGCCGAGCTCGTCGGCCAGGCGCATGGTCAGGTCCACCCGCACCGGCGACATCGGGTGGCTCGGCCCGAAGTCGTACTCGGTCAGGCGGGGGTCGAAGACGACCGTGGACGGTCCGGAGCAGGCGAGCACGTCACCGACGCTACCGCCGTCCTGGTCCTCGCGACGTGCAGGTCCTATGCTCACGGCGTGCCGACGACCTCGACGACCTCGCAGTGGTGGCCCGCCTGACGGCGGACCACCGATCGAGCACACCCCTCATCCCACGGCCGCCCACGGGCGGCCGTTCGTCTTCTCCGGACCTCTGTCGTGCGTGGGCGCACCACTCCCCAGGAGACGACATGTCCAGCACCGCCACCACCGCCCCTACCGCCCCCACCGGCGCCGCCTCCGGTGCGCGCCGCCTCTCGCTGCTCACCCCCAGCGGCCTGCCCACCCTCGGCAACCTGCTCGGCGCGCTGCGCCCGCTCGTCGCGGGCCAGGAGGCCCACGACTGCTTCGTCGGGGTCTCCGACCTGCACGCCATGACCGACGGCCACGACCCACGCCTGCTGCGCGAGCGCAGCCGCGACCTGGCGACGCTGCTGCTGGCGGTGGGGCTCGACCGCAGCACCCTCTTCGTGCAGAGCCGGGTGCCCGCGCACCGACAGCTGGCGTTCCTGCTCGAGTGCGTCGCCTCCAGCGGCGAGCTGGGACGGATGATCCAGTTCAAGCAGCGGCGGCGCAGCAACGGGTCCAGCCGGGCCGCGCTGCTCACCTACCCGGTGCTGATGGCCGCCGACATCCTGCTCTACCGGCCCGAGCAGGTGCCGGTCGGCGACGACCAGCGCCAGCACGTCGAGCTCGCACGCGACCTCGCGCTGCGCTTCAACCGCACCTTCGGCGAGGTGTTCACGGTCCCCGAGGTCGTCGTGGCGCCGGCCGGGGCACGGGTGATGGATCTGCAGCGGCCCACCGAGAAGATGAGCAAGTCGAGCGCCGACCTGGCCGGGGTGGTCGGGCTGCTCGACCCGCCCGACGTGGTGCGCCGCAAGGTCGCCCGGGCCGTCACCGACGCCGACAGCGGGCCCGACGCGGTACGTGCCGACCGCGCGGCCAAGCCCGGGGTGACCAACCTGCTCGAGGTGCTCGCGGCCTGCGGCGGCTCGGCTTCGGGGCTCACCACCTACGGCGCGCTCAAGAGGAACGTCACCGACGCCGTGGTGGCCGCCCTCGAGCCGGTGCAGCGCCGGTACGCCGACCTGGCGGCCGACCCGGCGCCGCTCGAGGCGGCGTACGCCGACGGCGAGCGGCGGTGCCGCCAGGTCACCGCCCCGGTCCTCGCGGCCGCCGAGGCCGCGATGGGGCTGTGACCCGGCGGGTGGTGCGGCGGGTGGTGCGGGTCGGTCAGGTCGCGGCGATGAAGTCGGCCACGACGTGGCCGAGCTCGGCCCCGGCGTCCTCCTGCAGGAAGTGGCCGGCGCGCTCGATCACCGGGTGGTCGAGCTCGCGGGTGCCGGGCACGAGCTTCTTCATCAGCGGCGCCATCGCCCCGGTGATCGGGTCGGAGTCGGAGAAGGCGACCAGGAACGGCTTCTGCCAGCGGCCCAGCGCCTCCCAGGCGGCCCGGTTGGCCTCGGTGGCCGGGTCGTCGGGACGCGTCGGGACCAGCCCCGGCATCGCCCGCGGACCGGCGAGGAGGCTCGGGTCGGGGAACGGCGCGTCGTACGCCGCGCGGACGTCGTCGCTGAGCCCGCGCACGCAGCCGGACTCCACGAACCGGCCCACGTCGAGGGTGGGTGCGCTCTCGACGGCCCGACGGAACTGCCACCAGATCTCGGGCATGTCGAAGTCCCCGGTCGGCATGCCGGTGTTGGCCGCGACGACGCGGGCGAAGCGGTCGGGGTTCTCCGCGACCAGGCGCAACCCGATCAGCCCTCCCCAGTCCTGCCCCACGAGCGTGACGTCGCGCAGGTCGAGGTCGTCGACGACCAGCTCACGCACCCACTCGACGTGGCGGGCGTAGCTGTGGTCCTCGGGACGGGTCGGCTTGTCGGAGCGACCGAAGCCGATCAGGTCGGGCACGATGCAGCGCACGCCGCCGGCGGCCAGCACCCCGATCACGTGGCGGTAGAGGAAGGACCACGACGGCTCCCCGTGCAGCAGCAGCGCGACGGGCGCCTCGTCGAACCCCTCCGCGGGGCCGACGTCGAGGTAGGCCATCCGCAGCGGGTCGCCCCCGTCGGGGTCGACCACCTCGGCGTACGACGACTCCCAGGGGAAGTCGGGCAGATCGACGAAACAGTCCTCGGGGGTGCGCAGGATCTTCACGGTCGTCCTCTCGGGATCGGGGGCCGGTCAGCGGCGAAGGGTCACTTCTTCTGTCGGCGCGAGCCGGCGTGCCAGTCCTCCTGGACGCCGGCCTCGTCCTCGGGGACGCCGAGAGCACGCAGCTGGGGCAGCTCGCGCAGGCTCCGCTTCAGCTCGGCGAAGCCGGGGAAGGTGGCCAGCCCGACCACGTGGTCCCACAGCTCGCCGGCCTCCTCGGGGCTCGGCAGCCGGCTGATGACCGGTCCGAAGAAGGCCGCACCCTCGGGTGGAGCGATGTGCAGGATGGGGGTTCCCACGTCCTTGCCGGTCAGCGCGAGCGCCTCGTCGGTCTCGGCCTGCAGCCCGGCGTCGTACGACGCGTCGTCGTAGGCCTCGGCCAGCTCCGCGGGCAGCCCCGCCTCGGCGAGGGCCTTCTCCAGCAGCTCGCGGGCGCCCTTGCCGTCGGGCATCCCACCCGCACCCTCCTCGGGCGCGATGTCGAAGATGCGCGACGTGATGGCCGGGTAGAGCCGGGCGACCGCCTCGGGCCCGTGCTCGTCGCGGGCCCGGGCGCACACCCGCAGCAGGTGCAGCCCCGCGGTGTGGCCCGCCTCGTACTCCGGCGGGAAGTGCGAGTCGTAGTCGAGGTGCCCGTTGAGCAGGCGCAGCGAGATGAAGCGCCACTCCACCTCGTGGTCGCGCTGCTCCGCGACCATCCGCACCCACTTGCTGGTCATCCATGCGAACGGGCAGACGGGGTCGAACCAGAACCGGACGTGCGGCTGGGCCGCGGGTGCACTCATGCCGCCACCCTGCCAGCCGCGCCAAGCCGGAACCACCCCTCCGAGGGCCCTGCATGAATCCCCGGCCAGCCGGGGACACATGCAGCCGCGGCGAGCGACCTCAGCTGCCGGCGGCGAGGGCGCGGGAGCGGTCGCGGGCGGCTTCCATGGCGGCCAGGAACGCGGCGCGGACCTTGTGGACCTCGAGCTCGCGCAGCGCCGCGGCGGTGGTGCCGCCGGGCGAGGTGACCTGCTCGCGCAGCACGGCGGGGTGGGTGCCGGTCTCGCGCAGCATCTTGGCGCTGCCCACGAGGGTCTGGATCACCAGGTCGGTCGACGTCGAGCGCGGCAGCCCCAGGTGCACGCCGGCCTCGATCATCGACTCCACGACGAAGAAGATGTACGCCGGCCCGGAGCCGCTGATCGCGGTCACGGCGTCCTGCTGGCGCTCGGGGATGCGCAGCACCCGGCCCACCGAGGCCATCAGCGCCTCGGCCTCGGCCAGGTCGGCCTCGCTGCAGTGCGAGCCGGGCGAGACCGCGGCCATCCCCTCGTCGACCAGCGCGGGCGTGTTCGGCATGACCCGGACGACCGCGATGCCCTCGGGGACCCGGGACTCGATGAAGGCGGTGGTGATGCCGGCGGCGAGGCTGACCAGGAGCTGCCCGGGCCGCAGCACCGGGCTGATCTCGTCGAGCAGGTCGCCCATGTCCTGGGGCTTGACGACCAGCGCGATCGTGTCGGCCTTCTCGGCGGCGCTGCGGTTGTCGAGGACCGCGACGCCGTAGCGCTCCTCCAGCTCGTGGGCGCGTTCGGCCCGCTTCTCGCCCACCATCAGGCGGTCGACGCGGCGGCCGGCGCGCACCAGTCCGGACAGCAGGGTCTCCCCCATCACGCCGGCTCCCAGGATCGCGGTCTGTGCGCTCATGCGACCCATCCTCCCAGTGCGCGGCGGGCGGTGCAGGTGGTGGTCACTTCTTGGAGATCAGCGACCGGGCGAAGAAGGTCAGGTTCTGCGGGACGCTCGGCGAGCCGGCGCATCAGGTAGCCGTACCACTCCTGGCCGTAGGGCACGTAGACCCGCACCGTCTCGCCGCTGCGCGCGAGCCGACGCTGCTCGTCGGGGCGCACGCCGTACAGCATCTGGAACTCGTAGCTGCCCTGCGGGCGTCCGGCCCGGCCCGCGAGGCACGAGGCGATCTCGACCAGGCGCGGGTCGTGGGTGGCGATCATGGGGTAGCCCTGTCCCTCCATCAGGATCTTGAGGCAGCGCACGTAGGAGCGGTCCACGTCGACGGGCTCCTGGAAGGCGACCGATGCCGGCTCGGCGTAGGCGCCCTTGCACAACCGCACCCGGGAACCCTCGTAGGCCAGCTGGCGGCAGTCGTCCTCGGTGCGGTGCAGGTAGGACTGCAGGACCGCGCCGGTCTCGGGGAAGTCCTTGCGCAGCTCGCGCAGGATCGCCAGCGTCGAGTCGGTGGTCGTGTGGTCCTCCATGTCGAGGGTGACCGTGGTGCCGGCGTTGCGGGCGGCGCGGCAGATGGTGCGCGCGTGCTCCAGGGCGACCCGGTGCCCACCCTGCGCGGCGACCTCGGGGGTGAGTGCCTGCCCGATGGCGCTGAGCTTGAGCGAGACCTCCGCGCCCGAGGACAGCCCGCGCGACGCCAGGGCGCCCAGCACGTCGACGTACGCCTCGACGGTGGCCTGGGCCTGGGCCAGGTCGGTGGTGTCCTCGCCGAGGAAGTCGAGCGTCGAGCGCAGGCCGTCCTCGTGGAGCTCGGTGCTCGCGCGCACCGCGTCCTCGGTGCTCTCACCCGGCACGTAGCCGCGCACGATGCCTGCCGAGACCGGGAGGGTGCTGACGAGGGTCTTGACCTGCTGGCTGCGGGCGAGGAGGAGCAGCGGCTGCCGGAGAAGGGCCATGACGAGCAGATTACGTCGCGACCCGCGACGACCGCTCAGGCGGTATGACGCACATGGTCAGCACCCAAGCCGAGAAGCGCGAGGCGTCCCTGGGGAACCCGGAGGAATTCGCGCCCGACACCGGAATCGAACTCACGGGGACAGATCTCGCTGACGTCCGGTCCGGCAGCTGCTGTGACTCCGAACAACTCCGAACAGCGCGTTGCCGGCGATTCCCATCGAAGGCGGGCGATCCCTACGAGGATGCCGCCGTGCCTCCTCCTGCTCGCGTGCTCCCGGCCCTCGCCCTCGCCCTCGCCGTCGCCGGTTTGTGCGCAGTCGCGACCCCCCCTGTAGCTGTCGCTGCGCCGAACGCCGACGGCTCCCTCGTCCACCGCGTCGCTGAACGGGCGGGCATCTCCCCTGCTGCGGCCGAGCGGGCCCTGCGCAACGAGAGCGTGGAGGTGTACGCGGACGGGACGCTGATCGTCATCGACGACTTCGGGGACGAGGCAGACCCCGGACCTGCGGCCGGCGTCCCGCCAGCCCGGGAGGCGCAGGCCCGAGGCCTGCTCGACGAGGTGTTCACGCTGCACAGCGACGCGAGGGCCAGGCAGACGATCTATCTGGACTTCGACGGAGCCGAGCTGCGAGGAACAATCTGGAACACAGCGATACGGAACCTGCCCGATGGGACGTACGGCGGCTACTCCATCGACGACGACCCTGGCTTCACCAGCCTCGAGCGCTCATTCGTCCGGGCCACGTGGCGCGAGGTCAGCAGCTACTTCTCTGCTTTCGACGTGGATGTGACCACCGAGCGACCGGAGCGAGAGCGGCTGGATCGAAGCAACGCAGCCGACGAGGAGTTCGGCAGCTGGGTCGTGGTCAGCACCGACAACCGGGTGATGGGCGGAACCTGCGGTTCCTGCGGCGGTGTCGCTACGTTCGGCACCTACGACCGCACGGATGGCGACCAGTGGCTGCACCCCGCGTTCGCCTTCGGCGCCGACCCGAAGACCGTGGCGCACGAGGTAGGTCACCAGCTCGGCCTCTCCCACGACGGGCATGTCGACCCGCGGGCCGGCGGCGAGTACTACAACGGCCACAGCATGTGGGCGTCGCTCATGGGCGGCCGCGGAGCCTGGATGGCGATGAGCCAATGGAGCCGAGGGGAGTACGCCGGCGCCAACAACAGCGAGGACGACCTCACCATCATGGTCGAGCAGGGTCTGCGCTGGCGCCCCGACGAGGCCGGCTCGGCCCCCGCCACCGCGTCGACGACGCCGGGTCGCGGTCACCTCGGTCGCGACGACGTCGACGTCTACTCCGTGCCGGCCTGCACCGGGCAGCTCGTGGCCGTCGCGGAGGTGATCGACGGCGGCACCCTCGATGTCGATCTCGAGCTCCTCGACGACGCGGGCTCGGTCGTCTCGCGGTCGGCCCGGCCGGTCGCGCTGGACACCTCCGGCGAGCTCGCCTACGGACTCTCCGGCCAGTCCGAGACGATGACCGATCGTTCGGGGCGAACTCGATTCGCACGAGTCACGCCCGGGGCAGACCCGGGGCCGGAGGGGTACTCGACGTACGGCTCGATCGGGGCCTACGACCTCTCCGTCGCCTGCGACCCCCCTGCACCGGCATCGCCGAGCGCATTGGAGGTGGCCGTGGCCTTCAACCACCTCGAGCTCACCTGGGCGCCGCCGACGTCCGGCCTGGTCAGCGGGTACCGGATCACGGTCGACGGCCGCAGCCGGGTGGTCCCAGCGGGGGTGCGGTCCTACACGGTCTCCGGTTCTCCGGTTCAGACGCGGGCGGAGATCGCCGTGGCGGCCGTCGCGGGCGACAGGGCGGGCCCCGCCCTGACGAGGAGCGTCAGCTATCCGGCATACCCGATGGTGAGGCTCGAGGCGCCGGTGGCGAACGTCGACGACGGCAGCGTTCCCCTCTCGTGGGAGGCCACCATCGACCCAGCGATCACTGACGCTCGGTGGCTGGTCTCCGTCGTCGAGACCGGCGAGGAGGCCTACCTGCCCCGCGAGGCCCGCTCGCACGAGCTCGGACTGCTCCCCACCGACGGCGCGATGACGATCGAGACCTGCCTGATGATCCGGCTGCGCGAGAACGCCACCCACCGGGTGTGCCAGCTCAAGGAGATCTCCTTGCCGCGCCTGGGACCTGCCCCGGGTGGCCTGGCCGCCCGGGCGACCGACGACGA
The DNA here is from genome assembly GCA_963722135.1 of uncultured Actinomycetota bacterium. GTDB lineage: Bacteria > Actinomycetota > Actinomycetes > Propionibacteriales > Nocardioidaceae > Nocardioides. The sequence continues at coordinate 222,329 of CAVRJT010000001.1, forward strand.
AGGCAGCATGGAAGTGGCCTGGTCCGCAGTCGAGGGAGCATCGGCCTACCAGCTCTCGACCGACCGTGAGCCGTGGCAGAGGGTCACCTCGCCCGCTCGGGTCGTGGGGCTGACCGAAGGCACGCACGAGGTGCGGGTGCGCGCCGTCAGCGCTTCGGGGCCAGGGGCCATCGCCGGGACCCAGGTGCACGTCGTCAAGGCTCTCCCTGCTCTCCGCAACCTGGTGGGCACTCCCCGCGCCGACGGGACCGCCCTCGACCTGACCTGGGACCCGCCGGCGGAGGACCACGACGTCACGCGGTACACGGTGACCGTCCTCAACGGCCCGACGGCCATCCTTCCGTCATCCGCCAGGGCACACACCGTCACCGGGCTGCACCCTGGTCAGCAGGTGGACGTCTTCGTCTCCGCAGGGACGGTGTCGGCCCCGGGCACTGCGGTACCTCTGTCCATCCGCATGCCAGGGTCAGCCACGCCTGGTCCGCTGCCCGATCCCCACGTGGTCGCGGTGCAGCCAGGCCTGCGGGGCGGCGCCTCGACGATCGTCGTCGAGTGGGCTCCGTCTTCGGAAGACGTCTCGAGGGTGTCCGGGTGGGAGCTGCGCTTCACGGGCCTCAAGCGAGGTCGGGCCACAAGGGTCTCACTCGTTGCTGCGCCGGAGGCCCGCTCGGCCGACGTCGCACTGCGGGACGACCGGCGGTGGAGCGTGCAGGTTCGAGCACGGGGCGAGGACGGCGACACCTCGTCCTGGACGGCGCCCAGCCGTAAGATCAGGCCCCGCTGATCGTCGGCCCGGGGTCCGGCCAGAGCGCCCGACGGACGAGGGCGATGCCCACCAGCTCGATGCTGCGGGCCGACGGGGAGGAGCTGGCCGCTCGCGCTGAGCTTGAGCGAGACCTCGGTGCCGCCGGCCAGGCCCTCGGAGCCCAGCGCCGGGTCGGCGGGCGCGGCGGCGCTGGCGGAGGAGGGTGAAGGCGAGCATGGTTGCGCCGCGGCCCGCGACGACCCCTCAGGCCGTACGCCGCCGCAGCGTGACGGCGCCGAGCACCACGGCTGCGGCCGCGAACGCGACCACCACCGCGAGGTCGCGCCCGGCCTCTGCCGTCCCGGCTCGAGGTCGACAGCGTGGACATCGCGTCGACCGCGTAGGACAGCGGCAGCAGTCCGGAGACGGCCTCGAGCGCCGGCGGCAGGGCGGCGCGCGGGACGAAGAGCCCGCAGAGCAGCAGCTGCGGGATGACCACCGCGGGCATGAACTGCACGGCCTGGAACTCGGTGCGCGCGAAGGCGCTGACGAACAGCCCCAGCGCGGTCCCGAGCAGGGCGTCGACGACCGCCACGAGGACGAGCAGCCACCACGGCCCGGCGATCTCGAGCCCGAGCAGCCGCGCGCTGACCCCGACCGTGATGAGGGACTGCACGACCCCGACCAGCCCGAACGCGACGGCGTACCCGGCCAGGAGGTCGAGGCGCCGCGTCGGCATGGCCAGCAGCCGCTCGAGCGTCCCGCCGGTGCGCTCGCGCAGGGTCGTCACGCTCGTGACCAGGAACATCACGGTGAAGGGGAAGATCGCCAGCAGTGCCGGTCCGATGCGGTCGAAGGCGCCGGGGTCCACCTCGTCGAACATCCACCACAGCAGCACCACGAGCAGGCACGGCAGCAGGAGCAGCATCGCCATGGTGCGGTGGTCGCGGCGCAGCTGGCGCAGCACCCGCGCCGCGACCGCGGCGGTGACCCGCAGGCTCATCGCGGCCCCCCGTGCACCAGCGCCAGGAACGCGTCCTCGACGGTGTCGGTCCCGGTGCTCGCGAGCAGCCCGGCAGGGGTGTCGTCCGCGAGCAGCCGGCCCTCGCGCATCAGCAGCAAGCGGTCGCACCGCTCGGCCTCGTCCATCACGTGGCTGGAGACCAGGACGGCGGTCCCGGCCTGCGCGAGCCGGTGGAAGAGCCCCCACAGGTCCTGGCGCAGCACCGGGTCGAGACCCACCGTGGGCTCGTCGAGCACGAGCAGCTCCGGTCCTCCCAGCAGCGCGACCGCGAGGCCGACCCGACCCCGCTGGCCGCCGCTGAGCCGGCCGACCACGTCGTCGCGGTGGTCGTGCAGGCCGACGGCGGCCAGCACCCGGTCCACCTCGGCGGCACCGATGCCCAGCACGCGGGCGAAGAACACGAGGTTCTCGGTCACGCTCAGGTCGTCGTAGACCCCGTCGGCCTGGGTGGCGTAGCCGACCCGGTCCCGGACCGCCGAGCTGCCGGCGGGGTGGCCCAGCACGGTGACGCTGCCGCCGGCCACCACCTGGACGCCGACCAGGGCGCGCAGGAGCGTCGACTTCCCGCACCCCGAGGGTCCCAGCAGACCGGTCACCCCACCGTGCAGCCGCAGGTCGAGGCCCGGCAGCACGGTGCGATCCCCGCGGCGCACGACCAGCGAGGTCACCTCCACCACCGGCGCCTGCCCGGGCTCCTGCTCAGGTCGCGGCGACCGTGAAGTGCTCACGGGCGAACTCCAGGGACTCGCGCAGGTCGGCCTCGCGCTCCTCGCGGGAGCTGCAGCGACGCGTGTTGATCTCCAGCACGATGTCGCCGTCGTACCCGACCTCGGCCAGGTGGCGCAGGAAGCCGGCGGCGTCCATGCCGCCGCGTCCGGGCACGAGGTGCTCGTCCTTGGGCGAGCCGGTGCCGTCGGTCAGGTGGACGTGGCGCAGCCGGCGACCCAGGCGCTGGGCCATCGCGACGACGTCGTCCTCGGCGATCGCGGCGTGCGAGAGGTCGATGGTGGTGCTGGCGTAGGGCTCGGTCGAGGGGTCCCAGCCGGGCAGGTACATCGCCATGCCGGTCGCGGCCCGGGAGGTGACCTGGGCCCGCCAGGGGTACATGTTCTCGACCGCGAAGGCCAGGCCCGTCGACTCCTCGAGGGCGGCGATCCCGTCGACGAACCCGCGGGCGTAGTCCTTCTGCCACCGGAAGGGCGGGTGCACCACCACGGTGCCGGCCCCCAGGGCGTGCGCCATCTCCGCGGAGCGCTCGAGCTTGCCCCACGGCTCGGTGCCCCAGACGCGGGTGGTGAACAGCAAGCACGGTGCGTGCACGGCGCAGACCGGCATCTCGTGGTGCTCCGACAGCTGGCGCACCGCCGAGGTCTGCTGGCTCAGCGCGTCGATGCCCACCATCACCTCGACGGCGTCGTAGCCCAGCGAGGCGGCGTAGGCGAAGGCGTGCGCCGTCGACTCGGGGTAGACCGAGGACGTGGACAGGCCGATCCGGGTCACCCCTGCTCCTCGTGGTCCAGGACGCTCAGCGCGTCGAGCCGCTCGAGGATGACCCCCTCGCGCAGCGCCCACGGACAGATCTCGAGCGCGCTGAGGTCGAAGATGTCCATGCAGGCCTCGGCCACCAGGGCGCCCGGCACCACCTGGTGCGCCCGGCTGGCCGAGACACCGGGCAGCGCGGCGAGCTCCTCGTGGTCCATCGTCACCAGCTTGGGGATCCAGGCGGTGAGCTCGGCCTGCGGCAGCAGCCGCGGCACCAGCGGGCCGTCCGAGGACGGCGGCGCACCGCAGATCCGGGCCAGGGAGCGCAGCGTCTTGGAGGTGGCGGCAGCCCGGTCGGGCACCCCGGCGCGCAGCAGCTGGCCCGCGTCGCGGGCGATCTCGGCGCGGATCCGCCGTCGCAGCGCGCGCACCGCGGCCTCGTCGAGCCGGCCGGCCCCGAACTCGGAGCGCGCCAGGCGCGCCGCGCCCAGCGGCAGCGACCAGGCGACGTCGGGTGCCTCGTCGGGGCCGCCGGCGATCTCGAGGGAACCGCCGCCGATGTCGAAGACGGCCAGGCGTCCGGCCGACCAGCCGAACCAGCGGCGTACGGCCAGGAAGGTCAGGCGCGCCTCGTCCTCGCCGGAGAGCACCGCCACCCGCACCCCGGTGCGCTCGTGCACGTGGTCCAGGACGGCGTCGGTGTTGACGGAGTCGCGCACGGCCGAGGTGGCGAAGGAGACCATGTCCTCGCAGCCCTTGTCCTCGGCCACCCGCAGCGCCTGGGCGGTGAACGCCGTCAGCGCCTCGACGCCCGCCTCGGAGACCGCGCCCGCGTCGGGTCCGTCGAGGACCAGGTGCTCGGCCAGCCGCAACGGCTCCTTGTAGGAGTACGCCGGCAGCGGCGCCGCACCGCCGTGGGCGTCGACCACGAGCAGGTGCCCGGTGTTCGAACCGATGTCCAGGACGCCCAACCGCATGGGACCAACCTACTCGCCGTCCCGCACGCCCGACCGCCGCGGACCGTAGGGTGGCCCGGTGCCCGAAGTGGATCTGGTCTTCCCCCGCGCGTGGGTCGAGTTCGCCAACCCCGACGACGCGGGCGAGGTGATGCGCTGCGACCTCACGTGGCTGACCTCGTCCTACACCTGCATCTTCGGCCAGGGCTGCCCCGGCATCTACGCCGGCGCCCCCGACGTGGGGTGCTGCACGCTCGGCGCGCACTTCGCCGACGACGGTGACGAGGAGCGCGTCGCGGGGTTCGTGGCGCGCCTGGGCCCGCACCAGTGGCAGCAGCACCCGGGCCGCGAGGTCGCCCGCGACGACTGGGTCGAGCTCGACGACGAGGGTGCGCGCAAGACCCGCGTCACCGAGGTCGACGGCCAGCAGGCCTGCATCTTCCAGAACCGGCCCGGCTTCGCGCCCGCGGACCCCGATGCCGGACCCGGCGGGGCCGGGTGCGCGCTGCACGGGCTGGCCCTCGACCTGGACCTGCACCCGCTGGAGACCAAGCCGGACGTGTGCTGGCAGCTGCCGATCCGGCGCACGTTCCGCGAGGTCGAGCTCGCCGACGGCACGGAGGTCACCGAGGTCTCGATCGGCGAGTACGACCGCCGTGGCTGGGGTCCCGGCGGGCACGACCTCGACTGGTACTGCTCGGGCAACACCGAGGCGCACGTCGCGGTCGAACCGGTCTTCGTGACGCACGAGGCCGAGCTGCGCGAGCTGATGGGAGGCGCGGCGTACGACGAGCTGGTGCGCCACTGCGAGGCGCACCTGCGCTCGCGCTCGGCGCTGGCACTGCACCCCGCCGACCCGCGCTAGCCGGATACCGCTCAGCGGGACTCTCGACGTCAAGACAATCGGACCCCGCTGTGGGTCCTGGGCATGGCGGAGTTCACAATCTCGGTATGCGACTGGACCATCTTTCCTACGCCGCAGGACCCGACGGACTGGCCAGCACGGCCCAGCGGATCGGCGGCCTGCTGGGCCGGGAGTTCACCGACGGCGGCATCCACCCGCGCTTCGGCACCCGCAACATGGTGCTGGCGCTGGCGCAGGACACCTACCTGGAGATCGTGGAGGTCCTCGACCACCCGGCCTCCGACAAGGCGCCCTTCGGCCAGGCCGTCCGCGCCCGCTCCGCCCTCGGCGGTGGCTGGCTCGGCTGGGCCGTGGCGGTCGACGACATCAGCGTCGCCGAGCAGCGCCTGGGCCGCGACGCCGCCCAGGGCAGCCGGCACCGCCCCGACGGCACCGAGCTGCGCTGGAAGCAGATCGGGATCAACGGCTTGATGGCCGACCCGCAGCTGCCGTTCTTCCTGCAGTGGGAGGTCCCCGCCGAGCTGCACCCCAGCCACGGCGCCGACGACGCGTACTCCTTGGCCTGCCTCGAGATCGCCGGCGACCCGCTGCGGGTCAGCGAGTGGCTCGGTGAGTCCGTGGAGGCGCCCCTCGAGGACGTCAAGGTCGAGTGGGTCGCCCCGCACGGCACGCCCGGCGTGATCGCGGTGCAGCTGCAGACCCCCGGCGGCCTGGTCCGGCTCTGACCGCTCCGCAGGGTCCTGCCGCGACCCCGGGGCTCCCGGACGGGACCCGGCCCAGCCCCAACATCTGGCACCACACCGACACCTACGAGCTCGAGAACCACGCCTTCGACCCCGACGGGCTGGTCGAGGCGGAGATCGAGCGGCTCGGTGGCTGGTCCGGCCGGGACGTGCTCGACCTCGGGTGCGGCACCGGGTTCCACCTCGGGCGCCTCGCGCGCACGGCCGCCTCGGTGACCGGCGTCGAGCCGCACCCCGACCTGCGGGCCATCGCCGCCCGGCGCACCCGGCGGCTGCCCGCCGTCCGGGTCCTCGAGGGCACCGCGCAGGCCGTGCCGCTGCCCGACGCGAGCATCGACGTGGTGCACGCGCGCTGGGCCTACTTCTTCGGCCCCGGCAGCGAGCCCGGCGCTCGCCGAGCTGGCCCGGGTCGCGCGCCCGGGCGCGACGGCGTACGTCATCGACAACGACGCGAGCCGCTCCACCTTCGGCGGCTGGTTCGCCCGCGGGTTCCCCGAGCACGCCTCCCCCGAGGCGAAGCAGGAGTTCTGGGCGGGCCAGGGCTGGCAGCGCGCACCGGTGCTGACCCGCTGGGCCTTCGCCAGCCGCGCCGACCTCGAGTCCGTGGTGCGCATCGAGCTGCCCGGCCCGGTGGCCGAGGAGGTGCTGGCCGAGCACCTGGCCGCCGGTGGCGGCACCGAGGTGGAGTACGCCGTCGACGTGTGGTGGCGCCGCTTCTGAGCGGAGCCGTCGGTCAGTGCTGGTCGGGCAGGTCAGCGCCGGTCGGGGCCGGAGGAGTCGCGCACGACCAGCGACGGGGTGAGGAGCACGCCCTGCTGGGCCACGCGCGGGTGCCCCAGCAGCCCCTCGAGGGCGGTGACCACCTCGACCGCGACGTCCTCGAGCGGCTGGCGCACCGAGGTCAGCCCCGGACGCACCACCTGGGCGACCTGGGAGTCGTCGAAACCGACCACCGCGACGTCGTCGCCCGGGCGCAGCCCGCGCAGACCCAAGGTGTGCAGCACCCCCATCGCGAGGGTGTCGGAGGCGCAGACGAAGGCGGTCGGGCGGGCCTCGTCGAGCAGCACCTCGCTGGCCTCGGCGCCGCTGGCCACCGTGTCCTCGACCCGGGAGGCGAGCCCCGAGGTGGAGAGCCCGGCCTGTCGCATCGCCCGGTGCCAGCCGGCGCGGCGGTCCTCCCCGATGCGCGAGTCCTTGCGCCAGCCGATCCAGGCGATCCGGTCGTGGCCCTTGTCGAGGAGGTGCTGGGTGGCGCTCTCGCAGCCCGCGGCGCCGTCGACGTCGACCCAGGCGTGGGTGGCGTCGGCGTTGTCCCACGGGCGGCCGAACGCGACGAACGGCGCCCGCCGGGTGTCGAGCCACTCGGCCTGCGGGTTGCCGAGGTAGGTGTCGGTCACGACGAAGGCGTCGACGGCGGTCGAGCTCAGCAGGTCGTCGTAGCCCGAGAGCGGGTCCACGGGATCCCCGGTGAAGAGCAGCACGTGGTAGCCGGCCTCGCGCGAGGTCTCGACGAGGGAGTGCACGAACCGGTCCATCGTGGCGTTCGCGGTGCCCTCCTGCACGGCCTGGATGCGCAGGCCGATCAGGTGCGAGGCCCGGGTGCGCAGGTTCCGGGCCGCGCGGTTGGGCTGGTAGCCGAGGTCCGCGATGGCCAGCCGGACCCGGTCGAGGGTGTCGGCGCGCAGCAGGTCGGGGTTGTTGACGGCGTTCGACACGGTCTGGCGCGACACCCCGGCACGCTCGGCGACGTCGGCGAGGGTGGGCGGCAACGACGACGCACGGGTGCTGGTGCGAGCCACGGGCACCCCCTCTTGATCGTTCCAAGTCCGACGGGAGCACTGTAACCGCGACGGCGTCGTCGCGTTGTCGGAGCCCTGCCCTAGCGTGCCCGACATGGCGAAGTCCCCCGCACGTGCCGCCCGGCCCTCCTACCGCTGCTCCGAGTGCGGCTGGACGACGGGCAAGTGGGTCGGCCGCTGCGGCGAGTGCCAGGCCTGGGGTTCAGTGGCCGAGGCCGCCGCCGCCCCCACGCTGCGCACCGCCGCGTCCCCGGTGACCACCCGCGCCGTGCCGATCGGCGAGGTCTCGATCGAGAACGCCGGCTTCCGCACCAGCGGCGTGCCCGAGCTCGACCGGGTGCTGGGCGGCGGGCTGGTGCCCGGGGCCGCGATCCTGCTGGCCGGCGAGCCCGGCGTCGGGAAGAGCACCCTGCTGCTCGAGGTGGCCGCCCAGACCGCGCGCTACCAGCGCCGCACCCTCTACGTGACCGGCGAGGAGTCGGCCTCCCAGGTGCGGTTGCGTGCCGACCGCACCGGCGGCGTGCACGACGAGCTCTACCTGGCCGCCGAGACCGACCTCGGTGCGGTGCTCACCCACATCGAGGAGACCCGTCCCGAGCTGATCGTGGTCGACTCGGTGCAGACCATCGGCGCGTCCGGTGTCGAGGGCGTCCCGGGCGGCGTCACCCAGGTCAAGGAGGTGGCCGCGGCACTGATCCGGGTCGCCAAGACCCGGGGCATCACCACGGTGCTGGTCGGGCACGTCACCAAGGACGGCGCCATCGCCGGGCCGCGGGTGCTCGAGCACCTCGTCGACGTGGTGCTGCACTTCGAGGGCGACCGCAACTCCCGCTTCCGGATGGTGCGGGCGATGAAGAACCGCTTCGGCCCCATCGACGAGGTCGGCTGCTTCGACCTCGGCCCCGAGGGCATCAGTGCCGTGGCCGACCCGACCGGGCTGTTCGTCGAGCAGCACCACGGCCGGGTGCCCGGCACCTGCGTGGCGGTGACGATGGAGGGTCGGCGCCCGATGCTGGCCGAGGTGCAGGGTCTGGTGACCACCTCCCCCCTCGACCGGCCGCGGCGTACGACGTCGGGGCTCGACGGGTCGCGGGTCGCGATGGTGCTCGCGGTGCTCGAGCGGCACTGCGGGCTGCGGCTCTCGGCGCAGGACGTCTTCGCCTCGACCGTCGGCGGGGCCCGGCTGCACGAGCCGGCCAGCGACCTCGCCGTCGCCGTGGCCCTGGTCTCCTCCCACCTCGGGATCGCGCCGCCCACCGGCGTGGTCGCGATCGGGGAGCTGGGCCTGGCCGGCGAGCTGCGCCGGGTGCGGGACCTGCCGCAGCGCGTCGCCGAGGCGGCCCGGCTGGGATTCCGCTTCGCGGTGGTGCCGACCGAGCCGGGGCAGCGCGGCGCCGGGCCGGGCGTGGCCCGCGAGGTCGAGGGGATGCGGGTGCTCGAGGTGCCCACCATCGTCAGCGCCCTCGAGGCGCTGCGCCTGACCGACGGGCCCGGCTGAAGCACGCCACGGCCGCGTCCGGCCCGCAATGATGACGCGCCGCCCCGCACCCGCCCCTAGACTCGGTGCCCAGGGCGGGTCGACCGCCCGTCGCCCCCCTCTGGAGGAACGCGTGCCCACCGAACGCTCGGACGACGTGCTGCGCCTGCGCGAGACGCTGGCCTCGATCGCCCCGGGCACCTCGCTGCGCGACGGGCTCGAGCGGATCCTGCGCGGTCGCACCGGCGCGCTCATCGTCATCGGCCAGGACGCGCGGGTCGACGAGATCAGCACCGGCGGCTTCGACCTCAACGTGCCCTTCACCGCGACCGGGCTGCGCGAGCTGGCCAAGATGGACGGCGCGATCATCGTCGATGCCGGCCTGACCCGCATCGTGCGTGCCGCGGTCCACCTGATGCCCGACCACACGATCCCCTCCGAGGAGACCGGCACCCGGCACCGCACCGCCGACCGGGTCGCGCGCCAGACCGGGTTCCCGGTGATCTCGGTGTCGCAGTCGATGCAGATCATCGCGGCGTACGTCGGCTCCACGCGGCACGTGCTCGAGGACGTCGGCCAGATCCTCTCGCGCGCCAACCAGGCACTGGCGACGCTGGAGCGCTACAAGCTGCGCCTCGACGAGGTCTCCAGCACCCTGTCAGCCCTCGAGATCGAGGACCTGGTCACGGTGCGCGACGTCGCAGTGGTCGCCCAGCGGCTCGAGATGGTCACCCGGATCGCCCGCGAGATCGAGGACTACGTGCTCGAGCTCGGCACCGACGGCCGCCTGCTGTCGCTGCAGCTCGAGGAGCTGATCACCGGGGTCGACACCGAGCGCGAGCTGGTGGTGCGCGACTACCTGCCCGCCGGGCGCAAGGCCGCCTCGCCCGAGGAGCTGCTGCACCAGCTCGAGGCACTGTCGGCCACCGCTCTCGTCGACCCGGCCGCCACCGCGAAGGTGCTCGGCCTCGGCAACGGCGAGCACCTCGACGGCGCCGTCGCCCCGCGCGGCTACCGGCTGCTGGCCAAGGTCCCGCGCCTGCCCCCCACCGTCGTCGACCGGCTCGTCGACCACTTCGGCACCCTGCAGAAGCTGCTCTCCGCGGGCATCGACGACCTCCAGGCCGTCGAGGGCGTCGGCGAGCTGCGCGCCCGCAGCGTCCGCGAGGGCCTCTCCCGCCTCGCCGAGTCCACGATCCTCGAGCGCTACGTCTGAGCGGCCGGCGGGGAGTTTCATCGGCCGGCCGACGGAACTCCTGGGTGGACGATGAAGCTTTGTCGTCCCGGCATCAGTTTCATCGGCCGGCCGATGAACCTTGCGGCCGCCCGACCCGGTGCTTGGCGTCGTGCAGCAGCGCGTTGAGCTCGCCGCCGAGGAGCAGGGCCAGGGCCAGCAGGTAGACCCAGGTGAGGACGACGACCCCGCCGCCGAAGGCGCCCAGCAGCGGGTTGCCGGCACCGATGGTGCGCAGGTAGAGCCCGAAGCCGGCGCTGGCCGCGAGCCACAGCACCGCGGTGGTGAGGGCGCCGGGCACGCTGGCGCGCCACGGCGTACGCCGGTTGGGTGCCAGGTGGAAGACCAGCACCAGCCAGGCGGTGAGCACCACCCCGAGCAGGGGCAGGCGCGCGACGTCCCAGAACGTCTCGAACGCGGGGCCCAGCCCCACCAGGTCGGCCACGTCCGCGCCCCGACCCAGCAGCGGGCCGACCACGACGACCGCGAGCGCCACCACCACGACCACCACGGTCATCAGGCCCAGCACCAGTCCCAGCAGCCGGCGACGCAGCCAGGGCCGCTGCTCCTCGGAGTCGTAGGCCAGGTTCAGCGCCTGCACCACGACCGCCCAGGCGCCCGACAGGGTGACCAGCGCACCCAGCGCGGCCACCGTGAGCAGTCCGCCGAACTCGCCCTCGAAGACCGCCTCCACCGAGTCGAGCACCGGGGCGCCGCGGTCGGTGAGCACCAGGCCCAGCGCGTCGGTGACCCGGGCCTCGGTGCGGTCGGCGACCTCGGCGCCGACGAGCGCCTCGAGGTAGGACAGCAGCCCGGCCGCGATCAGCAGGGCGGGGAAGATGCTGAGGACGGCGAAGAACGCGATCTCCGCCGCCAGCCCGGCCACGCGGTCCTTTCGGACCTCGTGCACCAGCTCCCGGCCCAGCCCCAGCACGGGGGCCGGGAGCCGGTGGTGGGGGCGGAACGTCGGCATCCCCGGGACCCTCAGTGCGTGTCCAGCTGGCCGCTCAGCCGGTCGTGCATGTGCAGGGACTGCGCGTTGAGCCCGTAGATCTCGACCGACTTGCCCTTGCGGGCGTACTTGGTGGTGATCGAGTCGAGCGCCGCGACCGTCGAGGCGTCCCAGACGTGCGAGGCGGTCAGGTCGATGACCACGTGCTCGGGGTCGTCGGCGTACTCGAACTGGGTGTAGAGGTCGTTGGAGGAGGCGAAGAACAGCTCGCCGGTGACGGTGTAGCGCGCCTGGGTGGCGCCGTCGCCGATCTCGACCAGCTCGCGCTGCACGGTGGCCAGGTGGGCCACACGGCGCGCGAAGAGCGTCATGGCGACCAGCACGCCGACGGCCACACCGATGGCGAGGTTGTGGGTCGCGACGACCACGGCGACGGTGGAGAGCATCACGGTGGTCTCGCTCTTGGGCATCCGGCGCAGCGTGCGCGGCGCCATGGAGTGCCAGTCGAAGGTGCCGACGGCGACCATGATCATCACCGCGACCAGGGCTGCCATCGGGATGCGGGCGACGATGTCGCCGAAGCCGACGACCAGCACCAGCAGGAGCACGCCGGCGGAGAACGTGGAGATCCGGGTGCGGGCCCCCGAGGCCTTCACGTTGATCATCGTCTGGCCGATCATCGCGCAGCCGCCCATGCCGCCGAAGAAGCCGGTGATGATGTTGGCGGCGCCCTGGCCCCAGGCCTCACGGGTCTTCGGGGAGTGGGTGTCGGTGATGTCGTCGACGAGCTTGGCGGTCAGCAGCGACTCGAGGAGGCCGACCAGCGCCATGGCCAGCGCGTACGGCGCGATGATCTCCAGCGTCTCCAGGGTGAACGGCACGTCCGGGAACAGCAGGGAGGGCAGCGTCTCGGGCAGGTCGCCCTCGTCACCGACGTCGGGCAGCGACCAGCCGGCCGCCAGCGCGGCGCCGGTGATCGCGACGATGACGACGAGCGGGGCCGGCACGACCTTGGTGATGCGGGGCAGCAGCACGATGATCGCCACGCCCAGGCCGACCAGCGGGTAGACCAGCCACGGCACGTCGACCAGGTAGGGGATCTGGGCCATGAAGATGAGGATCGCCAGGGCGTTGACGAAGCCGACCATCACCGAGCGCGGGATGAAGCGCATCATCTTCGCCACGCCCAGGACGCCGAGCACGACCTGGATCAGGCCGCCGAGGATGACGGTGGCGATCAGGTAGTCGACGCCGTAGTCACGCGCGACCGGGGCGATCACCAGCGCGATCGCGCCGGTGGCCGCCGAGATCATGGCGGGGCGCCCGCCGAGGAAGGAGATCGAGACCGCCATCGTGAACGAGGCGAAGAGCCCCAGCCGCGGGTCGACCCCGGCGATGATGGAGAACGAGATCGCCTCGGGGATCAGCGCGAGCGCCACCACCAGGCCGGCCAGGACCTCGCGGCGCAGGATCGCGGGGCTGCGCAGCGCACCGCGCACGGTGTGCGTCTCGGGCGGCGCCAGCCGGGGCGACCCCGGGGGCAGGTGCGGCTGGGCGGGGGCGGTGTTGCTCACGAGCTCTCCTCGACGGTGCGGGTGGGACGCCGACCGGGAGCAACGCTGCGACCGGACGGGCGACGAAGTCGGGTGGCGGCGACGGCGGTGGGCGCGTCGACCGACCCGTGGACCCTACCCTGACGTGACGGGAGAGTCTGAATTCTGATCGGGCCTCCCATGGTGAGACCGCTCACGGATCTCGCTGGGCCTGCACCCGCTCGGCGAGCCCCGCGGCGAACTCCTCGGCCCACTGCAGGCGCCGGCGCAGCGTGACGACGCGTTCGTCGGCAGCGGTCTGCAGCGCACCCAGCTCGGCCAGCAGCCGCTCGCGCTCGGCGTCCCCGGGGTCGGAGTCGAGGGCGTCGACGACCTCGAGGAGCCCGCGCATGTCCTCGAGGGAGAAGTCGAGAGGCTTCATCCGCTTGATCAGCTCGAAGCGGTCCACGTCGGCCTCGGTGAAGAGCCGGAACCCGCCCGAGGAGCGCGCCGACGGGGAGACCAGCCCGACCTCCTCGTAATAACGGATCGTGCGCAGGCTCAGGCCCGTGCGCGCGGCGACCTCGCCGATCTGGATGTGTTCTGCCGACATCTGCTCTCGCTCCGCGGGGGGCCTGGACGCGTGGCGTCCGGCCACGCCGGCGAGTCTAGGCGCGACCCGCCACCACGGGAGCGGTGATCAGGCACCGATCCGCCGGCCGGGTCCGGTTGCCGGCCCACCGCTCCGGGCAGGCTCAGACCCGGCGGGAGACCACGACGGCGAGCAGCGCCAGCCCCAGCGACAGGGAGAGCACGGCGACGAAGGCGGCCAGGTCGGCGGCGGTGCCGACCGCGGTGAACAGCAGACCGGCCACCGCGACCGCGACCGCGGCGCCCACCGCGTCGCTGATCGTCACGGCCGAGGAGGCAGTGCCGCGCTCGTGGACGGCCGTGCGGGCCAGCACGGTGGAGGTGATGCGCGGGTACATCAGCCCCATCCCGGCCGCGGCGACCAGCCAGCCGGCCCCGACCAGCACCCCGGGCAGCGCCAGGGCGGCCACGACCAGCACGGCCGCGATCCCGGCCGCGAGCAGCAGCGCGCCGAGACGCAGCGCCGCCTCGTCGCGCAGGTGGTCGCCCAGCCTGCCCTGCACGTGCGAGGCGCTGGCCCAGCCGATCGTGGCGACGGTCAGCACGAGCCCGCTGACCCACGTGGCAGCGGCGTACTGCTCCTGCAGCAGGAAGGGCAGGTAGGCCTCCGCCGCGAAGAACGTGCCGCCGACCAGGCCGCGCTGCGCGATCACGGCCGGGACGCCGCGCCCGGCGCGCAGGGTGCCGCGCGGCAGCAGCGGGCGTACGGCGACCAGCGCCACGACCACCGCCCCCGCCGCGAGCACGGCGCGGGCCGCGCCCGGCAGGGCGCCGGAGAGGTTGAGGGAGACCACGGCCGTGGCGACCGCGGCCGCCAGCCCCAGCCGTCGTACGCCGACGCCCCGGGGCGCGGCGGCGCCGGCGCGGGGCGGCTCGACGGCGCGCAGCGTGGGGACCAGCAGCGCGAGTGCCGCGGCGGCGATGGCGACGACGCCGAGGAAGACCCACCGCCAGCCGACCGTGTCCGCGACGACGCCGGCCAGGAACGGCCCGACCAGGCCGGGCAGCACCCAGGCGGCGGCGAAGAGGCCGAGGATGCGGGGGCGGTCGACGACGTCGTAGACCTGCGCGACGAGCACGTAGAGCGCCACCACGAGCCCGCCGAGGCCCAGGCCCTGCAGGAAGCGGCCGACCACCAGCCACGCCATGCTGGGCGCGAGCCCGGCGGCCAGCAGCCCCACCGCGAAGAGCCCGACCGACGACAGCAGCGGGCGCACCGCGCCCGCCCGGTCCGACCAGAGCCCGACGGCCACCATGCCGACGACGCTGGCGGCCAGGGTCGCCGAGAACGCCACGGAGAACCAGGCGCGCCCGTCGAGGTCGGCGGTCACCGCCGGCATCACGGTGGCCACCGCCAGCGACTCGAAGGCCGCCAGGAAGACCAGCGCCACCGCTCCCGTGGTGGTGCCGCGGTAGCGCGGGCCCATCAGTGCGGTGCGAGCCGCCCGCGGGGTCCCGCGGGAGGCGTCAGCCGCGGGCGGAGGGGTCGTCACGCGCCGAGGCCAGGTCGCACCCGGTCGGTCAGACCCAGATCCGGCGCTCGCCGACGGCCGCGCGGACCTCGCCGAGCTGGTTGCGACGCTTCTGGTACTTGTACGGCGCCGCCAGCACCAGCGCGGGCGCCTCGGGGTCGGCGTGCTCGAGCAGCACCTGCACGCAGGGGGCACCCTCGATGCGTCCGTCGAAGGCCACCGCGACACCACGCAGGTCGTCGCGCTCGGCGCGCAGCTTCTCGAAGAGCTCCTCGAGCAGCTGGTCGGGGCGCACGTCCTCGAGGATCTCGACCAGACGGGTCCCCGGGGTGCCGTCCGCCTCGACCACCTGGACGAAGGGCAGCAGCGCGTCGTCGGCGTTGAGCCGGGTCTGCGCGTTGCGCAGGGCGGTGTCGAGCAGGTCGTCCATCTCGGTGCGCACGGTCGTGCTCACGGAGTCTCGCCACGTCGTCATGGCCGCATCCTCCCAGAGGGTCGCCTCAGGGGGCGGATCCGAGCCGGGCAGCCGGGCGCAACGAGGCTTCCAACGCGTCGCCGGCGGCGGCCGCGGCGAGCTGCCGCCCCAGGCCCGGAGCCTGCTTGTAGAGGTTGTGCCCGACCGGCAGCAGCACCCCGCCGGCCTCCCACACCGCCATGGCGTCGTCGCTCCACGGGAGCGTGGTCACCCAGCAGTGCCGGACGTCGACGGGGTCGGGGTCCAGGCCGGGCAGGGCGCGCGCGACGTAGTCGCGGGCGCGGGTCGCGAGCTCGTCGAGCCCGGCCGGGGTCGGCATGCTGGCGTCGTCACGCGCGGGGGTGGTCTGGCTCAGCCCGACGGCGTACGCCGCGTTGCCGGGCGCCGCGGCGGCGTACACGCCGGTCTCGCCGAAGACGCCGCTGGAGTCCTGGAGCGTGGCCAGGGTGGCCGGTGCCTCGCCGCGCACCGCGAAGGTCAGCCGCACGTGAGCCGCCTGCTGCACCGGCAGCGACAGCCCCAGGGTGCGCGCCAGCGCGGCCGTACCGCGCCCGGCGCACACGACCGCGCGGCGGTAGCGGTCGGTGCGCCCGCCGCTGCGCACCTCGACCCCCTCGTCGCCGTCGCCGACGGGCGTCACCGAGAGCACCTCGTCGTGGACGAGCCGGTCTCCCAGCGCGGCGGTGAGCGCCTCGATCGCCGTCACCGTCCGGATCGAGCCACCTTCTTCGTCGAGCATCGCCGGGCCGTCGTGGTCGGCCAGCAGGGGCACGCGTGCCCTGAGCTCGGCACCCTCGATCCGGCGGGCGCGGACACCCGCCTCGCGCAGCAGCGGCAGGTGGTCCTCGACGGCAGGGCCCAGGGCCACGGCGCCGTCCGCGGAGACCAGCTCGACGCCGAGCCGCTCGCCCCACTCGCGGTAGGCCTGGCGGCTGGCCCGCGCCGCGGCGACCATCCGCGGGTCGTCGTGGGCGTGGCGGAAGATGCGCGACACCCCACCGGACTGGCCGTTGCCGGGCACGCCCTGCTCGTAGACCCGCACCTCCACCCCGCGCTCGAGCAGCGCATAGGCGGTGCTGAGCCCGACGATGCCGGCACCGATGACGGCCACCTCGGGTGGCCCGTGCTGCTCCTCGGGTGCGGGACGGTGGGTGGTCGACATGGTTCCAGACAACCAGCCGCTCCCCCACCCGTCCGGGCGGTCCGGCCGGGTCGGCGCGACGTGGCGGCTCAGCCGCGCCCGGCCACCAGGGCCTCGAGCCGCAGGTGCGGGTTGAGCCGCTCGATGGCCTCCAGGCGCCACCGGTCCGAGAAGAGCGCCAGCAGCGCCCCGTCGGTGCGCTGCATGACCTCGACCCCGCGCAGGGCGGCGACCTCGTCGCGCTGCTCCGGCTCGACGCGGCGGGCGATGCTGTAGTCGAGGCTCTCGAGCCGCACCGGGGCGCGGTACTCCGCCTCCATGCGCGCGGTCACGACCTCGAACTGCATCGGCCCGACGGCGGCGAGGACCGGCGCCTGGTCACCGCGCAGCTCGGAGCGCAGCACCTGGATGACGCCCTCCTGGTCGAGCTGCTCGATGCCCTTGCGGAACTGCTTCCAGCGGCCGGTGTCGGTGACGCTGACGGTGGCGAAGTACTCGGGGGCGAACGTGGCGATGGGCGGGTAGCGCACCGGCGCCCCGGCGTGGATGGTGTCCCCCACCCGCAGCGCCGAGGCGTTGACCAGGCCGACGATGTCGCCGGGCCGGGCCCGCTCGACCGAGGTGCGCTCGCGACCGAAGACCGCCTGGGCGTACTTCGTGGTGAACGGTCGCCCGGTCGTGGCGTGGGTGACGACCATCCCGCGCTCGAAGGTGCCGGAGCACACGCGGGCGTAGGCGAGGCGGTCGCGGTGGCTGGTGTCCATCCCGGACTGCACCTTGAAGACGAAGGCGCTGAAGTCGTCCTCCGGCTGACGCTCGCCGCCGTCGACGGCGGTGGTGGGCCCGGGTGCGGGAGCCAGCTCGAGCAGCACCTCGAGCAGCTGGGCGACACCGAAGTTGGACAGCGCGGAGGCGAAGAGCACCGGCGTCGTCTGCCCGGCGAGGAACTTCTCCTGGTCGTGGTCGGCGCCGTCGGCGCTGAGCAGCTCGTGGCCCTCCTGGGCCTCGGCCCACCGCTCCGGCTCGGCCGCCGCGGCGGCCTCGGCGTCGAGGTGCTCCTCGGGGACCCGGGTGCTGCCGCCGGCGGTGCGCGTGTACCGGATGAACCCGCCCGTACGACGGTTCAGGACGCCGCGGAAGTCCCCGGCGATGCCCACCGGCCAGGTCAGCGGCGTGGGTCGCAGGCCGATCTGCTTCTCGATCGAGTCCAGCAGCTCGAGCGGGTCCAGGCCCGGCCGGTCCCACTTGTTGATGACCGTGATCACCGGAATGCCCCGGTGGGCGCAGACCTGGAAGAGCTTGAGCGTCTGCGGCTCGAGCCCCTTGGCGGCGTCGACCAGCATCACCGCCGAGTCGACCGCCGAGAGCACCCGGTAGGTGTCCTCGGAGAAGTCGGCGTGACCAGGGGTGTCGACCAGGTTGACGACGTGGTCGCCGTACGCGAACTGCAGCGCCGCGGAGGTGATGGAGATGCCGCGCGCCTTCTCCATCTCCATCCAGTCCGAGACGGTGCCCTTGCGCCCGCCCTTGCCGTGCACCGCGCCGGCCTCCGAGATCACGGCGGCGTGCAGGGCCAGGGCCTCGGTCAAGGTCGACTTGCCGGCGTCCGGGTGACTGATGACGGCGAACGTCCGGCGGGGTCGAAGGTCGAGGTCATCCACCCCACCGACTCTAACGTCGCGCCGGCGCCGAGAGGTCGGCGCGGGCCGCAGCGGTCGCACCGCGCACCCGGACCACTACGCTGAGGGGGCAGCCAGCCTGCCCGACCGCTTCCCGACGTACGTGAGGACACCCGAGTGAGCCACCCCCACCCAGAGCTGCAGGCGCCTCCGGCCCTGCGGTCCGGCGCCCTGCGCATCGTGGCGCTCGGCGGCCTCGGCGAGATCGGCCGCAACATGGCGGTCTTCGAGCACGAGGGCAGGCTGCTCATCGTCGACTGCGGCGTGCTCTTCCCCGAGGAGCACCAGCCCGGCGTCGACGTGATCCTGCCGGACTTCACCTGGATCCGGGACCGCCTCGACAAGATCGAGGGCATCGTCCTCACCCACGGTCACGAGGACCACATCGGTGGCGTGCCGTACCTGCTGCGCGAGCGCGCCGACATCCCCCTGATCGGCTCGCGCCTGACGCTGGCGCTGATCAAGGAGAAGCTCAAGGAGCACCGGATCCGTCCGGTCCTGCGCGAGGTCAAGGAGGGCGACCGGCTCGACCTCGCCCCCTTCGACTGTGAGTTCTTCGCCGTCAACCACTCCATCCCGGACGGCCTCGCCGTGGCCATCCGCACCGCCGCGGGCACGGTCCTGCACACCGGTGACTTCAAGATGGACCAGTTCCCGCTCGACGGCCGGATCACCGACCTGCGCGGGTTCGCGCGCCTGGCCGACGAGGGCGTCGACCTGTTCATGACCGACTCGACCAACGCGGAGGTGCCCGGGTTCACCACCTCCGAGCGCGACCTCGCGCCGGCGATCGAGAAGGTCTTCCGCACCGCCCCGCGCCGCATCATCGTCTCCAGCTTCGCCAGCCACGTGCACCGCATCCAGCAGGTCCTCGACACCTCGCACGAGCACGGCCGCAAGGTCGCCTTCGTGGGCCGCTCGATGGTCCGCAACATGGGTGTCGCCCAGGACCTCGGCTACCTCACGGTCCCCGAGGGCCTGATCGTGCCGCTCGACCAGCTGGAGCGGCTGCCCGCCCACAAGGCCACCCTGATCTGCACCGGCTCGCAGGGCGAGCCGCTGGCCGCGCTGTCGCGGATGGCCGCGCGCGACCACAAGATCCGCGTCGGCGAGGGCGACACCATCCTGATGGCCAGCTCGGTGATCCCGGGCAACGAGAACGCCATCTCCAACGTGATCAACGGGCTCACCCGGTGGGGCGCCAACGTCGTCCACAAGGGCAACGCCAAGGTGCACGTCTCGGGCCACGCCAGCGCCGGCGAGCTCGTCTACTGCTACAACATCATCAAGCCCCGCAACGTGATGCCGGTGCACGGCGAGTACCGGCACCTGCGCGCCAACGCGGACCTGGCGATCAGCACCGGCATGGACCCCAAGAACGTCGTGCTGGCCGAGGACGGCGTCGTCGTCGACCTGGACAAGGGCCACGCCAAGATCACCGGCAAGGTCCAGGCCGGGCTCGTCTTCGTCGACGCCCAGCAGGTCGGTGGCGTCACCGAGGCCACTCTGAAGGACCGGCGCACGCTGGCCGAGGAGGGCGTGGTCACCGTCCTGGCCATCGTCGACGCCGACACCGGCAAGCTCGCCGACCGGCCCGACTTCCTGGTGCGTGGGTTCGTGCACGAGCCGAAGGCCTTCGACCCGGCCGTCCAGGTGATCGAGAAGACCCTCGCCCGGGCCGCCTCCGAGGGCATCGGCGACGCCCGTCAGCTGGAGCAGATGATCACCCGCGACATCAGCCGCTGGTCGCACAAGACCTTCCGTCGCAGCCCGCTCATCATCCCGGTCGTGGTCGACGCCTGAGATCTGCAGCACCAGCAACGCCCTGTCGCAGCCACCGGTCGCGACAGGGCGTTGCTCGTCCCCGGCCACTCACCGGGACGGGTCAGGCCGGCGGCGCGGTGCCGCTCTCCTCGAGCCGCGCCAGCACCTTCTCGATCACCGTGCCGAGCACGTCGACCTCGTCGGGGGTCAGCGCCTCGAACACCAGCCGCCGCACCATCTCGACGTGGGCAGGCGCCGCCTGCTCGATCGCCGAGCGCCCCTGCGCGGTGAGCATCACCCAGGCACCCCGAGCGTCCTCCGCACACTCCTCCCGGGCGACGAGCCCGCGCCGCTCCATCCGGGCGATGTGGTGCGAGACCCGGCTGCGCTCCCAGTGCAGTCCCCGGGCCAGCTCCGCGACGCGCACGCGCGCCTCGGGACTGTCGGTGAGCACCACCAGGACGTCGAAGTCCGGGAGGGAGAGACCGGCGTCGCTCTGCAGCCCCCGGTGCAGCGCGGCCGGCAGCAGCGCGTTGAGCCGGAGCCAGCGCCGCCAGGTCCGTTGCTGGGTGGACGAGAGCCACGTCGTGTCGTTCACGGCTCGATCGTACCGGAATAGTTGACATGTCACCCAGGTTTGAGGATAGTGAGTGACACGTCACCAACCCGGGTGGCGGTCGAACCTCAGGGAGAGCCCCATGACCCACACCGCCCACACCCCCGCCACCGTCGCCGACCTCACCGGCACCTGGACCATCGACCCCACCCACACCCGGATCGGCTTCGTCGCCCGGCACGCGATGGTCACCAAGGTCCGCGGCGCCTTCAACGAGTTCGAGGGCACTGCCGTCGTCGACGCCGACGACGTCGCCAAGACCACCGTCAGCCTGACCATCAAGGCGACCAGCATCGACACCCGCAACGAGCAGCGCGACGGCCACCTGAAGAGCAACGACTTCCTCGCGATGGACGAGTACCCCGAGATCACCTTCGTCTCCACCGGCGTGGCCCAGACCGCCTCGGGCCTCGAGCTCACCGGCGACCTGACCCTCAAGGGCACGACGAACTCGGTCACCATCCCCTTCGACTTCGAGGGCACCGCCACCGACCCGTTCGGCAACCTCCGCGCCGGCTTCGAGGGCTCCGTGGTCATCAACCGCAAGGACTACGGCATCACCTGGAACGCCGCGCTGGAGACCGGCGGCGTGCTGGTCAGCGAGAAGATCACCCTCGAGTTCGAGGTCTCCGCGATCAAGAACGCCTGACCCAGCGCCACCCACGCACCAGGAGACCGGCACGGGGCCGGCCACCGCCGTACCACGGCCGGCCCCGCCGACTCCCGCTCCATACCCCGACCTCCAGCCCGCCGACCTCCTCCGGACCGCACCGAACAGGACAGCCGTCATGAGCACCGTGAACCTCACCGAGAACGTCGACGTACGCCGCGCCGAGGACCGCTTCAAGAGCCGGTTCGGTTGGCTGGACTCGAAGCACTCCTTCTCCTTCGGCCAGCACTTCGACCGCAACAACACCCACCACGGGCTGCTGCTGGTCAACAACGACGACATCGTCGACGCCGGCACCGGCTTCGACACCCACCCGCACCGCGACATGGAGATCGTCACCTGGGTGCTCGAGGGCTCCCTGGTCCACCAGGACTCCACCGGCCACAACGGGATCCTCTACCCCGGACTGGCGCAGCGGATGAGCGCCGGTCGCGGCATCCTGCACTCGGAGAAGAACGACTCCTGGACCATCGGCGGCAAGGCCCACACCGACCCGGTCCACTTCGTGCAGATGTGGGTCGTGCCCGACGAGGAGAACATCGTGCCGGGCTACGAGCAGCTCGAGATCGACCACGAGCTCCTGTCCGGCTCGCTGGTGCCGGTGGCCTCCGGGATGGAGAAGCACGACGGCGCCTCCGCGATCCGGATCCAGAACAAGTACGCCGCCCTGCACGTCGCCCGCCTCCAGCCCGGCCAGTCGGTCGAGCTGCCCGAGGCGCCCTTCCTGCACCTCTTCGTGCCCCGCGGCTCGGTCTCGCTCGAGGGTGCCGGCGCCCTGACCACCGGCGACGCCGTCCGGTTCACCGCCACGGGCGGGCAGAAGGTCACCGCGACCGAGGCCGCGGAGATCCTCGTCTGGGAGATGCACGCGACCGTCGCGGCCTGACCCCCTGCTGCCGACCCGGCGCAAATCTCGCGCCGAGTCGGCGCAGATCGCCCCCGACCCGGATGCTCCGGTCGGAGGTGACCCGTCGGTGGGTTCAGCGTTGACTGCTGGGTGGTGCGGAACTGACCGGTCGGTGGTGCGAAAGTGACTGCTCGTGGGTCAGAGGTGGGACTGGACGCCGGCGAGGAGCTGACGTGCCATCACGATCCGCTGGACCTGGTTGGTGCCTTCGTAGATCTGGGTGATCTTGGCGTCGCGCATCATCCGCTCGACGGGGTAGTCGCGGGTGAAGCCGTAGCCGCCGAGCACCTGCACGGCGTTGACGGTGACCTCCATGGCCACGTCGGAGGCGAAGCACTTGGCCGCGGCACCGAAGAAGGTGAGGTCGGCGTCGCCGCGCTCGGAGCGGCCGGCGGCGGCGTACGTCATCTGGCGCGCGGCCTCCACCTTCATGCCCATGTCGGCGAGCATGAACTGCAGTCCCTGGAAGTCGGCGATGGACTTGTCGAACTGCCGGCGCTCCTTCGCGTACTCCAGCGCGTAGTCGAGCGCGCCCTGCGCGACCCCCACCGCCTGGGCGGCGATGGTCACGCGGGTGTGGTCGAGGGTCTTCATGGCCGTCTCGAAGCCGGTGCCCTCGGCGCCGATCATCCGGTCGGCCGGGATCCGCACGTTGTCGAGGTAGACCTCACGCGTCGGCGAGCCCTTGATGCCGAGCTTCTTCTCCGGCGCACCGAAGGAGACGCCCTCGTCGGACTTCTCGACCACGAAGGCCGAGATGCCCTTCGACCGCTTCTCGGGGTCGGTGACGGCGATGACGGTGTAGTACTCCGACTCCCCGGCGTTGGTGATCCAGCGCTTGGTGCCGCTGAGCACCCAGTGGTCGCCGTCGCGCACCGCGCGGGTCTTCATCGCCATCGCGTCGGAGCCGGCGTCGGGCTCGGAGAGGCAGTAGGAGAAGCCGCCCTCGCCGCGGGCGAGCGCGCCGAGGTACTTCGTCTTCAGCTCCTGGGAGCCGGCGATCTGGAGCGGCAGCGAGCCGAGCTTGTTCACGGCCGGGATCAGCGAGGACGACACGCAGGCCCGCGCCACCTCCTCGATGACCAGCACGGTGGCCAGCGCGTCCGCGCCCGCACCGCCGAACTCCTCGGGCACGTGCGGGGCGTGGAAGTCGGCGGCCTGCAGCGCGGTGGCCGCCTCCCGGGGGAAGCGCGCCTCCTCGTCGACGGCGGCGGCGTACGGCGCCACCTTGGCGTCGCACAGCTCGCGCACGGCGGAGCGGATCGCGCGGTGCTCCTCGGTCAGGGCGTAGAGGTCGCTCGAGGGGTTCACGTCGGCACTCACTTCGCGTCGTAGGTGTAGAAGCCGCGGCCGGACTTGCGGCCCAGCAGGCCGGCGTCGACCATCCGGGCCAGCAGCGGCGGCGGGGCGTAGAGGGGCTCCTTGAACTCCTCGTACAGCGACTCGGCCACGGCCTTCGTCGTGTCGAGGCCGATCAGGTCGGCGAGCGCCAGCGGGCCCTGCGGGTGCGCGGCCCCCAGCACCAGGCCCTGGTCGATGTCCTCGGCCGAGGCGAAGCCGGACTCCATCATCCGGATGCCGGAGAGGATGAAGGGCACCAGCAGCGCGTTGACCACGAAGCCGGCGCGGTCCTGGCACAGGATCGAGCGCTTGCCCAGCAGGTCCTCGACGAAGCTGCGCGCGGTCTCGGTGGTCTGCTCCGAGGTCAGCAGGCTCGGCACCAGCTCGACGAGCTTGAGCACCGGCACCGGGTTGAAGAAGTGGATGCCGAGCACCTGCTGGGGCCGCGAGGTGACGACCCCGAGCTTCATGATCGGGATCGAGGAGGTGTTGGAGGCCAGGATCGCATCGGGAGCGGTGACGATCTCGTCCAGTCGCTTGAAGAGGTCGACCTTGACGGCCTCGTCCTCGACGATCGCCTCGATGACGAGGGTGCGGTCGGCCAGCGCGTCGAGCTCGGTCTCCACCCGGATCCGCTGCAGCACCTCGTCAGCGGAGTCGACCTTGCCGCGCGACTCCGCACGCTTCAGCGACGCCTCCAGGCGGGACCGGCCGGCGTCGGCGGCGGCTTGGCTGGACTCGGCGACGACCACCTCGAGGCCGGCACGTGCCGAGACCTCGGCGATGCCCGCACCCATCAGGCCGCAGCCCACGACCCCGATCTTCTGACCTGTGTCCACGTGTCCTCCACCGTTCGAATTGGTACTGAGTACCGTACTCTCGGGATCGAGTCTCACCAACCCTGGGAGGATCCATGCCGGACACGAGCCCCGCACCGACGCCCGCCCCGCGCGACCGGCTGCGCGCCGCGGCCTTCCAGCTCTTCGAGGAGCGGGGGTACGACGCGACGACGGTCGGCGACATCGCCGAGGCGGCCGGGGTGGGCCGGACCACCTTCTTCCGCGCGTTCCGCTCCAAGGAGGACGTGATCTTCCCCGAGCACGCCGATCTCCTCGACCGGATCCGGGCCCGGCTGGCCACTGCCACGACGCCCGGAGCGGCCACGCTCATCGGCATCACCGAGGCCACCCGCATGGTCCTCGAGCTCTACCTGCAGGACGGCGACGTCGCCCGTGCCCGCTACCGGCTGACCCGCACGGTCTCGGCGCTGCGCGACCGCGAGCTGGCCAGCACCCTGCAGTACCACCGTGTCTTCCGTGACGCCCTGCGCGCCTGGACCGGCGAGGCGCCCGGGGAGGACCTGCGCGCCGAGCTGCTCGCGGCCGCCGTGGTCACCGCCCACAACCACGTGCTGCGCCGCTGGCTGCGCGGCATCATCGACGCCACCCAGGCGGTCGCCGAGCTGGAGGACGCCCTGGACCGGGCCGTGGCGCAGTCGCTCGGCGGCGACCCGACCCCGCCGGCGGGTGGCGGCACCGCTGTCGTGGTGCTGCGCACGCCGTACGACGTCGACGCGGTGCTGCCGGCACTGCGCCGGGCCCTGGGGTGTCTGGCCGGCGATCTGGCCGGCGATCTGGCCGGCGACCCGGCCGAGGACGGGCACGGAGACCGACACCACTGACCGGACGACCCATTCACCCGCGCGGGGACGGGCCCCGATGGGACGATCAGGCCACCATGAGCACCGAGGACCAGGCCGCACAGCCGGGCGACGACCTCTTCGACCGCTGGCTCTCGCACCGCGAGCACACGGCCGAGGACGCCGCGGCACGTCCGCGCACCTACGGCGTGCTGCGCACCACCCCGTCCGACCGGCTCCCCCGCCACGAGTCGACCGAGCGTCCTGAGGCGCCCGTGGTCACCGCGGACGACGGGGACACCGAGGGCGATGCCGACCTCGCGACGGCGCCGGCGGAGCCTGCGCCGCGACCTGAGCCCGCCGCCGAGCCCACGCCGGTGGCGGCTGCGGCCGCCTCCGAGATCGGCATCGACCTCACGTCCTTCGAGCCGGTGCTGACCGCGTCGGCCCGTCGTGCCCTGGAGCAGGCCCAGCAGCCCGCGCAGCCGCGCGGGTGGCGCGGCCGCGTACGCCGGCACGCCACGACACCCGGCGCGCCCACCGGCGACGGCAGGACCGAGACGACCTCCGCCGAGGACGCGACGCTCGTGGACCCCGCTCCGGCGGAGGCCGAGCAGGTGCCGACTCCGCCCGACCACGTCAACGCCGGACGCGACATCCTCGCCCTCCTCGCGACGCATCCGCCGGCCCCGGAGCCCGAGCCCGATCCCCGGCCCGTCCCTGAGCCCCGACCCCTTCCCGAACCAGAGCCGCTGCCCGAGCCGGTCCCCGCACCGGAGCCGCTGCCGGACCCGCTGCCGGACCCGGCACCCGCCCCGGTCCGTCCGCCCACGCCTGCACCCGTGCGGATCCCAGCAGGCGCACCAGCGCCCACCCCGGCACCCGCGCGGGCCGCGCCGGTGGCGCCGGCGGTGGCGCCGTCCCGCCGGGCCGCGCTCGCGTCAGCCGCCCGCACCACCCTCGACCGCGCTGTCTCCGGCGCCCCGGAGGACCGACCGACGACGCAGCGCCAGGCCCCGACGACGCGTCGCACCCGGCCCGCACCCAAGGCGAAGTCGAAGCCGAAGACCGACCCCGCACCCGAGGCGGCCCCTCCCCGACCGGCGTCCGCACCCCCCAGCGAGCTGCACTCCCCCGGCGGCGTACGGGCCGCGACCGGGGTGCTGCTGGTGGTCGCGCTGATCGCCACGGGGAGCACCGGCTACCTCGCCTACCAGGACCCGGCCGACATCACGCTGGGCGTCCTGGGCGTCCTGGCACTGCTGACCGCCGTCATCTGGGCCGTGCGCGCCGGGTCCAGCCCGACCCGGATGCGCGTCGAGCAGGGCCGCCTCGAGATCCAGAGCTCGGCGGGGCGGCACTTCTTCGACCTGGCCAACCCACACACCTCGATCGAGATCACGGGGCGCCCCGGGTCTCGGAGGTGGAAGGTCCTCTTCCACCGGCGCGGCATGTCGCCCTTCGTCGTCGACCCCTCCATGGTCGATCCGCACGCCTTCACCGAGCTCCTGCTCCACCACCGCCCCGACCTGACCCACTGACCCACCGACCTCACCGATGGTGAAACGTGTTCTAGTCTGGGCGCGTGGCCGGATACGTGCAGGACGACATCTCCTCCGAGGAGCAGGACCGGCAGCGTGACCTGTACGCGCCGTTCACCGACGCACTCCGGGGGCTGGTCGACGCCGGCATCCGCACCGAGGTCGACGACGACGAGATCCGTGCGGTCCAGGCGGAGGTCGAGGCGCTGACGCAACGGCTGCGCGTCCGTCAGATCGACGGCTCCTACGGCGTGCGCTTCAACCAGGAGGGGCGCGGCCGGGCCTGGGGCAACGCCGTGGTCGGCGTCCGCAACGCCGTGGCGCCACCGCTGGTGATCGAGCACGAGGGCGACACCGGCCGGGTGTGGTCGGACTTCCACCTGGGCGCCGCCTACGAGGGCCCGCCGACGCTGGTGCACGGCGGCGTCTCCGCCCTGATCCTCGACCAGATGCTCGGCGTGGCCGCCGGTGCCGGCAAGCGGCCCGGCATGACCGGCACGCTGACCCTGGTCTACCGGCAGGGCACGCCGCTGGGCCCGTTGCGCGCCGAGGCGTGGATCGACCGGGTGGAAGGCATCAAGACCTGGGCCAAGGGCCGCATCCTGGGCCCCGACGGCGTCACCGTCGAGGCCGAGGGGGTCTTCATCCTGCCCAAGTGGGCGCGCCAGGCCTTCGCCGACCAGGAGTCATCTCCACAGCCGAACCCGCCGTTCTTCGAGTAGCGCGGTCAGGCGCGCTCGCCCACGCGGGTCCCGCGCTCCCCGGCGTCGGTGAGCCGGGCCTCCTCGACGGCCTGGGCCTCCAGCACCGCACGTCGATCCGCGTCGGCACGACGGCGCAGGCCGTCGTACTCGCCGGGCTCCGAGACGAGGTCCGTGGCGCCGCGCTGCAGCCTGGCCAGCGCGCTGCGTCCGAAGATCTGCTGCTCGGTGGCGGTGCGCTCGGAGCGGCCGCGGCCCAGGAACGAGACGAACCAGTGCATGACGGCGCTGATCCGGTTCTTGAAGCCGGTGATGTAGAAGAGGTGCACCACGAGCCACATCAGCCAGGCGATGAAGCCGGTCAGGCGCAGCTTGCCGACCATGGCGACGGCCCGGAAGCGGCTGATGGTGGCCATCGAGCCCTTGTCGAAGTACTTGAAGGGCTCCTGGGCGGGCTTGCCCTTGAGCCGGCCGTTGATCTCCTTGGCGGCGTACTTCGCACCCTGGATCGCGACCTGGGCGACACCCGGGAGGTTGTCGAGGGCGATCATGTCGCCGACCACGAACACCTCGGGGTGGCCCGGCAGGGTCAGGTCGGGGTTCACGCCGATGCGTCCCGCGCGGTCGAGCGGGGCGCCGGTCTGCTCTGAGAGCGTCGCGCCCAAGGGGCTGCCCTGCACCCCGGCGGCCCAGATCTTGGTGACCGCCTCGACGCGGACGGAGCGACCGTCCTTGTAGGACATCTCGAGACCGCGCTCGTCGACGTCGGTGACCATCGCACCGAGCATCACCTCGACACCGAGGCCCTCGAGCTCCTTCTTGGTCCGCTCCCCCAGCTTGGCGCCGAAGGGCGGCAGCACCTGCGAGGCGGCGTCGACGAGGAGGACCCGGGCGTGCCGGGTGTTGATGTGGCGGAAGTCGCGGCGCAACGTGCGGTGGGCCAGCTCGGCGATCTGGCCGGCCATCTCGACGCCGGTCGGGCCGGCGCCGACGACGACGAAGGTGAGCAGGTGGTCGACCTCCTCGCCGCGGGCTGCCGCGAGCTCGGCCATCTCGAAGGCGCCGAAGATGCGGCCGCGCAGCTCGAGGGCGTCGTCGATGCTCTTCATCCCGGGCGCGTACTCGGCGAAGTGGTCGTTGCCGAAGTAGGACTGCCCGGCGCCGGCGGCGACGATCAGCGAGTCGTACTCCGAGACGGTCTCGCGGCCCAGGACCTGCGAGGTGACGCGGCGCTGCTCGAGGTCGATGCCCGTGACCTCGCCCAGCAGCACGGTCGCGTTGTCCTGGGAGCTGAGGACCTCACGCGTCGGGGGGGCGATCTCGCCCTCGGAGAGGATGCCGGTCGCCACCTGGTAGAGCAGCGGCTGGAAGAGGTGGTGGGTGGTCTTGGCCACCATCGTCACGTCGACGTCGGCGCGTCGCAGGTGCTTGGTGCCGAAGAGCCCACCGAAGCCGGATCCGATCACCACCACCCGGTGGCGTCGTCCCGACTCGGGCGATGCGTCCTGGGTCGCGGTCATCGTGGTCTCACCTCTCGATGTCCCGGGCGCTGCCCGGGGCGGGTCTGCTGGTCTGGCTCGGTCGGTCGTCGTGTGGGGCGCTCGCGACCCGGTCTCGCGACCGGAACACATCCGGGAACAGCCCCCGGAACTCCTACCCCATTCTCAGGGTCTCAACAGTGGCGCACGACCGCAGCATCCGTCGCCTCGGTCACACTGCTGTTCGTCGATCGGAAATCTGTGACCTCTCGGTTTGCCGTCGCGCCAGCCGGGGTATCCAGACCGGTGAGCGGCTTTGCCGTCGAGCCGACCGTTGTCCACCGTGGGAGTCCCTAGTGCCGCTGAACCGGCCCGCCCTCTCCTTGGGCGCGGGACCCCGCAGCGTGCAGGACGCGCGTCGTTGGGTGGTGGAGACCTGCCAGGCCATCGGGCGCGCCGAGCTGACCGAGTGCGCCGAGCTCGGTGTCTCCGAGCTGGTCACCAACGCGCTGCTGCACGGGGAGGGCCCGATCCAGGTCCGCGTGCGCGGGACCGCTGAGCACCCCCGCGTCGAGGTGAGGGACGGCTCCCGCGACCGGCCCGTGCTGCCGGTCCCGGTGGACGAGGTCGACGAGGACGAGCTGCTGCTGACCTTCGGGCGGGGCCTGAGCATCGTGGCCCGCTCCTCGGACGCCTGGGGCGCCGAGATCGAGGCCGACGGCAAGGTGGTGTGGTTCGCGCCTGCCACCGGCTTCGCCGGCGACGACGGCGTCCAGGGACTCATCACGGGCCTCGACGAGCTCCCGGCCGCACCGCCCCGCGACCCGGTGCACGTGCAGGTGACCGGCGTGCCGATCGATCTCTACCTGGCCTTCGAGCGGCACTTCAGCGAGCTGCGCCGCGAGGTGCGGCTGCTCGCACTGGCCCACGAGACCGACTACCCCCTGGCCAAGGACCTCTCCGACCTGTTCACCGCCCTGGCGCGCGAGCTCCATCACGGCATCGGCGCCGAGGAGATCACCCAGGCCGACCAGCGCGGGGCCCGCACGGCCGACATCGAGGCCGTCGTGCCGATCGCAAGCGCCGCCACCACGGAGCGCTTCATCGAGCTGCTCGACCTCGCCGACGAGTTCTGCCGCCAGCAGCGGCTGCTCTCCCTGGCGCGCTCGGAGGAGCAGCGCCGCTTCCAGCAGTGGTACCTCGGCGAGTTCGTCCGCCAGGCCCGCGGCGAGCAGCCGCTGCCCTGGGCGGGCGACGGCTCGCACTCCGACGCCTGCTGAGCACTCCCCCGCACCACCACTAGGGTCAGCGCGTGAGCCCGCCTGACTCCTCCGGTGCGTCGACCAGCGCTCCCCCCGGTGTCCCCCACGGGGCAGCGGCCCTCGCGGCGGTCGCGATCGGTGGGGCGAGCGGTGCGGTGCTGCGCTGGTCGATCGGCGCCGCCGCCCCCGGCGGCGACGTGGTGCTCCTGGTGACCCTGGTCATCAACGTGGCGGGGTCCTTCGCGCTGGCGGCCCTGCCCGCCCTGCCCGCCGTACGCCGACGCGCGCTGCTGGAGGTCGGTCTCGGACCCGGCCTGCTCGGCGGGTTCACGACGCTGTCGGCGGCCTCGGAGCAGACCAGGTCGCTCCTCGACGCGGGCCGGGTGCTGTCCGCGGCCGGCTACGTGGCGCTGACGCTGGTGGCCTCCCTGACCGCCGTCGCCCTGGCGCGGCACTGGCTGGACCCTCGTGCGGCGGTGGAGCGGTGACCCTGCTCCTGGTCGGTGTCGGCGGCGCCGTCGGTGCGGCGCTGCGCTGGTGGCTCGGCGTCCGGCTGGACGGGGCCCGGCTGCCCCTCGGCACGCTGCTGGCGAACCTCGCCGGCTCGCTGCTGCTGGGGCTGTTGGTGGGCCTGGCGCTGCGCGGACACGCGCTCGCACTGCTGGGCACCGGCTTCTGCGGTGCGCTGAGCACCTACTCCTCGTTCGCGGTCCAGACCCACGACCGCGGCCGCTCGGCGGCGGCGTACGTGGTCGTGACGGTGCTGGGATCGTTGCTGCTCTGCACGCTGGGGTTCGTGGTGGGCGCGAGCCCGTGAGGGCCGGCCGAGCGGTCAGGGACTGAGCGGTGAGGGTCAGGGTCTGGGCGGTCAGGCGTAGCCGAGGTCGTGCAGCCGGGCGTCGTCGAGGCCGAAGTGGTGCGCGATCTCGTGCACCACGGTGATCCGCACCTCGTCGGCGAGCTCCTCCGCGGTGTGGCAGAGGTCGAGCAGCGGGCCGCGGTAGAGGAAGATCCGGTCCGGCAGCCCGGGGGGAGACCACGAGTCGCGCTGGGTCATCGCCACACCGTCGTAGAGACCGAGCAGGTCCCGAGGCTCCTCGGGCGGCGGCTCCTCCTCCACCAGCACCACGACGTTGCGCACCAGGGAGGCGAGCTCCTCCGGGATCTCGTCGAGGGCGGCGTCGACCAGCGCGTCGAAACGGGCGGGATCCGTCACCAGCGGGTCGGAGGGGTCCAGGGGCACGCCTCCATGGTGCCCGACCAGCGGCTGCCGGGGCTGGTCGCCACCGGGGCGGTGCACGTGAGCCGGGGGCAGAACGTGTGGAGTCCCAGATCAACTCGGTTCACCGCAGACTCCACACTCTCCGATGCAGCCGCGTTCGGTTCGCTCCCCGGACATCTCGCGGAGTGCGCGGTCCTGCCGCGATCCGCGCGGCCCGCGCCCGCACTTCGCGCCGCGTAGTCGAACGTGCACAACGGCGCCGCCCGCCGGCAGGAGCACCGTCCTGCGCGGGGACCCGACGTGCGTGGGGCCGTTGTGCACGTTTGACTACGATCCGCCCCTACCGCGGCGGTTGCGCAGCAACCCTGTCCACCCTGCGTCCGGTTGGTGACGCACGCCCGAACAGCCCGGACCTGCCGCGCGGCGCAGATCCGCACCTGCTGGCGACCAGCTGCCGGCCGAGGTCAGTCCGCGTCGTTGGCGCACCGGAAGCCCATGTTCCCGGTGGCCGAGTCCGGGGTGCTGCTCGAGCGAGCGGCCACGCGGTAGCGGTGGCAGTACGAGTCGTGGCACAGGTAGGAGCCGCCGCGGATCACGCGCGACGTGCCGTGGTCCGGTCCGCGTGGGTCCACGACCGGACCGGCCTCGTAGTAGCCCGGGTCGAACCAGTCGGCACACCACTCCCACACGTTGCCCGCCGTCTGCCACAGCCCGTGCCCGTTGGCCCGGTAGGTCTTGACCGGCGCTGTGGTCAGGTGGCCGTCGTCCTCGGTGTTGGTCCTCGGGAAGTCCCCCTGCCAGATGTTGCACTGCCACCGGCCGCGGGGCGTGAGCTCGTCGCCCCACGCGAAGCGGGCTCCGGCCAGCCCGCCGCGTGCGGCGTACTCCCACTCGGCCTCGGTCGGCAGCCGTTTGCCGGCCCAGGCGCAGTAGGCCACGGCGTCGTGCCAGGTGACGTGCACGACCGGGTGGTTCTGGCGGTCCTGGATGCTCGAGGCCGCTCCGCCGGGGTGGCGCCACGAGGCCCCCCGGACCGCGAGCCACCAGGGCGCCTCCGCCACCGGGTGCAGCACGTCGCGGCGGTCTCCCTCGTAGGCCAGGTGGAAGACCGCGGACACCCCCAGCTCCTCCGCCTGCGTGACGTAGCCGGTGTCCTTGCAGAAGGTCGCGAACGCCGCGTTGGTCACGGCCGTCGCGTCCATCCGGAAGGACGCGACCTGCACCTGGTGCACCGGGGTCTCCCCGTCGGCGGCGTACCCCTCGTCGAAGGCGTCACCCATCGCGAAGCTCCCCGCCGGGACCAGCACCTGGCCGCGCGTGCTGCGGGGACGGGCAGCGACGTCGCGCGAGACCCGCGCACCGGCCGGGGCGGCCCGCTGGGCGGGGACGCAGCACGGTGCGGGTCGGGAGTCGCTCACGTGGCTCATCTTCTCGCGTGCCCACAAATGCAAGCTGCCCAGGCCTGTGGCCTGGGCAACTTGCTCCTACTGGCGACCCCGACGGGACTCGAACCCGCGGCCTCCGCCGTGACAGGGCGGCGCGCTAACCAACTGCGCTACGGGGCCATCGCTCACCTGGTGGAACCGAACTGGTGAAGCGTCGGAACTCTAACCCAGGACTGCTTTCCCGCCCAATTCGAGGCCGGTCCGCACTGGTGGTGCGGCACCGGACCGGATCGAGCAGTACCCCCAACGGGATTCGAACCCGTGCTACCGCCGTGAAAGGGCGGGGTCCTGGGCCGCTAGACGATGGGGGCCGGACGCGCGACGCATCATACGCGGGCGCCTCGCTGGACGGGCGGCAGAGGTCCGAAGACGGGGCCGCCGCCGAACATGGTGCGCGGCGAGACCGGCGATCCCCCGTCGGGCTCCGCGACGGCGTACTCCTGGGCCAGCTCGGCGGTGATCACCGCCTGTCCGGTGCGCGCGTGCAGGCCGGGGTCGGCGGCCAGGGCGGCCAGCACCCGACCCTGCAGCTCGGGGGTCTCGGCATCACTGACAGCCACCCCGGCGATGTCCTGGACCCCGCTGGCCAGCAGCTGCTCGGTGCGGACCAGGCCCGGCCACAGCGAGAGCACGCTGACGCCCAGCGGTCTCAGCTCCAGGGCCGCGTCCAGGGTCATCTTGTCCAGGGCCGCCTTGGACATGCCGTACAGCGTGGAGTGCAGATAGGCCCGGGCGCCCACGGAGGAGATGTTGACGACCAGCCCGCTGCCCTGCTCGATCATCACCGGGGCGGCCGCGTGCAGGGCGACGTAGTGGGCACGCAGGCCGATGCCGATCAGGGAGTCCCAGTCCGAGAGCGGGCGCTCCCACAGCCGCTCGGGCCGCGCGTGGTTCATCCGCGGTCCGGCCCAGGCGTTGTTGACCAGCAGGTCGAGGCTCCCGGACTCGGCGGCGACCCCGCGCACGAGCGCGCCGACGTCGGCGTCGTCGGTGTGCTCGCAGCGCCATGCCCGGCCCTGGCCGCCGGCGGCGTGGACCCGCGCGACGGTGTCGGACAACCGGGCCTCGTCGCGTCCCGAGACGTGCACGGTCCACCCGGCCTCGGCCAGCCCGACGGCGATGCCCTGGCCGACGCCCTTGCTGCCGCCGGTGACCAGCGCCACCCGCCCGGCGCCGCTGAGCCCGCTCACGACAGCGTCTCCGTGATCTCGGCGCCCTCGACCAGCGGCGTCGCCAGCGTCCAGAGGGTGCGCACGTGGCACGAGCTGATCCGCCACGCGCCGTCCTCGACCACGTAGCGGTCGTCGTACTCGATGGTGCTGACCCGCTCCATCCGGTCGGCCAGGGCCACCTGGCGGAACCGCAGCGTCCACCGCCCGCGCGCCTCGGTCTCGGAGAGGACCTCGATGTCGGGGTGCAGCCCGTGGTGCATGTCGAGCACCACGTAGGCGCCCTCCTCACGCTGCAGCGCCATCCGCCGGTAGACCTCGGTGACGCCGTCGGCGTCCTCGAAGCGCCCGATCTTCGGCCCGTAGTCGACGACGGCGCCCCGGGCGACGAACGCGGCCCGGAACCCGTCGGGGTCCTTGTGGTCGCAGGCCCGCAGGTAGCGGTACTTCAGCACCTTGATGGCCTCGATCGCCTCGAGCCGGGCGATGCGCTGTTCCAGGGTGGGGGTCATCGCCCCATCCTCACCAGCGCACCCGGGTCCGGCTGGTGGGCTCCCACGGGCCGGGACCGCGAGACACCCGCCGGCGGGCGGCGCCGACCCGGCACGATTTGTCCGGCCCGCGACCTGCTGCTGTAAGGTGACGGTCGCTCGGGCAGGTAGCTCAGTTGGTACGAGCGTCCGCCTGAAAAGTGGAAGGTCGGCGGTTCGACCCCGCCCCTGCCCACGAGCAACGCAGGTCTCTGATCTGCGCGAAGGGCCCCACCGGTCTCCGGCGGGGCCCTTCGGCCTTTCCACGGGCCCGCGAGGCCGGCAGTGGTCAACTACGACAGCGCGGGACCCCTGCCGGGTGTCGGGGGTGACCACTCGGCGGGGGCGCCTCCCTCCCCGGTCAACGCGTCGGCCAGCGCGCCGAGCGCAGCCTCCCCCACGAGGTCGCCGGGCAGCAGCGGCACCTCGAGGAGCGGTACGCCGCCCAGCGCCCGGCGCACGGTGTCCAGGTGCGTGTCCTCGACCCGCCGCCGCTGGGCGAGCAGGTCGCCGGCGTCGGCCGGGGAGCGGCGGTTGACGATGAGGCGGCCGACGTCGATGCCCAGCGCGACCAGCTGGCGGTGCAGCTCGAGGGTCTCCACGACCGGCAGCCGCTCCGCGGTCAGCACCAGGAGGAACGAGGTGGAGGCAGGGTCCTGGACGGCGTCGCGCAGCCCATGGAGCCGGCGGCGGCGCGCGACCAGCACCCGGCGCAGCTCGGCGTCGCGGTCGACCTCCCGTCCGGGGCCGCCGCCCAGCCCCCGCAGGGCCGCGCCGAACCGGTCGGCGCGGTCGCGGTTGGCCAGCAGGGTCTCGGTCCAGGCGCTCAGCTGCTCGGGCAGCGCCATCAGGCGCAGCGTGTGCCCCGTGGGCGCGGTGTCGAAGACGACCGTGTCGTGGCTGGTCAGTCCGTCCTCGACCGCCTCGGCGACCCGCTCCAGGACAGCCGACTCGTGGGTGCCCGGGGCCTCACGGGCCAGCGCCAGGTGCTGCTCGGCCTGGGCGTGCAGCCGCTCCGGCAGCAGGCGCCGCAGGGTGGTCCCGACCGCGCGCAGGTGCCGCTCCACCGTGGCCGCAGGGTCGATCTCCACACCGTCGACGTACCCACCCCCGGGGCAGGAGACCACCCGCACCGGGTCGTCGCCCAGGGTGCGGTCCCAGACGTGCCCGAGGTTGTGCGCGGGGTCGGTGGAGACCAGCAGCACCCGCTGGCCCCCGCGGGCGCGGGCGAGCGCCGTCGCCGCGGCGACCGAGGTCTTGCCGACCCCGCCCTTGCCGGAGACGAAGAGCACCCGCGGGCCGTGGCCGGTCCCCGGCGCGCTCAACAGCAGCCCAGGTGGTCGAGCGGCGAGCGGTCCATGCCCATCCGTCGGTGCCAGGCGTGGAACTCGTCGTAGGTGGCGGGCAGCAGCTCGGCCGAGTAGTACGCCGCGGGGTCGGGCACACCGAGGGACTCCGCGAGGACGACCAGCAGGAACAGGTCGTCCTCCTCCTGGCGGGCCTGGCGGAACGTCCGCCGGTAGGGACCGGCGTAGAACTCGTCCAGACCCGCGCGGAAGGCGGCCCAGCGACTCACCCGGACACCGCGCGGGTCAGGCGCCGCGGATCGCGTCGACCGCGTCGGTGCGGTCGGCGTCGTCGGGCTCCGCCGGCGACCGCCGGGCGTCGAGCATCGCCAGGACCGCCTCGACGGAGACCCAGACCGTGGCCAGCATGATCACCACGTCGATGCCGAGCAGCAGCCAGTCGCTGTCGTCGCGCAGCGTGCCGAGCTGCACGATCGCGGCGTAGAAGGACATCACCAGCACGAACGCCAGCGGGACCAGCGCCGGCCACGGGTTGCGGCGCTTGCGGATCAGCATCACCGCGACGATCGACAGCGTCAACGAGGCCAGCAGCTGGTTGGTGGTGCCGAACAGCGGCCAGATGCGCATCCCGCCCTCACCGCCGGCGCCGGCGCTGAAGGTCAGCCCCAGCGCGACGACCAGGACGATGCCGGTCGCGGCGAGCTTGCCGATCTTGATCCCGAGGACCTCCCCGGCCTCCTGGACCACGAAGCGCTGCAGGCGCACGCCGGTGTCCATCGTGGTGGCGGCGAAGAGGACGGCCATCGTGGCCAGGATCGTGGCGCTCAGCGAGGCGGAGATGCCCAGCCCGGCGTTGAGGATCGAGCCGCCACCCTGGACGAAGGCGGTGACACCGCCCTGGTTGAACGCGGTGTAGACCGCCTCCCACTCGGCCAGCGTCGCGTAGCCGGCGGTGGTCGCGAGGATCGCTCCCAGCGCCAGGAGGCCCTCTCCGACGGCACCGAAGTAGCCGACGAACCGGGCGTCGGTCTCCTTGTCGAGCTGCTTGGAGCTGGTGCCCGAGGACACCATCCCGTGGAAGCCGGAGATGGCGCCGCAGGCGATCGTGACGAAGAGCAGCGGGACCAGGTTGGGGGTGCCCTCCGGGACCGACCGGTTGATCGCCGGGGCGACGATGTCGGGCGTGCTGAGCAGCACCGCGCCGTAGAGCAGACCGAGGCCGATGAAGAGCTGGACCCCGTTGATGTAGTCACGCGGCTGCAGCAGCACCCACACCGGCAGCAGCGAGGCGATGCCGGCGTACAGGAACAGCGCGAGGATCCAGAACGTGGCCGGCGACATGCCCAGCACCGGGTCGGACAGCTCGATCGGGTAGCGGTCCCCCACGAGGATCAGCGAGTAGAGGGCGGTGACGCCGATGACGGTGGTGGCGAGGAGGTTGATGCGCCAGCGGTAGATCATCTGGCCGACCACGACCGCGACGGCGATGGCGCCCCAGGCGGGGATCACCGCCGACGGTGTCGAGATGAGCAGGTTGGTGATCACGACCGCGAACGCGGCGACGACCATCAGCAGCAGCAGGAAGATGACGACGAGGAAGAGGTTGCGTCCCCGGGCCCCGATGTAGCGCCCCGAGAGCATGCCCATCGAGCGGCCGCGGTTGCGGGCCGAGGCCCACAGCGAGCCCATGTCGTGCATGCCGGCGAAGAAGACGGTGCCGATGGTGACCCACAGGAACGCCGGCAGCCAGCCCCAGATCACGGCCACCGCCGGGCCGACGATCGGCGCCGCACCGGCCACGGAGGTGAAGTGGTGGCCCCACAGCACGAACTTGTTCGTGGGCACGAAGTCGACGCCGTCGCCGAGCTCGTGCGCCGGGGTCGGGAAGCCCGCATCCAGCTGATAGATCCGCTGGGCGAGGAACTTCGAATAGAGCAGGTAGCCACCGAGCAGCATGGCGAGCCCGATCAACAACAACCACAGTGACGTCATGGCCGACCTCCGAGAGATGTGATGCCGGGAAGCCGGGGGTCGACCCGGCAGACCCGCAGCATAGGCGCCGACCGTGATGGACGTCACGGCGCCGGTCGGCGCGTCGTGCCTCCCGGGGCGAGGCTAGGGTGCCCGCAAGGACCCGGCCGGGGCCACGCCCGCCCCGCACCGCGCACCCGCTTCCGACCCGGCCACCCTCGCCCGGCCGGCCCGGCACAGGAGAAGACATGGCCCAGCACCGCCCCCCACACCCCTCCGCCACCGGCTCCTCGAAGGGCTCCGGCCCCGCCCCGCGGTCCGTGGCCGTCATCGGCGCGGGGATGGTCGGGCTGGCCACGGCCTGGCACCTCCAGGAGCGCGGTGTGCAGGTCACCGTGCTGGAGCGCTCGCGGGTCGCGGCCGGGTCGTCGTGGGGCAACGCCGGCTGGCTGACCCCCGGGCTGACGGTCCCGCTGAACGACCCCGGCACGCTGCGCTACGGCATCCGCACCGGCTGGCGGCCCTCGTCCCCCCTCTACATCCCCCTGCAGCCGGACCTGCGCCTGGCGCGGTTCCTCACCGGCTTCGCCCGGCACTGCACCAGCGCCCGCTGGGCGGCAGGCACCCACGCCTACTCCCCCATGAACGCCGAGGCGCTCGACGCCTTCGCCGAGCTGGCGGACGCCGGAGGCGCCCCCCGGCCCGCGCCGGCGGCACCGTTCCTGGCCGCCTTCCGCACCGAGCACGACCGCGAGCACCTGGTGGAGGCCCTGGACACGATGCGGCGCACCGGCCAGCCGATCGACTACGAGCTCCTGGACGCCGCGCAGTCGCGCGCGCTCGAACCGGCCCTCTCCGCCGAGGTGGGCGCCGGGCTGCGTCTGGAGGGCCAGGCGTTCATCGACCCGCCGGCCTACATGGAGGGCCTCGCCGCCAGCGTGCGCGAGCGCGGCGGGTCGGTCCTCGAGGGCTGCGACGTCACCGGTGTCCACGACGAGGGCACCCGGGTCCGGGTGGTGCACGCGGGCGGCGTGGAGCGTTTCGACGCGGTCGTGCTGGCCACCGGGGCCTGGTTGGAGAAGCTCGCCGCGCCCCTCGGCGTACGTCGCCTGGTCCAGGCGGGCCGCGGCTACTCGTTCTCGGTCGCCGGGGACGCGGTGCCGGAGCGGCCGGTCTACTTCCCCACCCAGCGCGTGGCCTGCACACCGATCCAGTCGGCTACCGGCCGGCGGTTGCGGGTGGCCGGGATGATGGAGTTCCGCTCGCCGGACGCCCCGCTGGACCCCCGCCGGATCTCCGCGATCGTCGATGCGGTGCGGCCGCTGCTGACGGGCTTCGACCTCGACGACCGGCAGGACGAGTGGGTCGGCTCGCGCCCGGTCACCACCGACGGCCTCCCGCTCATCGGCGCCAGCCGATCGCCCCGCGTCTACGTGGGTGGTGGGCACGGGATGTGGGGGATCGCCCTCGGCCCGCTCACCGGCCGGCTGCTGGCCCAGCAGATGACGACCGGGGTGAGGCCGGTGCAGCTGCAGCCGTTCGACCCGCTGCGCTGACCTCGCGCCCACCCGTCCGGAGGAGCGCCCGGCTGTCACAGTGGAGTCATGAACGCCGCTCTGACGCTGCTCGCGGGCACGCTGCTGATCGCGGTCATCATCGCGGCCAACGGCTACTTCGTGGCCCAGGAGTTCGCCTACATGGCGGTCGACCGGTCGCGCCTGAAGGCCTTGGCCGGACAGGGCGACCGGGCCGCGCGACGGACGCTGCGGATCACCGACCGCACCTCCTTCATGCTCTCGGGTGCCCAGCTGGGCATCACGATCACCGGCCTGCTCGTGGGCTACGTCGCCGAGCCGGTGCTGGGCGCGGCGATCGGCGATCTCCTCGGTGGCGTCGGCGTGCCCACGGTGACCGGGGTCCTGGCCGGCACCATCCTGGTGCTGGTGCTCTCCACCGCCGTGCAGATGCTCTTCGGCGAGCTGTTCCCCAAGAACCTCGCCATCGCCCGGCCCTACCCGGTGGCCCAGCGTCTCTCCCGCTCGACGCTGCTCTACATCGGGGCGTTCGGCTGGCTGATCCGGATCTTCGACGCCTCCTCCAACGCGCTGCTCAAGATGTTGCGCATCGAGCCGGTCCACGACGTGGGGCACTCCGCGAACCTGCACGACCTGCGCCGCATCGTCAGCGTCTCCCGCGACGCCGGCGAGCTGCCGCCGGAGCTGAGCCTGGTCCTGGACCGGATGCTCGACTTCCCCCGACGCCCCGTCGCCCACGCACTGGTGCCCCGTTCGCGCGTCGACGTGCTGGCGCACGACACGCCGCTGGCGCAGGTGCGTGAGGCGATGGAGGGCGGCCACTCGCGCTACCCCGTGCTGGACGACGAGGGCGACGTGGCAGGCGTGGTGCACCTCATCGACGTCCTCGAGGCGCTGCACCACGGCACGGGGCACCAGGCGCCGGTGAGCGAGGTGGCCCGTCCGGCCACGGTCCTGCCGACCACGATGCTGCTTCCGACCGCCCTCGAGGCGATGGACGAGAGCGGCGACCAGATGGCCTGCGTCGTCGACGAGTACGGCGGCTTCGTGGGCGTGGTGACCCTCGAGGACCTCGCCGAGGAGGTGGTCGGCGAGATCACCGACGAGCACGACGCCGAGGAGGAGCGGCACATGGTCCTCTCGGAGAGGCAGGACCGGTGGACGGTGCGCGGTGACGCCCCGCTCGACGAGGTCGAGCGGGAGCTCGGCGTGGCCCTCCCCGAGGGCGACTACGTGACCGTCGGCGGCCTGGTCATCGCCACCCACGGCGCCCTGCCCCGCGAGGGCGAGCAGCTGGTGGTCCCGCTGCCCGACGACCCCGCCGAGCTGGCCCACGACGACCACCCGCCCCGGCGCCACCTCGAGGTCGAGGTGCTCGAGGTGGCCCGCCACGTGCCCACCCACCTGGCCGTCGCGCTGCGCGTGACCGAGCACCCTGAGGTCCACGGGGACCCCGAGAAGGAGCAGGCCCGATGACCGGCCTCGGCGCCATTCCCATCACGATCGCCATCATCGCGGCGAGCGCGTTCTTCGTCGCGACCGAGTTCGCGGTCATCGCCGCCCGCCGCACCCGGCTCGAGGCCGCCGCGGCCGACAGCCGCTCCGCCCGCGCGGCCCTGCGCAGCGCCTCGGAGGTGCCGCTGCTGCTCGCCGGCAGCCAGCTCGGGATCACCGCCTGCACGCTGGCCCTGGGTGCGGTGACCAAGCCCGCCGTGGACCACGCGCTCGAGCCGCTGCTGGCCGCCACCGGGCTGCCGACGTACGTCGCCGCCCCGGTGTCGTTCACGCTCGCGCTGCTGCTGG
Organism: uncultured Actinomycetota bacterium; assembly: GCA_963722135.1. Lineage (GTDB taxonomy): Bacteria > Actinomycetota > Actinomycetes > Propionibacteriales > Nocardioidaceae > Nocardioides. Next base: position 263,457 of record CAVRJT010000001.1, read on the forward strand.
TCACCTTCCTGCACCTCGTCGTCGGCGAGATGGCGCCCAAGTCGTGGGCGATCAGCCACCCCGAACGGTCCGCCACCCTGCTCGCGGTGCCGATGCGTGGCTTCATGTGGGTCTTCCGCCCCGTGCTGGCGCTGCTCAACGAGGCCGCCAACCGGCTCCTGCGCCGGGTCGGGGTGGAGCCCGTCGCCGAGGTCGCGATCGAGCAGGACGCCGACGACCTGCGCGAGCTGGTGCGGCACTCCGCCGAGACGGGCGACCTGGACGCCGGCTCCTCCGCCCAGCTCGTGGGGGCGCTGGCGACCTCGCGGGCCACCGTCGACGAGGTCGTGGGTGAGCGGGCGCTGGCGACCGTCCCGGCCGCGGCGAGCGTCGCCGAGGTGCACGAGCAGGCCCGGGCCACCGGGCACCTCCGCATCCTGGTCGGCACCGCGGAGGCGCCCACCGGCGTGGTCCACGTCCGCGACACCCTCACCGCCGCCGGCGACGACCCGGTCGCGCCGTTCGTGCGCGACCTCCTGCGCCTCGAGGGCGCCACGACCGTCCTCGACGCCCTCTCCACCCTGCGCGCGGAAGGCACCCAGATCGCGCTCGTGGTGCGCACCGGCGCCGCCCCCACCGTCGTCACGATCGCCGACCTGCTCTCACGGATGATGCCGGCCACCGCGCGGGCCGAGCGCGTCGTCGCCGGCCCCTGAACTGCTGAGTCGGCGCACATGTCCTGCTGAGCCGGCGCAAACCTTCCGGTGAGCGGGCGTAGGCCCACATCGACGAGGTGCGCACATCTGCGCCGACTGGAGGAGATATCTGAGCCGGGTCGACATGCTCCCCGGCCGTGCTGCACCCCCAAGGGTGAACTTCCGACGCAGTCGGAGCACAGGTGTTTCGGCGCTGGTACGGACGGGCATGTGCCGGGGCACCGCACCCGAGCACAGGAGACGTAGATGAGCGACCAGCGCGCACCGCAGGGCCTGACCGACGAGGAGCTCGCCGCCGAGACCGGCACCGCGCTCCCTGACAAGGAGGTCGTCTCGATCCTCGACCTCAACGCCGATCTCGACCTGGCGATCGACGCCGCCGCCCCCATCGACCTCGGGGTCGCCGCGAACGCCAACGTCGCCGCTCCCATCGACGCGGCCGTGGGCGCCAACATCCTCTCGGAGGGCTCGACCGCGCAGGCCATGGCCGACCAGGGCGCCCTCATCAACCAGAGCGTGGACGCCGACGCGGTGGCCAACGCCCACCAGGACAGCACTCTCGAGCAGGGCGCTGCTCCTGACTCCGGCACCACCGCCGGGGCCGGCAGCGACCCGGCCACCACCGCCGCCGGCTCCCCGACCGACGCCGAGTCGACCACCCCGACCTCGCCCGACGCGACCGGCGGCGTGGCCGGTGCCGTCGACGGCGCGACCGGTGCGGTCGACGGCACCACGGGCGGCGCCACCGGCGGGCTCACCGACGGGCTGGGCGAGACGGCAGGCGACACGGTCGGGGGCGCCACCAGCGGAGCCCCCTCGGCCGCCGACCTGGCCGACGGGAACCTGCTCGACGTCAACGTCGACCTCGCCGCCGACGCGAACATCGCCGCGCCCATCAACGGCGCGGTGGCCGCGAACGCCAACGTGGCCGCGCCGATCGACGCCGCCGTGGCCGCCAACGTCGGCTCGGTCGACAGCGAGGCCGTCTCGATCGCCCAGCAGGACGCGATCATCAACCAGAGCATCGAGGGCTCGGCCGAGGCCACCTCCGAGCAGTCCTCCGACATCCAGCAGCCCTGACGGCACACCGGTGACCCAGCAGCAGACCGACCCGCCGCCGCAGACCCCGCTCACCGACACACCGGAGGGTCTGCGGCGCGCCGACGGCATCCAGCTCATCGGCGAGATGGAGGGTTCGGGCTACCGGACCCCACCCTCGCTCGCCCGCCGCGGGGACGGGCAGACCGTCCAGCTCACCCCGCTGCTGTACGCCGTGCTCGCCTCCCTCGACGGCCGCCGCGACCTCGCGGCGCTCGCCGAGGCGGTCCACGCGACCACCGGGCGCCCGGTCACCGCCGACAACGTCGCCACCCTGGTCGACAAGCTGCGTGAGCTCGGTCTGGCAGTGCGCCAGGACGGCGCCGATCCCGTGCTGCGGCGCAGCAACCCGCTCCTGGCCCTGCGCCTCAAGGTCACCGTCACCGACCCCGAGCGCACCCGACGGATCACCTCTCCCTTCGCCCGTCTCTTCCACCCGCTCATCAGCGTGCCGGTGGTGCTGGGCTTCGCCGCGATCTGCGTCTGGGTGCTGGTCGTCAAGGGTCTGGCCTCGGCGACCCACGAGGCGTTCGCCCGCCCGGGGCTGCTCCTGGTCGTGCTGGGCGTCACGATCCTCTCGGGCGGCTTCCACGAGTTCGGCCACGCTGCGGCCGCCCGTCGGGGCGGCGCCGACCCGGGAGTGATGGGTGCCGGGCTCTACCTCGTCTGGCCCGCCTTCTACACCGACGTCACCGACTCCTACCGCCTGAACCGGGCGGGCCGGCTGCGCACCGACCTCGGCGGTCTCTACTTCAACGCCATCGTCGTGGTCGCCACGATGGGCGTGTGGTGGGCCAGCGGCTACGACGCCGTGCTGCTGGTCGTCGCCACCCAGATCCTGCAGATGCTGCGCCAGCTGCTGCCGCTGGTCCGCTTCGACGGCTACCACGTGCTCGCCGACCTCACCGGCGTGCCCGACCTCTTCCAGCGCATCGGCCCGACGCTGCGCGCGCTGGTGCCCTGGCGCGAGACCGAGCCCGAGGCCCGGGCCCTCAAGCCGTGGGCGCGCGCCGTGGTCACCGTGTGGGTCCTGACCGTGGTGCCGGTGCTGCTCGCGGTGCTGGTGCTCCTGGTCCTCACCCTGCCCCGCATCGTCGGGACGGCGCTCGTCTCCGCCGACGCCCAGCGGCGCGCGATGCTGGGCGGCGGCACCAGCGACCCCACGCTCCTGGAGTCGACCGCGCACGCGCTGGCGATGGTCGTGGTCCTGCTGCCGGTGCTGGCGATCGGCTACCTGCTCGTCCGCCTCGTGCGCCAGATCGGGACCGCGACGTGGCGGCGCACCGAGGGGCGCCCCGTACGCCGCGGCCTCGCGGTCGTCGTGGCGCTGGCCGTCGTGGCCGCCCTGGCCCTGGCCTGGTGGCCGCAGGAGGAGCGCTACCGACCGGTGCAGGCCTGGGAGGGCGGCACCCTGACCGATGCCGTCGCCCTGGCGCGCCCGCCCGCCGGCTACCAGGTGGGCGCCCGCGGCAACGGCACCATCTACCTGCCCGACGACGCACCGGCACCCACCCGCGAGCGGCCGACGCTGGCGGCCGTGATGGTGCCCGCCGAGAACCCGGCCGGAGCCGACGCCCCGACCGCCGTGAGCGGCACCGACGCCGAGACCGGCGACCTCGAGGCCGGCGACGTCGAGCAGGCCGGCGGCGACACCTGGATCTTCCCCTTCGACGAGCCCCTGGCCCCGGACCCGGGGGACAACCAGGCCCTCGCCGCCAACACCACCGACGAGACCGCGGCGTACTCGGTGGCGTTCGCGCTGGTCTGGGCCGACGGCGCCGAGCCGCTCACCAACACCAACGAGGCCTACGCCGCCGCCAGCTGCGACCGGTGCGCCGCGGTGGCGGTGGCCTTCCAGGTCGTCCTCGTGGTCGGCGACGCCAACGTGGCGGTGCCGCAGAACACGTCGGTCGCGGTCAACTACGACTGCACCAGCTGCCTGACCTTCTCGCTCGCCGTGCAGCTCTTCGTCACCCTCGACGGGCCGCTCAGCGAGGAGTCCACGGCCCGGATCGAGGAGATCTGGGCCGCGGCCACCGACTTCGGTCGCACCATCGGCTCGGTCCCCCTCGACCAGATCCAGGCCCGGCTGACCGACTTCGAGCAGCAGATCCTCGCGGTGGTGGAGGCCGAGCAGGGGCCGTTGACGCCGGACGGGGAGAGCACCTCCCCCAGCCCCGGAACGAGCGGCAGTCCCAGCAGCAGTCCCAGCGACGGGGCCAGCGACGGGACCAGCGACGGGACCAGCGAGGGCTCGGCCCCGAGCGGATCGGCCGGCCCGACCACGGGCCCGTCGACCGGCGGCAGCACCAGCCCCTCCGGCACCGCGTCCAGCAGCCCCAGCACCAGTCCCTCCGGGTCGACCTCGAGCAGCCCGTCCGGCAGCCCGAGCAGCTCCCCGTCCACGACGGCGAGCGCTACCCCGTCGGCGGCTGGGTCCTCCGGGACGGCGGGCGCGGGGACGGCCAGCGCCACGCCCTGACGCGGGTCGCCCACGACACGGTCGGGAACGACCACGGGCCCCCACCGAGACCGCCGGTCGGGCCGGCGTCGTCGGTGGGGGCCCGTGGTTCGTCCAGGCCCGGTGCGTCAGAGCAGCAGGAACAGCAGGATCACGACTGCGATGATGAGAGCAGCGACGGCGATGGTGCGAGTGTTCATGGTTCCTCCTCGGGACGGGGGTGCATGGGCCCGGACGGGACCCTGCCCCTGATCGTGACGGGTTCAACCTGCCCTGTCGCGGCGCCACGCGGCCCACCCCTTAGGTCACATCTGCACCACCGGCGGTCCGCTGGGACCCGGGCGCTGCACGCCTCGACGCGGGCGCCCTCACCCGCACGTGCGTTGCGCCAGGCGCCCGGAGACGAGAGCCTCGGGGCGAGCGCCGCGGGCGCAGAGGGAGGCATGACCATGAAAGGCATCATCGGGGCCGTCATCGTCATCTGGCTGGTCATCGGAGTGGCGGCGGCGTTCCAGCGCGGCTACTTCGGCGACGACCAGGAGGTCAGCTGCAAGAGCGCCGGCACGACGGCGGTCACCATCATCGCCGGGCCGCTCAACTACGCGGGAGTGAACCCGAAGGTCGACTGCGAGGTGCCCGAGCCGTCCAGCTGAGCATCCGTCTCCGGCGCCGTGGGACCATGGCAGCACCATGTCCACACCGGAGTCCCCCGCCCGCCCGCGCCGCCGCCACCTGATCGACCCGAGCAACCCGCCGCCGCCACCGACCAAGGCCTCGCTGAGCCACGTGCAGCAGTGGGTGATGTCGGTGCTGGCCGGGACGACGATCCTGCACCTGAGCCTCGGGCTGCTGCTCGCGGCCTGGTACATCGAGGGTGACCAGCTGGTGCCGGTCATCGGCCTCGAGGTCATCGCCGGGATCTTCGGCGTGCTGGCGGTCGCGACCGGGCTGGCGATCCACCGTCGCCCGGTGCTCTCGCCGTGGCTGCTCCTGGGCACGCTGCCGGGCGTCGTCGGCATCATCGTCACACTGACCTGATCCACCCCGCCGGACCCCCTGTCGTGGGTACCGTGGCGGTGGCACCACGCGGGCACCCGTGAGCGCACGGACGACGCAGCCAGGCACCCCCGGGAGGAGACACGTGGTCGCAGCAGCGGACGACGCACCCGTCTCCTGGCGCGCCCTCGTGGCCGCGAGCACCGACGGCCTGTGGCTGCTCGAGCCCGACGGCACCACCGTCTGGGCCAACGCCCGCCTCGCCGAGCTGCTGGCCCGGCCCGGGGCCGACCTGACCGGCATGGCGGCGCACGAGGCGTTCCCGAGCGCCGCCCGCGACCGCGTACGCCACCACCTGGGCCTGCTGGCCCGGGCCAGCCGGGGCCGCGAGAACGTCCCGATGCACCTGCGACGGGGCGACGGGACGCTGATGCCGGTGCTGGTCAGCTACGCGCCGGTCCGCGACGACACCGGCCGCAGCAGCGGCGCCACCCGGTGGTTGCACCGGATCACCCCCGCGTCTCCCGGTCCCAGCGAGCCCGCGGACCCGGGCGCCGCTCCCGGGGCCGCGCCACGCCGCTCGGTCCGCGACGACACCCACCGGCTCCTCCTCGAGGTCACCGAGCGCGAGCGCCAGCTCGCCGAGGCCCAGGAGATCTCGGGCATCGGCAGCTGGAGCTGGGACGTCGTCAACGACGACGTCACCTGGTCCGACCAGCTCTACCGCATCTACGACATCGAGCCCGCCGACCACGTCGCGACCTACCAGGGCTTCCTGGACCGGCTGCACGCCCAGGACAGGGGGCGCGTCGACTCCCTCATCCAGGCGACCTTCAGCGACGCCGCGGACTTCCAGTTCGACGCGCGCGCGGTCCGGCCCTCCGGCGAGGTGCGCTGGACCCACGGCCGCGGGCGGATCACCCGGCACCCGGTCAGCGGGCAGCCGCTGCGGATGAGTGGCACGACCGCCGACGTCACCGAGCTGCACCGCACCCAGCAGCTGGCCGTCGAGGCGACCGGTCGCATGCACCTGCTGCAGGAGCTGGCCGCGGCCGCGAACGGCGCGTCCACCCTGGAAGCGGCGATCGAGCTGGTCAGCACCGCCCTGCTCGAGCACACCGACTGGGAGCCGGTGGCGGCGTACCGGGTCACCTCCGAGGACGACGAGCCCGCCGGGTCCGACCACGAGGCGGGGGCGGTCGTCCGCGACCCGGGGCCGGTCCTGACCCTCCTGCACGCCGATCTCGGGTACCGCCCGTCCGGGACCCCCGACCCGGGCCTGGCGCGGGAGGCCTGGCGCACCCGGGCGCCGGTCGTCGGCGTCGACGCCGCGTCGTACGACGCCCCGGACGCGGCCGTGCGCCACGTCATGGCCGTTCCGGTGCGGGCCGGCGACGAGGTCGTGGCCGTCCTCGAGGCCCTGGCCGGACCGGGAGCGACCGCCGCGGGCGACGACGAGCAGCGGCTCGCCCTGCAGATCGCCCACCAGCTGGGCATCGTCGCCACCCGCGAGCGCGACGCCGCCGCCGTGACCGCGGCGCGGGACGCCGCGATGGAGGCCTCGCGCCTGAAGTCGGAGTTCCTGGCGACGATGAGCCACGAGATCCGCACCCCCATGAACGGCGTCATCGGGCTCAACGAGCTGCTGCTGCGCACCGAGCTCGACGACCACCAGCACCGCCTCGCCGCCGGTGTGCAGAGCGCCGGACTGTCCCTGCTGGCGATCATCAACGACATCCTCGACCTGTCGAAGATCGAGTCCGGCAAGCTCGAGCTGGAGGAGGTCGACTTCGACGTCCGCACCGTCTTCGAGCAGTCCGCCGCCGTGCTCAGCGGCCCGGCGCACGAGAAGGGCCTCGAGCTCGTCGTGTCCTGCCACCCCGACGTGCCGGAGTTCCTGCGCGGTGACCCGACGCGGCTCGGGCAGGTCCTGACCAACCTCGGCTCCAACGCCGTGAAGTTCACCGAGCACGGTGAGGTCGCGATCCGCGCGCGCGTCGAGCGCAGCGACGACGACGGGGTGCTGCTCAGCGTCGACGTCTCCGACACCGGTGTGGGGATCGCGCCCGAGGCCCAGGCCGGTCTCTTCGACGCCTTCACCCAGGCCGACCTGTCCACCACCCGACGTCACGGCGGCACCGGTCTGGGTCTGGCCATCTCCCAGCAGCTCGTCGAGGCGATGCAGGGCCGCATCCGGGTCGCCAGCGTGCCCGGCGAGGGCAGCACGTTCTCCTTCACCGCCGCCCTCGAGCCCACCACCGCCACACTGCGTCGCCCCGACCCCCGCACCCGGTCGTTGCGCGACGAGCGGGTGCTGGTGGTCGACGACAACGAGACCAACCGGTTCATCCTCACCGAGCAGCTCGCGGCGTGGCAGCTGCGCCCGGTGGCGGTCTCGACCCCGGCCGAGGCCCTGGCGGCGCTGCGCGAGGCCCAGGAGACGGGGGCACCGTTCACCATCGCGCTGCTCGACCTGGTGCTGCCGCGCATCGACGGGCTGGAGCTGGCCCGGATCATCCACCACGACCCGGACATCGCCGACGTCCGGATGCTGCTGCTGACCTCCGACCAGGCCGTGAGCCCTCGCGACGCCAAGGCGGCCGGCATCGTGACGACCCTCAACAAGCCGGTGCGGCACGCAGAGCTGTACGACGCCCTGATCGCGGCCACCGGGCGCACCCACGAGCCCGTGCACCGCACGCTGCGCCGCGTCGTGGTGCCCTCCCTGGACCTCTCGGTGCTCGTCGTCGAGGACAACCCCGTGAACCAGCTCGTCGCCACCGGGCTGCTGGAGTCCCTGGGTCTGCACGTCGACGTCGCCGACGACGGACTCGCGGCCGTCGAGGCGCTGCGGGGCGAGCACGGCTACGCGCTGGTGCTGATGGACTGCCGGATGCCCACCATGGACGGGTTCGAGGCGACCGAGGTGATCCGGGCCCGCGAGCCGGACGGCCAGCGGGTCCCCATCATCGCGATGACGGCCTCCGCCCTGGAGGGCGAGCGGGAGCGGTGCCTCGAGTCCGGGATGGACGACTTCCTGACCAAACCGGTCGACCCGTCGGCGCTCGAGGACGTGGTGCGGCGCTGGACCAACGACCCGGTTTCCGCTCCCGCGGTGGTCGAGCCCGGCGACACCGCCACTGAGACCCCCGTCGACTCCACCATCGAGCCCGCCGTGGAGCCGGCCTCCGGCCCGGTGGTCTCCGCGTCCGAGGACCTGCCGGTCATCGACCTGGCGCGCCGCCGGATCCTCGACGAGCTGGTCAAGGACGGCACCAGCTTCTTCGACCGCACCGCGCGCTCGTTCTCCTCGCGCATCGACGCACAGGTCACCGGCATCCGCGACGCGGTCGAGGCCCGCGACGCCAACCGCGCCTTCACCGCCTCCCACCTGGTCAAGGGCAGTGCCCTCAACCTGGGGCTGCCCCGCGTCTCCGCGGTCGCCGCGGCCCTCGAGGCGCACGCGCACGCCGGGCGGACCGACGACGCCGACGGGATGCTCGCCGAGCTCGAGGTCGAGGTGGCCCGCGCCGTCGAGGAGCTGCACCGGACGGTGCGGTCCTGAGCCCCGCCGACCCCGCGGCGCCCGGCCGCTTCGAGGAGGTCGCCCGGCGGCGCCCCATCGACCTCGTCGCACCCGGGCTGGTCCAGGTCGACGAGCCCACCCCCGGGACGGCGTCGCGGCACCCCCTGCCGCAGCCCGCACCCTGCACCGCGGTCGAGGTGCGACCCACCGGCACCGACCCGGTCCGGCTCCGGCTCGGCGCCGACGACCTGTGGGTGGAGGCGACGTACGACGACGGGGTGTGCGGCCTCGAGGTCACCACTCCCGACGGCACCAGCCGGCACCAGAGCAGACGCTCGGGCCGCGCCGGGGAGCTCGAGCGGCTGGCGCTGACGCTGACCGGCACCGAGGCGGTCGTGCTCGGCGACGACGGCACCGGCTGGACCGCCCACGGCCGGGTCGATCTCGCCGGCCCCGACCCAGGAGCCGCGGGTGCGGTCGGCCGGCGGTGTCGCGACGAGTCGTGGCTGGGCGCCCTCGAGGTCGCGCACACCGGTGCCGTGCACGGGCTGCGCGCCGGCGGCTTCGGCCAGCTCGGGCTGCGGGACCTGAGGCTCGTCACGCACGCCGACGGCACGCCGTACGCCGCCGGTCCCGGGGCGCTCGGGACGCACCTGTGGCTCACCGCGACGAGCGCCGGACCGGGGTTCTTCGGGACCGCGCACACCTCGGTGTGGCGCCTCGAGCTCGACGGTCACCGGCTCACCCACACCGCCGACCTGTTCTTCCGCCGGCCCGACCGCCCCGGGGTCTTCGGCGACCACGCCACGCACCTGGTGCGCGACGGCGAGGACTGGCTGGTGGCCACCAGCACGTGGGGCGACTTCGACCGCACCGACCCCGAGGCGACGGTGGCCGTCACGCTGGCGCGCACCCGGGCCGACCTGCTGCACGGGCGGCACGTGCTCGACACCGCGGCGCTGCCGCTGCCCACCGACGGGTTCACCTCGGTGGGCGTGTGGGACCCGCACCTGGTGCGCACCGACCTCGGCGACGGGCCGCAGTGGCTGGTCGGCTACGTCAGCGCCCGCAGGTTCTTCGACTTCCACCCGGTGCTCGCCGGCGGCCTGAGCCTCGACGCCCTGACGCTGCGGGCGGCCGTGCCCGGACGGCGCGCCACCGAGGGCACCACGCTGGTGCGGTGGGACGGGGCCTGGCGGGTGCTGGCCAGCGACGGTCGCGACGGGCCCCGCCGGCACCGCGAGCAGTACCCCGTGCTCGACCTGGACCTGGTCGAGACCGGGTCGCTGGACGCGCCGTACCCGACCAACATCCCGTGGCCGACGCTGGCCGCGCTGCCGGACGGGCGGTGGCTGATGATCACCTTCAACGGGCGCGGCGTCGGTGGCCGGGTGGTCGGCTACGGCAGCCACGGGGACCTGATCGTCCTGGAGTCCGACCCCGCGACGTAGGCTGACCGATGAGACCTGCGTCACCCCTGCCGGCCTCGCCACCGACCGCCACACCACCCCCGTGGCCCCGATGAGAAAGCGGCTCACCATGTCCGTGTCCCAGCACCTGCCCAGCGCCTCCGTCGACGTCTTCGAGCTCGGCGCCGAGCACGAGCAGGTCGTGTTCGCGAACGACCCCGCCACCGGGTTGCGGGCCATCATCGCGATCCACTCGACCGTCCTGGGCCCGGCGCTCGGGGGCACCCGCTTCTACCCCTACGCCAGCACCGACGACGCGGTGCGCGACGTGCTCGACCTGTCCCGCGGCATGTCCTACAAGGCCGCGCTCGCCGGGCTCGACCTCGGCGGCGGCAAGGCCGTCATCATCGGCGACCCGGCCACGGTGAAGTCCGAGGCCCTGCTGCGGGCCTACGGCCGCTTCGTGCAGACCCTCGGCGGGCGCTACCGCACCGCCTGCGACATCGGCACCTCCTCGGTCGACATGGACGACATCGCCCGCGAGTGCGACCACGTCACCGGTCGCACGGTCGCGCACGGCGGCGCCGGCGACAGCTCGGTGCTCACGGCGTACGGCGTCTTCCAGGGGATGCGTGCCGCCGCCCAGGTCGCGTGGGGCGAGCCGACGCTGTCGGGGCGCACCGTCGGTGTCGCGGGCGTCGGCAAGGTCGGCCACCACCTGGTGCGCCACCTCGTCGAGGACGGTGCCGACGTGGTCGTCACCGACGTGCACGGCCCCGCCGTCGACGCCGTGCTGGCCGCGCACCCCGGGGTCCGTTCCGTGGCCTCCACCGAGGAGCTCGTGACCTCGGCGCTCGACGTCTACGCACCCTGCGCGATGGGCGGGGCGATCTCCGACGCCGTCGTCGACGTGCTGGCCGCCCGGGTGGTCTGCGGCGCCGCCAACAACCAGCTGGCCCACCCGGGTGTGGAGAAGGCGCTGGCCGACCGCGGCATCGTCTACGCCCCCGACTACTGCGTCAACGCCGGCGGGCTGATCCAGGTCGCCGACGAGCTCGACCCGGCCGGGTTCAGCTTCGACCGGGCCCACCAGCGCGCCACCGCCATCTTCGACACCACGCTCGCGATCCTCGCCCACGCCGAGGCCGAGCACATCTCCCCCGCCCTCGCCGCCGACCGGATCGCTGAGGTCCGGATGCGCGACGTCGGGCGGCTGCGCTCGATCTGGGTGGGCTGAGGCCCCTCTGCAGGTTCACCCCCATGCCTCGGGCGGTACGACGCCGCAGCACGGCGCGCGTCAGCACCTCGGGCCGCCCGTCGCCGGTGAGGGCGTCCCCGGCAGCGGTGTCGGCGTACGCACCGTGGCGCCCCCGGGTCAGTCGACCCCGCACGCACCTCGTGGTCGCGGCGTCGACTGAGGTCGTGGGGTCCCATGACGGCGTTGTGCCCCTGCTCGGGAGCCCGACACCTGCGGCGTCGCCGCCTGTGGACAACGTCGACGCGACCTGCACGATGCGCACGACCCGGAGGACCGGGCCGCGGCCGAGGCGTGCAGGTAGAACCGTAGGCGTGGGGGTGATGCAACACCCCCACGCCTACGGAATCCCCGGGTACCCGGGGAAACTGCTCAAGGGCCCGAAGGCCTCAGGTGTCAGTCACGGCGCGGGTCGTAACCCGGCCCGTCATCCGACTCTTCGACACGCTCGGTGTCGTTGCCATCATCGCTGCCATGCAGTTCACGGGCCAACGCCCCGAAGTCCGTCTCGTGAGTGCGGTACTTCAGGTCGCGAGCGACCTTCGTCTGCTTGGCCTTAGCTCGGCCGCGCCCCATAGGGTTAGCCCCCTTGCACGCTTGGCCGGGGCTCTGTGGCTCCCGGGCGGTCTCTCAACTCTCGTGAGTGCAACGCTACCTGCTGAGGGGTCGATCTCGCACACCCGGGCCTCTCGCCGGGCTGTGCGGCTCACCAACCGGGGTGCTGGCCCACCAGGTCCACGCGTCCACCGCGGTCCGCGGAGGCGCGCACCTCGCCCGCCACCCAGGCCCGTACGCCGTGCCCGGCGAGCACCGCCACCGCGGTGTCGACGTCGTCGGCGGGCAGCAGCGCCACCATGCCGACGCCACAGTTCAAGGTGGCCTCGAGGTCGGGCTGGGACACCGCCCCGACCTGGCGGACCAGGTCGAAGACCGGCTGCGGGGTCCACGTGGCGCGGTCGAGGGTGGCGACCAGCTCGGCGGGCATCACCCGCTCCAGGTTCGCGGCCAGACCGCCACCGGTGACGTGCGACATGGCGTGCACGCCGGTGCGGGCGGCCAGGTCGAGGCAGGCCTTGGCGTAGATGCGGGTCGGCTCGAGGAGCTCCTCGCCGAGGGTCCGGCCGAGCTCGGGCACGTCGCGGTCCAGCGCCCAGCCGGCACCGCCCTGGTCGGGCGGGGCGAGCAGCACGTGACGCACCAGCGAGTAGCCGTTGGAGTGCAGGCCGCTGGCCTCCATGGCCAGCACCACGTCACCGGGGCGCACGCGCGCCGGCCCCAGGAGGCGGTCGGCCTCCACGACACCGGTCGTGGCGCCGGCGACGTCGTACTCGTCGGGGGCCAGCAGCCCGGGGTGCTCGGCGGTCTCGCCGCCGACCAGCGCGCAGCCGGCCTCGATGCAGCCCTCGGCGATGCCCTTGACGATGGCGGCGATCCGCTCGGGCACGACCCGGCCGGTGGCGATGTAGTCGGTCATGAACAGCGGCTCGGCGCCACAGACGACGAGGTCGTCGACGACCATGCCGACCAGGTCGCGACCGATGGTGTCGTGGACGTCCATGGCCTGCGCGATGGCGACCTTGGTGCCGACCCCGTCGGTGGAGGTCGCCAGCAGCGGCCGCGTGTAGCGGGTCAGCGCGGAGGCGTCGAAGAGCCCGGCGAACCCGCCGAGGCCGCCGATGACCTCGGGACGCGAGGCCCGGGCGACCCAGCCCTTCATGAGCTCGATGGCCGTGTCGGCTGCCTCGATGTTCACGCCGGCGCGGGCGTAGGCGTTGGTCTCGGTCACGTCAGGCCTCCTGGCCGCTCACGGGTTGTTCAGGACGGGCAGCGCACGGCCCAGGGCGGGCGAGCTGAGGCTCGCCTCGAGCAGGTGCTTGCCGAGCAGCGACTCGTCGGGCAGCTCGACGGGGTACTCCCCGGTGAAGCAGGCCGTGCACAACGAGGACGTGGGCTGGCCGGTCGCGGCGATCATCCCCTCGAGCGAGATGTAGCCCAGGCTGTCGGCACCCACGCTGGCGGCGATCTCGTCGGTGTCGATGCCGTTGGCGATCAGCTCGGCGCGGGTGGCGAAGTCGATGCCGTAGAAGCAGGGCCAGCGCACCGGCGGCGAGGAGATCCGCACGTGCACCTCGAGGGCGCCCGCCTCGCGCAGCATCCGCACCTGGGCGCGCTGGGTGTTGCCGCGCACGATCGAGTCGTCGACCACCACGAGCCTGCGGCCGCGGATCTGGTGCTCGAGGGCGTTCAGCTTGAGGCGCAGGCCGAGCTGGCGCAGGGTCTGGCTGGGCTGGATGAAGGTACGTCCGACGTAGGCGTTCTTGACGAAGCCCTGCCCGAAGGGGATGCCGGACTCCTCGGCGTACCCGGCGGCGGCCGGCGTCCCCGACTCCGGCACCGGCATCACCATGTCGGCGTCGACGGGGAACTGGCGCGCGAGCTCGCGGCCCATCTCGACCCGTGCCTCGTGGACCGACCGGTTGGCGATGGTGGCGTCGGGACGGGCCAGGTAGACGTACTCGAAGACGCAGCCCTTGCGCTCCGGCTCCGCGAAGTGGTGCGAGCGCAGCCCGTCGCCGTCGATGACGAGCATCTCGCCGGGCTCGACCTCACGGACCCGGCTGGCGCCGATGGTGGCCAGGGCGGCGTCCTCCGAGGCGACCACCCACCCGCGGTCGAGGCGGCCCAGGACCAGCGGGCGGATGCCCTGCGGGTCGCGGGCGGCGTACAGGGTGCCCTCGTTCATCCACACGAAGCAGTAGGCGCCGCGCAGCATCGGCAGCACCTCGAGGGCCCGCTCCTCCAGCGTGGAGTCCGGGTGGTGGGCCAGCAGTGCGGTCACCAGGCTGGTGTCGTTGGTCGACGTCTCCACCGGGCGCTGCAGCTCGAGCTCGCCGTCGGGTCCGGGCAGCGCGGCGACCGCCTCGGCCAGCTCGGCGGTGTTGATCAGGTTGCCGTTGTGGCCCAGGGCGATGGAGCCGTCCGGCGTGGGTCGGAAGGTCGGCTGCGCGTTCTCCCAGGTGCTCGCGCCGGTGGTGGAGTAGCGGCAGTGCCCGACGGCGAGGTGGCCCTTGAGCGAGGCGAGGGTGGTCTCGTCGAAGACCTGCGAGACCAGGCCCATGTCCTTGTAGACCAGGATCTGGCGGCCGTTGCTGACGGCGATGCCCGCGGACTCCTGGCCGCGGTGCTGCAACGCGTAGAGACCGAAGTAGGTCAGCTTCGAGACGTCCTCACCGGGGGCCCAGACGCCGAAGACGCCGCAGGCGTCCTGGGGACCCTGGTCCTGCGGGTCGAGGGCGTCGGTCAGTCGCCCGTCTCCGCCTTGCCGGGTGCTGCCGCTGCTCTGGAAGGGCACGGCCCGCAGTCTACGGCCCCGGCGATCCCTCACCGATTCGCCTCCCGAGGAGCGGACCTCCGCCTAGGATTGCGCACAGCCCTCGGGGGGAGGCTGACCGAGACGCGCACACCGGACGGGGAGCTGTGACCGAGCGAGCCTGGCCAGGCGTGGAACCGGCTCCTCCGGGGACCGACGTGCTCGAGCTGCTCGTCGAGGGCGTCACCCGCATGGTGGGCTTCCGGGTCGCCGCGGTGGGGCTGGTCCGGGGCGACGAGCTGGAGATGGTGGCGGTCGTCGGCGACGACGGTGCCCGCGAGCAGCTCCTGGGCTCCCGGACCCCGCTCACGGCGATCCTGGCCGAGCTCGAGGTCGCCGAGCACTGGGGCCCGCTGCGCTTCGTGCCGCACGAGGCGATGCCCGGCGACGCCGACATGTGGGGCTGGGTCCCCGAGATCGAGGCGGCCGATTGCATCGACGCCTGGCACCCCATGGACGCCCTGTGCGCGCCGCTCTACGGGCGCGACGGCGAGCTGCTGGGTCTGCTGTCGCTGGACCTGCCCGAGGACGGGCGGCGCCCGGGGCCCGAGCAGCAGCGGGTGCTGGCGGCGTACGCCGAGCAGGCCGCACGAGCCGCGGTCCTCGCCCTCGAGCGCGAGGAGCTCGCCGAGCAGGTCCGCCTGGCCTCGGCGGCACGCCAGATCGTGCGGAACGCGCCGGCCGACCTCGGGATCGACGAGGTCCTCGGGGCCAGCGCCGATGCGTTGATGCAGGGGTTCCGTGCCGTGGGGGCCTGGCTGCAGCTCTTCGACGGTGACGGGCACGGCACCGGACGCGTGGTCGCCCTCGACGACACCGAGGTGCGCCTGCCGGGCCGCTTGGTGCGGGTCGCCGAGCGCGTCGCGCGCGCGGCCTGGCTGCTGCAGCAGGCCCAGGTGCTCTCGCCGCACCACGCCCCCGCCTCCGCCTCCGCGCTCTCCCACGTCGACGCCCAGGAGAGCCTCGCGTTCCTGGAGTCCATCGCGGTCGGCTCGCTGCTCCTGGTGCCGATCGGGGCCGGGCCCGAGGCGCTGGGCAACCTGGTCCTGACCCGGCCGGTGGACGCGCCCGACTGGTCGGCCACCGAGCGCGCGGCGGCGCTCGACATCGGCCACGACCTGGGTCGCGTGGTGCTCAACGCCCGGTCCTTCGAGCGCGAGCAGCGACTGGTGGCCGAGCTGCGGGCCATCGACTCCTACAAGGGACGACTCATCGCGACCGTCTCCCACGAGCTGAAGAACCCGTTGACAGCCATCCTCGGCCACGTCGAGATCCTCGAGGACCTGGTGCAGGACCTGTCACCGGAGCTGGCCCGGAGCGTGGGCCCCTCGGTCGCCACGATCGGGCGCGGTGCCCACCGGATGACCCGGGTGGTGGAGGACCTGCTGCTGCTGGCGCGGGTGGGCGACCCGGACCGACCGGTGGTCCCGACCCGCGTCGACGTCGGCTCGGTGGTCGCCGACGTGCTCGCGCTCCTCGCCCACGCCCTGGACGAGAGGGGTCTCGACGTCGTCGTCGAGACCCCCCGTCGCCCGGTCGTCGCCATGGCCGAGGCGGAGGAGATCGAGCGCCTGGTCACCAACCTGGTCAGCAACGCCTGCAAGTACACCCCCACGGGCGGCACCATCACGGTGTGCCTGGCCGTCGAGGGCCACGAGGTGGTGCTCGAGTGCACCGACACCGGCCTGGGGATCTCCGAAGCGGACCAGGCGCAGCTGTTCCAGGAGTTCTTCCGCTCCACCAACCCGGTGGCGCTGGCCGAGCCCGGCACCGGCCTGGGCCTCAACATCGTGCACCGCATCGCCGTCCGGCACGGAGGCCGCACCGAGGTGGAGTCCCGGCTCGGGGAGGGCAGCACCTTCCGGGTCCGGCTCCCCGCGGCCGACTGACCCCTCTCCCGCGAACCCGGCACGCCCTGCCGCCATCGGCCCTAGGATCGAGGCCCGCGGGTGGTCGAGCACCTGGCCCGCGCCCCCACCTGCCGGAGCCGCCCGTGACCCCGCCCTCGCGCACCGCCACCCCTGCCGGTCCTGCGGTCTCCCCCGCGCCCGGCTCCGCTCCTGGTCCCGCCCTCGTCGTGTCGGCTCCGGTCCGCCCACCGCCGCCGCACGAGATCCGCGGTGGTGGCCCTTCGGACCTGGCCCGGACCCTCGGCGACATCGCCGCGGAGATGGCGCGCGCCGGCGGGTTCCGTCTCTCGGCCGTCAGCCTCTTCCGGGAGAGCGACGAGCTCGAGTTCGTCGTGGTCAACGGCCACGACGAGGCGCGCGACACCCTCACCGGCGACGTCACACCGACTCCGGTGGCGATGGAGATGCTCGAGCGGGCCCAGCGGTGGGGCCGGTTGCGGTTCCTGCCGCACGACGAGGCAGTCGAGCTGCTGGACCACATCTGGGTCGGCTCCGAGCCCCGACCCGAGGACCCCGACGGCTGGCAGCCCTGCGACCTGCTGATGGCCCCGCTCGTCGACCTGGACGAGGTCCTGCACGGCATCGTCTGGGTCGACCTCCCCGTCGACGGGCGCCGACCCGGCCCCGAGCAGCGTCACCGGCTCGAGCAGCACGCGGCGCGCGCCAACCGCGCCATGATCGAAGCCCTGGAGCACGGGCGGCTGACCGAGCAGGTGCGCCTCGCCGACGCGGCCCGCCGCGTCGTGCGCAGCGCCACCGCCGACCTCGATCTGGCCCGCCTGCTCGAGACGGCCATCGACACGGTGCGCGAGGGCTTCGGGGTCGACGACGTCCGGGTGCGGCTGCTCGCCGGGGAGGCCGTCGACGGGCTCGACGAGGTCTCGCTCCAGTCGCGGCTGCTCGCCGAGCGCTGCTGGCGCGAGCAGCGGGTCGCGATCGTCTCCCACCACCGCGCCGCCCCGGCGCTGCTGAGCGTCGAGGAGCACGCCGTGCTGCTCGAAGGTCTGAACGCCCAGGGCGACACCTCGCTGCTGCTGACCCCGCTGGGCGCCGGCTCGGAGTGCGTGGGCCGGTTGGTGATGTTCCGGCACGACCGCGGCGACTGGTCCGACGAGGAGGCGAGCGCCGCGCTCGACATCGGCCACGACCTGGGCCGTGCCGTGCTCAACGCCCGCAGCTTCGAGCGCGAGCGGCAGGCCGCGGCGTACCGCCAACAGCTCATCGGGACGATGGCGCACGAGCTGAAGAACCCGCTGGCGGCGGCCGGCGGCTACCTCGACATGCTGGAGGACTTCCTCGCCGAGGGGTCGTCGACGACGCCACAGGTCGACCGCGCGCTGCACGGCATCGGGCGGGCCACCCGGCGCCTGGACGCCATCGTCGCCGACCTGCTCACCCTGGCCCGGGTCACCGAGGAGGCCGACCCGGCGCTGGCGACCCCCTCCGACCTGCGCACCGCCGTCGCCGAGGCGGTCGAGGGACTGGGGGTGCTGGCCGATGCCCGCGACGTCCGGGTGCGGGT
This sequence comes from uncultured Actinomycetota bacterium, assembly GCA_963722135.1. Taxonomy (GTDB): domain Bacteria; phylum Actinomycetota; class Actinomycetes; order Propionibacteriales; family Nocardioidaceae; genus Nocardioides. The sequence continues at coordinate 281,699 of CAVRJT010000001.1, forward strand.
GCACGTCCCTGCCGACCCGGTGCTGCTCACGGCGGAACCGACCGACCTCGAGCGGATGGTGGTCAACCTGGTCAGCAACGCCGTGAAGTACTCCCGCGACGGCGGCACCGTCGAGGTGCACCTGTCCGCGCCCGAGGGGGGCAGCACGCAGCTGCAGGTCGTCGACCACGGCATCGGGATCGACCCGGTGGAGCAGCAGCACCTGTTCGAGGAGTTCTTCCGCTCCGCCGACCCGGCGGCGTCCGGTCTGCCCGGCACGGGCCTGGGGCTGGCGATCGTCGAGCGCGTCGTACGCCGCCTGGGCGGGCACGTCGCGGTCGACTCGACGCCGGGGACGGGCAGCGTCTTCACGCTCACGCTGCCCACGACGCCCCCGGCCACCGAGCCGACCGCCTAGCGACCCGTCTCAGGCCATCCCGCGCGCCCCCTGGACGACCGCCTCGCGGATGCGGGTGTAGGTGCCGCACCGGCAGATGTTGCGGATGGTGTCGAGGTCGGCCTCGCCGATCTCGCGCCCCTCACGACGCACCTTCCGCACCAGCGCCACCGCGGCCATGATCTGGCCCGGCTGGCAGTAGCCGCACTGCGGGACGTCGCGGTCGATCCACGCCTCCTGCATCGGGTGCAGGTCGCTTCCGACCGTGTCGGGGAGTCCCTCGATGGTGGTGACCTCGTCGCCGCGGCCCAGGTCACCGACCCGGACCGAGCAGGGGTTGAAGGCCTTGCCGTTGATGTGCGACGTGCACGCCTTGCACACGTTGATGCCGCACCCGTACTTCGGTCCGGTGACCCCGAGGAGGTCACGCAGGACCCAGAGCACCCGGACGTCGTCGTTGACGTTCACGGTGACCGGCTTGCCGTTGAGGATGAAGGTCTGCTTGGGCATGTCGGCCTCTCCTAGTAGGTGAACTTGAGGCCGTTGGTCGGCGACTTCGGGACCGACGGCACGAACGACTTGGGCTTGAAGGTGACCCGGCCGTGGTTGATGGGGAAGCGGGTCGGCATCGTGCCGGTGGCCCGGGTGTAGGCGCAGGCCACCGCAGCGGCCGACGCGGCCACGCCGGCCTCGCCGGCACCGCCCGGCAGCTGGTCGTCGGAGGGCAGCACGAAGCAGTCGAAGCGGGGCGGGATGTTCCACTGCCGGGTGTAGTAGTAGTTGTCCCAGCTGGCCTCGATGAAGTGCCCGTCGCGCAGGTGCACGCTGCTGGTCAGCGTGAGGGCCAGCCCGTCGGAGAAGCCGCCCATCATCTGGGCCTGGAGACCTCGCGGGTTGATGACCAGCCCGGCGTCGACGGCGAAGGTCGCCCGGGTGACCCGCGGGCCGGTGACGGCGTTGCGGATCGTGCGGTTGACCGTCTCGGGGCGGACGTCGATCTCGACCAGGCAGGCGGTGGCGCCCTTGTACTCCTGGTGGATCGAGATGCCCTGGGCCATGCCCTGCGGCATCTTCCGGCCCCAGTCGCCCTCCTCGGCGACCTTCTCCAGCGCCTTGCGCACCTTGGGGCTCTTGGCGTGCTTGAGGCGGAACTCCAACGGGTCCAGACCGACCTTCGCGGCCAGCCGGTCCACCACGAGCTCGACCGCGACCCGGGTGTCGGGCGAGTAGATGTTGCGCATCGACCCGGTGTTGAACCGGTCGTCGGTCTCGTTGAGCAGCTGGGTGACCGCTCCGAAGTTGTAGCCGAGCTCCTGGGTGAGGGTGAAGATCGTCTGCGAGAAGCCCATCCCGCCGAGCTGGCGACCGACCTCGGTGGGGGCCTCGTCGATGGTCGAGGTGATGATCTCGCCGAGGCCGTGGCTGAAGTCGGTGACCACGCTGGTGTTGCGCTGCTCGAAGGTGAGCACCTCGCCGGCCAGCACGGTGGCCCGGATCCGGGAGGTGACCATCGGGTGCAGCCGGCCCTGGCGGGGCTCGTCGGCGCGGTGCCACATCAGCTTGACCGGCTTGCCCATCGCCTGGGACACCTTCGCCGCCTCGATGGCGGCGTCGCTGAAGAGCTTGTGCCCGAAGGAGCCGCCTCCGGTGATGACGTTGACCTGCACCTGGTCCTGGCTCATGCCGAGCTCCTGGGCGATGTTCTGCTGGGCCAGGATCGGCACCTTCAGCCCCGCCCAGATCTCGGCGGAGTCCGCGCGCACGTCGGCGATGGCGCAGTTGGGCTCCAGCGCGGCGCTGGAGCGGAACATGAACTCGAAGCGCTCCTCGACCGTCTCGGCCAGCAGCGGCACCGCCGGCACGACCAGCGGCAGCTCGGCCTTCTTGAGCCGGGCCATGATCGTCTGGTCCGACTCGCCCTCGACCGGCCCGGGGTTCCACACCACGTCCATGGCGCGGATCGCGTCGATGCACTGCCCGAAGGTCTTCGCACGCACGGCGACCCCGGTGTCGACGACCGCGACGTCCTTCACACCCGGCATCCGGAGGATCTTCTTGGTGTTGCGCAGCTTCTTCGGCGAGCCGTTGAGCGTCGGCGGGCGGCACAGCATCGTGGGCAGCGCCCCCGGGACGTCCAGGTCGAGCGTGAAGTCCTTCTGCCCGGTCACCGCCAGGCGGGCGTCGTCCCTGTTGCGGGCCGTGCCGATGCGGGTGAACTCGCTGGAGTCCTTGAGCAGCACGTCGACCACCTTGGTCGTCGGGCTGGCGGCCTGCACGGCCAGCTCGGCGTAGGACAGCGACTCGCCACCGGGGCCGAAGACGACCCCGTCCTTGGAGGTCAGCCGCTCGACGGCGTACCCGAGCTGGAGCGCGGCGGCCTCGAGCAGCGCGCCGCGGGCGATGGCGGCGGCCACGCGGATCGGGGTGTACGTCGACACGGTGGAGTTGGAGCCGCCGGTGAGCTGGTTGAAGACCAGCTCGGGGCGCGCCGGGGCGAGGCTGACCCGCACCTTGTCGACGGGCAGGTCCAGCTCCTCGGCGATGATCATCGCGGTCGAGGTGGTGATGCCCTGCCCGACCTCCATGCGCGGCAGCGCGAAGGAGGCCGTGCCGTCCTCGTGCACCTCGACGGTGATCAGCTGCGAGGTGGGCAGCGCGGCGTCGCTCTGGAGGTCCTCGAGGTCGTAGAGCTCGGGCACCTGGGGCAGCGAGGGCACCGCGGCCGCCCCCGCGCGGGCCGGGCGGGCCATCGCGAGGTCGGCTGCGGCGACGAGCGTGGTGCCGCCGATGACGTAGCCCAGGAACGAGCGGCGAGCCACTCCTGGCGCGGTTCCGTCGGCGGCTGGGGGCGGCTGGTTGGTTCCTGCGTCTGGCGAGGCTGTCATGTCCCGAGAACTCCCGATGTGGTGGATGGGGGGCCGACCGTGGTCGGTCGAGCCTCACTACCCGTGTGTGAGCGCACTCACGCACATCTGGAGTTCGTTCCTGTCAGACGGACGGATTTTTACCCGCCGGGGCATCTCAGCCCGTGGGCGTACCCGCCTCCGCGAGCCGCGCGAGCAGCAGCGTCTCGGCCAGCACGACCCGCTCGAACTCGGCGAGGTGCAGCCCCTCGTTGGCGCCGTGCGCGCGGGTGTCGGGGTCCTCGACACCGGTCACGAGCACGCTGGCCCGTGGGAACGACTCGAGGAACTCGGCGATGAAGGGGATCGAGCCGCCCACGCCCATGTCGATCGGCCGGGTGCCGTCCCAGGCCTCCGCGAAGGCCGCACGGGCGGCGTCGTACGCCGGGCCGGTGGCGTCGATCTGGGTGGCCTCGCCGGTGTCGACGATCCTCACGCTCAGCTCCGCACCCCAGGCGACGTGCTGGTCGAGGTGCTCGCGGAGCCGGGCGACGGCGTTCTCGGCGCTGTCGCCGGGGGCGATGCGCAGCGAGATCCGAGCGCGAGCAGCGGGCACCAGGGTGTTGCTGGAGCCCTCGACCTTCGGGGCGTCGAGGCCGGTGATGCTCAGCGCGGGCTTGGTCCACAGTCGCTCGACCGCGGAGCCGCTGCCGATCCAGTGGGTGCCGGGGGCGGCGCCGGACTCGGCGCGCAGCCGCTCCTCGGGGTAGTCCACGTCGGCGGCGGGGCCGGCGTGCAGGCCCGCGATCGCCACGTTGCCCTCGTCGTCGTGCAGGGTCGCGACCAGCCGGCTCAGCGTCATCAGCGCGTCCGGCACCAGCCCGCCCCACATGCCCGAGTGCACGGCATGGGTCAGGGTGCGCACCTCGACGTCGGCGCGCACCAGGCCGCGCAGGCTGGTGGTCAGGGCCGGGACGCCGACGTCCCAGTTGCCGGAGTCGGCGATCACGATGACGTCGGCGCGCAGCCGCTCCTGGTGCGCCGCGAGCAGCGCCGGGAGGGTCTCGGAGCCGACCTCCTCCTCGCCCTCGACGAAGACGGTGACGCTGACGGGCAGGTCGTCGCCGAAGACGCGCAGCGCCCCGAGGTGGGCCACGATCCCGGCCTTGTCGTCGGCGGCACCGCGCGCGAAGAGGCGTCGCCCGCTCGGGGAGTCGCGCTCGGTCGGCTCGAAGGGCGGGGAGTCCCAGTCGGCGTGGTCGTTCTCCGGCTGCACGTCGTGGTGGGCGTAGAGCAGCACCGTCGGCGCACCCACCGGGCCGGCCTTGTGCCCGATCACCGCGGGCGCCCCGCCCTCGATGCTGACCACCTCGGTGTCCATGCCCTCCGCGGCCAGCAGCGCGCGCACGGCCTCGGCGCTGCGGCGTACCTCGCCGGCGCGGGCGGGGTCGGCGCTCACGGACTCGATGCGGACCAGGTCCTCGAGGTCGCTGCGCAGGCCGGGCAGCACGTCGGTGACGCGGGCCCGCAGGTCGGTGAGGTCGGCGTGGGAGCTCATGGCGCCACGGTAGTGGGGCGGCCGGCGGGAGTTTCGTCGGCCGGCCGATGAACCTCCCGGCCAGCGGGAGCGGGGCCGGCGGCTGGGGCCTGGGGCGGGGCGAGGGGGCGGGTCAGAAGCCCTTGCGCCGGCGCATCCGCCACGACCGCCCGTCGGGGTCGTGCAGCAGGCGGTAGCTGGGGGCGGCGACGAGCTGGCGCAGCAGCGAGAGCCGCGGCTCGGGCAGCGTCCTGCAGCCGGCCGGGCGGACGTGGGCCGACCCGGCCGCCGTCGTGCCAGGCGTCCAGGGCAGCCGCGCTCTCGGCGAACCGCGCGAACATGTCGACGGGGTCGACGCAGTCGGCCATCACCTCGAGCAGCCCCGCGTCCTCCATGTCGTCGAGGCCGGTCAGCTCGTCGGGGTCGAGCCGGTCGAGGTGCTCGGCGGCCAGGGTGAGCCGGAGCCGGCGGGGCAGACCGGCGCCGTCGGCGGGGCTGCGATCGATGATCGCGGCGGAGAGCTCGGAGTCGTTGGTCCACGACCGGCGACAGAAGTTGTCCGAGCCGATCGAGGACCAGGAGTCGTCGAGCACGCAGACCTTGGCATGCACGTAGACGGGGGTGCCCGCGTGGTTCTCGATCCCGTAGAACGCGACGCGGTCGGGGGCGGTCAGCACGAGGCGCTGGACGCCGCGCAGGCGTCCGAAGACCTGCGGGTCGCGGGCGAACCAGCCGTCCTGGTCGGGGAACTGCGGCAGCACCACGACCAGGTGCAGACCCGGGTTGGCCTCGAGCGCGTCGACCAGGACCGTGCTCATCTCCCCGCCCCACAGGAACTGGTCCTCGACGTAGATGAGCTTCCTGGCGTGCTGGACGGCCTTCGTGTAGCCGCGCGCCACCGACCGCTCACCCTCGGGCGCGAAGTCGAAGGCCCAGCCCGCACCCAGCATCGGATAGGTGCGCAGCAGCTGGACGGCGTGGTCGGCCCCGGCGACCTTCGGCGGCGGCGGGGCCTGCGGCGGGAGCGGCCGCCGGGCCTCGTCGAGGTCGGCACGGGCGTCGCGCAGCCGGCGCAACGGGTTGCGTGACGTGGGCGTCGAGTCCTCCCAGCGCTCCCGGAAGACGGTCTCCACGTCGTGGACGACCGGCCCCTGCAGGGCGACCTGGACGTCGTGCCACGGCGGGCGCTCGCCGTACTCCTCGGAGACCGGCTCCGCCTGCGGGTCACCTCCGTGCCGGGCGTCGTCGCGGCGCCCGTGGCACAGGTCGATGCCGCCCAGGAAGGCGATGTCGCGGCGCGGGTCGTCGCGGTGCCGGACGACGCAGAACTTCTGGTGGTGCGCGCCGGCCCGGGTCACCCGCATGTCGAGCTGGACGTCGGCGCCGCGCTCCTGCAGGAGCTCCCCGAGCTCGCGGTGCTCGTCGTGCGAGTAGCCGAGCTTGCCCGGACTGCGAGCGCCAGACCAGGGCCCGTACGTCGACCCCGCGCTCGAGCGCGCGGCCGAGCACCTCGACGAGCTCGCTGCGCGGGGTCGTCGGTCAGCTGCTGGTCGGGGTTGGACTGCCAGTCGGTGAACCAGACCAGGTCGCCCTCGCCGGCCGCCTCGATGCACCGGTGCAGCTCGGTGAAGTAGGTCTGGCCGTGCACGAGCGGTCGGGCCAGGTTGCCGGTCGTGAACGCCTCGTCCCGGTGGGCGTCGTCCAGACGGGTGGCCGGGTTGCCTCGTTCCGCGCGGGAGAGGAACCAGTCACGCGGGTCGGGGTGGGGAAGCATGGCTGGAGGCTAGACCCTGCCCTCCGGCCGGCGGCCGGCGATGTCTCAGGTGAGCGGCAGGTGCGGGGCGAGGTCGGCGCGCTGGCCCGAGGCACTGACCCGGCCGGAGTCCTCGGCCGCGGCCCAGGTCAGCTCCCCGGTGGCCAGCGCGATCCAGGTCGCGGCGTCGGTCTCGACCACGGCCGGCGGGGTGCCGCGGGTGTGCCGGACGCCAGGGATCACCTGGACGGCGGCGTACGGCGGCACCCGCACCTCCACCGAGTGCCCGGGGGCGCGCTGCTCGAGCACCGCCATGAAGTGCTTGACCAGCAGCCTGAGGTCGGCCCGCTCCCCTGCCCCGGCCGCGACCCGCTGGAGGGCGTCGGCGACGTCGGCGGGGTCGGCGAGGCGCAGTCGGGCGGGCACCCTGGGCAGCCTAGTGCGGCGCCCGGCAGCCCGTGCGGGGTGGGCGCAGGGGGGTGGGCGGCGCTCGGGTGCGCCAGGTAGACAGGGGCCATGGATCCGCACTCGTCCGGCCGCACCGCCCGCTCGCTGGAGACCCTGCACGCGCTGGGGTACTTCGTGCCGGAGGTCGAGCAGGAGATCACCGCACTCGGTGTCCGCAGGGGCCGCGGCGCCTACTTCGCCTCGCGCGCGGCCGCGATGGGTCGGGTCGGTCCCGGCCCCGTCGTCGCCACCTTCTTCGTCTTCGCGCCCTCGCTGGTCGAGCACTTCGTGCCGACCTGCTGGGAGGCCGCCGACCCCGAGCAGGTCATGGCGGCGCGCTACCGCGGCATCGACGCGGCGTACCGGCGTCTGCTCGGTGACGGAGGTCCTCGCACTCCGCCGAGATGGCCGAGGCGGCCGACGCTGGCCCGGACCGCCGCGGCCGGGTGCACCCCCGAGGGCCGCGCGCTGTACGCCGCGCACGCCGACCAGCCGTGGCCCGACGAGCCGCACCTGGTGCTCTTCCACGCCCTGACGCTGATCCGTGAGCACCGGGGCGACGGGCACGTGGCCACGACCCTGGCGCACGGGCTGAGCGGGCTGGAGTCGCTGGTGACCCACACCGCGACGGGGACCGGCTTCACGGTGCCGGCCGCGCAGGCGACGCGCGGGTGGTCCGAGGAGCAGTGGCAGGCGTGCGTCGTCGCGCTGGCCGACCGCGGCCTGATGGGCGCCGACGGCACCCTCACCGAGGGGGGCGTGGCGCTGCGGACCGCGATCGAGACGGACACCGACGAGCGCGGGCACGCCCCGTGGGCGGCCCTCGGGGACGAGGGCACCGAGCGGCTGCGGACGCTGGGGCGTCCGTGGGTCAAGCAGATGGTCGCCGGGGGCGTCTTCCCGCCCGGCGTCCTCGCCTGACCCGGGCCGGCAGCCGACGTGCCCGAGGGCGACAGCGTCCACAAGCTGGCCCGACGCCTGGACCGCAGCCTGCTCGGCCGCACCGTCGCGCGCTCGGACCTCCGCGTGCCGCGCCTGGCCACCCGCGACCTCGCCGGGCGCGAGGTGCTCGAGCACGCCACCCACGGCAAGCACCTGCTGACCCGCTTCTCCGGCGGGGTCACGCTGCACAGCCACCTGCTGATGGACGGCGAGTGGTCGGTGACCCGGCCGGGTCGGCGGCTGCCGTCGCGGCTGCTGCCGGACGTGCGCGTCGTGCTCGAGACGACGACGGGCACCACCGCGTGGGGCATGCGTCTGCACCAGCTCGACCTGGTCGCCACCGTCGAGGAGTCGCGGCTGATCGGCCACCTCGGGCCCGGACCTGCTGCACGACGACTTCGACGCCGCCGAGGCCGTACGCCGCCTGCGCGCTGACCCGGGCGTCCCCCTGGTCAGCGCGCTGCTCGACCAGACCCGGATGGCCGGACTGGGCAACCTCTGGGCCAACGAGCTCGCGTTCATCATCGGACGCAGCCCCTGGACCCCGGTCGGCGAGATCGACGTCGAACGGCTGGTCACCCTGGCCGCACGAGCGCTGCGGCACTCCGCTCTGGTGCCGGGCGCCTACCAGGTCACCACCGGCACCGGTCGCCGCGGTGAGTCGCACTGGGTCGCCGGCCGGCAGCGCAGGCCGTGCCTGCGCTGCGGCACCGTGGTGCAGATGGTCGACGAGATCCCGAACGACCCCGCGAACCGACGTACCTGGTGGTGCCCGCACTGCCAGCCCGGCCCACCGCGCCCTGGGGACGTCATACGGGCGGGACGTCCGTCGATGCCGAGCGTATGACGTCCCACGGGCCCCGGGATCAGAGACCGGCGAGGATCTCCAGGGTCCGCGCCCAGGCCGGCGACGCGGGGTCGACGACGGTGAAGTGGTCGCCGTCGACCTCGACCAGCTCGGCCTGCGCGCCAGCCGCGACGGCGGCGTCGACGTAGGTCTGCGACTGCGAGGGCGGCACGATCGTGTCGTCGCGCCCGTGCACGCACCACACCGGCTGGTCGAGCGGCACCTGGCGCAGCGGGTCGACCATCGCGTCCTCCGGGCCCGGGCCCCGACCGAGGAAGGCCGCCACCGCTCCCCCGCCCAGTCCGGCCGCGTCCGCCGAGACCAGGTCGAGCACGCCGGCCTGCGAGATCACATGGGTGAGCTCGACCCCGTCAGCCCACCGGTCGTGGCGGGTGCGGGAGGCCGCCCAGGTGGCCAGGTGGCCGCCGGCGGAGTGCCCGATCGCGACGACCGGGACCACAGCGAGGTCGACCCCGAGCTCAGCGTCAGCGAGGAGATCGATGCCGGCGGCGACGTCGTCGAGCGTCTCGGGTACGCCGCCGCCCCCACCGGCGCCGGTCCCGACCCGGCGGTACTCCAGCGCCAGCACCGCCCAGCCGGCCTCGACGAGGCTCGGGACGAGGGGCTCGGCGTACTCGATGCCGTACTCCGCCTTCCAGAACCCGCCGTGCACCACCACCGCGACGCCCCGCGGGGTCGCCGCGGGGCGGGTCAGCACGGCGTACTGGCTCGGGTCCTCGCCGTAGGCGAGCTCCTCGGTCGTGGCGTCGTCAGGCACGGGCGGGACCTCCTCGGGGCCGGTGGCGCAGGCGGCGGCCGCCACGGCGACGGCCGCGAGCGCGGGCAGGATCAGCAGGCTACGACGGTGCACACCTCTCCTTCGTAGCCACCGCCACCCCCGACGGCCGAGCGGTCACTTTTGCACCATCGAGCAGTCAGTTCTGCACCACCGAGAGGTCGATGATGAGGGGCCGTGCCGGCGCCCGATCGACCGCTCGGCGGTGCGAAAGTGACCGGTCGGTGGTGCAAAAGTGACTGCTCGGCGGATCAGTCGTCGGGGCCGCGGCGCAGGCGCTTGGTCTCCCCGCGGCGCTTCTTCGCGTCCAGGCGGCGGCGCTGGGAGCCGCGGGTGGGCTTGGTCGGGCGCCGCTTCGCGGGTGGCGGGCCGGCCGCGGTGCGCACCAGCGCGGCGAGGCGTTCGCGGGCGGCGCGGCGGTTGGCCAGCTGGGTGCGGTACTCCGACGCCGCCACGGTGAGCACCCCGTCGACGAGGCGGCCGGCGAGGGCGTCGAGCAGGCGGGCGCGCACCGGAGCCGGCAGGGAGGCCGCCGCGACGTCGTACGACAGCTCGACCCGGGAGTCGGTGGTGTTCACGCCCTGCCCACCCGGGCCCGAGGAGCGCGAGAACCGCTCGCTCAGCTCGGCCCCCGGGATCACCAGGTTCCGGGTCACGGGCAGGTCGTCGGGCACCGGTCCATCATGCAGGCGCGTAGCGCAGGTGCAGGACCCCGGTGGGGAACACCGTCTGCTCGAGCAGGGTCAGCGGCACCTGCTGGCCGTCGGCGGCGAAGAGCCGCTGGCCCCGGCCCACCACGACCGGGTCGACGAAGAGGTGCAGCTCGTCGACCAGCCCGCGCCGCAGCAGCCAGGAGACCGTGGTGGCGCAGCCGGTCATGCCGATGTCGCCCTCGGTGCGCGCCTTGAGCTCGCGCACCTGCGCCTCGACCTCGTCCTCGCTGCCGGAGACGATCTCGCTGCCCTGCCAGGTGGCCTCGGTGAGGCTGTTCGACAGCACGTGCTTGGGCAGCGCGTTGATGAACGGCCCGAAGTCGTCGTCCTCGTTGCCCGGCCAGTACGCCGCCCACTCGCGGTAGAGCGTGCTGCCCATCAGGTAGGCGGTCACCGACGACTGGTAGCGGGTCATCGCCGCGCCCATCGCGTCGTCGAAGTACGGCCCGTGCCACTCGTGCGGCGATTCGACGACGGAGTCGAGGGTGGTGAAGAAGGTGGAGACGATGCGACCCATGGGGGGCTCCTCGGCGTGGGTGGTGACGGCTGGTCGGTGCTACCGACCGGCCCCGGCGCCCAGAATCATCGCAACCCCCACGACCGTGCAGCCAGGGGTCAGGCGATGACCCCCAGCTCGCCGCCGAGGGCGGCGGGCAGCGTGGCGATCCAGGCGGAGCGCAGCTTGAGCAGGTTCAGCTCGAAGGCACCGTCGACGACGAGATCGTCGCCGCCGGTGCGACCCAACGGGGTCGCGGGCACGCCGTGCTCGGCGGCCAGCGCCAGCAGCGCCTCGAGGTCGTCGTGGTCGACGGTCACCACGGCCCGCCCGGCGGACTCCGCGAAGAGCGCGACGAAGGGGTCGCCGCCGGCGACGCCGGACAGGTCCACGCGCACGCCGCACATGTGGGTCAGTGCCGACTCGGCCAGCGTCTGGGCCAGTCCGCCGTCGGAGACGTCGTGGGCGCTGGTCAGCAGCCCGGCGGCGGCGCCCGCGGCGGCGCGGAGCAGCTCGGCCAGCGACTTCTCCGCCGCCAGGTCGACCTGCGGCGGCAGCCCGCCGAGGTGACCGTGCACCACGTGCGCCCACTCCGAGCCGGACAGCTCCTCGCGGGTCTCACCGAGCAGCACCACGCTCTCGCCGGGGTCGTCGCCCTCGACGGAGCGCCAGCCGGTCGGCGTGCGCAGGGTGACGTCCTGGATGACGCCCAGCACGGCGACGACGGGGGTCGGCAGGATCGCGGTCTCGCCGGTCTGGTTGTAGAGGCTGACGTTGCCGCCGGTCACGGGGATGCCGAGCTCGAGGCAGCCGTCCTTGAGGCCGCGGCAGGCCTCGGCGAACTGCCACATCACGTCGGGGTCCTCGGGCGAGCCGAAGTTCAGGCAGTCCGAGATCGCCAGCGGGGTCGCGCCGCCGGTGGCGACGTTGCGGTAGGACTCGGCCAGCGCGAGCCGCGCCCCGGTGTAGGGGTCGAGCTTGGCGAAGCGGCCGTTGCAGTCGGTCGCGACGGCGACCCCGAGGTTGGTCTCCTCGTCGATGCGCACCATGCCCGAGTCCGACGGCTGCGCGAGCACCGTGTTGCCGCGCACGTAGCGGTCGTACTGGTCGGTGATCCACGACTTGTCGCACAGGTTGGGGCTGGCGACCAGGCGCAGCAGCGTCTCGCGCAGCTCCTCGCCGGTCACGGGCCGGGCCAGCGCCTCGGCGCGGTCGGCCTGCAGGGCGTCCTGCCACGAGGGGCGGGCGAAGGGGCGCTCGTACGTCGGCCCGTCGTGCGCGACCGAGCGCGGGGGCACGTCGACGACCCGCTCGCCGTGCCAGTCGATCTCGAGGCGACCGGTGTCGGTCACCTCGCCGACGACCACGGCCTCGACGTCCCACTTGGCGCAGATCGCCATGAACGCGTCGACGTCGCCGGGCTCGACGACCGCCATCATCCGCTCCTGGCTCTCGCTCATGAGGATCTCCTCGGGAGCCAGGGTGGAGTCGCGCAGCGGCACCCGGTCGAGCTCGACGTGCATGCCGCCGTCACCGGCGGAGGCCAGCTCGGAGGTGGCGCACGACAGGCCCGCGCCGCCGAGGTCCTGGATGCCGGCGACCAGACCGGCGGCGAAGATCTCGAGGGTGCACTCGATGAGCAGCTTCTCCATGAAGGGGTCGCCGACCTGCACGCTGGGCCGCTTGGCGGGCCCGTCTGCGTCGAAGGTCTCGCTGGCGAGCACCGAGACGCCGCCGATCCCGTCGCCGCCGGTGCGGGCGCCGTACAGGATCACCTGGTTGCCCGCGCCCGAGGCCTTGGCCAGGTGCAGGTCCTCGTGGCGCAGCACGCCGACGCACAGCGCGTTGACGAGCGGGTTGCCGAGGTAGGACTCGTCGAAGACGGCCTCGCCGCCGATGTTCGGCAGGCCCAGGCAGTTGCCGTAGCCGCCGACGCCGGCCACGATCCCGGGCAGCACCCGGTGGGTGTCCGGGGCGTCGAGCGGGCCGAAGCGCAACGGGTCCATGACCGCCACGGGCCGCGCGCCCATCGCGAGGATGTCGCGCACGATGCCGCCGATGCCGGTCGCGGCGCCCTGGTAGGGCTCGACGTACGACGGGTGGTTGTGCGACTCGACCTTGAAGGTCACCGCGTAGCCCTGGCCGACGTCGATGACACCGGCGTTCTCGCCGATCCCGGCGAGCATCGCGCCCGCGGGGGTCTCCTGGGGGATCTCGGAGAACTGCTTGAGGTGCACCTTGGAGGACTTGTAGGAGCAGTGCTCGCTCCACATCACCGAGTACATCGCCAGCTCGCTGGACGTGGGCCGGCGCCCGAGGATCTCGCGGATCCTGGCGTACTCGTCGGCCTTGAGCCCCAGGTCGGCCCAGGGCTGGTCGCGTCCCGGGTCGCTGGTCGCGGCGGCGACGGTGTCGAGAGCGGAGATGCGGGGCTGCACGGGGTCCTCAGGCACGGAGGTCAATGTACCGGCGGCGGGCTCCGCGCCTCGCCTCGACCGTGCGTGACTCGGCACACCCCCTCTGACCTGCGGAAACTACACGTCTGTAGTTCACCGCGAAGGCTGTTACTCGTGTGACTGGTGTGGTTAAGGTGACGCAGCCCGGGTCGCCTGGGCGCCGTTCTGCCCCCGCGCCACAGGAGTCTCCGATGTCCCGACCGACCTCCCCCCGGGTCCGCCTGGCACTCGCCGGCGCGCTCAGCGGCGTACTGGCCGCCACCGGCGTCGCCGCCCAGTCCGCCACCGTCGCCGCCACCGCGGCGGACGGCCCGAGCAGCAGTGAGCGCCGCGCCCCCACCGTCGAGGAGGGCGAGGTCGTCACGCCCGGCGACTTCACCGGCTACGGCTTCGACCAGTGCCTGGCGCCGACGCAGAAGTCGATGAACACCTGGTGGCGCACCTCGCCGTTCTCCGCGGTCGGCATCTACATCTCCGGCGACTCCCGGGCCTGCCGCAACCAGCCGAACCTGACCCCCACCTGGGTCGTCAAGCAGGCCACCCAGGGCTGGCGGCTGCTGCCGATCACGCTGGGCCCGCAGGCCTCCTGCCAGCCGCGCTTCCCGCGTTACGACGACGACCGGACGATCGACCCCCGGCCCGGCAAGAACGGCATGTACGTCAAGGCGCTCAAGATGGGACGGCGCGAGGCGGTCTCCGCCGTCGCCGCTGCGCAGGCGCTCAAGATCGGCGAGGGCAGCACCCTCTGGTACGACCTCGAGGGCTTCGACCACACCAACACCGCCTGCCGCGAGTCCGCGCTGTCGTTCCTGTCGGGGTGGACCCAGAAGCTGCACACCCTCGAGTACGTCTCCGGCGTCTACTCCAGCGTCTCGTCGGGCATCAAGGCCCTCGACGACGCCCGGGTCACCCGGCCCGACCGGTTCGAGCTGCCCGACGCGATCTGGCTGGCCCGCTGGGACGGCGTGGCCAACACCTCCAGCAGCTACATCCGCGAGGACGGCTGGCGCCCCGGCGGCCGCGTCAAGCAGTACCGCGGCGGGCACGACGAGACGTGGGGCGGGGTGCGGATCAACATCGACTCCAACTACCTCGACCTCGGTCAGGGCACCACGGCCCGCCCCCAGGGCGAGACCTGCAACGGCACCCGCGTGAACTGGCAGTCCTACGAGCTGCTCCGCCCGCCGCGCGAGACCAAGAAGGGCACCAAGCGCGCCGACCCCGCGAAGGTCGCGGCCCTGCAGTGCCTGCTGAAGCAGAAGGGCTACTTCGACAGCGACATCTCCGGCGCCTACGGCCCCCGGGTCGTCAAGGCCACGCAGCGCTGGCAGCGCGAGCACGGCTTCGCCGAGCAGGACCTCTGGTCGCGCACGCACTGGATGTCGCTGCTGTCGGCCGGCGCCAAGACCACCACCAAGTTCGGCTCGAGCGGAGACGCCGTACGCCGCCTGCAGCGGTCGCTCAACGCCGCGTCACCGAAGGCGAAGGTCGCCGTCACCGGGGTCTACGGGTCCGCCCTGGAGAAGGGCGTCAAGGACTGGCAGCGCCGGGTCGGGATCGACGCCTCGGGAGTCGTCAACGCCCGCACCTGGAAGCGGCTGCAGCGCGGGATCCGCAGCTGAGGCCGCCCGGGCTCCGGGTGGCGTGGGGCCGGCTCAGCCGACGGGCGGGCCGGCCAGCAGCGCGACGCCGGTGAGCGCTGCGACCGCTGCCACCCCGCTGGCGAGGCCGCGACCGGGGTTGCGCACCAGCCAGGAGACGGGACGCTCGAGGCCCTGCGGGTCCTCGGCCCGCAGCCGCCAGGTGGTGCCCAGCAGGCCGCGGCGCTCGGCGCGACGGTCGAACCAGATCGTCAGGAACGGCGGCACCGCCGAGGCCAGCCCGAGGACGGTCGCCCCGCGGCTCCAGCGCTGGTCGATCGCGACGACGACCGTGGTGACGGCGTACGCCACGAAGACGACGCCGTGGAGCATGCCGAAGACCCGGACCGCGAGCTCGGTGGTCTCGGTGACGTACTTGAGGAACATCCCGAACAGCAGCAGCGTCCAGGTGACCGCCTCGGCGACCGCCACCCATCGGAACAGGCGCAGTGGGCTCACGCGAAGACCTGCTCGGCCAGGCTGGTGAAGAAGCCGAGGCCGTCGGTGCCCGAGCCGGTGAGGTCCTCCACCGCGTGCTCGGGGTGCGGCATCAGCCCGACCACGTTGCCGCGCTCGTTGCTCACCCCGGCGATGTCGCGCATCGAGCCGTTGGGGTTGATGTCGAGGTAGCGCGCCACGACGCGACCCTCGCCCTCGAGTCGGTCGAGGGTGGCCTCGTCGGCGACGTAGCCGCCCTCGCCGTTCTTGAGCACGACGGTGATCTCCTGGCCGGGCGCGTAGGCGGCGGTCCAGGGGGTGCCGGCGTTCTCGATGCGCAGCCGCTGGTCACGGCACACGAACCGGCGGTGGTCGTTGCGGATCAGCGCGCCGGGCAGCAGGTGCGACTCGCAGAGGATCTGGAAGCCGTTGCAGATGCCGAGCACCGGCATCCCGCGCTCAGCCGCCGCGATGACCTCGGTCATGACCGGGGAGAACCGCGAGATGGCGCCGCAGCGCAGGTAGTCGCCGTACGAGAAGCCGCCGGGGAGGACGACCGCGTCGACCGCCTTGAGGTCGTGGTCGCCGTGCCACAGCGCCACGGCCTCGTGACCGCCGAAGCGCACCGCGCGCTGGGCGTCGACGTCGTCGAGGGAGCCCGGGAACGTGACGACGCCGATCTTCACGCCTGCACCTCGACGGACTCCTCGATGCGCACGGTGTAGTTCTCGATCACCGGGTTCGAGAGCACGGTCTCGGCCATCCGGGCCACCTCGGCCAGCACCTCGTCGGTGACCGGGCCCTCGACCTCGAGCTCGAACCGCTTGCCCTGGCGGACGTCGCTGACCCCGGTGAAGCCGAGTCGCGGCAGGGCGCCGTGGACCGCCTTGCCCTGGGGGTCGAGGATCTCGGGCTTGGGCATCACGTCGACGACGACTCGGGGCACGGAGCGCTCCTGTTGCGAGGGAGGGACAGGGGTCGGGCAGGGCCAATCCTAGGCGCCCGCGGCCGCAGGACCGACCCGCACGGGTGCCGGTTGCGACACACCGCCTGCGCACACCCCCGGCACAATGGGGTCATGAGCATGAACGTCGGCTCCTCGGCACGCTCCGCGCTGCCCCTGGAGTTCCCCCAGTCCCTGGCCGTCTACGACGACTACGCCGCCGCCCAGCGCACCGTCGACCACCTCTCCGACGAGAAGTTCCCGGTCGAGCAGTGCATGATCGTGGGCACCGACCTCAAGCGGGTCGAGCGCATCACCGGGCGCCTCACCACCGGCCGGGTCGCGGCCGGCGGCCTGGCCTCCGGCGCCTGGTTCGGCGCGTTCATCGGCCTGGTCCTCACGATCTTCACCGAGGAGGGCTTCCTCGCGACGTTCCTTCCGGTCGTGGTGATCGGCGCGCTCTTCGGCCTGATCTTCGCTCTCGTCGGGTACGCCGCCACCCGGGGCCAGCGCGACTTCTCCTCGGTCACCAGCGTCGTGGCCACCCGCTACGAGGTGCTGGTCGAGCACAAGTCCGCCGCCCGGGCCCGCGAGCTGCTCGCCGGCCTCCCGGGCGCGCTGCCCAACCCCCTCGCCTGACCCGCGACCCGGCGCAACATCGCGCCGAGTCGGCGAAGTTGCCACCCCGTCGACCGGCGAGCCGACATGACATTGGGCCGGGTCAACGCGATTTGGGCCGGGTCGTCAGTGGCGGGTCTGGACGACGACGATGCTCAGCGCCACGCCGAGGCCGCCGAGGATCGGACCGAGGGTGCCCAAGGTGCGGTCGCCCCCGTCGGGACCGTCGTAGGAGAGGCCGAGGTAGGTCACCGCGGCCCCTCCGACGATCATCAGCAGCGCCACGACCAGCCCGACGATGCGGGCTGGGGTCACGACAGCTCGCGCTTGAGGATCTTGCCGGTCGCCGTCATCGGGAGGTCCTTGCTGAACTGCACGATGCGGGGGTACTTGTAGCCGGCCATCTGCTCCTTGGACCACGCGACGATCTCGTCCTCGGTGGTGGTGGAGCCCTCGTTCATGATCAGGACGGCCTTGATCTCCTCGCCGTGCGAGTCGTGCGGGACGCCGATGACCGCGGCCAGGGAGACGTCGGGGTGGCTCATCAGCACCTCCTCGATCTCGCGCGGGTACACGTTGTAGCCACCGCGGATGATCATGTCCTTCGACCGGTCGACGATGTAGTACCAGCCGTCCTCGTCCTTGCGACCCAGGTCGCCGGAGCGGAACCAGCCCTCCTGGATGGACTCCTCGGTGGCGTCGGGGCGCCCGTAGTAGCCCTTCATGATGTTGTGGCCCTTGATCGCGATCTCCCCGACCGCGTCGGGGCCCGGCTCGATGTCGGTCCAGTCGCCCGGCTCGGGGCTGATCAGCTTCATCTCCACCCCGGGGATCGGGGTGCCGATCGAACCCACGCGCGGCTCCTCGCCGTGGGGCGAGAACGAGGCGACGGGGCTGGTCTCGGAGAGGCCGTAGCCCTCGAGGATCGTGACGCCGAACTTCTTCTGGAAGTCCTTGTGCACCTCCACCGGGAGCGCCGAGCCGCCGGCGGCGGCCACCCGCAGGTTGGCGGCCAGGGTGGAGACGTCGGTCTCGGGCGTCAGCGCGCCCAGCAGGCCCCAGTACATGGTCGGGACCCCCGCGAAGAAGGTCACCTTCTCGCGCAGCATCAGGTCGAGTGCCGGCTGCGCCTCGAACCGGGGCAGCATCACCACGGTGCCACCGAAGGCGAACCCACCGTTCTGGATGACCGTCTGGCCGAACGAGTGGAACAGCGGCAGCACGCACAGGTAGGTGTCGGGCCGCTCGGCGCTGGCGTCGAAGAGGTCGGCGCCGGCCAGCGCGTTGTCGCGCATGTTGCGGTGCCGCAGCTCGGCGCCCTTGGGCTGACCGGTGGTGCCCGAGGTGTAGAGGATGACCGCGGTGTCGTCCTCGTCGGTCTGCACCGTCTCGAACGTGGGCGGCTGCTGGGCCATCGCGCGACCCATCGTCTCGGTGCCCTCGATCGGGGACTCCGCGGCCGGGTCGGCGGTGATGACGAAGAAGTGCTCGCACGCGTCGGTCTCGGAGAAGCCGGCGTGGCCCTCGGCGCCGATCGGCAGCTCGGGGGTGCCCTGGAAGCAGAAGAACGCCTTGGCGTCGGAGTCGGCCAGGTGGTAGGCCACCTCGCGGCCCTTGAGCAGCACGTTGAGCGGCACCACGCTGGCACCGGCCTTGAGGATGCCGTAGTAGACGAGCGAGAAGTAGGGCAGGTTCGGGCAGCTCAGGGCCACCTTGTCGCCGGGCTCGATGCCACGCGAGACCAGCAGGTTGGCGATCTGGTTGGCCGCGCCGTTGACCTGGGCGTAGGTGAGCCGGGTGTCGCCGAAGATGATGGCGTCGCGGTCGGCGTGCTGCTCGGTGGTGTCCTCGAGCAGGCTCGCAAGGTTGAAGCTGGTCACGCGGTGGCCTCCGTCACGTTGGTGGAGGGCTCAACCTACCGACCCCTTCCGAGAGGCAACAGGCCCCTCAGGCACAGTTCCTTCGCACACAGTCTCTCAAGCACAGTTCCGGGCGGCCCGGCGCAGATCGGCCCGCACGGGGAGCACGGAGACCGCGCTGAGCAGCAGGCCGAGCGGGCGCAGCGGGCCGCGACCGCTGATCCGGAAGCCGAAGGCGACGTCGCAGCCGGTCGCGGTGGCGGTGAAGGTCAGGTCGAGGGTGGCGCGCACGGCGCGCCAGGTGCCGACCTCGGCCCACCGGTGCGGACGCTCGTACGTCGTGGTCTCCATCACCGGTCGCAGCCCGGGGCGGGTCACGTCGATCCAGCGCTGGCCGGGACCCGGCTCGCCCACGACCCGCTCGACGGCGGCCAGGCTGGACTGCCACTCGGGGCGCCGGTGCGGGTCGACGAGGTAGTCGAACGCGACCTCGGGCGGGCACGCGAAGGCGACGGTGCCACCCACCGTGCGCTCGGACCGGCTCACCAGGACTCGCCGGTGAGCAGCTCGTAGGCCTCGATGTAGCGGCCCCGGGTGCGCTCCACGACCTCGGCGGGCAGCGGCGGCGGCGCCGCGCCCGTGGAGCGGTCCCAGCCGGACTCGGCCGACAGCGCCCAGTTGCGCACGATCTGCTTGTCGTACGACGGCTGGGTGCGCCCGGGCTGCCAGTCGTCGGCGGGCCAGAAGCGTGAGGAGTCCGGGGTGAGCACCTCGTCCCCGAGGACGATCGTCCCCGCGGCGTGACGGGCGCGCCCCTCGGAGCGCCCGAACTCGAGCTTGGTGTCGGCCAGGATGATGCCGCGCTCGCGGGCGAGGTCGTCGGCGCGGCGGTAGACGGCGAGGGTCAGCTCGCGCAGGTGGGCGGCGTCGTCCTCGCCGATGCGCTCCGCGACCGCGGCGTACGAGACGTTCTCGTCGTGCTCGCCGAGGTCGGCCTTGGTGGCGGGGGTGAAGACCGGCTCCGGGAGCCGGCTGCCGTCGACGAGTCCGGCCGGCAGCGCGACGCCGCAGACCTCGCCGGTGGCGTCGTAGTCGAGCAGCCCCGACCCGGTGAGGTAGCCGCGGGCCACGCACTCGACGGGGAACATGTCGAGCCGCTCGCACACGACCGCACGGCCGCGGACCGAGGCGGGCACCTCGGTGGACAGCACGTGGTGCGGGACGAGGTCGGCGAGCTGCTCGAACCACCACAGCGACATCCGGGTCAGGATCTCGCCCTTGTCGGGGATGGTCGTGTCGAGCACGAAGTCGAAGATCGAGAGCCGGTCGCTGGCCACCACCAGCAGCTGGCCGGCGTGCTCGCCGGACTCGACCTCGTACAGGTCACGCACCTTGCCCGAGTGCAGGTGGCGCATGCCGTCGAGGGCGGGGGCGGGCGGGATGTTGAGGTCGGCGCTCACGGGCTCAGCCTAGGGCCGGTGCGGGCACGGCGACGGGGCCGGGCCGGGGGATCGCTCCCCCGGGCCGGCCCCGTCGGTCGTGCTGGGTGTGTCAGCCGCTCAGCGGCGCAGGCCGTCCCGGTGGTCGTGCGCGGGGTGCAGCTCGGCGTTGTGCGCCGCCTTCTCGGCCGCCTTGCGCTCGGCCTTGCTCAGACGCGGGGCGGGCGCGGGCGAGCCCTCGCCGAGGCCCTCGGTGCTCACGGCGTACGTCGCGATCGCGTGGGCGATGGCGTCGGACATCTCGTCGATCGCGTCCATGCTGACGTTGTCGCGGTCGTCGCACTCGGCGTGGTAGCAGACGTCGTAGGCCACGCCGGCCTCGCCGCCGTAGATCTCCGCCTGCTCCTCGGTCTTGACACCCTCGGCGCCGGTGAACAGACCACCGGACGGGATGTCGACGCCCTCGGCGATGAACGGCCCGTAGTCGGAGCGACCGCTGAACGGGGTCGCCTCGGAGGCGAGGTCGACGCTGTCGAAGTAGTCGTTGAACATCGCCTCGATGTCGTCGGAGCCGGCCGGGCCGACCGCGCCACCGCCCTCGGAGTTGTCGCCGTCGTAGACGAAGCGCACGTAGTTGGGCGAGCCGACCATGTCGAAGTTGAGGTAGAGGGCGATCTCGTCGATCTCCTCCTGGCTCAGCTCACCGACGTAGTGCTCGGACCCGAGCAGGCCGAGCTCCTCTGCTCCCCACCAGGCGAAGCGCACCTGGTTCTCGAGCT
Source organism: uncultured Actinomycetota bacterium (assembly GCA_963722135.1). Classification (GTDB taxonomy): domain Bacteria; phylum Actinomycetota; class Actinomycetes; order Propionibacteriales; family Nocardioidaceae; genus Nocardioides. The sequence goes on from CAVRJT010000001.1 coordinate 302,621, forward strand.
TGCCCTTGCCCTTGTTGCCCTTGCCCTTCTTGCCCTTCTGCTTGTTCTTCTGGTCGAACTTGGCGAGCTTGACCGCGGTCTCGAGGATGCTGGCCGAGCCGGAGCCGTTGTCGTTGATGCCCGGGCCCTCGGTGACGCTGTCGAGGTGCGAACCGGCCATCACGACGTTGTCCTGGTCACCGCCGCGGGTCTCGGCGATCACGTTGTAGGTCTCGCGGAGCTCGGAGGTGGTGTCGGCGGTCATCGTGACCTCGGTGCCGGCCGGGTCGATCAGGTCCTGACCCACGGCGAAGGAGCTGCCGAACACCGGGATCTCGTAGCCGGGCGCTCCCAGGGTGCCGACGAAGGAGTCGGTGCGCCCCTCGACGCCTGAGTTGAAGATGATGACGCCGGCGGCGCCCGCCTCCTCGGCGTTGGTCGCCTTCTGGCCGAACGCGCAGGTGCCGCGCTGGACCAGCGCGATCGAGCCCGCGGGGAAGGAGGCGAAGTCCTCGGCCTCGCAGCCGCTGGTGCTGGAGCCGTTCACGGTGCCGTCGGTGTCGACGGGGACGACCTCGGCGGTCACGTCACCGGAGCCCGAGTAGGTCATGGACGAGAAGTCGTCCGGCGAGGCGTACGTCGTCGCGTCGGGGGCGGTCTGCGCGAGCGTGGCCGGCGAGTTCTCCTCGTAGAAGGCGAACTCGAAGGTCTGCACCTCCGGCTTGTAGCCGGCCTTCTTCAGCGTCTTCACCACGTAGTCGCGGCTGGCGGCGTAACCCGGGGTGCCCGAGGCGCGGTTGCCGTCGTTCGCGTCGGCGATCTGCTGGAGCGCGTCGAGCCGCTCGCCGATGGCGCCCGGCTTGACGCGCTTGGTCAGCTGCTTGGACAGGTCGAAGCCGTTCGCCTTGCCGCGCTCGGCGGTGCTGGCGGCGTCGGGGGCGGCGTCGTCAGCGGTGGCGCTGACCCCGCCGGCGACGAGGGCGACGGCCGTGGTGGCGGCCAGTGCCGAGACGGCGGCACGGGAAAGTGATCCGAGATGCACGTTTTCCTCCGAGGAGTCGGCCCAGCGTCCGGCTGATCCGGAGCGGGCGCGTCAGGTGGGCGTCACCCTAAACACGATGTGACCCGCGCCACAAGGGGCGGCCGGCAAATACCGACCGCGCGGTCAGTCGGACGCAGCGCGAGCGCGCCGGCGCCACGGCGGCGACTCGCCCTGCAGGAACCACTGCATCTTGCGGGTCACCCACGGCAGGGCGAGATAGGTCATCACCGGGGTCATCACCAGCACCGTGACCAGCACGCGCAGCGCCAGCACCAGGTCGCCGACGTAGGCGCCCGCGCCCCAGTTGGCCACCAGGCTGAGGGGGTAGAAGACCAGGAAGATCGTCACCGCCTGCTTCCACCGCGGCGGCGGTGCCGGGTTGACCCGCAGGTCGCGCACGTCGCGGTTCGTGGGCTCGTCGAACCACCCCTCGATGCCGGTACGCCGCTCCACCCGCGAGTCGCGCACGCCGAGACCGGTGGCGGCGTCGCGCCACCACTGCCGCTCGTGGGAGCTCTCCCACCGCGCGAGCGCCTCGGCGTCGTCGAAGCGGTAGAGCATGTGCCACGTCTCGGAGTCGGCCTCCGGTCGCACCCAGCCGGCACCCAGGAAGCCGGGGAACTGCTGGGCCAACGACGTGCCCGCCTGGAGCCAGCTCACCATCTCGGCCTCCCGCCCGGGATCGAGGTGCCGGGTGATGGACACGGTGACGGGGCTGCTCATACCCAGGATCGTCGCGGGCGACGGGGTCGCGTGCCAAGCCAGCGCTGGATCGGCGGACCGACCGGCCCGGCACCGGGTACGACAAGATGGCGTGATGGTTCCCAGCACCGACCCCGGCGGGATGGAACCGCCGGGCCCGCCGGGTTCCGAGGACATGACCCCCCTGGCCGAGCCCTCGACGAGCGCGCGCCCCGATGCCCGGGCGCGGGCGTTCGCGACGTGGGTGGAGCCCGAGGTCGAGGTGCTGCTGCGGGTCGCGCACACCCTGACGGGGTCGTGGAGCGACGCCGACGACGTCGTCCAGGACACCCTGGTGCGGGCCTGGCGCGCGGTGGACCGCTTCGACGGCCGCCACCCCCGCGCCTGGCTGCTCACGATCCTGCGCCGCACCCACCTCAACAGCCTGCGCCGCACCCGGCCGGATCTGGTCGGCGACGACCGGCTGGCCCAGCAGCGCCCCGCCTTCGGCGCCGCCACCGGTGCCTCGCCCGAGCAGATCGTCGACGACCAGGGCTTCGACGCCGATGTCGCCGAGGCACTGGCCGGGCTGAGCGACCAGTTCCGCCGGGCGGTGCTGCTCGTCGACGTCGACCACCTGACCTACGCCGAGGCCGCCGCGGCCCTCGACGTGCCGATCGGCACCGTCGTCTCCCGCGTCAGCCGCGGGCGTGCCCGACTGCGGGCCGCCCTGGCGCACCGCCGCCCGAGAGGAGACGTCTGATGCGCGGACCCGTGTCGATGAGCCGGTCGATGATCGAGTGCTGGTGGTCGGGCCGGGTGCTCGACCGCTACCTCGAGGAGCAGCCGGCCGTCCCGCTGGCCTCCGACGAGCGCGAGCGCCTGCAGCGGCACCTCGCGGTCTGCGACCGCTGCGCCACCTCGGCCACCGAGCGGCGACGGGTGCACTCGGCGCTCGACCGCCTCGGCGAGCGCCGCACCCCTCCCCCGAGCTCGCTGCAGAAGGCACGCGATCTCGTCCAGGACCTGACCGACGGAGACCCCTCGTGACCACCAGCACCAGCACCACCACCGACGCCCCGAGCCAGACCGGCGCCCCCGCCGCCGACGGACGCCGCTCCGACCCGCTGACCACCCCCGACGGGCGGCCGTGGGACCTGCTCGTCATCGGCGGCGGCACCGCGGGGCTGGTGGCGGCCCACACCGCTGTGGGCTTCGGCGCCCGCGTCCTGCTGGTCGAGCGGCACCGCACCGGCGGTGACTGCCTGTGGACCGGGTGCGTGCCCAGCAAGGCGCTGCTCGCTGCCGCCCACGCCGCCGCGGCGCCCCGCCACGCCGCCCGGCTCGGGGTGCACCTCGGGCGAGGCGGAGGTGGACTTCGCGGCGGTGATGCGCCACGTGCACGACTCCATCGCGCGCATCGAGCCCGTCGACTCCCCCGAGCGGCTGCGATCGGCCGGGGTCAGCGTCGTCCACGGCACCGCGGTGCTCACCGGCCCGCAGAGCGCGCTCGTCGACGGCGAGCCGGTGCGGTTCGCCCAGGCGCTGCTGACCACCGGCTCCTCCCCCGTGGTGCCGGGGATCCCGGGGCTCGCGGAGTCCGCGCCCCTGACCTCGGACACCGTGTGGGAACTCACCGAGCTGCCCGGCCGGCTGCTGGTGCTCGGCGGCGGGCCCATCGGCTGCGAGCTGGGCCAGGCCTTCGCGCGGCTGGGCAGCGACGTCACGATCGTGGAGGCCGGCCCGCGCATCCTGGGCCCCGAGGACGCGCACGCGGCGAGCCTGGTGGCCGGCGCCCTGCGCGCTGACGGCGTGACCCTCTGCGAGGGTGTGTCGGTCGAGCGGGTCGAGGGCAGTGCCGGCGACCTGACCGTGCACCTCTCCGACGGCAGCACGGTGGGCACCGACCGGGTGCTGGTCGCCATCGGCCGTGCCCCCGGCACCCGCGACCTGGGGCTCGACTCCGCCGGCGTCGAGCTCACGGAGCGGGGTCACGTCGTCGTCGACGACGCGCTGCGCACCGCGAACCCGCGCATCTGGGCGGCCGGCGACCTGACCGGCCACCCGGCCTTCACCCACGTCGCCAGCATGCACGGCAGCCTCGCGGCCTCCAACGCCGTGCTGGGCCTGCGCCGCAAGGTGCGCCTCGACACCATCCCCCGGGTGACCTACACCCAGCCCGAGGTGGCCTCCTTCGGCCTGGGCACCGAGACCGATCAGGAGTCCCACACGGTGCACCGGGTCGACCACGCCGAGGTCGACCGGGCGATCGCCGAGGCCGACACCGACGGCGAGGTCGCCGTCGTGCTCGACGCCAAGGGTCGTCTCGTCGGCGCCCGCGTCGTGGGGCCCCGGGCCGGCGAGACGCTCGCCGAGCTGACCCTCGCCGCCCAGGCCGGCATCAGCCTGCGCACCGTCGCCGGCACCATCCACCCCTACCCGGCGTGGACCGACGCGGTCTCCAAGGCCGCGGTCGCCCGCACCCGGGAGGAGCTGGCCGCACCGGTGCCTGCCGCCGCCACCCGCACCTTGGCGCGCGTCCGGCGGCGCTGGGCCCAGCACCGGGCGTCGGTGGTGGCCGGCCGGTCCTGAGCTGCGGTCCTGAGCCGGGTCAGGCGGGGGTGGGCGCGGAGTCCGCGCCGCCGCGCCCGCCGATGCGCCGCTGGCGCCACACGCCCAGCACCGTGAGCAGCACCAGCGCGACGACCGCCAGCACGAAGGGCGGCGACCCGGGCTCGGTGCCGAAGGCGCCGACCGCCACGTAGACCGCCGAGCCGGGGACGATGCCCAGCACCGTCGCGCCGGTGTACGAGCGGATGCGCACCGAGGTCAGGCCGAAGGCGTAGTTGGCGGTGCTGAAGGGCACCAGCGGGATCAGCCGCGCCAGCAGCACGGTCGCGAAGCCGTTGTCGCGGACCCGGGAGTCGAGGCTGGCGAAGCGGTGCCCGGTCAGGCCGCGCACCGCGTCGCGGCCCAGGAGCCGGCTGACGAAGAACGCCGCGAGCGCTCCCAGCACCGCGGCGCCGAGCACGGCCGCCAGACCGGTGCCGAAGCCCAGCAGCAGGCCGCCGAGGATGGTCATCACCGCCGTGGGACCGGCGGGCAGCAGGCTGATCGCGGCGTACGTCGCCATGAAGGCCGGCACCGCCCAGGTGCCCAGACCGTCGAGGGTCGAGCGCAGCTCGCCCTGGCTGGGCAGGCCCACGCTGAGCTGCAGCACCACCGCGGTGACGACGAGGCCCAGGAGCACTCCCGCCTTGAGCAGCACGCTGCGGCTGATCCGAGACTTCATCGCTCTCCTCCTAGTACGTGGCAACGGTCCGGGGGCAGCACCAGGCGGGTGCTGGTCCCGGGGACGACGGCCGAGCCGACGGGCAGGTGGGCGCGCAGCGGGGTGCCGTCGGCCAGGGCCGCCTCGACGACGAGGTGGGTGCCCGCGAAGCGGACCTCCTTGACCGCGACCTGCACGTCGTACGCCGCCGCCACCGGCCCGACGGCACCGGCAGCGAGCTGCAGCGACTCGGGCCGCACCACGAGCACGCCCGGACCGGCGGGGGCGTCGGTGGGCACGCCCACGGTGCCGTCGACGCTGCAGAACCTGCCGTCCGCGACGCTGCCGACGATCTCGTTGACCGGCCCGAAGTAGCGGGCCGTGGCCAGCGTCGCGGGGCGGGTGTAGACCTCCTCGGGCGTGCCGCCGCCCACGACCCGACCCCGGTCGAGGAGCACGACCCGGTCGGCGACGTCGACGGCCTCCTCCCGGTCGTGGGTGACGAAGAGCGTGGTCACGCCCAGCTCGTCGTGGAGGCGACGCACCAGGGTGCGCATCTCGACGCGCAGCTCGGGGTCGAGCTGGCTGAAGGGTTCGTCGAGCAGCAGCACGCGCGGGCGACGCAGCAGCGCCCGGGCCAGGGCCACCCGTTGCTCCTGACCGCCGGAGAGCTCGTGCGGTCGGCGGGGGCCGAGACCCTCGAGGCGCACCCGCTGCAGCATGTCGGCGACCTCGGCGCGCTCCCGCGAGCGCGGGACACCGGCCATCCGCAGGCCGAAGCCGATGTTGCGGGCGACGTCGAGGTGCGGGAAGAGCAGCGGCTTCTGGAGCACCAGCCCGACCGGCCGCTGCTCGGGCGGGCTCTCGAGCACGGAGCGGTCGTCGACGGTGACGGTGCCCGCGTCCGGGTGCTGGAGGCCTGCCAGCACGCCGAGCGTGGTGCTCTTGCCGCAGCCCGAGGGGCCCAGCAGCGCGGTGAAGCCGCCCGGCTCGAGGTCGAGGTCGAGGTGGTCGACGGCGGTGGTGGCGCCGAAGCGGACCACCAGGTCGCGCACCCGCACCCGGGCCGCGGGGTCGGAGGCGGCCGCGGGGGTGCCCTGGGGGCGGGGTCGAGCCCGACGCTCACGCACGGGAGACCCCCATCCAGGCGACGTCGCGGCCGGCCACCCTGGTCAGCGCCAGCACCAGCAGCACGGGCGGGAGCACCACGAGCAGCCCGAGGGCGGCCGCGGCCGTGCGGTCGGAGGACTCGATGGCCGAGAAGAGCAGCAGCGGCAGGGTCGTGACCCGGCCCCCGCCGACGAGGAGGGTCAGCACGTACTCGCTCCAGGAGATGAGGAAGCTCAGCAGGAAGGCGGTCACCAGGGCCGGGCGCAGCAGCGGCAGCGTGACGTGGACCAGGGTCTGCACCGGCCCGGCGCCGAGCACCCGGGCGGCCTTCTCGTGGTCGACGTCGAGGTCGGCGTGCGCGGCCGCCAGGAGGCTGGCGGCGTACGGCACCGTGGGCACGAGCTGCACCAGCACCACGCCGGCGATCGTGTCGGAGAGCCCGTAGCGCACGAAGAAGACCTGCAGGCCCAGGGTGACCGCGAGCGGCGGGACGATGATCGGCGCCAGCAGGAGGAACTGCACCGCCCGACGCCCGCGGAAGCGGTGCAGGCCCAGCGCCCGGCCCGCCGGCAGCCCGACCAGGCAGGCCAGGGTGGCGACGCTGGTGGAGACCAGCACCGAGGTGCCGAGCGCGCCGAGGACCCCGTCGCTGGTCAGCAGCCGCAGGCCCCGGGAGCTGAGGTCGGGCGGGAGCAGGTCGGGGTAGCGCCAGGCTCCGGCCACGGCCCACAGCACCACGGGCACCATCGGCAGCAGCGTGACCACGACGACCACGGTGACCGCTGCCCCGCGCCACGGGCTGCGGCGGCGTACGGCGGGTGCTGCCGGCCCCGGTCCGGTGCCGGTGGGCGGGGGCGCGGGTGCGCGCTCGAGCAGGCTCACAGCGACCTCCTGGTGAGGCCGCCGACGAGGCGCAGGTAGGCGAGCGCCGCCAGCGTGGTCAGGGCGGCGATGACCACCGCGAGCGCCATCGCCTCGGGCCGCGAGGTCAGGTCGATGTCGCGGTAGCGCTGGAACGCCTCCACCGACAGGGTCGCCGGGTAGGGCCGCCCCAGCAGCCGGGGCACCTCGTAGGAGGCGGTGACGAAGGCCAGCACGAGCACTGACGCCGCGGCGACCGGCGGGGCGAGTGAGGGCAGCGTGACCTCGCGCAGCCGCTGCCAGCGCGACGCCCCCAGGGTCGAGGCGACGTCCTCCAGGTCCCCGACCCGGCGGCTCAGCGCCGCCAGCGCCACGACCGCGACGAAGGGCGTCTCCTTCCACGTGTACTCCGCGATGATCCCCCAGCCGAACGCGTCCTGGGTCAGGGCGGGGACGTCCTGGACCGAGTCGACCAGACCGAGCGCGTACGCCGCGCGCGAGACCAGCCCCGACGGGGAGAGCAGCAGCCCGATGGCCAGCGCCCCGACCAGGTGCGGCACGGCCAGGGTGCCGTGGAACAGCGCCGCGAGCCGGCGACGCCCGCCCAGGCGGCGTACGAGCAGGGCGAGGGCGGTGCCGAGGACGGCCGCGGCCGCGGTGGAGATGAGGGAGACCCGGGCGGTCAGCAGCAGCGAGGCACGCACCGCCGGGTCGGCGACGACACGGCGGTAGGCGTCGAGGGACCACTCGGACTCGCCCACCACGGGGGCGAAGCCGAGGCTCTGCAGGACGGCCTGGAGGACGCCGCCGACCACGAAGACCGCGACGACGAGCAGCGCCGGGGCCAGCAGCAGCACGATCCGCAGCCGCGGCCCGGGTCGCCAGCGAGGTCGCGGGTGCAGGCGCTCGACGCGGCTCATCCGTCGCTCCGCAGGACCTCGGACTTCCAGTCGTCCTCGATCCTGGCCAGGGTCGCGCTGTCGAGCTCGGGCAGCGCGTCGGCGGTGAGCTCCGCGGGGGTCAGCACCGCGGGGCCGGAGTCGACCGAGGCGAACTGCTCGGCGACGGCGGGGTCCACGGTGTCGAGGTCGACGACCGGGAAGATGCCGGTCGCCTCGAAGAGCCCGAGCTGGACCTCGGGGTCCTGGAGCACGTTGGCCAGCACCATGGCGCCCGCCCGGTCCTCGGCGTTGGCGGGCACGCCCAGGAAGCTGACGTTGGAGATGTTGCCGACCGAGAGCACCGTCTCGCGGGTGGACCCGGGGAAGACGCCGTCCTCGACCAGGCTTCCGACCGCGCCTGGGCCGTAGGTGAGGAAGGCGCTGATCTCGCCGTCGGCGTACAGCTTCTCGACCTCCTCCTGGCTGACCGGGTAGGTCTCGCCGTCGCGCCAGAAGCTGCCCGAGGCGTCCAGCAGCCGGGTGAAGGTCTCGTCGCGGGCCTGCTCGTAGGCCTCGTCGCTGAGCCCGCCGCCCTCGGCGGCGGCCCTGACGGCCTCGGCGCCGAGGGTGTCGTAGAGGAAGGTGCGCACCGCCATCGAGCCGGTGAAGTCCGGCGGGGCGGGGTAGGTGAAGCGCCCGGGGTCGCTCGCGGACCAGGCCAGCAGCGACTCGACGGAGGCGACGTCGGCCTCGTCGAGGACCGCGCTGTCATAGACGAGCGCCGAGCTGGCCTGCTGCCAGGCGGCCTCGCAGCCCTCCACCGGGACGCCGAAGTCGGTGGCGACGGCGGGGTCCTCGAGGTCGACGTACTGCGCGTTGGGCAGGTCGGCGGTCCAGCCGCAGGCCCACAGGTCTGCTTGCACGCCGGTGGCGAAGTTCTCGCCGTTGACCCAGATCGCGTCGACCGAGCCGCCCGTGCTGCGCCCGGCCTGCTGCTCGCCGAGCACCTTGTTCACCGCCTCGGCGGTGTCGGTGATCTTGACCTGGTTGAGCGTGACCCCGAGGGCGGCCAGCCGGTCGGCGACCTCGCCGTTGACGAACTCGTTGAGCCGCTGGTCGCCGCCGTACATGTACCAGTCGACGCTCTGGCCGTCGGCCTCGGCGAGCACGGCGTCCCAGTCGGAGGTCTCGACCGCGACCGGCTCGGCCCCCGGGTCGCTGCCACAGGCGCCCGCGACCAGGGCGGTGGCGGCGAGCAGGGCTGTCACGCGGGCGGGGCGGTTCACGAGGTCTCCTCGGTGCGGGGGTGGTCGGGGGTGGTTCGGAGCGGGCCCTGCTGCCGGATGTCCTGCTGCCGGATGTCCTGCTGGCGGGTGCCCAGGCGCTGGATCCCCAGGCCGACGCGCTGCAGCGCGGTCAGGGCGACCATCGCGGCGAAGACCCAGGCCACGGTGGCGGCGTGCTCGGGGACCAGGCAGAACACCGCGTAGGCCAGCACCGTCTCGGTGCCCTCGGCCAGACCGCCCACGAAGAGGACCGAGCGCCCGTCGCCACGGTCGCCGCGCTTCTCCAGCAGCGGGGACAGGGTGAGGAACGCGGTCCCGGAGAGGTAGTAGGCCAGCAGCAGCACCGCGCAGGCGAGCCGCGCCTCGGGCACCGCCACGGCCACGGCCACCACGAAGCCGCCGTAGATGCTGAAGTCGGCGACGAGGTCGAGGTAGCCGCCGAGGTCGGTGGCGCCGTGGCGGCGCGCCAGCGGGCCGTCGAGCCCGTCCAGGAGCCGGTTGGCCAGCCACAGCACCAGCGCGAGCCCCCAGTGGGAGGTGGCCACCGCGACGCAGGCGGCGACCCCGACCAGCCAGCCCACGCCGGTGACGGCCAGGGGTCGCACCCCGAGCCGGTCCAGGCCCGCCGCGGCCGCGTCGAGACCCGGTCCGAGGGCGCGGCGCACGGGGGCGTCGAGCACGGCGGGGTCCTCCTCGTCGGTGGGGGCAGCGGCAGATGCAGGGGTGGGGATCGGGGGTTCTGCGCCGGTAACCCGCCGAGGTCGCCGGATGCATCCCACGGACCGTCGCCGACCTCGACGGCCACAGCATGGCGCAGGAGCACGGCGGCGCACACCCCTCGGGGTCTTGGCCGGTAGGACAGGGTGGAGCGGTGGTCGAGCAGCAGCACCCCCCTCCCGGTGCCGACCGCACCCCTGGCGGGGTCGCCGACCTCACGCCGTGGCCGGTCGACGCCGGCCCGGACCCCCGACGCTGGCGGATCTTCGCGGTCTCGCTGGTGGTGGGGTTCATGGCGCTGCTCGACGTCACGATCGTCAACGTCGCGATCCCCTCGATCCAGGAGGGCCTCGACACCACCACCGGCACCGTGCAGTGGGTGGTCTCCGGCTATGCCCTGACCTTCGGGCTGGTGCTGGTCACCGGCGGCCGCCTGGGCGACGCCTACGGCCGACGACGCCTGATGCTGGTCGGCCTGGCGCTCTTCGTGGTGACCAGTGCGGCGGTGGGGCTGGCCCCGACCGCCGGGCTGGTGATCCTCGCCCGGCTGCTGCAGGGCGCCGCGGCCGGGCTGCTCACGCCGCAGAACTCCGGACTCATCCAGGACCTCTTCAGCGGGGCCGAACGCGGTCGGGCCTTCGGCATCTTCGGGCTGGTGGTCTCGGTCTCGGCCGCCCTCGGCCCGGTCCTGGGCGGCGCGATCATCAGCCTGGTCGGCGAGGAGTCGGGGTGGCGCTGGATCTTCCTGGTCAACATCCCGATCGGCCTGGGCGCCCTGGTGGCCGTCGCCCGGCTGGTGCCGCACTCCGTGCCCCGCACCCGGGGCGAGGCGCGACCGCGGCTCGACCCGGTCGGCTCGCTGCTCCTGGGGGGCGGGGTGCTGTGCCTGCTCTACCCGCTGGTCAGCGTCGAGGGTGGGGAGTACCTGTGGCTGCTGCTGCTCGGGGCTGCGCCGCTGCTCTTCGCCGCCTTCGGGCGCTGGGAGCGTCGCGTCGTACGCCGCGGAGGTGCGCCGCTGCTCGACGTGACGCTGCTGCGCCGCACGCCCGGCTTCGCCAACGGCATCGCGGTCGGGACGCTCTACTTCACCGGGTTCACCGGGCTGGTGCTGGTGCTCTCCATCCACCTGCAGACAGAGCTGGGCCTGGCACCGTTCACGACCGGGCTGCTGCTGACCGGCTTCGCGGCCGGATCCGCGGTCTCCGCGCCGCTCGCGGGGCGCGTGGTGTCCTCGGTCGGGCGGCCGCTGACGGTCGGCGCGCTGGTCACGGTCATCGTGGCCATCGCCGCGATGACGGCGCTGGTGCCGGGTCGCGAGGCCGGCGAGCTGTGGATGGTGCTGCCACCGCTGCTGTTCCTGGGCGGGCTGGGTGGTGGCGCCGTGATCTCGCCGAACTTCACCCTGACCCTCGCCGACGTGCCGACCCGGATGGGCGGCGCGGCCGGAGGCGCCCTGCAGACCGGCCAGCGCATCGGCTCCGCGATCGGCTCCGCGCTCGGCGTCACCGCCTACACGCTGGTGCTGGGCGCCATGGGGCCGGCAGCCGGCCTGCGCGCGGCGTTCCTCACCGCTGCGGCGATGATCTCCTGCGCGCTGGTGGCCGCCGTCGTCGCACTGTCTGCCGAGAGGGCCCAGCATGCTGAGAGGGCCGAGCGCGGGGAGTGATCCCCGTGCCCGGCCCTCTCGTGGAGCAGGTGTCCCAGGTCAGGCGCCGAGCTCCTCGAGCATCCGGCGCGCCAGCGGCCCGGAGGACGCCGGGTTCTGGCCGGTGAAGAGGGAGCGGTCGACGACGATGTTCTCGCCCCACGCCTCGCCCTCCTGGAAGTCCGCGCCCAGGGCCACGAGGCGGTCCTGGAGCAGCCACGGGGCACCGTCGGCGAGCCCGGCCTGGGTCTCCTCCTCGTTGGTGAAACCGGTCATCCGGTAGCCCGAGAACGGCGAGCCGTCGGGGCCCTCGGTCGCCAGCAGCGCGGCGGGCGCGTGGCAGACGATGCCGAGCGGCTTGCCCGACTCCAGCGTCTGCACCAGCAGGCGGGCCGAGTCGGCGTCGCCGGACAGGTCCTCCATCGGGCCGTGCCCGCCGGGGTAGAACACCGCGGCGTAGGCGGTGGGGTCGACGAGGTCGAGCGACTCGGGCGCGCGGAGCTGCTCGATGCCGTCGATGGCCTCGCGCAGCGCGTCGGCGTTCTCCTGGCCACCGTTGGCCTCGGGGGCCAGGCTGCCCTCGTCGACGACCGGCTGCACCCCGCCGGGGGTGGCGACGACGACCTGGTGCCCGGCCTCGGTGAAGGCACGGTAGGGAGCGACGAGCTCCTCGGCCCAGTAGCCGGTGGGGTGCTGGGTGCCGTCCTTGAGGGTCCAGGCGCGGGCGCCGGTGACGACGAAGAGGATCTTGCTCATGGGGTTGCTCCTTCGATCAGCTGAAGTTGCGTACCCCGTCCCAACCGCTCCCCCGGCCGGCCCATTCCGACCGCAGGGGTGAGGGCCCTCGCTCCGGTCCGGCCGCGGCCGACTCGGCTCAGGTCACAGGATCGCGCCGGGCGCGTACGCCGCCGCAGCCGGGTGCTGCTCGGCGAGCGCGGCCACGCGTCGTACGACCGCCTGGGTCTGGGCGACCGCGGCGCCGGTGAAGGCGATCGGCTCGGCGACCAGGCCGGCGAGCTGCTCCTCGGTGAGCCCGAGGCGCTCGTCGGCGGCGAGCTTGGCGAAGACGTCGTTCTCGGCCTGGCCCTGGCGCATCGCCAGCGCCGTGCCGACCGCCGCCTCCTTGATGGCCTCGTGGGCGCTCTCGCGGCCCACCCCGTTGCGCACCGCGGCCATCAGCACCTTGGTGGTGGCCAGGAAGGGCAGGTAGCGGTCCAGCTCGCGCTGGATGACCGCGGGGAAGGCGCCGAACTCGTCGAGCACGGTGAGGAAGGTCTGGAAGAGTCCGTCGACGGCGAAGAACGCGTCCGGCAGCGCGACCCGGCGCACGACCGAGCAGGAGACGTCGCCCTCGTTCCACTGGTCGCCGGCGAGCTCGCCGACCATGGACAGGTAGCCGCGCGTGACGACGGCGAGACCGTTGACCCGCTCGCAGGAGCGGGTGTTCATCTTGTGCGGCATCGCCGAGGAGCCGACCTGGCCCTCCTTGAAGCCCTCGGTGACGATCTCGTTGCCGGCCATCAGCCGGATCGTGGTCGCGAGGTTCGACGGGCCGGCGGTGAGCTGGACGAGCGCGGAGAGCACGTCGAAGTCGAGGCTGCGCGGATAGACCTGACCGACGCTGGTCAGCACCCGCTCGAAGCCGAGGTGGGCCGCCACCCGCTGCTCGAGGTCGACCAGCTTGGACTCGTCGCCGTCGAGCAGGTCGAGCATGTCCTGGGCGGTGCCCATCGGGCCCTTGATGCCGCGCAGCGGGTAGCGGCCGAGCAGGTCCTCGACCCGCTCCAGGCTGATCAGCATCTCGTCGGCCACGGTGGCGAAGCGCTTGCCCAGCGTGGTCGCCTGGGCGGCGACGTTGTGGGAGCGACCGGCCATCACGGTGGTCTCGTGCTCGGCGGCCAGGCGGGCGAGCCGGGTCAGGGTCGCGACGGCGCGGTCGCGCAGCAGCTCGAGGGACTGCTTGACCTGCAGCTGCTCGACGTTCTCGGTCAGGTCGCGGCTCGTCATGCCCTTGTGGATGTGCTCGTGGCCGGCGAGAGCCGAGAACTCCTCGATGCGCGCCTTCACGTCGTGGCGGGTGACCCGCTCGCGGGCGGCGATCGAGGCCAGGTCGACGCCCTCGACGCCCCGGGCCACGACCTGCTCGTAGGCCTCGACCACGCCGTCCGGCACGGCGATCCCGAGGTCGCGCTGCGCCTTGAGCACCGCCACCCACAGCTCGCGCTCGAGCACGATCTTGTGCTCGGGCGACCAGATCTGGGCCAGGTCGGCGGCGGCGTAGCGGGTGGCAAGGACGTTCGGCACGGTCACGGGAGTCATTCTCCCCGATGCTGACGGCCGGCACCCACCCGCCATCGACGGTGGACCGGGTCGTGGCCTGGGTCGTGGTCCAGCTCGTGGTCCGGGTCGTGCAGCCGAGGACGCGCCAGGGCGCGTCCTCGACCCACGACCCAGGCCACGACCCAGGCCACGAGCCAACCCACGACCCGGCCGCGGACCTCAGGCTTCGTCGGCAGCCCGCGCCGCGATGTCGGTGCGGTGCTGGGCGCCGTCGAAGGAGATCTCGGCAACGCCCTCGTACGCCGCTGCGCGGGCCTCGGCGAGCGAGTCGCCGCTGCCGACGACGGCGAGCACCCGGCCGCCGGCGGTCACGACGTCGCCGTCCCGCACGGCGGTCCCGGCGTGGATGACGTGCACGTCGCGCAGCGCCTCGGCGGCCTCGAGCCCGGTGATGACGTCACCGCTGGACGAGGTCTCGGGGTAGCCGGCGCTGGCCAGCACCACGCCGACGGCCGCACCCGGGCGCCACGCCGGGGCGGGGACGTCGCTCAGCGTGCCGGTGGCCGACCCGAGCAGCAGCGGAGAGAGCGGCGAGTCGAGCAGGGCCAGCAGCGGCTGGGTCTCGGGGTCACCGAAGCGGGCGTTGAACTCCACCACCCGCAGGCCGCGCGAGGTCAGCGCCAGGCCGGCGTACAGCAGACCGGTGAAGGGGGTGCCGCGGCGGGCCATCTCCTCGACGGTGGGGCGCAGCACGGTGGCGAGCACCTCGTCGACCAGGCCTTCGGGGGCCCAGGGCAGGGGGGTGTAGGCACCCATCCCACCGGTGTTGGGACCCTCGTCACCGTCGCGGATCCGCTTGAAGTCCTGGGCGGGCTGCATCGGGTGCACGACGGGGCCGTGCTCCTCGTCCCAGCCGCAGATCGCGAACAGCGACACCTCGGGGCCGTCGAGGTACTCCTCGACCAGCACCCGCTCGCAGCCCGCGGCGTGGGCCACCGCCTCGTCGCGGTCCTCGGTCACCACGACGCCCTTGCCGGCGGCGAGCCCGTCGTCCTTCACGACGTACGGCGCACCGTGCAGGTCGAGCGCCGCCTCGACCTCGGCGGCGGTGCTGCAGCTGGTGGCGGCAGCGGTCGGCACGCCGGCGGCGGCCATCACGTCCTTCGCGAACGCCTTGGATCCCTCGATCCGGGCGGCGGCGGCGGACGGCCCGAAGACCGCGATCCCGCGCTCGCGCACCACGTCGGCGACCCCGGCCACCAGCGGCGCCTCGGGGCCCACGACCACGAGGTCGGCGCCGAGGCGCTCGGCGAGGTCGGCGACGGCGACACCGTCCATGGGGTCGACGTCGTGCAGCTCGGCGACCGCAGCGGTGCCGGGGTTGCCGGGCGCGCAGTGCACCTCGGCGACCCCCGCGTCGTGGGCCAGGGCCCGCGACAGCGCGTGCTCACGCCCACCGGTGCCGATGACGAGAACGGTCAGGGGGCCGTGCGGCGGGGTGCTCACGGGTGCTGATGTTCTCAGATCAGGGGGTGGACGACCACGGTGGCCTCACGATCCGGACCGACCCCGACCGCCGAGATCCGCGAGCCGGACAGCTCCTCGACCCGCTGCACGTAGGCCCGGGCGTTCGCCGGCAGGTCGTCGAGGGTGCGGGCCCCGGTGATGTCCTCGCTCCAGCCGGGCAGGTGCTCGAAGATCGGCTTCGCGTGGTGGAAGTCGGTCTGGTTGACCGGCATCTCGTCGTGGCGCACGCCGCCGACGTCGTAGGCGACGCAGACCGGGATGGTCTCCAGGCCGGTCAGCACGTCGAGCTTGGTGAGCACGAAGTCGGTGACGCCGTTGACGCGCGCGGCGTAGCGGGCGATGACGGCGTCGTACCAGCCGCAGCGGCGCGGGCGGCCGGTCGTGGTGCCGAACTCGGCACCGACGGTGCGCAGGTGCTCGCCCGACTCGTCGAAGAGCTCGGTGGGGAACGGGCCCTCGCCGACGCGGGTGGTGTAGGCCTTCACGATGCCGATGACCTGGTCCATCCGCATCGGGGGGATGCCCGAGCCGGTGCAGGCGCCGCCGGCGGTGGCCGAGGACGAGGTGACGAACGGGTAGGTGCCGTGGTCGACGTCGAGCAGCGTGGCCTGGCCGGCCTCGAGCAGCACGGTCTCGCCGCGGTCGAGCGCCTGGTTGAGCAGCAGGCCGGTGTCGGCGACCATCGGTCGCAACCGGTCGACGTACTGCAGCAGCTCCTCGAGCGTCTCGTCGACCGAGGGCGCGCGGCGGTTGTAGATCTTGGTGAGGACCTGGCCCTTGAGCTCCAGGGCGCCCTCGATCTTCTGGCGCAGGATCTTCTCGTCGAAGATGTCCTGGACCCGGATGCCGATGCGGTTCATCTTGTCGGCGTACGTCGGCCCGATGCCGCGACCGGTCGTGCCGAGGCGGCGCGAGCCGAGGAACCGCTCGGTGACCTTGTCGACGGTGCGGTTGTAGTCGGCGATCACGTGCGCGCTGGCGCTGACGACCAGCTTGCTGGTGTCCACGCCGCGGGCCTCGAGGCCCTCGATCTCGTGGAAGAGCACGTTGAGGTCGACGACGACGCCGTTGCCGATCACCGGGGTGCAACCCGGGGTCAGGATGCCGCTGGGCAGCAGGTGCAGCGCGTACTTCTGGTCCCCGACGACGACGGTGTGACCGGCGTTGTTGCCGCCGTTGAACTTCACGACGTAGTCGACCCGGGAGCCGAGCAGGTCGGTGGCCTTGCCCTTCCCCTCGTCACCCCACTGGGCTCCGATGATGGCGATCGCGGGCATCGGCTCGCTCACTCTCCACGCTGGCTGCGCTCTGACAAAGGAAGAACCCCGGCACAAGTGCACCGGGGCCTCTTGCGGCGCCACGCTACCAAAACGCCAGGGCCGGACCCTTTTCGCGCCATCGGCCCGACCTGAGGGTTAGGGTCCAGAGCGATGGAACCCTTGCTCGTGATCAAGAACAGCGATGCGGGCACCGCGGACGAGGAGAGCCTCGAGCGGGGTCTGGCCGTCCTGCGTACCCGCGCCTCGGTCGAGGTGGCCGGCACCGCCGACCCCGGTGAGCTCAACGGGGTGCTGCACCGCGCCGGGTCGAGACGCATCGTCGTCGCCGGCGGCGACGGCAGCCTGCACGCCGTCGTGTCGGCGCTGCACCGGCGCAACGAGCTCGCCGGGCGCACCCTGGCGCTGCTGCCGCTCGGCACCGGCAACGACTTCGCCCGCGGCAACGACATCCCCCTCGACATCGAGGAGGCCGCGCAGCTGATCCTCAGCGGGGAGCCGCGCCCGGTCGACCTGATCCTCGACGAGGTCGGCGCCGTGGTCGTGAACAGCGTGCACGTCGGCGCCGGCGCGCAGGCCAGTCGCCGCGGCTCCGCGTGGAAGGAGCGCCTCGGCGCCATCGGCTACAAGAAGGCCAACCTGGGCCGCCTCGGCTACCCGGTGGGCGCCGCGCTGGCGGCGTTCCGGCCGCCCTTCGTACGCCTGCACGTCGAGGTCGACGGCGAGAGCATCGTGAGCTTCGACCAGCCGGTGCTGATGGTCGCGGTGGGCAACGGCCCCCAGGTGGGCGGCGGCACCGAGCTCGTCCCCGGCGCCGACCCCGAGGACCGCCGGCTCGACGTGATGATCTCCCGCGCCATCGGGCCGCTGGCGCGCTTCGGCTACGTCGTCGGGCTCGTGCGAGGGCGCCACCCCGAGCGCGATGACGTGATCACGCTGCGCGGCGCCGAGGTGTCGGTCTCGGGCGAGGAGTTCTGGTGCGCGGCCGACGGCGAGATCTACGGCCCCGAGCGGCGACGCACCTGGCGCCTGGAGCCGGCGGCGTACTCGATGGTCCTGCCGCGCCGGCGGCCCTCCTGAGGCGTCGGCGCCTCAGAGCCACCCGCGACGCGCCGCCTCCACCCCGGCCTGGAAGCGCGAGTCGGCGCCGAGGTCGCTCATCAGCTCCGCGACCCGGCGGCGCACCGTCCGCAGGCTGACCCCGAGCCGGCGCGCGATCTGCTCGTCCTGGGCCCCGGTGGCCAGCTGGTCGAGCAGGAAGTCGCGCATGTCCGGCCTGCTGTCGCGCACGCCCTCCAGGTCCAGGGGCGCGGCCCGGTCCCACATCGACTCGAACCACAGGATCATCGCGTCGACCCAGCCGCGCTGCCGCATCAGGGAGCGCGGCTCGTCGAACATGCCGAGCGGCTCCGGCAGGATCACGTGGCTGGTGCCGATGATGAACATCCGGGTGGGCAGGTCGGGCAGCAGCCGGATCTCCTCGCCCACCTCGCTGCGCAGCCGCAGCGTGTCCGGGACCTCGGACATCGCCCGGACGGGGTAGATCGCCCGGGACCGGCGGCCGGTGCGCACCGCCTCCCCCACGATCTGGGCCATCGCGTCCTCCCGCGGCTTGCGGAACTGGTCGGGGCGCAGCCACAGCAGGTCACCCCGGCTCTCCCGGATCATCGAGGTCAGCAGCTCCACCGGTTGACCGCCGGAGCTGATCTCACCGTCGATCTGCTGGAGGTTGTGCACCGCGCCCGGCGCCGGGCGCGCGCTGCTCGCGGTGAGGTGGGGGATGGCAGCCGCGACGGCCGTCAGCTGGGCGTGCGCCGAGGCGGTGCTCGCGGCGCTCGCGGTCACCAGTCGGGCCACGGCCTCGGCCGGCGAGACCACGAAGAGGCGGGGTCCCTCGACGGTGACGATGCCGTGCTCCACCAGCGGGGCGAGGTCCTTGAGGAGCTCCTCGGGCGTCTGCAGCAGGGCCGCGGCTACCGAGACCAGCTCCCGGCCGGACTGTCCCAGCACGCGGTAGTAGGCGCGATCGGCGCTGCGCGAGAAGCCGAGCGCGGCGATCACCGATGACGAGCTCGGGTGCACCATCGCTCCACCGTAATGGCAACTTGGTGCCAGCGACAGTTTTACCTGGCCTGGCAGGCACAGGTCAGGTGAAGATCAGCGCAGCGGTACCCCGCCGTCCTCGGTCGGGGGTGGAGCAGCGTGACATCGGGGGATGGCGCGGCTCCCACCACCGTGCAGGAGGCGCCGGAGTCGCCACAGGGGACGACTCCGGCGCACTCTCCGCGCTCCGGTAGCGTTGGCGTGCCCACCCCCCTCCACGCAGGAGCTCCACACCCCATGGCACGAGGCGTCGACGCACGCGGTACCGACCGGCCCGACCCGACCGACTGGGTGACCCGCGCAGCCGACGACGCGATCCGGCACGCGGGCGGCGAGGAGGCCGTGCGAGCCGAGGGACGCACCATCACCTGCGCCTCCGGCGCCAGCCCCTCGGGGCCGGTGCACCTGGGCAACCTGCGCGAGTTCCTGACCGTGCACTTCGTGGCCGAGGAGATCGGCCGCCGCGGCCTCCCGGTGCGCCACCTGCACAGCTGGGACGACTACGACCGGTTCCGCAAGGTCCCCGCCGGCGTCGACCCGTCCTGGGCCGACCACATCGGGCGTCCCCTCTCCGCGGTCCCCGACCCGTGGGAGTGCCACCCGTCGTGGGCCGAGCACTTCAAGGAGCCCCTGGTCACCTCGCTGCGCGCGATGGGCGTGGAGATGGAGGAGGTCTCCCAGACCGAGGCCTACCGTCGCGGCGACTACGTCGAGCAGGTGCTGCAGGCCGTCGAGCACCGCGACCGCATCGAGAGCGTGCTGGCGCGCTACCGCACCAAGGCGGCCCCGGTCGCGGAGTCCGAGCAGGAGGCCGCCGCGCTCGCCGACTCGGTGACCGGCGACGAGGAGCCGGCCGGTGCCGGCGACCTGGCCCGTTTCCCGTACAAGCCCTACTGCCGCCAGTGCGGCCGAGACACCACCACCGCGACCGCCTACGACGACGACAGCGCCGACCTGACCTACGCCTGCACCTCGTGCGGGTTCGAGGGCACGACCAACCTGCGCACCGACCACGAGGGCAAGCTCGTGTGGAAGGTCGACTGGCCGATGCGCTGGTCGGTCGAGGGCGTCGACTTCGAGCCGGGCGGCGTCGACCACGCCAGCCCCGGGTCGTCGTACACCGTCGGCAAGGAGGTCGTGAAGGCCGTGTACGGCGCCCGCGCGCCGTCCTTCGTCGGCTACTCGTTCGTGGGCGCCGGCGGCCAGGTGAAGATGTCGTCCTCGCGCGGCGGCGTGCCCACCGCGGCCGACGCGCTGCAGATCCTCGAGGCGCCGGTGCTGCGCTGGCTCTACGTGCGCCGCCAGCCCAAGCAGGCCTTCAACGTCGACTTCGGGCCCGAGGTCGTGCGGCTCTACGACGAGTGGGACTCCCTGACCCGCAAGGCCGCCGACCCGGCCAAGCGGGACGCCCAGGTGCTGTCGTGGGAGCGCGCCTCGTCGACGGTGGCCGCCGGCACCCTGCCCACCCCGGCCGTGGTGGTGCCGTTCCGACTGCTCTCGTCGGTGGCCGACGTGACCGCGGGCAGCGCTGACCTGGTCAGCCGGATCGTCGGCGACGTGGGCCACGAGCACGCGTCGGTGGCCGACCTGGAGCCGCGCCTGGGCCGGGCGATGACATGGATGTCGGAGTACGTGCCGGAGTCGGAGCGCACCGTCGTGCGCAGCGAGCCCGACACTGCCCGCCTGGCCTCGCTGAGCGAGGACGAGGAGCTCTGGCTGGCCCAGCTGCTCGACCGGATGCCCGACCACCTCGAGCTCGAGGCCACCACGTCGCTGATCTACGGCGTGCCCAAGCTGGCCCGAGGACTCGGCCTCGACGACGCGCCCACCGACGAGGTGAAGGCCGATCAGAAGGCGTTCTTCCGGCTGCTCTACGAGCTGCTCGTCGACGCCGAGCGGGGCCCGCGCCTGCCGACCCTGTTCCTCGCGCTGGGCGCCGAGAAGGTGCGCAGGCTCCTCACGCCCTGACGCACCACAACAGGTCGAGCAGTCGGGTCAGGAGTCCTGGACGAGCTCGTCGTAGGCCGTGGGGCTGGAGTCGCGCAGGAAGTCGCGGCAGCGCTCCCACTCGTCGGTCTCCCCGATGGTGCGGGCCGAGAGCGCGAGCAGCGCCAGGCACATCAGGAAGCCGCGGTTGGGCTCGTGCTCCCACGGCACCGGGCCGTGGCCCTTCCAGCCGTTGCGGCGCAGCATGTCGAGGCTGCGGTGGTAGCCCACGCGGGCGTAGGCGTAGACGGTGATCGCGTCCTCCTGCGACTCCGCCGCGGCGCCCGCGAGGGCGGCCCAGGCGAAGGGCGAGGCCGGGTGCGCCCGCGCCACCTGGTGGCGGTCCTCACCGGCTGCCAGCAGCGCCTGTGTGGGGTCCTCGGGGAGATGGGTGGCCGGGGGGCCGGCCATCAGGTCGTGTCCGATGCTCATGCCTGCATGGTGCCACCCCGGACCCACCGGGCGGCCCCGGGCCTCGGCCAGCCCCACCCACAGCGCGAGTCGGCGCAGATATCCCGGTGAGCCGGCGCAGATGTCGCGCCGAGTCGGCTCGAACCCGCGTGCCGCTCCGAGGCCAGGGAACTTTGCGCCGACTCACCATGAGATTTGCGCCGACTCGCGCTTTCGGGGGTGGGCAGCGTGGGCTGGTCAGCCCAGGGCGCGACCCGCGGAGCGCAGGTTCTCGCAGGCCTCGACGATGCGCGCGGCCATCCCGGCCTCGGCGGCCTTGCCCCACGCACGCGGGTCGTACTGCTTCTTGTTGCCGACCTCGCCGTCGATCTTCAGCACGCCGTCGAAGTTGCGCATCATGTGCTCGGCGACCGGGCGGGTGAAGGCGTACTGGGTGTCGGTGTCGACGTTCATCTTCACGACGCCGTAGTCGAGCGCCTCGGCGATCTCCTCGGCGCTGGAGCCGGAGCCACCGTGGAAGACGAGGTGGAAGGGCTTGGAGCCGGCGTCCAGGCCGAACTCGGTGACGACCGCCTCCTGGGCGTCCTTGAGCACGCTCGGGGCGGAGCTTGACGTTGCCCGGCTTGTAGACCCCGTGCACGTTGCCGAAGGTCAGCGCGGTCATGTAGTAGCCGCGCTCGCCGTAGCCGAGGGCCTTCGCGGTGGCGATGGCGTCCTCGCGGGTGGAGTAGAGCTTGTCGTTGATGGCGTTCTCGACGCCGTCCTCCTCGCCGCCGACCACGCCGACCTCGATCTCGAGGATGATCTTGGCCTCGATGCACTTCTCGAGCAGCTCGGAGGCGATGGAGAGGTTCTCGTCCAGCGCCACGGCCGAGCCGTCCCACATGTGCGACTGGAACAGCGGCGCCTCGCCGCGCTGGACCCGCTCGCGCGAGATCTCCAGCAGGGGGCGCACGAAGCCGTCGAGCTTGTCCTGCGGGCAGTGGTCGGTGTGCAGGGCGACGTTGACCGGGTAGGCCTTCGCGACCTCGGCGGCGTACGCGGCGAAGGCGACCGAGCCGGTGACCATGTTCTTCACGCTCGGGCCGGAGAGGTAGTCGGCGCCGCCCGTGGAGACCTGGATGATGCCGTCGGAGCCGGCGTCGGCGAAGCCCTTGAGGGCAGCGTTGAGCGTCTGCGACGACGACACGTTGATGGCGGGGAAGGCGTAGCCGCCAGCCTTGGCGGCGTCCAGCATCTCGGCGTACTTCTCGGGCGTTGCGATGGGCACTGCGGGCTCCTGGGTCACGACGTGGGTGGGTCCGACCACCCTAGTCCAGTGCGGCGGGGGGTGGTCCGGGCCGGACGTCGGGGTGGGACCCGGCCGGCGTCGGGCGGCGTAGCGTGCCCCGGATGGAGCGCCGTACGACGTTGACCACGACCACCCGCGCGAGCCGCCTGCCCCTGGACGCCGAGCACGCCTGGGACCTGGTGGCGTCGGCGCGCAGCCTGCCGCAGTGGTACGTCGACGCCGCGCCGTTCGTCTTCCGCGGCGCCGTCGACCGGGTGCTGCTGGGTCGCGGCCGCCGCTGGCCGGTCCCCGACCGGGCGCTGCTGCAGCCGGGTGACCGCGCGGGCTTCTGGCGCGTCCTCGAGGCCGGTCCGCACGGGTCCGGCCACCGGCTGCTGCTCGAGGCCGCCGTGCGCGCACCCGGGCTGGTGCTGCTGCGCACCGATGTCGAGGCGGACGGCCCGGGTGCCTGCCGGGTCGCCCAGACGGTCTCGTTCACCCCCGACGGGCTCCTCGGGCGGGCCTACCTGCTCACCGACCTGCCGGCCCGCGAGGCCCTGCTCGAGTGGGTGCACCGCCGCGTGGTGCGCGACCTCGAGCGCGCCGTCGCCTGATCCGGCCCGGCGCGGGGCACGATCAGGTCGGTCGACCGACGTCTCGTCGGCCGATGACAACCGATCGGCCACGAGATCCGTAGACAGGGCATGGACGAGCAGACGAACCACCAGCCGGGCAGCCAGCACGACATCGGCCGCCGCATCGACGCCTCCTTCGGGGAGGGGCCCTCGGGCGCCCCGGTCGACGACGTCCTCACGCAGGGGCGCAGCGCACTGCGTCGACGCCGGGTCGCGACCTGGGGCGGCGCCGCCGCCGTCCTGGCGGTCGTGGGGGTGGGCGCCGCGGTCGCCGGCACCTCCCTGGGCGGCGGGTCCGGTGACGACCTGGTGGCCGACGGGCCTCGCAGCAGCGCGTCGTCCGACCCCACCTCCGAGCCCAGCCCCGACACCAGCCCCGACACCAGCGAGGGTCCCGACGTACCGACCTTCTCCAGCGACGCGCCCGCCTCGTGGTCGGCGAAGCAGCTCGCCGGCTACGTCGACGGCGAGGTCGTCGTGCGCGAGGGGCTGACGGTGACCGAGGTCGCCGAGGACCCGCTCGCGCTGGAGCCCGCGGTGCGCTCGACCGCGCTGGCGCTGGAGGAGACCGGCGGCAAGCGCTCGTGGCGCTACCTGCTGTGGGAGGACGGCCGGACCGCCCGATTCGCCCAGGAGAGCTCGACGGTGCCGGCCTGGAGCTTCGCGGAGTGGCTCGACGCCTACGCGGTCGACACCGTGGAGGCCCTCGGGCGCGACCTGGTCCGCTTCGGCGCCGGGCAGAGCCTCGAGGCCGCAGACGGGGTGCGGATCGTGGAGCAGCGACCCGACCCCCAGCTGCCCGAGCCGTTCGCCCCCGCCTCGTCGCGCACCGCGGTGGCGCAGGTCGAGCGCGACGGCGTCACCTGGTTCGTGCTGGCCCGCGAGCTCGAGGGCGAGCGCGACTACGTCGCCACCCCCCGCTCCGAGGAGACCGGCGACGACCTCGACTCGTTCCTCCAGCTGGCCACCGAGCGCTACTCCGGCCAGGGCGGCGCAGGGGTGCAGTGACCCGCGACAGCGACTTCAGCGACTTCGTCGCCGCCCGGCGCACCCACCTGCGCCGGGTCGCCTACGCCTGCTGCGGCGACTGGCACCGCGCCGAGGACCTCGTTCAGACCGCGCTGGTCAAGCTGTACGTCGCGTGGCCGCGGCTGCACCGCGACGGCCGCGAGGAGGCCTACGTCCGCCAGATCATCGTGCGCGCCGACATCGACGAACGCCGCCGGCCGTGGCGCCGCGAGCTGCCCTCGCCGCACGCCACCGACGGCAGCCTCGACCCGGCCGCGCCGGCGGCGCTCGACCTCGGCGAGCGCAGCGCCCTCTTCGAGGCCCTCCAGGCATTGCCGGGCCAGCAGCGCAAGGTCGTCGTGCTGCGGCACTGGCTGGGGCTCTCGGTCGCCGAGACGGCCGCCGAGCTGGGCATCGGCGAGGGCACGGTCAAGAGCCACTCCTCCCGCGGCATCGCCGCCCTCCAGCGCACCCTCACGCCCCCCGACTGACGCACCCGCCGTCGGTCGAGCAGCGAGGGCCGGAGGCTCGAGCGTCGTCGAGACCCCCCGACCCAGCGGCGTACAGCGACCACCCACCGCGGCGAGGCGGGCCCCGCCCGCACAGTGGTCACCGACGACACCCAGGACGCAGCCAGAACTGTCGCGAACGACCACTCGCGCGCCGCACGGCGGGCGCCCCCGCGGGGGTGAACCGCCGGCCCGTGGGGGCGGGCCTGCGTGACCCGCCGGGCCATGGGGCGTTGAGAGGGGACACCAGCCCCGACCCCGCCCAGGAGACCCGACGATGACCCGTCGCCCCCGCCCTGTCCGCTCGAGCAGCCCGGGGCGCCGTCGCGTCGCCGGACTCGCCACGCTCGCGGCGCTCGCCGTCGCGGCGCCGATGGCCGCGACCGTCGGCGCCACCAGCGCGACCGCAGCACCGAGCGGACCGTCCGTCTTCGCTCCGCAGCTGGTCCTGGTCGACACCCCCGACCGCTCCGACCGCCTGCGCCTGCAGAAGCTCGGCCTCGACCTCACCGAGCACGCCGGTCGCGACTACATCGAGGTGCTGCTGCACTCGGCCGCCGACCGTGACGTGCTGCGCGAGCACGGGTTCACCTACGACGTGCGCATCGCGAACCTCGTCGAGCGGGGCGTGGAGATCGCCGAGCTCAACGAGGCGTACGCCGCCTCCGTCGAGGCCTCCCCGCTCCCCTCGGGCCGCGACACCTACCGCACGCTGGCCGACTACACCGCCGACATGACCGAGCTCGCCGACGAGTACCCCGGCCACGTGCGGATGTTCGACCTGGCCGACCCCACCCTCGACGGCAACACCGTGCATGCCGTCGAGATCGGTGCCGACGTGGACCGCAAGGCCTCCGGCAAGCCGACCTTCCTGCTGATGGGCCTGCACCACGCCCGCGAGTGGCCCTCGGGCGAGCTGGCGATGGAGTTCGCCACCGACCTGGCCACCAGCTTCGGCAAGGACAAGCAGATCACCCGGATGCTGAAGAAGGCCCGCGTCCTGGTCGTCCCGGTCGTCAACCCCGACGGCTTCGACCTCTCCCGCACCGACGGCGAGTACGTCGACCTGCGCGCGCTCAACGACGCCGACCCGCTCGGCGGCACCGGCTCGGTCGCTGGCCACCCCCGGGCAGGCCTACAAGCGCAAGAACTGCCGCGTGATCGACGGCCAGGACATCCCCGACGGCTCCTGCCGCGCCACCCTGACCAGCCCCGGCGGCTTCGGCCTCGGCGTCGACCTGAACCGCAACTACGGCGGCTTCTGGGGCGGGCCCGGCGCAGCCGGCCCGGTGCCGCCCCCGGGCGAGGTCGAGGCCGGCGTGCTCGACCCGACCTACCGCGGCGCGTCGGCGTTCTCCGAGCCCGAGACCCAGAACATCCAGACCCTGGTGCGCGAGCGCCAGGTGACGATGATGATCTCCAACCACACGTTCTCCAACCTCATCCTGCGCCCCAACGGCGTCGCGCCGACCACCATCGGTCCCAGCGGCGACCCCGTCGGGAACGCCCCGGACGAGAAGGCCCTCAAGGCGCTCGGCGCCGAGATGACGAAGCAGAACGGCTACACGAACCAGAACAGCTGGCAGCTCTACGACACCACCGGCACCACCGAGGACTGGTCGTACAACGCCACCGCCGGGTTCGGCTACACCTTCGAGATCGGCCCCAACGAGTTCCACCCGCCGTTCCCCGAGGTCGTCGACGAGTACCTCGGCGCCGGTGACCACCAGGGCCGCGGCAACCGCGCGGCGTACCTGATCGCCCTGCAGCACGCCATCGACACCAGCCAGCACGGCGTCCTCAAGGGCAAGGCGCCCAAGGGTGCGGTGCTGCGGCTGAGCAAGACCTTCGAGTCGCCCACCTGGGAGGGCTCGTTCGACGACTTCCTCGACTCCTCCATCACGGTGGGCAAGAAGGGTCGCTTCTCCTGGGTGGTGAACCCCTCCACCCGCCCGCTGATGCAGTCCCGGATGATCGACAAGCTCTCCGACGAGCCGTTCGCCGGTGAGACCTTCGAGGGCGGCCCGACCGAGCCTGTCGTGGGCACCGCCGACCACGAGTACGTCGCCACCAAGGCCTCCGACGTCCTGCGCATCAACCTCGACTGGCCGACCCCCGACGACTTCGACCTCGAGGTCTACCGCAAGGACGCCTCGGGCGAGCTCGTCGAGGTCGGCACCTCCGGCAACTCCCCCGGCGCCAAGGAGGAGGTGCAGATCCCGGACGCACCGGCCGGCACCTACATCGTCCGTGTGGTCAACTTCGCGTCGGTGAGCCCGACCTACACCGTCGAGGTCGGTCAGTACGCAGCCACCCAGACCCGCTCCGAGGGCACGCGGGAGAGCTACACGCTCACCTGTGAGGCCAAGGGCAGGACCACCGGGGCCGCGTCGGCCAAGCCGAAGTCCGGCTCGGCCGCCAAGGAGATCTTCATCGACCGCGGCCAGGTCAAGAAGATGAACCTGAAGCGCCTCTGCCGCTGACCCAGCGCTGGACACCACTGAGCCGGCTCCCGCGCACCTGCGGGGGCCGGCTCAGCCGCGCCAGGCCCGTTCGTCGCCGAGGTCGGCGTGGTCGCGCACCCACGAGTGCATCGCGATCGCCGCGGCCGCCGAGGCGTTGATGGAGCGCGTGGAGCCGAACTGCGCGATCGAGAACGTCACGTCGCAGGCCTCCCGGGCCCCCTCCGAGAGCCCGGGCCCCTCCTGGCCCAGCAGGAAGCAGACCCGCCGGGGCACCGGTCCGGCCTCCAGCGGCCGCGAGCCGGGCAGGTTGTCGATGCCGTGCAGCTCGACCGGGCCACCGGGCAGCGCGTGCAGGTACGCCGCCAGCGCCGGCACGTCGACGTGGTGGCGCACGTGCTGGTAGCGGTCGGTCACCATCGCCCCGCGCCGGTTCCAGCGCCGGTTGCCGACGATGTGCACCTCGGCGGCCAGGAAGGCGTTGGCGGTGCGGACCACGGTGCCGATGTTGAAGTCGTGCTGCCAGTTCTCGATCGCCACGTGGAAGTCGTGGCGCCGGGTGTCGAGGTCGGCGCGGATCGCCTCGAGGCTCCAGTAGCGGTAGCGGTCCACCACGTTGCGGCGGTCGCCGACCGCGAGCAGCTCGGGGTCCCAGTGCGCGCCCTCGGGCCAGACGCCCTCCCACGGGCCGACGCCGACCTCGGCCGGGCCGTGGGGCATCGGGTCGTACGGCGCGCGGCGTACCTGGTCGTCAGGCTGGTCGACGGGCTGGTCGACGGGCAGGTCGGGAGGCGGTGTGGACACGGGCGCACGGTAGTCGGAGCCGCCCGATAGGCTCCGACCGTGCCGGGTATCGAGCTGCTGCTGTTCGGTATCGAGTGGCTCGACCTCGAGTGGTGGCTGGGCCACCTGGGCGAGACCCTCTTCTGGATCGGGCTGCTGGTCGTCTTCATCGAGTGCGGGCTGCTGTTCCCGTTCCTGCCCGGTGACACGCTGCTCTTCAGCCTCGGGCTGTTCATCGCCACCGGGCAGATCGACCTCTTCCCCGGCGGGGTGCTGGCGGAGCTGGTGATCTCGATGCTGCTGCTGATCGCGGCCGCCTTCGGCGGCAACGTGGTCGGCTACGAGATAGGCCGCCGGATCGGCCCGCCGCTCTACCAGCGCAACGGCCGGTTCATCAAGCGCAAGTACTTCGACCAGACCCACGACTTCTTCGACCGGCACGGCTCGACCGCGCTGGTGCTGGGTCGCTTCGTGGCGTTCGTGCGCACCTTCATCACCGTCGTCGCCGGCGCGACCGGGATGCCGCGCCGGACGTTCTGGCTGTGGAGCTTCATCGGCGCCGTGCTGTGGGTCGTGGCGATCACCCTGCTGGGCTACTTCCTCGGCGGCATCCCCTGGCTGGGCGACAACCTCGACTTCGCGCTGCTGCTGATCCTCGCCGTGTTCGCGGTGCCGCTCATCCTCGAGTGGCGGCGCGAGTCGCGCGCGACTCGACCATGATCAGCACCACCACCACCGCCGCGCCGAGCAGCGCCAGCAGCAGCGGGCCCGCCACCGGGTCGTAGGGGGCCAGCAGCGCCCCCGGTCCGTGGGCCTCGCCGTCGGAGGTGGTGCCGGGCGTGGACTGCCAGGGCCACAGCGCCCGCAGCGAGCCGAGCATCAGGGCCACCATCACCAGCAGGGTCGTGCGCCGGCGGTGGTCGAGCAGGTAGTTCAGCAGCTGCACGAACGAGGCCAGGCCCAGGGTCGCGCCGAGCGCGAAGACGCCCAGGTAGACCAGGTCGCGGTCGTGGATGGCGTCGAGGGTGACGGTGTAGAGCCCGATCGTGAGCAGGAAGAACGACCCGGAGACCCCCGGGACCACGAGGGCACAGATGGCCACCGCGGCCGCGCCCATCACGAGCAGGAGCGGCGGGTCCGTCTCAGCGCCACCACCGGCCAGGCCGACGACCCAGAAGGTCAGCGCCGCCACGACCACGACCAGCAGCGCCTCGACCCAGGCCGGTCGGTGCCCGGGCGGCAGCATCCGCAGCGGCACCACGATCGAGATCGCCACCAGGCCGAAGAACAGCCCCCGCGCGAGCTCGGGGTGGTCGGTGACGAAGGAGCCCATCACGCCCGCGATGCTCAGCACCGCGGTGATCATCCCGAGCAGCACCGGGACGATCAGGAACCAGTCGGTGCGCCGCAGCTCGGCCCGCGCGGACGCGAGCCGGTCCGGGCCGGTGACCAGGCGGCGTACGGCGGAGACGACGTGGTGGGCGGAGTCGATGAGCTGGTCGTAGACGCCGGTGACCAGCGCGACGGTGCCGCCGGAGACACCCGGCACCAGCTCGGCGGTGCCGATGAGGAAGCCGCGGGCGAGGTCGAAGGGGAGCTGGCCGCGCGAGCGGCGGGTGGCCAGCGCACTCGACCCGAGGTCGGCCTCGGCCCCTGTCTCAGCCACGGACGGCGTCCAGCTCGGCCTTGGTCAGGACCGGGCGCACCTCGAGGCCGACGTCGGCCAGCGGGTTCTCACCCGCGGGGCTGCGGTCGATGGCGCACACGACGACCTCGACGACGGCCCCGGCCTCCCGCAGCGCCCGCGTGGCGTCGCGCACCGCGCCGCCGGTGGTGATGACGTCCTCGATCAGGGTGACCCGGCGCCCGGTGACGTCGGGCCCCTCGGCCAGCTTGCACGTGCCGTACTCCTTGGCCGCCTTGCGCACGAACAGCGCCGGCCGGCCGGTCAGGCTCGAGACCATGGTCGCGATCGGGACGCCGCCGAGCTCGAGGCCGCCGAGCAGCTCGGTGTCCTCGGGCAGCAGGTCGAGCATCCGACGGGCCACGCGGGTCAGCAGCGCGGGGTCGGACTCGAACAGGTACTTGTCGAAGTACTCCGAGGCCACCTGGCCCGAGCGCAGCGTGAAGGTGCCGGTCAGCCGGCACGACGCGTCGATGGCAGCAGCCAGGCTCGGGTCGGCCGTGGGGGCGGGTGCGGGGTCGTGGGTCGCGTCGGTCACGCGGGCCATTCAACCCGACCTGGCCTCGTGGCTACGGTGGGGCCATGGCTGCACCCGGCTCCTCCCCCGCGACCAGGCCCCCGGGCGGTGCGCCCGCGCACCGCCTCGACGGCATCCCCCCGACGATCTTCACGCAGATGTCGGCGCTGGCCGTGCGCACCGGCGCGGTCAACCTGGGCCAGGGCTTCCCCGACGTCGACGGGCCGGCCAGCGCGCTGGCGCGGGCGGCGCAGGCGCTCGAGGAGGGCGCGAACCAGTACGCGCCCGGCATCGGCGTACCGGCGCTGCGGCGGGCGGTCGCCGAGCACCAGCGCCGCCACTACGACATCGACCTCGACCCCGACACCCAGGTCTGCGTCACCACCGGCGCCACCGAGGGCATCGCCGCCGCCCTCCTCGGCCTGGTCGACCCCGGCGACGAGGTGGTGGTCCTCGAGCCGTACTACGACTCCTACGTCGCGATGATCCAGATGGCCGGCGGTGTACGTCGCCCGGTCACCCTGCGCGCGCCCGACTTCCGCCTCGACGTGGCCGAGCTCCGGGCGGCGGTCACGCCACGGACCCGCTTCGTGCTGCTGAACTCCCCGCACAACCCGACCGGCACCGTGCTGGGCGCCGCGGAGCTGCAGGCGGTCGCCGACGTGGCGATCGAGCACGACCTGGTGGTCATCACCGACGAGGTCTACGAGCACCTGGTCTTCGACGACCACGTGCACCGCCCGATCAGCACCCTGCCTGGGATGGCCGGGCGCACGCTGACGCTCTCCTCGGTCGGCAAGTCGTGGTCGTTCACCGGCTGGAAGGTCGGCTGGGCCACCGGGCCGGCGTACCTCGTGGAGGCGGTGCTGAACGCCAAGCAGTGGCTCACCTTCACCTCCGGCTCACCGCTGCAGCCGGCGGTCGCGCACGCGCTCGACGCCGAGGCGGGCTTCCCCCTCGAGCTGGCCCGCGACCTCCAGGCACGCCGCGACCTGCTCTGCGAGGGGCTGGCCGCAGCCGGGCTGCCGGCCCGGGTGCCCGAGGGCACCTACTTCACCAGCGTCGACGTCGCTCACCTCGGCTGGGCCGACTCCACCGCCTTCTGCCAGGCCCTGCCCGAGCGCGCCGGTGTCGTCGCGATCCCGCTGCGCGGCTTCTACCCCGACTCCGACGCCGGGAAGCACCTGGTGCGCTTCGCCTTCTGCAAGACCGTGCCGGTGATCGAGGACGGCCTGGCCCGCCTCGCCCGCGCCGACCTCACCGCCTGAGCGCCCACCCGGCCCATATGTCGCGCCCACCCGGCGCATATGTCGCGCCGAGTCGGCCCGAAGTTCCCCAGAGACATTCAGGCCGGGTCGGCGGGAGGTTTGGGCCGGGTCGGCGGGGACATTCAGGCCGGGTCGGCGGGAGATTTGGGCCGGGTCGTCAGGGGCGCCAGGTGCGGGTCTCGGGGCGCAGCAGCAGCGCGAAGGCGGCGGCTGAGGCGGCGAGCGGGACGATCATCAGCAGGCTGCCGAAGACCATCATCAGGAAGACACCGGTGACGGCGCCGGCCGAGACGGTCAGCGCCACGCGGGCCCAGGCCACCCCACGGAAGGCCAGCACAGCGAGCACGGAGGCGACGAGGCTCCAGATCACCGAGACGGCGGTCAGGACGTAGACCCACTGGGTCAGCGTGCCGCGGCCGTACTCCTCGTACGACGGCTCCTGGGCGAAGACCTCGGCGAAGATGTCGTCGGGGGCGGCGGCGACCGCGAGCGTCACCACCAGCAGCGCCAGCGAGACCAGGGCGCCCATGGCCCAGGTGAGCGCACAGGCCCACACCAGCTGCGCCGGGCGGCGCTCGTGCCGGGTCGCGTGCGTGCCCGGGCGCAGGGGGGCGCCCTGCTGGCGCGCGGCCTCCGGGCTGCCGAACCCGGGGTAGGCCGCCGGGCCCTGCTGGTCGTGCGGGGCCTGCTGGCCGTGCGGGGGCGGACCCTGCGGGGCCGGCGGGGCCCACGGCGCGGACGACCCGACGGGCTGGTGCTCCCGGTCGGCGGACGGTGTCGGCGCCCCGGCCGATGCCTTCGGCTCCCGCGCGCGCAGCGTGCCGTCGGGGTTGAAACGCTCGGGCAGCGGCTTGCCGGCGAACCAGGCACGGGCCGGCTGCAACCAGAGCATCACGATGGCGGCCGCGACCAGCGCCCCCATGAACCCCCCGGTGAAGGCCCCGGTGATGAAGAGCGGCACCGCGAGCACCGAGAGCAGCACCCGGGAGATCCGTGAGCGCTGGAGCACCTGGATGCCCAGGATCGCGGCGGCGGTCGCGGCGGCCGCCGCGATCATCGCCAGCACGCGCAACATCTCGATCGCGCCGTTCACGGAGAGCCCCAGGCCGCTGGCCGGCGGGTCGGCGAGCAGGGACTCGACCCGCTCCCGGGTCTCCAGCGAGCCGGTCGAGGCGACCTGGTCGAACGCGGAGACGACGACGAACAGCGAGCCGAGGATGATCAGCCAGGCAGCGACTGTCACCTGCCGGGGGCGGGCGGGAGCCTTGTCTGACATGGCTCCATTCCACCAGACGACGGGTGACCTCCCGGCGGCGGTCAGAGCCGGACCACGCGGCACCGCTTCTCCCGGCCCTACCCTGTGGTCATGTCCTCCCCCGTGCGCACCGCCGCCCGTCTCCTGCTCGGTGCGGCGATGGTCACCGCGGGCACGCTGCACCTGACCACCCAGCGCGCGGAGTTCCAGGCGCAGGTGCCCGACTGGTTCCCCCTCGACGACGACCTCACGGTGCTCGGCTCCGGTGTCGTCGAGATCGGTCTCGGCGCGGCCTTCGTGGCACTGCCGGGGCACAAGCGGCTCGTCGGCGGGCTGCTCGCGGTGTTCTTCGTGGCGATCTTCCCCGGCAACGTCGGGCAGTACGTCGAGGGCACGGACGCGTTCGGGCTCACCAGCGACCGGGCCCGCCTGGTCCGGCTCTTCTTCCAGCCCGTGCTGGTGCTCTGGGCGTTGTTCGGCGGCGGCTGGTGGGGCCGGGGCCGAGACCGCGAGGTCTGACCCCGCCCCCGACCCTCAGGCCGTCAGCACCAGGCCCTCGTCACCGAGGTCGACGCGCACGGTCTCCCCGTCGGTGACCTCGCCGCCGATCAGCAGCCGTGCGAGCGGGTCGCCGATGGCGGTCTGGATCAGGCGCCGCAGCGGCCGGGCGCCGTACGCCGGGTCGTAGCCGGTGTCGGCGAGCCAGGTGCGGGCCGCCTGGCTGACCTCGATCGAGATCCGGCGCCCCGCCAGCCGCTTCTCCAGCAGCGCGAGCTGCAGGTCGACGATGTGGGTGAGCGCGTCGCGGCTCAGCGCCTCGAACTGCACGATCTCGTCGAGCCGGTTGAGGAACTCGGGCTTGAAGGACGAGCGCACCACCGCGAGCACCGAGGCGCGCTTGGTCTCGGTGTCGAGGTCGGGGTCGACGAGGTACTGCGAGCCCAGGTTGCTGGTCAGCACCAGCAGCGTGTTGCGGAAGTCCACCGTGCGACCCTGCCCATCGGTCAGGCGACCGTCGTCGAGGACCTGCAGCAGGATGTCGAAGACCTCCGGGTGCGCCTTCTCGACCTCGTCGAGCAGCACCACCGAGTAGGGCCGACGACGCACGGCCTCGGTGAGCTGGCCGCCCTCGTCGTAGCCGACGTAGCCCGGGGGCGCACCGACCAGTCGCGAGACCGAGTGCTTCTCGGAGTACTCGCTCATGTCGATGCGCACCATCGCGCGCTCGTCGTCGAAGAGGAAGTCGGCCAGGGACCGGGCGAGCTCGGTCTTGCCGGTGCCGGTGGGCCCCAGGAACAGGAAGGAGCCGGTCGGCCGGTTCGGGTCGGCGATGCCCGCACGCGAGCGGCGTACGGCGTCGGCGACGGCACCGACGGCCTCGTGCTGGCCGATCAGCCGCTGGCCGATGACCTGCTCCATCTCCAGCAGCTTGGCGGTCTCGCCCTGGAGCATCCGCCCGGTGGGGATGCCGGTCCAGGCCTCGACGACGTCGGCGATCTGCTCGGGGCCGACCTCCTCGCCGACCAGCGGCTCGACGCCGACCTGGCTGCTCTCGGCGGCGGCCGCGGCCTCGATCTGCTTCTCCAGGTCGGGGATCCGGCCGTACAGGATCTCGCTGGCCCGGCCCAGGTCGCCGTCGCGCTGGAGGCGCTCGGCCTCGCTGCGCAGGGTGTCGAGCTGGCGGCGCAGCTCGCCCTCGCCCTCCAGCGAGGTCTTCTCGGCCGCCCAGCGGGCCTCGAGCCCGCGCAGCTCCTCCTCGGAGTCGGCGAGCTCGCCGCGCAGGGCGGCCAGCCGCTCGACCGAGGCGGCGTCGCTCTCCTTGGCGAGCGCGAACTCCTCCATCTTGAGGCGGTCCACGTGGCGACGCAGCTGGTCGATCTCCTCGGGCGAGGACTCGATCTCCATCCGCAGCCGCGAGGACGCCTCGTCGATGAGGTCGATCGCCTTGTCGGGCAGCTGGCGCCCGGAGATGTAGCGGTCCGAGAGCGTCGCCGCGGCCACCAGTGCGGCGTCGGTGATCCGCACCCCGTGGTGCGCCTCGTACTTCTCCTGGATGCCGCGCAGGATCTGGATGGTGTCCTCGACGCTGGGCTCGCCGACGAAGACCTGCTGGAAGCGACGCTCCAGGGCGGGGTCCTTCTCGATCCGCTCGCGGTACTCGTCGAGGGTGGTGGCGCCGATCATGTGCAGCTCACCGCGTGCCAGCATCGGCTTGAGCATGTTGCCGGCATCCATCGCGGAGTCGCCGCCGGCGCCCGCACCGACGACGGTGTGCAGCTCGTCGATGAAGGTGATCACCTGACCGCCGGCGTCCTTGATCTCCTCGAGCACGGCCTTGAGCCGCTCCTCGAACTCGCCGCGGTACTTCGCGCCGGCCACCATCGCGGCCAGGTCGAGGGAGAGCACCCGGCGGCCCTTGAGCGAGTCCGGCACGTCGCCGGCGACGACCCGCTGGGCCAGCCCCTCGACGACGGCGGTCTTGCCGACACCGGGCTCACCGATCAGGACCGGGTTGTTCTTCGTGCGTCGGCTCAGCACCTGCACGACCCGGCGGATCTCGGCGTCGCGGCCGATGACCGGGTCGAGGCGGCCTTCTTCGGCGGCGGCGGTGAGGTCGAGGGAGTACTTCTCGAGCGACTCGTACGTCGACTCCGCGTCCTGGCTGGTGACGCGCCGGTTCCCGCGCACGGCGGTCAGCCCCTCGCGCAGACCGGCCTCGGTGAGGCCCACGTCGGTGAGCACCTGCTGGGCGCTGGAGGCGGTGCCTGCCATCGCGATCAGCAGGTGCTCGGTGGCGACGTACTCGTCCTTCATCGACGTGGCGAGGTCGAGCGCGGCCGCGAGCACGCGGGTCAGCGCGGCCGAGGCGGCAGGCTGCTGGACGGTCGCGCCGCTGGCGCGGGGCAGCCCCTCGAGCGCCGCGCCGGCGCCGGTGACGAGCTGCTGGACGTCGATGCCGGCCTTGGTGACCAGGCTGCGGGCGATCCCGTCCTCCTGGCCGAGGAGGGCGACGAGCAGGTGGATGGGCTCGGTGTGGCTGTGGCCGGAGGTGGTGGCGAGGCGCTGGGCGGTCTCGATGGCCTCACGGCTGCGGGTGGTGAACTTCTCGGCCCCGAACTGGCTCACGATGGGTCTCCTCTGGGCAGCGGTGGAACTGGGGAAGGAGTGCGACGACACGGGTGCGGACCCGCTGATTCTCGCTCTCATGGATGACAACGCGCCAGAAGTTGAGTCTGTTCCGCTCAACTCTGATGAGACGGTTCTTTACTGGAAACCGTCACCGGTCGTCCCGCCCCGTTCTACGGTGGACGACGGAGCAGGGCCCACCTGGGGAGGAGGGGCCCGGGAGGGGATCCGGTGACAACCTGGGCCGGCGCGCCTGGCGCCAGCACAAGCGCAGGCGCGCGCGCAGCGCCGCGCGTCGTGATCGTCGACGACACCGACGACCTGCGCGAGCTGCTGCGGCTGGCGTTCACCCGTGGCGGGTACGACGTCGTCGGCGAGGCCGCCCACGGGCGGCAGGGCATCGAGGTGGTGCGGGAGACGCGGCCCGACCTGGTGCTGCTGGACCTGTCGATGCCGGGGATGGGCGGCCTCGAGGCGCTGCCGTCGATCCGGCGCAGCGTGCCGGACGCCACGGTCGTGGTGCTCTCCGGCTTCGGCGCCCCCCAGATGTCCGAGCGGGCGCTGGCGGTCGGCGCCGACGGCTACGTGCAGAAGGGCGCTTCGCTCGACTCGATCCTCACCTACGTCGACACCCTCACCTCCCGAGGTCCCGGCCCCCGCGAGCGCGCTGCGCCGCCCGCACCGCCGCCACCGGGAGCGGCCACGACCATCTCGTGGTGGCAGGCGCTCAGCGACGCCCCGATGGGCATCGTCGAGCTCGCGGACGAGCCGCTGTTCCGGATCGTCTTCGCCAACCCCGCCGCGCAGCGGCTGCTGGGCAGCACCTCGAGGACCGGCACTCCCCTGGGCTTCGCGTCCGCCCCGTTGGCGAGCCTGGTGTCCTACCACCGCCTCGATGCCGACGCGACGTTCGAGGTCGAGCTCGACGGTGCCTCGGTGCGGGCGACGATGCGGCGTACGGGGTCGTCGTTGCTGGTGTTCCTCGACTCCGCCCGCGACGACGTGGGGATGCTGCGCCGCGCGATCGCGACGACCGCCCAGGAGGTCCGCGGACCGGTCGCGGTGATCTGCGGCATCGCCGAGGCGCACGAGTGGGACGACGGTGACCTGGGTCCCGAGGAGCGCTCCCGGCTGATGACCTCCGTGGCCCGACAGGCCCGGGTCCTCGACACGATGACCGCCGACCTGGTCACCGCCGCCCAGGTCCAGGCCGGCACGCTGCGCGCGGACCTGCGCCCGGTCCGGGTGGAGGCGCTGGTCGCCTCCGTGGTCGACGACCGCCACCGGGGCGACGCCGACCCGCCCGTGGAGGTGCGGGTCGATGACGAGCGCGCCGTCCGTGCCGACCCCTCCAGGCTGCGGCAGATGGTCGGCAACCTGCTGGGCAACGCGCTGAGGTACGGCCGCGCGCCCTTCCTGGTGCACGTGCGAGGCGACGGCGCACGGGTCTGCATCGACGTGGTCGACCACGGTCCGGGGGTGGGCGAGGCGGTCCGCGCGCATCTCTTCGGCGAGTTCACCCGCGCCAGCGACGCGGTCGCCACCGGCACCGGGCTGGGGCTGTACGTCGTCCGCGCCCTGGCCGAGGCGCAGGACGGCTCGGTCTCCTACGAGCCGGGCCGCTACGGCGGCTCGGTGTTCACGATCTCCCTGGCAGCGGTCCCGACGCCACCACCCCGCGACCCGGCGCAGATATCGCACTGACCCGGCGCACATGTACGCCGGGTCGGATGGATATTCGGGCCGGGTCAGCGCCCGCGGCGCCAGACGACCAGGGAGCCGGAGGCGTCGGGGGCGCGCAGCACCGGGAGCTTGTTGGGCGCCAGCTCGCCGCGGCGTACGGCGACCGCCTGGCGCAGCGCCGCCCGGGTCGCCTCGAGCTCGGCGACCAGCTCCTCGTTGCGCACCGACAGCGCCAGCACCTGGTTCTCGAGGTCCAGGATGCGGCGCACGCCCTCGATCCCGATCCCGGCGCCGGAGAGCGCGGCGATCTCGCGCAGCCGCTCGATGTCGCGCGAGGAGTAGCGGCGCCCGCCACCCCCGGTGCGCCCGGGCGTGATCAGGCCCAGACGCTCCCAGGTCCGCAGCGTCTGCGGGTGCAGCCCGGTGAGCTCGGCGGCCACCGAGATGACGAAGACGGCGGCGTCGGGGTGGGCGTCACCGAAGGGGTTGCCCGACCGCCCGGCCATCAGGCACCGGCCTGCTCGAAGAGGTTCGCGCGCAACGGCTTGGCGGCCGTCGCGGCGCGGTAGGCCTCGACCGCGGCCCGGGTCTCGGCGTCGAGGACGGCCGGCACCTGGACCTCGACGGTGGCCAGCAGGTCGCCGTGGGAGCCGTCGGCCTTCTTGGCACCCTTGCCGCGCACCCGGAAGGTGCGACCGTTCGGGGTGCCCGCAGGCAGGCGCAGGGTGACCGGCGACCCGCCCAGGGTCGGGATCCGCACCTCGGCCCCGAGGGCCAGCTCGTCGAAGGAGACGGGCACGTCGATGGTCAGGTTGTCGTCCTTGCGCCCGAAGACGCGGTGCGGCGAGACCTTCACGCTGACGAACAGGTCACCGGCCGGGCCGCCGTTCTCGCCCGGGGAGCCCTTGCCGCGCACCCGGATCCGCTGGCCGTCCTTGACCCCGGCGGGGATGCGGGCCTGGATGGTGCGCGCCGAGCTGCCGCGACCGGTGCCGCGGCAGGTCGGGCACGGCTCGTCGTAGACGAGCTGGCGTCCGCCGCAGGCCGGGCAGGTCTCGTTGACGGAGAACGAGCCGCCCATCGAGGCGACGACGAAGCCGGCGCCCTCGCAGGTGGTGCAGATGTGCGGCTTGGTGCCGGGCTTGCCGCCCGAGCCGGCGCAGGTCTCGCAGGCCGACTCCGAGGAGAGGCGCAGCGAGATGGTGACGCCGTCCATGGCGTCGGTGAAGCTGATGGTCGCCGAGGTCTCGACGTCGTTGCCCTGGGTGGGCCGCGGCCGCGCCGTACGCCGCCGTCCGCCACCGGCGCCGCCTCCGAAGAGGTCGCCGAACATGTCGCCCATGCCGCCGCCGGCCCCGCCGCTGTCACGCAGCAGGTCCTCCAGGTTGATGCCGCCTCCGGCGTGGCCGCCGTGCTGGCCGCCGCCGAACCCGCCACCGAAGCCGCCGCCCGCGCCGCCGGAGGCGTAGAGGCGGCGCATCTCGTCGTACTTGGCGCGCTTGGGCTTGTCACCGATGACGTCGTAGGCCTCGGCGACCTTCTTGAAGGTGTCGTGCTTGGCGGTGTCGCCAGGGTTGGAGTCGGGGTGGTTGGCCCGCGCGAGACGGCGGTAGGCCTTCTTGATCTCCTCGGCCGAGGCGTCCTTCTTGACGCCGAGCACGGCGTAGAAGTCCTTCTGCGCCCAGTCGGCCCGAAAGCCGTCGTTGTCGCTCACGCGGGGACCTCCTCGCTCATGTGGCTCGTGGCCGGGACGGGTCGTGTGGGGTGGAACCGGGTGGAACCGGGCCGTCGCGGGCCGGCCGGAGCCGACCCGCGACGGGTGCTGCTAGGAGACGTCCTCGTCGACGTCGCCGGCGGTCTCGCCGCCGTCGGCACTCGCGGTGCCGGCGGCGGGGTCGACCACCAGGACCTGCGCGGCGCGCACCACCCGGTCACCGATGCGGTAGCCGGCCTTGGCGATCACCTTGCAGGTCGTGACGCTCACCTCGGGATCCTCCCCGATGTGGGAGAGGGCCTCGTGGAAGCGGGGGTCGAACGCGTCGCCGGGCGCGCCGTAGCGGATCAGCCCGGCCTTGCCCATGGTGTGCTCGAGCTGCTCGGCGACGGCCTTGAACCCGCCGTCGAGCGCCGCCCCCGTCTTGTCGGCGGAGTCCCGCGCCCGGTCGATGGTGTCGAGGACCTCGGTGACCGGGGCGAGCGCGGCGTACGTCGCGTTCTCCTTGATCAGCTCGCGGTCCCGCTCGACGCGGCGCTTGTAGTTGACGAACTCGGCCTGCAGGCGCTGGAGGTCCAGGGTGCGCTCCTCCAGGGCGATGCGGGCCAGCGTGAGCTCGTCGTCGGCCGGGTCGGCCTCCGAGCGCGGGGCCTCCGAGTCGGTGCCGACGGACGGCTCCCCGCCCGAGGCACCCTCCTCGACCTCGGTGTCCTCGGTCATCTCGGCGGCCTCCGCGGGGAAGGACCCCTCCGGCGGCGGGATGTTCTGGTCGTCGCGGGGCTCGGTCACTTCGCCTCGCCCTCGGCGGCGCCGTCGGTGCCGTCGGTGCTGTCCTCGTCCACGACCTCGGCGTCGACGATGTCGTCGTCGGCCTCACCGGTGGCGCCGGTGGTGCCCCCCGCAGCGGCCTGCTCGGCCTCGGCGGCGGCGTACATCGCCGCACCCATCTTCTGGCTGGACTCGTTGAGCTTGGTGACGCCGGCGTTGATCTCGTCCGCGTCGGCGTCGTCCTTCTCGAGGGTCGCCTTGAGGGCGTCGAGGTCGGCCTGCACCTCGGTCTTCACGTCCTCGGGCAGCTTCTCGTCGTTGTCGGCGAGGAACTTCTCGGTCGTGTAGACGAGCTGGTCGGCCTGGTTGCGGGTCTCGATCGCCTCGCGACGCTTGGCGTCCTCCTCGGCGTACTCCTCGGCCTCGCGGACCATGCGGTCGATCTCGTCCTTGCCCAGCGCCGAGCCACCGGAGATGGTCATCGACTGCTCCTTGCCGGAGCCCTGGTCCTTGGCCGAGACGTGCACGATGCCGTTGGCGTCGATGTCGAAGGTGACCTCGATCTTGGGCACGCCACGCGGGGCCGGGGGCAGACCGGTCAGCTCGAAGTTGCCGAGCGGCTGGTTCTGCGCCCACATCTGGCGCTCGCCCTGGGCGACCTTGATCTCGACCGACGGCTGGTTGTCGTCAGCGGTGGTGAAGATCTCCGAGCGCTTGGTCGGGATCGTGGTGTTGCGCTCGATGAGGTTGGTCATCACGCCACCCTTGGTCTCGATGCCCAGGGAGAGCGGGGTGACGTCGAGGAGCAGCACGTCCTTGACCTCGCCCTTGAGGACACCGGCCTGGAGCGCGGCGCCCACGGCGACGACCTCGTCGGGGTTGACGCCCTTGTTGGGCTCCTTGCCGCCGAGCAGGTCCTTGACGACCTCGGTGACCGCGGGCATCCGGGTCGAGCCGCCGACGAGCACGACGTGGTCGATCTTGTCGATCGCGACGCCGCCGTCCTTGAGCACGGCCTTGAACGGGGTCTTGGTCCGGTCGAGCAGGTCCGCGGTCATCTTCTGGAACTCCGAGCGCGTCAGGCGCTCCTCGAAGTGCAGGGGACCGGACTCGCCGTGGGTGATGTAGGGCAGGTGGACCGTGGTCTCGGAGCTCGAGGACAGCTCGATCTTCGCCTTCTCGGCGGCCTCCTGGAGGCGCTGCTTGGCGATCTTGTCGGCGGCCAGGTCGACGCCGTTGTTGTCCTTGAACTTCTTGACCATCCACTCCACGACGCGGGCGTCCCAGTCGTCACCACCGAGGTGGTTGTCGCCGGAGGTCGCCTTCACCTCGACGACGCCCTCGCCGATCTCGAGCAGGGACACGTCGAACGTGCCGCCACCGAGGTCGAAGACGAGGATCGTCTGGTCGTCGCCCTTGTCGAGGCCGTAGGCCAGCGCGGCCGCGGTCGGCTCGTTGACGATGCGGCTGACGTTGAGGCCCGCGATCTCGCCGGCCTCCTTGGTCGCCTGGCGCTGGGCGTCGGAGAAGTACGCCGGCACGGTGATGACCGCGTCGGTGACGGGCTCACCGAGGTAGGCCTCGGCGTCGCGCTTGAGCTTCTGCAGGACGAACGCGCTGATCTGCTGCGGCGTGAAGTCCTTGTCGTCGATCTTCTGCTTCCAGTCGGTGCCCATGTGGCGCTTCACCGAACGGATGGTGCGGTCGATGTTGGTGACCGCCTGACGCTTCGCGACCTCGCCGACGAGGACCTCGCCGTTCTTGGCGAACGCGACGACCGAGGGGGTCGTGCGCGCACCTTCGGCGTTGGCGATGACGGTGGGCTCGCCACCCTCGAGGACCGACACGACGCTGTTGGTCGTGCCGAGGTCGATTCCGACCGCTCGGGCCATGGTTGTTACCTCCAACTAGGACGGATCAGGGAAAGTAGGTGAGCGGCCATCGTGCGCCGCTGCTCGCAGTCTGACAAATTTCTTGAGCGGGTTCAACTCAACTTTGCTCACTAGGCTCAAGGCAATGGCGGGCCAGTTCATTCCCGTGCTTGGCTGCAGCCATGAGCCGACTGGTCCTGCGCCCCCTCCGCCTCGACGACGAGGCCGTCGCCCGCCTCGCCCACGAGGAGATGGCGGGTGTCTTCGGCTTCTTGATGTTCGCCCGCGACGGCGAGCCCTGGGCCGACTACCTCGAGCGGATCGAGGGGCACCGGCTCGGCGTCGGGCTCGACGAGGGGCTGGTGGCCAGCACCTTCCTGGTCGCCGAGGTCGACGGCGAGGTCGTCGGGCGCGCCTCGGTGCGCCACGAGCTCAACGACTTCCTGGCCACCTGGGGCGGTCACATCGGGTACGGCGTGCGGCCGGCGTACCGGCGCCGGGGCCACGCGACCGCGATGCTGCGCGGCTGCCTGGAGGTGTGCCGCGACCTGGGCATCGAGCAGGCGCTGGTGACCTGCGACGTCGACAACGTCGCCTCCGCGGGTGTCATCGAGGCCGGCGGCGGGGTCTTCGAGAGCGTCGCGCCCGCCGGGGAGGGCGTGGCCG
Organism: uncultured Actinomycetota bacterium; assembly: GCA_963722135.1. Classification (GTDB taxonomy): domain Bacteria; phylum Actinomycetota; class Actinomycetes; order Propionibacteriales; family Nocardioidaceae; genus Nocardioides. The sequence goes on from CAVRJT010000001.1 coordinate 344,897, forward strand.
CCAAGAAGCGCTACTGGGTGCCGACGGCCGGAGCGGCTGCCGATCCCGACCTCAGATGAGGCCGGCGAGGCGCAGCGAGATGTCGACGACGGAGACCCGCTCGAGGGCGCGCACCTCGTCGAGGGTGAACCAGCGGGCCTCGTCGGTGCTGCCGTCCTGCTCGGCGGTCAGCTCGCCGCCGGTCACCTCGGCCCGGAAGATCGTGCGCACCGCCTTGAGCGAGCGCCCGCTGTCGTTGAGGCGGCGGTGCGGGGGCAGCACGTAGGTGTCGACGCCGAGCAGCGCCCCGAGCCGGACGTCGTACCCGGTCTCCTCGCGCACCTCGCGCACCACCGCCTGCTCGACGCTCTCCTCGATCTCCACTCCCCCGCCGGGCATCGTCCACTGCCGGCGGGAGCCCTCGTTCCACAGGGCGAGCAGGACGCGCCCCTGGGCGTCGGTGATGACGGCGTACGCCGCGAGCCTGGTGTCGTACTCGGTGTAGTGCACGTGAGCATCCTCTCCCCACCCTGGTCACGATCGGGGAATGACCTGGGTGGTGATGGGCATTGTGGATCTGTATGAGCGTTCCCACCATCACCCTGAACAACCAGACGCAGATCCCCCAGCTCGGCTTCGGCGTGTACCAGGTGCCGCCCGAGCAGACGGCGGACACCGTGACCAAGGCCCTCGAGGTCGGCTACCGGCACATCGACACCGCGCAGATGTACGGCAACGAGCAGGAGGTCGGCGTCGCCCTCGCGAACGCCGACATCGCGCGCGACGAGCTGTACGTGACCAGCAAGCTCAACAACGGCTTCCACCGCCCCGACGACGCGCGCCGCGCCTTCGACGACACGATGGCCAAGCTCGGCCTCGACCAGATCGACCTGTTCCTCATCCACTGGCCGCTGCCGACGCTGTACGACGGCGACTTCGTGTCGACCTGGCAGACCCTGGCCGAGTTCGTGGCCGACGGCCGCGCCCGCTCGATCGGCGTCTCGAACTTCCAGCCCGCCCACCTCGAGCGGCTCGTGCAGGAGACCGGGATCGTGCCCGCGGTCAACCAGATCGAGGTGCACCCCTACTTCACCAACGACGACGCCCGCGCCGCCTCCATCCGCCACGGCATCGAGGTCGAGGCGTGGTCCCCGATCGCGCAGGGCGCGGTGCTCTCCGACCCGACGATCGGCGAGATCGCCGCAGCGCACGGCAAGTCGGTCTCGCAGGTGACGCTGCGCTGGCACATCGAGCGCGGCGACATCATCTTCCCCAAGTCGATGCACGAGGAGCGGATGCGCGAGAACTTCGACATCTTCGACTTCTCCCTCTCCGTCGACGAGGTCGCCACGATCGCCGCCCTCGACCGGGGCGCCGAGGGCCGCCGCGGCCCCGACCCGGACACGTTCGACTACGTGCCTGACTGAGTCGCCTCGCGGTCTCCCCGGGTACCCGGGGAAACCGTCTCGCCGCCCGGTCCGCCCTACGGGGCCAGCCGGGCGGCGACGTCGTCGGCCTCGGCCCGGGTCCAGGCATCACCGATCTGCAGGGTCGACCCGACGCCGTCGGCCACGCGCGGCAGCGCCACCAGCGCCCCGTCGACGACCACGGCGAAGCGCCCCTCGGAGCCGACCAGGCCCGAGGTGAGACCCGTCATCGCCTCAGCGGCAGCAGCGTCGAGGCCGACCTGGACGGCGTACCCCCGCTGCAGCTCGACGACCTCGACGCCGGCGACACCGCCGTCGACCTCGGTCGGCCCGAGCAGGAAGCCGGCACCGCGCAGGTCGCAGGCCAGCATCGCCTCCGCGGCGGGCCCGTTGGTCGTGGGCGCGCGGCGCAGGCAGTCGAGCTGCTCGAGCCGGCGCACGAGCGCGGCCTCCACGCCGTCGGGCCGCTCGCCCTGCGCCGCCAGGACCGGGCGCGCCTGGAAGGCGGCGGCCGGCTCGCTCGAGCCACTGCTCCCCGACGGGCTCCTCGTCGCCGACGGCCGGGGGGAGGACCCCTCGCCTGAGCACCCCGCAGCGACGGCCGCGAGCAGCAGCGGGATCACCAGCAGGGTCGGGCGCATACCTCGAGCCTACGCACCGTCGAGCGAACGACCCCACCGCTCGAGCAGTCCGGCGAGCACCTCGCGGTCACGCTCCGCGAGCCCCTCCAGCAGGCGCTGCTCGTTGGCCACGTGCTCCTCGATCAACCGGTCGACCAGCTCACGACCCGGCGACGTCAGGGCCACCACCCGCGACCTGCCGTCTCGCTCCCCCGTACGTCGCCGTACCAGGCCGGCGCGCTCGAGCCGGTCGAGCCGCTTGGTGACCGCTCCGGCCGTCACCATGGTGTTCTGCGCCAGCTCACCGGGCGAGAGCTCGTAGGGCGCGCCCGCGCGGCGCAGGGCGGCCAGGAGGTCGAACTCGCCGTCGGAGAGCCCGGCCCTCGCGAAGACCGGGCGCAGCGCCTCGTGCAGCGTCTCGCCCACCCGGTGCAGGCGGCCGATGACGGCCATCGGGCTGACGTCGAGGTCCGGGCGCTCGCGCGACCACTGCTCCTGGATCCGCCCGACATGGTCGAGGGGCGCTCGCTGTGAGGCGGCAGGGTCGGAGGGCATGCCAGGAATATATCTGCAGCGGAAACTACTTCACTTTCCATGGAAACTATTTCCGTGAGACTGATCCTCGTCGCCGCTGTCGCCCCGGCCGCCTGGGGCACCACGTACCTGACCACCGAGACGCTGCTTCCGCCGGACCGCCCACTCTTCTCCGCAGCCGTGCGGGCCTTGCCCGCGGGACTGCTCCTCCTGGCCCTACGTCCTTCACTCCCGCCTCCGGGGTGGCGGCTGCGCGCGCTGGTGCTGGGGTTGTGCAACATCGGGCTGTTCTTCCCGCTGCTGTTCCTGGCCGCCTACCGCCTCCCCGGCGGGCTGGCCGCCACCCTCCAGGCGGGCTCGCCCCTGGTGGTGATGGCGATCGCCTGGTTGCTGCTGCGCGAGCGGCCGGGGCCCGCACGGGTGCTGGGCGCCGGGGTCGGGGTCATCGGCGTCGCGCTCCTGGTCCTGCGTGCGCCGGGCGGCGTCGATCCGCTCGGGCTGCTGGGCGCCGCCGGCTCCGTCCTGGTCTCGGGCCTGGGGTTCGTCCTCGTCAAGCGGTGGCCGCCGCCGGCGCCGATGCTGACCGTGATCAGCTGGCAGTTGGTCGTCGGCGGCCTGGCACTCCTGCCGACGGCGCTGCTCGTCGAGGGACGGCCGCCCAGCATCGACGCAGGCGCCTGGGTCGGCTACCTGTGGCTGAGCGCGGTGGGCACCGTGCTCGCCTACGTGTGCTGGTTCCACGCCCTACAGCGGATGCCCGCCGGAGCCGTCGCGCTCGTCGGCCTGGTCAACCCCGTTGTCGGCACCACCCTCGGGGCGCTGGTCGTCGGCGAGGCGTTCGGCGGCGCCCAGGCCCTCGGCACCGCCCTCGTCCTGGGGGGCGTGCTGGCCGGACAACCGGTCGTCGCGGGCGTCGTACGCCGTCTGCGGACGCGACCGCCTGTCGTCGCAGGGCTCAGCCGACAGTGACGCGCACGTCGTTCGAGGAGGTGCCGGAGTCGTTGTCGACCACGCGGAACCGGTTGACGCCCTGGCTGCTGGTCTGCACGAAGGTCGTGAACGTCTCGTTGCTGACCACGGCCGTGACGGGGAAGTCCTGCCAGTTGCCGCCGACGAACTTCTCGACCTGCAGCACGCGCCCCTCACCCCCGGGATAGACGCCGGTCAGGTCGATCTGGCCCATCGGGGCGACCTGGGTCTGACCGGCCGACAGCGAGATCTTGCCCTCGGCCTTCTTCGTCTTCTTGGGCTTCTCGGGCTTCTCGCTGGGTGCGGACCCCTTCTTGGGGTCCGCGCCCAGCGTGAGGAGCGGGCCGGACGGGGCATCGGTCTTCTGCGGCTTCGGCAGGTACAGCGAGGCCACGTCGGTGGTCGCGGTGGTCGCCGACCCGCCGTCGACGCCCAGGACCCGGGTCACGGCCAGCGCACCGCCACCGAGCACCAGGCCCACCGCGAGACCGACCCCGACCAGCGCGAGCAGCCCCGTCAGCACGGGGCGGTCGTCGTGAGAGGGCACCTGGGTCTCCGGTCGGTCGGCGCGGCGGATGTCACCAGCATTGTCGCGGAGAGGTGACCGCGAACCAAGCTAGACCCCGCGCTTCCACACGATCTGCTCGTGCAGGCGGCGGCTGCGCCAGCCCTGCGCGGTCCGGACGAGCTGGTGGTGATAGATCCCGCCGAACTCGACGATCTTCTCCCCGCCGGCCCCGTCGTCCATCGGCATCGGGTTGTGGAAGTACGCCGAGCAGGTGGCGGTGTCGCCCTCGACGAGGGTCTCGAGCTGGCCCAACGTGTGCATGCGCTTCGGGAAGAAGGCGGGCAGCACCTCGGCGAGCCACGGCTTCACGGTCGCGACGTCGCCGGAGATGCCGCCGGACTCGGTGTAGTCGATCACCGCGTCGGGGGTGAAGACCGTGTCGAGCCGGTCCCAGTCGCCGGTGTCGATGGCGCGGGTGTAGCGCACCAGGACGTCGGCGATCTCGAGCCGGTCACTCATCTGCTGGAGGTCCATGGGGGTGAACTCTGGCACAGAACTGAAACACGTTCTAGTGTGTGGCCATGCGTTTCACCTATGCCGAGGCCATGACCCGCACCGAGCTCTACGCGCCGCTCGCCCAGGCGGCCGAGGCCGCCGGCTTCACGTCGATGACGGTGGCCGACAGCCTCATCTACCCCGAGGTGTCGGACTCGACCTACCCCTACACCGACACCGGGGGCCGCGAGTTCCTGCTCGGCAAGGACTTCGTCGAGACGATGGTCATGTGTGCGCACCTCTTCGCGCACACCACGACGCTGCGCCTCACGCCGTTCGTCCTCAAGCTGCCGGTGCGGCCCCCGGTGCTGGTGGCCAAGCAGGCCTCCAGCCTGGCCGCCCTGTCGGGTGACCGGCTGAGCCTGGGCGTGGGCCTCTCCCCGTGGCCCGAGGACTTCACCGCGATGGGCGTGCCGTGGGCTCGACGCGGCAAGCGGATGGACGAGTGCCTCGACATCGTGCGCGGGCTGACCTCGGGGGAGTTCTTCTCCTACGAGGGCGAGTTCTTCACCATCGAGTCGATGCAGCAGCGCCCCGCACCCGGGCGCCCGATCCCGCTGCTGGTCGGCGGCCACGCAGACGCCGCGCTGCGCCGCGCCGTGCGCAAGGGCAACGGGTGGATGCACGCGGGCGGCGACGGCGAGGAGCTCGACCGGCTGCTGACCCGCCTCGCCGAGATCCGCACGGAGGAGGGCGACACCCGCGACGACTTCGAGGTGCACGTGATCTCCTACGACGCCTACGACCTCGACGGCATCAAGCGCCTCGAGGACAAGGGTGTCACCGACTGCATCGTCGGCTTCCGGGTGCCCTACATCGAGGGCCCCGACACCGAGACCCTGGAGACCAAGGTCGCGAACCTGGAGTCCTACGCGGAGAAGATCATCAGCAAGGTGGAGGCGTGAGCGCCCCCTCGCAGGAGCCCACCGACGACCCCGGCTGGGACCTCACCGCACCCCTGCGCGAGGCGATCGCCGAGGCCGAGCACCTGATCGCGACCGCACCGTTCATCCGCACCGAGCAGGACCGCCTCGAGGGCTACGACTACCTCGCGGGGCGCATCCGGATGGCGATGCAGATGGCCTTCGACCACGACCTCGACCGGCCGCTGTTCATCAACGCCACCCACCAGTTCTCCCGGCAGGGCCTGGACAACCCCGACGCGGTCTACTTCAGCGCCTACCTGCGTGAAGGCGTCGAGTACGTCGTGCGCGGGCGCCGCGGCACCTCGGCCGACCTGTCGTTCCAGGTGATGGGCGGCGCCTACACCGCCGACTCGACGGCCACCTCGCTGCTGGCCTTCGACGACCGCGAGCTCGACATCGCCGAGGACGGCTCCTTCGAGCTCCACTACACCGCCGAGCCCGGCGCCAAGACGTTCATCGTGCGCGAGGTCTTCAACGACTGGGACACCGAGGAGCGCGGCACGATCACCATCGAGCGCGCCGACACCCTCGGGAAGCCGGCGCGCGAGCTGAGCCGGGAGCTGCTGGCCAAGAAGTACGACATCGCGGCCCGCACCCTCACCGGGTCGATCCAGACCTGGTTCGCCTTCCCGCACTTCTTCCAGTACGCCGAGCCCGTCAACACCCTCACCGCCCCGCAGCAGACCCCCGGCGGGCTGGCGTCGCAGCGTTCCTCGATCGGCCACTACGAGCTCGCCGAGGGCGAGGCGATGATCCTCACCGTCCCGCGCTGCGACGACTGCTCCTACCAGGCGGTCCAGGTCGGCTCGGACTGGTACGCCTCGACCGACTACGAGACCCACCAGACCTCGCTCACCAAGGCCCAGGCCGTGACCGACCCCGACGGGCTGATGCGCTTCGTGGTCTCCGAGCACCCGCCCAGCGGCCGCGACGACGCGCCGTACCTCGCGAACTGGCTGGAGACCACCGGTCACCGCACCGGCTCGATGATGCTGCGCTGGCAGCGCCTCGAGCGCGACCTCGGCCCCGACGACGGTCCGACCGTGCAGGTCGTGAAGCTCGAGGACGTGCCCGGCCTGCTGCCGCACCTCGCCCCGCTCACCCAGGAGCAGTACGCCGAGCGGATCACCGCCCGGCAGCGCTCCGTCGCCCGAAGGATGATCAGTTGAGCCCCACCGCCACCGCCTCCGCCGTGCCCGACCACGCCGCGATCGACGCGGCGTACACGCCCGCGCCGCTGCTGGCCGGCAAGGTCGTCGTGCTCTCCGGGGTCGGTCCCGGCCTGGGCCGGGCGCTCGGCGAGGAGGCCGCCCGGATGGGCGCCGACCTGGTGCTCGTCTCGCGCACCGAGAAGCGGCTGGAGAAGATGGCGGAGGTGGTGCGCTCGCACGGTCGTCGCGCCCTCGTCGTGCCCACCGACGTCACCGACGAGGCCGCCCAGCGGCGGCTCGTCGAGCGGGCGCTCGAGGAGTTCGGCCGCGTCGACTGCCTGATCAACAACGCCTTCGCGATCCCGCCGATGGACCCGATCAGCACCATCGGCCTGGAGGCCCTGCGCGCGGCCAACGAGACCAACGTCTTCGCGCCGCTGCGACTCTCGGCCGCCTTCGCCGACGCGCTGGCCGCGGCCCCGGGCAAGCCCGGCGGCTCGATCATCATGCTCAACTCGTGCGTGCAGTACTCCTCGCAGCCCGAGTTCGCCGGCTACAAGCTCTCCAAGGGCGCGCTGGCCCACCTCGCCTCGTCGCTGGCCACCGAGCTCGGCCCGCGCGGCATCCGCGTCAACAGCGTCGCGCCGTCCTACATCTACGAGGACGTCAACAAGGCCTACTTCGACTGGATCGCCGCGGAGTCCGGGCGCACCCACGACCAGGTGTACGCCGAGAAGGCGGCCCCCACCGACCTGCAGCGGCTGGCCTCCCCGGTCGAGATCGCCCGGGCCACGCTGTTCCTGGCCACCGACCTCGCCTCCGCGGTCAGCGGGCAGACCCTCAACGTCGACTGCGGGGAGTTCCACTCGTGAGCGAGGCCGGCGGGGCGAACGTGATGACCCGGGAGCGCGCCGACGTCGGGTCCTACGAGGACATCGTGACGGCCGCGCAGCGCACCACGGGGATGGACGACTTCGGCGGCGACGCCCACGAGGAGGGCCTGCGGGTCCTGGTCGAGGACCTCAACAGCCCCGAGGCGGGCCTGACCGGTCGCGGGAACTACTTCCAGCGCTCCGAGGTCAAGAGCGCGCTGGTCGGCCGGCTGCTCACCCAGGCGCAGTTCAACGCCCGGCCCCAGCACGCCGACGTACCCGTCGAGCGACCGATCTTCGTGATGGGCCTGCCGCGCACCGGCACCACCGCGCTGCACCGGCTGCTGGTCTCCGACCCGGGGCACCAGGGCCTGGAGATGTGGCTGACCCAGTTCCCCCAGCCGCGCCCGCCGCGCGAGACGTGGGAGGCCGACCCGATCTTCGCCGCGATGCAGGAGGCGTTCAGCGCCCACCACGTCGAGGACCCGGAGTACATGGGGATCCACTACATGGACGCCACCTCGGTCGAGGAGTGCTGGCGGCTGCTGCGCCAGACCGGGAAGTCCAACTCCTACGAGTCGCTGGCCAACCTGCCGCGCTACACCGACTGGCTGCGCGGGCAGGACTGGACCGACGCCTACGCGCGGCACCGGCAGAACCTGCAGCTGATCGGGATGAACGACCCCGAGAAGCGCTGGGTGTTGAAGAACCCCTCGCACATGACCGCGCTCGACGCCCTGATGCGCGTCTATCCCGACGCCCTGGTCGTCTACACGCACCGCGACCCGGTGTCGTGCATCGCCTCGTCGTGCTCGCTGTCGGCGGCCACCACCGCGGGCCACTCCGACACCTACGTGGGCGGCGTGATCGGCCACACCCAGCTCGACCTGTGGTCGCGGGCCTACCACTCCTTCCACGACGCCCGGCCGCGCTACGACCAGGCGCAGTTCGTCGACGTCGACTTCGCCGACCTCCAGGGCGACCCGATCGGCACCGTCCGGGGCGTGTACGACGCGTTCGGGCTCGACCTGTCCGCGGAGGCGGAGGCGGTGGTGCGCGAGATCGACGCCGAGGCCCGCTCGGGCCACGCCCGGCCCTCGCACCAGTACGCGCTCAAGGACTACGGGCTCTCCGAGACCCAGGTGCGCGACGCCTTCGCCCGCTGACCGCGCGGGACGTCATACGTCTGGCACCGACGGACGTCCCGCCCGTATGACGTCCTCGGCCCTCAGCCCAGCGGCTCGCCCTCGCAGCAGTTCGCCTTGAACTTGCAGTGCGGGCAGAACCAGCGGGTGGCGATCGGGTCGAACTCGTGGCCGCAGGCCATGCAGGAGTAGTAGCCGCTCATCAGTGCTCCTCGGCGGGTCGTCAGGTCAGCGCCCCACCCTGCCACGGGCTCAGCCCTCCCCGCGGGCGGCGCGCACCCCACGCGACCCATCTGCCGACCCGGCCCATATGTCGCGCCGAGTCGGCCCCAATTGGCCCGCTGAGTCGGCGCGGATGGGTGCACCCCACGAGCGGACAGATCTCGGCCGGGTCGACGCGACATTCGCGCCGGGTCAGCGCGATATATGGGCCGGGTCGGCGCGACATTTGCGCCGGGTCAGCGGCGGGTGACGTGGATGCGGGCGCCGTCGCGGGGCACGGAGGTGATGTTGCGGACCTTCGGCACGTCGGCGACCGGGGTCGCGACGTCGTGGACCCGCAGCACCTCGCGGAGCACCGCGACGCCCTCCATCTGGGCGAAGCCGGCGCCGATGCAGCGGCGTACGCCGCCGCCGAACGGGATCCACGTGTTGGCCGGCGGGTTGCGGCCCAGGAAGCGCTCGGGGCGGAAGACGTCCGGGTCGGGGTGGTTCTCGGTCTTCTGGTGGGCCACGATGATCGAGGGCCCGACGGTGACCCCGCGGGGCAGGTCGATGCCGCCGATGGTGGCCGGGCGCATCAGGGTGCGCACCACCATCGGGATCACCGGGTGCAGGCGCATCGACTCCTTCATCACCGCCTCGAGCCAGGCGTCGTCCTCGGCGCCGTCGCCGTCGGCGGCGGCCTGCGAGCGACGCAGCAGCGCCGGGTCACGACCCAGCTCGTAGAGGGCCCAGGCCAGCGAGGTCGCGGTCGTCTCGTGCCCGGCGAGCAGCAGCGTGATCAGCTGGTCGCGCAGCTCGGTGTCGCTGAGCCGGTCGCGCTCGTCGTCGCTGTCGGCCCCGTGCCGGATCAGGCGGGAGAGCACGTCGCTGCGCCCGGCCAGGTCGGGGGCGGCGCGCCGCTCGCGGATCTCGGCGTGGATCAGCCGGTCGAGCTCGGCCTGGTTCTGCACCGTGCGCCGCCAGGGCCCGAAGCGCTGCAGCCGCGGGTAGCCCCAGCCCAGCAGCACCGCAGGGCTGATGTCGACCGTGGCGTTGACGCGCGGTCGCATCGCGGCCAGGCGGGACTCGTCGGTGACACCGAAGACCACGCGCAGGATCACCTCGAGGGTCAGCACGTTCATCCGGTCCAGGGCCCGCAGGGTGACCCCGTCGGGCCAGTGCCCCGCCTCGTCGGCGGCCAGGTCGGTGACCAGCGTGCGGTACTCGCGCAGCGCGGCGCCGTTGAAGGCCGGCATCAGCAGCTTGCGCGCCCGTTTGTGCTCGGCGCCGTCCTGGAGCAGGAGGGAGTGCTCCCCCATCACCGGGCCGAGGATGGCGTTGCCCTTGCCTGCGTGGAAGACCTCCGGGTCGCCGGCGAAGATCTCCTTCGCGTGCTCGGGGCGGGTGAAGAAGACCAGCGGCTGTGCGCGCGGGACCAGCCGCACGGTGAAGACGTCGCCGTAGGTGCGGTGCAGGTAGGGGTGGAACCAGTGCCGGAACCGCATCAGCGCTGCGCTCTGCACCAGCACCGGCCACCGCGGTCCCGGCGGCAGCCCGTCGACGTCGACCGGCAGCAGGTCTCCTCTGCCCACCGCGGCCCCGCTCATCCGGCGGAACCGCTCCTGGGTCAGGTCACCGGTCTCGGGCAGTGCGTCGAGCTCGGTGATCTGAGAAGTAGCCATGTCACATACTAGGAGTACGCGACCCCGTCTTGTCGAGGCTCAGCCGACGGCCGTCCCGGGCCCCAGGTGCCGGGTGAGGAAGTGGACCTGGTGCGCCAGCACGGCGTCGAAGTGGGCCTTGCCCGGCCACACGTCGAAGTGGTCGCCCGGGTAGTGCCGGACCTCTGCGCGGCCCTTGACCGCGGCCTTGGCCGCCGCGTGCGGCGGTGCCAGCCGGTCGAAGTCCTCGATCTGCACCAGCAGCGGGCAGGTGACCTCCGCCGCCCGCTTGCCGGGCCGGTGCCCGCCCAGCTCGAGGGCGACCGCGGCGTCGACCTCGTTGCGGAACGACGGCCCGGCCAGCGCCAGGTAGTCGTCCTTGCAGCCCGCCAGGGTCAACGCGCCCTGCTGGCCGGGCTCGGCGACGACCGGCACCATGACCGGTCCTCGGCGGGAGGCCAGCAGCCTGCTGCGCACCCCGTCGACGGTCGAGCGGCCCAGGGTGAGCGCCGAGTGGTGGCGCAGCGCCAGCCGACCCGCCGCGGCACCGTCGACGAGCGGGGTCAGCGAGACCACCGCGGCGACGTCGTCGCGTCCGGCGGCGACCGCCAGGACGTGCCCTCCGGCGAGCGAGACGCCCCAGAGCACGAGGCGGCGCCCGTCGACGCCCGGCAGTCGGGCGGCGGCGTGCGCGGCGGCGCGGTAGTCCTCGAGCTGGTCCGACACCGAGACCCGCTGGCGGGTCCGGCCCCCGGAGACCCCGAAGCCGCGGTAGTCGAAGGCGAGCACGTCGAGACCCGCCGCGGCCAGTCCGTCGGCGAAGGGCAGCAGCCCGGAGTCGACCGTGCCGGCCAGACCGTGCGCCATCACCACGACCGGACGCCCCGCCGGACCGGCGAGCCCGTCGTGGGCGGCCGGCACGTGGGTGGCCACGCACTCCTCGCCGCCGGAGGGGAAGCGCACCTCGCGGTGCCCGGGGGAAGCGGTGGTGTCCGGGGCCGCCGAGGCGGCGGGGACGGTGGTGGTGTCGGTCATGACGTCCTTCCATAGATGGTGCGCAGCCACACGGTGACCACGCCCTCGACCAGCTCCTCGCGCCCGAGCGGCCCGCCGACGGCGATCCGCTCCAGCATCCGGTCGTTGAGCTCGAGCAGCACGGTGGCCAGCGTGGTGGCGGGTACGCCGCCCGGAGCGCGGCCGGCGGCCCGCTCCTCGTCGATCATCGCGGCGACGACCGGCACGAAGGACTCCCGGTCGGCGTCCCACAGCTCGCGCACCGCAGTACTGGTGGCCCGCGCCTCGAGCGTGGCCCGGCACAGGTGCTCGTGCTTGTCCCAGCTGGCGAAGACGCCCCGGATGGTCGCCTCGATCCGCTCCTGCGGGGTGCCCGCGGCGCTGAGGTGCGCCGCGGCCTCCGAGGTGTCGTCGTACACCTGGCCCATCAGCGCCGCGACCGCCGCCGCCTTGTTCTCGAAGTAGAAGTAGAAGGCGGAGCGGGTCACCCCGGCCCGACGTGAGATCTCCGCGATGTTGATCGCCTCGAGCGAGGAGACCTGGAGCAGCGCGTCGAGCGCAGCGAGCAGCGCCGTACGCCGGTGGTCGCCCCGGGGAGTCGGCTGCGCGGCGCTGTGGCCCTGGGCCTGCTTGGCGGCGGTGTCGAAGGTGCTCACCTCGAGCCCGCGAGCACACCGCCGCCGAGACCCTCGGCGCGCTTGAGGCCGGCCGGGATCTCCTTGGTGCGCAGGTCGTGCTCGTAGAGGAAGTAGTCGAGCTGCTGGGTGTGCCGCGGCCGGTCGAGCACGTGGCCGGTGTACTTCTGCTGGTCGGCGTCGATGACCTGCTCCCGGCTCGCCGCATCGGGCAGGCGGTAGCGACCCACGGCGTAGGCGCCGAGCAGGCGTGCCTGGGACTCCACGAACGGGAAGAGCGTCGGGGTGGCCTGGGCGAAGCCCATGAAGACCACGTCGTCGCGCTCGGGCAGGAACATCCGCTTGAAGAGGCGGATCTGGTTGTCGGGCGCACTGATGACCGCGGGGTCGAAGAACGGGAACGTGATGTTGTAGCCGGTCGCGTAGACGATGATGTCGAACTCACCGGACGTGCCGTCCTCGAAGTGCACCGTCGAGCCGTCGAGCAGCGAGACGTTCGGCTTGGGCGTGACGTCGCCGGAGCCCAGGCGCAGCGGCAGCTCGACCGACTGGGTCGGGTGCGCCTCCCCGAACTTGTGGTTGGGCTTGGGCAGGCCGTACAGCTCGGGGTTGGAGCCGGCCATGACCTGCATCTTCTGCAGCATCTTGCGCTGCCAGGCCAGCGGCAGGTACGGCGTGGTGATGTAGTACTTGTCGGCGGGCACGCCGCCGGTGTACTTCGGCACGATCCAGGCGCTCGAGCGGGTCGAGAGCGTGACCTCGTTCTGCAGGCTGCGGCTCGAGAGCTCGACGGTGATGTCGGCAGCGCTGTTGCCCAGGCCGACCACGAGGATCCGCTTCCCGCTGAAGTCCAGCGGGTCGCGCGGGTCGATGTAGTGGTGGGAGTGGATCTCGGTGCCGGTGAACTCCCCGGGGAAGTCGGCGATGCGAGGGTCCCAGTGGTGGCCGTTGGCGACCACGAGCAGGTCGACGTGGCGCTCCTCGCCGGACTGCAGGCTCAGGTCCCAGCCACCACCAGCGGCAGGGGCGGCGTGCTCGACCCCGTTGCGGAACTCGATGTGCTCGCGCAGGCCGAAGGTGTCGGCGTAGGAGTCGAGGTAGTCCTTGACCTGCGTGTGGTGGGGGAAGTCGGGGTAGTGCTCGGGCATCGGGAAGTCCTTGAAGGACAACCGGTGCTTGGAGGTGTCGATGTGCAGCGAGCGGTAGGCGCTGCTGTGCCCGTTGGGGTTGCCGAAGGCCCAGTTGCCTCCGATGCGGTCGGAGGACTCGTAGCAGGTGTACGGGACGCCGTAGTCACCGAGCATCTTGCCGGCGGTCAGCCCGCTGATGCCGGCGCCGATGACGGCGGTGGTCGGCAGGGTCGGAGCGGGCACGGGGTCTCCTGGGGGCGATGGGTGTGTGACGTGGAGCACGCTAGATCGGTAATTGACGCGCGTCAACTGTTCCTCGGCACCTACGCTTGCCCGGTGCCCACCTCCTCGCGCCCCGCTGCGCGCCTGGCCCCTGCCCTCGCTGCCCTCGCGCTCGGCGCCACGCTGCTGCCGGCCGCTCCCGCAGCGGCCCGGCCCGCCGGCGACACGCTGTTCCCGCAGCAGGGCAACAGCGGCTACCAGGTGCGCACCTACGACGTCGCGATGGACTACCAGCCGCTGACCAACCGTGCCGACGCCACGGTGCAGGTGCGCGCGAGCGCCCGGCGCACCCTCGACTCCTTCCACCTCGACTTCTCCGGGCCGCGCGTCACCGAGGTGCTGGTGGACGGGGTCGCGGCGCGGCACCGGCGTACCGGCGCGCACGAGCTCGTGGTGACCCCCGACGAGCCGGTGCGTCGCGGACGGTTCACCGTGTCGGTCTCCTGGAGCGGCGTGCCGCCCGAGCACACCGACGCCGACGGCAGCACCGAGGGCTGGGTGCGCACCGCCGACGGGGCGATCGCGCTGGGCGAGCCGGTCGGCGCGATGACCTGGCTGCCCTCCAACAACACCCCGGGCGACAAGGCCCGCTTCCACTACGAGATCACGGTGCCGACCGGCTACGAGGTCGTGGCGAACGGCGACCTCGTGGGCCGCGAGGAGACCACGACGTCGACCACCTGGGAGTGGGACGCACGCGACCCGATGGCCACCTACCTCGCGATGGTCGCGATCGGGCAGTTCGACGTGCACGAGTCGCAGACCGTCTCGGTCGACGGCCGGGTCCTGCCGATCTGGTCGTTCACCGACGTCACGACCGGGGACGCCGCGAAGGCCCGGGCGGCGCTGCCCGAGATCATCGCCTTCGGCGAGAGCCTCTACGGCCCCTACCCCTTCACCTCCGCCGGCCTCGTCGTCGACGACGCCCGGGTCGGCTACGCGCTCGAGACCCAGACCCGCGCCTTCTACCCGCCGGGTGCGGCGACCACGTCGACGGTCGTGCACGAGGTCGCCCACCAGTGGGTCGGCAACGCGGTCACCCTCACCGACTGGCACGACATCTGGCTCGCCGAGGGGTTCGCGGCCTACACCGAGTGGCTCTACGACGCCGAGCACGGCGGCCCGCGACCCGGCGAGCGGTTCACGGCGCTCTACGACCGACCCGCCTCGGACGACCTGTGGAGCCCCGCACCGACCCGGTTCACCGACCCCGCGGACCTGTTCGGCCAGCCGGTCTACGTGCGCGGCGCGATGACCCTGCACGCCCTGCGCCGCGAGGTCGGCGACCGCGACTTCTTCGCCCTCCTGCGCGCCTGGACCACGCGGCACCACGACTCGAACGTGCGCACCGCCGACCTCGTGCGGCTCGCCGAGCGGGTCTCGGGCGAGGAGCTCAGCGGACTGTTCCGCGACTGGTTGGTGCGCGACGGCAAGCCGCGGGGCTACTGAGCAGCTGCAGCAGCGCTACTGAGGCACGCCGGCGCGGTAGACGTCGCGCACCAACGGCACCCCGGGCCGGTAGGCCAGGTGCACGTGGCTGGGCGCGTCGAGCACCACCAGGTCGGCCCGCCGGCCCGGCACGAGCGCCCCGACGTCCTCGCGGGCCAGGGCCCGGGCCCCGCCCAGGGTCACCGCGCGCACCGCCTCGGCGGGCGTCATCCCCATCTCGCGGACCGCGAGCGCGACGCAGAACGGGATCGAGCTGGTGAAGCACGAGCCGGGGTTGCAGTCGGAGGCCAGCGCGACCTGCACGCCGGCGTCGAGCAGGGCGCGGGCGTCGGGGTAGGGCTGGCGGGTGGAGAACTCCACGCCCGGCAGCAGCGTGGCGATGGTGCCGCTCTCGCGCAGCGCGTCGACGTCGGCGGCGTCGAGGTGGGTGCAGTGGTCGACCGCGACCAGCCCCAGCTCGCAGGCCAGCTGCACGCCCGGGCCGGGACCGAGCTGGTTGGCGTGCAGGCGACCACGCAGCCCCACGGCCGCACCGGCCTCGAGGACGGCCCGGGCCTGGTCGGCGTCGAAGGCGCCCCGCTCGCAGAACGCGTCGATCCAGCGAGCGTGCGGCGCGGCGGCCTCGAGCATCGGGCCGGTGACCAGCGCGACGTACGCCGCCGGGTCACCCGTGTGCTCGGGCGGCACGACGTGGGCGCCGAGGAAGGTGGTCTCCTCGGTGAGCTGGCGGGCCACGGCGAGCGAGCGGGCCTCGTCGTGGACGCTGAGGCCGTAGCCGCTCTTGATCTCGACGGTGGTGGTGCCCTGGCGGCGCATCTCCGCGACGAGCCCGGCGGCGTGCGCCAGCAGCTGCTCGTCGCTGGCGGCCCGGGTGGCGGCGACCGTGGTGCGGATGCCGCCCGCGGAGTAGCTCTCGCCGGCCATCCGCGCCGCGAACTCGGCCGAGCGGTCGCCGGCGAAGACCAGGTGGCTGTGGCTGTCGACGAAACCGGGCAGCACCGCCCGCCCGCCGAGGTCGACCGCGGCGTCGGCGGCGGGCGCGTCGGCGGCCCTACCGACCCAGGCGACGTGGCGGCCCTCGATCACCACCGCGGCGTCGTGGACCAGCCCGAGCACGCCGCCCTGCTCGAGGCGGGCGGGGTCGTTGGTGCTCAGCTCGGCGATGCCGGTCAGCAGGAGCGAGGCCATCAGGAGTCCTTCCAGAGCCGGTCGATGACGGTGGCGAGGTCGCGCCCGATCGCGGGCAGCTGGTCGCGGGTGTGCACGAGGCGACCGTCCACGACGACCTGCGTGACGTCGGCGCCGGTGGCCGCGAAGACCGCGGCGTGCTCGTCGGCGCCGGTGCCGGCGGTGCGGGGGCTGGCGGTGTCGAGGGTGACCAGGTCGGCCCGGGCACCGACGCGCAGGGCGCCGGCGTCGACGAAGCCGAGCGCGTCGTGGCGCAGCCCCGCCTCCAGCAGCTCGGCGGCCGCCCAGTGCCCGCGACGCCGGCTGACCAGCCGCTCGTCGAGCTCGACCGCCCGCATCTCCTCGAACAGGTCGACCACGGCGTGGCTGTCCGAGCCCAACGTCAGCGCGCTGCCGGCGTCGTGGAGCGCCCGGGCCGGACCGACGCCGTCGCCGAGGTCGCGCTCGGTGGTCGGGCAGAAGCAGGCGCGGGTGCGGCTGGTGCCGAGGGTGCGCACGTCGGCGGCGTCGAGGTGGGTCGCGTGCACGGCGGAGGTCGCCGGGCCCAGCACCCCCGCCTCGCCGAGCACCTGCGTGGGCGAGGCGTCGTACGCCGCTCGGCAGGCGTCGTTCTCGGCGACCTGCTCGCTGAGGTGCACGTGCAGCGGCCGCCCGCGGGCCGCCTCGACGACCGTCGGGAGCTGCTCGCGGGGCACGGCCCGCACCGAGTGCACGGCCGCGCCGACGACGACGTGGTTCTGGCCGGCCACCGCGGCGTCGAGGGCCTCGACCCGCTGGGCCCACCGGTCGGCGTCGCCGTCGGTGTAGCGGACCTGGGCGCCCTCGACCGGGGCACCGAACCCGGAGGAGAGGTAGCAGGTGTCGAGCAGCGCGATCCGCAGCCCGGCGCGCCGCGCCGCCTCGACCAGCACCAGACCGGTCTCGTTGGGCTCGGCGTAGGCCCGTCCCTCGGGGTCGTGGTGCAGGTAGTGGAACTCCCCCACCGTCGTGATCCCGCCGGCGACCATCTCGCGGTAGAGCGCCGTGGCCAGCGCCAGGTAGTCGTCGGGGTCCAGCCGCCCGGCCAGGTCGTACATCTGCTCGCGCCAGGTCCAGAACGTGCCGCCCCCGCGCTGGGTGCGCCCCCGCAGCGCCCGGTGGAAGGCGTGGCTGTGCTGGTTGGCCAGGCCGGGGAGGGTGAGGCCGGGGACCCGCGCGGTCTCCCCGGGCACCCGGGAGCCGACCTCGACCCGGGTGAACCGGCCGGCCTCGATCTCGACGAGGACGTCGTCCTCGACCCGGCCCTCGACCCAGGCGCGCTCGAGCAGGTACGCCGTCACCGGCCCACTGACTGGCCATTCACCGGCCCAGTCACCGGCACAGCCGCTCGAGGGTGTCGGCGAGGGCGTCGACACCGGCCAGGCAGTCGGACGGGGTGGCCGACTCGGCCGGGGAGTGCGAGACGCCGGAGGGGTTGCGCACGAACAGCATCACCGTGGGGATGCCCGCCGTCGAGAGGACGCCGGCGTCGTGGCCGGCCTGGGTGGGCAGCACCGGCCAGTCGCCGACGGCGTGGTCGGCCGCGACGTGACGGGCCAGGGCGGGGTCGAAGGTCACCAGCCCGGACACGGACTCCGCGACCACCCGCACCGCGGTGCCGTCGCGCTCCGCGCACTGCTGGGCCTGGCGCTCGACGGCGCCGACGAGCTCGGCGAGCGCGGCCTCGTCCTCGCAGCGGGCATCGAGCCAGCCGGTGACGCGTGAGGGCACGGCGTTGGTCCCGTTCGGCTCGACCTCGATCCGGCCGAAGGTGGCCCGGGCGCCGGTGAGGCGGGCCTGCTTGTCGGCGGCCAGGGCCGTCATCGCGTAGGTGAGCATCGGGTCGGCGCGGTCCTCCATCCGGGTGGTGCCGGCGTGGTCGGCGGTGCCGGTCATCTCGAAGCGGTAGCGCCCGTGCGGCCAGATCCCGCTCGCCACCCCGATGGCGTGGCCCAGGTCGACCAGCGCCCGGCCCTGCTCGACGTGCAGCTCCACGAACGTGGTCACCCCGGCCAGCAGGTCGCGAGCGCCGCCGGCACCCGGGTCGAGCCCGGGCAGGCCGGCCGCGGCCAGCGCGTCGGGCAGCGCCACCCCGTCGCGGTCGCGCAGCCCGCGCGCGTGCTCCCAGGTGGTGGCGCCGGTCAGCAGCCGTGAGCCCAGGCAGGCCAGCCCGAAGCGTGAGCCCTCCTCCTCGACGAACGCCGACACCCCGATCGGACGCGACGGCACCACGCCGCGCTCGCGCATCCGGTCCACCGCCGCGAGCGCGGAGACCACGCCGAGGGGGCCGTCGTACGCGCCGCCGTCGAGGACGGAGTCGAGGTGCGAACCGGTCAGCAGCCGCTCGTCGGGCCGGGTCGCGTGCTCCTCGCCCCACCAGCCGACGAGGTTGCCCAGGCCGTCCCCCTCGATGCGCAGCCCGCGCGCGGTGCAGGCCTCGACGAACCACGACCGCAGCTCGGTCTCGGCCCTGTCGAAGGGCTGGCGGAAGTAGCCGCCGCTCTGCGCCGAGCGTCCCACCGGGCTCAGTGCTCCCCACATGGCCTCGAAGTCATCCGCCACCGGGCCACCTGCCTCTCGACTCGCTCTGCTCGTGGCCATAATCAGCGCCATGGAGTTCCAGGACGTCGTCCGTCGCCGCCGGATGGTGCGCAACTACGCCGAGCGGCCGGTCGAGCGCGCCCAGGTCGACCGGATGCTCGACAACGCCACCCGCGCGCCCAACGCCGGCTTCAGCCAGGGCTGGTCGTTCCTGGTGCTCGACACCCCCGACGACGTACGCCGCTTCTGGCGTGCGACCTCCGACGACGTCGACGAGCCGGACCGCTGGCTGGCGGGGATGATGCGTGCGCCGGTCGTGATCGTGCCGTGCAGCAGCCGCGCGGCCTACCTCGACCGCTACGCGCAACCCGACAAGGACGGCACCCGGCGTCGCAACGGCTCCCCGGCGGGCGACCCGTGGACGGTGCCCTACTGGCACATGGACGCGGCGATGGCCAGCCTGCTGATCCTGCAGACCGCCGTCGACGAGGGCCTGGGCGCCTGCTTCTTCGGCCTGCCGCCGCACCGCGAACCCGAGGTGCGTGACGAGTTCGCGATGCCCGACGACGTCGACCCGATCGGTGTGATCACCCTCGGCCACCGCGCCGAGGATCCCGGCAGCGCCGGTTCGCCCGCCACCCGCCGGCGCCGACCCACGGCAGACGTGGTGCACCGGGGCGGCTGGGCCTGAACGCGGGTGGGGGGAGGACACGCCCCCAGTCCAGCCACCCGCCCGCCCCCGGTCAACGTCCCCCACCTCCCTGCTGTCTCGGATGCGAGACCGGCTCCCCGGGGGGAGTTCTGTCGGCCGCCCGGAACCACCCCGTTCCGCCCCGCCGGACACCCCGCGCGGCGTAGCCTGCGGCCGGTGACCTTGAGGGAGGGCGCGGAGCAGCACCGCGCGGTGGGCAAGCTGCAGGCGCTGGTGCGGATCCCGACGGTGAGCCACCGCGACCCGGCACAGGTCGACACGGCCGCCTTCGACACCTTCCTCGAGGAGCTCGAGCGGCAGTTCCCGCTGCTCCACGAGCACCTGCACCTGACCCGGGTGCACACCCACGGCCTGCTCCTCCACTGGCGCGGGGCCGCCGACGCGCGCCCGGTGGTGCTGATGGCGCACCTCGACGTGGTCCCCGTCGAGGGCGAGTGGCAGCACCCGCCGTTCTGCGGCCGCGATCGCCGACGGCTGCATCTGGGGTCGCGGCACCCTGGACGACAAGGGCTGCCTGGTCGGCATCTGCGAGGCCGTCGAGACCCTCCTGGAGCGCGGGCACACCCCTGCCCAGGACCTGTGGCTCTCCTTCGGCTGCGACGAGGAGGTCTTCGGGCACGCCGCGCCGCTGGCCGTCGCCGAGCTGCGCCAGCGCGGCGTACGCCCGTGGTTCGTGCTCGACGAGGGCGGCGCGATCGCCTCCGAGGCGTTCCCCGGCGTGGGGGCGCCGATCGGGGTCATCGGCGTCACCGAGAAGGGCAGCACCTCGGTCGAGCTGCGCGCGGAGGGCCGCGGCGGGCACGCCTCCACCCCGGCGCGCAACGGCCCGACCGCGCGCATCGCGCGCGCCATCACCGCCCTGGAGAAGGCCCCGCTGCCGGCGAGCCTGCCGGGCCCCACCATCGAGCTCTTCCGTCGGCTGGCCCCGCACGCGCCGCTCCCGCTGCGCCCGCTGATGGCCCGCGCCGACCGGCTGCGCCCGGTGCTGACCCGCGCCCTGCTCGCCGCCGGCCCCGAGACCGCCGCGATGGCGCGCACCACGGTCGCCGTGACCACGCTGTCCGGCTCCCCGGCGCTCAACGTCATCGCCAGCACCGCCACGCGCCGGGGTCAACCTGCGCCTGATGGTCGGCGACACCGTGGCCGACGTGCTGGCCCACGTCCGCCGCACCGTCGGCGACGGCGTGGAGGTCGACGTCCTCGAGTCGGGCGAGGCCAGCCCCGTCTCGCCGTACTCCGTGGTCGACGGCGCCGGTGGCTACACCGAGGTCGACGAGGCGTTCGCGCTGCTCGAGGACACCATCACCGAGGTCTTCCCCGACGCCGTGCCGGCGCCGTACGTGATGATGGCCGCCACCGACTCGCGACACTTCACCGCGATCTGCGAGCGCGTCTACCGCTTCGCGCCGTTCCGGATGACCAAGGCGCAGCGCGAGTCGATCCACTCCTACGACGAGCACCTCGGCGTCGAGGCCTTCCTCGACGGCATCGACTGGTACCGCCGACTCATCGAGAGGCTCCCGTGACCACGACTCCCCCCGCCCCGGCCCGGTCCGGCATGGCGCCCGGCGTGCGCGGCCTGGCCACGGTCGTCGGCTTCCTCGTCGTCGTGGAGCTGGCCAGCGGCATCCTGCAGGGCTACTACACGCCGATCTTCAGCGACATCGCCGCGCACCTGGGCATCCAGGACGCCGACGTCAACTGGTTCGAGGCGGCCCAGCTGCTGGTCTCGGCGCTGTGCGTGCCGCCGCTGGCCCGGCTCGGCGACCTCGTCGGGCACAAGAAGGTGCTGCTGATCTCGACCGCGGTGACCGCGGTCGGCTCGTGGGGGGTGGCGTTCGCGCCGTCCTTCGAGACCTTCCTCGTCGCCTGGGCGCTCCAGGGCTTCTACGTCGTCTGGTTGCCGCTGGAGGTCGCGATCATCTACCGCCGCACCGCCGGCACCGGGCGCCAGGGCGTGCTGACCCGGCGCTCGGCCGCGGTCCTCGTGGGCGCCCTCGAGCTGGCCGTCATCATCGGCGCGCTCACCTCGGGGATGCTCGTCGAGGCCACCTCGATGACGGTGCTGCTCGCCCTGCCGGCCGTCGTGGTCACCGCGTGCTTCGTGGTGATCTGGGTCGGCATCGACGACACCCCCGGCGAGGCCACCGGCGGTTTCGACTGGCCCGGCCTGGGCCTGGTCACCACCGCGCTGCTGCTGGTGATGGGCGGGCTGATCGCGGTGCGCCTGCAGGGCCCCGGCAGCCTGCTGCCGTGGCTGCTGATCGGCGCCGGGCTGCTGGTGCTGGTGCCGTTCCACCGCGTCGAGGCCGCGCGCGCCGACCCGATGATCGACGTACGCCTGCTGGCCACGCGCGGGCAGTGGCCGGTGCAGCTGACCGCGTTCCTCTTCGGCATCTCCGTGCTCGGCGCGCAGATCCCGCTGTCCACCTTCGCCCGCACCGACCCCGACGTGGACGGCTACGGGCTCGGCGCGGACGCCGCCTTCGTCTCCACGCTGGTCGGTGTGTACGTCGTCTTCCTGGCCATCGGCGCCCTCACGCTGCCGCTCAGCGCGCGCCTGCTCGGCCCGCGCGGTGCGCTGGTCGGCGGCGCGCTGCTGGTGGCGCTGGGCTACGGGCTGTTCCTGCCCTTCCACGACTCCACGACCCAGACGCTGGTCAACATGGCGATCGCCGGCGTCGGCTCCGGCGCCCTGGTGGCCGCGCTGCCGGCCACCGCGGCGGCCGCGGCCCCGGCCGACCGGACCGGATTCGCGACCGGCATGACCAACGCGACCAAGACCGTCGGCGGCGCCTTCGCCAGCTCGGTGTTCGCGATCGCCCTGGCCTCGACGGGGTCGCTCGACGAGCCGGGCGCCGGACAGGCCCCGCTGTCGGGCTACCTGACCGTCTGGGCGATCTGCTCGGTCTCGGCCGTGGTCGCCGCGCTGGTGCTGCTGATGATGCCGCGCCCGGTCGAGGCCCGGCCCGAGGCGGCGGTCGACGTCGTGCCGGTCGTCTGACCACCGATCTGGGTACCCGGGCTCACGACTGACCGGGCGCCCACGGGGCAGGCTGTGCCCATGGACTCGCAGACCGGCCCCACCCCGACGACGTACGGCGCCCCCGCGCCGGCCGCCCACCCCGCCCAGGTCCGCACGGCCTACCGGATCGCGGCCTGGGTCGTGCTGGCGCTCAGCGCCCCCGTGCTCGTCGGCGCTGTGGTCCTGTGCGTGTACGCCGCCACCGACCCCGGTGAGTACTCCTCCTTCGGTTACCTCTTCGCCCTCTTCCTGCTGGTGCCCATGGGCGTGGCCCTGGCGCTGCTCGGGGTCGCGCACTGGCTGCGACGCCGCTCCCCGGTGGTCTCGCTGGTGCTGGCGTGCGTCGCGGCGGCCGGGATGACGTGGCTGGCGCTCGGTGCGCTCAACATGCTGGTCCCCATGTGATGCCCGAGCCCCGTCCCTCCGGTGCGGCGTACGTCGTGCCCGCCGTGCTGGCGCTCGTGCTCAGCGGCCTGGCGCTGGCCGTGGCGCTGTGGCTGTCGGTCGATGCCTACCGCGACCCGGACCCGTGGAACGTCGGATTCGTGCTGGCCGGGCTCCTGGCCGGCCCCGCGCTGGCCGCCCTGGCGCTGCTCGGGGTGGCGCACCGGATCCGCCGGGACAGCCTCCTCGCGAGCGGGCTCCTGGCCTGGTTCGCACTGGCGATCATCGGGCTGCTCGGCCTGACTGCCCTCCCCCTCCTGGCGCCCCCGTCCTGACCCGCCTGCGCCTCGCACCCCTCCGGTGGCCTGTCTAGGATCGGTGCCAGGGAGGTAGTGCCCATGACCGACGAGCCCCACACCCCCGGCACCGGCGACGAGCGCCCCACCGACGCCTCGCACGCCGCCGACGAGGGCGAGCGGCAGAAGCGCAGCGGCGAGAGCGCGGCGGCCGCGCGGATCGGCAACCAGACGCTGTGGGTCGACCAGCAGATCCGGCTGGCGATGGCCCAGGGCGAGTTCGACGACCTGCCCGGCAGCGGCCGACCGATCGAGGACCTCGGCACCGAGCACGACCCCGACTGGTGGGTCAAGCGACTCGTGGAGCGCGAGCAGATCACCGGCGTGCTGCCGCCGAGCCTGCAGCTGCGGCGCGACGACGCCGGGCTCGACGACCTCCTCGACACCCTCACCGTCGAGAGCGAGGCCCGCCGCGAGGTCGAGGAGTTCAACGCCCGCGTCATCCGGGCGCGCTACACCGTCGTCGACGGCACGCCCCCGCTCATCACCATGCCGCGCGACGTCGAGGCGACCCTCGGGGCCTGGCGCGAGCGGCGTACGGCGCGGGTGGCGGCGATGCGCGCCGCCGCCGCGGCCGCCCCCACCCCGACCCGCCGGCCCCGATGGTGGCGCTGGGGTGGCTCGCGTCGGCGCCGGCGCCGGCGGCCCTGACCGTCGAGCGGTCACTTTCGCACCACCGAGCAGTCAGTTCTGCACCCTCGACCGGTCAGCCGCGTACGCCGACCGGTTGCGGCCGCGGCCGCACCGGACCCACCTGAGGTGCAGATGTGACTGCTCGAGGGTGCACAGCTGACCGGTGGGTGGTGCAGAAGTGACTGCTCGTCCGTGGACCGGCACCACCCCGCCCACTGTCAGATCGGTCATACCCAGGGGTAACCGAGCGCTGCTACGTTCTCGCGCATGCCCAGCTCCCACCGCAGCGCCAAGGACTTCTTCCGCCCTCTCGCCGTCGGCGCACCGACCCCGCCGACCGAGATCCCGGCCCGCCCGAGCCGCGCGATCCACTTCTTCGACCCCAGCAACGCGAAGATGGCGGCGAAGATCCCGCAGATGGTCGGCAGCGTCGACGTGCTGCTCGGCAACCTCGAGGACGCCGTCAAGGCCGACAACAAGCTGGCCGCCCGCGAGGGCCTGGTGAAGATCGCCCAGGAGACCGCCAACCTCGGAGGGGCTAGCGGGCCGACGCAGCTCTGGACCCGGATCAACGCGCTCGACAGCCCCTGGGTGCTCGACGACCTGACCACCCTGGTGCCCGCGATCGGGCACAAGCTCGACGTGATCATGGTGCCGAAGGTGCAGGGCGCCGAGGACATCCACTACGTCGACCGGCTCCTGGCCCAGCTCGAGGCCAAGGCCGGCATCGAGAAGCCGATCCTGGTGCACGCGATCCTCGAGACCGCCCGCGGCGTGGCGAACGTCGAGGAGATCTGCGGCGCCAGCCCGCGCATGCAGGGCCTCTCCCTGGGCCCGGCCGACCTCGCGGCCGACCGCCGGATGAAGACCACCCGCGTCGGCGGCGGGCACCCCGGCTACCTGGTGCGCCAGGACCCGACCGGGTCCGGTGAGGACGCCATCAACGCCGAGCGCACGACGTACCAGCAGGACCTGTGGCACTACACGATCTCGCGGATGGTCGACGCCTGCGCCCTGCACGGCATCTACCCCTACTACGGCCCGTTCGGGGACATCGCCGACGTGGTGGCCTGCGAGGACCAGTTCCGCAACGCGTTCCTGCTCGGCTGCGTCGGCACCTGGAGCCTGCACCCGAAGCAGATCGCGATCGCCAACCGCGTCTTCAGCCCCAGCGTCGAGGACGTCACCCACGCCCGCCGCGTGGTCGCGGCCATGGGCGACGGCACCGGCGCGGTGATGCTCGACGGCAAGATGGAGGACGACGCCTCGCTCAAGCAGTGCCTGGTGATGGTCGACCTCGCCGAGGAGCTCGCCGCGATCGACCCCGAGCTGAAGAAGCAGTACGACGCGATCGAGCTGCCCGGAGAGAAGGCCTGAGATGTCCGACGTCACCCCCCTGCGCAGCGTCCTCTACATGCCCAGCTCCAACGAGCGGGCGCTGGAGAAGGCGAAGTCGATCCCCTGCGACGGGCTGATCCTCGACCTCGAGGACGCCGTCGCCCCCGACGCCAAGCCCGCCGCCCGCAGCAGCGCCGCCGCGGCGGTCGCCTCGGGCGAGTACGGCCGGCGCACCGTGACCATCCGCGTCAACGGCATCGGCACCGAGTGGCACGACGAGGACCTGGTCGCCGCCGCCCAGGCCGGCCCCGCCGGCGTCGTGGTGCCGAAGGTGAACAGCGCCGAGGAGGTCCGCACCCTCGTCGCGGCGCTCGAGAAGGCCGGCGCGCCCGACCACACCCGCCTGTGGGCGATGGTCGAGACCCCCGAGGCGATCTTCAACGTCCGCGAGATCGCCGCCGCCTCCGACCGGCTGGCCGTGCTGGTCATGGGCACCAACGACCTGGTCAAGGAGCTGTACGCCGAGCACGTCCCGGGACGCGCGCCGCTGCTGACCTCGTTGTCGCTGAGCCTGCTGGCCGCCCGCGCCGCCGGGGTGCAGATCCTCGACGGGGTCTACAACGACGTCAAGGACGCCGAGGGCTTCCTGGCCGAGTGCGCCCAGGGCCGCCAGATGGGCTTCGACGGCAAGACGCTGATCCACCCCGGCCAGGTCGCGCCCACCAACGAGCAGTTCGCGCCGTCCCCCGAGGCCGTCGAGGACGCCCAGGGCCTGATCCGGGCCTGGGAGGACGGGCAGGGCTCCGGCGTGGTGACCTACAAGAACAAGATGGTCGAGAACCTGCACGTGGAGTCCGCGCGTCGCACCCTGTCCATCCACGAGGCGGTCCAGGCGCTCGAGGCCTGACCCGCCCCCGCGCCTCCCCCGCGCCTCCCCGCGCTCAGCGTCCGTCGAGGCGCGCCACCCGGCGCGCCCCGGCGGTGCGGCGGTAGGAGGCGTCGAGCAGCTCGGCGACCTCGTCCCAGTCCGAGCGCTCCAGGTCCAGGTCGACGCCGAGCCACCCCGAGGGCCCCAGGTAGGCCGGCACGAAGACCCGCGGGTCCTCGAGCAGCGCCTGGTGGTCGTCGGGGTCGGTCAGCACCATCACCGACTGCTCGTGCTGGACGTAGCTGCCCGCGACCTTGACCGACCCGCCGTAGTAGGCGAAGACCTTGGTGGTGAAGAACGCCGGCCGGCCGTGGGAGACCTTCATGGCGGCGTCGGGCAGGGCCAGCGCGAGCGCGCGCACCCGGGCGAGCACCGGGTCGTCGTCGTCGAACATCTGCGGATGGGTCACGACCCCAGCCTGCTCGACCGGCGGGACGCCGTCCACCGGCCCCGCGGCCGGTGCGTCAGGATGGTGTGGTGCGAGCCGTCCTCCAGCGAACCCTGCGCGCCTCTGTCACCGTCGACGGCGAGGTGGTCGGCGCCACCGACGGCCCCGGCCTGCTCGTCTACCTCGGGGTCACCCACGACGACGGCCCGGCCGACGTGGCCTGGACGGCCCGCAAGATCTGGGAGCTGCGGGTGCTCCGCGACGAGCGCTCGGCCTCCGACCTCGGCGCACCGGTGCTCGTGGTCAGCCAGTTCACGCTGTACGGCGACACCCGCAAGGGCCGGCGTCCCACCTGGCAGGCGGCCGCTCCGGGCCCGGTCAGCGAGCCGCTCTACGACGCCGTCTGCGCCGAGCTCGAGCGCCTCGGCGCGCATGTCGAGCGCGGCCGCTTCGGCGCCGACATGGCGGTGGAGAGCCTCAACGACGGGCCGATCACGATGCTGCTCGACAGCCCGCGCTGAGCGGCGTACCGGGTCTCGGGCGGCCTGATGCTTCATCGGTCGGCCGATGAACCTGACGGGTGGCCGATGAAGTTTCATCGTCCCGGCAGGAGTTTCATCGGCCGGCCGATGAACCTCCCGGTCGGCCGGCTCAGCCCCAGAGCTCGCGCACCCGGTCGGCGTACGCCGCCGCCTGGGCGTGGCCGGCGCGGGCGGAGCCCGGCCTCGCGGCGGGGTCGAGGACGTTCTTGCCGATCGCGGCGCGGGCGGCGTCGTCGGGGGTGATCACCAGGTGCGGCACCCCGAGCTCGGCGAGCTGCTGGCGGGCGCTGCGCAGCGGTCCGACGGAGCGGTCCAGCGGGGAGAGCACGACGACGGGGTCGCAGCCCTCGGCGAGGTCGGCGTTGGCGCCCGAGCGCAGGCCGCCGTCGATGTAGGTGCGCCCACCGATCGGGATGACGGGGTAGACGCACGGCACCGCGCAGCTGGCGTTGACGGCGTCCTCGAGCCCGACCCCGGCATCGGCCCGGAAGGCCGCCAGCGCACCGGAGTGGGCGTCGACAGCGGTCACCACGAGGTCCTGCTCGGGCCACTCGGTGGTGGTCAGCCGCTGGCGGACCTGGTCGTAGCGCTCGGGGACGCTCGGGGTCCGCCCGCGCGCCGAGGCCCGCTGCGCGCGGTGCCCCAGCAGCCGGCCGAACCGCTCCACGTCGCCGCGGGCGCGCAGCACCGCCACGCCGTACGTCGCCAGCACCCGCGGACTGATCCGGGCCAGCGCCGCCTCGGTCGGGCCATCGGGGTGGCCCGGCTCGAGCAGCTGGCGCCGGTAGAGCTCGTCGAGGGGGGTGTCGCTGGTGATCTGGGAGCCGACGATCGAGCCCGCGGACGTCCCGATGACCCGGTCCGCCGTGCTCAGGTCCGCCCCGGCGTCCGCCAGGCCGGCCAGCAGGCCGGTCTCCCAGGCGATCCCGGTGATGCCGCCGCCGCCGAGCACGAGTGCCTTCATGGCGCACAGTCTGGACCACCCGGCACGGCACCCCGACAGCACCCGCCCCACGTTCTTCACCATCCGTTCGGTGCATTCGCCCGCGCCGACGGCCAGGATCGCGGAGACTGGTCCGTACCAGCTCGAGGAACTGAGCAGAACCCCCACACGGCCCGCCAGCCCGGCACGAAGAGCCAGGACCCGCGCTCCAAAGGAGTCTCATGCCCCCCTTCGCCCGCTTCACCACGATCGCCTCCGCGGCCGTCGTGACCGCGACCCTCTCCCTCGCGCCGACACTGAGCGCCAGCGCCGAGCCTCGCCCCGACGCAGCCGCCCAGGCGACCTCGACGGCCCGGACCACCCTGGCCGCCGTCGCCGCCGAGAAGCGCGCCCGCACCCCCTTCGTCTTCAAGGGCAACGGCTTCGGCACCGAGGTCGAGGGCGGCGAGCTGCCCGTCGACTCCAGCCGGCTCGCCCTCAGCTCGATGGCCTGCACGACCATCGCGGGCAAGAAGAACCGCAACTTCGTCGAGGAGAGCGAGCTGCCCGGCCTCGGCACCGTGCGCGGCGTCTACTCGAAGGTCGTCAGCAAGAAGAAGGGCGGCACCACCTTCCAGAAGTCCCAGCACAAGGTCGCCGAGGTCGTCATCGCCGACACCCCCCTGGGCAAGCTGTCCATCGACGGCGTCGTCTCGACCACGAAGGCCTCGTGGTCGAAGAAGGACGGCTACCAGGCCAGCGCCGACACCAAGATCGCCGGCATCACCTTCGCCCCGGCCGTCGGCGACCCGCAGACCATCCCGATCCCCTCTCCCGGCCAGACCATCCCGATCCCCGGCCTGGCCACCATCACCCTGGGCCGCACGATCGAGAGCCCCGAGCCCGCCAAGAAGCGCTCGCGCGCGTACGCCGTCGGGGTCGTCATCGAGGTGATCCCCACGGGCACCACCATCAAGCTGGCGCGCAGCATGTCGAAGCTCGAGAAGGGCTTCAAGACCGGCATCTTCGGCGGCAGCGCGATCCCGGTGAAGGCCAACGTGCTCGGCGAGCTGGTCCAGGTGGGCCGCGTCGTGCGCCAGACCATGCCCTGCCTGGGCACCGGTGGCGAGCTCGACGAGGCCGACGCCGCCGACATCAACCTCGGCGACCAGATCGTCGTGCAGGCCGCCAGCGCTCGCCAGATGGGCAAGCAGAACCGCAAGAAGGCGGTCGGCACCGAGGTCGCCCGGATCGCGAGCCTGGACCTCGGCGGCGGTGCCCTGGTCCTCGACGCGATCGAGTCCAAGGTCAAGGTCACCCGCCTCAAGAGCGGCAAGCTCAAGCGTTCCGGGTCCGCCAAGGTCGGTTCCATCACCGGCGGTGACGGCGACGCCGCAGAGCCTCGAGGACCTCGACGGTCTGGAGATCCCCGGCCTGCTCAAGATCGAGACCGGGCTGAAGAAGAAGGTCAAGGACGGCATCCGGATGATCGGGCTGCGGATCACGCTGCTCGACGGCACCGGCGCGGTCATCGACCTGGCGACCTCGAAGCTGTCCATCGCCGACCGCTGAGAGCCCAGCACCCCGCAGCACCAGATCCACCACGGCCCGCGACGGCTCCGACCACCCCGGTGGTGGGGGCCCCGCGGGCCGTCTGGTTTCTCACACCCCGGATCCGTGGACCCGGCTGGCCTCACGCCCCGCGACCGCGTGAGATGGGCCGGTGCGCCCCCCGACCCGTCTCGTCCCGCCCCCGGCGACCACCCCCGGCCCGGGGCTGCGCTGGGCGATGCTGGGCGCCTCCACGCTGGCGCAGGGCGCCGCCGCGGTCACCATCCACGGCCCGGCCTTCCTGATCCCCACGCTGCGCGACGCCGGGCTCACGCTGCCGCAGGCCGGCCTGGTCGCGGCTGCCCCGATCATCGGCGTGGTGCTGACCCTGGTCGCCTGGGGCCTGGTCACCGACCGGCGCGGTGAACGCTTCGTGCTGGTCACGGGCCTGGTCCTGACCGCGCTGGCGGGCGGCGTCGCGATGCTCACCGGCAGCCGGGGCGGGCCGGTCGCCCTGTTCGCCGCGCTCCTGGTCGCGGGCGCCGCGGCGGCGAGCACCGGGTCGGCCAGCGGCCGCGTGGTCGTCGGCTGGTTCCCCTCGCACCGCCGCGGGCTGGCCATGGGCGTGCGCCAGATGGCCCAGCCGGTCGGCGTGGGGGTCGCGGCGGTGAGCATCGCCGTGGCCGCCGAGAGGTACGGCGTCGCCGTGGCGCTCGGCGTACCCGTCGCCGCCGCGGCGCTGGCCGCGCTCGTGGTGGTCCTGGTCGTCCAGGACCCGCCCCGCCCCTCGGTGCGCGACGGCGCGACCGTGGCCAACCCCTACCGGCAGGACTCCTACCTCGCCCGCATCCACGGCGTCTCGGTGCTGCTCGTGGTGCCGCAGTTCCTGGTGTGGACCTTCGCCCTGGTCTGGCTGGTCAGCGACCGGGGCTGGTCGGCCGCGGCCGCCGGGAGCCTCGTCGCGCTCGCCCAGCTCGCGGGGGCGCTGGGCCGGATCGCCGCGGGCCAGCTCAGCGACGTCGTGGCCAGCCGGCTGCGCCCGTTGCGCTGGGTGGCGGTCGCCGCCGGGCTGACGATGGGGCTGCTGGGCTGGGCGGCCGGCCAGGGCGCCGCGCTCGCGGTCCCCCTGGTCGTGATCGCCACGGTGCTGACCGTCGCCGACAACGGCCTGGCCTTCACCGCGGTCGCCGAGCGCGCCGGCCCGCACTGGTCGGGTCGCGCCCTCGGGGCGCAGAACACCGCTCAGTACCTCACGGCCTCGGCGGTGCCCCCGCTCGCCGGGCTGGCCGTCGACCGGATCGGGTATGCCGCCGCCTTCGCGCTGGCCGGGCTCTTCCCGCTGCTCGCGGTCGCTCTGGTGCCGGTGCGTGGGGAGCGCCCGCTGCACTGACGGATCTGCTCCGCCGATTCGGGTTCGACTTGTGCCGGAAGCGGGTAGGAGGGCCTCATGAGCACCAGCATGATCCTCCTCGTCGTCGCCGTCCTGGTCGTCCTGGCCCTCGTGGTCGTGGCGGTCGTCCTGATCACCCAGCGCAACGCCCGGCTACGGGCGGCGCGCACCGAGCAGGCCGGCCAGCTGCGGGCCCAGGCCGCGGCCCACGACGGTCCGATCGCGGCGTCGCGCGACCGGGCCGACGAAGCCGCCGGGCGCGCCGCCGAGGCGCGCAAGGAGGCCCAGATCGCCGAACGGAAGGCCGCGGAGGCCGAGCGGCTCCTGGCGCAGGACCAGGCGCGCCAGGAGGACCAGCTGCGCACCGCCGACCACCTCGACCCGCACGGCGAGGCCGTGCCCGAGCACCCCGGCGGTGCCACCGGACCGGTGACCGAGGCCGCCCCCGCGCCCGACGGCTACGCCCCGAACGACCCCGCCGCTGGTCCCCCGGTCGACCCGACCACCGAGCCTGGCACCGACCCGACCACCGACCCCGACGGCCGCCACCGCGGCTGAGCGGCCCCCACGTCTCCCGGACCTGCCGGTCTGGGAGGCTGCGACCATGCAGCAGTCGCAGGTGCCCGCGGCCACACGCACGCTGCGGGTGCTGCGCTTCCTGGCCGGTCAGCCCGACCCGGTGCCGGTGGACCGGATCGCCCGTGCCTGCGACCTGCCCCGCTCCACGGCGTACCACCTGCTCGCGGTGATGGCCGAGGAGGGTTTCGTGACCCACCTGCCCGAGGAGCACCTGTACGGCCTGGGGGTCGCCGCCTTCGAGGTCGGCAGCGGTTACGCCCGACAGGTCCCGCTGCAGCGGATCGCCCGGCACGCGCTGGCCACGCTCGTCGACCGCACCGGCCACAACGCCCACCTGGCCGTCCTGCACGGACGCGACGTCCTCTACGTCCTCGAGGAGCGGGCCCCGGGCCGTCCCCCGCTGGTGACCGACGTCGGGGTGCGCCTCCCGGCCCACCTCACCGCCAGCGGGCGGGCGCTGCTCGCCGGTCTCTCCACCGCCCAGGTGCGCGCCACCTATCCCTCCGCCGACGCGCTGGTCGAGCGCACCGACCGCGGGCCCCGGACGCCGAGCGCGTTGCGCGAGCTGCTCGTGCAGACCCGGCGGCGCGGGCACGCCACCGAGGACGGCGAGGTGAGCGAGGGGATGGCCAGCGTCGCCGCCGCGGTGCGTGACCACCACGACCACCCGGTGGCCGGGGTGGCGCTCACCTACCCCGTCGCGGAGGTCGACCCCGCCGACGTCGACGCCCTGGCGGCGCAGGTGCGGCGTACGGCGGCACAGCTGACCCGTCGCCTGCGCGGGCGGCCGACCCCGTGAGCAGCGGGCACGGTCGCATCGGGCTGCTCCAGATCGGCATCGCCGGCGCCCTGTGGGGCACCGGCGGCCTCGGCGTGCAGCTGGTGCGCGAGCAGGTGTCGATGTCGGTGCTGACGATCAGCGCCTGGCGCATCGTGCTGGCCGCCGTGCCGATCCTGGGCCTGCTGCTGCTGCGTCGTGGCGGTCCGCGGCTGGTCGCGATGGTGCGGCACCGGCCCCGCCGGGTGCTCGCCGTCGGGCTCTCGACCGCCGGGTTCCAGGTGCTCTTCTTCCTGGCGGTGACCTGGGTCGGCGTCACCGTCGCCACCGTGGTCAGCCTGGGCCTGGCCCCGGTGCTGCTCACCATCGCCGAGGCCCTCGGCGTACGCCGGATGCCGCCGCCGAGCCGCCTGCTCGTGGTGGCCGCCGCGTTGGTCGGTCTCATCCTGGTCAGCCTGGCCTCCAGCCCCGACGGTGCGGTCTCCGGGCCACGCCCGGTCGCGGGACTGGTCGCCGCGGCCGCGTCGGGCGCGCTCTACGCCCTGGCCACCGCGTGGGGCGGCACCCTCGCCCGGGAGGCCCCGCCGCTGGTGCTCACCGCCGCCACGACGTCGGTCGCCGTGCTCGCGCTGGTGCCGCTCGCGCTGCTCTCCGGCGGCCCCCTGCTCACCGCCGACCCGCAGGCGCTCGGGGTGCTGGTCTACCTGGGCCTCTTCACGATGGGCCTGGCCTACGCCTGCTTCTACGCCGGGCTGCGCACCACCAGCGGCGCCGCCGCGGCCCTGGTGACCCTGGTCGAGCCCCTGTCGGCGGCGGTGCTGGCCGCCCTCGTGCTCGACGAGCGCCTGGCCCCCGCCGGCATCGCCGGCGCCCTGCTGATCCTCGCCGCGGTCGCCGGGCTGTCCCGCGACGACCCCGCTGCGGTCGCCGCCGTGGCCGGTCCCTCGGCGGGCCTGCCGGCCGTGCCCGACGTCCTCGACCCGCAGGAGTCCTGGGACCAGGACCAGCAAGATCTCGCAAAGCCCACGCAGACGGGGCAGCGACCGCCCACACTGTGAGCTGAGTCTCGACAAGAACGTGAACATGTGTCACTTTTCATGCACGTTCCCTTCTGGAGGTCCTGCATGCGCCGCACCCAGCCCGCCACCCGTCGCCTGGCCTGGACCGCACTGGGCGCCGCCCTGGTGGTCGGCGCAGCCGTGGTGCTGCCCGGCGTCGTCGCCGACCCCGGCGCGTCCCGCACCGGCCCCCAGGCGCGCGGCGGCCTGCAGGCGGTGCACGAGGCCGCCAGCGGCCAGGGCACGCTGCCCTTCACCGACGCCGACGGGCACGAGGTCCACCTCGACGTCGACCCGTCGACCAAGAACGCCGTCTCCCGGGCCGGTGAGATCGGCTCCGAGACCCGCGACCCGACGACCGCGGCCGAGCGCACCGCCGCAGCGGCGTACGTCGCCTCCGAGCGGGCGCGCCGCGACCCGCGCCTGAAGACCACCCCGGCCTACCCGAAGCGCACCCAGCACCCGCGCACCCGCTACGCCATGGCCCGCGGCTGCTACACGCTGGTGCCCGGCGGCGACCCGACCTACTTCCAGGCCACGGGCCTGGGCGACTACCTCCTCCTCGGACCCGACGAGACCCTGCTGAAGAGCGGCGGCGGCACCGCCGCGACGCCCAGCGACAGCACCGTGTGGACCGCCACCCTCAAGCGCGGCCGGATGTACCTCAGCAGCCAGGGCCTGCCGCTGCAGATCGACGGCGAGCGCGGCTTCCTGCTCACCCGGACGCAGGGCTGCGCCACCTGGCCCGAGGCCGGGGTCGACGTCCAGGGCAAGCCGCACGCCGGCGTCACCCCCTTCCAGGAGGTCCGCGGCTACGTCGACGCGCACACCCACCACATGGCCTACGAGTTCCTCGGCGGGGAGGTCCACTGCGGCAAGCCGTGGGACCGCTTCGGCGCCGAGGTCGCGCTGACCGACTGCGACGACCACAGCATCACCGGCGGGTACGGCGCGCTGCTCGAGACCGCCCTGTCCGGCGAGGTCGGTCACGACCCGGTCGGCTGGCCCACCTTCAAGGACTGGCCGGCCCCCGCGTCGCTGACCCACGAGGGCACCTACTACCGCTGGATGGAGCGCGCCTGGCGCGGCGGGCAGCGGTTGTTCACCAACCTGCTCGTCGAGAACAACCAGCTCTGCCAGCTCTACCCGCTCAAGCGCAACTCGTGCGACGACATGGACTCGATCCGCCTGCAGGCCCAGCGCACCTACGAGTTCCAGGACTACGTCGACGCCCAGTTCGGCGGCCCGGGCAAGGGCTTCTACCGGATCGTGACGAGTCCCTTCGAGGCTCGCAAGGTCATCAACCAGGGCAAGATGGCGGTGATCCTCGGCATCGAGACCTCGGTGCCGTTCGGTTGCACGTTCAAG
The DNA here is from genome assembly GCA_963722135.1 of uncultured Actinomycetota bacterium. GTDB lineage: Bacteria > Actinomycetota > Actinomycetes > Propionibacteriales > Nocardioidaceae > Nocardioides. The sequence goes on from CAVRJT010000001.1 coordinate 379,657, forward strand.
AAGCTGCCCGGGGGCGACCTCGCCCAGTGCGACGCCGAGACCATCGACGCGCAGCTCGACGAGATGCACGACCTCGGCGTGCGCCAGATGGAGCTGGTCAACAAGTTCGACAACGCCCTGTCCGGCATCGCCGGTGACGCCGGGGAGACCGGCGTCGCGGTCAACGCCGCCAACTTCCTCGAGACCGGCACGTTCTGGGACATGCGCACCTGCACCCCCGGCGACACCGAGAACCACGACCGGAACCAGACCCTGGCCGCCCCGGAGATCTCCGCGGAGCAGCAGGACGCCCTCTTCGGCGCGATCGGCCAGCTGTTCAGCACCATCAACCTGCCGGCCCTGCCGCTGTACCCGCGCACCAACCACTGCAACGCCCGCGGCCTGACCACCCTGGGCGAGCACACGATCAACGGGCTCGTGGACCGCAAGATGGTCTTCGACCCCGACCACATGAGCGTCAAGGCGCGCATCCAGGCGATCGACCAGATCGAGGAGCTCGGCTACCACGGACTGCTGTCCAGCCACTCGTGGTCGACCCCCGACTCCTACCCCCGCATCTACGAGCTCGGCGGGTTCATCACGCCGTACGCCGGCGACTCGACGGGCTTCGTCAACAAGTGGCGCCAGCACCAGGGCTGGGCCGACCCGCGCTACTACTTCGGGTTCGGCTACGGCGCCGACATCAACGGCCTCGGCGCCCAGGGCGACCCCCGCGGTGCCGACGTCACCAACCCGGTGACGTATCCGTTCAAGGGCCTCAACGGGGTGACCGTGCGCCAGCAGCGTGCCGGTGAGCGGGTCTACGACATCAACACCGACGGCGTCGCGCAGTACGGCCTCTACCCCGACTGGATGGAGGACCTGCGCCGGGTCGCCGACTCCCAGGAGGGCGACGGGCGCGCGGTGCTCGCCGACATGGCCCGCGGCGCCGAGGGCTACCTGCAGATGTGGGAGCGCGCCTACGGCATCGCCCCCGACTCCTGCCGCAACCCCGGCGAGCGGCTCCCGGTCGCGACCGTGCAGCGACGGCTCGATCGGGGCATGTCGACCACCGCCGTGATGAAGGTCGTGGGTCAGCCCTACACGCGTCTCGGCCGCTCGTTCGGGTTCTGCGCCCGCCAGGGCACGAAGAAGGTCGAGATGACCGCGACCTTCAACCGCGGCGGCAAGCTGCGCGGCGTACGCCGGGGCTGACCCCCGAAGTTACCGCCCGGTACGCTCTCCCACACCCCGGGAGGCGCCTGACGGCACCGTCGCGGGGCCCTAGGCTCACGCACGCGTGCAGTAGCTGCGCGCACCAGATCCCGAGGAGCACGTGCCCATGCAGACCTTCGCCATCGTGGTGTCCCTAGCGTTCACGGTCGTCGCCGTGGTGATGACGACCCGGGCAGTGCGCGCCATCCTCGCCACCGTCCGCGTCGGCACGCCGCTGAGCCGCACCGACGAGCCCGTACGCCGCACCGTCACGCTGCTGAAGGAGTCGGTGCTCCACACCCGGATGCTGCAGTGGCGCTGGATCGGGGTGATGCACTGGTTCATCTACGCGGCGTTCATCGTGCTCAGCGCCGCGGTGGCGACCGGGTTCGTGCAGCTCTTCGACCCGCACTTCCAGCTCTGGATCATCGGGCACTTCTTCCTGTACGAGTGGATCAGCGAGGGCCTCGGCCTCCTCGGCACCATCGGCATCATCTTCCTGGCCGTCCACCGCCAGCTGAACCACCCCCGCTCGAAGGGCCGCCAGAGCCGGTTCTTCGGCTCCACCCAGTGGCAGGCCTACTTCGTCGAGGCGTTCGTGCTCATCGAGAGCGCGGCGATCCTGTTCATCCGCGGCGCGGAGTACAACCTCGGGCTCGCCGAGGGCCAGGACATCAGCCGATTCAACTTCCCGATCTCCTCCTTCTTCGGCGACCTCCTCTTCGCGACCGGCGCCGACAACGTCCAGACCCTCGAGAACACGATCATCTTCATCGCCATGATCAAGGTCGTCCTGGCGATGACCTGGCTGATGGTGATCTCCTCCAACCTGACCATGGGCATCGCCTGGCACCGCTTCACCGCGTGGTTCAACATCTGGTTCAAGCGCGAGTCGACCGGCCGGGACACCGATGGGGCGACCACCGCGCTGGGTGCGGTCAAGCCGCTGACCAACCAGGGCAAGCGCGTCAGCCTCGACGACATCGACGACCTGGACGAGGACGCCACGCTCGGCGTGGGCAAGATCGAGGACTTCTCGTGGAAGGGCATCCTCGACTTCACCACCTGCACCGAGTGCGGTCGCTGCCAGAGCCAGTGCCCCGCCTGGAACACCGAGAAGCCGCTCTCGCCCAAGCTGTTCATCACCGCGATGCGCGACCACGCCTACGCGAAGGCGCCGTACCTGCAGGCCGACGAGGGTGACCGCGCCGCGCTGCTGGAGGGCAACACCGCCCTGGCCACCGAGGTCGAGCGTCCCCTGGTCGGGGACACCGGTGACGACTGGTTCTACATGCCCGAGTCGGGTGCCGCCGTGATCGACCCCAGCGTGCTGTGGGACTGCACCAACTGCGGCGCCTGCGTCCAGCAGTGCCCCGTCGACATCGAGCACGTCGACCACATCATCGACATGCGTCGGCACCAGGTGCTGGTGGAGTCGAACTTCCCCGCCGAGCTCAACGGCCTCTTCAAGGGTCTCGAGAACAAGGGCAACCCCTGGAACATGTCGCCCTCGGCGCGCATGGACTGGGCCAAGGGCCTGGAATTCGACGTCAAGGTCGTGGGTGAGGACATCGAGTCCCTCGACGAGGTCGAGTGGCTGTTCTGGGTCGGCTGCGCCGGCGCCTACGAGGACCGCGCCAAGAAGACCACCCGCGCGGTGGCCGAGCTGCTGCACATGGCCGACGTCTCCTTCGGGGTCCTCGGCAACGGCGAGACCTGCACCGGCGACCCGGCGCGACGCGCCGGCAACGAGTTCGTCTTCCAGGGCCTGGCCATGCAGAACGTCGAGACGCTGACCGAGCACAAGGTCAAGAAGGTCGTCTCGACCTGCGCCCACTGCTTCAACACGCTCAAGAACGAGTACAAGGAGTTCGGGATCGAGCTGGAGGTGACCCACCACACCCAGCTGCTGAACCGCCTGGTCCGCGAGGGGAAGCTGACGCCCGTCCAGGACGGCGCCGGCGCGCACAAGCGCTCGATCACCTACCACGACCCCTGCTTCATCGGCCGCCACAACGGCGTCTACTCGCCGCCGCGCGAGCTGCTCCAGGTGCTGCCCGGCGCCGAGGTCGTGGAGATGGAGCGCAACTCCGAGCGCTCCTTCTGCTGCGGCGCCGGCGGCGCGCGGATGTGGATGGAGGAGAACACCGGCGAGCGGATCAACGTCAACCGGACCACCGAGGCGATCGGCACCGGTGCCGACCAGATCGCGGTCGGCTGCCCGTTCTGCCGGGTGATGCTCTCCGACGGCCTGACCATGAAGCAGTCGAAGGGCGAGGCGCGCGAGGAGGTCGAGGTCCTCGACGTCGCGCAGATGCTGCTCGCCTCGGTCAAGGGCGAGATGGCCACCAAGGCCGCCCCCGGCTCGTCCGCCGCCGCTGCTCCCGCGGCGAAGGCTGCGGCGCCCGCCGCGAAGACCGCCGACAAGGACGCTGGCAAGGACGCTGGCAAGGACGAGGCCGTCAAGGCCGAGCCGGAGGCCGGTGACGCCACGATCACCGAGGACACGGTCGTCGAGACCCAGGACGCCGGACCGGCCGCCAAGGCCAGCGGCGGTTCCAGCCTCTTCGACTCCCCCGAGGCGGCAGCGGCTGACGACAAGCCGGCCGCAGCCACCGCGGGCGGTTCACTCTTCGACACTCCGGACACCGCAGCCGCGGACAAGCCGGCCGCCGAGGAGGCGAAGGCCGCGAAGCCGGAGTCCTCCGGTGGCTCGCTCTTCGACCTCGGTGGCGACGAGCCTGCCGCGAAGGCCCCGGCCGAGCCCCCGACCGAGCCCCAGGCCGAGCCGAAGGCTGAGGCCGCGCCCGCGGCCAAGGCGGAGTCCACGGACCTGTCGGGTGGCGGATCGCTCTTCGACCTCGGTGGCGACGCGCCTGCGGCGCCGGCCAAGGCCGAGCCGAAGACCGAGGCAGCGCCGAAGGCGGAGCCGGCCGAGCCGAAGGCCGAGGCCGCCCCTGCCGCGAAGTCGGAGCCCACCGACCTCTCGGGCGGCGGGTCGCTCTTCGACATCCCCGCCGCGGAGCCGGTGGCGAAGGCCCCGGCCGCACCGAAGGCGGAGGCTGCGCCGAAGGCCGAGGCGCGCCGAAGGCGAGGCCAGGACCGAGGCCGCGCCGGCAGCGAAGCCGCAGTCCACGGACCTCTCGGGTGGCGGGTCGCTCTTCGACATCGCCGCCCCCGAGCCGTCGGCGCCGTCCACCAGCAGCACCCCGGCTCCCGAGCCGGAGCCTGCGGTGGAGACGGAGCCGGAGCCCGAGGCGAAGGCCACCCCGGAGCCCGAGCCCGAGCCGACCCCGGAGCCGGCGGCCACCACAGCCACCCCGGCCGCGGCGTCGTCGGGATCGGCCGTCACGCCGAAGACCGACGTCGACGTCAACGGGCTGGGTTCGCTGTTCGACATCGAGGCCCCGGAGGCCACGACGGTCGAGCGGACCGCGGCAGCACCGGCCCCGGAGCCCGAGGCAGCGGCGGCACCGGTCGAGGAGCCCGCGAAGGCCACGGAGCCCGCGGCCGAGCCCACGTCCGCGTCCACGTCCGACGACGTCTCCCCCGGCGCAGCGCTGAGCGCCGCGGCGACCCAGGCGGCCGGAACGGCCGAGGAGGCCCCCGAGCCCCCCGAGGCCGAGGTCGTGACCGAGGAGCCGGTGACCGAGGAGCCGGTGGCTGAGGAGCCCGCGACCGAGGAGCCGGCCCCGAAGCCGGCCTCGAGCGGCGCCACGCACACGCCCAAGACGGACGCCGACATCGAGGGGACCTCGTCGCTGTTCGACCTCTGAGCAGGAGCTGACCAAGAGTGTGGAGGCTCCGATCAACCTGGTTGATCGGGGCCTCCACACTTGTCACAGCGGGTGATGGTCCCGGCCCAGCCCCGGCGCTGCAGGACCGCACCGACCCGGGCCGCGGTGCGGCACGGCCGGTCGACGACCTGGCCCCACCCCAGCCGCAGCGTCTCGCGGGCACCCACCGCCTGGTCGAGGTCCCGGTCCAGATCCCGGTCGCGTTGACGCACCGAGGAGTGGAAGAGCCGGCTGTCGAGCTCGACCACCAGCCCGAGGTCCTCGTAGGAGACGTCCTGCCACATGGTCCGTCCCGCAGATCGGGCCAGCACCTGCCGCGACCCGACCGGAAGGCCGTGCGCGCGCTCCACCCGCTCGAGGTAGGCGTGCTCGAGCACCGAGCAGGTGCCGGCGGCGACGTCCTGGAGCACCCGCCTTGTCCAGTCGCGGCGCCGCGCCCAGGGCCGAGCATCGAGGCTGGTCAGGAGTCGCTGCGCCGTCGTGCGCCGCGACCCGCACGCGTCAGCGAGTGCCGCCACGGCGGCGAGATCGTCCGGGGCGGCCAGGGCCAGGTCGAGGGCGGCCTCCTCGTAACGCAGCCGTGGCGGGCCGAGGTTCCACCGCACCTGGCCGGCGTACCCGGCCCGGCGGTGCACCACGACGCCCGGTGGGGCCTGTAGCCGCCGGTCGCGGTCGACGACCACGTGGATCACGTCCTCCTCGCGGTCCGACCGCCCCGGACCGTCCGCAGCCCGCAGGGCCGACTCTCCACACAGCGCCGCCGGCCACGCCCACAGCACCGCGGCCCAGGCGCGCTGCTGCCACGTGAGCGGACCGGTGTGCTCGACGTAGATCCCGCGGTGCACCTCGACCAGCTCACGGCGACGTCGCATCCGGGCCAGGTCGGTGGCGACGGTGTCGTCGAGGGCCACCAGCTGACGCCGCGCCACCACCCCGGCCTGGTCGCGCAGCAGTCGACTCGTCTCATCCATGCCGGGAGCCTTCCCGGGGACGTCGCTCCCGTCGACACCGCTCGGTCGGCCCTGTGGACGACGGACCGGGCGGGCGGAGGACTAGGCGCAGCTCACGCAGGTCCGCGCCGAGGGACGCACCTCGAGGCGCTCGGGCGGGATGGGGCGCCCGCACCGCTCGCAGACGCCGTACGTGCCGCGGTCCTCGCGCTCGAGCGCGGCGTCGAGGTCGACGAGCCGGCGCTCGCCCTCGCGCAGGAGCGTCGCGACCTGGGAGCGCTCGAAGGCGATCGTGGCGCCCTCGGGGTCGTGCTCGTCGTCGGCGTTGTCGCGCTCCGACGCCGCCCGGAACGCGTCGAGGTCGGCGCGCAGCCGATCGATCCGGGCCAGCACCTCATCGCGTTCGGCCGCCAACCGGGCGCGGGCGGGGGTGGTGGGCACGGCGAACCGGTCGCGGGTCAGATCTGGGTGCGGTGGAAGCTCTGGAACGAGCGCGACGGGGTCGGCCCGCGCTGGCCCTGGTAGCGGCTGCCGTACTTCTCCGAGCCGTAGGGGTGCTCGGAGGGCGAGGACAGCCGGAAGAAGCAGAACTGGCCGATCTTCATGCCGGGGTAGAGCTTGATCGGCAGCGTGGCCACGTTGGCCAGCTCCAGGGTCACGTGCCCGCTGAAGCCGGGGTCGACGAAGCCGGCGGTGGCGTGGGTGAGCAGACCGAGCCGGCCCAGCGACGACTTGCCCTCGACCCGCGCTGCGATGTCGTCGGGCAGCGAGACGACCTCGTACGTCGAGCCCAGCACGAACTCGCCCGGGTGCAGGATGAACGCGTCGTCACCCTCCGGCTCGATCATCCGGGTCAGGTCGGACTGGTCGGCCGCAGGATCGATGTGCGGGTACTTGTGGTTCTCGAAGACCCGGAAGAACCGGTCGAGGCGCACGTCCACCGACGACGGTTGCAGCATCGAGGGGTCGAAGGGGTCCAGGGCGACCCGTCCGGCGTCGATCTCGGCCATGATGTCGCGGTCGCTGAGCAGCACGGGGCCCAACCTACCGTCGACGCCGCCTCCTCACCCCTGTGTCCGCGCCGGGGACAGCGACAATGGACCCATGAGCCTGGATCGTTACGTCGCCCTGGGCGACTCCTTCTCCGAGGGTCTCGGCGACATCGACCCCACCCGACCCAACGGCCTGCGCGGTTGGGCGGACCGCGTCGCGGAGGTCCTCGCCGCCGACAACCCGGACTTCGCCTACGCCAACCTCGCGATCCGGGGCCGCAAGATGGACGGGATCCTCGCCGAGCAGCTCGAGCCGGCGCTGGCCCTGGCACCCGATCTCGTCACCATCTACGCCGGCGCCAACGACATCATGCGTCCGCGGGTCGACCTCGACGTCCTGCTGACCCAGTACGGCGACGCGATCGCGCGGCTGACCGACTCCGGCGCCCAGGTCCTGGTGTGGACCTCCGCCGACCCCGGCTTCTCGGCGACCTACCGCCTCGTGCACGACCGCTTCCGGCGCTACAGCGACGGGGTGCGCGCCCTCGCGGCCCGCCACGGCGCGCGGGTCGTCGACTACTGGCACCTCCAGGAGTACGCCGACTGGCGGCTGTGGGACTCCGACCGCATGCACATGGGCCCGGCGGGCCACCAGCGGATGGCGATCGAGGTGCTCGACACCCTCGGGGTGCCGCACGACCTCACCGCACTGGCGCTGCCCGACCACGGACCGGTGTCGTGGCACGAGCGGCTCCGCACCGATGCCACCTGGGCCCGCACCTTCCTGGTCCCCTGGGTGCACCGCCGCCTCACCGGTCGCTCCTCGGGCGACGGGATGGCGCCGCGCTACCCGGAGTACACCCGGATCGCGCCGGCCCACGCCTGATCGTCTAGCATGGCGGCGCACCACCTCGGTGGGGCGTGCGGACGTAGCTCAGTTGGTAGAGCGCGACCTTCCCAAGGTCGATGTCGCGAGTTCGAGTCTCGTCGTCCGCTCCGTTTCCTTTCGTGTCACGGTCGAGAGGCACCCAGCATGTCGACGGCCCCCACGCACCCCCTGCGGCTGCGGCTCGCAGCGCACCCGGGTCGCGACCACCTCGACGGTGGCTGGTGGCCGCACACCCGCGACCTGGCCACCGAGCTGAGCCGGCTCGTCGACGGCCTCCCCACCGACCTCGCGCCCGTGGTCGGTGCGCTCCACTCCCCGGCCGACTGGGACCACGCACCCACCGGGCCCCTGCGGGTCGCTGCGGGTCACGTCGACGTCGACCGCTTCCCGGGCGCCGACCCCGCCCTGGTCCAGCTCACGCTGGCCGACGACACCGTGTGGCGCCTGCTCGTGGTGCCGCCGGACTTCAGCCCCGACCAGGGCGAGGAGGCGCTGCTGGCCGCGGCCACCAGCGGCAACCGCCACGACGCCGCCGACCTGCTCGACACCGTCGAGGGTGGCTACGAGTCCCGCGTCGAGGACCACTGGTTGCCCGACGGCGGCTGAGCCGCGCCCTCGCAGACGACCGCGATCTAGGCTCTGACCCATGACTGGCTTCACCGGCTTCCCCGTCGCCGCCCTCGACTTCTACGACGACCTCGAGGTCGACAACACGAGGTCGTTCTGGGAGGCCCACAAGGCGGTGTACACCGAGTCGGTGCGCGCCCCGATGGCCGCGCTGTGCACCGCCCTGGAGCCCGAGTTCGGCCAGGCCAAGATCTTCCGGCCCTTCCGCGACGTGCGCTTCGCGAAGGACAAGACGCCGTACAAGACCCACCAGGGCGCGTTCGTGCAGGTCGGCCCGGCCACCGGCTGGTACGTCGAGCTGTCGCCCCGCGGCCTGCGCACCGGTGCGGGGTTCTACGAGGCGGCCGGCACCCGGCTCGCGTCGTTCCGCGAGGCGGTGGCCCACGACCGCACCGGTCCCGAGCTCGAGGGCCTGGTGGCCGGGCTGGTCGAGCAGGGCTTCGAGGTGGGCGGCGACCGCCTCAAGACCTCACCCCGCGGCTTCGACGCCACCCACCCGCGCATCGAGCTGTTGCGGCACAAGTCGCTGACCCTGGGTCGCTCGCACGGCTTCGAGCCGGTCATCCACACCGCGGCCGCGCTCGACCTGGTGCGCGAGGACTGGCAGACCCTGCGCCCCCTCGTGGAGTGGCTGCAGCGGCACTGCCAGGACTGACGAGACCGCCGGCGCACCGGCCTCGACGTGGCAGTAGTCCTCCCGACCCCGACGCTCCTGGTCGGGGCGGCAGTAGGAGTGGTCGCTCGCCCACACGACCCCGGCGAAGGACAGCACCGAGACCACGGGCACCGCGAGCGCCAGCGCGAGCAGGGTGGGGCGGCGCAACCGCCGGGCGACCGGCGGCAGGAACAGCGCGACGGCGAGCACGAAGAGCGCGCCCTGCAGCAGCCAGCCGCCGATCAGCAGCGCGTTGGTGGCCGCGCACGGCCCGCACGCGGACGAGCTGCAGCTGTAGTCGTTGGTGCAGTCGGTCATCACCGCGAACCCCAGCGCGAAGGATCCGCCCGTGGCCAGGGCGCCGGTCACGAGCAGGCCCGGCAGCCGGGCCAGGAGGAGCATCGGAGGCGTCATCGCACCACGGTGCCCCGGACCGCGCCCTGCGGCCATGAGCCCCGGTGCTCAGCTCAGCCGGCGGCGTACGTCGCCATCGTGCGCTCGGGCTCCCAGAAGGCGCGCATCGAGGTGACCAGACCCTCGGCGTCGACGGTGTAGACCATCACCAGGTCGGTGTACGTCGAGCCGCCGTCGGCGAAGGCGGTGTGGATGGTCCCCACGTTGGCGCAGGTCGAGCCGTTGGCGAACGAGTCGCGGATGACGAAGCGGAACGAGTCGATCGGCTCGATGGCCAGGCGCCAGAACGCGGCGATCCCTTCGTGGCCGCGGTGCCCCGTGCCCTCCGCGTCGAACATGGATGGACCGACCGGATCCTCGAGCAGGGCGTCGGGGGCGTAGACGGTGAGCCACTCGTCGAGGTCGCCCTTGGCGACCGCGGAGTAGGAGCGCATGGAGGCGAGTCGGGCCGGGTGCTCGTCCAGGGCGGCGTGCCACTCGACGGCGGAGGAGCTGATCGCGCTCGGCAGCGCAGCGCTGGGCTGAGGGGTCGTCATGCACGGCATCGTAGGACCGAACTGGAACATGTTCTAGTGTCTGGTCGCGGAGCGTCGTACGTCTGTCGCACACCCGACACCCCGGGTTCACCGGCCCGCCGCCGGCGACTGCGAGCGTGCGGGCCATGAGCAAGCGCAGGTTCGTCCTCCACGTCGGGCTCGAGCACAGCGGGGCGGACGGACTCGCCGCCGGCCTGGCCGAGCACCGCGACCGGCTCGCCGACCTGGGCGTGCGCTGCCCGGCCCGGCACCCCGACGAGTCGCGGCGCGCCGCGATCGAGCTGCGTCGGCTGCACAAGGGCTGGGGCTACCACCGGCGTGAGGTCGAGGGTGCCTGGGCCGACCTGGTCCGGCGCGCCCGCAAGCAGGGCGCCACCGCACACGCTGCGGTGGTCGTGAGCGAGGAGCTGCTCGCGGGCGCGTCGTCGGACCAGATCGCGCTGCTCCTGGACTCCCTGGGGGGCTTCGAGGTGCACGTCGTCGTGACGCTGTGCGACCCGGCCTCCCAGCTCGTCGACGCGTGGGCGGCGTCCGTGCGGGCCGGCGGCTCGCTGCCCCTGCGCCGCTACGCACGCCGGGTGCTCGACCCGGGCCGCGAGACCGCCGAGGCCGCCGACTTCTGGGCGGCGCACGACGTCGGTCCGGTGCTGGAGCGCTGGGCCGACGCGCTGCGCCGCAGCGACCGGGTGCACGTCGTGGTCCCGACCCCGGGCCAGGACCGCACCGAGTCCACCTGGCGGGTCGTCGCCGCACTGGCGGGCCTCGAGGCCGACGCCGTGGCGATGCGCGATCCCGAGCGGTCGACCCTGGGCCCGGCCGGGCTCAAGGTGCTGCGCCACGTCAACCGGGCCGTGGACGAGCGCGCCCGGGTGCACGCCGCCCGCGCGGTCCTCCACGACCAGCTGCGCTCGCGGGTCCCGGGCAGCGCCGCCGGGCTGTCGTCGACGTGGCACGAGGACCTCGTGGACCTCGCCGACGCCTGGGCCAAGGCCCTGGCCGAGGGCGGGTACGACGTGACCGGCGCGACCGCCGATCTCGCGCCGCCCTCCCCCTGGGCCGCCGGGACGCCGTACGCCGCCGGCAGCAGCAGCACCGAGGAGCGGCTGACCGCGGCCACCGACGCGCTCGCCGACCTGCTGGTCGAGACGAGCCGCCTGCGCGAGCACGCCGGCGACCTCGAGACCCGGGTGGCGAAGCTGACGCGGAAGAAGGCCTCGCTCAAGGCCCGGCTCGCCACCGCCGTCGTCGGCACCTGAACCCGACTCAGCGGGTCAGTGCGACTGCCAGGCGTCCTCGTCGGCGGTCCGCTCGGTGACCTCCGCGGGCAGGTCGCGGTCCGCCAGCTCGCGGATGGAGACCTGCTCGAAGACGTCGCGCAGCGATCGGCGCGCTGCGATCCACACGTGCTGCAGCACCTCGGCGGACTCGTTGTACTGCACGGCCTCGGGGCGCAGCCCGTAGACCGAGACCAGCGGTCCGTCGACCGCCCGGATCACGTCGGCGACCGAGACGCCCGCTGCATCGCGGGCCATCCGCCACCCGCCGGACTGCCCGCGCTGGGACATCACGACCCCGGCGCGGCGCAGGTCGGCGAGGATCGACTGGAGGAACCCGGTGGGGATGTCCTGCACGCGGCCGATCTCCTCGGCGCTCACCGCCTTGCCGTCCGTGCGGCCGGCCATCTCGATCAGCGCCCGCAGGGCGTAGTCGGACTTGGCGGAAACTCGCATGAGTCCAGTGTCTCAGACGAGTCGATCGATTCACTCGACTTACCCGACCACCGGGTGCGGCTGCCCTGCTTGCGAGTCAAGTTACTGGCCCGTATAGTTGAAGTTACCGATCAGTACGACGCGTGTCGCACCCCGGTCCGAATCGAACCGCTACGACGAGAAGGTGGGGGCCGTGAGCCACTACAAGAGCAATCTGCGCGACATCGAGTTCAACCTCTTCGAGGTGCTGGGCCGTGACCAGGTCCTGGGCACCGGCCCCTTCGGCGAGGTCGACAGCGACACCGCGCGCGAGATCCTCACCGAGGTGGACCGGATGGCTCGCGAGGAGCTCGCGGCGTCGTACGAGGACAGCGACCGCAACCCGCCGGTCTTCGACCCCGAGACCAGCACCGCGCCGATCCCCGAGTCCTTCAAGAAGAGCTACCAGGCCTGGATGGACTCCGAGTTCTGGCGCCTGCAGATCAACGAGGAGCTCGGCGGCACCCCCGCCCCCTCGTCGCTGGTCTGGGCGCTCGGCGAGCTCGTCCTCGGCGCCAACGCGCCGGTCTGGATGTACGGCGCGGGTGCCCCGTTCGCCGGGGTCGTGCACCGCAACGGCAACGACCGCGACAAGCGGATCGCCGAGATCATGGTGGAGCGCCAGTGGGGCTGCACGATGGTCCTGACCGAGCCCGACGCCGGCTCCGACGTGGGTGCCGGTCGCGCCAAGGCGACCCAGAACGACGACGGCTCGTGGAACATCGAGGGCGTCAAGCGCTTCATCACCTCGGCCGAGCACGACATGAGCGAGAACATCATGCACCTGGTGCTCGCGCGTCCGGTGGGCGTCGAGGGCGTCGGCGGCCCCGGCACCAAGGGCCTCTCGCTCTTCCTGCTGCCGCAGCACCACTTCGACCACGAGACCGGCGAGCTGACCGGCGAGCGCAACGGCGTCTACGTCACCAACGTCGAGCACAAGATGGGCATCAAGGTCTCCAACACCTGCGAGGTCACCTTCGGCGACTCCGCCATCGGTGGGGGGGAGCCGGCCCGGGGCTGGCTGCTCGGCGAGGTCCACAACGGCATCGCCCAGATGTTCCAGGTCATCGAGAACGCCCGGATGATGGTGGGCACCAAGGCCATCGCCACCCTCTCGACCGGCTACCTCAACGCGCTCGAGTTCGCGAAGTCGCGCCAGCAGGGCGCCGACCTGACCCAGTCGGGCGACAAGACCGCTCCGCGCGTCACCATCACCCACCACCCCGACGTGCGCCGCTCGCTGATGGTGCAGAAGTCGTTCTCGGAGGCCATGCGCGCGCTGGTGTTCTACACCGCCGCGTGGCAGGACACCATCATGGTCGCCGAGCACGAGGGCACCATGGACTCCGAGGAGACCAAGCTCGCCGAGGCCGTCAACGACCTGCTGCTGCCGATCGTCAAGGGCTACGGCTCCGAGCGCTCGTGGGTGCTGCTGGGCACCGAGTCGCTGCAGACCTTCGGTGGCTCCGGCTTCCTGCAGGAGTACCCGATCGAGCAGTACGTCCGCGACGCCAAGATCGACACCCTCTACGAGGGCACCACCGCGATCCAGGGCCAGGACTTCTTCTTCCGCAAGATCGTCAAGGACCAGGGCAAGGCGCTGGGCCATCTCGCCGGCGAGATCCAGGCCTTCATCGACAGCGAGGCCGGCAACGGTCGCCTGAAGAACGAGCGCCAGCTGCTCGCCACGGCCCTCGACGACGCCAACGCGATGGTCGGCCACCTCATCAACGACCTGATGAGCGCCCAGGACGAGATCCGCAACATCTACAAGGTGGGCCTCAACACCACCCGCCTGCTGATGGCGCTCGGCGACGTCGTGTGCGGCTGGCTGCTGCTGCGCGGTGCCGAGGTGGCGCTGGCGAAGCTCGGCGGCGACGTGTCCGCCAAGGACAAGGCGTTCTACGAGGGCAAGGTCGCCGCGGCGCAGTTCTTCGCCGCCTACAACCTGCCCAAGATCAGCGCCGAGCGCGCGATCGCCGAGGCCGTCGACCTCTCGCTGATGGACCTCGACGAGGCCGCGTTCTGATCTAGGTCTCCGCTCCACCACCGAGCCGTCGTCGGCCCCGCTCCGCGGGTGCCGGCGGCGGCTCGTTGCGTCCCGGTCGGGCATCATGACGTGGTGAATGTGCGCATCGAGCCCCCCAACTCCGTGATCCTCGTGGTGGCTCGTGAGGACTTCTCGCCGCCCTCCACCTTCGCCGGACGCACGTGCGCGGCCACCTCCGACTGCATCGCGATCGGCGTGCGGAGTGTCGACGACGGGGCCACCGTCGTCTCCTTCGCCGCGCCCGGCCAGCGCCCTGACCTGATGCCCCTGGGCGAGTTCGTGGTCATCTCGGAGGGCAACCTGTCGGTCCGGAGCATCTACAACCGCGAGCACCTGACCGCAGGAGTGGAGGTCGGGGCGGTGACGGTCGAAGTGCTCGGCAACGATGCTGCGGAACCCGACGAGGTCGTCCTGGTCATCCGTCCCTGAGCAACCGGCCCACTCGCTCAGGGCAGCCGCAACCGGAGCGACGCTGAGGGCCGGCTCGGCCGTGAGGTCATGACAGGTGTCATGGGCAGGTCGTGACAACTCCCCCAGGCCTCTCGACGCGTCCGGTCGCAGGCTGGAGCCATGAGCACACCAGCGGTCCTGATGACCGGTCTGACCAAGACGTTCACCGCACCGGCCGGCACCCATGGCCCCCCGATCACCGCCGTCGACGGGGTCGACCTGACGATCCGGCCCGGTGAGGTCGTCGCCTTCCTCGGCCCCAACGGCGCCGGGAAGACCACCACCGTCGACATGCTCCTGGGGCTCACCGAGCCCACCGGCGGCACGGTCGAGGTGTACGGCACCTCCCCACGACGCGCGGTCGCCGCGGGCCGGGTCTCGGCGGTGCTGCAGACCGGGGGCCTGCTGCCCGACTTCACGGTCCGCGAGACGGTCCGCGCGATCGCGGCGCTGCACGGCCGCCCCGACCGGGTCGACCACGTCATCGAGCGGGCCGGGCTCGGCGAACTGGCCGGCCGGCTGGTGCAGGCCTGCTCGGGCGGGGAGCAGCAGCGCCTGAAGTTCGCGCTCGCCCTGGTCGCCGACCCCGACCTGGTCGTCCTCGACGAGCCGACCACCGGGATGGACGTCGGCGCCCGCCGCGACTTCTGGGACACCATGCGTGCCGACGCGGCCGCCGGACGCACCATCGTCTTCGCGACCCACTACCTCGCCGAGGCCGACGAGTTCGCCGACCGCACCGTGCTGATGGCCCGGGGCCGGATCGTCGCCGACGCGCCGACCGCCGAGGTGCGAGCGGCGTACGGCGGGCGCACCGTCAGCTTCCGCCCGCCCTCCGAGGTCGTGCACCCCCACGGGGTGGACCCCGCCTGGCTCGAACGCGTGCGCGCCAGCCTCGCCCCCCTCGGGGTCACCGACCTCGACATCTCCAGCGCCAGCCTCGAGGCGGCGTTCCTCGCCCTCACCGACGCCCCTCAGGAGGCCCTGCGATGACGACCACCACCTCCCCCGCCCCCACCACCACGGCGACGCCCGTCGCCTGGCGCTCACGCCTGCTGACCTACGCGAGCCTCGACCTGCGCCGCCAGCTGCGCGACCGGACGGGGATGTTCTTCGCGGTCGCGCTGCCGGCGTTCCTCTTCGTCGTCTTCGGGCTCGGCGACGACGAGTCCTACGGCAGCGCCAACGTGGCTCTCTACGTGATGATCTCGATGGCGGCGTACGGCGCGGTCACGGCCACCACCACCGTGGCCGGCTCGGCGGTCAACGAGCAGACCACGGGCTGGGGCCGGCAGCTGGCGCTGACGCCGATCGCGCCGCTGACCTTCGTGGCGGTGAAGACCGCGGTCGCGATGGTGGTCGCGGCCGTCCCGATCGGCCTGATCTACACCATCGGCGCCGCGACCGGCGCGCAGGGCAACACCGTCGACTGGGTCGCCAGCGCGGTCGTCGTGTGGCTGGGCTCGGCCGTGTTCGCGCTCTACGGCCTGGCGGTGTGCCTGGTCTTCCGGGGCCAGAACGCCTCGAGCATCGCCTCCGGGCTGATCGTGATCATGGCCTTCCTGGGCAACGTCTTCACCCCCATGGACGGCGTGATCCTCAGCCTCGGTCGGCTCACCCCGCTCTACGGCTACGCCGGCCTGGCGCGCTACCCGGTGAGCGAGGGCCGCCTGCCGATCGACGCCGGGCAGGACTCCGTGTGGCTGCTGCTCGCTAACGTGGTCACGTGGACCGTGATCTTCGCAGCGCTCGCCGTGTGGGGGCTGCGCCGGCGCCGGGAGCGGGTGTGAGCGCACCGGTCGCCACCCGGTCGCCCTGGGAGCGGTGGACCTGGGTGGTGGCCGGGGTGTGGTTGGTCTTCCTGGCCTACCCGGTCGCCGAGACCCTCCAGGCCGATCTCTCCTGGGTCGCCCGGGTGGCGACCCTCGGCCTGCTGGCGGCGTTCGCGGTGATCTACCTGCTGGGCTTCGCCGTGTGGCGCCGGCACGCGCTGCGCGTCTGGCTGGCGCTGCTGGCGCTGGCCCTGGCCGCCGTGCCGGGGATCGGCGTCGAGGCGGTCGGGCTGACGCCCTACCTCGGCGCGTTCTCGGCGTTGATGGTGCCGGCGCCGTGGTGGCGCTGGACCACCGCCTTCTCCACGGCCCTGCCGCTGGCCTCCCTGGTCGGGGACTTCCCCGCGTTCTTCTTCCTGATGGTCTGGCCGATCATCGGCTTCTGCACCGCGCTGCGGGTCTTCGAGGACCTCGACCGCCGAGCCGAGCAGACCCGGGCCGAGCTGGCGCTGACCGCCGAGCGGGAGCGGGTCGCCCGCGACGTCCACGACGTGCTGGGCCACTCGTTGACCGCCCTGTCGATCAAGGCCGAGCTCGCCAGCCGGCTCGTCGACCTCGACCCCGACCGGGCCCGCGTCGAGCTGGAGTCCATCCAGGAGACGGCCCGGCAGGCGCTGGCCGAGATCCGCGCGACCGTGGGCGGTCTGCGGGTCGCCGGCCTCGACGCCGAGCTGCGCACGGTGCCCGTGATGCTGGCCGACGCCGGCATCGAGACCCGGGTCTCGGGCGAGGTCGCCGACACCGACCCGCGGCACCGCACCCTGCTCGCCTGGGTGCTGCGCGAGTCGGTCACCAACGTGGTGCGCCACTCGCGCGCCTCGCGCGTCACCGTCGAGCTCTCCTCGACCGGGCTCGTCGTCACAGACGACGGCACCGGGATGGACGCCGCGACGGGCGAGGGCAACGGCCTGCGCGGCATGCGTGAGCGGGTGGAGGCGGCCGGGGGCACGCTGCTGCTCTCGGGCGGCGAACCGAGCGGGACCCACGTCGAGGTGCGTCTGCCGTGATCAGGATCCTGCTGGCCGACGACCAGGCGCTCGTCCGCGGCGCCCTCGCTGCGCTCCTCGACCTCGAGCCCGACATCGAGGTCGTGGCCCAGGTCGGCCGGGGTGACGAGGTCGTCGCCGCAGCACGGGCCGCCGGCGTCGAGGTCTGCCTGCTCGACATCGAGATGCCGGGCATGACCGGGATCGAGGCGGCCGCCGCGGTCCGGGCCGAGCTGCCCGGCGTGCGCTCGCTGATCGTGACGACGTTCGGGCGACCCGGCTACGTACGACGCGCCCTCGACGCCGGAGCGGCCGGGTTCGTCGTCAAGGACACCCCGGCCCGCCAGCTCGCCGACGCCGTACGCCGCGTGCACGCCGGCCTGCGGGTGATCGACCCCGACCTCGCCGCCGAGTCGCTGCTGGCCGGTGCCAGCCCGTTGACCGCACGCGAGGCGGAGATCCTCACCCTGGCGCTCGACGGGTCACCGGTCGCGGACATCGCGGCCCGGGCCCACCTCTCGGCCGGGACGGTGCGCAACCACCTGTCCACCGCCATCGGCAAGACCGGCGCCACGACGCGGGCCGAGGCGGCCCGGGTGGCCCAGGACAACGGCTGGCTGTAGCCGGCTGTGCTTCCACCAGCGGCCGCGATAAGGCGGGCGTCCACCGGGCTCGGGGAAGAGGGCATCGGCCGCGGCGTAGCCGGAAGGACCGAAGGGGCCGTGACGAGCATCCGCCCGCGGGGCTCCTGCGCCTTCCAGCCCGTTCGGTCCTCTTGACTACGCAGCCCTCGCGCCATCCGCTCGTGCCGAAAGCCGGGCGCTTCGTTACGGCTGTTCTGGCGGCAGCGGTACTCGCTGTACCTCGTGCCCGTCTTTATCTAAACCCACAAGAGCAGTCTGCCGGCTCGATGACCGGGGCGCCGAAGCTGCGCACCATGCAGATCATCGAGCAGGTGGAGAGCAGTGCCCGCGGCGCCTTCGGCTGGGTGTCCGCCGACGGGCGGGCCGACCTTGGGGTGGTGATCAGGTCGCTGACCACCAGCGGCGACGGGCGCTACCTGCTCGAAACCGGCGGCGGGATCACGGTCCACTCCGACGTCGCCGAGGAGTACGCCGAGTCCCGCTGGAAGGCGGAGCGGTTGCCACGACGGAGTCGGCTAGGCCCGCCCGCGCACCGTCCACGCCGACGCCGTGACCTCGAAGGGCGCCGGGGGCAGCTGCGCCGCGCACGCGTCACGCACCCGCTGCCGGTCCGCCTCGTCCAGCCGGTCGACGTAGGCGCCGGCCGGCCCGACCCCGAAGGTGTAGGGCTCCCACCACTCCTCGAAGCTCTCGTACGGCACGGACACGGTGAGCACCGTCTCGTCGAGGTCGCCCAGGCCGGCGTCCTCGAAGAGCTGGCCCAGGTGGCCCTCGCGTGAGCCGGGGGGGTCGCTCTCGTCGATCGCGCCGGGGTGGACGTCCGTGACACCTCGCCAGAACGGCGACGACGGTCCTCGGCCGCCGCCGTGGTCCCATACCGAGGCGACCACCGGACCGCCCGGACGCGTGACCCGGGCCATCTCGCGCAGGCCCGCCACCGGGTCGCTCATGAAGTGCACCACCAGCTGGGCCAACGTCGCATCGAATTCGTGGTCGGGAAACGGCAGCGCCTCGGCACTCGCCTCACGGACGTCCACGCCCGGCAGGCGGGCGGCGACGGCGGCGGCGAACGACGAGGACGGGTCGATCGCGGTGACCCGGCCGGTGCCGGCGACAGCAACCAGCCGCGCGGTCAGCGCCCCCGGTCCGCAGCCCACGTCGAGCACTCGGTCGGTGGCCCGCAGGCCGGCCATCGCCACGAGCTGATCGGCCAACGGCTCGGAGTATCTCCCCATGAACCGGCCGTAGGCGTCGGCGGTGACGTCGAAAAGCATCTATCCACTCTAGGGCTCGGAGGGGCCCGGCGGGAGCCCTCGGGGCCCCGGTCAGCTACCGCTCGTACCGCGGCGCTCGGAGCTCGGGGTACTCGGTGCGCCTAATGGGACGAAATGACCTTCAGTACATGGACGAGTTGGGCGATCTCCGCATCTTTGCCGAGCCGATGGGCAAGCCATGGACAGACATCGTCGTCGAGACGGCCAAGATCCCCGATCGCCACGAACGGTCTCGTGATGAGGTGGTGGCGCGACTGCGGCGAGCCTTCCAGTTCAGGGGCTGGACGATGATCGAGACGGATGGCTGAACGCACTCGTCTGCCGCGATCCGCGCGCACGCGTGAGGCCTGCTGCAGGGAGCCTCCCGACCGCGCGACCAACATGATGGCCACCCCACCAGTCACGAGGTAGCCGAGCTCTCCACAGGTGCGCCCAGACCCTGGACAGAGGCTCGCCCACCCCCTAAACTAGAACACATGTTCGAGACTGACGTTGACCCGCTCCCCGGTACGCCGGGCGAGTGCGTCGCCGCGCTCGAAGAGCTCGAGGCCCTCAAAGCCCACCTCGCCGCCCGCCAAGCGCGGATCACCGCGCAGCTCGACGACCTCCAAGACGATGCCTCCGACCACTCGGTCGGGGCCCAGGTCGCCCTCGCCCGCCACGAGTCACCCCACCGCGGCACCCGCCTTCGTGCAATGGCCTGCACCTTGGTCGACGAACTGCCCCACGTCCTGGCCGCCCTCGAGGACGGCCTCATCAACGAACGACGCGCCGAGATCCTCACCGCCGAGGCCGAGCACCTGCCCATCACCACCCGCAGCGCCTACGACACCGCCCTGGCCGATCTCCTCGGCGCCGGGACCCCGCTCGGCGACCGGGCGCTGCGCCTGGCCGCACAACGCATCGCGATGCGCCTCGACGAGCAGTCCGTGCTCAAGCGCCGCGAACGCGCCCACCGCAACCGCCACGTCACCGCCCAACGCCGCGACGACGGCACCACCCAGATCAGCGCCACCCTCTCCGAGGTCCACGCCGCCGCGATCATGCAGTCCCTGCACACCCGCGCCGCCCCGAGACAGAGACGCTCGAGGGCGAGGAACGCTCCTTCTCCCAGGTCGTGGCCGACCTCTTCGTCGCCCGCCTCACCGGCCAGGCCACCGCCGTCGCCACCCCCATCGCGATCAACCTCGTCGTCTCCGCCGAGACCCTCCTCGGCGACAGCGACGAACCCGCCGAGCTGGTCCCCATGACAGGAGGCGCCGGCGGACCCATCCCCGCCTCCGTGGCCCGCAAGCTCGTCACCTGCGCACCCGAACAAGGCACCCGCGTACGGCGGCTCTTCGCCGACACCGAGCACCTCGTCGCCATGGAGTCCACCTCCCGCACCTTCGACGGACTCCTGCGCCAGTTCGTGACCCTGCGCGACCGGACCTGTCGCACCCCCTGGTGCAACGCCGCGATCCGACAGCACGACCACATCACCCCCGACCACGCCGGCGGCCCCACCAGCGCCACCAACGGCCAAGGACTCTGCACCGCCTGCAACCAGCTCAAGGAAGAACCCGGCTGGCCCACCACGCCCTCCACCGAGATGACCTCGACCCCCACGAAGTACAGATCACCTCACCCGCCGGCCAGACCACCCACACCCGCGCACCCGACCCACCCGGCCTCGCCCCACCCGGACCCACCTGGGTCCTGGAATCACCCGGACACTGGGTCCTCACCGCCTGACGAGCTGCGCGGGTCGCCCAGCCCAACGGCGGGCTGTGACAGCTAGATCGGGTAGCCGCGGTAGTCGTCGGGAGACCGGTAGCGGATCTGCTGGAGCATCCAGGCCCGGGCCTGCTTGGTGGCACCCTGCACCGAGACGCTGAAGCGCTTGCTGCCGTAGAGGTTGGCGCGCACGTAGGCGAAGCTCGACCCGGCGTCGGGCGCGAGTAGGCCAGGCCGTAGGTCCACCCGAAGGGCTTGCGGTCGCCGTAGTACCGACGGACCTCGGACTTCATCGTCGGCACGTCGCGCCACTCCAGCAGGCGCACGACGGCGGTGCCGTGCGGCGTCGACCGGGTGCAGCTGAGCGCGGTGACCTGGCCCCCGGCGGCGTTGGACGCCGAGCACTCGCCGTCGAGCACGAACATGTGGCGCAGCCCCGTCGCCCCGGTGGGGCCCTCCGGGCAGGCGGACGCACCGCCGCTCACCTCGCTGCCGTCCCAGCAGCGGAAGTCGGGAGCAGGCTCGGCCTGCGACGGCTCCTGCGACGAGCCGCCGCCGTTGCCGTTGCCGCCACCGTCCGCCGCCGTTGCCGCCGCCCTGGCCGCCGCCGGCCACCGCCCTGGCCGCCACCGCTGCTGCCGCACCGCCGCTCGAGCCGACCGGGGCCGGAGCCGCGGGCGACGGGACGGTCGGACCGGCGCCCGCAGCCGGCGCAGCACCGGAGCCGCGCACCGGAGCCCGCGAGCGGCGTGCGCCGCCCGCACGGTTCCCGAGGGCGCGGGGGCCCGCGGCCAGGAGGGGGACCAGGGTGGCTCCCGGCTCGGCCGCCGGGCTGGTCGGACCGGTCGGGTCGGCCCGACGTGGGGGTCGAGCTGGGTACGCCGAGCGGGCGGGGACCGCCGGCGGTGGCGCTGACCTCGGCGCCGCGCTCGGTCACGAGGCCGACGTACAGACCGGTGCCGACCAGCAGGACCGCCGCGGCGGAGCTGGCGACCACCGTGGCGACGCGGCGGCGTCGCGGACGTCGGGGCGCCGCGGTCGCGGCGGGGACACCGGGCAGCACCGAGTGCCGGATCGAGGTGTGCTCCGGGAGGGTCACCGCGCCGGGTGCCTCCGCCCGGACCCGGGCCAGGTCGTGGCGCATCGCGCGCGCCGAGGCGTAGCGCTCGGCGGGCGCCTTGGCCATCGCGCGCGCGAGCACCCGGTTGACGCCGCGGACGAAGGAGTCGGTGCCGGGCAGCTGGGGCACCGGCGCCTGGAGGTGCGCCATGGCGATCTCCACGTCGGTGCCGGCGTACGGCGCCGTGCCGGTGAGCACGTGCCACAGCAGGCAGCCGGTGGCGTAGACGTCGCCGGCCACGCCCGCCGTCTCGCCCTGGTGCCGCTCGGGGGCCATGTAGGGGAAGGAGCCGACCAGCCCGCCGGTGCGGGTGACCTCGGCGCCGGGCAGCGTCGCGATGCCGAAGTCGCACAGGAACGCCTCGGTGTGCTCGCCGCGTCGGCGCAGCAGGACGTTGCTGGGCTTGACGTCGCGGTGCACGATGCCGGCGCGGTGGGCGTCCTCGAGGCCGGCGAGCACCTGCGTGACCAGGTCGATCCCGGCCCCGGGCGCCGGCGCACCGCTCGCGCGCAGCCGCTGCAGCAGGTCGCCGTCGGGGACCAGCTGGGTGACGAGGTAGAGGCACCCGTCCAGCTCGCCGTGGTCGTGGACCGCGACCACGTGCGGGGAGTCCATCCGCGACAGCGCCATCGCCTCGCGCTGGAAGCGTTCCCGGTACTCCGGGTCGCCGGCGAGCTGGGGGGTGATGATCTTGAGCGCGACCTCGCGGTCCAGCGCGGCGTCGCGGGCGGCGTACACGACGCCCATCCCGCCGTGGCCCAGCTGGCGCAGCAGGTGGTAGCGACCGAAGTCCTCGCCGACCGACGGCATCCGGATCATGGGGGCTCCCGAGAGCGCTGGTGCGGGCAGTGAACGGGCCCAGTGAACCTGCCCCGCGCCCCGCCGGGCCAAACGACCGGCCTAGGGTCTGGCTCCATGACTCGACCGTGCTCGCCGGCCTCCTCGCCGGGCTCGGCCTGATCATCGCGATCGGCAGCCAGAACGCCTTCGTGCTGCGCCAGGGCCTGGCCCGCCAGCAGGTCGGGCCCGTCGTGGCGGTCTGCATGCTCTCCGACATCGTGCTGATCACCGCCGGGGTCGCGGGGATCGGCACCATCGTCGAGCAGGCGCCCGGGGTGCTGGTGGCGGTGCGCTGGGCGCGGCGCGGCCTTCCTGACGGCGTACGGCGTGCTCTCGCTGCGGCGCGCGGCCCGCGGCGGCGAGACGCTCGAGGCCGCCGCTCGCAGGGCGTGACCCGGCTGGTGCCGGCGGTGCTCACCACGCTGGCGCTGACCTGGCTCAACCCGCACGTCTACCTCGACACGGTGCTGCTGCTCGGCTCGCTGGCCAGCGGCTACGGCGCCGAGGGCCGCTGGGCCTTCGCCGCCGGTGCGGCGCTGGGCTCGGTGGTGTGGTTCGTCGGGCTGGGCTACGGCGCCCGGCTGGCCTCGGGGCTCTTCGCCCGCCCCGGCTCCTGGCGGGTGCTCGACCTGCTCATCGGCGTGGTGATGCTGGGCCTGGCGGCCTCGCTCGCGCTGGGCTGACCGGGGGCCGGTGCTCAGCGCACCGGCCGGATCGGCCCGCCGCCGGCCGGCACCTGCTCCAGGACCTCGACCTCGTCACCTGCGCGGATCGTGACCGGCTCGCCCCCGGGCAGGTCGGGCACCAGGTTGACCCCGAACCAGGTGGCCCCGTCCCAGCGCCGGATCCGCGCCAGCGACGCGATCGGCTCCTTGCCGCCCGCGGCGGTGTCGGGGTCGAGGGTGGTGATGACGCAGCGCGCGCAGCCCTTGACGGCGCGGAAGACGGCGTCGCCGATCCGCACCCGGCGCCAGTCGTCCTCGACCCAGGGCTCGGTGCCGGACGACGACGACGTTGGGCCGGAAGCGGGTCATCGGGAGCGGCTGCGTGCGCGCCCTGGCTGCGCTCGAGCACCACGTCGTTCAGCGCGGCCAGCGACGCCTCGGTGGCGACCAGCAGCGGGTAGCCGTCGGCGAAGCGAGACCCGGTCGTCGGGCTCCCCGAAGTCGGGCGAGGTCGGGCGCCGGGTCGGGTCGTCGAGGTGCACCAGGCGCACCGGTCGGCCCAGCACGTCGCTGAACCAGTCGTCGGCCTCCGACCGGCGGCGGCCGCGGTCAGCTCGGAGTGCCAGAGCCGCACCGGCACCTGGTGGGCCGGGTCGGGGGTCGGCACGTCGAGCGGCGGGCGGCCCGGGGCCCGCACCCGGAGCCCGGGGCCGGTGAGGTCGGGCTCGAGCAGCAGCAGGGCGTGCAGCTCGCGGGCGGTGAGCGCCGAGCCCGTCGGGGTCGACGAGCATCCAGCGCCGGTCGCCGGCCAGGCCCCAGGGCTCGACGACCGCCTCGGTCCAGCTGCTCACCGCGCGCGGACTTCAGCGGGAAGCGGTGGATCGAGGCGAGGGTGGTCGGCACGCGGGTCAGCCTAGGCACCGCCGAGCGGCAGGGTCAGCACCGCGGGCGCGCCGTCGACGATCCGCACCGGCACGCCCCAGTCCTGCTGGTGCATCCGGCAGGCGGCGCCCTCCCCGCCCTCGACGTCGCAGGAGGCGGCGCGGGCCGCGACGTGCAGGACGCCCTCGCCGGCGTGCGGGTCGAGCACCAGGGTGCGGGTCAGGGCGGTGCCGCGCCCCGCTCCCTCGCGCAGCAGGCCCGGCGGGGTCGCCTCGACGACCAGCTGGCTGGCCGGGCCGAAGCGGTCGTCGACCTTCTGGCCCGGCGGCGGCGCGAAGGTGACCACGAGCTCGACGCCCGCGGCGACCTCGGTCACCGGGCGCTGCGTGGTGTGCGCGAAGCCGTCGGTGGAGGTCCCGCGCCGCCGAGCGGCACCCGGGTCAGCCGGTGCGCGGCGGACTCGACGACCACGAGGACGCGCCGGGTCCGCGGGGTCGACGTACGCCCCGCTCGGCTCGGCGAGACCCGTGGCCAGGGTCGTCAGGGTCGCGGTCGCGGGGTCGTAGCGGCGTACGGCCCCGTTGTAGGTGTCGCAGACCGCGACCGAGCCGTCGGGCAGCACGGTGACGCCGAGCGGGTGCTGGAGCAGCGCCTGGTCGGCCGGTGCCGTCGCGGAAGCCGAAGTCGAACAGGCCGCTGCCCACCGCGGTGCCCACCTGGCCGTCGGCGTCGATCCAGCGCAGCGACGGAGGTCTCGCTGTCGGCGAGCCACATCCGGTCGCCGGCCGGCGCGAGCCCGGACGTCTGGGCGAACCACGCCTCGGCGAGCGGGCCCGTCGAGCAGTCCCTCGTGGGCGGTGCCGGCCGCGACCTCGACCGCGCCGGTGCGCGGGTCGAAGGTCCACAGCTGGTGGATGCCGGCCATCGCGACCCACACCCGCTCGCCCCACCAGGCGACGTCCCACGGTGAGGAGAGCCGCTCGGTGCCGTCGCCGCTCATCCACTGCGTGCCGTCGCCGGCCAGGGTGCGCACCTCGCCCGTCGCGAGCGTCGAGCCCGGCGAGCCGGTGCCCGACGGTGTCGGCGACCACGACGTCGTAGCCCGACCTCGGCGGCCACGTCGGGGGCAGCAGGCAGAGCCCGTTGGGCTCGCGGAAGCCGCCGAAGCGGCGCACCACCTCGCCGGTCGGCGTCGAGCTCGACGACCTCGTCGTGCCCGGCGTCGGCGACCAGCACGTGCCCGTCCGGCAGCGGCACCGCCTTCGCGGGGAAGCGCAGGTCGGTCGGCTCCACGACCGGCGCCACGTACGGCGACCCGGCGGGCTGCAGCGTGCCGCGCTCGCGGTGCTGGGGCACCAGCTCGCCCAGCAGCGCCTCGATCGCGTGGGCGTGGCCCTCGCCGGCGTACTGCGCCACCACGTAGCCCTCCGGGTCGACCAGCACCAGCGTCGGCCAGGCGCGCGCGGTGTAGGCCTGCCAGGTGACCAGCTCGGGGTCGTCGAGCACCGGGTGGTGCACGCCGTAGCGCTCGACCGCCGCCGCGAGCGCGTCCGGGTCGGCCTCGTGGGCGAACTTCGGGCTGTGCACGCCGACCACGACGAGCTCCTCGGCGTACGCCGCCTCGAGCGGGCGCAGCTCGTCGAGGACGTGCAGGCAGTTCACGCAGCAGAACGTCCAGAAGTCCAGCAGCAGGAAGCGACCGCGCAGGTCGGCCAGGGACAGGGGGCCGTCGGTGTTCAGCCAGCCTCGACCGACCAGCTCAGGGGCTCGTACGCGCACCCGACCATTGTGGCGGGTGCGCCGAAGCGGTCCGGGGCGGGACCCACCCTGCGTTATCGTTGCCGGCACAGGACGACGGAGGTCGCACGCATGCCCCACCCCGACCTCCGGGCAGGCCCCGAGGCCGAGCTGCGCGTCGCCTTCGACCGCTACGCGCGCATGGTCCGCCGGTCGCTGGGCACCGACATCGCGCTCGTCAGCCTCGTCGAGGAGCAGCGCCAGGTCTTCGTCGGCGCCGACGGGCTCGACGGCGAGACCGAGGCGTCCCGCCAGACCCCGCTGCTCGCACTCGTTCTGCCAGTGGGTGGTCGCCGACCAGGCGCCGCTGGTCATCACCGACGCCCGGCTCGACGACCGGCTCCAGCACAACCTGGCGATCCCCGACCTCGGCGTCGTCGGGTACGCCGGCTACCCCATCCACGACCAGCACGGCACGCATCGTCGGCTCGCTGTGCGCGATCAGCCGCACGCCCCGCGAGTGGATCGCGCGACGACCTCGCGTCGCTGCAGGACCTCGCCGCCGTCTGCTCCAGCGAGCTGGCCCAGCGCGGGCTGCGCGACGAGGCGGCGCAGGCCGCCGAGCACGCGGCCAGCCTGTCGCGACGCAGCCGCGTGCTGCTGGCGCTCAGCGAGGGCCTGGCCAGCACCCGCACCCTCGGCGACGTCGCGATGGCCGTCGAGCGCGTCTCGATCGAGCAGCTGGGCTGCTCGCGGGCCGGCATCTGGATCGACGCCCGGAGCGCGGCCGCGGGCCAGCCCGAGCCGATCGCGGACGACGCGACCCTGCACTACGTGCCCCGGACCGCGACGACTGGCGCTCGGCGCAGCTCAACCAGCGGCTGTCCCGGGACGACTCCAACCCGTTGGGCAGCGCGATGGTGCGCCAGGCGCCGGTGTGGTTCCACGACCGGGCCAGCCAGAACGAGCAGTACGCCGACCTCGACCTGCAGCGCCCAGGTCGGCGAGGCCCGGGCCTTCCTGCCGCTCTACGACACCGACGGGGTGGCCCTGGGCGCGATGGCGCTGATCTGGGACGACCCCCGCGACCAGAGCCGCGAGGACCTCCGCACGATGACGGCGCTGGCCGCCGTACACCGCCCAGGCCGTCAACCGCGCGCTGCTGGTGCAGGAGCGCCTCGACGCGCTGGTCACCCTGCAGGACGCCCTGCTGCCGAACGCTGCCCCGCACCACCGACCAGGAGATCGCGGCGCGCTACCGGCCCGCCGCGGCGCGCGACCAGGTGGGCGGCGACTGGTACGACGCCGTGGTGATGCCCGGCGGCGACACCTCGCTGATGATCGGCGACGTCGTGGGCCACGACCTGGGCGCGGCGGCCACGATGGGCCAGATGCGCAACATGCTGCGTGCGATCACCTGGGCGGTCGACGACCGGCCGGCGGCCAACGTGCGGCTGCTCGACCACGCTCCTGCACGACCTCGAGGTCGAGGGGCTGGCCACCCTCGTGCACGCCCGCATCGAGACCGCGGTCGGCCTCGACGGTCGACCCGTCCGCGCCCTCAGCCTGGACCAACGCAGGCCATCCGCCGCCGCTGCTCCTGGCCCCCGACGGCGTCGCCTCCTACCTCCAGGACGGCCCGCACCGACCTGATGATCGGGGTGCTCCCCGACGTCGAGCGCGCCGACCAGCGCACCGCGAGGTCGACGACGGGTCCACGCTGCTGCTCTACACCGACGGACTGGTCGAGCGGCGCGGCGAGCACCTCGACGAGGGGCTCGCGCGGCTGCGCGACGCCGGCTCCGCGGCATGCGCACCTGCCGGTCGAGAAGTTCCTCGACGCGGTGCTGCGCGACCTCGTCGACGCCGACCTCGACGACGACATCGCCGTGATGGCGGTCCGCTTCACGCCGACCGACTGAGCGAGACTACTGCTCGCGGCGCTCCTGCAGGCGCTGCTGCGCCTCCGGCAGGTAGGCCAGGCACGGCGCCTCGGCGCTCGGGTGCTTCTCGTGCAGGTGGAAGGTCCACCGGTCCATCGCCGCCAGGTAGCCGTTGTCGGTGCCCGGCCGGTACGTCGACCACGGGCGCCGCTCGGTCCGCCCGGTGGCCCGGGACGAGGCCGAGGTGGTGCACTCGGTGCAGGCGATCCGGTAGACGAACGAGTCGTCGGCGCCCAGGTCGATGGTCACCGTCGACCAGCGCCCCGGCCTCCGCCGCGGCCTTGCGTGCTCGCGCTGATCGTGTCGCCGCCATCGGGCCTCCTTCGTCGACGCGCGAGCCTACGCGCCCCTAGGGTGCGGCTCATGGACGCCCCCGACGACCGCGACCTCCTCACCGGCTACACCGACACGTGGTGGCAGGCCATCGACGACTTCACCGCCCTGCTCGAGGACCTCGACGAGGCCGAGTGGGACACCCCGACCGACCTGGCGGGCTGGGACGTGCGGGCCGTCGCCTCCCACGTCGCGCACCTCGAGTCGGTGCTGGCCACCGGCGTCGAGGAGCACGCCGAGGTCGGCGAGCCCGCCCACGCGAGGGGCCTGATGAACCTCTACACCGAGATCGGCGTCGTGAACCGTCGCGAGCGCCTCGCCCGACGGCGATCATCGACGAGATCCGCTCCGCGGCGACCACGCGGCGTACGGCGCTGCAGGCGGACCCGCCGACCGACGCCGCCGCGACGCCCGAGCGGGTCTTCGGCGGCGTGCCGTGGAGCTGGGGGATGCTGCTGCGCAACCGGCCCCTCGACGTGTGGATGCACGAGCAGGACGTGCGCCGCGCCACCGGTCGTCCCGGCGGCCTCGACACGGTGCAGGCGCAGCACACGATCGACTACCTCGCGGAGTCGATGGGCTACGTGCTGGCCAAGAAGGCCGGCGCCCCGGTCGGCACCTCGCTGAGCGTGCACGTGGAGGGCTGCGCGCCGGTCGGCGTCGAGATCGGCGACGACGGTCGCGGTCGCGCCCTGTCCACTGCGCCCGTCGACCCCACGGTGGCGCTGCACCTGGACCGCGACTCCTTCGTCCGCCTCGCCGGCGGACGCTGCGCCGCGGAGCCGGGCGCGGTCCGGGTCGAGGGCGACCAGGAGCTCGGCCAGCGGGTGCTCGCCGCCATGGCCACCACCCCGTGAGCCGACCCGTGAGCCGACCCGTGGACGCCTGGCAGCTCGCCGACATCCCCGACCAGGCCGGTCGCACCGTCGTCGTGACCGGCCCGTCGGTGGGCGGCCTGGGCCACGTGACCGCCCTCGAGCTCGCGCGCCGGGGCGCCCGGGTGGTGCTGGCCGGGCGCACGCGGAGCAGGCTCGACGACGCCCGGGCCGCCATCGAGGCGGAGGTGCCCGGGGCCGACCTCGCAGCCGCTGCTGGTCGACCTCTCCGACCTGGCCTCCGTACGCCGCGCGGCCGCGGAGGCGGGCCGCTTCGGCCCGCTGCACGTCCTGGTCAACAACGCCGGCGTGATGGGCACCCGGGCCGCCCGCACCGCCGACGGCCTCGACCTGCAGATGGCCACCAACCACTTCGGGCCCTTCGCGCTGACCGGGCTGCTGCTGCCCCAGCTCGTCGACAGCGGGGCCGGCCGGGTCGTGACGGTGTCCTCGAACCTGCACCGCGCCGCCCGCAGCGCCCCGCTGGAGGACCCGCGCGGCCCCGCTCGTCGCTACCTCCCCGTGGCTGACCTACGCCCGGTCCAAGCTGGCCAACCTGCTGTTCACCTTCGAGCTCGACCGGCGCTGCCGGACCGCCGAGGTGCCGGTGCTGGCCACGGCCGCGCACCCCGGCTTCGCCGGCAGCCACCTCGCCGTCAACGGGCAGTACGGCCGCACCAGCGGCGGCATCGCCACGATCCTCGACGCGACCATCAAGGCGGTCTCCCAGCCGGTCGCCCACGGCGCGTGGCCGACGCTGATGGCCGCCACCGCCGACCTGCCCGGCGGCACCTACTGCGGGCCGGGCGGCCTCGGCGAGATGGCCGGCGTGCCCCAGGTCGTCACCGCTCGGCGGCTGGCCCACGACGAGATCGCGCAGCGCCGGCTGTGGGAGCTCAGCGAGCAGGTCACCGGGATCAGCCTACCCCTGAGCTGCGGGCCGTGGCCGGCGTCGGACCGGGCGGGCGGGTCGCTCACTCAGCGCTGCTCGTCGCGCACGCGGACCAGCCCGGCCAGGGTGGCGACGTACGCCGCCCCGTCGGGGCCGAGCGCGACGGCCGAGCGGTGGTCGTCGTGGAGCAGGCCCCGCCCGGTGCGCACCGAGAACGCGGTCCGACCGGTGCGGACGTCGAGGGCGGTGAGGTACCACGCGTCGACGCCCACCCAGCTCTTGCGCTTGGTGGCGGCGTAGAGGAGCCCGGTCCCCAGCGAGAGCGCGGGCGTCGACGAGGGCGCGACCACCTCGGAGGTCCAGGCGAGGACGCACTCGCGACCCACCACGTCGACGCGGGCCAGCCCACCGGCGGGGACCCGGCCCAGCAGGGTGCGCAGCGGACCGGTGTAGCCGTGGGTGTTGGCCACCACGACCCCGCGCCCCACCGCGACCAGGGAGCCCTCGGCGGCCGAGGCGTCGTCCTCGAAGACCTCGGTCTGGCAGACCCGGGCGCCGTCCGCGGTGTCGAGGACCACGACGTGCATCCGCGGGTTGGCGTTGTCGGTGAAGGCGACCAGCCCGTCGGGCAGCACGGTGGGGGTGCTGCCGCTGCCCTGGCTGAGCTGGCCGGGCTTGGTGTCGCTGCCGCGCTCGTAGGCGGAGCTCCAGGTCAGGACCGGCGTGCCACCGCGCACGTCGAGGCGGTGCAGGGCGGCGACCGTGACGACGTACACGCCGCCGTCCGGACCGGTGCTCAGCGGCTGCGCGACCTCCGCGCCGAGGTCGAGCACCTGCGGCGGCCCGCCGAGCGGGTCGACGAAGCCGGCGCGGCCCTGCCGGCTGACGAACCAGGTCCGCCCGTCGGGGTCGGGCAGCGTCGCCACCAGGCAGTCGTCGTCGGGCAGCACGCCGGTGAGGTCGTGGGTCTCCTCGGTGGTCAGGTCGGGCTCGTCGGCGCCGTCGGCGGTCGCGACCACGAGCACCCGGTTCCCGCTGGTCGGCACGACCACCCGGCCGGAGTCGTCGAGGTGGAAGGAGGCGGGGGCGCAGCCGTCACGCTCGGACAGGTCCTTGGTGGCCAGCGGGCGCATCGAGTCGGGGTCGATCACCCGCAGCTGCGGGCCCGAGCGGGTGCCGCACAGGCCGACGATCCGGCCCTGGTCGTCGAAGGTCAGCCCGCCGCACTGCTCGAGGCCGTACCACGCGGAGTCGACCTCGGGGCTGAGCCCGAGCGGCCCGGGCGGTCGGGTCCGGGCCGTCCTCGAGCGTGATCGGCTGCGGGGTGAACGGACGGCCGGTGTAGCCCGGGGTCACGAGCGCGCCCGAGCCGGTCGGCACCGGCAGCACCCCGTCGGGCAGCACGAGCACCACACCGGTGACCACCACGACCGCCAGCGCCCAGCCGCCGACGACGCGACGGGTCGGGCTCCAGGAGCGGCGTACGCGCGGGTGCGCGAGCGTCGCGAGCGCGAGCAGCAGCACCAGCGGCCCGAGCCAGAACCACAGCAGGCCCAGGCCCAGCAGGACGACCGTGCGCTGGAACCTCAACGCCGGCGCGGCCCGAACTCCGGGGCGACCCGCTTGAACGCCGCCTCGCGGGCGATCTTGGTGTTGCGTGCGGCCAGCAGCCACGCCTGCTCGACCCGCTCGCGGAAGAAGGTGTGCCGCGCGCTGGAGGTCCAGGTGTCGTCGAAGAGCCGCTTGGCCGCCGCGAGCTGGTCGGGCGAGCGGCCCTTGAGCCGCTCCGCGAGCGCGTACGCCGCCGCGACCGGGTCGCTGTCGAGCTCGCTGACCAGGCCCAGGTCGTGGGCCTGCGTGCCCGACACCGTCTCGGCGGTCATCGTCAGGCGCTTGGCGACGTCGATGCCGACGACCTCCTTGAGCGAGCGCACACCGGACATGTCGGGGATGATCCCCCACTTGCCCTCGAGCACCGACCACTGCGAGTCCGGGGTGGCGATGCGGAAGTCGGCCGCGAGCGCGATCTGCAGCCCGCCGCCGAGGCAGTGCCCGTGCACGGCCGCGATGACCGGCACCGGCAGCCGGCGCCAGGCCCAGCAGGCCTCCTGGAAGGTGTTGGTGCCGCGCCACGGGCCGCGGCGCGAAGGCCAGGGCGACCCGCGCCGGGCTCGCGCATCACCGTGGCGAAGTCGAGACCGGCGCAGAAGGCGTCGCCCTCGCCGGAGAGCACCACCGCGCGCACGGACGTGTCGCGGCGCAGCATCCGCGCGGTCGAGACCAGGTCGTCGAGCACGTCGAGGGTCAGCGCGTTGAGCTTGTCCGGGCGGTCGAGCCGCACGTGGGCGATGCCGTCCTCGATGCTGCAGGCGACCGTGGGCTGCTCCGGCGTCCGGTCACTGCTGGTCGCAGGCGCTCATGATGCATGATGCACAGATGAGCCACGAGCGTGCCGGGACCCTCGCCGAGCCGGCCGACCTCATCGACGTCGCGCAGGTCGTGACCGCCTACTACACCGGCGTGCCCGATCCCGACGACCCCGACCAGCAGGTCGCCTTCGGCACCAGCGGGCACCGCGGCTCCTCGCTGCGCACCGCCTTCAACGAGACCCACATCCTGGCCACCACCCAGGCCATCTGCGAGTACCGCCGCGAGCAGGGGTACGACGGCCCGCTGTTCATCGGCCGCGACACCCACGCGCTCTCGGAGCCGGCCTGGTCGACCGCGCTGGAGGTGCTGGTCGCCAACGACGTCACCGTGCTGGTCGACGACCGCGACGGCTACACGCCCACCCCGGCGGTCTCGCACGCGATCCTGCGCGCCAACGGCGGCCGGACCGACCGGCTCGGGGCTCGCCGACGGGATCGTGGTCACCCCGTCGCACAACCCGCCGGCCGACGGCGGCTTCAAGTACAACCCGCCGCACGGCGGCCCGGCCGACTCCGACGCCACGAAGGTGATCGCGGCGCGCGCCAACGAGCTGATCCGCGGCGGCCTCGACGGCGTGCGCCGGGTGCCGTTCGCGCGGGCCCGGGCCGCGGCGGCGGCGTACGACTTCCTCGGGACGCTACGTCGACGACCTGCCGAGCGTGGTCGACCTCGAGGCGATCCGCCGGGCGGGGGTGCGCATCGGCGCCGACCCGCTGGGCGGCGCGTCGGTGGACTACTGGGGCGAGATCGCCGAGCGGCACGGGCTCGACCTGACCGTGGTCAACCCGCTGGTCGACCCGACGTGGCGCTTCATGACGCTCGACTGGGACGGCAAGATCCGGATGGACTGCTCCTCGCCGTCGGCGATGGCCTCGCTGGTGGCCCAGAAGGACGCCTACGACATCGCGACCGGCAACGACGCCGACGCCGACCGGCACGGCATCGTCACCCCCGACGCCGGGCTGATGAACCCCAACCACTTCCTGGCCGTCGCGATCGGGCACCTCTTCGGCGGCGCCCGTCCCGACTGGCCCGACACCGCGCGGATCGGCAAGACCCTGGTCTCGTCGTCGATGATCGACCGGGTCGCGGCGGCGCGTCGGCAAGCCGCTGGTCGAGGTGCCGGTCGGGCTTCAAGTGGTTCGTGCCCGGGCTGCTCGACGGCTCCTTCGGCTTCGGCGGCGAGGAGTCGGCGGGCGCCTCGTTCCTGCGCCGCGACGGCTCGACCTGGACGACCGACAAGGACGGCCTGCTGCTGTGCCTGCTCGGCGCCGAGATCCTGGCGACCACCGGCGAGACCCCGTCGCAGCGCTACGCCGCCCTGGTCGCCGAGCACGGCGACCCGGCGTACGCCCGCGTGGACGCGCCGGCCACCCGCGAGCAGAAGGCGGCGCTCGCGGCGCTGAGCCCCGACGCGGTGACCGCCACCGAGCTCGCCGGTGAGCCGATCACCGCCCGGCTCACCGAGGCCCCGGGCAACGGCGCCGCGATCGGCGGGCTCAAGGTCACCACCGAGTCGGCGTGGTTCGCCGCGCGGCCCTCCGGCACCGAGGACGTCTACAAGATCTACGCCGAGTCCTTCCGCGGGCCCGAGCACCTCGCCCAGGTGCAGGCCGAGGCCCGCGAGGTGGTCAGCGCCGCGCTCGGGAGCAGCGCCGGATGACGGGCACGATCCTGACGATGGGCGGCGGCGGCTTCTCGATGGCCGACGACGCGTCCGTCCCGGCCCCGCTCGACGAGCTGCTGCTGTCCCTGGTGCCGGCGCCCCGAGGTGCCGGCGGGCTGCCGCGGGTGTGCTTCGTGGGCACCGCCAGCGGCGACGCGGCCAGCTACGCCGAAGGCTTCCGGACCGCGTTCGAGGGCCGCGCGGAGACCAGCACGCTCCCGCTGTTCGACTACGAGCAGATCCCCGACGGCGACCTGCGTGCCCACGTGCTGGCGCAGGACGTGATCTACGTCGGCGGTGGCTCGACGGCCAACCTGCTGGTGCTGTGGCGCCTGCACGGCCTCGACGCGGTGCTGCGCGAGGCAGCGGCGGCCGGCACCGTCCTCACGGGGATCAGCGCCGGCATGAACTGCTGGTACGACGCCTCGGTCACCGACTCCTACGGCCCCCTGGCGGCCCTGTCCGACGGCGTGGGGCTGCTGCCCGGCAGCGCCTGCCCGCACTACGACGGCGAGGCCGAGCGCCGCCCGACGTACCTCGACCTGGTCGCCACCGGCGCCCTGCCCGACGGGTACGCCGCCGACGACGGCGCCGCCCTGCTGTGGCGCGACGGCGAGCTCGTCGAGGCCGTCGTCCGAGCGCCCCGACGCCCGCGCGTTCCGCGGTGCGCCGCGAGGGCGACCGAGGCCGTCGAGGAGCCGCTCGACGTCCGACTGCTCCCCTGACCCCGCTGCTCAGTCGACGAGGGTGACCGGGTCGCCGGGGTGGACGGGGCCGGGGCGCAGGACGTGGCCGTCGACGCCCAGGGTGGGGGTCCCGCGCAGCGCGACCAGGGCGGCGAGCACCCCGGGCCCGCGGGTCCCGGTGGTGGGGTCGAGGTCGAGCACCGCGCAGCGCGGCGTACGAGCAGTGAACCGCACCACGGCGGAGCCGATGCGGACGTCGCGGCCCACCCAGGCGTCCTCGCCGAAGGCGCGGCCGGTGCTGACGACGAGGTTGGCGCGGGCGCGGGCGGGGTCGAGGTCGCCGAGCGCCGCGACCGACTCCTCGCCCACCAGGCTGACCGAGCCGCCGTAGACCACCCCGCCGGCTGGGGCGCGCGCCAGCCGCACGCCCGAGCTGAGGTGAGCGGAGGCCACCTCGGCGGGTGGCCCCGAGGCCAGCTCGAGCGTCACCTCCCGGCCCCAGTAGTCGCAGGTCAGCTGCTCCCCCGAGAGCACCACGTCGTCCCCGGCCTCGTCGTCGAACACCAGCCCCACCAGCCCCGGGTTGGCCACGGTCCGCAGCACCCGCCGCGAGTCGACGTCGACGAAGCACCAGCGCCGGTCCCCCACCACCCCGGCGTCCGTGAGCACCAACCGGTCGCGCGCGAGGTGTCGCGTGCCCTTGGCTGCGGCGTACCCGGTCCTGACCACCCTCACCCGACCGAGCCTGTCACGACCCGGGCTTGTCCGGCGGGGTCGAGCCTGGTGAGGTGTGGCTGTGACCCAGGACTCGTACGCCGCCGGACCCACCGAGCCGCCGCTGCCGGACACCACCATCGGGGCGGACCTGTCCCGCACCGTGGCCGCCCACCCCGAGCGTGAGGCGCTGGTCGAGGTGGCCAGCGGCCGGCGCTGGACCTGGCGCGAGCTGGAGGACGACGTCGACCGGGTCGCCCGGGGGCTGATGGCCGCCGGCATCGGGGTCGGCGACCGGGTGGGCGTCTGGGCGCCGAACTGTGCCGAGTGGACCCTCGTGCAGTACGCCGCGGCCCGCACCGGCGCCGTGCTGGTCAACGTGAACCCGGCCTACCGCAGCCACGAGCTGGCCTACGCGATCAACCAGAGCGGGCTCGCGCTGATGGTCGCCGCGACCGAGTTCAAGAGCAGCGACTACGTCGCGATGATGCGCGAGGTGGCGCCGCAGTGCCCCGACCTGCGCCAGGTGGTGCACATCGGCACCGACGCCTGGGACGCGCTGCTGGCCGGCGGCGAGGCGGTCACCCAGGAGGCGCTGCGCGAGCGCGCCGGGTCGCTGCACCCCGACGACCCGATCAACATCCAGTACACCTCGGGCACCACCGGCTACCCCAAGGGCGCGACCCTGACGCACCGCAACATCCTGGGCAACGGCTTCATGACCACCGAGCTCATCGGCCTCGGCCCCGAGGACCGGCTGTGCATCCCGGTGCCCTTCTACCACTGCTTCGGGATGGTGATGGGCAACCTGGGGTGCACCTCGCACGGCACCACGATGGTGATCCCGGCACCCGGCTTCGACCCCGAGATCACCCTGCGCACCATCGCCGAGGAGCGCTGCACCGGCGTCTACGGCGTGCCCACGATGTTCATCGCCATGCAGGCGCACCCCACCTTCGCCGAGCACGACCTCTCGACGCTGCGCACCGGCATCATGGCCGGCTCGGTGTGCCCGGTCGAGGTGATGAAGCGGTGCGTCGAGGACATGCACATGGACGAGGTCGCGATCGCCTACGGGATGACCGAGACCTCGCCCGTCAGCTGCCAGACCCGCGTCGACGACGACCTCGAGCGGCGTACGGCGACCATCGGCCGGGTGCACCCGCACCTGGAGATCAAGGTCGTCGACCCGGTGTCCGGCGCGACCGTGCCGCGCGGCGAGCCCGGCGAGTACTGCACGCGCGGCTACTCGGTGATGCGCGGCTACTGGGACGACGCCGACCGCACCGCCGAGGCCATCGACGCCGACGGCTGGATGCACACCGGCGACCTCGCGGTGATGCGCGAGGACGGCTACTGCACGATCGTGGGCCGGATCAAGGACATGGTGATCCGCGGCGGGGAGAACGTCTACCCGCGCGAGGTCGAGGAGTTCCTGCACACCCACCCCGACATCGAGGACGTGCAGGTCATCGGCGTCCCCGACGAGCGGTACGGCGAGGAGCTGTGCGCGTGGGTGCGGCTGCGCGAGGGTGCGGGGCCGCTCGACACCGCCGCGGTGCGCGCCTTCTGCGACGGCCGGCTGGCGCACTTCAAGATCCCCCGCTACGTGCTGGTCGTCGAGGAGTTCCCGATGACGGTGACGGGCAAGATCCGCAAGGTCGAGATGCGCGAGGAGACCACGCGGCTCCTCGAGCTGTAGCCTGAGGGGTGCAGAGGGTTCAGCGCGCGCTTGGAGGTGGGTTCGGCGCGTCTGTCCGACGCGCTCGAAAGGCACGACCGTGAGTCCGCTCGCTTCCTACCGTCAGCTCATCACCATCGCCGGCCCCCTCTACGTGCTGGTCGCCTTCCTCGGACGGCTGCCGCTGGCCATGAGCCAGCTCGGCACCCTCCTCCTCGTCTCCACCGCCTCCGGCAGCTACGGCCTCGGTGGCCTGTCGGCCGGCGCGCTCGCGGTCGCCAACGCGATCGGCGCCCCGCTCGCCGGCTCCCTCGCCGACCGGATCGGCCAGCGACCCGTGGTGCTCGTGCAGTCGCTGCTCGGCGCCACCGGCCTGATCGCCCTCGTGGGCGTCGTCGACGCCGGCGTCAGCGACCTGACCGTGATCGCCGTGGCCGCCCTCACCGGTCTCGCCACGCCCCAGGTCGGCCCGCTGGCCCGGGTGCGGTGGCGGCCGATGACCGAGGGCCGGCCGCACCAGCGCCGCCTCGTGGATGCCGCGTTCTCCTACGAAGGAGCCGCCGACGAGGCGTCCTTCGCGCTCGGCCCGGCCCTCATCGGCCTGACCGCCGTGCTCATCTCGCCCAGCGGCGGGCTGATCGCCGCCGCCGTGCTCCTCGCCGTCTTCGGCAGCGCCTTCGCCCTCGACGGCTCGGCCGCCCTGGTGGCGCGGCACGACTCGACCAGCCCCGGCCACGGGCCGCTGGTCACCCGGGTCTTCGTGGTCCTCGCCGCGGCGCAGCTCTTCGTGGGCGTGCTCTTCGGCGCCACCCAGACCGGCGCCACGGTGCTCGCGACCGAGGCCGGCACCCCGGGTGTCGCGGGCCTCGTGCACGCCACGCTCGGCGTCGGCAGCGCGGTGGCCGGCATCGCGACGGCGTACCTGCCCGCGCGGATCGGCCACGAGCGGCGGGCCCTCGTGGCGGCGTTCGCCCTGGTGGCGTTGTCGTGGCCGCTGCTGTTCGTCGACAGCCTGCTGACCGCGACCCTGGTCGTGCTGTTCCTGGGCTGTGCGGTGGCGCCGTACATGATCGCGGTCTTCTCGCTCGCCGAGCGGGTCGTGCCGCTGCCCCGCGTGGGCGCGGCGATGACGACCCTGGCCAGCGCCACCGGCATCGGCTACGCGCTCGGCTCCTCGGTGGCGGGCCGGCTGGCCGACAGCCACGGTTCGACCGCGGCCTTCTCGGTGACCGTGACGACCACCGTGCTGGCGGCGCTGCTGATGCTCACCCAGCAGCGACGCCTGCACGCCGCGGTCCAGGCCGCGCACCCGATGGACCCGGTCACCCTCCCCCGGGTCTGAGGGACGTGACCGGGCCGCTGCTCAGGCGGCCTGCGTGAGGCGGCGCGCCTGCTGCTGGAGCCGGGCCTGCGCCGCGCGACGGACCTTGGGGCCCTTGGTGGACATCGCGTAGAGCGTCTTGAGCTGGCTCGGCAGGTTCTTCACGGTCGTGGTGGCCATGAAGTCGTTCGGCAGCGAGAGCCGCACGACCTTGTGCCAGGCCGAGTAGACCTGCGCCGGCAGCGAGGCCTCGTGGTAGTTCAGCTCGTACTTGTCGAAGAGCGCCTTCACCTGCGGGGCGATCTCGGCGTACCGGTTCGACGGCAGGTCGGGGAACAGGTGGTGCTCGATCTGGTGCGACAGGTTGCCGGTCATCAGGTGCATCGCCTTGGAGCCGGAGATGTTGGCCGAGCCGAGCATCTGGCGCAGGTACCACTCGCCGCGGGTCTCCTTCTCCGGGATCGCCTTCTTCTCGAAGGTCTCCACGCCCTCGGGGAAGTGGCCGCACATGATCACCGAGTGCGTCCACAGGTTGCGCACCACGTTGGCGGTGGCGTTGGCGGCCAGGGTCGGCAGGAACGAGCCGGTCGGGATCGAGAGCGCCGGGTGGACGACGTAGTCCTTGGTGGCCTGCTTGCGGATCTTGGTGAGCGTGCCCTTCACGTTGGCCTTGAAGACGTCGCTGCGCTTGTGCTTGGGGGTGCGCAGGTTCTTGCCGAGCTCGAGGTCGTAGGCCGCGATGCCGTACTCGAAGAGGCAGGCGTTGACGAAGTTCCACAGCGGCTGCGCCAGGTACATCGGCACCCAGCGCTGGTCCTCGTCGACGCGCATGATGCCGTAGCCGAGGTCGTTGTCCTTGCCCACGATGTTCGTGTACGTGTGGTGCACCTCGTTGTGGCTGTGCTTCCACGCGTCCGACGGGGTCGCGTTGTCCCACTCCCAGGTGCTGGAGTGGATCTTCGGGTCGCGCATCCAGTCCCACTGGCCGTGCATGATGTTGTGGCCGATCTCCATGTTGTCCAGGATCTTGGCCACGCTCAGCCCGAGGGTGCCCAGCACCCAGGCCGGCGGGAAGACGCTGGCCAGCAGCACCGCGCGGCTGCCGAGCTCGAGCTTGCGCTGCACGTCGATGACCTTGCGGATGTACGCCGCGTCGGAGGCGCCGCGGCTGTCGACGATGCTCCTGGCGGATCGCGTCGAGCTCGACGCCGATCTGCTCGATGTCGGCCTCGGTCAGGTGGGCGGTGGGGTTCTCGGGCTTGCGGGTGATGGCAGTCATGGGGTCTCCCTCAGTGGTCGGGATCAGTGGTCGATGGAGCAGGCGCCGGCGGCGGCGCTCACACAGGTCTGGATCAAGATGCCGCGGGGGTCGGTCTCGCCGGGGACGGCGGTGGTGACCTGGCCGTTGCGCAGGTCGCGCACCGAGCCCTGCTTGAGCGGCAGGACGCAGCCCATGCAGATGCCCATGCGGCAGCCGCTGGGCATCAGGACGCCGGCCTCCTCGGCCGCGTCCAGGATCGGGGTGGCGCCGTCGACCTCGAACGACGGTGCCGTTCTGGGCGAACGCGACGCTGCCGCCGTCTCCGGCCTCGACCCGAGCGGTGCGGAACTGCTCGATGAACAGGTCGATGCCGGCCTCGGCGTGGTGGGCCTCGAGCGCGTCGAGCAGCCCGGCGGGGCCGCACGCGAACGTACGGCGCTCCGCGAGGTCCGGCACGAGGGTCGTCCAGGTCGGCGACGTCGAGCACACCGTGCTGGTCGTCGTACCGGGCCACGAGTCGGATGGCGCCGGCGGTGTCGAGCGCCTGCAGGTCCGCCCGGAAGATCGAGCTGGGCTCGCTGGGGGCCACGTGCACCACGACGATGTCGAGCCCGGCGCTGCGCGCGGGGCGGAGCACGCCGGTGTCGGTGGAGGGGTACAGGTTGCGCAGCATCCCGATGACCGGGGTGATCCCGGAGCCGGCGGTGACGAAGAGCAGCTTGGTGGCCACGGCGTCGTCGGCGGGCTCGGGCAGCACGAACTCGCCGGCTGCCTGCTCGAGGTGGAGCGTGGTGCCGGGGGTCGCGCGGTGCACGAGGTAGTCGCTGACGTGGCCGTCCGGGACCGCCTTGACGGTGATCGAGATCAGGCCGTCGGGGCGGGGGCCGTGGGTCAGCGAGTAGGCGCGCCAGTGGCGCACCCCGTCGACGTCGATGCCGATGCGCACGTACTGGCCCGGCACGTGGCCGGCCCAGGAGGCCCCGGGCTTGATCTCGAGCGTGGCCGCGTCGGCGGTCTCGGGGCGCACGGCCACGATCCGCCCGCGCAGCGGAGCACCGCGGCGCAGCGGGTGGAAGACGTCGAGGACGTCGTCGACCTCGAGCGGGGTGACGGCGGCCTCGGCCACGCGCCGCACCTGGCGGCGCAGGGCGTGCGACCACGCCGGGCGGGTGCCGGTGGTGGCGTCTCGGAAGGCTACGGAAGTCATGTGTTCCACCATGCTGGACTTGAGCGCTAAAGTCCTGTGCACTCGATGCAGATTCCTACGTCACATTTGTTCGGAGTGAACAAGATGCCGCGACGCGCCGCCCGCACCACCGCCGGGCACGGGCTCCAGCTGCCTCCTCAGGCGGTCGCCGAGATGCGCGGGGACCTGGCCGAGGTGGCGGACAAGGTCGTCGCCGAGGTCATCGCGGAGGTGCCGTCCTACGACGGCGCCCTCAGCGGCTCGATGGGCGAGACCATCCGCAACGCCGTGCAGCTCGCCCTGGGCGGGTTCCTCTCCCTGGCCACCGGACGGCGCGGCGCGGACCCGCGCACCCCGGCGGCCCCGGCCGTGGAGGGCGCCTACCAGCTGGGTCGCGGCGAGGCGCGCCAGGGCCGCACCACCGACGCCCTGCTGTCGGCCTACCGGATCGGGGCCCGGGTCTCGTGGCGCGAGCTGTCGGGCTCGGCGGTCCGCGGAGGCATGGACGCCTCGACCATGGCCTCCTTCGCCGAGCTGGTCTTCGCCTACATCGACGAGCTCTCCGCGGCCAGCGTCGCCGGGCACTCCGACGAGCTGGCCACCGCCGGCCGGGTGCGC
Source organism: uncultured Actinomycetota bacterium (assembly GCA_963722135.1). Lineage (GTDB taxonomy): Bacteria > Actinomycetota > Actinomycetes > Propionibacteriales > Nocardioidaceae > Nocardioides. The sequence continues at coordinate 421,261 of CAVRJT010000001.1, forward strand.
CAGCGGCTCATCGAGCGGTTGGCGCGCCAGCTGCTCACCGGCGCGCCCGCGGAGGCGGTCCTCGACACCGCGGCCCGGGCGGAGTGGGAGCCTCCGACCACGCTGACCGCGGTCCTGATCCCCGACTCCCAGGTGCGTCCGGCGCTGATCTCGTTGCCGGGGGCGACCATCACCGTCGCCGAGGGAGCCGACTCCCCCGACAGCACCGACTCGCCCGACAACCGGGACGGCGCGCTGCTGCTGGTCCCGGACGCGCACGGACGGGCCCGCGGTGCGCTGCTGCGCACGCTCGCCGACCGCGACGCCGTCGCCGGCCCCTCCCGGCCGTGGCTGGACGTGCGGGCCTCCCTGGACCGGGCGCGTCGCGCCCGGGCCCTCGGGCTGGGGCCCGACACCGAGGCCCACCTGCCGGAGCTGGTGCTCAGCGCCGACGCCGACGCCCGCGCCGACCTGCGCGCCGCCGTGCTCGCCCCGCTCGCCGACCTGCGTCCGGGCACCGCCCAGAAGCTCACGGAGACACTGCGCTCCTGGCTGCTGCACCAGGGCCGCCGCGACGACGTGGCGGCCGAGCTGTTCGTGCACGCCCAGACCGTGCGCTACCGGATGGGGCAGCTGCGCGAGCTGTACGGCGACGACCTGGAGGACCCGGAGAAGGTGCTGGCGATGGTCATCGCCCTGGGCTGATCGGGCGGGGCTGATCGGGCGGGTTGATCGGGCGGGTTGAACGGGCGGGGGTGAGCGGCAGGGCCGTACCGTGAGCGCCATGATCCTCCGCCACCTCGCCACCGCCGTCCTGCTCACCGGCGCGCTGGCCGCGTGCGGGGGGTCGGGCGACGAACCGAGCGGCTCCGCCTCCGCCGCCGAGACCGCCACGACCCACGCGACGAGACCCAGCCCGAGAGCGACTACCCGACGTACGTCGCCCTCGGCGACTCCTACACCTCGGCGCCGTTCGTGCCCGAGACCGACGGCCAGGACGGGTGCCTGCGCTCGAGCGGCAACTACCCCAGCCTGGTCGCGGCCGAGCTGGGCTCGGACCTCGAGGACGTGAGCTGCGCAGGCGCGCAGACCGTGTCGCTGGTCGGGGTGCAGCAGACCTTCGACGGCAGCAGCCGCCCCGCGCAGTTCGACGCGCTCAGCGAGGACACCGACCTGGTCACGATCGGCATCGGCGGCAACGACTTCGGCCTGTTCAGCAAGCTCACCGCGGGCTGCGTGGGCGCGGCGGCCCAGGAGCCCGAGGGCACGCCCTGCACCGACGCCGCGACCGGCGACGTGACCCGCGACCTCGACGAGATGAAGGGGCGCGTCGCCGCCGCGCTCAAGGGCGTGGTCGACCGGGCCCCGGAGGCCCGGGTCCTGCTGGTCGGCTACCCGCAGATCGTCCCGGCGACCGGCTCCTGCCCCGACCTGCTCCCCATCGCCGAGGGCGACCTGCCCTTCGCGCGCAGCGTGAACCGCGGGCTCGCCGACGCGCTCGAGAACGCCGCCAAGGCCGCCGACGTCGAGTACGTCGACGCCTTCGCGCTGACCCGCGGCCACGACATCTGCGCCGACGACCCGTGGATCAACGGCCAGCAGAACGACCCGGAGCGAGCGCTGGCCTACCACCCGTTCGCCGAGGAGCAGCAGGCGGTCGCCGACGAGATCGCCCGGCTCCTCGAACGCTCCTGACCCGAGCGACGCCTACCCGAATCTCGGGATGCCGGTGCGTCGCCGGCCGACCTAGCGTGAGGGGACCACGGCTGCGTCCCCAGCAGGGGGACCGCCAACGAGGGAGTCCCCCCATGTCCCACCGCACCAGAGATCTCATCGCCGCGCTCGCCACGACCGGACTGCTCGCCGCCGGGCTGGTCACCACACCAGCCCATGCCGGCGGCGGCTCGTCGGACACCAGTCTCGCCGAGGTGCTGGCCGCCGATGGCAACAGGTTCGACCGCAAGGGCAAGGACTTCGACGTCCTCGACCGGCTGGTCACCGTGCTGCTCAAGAAGAAGCCCCACAGCCCGGTGGCCGTGCTCGCGGACGGCGACGTCAAGCTGACCGCGTTCCTGCCCCACGACATCGCGTTCCGCAAGCTCGCCCGCAACCTGCTCGGCAACGGGGCCGCGCGCACCGAACGCCGGGCAGCCAAGGCGCTGATCAAGAACGTCGACCTCGCCACCTTGGAGCAGGTGCTGCTCTACCACGTGGTCCTCGGGGACCCGCTCGACTCGGGAGACGTCGCCGGCCGCTGACGGGGCCGAGCTCGAAGACCGCCCAAGGCGGCATCGTCGTGGTCAGGGTCGGCAAGAAGGCGATCACGCTCGAGGACCTCGACCCCGATGCGAAGGACCCGCGCGTGGTCGCGGTCGACATCAACAAGGGCAACAAGCAGATCGGACACGCGATCAACCGCGTGCTGCGCCCGATCGACCTCTGAGGGTCGAGCAGGCGCTCCACCGGCCGGGGCCCGGGCTGGTCAGTCGAAGGTGGTGAACACCTCTCGGCCGGCCACCCAGGTCCCGGCCACCTGCATGGCCTTCAGGCGCGAGGCCTGCTCGTCGGGGGTCCCGGTCGGGTCCAGCGGGTCCGCGTCGAGCAGCACCAGGTCGCCGCGGCTGCCCGGGGCGACCGTGCCCTGACCGTCGACGGAGGCGGCGAGCACCTCGCGCGGGGTGAGGGCGTGCTCGCCGTGCCAGGCCTCGCGCTCGTCGCCGCTGCGGTGCACCGCCGCGGCCATCGCCAGCCACGGGTCGAGCGGGGAGACCGGGGCGTCGGAGCCCAGCGCGAGCTCCACCCCGTCGTCGAGCATCCAGCGGAACGCGAAGCAGCGCGCCGAGCGCTCGCCCCAGATCCGCTCGGTCAGGTCGCGGTCGTCGAGCAGGTGGGCCGGCTGGACGCTGGCGCGGATGCCGAGCCGGGCCATCTCGTGCACATCGGCCCGGTTGACCATCTGGGCGTGCTCGATCGAGCCGCGCGCGCCCGACTCGGCGTACGACGCCAGCGCCTCGGCGACCGCCGCGTCCCCGATCGCGTGGGTGGCCACCTCGAGACCGTGGCCGTGCGCGGTGCGCAGCAGCTCGCGCAGCTCGGCGCCGGAGAGGTTCGGCTGCCCGGAGGGGTACTCGAGGCGGTGCGCGTCGCCGTACGGCTCGCAGCACCAGGCGGTGCGGGTGTTGAGCGAGCCGTCGCTGATGATCTTGAGCGGGCCCATGGTGAGCCGGGGGTCGCGGGGCCCGTCGCCGAGCGGCAGGGGGTCGCCGCTGCGCAGGCCGTGGCCGAGCACCGAGTCGAGCCCCTCGGCGTACGTCGCCATCCGCACGCGCAGCACGTCGCAGCCCTCGGACCAGCGCTCGGCCCACTCGTCGGCGCCGCCGCTGAACTCGAAGTCCACGAGCCCCGCGACGCCCATCGACGCGGCGTGGTCGAGGGTGCGGCGGTAGGCCTCGGGCGAGGTGCCGTCGTTGCCGACGAGGCTGGCCAGGCGCGGGTAGACCGCGAACCACTCGGACTCGCGCACCACGGAGTCGCGCACCGGCATCGCGAGGAAGAGCAGGGCCCGGGTGTTGAGCCAGGCGTGGTGGCCGTCGCCGGAGATCAGCACGACGGGGGTCTCGCCGGAGACGGCGTCGAGCTCGGAGACGGTGGCGTCGCGGTCCCAGCCGGCGGAGCGGTGGCCCCAGCCGATGACGGGGAGGTCGGGGTACTCCGCGACCCGCTCGGCGACCATCGCGAGCGCGGCCTCGGGGCTGCGGGCGCCGGCGAGGTCGAGGCGGCCCGACGAGAGCGTCCACTGGGCCAGGTGCACGTGCTGGTCCCACAGCCCGGGGATCACCCAGCGGCCCTCGGCGTCGACCTCGGGCGCGCCGGCAGGACGGTCGAGGCGCGGAGCCACGGCCGCGACGGTGCCGTCGGTGACCAGGACGTCGACGGGCGCGTCGGGCACGACGTCGCCCGCGTGCACGGGGACCAGTCGAGCGCGGCGGATGATCAGGCTGCTCATGACGCCACGGTAGGGCCGACGGGTGCCTCCGGGCGCCACCGCCCCCGCGCGTTACCGTGGGCGGGTGAGCGTGCGCGGGCTCGGGTCGGCAGCCGCCCTGCTGGTCGTCCTCGCCCTGGCGGGCGGAGCAGCGGGGTATGCCGTCGCGCGCGCCGACCACGACCGGCCCGCGCGGACCGACGACGTGCGCCCGTTGGCCGCCGCCGGACCGGCGTACCCGACCGACCGGCCGGTGCTGGTGCGCGACGACCGCGAGGAGCCTGCGCTCGAGCCGGGTCTGCCGCTGCGCCGGGTGGTGCTCGGTACGCCGCCCTTCACGGTGTCGCTGTCGGTGCCGCGCGGCTGGGTGCGCAGCGACTCGGCCGGGGGCGAGTGGCGCTGGTACCCGCCGCCCGAGCCCTGACGACGCCGAGAACCTCTACTTCCTGCGGGTGCGCCAGGTCGCCAACCTCTTCCAGAGCGTGCCCTCCGCCCGCGCCGCCCGGGTCGGGGCGCTGGCCACCGCCTCCGAGGTCCAGGACCTCGAGATCGTGGAGGAGCGCTACGACAGCCTCGAGGTGTCCTACGTCGCCGGGGGCTACCGCCGGCACTCGATCGAGCGGTGGCTGACCACGCCCGGCAGCGGTGAGACCGCGCAGTTCTACCTCGGCATGGTCGGGCGCGGGGTCGACAGCGAGGCCATGGCCCGGCTGATCACCCGGATCGCCGGCAGCGCCCGCATCGGCTGAGGCGCGGCGGAGAGACGCGGCGCTACTCTCGATCCATGGCTGACCTGGACGCCGTAGAAGCTCGGATCTGGGCGCTGCTCGAGCCCTACCGCAGCGAGCTCGAGGAGGCGTCCATCTACGGCATGCCCTCGTTGCGCTGGCCGGGGGCCGGGGGCCACGACTACTTCGCTGCGGTCCAGCGCAGCGCCCGCAAGGTCAGCCTCTACGCGGTGGGGCTGGACACCTGGCCGGAGGCGCTGGAGGTCTCCTCCGAGGAGCTTCGCGCCCGCCGCACCGGCAAGGCGACGCTGTCGTTCCCCACGCTGGGCGACGAGCTCGCCGTGGAGCTCGAGACGTTCCTGGCGCGGCTCTACCGCTCCTACCGCGCCCACCACGCCGAGCCGTGAGAGGCCGCTAGACCTTGCCGCGCAGGATGCGCTTGAAGTAGGTCAACGGCAGGCCGTAGCGGTCGGCGTACCAGGTGAGCATCCGGGGCTTGACCAGGTCGGGGAAGGGCACCGAGGGCGCGGGGCGGCCGTCGCGGTCGACCTCGACGAGCATCAGGCGACGCTTCGAGGTGGTGATCGGCATGACGGTGTAGCCGTCGTAGTGCTGCGCGGGCTCCGTGCCGTCGGTGGTGATGTTGTGGGAGAGGACCTCGACCTGCTTGCGCAGGCCGCCCCCGGAGGGTCGGGTGCCGAGGTCGGCGACGTCACCCAGCGACCAGACGGCGGGGTGCCGCCGGTGCCGCATGGTGAGCTGGTCGACGTCGACCAGGCCTGCCTCGGTCGACCCGGCCAGGTCGCTCTCGGCGACCCAGCTCGGCGCCCGGTAGGGCGGCACGACGTGGGCGTAGGCGAGGTCGTCGAGACGCTGCTCGCCCGCGGGCGTCGACAGGGTGGCTGCTCGCCCCTCCAGGCCGGTGACCCGGGCCTCGCGCAGCACCCGGACGCCGTACGACGCCAGCACCCGTTCGAGCCGCCAGTCGGCCTGGGGGATGCCGAGCGGGGTCGGGCCGGGGAGGGCGAGGTGCACCTCGAGGTCGGGCAGGACGCCGGCGCGGCGCCAGTGGTCGCACGCCATGAACAGCGGCTTGAGCGCGGTCGCACCACAGGGCGCGGGCTCCGGCGGCATCGTGAAGAGCACCCGCCCGGCGGTCAGGTCGCGCAGCGCGGGCCACACCCGCGGAGCGCTCTCGACGACGAAGGTCGAGCCGGCCCAGCCGTCGGCGTACGCCGCCGCGAGGCCGGGGACGGCGTCCCAGTCCTCCTCCATGCCGGGGCAGACGACCAGGGTGGTGCAGCCGATGCTCGCGGCCGTCGGCGAGGCGCACGCTGGGGCCCGCGGGATCGACGCCGACCACCTCGGACTGCACCCAGGTGACGCCCTCCGGCATCACGTCCTTGGCGGGCCGCTCGAGCGACGACATGGTCGCCTCGCCGGACCCGACGTAGTTGAGCAGCGGGCGGTAGCGGTGCGTCGACTCGGACTCGACCACCGCGACCTCCGTCGCGCCGTCCCGCAGCAGCCGGGCGGCCAGGGAGATGCCGGCGTTGCCGCCGCCGACGATGAGGACCTCGTGGTGCTCCATCTGACCAACGTAACCGCGTTCAGCACACCCTGAGGTGGCGTCGCTGGGCCTGCGGCTCAGGCGGCCTGGTCGGTCGGGTGCTCGATGCGTCGGGTGCCGGTGTGGTCGACGAGGTAGAGGGCGCCGTGGGGGTCGCGCCACACGAAGACGCCGGGGAAGGGCTGTCGGACCAGCCAGTGCCCGAAGGTCTTGATGCGGTGGTGGGTCTGGGTCAGCGGGCCGTAGTTCCCGATCGCGCTCGGACCACCCCGGCCGCCTGCTCGGTAGGGCTCGGTGTGGTCGACCTGCATCGTGTCGCTGGTGCAGGAGGCGAAGGGGAACACGTCGGCCGGCGACAAGAGCCGCACGGCCCGTCGATGTCGTTGTGGGATCTCGTAGGCATCGACCGGTGCGTGGCCGAGGGGGTCGAGGACCGGGCGGATCGTGAACTGTGCGTGCGGTCCGAGGACGTCGCGGACCCAGTCGGTGGTGACGGGGCCGTGGCCCTCGATGCGGGCGATGGTGGGCAGGTCGGAGCCGATGCTGCGTCCGTCGAGGTGGACCACCACCTCGACCCGTGGCGCGAGGTCGCGGATGTCCACGTCGGCGGGGTCGGTGTCGGGGTCGTGAGGGTCGTGCTGGGGGTGGGCGAGCATCAGCACCGCCAGCACCCGCCGCTCATCCGCGTTGACCACGGTGGCGGCTGGGTCGGGCTGTTCCTCGCCGGTCGGCTGGTCCATCGGGTCGGCGGGGTGGGGGTCGTCGGGCAGCCTGTGGCGCAGCCGCTCGGCGAGCGCGGTGACGGCCGTGTCGAGCTGGGCGATGACCGGGACGGGTGCGCGGATGAGGAAGGAGGCCATGCCGTGCTCGGGCTTGCCGATGATCTTGGCGAACGTCGCGCGGCGGGCGCGTTCCTCCTTGGCCCGGGCGAGCTCGGGTGCCGCGGCGGCGACCTTGCCGATGACGAGGGCCTCGAACCGGGACCACGGGATGCGTCCGTCGGCTGATTCGGCGACCTCGGCGTCGACGTAGGCGGCCTCGGCTGCTGTCAGCTCGCGGGTCTTGGTGCACACGAACCGGGCGTAGGAGGCCCGGACCTCCCCGGCCAGCACCCGGCCCCACAGCTCGGGGTGGCGGTGGCACAGGTCCTGGGCATCAGCGATCAACGCGACCGCGGCGTAGGTGGTGCGCCCGATCCGCGCGCCCAGCTCGGCGGCGGCGAACTCGGCGACCTCAGCGGTGCCCGCACCGCCGAGGCGGCGTGCCTGCTCGCGGCCCGGCTTGCCCACCTCGTCCGCGTCGAGGACCCCGGGACGTCGGGGGTCGTGCAGCACCGCCCACCGGTACGCCACCCGCAGCAGCTCCACCTCGGCCTGTTGGAGGGTGCGCGCGCACTCGGTGGCTGCGTCGAGGACAGCGTCCTCCGACATCTCCTCCACCACCGGTTCTCCGAGCATGACTCCACCCAAGCACCGACCACCGACACTCAGGACGAGGCGAGCACGCGGCCTGTGGAACAAGCATCGACTGGCTCCCGGACATCTCCATCCGCGACCGAACGCACCCACGGTCGACGCCATCGGGCGCACGACATACCGCCCAGATTGCAGAGCACCGACCCGAGGGGTGGAACGGATCTTGGCTATGTCGAGAGGCACTCCGAGCATGGTGGAAGTCTGGCGTTCACCCGGCAGATCGCCTGCACACCCGCTCGCACCGGCAACTCCATCCAGTCTGACGCGTCGCTGGTGCGCTCTGAATCCCGTGCGCGCGGCCCGTACGACGGCTCTCAAGACAGCTTTCATCAATCGAGACGTGTAGCGGATCACATCGTTGCGCTGCGTGCGAGACCTACCAGTGCATCAGCCCAGTCGCAAAACACAACGGACCCACCCTGCGTCCGCGAGCGTAGGAAACTATCGACGTCCCCATGAACCGCCACCGGCATGGCCCGCGATGCCTTGGCAAAGTTGGCTGCAGTCTTGTGAGCCACATAGTTTCTGAGGGTTTGTAGGTGATCACCCGGATGTGAAACAGATATGCTGGCGCTAAGATGAATTTGCGATGCCGTCAGCGCAGATCCAATCGTGCTTCCATTCTGGAGCTGCAGGGTCGCCCCGAGTTCGAATGAATGGCGGACCAGATACCACTTAGGCTCGCCCTTGCTGCCGAACGCTAAAGCGTAACTCTTTCCTCCAGACCGCTTCTCTGCCTCCAGATGCCGCAGCGCATCTTCCTCGCGACGAGGAATTACCGGGGCGTACTTAGCGCCGCCTCCACCCACAACTTCACCAGCTGCGCAGGCAAGCAGTAGCGATCGAACGAACCGCCCCCACGCGTCCCACAAGCTCACCAGACAACCGTCCGAATGTGGGGTGTAGGGGCACGGAGAGAATGGGATTAGACTAGCCTTTGCGCCTTTGTGAAAAAACTCCAGGATGGAGTCAACTTCACTCTCGAAATCGTCGGAGATGCCCGACAACGCGATGGCCAACGAAGCCTACTCGAGTGCCTGCGTTAAGGCTTTGCAGAAGATCTCGAAACGCGCGCGACGACTCTTCATACGTTGCGTCGTCGCTCGCGCCTCGCGAAACTCTACCAAGTCCTTCGAATCCGCGGCCTCTGAGTCGCCAAGGGCCCGATTCAACTGCGTCATGTTGTCCTGGATGGTTTCACCATCAGCCAAGCCCTTGTCTGAGTACTCCTTGTATTCGCTCAACTCCAACTTGCCTGCGGGCAAATTGCCCTCCAAGAAAAGAATCGCTGCGTATAGCACTAGGAAGTGAGGTCGCTTCACGATCGATTCCCCCTTGAAGGAGGCGACGTGATGGGCGGTTTTCACCGCCTGGTCTTTCAAGTATTCAGCCGAAGGCAGATCCTTTAGGTCGCTGCCCCTGTGCGCTTCGTAGATCTTCGTGATGTCCTTCTCAGCGCCATCTGTTAGCCCGGAGATTGTGATCCCGACGAGTTCCGCGACGAGCGATTGGTCGATCATCCTGACGCGATCGCGCTCTGACAACACGCCGATTGCCCAAATCGGGGCCAATTCCTTCGCCAAATCCTTGACGTAGGCGCTGAATTCGTTGTCGAACTGCGCGTTTCGCAACTCCGGCTCGTTGACCGGCACCGCATAGGAGTTAATTCTGGCAAAAACTTCCAAGACGTCGTCATCAGAGGCATTGATAAGTTGTTCGCACGTTAGCTTGTACGATAACAGGGAATCTTGTGCGCCATCGTCAAGATCCGAATACCGCTTGCCCTGGAACTCGCCTGCCTTGGGACCCAAGGTCAACTTGTCATTCACGAAGTCAAAGATGGTTCGGAGCCGTTGCTGCCCATCCACTACGTCTCTGACGGTACGGCGAGTCGTGCGGTCAACCGTCGTGCGCAGCAGCAACTTGGGGATTGGATAGCCCCGAAGAAGCGAGTCGATCAAGTAAGTTCGAGCATGACTCGGCCAGACCGAGCCTCGCTGAAACGTTGGGTTCAGCACTAGCTCTTTATCTTCGTGCCACTTCACGAAATCAGCGACCGTGTAGTGCTGTGGGGTGCTTCCTTCCACGTCCACTTCCTGTTCCTCGGTATCAATGGCACCATAGCGCGCTGTGTCGCGGGCGCGCGTTCGCAACGCACGCCTTGGTCGGTTCCCCCCCGTGGGACATGGCGGTAGTCAACGACGGCTGTAATGAACCTCCCGTCGGGTAGAGGTCAGTTTCACCGCCGTTATCAGCGGTGAAGGACGACGCTGGTCAGTAGGCCAGACTGCCAGGCGCACGGGGCGCCTCCCAGGCGACGAGCAACCGCTGCGAAGCCAGCGCTGTGGGTGCAGAGTGCGACGTAGCCGCCGGCGCAGGATGCTTCCATCGCCTCAGCGGCGGACCGGGCGGCCGCTTTGGTGCCGCCAGATCGCGTGGTCAAGGTCTCGAGCCTGTGCACCCAAGATCCGCGCGGCACCATGTACTGCGGCGTGTGCTCGCCTCGCGTCGACTGTCTCCACGCCAATCGCACGGGAGACGAAACGGTTGACCATCGTATCCGCTTTAACCCCAGGGTGGCCCAGCAGCATAGTGAAGTACTCCCAGGTGACCCATCCGAGGCCCACAGTCCCGGTCCACGCACGCCTCTGAGCGGGGCTGCTTGCTTGGACGTCGCCGGAGTTCGTAACGCCTGTGTTCACTAGTCGCTGCGCGACGTCCAGACATATTTCCGGCTTCAGGCGGCCACCACTGCGCTGCGATCCGAGCAGACCGCGTAGTTCCTGAGGGTCGAGTCCCGCGAATGCGGACAGGTCATCGAGTGGTCGCCGCTCAGCAACGGACCTGTAACGCAGCACGCGGCCCAGGACGCCTGAAGTTTCGGTGCCGTATTTCGCACGGATCGACATCACCGAGTCAACGAGCGCCAGTTCGATCTGCCCGGGCCACCCGTAGCCGGTGACCATATGCGCCTCGATCCCAGCGTCGCGGACCATGCGGACCACGTCCGCTTCATCAGTCACATGCTCACCTTGCCACGGGTTCGTACAGCCGGAATGCCGTTCGGCGTACCTTGAAGGATGTGACCTCGCCGCGTCAGCGGCGAGCACGGCAGGTCACCCAGGCAGCGCCGCGGGGATAGCCATGACCTGCAGGACCCGACTTGGCACGACTGCCGTTCCAGCCGCCGACCCGAACCCGCCCAACTCGTCGCCAATTCCTTCTTCGCCCGCTGCACCCGGACCATTTCGCCGCTGTCGATCGTGAGCCGAGCGCCGGCTGACTAGCAGCCGACCAGAGATGGTGCCCCGTCAGCCCTGGAAGTGCGCACAGACCTGAGCCGCCTGATCCGATGTAAGTTCCCAGCGGGTGTGCGGGACGCTCTGCCAGCCTTGATCGCGGAGCCACTGTCGGATCGCTCCGTCGCTGATGCCCAGCTCGGCAGAAAGAACCTTTGGGGTGATTTGCTCGGTCATCTTTCGAACCAAATCGCCAACGGCCCCGCTGAGAGGAACGGTGATCGCAACGCGACGCGACGGGCGGGATCTAGACGAAGGCGTCTTCAGCCGGCGTGAAGCGATCTGCACCACGAAGCGCCATCCCAGCATCGTCACCGCGAGGACGAGGGCGGCGACGACGAGGAACGCGGGAGCGATGCCACGGTCAGAGACGACGCGCAGAGCCATGCCGAGCACGTAGGTCACTGCGAGGACGACGACGCCCTCGGGCCACACCTGACGCGACTGCCGCCCTCTCCACCCCAGCCAGGCGTGCGCCAGTCCAGCGGCCACCGCGAAGGGCCACATGATGACGAGCACGACCCAGTAGGACTCGCCGCCATCGTGCGCGTTCGCGCCACCGACGGCCAGGGCGAGCACGCACACGAGGTCGGCCACGAGCGGCCCCAGCGACCGGCCTGTCGCCAGCGGTTTCATCGACGTCACGCTCCCAGCGTGGCAGGTGCGCGACGCGCAGCCAGATCGAGGTTCACATCCTCGCGTGCGCTCCCTACGCTGAGCGGATGCTCGACCTGCACCGGATCGATGTCGAGGACATCGCCACCGCGCTGGCGGACCAGACCGACTACGACCACCAGTGGCTGATCGACCCACGTACGGGCGAGGTGGCGTTCTGGACCAGCGACACGGGCATCGACGGGGAGAACCCCGTCGAGATCGACGAGCTGGACCTCATCGCCATCGATCCGCTCCCCTCCCACGTGTGGTGGCAGGACATGGCCGACTTCACGGAGGGCATCAGCGACGACGTCGCGGGCGAACGCCTGGCCCGGGCACTCGAGGGGCGAGGGGCCTTCCGCAGGTTCAAGAACCAGGTCTACGAGCACCATCCCGAGCTGATCTCGCCGTGGCACGCGTTCCGTGACGCTCGGGCCCAGCGCCGGGCCGTCGAGTACCTGCTCGAGCTGGGGCTCATCGACGACAGCGCCGCACGACAGTTCGTGACCGCCCACCCCGATCCCGACCTCCCCTGACGTCGACCCACCGGGGAGCCCGATCAGTCACGCGCGATGACGTGCCGCAGGTACCGCATCGGGTCGTCGAGGTAGGCCCGCCAGTGGGCGACCAGCTCGAGGTCCTCCCACGTCGTCTCGCGCAGCCCCCAGGGCCCGACCTCGAGGAGGCGCGCGCCGGGCAGGGCCGCCAGCAGCGGCGAGTGCGTCGCGCAGATGACCTGGGCGCCGCCGGCCGCGAGCTCGTGCAGGGTGGAGGCCAGCGCGAGCTGGCTGCTGAAGGACAGGGCCGCCTCGGGCTCGTCCAGGCAGTAGAGACCCGGCGAGTCGAACCTGGTCCGCAGCAGCTCCAGGAACGCCTCACCGTGGCTCAGCTCGTGGAAGCGCGGGTCGCGACGGGTGCTGTAGGCCTCCTGGCGGGTGAAGTACCCGTGCATCGTCTCCGCGCGGAGGAAGAAGCCCCAGCGCGGGGCGCCGGGGGCCTTCTCCAGGGTGATCCACTCGTGGAGCGGTGACTCGGTGGTGCGGGTCCCCTCCTGCACGTTGCGGGTGCCGCCCTCCGGCGCCAGCCCGAAGGCCATGGCGACGGCCTCCACGAGAGTCGACTTCCCGCTGCCGTTCTCGCCGACCAGCAGCGTGACGCCGGGCGTGAGGTCGAGCCCGTCGCGCAGCAGCTGCTCAACCGCGGGGATGGTCGCGGGCCACCGCCCAGGCAGCGCAGGCGCCCGCTCGTTGGCGACCACGCGACGTACGAGCCGCCGGTCGCGGACCCATGCATCCGAGCGACCCATGGCCGGCAGGCTACCTCCGGGCGACGAACCCGGACCTCCTCGTGCAGGAGGAGTGGGCGCGTCAGCGCCGGCTCTGCCTCGACCGCAGATCTGTCGATTCCGGCGCCCTGACCCGTCGCCACCTGATCCAATGGGGACCCCCCTCGTGAGCATCCGTCCCCCTGGAGGACCACCTCGATGCGCCATCCCCGACTGATCGCCGCCGCCACCGCCACCGTCGCGCTCACCCTGCTCGCGCCCACCGCCGGCCAGGCACGCACCACCGACGACCCGTACGCGGCCACCCTTGAGGACCCCCTCGGCGACGTGGCCTCCAAGTCGGGGAAACCGGGTGAGGCTCAGATCCGCGGCACCGACCTCGCGGGCACCGGAATCGAGGTGCGCCACGGGAAGACCCGGTCGAAGGACCGGATCCTGCTGACCTGGACCGTCGACGACTTCTACGACGACTACGCCGCGGACGAGGCGTTCGTGGAGTTCAAGGCGCAGATGACGATCACGCGTGCGCGGAAGCAGGGCGGGGAGAAGACGAAGAAGATGGGCGTGCAGATCGGCTTCGACAACCACGGGGACTGGGCCTACGCCCGGCCCACCAAGCCTGGCCGCCGCGGGTGCTCCTCCTCGACCGACACCCCGGGCTCGCCCCTGGAGGGGCACAGGAAGTACATCAAGGTGCGTCGCGTCGACGACACCCTCACCGCCATCATCAAGACCGTCTGCTTCTCCAACCCCACCGGGTTGCAGTCGATCAGCGACCTGGTCCTGTGGACCTCCAGCTTCACCGACCCGGCCAACAGCACCTTCGACAGGACCGACGACGCCTACCCGGTGCTCTCGATGCTGCCTCCCGCGACCGAGCAGGGCTGAGGGACGAGAGTTCATCCCGATGAGTTCGGTCCCACCGGGTGGTCCACCACGTCATCCATCGACACGCGTTCTCGAGGAGCAGCAGTGACGCAACTGGTACGGGTCCACAACATGACGGTGTCCAGGGACGGGTACGCCGCTGGGGAGGGCCAGAGCCTCGAGCGACCCTTCGGCCACGCCGACCCGGCGGCGTTCTTCAGCTGGGCGGCGGGCACCGAGAGCTGGCCCGGCCCGTCCGGTCCCGGTCGCACCCGTGGGCTCGACGACTACCTGGCGCGCGAGTTCCACCGCAACATCGGCGCCGAGATCATGGGCCGCAACAAGTTCGGCCCCCAGCGCGGCCCGTGGGCCGACGAGGAGTGGCAGGGCTGGTGGGGACCGGAGCCGCCGTTCCACACGCCGGTCTTCGTCATGACCCACCACGCGCGGCCCTCCTTCACCCTCTCCGACACGACCTTCCACTTCGTCAGCGGCGACCCCGCGACGGTGCTGAACGGCGCCCTCGAGGCCGCCGCGGGCAAGGACGTCCGTCTCGGCGGCGGTGCCGACACCGTGCGGCAGTTCCTGGAGGCCGGTCTCATCGACACCCTGCACGTCGCGGTCGCGCCCTTCGACCTCGGCGCCGGGTCACGCCTGTGGGGCTCTCCCGACGAGCTCCTCGACCGGTACCACCGCGACGTCGTACCCAGCCCCAGCGGCGTGGTCCACCACCTCTTCTGGCGCGACTGAGCCGACGCGACGTGGGTCAGACAGTGGGGTCGTGCGGGGCGGGCGGCCGGGCGCTGGGGCTGTCCTCGTCGGGCATCAGGATCCACAGCACGGGGTAGATCAGCAGCTGGCTGCCCGGCACGACCATCAGGATCAGGACGAACAGCAGCCGAGCGATCCACGGCGTGAGGCCGAACCGGCGCCCGAGGCCGGCGCAGACGCCGCCGAGGACCCTGGTGTCGCGGGGTCGGACGAGCCCCTGGGTGGCGAAGCTGGTGCGGATGTCGGTCATGGTTCTCCTCCGGTGGTGTGGGTGATGCCTCCAGTGTGTGTCGCGCGGGCGCCGCTCACCATCGGGAACCTCCCTGGCTCGACCCTGACCCCGAGGCGGTCAGGCCGAGGCCAGCCACTTGTCCGGCCCGAAGACCTCGTAGTGGATGTCCCTCTCGGCGACGTGGCGCTCGATCAGGGAGCTGCGCACGGACTCCATGAACGGCAGCGGACCGCACAGGTAGACCTGCGCGTCGGCGGGCAGCTCCACCAGCCCGAGGTCGACCCGGCCGGCGCTCAGGACGTCCCTGGTCGGGCGTACGCCGAGGTCCTCGTACCAGCGGTGCAGCGTCGCGCCGGGCAGCGCGGCCACGAGCTCCTTCAGCTGCTGGCGGTGGGCGTGGCGGGCCGGGGAGCGGTCGGCGTGCAGCACCAGCACCTCGCGCTTCGAACCGGTGCCGGCCAGGTAGTGCAGGATGCCGATGATCGGGGTGATCCCGATGCCGGCGGAGATCAGCACCAACGGCTCCTCGGCGTCCTCCACGACCAGCTCACCGAAGGGCGCCGACACCGCGATCTCGTCGCCCTCGAAGAGCTCCTGGTGCAGGAAGTTCGAGACCTCACCACCCTCGACCGCCTTGACCGAGATCCCCCACTCGCTGGGGTCGGGGGCGTGGGTGAGGCTGTACTGCCGGATCTGGCGGGCCCCGTCGGGCAGCGGCACCTGCACCGAGACGTACTGCCCCGGGCGCGACGCCGGCAGCGTGCTCCCGTCGGCCGTCCCGAGCACGAACGACACCGTGTCGGGCGACTCCTGGAGCCGGCGGCGCAGCACCAGCGTGCGCCACACGTCGCCGTGCTCGATGCCCGCATCGGCGTAGAGCCGCTTCTCGATCGTGACCAGCGCGTGCGCCATGTGCCAGTAGACCTCGTCCCAGGCGGAGGCCACCTCGGGCGTGACCGCCTCGCCGAGCACCTCCACGATGGCGGCGAAGAGGTGCTCGTGGACGATCGGGTACTGGTCCTCGCGGATGCCGAGGGAGGCGTGCTTGTGCGCGATCCGCGCCAGCACCTCCATCGGGTCGCGGCCGTCCTCGGCCACCAGGAGGGTCGCGTACGCCGCGATCGCGCCCGCGAGCGCGCTCTGCTGGTCGCCCTGCGCCTGGTTGCCGCGGTTGAACAGGTCGCGCAGCAGCTCGGGGTGCGCGGTGAACATCCGCTGGTAGAAGACCGGGGTGATGTCGCCGATGGCGGCTCCGATGACGGGGAGCGTCGCCTTGACGACCTGGGCGGACTGCGTGGAAAGCATCAGGCTCCGTGGGGGGTGTGGAAGCACGTACGGGCGCGGGCTCGGCGAGCCCGCGGTGTCCCTCCACTGGACCACCCCCTCAGGGCCGCGGCGCAGTGTCGAACGTCCTGCCTCGCCAGACGGACGTCCCGTGAGCGGCCCGTCCCTCAGATGCCGGACGTCTCGACGCTGTCGAGCACCCGGTTGGCGGTGGCGCGGTCGAGGCTGCGCACCTGCACCCACAGCAGCCGGTTGCCGGCGACCTGGAGCACGCGCTCGACGATGAGGCCGTCGGGGCAGCCGGTGTGCAGCACGGTCACCGAGGGCATCGTCGCCCTCCTCGACGACCGGCGGCTGCGCGTCCTCGCACTCGGGGTGGGCGGCATCAGCTCGGGCAGGCCGCTGCCCGGCATCAGACCGAGGAAGACGCCCTCGCCGTCGGTGCCCGGGTCGGTCCAGGTGGGGGTGCTGCCGACCGAGACGGCGCTGTAGGAACCGTCCTCCTCGGGGCCGCCCCACCCGCCGTCGGCGAGGTTGCTGCCCCAGTCGGACGGCACCTCGACCGAGAGGGTGCCGCCGTCGTCGCTGACCCGCAGCAGGTCGGGTCGCATCTCGTGCTCGATCGCCTGGCCCGCCCAGGCCCCGCCGGCCGCGGCCAGCACGGCGGCCGCGACGCTCAGCGCCACCAGCCCGCGTCGCCGGCGTCGGGGCTCCTGCGTCCCCATCCGGGGCGTCTCGGGCTCCGCGAGCGGACCGGACGGGCTGTGCAGCGAGGGCCGGCTGCCCGGCTGGGTCAGCTCGGGGTCGACCGGCAGCCACGGGGCGCTCGACGGCGCCACGGCCCCGCGCACGACCGGCTCCAGCGCCGCGGACCAGCTCGGCCACGAACGTCGCCACGTCGGGCCAGCGCTCCTCGCGGTCGACCGCGAGCGCGCGGCGTACGACGGCGTCGACGGCCGGCGGCAGGTCGCCGCCGATCGGCTCGACCGGCTGCGGCTCGGCCGCCGCGCGGAGCGTGGCGTGGGAGAAGGCGGGCCGCCCGGCCAGCAGGAGGTAGGCGACCGCGGCCAGGGAGTACTGGTCGGCGCGGGCGTCGGGGTTCTCGGCCTGCGCCTGCTCGGGGGCGACGTACGACGGGCTGCCGGCGATCATGGTCAGGCGCGAGGAGACGTCGAGCGCCTTGCCCAGCCCCAGGTCGCCGAGCATCGCGCGGACCTCGCCGTCGGCGGTGCGGAACAGCACGTTGGCCGGCTTCACGTCGCGATGCAGGATGTCGCGCGCGTGCAGCGCGGTCAGCCCGGAACCGATCTGGCGGATGATCTCCAGCGACTGGGCGGGGCTGAGCCCGTCGATCTCGAGCCGGTCGGCCAGGGTGCCCTGGTCGGCGTACGACATCACCAGGTAGGGCCGGCCGTCGTCGAGCTCGCCGGCGTCGTAGACGCCCACGACGTGCGGGGACTCCACGCGGCGCAGGTAGCGTCCCTCCTCGAGGAAGCGGCGGCGCACCTGCGCGTCGTCGGTCCAGTTGTCGGCGAGGACCTTCACGGCCACCGGCGAGTCGAGCTGCTCGTCGTAGGCCAGCCACACGGTCGCGAAGCCGCCCGAGCCGATCCGCCGGCGCACGGCGTAGCGGCCCAGGCGCTGGGGGATCCGTTGGCCTGAGGACACCCAGGCATGATGGGCCATGAAAGTTAAGGAGACCAGTGGGCGCGCAGGAGCAGGCGTACGACGCCGACGAGATCGACGACCTCGCCCGACGGGCGCAGGACGGGGACCGGGCTGCGCTCGAGGAGCTGCTCGGCGCGATCCGCCCGCGGGCCCTCCAGGTCTGCCGCGGCGTGCTGCCCTACTCCTCCGACGCCGAGGACGCCTGCCAGGAGGCGCTGCTCAACATCGCGCAGAAGATCGGCGGCTGGGGCCAGCGCGGGCGCTTCACCACCTGGATGCACGCGGTCGCGGTCAACAGCGCCCGCTCGACGTACCGCCGCCTGAAGAACCAGGCCACCCCGACCGACCCGCAGGACACCGCGGGCGGCCCCCTCGAGCGGCCCGACCCGCGCACCACCAGCGTCATCGCCGGCACCCGCCTCGACCTGCTCGAGGCGATGGAGACCCTCGAGCGCGAGCACCCGCAGCTCGTCGAGCCGTTGCTGCTGCGCGACGTCTACGGCTTGCCGTACGACGAGATCGCGCGGCTGGTCGGCGCGCCGCTGGGCACCATCAAGGCCCAGATCCACCACGGGCGTCGCCTGGCCCGACCGCTGCTGCGCGGGGACGACGCGTGAGGCACCGGCGGGGCCGGGTCGTGGTCGCCGCGGCGCTCGTGCCGCTGCTCCTGGCCGCCTGCTCGGGGTCGGACGCCGCCGACGAGCCGCTCCTGGAGCGGCCGGCCGGCTCGGGCGGTGCAGCCGCGGCGCCGGTGGCCCCCGCGGCCGGTGCCGACGCGGCGTACGACGGTCCGGACGACCCGGCCCTCGACGTCGCGCTCAGCGAACCGGTCGAGGACTCGGTCTACCCCCTGGTCGGGGACCCCGGCGTGGACGCCCTGCACTACGACCTCGACCTGGCCTGGGACCCCGACGCCCGGGTGCTCACCGGCCGCCAGACGCTGCTGCTGCGCGCGACCGAGGACGCCGACGAGCTCCAGCTCGACCTCAGCGAGGCGCTGCAGGTCGACACGGTGCGCCTCGACGGCGAGGAGGTGGACTTCCGGCACGAGGGCAAGGACCTCGTCGTGGTCGCCGACGTCACCGCCGACGAGCGCTACGAGCTCGTCCTCGACTACGCGGGCACCCCGCTGCCGGTCCCGGCACCCACCACGCGCAGCGACTACTCGACCAACGGCTGGACCACCATGCCCGACGGGTCGACCTGGACGATGCAGGAGCCGCACGGCGCCTACACCTGGTACGCCGTCAACGACCAGCCCGCCGACAAGGCGCTCTACGACCTCACCATCAGCGTGCCCGAGCCGTTCACCGGCATCGCGAACGGCGAGCTCGTCGACACCGTGGAGGCCGACGGGGTCCGCACCACGACCTGGCACCTCGCCGAGCCGGCGGCGTCGTACCTGATGACGATCGCGACCGGCGACTACGTGCTCACCGAGGACGAGTCGGCCAGCGGCGTGCCGATCCAGTACTGGGTGCCCCGCGAGAGCAAGCGCCTGGCGCGCACCCTCGCCCCGACGCCTGAGGGGCTCGCGTGGCTCGAGGAGCGGCTGGGCCCCTACCCCTTCGACACGCTCGGCATCCTGCTCGTCGACAGCGAGAGCGGGATGGAGACCCAGACGATGATCACGCTGGGGATGACCGACTACGCGACCTCGCCCAAGGTGGTCGTGCACGAGCTCGCGCACCACTGGTACGGCAACGAGGTGACGCCGTCGGACTGGCGCGACGTGTGGATGAACGAGGGCATGGCGATGTACCTCCAGGGGCTGTGGGAGGCCGAGCAGGACGGCTACCCCGTCAACGAGCTGATGGACTACTGGGCCTCCTTCGAGGACGAGGAGCGCGCCGCCGCCGGACCGCCCGCGGACTACGACCCGACCACCTTCGGGGAGTCCAACATCTACTACGGGCCCGCACTGATGTGGCACGAGCTGCGCCGCGACCTCGGTGACAAGGTCTTCTTCGAGCTGGTGCGGGCCTGGCCGGCCGAGCACCAGAACAGCTCCTCCGACTACGACGAGATCACCTCGTGGTGGTCCGAGCGCGCCGGGCGCGACCTGTCCGGGTTCTTCGAGGACTGGTTGCTCGGGAGGACTACTCCGGCTCGGGGGTGAGGCCTGGGGCTGAGAGGGCTGACAAGTGCCGCCGCAGCGGCGCCCGGGTCAGCGCGCCGGACCCCGGAGGTCGACCCAGGCGGCGTCGGTGCCGAGCACCGTACGGCGGCGCGGGTCGGTGCGGCAGGCCTCGACCAGGTCGGCGACCAGTGCGGCGTCGGAGGCCATGAACGCGACCGGCACCGACACCTCGTCGGCCGCGACGACCGGCCCGCCGACGGTGCGCGCACCGGGTGCCGCCGCGGCCGGGGACGACGTACGCCGCACCAGTGCGTCGCCCGCGCGCAGCACGAGCCGGGTGCCGGGGTCGGCGACCAGGCGCACCTCGGCCAGGTCGGACCAGGCCACCGTGGTCTCGCCCCGCCAGCTGCGGGAGGTCACCCCGTCGCCGTCGAGCACGAGCGACGGCACCCGCACGCTCCCTCGGAGCACCTGCACGAGCAGCGGCAGGCCGAGCGGGAGCAGCAGCACGGACGCCGCGAGGGCCAGCCCGGAGCCCTCGAGGGTCCCGCGGGCGGCCCAGGCGGCGAGCAGCGTGAGCGGCAGCAGGAGGCTCAGCGCCAGCAGGCCGAGGAGCCCACCGGTGAGCAGGCGTGAGCCGGGCAGCTCCAGGTGGCCGGGTCGTTGCCGCACGGCCACCCGCCCGCGTCGCACCGACGTCGCCGGGAGCGTGGAGCCGAGGAGCACGACCCCCCACCCGCCGAGCAGCAGGGCGGCCAGCTCGACGGCGATCACCAGGCCCCAGCCGTCGTCCGTCGCCGAGACCACGGCACCGAACCCGGCCGCGGCGACGGCGAGGCCGATGACCAGGTGGGTGCCGATCACCCGGGCCAGGGGCGCACGGGGTGTCCGGCGGGCGCTGACGGGGAGGCGGAGGACCTGTCGGGGCGACGTCTCGTCGGCTGGATCACTCACGTCGGCATCGTGTCAGTTCCAGAACGTCAGGGCGTCGCCGACGTCGCTGGCGGTGTCCATGACGCCGCTGCCGAAGTCCTCGAGCCCCTGGTCGATCTTGTCGCGCACGTCGTCGGGCACCCAGTTCTCGTAGGCGTACTCCGCCGCCAGGCCGACGCCGATCCCGACGACCGCGGCCCCGGCCGCGACGGCGATCACCGGAGCGCCCACGCCGAGCAGGGCAGCGCCACCGACCACGGCGGCGCCACCGAGCACCCCGCCCACGACACCGCCGACCTCACCGACGACGACGGTCGAGGGCGATGCACCGCCCGCGATGTCGGCGCCCGCGAAGCCGAGCGTGGCCAGCAGCCCGATGACCGGGAGCCGTCGGACCACCCGCTCGGAGCCCTCGGCGAGCGCGTCCAGGGCACGGGCGGTCGACCGGTTGCCGCGCACGTCCACCGCGTCGCCGGCGGCGCGCCGTCCCGGGTGGCCGGAGCGCCGCTGCGCAGCCGCCTCCCGGGCCGCCTCCCGGAGCCGTGAGGCCTCGGCGCGGGTGTGGTCGGCGTACTCCCTGAGCCTGCGGGAGCGGAGGTCGATGCCGAAGCCGGTGATCGCCGCGGGCAGCTTGTCGAGCACGTCGAGCGCCACGGTCGCGGCGCTGGGTCCGTGGACGGTGGACCAGAAGGTCCGCAGGTGCTCCTCGATCCACTGCTCGTGGTCGCGGTGGTCGTCCTCGACCTCGGCCAGCAGCCGGTTGTAGGTCTGGACCTTGACCAGCTGCTTCTCGAAGTCGGCCACCTGCCCGGCGTGCGCGTCGGCCTGGGTCGGGGTGGGCTCTGCGCCCAGTCCGGGCGGTGCGACGGCGTCGGCGGGCGGCTGGATCGTGAGGCCGGAGAGGACGAGCCCGACCCCGGTGGCCTCGCCCCGCCGCGTCGCCATCCGCTCCTTCAGGCGCTCGAGGCGCCCCGCGTAGGCGTCGAACTTCTGCCCGGCCTCCCTCAGGTGGGAGGTCTGCTCGTCGGCGGCCACGACGAGGTCGCGCGAGAAGGCGCGGTAGGCCGTCATCGCGTCGCCGTCCCACGTCGCGAGGGCCTTCGACCGGGCCGCCGAGACGTCGTCACCGGCGTCGCTGACCGCGGCCTTCAGGGTGTCACCGAGGTACGTCGCCGCGGAGCGCACCGACGTCGCGCTGCCCTCGACCGTGGTGTCGATCATGGGTGCCCGCCTCCGGGGTCGACGTCGCCCTGCATGCCCTCGAACGCGGCCCCGACCTCCTGGTCGGTCCCGTAGAAGTCGGCGATCACGGCGCGCAGCACCCCGGCCGTGCCCCGGTTGGCGAGCGCCAGGTCGTCGGCGTCGGAGACGAGCTTGGCGAGGATCTCGCTCAGCACCGCACCGGCGGCCCCGCCGTCGACCGTGCCGGGCAACGACTCCGCGGTGCCCTCGACCCCCTCGGCGGCCGACTCGTGCAGCTCGGCCAGCCCGCGGGCGTCGGCGTTGCTGATCCGGACGTCGCTCACCCGGCGGCCGCCTGGTCGTGCCACGCCTCACGCGGGAGGGGCTGGTCCATGGCCACGACGTCGTACGGCGACTGCTCGGCGAGCACGCCGAGCTGGTCGGTGCGGTAGAGCACCCACGGCTGGTGGGGTCCGCAGCAGGCCGCGAGCCGGTCCAGGGCGGTGTAGACGAGCAGCGCGACCCGGCCGTCGGCGAGCCGGCGCATCTCGACCTCGGGCTCCTCCGCCGTCGATCCCGGCCGGACCGGCAGGTAGAGCACCGGGGGCACGGGCTTGTCGGCGCGCGGCCGGTCAGCGGGGGGCGGGGTGTCTGAGGGGGGCGGGGTGTCGGGTGAGCTCACGGAAGTCCTCGGGTCGGCGTCGTCCTGAGCATGCCGCGCCGGGCGACTTCCAAACCCAGGCAGCACGAGCAGCCAGGAGCGGAACTGGACAACGCGCCCGCGCGAGGCGGACCCGGCCTAGCCTGCAGCCATGGCCAGACTGACCTCCCACGACCTCGTCGACCTCGTGCTGGACGAGGGGTCGTGGATCCCCTGGGACGAGGCGCCGACGTACGGCGAGATCAGCGAGCAGTACGCCGCCGAGCTCGAGGCCGCGCGCGAGAAGGCCGGCACCGACGAGGCGGTCGTGACCGGCGAGGGGTTGCTGCGCGGGCGTCGGGTGGCCGTGGTGCTGGGCGAGTTCGGCTTCCTGGCCGGCTCGATCGGACGCGCGACCGCCGACCGGCTGGTCGCCACGATCAAGCGGGCCACCGCGGAGGGGCTGCCGCTGCTGGCCGCCCCGATCAGCGGCGGGACCCGGATGCAGGAGGGCACGCCGGCGTTCGTGCAGATGGTGCGGATCGCCGAGGCGGTGATGGCGCACAAGATCTCGGGGCTGCCCTACCTGGTCTACCTGCGCAACCCGACCACCGGCGGGGTGATGGCCAGCTGGGGCTCGCTGGGCCACATCACGGTCGCCGAGCCGGGCGCGCTGGTCGGCTTCCTCGGCCCGCGGGTCTACCAGGCGCTCTACGGCGAGGACTTCCCCGAGGACGTGCAGACCTCGGAGAACCTCTACGCCCGCGGCATCATCGACGCGGTCGTGGCCCCCCAGGACATCGCCGACATCCTCGACCGGGCGCTGCGGATCATGCTGCCGCCGCGCGAGGCGATGAGCGAGGTCGCCGACCCCGGCGACGAGGCCGTTCCCGACGTCGACACCTGGGAGGCCGTCACCCGCTCCCGCGACCCCGAGCGCCCCGGCGTGCGCCGCCTGCTGCGCTACGCCGCCACCGACGTCGTGCCCCTCAACGGCACCGGCCAGGGCGAGGCCGACCCGGGCCTGCTGATCGCGCTGGTGCGCTTCGGTGACGTGCCGTGCGTCTTCCTCGGCCAGGACCGCCGCGGCCAGACCAAGACCCACCCGCTCGGCCCCGGAGCGTTGCGCGAGGCCCGTCGCGGGATGCGGCTGGCCTCCGAGCTGCGGCTGCCGCTGCTGACCGTCATCGACACCCAGGGGGCGGCGCTGAGCGTGAACGCCGAGAACGGCGGCCTCGCCGGCGAGATCGCGCGCTGCCTGGGCGACCTGGTCACCCTCGACGCGCCCACGCTGAGCCTGATGCTCGGCGAGGGCAACGGCGGCGGGGCGCTGGCGCTGCTGCCCGCCGACCGCGTCGTGGCCGCCCAGCACGCCTGGCTCTCGCCGCTGCCGCCCGAGGGTGCCAGCGCGATCGTGCACCGCGACCTCGACCACGCCCCCGACATGGCGCGCCAGCAGAAGGTCCGGGCCCTGGACCTGCACGCCGCGGGCATCGTGGACCGCGTGGTGGTCGAGAAGCCGGACGCCGCCGAGGAGCCCGAGGACTTCTGCCGCCGGGTCGGCGCGGTGCTCGCCCACGAGCTCGCCGGCCTGCTCACCCGCGGCGCGGGCTCGCCGTCGGAGCGGGTGCGCCGCTACGAGTGAACGGCCCGGGTGACGGGGCACCCTGTTGACTGGCGGGCATGCGCGCTCGCTCCGCCGCCCTCGCGGGCGCCCTCGCCCTGGCCCTCGCCGTCCCTGCTGCCCTCCTCGCACCCGCCGGCGCAGCGGGCTCCGAGGTGGAGGTCAGCGAGGCGATGGTCGAGGTCGGATCCGAGCCCGACGGGGCGCCGGTGGAGATCGACACCTCCACGTTCGTGCCCGCCGGGGACGGCCCGCACCCGGCGGTGCTGCTGACCCACGGGTTCGGCGGCAGCAAGAACGACCTCGTGGGCCAGGCCACCGACCTCGCCGAGGACGGCTACCTGGTGCTCACCTACACCGCGCGCGGCTTCGGGGCCTCCGGCGGCCGGATCCACCTCGCCGACCCCGACTACGAGGTCGCCGACGCCCGCGCCCTCGTCGACGTGCTGGCCGCACGCGACGACCTCGTCACCGACGGGGCCGGCGACCCGCGCGTGGGCGCCGTGGGAGCGTCGTACGGCGGCGCGATCTCGCTGATGACCGCCGCGACCGACCCCCGCGTGGACACCGTGGTCGCGGCCATCACCTGGCACGACCTGGCCGACGCGTTCTTCCCCCAGCGCGCCCGGGGTGAGCGGAGCCCCGGCCCGTTCAAGCAGCTGTGGGCCTCCCGCTTCTTCGTCTCCACCGCCGCGCAGGGGCTCGGGGTGCCGGGGACCGACCCGGTCTGCGGTCGCTTCGCCGACGAGGTGTGCGCGCCGTTCCTCGACGCCGCGCGCACCGGGCGCCCGAACGCGGCGCTGCTGCGGCTGCTGCGCGCGCACAGCCCCGCGCCGCTGCTGGACGACCTCGAGGCGCCGACGTACCTGCTGCAGGGCATGGCCGACACGCTCTTCGGCGTCGAGCAGTCCGACGCCACCGCCGACGCCCTGCGCGAGCAGGACACCCCCGTGGCGGTGCGCTGGAGCGACGGCGGCCACGACGACCTCGGCGGCTCGCTGGCCGCCGACACCGCGACCATCGAGCCGTGGCTCGACCACTACCTGCGCGGCGACGGCGCCGGTGACGCAGGGACCGGCGACCTGCCGCTGCCGGCGTTCAGCTGGGCGCTGCCGCGCACCCGCGGCCAGGACAGCTCCACGGTGCAGAGCGGCGCCGACTCCGAGGCGGCGACGTACGACGTGCTGGCCCTCGACGGCGGACCGCAGCCGCTGGCGAACCCGCCGGGCGCCCAGCCCGCGTCGCTGACCGCCGTGCCGTCGACCGGCAGCGAGGCGGTCGACGAGTTCAGCGACGTCATCTCGACCTACCCGCTGGCGGCGCTGCCCGGCCAGTCGGTCGCCTTCGACACCGAGGAGCTCAGCGAGCCCCGCACCGTCGTCGGCTCGCCGCGCGTGCGGCTGCGCATCACCTCGACCGCCCCCTCCAGCACCCTGTTCCTGAGCATGTGGCAGGTCGGCAGCGGCTCCGCGGACCTGCCGCGGCGCCTCGTCGCACCGGTCACCGTCGCCACCACGCCGGGCGAGGAGACCACGGTCGACGTGGCGCTGCCCGGCGGCACCTGGCAGGTGCCGGCCGGCGACCGGCTGCGGGTGCTGGTCACCTCCACCGACCAGACGTACGCCGCCCCGCGCACGGCCCGCGTCGACGTGGTGGAGGTCCGCGAGCTGCGGCTGCCCACGATCGAGGGCGCCACGGTGCTCAGCGCCGAGGATGCTGGCGCTGGACGACGAGGTCGTGGGTCTGCTGGTGGCCATCGGCGTCGTGCTGCTCGGCATCCTGGCGGCCGTGCTGGTCGGGCGCCGCCGCGGTCACGGCCCCGTCGATCCCGCGACTCGCCGACGTGCCGCTGGTGGTCGAGGGCCTGGTCAAGACCTACGCCGACGGCCACCGCGCGGTCGACGACGTCTCGTGGCGCGCCGAGCGCGGTCAGGTCGTGGGGCTGCTCGGACCCAACGGGGCCGGCAAGACCACGACGCTGCGGATGGTGATGGGCCTGATCGCCCCCGACTCCGGGCGCGTGCACGTGCTGGGCCGCCTGGTCGGTCCCGGCACCCCGGTGCTGGCGCGGGTCGGTGCCCTCATCGAGGGCCCGGGCTTCCTGCCGCACCTCACCGGGCGGGCCAACCTCGAGGCCTACTGGGCGGCCACCGGCCGCGACGCCGCCGAGGCCGGCTACGACGAGGTGCTGGCGATCGCCGCGCTGGGCGGGGCGGTCGACCGCCCGGTGCGCACCTACAGCCACGGCATGCGCCAGCGGCTCGGGATCGCCCAGGCGATGCTCGGGCTGCCCGAGGTGCTGGTGCTCGACGAGCCGACCAACGGCCTCGACCCGCCGCAGATCGCGGGGCTGCGCCCCGTCCTGGCCCGGTACGCCGCCGCGGGACGCACCGTGGTCGTCTCCAGCCACCTGCTGGCCGAGGTCGAGATGACCTGCTCGCACGTCGTGGTGATGCACGCGGGCCGGGTCGTGACGACCGGCACCGTGGCCGAGCTCGTCGACTCCAGCGACACCACCGTGCTGACGCTGGCGGCGGGCAGCGACCCCGAGGTGCTGGCCGCGACGCTGCGCCACGTCGACGGCGTGGCCGAGGTCGAGGTCGTCGACGACCCCGCCGAGCCGCACGTGATCGTGGTGGCCCATCTGCCGCGCGCCGAGGTGGTCCGCGCGGCCGCCGCCAGCGGCGCCGACGTGGTCGGAGTCAGCAGCCGGCGCCACCTCGAGGAGGTCTTCCTCGGGGTGATCGCCGCGGCGTCCGGCTCCGATCCCGACCTGAGGCAGGTGCGTTCGCGATGACGTCCACTCCCCGTCCACTCCCCCGTCCAAAGCAGACACGCTGCCCGGCCGGCCGCTGTCGCTGCGCGCCGAGCTGGGTCGCCAGCTCTCGCGGCGGCGTACGACGTGGTCGTTCGTGCTGCTGCTGGCGCTGCCGCTGCTGATCGTGGCGGCCTTCGCGCTCGGCGACGGCGACCCCAGCCAGGGCAGCCTGGTCGACCTGGCGACCGGCGGCGCGGCCAACTTCGCGATCTTCACGACCGCGGTGTCGTCGTCGTTCCTGCTGATCGTGCTGGCGGCGCTCTTCGTCGGCGACTCGCTGCCCTCGGAGGCGTCGTGGTCGACGCTGCGCTACCTGCTGCTGGCGCCGGTCCCGCGGGCCCGGCTGCTGCTGGAGCAAGCTGGTGATCGGCCTGGCCAGCACCGCCGTCGCGGTGGTCGCGCTGATCGGCTGGTCGCTGCTGGTGGGTCTGGTCTTCTACGGCACCGAGGGCTTCAGCAACCCCACCGGCGGCACGCTCGACTGGGCGACGTTCGGGCCGCGCCTGGCGCTGGTGGCGGCGTACCTGGTCGTCATGCTGCTGCCCGTCGGGGCGATCGCCTTCGCGCTGGGGGTGCGCACCGATGCCCCGCTGGCGGCCGTGGGCGGGGCGGTGATGGTGACGATCGTGTCGGCGATCCTCGACCAGATCGACAACCTCGGCTCGCTGCGCAACGCGCTGCCGCTGCACGACGCGTCGGCCTGGTTCGACCTGCTGCGGCCCGTCGTGGTCTGGGACGACCTGGTGCAGGGCACGCTGTGGTCGGTGCTCTACACGCTCGTGTTCGTGGCGCTGGCGTTCTGGATGTTCCGGCGCAAGGACGTGCTCAGCTGAGCCCTGCGCGGACCTAGAACACGTTACAGTTCCGCGGATGGACCCGCACGTACGTCGTCTCCGGCGCGGCCTCCGGCATCGGCGCCGCCACCGCCGTCCCTGCTGCGCGAGCAGGGCCACCGGGTGATCGGGGTCGACCTGCGCGACGCCGACGTCACCGCGGACCTGTCCACGCCCCGAGGGCCGCGCGGGCGCGGTGCCGGGCGTGCGGGCGCTGACCGACGTCGTGCACGGTGTCGTGCCGTGCGCCGGCGTCGCGGGCCTGACCGGCGTCGACCCGGCGCTGGTGGTGTCGGTGAACTACTTCGGCGCGCTCGGCCTGGTCCGCGGTCTGCAGCCCGAGCTGGCCGCGAGCGGGCTCGGGCGCGGTCGTGCTGCTCGCCTCGAACTCGATCACCTGCCAGCCCGGCTGGGCCGGCGACGTCGCCGACCTGTGCCTGACCGACGACGAGGACGCGGCCCGCGCCGCCGCCGCGGCGACCGAGGCGGTGCAGGTCTACCCCGCCACCAAGGCCGCGCTGGCCTGGTGGGCCCGCCGCGACGGCGTCGGCCCGGACTGGATCGGCAGCCGGCATCCGCGTCAACGCCGTCGCCCCCGGCCTCATCGCCACCCCGATGACCGACCGCCTGCGCGCCGACCCCGAGCTCGGCGCCTTCGCCGACTCCTACCCCACGGCCATCGGCCGCCCCGGGCGCCCCGAGGAGGTCGCCGCCACCATCGCGCTTCCTGCTCTCCGACGCGGCGTCGTTGATCGTCGGGTCGGTGCTGTTCGTCGACGGTGGCACCGACGCGATGCTGCATCCCGAGGTGCCGGTGGGGTGGGAGGTCAGTCGCAGAGCATCTGACGCTCGGCGCCCGCCAGCCCCAGAGTCGGACAGTCCGCGTCACCGTCGGTCGTCCACGACGTGCCGGCAGCGTCGCCGCGACCCGCAGCGTGACGATCTCGCCGAGAACGCTGCCAGGCAAGGGTGCCGGACGGACTGTCAGAGGAGTTGTTGTTCGTGACCGACACCGCCGCTCCGGGACGCTCATCGACAGCTACCGCGTACGTCAGCGACTGCCGGGATCGGCTGTCGGTGTCCAGCGACACGACGACGTACGGCGACAGTCCCAGGATGCCCGAATGATTCACACATGTGACTGGCGCAGCGGCTGACGGTGGCCGCGGTCGACGGTGACTGCGCGAGACCTGTTCCACGTCAGCTCCACAGCGCCGCGTGGTCGGCACGGTGAGACCAGCAGGAGCCAGGTCAGCGACCAGCCGACCACCGCGCCGCCGATCCAGCGGCTCACGACTGCACCTGCGTCGCGGTGAAGCACGAAGGTCGGGCGTGACTGGCTTCCCCTGCAAGCCGTTATCGGCGCGCGAGCGCGACAGCGTCAGCCGAACGCAGAGCTGGCGGTCACCCGCCGGCTCGGGCGCGGGTGACGCCAGCGTCCCAGCTCGGGCTGGCACCTGAGAGCGACTGCGTCCTCGGGCGCCGGTGCAGGTCTGCGACCGGGGGTAGCCCGGAGACGTGACCGACGCGGTGCCACCCCGGACGCTCAGCGCCACGTCGGTGCCGGGCAGCAGCAGGCCCAGTCCCGGTGGCCGACCGCGGCATCGACGGTGAACGGCGTCGTGCCGGCGTTCTTGACCGTCAACGCAGCCGCGACGCTCTCGCCGGGCGCCATGCTGCGGTCAGCTTCAGCTCGGCTCCAGGTGCCGACCGCGACACCTGCCCGTCCGCACCGTCAGGTCGAGGCTGCCGGCGGTGACGGTCGTCCCCCGTCACGGTCTCGACGTCGTTCCAGTAGGCGAGGGTGCCGAGGCCACTGGTGGCACCGAGCAGCAGCACGCGCCCGCGAGCAGGAGCGCCGGCAGCGG
The DNA here is from genome assembly GCA_963722135.1 of uncultured Actinomycetota bacterium. GTDB lineage: Bacteria > Actinomycetota > Actinomycetes > Propionibacteriales > Nocardioidaceae > Nocardioides. The sequence goes on from CAVRJT010000001.1 coordinate 451,039, forward strand.
CCGGCGTCGCTGCTCGCGGGGCCGCTCCGCCCGGTGCGTGCCGCTCATGCCGCGCCCGGTGCGCCGGCTCCGCCGCGACGGCGGCTGCGAGCGGCGACGCCAGCTGCGCAGCAGCAGGCCGGCGGCGTACACGAAGCACCCACCGGCGACCACCCGCGTGATCAGCTCGTGCTGGTCGCGGGTGAAGAGCAGGTTGAGCCGCCCGATCCAGGGCACGGCGTACCAGACCTCGCCCCGCACCTGCACCGCCCGCACCTGCTCGCTGTCGGGCGCCTCGTTGGCGTCGCCCTGCGTCGTGAAGACGCGCTCGCCCTCGCCGTCGTAACCCACCCCGATCACGCGGTGGGTCACGACGGTCGGCTCTCCCGAGCGCAGCTGGTAGGTGATCGGGGTGCCGATGCCGATCTCCTCGGCCGGCACCGGCCGGACCACCACCAGCGTGCCGGGCGGGTAGCTGGGCGCCATCGAACCGGTCAGCACCGTCATCGGGGTGGAGCCGGACAGCCGCGGCACGATCACCGCGGCTCCGACCACCGCCACCGCGAGGCCCAGCACGAGCCAGGAGCACGACGCTGAGCATCGCGCACCATCGAGTGCGCACGTCGAGTCCCGTCAGGACGTCTGGGTCGACGCGTGACCGTGATGGCCGCCAGCGTCAGCCTCGACTGCGGTCGCGTTGTAACTCGACGGCGTTGTTGCTGTCGTTGTCGACGGCCGCTCCGAACGGGAACGTGACCTCGTGGTCGCCTCGAGGATCTTCCCGTTCTGGGTCCACCGTCAGGTCTGGACGGTGGCGGCTCGTCGAGGTCTGCACGCCACCCGCGTCGAGGCTTGTAGGTCGGCCGCGTAGGTCGATCTCAGTCCGCAACAGCGCCGGTCGCCGTCCGAGGGCTCGTCGACATCGTCACAGTCCGCCTTGACGCTCTCCCAGCGGCGGTGATGGCGAACGTGCAGACCTGGTCGAGGTCGTCGCCCGGGACGATCGAGGTCAGTGGCACGGGTCGAACGACGGCGGCCTCCAAGCTTCCACGCCAGTCGCCACAGTCCGGCGCCCCCAGCTCCAGCGCGCCGGGCTTGACGACCGTCCGAGCGGATCGGTCTCCGCGTCGTCCCAGAACGCCAGCGAACCAGCGCCCCCCAGCAGCAGAGCCGTACCCGCAACTCCTGCGAGCGCAGCCTTAACCGATGTCCTCATGGGCCCTCCCAAGCCTCGATGGGGACACACGCCCCCCTCCGGGGCACAGCCTGACCCAGTGAGAGCCGGATCACACCGGCAGGCCGACCATGACCACCTGGTGGTTAGGACTGGTGGCGGGTAGTCACAACGGACCATGCGCGGATGGCACTTGGGTCAACGACAGGGGAGGATCTCCGGCACCAGGTGCCCAAGATCCTCCCCTGTCGAGTGTCTTCGCAGGCTCAGAAGAGCAGCGCGGAGGCGGGGTCCTGGAGCAGGCCGGCGACGTCGGCGAGGAAGCGGGAGCCCTTCTCGCCGTCGACGTGGCGGTGGTCGAAGGACAGCGCCAGGGTGGTGACGTCGCGGGCGACGATCTCGCCGGTGGCCTCGTCGACCCAGGGCCGCTTGTTGATGGCGCCGAAGCACAGGATCGCGGACTCGCCGGGGTTGATGATCGGGGTGCCGGCGTCGACGCCGAAGACGCCCACGTTGGTGATCGTGAACGTGCCGCCCGACATCTCGGCGGGCTGCGTCCGGCCCTCGCGCGCGGTGGCCGTCAGCTCGCCGAGCGCGGTGGCCAGCTCGACCAGGGACAGGCTGTCGGCGTCCTTGACGTTCGGCACCACCAGGCCGCGCGGGGTGGCCGCGGCGATCCCGAGGTTCACGTAGTTCTTGTAGACGACCTCCTGCGCGGCGTCGTCCCAGTAGGAGTTGATCTCCGGCGTACGCCGCATCGCCAGCACCACCGCACGGGCCAGGACCAGCAGCGGGCTGACCTTGACCTCGCGCAGCTCCCGGCGCTGCTTGAGCCGCTCGAGCAGCTGCATCGTGGCGGTGACGTCGACGGTGACCCACTCGGTCACGTGCGGGCTGGTGAAGGCCGACTGGCTCATCGCCTGCGCCATCATCTTGCGCACGCCCTTGATGGGCTCGCGGGTCTCTCGCTCGCCGGTGGCGCGGGGCCTCGACGAGCCCTCCTCGCCGGAGCTCGTCGCTGCCTGACCACCGCCCACCCCGGAGTGCACGTCGTCGCGGGTGATCGAGCCCTGGGGACCGGATCCGGTCAGCGTCGTCAGGTCGACCCCGAGGTCCTTGGCGAGCTTGCGGACCGGCGGCTTCGCCAGGGCGCGGGTCGAGGCGGGCGGCGCCGCAGGCGTCTCGACCGCGCGGGCCGGCACCGGCTCCTCGGTGGTCTCCTCCTCCACCACCGGGGAGGCACCCGGCTCGAAGGCGGACTGCACCTGCCGGTTGGCCGCCGTCGCGCCGGCGGCACCGCGACGGGCGCGACGGGTGGGGCCCCGGTCGGCCTTGTTGCGCCCGACCAGGCTCTCGCCCTCGCCGCCACCGCTGGCGGCGGGGTTGGACAGGTCGATCTCCATCTCGGGCTCGGGCGTGGCCGGGCTCGCGCCCGGCGCGGCCGGCTCCTCGGCACCGATCCGGATGATCGGGGTGCCGACCGGCACCATCTCGCCCTCGGGGACGAGCAGGGCGGTGACCTCACCGGCGTACGGCGACGGCAGCTCGACCAACGACTTGGCCGTCTCGATCTCCACGACGATGTCGTTGATCTCGATGACGTCGCCGACCTTCACCTTCCAGGTGACGATCTCGGCCTCGGTGAGACCCTCGCCGACGTCGGGCAGCTTGTACTCGGGCATCGTTGCGTGCTCCTCGGCAGGTTTCGGTCGTCGGGTCTCAGTAGGCCAGCGTGCGGTCGACGGCGTCGAGGACGCGGTCGAGGTCGGGGAGGAAGTCCTCCTCGATCCGGGAGGCCGGGTAGGGGGTGTCGAACCCACCGACGCGCAGCACCGGCGCCTCGAGGGAGTAGAAGCACTCCTCGGTGATCCGGGCCGCGACCTCGGCACCGATGCCGAGGTTCACGTGCGCCTCGTGGGTGATCACCGCGCGGCCGGTGCGGCGCACCGACTCGTAGACCGGGCCCATGTCGAGCGGGGAGAGGGTGCGCAGGTCGATGACCTCCAGCGACCGGCCCTCGCCGCCCGCGGCCTCGGCGGCCGACATGGCCGTCTTCACCGTCGGGCCGTAGGCCAGGACGGTGACGTGCTCGCCGCGACGCACCACCCGCGAGCTGAACAGCGGCTCGGGCGTCGCCGACTCGTCGAGCTCGGCCTTCTCCGCGTGGTACTGCCGCTTGGGCTCGAGGAAGATCACCGGGTCGTCGGAGGCGATGGCCTGCTGGATCATCCAGTAGCCGTCGACGGGGTTGGAGCAGGCCACGACCTTGAGCCCCGGGGTGTGCGCGAACTGCGCCTCCGGCGACTCGCTGTGGTGCTCGACCGCGCCGATGCCGCCACCGAAGGGGATGCGGATGACCATCGGCATGGGCGAGCGGCCCTTGCTGCGGTAGTGCATCTTCGCGACCTGGCACACGATCTGGTCGTAGGCGGGGTAGACGAAGCCGTCGAACTGGATCTCCACCACCGGCCGGTAGCCGCGCAGCGCCATGCCGACCGCGGTGCCGACGATGCCGGACTCGGCCAGCGGGGAGTCGATGACCCGGTCCTCACCGAAGTCCTTCTGCAGGCCGTCGGTGATGCGGAAGACGCCGCCGAGCTTGCCGACGTCCTCGCCCATGATGAGGACCTTGGGGTCGTCCTCCATGGCCTTGCGCAGGCCCATGTTGAGGCCCTTGGCCAGGGTGATCTTCTGGGTGCTCGTCGCGGACATCAGCGGGACTCCTCGAACGTCTCGAGGTACGCCGCGAAGCCGTCGCGCTGGGCGACCAGCTCCTCGGGCATGTCGGCGTACACGTGGTCGAACATCTGCATCGCCTTCGGATCCGCCATCGCCTTGCAGCCCTCGCGCAGGTGCTCGCCGAGCTTGTCGGCCTCCTGCTTGAGGTCGCCGAGGAAGTCAGCGTCGATGAGGCCGTTGCGACGCAGGTAGGCCTCGACACGGGCGATCGGGTCCTTGAGCTTCCAGCTCTCGACGTCGTCGGAGAGGCGGTAGCGGGTCGGGTCGTCGGTCGTGGTGTGCGCGCCCATCCGGTAGGTGTAGGCCTCCACGAACGTCGGACCCTGGCCGTCGCGGGCCCGCTGCAGCGCGGCCTGGGTGACGGCGTACGTCGCCATCACGTCGTTGCCGTCGACGCGGATGCCGGGGAAGCCGAAGCCCAGCGCGCGCTGGTAGAGCGGGATGCGGGTCTGGCGCTCGATCGGCTCCGAGATCGCCCACTGGTTGTTCTGGCAGAAGAAGACCACCGGGGCGTTGTAGGAGGCGGCGAAGATGAACGCCTCGTTGACGTCGCCCTGGCTGGAGGCACCGTCACCGAAGTGCGCCACCACGGCCGCGTCGCGCTCCGGGTCGCCGGTGCCGACGACCCCGTCGCGCTGCATGCCCATCGCGTAGCCGGTGGCGTGCAGGCACTGGGCGCCGATGACGATCGTGTAGAGGCCGAAGTTGAACTCGGCGGGGTCCCAGTTGCCGTGGTCGACGCCGCGGAAGAGACCGAGGAGGGCGAGCGGGTCGATGCCCTTGCAGTAGGCCACGCCGTGCTCGCGGTAGGTCGGGAAGACGTAGTCCTGCGGCCGCAGCGCGCGACCGGCTCCGATCTGCGCGGCCTCCTGGCCGAGCAGCTGCGCCCAGATGCCGAGCTCGCCGTGCCGCTGCAGGGCGGTGGCCTCGGTGTCGATGCGCCGGGTGAGGACCATGTCGCGGTAGAAGCCGCGGAGCTGGTCGGCGCCGAAGTCCATGTCGAAGTCCGAGTTGTGCACCCGCTCGCCCTCCGGCGTCAGCAGCTGCACGAGGTCAGGGCCGCCGTCGCTCTGCGACGGGCCGAAGACCTCGGCGAGATCGGGACCGAAACCATCACGGTTCAGGTCGCCGGCGGTGGCGGGATCAGGCACGGGCACACTCCTTCGAGTCACGGGCCCAGCGGGTTCTCCACTGGTTCCACGCGGTCCGGGCCTGGCTCGGCGCGGGGGTGGTGCGCCATCGTGCCAGGGGTGTTGTGACCCGGACCACACGAGTGGGCTCAACGTACCCGGCGCGTCGCGGCGCCCGCCAATCACCCACCCCCTCGGCCCCGACCGCCCAGGTAGGTTCGTGGCATGTCGAACCCCGAGGTCCACAGCAGCATCACCGTCCAGGCTCCTGCCGCTGCCGTGTTCGCGATCCTGGCCGACCCGCGGCAGCACGAGCGCATCGATGGCTCCGGCACCCTGCAAGGCACGGTGTCGGGTCCGGAGCGGCTCGTCCTGGGCTCGGAGTTCGGGATGTCGATGAAGCAGGGCGCGCCCTACAAGATCAAGAACACGGTCGTCGAGCACGAGGAGGACCGCCTCATCGCCTGGCGCCACAAGGGCCTGCACCGCTGGCGCTACGAGCTGGCCCCCGCCGCCGGTGGCGGCTGCGAGGTCACCGAGACCTGGGACATCAGCCGCTACCCCGCACCGGTCCGCGCGATCTTCCGGACCCTCCTCGCCAAGCGCACCCAGACCGCGATCGAGGCGACGCTGGTCAACCTCAAGGCTGCCGCCGAGGCCGACGCTGTCGACCGCAGCGGCGGCCAGTGACTGTGATCCAGTGACAGGGGTCCAGTGATGGCGATCCGGCAGGGCAGCGAGGTGCGCTGGTCGTGGGGCAACGGCTCCGCCACCGGCACGGTCGCGGAGGTGCACCACGGTGACGTCACCCGCACGACCAAGGGCAACCAGGTCACGCGGCACGGCAGTGACGACGACCCGGCCTACGTCATCGAGCAGGAGGACGGGACCGTCGTGCTCAAGCTGCGCAGCGAGGTCGAGCGGGTCGACTGAACCCGGTCCGGGGACCTCACGTCCAGCCCGCGGCCACGACGTCCGCGGCGTGGCCCAGCGACCACGGGGCGTCCTGGTCCAGCATCCTGGTGATCACCCCGACCAGCAACGCGTGCGCGGTGTCCGCGAGCCGGTCGTCGTGCTCCCGCCCGAGCCGCGACGCGCACCTCGTCGACCGCGTGACGTTCCCCCTCGACACCCAGGCCGAGCCCTGGGAGCAAGGCGACATCGCCCCGGGAGAGCTCGCGCCAGGCCGCCCAGAGCCGCTCGTGGGCGAGGTCGGCCGCCGATGCGGGCAGCAGGGCCGCCGGGCTCACCTCACCGCGCGGCGTCTCGTCCAGCCGCTCGCGCCAGATCCGGGCGTGGTCGCGTCCCACCTGGACGCACGCACGGCGCAGCATCTCGGCCCGGTTCCCGTACTCGTGCATCAAGGTGCCCGGACTGAGCCGCACCGTGGACGCGATCTGTCGCTGGCTCGGCGCCTTGAGTCCTCGGTCGGCGATGAGCTCGTTCATGGCGTCGGCGACGTCCGAGGTCCGGCTGAACTCGTGGAGTGGGCGCATCCGAGGAGTGCAGCACCCGACCGGGTCGACCGCGACTCGTTGTCCACAGGTCCGGTCCCGCCTCGCGCCCACCCCCGTCTTCCGATTCGTCGATCGGTTGATCAACAGGCCACTGCCTTGACCAACCGATCGACGATCTCAGAAACGGTCGCGGTCGTGCGGGGTGGTCCAGAGCGACTCGTCGGGCCCCTTCGGCACGATCCCGGTGGGGTTGATGTCGCTGTGCACGACGTAGTAGTGCGCCTTGATCTGCTCGAAGTCGATGGTGTCGCCGAACTCCGGGATCGAGTAGAGGTCGCGGGCGTAGCCCCACAGGTTCGGCATCTCGATGAGCTTGTTGCGGTTGCACTTGAAGTGGCCGTGGTACACCGCGTCGAAGCGCACGAGCGTGGTGAAGAGCCGCACGTCGGCCTCGGTGATCTGGTCGCCCATCAGGTAGCGACGCTCGCCGAGGCGCTCCTCGAGCCAGTCGAGGGCCGTGAAGAGCCGGTCGTACGCCGCCTCGTAGGACTCCTGGTCGCCGGCGAAGCCGCAGCGGTAGACGCCGTTGTTGACCTCGGTGAAGATCCGCTTCATGACCTGCTCCATCTCCTCGCGGAGCTCGGCGGGCCACAGGTCGGGGGCGTCGGGGCGGTGGTGCTCGCGCCACTCGAAGGACAGGTCGTGGGTGATCCACGGGAAGTCGTTGGTGACCAGGCGCCCGGTCTCGATCTCGACCATCGCCGGCACGGTGATGCCGCGCGGGTAGTCGGGGAAGCGCTCGAAGTAGGCCTCCTGGAGCCGCTCGATGCCCAGGACCGGGTCCTTGCCGCCGGGGTCGAGGTCGAAGGTCCACGACCGCTTGTCGTGCGTGGGCCCGGGCATGCCCAGGGACAGGACGTCCTCGAGCCCGAGGAGGCCGCGCACGATGATGGCGCGGTTGGCCCACGGACAGGCCTTGGCCGCGATCAGCCGGTAGCGCCCCGGCTCGACCGGCCACACCTCGCCCTCGACCGGGCCGTGCTCGGGGCGCCGGGCGTCCTGGGTGATCCGGTCGGGCACGTAGTTCATGTCGCGGTCGAAGCCGCCGGCCTCGACGTACGTCGGCTTCAGGTCATCGGTGGCAGTCATGCCACCAGAATAGGTGACGCGTCAACCATTTACCTCACCCGCGGTCCCGGGCCCACCGCTCAGGCAGGAGCGAAGGCGCGCGCCACCTCGACCAGGCGGTCGTTGGCCTCGACCTCGCCGACCGTGACCCGGCAGCCCTCCCCGGCGAAGGGCCGCACCACGATGCCGGCCTCGTCGCAGGCCGCCGCGAACTCGGCACTGCGGTCCCCGAGGGCGAACCAGACGAAGTTGCCCTGCGCGTCCGGGACGTCCCAGCCCGCCTCGCGCAGCGCAGCCCCGACCCGGTCCCGCTCGGCGACCAGGGCGTCGACGCGCTCGAGCAGTGCGTCGCTCGCCTCGAGCGAGGCCAGCGCGGCGGCCTGGGCGACCGACGAGACCCCGAACGGCAGCGAGACGGCGCGCAGCGCACCGGCGACCTCGGGCTGCGCGACGGCGTACCCGACCCGGAAGCCGGCGAGGCCGTAGGCCTTGGAGAAGGTCCGGAAGAGCACGACGTTCGGGTGGGCGCGGTAGGTCGCGAGACCGTCGACCGCGTCGGGCATCCGCACGAACTCGAGGTAGGCCTCGTCGACCACCGCGACCACGTGCGCCGGCACGGCGGCCAGGAACGTGTCGAGCTCGGCCTGGGTGACCGCGGGCCCGGTGGGGTTGTTGGGCGTGCAGACCATCACGACCCGGGTGCGTTCGGTGATCGCCGCGGCCATCGCCTCGAGGTCGTGGTGCCCGTCCGCACGCAGCGGCACCTGCACCGAGCGGGCGCCGGCGGCGGTGACCGCGATCGGGTAGGCCTCGAAGGAGCGCCAGGCGTAGACGACCTCGTCGCCGGGCTCGCAGAAGGCCTGCAGCAGCTGGTAGATCAGCGCCACCGACCCGGTGCCCGCCGCGAGGTGGTCGACCGGCACGCCCAGGTGCCGGCCCAGCGCCTCGTACAGCGCGACGCTGCCCATGTCGGGGTAGCGGTTCATCACCTCGACGGCCCGCGTGGACGCCTCGACGACGCCGGGCAGCGGCGGGTAGGGGTTCTCGTTGCTCGACAGCTTGTAGGCGGTCAGGCCGGGCCGCGGGGTGGGCGGCTTGCCGGGCACGTACGCGGGGATGTCGCGGATGTGCGCGCGGGGGGACGGGGTGCTCATGGCGTCACCCTAATCACGGGTGTGCTCAGCCGGTGGCGCGGCGCCGGGCGCGCCACGGCCTCAGGACCGGCAGCAGCAACAGCCCCACGCCGGCTCCCAGCGCGGCGCCCGCGACGTTGTCGACGACATCGGTGACGTCGCAGGCCCGGTCGAGACGGGCCAGCTCCAGCTGGGTCCACTCGATGCCGACCGAGTACGCCGCCAGCAGCCCCAGCCCGAGCGGCACCAGGACCCGGCCCGCGCGCCAGCGGGCCGCCGCCACGACCATCAGCGCACCCGACGGCACGAAGATCAGCACGTTGAGCAGCCGCTGGCCGCCGGGGAAGATCCAGAACCCGTCAGGGGCCGGGCCCCCGAGGTCGAAGGAGCAGGTGCCCAGCCGGTCCTCGGCGTAGACCACCCCGGGATCGCCCTGCGCCGGCAGCAGCGTCACCAGCGCGATCACCACCAGCGACCACACGCAGACCGGCGAACGCCCAGGCCCACACCACGCCCGTACGCCGCTGCAGCACGATCGCGAGCCCCAGGAGCACGAGGCCGGACAGCCCCGCACCCAGGAGCATCACCTCCACACCACCGACCAGGACCACGTGCGCAGCCTACGGATCCGCCGACCTGACACACTCGGCCCCGTGCGATTCGTGACCTGGCTCCTGACGAACGCCGTCGCGCTCAGCGCGGCGGCCTGGCTGCTCGACGGCATCCGCTTCACCCCGCGCAACGCCGAGCTGGCCGACAAGATCCTGCCGCTGCTCGTGGTGGCCGCGATCCTCGGCACGGTGACCGCGATCATCAGACCGGTCCTCAAGCTGCTGGCCCTGCCGCTGATCATCCTCACCCTCGGGCTGTTCCTGCTCGTGATCAACGCCGCGATGCTCCTGCTGACCGACGAGATCGCCGACCTGCTCGACATCGGGTTCCGGGTCACCGGCTTCTGGCCCGCGGTGGGCGGCGCGATCGTGATCACCGTCGTCACCTGGGCCGTCGACTCGCTGATCGGCTCCGACGGTGAGCCCACCCGGCCCGGCGCTGCCACGGTCCCCGCTCCGCGGGTGCCCGGGCGGTACGCCGTCGCCCTGGTGTGCCTGGGCAACATCTGCCGCTCACCGATGGCCGACGTCGTGCTCTCCCGCCGGTCGACGAGGCCGGGCTCGCCGCGCAGGTCGAGCGTGGCCAGCGCGGCACCGCCGACTGGCACGTCGGCAAGCCGATGGACCCCCGCGCCGCCGCCACGCTGCGCGCGCAGGGCTACGACCCCAGCGCGCACCGGGCGCGGCACTTCGACGCCGGCTGGCTGGAGGAGCACGACCTGGTGCTCGTCATGGACGAGCAGAACCTCGCCGACGTCGGCGGGCGCAGCGAGCGCGTGCGGCTCTTCCGCGACCACGATCCCGTCGGCACCGGTGGCGGAGGTGCCGGACCCCTACTACGGTGGGGACGAGGGGTTCGAGGAGGTGCTCACCATGGTCGAGCGCACGAGTGCGGCGCTCGTCTCCGCGGTGCTGGATGCCACAGAGCAGAGCACGACGGAGCAGAGCGCCACGGAGCTGGCGTGACCCGCCACCCGGTGCTCGCCCGTCGCGCCGAGGAGCTCCTCGGCGGCGCGGTCGTCGCCACCGCCCCGTGGCCGGCGGCGACGTTGCCCGGGCCACCAAGCTGCGCCTCTCCGACGGCACCACCGCGCTGATGAAGACCCTGCCGCAGGCGCCCGAGGGGCTTCTTCGAGGCCGAGGCGACCGGGCTGAGCTGGCTCGCCGAGGCCCAGGGGGCGGGCGGCGTGCAGGTGCCGGACCTGCTGGCCGCCGACGCGGACTGCGTGATCCTGCGCTGGATCGAGCCCGGCAAGGTCAGCGCCGACGCCGCGGCCGACTTCGGCCGCGCCCTGGCCGCCACCCATGCAGCCGGCGCGCCCGCCTTCGGTGGCCGGCGCGAGGACGAGCGCGAGGACCAGCGGGGCGGCTTCATCGCCCGCCTCCCGCTGCCGCAGCGCAGCGCCGACACGTGGGCGGAGTTCTACGCGGTGCGCCGGGTGCTGCCCTACGTCAAGCTGGCCCGTGACCGCGGCGCGGTCACCGACGCCCACGTCGCGACCTTCGAGCGGCTCGTCGGTCGCCTCACCTCGCTGCTGCCCGAGGAGCCGCCGGCCCGCCTGCACGGCGACCTGTGGAACGGCAACGTGCTGTGGGGCACCGACACCACCAGCGGCGCCGCCCCCGGCGCGCCGGCCTCGTCCTGGGTCGTCGACCCGGCGGCGTACGGCGGGCACCGGGAGATCGACCTGGCGATGCTGGCGCTCTTCGGGCTGCCGCACCTGCCGGTGGTGCTCGCGGCCTACGACGAGGCCAGCCCGCTCGCCGACGGCTGGGAGGACCGGGTGGCGCTGCACCAGCTCTTCCCGCTGCTCGTGCACGCCTGCCTGATCGGCGGCGGGTACGGCGCCCGCGCGCCGACGCTGGCCGCCCGCTACCTGTAGATCGCCTTCAGCCGCAGCCGCTCCTCGGGAATCTCCACCACGTGGCTGCGCTCGCCACCGTCGGACCAGCGCCGGAAGACCAGCCGGCGACCCCCGTGGCCCCCGTGGCCCGGCGACGCTGCACCCGCGGTGCGCTGAGGCTGACCTTCGAGCCGACGATGAAGGTGCCGGTCCACCCGGTGCGGTGGCTCGCCCCGGCGACGGAGACCAGCAGCCCCTTCGGACGGGTGCGCAGCCGCAGGTCGGCCGTGCGCGGCTCGAGGCGGAACGACTCGGTGCTGCTCAGCCCGCGCTCGTCGGTGGCGCGGTACTGCACGCGCAGGTAGGACGGGTGCTCGTGGTCGGGTGCGACCACGTCGGGGTCGGTGCCGGCGCCGAGCACCTCGTGCGAGTGGCACAGGTCGCCGGGGCAGTGCTCGACCACGACCGCCCACGAGACCTGCACCTCGGAACCGTCGGGATCCGACGGCCGTGGCGCCCAGCGGGATGCGGTCGCCGACCGCCCAGCGCAGCGACCGGCTCGGCGCCGTCACGTCGAGCACCGGCGGGCCCTGGTCGCCCGGGTGGAGGCGGAGCGAGGCCACGTCCTGGGCGCGTCCGTCGCTGACCCGCACGTGCACGACCGCGTCGCCCGGCCCCGTCGAGGACGGCGCGGACGCGCTTGCCCGTCGCGTCGTCGAACCGGCCGTCGTCGTCGAGGTCCCAGGCGAAGGCGAGGTCGTCGCCGTCGGCGTCTCTCGAGCCGCTGGCGTCGAGCGCGACCGGCAGCGGGTCGGCACCCCAGGTGCGGTCGGCCTCGATCGCCGCCGTGGGCATCCGGTTGCCTGCGGCGAAGCGGATGCGCCGCAGCGACCCGCCGCGCTCCTCGAAGTTGCCGGAGGCGTCGACGCCGAGGCTGAGGTAGTACAGGTCCCCGTCGGGGCCGGTCAGCAGGTCGACGGGGCTGGCAGCGCCCGGGAGGAACGGCCGGACCCGGTCCGGGTCCGGCAGCCCGCCGGGGCCGGTCTTCATCACCCAGATGCACTGGCGGGAGAAGTCGGAGAAGAACAGCGCTCCGTCGTAGCGGTCCGGGTAGGTCCGGCTGGCCGCGAACTGCACGCCCGAGACCGACGAGGAGCCGTCGGGGCACGACTCGCCCGCGAGCTTCCCCCGGCGCGGGTAGGCGAAGTACGGGCGCCGCGGCCGACCGCTCGTCGTACAGCGACTCGCACAGCGGCAGGTCGACCGGGTCGAACCCGGGGTTGCGGTCCGGCCCCTCGTAGCAGGGCCAGCCGAAGTTCTCCGCCGGAGCGCCGACCCGGAACCGGTCGATCTCCTCGAAGCCGCCCTGACCCACGTCACCGACCCACACCTCCGGACGCGTGGGCGCGACACCGGGTCGGAAGGCGAACCGGAAGGGGTTGCGCAGCCCGTAGGCGACGATCCGCTCGAGGTTGCGCGTCCCCGGTGCCGGCGAACGGGTTGCCGGGCGCGCCGAGACCGGTGTCGGGGTCGACGCGGATGACCGTGCCCGACAGGCCCAGCGGGTCACCGGGGGTGCGCAGGTCCTGCGCAGCGCAGCGACCCGCCCTCGAGGTCCGGGTCGCCGCAGGGGTTGCTGCCGTCCGGGCCAGTACGGCGCCGCGACCTGGCCGTGGTCGACCTGCGAGTAGTGCGCGCCCTCGCCGCCGCTGGCATAGAGGTAGCCGTCGGGACCGAAGTGCAGCGACCCGGTGGCGTGGCTGGGGTACTGCATGCACCAGTCCTCGACCAGCACGTCCTCCTCGCCGCTCATCACCCACCCCGCGTCGGTGGCCTCGGCGGTGAGGCGGCTGAGCCGGCCGCTGGCCAGGCACCCGCTCTCCTCCGCACCCGGCCCGCCGTCCGCAGGGTCCGGGCACTCGTCGTAGGAGGAACCGGGGGTGCCCCAGCGCGGCGCCGGAGCCGGATCGCCCAGGACGTGGTCGTAGGCGTAGAGGACGTAGACGTAGGGCCGCCGAGGGAACTCGGGATCGACCGCGAGCCCCAGCATGCCGCGGTCGTAGAGGTTGTGGACCTCGACGGTGAGGTCGGCGAAGACCGCGGGCCGGGCACCCGGGCGAGCCGACCACCTTGACCACCCCGCTCTTCTCGGCCACGAAGATCTCGCCGTCCGGAGCGAAGGCCGCCGCGGTGGGGATGTAGAGGTCGTCCACCACCACGCGCTGCTCGAAGCGCCCCGGCAGCCGCGGCTCGGGCTCCGGCGACGCGCTCGCCATCGCGGGCGTGCCGACGAGCAGGGGCAGCGCGAGCGCGCCTGCCACGAGTCGGTGCAGCATCATCGAGGGCCCCCCATCGGATGTACCAGCACGGTAAGCCTGCGTCGCGGCGTTGGCCAGAGTCCGACTCTCAGCACCAGCTCTCAGCACCAACTCTCAGGACCAGACTCTCAGGGCCCACTCAGGGCGTCCTGGCACAGTGAGAGCCGTGACCGCCCCCGACGCCTCCCCGACCAGCCCGGTCCCGCGTGCTCGTCGTCGACGACGACAAGGCGGTGCGCGAGTCGCTGCGCCGCTCGCTCGAGTTCAACGGGTACGCCGTCGCGCTGGCCACCGACGGCGCGGAGGCGCTGGCCGGGATCGCCGCCGCCCGCCCCGACGTGGTGGTGATGGACGTGATGATGCCGCGCCTCGACGGCCTCGAGACGACCCGCGCGCTGCGCGCCGCCGGCAACGACGTGCCGATCCTGGTGCTCACCGCCCGCGACGCCGTGGGCGACCGGGTCGACGGGCTCGACGCCGGCGCCGACGACTACCTGACCAAGCCGTTCGCGCTGCAGGAGCTGCTGGCGCGGCTGCGCGCGCTGCTGCGCCGCACCGTGCCGGTCGCACGGCGACGCCGAGGAGACCCTGGCCTTCGCCGACCTGTCGCATGAACACCGCCACCCGCGAGGTGCGCCGCGGCGAGCGGCTCATCGAGCTGACCCGCACCGAGTTCGCGCTGCTCGAGATGTTCCTGCGCCGCCCCCGCCGGGTGCTGGAGCGCTCGTTCATCCTCGAGGAGGTGTGGGGCTACGACTTCCCCACCACCGCCAACTCCCTCGAGGTCTACGTCGGCTACCTGCGCCGCAAGACCGAGGCCGAGGACGAGAGCCGCGCCTGCTGCACACCGTGCGCGGCGTCGGCTACGTGCTGAAGGAGTCATGAGCACGCCCCGGGCGTCGCGACGCACTGGCTACCGCCGCTCGCTGGCCGGACGGGTCACCCTGCTCACCACCATGGCCGTCGGGCTGACCGTCGCGCTGGTCGCCGCCGGCGCCTACCTGACGATGCGTCTGCAGCTCCAGGACACCCTCGACGAGTCGCTGCTCGACCGCGCCCAGGCCGCCGCCAGCGCCGACGCGCTGCAGCAGCTCACGGTCACCGCGACATCCCGTCCTGGGCCCTGGGCGCCGGTGACATCCGCATCGCCTTCATCACCGCCGACCCCGAGCCGGAGGTCGTCTCCGCCGACCGCAACCGGGACGCGCCCCAGATCGCGCTCGGCGACCCGGAGTACTTGCGTCGCGGTGCGCGGGCAGCGGCTCCAGCCTGCGCACCATCGACACCGGCGGCGAACGGTTCCGCGTGGTCGCCGTGCCGGCCCAGAGCCACGGGGCAGGCGCTGGTCATCGCCCAGTCCCTCGACGCGCAGGAGCAGGTGCTGACCAAGGTCGGGCTCGTCACGCTGCTGCTCGGCATCGCCGGGGTCGTGCTGGCCGGGTTCGCCGGCTGGGGCGTGGCCCGCAACGGCCTCAAGCCGGTACGCCGCCTCACCGGGGCGGTCGAGACCATCGCCCGCACCGAGCGGCTGACCCCGATCCCGGTCGAGGGCGACGACGAGATCGCGCGGCTGTCGAGCGCCTTCAACCAGATGCTCGCCGCGCTCGACGCCTCCCGCGACCGCCAGCGCCGCCTGGTCGCCGACGCCGGGCACGAGCTGCGCACCCCGCTGACCTCGCTGCGCACCAACATCGACCTGCTCAGCCAGGCCACCGCCGCCGACGACGACCCGCACGCGCTGCGGCTGCCGCCGAGCCGCGCGCAGGAGCTGATGGACGACGTGCGCGCCCAGACCGAGGAGCTGACCACCCTGATCGGCGACCTCGTCGAGCTGGCGCGCGACGAGCCGCTGACCCACGTCGTGGGCACGGTCGACCTCGCCGAGCTCGTCGAGCACGCGGTCGCCCGGGTGCGCCGGCGCGCCCCGGGCGTCGCCTTCGAGGTCGAGACCGAGTCCTGGGAGGTGGTCGGCGAGTCCGGCACCCTCGAGCGCGCGGTCACCAACCTGCTCGACAACGCCGCCAAGTGGAGCCCGCCCGGCGGCACGGTGCGGGTCGCGCCTGCGCCGACGGCGACGCTCGTCGGTCGACGACGAGGGCCCCGGCATCGCCGAGCACGACCGCCCGCACGTCTTCGAGCGCTTCTACCGCGCCGACGAGTCCCGCTCCATGCCCGGCTCCGGGCTCGGCCTGGCGATCGTGGCGCAGGCCGCCGAGCGGCACTCCGGCACGGTGCGCGCCGAGGCGTCGACGTACGGCGGGGCGCGGCTGGTGCTGCGAGCTGCCCGGCAGCGCACCGCGGCGCGCGACCTCTAGGGTCTCGCGCGTGGACCTCTCCTTCTTCACCCGCGACGGCGACACCCTGGTGCCGACCCCGATGGCGCTGAGCAGCTGGTCGGACGACCAGCTGCACGGCGTCGCCGATCAGCGGCGCCCTGGCCCGGGCCGCCGAGCAGGCCGATCGATGGCTCGGGCGCGCCGAGCTGGTGCCGGTGCGCCTGACCGTCGACCTGTTCCGGGCCACCCGGATGCGTCCCTGCCGCTTCGAGACCACCGTGGTGCGCGAGGGCCCGCGGCTGTGCCTGGTCGACGTGCACCTGCTCCAGGACGACGACGACCCGGAGGGCGGGCCGGTCGCGACCGCGCGGGCCTCGGTGCTGTTCCTGCGCACCGGCGAGGCCCCGACCGGCGAGGTCTGGATGCCCCGACGACGCCCCGCAGCCGCCGCCGCTCGAGGTCGCCCCGGTCTCCGACGAGCCGCACGTGCCGTACCTGCGCAGCGACGCCGACTGGTCGCAGGACTTCCGCGAGCACCAGAACGCCGGGCGCAAGACCACCTGGAACACCCCGCCCTCGATCGTCTCGGGCGAGCCGCTGACCGGCTTCCAGGCCGTCGCGGCGATGGCCGACGGCACCAGCCTGACCAGCAACTGGGGCAGCGGCGGCGTCGAGCACATCAACGCCGACATCACCCTGACCCTGGCCCGGCGCCCGGCCGGGGTGACCGTGGGCCTGCACGCCACCGACCGCGTCGAGCACGACGGCATCGCGGTGGGCACCGCCACCGTCTTCGACCGCGAGGGCCGCCTCGGCACCACCGTGGTCACCGCGATGACCAACACCCGGCGCTCGGTCGACCTCGGCTCCGACGAGCGGGCCCGCGGCGACCGACGTCTGAGCGCGGCCTCAGACCTCGCTGGCGTTCGGGTCGCGCCACTCCCGCTCGAAGGGCAGCCGCCAGGCGCGCGGGGCGATGAGCTGGTGGATGGCGTTGGGACCCCACGAGCCGGGCGGGTAGCTGCGCACCGGCGGCGGGTCGTCGAGCAGCGGCATCGACTTCGCCCACAGCTCCTCGATGCCCTCGCGCGGTGGTGAACAGCGTGTGGTCGCCGCGCATCGCGTCGTGGATCAGCCGCTCGTAGGCCTCGAGCACCAGCCCCGAGGACGCGGTGTCGTGGGTGGCGAACTGCATCGAGAGCTTGTCCAGCTTCATCCCCGGCCCGGGCCGCTTGCCGTAGAACGACAGCGACATCCGCGACTGGTCGGCCAGGTCGAAGGTGAGGTGGTCGGGGCCGTGGGTGCCCACGCCCGAGCCCGCCGGGAACATCGTCAGCGGCGGCTCCTTGAACGCGATCGAGATGATCCGGGCGCTCTCGGCCAGCTTCTTGCCGGTGCGCAGGAAGAACGGGACGCCGGCCCAGCGCCAGTTGTCGATCTCGACGCGCAGCGCCGTGAAGGTCTCGGTGTCGGAGTCGTCGGCGACCTCCTCCTTGCCCCGGTAGCCGACGTACTGGCCGCGGACCACGTGGTGCGGCTCGATCGGCTTCATCGACCGGAAGACCTTGAGCTTCTCGTCGCTGATCGGGTCGGGGGTCAGCGAGGTGGGCGGCTCCATCGCCATGAAGGTCAGCACCTGCATCAGGTGGGTCACGACCATGTCGCGGTAGGCCCCGGTGGCCTCGTAGAACGAGGTGCGGCCCTCCAGCCCGAGGGTCTCGGGGACGTCGATCTGCACGTGGTCGATGAAGTTGCGGTTCCAGATCGGCTCGAAGAGCCCGTTGGCGAAGCGGAAGGCCAGGATGTTCTGGGCCGCCTCCTTGCCGAGGAAGTGGTCGATGCGGAAGACCTGCGACTCGTCGAAGACCTCGTGCACCCGGGCGTTGAGGATCTTCGCCGACTCGAGGTCGGTGCCGAACGGCTTCTCCATCACCACCCGGGAGCGCTCCACCAGGTCGCACTCGTCGAGCTGCTTGAGCACCGAGAGGGCAGCGCTGGGCGGCACCGAGAGGTAGTGCAGGCGCCGCTTGTCGTGGATCTCGCCGGGCAGCAGCGTCTCGACGCGGTAGACCTCGTCGCGCAGCGCCTCCGAGCCCTGCGACTGCGAGACGTAGGTGAGCATCTCGGCGAACGCGTGCCAGGTGTCGGCGTCGAAGTCGTCCTTGGCGAACTCCTGGCACGCCGTGCGCGCCAGCTCGACGAACTGCTCGTTCGTGAGGTCCTCCAGCGAGGTGCCCACGATCTTGGCGTCGTTGAGCAGGTCGGCCTGGAAGAGGTGCAGCAGCCCCGGCAGGAGCTTGCGCTTGGACAGGTCCCCGGTCGCGCCGAACAGGACGACGACGTGCGGCTTCTCCATGCCCCGAGGCTAACGGTCCGCGTTCACCCCCCGGGCGCGGAGTCCTCGAAGACCGCCCGCAGCCGCTCCGCCTTCAGCCGCGCCTCGGCCCACTCGTCGTCGACCTCGGGAGAGCACGGTGACCCCGCCCCCGGTGCCCAGCGCCCACCGGCCCGCGCCGGTCGTGCTCAGGGCCCGGATCACCACCCCCAGGTCGGCCCGGCCGTCGGCGCTCACCCACCCGAACGCCCCGGCGTACGCACCTCGAGGGGTGGCCTCGACGGCGTCGACGACCTCCATGGTGCGCCGCTTGGGCGCACCGGTCATCGACCCGGCCGGGAAGAGCGAGCGCAGCGCCCCGACGGTGGTGACGTCGTCGCGCAGCCGCCCGCGCACGACGCTGACGAGCTGGTGGACGCTGGTGTAGGTCTCGACCTCCATCAGCGTCGGCACCTCGACCGAGCCCGGCTCGCACACTCCCGCGACGTCGTTGCGCAGCAGGTCGACGACCATCAGGTTCTCGGCGCGCTGCTTGGGGTCCTGCGCCAGCTCGCGGCGCCGCGCGCGTCCTGCTCGGGGTCGGCGCCGCGGGGCACCGTGCCCTTGATCGGCTTCGTCTCCAGCACCCGGTCGGCCCCCACCAGGGCGTAGCGCTCCGGACTGCTGCTCAGCAGCCAGCCGCGCGCCCCCGGCACGTCGTGCTGCAGGAAGCCGGCGTACGGCGCCGGGTTGAGCGCGCGCAGCCGCAGGTAGGCCGCGACCGGGTCGAGGGTCGAGACGATCTCCTCGCGCAGCGTCAGGTTCACCTCGTAGGTGTCGCCCGCGTGCAGCCGCTCCTGGACCTCCTCGAACGCCGCCCGGTAGGTCGTCGGGCGGCAGGCCGTAGGCGGTCTGCGCCCCGGCGTACCAGTCCCGGGACCGATCCGTCGGCCCGCCCGGCGGCTCGGGGTGCTCGAAGAACCGCACGTGCCGCGGGCGCATCCACACCGCGTCCGGCAGGTCGAGCGACGCGCGGGCGGGCAGGTCGGGGCGGCAGGCGTAGCCGAGGTAGCCGAACCACTGGTCGCTCGGCGCACCGGCGGCGAGCTCGGCCTCGAGCACCGCGAACACGTCGTCACCGACGACCTCGGCGCGGCCACCGGCGTGCCGGGTGACCTCCCGGCGGCCGGCGTCGTAGCTCAGCGACACGTCGTCGTCCTCGAGCCAACCGAGGATCGAGCGACGACCCGACCACTCGCGCGCCCCGCCCCCGTCCAGCCAGAAGCACCGCGCGTACGCCGCCGCCGTCCGCTCGAACAGCGCCACCGGGTCAGCCATGGTCGCTCCGCAGGAAGGAGGCGACCAGCGCCGCCCCGTGGCGCGAGAGCACCGACTCGGGGTGGAACTGCACGCCCTCCAGGGGCAGGTCGCGGTGCCGCACCCCCAGCACCACCGGCTCGCCCTCCCCGTGCTCCTCACGCCGGCCCGGACAGGTGGCGCTCACCTCGAGGCAGTCGGGCACCTCCAGCGCGGCCAGCGAGTGGTAGCGCACCACGTCGAAGTCCTGCGGCAGCCCGGCGAAGACGCCCCGACCGTCGTGGTCGCACCTGCGAGACGGTGCCGTGGGCGGGCCGGA
Source organism: uncultured Actinomycetota bacterium (assembly GCA_963722135.1). Lineage (GTDB taxonomy): Bacteria > Actinomycetota > Actinomycetes > Propionibacteriales > Nocardioidaceae > Nocardioides. Next base: position 470,778 of record CAVRJT010000001.1, read on the forward strand.
TGCGCCCCACGCGGCCGCCGTACACGCTCACCAGGCCCTGCATGCCCAGGCAGACGCCGAGGACCGGGCGGGTGGCGCGGCGCAGCACCTCGACGCCGACGGCGAAGTCGTGCGGGTCCCCCGGGTGGCCGGGGCCGGGCGAGAGCAGCACGTGGCTGTGCCGCAGCACGTCGTCGGGGTCGGTCTCGTCGTGCTGGACCACCCGCGGGAGCCGCCCGGTCACCTCGGCCACGAGGTGCACCAGGTTCTGGGTGTAGGAGTCGTGGTGGTCGACCACCACGACGTCCGGGACGCTCACGCGGGCCCTCGAGGAGCAGGACGGGCCTCGAAATGCGACAAGCCCGATGGCGCTGGGGGGCAGTCACCATCGGGCTTCGACGCGCAGTGCGTGTCAGGACGAAACCCTACCCCCCAGGGCATGGAGCGCATCGTCCGATCGGTCATTTCGAAGGGACGAGGAGATCGCGCACCAGCGTGTGCAGCAGGTCGTACCCGTTCTGGGTCAGGATCGACTCGGCGTGGAACTGGATGCCGCGGAAGTGCGGTCCGCGCAGCGCGTGCACGTCGCCGGTCTCCGGGTCGGTGTCGACCTCGACCCCCGCCGGCAGCTCCTGGTCGGCGCCGACCCGGGCCACGAAGGTGTTGTAGAAGCCGACCCGCTCGGTGCGGCCCTCCAGGCGCACCGGCGACTGGATGCCCTGGAAGACGATGTCCTTGTAGGCCAGGTCCAGCCCCAGCTGGTGGCACAGCGCCTGGTGGCCCAGGCACACCGCCAGGAACGGCTGCTGCCGCTCCAGCAGCTCGGCGACCGCGGCCCGCAGGTGCTGCATCTTCGGGTCGGTGTCGTCGCGCGGGTCGCCGGGACCTGGCCCCACCACGACCAGGTCGTGGCCGTCCAGGCAGCCGGGCACGTAGTCCTCGTGGCGCACCACGGTGCTGCTCAGGCCGATCACGCCGAGCACGTGGCGCAGCATGTTCACGAAGTCGTCCTCGCCGTCGAGGATCACCACGCTGCGCCCGGCCAGCCGCGGGTCCGGGTCCTCGTCGGCCTGGTCGGTGAGCCAGAACGACGACAGCCGACGGTTGCGGGCGTTCAGCGCGATCAGCACGTCCTCGTCGGCAGCGAGCTCGGCCACCGGCACGCTGGGCGCGGGCGCGGGCGGCACCAGGCCGAACGCGCTGAGGATGCCGCCGGCCTTGGCGTGGGTCTCGGCCACCTCGTACGCCGCGTCGGAGTCGCGCACCAGCGTGGCCCCGGCGGTCACCTTGAGGTTGCCCTCGAGGTCGACGTCGGCGCTGCGGATCACGATCGGGCTGTCCACCACGGGGCCGCCGCGCTCGTCGCGCCCGAGGATCGCCAGCGCGGCACCGTAGTAGCCGCGCCCCTCGGTCTCGTAGGCCTTGATCAGCCGGCAGGCGTTCTCGACCGGGCTGCCGGTGACGGTGGCGGCGTACATCGTGTCGCGCAGCACCTCGCGGGGGTCGCGGTCGGTGCGCCCGGCGAGCAGGTACTCGGTGTGCACGAGGTGGGTCATCGGCTTGAGGAACGGCCCGAGCACCTGGCCACCCTCGTGGCAGATGTCGCACATCATCTTGAGCTCCTCGTCGACGACCATGAAGAGCTCGTAGATCTCCTTCTCGTCGCGCAGGAAGTCCAGCAGCCGACCCTTGACGTCGCCCTCGCGCGGGATCCGGAAGGTGCCGGAGATCGGGTTCATCCGCACGTCGCCGTCGTGGATGGAGACGTGCCGCTCGGGGCTGGCGCCGATGAGGAACCGGTCGCCGGTGAAGAAGACGTAGGTCCAGTAGGCGCCGCGCTCGCGCTCGAGCAGGCGCCGGAAGACGGTGAGCGCGGTGGCGGTGCCCCAGTCGGCGACCTGCGCGCGGTAGTGGCGCCCGATGACGAGGTTGGCGCCCTCGCCCTGACCGATCTCGTCGCGGATGATCGCCTCGACGATCTCGGCGTACGCCGCGTCGTCGGTGTCGAAGCCGCCGCGGTCGACGAACTCGACCCCGGTGTCGTCGATCGCCTCGATCACCTCGGCGACGGAGAACTCCAGCTCGGTCTCGACGTCGACGACCACCAGCGGGGTGCCGTCGTCGTGGGCCTCGAAGCCGCGCTCCGCGACCTGGCGGAAGGGGATGGCCAGCAGCCGGTCGGCGATGTGCCCACCGGCGGGCGCACCCTCCTCGAGCGGCACGTCGAGCAGCGACTCGACGACGCTGCGCCGCCCCCCGACGAGCCCGACGGTGTCCTTGTCGCCGGCCCGGGTGGAGCGCCGGATGATCGCCCACGCCTCGTGGCCCTGGATCGCCTCGATCGCGGCGCGGGCGTCCGGCGTGGCCTCAGTCATGCGGGCAGCCTAGTGGGGCCGGGCAGGCCCGACCGCCGCGGTTCAGGAGACGGTCGTGAGCAGCTGCGTGGCGCGGGTGAGCACGACGTACAGCGTGGCCCGACCGGTCTGCGACTCGTCCTCGATCTCCTGGGGCCGCACGACCACGATGCCGTCGAACTCCAGGCCCTTGGTCTCGAGACCGGTGAGCACGACGACGCGGTCCTCGCCCGAGGCCTGGACCGTGGAGTCGACCGCGGCGCGGGCACCGGCGGCGTCCTCGCCCAGCTCGGGCCAGGAGGCCAGCCAGCCGTTCACCTCGGAGCGACGCGCGGCGGGCACCACGACACCGACGGTGCCGCCCACCCGGCCGGCGAGGTCGACCACGGCCTCGCGGACCGCAGCCTCCAGGTCCGGGACGCCCTCGACGACCTGCGGCTCCTCGCCCGTCGAGCGCACCGCGGTCGGCAGGTCGGCGTCGAGCCCGACCCGCTGGGCGTACGCCGCGGCGAAGTCGTAGATCTCGGAGGAGTTGCGGTAGTTCGTCGAGAGGTGGAACTCGTGCAGCGCCTTGCCCTCGGTGGCCTCGGCGCGCGCGGCGGCGGCCTCCTCGGGCACCGGCCACGACGACTGCGCGGGGTCCCCGACGATCGTCCACGAGGCCATGCGCCCGCGGCGCCCGATCATCCGCCACTGCATCGGCGTCAGGTCCTGGGCCTCGTCGATGAGCACGTGCGCGAACGGGTCGTCGTCGATCTTGTGGGTCGGCGGCGCCCAGGCCCGCCCGGAGGGGGCGTACTCCCGGTCCGCGGCCGTCATCAGCTCGGCCATGTCGTGGCCGCCCTCGAGCAGCGAGGTGTCCGAGAGCGACGCCTCGTCGTCGTTGCGGTCGGGCACGTCGCCGAGCGCGTAGCGCAGCTCGTCGAGCAGCGGCACGTCCTGGACCGTGAGGTCCCGGCCGACGGGCTGCTCGGGCATCGCGGCCCAGGAGGCGCTCAGCACCCGCTGCTCGTCGGTGGAGAGCACGTCCTCGCTGATCCGGCCGAGCAGCTCGGGGTCGCGCAGCCAGGCGAGCACCGTCGGCGCCGCCGAGCGGCGGCCACCAGGCCGTGATGAAGTCGAGGAACCGCTGGTCGCCCAGCAGGTCCTCGTCGAAGGAGGACCGGCCGCGCTCGCGGCCGCGCTCGCCGCGCACCTGGCGCCACAACGCGTCGAGCAGCGCACCCGGCACCCGGGGCAGCTGCCGGTTGCGCGGGCCCTGCGACATCAGCTGGCGCCGGATCCGGCCCAGGCCGCCGCGGTCGAGCAGCAGCACGTCGTCGCGGTAGAAGAGGCGGAACTCCGTCGGGCTGCCGGGCGCCTGCTGGCGCGCCAGACGACGCATCACCTCCGCCATCCGGGCGGCACCCTTGATGTCGGCGACCGCGGGCTCGTCCTGCCGGGCGGCGCGCACCCCGTCGACGACCTCGCCGAGCGAGCGCAGGGCCACGGCGGTCTCGCCGAGGCTGGGCAGCACCCGCTCGATGTAGCGCATGAAGACCCCGCTGGGGCCCACGATCAGCACGCCACCGGTCTCGTAGCGACGCCGGTCGGTGTAGAGCAGGTACGCCGCGCGGTGCAGCGCCACGACCGTCTTGCCGACGCCGGGGCCGCCGGAGATCGCGGTGACGCCGCGGCTGGGCGCCCGGATCGCCTGGTCCTGCTCGGCCTGGATGGTGGCCACGATCGAGTGCATGGTGCGGTCCCGGGCCCGGGAGAGCTGCGCCATCAGCGCGCCCTCGCCGATGATCGGCAGGTCGGCCCCGGTCTCCTCCAGCGCCTCGGCGTCGAGCAGCTCGTCCTCGACCCCGACGACGCTCGCGCCGTCGGAGCGCAGCACCCGGCGCCGGATCACGCGCTGCGGCGTGGCCGCGGTCGCCTGGTAGAACACGGCCGCGGCGGGCGCTCGCCAGTCGATGAGCAGGGACTCGCGCTCGGCGTCACGCAGGCCGATGCGACCGATGTAGCGGGGCTCGGGGTCGAGGTCGGGGTGCAGGTCGAGGCGTCCGAAGACCAGGCCCTCGTGCGCGGCGTCGAGCTGGGCGATGCGGCGAGCGGCCTGGAAGACCATCGCGTCGCGCTCGACGAGGCCACCCTCGTGGCCCAGCCGGCCCCGTTCGTGACCTTCCTTGGCCAGTGCCTGCGCGTTGCTGGCCGCGACGGCCAGCTGGGCGTAGACCTTGTCGACGTACGCCTGTTCGCGCGCGGTCTCCTGCGCTGCGAGATCGTCGCTCAACGCGTGCTCTCCTCGACGTGCTCCTCGTGCCGGCCTGCTGGCCGGTGACCGGGGCCATCGGGCCGCGGCAAGGAGGCGACTTTACCGGTCCCGCCGCGGCAGCCGAGCCGCGAACCGCCGTCTCCCCCGCTCACCCGACGGGTCGGTAGAGCAGGATCGTGCCGTCGAACGAGCCCTCCCGGTCGTCGTAGAGCGAGAGCTCGTAGTCGTCCCCGCGCGAGCAGCTGGCCGGCGAGGCTGCTGCCGCCCCTCGGCGGCCTCGACGAGGGTCGATGGTCAGCCCGAGCGTCCCGGCCCGACCAGCCTCGACCCGCATCCCGACGATGCCGCCGCGGGCGGTGAAGCCGACCAGGCGCGGCTCGTCGTCGGTGCTCGACCCGATGGGTCACCGGCGCGCCGTCACGGGTGGCCGGCAGCGTCTCGTCGAGCTCCCACAGCCGACCGTCGCGCCTCGACCACGCACGTCCACCGATCGCCCGGACCGCTGACCGTCTCCGGCTCGGTCGTAGGCCGCCGACGCCGAGCACGGCGTCCGGGTCCTCGACGCGGGGTGCCCTCGGCGCCCTGGGTCAGGTAGGCCCGCACCGTGTGCGTCCCGGGCTCGAGCGGGTCGGCCATGCGAGCCCCAGCTGCCCGGCAGGCGTCCTCGACGCCCTCGTCGCTCGCACGCCCCCCGCGACCACCCGGGCTGGTCGTCGATGTCGAGGTGCACCCACACGCCCTCGGTCGGGCTCGTGCAGGTAGGTCGCGAAGCGCACCATGGTGGCGCCGTCGAGCTCGAAGCCCAGCTCCAGCTCGCTCGCGCCGGGCTCGGAGAACCCGCCGACGATCAGCGGGTTGCCGGCCATCTCGTCGCGGAAGTGGGTGATCCCGTTCGGGGCGACCACACCGGTCGGCGGCTCGTCGGCCCGCTCGTAGACCGCCAGGCCCACCTCCGCGTCGGGCCCGACCCCCTCGAGGACCACCCGGAAGCGCAGCGGGCTCGGCCCCGACCGGGACCGGGCTGCTCCAGCGAGCCGGCGCCCGACGACGCGGGCGACCCCGCTGCCGTAGAGCTCGCAGCGTGGCCGCACCGTCGCCGAGGCCGGAGGCGGCCAGCGACACCGCGCGCGGAGCGTCCGCGCGCGGCAGCCGGACCGTGGCGACGCGCTCGTCGGTGTCGAGGTCGATCCCCTCGACGTAGTCGTAGCCGCGGCCCAGGATCGTCACCGTCGCCGGCACCTCCTGGTCGGCGAGCGTGCGCGGCGCCCCGGCCGGCTCCGGGCCGGTCTGCCGGTCCCCGAGCACCTGGACGCCGATCCCGACCCCGGCGAGCGCGACCACGGCCGCGAGCGCACCGGCCGCCGTACGCCGCCGGCGACGCAGGCCGCGGACCCGCTCGTGCACCGCGACCACGCGGGGCGTGGCGCCGGGGTCCTGCACCCCGTGGGCGTGGTCCTCCAGGGTGCTGCGCAGGTCGTCGACGGTGCTCATGAGTGGTCCTCGGTCTCGGTGCGGGTGGTGCCGGAGGGGAGGTCTGCGGGGGCCAGGGACGGGTCGATGCGCAGCTTGGCGAACGCCTTGGACGTCTGGCTCTTGACGGTGCCGACCGAGCAGCCGAGGACGGCTGGCGGTCTGGGCCTCGGTGAGGTCCTCGAAGTAGCGCAGCACCACGACCGCGCGCTGGCGGCGCGGCAGCCGCTCCATCGCGGTCCACAGGTCGTGGCGCTGACCGACCCCCTCGGTCGGGTCGGCCGCGCCGGCCCCGGCCCGCGGCTCGGGCAGCTCCTCGGTGGCGTGCTCGCCGTTCCACCGCCGGCGCCACCAGGTGGCGTAGGTGGTGACCAGGATGCGGCGCACGTAGGCCTCGTGCTGGTCGATGCGCTCCCAGGCGAACCAGGCCTTGGCCAGGGAGGCCTGCAGCAGGTCCTCGGCCAGGGCGTGGTCGTGGGTGAGGAGGTAGGCCGTGCGCAGCAGGGCCGCGGAGCGGGCGAGCACGAACTCGTCGAAGTCGACGTGCGCGTGGGTGCCGCCGTCCGGCCGCTGCCGTGCCACGGCGCCTCCTGGGAGGGACGCGCCCGAGCGGGTCCCGATGGTGGTGGTCATGTACTGGTCGACCACCTGACGATCACGGAAGGTTGCCCGCCGACGGTTAGCATTCTGCCCCGTGACCGACCCGCTCCCACCCCAGGCCGCTGCGCCCCGCAGCCCGTGGCCCGTGGCGATCGTGGTCGTCCTGGTGATCGCCCTGATCAGCGCCGCGGCCGGCACCGGCAGCACGGTGCCCGACGGCGCCGTCGCCCCGGTGTCCGCGCCCAGCGACCAGCGGCCCAACATCGTGCTGTTCTCCAGCGACGACCAGCGCCTCGACGAGATGGTCTTCCTGCCGAAGGTGCGCGCGATGCTCGGCGAGCACGGCCTCACGATGGCCGAGGCGATCACCCCGCACCCGCTGTGCTGCCCCGCGCGCGCCGAGATCCTCACCGGACAGATGGCGCAGAACAACGGGGTGCGCACGAACTTCCCGCCCCAGGGCGGCTACGCGGCCTTCGACCCGTCCTCGACCATCGGCACCGACCTCTCGCAGGCGGGCTACAACACCGCCTTCCTCGGCAAGCCGCTCAACGGCTACGACAAGAGCGACGGCCGCGACCCGGGCTGGACGATCTTCAACGCCACCAGCCACGGCTACGCCGACTACTACGACTTCATCCAGTTCGAGCAGGACCGCAAGGTCGAGGTCGAGGGCTACTACACCGACTACCTCGCGCGACAAGGCCGTGGAGTACGCCGGCGACCTCAGCGACATGGACGCGCCGTTCTTCATGTGGGTCAGCCACTTCGCGCCGCACCCCAGCAAGGGCCGCTCGGGCTGCCACGACGCCAGCTGCAAGAACGGTCCGCCGCAGCTCTCCCCGGCCTACCAGGCCCAGGAGCGGCTGCTGGGCCGCCTCCCGATGCAGGACGAGGCCGACCGGCTGGCCGACCAGATCATCGCCTCGCCGGGCTACCAGGAGCGCGACCGCTCCGACAAGCCCCGCCTGGTGCGCCGCCAGCACGGCACCTCCGACGGCAAGGTCCGTCGGCTGGTCCGCGCCCGGGCCGGTGCGCTGGCCTCCCTCGACGACGCCTTCGCCCGGCTGGCCGCCCAGCTGCGCGCCGACGGCGAGCTGGACAACACCTACCTGGTCTTCATCACCGACAACGGCTACACGCTCGGCGAGCACAGCTGGTTCGGCAAGACACTGCCCTACGAGCAGAACCTGCGGATGCCGATGCTCGTCAGCGGCCCCGGGGTCGCGCCCGGCACCACCAGTGACACGCCCGGTCAGCATCGTCGACCTGACGGCCACCTTCCTCGACGTGGCCGGGGCGCGCAGCGATCGCCGCCTCGACGGCGTCTCGATGCTGCCGCTGTGGACCGGGCGCTCCGACCGGGAGCTGCACCCCGGCGGGATGCTCATCCAGGGTGGGCCCTTCAAGCCCGAGACCGGCCCCCGGGGTTGGCTGTACCGGGGGGTGCGCACCGACCGCTACACCTACGCCCGCCACGACGGCGGCTTCGTCGAGCTCTACGACCGCCAGCGCGACCCGCACGAGCTCGCGTCGGTGGCCGGGAAGCCGGCGTACGCCGCGGTGCAGCGCGAGCTGGCGCGCCGCGCGACCGTGCTCGGGCGCTGCTCGGGCCCCCGCTCCTGCAACCGCGACTTCGGCCCGCTCCCCCGGGTCCGCTGACTGGCGTGCCCTCCCTCGCCCCGCCGCGGCTGCCGCGGCCGCTGGTCGCGGCCTTCGTGGCCTACGTCGTGCTGCTCTCCGTGGCCGCCGTCGTGCAGCTGCGGGCGGAGCCCGCCGCGCCCCGGTCCCAGGACCGGCCCAACATCGTCCTGGTCACCACCGACGACCAGCGCCTCGACGAGATGCAGTTCCTCCCGAACGCACAGCGACTGCTCGGCGAGGAGGGCCTGACCTTCGAGAACGCTCTCACCCCGCACCCGCTGTGCTGCCCCGCGCGGGCCGAGCTGATGACCGGCCAGCTGGCCCAGAACAACGGCGTGCGCGGCAACTTCCCGCCGCAGGGCGGCTACGACGCCTTCGACAACCAGCAGCACGTCGGCGTCTGGCTGCAGGAGGCCGGCTACACCACCGCGTTCCTGGGCAAGATGCTCAACGGCTACAGCAAGAACGACGGGCGGGTCCCCGGCTGGGACATCTTCAACGCCACCAGCCACGGCTTCGCGGACTACTACGACTTCGTGCAGTACGACGAGGACGGCCCCGTCCAGGTCGAGGGCTACTACACCGACTACGTCGGCGAGAAGGCCGTCGAGTACGTCGACCGGCTTGCCGAGTCCGACGACCCGTTCTTCATGTGGGTCAGCCACTTCGCCCCGCACCCGGCCCGCGAGCGGGACACGTGCAAGAGCGAGACCTGCGGCCTGGTGCCGCCGCGCCCCTCGCCCGCCCAGCGCGAGGAGCAGCGGCGTACCGGCGAGCTGCCGCACCAGGAGCAGGCCGACGCGCTGGCCCGCTCGATCATCGACTCGCCGTCGTTCAACGAGGCGGACGTGTCGGACAAGCAGGCCCTCGTCCGGCGCCAGGGCAGCTTCTCGGAGGGCAAGGTGGTGCGCAGCGCCCGCGGTCGCGCCGCCGCGCTGGACGCCCTCGACCAGACGCTCGAGCCGCTGGTCGAGCAGCTGCGCGCCGTCGGGCGAGCTCGACAACACCTACATCGTCCTGGTCACCGACAACGGCTTCCAGATGGGCGAGCACCGCTGGTTCGGCAAGATCCTGCCCTACGAGGAGAACGTGCGGACCCCGCTGCTGGTGCGCGGGCCCGGGATCGAGCCCGGCACCACCACCGAGGCCACCGCCACGATCGTCGACCTGGTGCCGACCTTCCTCGACATCGCCGACGCCGAGGCCGGGGTGAGCGGTCGACGGCCGGTCGCTGCTGGACCTGTGGCGCGGCGAGGAGACCGAGGAGCTGCACCCGGGCGGCGTGCTGGTGCAGGGCGGGCCGTTCCGGCCCGAGACCCCCGACACCGGCTGGCTCTACCGCGGCATCCGCACCGACCGCTACACGTGGGTGCGCTTCCACGACGGCTTCGTCGAGATGTACGACCGCGACCGCGACCCGCACCAGGTGGAGTCGGTCACCGGCCGTCCCCGGTACGCCGCCGTCGAGGCCGAGCTGAGGCGCCGGGCCGAGGTGCTGGCCGCCTGCGCCGGCGCCGAGGACTGCAACCAGGACTTCGGGCCGCTGCCCGATCCCGGCAGAAGCGCTGGAGCCGGTCGTCGATGGACGAGCGGTCACTCTCTGCACCTCGACCGGTCAGTTGACGTACGCCCGAGAATCTTCTCGATCCACGACGACCCCCGGTCCCACGGACACGGTAGACCCGGAGCACGAGGTCGAGTCGGCCCCGACAACGAGGTCCGGTTCCACCGCCGGACCTAGAAGCAGGTCCTCCCGCGTCTTGCGGGATCTCGTCAGCGCTTGGGACGCGACAGGAAGGCGGTCATCGCGGCCTTGGCCTCCTCGGAGCCGAAGAGGCGGGCCGAGAGCGCGGCGAGGTCGTCGCCGCGCTCGTCGAGGCGGGCCAGCAGCTCGCGGTTGAGCAGCGCCTTGGTCTCGCGCAGGCCCTGCGGCGAGCCGGTCGCCAGGCTGGCGCAGACGGCGGCGACGGCGGCGTCCAGCTCCTCGGCGGGGACCACGCTGGTGACCAGGCCGTGCTCGAGCGCCTCGGCGGCGGTGAAGACCTCCCCGCCCAGGGCGGTCAGGGCGGCGGCGCGGCTGGTCATCCGGGGCAGCACGGTCAGGGAGATCGCTGCGGGGGCCAGCCCGAGCTTGACCTCGGTGAGCGCGAAGGTCGCTGCGTCGGCGCTGACCACGACGTCGGAGGCGGCGACCAGACCGATCCCGCCGGCGCGCACCGGGCCCTGGAGCCGGGTCACGACCGGCTTGGGGTGGGCGAGCACGGCCCGCTGCAGCGCCACGATGGCGCGCGCCCCCTCCTCCATCGACCCGCCCGCAGCCTCGGACAGGTCGGCGCCGGAGCAGAAGACCTTGCCCGTGGCAGCGAGCACCACCACCCGGGCGTCGTCGTCCTCGGCGGCGCGGGTCAGGGCCTCGCCCAGCTCCTGGAGGAGCCGGCGCGAGAGCGCGTTGCGGTTGTGCGGGGAGTCCAGGGTGATCGTGGCGACCGCGTCGGCCACCGCGTAGCGGACCAGCGCATCGGACTCGGGGACCGGCTCTGACGAGGTGTGGTGGGACATGCGCCACATCCTGCCCGGCCCCGAGGAGACATCCGCGGAGGCCCCGGGCTCCGAACTACCCCCATGACCACTCACACGCCCGACCCCGGCACCGCCGGCACGCGCACGCACGGGGTGGTCTCGGCGTTGCTGTGGGCCTCCCTCGGCGTCGTCTCGACCCTCCTCGGCATGGCCGCGGCCCACCTCGTCGCCGCGCTGCTGGTGCCGTCGTCCTCGCCGGTGCTGGCCGTCGGCTCCACCGTCATCGACCTGACCCCCACCCCGATGAAGGAGTGGGCGATCCGCCAGTTCGGCACCGCCGACAAGCTCATCCTGGTCGGCTCGGTCATCCTCGCGGTGCTGGTGCTGGCCGGCGTCGCCGGCGTCCTGGCCCGCCGCCGCCTGGCCCTGGGTGCCGGCCTGCTCGTCCTGCTGGTCACCCTGGCGGCCGTCGCCGCCATGCTGCGCCCCACCGCGGGCTTCCTCGACCTGCTCCCCAGCCTCGTGGCCGCCGTGACCGGCGTCCTGGCGCTGACCTGGCTGCACGTCGGGCCTCGGCCACCAAGGCCGGCGCGACCCACGTCGCCGCCGCCGAGGGCGGCTCCACCGCCCCCAGCCGCCGCGGCGTCCTGGTCGCCGCGGCCGCGCTCGCCGCCGCCGCGACCGTGCTCGGCGGCGCGGGCCGCTTCGTGACCCGCCTGCGCACCGGCAACGTCGACATCGCGCTGCCCGCCCCGGCCGACCCGGCCGGCGCCTTCCCCGAGGGCCTCGAGGGGAAGATCAAGGGCATCACGCCGCTGCGCGTCTCCAACGCGGACTTCTACCGCGTCGACACCCGCCTCGACACCCCGGTGATCGACCAGGACAGCTGGACGCTGACCATCGACGGCGACGTGGAGAAGGAGATCGACGCTGACCTTCGACGACCTCCTCGCCATGGACCTGATCGAGCGCGACATCACGATGACCTGCGTGTCCAACAGCGTCGGCGGCGAGTTCGTCGGCAGCGCCCGCTGGCTCGGCGTCCGCCTCACCGACCTGCTCGAGATGGCCGGCGTCGGCGACAAGGCCGACCAGATCTACACCACCGACTTCGACGGGATGACCATCAGCACCCCGCTCGACCTGGCCACCGACGGCCGCGACGCGATGATCGCGATCGGCATGAACGGCGAGGCGCTGCCCCGCGCCCACGGCTTCCCGGCGCGGATGATCGTCCCCGGCCTCTACGGGTTCATCAGCGCGACCAAGTGGATCACCCGGATCACGCTGACGACGTACGCCGAGAAGTCGGCGTACTGGACCGACCGCGAGTGGGCCACCGACGCCCCGATCAAGGTCTCCACCCGGATCGACACCCCCGCCTCGCTCGCCCAGCTGTCCACCGGCGAGAACGTCATCGGCGGCGTGGCCTGGGCCCAGCAGCTCGGCGGCGTCGACAAGGTGCAGGTCCGCATCGACGGCGGGGCCTGGAAGGACGCCGAGATGGGCCCGAGCGTCAACAACGACTACTGGCGCCAGTGGTTCTACCGCTGGGACGCCAGCGAGGGCCAGCACACCGTGGCCGCCCGCGCCATCAGCGGCGACGGCACCACCCAGACGCCCGCCCGCGCCCTGCCGTTCCCCGAGGGCGCCAGCGGCATCCAGGAGCTGCGCGTCACCGTCGGGTGACCCGGAGGACGCAGCCACACCGAAAAGCAGCATCTGTTCCCATCCGGCCAATCCGGACACCGAGCAGCACCGAACAACAGTTGTTAAGCCACCATCCACGAAAGGCACACCCCATGAAGAACACCAAGATCATCCGCACCGGCGCCCTTGCTGCCACCGCCCTCACCCTGACGCCTGGGCCTCGCGGCCTGTGGCGACGACGCTGACGAGACCAGCCGACCGGCGCCGACACCAGCTCCGAGACGTCCGGACGCCCCCGTCGAGGAGGAGACCGCCGAGGCCTCCGCCGCCGACCAGGTCTTCGGCCCCGCGTGCAGCGCCGTCCCGACCGACGGCGACGGCTCCTTCGACGGCATGGTCAACGACCCGGTCGCCACCGCCGCCAGCAACAACCCGCTGCTCGGCACCCTGGTCACCGCGGTGACCGAGGCCGGTCTCGTCGACACCCTGAACGGTGCCGAGGCCCTGACCGTCTTCGCCCCCACCGACGACGCGTTCGGCGCCATCCCGAAGAAGGACCTCAACGCCGTCCTCGCCGACAAGGAGACGCTGACCGCGATCCTGACGCACCACGTGATCGGCGAGCAGCTCGACCCCGACGCCATCGTGGGCGAGCAGGACACGCTCAACAACGACACCGTCACCGTCGAGGGCGACGTGGACGGCATGACCGTCCAGAACGGCGAGACCCCGGCCAACGTGCTGTGCGGCAACGTGCCCACCGCCAACGCCACGGTCTACGTCATCGACGCAGTCCTGATGCCCTGATCTTTCGCACCTGAGCAACAACGCGCGAAGATCAGCACGTGACTGAGCCTAAGCCGACCGTCGCCGGGGTCCCCCGCACACAGGGGACCTCGGCAGGCGGGGCCGCGCCACCCGACCTCGCAGAGCTCCTCCGATCCTCCGCCAAGGGGGATCAGCAGGCCTTCGCGCAGCTCTACGACGCGGTCTCCGCTCGGGCCTACGGCCTGGTTCTCCGGGTCGTGCGCGACCCGGCCCAGAGCGAGGAAGTCCTCCAGGAAGCCATGCTCGACGTGTGGCGCCAGTCGGCCAGGTTCGACGCCGACCGGGGCAGCCCGTTGTCCTGGCTGCTCACGATCGTGCACCGCAAGGCCGTGGACCGGGTCCGCTCGGCCGAGGCGTCCACGCGGCGCGACACCACGTACCACCGCCAGAACCAGCCGGTCGAGCACGACTCGACCGCCGAAGCCGCACACGCCTCCCTGGAGGCCCGCCGGGTCCGCGACGCACTGAAGACCTCGACCAGTGCGCAGCGCGAGGCCTTGGAGCTGGCCTACTTCGGGGGATACACCCACACCGAGGTCGCCAGCATGCTGGGACTCCCGGTAGGCACCGCCAAGACACGAATACGCGACGGAATCATCCGGTTGCGAGACACGATGGGAGTAGGCCAGTGAACGACGTACACGCGCTCTCCGGAGCCTACGCCGTCGACGCGCTCGACGACCTCGAGCGGATCCGGTTCGAACGGCACCTCGCCGAGTGCGCCGAGTGCCGCTACGAGGTCGACTCGATGCGCGAGGCCACCGGTCTCCTCACCGAGGTCGAGCCGGTCACCCCGCCGCTCGCCCTGCGCGACCGGCTCCTGGCCGACATCGCCACCGTGCGCCCGCTGCCTCCGCTGACGCAGGAGGTCGGCCGCAGCCGGACCCGGCGATTTCCGGTTCTGGTCGCCGCCGCGGCTGCAGTGGTAGCCCTGCTCGGTGTCGGCGGCGTCGTCGCCGTCACCCAGCCCTGGGAGGACGGCACCTCGAACCTCGAGGCCGGCCCGGGGCTGACCACCCCCAAGGCGGTCACCGACGTCCTGCAGGCCCAGGACGCCCGCAGCGTCACCCGCACGTTCGAGGACGGCTCCAAGGCGACCGTCACCCGCTCCAAGTCGCTGCGCCAGGCCGTCATCGTCACCGAGGGCATGGCCGACCCGGGCGACGGGCTGGTCTACGAGCTGTGGCTACCAGCGCGACGGCCGGATGAAGGCAGCCGGCTTCATGCCCGACGGGCCCGACAACGTCGTGCTGCTCTCCGGGGACGCCGCGACCGCCCAGGCGGTCGGCATCACCGTCGAGCCCGAGGGCGGCTCCGCCACCCCGAACTTCGAGTCGGCCATCGTCATCGACTTCGACCAGGCCTGACATGAGCGGTCCCCACCTCGATGCGCCCCGACGGGTCGCGGTCGTCGGCTCCGGCGTGGCCGGGCTGACGGCGGCGTACGTCGCCTCACGCACCGCGCACGTCACGCTCTACGAGGCCGACGACCGCCTCGGCGGGCACGCCGACACCCACCGGGTGACCGAGACCCGGTCGGACGGCTCGACCCACGAGCTGGGGATCGACACCGGCTTCATCGTGCACAACCGGCGCACCTACCCCACCCTGCTGCGGCTGTTCGCCGAGCTCGGGGTGCCCACGCAGCAGTCGGAGATGTCGATGTCGATCCGCGACGACGACTCCGACCTCGAGTGGGCGGGCGCGCTGGGGCGGCAGGGCGTGCTGCCGACCCGCGGCCACCTCACGCGGCCGGCGTACCTGCGGATGCTCACCGAGATCCCGCGCTTCCACCGCCAGGCCAAGGCCGTGCTCGCCAGCGGTACCGAGAGCGAGGGGGCGACGACCGCACGTTGCGGGAGTTCCTGGCCGCGGCGGCTTCAGCGACTTCTTCGTGCGCCACTTCATGGAGCCGATGGTCGCCGCGGTCTGGTCCTGCGACCCGGAGGTCTCCCTGGAGTACCCCGCCCGCTACCTCTTCAGCTTCCTCGAGCACCACGGCATGCTCAGCATCTTCGGCTCGCCGACCTGGCGCACCGTGACCGGCGGCTCGCACACCTACGTGCAGCGCGTCGGCGCCGTGCTGCAGGAGGTCCGCCTCGGCACCAAGGTGACCTCGGTCCTCGAGACGCCCGGTGGCGTCGAGGTGACCGACGGCAACGGCGCGGTCGCGTCGTACGACGCCGTGGTGCTCGCGACGCACCCCTCGCAGGCCCTGGCGCTGCTGGCCGAGCCGACCCCGCTGCACCACGAGCTGCTCGGCGCGATGCCCTACTCGCCCAACACCGCGCTGCTGCACACCGACACCTCGGTGCTGCCGCGGCTGGAGAACACCTGGGCGTCGTGGAACTTCCTGCGCCCCAGCGACGTGCAGGAGCGCCCCGACGGGGTCGAGCGGTGTGGTCGTCACCTACGACCTGACCCGGCTGCAGCGTCTCGACACCGACACCCACTACCTGGTCACCCTCGGCGGCGAGCACCTCGTCGACCCGGCCACCGTGATCGACCGGATGGAGTACGAGCACCCGCTCTACACCCCGGCCTCCGTCGCCGCCCAGGCCCGCCTCGGCGAGCTCGACAGCGACCGGGTCGCCTTCGCCGGCGCCTACCACGGCTGGGGCTTCCACGAGGACGGTGCCCGATCCGGGCTCCGGGCCGTGGAGCACCTCGGCCTCGCCTGGCCCGAGCAGCGCACCGCCGCCGACGTCCCGGCCGGGGTCATCTACGAGACGACCATCCGCCACCAGCGCCGCACCCCGATGAAGCGGGCGTTCACGCACCGCTCGCACACCTGGCTCGTCGACCTCGACGACCTGCCCGACCACAAGTCGACGTCGTGGCTGCGTGGCTCCTTCGAGGCCCGCGACCACCTCGGCTCCCCCGATCGCAGCATCCGCGCCAACGTCGAGCACTTCCTCGACCTCCAGGGCGTCACCCTGAGCCCCGACAGCCGGGTGCTGATGGCAGCGCAGCCGCGCGCGTTCGGCTACTGCTTCAACCCGATCTCGGTCTTCTGGGCCCTGGCGCGGGACGGGAGCGTCGAGGCCTGCGTCGTCGAGGTGCACAACACCTACGGCGACCGGCACGCCTACCTCGTCCACCCCGACGAGCAGGGCCGCGCCCGCACCGGCAAGGCGATGTACGTCTCCCCGTTCCACGGCACCGACGGCCACTACGAGCTGGTCGTGCCGGTGCCCGGGGAGCGCCTCGACATCGCCGTCACCCTGCACTCGGACGGCGACGCACGGTTCAGCGCCGCGCTCACGGGGTATCGGAGCGACACGAGCCCGTTCCGGGCTGCCCCTGCCTCTCTCCGGGGCTCGCTGCTCATCCGCACGCACGGCGTGTGGCTGTGGCTGCGACGCCTCCCCATCCGACAGCGACCCGCGCACCACCAGGAAGGCGTCTCGCGATGACCATGACCCCGTCCCGTCCCACCAGCCCGCCGCAGGCGGACCGGTGGCCCGGCCTCGACGTCGTCCCCAGCGGCCCCCGCGCCCGGGTCTCGGCCCAGATCGCGCAGCGGCTCTTCGTCGCCGCGGTCAACCGTCTCGACGTCACCGTGCACCTCGACCTGCCCGAGGGCCGCCGCACCATCGGGCGCGGCGGGCCGGAGATGACGGTGCACCGCCCCGAGGAGCTGTGGGCCCGCGTCGGGCGGCACCAGCTGATCGGCTTCGGCGAGGCCTACCTCACCGGAGCGTGGGACGCCCCCGACCTCGGTGGCTTCCTGACCGTGCTGGCCGCCGAGATGCAGCACCTGGTGCCGCAGAACCTGCAGAAGCTGCGCACGGTCATCGCCAAGCGCCCGCCGAGCCACCAGCGCTCGAGCAAGCAGAACAGCCAGTCCAACATCGCGCACCACTACGACCTGTCCAACGACCTGTTCGAGCTCTTCCTCGACCCGACGATGAGCTACTCCTCCGCGCTCTTCTCCGGCTCCCCCGCCGACGCGCGCGTCGAGGACCTCGAGCCCGCCCAGGCCCACAAGATCGAGCGTCTGCTCGACCGGGCGAAGGTCGGCGAGGGCTCGCGGGTCCTGGAGATCGGCTCCGGCTGGGGCGAGCTGGCGATCCGCGCCGCCCGCCGCGGTGCCACGGTGCGCACCATCACGCTCTCGGTGGAGCAGCAGCACCTCGCCGAGGCCCGCATCGAGGCCGCCGGGTTCAGCCACCTGGTCGACGTGGAGATCTGCGACTACCGCGACGTCACCGGTGAGTTCGACGCCGTGGTCTCGGTCGAGATGATCGAGGCCGTCGGCCACGACTACTGGGGCGAGTACTTCCGCACCATCGACTCCGTGCTCGCCCCCGGCGGGATCGTGGCGATCCAGGCGATCACGATGCCGCACGACCGGATGGTGGCCACGCGCAACACCTACACGTGGATCCACAAGTACATCTTCCCCGGCGGCCTCCTGCCCTCGGTGTCGGTGATCGAGCAGATCACCCACGAGCAGACCTCCCTGAGGCTGGTGGAGCGCCAGGCTTTCGGCCAGCACTACGCGGCGACCCTGCGGCTGTGGGACGACGCCTTCCTCGGCGCGCCCGAGCAGGTCGAGGCCCTCGGCTTCGACGAGACGTTCGTGCGGATGTGGCACTTCTACCTCGAGTACTCCCGCGCCGGCTTCGCCTCCGGCTACATCGATGTCAACCAGTTGGTGTTGGCACGGCCGGACCACGCGTGAGCGGGGTCGCGCAGCGGCTGGCCTCGGCGCTCGAGCCGTTCCTACGCGGCCCGCTGCCGGTGCGGCTGGTGTGCTGGGACGGCTCCGTGGCCGGGCCCACCGACGGGTCGGTGCCGACCGTCGAGCTGCGCTCGCCGGACGCCGTGCGCCGACTCCTGTGGCACCCGGGCGAGCTCGGGGCGGCGCAGGCCTACGTCACCGGTGAGCTCGACGTGCCCGAGGTCGACGGCTGGGACCTGGACCGAGCGCTGACGCACGTGTTCGCCGTCGCCCGCCACCGGGGCCTGTCCGGTGCCCGCCCCCGCCCGCAGGCCCTCCTCGACGCGGTGCGCACCGTCGCCGGCCTCGGTCTGCTCGGGCGCCCGCCCGGAACCCCGCCTCGCAGGCCCGGGTCCGGGGTCGGCTGCACTCCCCAGGACGCGACCGCTCGGCGATCTCGTTCCACTACGACCTGTCCAACGAGTTCTACGAGGCGATCCTCGAGCCGCAGATGGCCTACTCGTGCGGCTACCACGCCACCCCGGACACCTCGCTCGAGGACGCCCAGCGCGCCAAGCTCGACCTCGTGTGCCGCAAGCTCGGCCTCGAGCCGGGCATGCGGATGCTCGACGTCGGGTGCGGCTGGGGCTCGCTCTCGCTGCACGCCGCGGAGCACTTCGGCGCGCAGGTCACCGGCGTGACGATCGCCGCGGAGCAGAAGAAGTTCATCGACGCCCGGATCGCCGAGCGCGGCCTGGGCGACCGGGTGCGAGATCCGGCTGCAGGACTACCGCGACGCGGTGCCGGCCCCGGGCAGGTGAGTACGACGCGGTCGGCTCGCTGGAGATGGGCGAGCACGTCGGCCAGGGCAACTACCCGACGTACGCGAAGGTGCTGCACGACGCGGTCCGCCCCGGTGGGCGGGTGCTCGTGCAGCAGATGTCGCGCGCCGGCAGGTGGCCCGGCGGTGGACCGTTCATCCAGGAGCTTCATCGCCCCCGACATGCACATGCGCCCCGTCGGCGAGACCGTCGGGCTGCTCGAGGCCGGTGGCCTCGAGGTGCGCGACGTGCACGCGCTGCGCGAGCACTACGTGGCCACCGTCGACGGCTGGCTGGAGCGCTTCGAGGCCAACGTCGAGCGGCTCACCAAGCTGCGTCGGCGAGGAGGTCGTGCGGGTCTGGCGGCTCTACCTCGTGGGCGGCTCGATGGCGTTCCGCGACGGCCGGATGGGCGTCGACCAGATCCTGATGGTCCGTCCCGGAGGAGCCGCACACGCTGCCGCCTGTACGACACTGGTGACATGGACACCACGCCTGCCCTGATCCTCTCGCTGCTGGTCGGCCTCGCCACGGTGCTGGTCGTGATGACCGCGACCGCGCTGCGGGCCCGCCAGCTCGGGATCGTCGCCGTCGTCGACGTGGCCTGGGGGCTCGGCTTCGTCGTGGTCGCCGCTGGTGACCGCGCTGGTCGCGCCTCGGGCGCCGAGGACGCCGACTGGCACCGCTGGCTGGTGCTGGCGATGGTCGCCGTGTGGGGCGGACGTCTGGCCTGGCACGTGCGCAGCCGCGCGCTCGGGGCCCACGGCGGCGAAGGAGGACCCGCGCTACGAGGAGATGCTCGGCGGGACTCTCGCCGAGGTCGGGATCGGCACCGCGGTGCGCCGCGTCTTCCTCGTGCAGGGCGTGGCCCAGTGGTTCGTCTCCGTCCCGGTCGCCGTCGGCGCCGTCCTCGCGCTCGAGCACACCTGGGTGCTGGTGCTCGGCGTGCTCGTGTGGGCCGTCGGCCTGACCTTCGAGACCGTGGGCGACCGCCAGCTCAACACCTACATGTCGCGCCCCCGCGACGAGCGCCCGCCGGTGATGGACCAGGGCCTCTGGGGCTGGACCCGGCACCCGAACTACTTCGGCGACGCGTGCGTGTGGTGGGGCCTGTGGCTCGCCGCGGCCGCCTCGACCGGCTGGGTCGTCGCCCTGGCCACCGTGCTGTGCCCGGTCGCGATGACGCTCTTCCTGCGCAACGTCACCGGCGCCAAGCTGCTGGAGAAGAAGATGAGCCAGCGCGACGGGTGGGACGAGTACGCCGCCCGCGTGCCGATGTTCTTCCCCCGCCCCCCACGCTGACCCGGCGCAAATATCACTCCCACCCGGCGCGAATGTCCCGGGTGGCGAGGAGACTCGTGCTGTGGACGTGACAGCGGACCGGGTGGCGCAGGCGATGCGCGTGGTCGCCCGCCGCGACTACCTGCCGCCCGGGGTGCGCGGCCACGCCGGTGACGACGCCCCGGTGATGATCGGGCACGGGTCCACCAACAGCCAGCCGCGCACGGTCGCGGCGATGTTGCGGCTGCTCGACCCGCGCCCCGGGCAGCGGGTGCTCGACGTCGGCTCCGGGTCGGGCTGGACCACCGCGCTGCTGTCGTGGCTGACCGGCCCGGGCGGCTCCGTCCTCGGGGTCGAGCTGGAGCCGGAGCTGGTGGACATGGCCCGCACCCACCTCGCGGCGCAGCACGTGCCACGGGTGCGGGTCGAGCGTCGCCGACCCCGACGCGCTCGGCTGCCCTGCGGAGGCGCCGTACGACGCGATCCTGGTGTCGGCCGAGGCCCGCGAACTGCCTCCGGCGCTGCTCGACCAGCTCGCCGACCCCGGCCGGATGGTGATCCCCGTGGACGGGGTGATGCTGCTCGTCGTGCGGCGCGACGGCACGGACCGGGTCAGCCGGCATGGGCGCTACCGCTTCGTCCCGTTGCGCTGAGCCGCCCTCAGGCCTCCTGCCGGCCGTCCTCGACCCGCAGGGTGGTGGAGCCCGGTCCGAACCACAGGGTGCGCTGCGGGAACGGGATCGTCACACCGGCCTCGTCGAAGGCGTTCTTGACCGCCAGCGCCACGTCGTTGCGGGCCCGCCACCGCGAGGCGATGTCGGAGGCGTGCCAGTAGCGCACCGCGATGGTGATGGAGGAGTCGCCGAAGCTCTCGACCCAGGCCTCCGGCGCCGGGTCGGCCACCACCGCGGAGACGGCGTCACAGGCCGAGAGGATGATCGAGCGGACCTGCTCGAGGTCGCTGTCGTAGGCCACCCCGACCGCGATCGCGGTGCGGTTGAGCGGGGTCTTGGTGAAGTTCTGGATGGCCGACTGCAGCACCTCGGCGTTGGGCAGGTAGACCGTCACGCCGTCGTAGGTGCGCAGCCGGACCGAGCGCAGGTTGACGTCCTCCACCCGCCCCTCGAAGTCACCGCTGCCGATCTCGTCGCCGACCCGGAAGGGACGCCGGACCTGCAGCAGGATGCCGGCCACGAAGTTGGACAGGATGTCCTGCGCCGCGAAGGCCAGGGCGATGCCGCCGATCCCCAGCGCGCCCAGCATCGGCCCGACCTGGAGGCCCGCGAGCTCGAGGGCGTAGACGGTGCCGGCGACGACGATGACCAAGGAGACCAGACGCGCGACCGCCCGCCCCGCGTGCCGGTCCGAGTCGCCCCGGTCCAGGACGGTGACCGTGACCCGACGCGCGACGAGGGCCAGCATCAGGGTCAGGCCCAGGACGACCGCCCCGAGCAGGGCGCTCTGCGTGTCCAGGTCCTCGATCATGTCGTCAGGCCAGTCCGACCAGCGCCGCGGAGCGCTCCCAGAGGCCGTCGATCACGCTCTGGTCGTGGGCCTGCTTGTGCTCGCGCCCGTCGATGGTGAACCGGCTGAAGTAGCGGCCGTCGATCTCGGGGTCCGGACCGCGCTCGGCGAGGGCGATCATGGGCGCGGCACCGTCGGGGACGCTGATCGTCGCGAGGCGCTTGAGCGGCGTGCGGTAGAGCAGGCCGACGAAGAACGAGTCGCGACCGAAGGAGCTGCCGACGGGGCCGGGGTGGACCGCGGTCGAGACGATGCCGTCGCCGGACCACCGCTGGGTGCTGCCGCGGGTGAAGAGGATGTTCATCAGCTTGCCGGTGCCGTAGGCCCGGACCTCGAGCGCGCGGCGGTGCTCGTAGTCGAGGTCGTCGAGCACGACCCGGCCCATCAGGTTGGCGATGCTGGAGGTGTTGACGACCAGCGACCCGTCGGCCGCGGCGAGCCGGGGGTGCAGCAGGTTCGTGAGCAGGAACGGCGCCAGGTGGTTGACCTGGAAGTTCGGCTCGTGGCCGTCGTGGGTCTTCTTGGACGGCGAGAACGTGCCGCCGGCGTTGTTCATCAGCACGTCGAGCGTCTCCACGCGCTCGCTGACCTGCGCGGCCAGGCGGCGTACGTCGTCGAGGCGGGAGAAGTCGGCGATCAGCGGCTCCGTGCCGACCGCCTCGGCGATCGGGCGCAGCTTGTCGGCCGATGCGGCCGGTCACGTGCACCGTCGCGCCCTTGTCGGCCAGCACCTTGGCGGTCTCGGCCCCGATCCCGTCGCTTGCGCCGGTCACCAGGACCGTGCGGCCCGCCATCGTCTGTTCAGTCATGGGGCGAGCCTAGGGACGCTTGCCTGACCGCGATGCCTCCGGCGGCATCTTGAGGCCCCAGGAGGCCCCTCCACAGCTCGACGTCGACCCTTGACTAGAACACCAGTTCGAGTGGAATGGGAGCGCGCTCGGGACACAGACGCTGGAGGACATGAGCGAGGACCAGGTCCTCGACGCAGCCTCCCGCCACGCCCAGCTACTGCAGCAATCCGAGGTCGGACTCCTCGAGGTCGCCTACCAGTGGGCCGTCCTGCACACCGTGGACCGCCTCGACCCGCACCAGACCCGGCTCCCGGGACGTGAGCAGGGCCGCCGCTACGGCGGCACCGGTGTCAGCGAGGTCTCCGAGTTCGCCGCCGCCGAGCTCGGCGCCCGGTGCTCTGGGCCCGCGTCCAAGCCGGCGAGGTCCGCGCCTCCTACGCCCGCCACGTCGTGACCAAGACCCGCGAGCTGTCGCTCGCCGAAGCCGCCCACGTCGACGCCGAGGTCGCCGAATCAGCCGACGGACGCATCCCCTGGACCCGCTTCGAAGCCCTCGTCGCCGGCAAGGTCGCCACCGCCGCCCCCGCCCTGGCCCGCGAGAAGGAAGAACGCGCCAAGAAGGCCCGCTTCGCCAAGATCATCGGCCGACCCGAGCACGGCATGGCCTCCTTCCTGATCCGCGCCGACATCGCCACCATCACCGCCCTCGACACCGCCATCACCACCCGAGCAGCCCAGCTCGCCCAGACGCTGCCCGACGAGCCCGACGCCCCGCGCGAGGAAGACCAGAGCCGCACCGATGAACGCTGCGTCACCATCGACGACCGCCGCGTCCTGGCCGCCCTCCAGCTCGCCACCGGCACCGGACCCGACCAGACGCCGGACCTCGACGTGACCCTCGTGGTGCACCTCGACGGCCGCGGCGAGCGCGAGAGCGACGAGCACGGTCACCCCCTCGAACCCATCGCCCGGCTCGAGGGCCACGGCCCCCTCACCACCACCTGGCTCCGCCAGACCCTCGGCCCCCGGGCCCGCTTCACCATCACCCCCACCACCCACCACCGCATCAAGACCCACGGCGACTGGCAGGTCCACCAACCCGTCCCCGGCATCTACCTCTGGCAAGACCCCCACGGCGCCCACTACCTCGTCGACCACACCGGCACCCGACGCCTACCCCAGACACCCGGACGCCCACAGCCGACCAGCACCTTCGAGATCTACGAACCCGACCTCCACCTCGACCTCGCCTACGCCGCCTGACCCGCCCGACGCCGGAAGAGGTAGGCGAACGCGGAGCGGGTGTAGGCGATGCCGCGGCCGCTCTGCCGGATCAGCTCCGGGTCGGCGGCACCCGGCTTCCTGGGTTGCAGGTACGACGCCAGGTCGGCGGTGTCGAGGCGGTAGCGGTCGCCGGTGTGCTGGACCGCGGCCACCAGCTCGAGCGATGCGTCGAGCGCGGCCAGGCTGGCGTCGCCGTGGCTGGTGTTGGCCAGCAGCAGCCCGTCCGGGGCGAGGTGCTGCTGGCAGTGCTCCCACACGGGGCCGGCGTACAACGAGACGAGCAGGTCGAAGTCGGCGTCGAGCGGGAGCGTCGAGGTGTAGTCGGCGTGCAGGAAGCGCACCTCGGTGCCGGCGCCGGGAAGGGTCCGCCCGGCCAGATCGGTCGCCACGAGTGCCGGGTCGGCGAAGAACCTCGCGGCGCGCTTGTCGGTGTCGACGTAGGTGACCGAGGCGATGGCCGTCGAGGGCGAGAGGTCGAGGTAGGAGCCCGGGTACAGCGCCCGGGTTGTCCCCCACTCCGCAGCGACGACCGCGAACAGCCCCGACCGGTCGCCGATCGACTCCCGGTAGGTGGACCACGTCGGTGTGCTCATCCGACCTGGTCCAGCCAGCGTCGCGCGTCACGGCGTGCGTGGAGCCGCACGACGCGCGGCGGCGTCGGCGCCTCGGCGACGAGCCGGGCGATCCGCGTGGTCTCGGTCGAGCGGAAGGTCAGGACCGAGTGCAGCAACTGCCACGTGACCCGTTCGCGCCACGACGGGGGCACGTCCGGGCGTGACCCGGCGGGCCGCAGCCGTCGAGCGACGATGCCCCGAAGTGCCGTACGGGTCGGGTAGTCGAGGTGCACGACCAGGTCGGCCGCGGCGATCCGCTGCGGCAGGGTCGAGGCGTAGTGCCCGTCCATCACCCACCGTGGCTGGGGCAGCAGCACCTCCACGACGTACCTGCGCCAACCCGGTCGGTCGTCGACATACCCGGTGGCGGGATCGTGGAAGAGCCGGTCGAGGTGTACGACGGGCAGGTCGAGGCGGGCGCCCAGCTCACGCGCGAGCGTCGACTTCCCGGTGCCGGGCGAGCCGACGACGAGGATGCGCTGACCCCTCACCCGACCATCATGCGCCTGTCCGCACCGGGTGAGGGCGGACCTGGCAGCATTCGGGTCGTGAGCGAGATGTCCCCCGGGGAGACCGGCGACCTGGGCCAGGAGCTGGTGCGACTGGCCTCCGCCGACAACTTCCGCGACCTGGCCGGGCCCGGTCACACGACCGCCGACGGCCACCCGCTGCGACCGGGGGTGCTGTTCCGCTCCAACGAGCTGCAGCTCAGCGACGCCGACGCGCACCGGCTGGCCGGTCTGGGGCTCGGCGAGATCTTCGACCTGCGCGAGCAGCACGAGGTCGACGCGCACCCCGACATCGAGGTCGCCGGCGCGAGCTGGCACCACCTGCCGGTGCCGGGCATCCCGATGGACCAGGTCGTCGCCCTGGCCACCCGCGAGCAGGCCGACGAGGCGATGCGGGCGGTCTACCGCGGCTTCGTCGACGACGAGCTGGCCCGGGCGAGCTTCGCCGAGCTGCTCACCCGGCTCGCCGCCGGCGCGGCGCCCCAGATCTTCCACTGCACCGCTGGCAAGGACCGCACCGGCTGGGCCTCGGCCCTGCTGCTGCGCCTGGCAGGGGTGCCCGAGGAGACGGTGCTCGCCGACTACCTGCGCACCAACGAGGTCAACGGCACCCGCGAGAAGTACCTCGCCCTGGTGGCCGAGCACCTGGGCCCCGAGAAGGTCGCGGTCTACGAGAGCATCATGGTGGCCCGGGCCGGCTACCTCACCGCCGCCGACGAGCGGGTGCGCGCCGAGCACGGCGACCACGCGACGTACGCCGTCGAGGGGCTGGGCCTCAGTCGCGAGACGGTGGCGGCGCTGGTGGCGCGGCTGCGCTAGGCCCCCGCAGGTCCAGCGTCGTGGTCGGCGGCTGGCGCCGCAGCTCCTGCGGCTCCGGCTCGGGCTCGGGCTCGGGCACCTCGTGCTCGGTGAAGTGCACGTCGATGACCTCGTTGACCTTGTGACGCTGCGAGCGCACGTAGTAGGTGTAGGCGCGCTTGTCGGCCGGGGTGAGGTCGACCTTGTCGATGAAGAGGGTCAGCAGCGAGCGCGGGTAGAGGTGGCGGGCCAGCACCACGTTGACCTCCATCCCGATCACCCCCATCACGGCGGCGATGTAGATCAGCCCGATCAGCCCGAGCACCAGCGCGAACGTGCCGTTCATGCCGTCGGTCTCGCCCAGCACCGCGGTGACGTAGAGCGTGCCGAGCCACTGCAGGCCCTGCCAGAGCACGGCCACGAAGTAGGCGCCGGGCGCGGCCTGCCCCACGCTCAGCCGTCGCGCCGCGGCCAACCGGAACAGCGCCGTGAGCACCGCGCCGACCAGCAGCACGGTGACCAGGCGCACCACCCAGCGCCACGTCCCGTCGACGCTCACCACGAGCATGTCGGTCTCCGAGCCGAGCGCCGAGAACACCGAGATGCCCAGGACGGCCAGCCCCGAGGTGACCAGCAGCACCAGGCTCTTGATCCGCAGCACCACCGGGTTGGGCCGGCTGTTGCGCGGCACCGACCAGGCGATGTTCTGCGCGTTCTGCAGCGCCTGCCCCAGCCCCAGCGCGCCGTACGTCGCGGTGAGGGCGCCGACGACGACCGCCGTCGTCGAGCCGCTCATCCCCTCGGGCCGGCCCAGCTCCTCGCCGATGATCGGGAACTGGCGCAGCGCCGAGCTGAGCACCGCCTCCTGCAGGCCCGGGTTGCCCTGCAGCAGGAACCCCAGGATCGAGGTCGCCAGCAGCAGCAGCGGGAAGATCGCGATGAACCCGTAGTAGGTGATGATCGCGGCCAGGTAGGGGCCCTGGTCGTCGACGTACTTGTAGAAGACCGCGATCGGCACGGAGAGGGGTGGGAAGCGTCGCTGCGCACGGTCGGCACCGTCCAGGACTCTTCCCACCCCTCCACGCTAGTGGGTCGGCTAGTAGGACTTGGGCAGCCCCAGCGAATGCATCGACACGAAGTTGAGCACCATCTCGCGGCTGACCGGCGCGATCCGGCCGACGCGGGTGGCCACGAGCAGGGCCGCCATGCCGTACTCCTGGCTGATCCCGTTGCCTCCGTGGGTCTGCACCGCGCGGTCCACGACGTCGCAGGCCGCCTCGGCGGCGGCGTACTTGGCCATGTTCGCGGCCTCCCCCGCGGCCATGTCGTCGCCGGCGTCGAGCAGCGCCGCGGCCTTCTGGTTCATCAGCCGCGCCATCTCGATCTCGATGTGGCTCTGCGCCAGCGGGTGCGCGATCGCCTGGTGCGCGCCGATCGGCTGACCGAAGACCGCACGCTCCTTCGCGTACGCCGCCGCCTTGCCCAGCGCGAAGCGCGCCAGACCCGTGCGAGAAGGCCGCCGCCATGATCCGCTCGGGGTTCAGCCCCGCGAACAGCTGGACCAGTCCACCGTCCTCGTCGCCGACGAGCGCGTCCGCCGGGAGCCGCACGTCGTCCATGAAGACCTGGAACTGGTTCTCCGGGCTGACCAGCTCCATCGGGATCACGTTCGCCTCGAAGCCCTCGGCGTCGGTGGGCACCACGAAGAGGCAGGGCTTGAGACGCCCGGTCCTCGCGTCCTCGGTGCGCGCCACGACCAGCACGTTGTCGGCCTCGTCGACCCCCGAGATCCAGATCTTGCGGCCGGTGAGCAGCCACCCGTCGCCGTCGCGGCGCGCGGTCGTGCTGATGTTGTGGCTGTTGGTGCCGGCGTCGGGCTCGGTGATCGCGAACGCCATCGTGCCGGTGCCGTCGCACAGGCCGGGCAGCCACTTCTGCTTCTGCGCCTCGGTGCCGTAGCGGCTGATGATCGTGCCGCAGATCGCCGGGCTGACGACCATCAGCAGCAGCGGGCAGCCCTGCGCCGCGAGCTCCTCGCAGACCGCCGCGATGTCGCCGATCCCGCCGCCACCGCCGCCGTACTCCTCGGGGATGTTGACGCCGAGGAAGCCGTGCTTGGCGATGTCGAGCCACAGCTCGGTGGTCTTCTCGCCGGAGCGCGCCTGGGCCACGAAGTAGTCGCGGCCGTACTTGCCGGCCAGCTTGGCGACCGCCTTGCGGAGCTCCTGGCGCTCCTCGGACTCGGTGAACGCGTGCGTGCTCGTCATGCCTGCTCCTCCACTACTGCCAGAACCTCTCCGGACGCGACCTGCGCACCGGGCTGTACGTCGAGCTGGGTCACCACGCCGTCGGTGGGCGCGCTCACGGTGTGCTGCATCTTCATCGCCTCGAGCACCAGCACCGGCTGACCGGCGCTCACCTCGTCGCCCTGGGCGACCAGCACCTTGATGACGCTGCCGGGCATCGGCGCGAGCAGGCTCCCGCTGGCCACGGCGTCGGCCGGGTCGGTGAACCGCGGCACCCGCACCAGGCGCACGTGCCCGCGCGGGGAGTCGACGTCGACCACCGCCTCGTGGGTCGGCCCGCTCACCGTGACGTCGTACGTCGTGCGCACGCCGTCGCGCTCGAGCGTCACCGCGCACCGTCGGTCGAGCCCGTCGAGACCCCGACCACGGTGCAGCCCTCGACGCTGATAGCCGTCGCGACCGCCCCACCACTCGACGACGATCGGTTCCGCGTCCTCGACCCCGGCGCCGCGAGCTCGGTGCGCTGCGGCGCGGCGACCACGTTGCGCCAGGCGACCGGGCGCGCCGTGCTGGACGGTGCGCTCGGTGCGGGTCCGCTCGGCCAGGGCGAGCGCGGCGGCCACGGGCGCGCCCGGGTCGTCCTCGGCGCCGGCGAACAGCCCGGGGTGCTCGTCGAGGAAGCCGGTGCTGACCCGGCCCGCGACGAAGTCGGGGTCGCGCAGCGCCGCGACCAGCAGGGTCGCGGTTGGTGACCAGACCGTGGATCCGGGCCCGCGAGAGCACCCCGGCCAGCCGGCGCGCGGCGGCCTCGCGGGTCGCGGCGTGCACGACCACCTTGGCCAGCATCGCGTCGTAGTGGGTGGAGACGACCGAGCCGGTCGCGAAGCCGGCGTCGACGCGCACGCCCGGCTCCTCACCGTGCGTGCCGGGGATCTCGAAGCGGGTCAGCGGGCCGCTCTGCGGCTGGTAGTCGGCGGCCGGGTCCTCGGCGTAGAGCCGGACCTCGATCGCGTGCCCCTGGCTCGACCGCCACCTCGGGCAGGTCGCCGCCCTCGGCGATCACCAGCTGCTGCGCGACCAGGTCGAGGCCGTGCACCAGCTCGGTGACCGGGTGCTCGACCTGGAGCCGGGTGTTCATCTCCAGGAAGAAGAAGCGCTCGGTGTCGGGGTCGTAGAGGAACTCCACGGTGCCCGCGCCGCGGTAGTCGATGGCCTCGCGGCGGCGACCGCCGCGTCGTGCATCGCGGCGGCGACCTCGGGGGCCAGGCCCGGGGCCGGCGACTCCTCGACGACCTTCTGGTGCCGACGCTGCAGCGAGCAGTCCCGCTCGCCGACGCGACCGCGCCCCCGCGGCCGTCACCGAGCACCTGCACCTCGACGTGGCGCCCGCGCTCGACGTAGGTCTCGATGAAGACGGTGCCGTCGCCGAACGCCGACTCCGCCTCGGCCGTGGCCTGCGCGACCTCACCGGACAGGTCGGCGAGGCTGCGCACGATCCGCATGCCCCGCCCACCGCCGCCCGCGGAGGCCTTGACGATCAGGGGCAGGTCGGCCTCGGTCGCGGTCTCGACGCTGTGGTTGGTCAGCACCGGGACCCCGGCCGCCTCCATCAGCTTCTTGGACTCGATCTTCGAGCCCATCTGCTCGATCGACTCCGGCGCCGGACCGACCCAGGTCAGCCCGGCCGCCTCGACGGCCCGGGCGAAGTCGGCGTTCTCGGAGAGGAAGCCGTAGCCGGGGTGGATCGCGTCGGCACCCGCCGCCCGCGCCGCCTCGAGCACGAGGTCGGCAGCGCAGGTAGGTCTCGGCGGGCGCGTTGCCGGGCAGCCGGACGGCGGCGTCGGCCTCGGCGACGTAGGGCAGGTCGGCGTCGGCGTCGGAGTGCACGGCGACGGTCTCGATGCCGAGCGCGCGGCAGGTCCGGAAGACCCGCGAGGCGATCTCGGCGCGGTTGGCGACCAGCAGTCGGTTGATCATGGGCGCTTTCACATCCTGAAGACGCCGTAGCCGGCGGCGCCGGTCCAGGGCTTGTTCTCGATCACGGACAGGCAGATGCCCAGGACGGTGCGGGTGTCGCGGGGGTCGATGACCCCGTCGTCGTAGAGCATCCCGGACAGGAAGTGCGGCAGGGACTGCTCCTCGATCTGGGCCTCGACGATCTCCTTGACGGCCTTGAAGCCCTCGGCGTCGAACACCTCGCCCTTGGACTCCGCGGACTGCTGGGCCACGATCTCCAGCACCCCGGCGAGCTGGGCCGGGCCCATCACCGACGACTTCGCCGAGGGCCAGGTGAACAGGAAGCGCGGGTCGTAGGCGCGCCCGTTCATGCCGTAGTTGCCGGCGCCGTAGGAGGCACCCAGCACCACGGTCAGGTGCGGCACCGAGGAGTTGCTGATCGCGTTGATCATCATCGCGCCGTGCTTGATGATCCCGCCCTGCTCGTACTCCTTGCCGACCATGTAGCCGGTGGTGTTGTGCAGGAACAGCAGCGGCGTGTCGGACTGGTTGGCCAGCTGCACGAACTGGGCGGCCTTCTGGGCCTCCTCGCTGAACAGCACGCCCTGGGCGTTGGCCAGGATGCCGATCGGGCGTCCGTGCAGGCGGGCCCAGCCGGTGACCAGCGAGGTGCCGTAGAGCGGCTTGAACTCGTCGAAGGCCACCGTGTTGCCGGGCCCGGTGCCGTCGCAGATCCGCGCGATCACGTCGCGCGGGTCGAAGGGCTCCTTGAGGTCGGCCGGGATGAGGTCGAGCAGCTCCTCGGGGTCGGCGTCGGGCTCGGCGTACGCCGCCACCCCGTCGGTCGAGCCCGTCGAGACCCGCTTGCGCTTGAGCCGGGCCACGATCCGCCGCCCGAGCCGGATCGCGTCGCGCTCGTCCTCGGCGAGGTAGTCGGCCAGGCCGGAGGTGCGCGCGTGCATCTCGGCGCCGCCCAGCGACTCGTCGTCGGACTCCTCACCGGTGGCCATCTTCACCAGCGGCGGGCCGCCGAGGAAGACCTTGGCCTGCTCCTTGACCATCACCGTGTAGTCGCTCATGCCGGGCACGTAGGCCCCGCCGGCGGTCGAGTTGCCGAAGACCAGCGCGATCGTCGGCTCCTTGCGCGCGCTGGCGCGGGTCAGGTCCCGGAAGAGCTTGCCGCCGGGGATGAAGATCTCCTTCTGCGTGGGCAGGTCGGCCCCGCCGGACTCCACCAGCGAGATCGTCGGCAGCCCGTTCTCCTCCGCGATCTGGGCGGCGCGGAAGATCTTCTTGACCGTCCACGGGTTGCTCGCGCCACCCTTCACGGTCGGGTCGTTGGCGCTGATCATGCACTCGACGCCCTCGACGACGCCGATGCCGGTGACGACGGAGGCGCCGACGGCGAAGTCGGAGCCCCAGCCGGCCAGCGGGGACAGCTCGAGGAACGCCGAGCCCTCGTCGACGAGCAGCTCGATGCGCTCGCGGGGCAGCAGCTTGCCGCGCTGGTGGTGGCGGGCCACCGAGCGCTCGCCGCCGCCGGCCACGGCCTTGGCCTGCTCCGCCTCCAGCGACGACAGCTTCTCGAGCATCGCCTCACGATTGACGCTCACGACTCCAGCACCGCCCTCATCCGCTCCAGCGTGGTGCGCATCCCCTTCTCGTTGGTGCGCCCGCGCAGCCGGCCCAGCAGCAGCCAGTAGACGCGGAACGGCAGCGCCGCGGAGAGGCGGAAGTACTCGGTGACGACGCGAGCCGCCCGACCCGTCCGGCTCGATGCGGTAGCCCCAGTTGTTCACCGTGACGTCGTCGGTGCCGACGCTGAACTCGAAGAGCCGCGGCTCCTCGCACGCCGTCACCTGGCACGGCGACCAGTACGTCGGCCCCACGCCGTTGCGCTTGACGTGGCCCTTGAAGCTCGCGCCGACCTCGGGGCCGGTCGAGCCACGGGTCCAGCGGGCCTCGAAGGTCTCGGGCGAGAACTCACCGATCCGGGTCACGTCGCTGACCAGCGACCAGACCTCCTCGGGGCTCGCCTTCATCGGGATCGTGACCTCGCCGGTCATCGGGGGGATCAGGGCCATCAGCTGGTGCTCCTCGTCGGTGCGTAGCCCAGCAGCTTGGCGGCGAGGTCGGTGAGGACCTCGGTCGCGCCGCCGCCGATGGGCAGGATGCGGGCGTCGCGGTAGTGCCGCTCCACCTCGGTGCCGTGCATGTAGCCGGTGCCGCCGTGCAGCTGCACGGCCTGGT
Source organism: uncultured Actinomycetota bacterium (assembly GCA_963722135.1). Classification (GTDB taxonomy): domain Bacteria; phylum Actinomycetota; class Actinomycetes; order Propionibacteriales; family Nocardioidaceae; genus Nocardioides. The sequence continues at coordinate 502,820 of CAVRJT010000001.1, forward strand.
CGCACACGTAGGTCGCCGCGTTGCACGCGGTCTGCTTGGCCAGGCACGCCTCGGCGACCGTCGCTCCGCGCTCGACGACGGTGCGGGTGTAGGTGCGCGCCACCTCGACCTGGCGGTGCATCTCGACGAGCTGGTGGCGCACGACCTGGTTGGCCACCAGCGGCTTGCCGAACGTCTGGCGCTCCTGGCAGTAGGCGGCGGTCAGCTCGAGGCTGCGCGCGGCGATGCCGTAGGCGTGCACCGCGAGCGCGATCCGCTCGGAGACGAACTGCTCGGCGATCTGGTAGAAGCCGGAGTTCTCGGCGCCGACCAGGTTGGCCACCGGGACCCGTACGTCGACGTAGGACAGCTCGGCGGTGTCGGAGCAGTGCCAGCCCATCTTGCGCAGCGAGCGGTCGACGGTGAAGCCGGGCGTGCCCGCCTCGACGACCAGCAGGCTGACGCCGCCGTGCCCGGGCTCGCCGGTGCGCACCGCGGTGGTCACGAAGTCGGCCCGCACGCCCGAGGTGATGAAGGTCTTGGCGCCGTTGACGACGTAGTGGTCGCCGTCTCTGACGGCGGTGGTGCGCAGGCCGGCGACGTCGGAGCCGCCGCCGGGCTCGGTGATCGCGAGCGAGCCGACCAGCTCGCCGGCCAGGGTCGGGCGCACGAACCGGTCGACCAGCGTCGCTGCCGCCCTCGCCGCGACCGGCGGCCGCGACCATGTGCGGCAGCGCGATGCCGCTGGTGAACAGCCCGGCCAGCAGCCCGCTGGACGCGCCGGCCGACAGCATCCCCTCCTGGAGGTCGACGGAGTCGAGCATCGATGCCGCCCTCGCCGCCGACCTCGGCGGGGAAGCGTCAGCCCGAGCAGCCCCTGCTTCGCGGCCGCCGCGTGCAGCGCGCGGGGGATGCTGCCGGCGTCCTCCCACTCCTGCAGGTGCGGCGCCGACCTCGCGGCGGGTGAACTCGGCACCGAGCTCGCGGATCTCCGACATCAGAGCAGCCCCTCCTGGACGTGGACGGTGCGGGCGCGGGCCCACTCGCCCAGGCCCTTGGCCTGCGGGTCGAAGCGGGTCGAGGAGGCCACGCCCCTCGCCGAGGAGTCCCTTCAGCACGACGTTGACGGCGCCGAGCGTGGGCAGCACGTGCACCTCGATCGCGTCGTCGGGCAGCGCGGCGGCCTCGGGCAGCAGCTCGCGCACCTTGCGCGGGCTGATCAGCTTGGTCAGCCAGGTCACCCGCGCCGCGTAGTGCGGCGAGCCGTCGTGGGCCACCCACAGCCCCAGGTTGGCGTCGCCGCCCTTGTCGCCGGAGCGCGCGTGCACGAAGGTGCCCAGCGGCAGCCGGCGGTTGAGCGTGTCCGCGGGGGCGGGGTACGGCGAGGGTCGCAGCCCCACGGTGTGGTCGGCCTCGGCGAACGACGTCGGGTCCGCGACGACCTCACGGGTGCCGTCGGGCAGCACCACGACGTGCTCGACGGCCGACCGGTCGACGTACGCCGCCCGGTAGACGCCGTACGGCGTGGGCTGGCCGGGCGGTGCCGGTCAGCGTGAACCCGGGGTAGGAGGCGAGCGCGAGCTCGACCGCCGGGCCGGTGAAGGCCTTGGCGACGAGGCCCGGGCTCGCTGTCCTTGACCGTGCAGCGCAGCAGCACCGACGCACCCTCCTCGGTGTCGGCGTCGGGGCTGGAGCCGGCGGCGCGGTTCCAGGTGACCGACTCCGCGACCAGGCTCGGGGACAGCTGCTCGCGCACCCAGTCGGCCTTGGCCTCGATGTCGAGGCCGGTGAGCACCAGCTCGATGCTGTTGCGCCAGCCGCCGAGCTCGTTGACGCAGACCTTGAGCCGCTCGGGCGGCGGCGAGCCGACCACGTCGCTGATCCGGACCCGGTCGGGGCCGGTCTGCTCGAGGCGCACCGTGTCGAGGTGGGTGGTGACGTCGGGGTTGAGGTAGCGGGTCGACTGGATCTCGTAGACCAGCTGCGCGGTGACGGTGTCGACGGTGACCGCGCCGCCGGTGCCGGCCTGCTTGGTGATCGTGCTGGAGCCGTCGGCCTCGATCTCGGCGACCGGGAAGCCCAGCGGCACCGACAGGTCGACGCCGGCGCGGGCGAGGTCGCGGAAGCCGCTGAAGTTGCCGCCGGTGGCCTGGGTGCCGCACTCGAGCACGTGCCCGACGACCACCGCGCCGGCGAGCTCGTCGGTGCTGCTCGGGCGTCCAGCCGAAGTGGGCGGCGGCGGGGCCGACGACCAGGGAGGCGTCGGTGACGCGGCCGGTGACCACGACGTCGGCGCCGGCCGCGCAGGGCACGGGCGATGCCGAAGCCGCCCAGGTAGGCGTTGGCGGTCAGGGCGCCCTCGAAGCCGAGCTCGGCGGCCCGGTCGCGCAGGTCGTCGCCCTCGACGTGGGCGACGGACGACGTCGAGGCCCAGGCCGTGCGCGACCTCGCGGACCTTGGCCGCGAGCCCGGCGGGGTTGAGGCCGCCGGCGTTGCTGACGATCCGGGTGCCGCGCTCCAGGGCCAGGCCCAGGCAGTCCTCGAGCTGGCGCAGGTGGGTGCGCGCGTAGCCGAGCGCGGCGTCCTTCATCGTGTCCTTGCCGAGGATCAGCATGGTCAGCTCGGCCAGGTAGTCGCCGGTGAGCACGTCGAGGGTGCGCCCGTCCTCGAGGCTGCCCTCGAGCATCTCGCGCATCGCGGAGAACCGGTCGCCGTAGAAGCCGGAGCAGTTGCCGACCAGCAGGTTCCTGCTCGGGTGCGGGGTCATCGGGTCTCCCTCCCGGGTCCGGCCGGGCCGGCGAAGGCCTGCGCGATGGCGAGCCAGTGCTCGGCGTCGGCGCCGGTGGCCACGAGGTCGGTGTCGTCGCGGTGCACGCGCTGGGTGACCAGCAGGCAGAAGTCGTACGCCGACCCCGTCACCGTCTGCGTGGCCTCCTCGGGGCCCCAGGCCCAGGTCTCCCCCGAGGGCGAGACCGAGCTGCACGCGGAACTGCTCGGCGGGCGGCTGCTCGTCGTGCACGCTGTAGGCGAAGTCGCGGGTGCGCACGCCGAGGTGGGCGACGTGGCGGATCCGGTCGCTGGGCTCGGGGCGGTCGGCCGAGCGGCCGAGGGCGTCGTACACGTCGAGCGCGTGCGCCCAGGTCTCCATGAAGCGCGCGGTGCCCATCGAGGTCGGCGACATCGGCGGACCGAACCAGGGCATCTTCTCGCCGGCCGGCACCTCGCGCAGCGCGGCGGTCAGCTCGTCGCGGGCCTTGCCCCAGCGCGCCAGCAGCGCCTCGGGGGCCAGCCGGGCGACCTCGTGGGCGGCGGTGTCGACGAAGCCGGTGGGGTCGGCCATCGCGGCCAGCACGACCTCGTCCCAGGCGGCCTTGCCCTCGGGGGTGCCGCTGCGGGCGGCGAGGGCGGCGACCTCGTCGGTCCAGGCGAGGTGGGCGACCTGGGTGGCCACGCTCCAGCCCGGGTGCCGGGGTGGGCGTGGCCCAGCCGTCGGCGTCGAGCCCGGCGACGGTCGACCAGAGCTGGTCGCCCTCCGCGCGCAGGTCGCCCAGCAGGGCCTCGAGCAGGTCACTCATCGCTGTCTCCTCGTGAGGGTGGTGTCGAGCGTGTGCGGCCCAGCGGTCCAGGATCCGGGCGCGCCGGGCGGCGTCGTCGGTGACGGTGTTGGCCAGGCCGAGGCCGCGGACCAGGTCGAGGGTGGCCTGCACGAGCTCGCGCACGCCCGTCGACGGACTCGTCGGCGTCGAGCAGGTCGACGGTCAGGCGGTGGGTCTCGCGGCCGACCTTCTGCTCGAGCGGCCCGACGAGGCGTGCAGGCCCGGGTCGGTGCCGGGCGGCGACCCACAGCTCGAGGGCGGCGACGAAGACCGGGCGAGGTGAAGTGGTCGGCGAGCACCTGCAGCACCCCGCGGGTGCGGCGGCACGTCGGGCGGCAGCGCCGCGGCGGCGGCGGCCAGCTCGGCGCCGCGCACCTCGGTCAGGTGCTCGACGGCGGCCACGACCAGGTCGTTCTTGGTCGGGAAGTGGTGCAGCTGGGCTCCCCGGCTCACCCCGGCCCGCTCGCTGACCAGCGTGGTCGTGGTGCCGGCGAAGCCGCGCTCGACCAGCAGCTCGACGGTGGCGTCGAGCAGCCGCGCCCGCATCAACCGGGTGCGCTCGCCCTGGGGCACACGGGCGGGGGCGCTGGTCACGCGCCACAGCCTCGCCGCTCAACAACAAACAGTCAAGCCTGACTTTTAGCGCCAGCTACCGGTCCAGCTCCCCGGGACGCAACAGGACGTCCGACCACTACCCCGAGAGGTGCGAAAGTGACTGGTCGAGGGTGCAGAACTGACTGCTCGGCGGGCTCAACCTCCGCTCCCCGTGACCGCACGAGCCATCCGCGCCGCCACCTCGGCGACCGCGGCGCGCAGCTCGGGCCCGCCCTCGACGGTGATCTCGAAGGGCATGCCGGCCAGCCACTCGCCGGCGTACATCGTCGGGTTGCTGGTGCTGCCGGTCACGACGCACCGGTCGTCACCCAGGTCGAGCCGCCCCATCGTGGGCGGAGGTAGGCCGCACCTCGGACGCCGGGGCGTGGAAGACCACCCGCGCGTCGTGCTCCCAGCCGGAGGCGAGGTTCTCCTCGAGCACGGCCACCGCGTCGAGCCCGTCGGGGACCTCGAACGTCCGGGTGCCCGCGCCGACGGTGGTGACCCGGTCGATGCGGTAGGTGCGCACGGCCTGCGCGTGGTGGGCGAAGCACAGCAGGTACCACCGGCCGTAGCGCACCACCACCGACCAGGGGTCGACCTCGAAGGCGAGGCTGTGGCCGTCGACGCTGCGGTAGCCGATGCGAGCCTGGCGTCGCTCACCCACGGCCTCGACGAGCGCGCTGGTGATCTAGGGGTCCATCCGGCCCACCGGTCGGGGCGGCCAGGTCGTGGTCGACGAACGTCGCCGCGCCGTACGTGGGCGGGAGGGCGCGGATGAGCTTGCCGAGCCCCGACCCGACGGGGTCCTCGTCGTCCGCGGCGGCGTGCCGGCCGTCGAGCACCGCCATCACGAGGCCGAGCGCCTCGGCGGCCGAGAACACCAGGGGCGGCAGCCGCACTCCGCGACCGAGCCGGTAGCCGCCGAACGGACCCCGCACCGACTCGACCGGGATGCCGGCCTCGCGCAGGATCGCGACGTAGCGACGAGCCGCGCGGTCGCTCACCCCGAGGCGCGCTGCGAGCTGGTCGGCGGTGCAGCCCGGCCGGTGCTGCAGGATCTCCAGGGTCCGCAGGGCCCGCGCGGTCGGACTCGTGCCACTCATCCGAGCAGCCTGACACCGGTGGGACCGATGCGGAAGCAGAACGTCCGGAACTCGCTTTACCGTCGACCCATGAACGCCTCGACCGCCTCGCTGCCGGACGCCGCGCACATCGAGCACACGGACCTGCGGGCCGTCTCCTTCCACCACGTCCGCTTCATCGGGCTCGAGCTGGTCGACGTCGAGATCACCGGCGCGATCGAGGGCGTCACGGTCACGGGGTCGACATCGGCCCGCTGGTCGAGGCCGAGCTCGACCGCCGGACGCCCGAGCGCACGAAGATGCGCCCGACCACGGTCGAGGGGTTCCAGGACGCCTGGACGACCCTGGAGCGACTCTGGGACGGCGACCGAGAGCGCGCCCGATCGCTGGCGCCCGATCTCCTGCACGAGCGGGTCCGCGGCGAGTGGTCGTTCATCGAGACCCTGCGCCACCTCGGCTTCGCGAGCGCCGCCTGGGTGGGCCGGATGGTGCTCGGCGAACCCGCGCCGTGGCACCCGCTTCGACCTCCCGTGGGACGAGGCGCCCGGCTGGGACGGCATCCCCTGGGACCGCGAGGCACGACCGTCGCTGGCCGAGGTCCTCGCCGTGCGCCGCGAGCGCCAGGCCATGGTCCGCCGGGTGATCGGTGGCCTGACCTCCGAGCAGCTCGACGAGACCGTCACCCGCACCGAGCCCGGTTGGCCGCGGCTCGAGGACTTCCCGTTGTCGCAGTGCCTCTCCATCGTGGTCAACGAGGAGTGGCACCACCGGCTGTACGCCGAGCGGGACCTGGACGCACTCACCACCACCACCGAGGAGAACTGACATGGACATCGTGCTCATCGCCGGCATGTGGCTCGACGCGACCGCCTGGACGGACGTGGTGCCCGAGCTGGAGCGGCTCGGCCACCGACCGGTCGCCCTCACCCTCCCCGGCCAGGGGGACGGCGACGCCGCCGCGACGTACGCCGACCAGGTCGCCGCGGTCACGGCCGCCGTCGACGCCGCCGACGGTCCGGTCCTCGTGGTCGGACACTCGGCCGCGTGCGCCCTGGCCTGGGTCGCGGCCGACGCTCGGCCCGAGAAGGTGGCGCACGTGGCGCTGGTCGGCGGCATGCCGAACGCCGACGGCGAGACCTACTTCGGGTTCTTCGAGCCGGTCGACGGGGTGGTCCCGTTCCCGGGCTGGGAGCCGTTCGAGGGCCCCGACTCCGACGACATGTCGGCCGACCTCAAGGCGGCGGTGGCGCGCGGTGCGATCGCAGTGCCGGCCGCCGTCACCCGTGGCGTCGTGCGGCTGGGCGACGACCGCCGCTACCAGGTGCCGGTGTCGATGCTCTGTCCGGAGTTCACCCCCGACCAGGCCCGCGAGTGGGTCGAGGGCGGCGACATCCCCGAGCTCGCGAAGGCGACGCGGGTCGACTACGTCGACATCGACTCCGGTCACTGGCCGATGTACACCCAGCCCGTCGAGCTCGCGCGCCTCCTCGCGGACTGCACCGCGCCGTGAGGTCGACGCGGCGTCCTCAGTCCAGCCGGGCCACCAGCGGCAGCCGCGACCGCGCGGTCAGCCCGACCAGCGCCGAGGTGAGCAGCGGCAGCCCGACGACCACGCCGAGCACCAGCAGCCACGGCACGTCGAGGTAGTGGCTGGGCGCGCTCGCACGGCGTCGCCGAACCCGTACGGCGCGGTCAGCGGGTAGGTGATCGCGACTCCCGGGCATCGCACCCACCAGCGCGCCCAGCACCGCACCGACCAGCCCCACCACCAGCGCGTACGCCGCCGCCACGCCGCGGCGGGTGCGGGGCGTCGCGCCGACCGCGGACGAGGGTGGCCAGGTCGGGGCGGGCGTCGGAGAGCGCCAGGAAGGTGGCGGTCAGGGTGCCGCCCAGCATCAGCACCGCGCCGAGGCCGGCCAGCACCAGCTGCACGATCACCGTCTCGTCGGGGGTCTGGTAGCCGCGCTCGACGTAGACGGAGGCATCCTGGCCCACGACGCCGACGACCTCGTGGAGGTCCGCGCTCCTGCTCGGCGCCGACCGGGCCGTCCACGAAGCAGCGCGACGGGCCACCGGCGAGATGCCGAGGCGCATCCGCGGCCGGCGTCGACAGCACGGCCTGCGCCGGCGCGTAGCGGTGGTCGACGGTCACGAAGACGGCGGGCAGGGGCCCGCTCCGCCGTCCGCCGTTCTTGCCATCCGACACCGGCACGGTCACTCGCACCCGGTCGCGGTCGCACCGGCCGTCGGAGAACACCACGACGCCACCGGCGGCGAGAGCCGCCCGCGGCCTGCGCTCGTCGGCTCGACGAGCCCGAGGGCAGGACTGCGGGCATCGTCGTCGGCGACCAGCACGTCGGTGCCGACCGGCTACCGCCGTACCCCTCGAGCACCGCTCGCTCGTCCCCGGGGCCCGGAAGCGGACCTGGGCGACGCGAGCGCCGGCCGTCCTCGGGACGCCCCTGCACCCGTCGCACCTCGCTCCGCGGGACCGATCTCGCGGACGGCCCCCGCCGGCGTCGCCCAGTCGGCTCGGCGGCTGTAGTCGACGATCTCGACGGCGTCGCCCATCGGCGAGCGCTGCGCCTGTAGGTCTCGCGCGTTCTGCGCCTCGTCGCTGGTGATGGCGATGCCCAGCGCGACCACACCGGCCACGGTCGCCGCGACCGCGGCCACGGCCGGGACCGTGCGGGTGCGGTGCCGGGCGGCGTCGCGGGCCGCGAAGCGCAGCGGCAGCGGCAGCCGCCGCGCCAGCCGGGCCACGCGCGACGACCACGACCGGCACCAGCAGGACCATGCCGAGCACGGCTGAGGATGCGCCGAGGCCGGCGATGTAGGATCTCACCGCTCGAAGCCGCCCCCGCGCGGCGCCGTACGCCGCAGCCGGCGACGCCGGCCGCCAGCAGCACGAGGCCGACCAGCGGGGAGCCGGCGCGAGGCCGCGCGCGTCACCCCGCCGTCCGCCGAGGACCGCGACGACGTCCTGGCGCGAGGCGATCCACGCCGGCACGGCGGCCGCCAGCAGCGCGCTGACCAGACCGAAGACGGCCACGCCGAGCAGGTGCGTCCAGGCCACGTCGAACGGACCGAAGCGGGCTGTCGCTGAAGCGCTGGAGGACCGGCATGCAGGGCCACGGCGGCGACGAGCCCGAGGGCGACGCCCAGGACCGCGGCCGAGCAGGCCCAGGACGACCCCGGAACCGAGCACCACTCGGCGCGCGTCGCGGGGCGAGCCACCGGCGGCGGCCATCAGGGCCAGGGTGCGGGCCTGGCGCCGCGCGCCGACCGCGAACGCCGGTCCGGCGAGCAGCACCACCTCGATCAGCACCATCACCACGACCAGCACGAGCACCGTGATCACGGCGCCTCGGTCGAGGCCGCCGAGCACCAGCTGGACCTCGTCGGCAGCGCGTCGTCGGAGCGGCGGGTCGGTCAGACGACCGCGCGCGAGAGCACCTGCCGCCCGCGCGCGTTGAGCTCGACGCACCTGCGTCCCAGGTGACCGGGCCGCCACCCAGCAGGTAGCGTGCGGCTCGCCGTCGCGAGCCCGAAGGAGCCGACCAGGCCCCAGGCGCTCGGGTATCCGCGTGCTGGCGTCGACTCTCGGCGCTGCCGACGATGTCCAGGGTCGCTCCCGTCGGCGAGCGTGAGGACCCCGCCCGCTCGGCCCCGCGGTCGAGCAGCTCGGTGCTGACCACGACCTCGTCGCCGCCGCGTGGCCACCGACCCTCGATGAGCTCGGCCAGGCCCTCGGCCAGCGGGTCGCCGAGGTCGATCTCGACGACGCTCGGCGCCGTCCGACGCCCGTGCTCGGTCTCGAAGCGGACCTCCCCGTCCCGCAGCTCGAGCGCGGGCCGCGTCCGCGACCCAGCACGGCGAGGGTGCCGTCGAGCGTCGACGGTTCGCCCTCGTCCCGCGCCCGCCGTAGGTGAACCAGGCCCGCGTCGGGGTCGGGCCCTGCTGGACCTCGGCCGGCGCCGTCCGGCAGCTCGACCCGGGCCGCGGCGGCGCCGAGCCGGCGCTCGAGGCCCTCGCCGCCGGAGACGTCCGAGGTGCTGTAAGCGGTGTCGGCGATCGCGACGGCCAGCACCGGCAGCGCGATCATCACCAGCACCAGGAGGCTGCGACCCGCGCGCGCGCACGGGCGTCGCGCCAGGCGATCCGCAGCGGCAGCCGCCACCCGCCCCCAGCAGCCGGCTCACCGGGCCTCGCTGGGCTCGAGCAGCGCCTCGACCGGCTCGCTGCCGGACTCGTCGACGACCACGCCGTCGCGCAGGAAGACGACGCGGTCGGCCCAGGCGGCGTGCCGGGCCTCGTGGGTGACCAGCACGCCGGCGGCGCCGGCGTCGCAGCGGGCGCGCAGCAGCCGCAGCACCTCCTCGCCGGTCTCGCTGTCGAGCGCTCCGGTGGGCTCGTCGGCCAGGATCAGCCGCCGCTCGCCCACGATGGCGCGGGCGATGGCCACCCGCTGCTGCTGGCCACCTGACATGTCGTCGGGGAAGCGGTCGGCGAGGTCGACGATGCCGACCTCCTCCAGCGCCCGCAGCGCCGCCTGCCGGGCGGCACCGGTGCGCTCGCCGTCGAGCTCGCGGGGCAGCGCGACGTTCTCGACGGCGCGTCAGCGCCGGGATCAGGTTGAAGCCCTGGAAGACGTAGCCGATCGAGGTACGCCGCATCCGCGCGCGCTCGGCCTGCGACAGCGCGACCAGGTCGGTGCCCTCCACCTCGACCCGGCCCTCGGTGGGCTGGTCGAGCCCGCCGGCGATGGTCAGCAGGGTCGACTTGCCGGAGCCGGACTGGGGCCCATCACCGCGACCAGCTCGCCGGCGTGCGCAGCGAAGGAGACCCCGCGCAGCGCCTCGACCCGGGTGGCGCCCTCGCCGTGCACCCGGGTGACGCCCGTGCAGGCGCAGCACCGCACTGCTGGGGCTCATCGGGACGCCTCCGTCGTGGTCTCGCGGCGGGCGCGCGAGCGGGCGACCGCCTCGCGCAGCCGGTCGGCCGACTGGGCCAGCCAGCGCTGCTCCTCGCGGCGCAGCCGGGCCGCCTGGGCGACCTGCAGCTCCCCGCTCATCGCCCGGCCTCCTGCTCGACGTCGGCAGCGCTCGGGCGCCCGATCGGCGCCGGGGTCTGCAGGGCAGCGCGGCGTACGCGGGCCTCGCAGTGGTCGAGCCAGCGGATCTCGGCCTCGGCGGCGAAGACCAGCGAGTCGAGGACCAGGCTCCAGGCCAGGTCGGTGCGACCGGTCGACGCGTCGGCCTGCCGCTTGAGGCGGGTGTAGTCCTGCAGGGCACCCATGGTGGCGCCGCGCTGGCGCTGGATGAGGGTGCCGACGTCGACGCCGGGCACGGTGACCGCGAGGGCCAGCTTGATGGCCAGCTCGTCGCGCGGCGGCTGGGTGCGCTCGACCGGGGTGGTGAACCAGGCGGCGACCTCGTCGTGGCCGGCGGCGGTGAGCCGCCAGATCTCGTGGCCCTCGTCGTCGGCGCCCGCGGGCTCGACGAGCCCGTCGCGCTCGAGGCGGGTCAGGGTCGTGTAGACCTGCCCGACGTTGAGCGGCCACGCCGACCCGGTGCGGGCCTCGAACTCCGTGCGGAGCTGGTAGCCGTACATCGGCTCCTGCTCCAGCAGCGCCAGCAGCGCCTGCTTGACCGACATCTCGTGCTCCGCACTCGTCGCGGACCGACCTCGGCTGCCTACCGGGTATGTATACCACGTATGCATACCCGGTATCCAGGACTTCCCGACGGCACACGCACGACGGCCGCCCCGGTCTCCCGGGGCGGCCGCCTGTGCGTGCTGGTGTGGTGCTGGGTGCTAGGGTCACTCGGTGACGACCGAGAGCACGGTCGGGGCGAGCGCCCCCTCGTAGGTCAGCAGACCGAGGTACTCCGCGTCCGCCTCCAGGCCGGTCCAGCTCACGTCGAACGTCGTGGGCTGCTGGGCCTGGGTCGGGACCGGGTTCGGGTCGACGGTGAGGTCACCGAGGTCCGGACCGGCACCGACGAGGAAGGTGTCGAAGTCGTAGGCCATCGGGCTGCCCTCCGAGCCGGCGGCGTAGCCGTCGACCTCGAAGAAGTACGCCCCGGCCTCGGGGGCCAGGATGTCGACCCGCTCGTCGGCCGAACCGGTCGCGGACTGACCGGCGTAGGCGTAGATCGTGGCCGGGTCGCACGAGTCGGCGGCGTAGACGAAGAGGTCCAGGTCGCTGCTGTCGTCGGCGACGTCGAGGTCGAAGCGCGCCAGGTCGACGCCCTCCGGGATCTCCACGCAGTCGGAGAGCACGGACCTGCCCTCCGCGACCGAGCCGTCGGCCGAGATGCCCTGGGCCAGACCGGCGGTGCCGATGGCCAGCTCACCGCTGCTGGACGGGGTGATCTCGACCGTGGTCGAGCCGTCGGTGCCGGTGCCCTCGACGGACAGCGGCGCCTTGACCGAGACCGGGCGCAGGGCGACCGGCAGGCGCATCTTGGTCGGGCCGGACAGCTTCACCACGCCCTGGGCGAACTCGCCCAGGGGCGCGTCGGTGCGGGTGAAGTCGATGGTGAGGTCCTCGATGTCGCCCTTGCGCTTGGAGGTGACGGTCGCGGGGTGGGTGGCCTCGAAGCCGGGCACCTTGACCTTGACCTTCCAGGTGCCGGTGCGGGTGGCGACCATGGTGCGGGTGAACGAGGTGGTGCCGGCGACCTGGCCCTGGGCCATCGAGGGCAGGTTGACCTCGGTGGCGGCGAGCGCGGGGACGCCGGTGTCGAGACCCTGGCCGGTCAGGAAGCCGCGCCACTCACGAGCACCGGAGCCGATGAGCCAGCCCGGGTCGAAGAACTTCTTGGGGTTCACGATGCCGGCGCCCTGGGCGTGCGCGTCGTTCGAGGCGTTGCCCTCGCGCCGTGCGGGTGCGGTTGGCGGTGGTCATCATCGCCGACTGCACGTCCTGGGGGGACCAGGCCGGGTAGGTGCCCATCAGGAACGCGCCCAGACCGGCGATGTGCGGTGCGGCCATGGACGTGCCGGAGTACAGGTCGTAGTCGCGCTCGGAGTTCGTCGGCGGCGACACCGCGGCGAGCACGCTGGAGCCGGGGGCTGCGATGTCGGGCTTGAGGATGTCGGACTCGTTCGCGACGGCCGGGCCGCGCGAGGAGAACCCGGAGACCTGCGGCAGCGGGGTGACCTTGTCGGTCTTGTTGCCCAGCAGGAACGCCGCGGTGGCGGACTCGCCGGCCTCGTCGATGTACTCGTAGATCGCCGCGCCGGCGGTCTCGTCGACGTGGACGGTCGGGATCACGTGGAAGTCGGCGTCGAGGCTGTTGGGCGTCGGGTTGACCAGGATCATCGCGACCCCGCCGGCCCGGGCGACCTCGGCGGACTTGTCGACACGGGCGTAGGCGCCGCGGTCGCAGACCACGACCTTGCCGGCCGCGAGGGCCGGGTCCAGGGTGCCGGCACCGCACAGGGCGGCGTCGGCGAGGTCGTCGGTGCCGGCCACGGAGACCGAGTCGACCAGCGGGGTCGACGCGAGGCGCTCACCCGCGATCGAGGCACCCACGAGCTTGGTTCCGTCGCCGAGCTTGACGGTGTTCTCGAAGTTCACGTGCGTGGTCGAGGCCACCGTCGTCAGCCACGGGCTGTTGTGCGCCACGGTCGAGGCGTCGGGACCGCTGTTGCCGGCGGAGGCGGCGACGAAGACGCCGGCCTCGGCTGCGCCCTCGAAGGCCACCTCGACGGAGTCCACGACGGTGTCGGTGGCACCCGAGATCGAGAAGTTCAGCACGTCGACGCCATCGGCGACGGCGTCGTCGATGGCACCCAGGATCGCGTCGGTGTAGCAGCCGCCGCTGTCGGGGTCCTTGTCCTCCCAGCAGACCTTGTAGACCGCGATCTTGGCGGCCGGGGCCATGCCGGACAGCTTGCCGAACTCGCGACCCTCGACCTCGACGCCCTTGACGATGTTGCCGGCGGTGGTCGAGGCGGTGTGCGAGCCGTGGCCGCCACCGTCACGCGGGGAGAGGAACTCGTCCTCGGCCATCTCCGCGGTGCCCGCGGCGATCTGGGCCTCGAAGGAGTCGGAGTAGAAGCGCGCCCCGACGACCTTGTCGTTGCACAGGGTGACCTCGAAGTCGTCGCCGGCCTCGCAGGCGCCGGTGAAGACGCCGCCGTCGAGCTTCTCCATCCGGGTGTTGCCCTCGGCGTCCATGGAGATGTCCCACTTGGTGCGGGGCTGCGCGCTGAGCGTCTTCCCGGAGAACGAGGCGGACTCGGGCCAGTAGCCCGAGTCGATGACCCCGGCCACGACGCCGTCGCCGGCCTTGGGCCGGGGACCGTGCTTGGTCCAGGCGCCCTTCTTGCCGGTCATCCCGAGGGAGTCGCCGGTGTTCCAGGTGTCGAGCTCGCGGGTCTGGTTCTTCTCGACCAGCAGCACCCGACGGTCGCCGGCGAGCTCGAGGGCCTGCTTGGCGCTGAGGTCGGCGACGAAGCTGTTGCTGGCGATGGTGTTGGTGCTGACCGGGCGCACGCCCGCGTCGGCGGCGAGCTCGCGCTGGGCGCGCTCGAGGTGGGAGCTGTAGGCCCGCACCTTGTCGGTGTCGGCGCGGAACTGACCACCCTGCGGTGCGCGGGTGGCGGCGAAGCCGCTGGTCGCCGCCGGCGTACGACGCCGCCGCGGGCTCGCGCAGGACGACGACGTAGCGCCCCGCGTCGTAGGCGGTCAGCGCGTCGGCGCCGCTCTGGGTCGGAGGGGTCGTCGCGTCGTCGGCGGCGGAGGCGGCCGGCACGGCGGCCGCGACTCCGGCCGCGAGCAGACCCGCGGAGATGAGGCCGATGCTGCGCCGGATCGCGGCGCTGCTCGAGGGGTTCGTGTGCACGAGTGTGTGTCTCCCTGTACTACCCGAGATCCCCACCGTGCGCCGAGCCCGAGAAGGTCGGTCGCGAACACGGGGGGTGAGGTGAACCACAACCCACGCGCCCCACCCGGGTCAAGCGATTGCCCCCGGGGGCATGGCAACGTTTTCGTAACGGTGCCCCGGGGAGCGGCCGGCGGGGTGGGCGTCAGACTGGAGCCATGACCACCACCCTGATCACCGGCGCCTCCTCCGGCCTCGGTGCCGAGATGGCCCGCCAGCTCGCCGCCCACGGCGAGGACCTCGCGCTGTGCGCGCGGCGCACCGACCGGCTCGAGGAGCTGCGCGCCGAGATCCTCGCCGCCCACCCCGGGCGGCGCGTCGCCCTGCGCACCCTCGACGTGACCGACCCCGACCAGGTCCCGGTCGTCTTCGAGGAGCTGCGTGCCGAGCTCGGGGGGCTCGACCGGGTCGTCGTCAACGCCGGGCTCGGCAAGGGCGCCCCGCTCGGCACCGGCCAGGCCGCGGTCAACCGGGAGACCGCGACCACCAACTTCCTCGGCGCGCTCGCGCAGACCGAGGCGGCGATGGAGATCTTCCGGGCCCAGCGCGCGGGCCACCTGGTGATGGTCTCGTCGATGTCGGCGATGCGGGGCATGCCGAAGTCGATGACGACCTACGCCGCCACCAAGATCGGGGCGGCGTTCCTGGCCGAGGGGCTGCGCACCGAGCTGCACGGCACCGAGCTGGGCCGCACGGTCGACGTCACGGTGCTCTACCCCGGCTACATCGCCTCGGAGATGAACGAGCAGGTCGCCCAGCGCACGCCGCTGATGGCCTCGACCGAGAAGGGCGTGCGCTCGATGGTCGCGGCCATCGAGAAGCGCACCGAGCTCCGCCTGCGTGCCGGCCCTGCCCTGGGCGCCGATGTCCGTGGTGATGCGGCACGCGCCGCTGGGCGTGCTCAAGCGTCTGCTCTGAGCTCGTCCTCGACCTCGCGGGCGCGCGGTGCGTCGATGCGCAGCTCGAGCCCCGCGAGCACGTGGCTCAGGCCGCGGTGCTCGCGGGTGGGCCCGGTCGCCAGCAGCGTCAGCGCGAGGTACGCCGCCAGCGCGGCACCGCCCCACGGCAGGTCGGCCAGCCCCAGGGCGAAGACCGGGCCCAGGCCGGCGGCGAGCTTGACCACCCGCTGCGGCACCAGCAGCCAGCGGCGCCGGCCGTGGGTGCGCAGCGAGACCACCAGCTCACCGACGGTGCGTCCGGAGCCGAGCACCAGCACCGCCTCGAGCGCGAACGGCACGCTCCACTGCAGCAGCACCTGCAGGTCGCGCCACGTGCGGCAGGTCGAGGACGTAGACGTGGACGACGCGCAGACCCAGCGCGACCGCGGCGCCGACCGTGACCACGAAGACCGCGTCGCAGGCCATCCCCACCAGCCGACGGCCCCAGGTGACCCGGCTCGGGCAGCGGCCGGGCCTCCGGTCCGCTGCGGCGCACCAGGGCCCAGGAGGCCACGGAGCCGAGCACGGCACCCAGGGCGTTGAGGAGCAGGTCGTCGACGTCCAGCAGCCGGTAGGCGCAGTCGTAGAAGCCCCACAGGCCGGTGCCCTGCGTGGTCTCGATCAGCGCCGAGGCCAGCAGCCCGAGCAGGCCCGCGACGAGCACGCCGCGCCGCAGCACGCGGCGTACGAAGAACCCGAAGGGGACGAAGAGCAGCACGTTGAGCGCCACCTGCAGGAACGCGGGCTGGCGCAGCAGCGCGCGCACTCCCCCGGACTCCGGCAGCGAGACCCGGCCCACCGAGGTGAACGGGTCGAGCTGGGTGGGCCGGCAGACGAACGAGCCGGGGTCGGGCAGCGGCAGGAGCGTGTAGGTCCACAGCGCCAGCCCGTAGACCGCAGCGGCCAGCAGCACCAGCAGCTCGGCGGGCGGCAGCCGGCCGTGGCGGCGGTAGCGCACGGCCGCGGTGGGCACGAGCAGCAGCACCGCCACGACCGAGCCGAGCCCGATCGCGACGAGGGCGTTGAGGGCCTGGTCGGACACGATCGTCGACCTAGCGGTAGGTCAGCTGGTCGGGCGCCAGGTGCTCGTGCTCGTTGAAGGTCAGCAGCCGCGCGCCGGTGGAGCCGACGACGACGCGGGTCACCGACGAGTTCACGCACACGGTGTTGAAGCGCTGCCAGGTCGCGGCGTACGACGCCGGGTCGGCGTCCTCGCCCAGCACCAGCGCGGCGCACAGCGCGGCCACGACGCCACCGGAGGTGACCGCGACGACGCTCTCGCCGCGCCCGGCCCGCGCGGTGGCGGCCTGCAGCGCGCCGCCGGCGCGGGCCCGGAAGGCGGCGTAGGTCTCGGGGTAGTCGGCGTCGTGCTCCCCGGTGGTCCAGCGCGCGGTGGCCTGCTCGAACACCCGCTGGAAGGCGCGCCGGTCGAGGTCGCCCCGGTCGGTCTCGGACGGGAGCAGGTCGGGGAAGGCGCTGATGACACCGAGGTGGTCGAACTCGTCCCAGCCCTCGTCCACCACCGCGCCCTGACCGCCCCAGCCGGCGCCCTCGACGAGGGCCTCGGCGCTCTCGCGGTGCCGACGCATCGAGCCGCGCACCACCGCGGTCGGGGCCACGCCGCGCGCGGCCAGCCAGGAACCCAGCGTGCGGGCCTGGTCCCAGCCGGTCGGCGAGAGCACGTCGTAGTCGTCGGCGCCGAAGGACGCCTGGCCGTGCCGCACCAGCAGGACGAGTCCCATCAGCGGCCGTCGAGCAGCCGGCGGCAGCGCTGCTCGAGGTAGGCCACGACGTGGCCCAACGGGGCGTAGGCCTCGTTGGTGGTCTGGCCGTGGACGTAGCGGTACCAGATCTGCTGGGCGATGACCGCGAGGCGGAACAGCCCGAAGACCTCGTAGAAGGCCAGGTCGTCGGCCGAGGGTGTGCGGCCGGTGCGCTCGCAGTAGCGCTCGACCAGCTCGGCGCGCGTCCACATGCCCGGGACGTGGGTGGGCTGGCGTCGGAAGAGCTGGAACGTCTCGTCGTCGTCGGCCTGCACCCAGTAGGCCAGGGTGGAGCCGAGGTCCATCAGCGGGTCGCCGACGGTGGCCAGCTCCCAGTCCAGCACCGCGCGCACCCGCGGGTCCTCGGCGCCGCCGTCGAGGACGAGGTTGTCGAAGCGGAAGTCGTTGTGGATCAGGACCTGCGCCACGTCGGCGGGCTGGTGCTCGGTGATCCAGGCCAGCACGTCGGACCAGTCACCCGTGTCGTCGGTGCGCGACCCGTCGAGCCGGGACGTCCAGCCGCGCACCTGCCGGGCGACGTACCCGTCGCCGCGGCCGAGCGCGGCGAGCCCGGGCACCGCGGCCACGTCGACCGCGTGCAGCTCGACGAGGACCTCGAGGGCCCGCTCGCAGAGCAGCCCGGCCGTCGCCGGCGGCGACCTCGCCCCACGAGGCGGGCAGGTCCTGGCGCAGGATCGTGCCGGGCACCCGCTCCATCACGTAGAACTCCGAGCCCAGCACCGACTCGTCGCCCTCGTGGCCGATCATCACCGGCACGTGGTCGAAGACCGGCGCGAGCGCGGCCTGGAGGTCGTGCTCGCGGCCCATGTCGTGCGCGCCGGCCGCCTTGCGACCGCCGGGCGGCCGCCGCAGGATCACGTCGTACGACGTGTGGTCGGGGCGCGGCTGGCGCACCAGGTAGGTCAGGTTCGAGGCGCCGCCGCGGAACTGGCGGACCTCGCTGATCTCGTCGAGCCCGGTGCGCGGCGCCAGCCACGCGGCCAGCGCGGCCACGTCGAAGGCGTCCTCGTCGCGGACGCGGCCCGCCGGGTTCTCGTCGACCGTGCTCATGGGGTCGGGGATCAGCGCAGCTGCATCGAGCCCGACACGGCCGCCTCGAAGGGCAGGGCGGCGTGCTCGGCGATGCGGGCGTCGAGCGCGGCCGCGACGTCGTCGGGCCACGGCGCCGTGCGGCGGGTCTCCATGTCGATGTGCAGGAAGACCTCCTCCATCACGTAGCTGATCCGCTCGTGGGTGTCGTCGAGCAGGTAGACCAGCACGTGGGCCGCCCGCTCCGAGCGGCCCAGCAGGCGCACGCGCGCCGACATCTTGTCTCCGGTGCGGAGCTCGGCGAGGTAGAGCAGGTGGTGCTCGGCGGAGAAGCAGGCGTGGCCGTCGGCCGGCCAGTTCTGCGGGATGCCGAGCTCGACGAGCGACTCGTCGAGGCCCTCGCTCGCGATGCCGGTGTAGTGCCGGACGTTGAGGTGGCCGTTGGCGTCCTCGAACGCGACGGGCACGGGCTGCTCGGCCCAGGCCGGGAGGTCGACGAGCTGGCTGTAGGAAGGCTGCGGAGTGCTCACGGACCAAGACCCTACTGATCCGACCTCACCCTGCCAGCCCCATCCCGCGAGTCGGCCCAGATGTCACGTCGAGTCGGCCGACATGTGCGCCGGGTCGGCGAGATATTTGCGCCGGGTCGGCGAAGCGCCGGGCCGGCGCCCCCGGAGGGACGCCGGCCCGGCGTGGTCGTGCGGTGCAGCGTGGTGCTGCGTGGTGCGGAGGACTCAGGCGGGGAACGTCTCGCCCTTCGCCGCCATGTCGCGCAGGTGCTGCGTGGGGCGGAAGCGGTCGCCGTAGGTCTCGG
The DNA here is from genome assembly GCA_963722135.1 of uncultured Actinomycetota bacterium. Classification (GTDB taxonomy): domain Bacteria; phylum Actinomycetota; class Actinomycetes; order Propionibacteriales; family Nocardioidaceae; genus Nocardioides. The sequence continues at coordinate 521,536 of CAVRJT010000001.1, forward strand.
CGAGCTCGTCGGCGCGACGTACGAACGCCTCAGCCCGACCTCACCGTCGGCGTGGCTGGTAGCCCGGTCATGAACTGCGCGGCGCCACCGGTCATCGGCGGGAAGCCGATGCCCATGATCGAGCCGATGTTCGCGGCCGCCGCGGAGGTGATGACGCCCTCCTCGAAGCACTTGGCGGTCTCGAGGGCCTCGGCGAAGAGCATCCGGTCCTGCAGTCCTCGATCGGGGGCTGCTGCTCGGCGAGCGGGAACATCTCGGAGAGCCCGTCCCAGAGCGTGGTGCGCTTGCCCTGCTCGTCGTAGTCGTAGAAGCCGGCGCCGCGCAGGCGACCGGCGCGGCCGGCCTCGAGCATCCGGTCGACCACGGCGGTGCCGGGGTGCTCGCTCGACCTGGATGCCGTCACGCTCGTTGGCCTCGCGGGTGGCCTTGGCGATCTTGCCCATCAGCTCGAGGTTGAGCTCGTCGGAGAGCTGGAGCACCGGGGCCGGGTAGCCGGCCTGGCTGGTGGCCCGCTCGATGGTCCACGGGGCCACGCCCTCGGCGAGCATCGCCATGCCCTCGTTGACCATGAAGCCGATGACGCGCGAGGTGTAGAAGCCGCGCGAGTCGTTGACCACGATGGGCGTCTTGCGGATCTGCTGGACGACGTCGTAGGCCTTGGCCAGCGCCACGTCGGAGGTCTGCTCGCCCTTGATGATCTCGACGAGCGGCATCTTGTCGACGGGGCTGAAGAAGTGCAGGCCGATGAAGTCGGCGGGACGGTCGACGCCCCCGGCGAGCTCGCTGATCGGCAGCGTGGAGGTGTTCGAGCACAGCAGCGCGTCGTCGTTGACGTACGGCGCCACCTCGGCGAAGACCTTGGCCTTGAGGGCCGGGTCCTCGAAGACGGCCTCGATCACCAGGTCGCAGCCGGCCAGGTCGGCCGGGTCCGCGGTGGCGGTGATCCGACCGAGCAGCTCGTCGGACTTCTCCTGGGTGAGCTTGCCGCGCTCGACGGCCTTGGCGTTGAGCTTCTCGGAGTACGCCTTGCCCTGGGCGGCGTTCTCGGCCGACACGTCCTTGAGGACGACCTGCATGCCGGCGCGGGCGCAGGAGTAGGCGATGCCGGCCCCCATCATCCCGGCGCCCAGGACGCCGACCTTGGTGGCCTTGAAGGGCTCGATGCCCTGCGGGCGCAGCTTGCCGGCGCCGATGGCCTGCAGGTCGAGGAAGAACGCCTGGATCATGTTCTTCGAGCCCTGGTTGACGACCAGGTTGGTCAGGTAGCGCGACTCGATCCGCGAGGCGGTGTCGAAGTCCCGGCTGGCGCCCTCGACCGCGGCCGAGAGGATCGCCCGGGTCGCGGGGTAGACCGCGCCCTTGGTCTGCTTGCGCAGCAGCGCCGGGAAGACCGGCAGGAAGCCGGCCAGGCCGGGCGAGCGCGGGCTGCCGCCGGGCATCTTGTAGCCGGGGGCGTCCCACGGGTTGGCGTGGGCGTCGGGGTTGGCCTGGATCCACGCCTTGGCGGCCGGGACCAGCTCCTCGCGGGTGGCGACGAGCTCGTCGACCAGGCCGACCTCCTTGGCCTGGGCCGGCTTGAACTGCTTGCCCTCGAGCAGCACGCTCATCAGGGCGTCCTGCAGGCCGAGCATCCGCACGACGCGGGTGACGCCGCCGCCGCCGGGCAGCAGGCCGAGGGTGACCTCGGGCAGGCCGAGCGCGACCTTCGGGTCGTCGACGACGACGCGGTGGTTGCAGGCCAGGGTGATCTCGAGGCCGCCGCCGAGCGCGGCGCCGTTGATGGCGGCCACGACCGGGCGGGGGAACTTCTCGAGCCGGCGCAGCGGCGGCCTTGACGTCCTCGGCCATCGCGAACACGGCCGGGGGCGTCGTCGGGCGTGGTGGTGACCATGCACTTGAGGTTGCCGCCGGCGAAGAAGGTCTTCTTGGCGCTGGCGACGACGACGCCGGTGACGGCCTTCTCGTCGGCCGCGATCTCGTCGTAGAGCCGGCTCGACGCGGCGTCCATCGACGTGCGGTAGAGCTCGTTCATCGTGTTGGCCGACGCGTGCGGGTCGTCGAGGGTCAGGGTGACGATGCCGTCGGCGTCCTTCTCGTAGCGGACGGCCGTCTCGGTGGTGGTGCTCATGTCGGTGTGCTGCTCGGCTGGAGATCGGTCGCGGAGCGGGGTACGCCGTCAGACGAGCTCGACGATGGTGGCGATGCCCATGCCACCGCCGACGCAGAGCGTGGCGAGGCCACGCTTCTGGTCGCGGCGGGCCAGCTCGTCGATGAGGGTGCCGAGGATCATCGCGCCGGTGGCGCCGAGCGGGTGGCCCATCGCGATCGCGCCACCGTTGACGTTGGTGATCTCGTGGCTGATGCCCATGTCGCGCATGAAGCGCATCGCCACGGCGGCGAAGGCCTCGTTGATCTCGAAGAGGTCGATGTCGTCGACCTCGAGACCGGCCTTGGCCAGCGCCTTGCGGGCGGCCGGGGCCGGACCGGTGAGCATGATCGTCGGGTCGGCGCCGGAGACGGCCATCGAGATGATGCGGGCGCGGGGGGTCAGGCCCAGGTCGCTGCCGACCTGCTCGTTGCCGATCGCCATCAGGGCGGCGCCGTCGACGATGCCCGAGGAGTTGCCGGCGTGGTGGACGTGGTTGATCTTCTCGACCCAGTGGTACTTCTCGAGCGCCACGTCGTCGAAGCCGGCGTCGCGGCCGGGCTGGGCGAAGGACGGCTTGAGCCCGGCCAGGCCCTCGGGGCTGGTGTCGGGACGGATCGGTCTCGTCGTGGTCGAGGATGGTCAGGCCGTTGAGGTCGCGCACCGGGATGACCGCGTCGGCGAAGTAGCCGTTGGCCCACGCCTTGGCGGCGCGGTGGTGCGACTCGGCGGCGTAGGCGTCGACGTCGTCGCGGCTCCAGCCCTCGATGGTCGCGATCAGGTCGGCGCCGATGCCCTGCGGCACGAAGCCGGTGGTCAGCGCGGTGGCCGGGTCGGAGGCCCAGGCCCCGCCGTCGGAGCCCATCGGCACGTTGCTCATCGACTCGACGCCGCCGGCGAGCAGCAGGTCCTCCATGCCGCCGCGGACGCGGGCCGCGGCCTGGTTGACGGCCTCGAGGCCCGAGGCGCAGAAGCGGTTGAGCTGGACGCCCGCGACCGTGTCGGGGTAGCCCGCGGCCAGGGCGGCGGTCTTGGCGATGTCGCCGCCCTGCTCGCCGACCGGGGTCACGACGCCGAGGATCGACGTCGTCGACGCGGTGCGGGTCGAGGGTCGGGTTGCGCCGCTTGACCTCGTCGAGCAGCCCGACGACGAGGTCGACTGGCTTGACCTCGTGCAGCGAGCCGGCCGCCTTGCCCTTGCCGCGCGGCGTACGGATGTGGTCGTACACGAATGCTTCTGCCATGACCGTCCTCGGTTCTCGGGTAGCGCCGCGACCGCCGGAAGGCGTGGGCGCGCACGTGCTGACTCGATTGTGACACTATTACTGTCAGTGTCGTCAAGGACCAGGACGACCCGATCCGTGCGGAAGGGGTGTGATGGGCACCACGTCGAGCGAGCGGCCCGAGGGGCTGCTCACCCTCGAGGAGCTGACGGCACGCGTCGGCATGAGCGTGCGCAACGTGCGCTTCTACACGACCAAGGGCCTGGTGCCGCCGCCGATCCGGCACGGCCGGTCCGGCTACTACAGCGACGACCACGTCGCGCGGCTCGAGCTCGTGCGCGAGCTGCAGGGCCACGGGTTCACCCTCGCCGCCATCGAGCGCTACGTCGCGGCGGTGCCCGACGACGCCAGCCCCGAGCAGATCGCGCTGCACCGCACGATGCTCGCGCCCTGGCAGGCGGAGGCCACCGAGCAGATGAGTCGCGCCGAGCTCGAGACCCGCGCCGGGCGCACGCTCAGCGACGACGACCTGGACCTGCTGGCCGCCCTGGGCATCGTGCGCCGCCGCGGCACCGACCGGCGCGAGGTGACCCCGACCCAGCTGACGGTGGGGCTCGGCCTGCTCGACCTGGGCTTCCCGACCGCGGCCGCGGAGGCCGCCGCGGAGGTCTACGCGCGCCACGGTCGCCAGATCGCCGAGGAGCTCAACGACCTGTTCCGCACCCAGGTGTGGCCGGCCTACAAGGAGGCGGGCGCCTCGGCCGAGACCGTCCGCGAGGTCGTCGAGCGGATCAAGCCGCTGTCGATCTCGAGCCTGGTCGCGGCCTACGAGGCGGCGATGGACGAGACCCGACGCGAGGAGATCCGCGCCCGCGCCGCCCGGGCTCGGCCGGTCCACGCTGGGTGACCCCCCGGGGCCCGGCGACTGCCTAGGGTGGGGGGATGAGCCTCACCGTCCTCGTCACCGGCGCCACCGGCTTCGTCGGCCGCCGTCTCGTCCCCGCCCTCGTCGACGCCGGTCACGACGTCAAGGCGATGACCCGCCGACCCCGAGAAGTACGACGGCCCCGGCGAGCCCGTCCACGGCGACGTGAACGACCCTGGCACGCTCGGTGAGCCGCTGCGGGCGTCGACGTGGCCATCTACCTCGTGCACGCCCTCGACGACCACGACTTCGAGCGCAAGGACGCCGACGCGGCGAAGGCCTTCGCACTCGCCGCGGCCGCCAGCGGCGTACGCCAGATCGTCTACCTGGGCGGGCTCGGCAAGGACGGCACCGAGCTCTCCCCGCACCTGCGCTCGCGCCGCGAGGTGGAGTCGCTGCTGGGCTCGGCTCCGGCGTGCCGGTCACGGTGCTGCGCGCCGCGATCGTGGTCGGCGCCGGCGGCATCTCGTGGGAGATGACCCGCCAGCTGGTCAAGAACCTGCCCGCGATGGTGGTGCCCAAGTGGGCCGCCACCCGCACCCAGCCGATCGCCGTCGACGACGTGGTGCGCTACATCGTCGGCGTCACCGGCCTCGAGGACGCCTACGACCGGGTGCTCGAGATCGGCGGCGCCGACCAGCTCTGCTACGTCGGCATGATGCAGGAGGCCGGCGAGGTGATGCTCGGGCGCACGGATGCCGGTGCTCAAGCTGCCGGTCGGCACCCCGGTGCTGTCGTCGTGGTGGATCAAGCTGGTCACCGGCGTCAACGCCACCACTGCCGGCAACCTCATCGACTCGATGGGCACCGAGGTCGTGCAGACCGACTACGCCATCCGCGACCTGGTGCCCGGCGAGCCGCTCACCTACGCCGAGGCCGTCCGCCGCGCCCTCGAGGACGACAAGGACTGATCCGCCGACGGCCGAGCGGTCACTTTTGCACCACCCAACAGTCAGATTTGCACCCTCGAGCGGTCAGGTCCGGTCCACCCGGCGTACGCCGTCCGGGTGCGGAAGTGACTGGTCGGCGGTGCGAAAGTGACCGCTCGTCGGATCGGGGGGGCTGGTCCAGCTCTCGCTCTGGGTGAGCCACAGCAGGTAGCCCAGCGCGGGCAGCACCAGCACGACGGCGATGCCGACCACCACCAGCAGCCCCTGGAGCGTCGCGGGAGCGCCGGCGGCGTCGGTGATGGTCACCTCGTCGACCAGCAGCCAGGGGTACTGCGCCACGCCCCACCCGCTGACGACCGACGCGACGGCGGTGACCGCGCTCCAGCGTGCCGGCCCGAAGCGGCGCACCGCGACGAGCGCCACGGTGCCGGCGCCCGCGACCGCTGAGAGCACCACCAACGGCAGGGCGCGACCCGACAGCCCGGCCCACAGGGTGGGAGCGTCGTCGTGCAGCGGGACGAGCGCGGCCAGCACCAGGGCGCCGGTGACCAGCCCCACGGCGAGCACGCGGCGGCGCAGCTGGTCGGTCAGCCGGGCCCGCCCGGCCCGGTCGGCGTCGGCGACCAGGAAGACCCCGGCCAGGAAGGCGCAGGTGCCGACGGCGACCACGCCGCCGACGAGGGACGTGGTGGTCAGCCACGAGCCCCACGGGTCGCCGTTCCCGTCGGCGGGCACCCGCCCGGAGGCGATCGCCCCGGCCACGGCGCCCAGGAAGAAGGGGGTGATCAGCGAGGAGCCCGCGAAGACGACGCCGAAGAGGCGCGCCTGGCGCAGGGTGGCGGCGTACTTGCGGAACGCGAAGGCCGACCCGCGCAGCACGATGCCGCCGAGGGCGAGGAGCAGCGGCACGATCAGGGTGCTCATCACGGCAGCGAAGGTCTCGGGGAAGCCGGTCCACCACAGGACCAGGACGAAGATCAGCCAGACGTGGTTGGCCTCCCAGACCGGACCGATGCTGTGGTCGACCTGGCGGCGCAGCTCGGCCCCGCGACGAGCGCCGCCGGCGGTGAGGTCGAAGAAGCCGGAGCCGAAGTCGGCGCCCCCGAGCACGGCGTAGGCGAGCACGCCGACGAACATGGCGGCGGCGACCGCGATCTCGAGGCTCACCGCGTGGTCCCGACCCGCTCGGGCCCGTACGGGCTGGGCAGGTCCTCGTCACCCTCGCGCCACCGGCGGGCCATCGAGCGCAGCACCGTGACGGCGCCGACGGTCATGGCCGCGTAGACCACGGTGCTCACCCCCAGCAGCCACCACAGTCCCGAGCTGTCCCCGGCGGCCTCGACGGTGCGCATCACGCCGTAGACGACCCAGGGCTGGCGACCCACCTCGGTCGCGACCCAGCCGGCCTCGAGTGCCACCACCGCCAGCGGGCCGGCGAGGACCACAGTGCGCAGCAGCCAGGTGCCGCCACGCGCCCCGGGGGTGAGCAGGTCGTGCCCACGCCAGCGGGCGACCCAGTAGATGATCGCGACGAGGGCCAGCAGGGTCCCGATGCCGACCATCGACTGGAAGGCCAGGTGGGTGATGTTCACCGGCGGGTGCTGGTCGGCGGGGATCGAGTCGAGACCGGGCACCGGCGCGGTGAGCGAGTTGCGGGCGATGATCGAGCCCAGGTAGGGGATGTCGATCGAGTACCGGACCTCGCCGTCGATGAGCAGCCCGCCGAGGCGCAGCGGGGCGGGGCTCTCGGTCTCGGTGGCCAGCTCGAACGCGGCGAGCTTGGCCGGCTGGCTGTCGGCGAGGCGCGAGCCGAGCAGGTGCCCGATCAGTGGCTGGGCGACGGCGGCCACCGAGGCGAAGGCGAACGGCACGGTGAAGCCGAGCCGGTGGTGCCGGTCGCGACGACCGCGCAGCATGCCGGCGGCGTACACCGCGGCGATGCAGAAGCCCGCGACCATGAAGGCGGCCACCCACATGTGCAGGAACTGCCACAGCACACCGCTGTTGAACATCGCGGCCCACGGATCGACGTCGGTGACCTCGCCGTCGACCATCCGGAAGCCGGTGGGGTTGTTCATCCAGCCGTTGACGGCGAGCACGCTGAAGGTGCCCGCGATGCCCGTGAGCGCCATCGGGACCAGCATCAGCAGGTGCTGGCGAGGTGGCATCCGGCCCCAGCCGTAGAGGTAGATGCCCAGGAAGATCGCCTCCAGGAAGAACGCGACGCCCTCGAAGGCGAACGGCAGGCCCAGGACGTCCCCGAAGGTGCCCATCAGCCCCGGCCACAGCAGCCCCATCTCGAAGCTGAGCACGGTGCCGGAGACCGCGCCGATGGCGAAGAGGACCGCGGAGACCTTGGCCCAGCGTCGCGCCAGGACCAGTGCCACCGCGTCGTCGCGGTAGATGCCGCGCCAATGCATCACCGCGATCATCGTCGGGAAGGCGACGCCGAAGCAGGCCAGGACGATGTGCCAACCCAGCGAGAGCGCCATCTGCTGGCGCGCCGGCAGGAGTCCCGCGGGCTCGGGGAGGTCGGCGGCCAGGGCGCCGAGGCTGTTCAGTGCGGAGAGGAGGGGGTCCACACCTGGGACCGTACGCCGCTCCCGCGAACGCCCCCAGCCTTTGTGAACGGATTCACGAAGCCGGTCCGACGCCGCCGGCGTACGCCGTCAGGGTGTGGAAGTGACCGGTCGCGGGTGCAGAAGTGACCGGTCGATGGTGCGAAAGTGACTGCTCGTCGGTCCGGGGTCAGAGGTAGATCAGGGGCAGCAGGAAGAGCATCGACATCGACCAGGTCAGGTGCGTCAGGATCGGGGCCAGGATGCCGCCGGAGGCGCGGCGCTGGAGCCCCACGACCACACCGAGCAGCACCGCCGCGAAGCTGAGCATCACGTTGCCGGTGGCCAGGGTCGCCACGGTGTAGGCCACCGTCGTGACGGTGACCGGGTGCCGGGTGACGGCGGCGAAGGCGGCGCCGCGGAAGAACAGCTCCTCGGCGATGCCGTTGAGCGCGGTGACGATGACCAGCAGCCCGATCGGGCGTCTGCTCGGTGTAGCGCAGCACCGACCGGATCTGGCGCACCAACGGGTCCGCGAAGGAGATCTCACGGATCAGCAGCGCGCCGACCACGAAGACCGCCACGAGCGCGGCCCCCAGCAGGATCGGGGACAGCACGGGCCGGCGCAGCCCTTCACCGCGCGAGATCCGGCCGAGGTGCAGCGGGCCCGAGGTGAACGCCCCGACGGCCCACACGGCCGCCAGGACCAGCGTGGCCAGGTAGAAGTCGCTGCTGCCGGGGTCGGTGCGCAGCGAGAAGCCGAGCACGACGGCTCCGACGAGGACGAACCCGATGGTCACGAGCTGACGCCTGCGCAACGCCGTCGGGGTCTGCTGGTGGTCCCGAGGGACCACCTCCCACAGGCTGCGGCGTACGAACTCGCGCACCGGGCTCATCCTCTCGTCGTGTGGATCAGCGCATGCCCGCGCTGAACTTGGCCGCACCGTGCGAGCCGCCGCTGGAGGCCGACTGGCCGGAGCCGGCGGAGCGCGAGCGACCCTGGCCGCCCGAGCTCTTCTGCGGGCCCTGCTTGGCCTGGCCGCGACCGCCCTGGCCGCCGCCCTGGCGACCGGCGCCGCCGGGCCGCCGGAGGTCGAGCCGCCGCCACCGGTGCGGCGACGGTTGCGACCGCCACCACCGGCACGGGCCCCGCCACCCGACCCGGAGGTCGAGCCGCTGGCGGGACGGGGGGCCTCGACGATGATGCCGCCGGGCACCAGCACGCGCTCGCCGGGGGCGAGCTCGGCGAGCACCGGGTGCGAGACCGTGTCGAGGCGGGTGATCGTGGGCTTGATGCCCGCGGCCTTGGTCAGGTCGCGCACGTCGCGCTCCTGGTCGGGGGTCATCAGGGTGATGACCGTGCCCGAGGCGCCGGCGCGGGCGGTCCGGCCCGAGCGGTGCAGGTAGGCCTTGTGCTCGGCCGGCGGGTCGGCGTGCACGACCAGCGCCACGTCGTCGACGTGGATGCCGCGCGCGGCGATGTCGGTGGCGACCAGCGTGCTGGCCTTGCCGGAGTGGAAGGCGTCCATGTTGCGGGTACGCGCGTTCTGGCTCAGGTTGCCGTGCAGCTCGACCGAGGGGACGCCGCTCTTGTTGAGCTGGCGCGCGAGCGCCTTGGCGCCGTGCTTGGTGCGGGTGAAGATGACCGTACGGCCGGGCGCGCTGGTCAGGTCGACCAGCACCGGCACCCGGTGCTCGCGCGCGAGGCGCAGCACGTGGTGGTCCATCTTGACGACCGGCGACTGGGCCGAGTCGGCCTGGTGGGTGACCGGCTTGTTGAGGTAGCGCCGCACGAGGACGTCGATCGCGTTGTCCAGCGTGGCCGAGAACAGCAGGCGCTGGCTGTTCGCGGGAGTGGCGTCGAGCAGGCGGCGCACGGCGGGCAGGAAGCCGAGGTCGGCCATGTGGTCGGCCTCGTCGAGGACGGTCACCTCGATGTCGTCGAGGCGGCAGTGGCCCTGCTTGATGAGGTCCTCGAGCCGGCCGGGGCAGGCGAGGACGACGTCGGCGCCGCGCTTGAGGCCCGCGACCTGCGGGCCCTGGCCGACGCCGCCGAAGATGGTCTGCATGGTGAAGCCGTGGACCTTCGCCAGCGGGACGAGGGCCTCGTGGAGCTGGGAGACCAGCTCGCGGGTCGGGGCCAGCACCAGCGCGCGGGGCTTGCCGGCGCGCGGCGTACGGCCGGACGCGGCCAGGCGGGCCACCAGCGGCAGCAGGAAGGCGTAGGACTTGCCGGAGCCGGTGCGACCCCGGCCCAGGACGTCGCGTCCGGCCAGGGAGTCCGGCAGCGTCGCGGCCTGGATCGGGGTGGGGACCGTGATGCCGGCGTCGTCGAGCACGCGGGTCAGGTCGGTGGGGACGCCGAGATCGGCGAAAGAGGGTGAAGACACGGTAGGACTACTCACTGTTGGCGTGTCTCGCCAGAACGTGCTGCGCTCAGATGTGACGCACAGCAGCCTCTCGCAGGAGAGGGACGCGGCGCCGAAGCGCCAGCGGGGGGCCCGAGGCAAGACTGGACGGGCTGCTCCCCACCTTAAGGGAGCAGCCCTGGACGACCTAGTTGCCGCGCACGTGTTCCGCGCCACGTCGTGGCCGGAACCGGGCGGCTACTTGGTGAAACCGTCCTTGATGTCCTTGCCGGCGTCCTTGATCTTCTCGCCGGCATCCTTGACCGAGGCGGAGGCCTGGTCGCCCTTGCCCTCGCCCTCGAGCTCGCGGTCGTCGGTGGCCTTGCCGGCGCCCTCCTTGCCCTTGCCCTTGAGGTCCTCGGCCTTGTTGGACGCCTTGTCAGCGAGTCCCATTCTGATACCTCCTGGTGTCGGGTGGATGTCGCCACCAATGAACCAGCACGGCCGCTGTCGGACATCACCCCTGCGGGTCGGCGGCGGTGGCTCAGCGGAAGGTCAGCACCCCGTCGTCGATGGGGTCGCGGCGGATCGTGCGCAGGTCGGTGAGGTAGTTCTGCTTCAGCATCCACGGCGCGCGGTCGCCCTGGCGCGGCAGCTCGTCGAGGGCGCGCACGACGTACCCGGACTGGAAGTCCATGAACGGCCGCTCGGCGACCGCGGGGTCCTTCTCGGCGACGAAGGAGCGGTGGCCGTGCTCGCGCAGGTGCTCGAGCACCCGGACGGCGAAGTCGGCGACCAGGTCGGCCTTCAGCGTCCAGGAGGCGTTGGTGTAGCCGATCGTGTAGAGGAAGTTGGGGATGCCCGAGAGCATCAGCGACTTGTAGGCCATCGTCTCGTGCAGCTTGACCTCCTCACCGTCGACGGTGATCCGGATGCCACCGAAGGCCTTGAGCTTGAGCCCGGTGGCGGTGATGACCACGTCGGCCTCGAGCTCGGCGCCCGAGGAGAGCCGGATCCCGGTCTCGGTGAACGTCTCGATCGTGTCGGTGACCACCGAGGCCTCGCCCTTGCGGATCGACTTGAAGAGGTCGCCGTCGGGCACGAAGCACAGCCGCTGGTCCCACGGGTTGTACGCCGGGCGGAAGTGCGTGTCGACGTCGAAGCCGTCGGGCAGCTGCTTGACCGTCTGGTCGCGGATGAGCTTCTTGCCCCACTCGGGCTTGCGCTGGAAGAGCTGGTAGGAGATCACCGCCTCCATGATGTTCTTCCACCGCACGATCGGGTGCTTGACCCTGGCGGGCAGCCGCGAGAGCTTCGCGGCCACCGGGTCGGTGCCCGGCCGCGTCAGCACGTACGACGGCGAGCGCTGCAGCATCGTGACGTGCTCGGCGGTCCCGGCCATCGCCGGCACCAGCGTGATCGCGGTGGCGCCGGAGCCGATGACGACGACCTTCTTGCCCGTGTAGTCGAGGTCCTCGGGCCAGAACTGCGGGTGCACCAGCCTGGCCGCGGAAGTCCTCGACGCCGGGGAACTCGGGTGCGTGGCCCTCGTCGTAGTCGTAGTAGCCCGAGGCGGCCCACAGCAGCGGCGCAGGTGATCTGCTGCTCCCGGCCCTCGTGCTCGTAGGTCGACCGTCCACCGGTGCGCGTGCTGCTGTCCCACGACGCGGCGCTGACCCAGTGGTCGTAGCGGATCAGCTGCGCTCGACGTCGTACTCCTCGGCGACCGTGCGCAGGTAGTCGAGGATCAGCGGGCCGTCGGCGAGCGCGGTGTCGCTGGGCCAGGGGCGCCAGCGGTAGCCGAAGGTGAACATGTCGGAGTCGGAGCGGATGCCGGGGTAGCGGAACAGGTCCCAGGTGCCGCCGCTGGCGCTGCGGCCCTCGAGGACCGCGACGCTGGTGCCGGGGACGCGGGACAGGACCTGGGCGGCGGCGCCGATGCCGGACAGGCCGGCGCCGACGACCAGCACGTCGACGTGCTCGGGTGCGGTCTCGTCAGGGGACTCGGGAGTGCTCATGGACGGGAACTGTAGTCGAGATCCCGCTGCTATTGACAGATGTTCAGCAGAGGAGCTCGGCGGTCAGGCTCAGCGCGCGAACAGCTCGACGAACCGGGCCAGCAGCCGCGGCGGCTCGGTGACGTCGGCGGCCCGGGCGCCGGCGAGGGCGTCCTCGAGCCCGCCGGGCGCGACGTACCCGTGGTCGCGGTAGATCGTGAGCCGCCGCACCAGCCCCTCGACGTCGAGCTCGGGGTGGAACTGGGTGGCGTAGACGTGGCGCCCGAGCCGGAAGGCCTGCACCGGGCAGGTCGCGGAGCCGGCCAGCAGCACCGCGCCCTCCGGGCAGCGGGCAGACCGCCTCCTTGTGGCCGACGAACGCGTCGAAGCGCGGCGGCAGCACCCCGAGGAGCGGGTCGTCGAGCCCGGCCTCGGTCAGCGCGCACGTCGACCGCGCCGACCGGCTCGCCGTAGGTGCGGTCGACCAGGCCGCCGCGCAGCGAGCCGAGGGTGCCGATGCCGTAGCAGGCGCCGAGGAACGGGGAGTCCGCCGCGACCACCCGCAGGGCCAGCGCCCGCAGCTCGGCCTCGACACGGCGCTGGATCTCGCTCTTGGCCTCGGGCGGGTCGGAGAGGTTGAACGGGCTGCCGCCGAGCACGATGCCCGACCAGTCGGCGAGGTCGACGTCACCGAGCGGAGCCCTGCTCGAGCCGCACCCGCCGTACGTCGCGCTCGTCGAGGCCGGCGCAGCGCAGGACGGCGTCGTACTCGCCGTCCGCGGCCTCGTCCTCGGCGCGGGTGCCGAGGAACAGGAAGGGCAGCACCCGCGCAGGCTAGTCGCTCTCAGACCTCGGCCTGGACCGCGACCCCTCGCTCGATCAGCCCGTCGACGTCCGCGACCCCCCAGGCGGTCAGCGCGTCGCGGGTGTGGGCGCCGGCGACGGGAGCCGGAGGCAGGTCGAGGGTGGCGGCGGTGCGCGAGAAGCGCGGCGCCGGCTGCGGCTGCACGATCCCGTCCTTGGTCACGAAGGTCCCGCGGGCCGCGAGGTGCGGGTGCTCGACGGCGCGGCTGAGCGGCAGGATGCCGGCCACGCAGGCGTCGGTGCCCTCGAAGAGCTCGACCCACTCGGCCTGGGTGCGCTGCGCGAAGGTCTCGGCGAACAGGGCGCGCATCTCGTCGTACCGCTCGAGGTCGAACTGGCCGGGGCAGCGGTCCTCGACCCCCAGCAGCCGCACGAAGGTCGGCGAAGAACTGCGGCTCGAGGGCGCCGACGCTCATGTGCTGGCCGTCGGAGGTCTCGTAGATGTCGTAGAACGGGGCGCCGCCGTCGAGCAGGTTGGCGACCCGGTCCTCGGTGAAGGTGCCCGAGGCCAGGAAGGAGGCGCCCATCGCGTTGAGGTGGGCGGTGCCGTCGACGATCGCGGCGTCCACGACCTGGCCCTGGCCGCTGACCTTGGACTCGAGCAGGGCGGCCAGGATGCCGATGACGAGGTACGTCGACCCGCCGCCGAAGTCGCCGACGAGGTTGCCCGGGAAGTGCGGCCGGGACGTGTCCTGGCCGAGGCCGTACAGGGCGCCGGTGATCGCGATGTAGTTCATGTCGTGCCCGGCCGCGGTGGCCAGCGGACCGTTCTGGCCCCAGCCGGTCATCCGGCCGTAGACCAGCGCCGGGTTGCGCTCGTGGCACTGCTCGGGGCCGAGCCCGAGGCGCTCGAGGACGCCGGGACGCATGCCCTCGACGAGCACGTCGGCGCTCGCGACCAGGTCGAGCACGGTCGCCGACCGCCTCGGGGTCCTTGAGGTTCAGCGCCACGCTGGGCCGGCCGCGGTTGAGCAGGTCGTGGCTGCCGCCGGTCAGCATCTGCCCGCCCGGGCCGCTCGACCCGGATCACGTCGGCGCCGAGGTCGGCCAGGATCATGCAGGCGTGCGGTCCCGGTCCGATCCCGGCGATCTCGACGACCTTGACGCCCTTCAGCGGCCCGGTCCTGGTGCCCAGCTCGATGCTCATGGAGCGCATCCTGACAGCATCGCTGTCACGGTGCCAGCGGGAGGTTCGGCCCGCGAGACGCGAGCTTCACCGGCCGCCCGACAGAACCTCCCCGTGACCCGACCCTGCTCAGTCGCGCGGATCGAGCACGCGGGAGAGGAAGGCTCGGGTGCGCTCCTCGCGAGGGTGCGTGAAGATCTGCGACGGCGGGCCCTGCTCGAGGATCCGCCCGTCGTCGAGGAAGGCGACCTTGGTGGCGACGTCACGGGCGAAGGCCATCTCGTGGGTCGCCAGCACCATCGTGGTGCCGACCGCGGCCAGGTCGCGCACGATGTCGAGCACCTCGCCGACCAGCTCGGGGTCGAGCGCGGCGGTGATCTCGTCGAGCAGCAGCAGCGTCGGCTGCGTGCACAGGGCACGTACGACGGCGGCGCGCTGCTGCTGGCCGCCGGAGAGCCGGTCGGGGTGCTTGTCGACGTGCTCGGCGAGGCCGAAGCGCTCGAGCAGGTCCGGCGCCCGCGTCGCGGGCGGCGCGGCGGCGCAGGCCGTGGGCGTGCCGCGGGGCCAGCGTGCAGTTCTCGAGCACGCGTGAGGTGCGGGAAGAGGTTGTAGGCCTGGAAGACCATCCCGATCCGTCGGCGCACCTCCCGGGGGTCGATGCGCGGGTCGGAGATCTCGCGGCCCTCGAAGGTGATGACCCCGTCGTCGATGTCCTCGAGCAGGTTGAGGCAGCGCAGCAGCGTCGACTTGCCCGAGCCGGACGAGCCGATCAGGCAGACGACGTCGCCGGGCTCGACGCTCAGCGAGACGTCGTCGAGCACCACCCGGTCGCCGTACGTCTTGCGCAGGCCCGGCCGACCTCCACGAGCGGCGCGCTCACAGCGACCCCGCCCGCTCGCGCTCCGTGACCCGGCGCTGCAGCCAGTCGGTGAACCGGGCCAGCGGCACGGTGAGCACGATGAAGAAGAGCGCGACCACGACCAGCGAGGTGTAGTTGAAGTTGTACGACGCGTAGTCGCGCGCGGCGAAGACGCCGTCGTAGACGCCGACCAGCGAGACCAGGGCGGTGTCCTTCTGCAGGGAGATGAAGTCGTTGAGCAGCGGCGGCACGACCCGGCGCACCGCCTGCGGCACCACGACGTGGCGCAGGGTGCGCACCGGGCCCGAGGCCGAGCGCCCGGGCGCTGGCGATCTGGGAGGGGTGGATCGACTCGATGCCGGCGCGGAAGACCTCGGCGACGTAGGCGGAGTACGACAGGATCAGCGCGACCGTGGCCCAGACCAGGCGGTCGGTGGTCAGGCCCTGCAGCTGCAGCGCCGGCACGCCGAAGCCGAGCAGCACCACCAGCAGCAGCGTCGGGATGCCGCGCATGACGTCGGTGAAGGCCGACCGCCACGATGCGCACCGGGGCCAGCCAGGCCGAGCGGGTGCCGCGCATGACCGCGACCAGCAGCGCCAGCACCAGGATGGCCGGCTCGGCGACCAGGAAGATCCGGACGTTGAGCCAGAACGCGTCGAGCATCAGCGGGAAGGACTCACGCGCGTCCGACCAGGAGAAGAACGTCTCGCGCACCTTCTCCCAGCCGGGCGAGAGCACCAGGCCGGCGCCCAGCAGGACGAAGAACGCAGAGGTCGACGCGCCCGGCGATGCAGCAGGGAGCGTCGGCGCAGGCGGCGGCGTACGTCCTGCCGTGCGAGCTCGCGCTCGCTGGGCGCCCAGGCCGGACCCGGGGCCGGGATCGTCACTGGAGGGTCGGGCACGTCGACGACGTCGGAGAGCCACTCCCGCTCGAGGTCGTCGAGCTCGCCGTCCTCCTGCATGGCGGCCAGCGCCGCGTCGACGCAGGAGGTCAGCGCGCTGTCCTTCTCGAGGAGCATCCCGAACTCCTCCTGCTCACCGGTCTCGGGCTGGAACTGGCCGACGATGGTGCTGCCGGCGATCTCGACGGCGGAGATGTAGAAGGCGGTGGGCAGGTCGGCGAGCACCGCGTCGATCTGGTCGTTGGCCAGCGCCTGCTTGGCGGCGTTGGTGTCCTCGAAGACGGCCGGGTCGGTCTCGGGCTGGACGATGTCGCGGATCGCGGTCAGCGAGGTGGTGCCGGTCTGGGCGCCCAGGCGCAGGCCCTGCAGGTCCGCGAGGCTGGTGGCCTCGGCGCCGGCGGTGCCCTCGAGCGCGATCACGGCCTGCGCGGCCTGGTAGTAGCCCGTCGAGAAGTCGACGACCTCGGCGCGCTTCGGGGTGATCGAGATCTGGTTGATGTCGAAGTCGAAGTCCTTGGCGCCCGGGGCGTAGGAGGTGTTGAACGGCACCCGCACCCAGCTCGACCTCGTCGGCGCCGAAGCCGAGGCGCTCGGCCACGGCGTAGGCGACCGCGGACTCGAAGCCCTCGCCGTTGGTCGGGTCGTTGTCGGTGAACCACGGCTCGTACGCCGGGGTGTCGGTGCCGACGGTGAGGGTGCCGGCCTCGAGGAGCATGTCGTCGGTGACGCAGGTGGCCGGGTCGACGTCGGCGTCGCCGGAGTCGGGCGAGGCCGAGGCGCCCGGGTCGGACGCGGTCGGCTCCTCGTCGGCGGGCGCGCAGGCGACCGCCCCGAGGAGCAGGGGCAGGGAGGCGAGGGCGGGGACGACCGCAGACCGGCGCAGCATGGGTGCATCGTAGGACGACGCGGGGCTTGCAACTCGTTGCATAGGTCCCTCATGATGGTCCGCATGGCCCTCGAGCACGCCCTGCTGGTCGCCCTGCGCGAGCAGCCGGCCTCCGGACTCGAGCTCAGCCGACGCTTCAGCCGCTCCATCGGCTACTTCTGGAGCGCCACCCACCAGCAGATCTACCGGGTGCTGGCGCCGGATGGAGACCGACGGCTGGGTCGGCGCGACCACGGTCGAGCAGGCCGGCCGACCGGCCAAGAAGGTCTACGAGGTCACCCCCGCCGGCGCGCGAGGTGCTCGCCGCCTGGCTGGCCGAGCCCACCGGCGCCGAGCCGTTGCGCTCGGAGCTGGCGGTGAAGATGCGCGGCGCCTCCTTCGGCGACCGCGCCGCGGTGCTCGACGTGGTCCGCACCGACCTCGCCGAGCACCGTGGCCCGCCTGGCCCACTACGAACAGCTGACGACCCGCGACTACCCCGACCCCACCACCCTGACCGGCCTGGAGCTCGACCAGTACCTCGTCCTGCGCGGCGGGGTGCTGACCGAGCAGACCTGGGTCACCTGGCTCACCGAGTACCTGGAGGCACACGCATGACCAGTCCCTACCCGCACCTGCTCAGCCCGATCACCTGCTCGGCCGCTCCGGCCCGGCGGCGCTGACCCTGCGCAACCGGGTGGTGATGGGCTCGATGCACACCGGGCTCGAGGACGCGCCCTGGCACATGCCAGAAGCTGGCGGCGTACGCCGCGGAGCGGGCGCGGGGCGGGGTCGGGCTGATCGTCACCGGCGGCTACGCACCGACCAAGCGCGGCTGGCTCAAGCCGTTCGCCTCCGAGATGACCACGCGGCTGCAGGCGATGCGGCACCGCCAGGTCACCGACGCGGTGCACGACGAGGGCGGCGCGATCGCGCTCCAGGTGCTGCACGCGGGCCGCTACGGCTACCACCCGCTTCATCCACTCGGCCTCGGCCCGCAAGAGCCCGATCACGCCGTTCAAGCCGTCGGCGATGTCGGCGGCGCAGGTCGACCGCACCGCCACGGCCTTCGCGAGGAGCGTGGCGCTGGCGGTCAAGGGCGGCTACGACGCGGTCGAGATCATGGGCTCCGAGGGCTACCTGATCAACCAGTTCCTCGCCGAGCGCACCAACGACCGCAGCGACGCGTGGGGCGGCAGCGCCGAGAAGCGGATGCGCTTCCCGCTCGAGGTGGTGCGCCGCACCCGCGACCTGGTCGGCGACGACCTGCCGATCGTGTACCGGATCTCGCTGCTCGACCTCGTCGAGGGCGGCCAGAGCTGGGACGAGGTGCTCACCCTGGCCCACCTGCTCACCGAGGCCGGCGTCAGCGTCCTCAACACCGGCATCGGCTGGCACGAGGCCCGGATCCCCACGATCATCACCCAGGTGCCGCCGGCGGCGTGGCGCTCGGTGACCGCGCGGCTCAAGGCCGAGGTCTCGGTGCCGGTCTGCGCGTCCAACCGGATCAACACCCCCGAGCTGGCCGAGTCGATCCTCGCCGACGGCGACGCCGACCTGGTCTCGATGGCGCGCCCGCTGCTGGCCGACCCCGAGTTCGTCGACCAAGGCCGCCGCCGGCCGGGCCGACGAGATCAACACCTGCATCGCCTGCAACCAGGCCTGCCTCGACCACACCTTCGCCAACAAGACGGCCTCCTGCCTGGTCAACCCGCGCGCCTGCCGCGAGACCACGCTGGTGCTCGCCCCGACGCGCGTACGCCGCTCGGTCGCCGTGGTCGGCGCCGGCCCGGCCGGTCTCGCGACGGCGGTCTCCGCGGCCGAGCGCGGCCTGGCGGTCACCCTCTTCGAGGCCGAGCCCGCGCTGGGCGGGCAGTTCCGCCTGGCGATGGCGGTGCCCGGCAAGGAGGACTTCGCCGAGACGCTGCGCTACTACACCCGGCGCCTCGAGGTGCTCGGCGTCGACGTGCGGCTCTCGACCCGCGCCACGCGCCGCCGACCTGGCCGGCTTCGACGAGGTCGTGGTCGCCACCGGCGTCGAGCCGCGGCTGCCGGCGATCCCCGGCGCCGACGACCCGCGGGTGGTCTCCTACGCCGACGTGCTCTCGGGCCGGGTCGTGCCCGGTCAAGCGGGTCGCGGTCATCGGCGCCGGCGGCATCGGCGTCGACGTCAGCCACTGGCTGGTCCACGACCCCGCCTCCCCCGGCCCCGACGAGCAGGCCGGCGTCGAGGAGTGGATGGCGCACTGGGGCGTCGGCGACCCGAGCCTGCACCGCGGCGGGCTGACCGAGCGCAAGCCGCGCGAGCCGTTCCGCGAGGTGACGCTGCTGCAGCGCAAGACCACGATGATCGGCAAGGACCTGGGCAAGACCTCGGGCTGGGCGCACCGCGCCGTGCTCAAGCAGTCGGGCGTCACCCAGGTCGCGGGCGCGACGTACGAGCGCATCGAGGCGCGCGACGACGCCGTCGTCCTGCACGTCACCGTCGACGGCGAGCCGCGCGAGCTGGTCGTCGACCACGTCGTGCTGTGCGCCGGCCAGGAGTCGGTGCGCTCGCTCTTCGACGACCTCACCGCCGCCGAGACCCACCCCGGCCTGCACCTGGTCGGCGGGGCCGACGTGGCCGCCGAGCTCGACGCCAAGCGCGCCATCGAGCAGGGCACCCGCGTGGCCGCCGCGCTCTGACGTCGTCAGGCCTACGGTGGCAGGGTGATCTCGGGCACCGCCACCAGTCCTCCGGCTCCGGCCACGACCGGGCCGGCGGTCCGCGTCGTGGCGTGGGTGCTGGTGGGGCTGTGGCTGGTGGTCACCGTCATGGCCCTCGTCTCCGGAACGCGGGAGAGCACCTACGCCGACCTCAGGCGCGACCTGCGCGTCGGGGCGGTCACCGAGGTCACCGTCGTGGGCGGCCTGCCCACCGGCGCGCGCGGGAACGCCTCGGTCGAGCTCGAGTGGCGTGACGGGTGGTTCCTGCGCCGCGCGAGCATCGTCGAGCAACGGCCCGCCCGACAGGGCGCCGAAGCACGCCGGACGAAGGGCTCGGCCGTCGTCGAGGCGCCGGTCGCCGAGCGGCTGCGTGAGCTGCAGCCGGGAGTCGTGATCGCGCACCGCGACTTCGCCCCCTCCGGCGCCGCCGTGTGGGGGATCCCCGTCCCGGGCTGGCTCTTCTGGGTGTTCCTGGCCGCGATGGTCGGCACGCTGACGATGCTCGTAGCGACACCCGACACGGGGCGGGCCACCCGGTGGGGGTGGTTCTGGCTGCTCTGGACCCTGCCCCCCGTGGGTCTGCTCGCCTTCCTGCTGCTCGGCGGTCCTACCGCACGGGCGGATCCCCCGGCCGGCTCCCGCCGGCTGGGCGGCGGCTGGGCGTTCCTGCTGTTCCTGGTGCTCGGCGGCAGCACGGTGCTCGGCAGCACCCTCGTCTGAGGGCTGACTAGGGTCGGGGCATGCCGGGCGAGGTCAACCGAGACGACAGCTGCCTGTTCTGCGCGATCGTGGCAGGCACCATCCCCTCCACGAGGGTCGACGAGGACGAGCGGACGGTGTCCTTCATGGACATCAACCCCGCCACCGACGGGCACCTGCTCGTGGTGCCGCGCGCGCACGCGGTCGACCTGACCGACATCACGCCCGAGGACCTGGCGGCCTGCGCGCTCACCGCGCAGCGGCTGGCCAAGCGGCAGCTCGAGGTGCTCGGCGCCGACGGGGTCAACCTGCTCAACTGCACCGGCGAGGCCGCCTGGCAGAGCGTCTTCCACTTCCACCTGCACGTGGTGCCGCGCTACGCCGACGACCCCGAGCGCGACGGCCTGTCGCTGCCGTGGATCCCGACCCCCGGCGACCCCGACCGCATCGCCGCCACCGGGCGCACGCCTGCAGGGCGGGGCCGAGGATGCTGCGCGACCTCACCGACTCCGAGGCGCGGGCCGCGCTGCCGCTGAAGTGGGGCGCGGTGCCCGAGGGCACGATCCCGGCCTGGGTGGCCGAGATGGACTTCGCGCCCGCCGCCGGCCGTCACCGCCGCGCTCACCGCGGCGGTGGGTCGCGGGATGCTCGGCTACTCCGCCTCCCCGGCACCGCCCAGGCCGCCGACCTCGACGCCGCCTTCCGCGGCTTCGCCGAGCGGCACTGGGGCTGGGACGTGCCGCTCGACTCCTCCACCCCGGTCGGCGACGTGGTCGGCCGGGCTGCGCCTGGCCCTCGACGAGCTGTGCCCGCCGGGCCCGGTGGTGGTGCCGCTGCCGTGCTACCCGCCGTTCCGCGACGTGGTCGCGCTGGCCGGGCGCGAGGCGGCGTACGTCGGGCTCGACCCCGACCACGACCACGACGACCGCGCCGCGGCGGCCCTCGACCTGGCCGCCGTCGAGCGGCACCTCGAGGCCGGTGCCCGCACCGTGCTGCTCTGCCACCCGCACAACCCGCTGGGCCGGGTCGCGCACCGCGCCGAGCTCGAGGCGCTGCGCGACCTGGTGCGCGCGCACGGCGCCCGGGTGCTGGTCGACGAGGTCCACGCGCCGCTGGTGCTGCCCGGGCCAGGACCGGTTCGTGCCCTACCTGTGCGTCGACCCCGACGCCGTGCTGGTCACCAGCCACTCCAAGACCTTCGGCACCCCCGGTCTGCACGACCGCGCAGATCGTGCTGACGGACCCCGACGAGACCCGGCGGCTGCGCGCGGTGCCGGTCGCGGCCAACCACGGCCACTCCGGGCTCGGGATGGTCGCCGGCGCCGCCGCCTGGCGCGACAGCGACCTGTGGCTGCACGCCCTGCGCTCCCGGCTGCGGGTCAGCGCCGAGGACCTGCACGACCTGCTCGCCGAGCACCTGCCCCAGGCACGCGCTGCGCCCGCTCGAGGCGACGTACCTCGCGTGGCTCGACCTGCGCGCCTACGGCGTCGCCGACCCGGCCGCCGCCGCGCTCGAGCACGGCGTGCGCCTGGCGCCCGGCCACGACTACCAGCCCGGCCTCGAGGGCCACGTGCGGCTCAACATCGCCACCTCCGAGCAGCGGCTGGTCGAGATCGTGACGCGGCTCGCCGCCGCCCTCACCTGACGGTCGAGCAGTCACTTTCGCACCATCGAGCCACGTCAGTTCTGCACCATCGAGCGGTGAGTTTCGCGCGCCGAGCCTCGACCGTCGTACGCCATGGGCTCACCGGGTCTCGACGACGCTCGAGCCTTCGGCCCTCGCTGCTCGACCAACGGCGCGGGCCTCGCTGCTCGACCGACCGTGGGTCAGACCTCGAGGCGGCCCTTGCGGCGCACCAGGGGGCGCTCGGCGCGGGGCAGCCAGGTGCGGGTGACGTGGTCGACGACGTGCACGCCGGCGGGCGACTCGATGCGGTGCAGGCCGGGGACCTCGTGGCCGCGGCCCTCCTTGAGCGCGGAGTAGACCTGCCACTCGCGGCGCTTGCGGGGGGCGCGGGAGGTGTCGAAGTCCATGTCGCTCCAGTGCGCGAACTCGTCGCGGTCGAGCCACTTCAGCTCCACGCACAGATCCCTCGGGCGCCACGATGCGGGTGGTCGACTCGGGGAACTCGCGCACCTCCCACTCGAAGGCCTTCACGAACGTGAACTCGGGGCCCATCGGGTAGATCCACGGCTCGAGGAAGCGGAAGCCGAGGTCGAGCCAGGCGACCTGGTCGCTCTCGACCGACAGCGGGTGGCGCGGCACGGCCACGATGGCGTTGGAGTCCTCGAGCTGCCACGACAGGTCGCGCAGGATGCTCACGCCCTCGCGGGTCAGCACCATGTCGCCGTCCCACTTCATCGAGTAGGCGGTGCGCACGTGGGAGAACGACCAGTTGTAGAAGTGCGTCAGCGAGTGCACCGAGTCGGGGCGGGTGGCCAGGTGCTCGCTGCCGGCGCGCGAGACCTGGAAGGGGTACGACGTCACGGTGATCCGGTCGCCGGCCCCGCACTCCTCGGCGACCCGCTGGGCCACCTCGGGGGTGCCGTCGTCGGAGAGGTTGTCGACGATGACGACGTGCTGGACGGCCTCGAGCATCGGCGGCAGCACCCAGGGCAGGTTGTGCGCCTCGTTCTTGAGCCGGAAGACGCAGGTCAGCCCGGGGCGCAGCGCGCCGTCCTGCCAGGGCCAGCGCACGTCGTAGGCGCTCTCGCCCTCGAGGCAGGCGATGTCGGCGCCGCGCACCGGGCTCATCCGCGCTCCCGCCCGGCGGCCCTGCGCAGGCCGCGGCGCACCGAGGGCGGCACCATCGCGCGCACCGAGTGCGGCACCTGTCGACGGCGCTCGGCGGCGCCGGCTGCGGCGCGGGCGCCCTCGCGGCGCGCCGCGTCGGCCGTCGAGCGGGTCAGCGCCTGCGCCTCGTCGTACATCTCGGCGTACGCCGCGCGCAGCTCGTCGAGGGTCGCCTGCACCTCCGGGGTGTCGCCGCCGTCGTCGGGCAGCCTGTCGAGGGCCTCCCAGGTCTCCTGGGCGATGTCGCGCAGCCGGCGGCGGCACCTCGACGTCGGCCCAGGTCAGCGACACGCGACGCAGCGAGGGGTCGACGAACTGGTGCACCTGGCGGATGTCGTTGGCCGAGGCCGACTTCACCGCGTCGAGGTCGAAGCGCTGGCCCAGGCCGAAGACCGGCACGGTCCAGTCGTCGAGCAGGTCGTGGTAGCGCACGAAGGCGCGGGCCGAGCCGCGGGTGCTGCGCTCGACGTGCAGCATCATGTTGACCCAGGCGGCGGTGCGGTGCACCTCGCTGGTGCGGGCGTCGTAGACGCGCTGCTTGGAGCCGACCACCTCGGTGACCGGGCGCAGCATCGTCACGTAGCCGACCTCGGCCTCGGCTGCGCATCGCCGCGGAGCGCCACAGGCCCAGGAACCACGCCAGCCGCGGGTCCTTGACGACCAGCTCGGGCCCGCCGGCGACCAGCTGCTCCTCGAGCCAGGTCGTGCAGCCGGGTGCGCAGCGGCTCGAAGTTGTTGAGCCGGCCGGTGTCGAACCACGCCGAGGGCCGGGCGTCGGCCATCGAGACGTTGGTGCGCTCGAGCAGCTCGTCGTGCAGGTCGACGACCCACTGCGACTCCGCGAACCCCTTGGGGTTGGTGTCGTCGGCGGCCACCTCGGGCGCCGGCACGGTCATGCCGAGCGTCTGCAGCGCCCCGGCCATGGTGCTGGTGCCGCTGCGTCCCGACCCGACCACGAAGACGACACGTCGCTGCGGCGGGGCCGGGTCGACGAGCTGGGCGGGGGACTCCGAGGGGGTGGGCGCGTCGACCATGGGGCTCAGACTAACGAGGTCGGGCCGTTCAGCCGACCGAGCGGGTCTGGGCGGCGATCAGCGCGGCGTACCACTCGAAGGACGCCTTCGGGGTGCGCACCTGGGTCTCGTGGTCGACGTGGACCAGCCCGTAGCGCTGGCTCGAGCCCGTGCACCCACTCGAAGCTGTCGAGCAGCGACCACACGTAGTAGCCGCGCACGTCGACACCGCGCTGGCAGGCCGCGGCCACCGCGCGCAGGTGGGCGTCGAGGTAGACGATGCGCTCCTGGTCGTCGACGACGCCGTGCCTCGTCGGGCCCGGTGCGAGTACGCCGCCCCCGACTCGGTGATCACCAGCGGCGGCAGCGCGGCGCGGTAGCGGGCACGCAGGGTGATCAGCCACTCGCGCAGCGCGTCGGGCACGATCGGCCAGCCGATGTCGGTGACCGGGTAGCCGACCAGCGCGCACAGCTCGAACGGGATCGGCGAGTCCTCGGGCGCGGCGCCGATCTTGATCGGGCTGTAGTAGTTGATGCCGTAGAAGTCGAGCGGCTGGCGGATCGTGGCCAGGTCGCCGGGGCGCACCGCCTCCTCCACCAGCGGCGCCAGGTCGACCGGGTAGCGCCCCAGCAGCATCGGCTCGAGGAACAGCCCGTTCCACAGCGCGTCGAAGAGCTTGGTGGCCCCGACGTCGGCGGGGTCCTCGCTGACCGGCCACATCGGGGCGTGGTTGTTGGCGCAGCCGACCGAGGAGGCGCCGGCCGCGCGCAGCTCGACGACCGCGCGACCGTGGGCCAGCAGCAGGTGGTGGGCGACCGGCAGGGAGTCGAAGCCGATCTCGCGACCGGGGGCGTGCATGCCGGTGGCGTGGCCCATGATCGTGGCGACGTTGGGCTCCACGACCGGGATCCAGTGCTCGACCCGGTCGGCGAGCCGCTCGCCGACCACGCCGGCGTACTCGGCGAAGCGCCTCGACGGTGTCGCGGTTGAGCCAGCCGCCGTCGTCCTCGAGGCGCCTGGGGCAGGTCCCAGTGGTAGAGCGCGGCCATCGGGGCGACGCCGTGGGCGAGCATCTCGTCGACGAGCCGGTCGTAGAAGTCGAGCCCGCGCGGCGTTGACCGCGCCGCGCCCGGTCGGCAGCACCCGCGACCAGGAGATCGAGAAGCGGTGGCCGCCGACACCGAGCCGCGCCATCAGCGCGACGTCGTCGCGGTAGCGGCGGTAGGAGTCGCAGGCCGGCTCGCCGGTGGTGGCGTCGAGGACGGTGCCCGGCAGGCTCGGTGAAGGTGTCCCAGATCGAGGGCCCGCGACCGTCGACGTCGGTGCTGCCCTCGGTCTGGTACGCCGACGTGGCCGTGCCGAGCCGGAAGCCCGGCGGCAGCTGCGGGGATAGGAGGCTCGCACCGGCACAATGATGCCTGTGACCGTGGAGATCCGTCGGGGAACCACCCGCTTCTTGACCCGGGTGCCCGGGCGACTGACCCGGCACGCCTTCTCGTTCGGGGAGCACTACGACCCCGAGCGGCTCTCCTTCGGGCCGATGGTGTGCCACGACGACCACCTGGTCAGCGGTGGGCAGGGCTTCGAGGAGCACGCCCACAGCGACCTCGAGATCGTCACCTGGGTGGTCTCGGGCGCGGTGCGCCACGTCGACGACGCCGGCCGCGAGGAGGTCGTGCCCGCCGGCTCGCTGGCCGTGCTGTCGGCCGGCAGCGGGGTCCGGCACGCCGAGACCGCCGTCGTCGGCGCCGGCCCGACCCGGTTCGTGCAGACCTGGCTGCGCCCCGACGAGACCGGCACCGAGCCGTCGTACGCCGTCGCCCCGGTCGACCCGGCCGCGACCGGGCTGGTGCCCGCGCCGCTGCGGTGGTGGGCGTCGAGGGCGCCCGCCTGTCGGTGGCGCAGCTGCGCGCGGGCGAGACGCTCGAGCTGCCGGCGGCGCCGCGGCTGCACGCCTACCTGACCCGTGGCGCGCTGCTGCGCTTCTCGCTGGCCGAGCCGCTGGCGGTCGGCGACGCCTTCTGCTTCACCGACGAGCCGGCCCACTCGGTGGTCGCGGCGGTCGACACCCAGCTGCTGGTGTGGACCTTCGCGTCCTGATCCCGGAGCGGGCCGGCTCGCTCGGGGGATGGCGATCAGCGCTTCTTGGGCTTGCCGATCTTGATCACGAAGCGGGTCTTCACGGTCTCGACGCCGTCGCTGACGAGGAGGACCACGCGGTACTGGCCGCGGAAGTCGTAGCGGTTGATGGCCCTCTTGTCGCGGGACTTGTTGCCGTCACCGAAGCTCCAGCTGGTAGGTCAGCGGGTCGCCGTCGGCGTCGGTGGCCTTGACCCGGAACCGGATCGGCGACTTGGCGCGGGCCTTGCCCTGCCCCTCGAGGGGCTTCGCCGCGATCTTCTGGATCTCCGGCGCCCGGTTGCCCGGACGGTGCGGTCACGGCTCGGTGGGTCGCGGTGGCGGTCGCCGTGGCCGTGGGCTGGCTCGTGACCGTGGTGGTCGCGGTGGCCGTCGGGTCGCTGGTCACCGTGGTGGTCGCGGTGGCCGTCGGGTGGCTCGTCACGGTCGCGGTGGCGGTCGCCGTGGCCGTCACCGTGGTCGTCGGGTCGGGCGAGGGCGTCTTGTCGCCGATCCGGTAGGAGCAGGGGCCGTCGGCGAGGTCGGCGTCGCCGTCGATGAGGATCCAGGGAGCCGCAGCGACACGATCTTGAAGTCGCTGACGACGTCGCCGACCTCGAAGGCGGTCTGCGCCGGCGAGGCGCCGGTCAGGTCGGCCTGCGTCGAGCGTCACCGTGACCAGGTCGAGGGCCGGGTCGAAGCTGCCGACCAGGCCGCTCTTCAGCGTCGCGCCGTTGCGCGTCGTGCAGGCTGTACGTGCCCGGGGCGTCGATCGGCAGCGTCCGGCTGCAGCAGCGGCCGCTCGGCCTGGACCGGTGTACGTCGCTCGCCGTGTCAGCGATGAAGCGTCCAGTCGAAGAGCTCGCTCGTCGCCGCGCAGGCCACCGCTCAGCACGGACAGGTCGGTCACCTTGATGTGGAAGGTGAGGGCGTCGTCGGTGTCGTTGGTGCTGAGACCCACGCCTCGCGCAGGTCGAGGCCGTCGGGGTCGAGGGCGGGGTCGACGGGCAGGATCGAGCAGGTCGTTGACGTCGCCGGCGGGGTCGATGAAGCGCGCGTCGAAGGTGCAGGCGCTCGGGGCCTGCGGCGGGCGCGGCGGGCCGCTCACGGCGGAGAACGACGGCGAGGACCGGCAGGCCCGACGAGGGCCGTGCAGGCGGCGGTCGCCGTCGCGGCGGACCGTCTCCGGAACGGTCAGGGGGAGAAGGCCTGTCATGATGGGGGTCGCTTCCGGTGGGGGATCGCTCGGGGGTGCCTAGGTCCAACGCCGCTTCACCCCAGGGGTGACCCCCGACGTGCCGAGTGGTCTAGTCGCGGCGGTCCGCTCGCCCGGCGCCGGGACGCCTCCTGGCGCAGGTCCTCCTCGCCGAGCCCGCCCAGGTGGGTCGCCAGCGCGACGAGCAGCAGGAAGCCGCCCCAGACCAGGCCGGCGACCAGGACCATGCCCGGGCGCCTGCAGGTCGCCGGTGACGCGCACCAGCACCAGCGGGCCAGCGCGGTGGCGATCGCGATCGTCCAGCCGCCGCGCCGCGCCAGCCGGGCCGGACGGGTGCCGTCGAGCCGGTCGGCTGCTCGGGATCGCTCACGGCCGCCACTGTAGTGAGCGCCGCCCGGCCCGGCCCGCCTGCGGCGATGCGGCAGGCTGGTCGCATGGAACCCGACAGCACCCGCGAGCGGCTGGCGACCTGGCTCGAGGAGCTCGGGCTGGTCGACCACCTGGCCGAGGCCGGGCTGCCGACGATGGCGCGCGACCGACGACGGCCGCGCCGTGTGGACCGACCCGCGCACCGGCGGCGAGCTCAGCGACGACGCAGGTCGCCGACCTCGACGCGGTGCTGCACCAGGAGGGCAGCGACCCGGCGCACGCGGTGCCGGTGCCGTTGCTGCAGATCGCCCGGCAGGCGCGGGTGCACGACGAGCTGCTCGACCAGCGCGTGGCACACCTACGAGAGCCTGGCCCGGCTGCGCGGCGCCTCGCTCGAGCGCACCCGGTTCGCGGTGCACAAGGCGGCCGGCCAGCACCGGCTGCTGGTGGTGACCGGGCCCGTCCGGTGCGATGGTGCCCGCCTTCCAGCTCGACGCCGCCGGCGAGCGGCGCGCCCGAGCTGGTGGACCGCTCCTCGAGCCGCTGCTCGCCGCCGGCATGGACGGCTGGAAGGCCTGGGCCTGGCTGACCCGGCCCGCCGCCCTGGCCGCCGGGCTGGTGCCCGAGCCAGGCCGTCGGCAGCGCACGACCCCGCCGACGTCGACGTCGTACGCCGCGCGGCGCAGCGCCTGGCCCGCACCGTGGCCGGGGACGGCTGAACTGACTGGGTGTGTCCTCATTGAGACCGAAGCGCACTCATCTGCCGAAGAGCGGTCGGGTCCTATTGTGGCGATCATGGGGGCGCACGTCCGCAAGGCTGAGCTGGGCGATCTCGATGCGATCGTCGCCTTCGGGTCAGCTGTGATCCCGCCGTACTACACCCCGATCCTCGGCGAGCGTGCCGCCCACGCACAGTTGGCCTGGTGGACTGCCGATCGCATGGAACCTGCAGTCGAGGCGAATCGAGTCCATGTCGCCGCGACCGATCACGACGTCGTGGGCGTGTGCCAGACCGGTGAACTGGCCGGCGAGCAGGTCATCTGGAAGATGTACCTCGCTCCGGAGTACCGCGGCCGATCGCTCGGAGTGGAGTTGTTGCGCCAGGCGATCGCATCACTCCCGCAGGGAGTCAGGAGCGTCGACCTAGAGCACTTCGCCGGGAACACCCGAGCCGCAAAGTTCTACGAACGCGAGGGCTTCAAGGTCATTCGTACAGACCCGCCCCCCACAGGCGAGTCGCCGAACAGCGCCATTGTCTGGCGTCGTCGGCAACTGCCATAACGCTGCGCTCGAAGACGCACGCTTCTGCCGCGTAGCGTGCGCTCGAAGACGCACGCTCTGCCGCGTAGCGTGCGCTCGAAGACGCACGCTTCTGCCGCGATCCGCGCGGTTCGTGACGGCCGATGGTCAGGCTGCAAGCTCGACAAGGGGCCGGCGGCTTCGTTCCCGTGACAGGTGGCGGAGCGTCGTGGCGATGCAGGCGACCTGAAGCCAGCCGGTGGCCGAGGTGGTGGTGTTCTCGAACGACTTCGCCAGCCGGCGAGAGCGTCCGAGGCGGCCGTGAGCGACCTCGACGCGCCAGGCGTGGCGGATGGGACGGAAGGTTGGCTGCTTGTCGTCCCACCCGACCCGGCGGAACTCGAGGTCGTGGTGGTGGCCGAGTCTGCGGGCTGCGGCTGCAGTATCGCGTCGGGGCCGGGTCCTGTCGGGAGGACGGCCGGAGCGACGACGGCACTACTGGACCGTGCACGCCTGCTCGGCGCGTCAGTCTGTCCACAGATGCGCTCAGACCCTGGACAGGGGTCCACCCACCTCATAAGATAGAACACATGTTCGAGTCTCGCGCTGACGCTCTCCCCGGTACGCCGGGTGAGTGCGTTGCCGCGCTCGAGGAGCTGGAGGCCCTCAAGGCCCACCTCGCGGCACGGCAGGTGCGGATCACCGCGCACCTCGACGACCTGCAGGCCGACGCCTCCGACCGCTCGGTCGGTGCCCAGGTCGGGTTGGCCCGCCACGAGTCACCGCACCGTGGCACCCGGCTGCGGGCGATGGCCTGCACCCTGGTCGACGACCTGCCCCACGTCCTGGCCGCTCTGGAGCAGGGCCTGGTCAACGAGCACCGCGCCGAGATCCTCGCAGGCGAGGCCGACCACCTGCACGCGCTGGACCGGCCCGCCTACGACACCCAGCTCGGTGAGCTGCTCGGCCACGGGCGCACCCCTCGGCGACCGAGCGCTACGGCTCGCTGCGCAGCGGATCGCGATGCGCCT
This sequence comes from uncultured Actinomycetota bacterium, assembly GCA_963722135.1. GTDB lineage: Bacteria > Actinomycetota > Actinomycetes > Propionibacteriales > Nocardioidaceae > Nocardioides. The sequence goes on from CAVRJT010000001.1 coordinate 551,427, forward strand.
CGACGACCAGGCCGCCGCCAAGCGCCGCGAACGCGCCCACCGCAACCGCCATGTCACCTGCCAACGACGCGACGACGGCACCGCCCAGATCAGCGCCACCGTCTCCGAGGTCCACGCCGCCGCGATCATGCAGTCCCTGCACACCCGCGCGGCCACCGAGAAGAACCTCGACGGCGAGGAACGCTCCTTCTCCCAAATCGTGGCCGACCTCTTCGTCGCCCGCCTCACCGGCCAGGCCACCGCCGTCGCCACCCCCATCGCGATCAACCTCGTCGTCTCCGCCGAGACCCTCCTCGGCGACAGCGACGAACCCGCCGAGCTGGTCCCCATGACAGGAGGCGCCGGCGGACCCATCCCCGCCTCCGTGGCCCGCAAGCTCGTCACCTGCGCACCCGGACAAGGCACCCGCGTACGGCGGCTCTTCGCCGACACCGAGCACCTCGTCGCCATGGAGTCCACCTCCCGCACCTTCGACGGGCTGCTGCGCCAGTTCGTGACCCTGCGCGACCGGACCTGTCGCACCCCCTGGTGCAACGCCGCGATCCGCCAGCACGACCACATCACCCCCGACCACGCCGGCGGCCCCACCAGCGCTTCGAACGGCCAAGGACTCTGCGGCGCCTGCAACCAGCTCAAGGAAGAACCCGGCTGGCACCACCAAGCCCTCCACCGAGATGAGCTCGACCCCCACGAAGTACAGATCACCTCACCCGCCGGCCAGACCACCCGCACCAGAGCACCCGACCCACCCGGGCTCACCCCACCCGAACCCACCTGGGTCGAGACCTGGCCCGGCCACTGGGTCCTCACCGCCTAACCCGAGGCCTACCCGATGACCCGCAGCGCCCCCGGACGCACCTGCACCACGGCCGGCGCTGCGCCGAGCGCGGGGCAGCTCGCCGAGCGGCTCGCCGTCGCCGCCGACCGGAGCGGGGTGCGACCGTCGGCGTTGAGCTCGATGCGCGCGCCCCGCAGGCAGGTGACCTCGGGCAGGTCGACGTGGGAGCCGTCGTAGATCTTCGGGAACGACCGCACCAGCGCGGTGCGCGAGGCGGCCTCGACCACGATGACGTCGAGCAGCCCGTCGTCGACGATCGCACCGGGCGCGACCTTCATGCCCTTGCCGTAGTAGGCCGAGCCGGCCACGACGACCAGCGCGGCGGCGTACTCCTGCGCGTCGTCCGTCGACGCTGACCCGGAAGCGTCCGGGCTGGTAGGTGGCGATGGCGCGCACCGCGGCGAGCGGGGTACTGCAGCTTCTGCGGGGTCCACCGCATCTTGTCGACCATGGCCGCGGCGCGGGCGTCGATGCCGGAGTAGACCGATCCCGCGACCAGCCGGCTCGGGCCGCCGGGCGGGGTCCAGGCTCGAGCAGGTCGACCTCGCGCACGGCGTGTGCAGCAGGTGCTCGGCGATCGCGGCCGGCTCGGACGGCAGCCCGAGCATCCGGGCGAAGTCGTTGCCGCGGCCCGCAGGCAGCACCCCGAGGGTGCCGCCGGCCTCGGAGACCGCGCCCGCCAGGTGCGAGACCATCCCGTCGCCGCCCACCGACACCACGACGTCGCCGCGCTCGACGGCGGCCAGCACCAGCGCGTCGGTGGCGCGCGGGCCCGGTGAGTAGGTGACGTCGACCGACGCCCCGGCGTCGCGCAGCAGCCGGGCGACGGGCACCACGGCCTCGGGGGCCGCACCGCCGCCGGAGTTCGGGTTGACCAGGAACGTGAAGGAGCGGGGCGCGCTCACGGGATCAGCACTCCCGGGTTGAGCACGCCGGTCGGGTCGAGGTCGGCCTTGACGGCCCGCAGCACCGAGGCGCCCAGGTCGCCGATCTCGGCGCTCAGCCACGGCCGGTGGTCGGTGCCGACCGCGTGGTGGTGGGTGATCGAGGCGCCGTGGGCGACGATCGCGTCGTTGGCCGCGGCCTTGGCCCGCCCCCAGCGCTCGAGCGGGTCGTCCCCGGCGGAGGTGGCCACGGTGAAGTAGAGCGAGCAGCCGGTCTCGTAGACGTGGGAGAGGTGGCACAGCACGATCGCCGACCCGCCGTCGGCGCCGAGCTCGCGCTCCAGCGCCTCGCGCACGGCGGCGTACAGCGCGTCGACCTTCGACCAGAACGTCGCGGTCTCGAGGGTCTCGACCAGGACGCCGACGTCGAGCATCGAGTCACGCAGGTACGGCGCCTGGAAGCGGCCGTGCTCCCACGACCGGCCCGGCTCCTCGCCCAGCGGGGTGCCACCGAGGCCGGTGAGCACCTCGGTGACCGCGGCCCGGCGGGACTCGACCTGGGCGGGGGTGCCCTCGTGGCCCACGATCATCAGGCAGCCCGAGGACTCCTCGCCGATGGCGTCGGGGCGGGCGAGGTTGAGCCCGGTCTCGGCCTCGTCGGAGAGTCGCAGCACGGTCGGCAGCATGCCCGACTGGACCAGGGTGCGCATCGCGGTCGCGCCCTCGCGAAGGAGGACCAGCGCCAGCCCTCGTAGACCTTGACCTCGGGCAGGCGCCGCACCCGCACGGTGACGGCCGTGATGACGCCGAACGCGCCCTCGGAGCCCAGCACCAGCTGGCGCAGGTCGGGGCCGGCGGCGTTGGCCGGCGACGAGCCGAGCCGCCACTCCCCTCGAGGCGTGGCCACCCGCAGCCCGACGACCATCTGGTCGAAGCGGCCGTAGCCCGCGCTGGACTGGCCCGACGAGCGGGTGGCGGCGAAGCCGCCGATCGAGGCGTGCTGGAAGGACTGCGGGTAGTGGCCCAGGCACAGGCCGTGCTCGGCGAGCAGCGCCTCGGCCTCGGGACCGCGCAGGCCCGGCTCGAGGGTGGCGGTCATCGAGATCTCGTCGACCTCGAGCAGCTGGTCGAGGCGCACGAGGTCGAGCGAGACCAGGCCGGCGAAGCCGTCGCGGCGCGCGGCCAGGCCGCCGGTGACGCAGGTGCCGCCGCCGAAGGGCACCACGGCGACGTGGTGCTCGACCGCGAGGGCGAGCACGGCCGCGACCTCGTCGTGGCTGCCGGGACGCACCACCACGTCGGGGGCGTCGGCGAGGTCGCCGGCGCGGGCCCGCAGCAGGTCGGGGGTCGACTTGCCCCGGGTGCGCAGGCGACGGGTCTCGTCGTCGACGTGCACGTGCTCGGCGCCGACCGCGGCGCGCAGCGCCTCGAGCACCACCTCGTCGGTCCCGACCGGCGGCAGCGCGACGTCGGTGGCGGCCGGGGACTCGCTGCAGCCCGAAGGCGAGCTCGACGAGGCCGCGGGCCGCGTCGGGCAGCGTGGTCGCGGCGGCCGGGTCGCCCCATCGCTGCGGGTGCATCTCCCGAGGGTGTGCGCCGGTGGGCAGGTCGCTGGATCGAGTGGTGTCCTGGGTCACGTGTTACAGTGTTACACATGACGTCACTTAGTCACAAGCAGGAAGTCGCAGACCCCCGCGACACCTACCTCGACGCGGCCCGCGCCTGCATCCTCGACGTCGGCTGGCGGCGTACGACGCTCACCGAGGTGGCCCGCCGCGCCGGCGTCTCCCGGATGACGATCTACCGCTCCTGGGCCGACATGCCCACCCTGCTCGCCGACCTGATGACCCGGGAGTGGTCGGGGCTCGTGGCCCGTTCCGTCGCCGACGAGCAGGCTGAGCCCCAGCCCGACGGACCCCGTGGAGCAGCTGGTCGCCGAGGTGCTGCGCACCATCCACGCGCTGCGCCACAACGAGCTGTTCGTGCGGATCGTCGAGCTCGACCCCGACCTGGTGCTGCCCTACCTCTTCCACCGGCGCGGCCGGTCGCAGGAGCTGATCGTGACGATGCTGACCGACGAGATCGTCCGCGGCCAGGCCGCCGGCGTCGTCCGCGCCGGCCCGGCGCCCGCGATGGCGCGCACGCTGGTGCTCGCGGTGCACGGGTTCGTGCTGTCGCTGCACACGATGATCGACGACACCGTGGGTGCCGCCGAGCTCGACGTCGAGCTGCGCCACCTGCTGGTCCGGATGCTGCGCCCGTGAGCGGCCCCACCCGCATCCGGGCCGGCCTCACCGACGCGACCACCGAGGTCGACCTCGTCGTCATCGGTCTGGGCGTCACCGGCACCGGCGTCGCGCTCGACGCGGTGACCCGTGGCCTGGACGTGCTGGCGGTGGACGCCCACGACCTCGCGTTCGGCACCTCGCGCTGGAGCTCGAAGATGGTCCACGGCGGGTTGCGCTACCTGGCCCAGGGCCAGGTCGGCGTCGCCCACGAGAGCGCTGTCGAGCGCGGCATCCTGATGGAGACCACCGCCCCGCACCTGGCCCGCGCGATGCCGATGCTGATCCCGATCACCTCCGGCACCGCACCCCTGCAACGCGTGCTGTCGCGCAGCGGGCTGGTCGCCGGCGACCTCCTGCGCCGCGGCGCCGGCACCGACGTCGAGACGCTGCCCCGCCCGCGGCACCTCTCCCGCACCGAGGCGCTCGCGATGGCACCCGGCCTGCGCCCGGCCGGCCTGCGGGGCGCACTGCTCGGCTGGGACGGCCAGCTCGAGGACGACGCCCGCCTGGTGACCACCATCGCGCGCACCGCAGCGGCGTACGGCGCCGAGGTGCGCACGCGCGCCCGGGTCCTGCACGCCAGCGGCACCGAGGTGACGCTGCGCGACGAGATCACCGGCGCGACCAGCACCGTGCGCGCCCGTGCCGTGGTCAACGCGACCGGCGTCTGGGCCGGCGACCTGGCCGACGAGGTCACGCTGCGCCCCAGCCGCGGCACCCACCTGGTGCTGCGCGGCGACCGGCTGCCGGGGCTGCGCACCAGCGTCTTCGCACCCGTGCCCGGCTCGACGAGCCGCTTCGTGATGGTGCTGCCCCAGCCCGACGGCACCATCTACGTCGGGCTCACCGACGAGCCGGCCCCGGGCCCGGTGCCGGACGTGCCGCAGCCGACCGAGCCCGAGATCGGCTTCCTCCTCGACGTCGTGGCCGCGACCTTCACCGGTCCGCTGCGACGGGAGGACGTCGTCGGCGCGTTCGCCGGGCTGCGCCCGCTGCTCGATCGTGGCCGACTCCGAGGGGGTCGACTCGACGGCGGACCTCTCGCGACGCCACGCCGTGCTGACCGGGCGCACCGGGATGGTCACGGTCGTCGGCGGCAAGCTCACGACCTACCGGCGGATGGCGCAGGACGCGGTCGACGCCGCGGTCGCCCACGCCGGTCTCGACGCCGACCCGTGCACCACCGCCACCCTGCCGCTGCTCGGGGCCGCGCCCCGGGGCCGTGCTCGACGCTCTGGAGGAGCCCGGACGGCTCGTGCGGCGCTTCGGCACCGACGCCGCGCTGGTGCTCGCCGAGGCCCGCGAGGTCACCGGCCTGCAGCGACGAGGAGCTGCTGGCCCCGGCGGCACCGACGGTGCCGGTCACCCTGGCCGAGCTGGTCTTCGCGGTGACCCACGAGGGCGCCCACGACGTCGACGACCTCCTCGACCGGCGTACGCGCGTGGGGCTGGTGGCGGCCGACCGGGCGCTCGCCGGAGCCGCTCGCCGAGCGCGCCCTCGCGCTGGTGCAGCACGCTCGGGCGAACGGGTCGCTGCCCCAGCGATGAGTCCTGGCCCCTGGTCGGGTCCGTCCCTGGACGACCCACTGGAGGAGCACCCATGATGTCGAGCATGACCGGACCCGCGACCAGCGACCCGGAGGTGGCCCGCGAGGAGCTGGGCGACTTCCCGGCTCTCACCGAGCGCTACTCGCGCGAGCTGATGGCGCACTGCTACCGGATGAGCGGATCGGTGCACGACGCCGAGGACCTGGTGCAGGAGACCTTCCTGCGTGCCTGGAAGGCCTCGGCCGACTTCCAGGGCCGTTCCTCGGTGCGCACCTGGCTCTACCGCATCGCCACCAACGTCTGCCTGACCAACCTGGAGGGCCGGCCCCGCCGACCGCTGCCCAACGGGCTCGGCACCGCCGACCAGCCGGCGGGCGACGCCCTCGAGCAGGACCACGAGATCGCCTGGCTCGAGCCGGTGCCCGACGCGGCGGTCGTCGTGGCCGAGCGCGACTCGATCCGACTGGCCTTCGTGGCGGCCCTGCAGCACCTGCCGGCCAAGCAGCGCGCGGTGCTGATCCTGCGCGACGTGCTGCGCTGGCGCGCCGCGGAGGTCGCCGAGGCCCTCGACACCTCGGTGGCCGCGGTGAACTCCGCCCTGCAGCGCGCGCACGCGCAGATGAGCGCCCGCGCGCTCACCGAGGACACCGTGCAGGAGGACCTCTCCCGCGAGCAGCAGCACCTGCTCGAGCGCTACGTCGACGCGTTCTGGCGCAAGGACGTCGACCAGATCGTCTCGATGCTCACCGCCGAGGCGGTGTGGGAGATGCCGCCGTTCACCAGCTGGTTCCGCGGGCGCGCCAACATCGCCTGGCTGATCGGCCACGAGTGCCCCGGCGGCGCCCGCGAGATGCCGATGATCGCGACGTCGGCGAACGGCCAGCCGGCGTTCGGGATGTACATGCGCGGCCCCGACGGCGACTACACGCCCTTTCCAGCTGCACGTCCTCGAGCTCTCCGGCACCCCGGAGGACCCCCGGATCCGTCAGGTCGACGCCTTCTTCGACCCCCGGCTGTTCACGACCTTCGGGCTGCCCACGAGCCTGCCCGCCGACCACGTCCGCGAGGGCGCGCCGGCGTGAGCGCACGGCTCGACCGGGCGGTCGGGCTGCTGGAGCGCTCGCTGATCGGCACCCGCGAGGCCCTGGGCCGGGTCCGTCCCGCCGACCTGTCGCGGCCCACCCCGTGCGCCGCGTGGGACCTGGGCACGCTGCTCCGGCACATGGACGACTCCCTGGGCGCCTACCTCGAGGCCAGCCGGGGGCTCGTCGGCCCGTCGTCCGTCCCGGTCGGCGACGACGGCGGACCCCGCGGCCTCGTTGCGGGCCCGGGCCTGCACCCTGCTCGGCGCCTGGAGCGCGGCGGCCCAGCAGGGCCTGGACGAGGTAGCGCTCGACGCGTCCGCCCGCGGTCCGTCCCCCGTGGCGCTGCCGGCCGACCTGCTGGTGAGCACCGCCGCCCTCGAGATCGCCGCGCACGGCTGGGACGTGACCCGCTCCCTGGGCCACTGCCACGACCTGCTGGACGAGTCGCTGGCCGCCGCACTGGTGCCGGTGGCCCGCTGCACCGCCGGCGCGGGCCGGGAGGCCGGGCACTTCGCAGCGCCCGTCGCGGTGCCCGCCGGCGCCGGCTCCCCGGACCTGCTGCTCGCGCTGCTCGGCCGCGACCCCGGCTGGACCGCACGACCGGGTCCACTGGGATGAGTCGCCTCCGACCTCCTCCACCTGGCTACGTTGCCGGCCACGGCACCCGCCGGGTCGGCCGGCCTGCCGGGTCGGCTGTGCGCGACGCGAGCTGTTCGGCCTCCTCATCGGCTGAGCCAGGTCAGGGTGCGTCCGTGCCCGTGCGTCCACCCCACCGACCGACCGTCGACCCCCAGCACGAACGACCCGGAGGGCGGGGGCGGGCCGGTCCGGGTGACCTCCGGCAGCACGTCGGGACCCTCGTTGCTGATCCAGTGGCAGGCGCCGGCGTCGACGAGGTCGTGCAGCAGCCGGGACGCCTCGGAGCGCGCCGGCGCGGGCAGGTAGCTGAGCACCGCACTGTGCTGCACCACGACCCGCCCGTGCGCCGCGGCCCGCTCGACGAGGGCGGGCAGGGCCTCCACCAGGTCACCGCTGACCAGGTCCGGCGGCTCGCGCCGGGCCACCTCGATCGCGTCGCGCAGCACCCGGCGCCGGTCCTCGTGCTCGGGCCAGACCAGCGTCTCGAGCCACGCCATCGCGTCGGGGTCGGTCACGTCGAGCGGGTTCAGGTCGACCCCGCCGCGCCAGGCCACGGTCGGCAGCCCGGTGGGCAGGGGGACGGCCGCGCCGTCGTGGCCGTCGACGCGGCACTCCAGCACCGGGCGACCGGGCTGCGTCCCGACCTCGTGCACCCCGGGCCGGTCCCCGACCCGGTAGCGGTAGCCCCAGCGGTCCGGGTAGAGGCACAGGCCCGCGCTGGCGCCGACCTCCACCAGCGCGACCGGCTCCGGACCCAGCGCCGCGAGGCGGGCCAGCGCCGGCAGCAGGGTCGCCATCCGCGCGGCCTCGTTGGTCTGGGTGGCCCGGGTGAGCACGGTGGCCCGGATCGACCCGTCGTCCCCCAGCAGCGCCGCGCGCAGGGCGGCGTACGGCGCCGGGGCCGCGAGGCCGTGCCACCGGGCCGCGGCGAAGACCAGGTTGGGCTGGCGCTTCGGCTCCGGCAGCGTCTCCAGCCAGGCCCGCACCTCGGGGTCGTCGACGACGCCCCGCGCCCACTCCCCGAAGCACGGGGAGTCCTCGGTGTACCTCGCGAAGTCCTCGTAGACCGCGACCACGTCACCCTCGAGCAGCATCCGCCCACCCAACGCCGACCCGGCGCAAATATCCACCTGACCCGGCGCAGATGTCGCGTCGAGCCGGCGCAGATGTCACGCGGTCCGGGTGTGGCTGACCGGTAAAGGGGGATGATGAGTGGGTCGGGGCCGCGAGGAATGCGTCACCGGCACCGGCTGCGGGAGGGTGGGCACGTGACGACGTACCTGATCATCGCCGTGCTCGGTCTCCTGATCCTCCTGGTCTCGCTCGTCGTGGGCGACCTGCTCGACGGTGCCCTCGACGCGCTGGCCGGCGACACGTTCTCCAGCGCCGTGATCGGCGCGTTCCTGGCCGCGCTCGGCTTCGGCGGCGCGCTGGCCGAGGGGCTCGGCGCCCCGGTGCTGGTCTCGTTGCCCGCCGGCGTCGTCGCGGGTGTCGGGTTCGGCTGGTTCGCGGCCTGGCTGACCCGGCTGCTGCGCGCGGACACCTCCGGCTCCACCCCGCGCACCGACGACACCCTGGGCCGTGAAGGGGTCGTCGTGACGGCGATCCCCGCCGACGGCTACGGCACCGTCAAGGTCCTCGTCGGCGGCCACGCGATGCGCCTCAACGCGCGCCTGGACACCGACCACCCGATCCCCGTCGAGCCCGGCACCCGGGTGCACGTCACCGGCGCCATCTCGCCCACGGCCGTGACCGTCGCGCCCACCTGGCGCGAGCTCGGCTGAGGCCCCCCGATCCACGCTCCACCCGTCCTGACCCCGCCCCTCCAAGGAGCCCTTGAGTGAATCCGTCAGTGCTGATCCCCATCGCGGGGTTCGTCGTCCTCTTCGTCCTGCTGGTCCTGCTGGTGACCAGCCGCTACAAGGTCGCCGGACCCAACGAGGCGTTCATCGTCACCGGCCGCAAGGGCAAGGCCGTCGTCAACCCCGAGACCGGCGAGCTGACCACCGACCTGTCGGGCCAGAAGGTCATCCTCGGCGGCGGCACCTTCGTCATCCCGTTCGTGCAGAAGCTCGGCACGCTGGACCTGTCGTCGCGGCGCATCTCGGTCCAGATCCGGGGCGCCGTCTCCGGGCAGGGCATCAAGCTCAACGTCGAGGGCGTCGCCATCGTCAAGGTCGGCGGCAACGCCGACCAGATCCGCCTGGCCGCCCAGCGGTTCCTCTCCCAGCAGCAGGACGTGGAGCCCTACACCCAGGAGGTGCTCGCCGGAGCGCTGCGCTCGATCGTCGGTGGGCTCACCGTCGAGCAGATCATCCGCGACCGCGCGGCCTTCGCCCAGCGCGTGGCCGACGAGTCCGAGAACTCGCTGACGGGCCAGGGCCTGATCCTCGACACCTTCCAGATCCAGGACGTCACCGACGACGGCAGCTACCTGGCCGACCTCGGTCGGCCCGAGGCCGCCCGCGTCGCCCAGGAGGCGCGCATCGCGGAGGCCAACGCCCGCCAGGCCGCCGAGCAGGCCCAGATCGCCGCCGAGCAGGAGATCGCCATCTCCCAGCGGGTGCTGGCCCTCAAGCAGTCCGAGATCAAGGCCGAGACCGACGCCGCCTCCGCCCAGGCCGCGGCCGCGGGTCCGCTGGCCCAGGCCGAGCGCGACCAGTCGATCTTCACCGAGCAGGAGAAGGTCGCGGTGCGCCAGGCCGCGCTGACCGAGCGTCAGCTCGAGACCGAGGTCCGCAAGCCCGCCGACGCCGAGCGCTACAAGGTCGAGCAGGAGGCCGAGGCGAAGCGCAGCGCCGAGATCGCCGCGGCCGAGGCCCGCAAGGCCTCGACCATCGCGGCCGCCGAGGGTCAGGCCCAGGAGGCCCGGCTCTCGGGTGAGGCCGAGAAGGCCCGACGTGCGGCCCTCGCCGAGGCCGAGGCCATCGAGGGTGAGCGACGTGGTGCCGCCGAGCGCGACCGCCGAGTGGCCGAGGCCGAGGCGACCCGCGCCGAGGGTGAGGCCCAGGCGGCTGCCGTCCTGGCGATCGGGCGCGCCGAGGCCGAGGCGATGGACAAGCGCGCCGAGGCGTTCGCGCACTACAACGACGCCGCCGTGCTGCAGATGCTCATCGAGGTGCTGCCGCAGATCGCGCGGGAGGTCGCCGCTCCGATCAGCGCCATCGACCAGCTGACCGTCATCTCCTCCGACGGCGCCGGGGCGATGCCCAAGCAGGTCGTCGACAACGTCACCCAGACCTTGAGCATGCTCAAGACCACGACCGGCCTCGACCTCGAGGCGCTGATCAAGAAGTCGGTGGCCAACGCCGCCGCGGGCACCGGCCTCGAGGTCGACGCGACCACCCCGGAGTAACCCGCCCCGAGTCGGCGCAGATGTCTCACTGAGTCGGCGTGGATCTACCCCAAGTAGGGAGATCTGCGCCGGCTCAGTGGGCTATCTGGGCCGGGTCGGCGAGATATCTGGGCCGGGTCGGCGAGATATCTGGGCCGGGTCAGCTGCCGGGGAGGGCCACGTAGGTGGTCTCGAGGTACTCCTCGATGCCCTCGAAGCCGCCCTCGCGGCCGAACCCGGAGGCCTTCATGCCACCGAAGGGCGCGGCGGGGTTGGAGATGAGGCCGGCGTTGATGCCGATCATGCCGAACTCCAGCGCCTCGGCCACCCGGATCGTGCGGGCCAGGTCGCGGGTGTAGACGTAGGAGGCCAGGCCGTACTCGGTGTCGTTGGCGCGGGCCACGGCCTCCTCCTCGGTGCGGAAGGTCGTGATGGGGGCGACCGGGCCGAAGATCTCCTCGGCGTTGATCGCGGAGCCGGCGGGTACGTCGACCAGGACGGTGGGCGGGTAGAACCAGCCCTGCCCCTCGGGGCGCTCGCCGCCGACGACGACGCGGGCGCCGTCCTCGACCGCACCGGCGACCAGGCGCGAGACCGAGTCGACCGCGGCCTCGTCGATCAGCGGGCCGACGTCGACGCCGTCGTCCTGGCCGCGGCCCAGGGTCAGCGCGCCCATCCGGGCGGCGAGCTTCTCCGCGAACGACGCCGCGACGTCCTCGTGGACCAGGAAGCGGTTCGCCGCGGTGCAGGCCTCGCCCATGTTGCGCATCTTGGCCAGCATCGCCCCGTCGACCGCGGCGTCGACGTCGGCGTCCTCGAAGACCAGGAACGGCGCGTTGCCGCCGAGCTCCATGCTCAGGCGCTGCAGCTGGTCGGCCGACTGGCGCACCAGGGTGCGCCCGACCGCGGTGGAGCCGGTGAAGGAGACCTTGCGCAGCCGGTCGTCGGCCTGGAGCTGCTTGCTGATGTCCTTGGCCCGGGTCGAGGGCAGCACGTTGAGCACCCCGTCGGGCAGCCCGGCCTCGGCCAGGATGGCGGCCAGCGCCAGCATCGTCAGCGGCGTCTGCGCGGCCGGCTTGACCACCATCGTGCAGCCCGCGGCGATCGCGGGGCCGATCTTGCGGGTGCCCATCGCGAGCGGGAAGTTCCACGGGGTGACGAAGAAGCACGGACCCACCGGCTTCTTGATCGTCAGCAGCCGGCTGCCGCCCGCCGGCGCCTGCATCCACCGACCGTGGATGCGCACGGCCTCCTCGGCGTACCAGCGGAAGAACTCGTTGCCGTAGGCGACCTCGCCGCGGGCCTCCTGGAGCGTCTTGCCCATCTCCAGGCTCATCAGCCGGGCCAGGTCGTCGGCGCGCTCGGCCGATCATCTCGAAGGCGCGGCGCAGCACCTCGCCCCGCTCACGCGGCGCGGTCGCGGCCCACGAGGCCTGCGCGGCCACGGCCGCGTCGAGCGCCTCGACCGCGTCGCCCACCGATGCGTCGGCGACCTGGGTCAGGACGGAGCCGTCGGCGGGGTCGTGCACGTCGAAGGTGGCGCCGCCCTCGGCGTCGCGCCAGCGACCGCCCACGAGGAGTCGGCGGTGCTCGTCGGGGAGCAGCGCTCCGAGGTCGGAGGTGTGGTCAGGACCGGTCATGGGGCGATCCTCGCACTCCACGACCTTGTTCCCAATGCTTCACCCCGCTGGGCGATGCGTGGCATAATCGTGGAGTCGACTTCGGAGGGAGCACTCAGAAGACGACTGTGAACCCCTCGCCGACCCCATGCGGCGGGGGGTTCATCTGTTCTGCATCATCCGTTCTGGGCCACCCGGAGGAACGACTCCAGGATCGGGCCCGCCGTGCCGGAGCCCGAGTCGCCCACCTCGACGTAGACGGCGACCGCGAGGTCGCCCTGCGCGGCGACCATCCAGGCGTGGGTGAGGATCTTGCCGTCGCGGGCGAACTCGGCGGTGCCGGTCTTGGCGATCGCCGCCGGCCCGGGCAGGTCCGCGAGGCCCCGTCCGCTGCCGTCGGTGACGACGCCACGCAGCATCGAGCGCAGGTCGGTCGCCTCGCCCTTCGTCAGCGGGGCTGCGCCCTCGGGCGGGTCGTCGGTGAAGCCCTCCACCAGCGTCGGGACCACGGTGGTGCCCTCCTGGACGCTCGCGATGACCGCCGCCATCGCCATCGGCGAGGCCAGCACCTTGCCCTGCCCGATCAGCGAGGCGGCGGCCTCGGTGTCGCTCCCGGGCTGCGGGACGCTGCCGAAGTACGCCGGGAAGCCCAGGTCGTGGTCGATCCCCAGGCCCAGCGTGGCGGCGGCGTCGTAGAGGTCGGTGCCGTCGATGCTTGCCGGCGCGCGCGATCAGCGCGGTGTTGCACGAGCTCGCGATCGCCCGGCGCAGCGTGATGTCGCCGAGGTCGCCCGCCGGGTAGTCGGAGTAGTTCTTGAACGACTTGCCGTCGACGACCACCCGGGGCGTGCAGGGCACGGTCGAGTCCGGGGTCAGGCCGGCGCGCAGCAGCGCCAGGCTGGTGACGATCTTGAAGGTGCTGCCGGGGGCGGCCTGCCCGTAGGTGGCCACGTTGGTGGTCCCGCTGCCCGGGCCGTTGGCCGCGGCCAGCACCTCGCCGGTGCTGGGCCGCAGTGCGACCAGCGCGCTGGCGGGCCCGACACCTGACAGCAGGCGCTCGGCCTCGCGTTGGAGGCCGACGTCGAGGGTCAGCCGCAGGTCCTCGCCCGGCTCCGCCTCGAGCGCCGAGCAGCTCGCGCTCGCCGCCGGTGCCCGCTCCGTCCTCGACCGCGCGGACCAGGATCCCGGGGGTGCCCTGCAGCTCCTCGTCGTAGCGGGCCTGGAGCCCTGAGAGCCCGGCCTGGTCCCCGATCCGGTAGGTCTCGGGGGCGGCCTCGATCATCTCCGCGGTCACCTCGCCGACGTTGCCCAGCAGCGCCGCGGCGAAGTCGCGGGTCGGGGCCAGCGGCTGCTCGCCGGCGATCGCCACGATGCCCGCGACGTCGGGGTAGCCCTGGGCCAGCGCGCTCGGCACGTCGTCGCGGCGGTAGACGATGGCCTCCACGAAGGCCTCGTCCCCGGCGGCGGCCACCCGGTCCCGGTACGCCGCGGCGTCGAGGCCGGCGAGCGCGGCCAGCCGCCCGGCCGCGCGCAGCGCCTGCTTCTTCGACACCTGCCCGCGGTCGACGCCGAAGCGCATGACGGGTCGAGCGGTGACCAGGCGGGCCCCGCCGGCGCCGCGGACGTCGCCGCGCGTGGCTCCCAGCGTGGAGGCGTCGAGCACCTCGCCGTCGACCAGGCTGGGCTCGACCACGGCCGGCTGCCACACCGCGCGCCACTCGTCGTCGACCAGGCGCAGGCTGGTGCTGGTCTCGTAGGCCCACTCCCCCGCCGGCAGCGACCAGGTCCACGCCGAGGTCGACCTCGGCCACGTCGTCGTCGTTCTCCCGGACGTCGAGCACCTCGACGCGCGGCACGACGCCGGCGAAGGCGGGCTCGAGCCCGGCGACGACCTCCTGGTGCGCCTCGTCGGCGGCCGCGGACGCCGGCTCGGCGAGCGGCACCGCGCCGGGCTCGCCGGCGGCGAGGGCGGCGGCGTACGCCTCAGCGGCCGGGCGCGGGTCGGGGCCCGAGACCTGGTCGGCGACCTGGTCGCAGGCGCTCAGCGCGGTGGTGGCCACCAGCGTGAGCGCCAGCACCGCGCCCCTGGTCGGGGACGCGGTGCGGGACGAGCGGAGCCGAGGACGCATAGCCCGGTTCTACCAGGCCCCGCCGACAGTGCGACGGACGCCGGCCCCGGGCGTGCGCGGGGTCAGGGCTTCTTGTGCCGCGGCTTCTTGCGGTCGGCGCTGTCGCCCCACGTGTCGTTCGCAGCTCCCGCTGTCGGCCCGCAGCTCGATGAGCTTGCCGGAGATGCGGGTGTCGGCCAGCGCCGCGAAGACCTGGGGGCCCAGGTCCGCCGGGAGCTCGACGAGCGAGAAGTCGGGACGGATCGAGATCTTGCCGAAGTCGCCGCGCGAGAGGCCACCCTCGTTGGCCAGGGCGCCGACGATCTGGCGGGGCTCGACCTTGTGCCGCTTGCCCACGGAGATCCGGTACGTCGCGAGGTCGACGTCGCCGCCGCGGCGGGGGGCGCGCTCGGCGCGGGCCTTGCCGGACTTCTCGTCGCGGCCGCCACGATCGGGGCGCTCGGGGCGCGACGGTCCTCACGCTCGGCGCGGGCCCGGTCGGCGTCGGCGTCGAGCAGCAGCGGCGTCTCGCCCTGCGCCACGACGGCCAGCGCGGCAGCCACGTCGACCTCGGGCACGTCGTGCTCACGCACGTAGTGGGCCACGATGTCGCGGAAGCGCTCGATGCGGTCGCGCTGCTCCAGCGCCTCGGTGATGGCGTCGTCGAAGCGGGTCAGGCGGGTGCTGTTGACGTCCTCGGCGCTGGGCAGCTGCATCTGGGTCAGCGGCTGGCGGGTCGCCTTCTCGATGTGCTTGAGCAGGTAGCGCTCGCGCGGGGTGATGAACGAGATCGCGTCACCGGTGCGCCCGGCCCGGCCGGTGCGACCGATGCGGTGCACGTAGGACTCGGTGTCGGTGGGGATGTCGTAGTTGACGACGTGGCTGATCCGCTCGACGTCGAGACCACGGGCGGCGACGTCGGTGGCGACCAGGATGTCGAGCTTGCCGGCCTTGAGCTGGTTGACCGTGCGCTCGCGCTGGACCTGGGCGATGTCGCCGTTGATCGCGGCGGCCGAGTAGCCCCGAGCCCGCAGCTTCTCGGCCAGGGTCTCGGTCTCGTTCTTGGTCCGGACGAACACGATCATGCCCTCGAAGTTCTCGACCTCGAGGATGCGGGTGAGCGCGTCGACCTTCTGCGGGTAGGAGACCGTCAGGTAGCGCTGGGTGATGTTCGCGGCGGTCCGTCGCGCTGCGCTTGACCGTGATCTCGGCGGGGTCGCTGAGGTACTGCTTGGAGAGCCGGCGGATCTGCGTGGGCATGGTGGCCGAGAACAGCGCCACCTGCTTGTCGTCGGGGGTCTCGGCGAGGATCGTCTCGACGTCCTCGGCGAAGCCCATGTTGAGCATCTCGTCGGCCTCGTCGAGCACCAGGAAGCGCAGCTTCGACAGGTCGAGGGTGCCCTTGTCGAGGTGGTCCATGATCCGACCCGGGGTGCCGACGACGATGTGCACGCCGCGGCGCAGCGCCGAGAGCTGCACGCCGTAGGCCTGGCCGCCGTAGACGGGCAGCACGTGCACGCCCTTCATCCGCGCGGCGTACTTCTCGAAGGCCTCGCACACCTGGAGCGCGAGCTCACGGGTGGGGGCCAGCACGAGCGCCTGCGGGCTCTTCTGCGACAGGTCGAGGTTGGAGAGGATCGGCAGCGCGAACGCGGCGGTCTTGCCGGTGCCGGTCTGCGCGAGGCCGACCACGTCGCGACCCTCGCAGGAGGGTGGGGATGGTCGCGGCCTGGATGGCCGACGGGGTCTCGTAGCCCACGTCGGACAGGGCCTTCAGCACCTGCTCGGACAGACCGAGCTCGACGAACGTCGGCACCTGCTCGTCGACGGTCGGGGGTCACTCTCGGAGGAAGTCACCTGCAACGGTAGTCGCTCGGGGCGGTCGCTCTTCCATTCGTGCTCGCGGTGGGCTCGGTCACCCCTGCTCCCAGGGCTGCGCCGAGCCCACCGCGGAGGGCTCACTCGACGGTGACCGACTTGGCCAGGTTGCGCGGCTTGTCGACGTCGAGGCCGAGGTGCTTCGCGGCGTGGAAGGCCAGCAGCTGCAGGGGGATCGTGAGCAGGATCGGGTCGAGCTCGCTTCTCGTTGCGCGGCACGTCGATGCGCTGCGTCGTCGAGGAGTGCGCGAGGTCGCCGAGGTCGACGCCCTCGTGGGTCACGACGACCAGCGGACCCTTGCGCGCGGCGATCTCGTGCAGCGCGGCGACGTTGCGGTCGACCAGCTCGTCGTCAGGCACCAGCGCGACCGTCGGCACCGCCTCGCTGATCAGCGCCAGCGGGCCGTGCTTGAGCTCGGAGGTCTGGTAGGCCTCGGCGTGGCGGTAGGTGATCTCCTTGAACTTCTGCGCCCCCTCGCGGGCGACCGGGAAGCCGCGCACCCGGCCGATGAAGAACAGGCTGTCGGCCTCGGCCAGACGCTTGGCCACCACGGCCAGCTCCGCCTCGGTGTCCAGCACGGCCTGGATCTGCTCGGGCAGCTGAGCAGGCCCTCGATGAGGCGGCGCCCGTCGGAGATGGACAGGTCGCGCACCCGTCCCAGCTGCAGGGCCAGCAGCGAGAAGCCGAGGAACATGGTGGTCAGCGCCTTGGTGCTGGCCACCGCGACCTCCGGGCCGGCGTGCAGGTAGATGCCGCCGTCGCACTCGCGGGCGATGGCGCTGCCGACCACGTTGACCAGCCCGACCACCCGGCCGCCCTTGCGGCGGATCTCCTGGACGGCCAGCAGCGTGTCGATGGTCTCGCCGGACTGGCTCACCGCGACGTACAGGGTGTCGGGCTCGATGACCGGGTCGCGGTAGCGGAACTCGCTGGCCGCCTCGGCGTCGGCGGGGATGCGCGCCAGCTCCTCGATGAGCGAGGCGCCCATCTGCCCGACGTAGTACGCCGAGCCGCAGCCCAGGATCTTGACCCGGCGGATCGCGCGGATCTCGCGGGCGTCCATGTTGAGACCCCCGAGGTGGGAGGTGCCGAAGCGCTCGTTGAGCCGGCCGCGCAGCACCCGCTCGGCGGCCCGCGGCTGCTCGAGCATCTCGGCGAGCATGAAGGACTCGTGCTCGCCGATCTCGTACGCCGCCGGGTCGACGTCGACGGGGGCGGCGTCGCGGTGGGTGCGGTGCAGCTGGGCGGTGTCGTGGCGGTAGGTGGTGAAGCCCTGGGCGGTCACGGTGGCCATCTCGCCGTCGTCGAGGTAGGCGACGGTCGTGGTGTAGCGCACCAGCGCGGCCAGGTCGCTGGCCACGTGCATCTCCTTGTCGCCCACGCCGATGATCAGCGGGCTGCCGTTGCGGGCCACCACGATCCGGTCGGGGAAGTCGGCGTGCACGACCGCGAGGCCGTAGGTGCCCTCGACGGCGGCCAGGGCGTCCGCGACGCGACCCTCGAGCGTGTCGGCGCCCGAGCGGGCGACGAGGTGGGCGAGCACCTCGGTGTCGGTGTCGGAGGCCAGCTCGATGCCGTCCTCGGTGAGCATCGCGCGCAGCGCGGAGGCGTTGTCGAGGATGCCGTTGTGGACCACGGCCACGCGACCGGCGGCGTCGGCGTGCGGGTGGGCGTTGGCGTCGGTGGCCGGGCCGTGGGTGGCCCAGCGGGTGTGGCCGATGCCGACCTTGCCGCCGAAGCGGGCGGGCACCTCCTCGGCGAGGTCACGCACCCGGCCCGAGCGCTTGGCCATCCGCAGCGCGCCCCCGGTGCCGAGGACGGCCATGCCGGCCGAGTCGTAGCCGCGGTGCTCGAGGCGCCCGAGGCCCTCGAGGAGCAGCGGGGCGGCCTGCTGGGTGCCGATGTAGCCGACGATTCCGCACATGGGTGGGGTCCTTGCCTATCCGTAGACGATCCGGCGCAGCTGGCGCTCGGAGAGAGTGGGTGGGGCCACCACGCGGTGCGCCAGCTCGGCGCGCCACGCGGGTGAAGATCTCGGGGTTGCGCAGGCCGCGGGCCTGCAGCTGCGGCGTGGCGGCGGCGTACGTAGTCCTCGACGCTCTCGCGCTGGAAGGCCATGACGTCACCGATGACCCGGCGCGCCTCGGCCTCGTCCAGGCCGGTGGTCGCCACCAGGTGCTGCACCAGCGGCGCCAGGAGATCGGGCTCGTTCGCCCCGCGGCCCGCTGCTGTCACCTCCGCAATCTGACGGAAAGCGTCGGACATGCGCAAGTCCCTGCCCGAAATCGGGCAGGAAAGCGGCACTCGCTCACCACCAGCGCACTTCAGGCTGCGCGCCGCCGTTTCCGTGCTACCTTGGTGAACAGAAGATGAACAGGAGGTGTCCGATGTCGGACCCACAGATGACCGGTCGTCCCACGCTGAGCTGGGTCCTCGTGGCCGACGCCGACGGTGGCACGCACCTGGAGTCGCACTGGACGCGTCCCGCAGACCGCGCTCGCAGCCGCCACGCCGGCCGCCCACGCCGCCTGACGGACTCCCAGCACTCGCACCCAGCACCCAGGAGCCGCGCCCCCGGACCGGGGGCGCGGCTCCTGCGCGTCCGCCACCCTGAGCAGGAGATCCGGGCCCTGCGGAATAGATCCGAGCACCCCCGCCTTAAGGTAGTTGAATCTTCACCCACTACCTTCCAGGAGCTTCCTCATGGCCTTCTTCCGCAAGTCCACCGCCCCCGCCGCCGGCACCGCCGTCCAGACCGCCCCCGCGACGCACCGCCACGTTCGACGCGCCCACCGCGGCGCTCGACGACATCTCCGGCGACTACACGATCGACGCGAGCCACAGCCGCCTCGGCTTCAGCGCCCGGCACGCGATGGTCACCACCGTCCGCGGCCAGTTCTCCGAGTGGTCCGGCACCGCCCACGTCGACACCGCGAACCCGGCGGCCTCCTCGGTCCGCCTGACCATCGCGACCGCCTCGATCGACACCGGCAGCGCGGACCGGGACGGCCACCTGGTCTCGGCCGACTTCTTCGACGCCGTGGAGAACCCGGAGATCACCTTCGTCTCCACCGACGTGAGCCGCGACGGCGTCGGACTGGACCATCACCGGCGACCTCAGCATCAAGGGTGTCGCCCGTCCGGTCACCATCGAGTTCGAGTCGACCGGCTCGGCGAAGGACCCGTTCGGCAACCTGCGCATCGGCTTCGAGGGCGGCACCACCATCAACCGCAAGGACTGGGGCCTGACCTGGAACGCGGCGCTCGAGACCGGCGGCGTGCTCGTCTCCGAGAAGATCAAGCTCGACTTCGACGTCTCCGCGATCCGCAACGCCTGAGCCCACTCCTCGCCGCCGGCCCCGGGACAAACCCGGTGCCGGCGGCGGTGTCGTGCGGTGCATCATCGACGGATGAGCACCCACACCTCTCGCCCCGTCGCTGCCCGACGGGCTGACCACCCGGCCCCTGCGCGCTCGACGACGCGCGCGGCCGTCACCGAGCTGGTCCGGGCCGAGGAGGTCGTCGACCTCGGGGCGGCCGAGATGAGCGTCGAGGAGGTCCGCGCGGACTGGTGCCGCCCCAGCTACGACCTCACCACCAGCACCCGGGCCGTCCTCGACCCCGCGGCCGGCGACCGGCTGGTCGGGTACGTCGACCACACGGGTGACGACGTCGCCTACGCCGCGCGTGCGACCCGGCGTACCAGGGCCGCGGCATCGGGACCTGGCTGGCGGCCTGGGTCCAGCAGCGGGCCCGCGAGGCCGGGGCGACCCGGATCGGCAGCCAGGTGCCGCAGGGCAGCGCCGCCGACCGGCTGATGGCAGGACCTCGGCTACCCGTGCGCTGGACCGCCTGGGACCTGGAGCTGCCCGCCGGGACGACGATGCCGGCGGCGCCCCTGGCGCCCGGGCACACGCTGCGCGACGCCGGGCCCGCCGACCACGAGGCCGCCTGGACCCTGCTGGAGGACTGCTTCCTCGAGTGGGCCGAGCGGCCCGCGCCAGCCGTTCGCCGACTTCGGTGCCCGGATCTGGGACCGCGAGGGCTACGAGCCGTGGCAGCTGCGCCTGGTGCACGACGAGTCCGGCGCCCTCGTCGGCGCCACGCACGTGCACCTGTCGGGCGGGGGCGGCTACGTCGCCAAGATCGGCGTACGCCGCGACCGTCGCGGGCGCGGGCTGGCCGCGGCGATGCTCGTCGACGCCTTCGCCCTGGCCCGCGCCCACGGCGCCCAGCGCTGCTACCTCTCGACCGACTCCCGCACCGGCGCGCTGGGGCTCTACGAGCACGTCGGCATGGTGGTGTCCTCGACCTGGGTCTACCGCGCCGTCGACCTCTGAGCCAGGTGCCCCCGCACGGTCTGCGAAGGTGGTTCGGTGCCGAGCACCACGAGCCCGGACCTGCGCGGAGCGGGTCTCCAGCGCTCGCTGGTCGCGCTCATCCAGGTGCTCGGGCTCGCCGTGTGGTTCTCCGCCACCGCGATCGCGCCCACCCTGCGCAGCGAGTGGGGGCTCGGCGACACCTCGGTGGTGTGGCTGACCGGCGCGGTGCAGGTCGGCTTCGTCGTCGGCGCGCTGACCTCGAGCGTGCTCAACCTGCCGGACCGGATGCCGCCGCAGCGCCTGGTGGCGCTGTGCGCCTTCGGCGCGGCCGCGCTCGACGGCGCTGCTGGCCGTGGCGGCCGACGGCCTCGCACTGGCCCTGCCGCTGCGCTTCCTGACCGGTGTCTTCCTGGCCGGGATCTACCCGGTCGGGATGAAGCTGATGGCGTCGTGGTCGCTGCCCGTCGACCGCGGTCGCGCCTTCGGCGTGCTGATCGGCGCGCTGACCCTGGGCTCGGCGCTGCCGCACCTGATCAGCGCCTCGGGGCCGCTGCCCTGGCGTGCGGTGATGCTCACCGCCGCGGCCCTCACCCTGGTCGCCGGCGTGGTCGCGCTGGACCGTGCTGCGCCCCGGTCCGCTGCTGGCGCCCGGTCAGCGCCCGCGGGCCCGGCACGCCTCGACGGGACTGCGGGAGCCGGCACCGCGCCTGGCCAACCTGGGCTACTTCGGGCACATGTGGGAGCTCTACGCGCTGTGGACCTGGCTGCCGGCGTTCCTGGTGCGCCAGCCGGCGTGGGAGCTGTCGGGCGCCGGGGTCAGCGCGGTGACCTTCGGGACCATCGGCGTCGCCGGGCTGGTGGGCAGCCTCCTGGGCGGCTGGGCCGCCGACCGCTACGGCCGTTCGCAGGCGGCCGTGGCCGCGATGGCCACCAGCGCCGCCTGCTGCCTGCTGGCCCCGCTGCTCTGGTCGGCGGGCCCGGTGCTGCTCGTGGTCTTCCTGATGGTGTGGGGCGCCTCGGTGATCGCCGACTCCGGCGTCTTCTCGACCGCGCTGAGCGAGACCACCGACCAGCGCTACGTCGGGACCGCGCTGAGCGTGCAGACCGCGGTCGGCTTCACGCTCTCGGTGGTGACCATCCAGCTGCTGCCCCTGCTCGCCGACGAGGTCGGGTGGCGCTGGGCGTTCTGGCTGCTGGCGCCCGGGCCGGCGCTCGGAGCGCTCGCGATGCTGCGCCTGGGCCGGATCACGGCACCTCGACGGTCGTGACCACCGAGGTGACCGACGGGCGTCGCGGGGTCGAGGAGAAGCCGAAGTCGGGGGCGGGCTCGACCGGCGCCACCGTCCCGAGGTCGTGGCCCTCCAGCCACCCGCGGAGCGAGGTCACGGCGTGGTGGTCGGTGGCGCCGTACCACTCGCGGCGCCCGTGACCGGCCGACCCGCGCGTGCGCACGCCGCGCAGCACGACCCGCGCGACGGGGTCGGTCAGCGCGCACCAGGCCGGCGCCGTGGCCACCGCCTCGGGCACCAGGGTGAGCAGCCGGCCCAGCGCGGTGCGCCTGCCCGACGGCGAGGTCGAGCTCGAGGGAGTCCGAGCGCACCGACCACGCGCTCTGCCGGGCCGGTGGTCCCGAACGCCTCCACCCGCACCTCGTCGAAGGTGTAGGTGCGGGCGATGAAGTCGGCGACCCGCTGCGTCGGGGCCAGCAGCAGCCGGTGGCCCGAGGGCAGCGCCACCATCGCGTCGGAGAACGACCCCCAGGGGGTGCGGTCCCACCGACCGACGACCACCCGGACGCCCGACGTGGTGCCGACGCCGGCGATCCGGCCGTGGAAGCGCTGACGTCCGGTCATCCGGCGAGCCTAGGCCGCGCCGGCGCGCGTGGGCTCAGGTGTGGCCCAACCGCTCGAACGCGCGGGTCGCTGCGTCGACGATGTCGTCGGGACCGGCGGTGATCGAGCCGTCGAGCCAGGCGCCGACCAGCTTCTCCAGCCCGCCGATGAACATCAGCCCGGCGAGCTCGCCGTCGCGGCCCTGGAGGGCGTCGGAGCCGTAGAGCACGGCCGCCTCGGAGGCGGCGTACGCGCCGAAGCCGCGCAGCATCGCGTTGCGCGGCGCGGCGAGGGTCGGTCGCGACGCACCCAGCAGGATCGCCACGCGGCCCTTGCGGGGGTCCTCGGTGATCACGGAGACGAACGCCGCCACAGCGGCCCGCACCCGCTGCGCCGGCCCGCCCTCGGTGTCGTGTGATGGCTGCGTCGACGACGGTGTGGATCTCCTCGGTGATGCCGGCCAGCACGGCCAGCAGCGCCTCGTCGAGGTGGGCGAACTGCTCGTAGAAGTAGCGCTCGGTCAGCCCGGCCTCGGCGCAGATGCGGGTCATCGTCACCGGCGGCCCGTCGGTGCGGCCCCAGACCTCCAGGGCGGCGGCGACGAGCTGGTCCCGGCGCGCGGCGATGCGCTCCTGGGCGCTCTGCCCGCGGTAGCGCCCTGCTTTGACGGCCATGAGCGCATGGTGCCACGACCCCGCCGGTGCGCTCCGCCTCCGTCCGAGGTGTCCACAGACAGGTATTGACAGAGCATCCTGTCTGAATGACCCTTCACCCATGGCTGATCAGGTGACAGCACCTCCTCCCGGGCTCGAGCTGCCCGCGCTGTCCCGGCACGGGCGAGGGCTACCGCTGATCGGGCGCACCCTCGACTACGTGCGCGATCCCCAGGCCCTCTTCGAGCGGCAGTGGAGCGAGCACGGCCCGGTCTCCCCGCTGCCGCTGCTCGGGCACCCGTGGGTGCTGCTCCTGGGGCCGGACGCCTGCGGCGCGGCCCTGACCAACGGCGACAAGGCGTTCGCCAACGCACCCGCCTGGACCTACCTCGTCGGGCCGTTCTTCCGGCGCGGGCTGATGCTGCTCGACTTCGAGGAGCACAAGCTGCACCGCCGGATCCTCCAGCAGGCCTTCACCCGCGACCGGCTCGAGGGCTACGGCCGCAGCCTGCAGCCGGCCGCCCGCGCCGGCGTCGCCTCCTGGGCGCCCGACCCCGCCTTCCGCGCCCACCCGGCCCTGAAGTCGCTGACCCTCGACCTCGCCGCCCAGATCTTCATGGGTGGCGCCGAGCTCACCTCGCCCGAGGAGATGGACCGGGTCGACCGGGCGTTCATCGACTGCGTGCAGGCCGCCTCCGCGCTGGTGCGCCGACCGGTGCCGGGCACCCGCTGGTGGCGCGCCACCCGCGGCCGTCGCCGGCTCGAGGAGTTCCTGCACGCCTACCTGCCCGCCCGCCGCGCTGCGCCCGGCGACGACCTGCTCTCCCAGCTGTGCCTGCTCGAGGACGACGACGGGCAGCAGCTCGACGACCAGGCCGTCGTGGACCACATGATCTTCCTGATGATGGCCGCCCACGACACCTCCACCAGCACCCTGACGACCATGACGGAGATGCTGGGCAAGCACCCCGAGTGGCAGGAGCGCTGCCGCGCCGAGTCGCTGGCCCTGGGCCCCGACCCCACGCTCGCCGAGCTCGAGGGCCTGACCTCGCTCGACCTGGTGATGCGCGAGTGCCTGCGGCTGCGCGCCCCCGTGCCGCTCGTCGTACGCCGCACGGTCAAGGACACCGAGGTGCTCGGCACCCGCATCCCCGCGGGCCGCTTCGTGGCCGTCGCCCCCGGCTTCAGCCACCTGATGGCCGAGCACTGGAGCGACCCCGAACGCTTCGACCCGGAGCGGTTCGGGCCGGAGCGCCGCGAGGACCGCTCGCACCGGCACGCGTGGATGCCCTTCGGTGCCGGGGTGCACAAGTGCCTGGGCATGGCCTTCGCCGGCATCGAGGTGACCACCGTCATGCACCACCTGCTGCGCCGGTTCACCTGGGACGTCGACCCCGACTACCGCCCACCGCTGGACCACCGGTCCCTGCCGTTCCCCACCGACGGCCAACCGCTCGACCTCCGCCCCCTCGACCCGCCCCCTCGACAGCCGCCCCCTCGACAGCCAGGAGAACCCATGAGCCGCACCCGCACCGACCGTCAGCGCGACCTGCGCGGCAAGGTCGTCGTCATCACCGGCGGCGGCCGGGGCATCGGCCTCGCCACGGCCGGACGCTTCGCGGACGCGGGCGCCCGGGTGGTCGTCGGGGACCTCGACGCGGACGTGGCGGCCCGGGCCGCCCGTGCCGTCGGGGGGACCCACCGCGCCCACGGCCACGCCCTCGACGTCGACCGACCGCGCCTCCTTCGCCGCGTTCCTCGAGCGTGCCGCGGAGCACGGTCCCGTGGAGGTGCTGGTGAACAACGCCGGCATCATGCCGCTGGGCCCGCTGGGCGAGCAGAGCGAGGAGTCGATCGACCGGGTGCTCGACGTCAACCTGCGCGCGGTCATCACCGGCACCCGGCTGGTGCTGCCGACGATGGCGGCGCACGGGCGCGGCCACGTCATCAACGTCGCCTCGGCCGTCGGCCGGGTCGGGATGGCCGGCGGCGCGGTCTACTCCGCCTCGAAGTTCGGGGTGGTCGGCTTCTCCGAGGCCATGGTCGGCGAGCTGGCCCCCCTGGGCATCGACGTCTCCTGCGTGCTGCCGACCGTCGTGGCCACCGAGCTCGGGGCCGGGGTGTCGGCCGCGCGCGGCATGAGGCCGTGCACGCCCGAGCAGGTGGGCGACGCGATCCTCGGTGTCGCCCGCGCGCCCCGCTTCGAGACCTGGGTGCCCGGCTACGCCAAGGGGATCTTCCACAGCAGCAACGCCCTGCCGCGCCGCGCCCGCGACCTGCTCAGCCACCTGATGCACGCCGACTCCAGCCTCACCGACGTCGACACCAGCGCCCGAGCCGCCTACGAGGACCGCGCCGCCCGCTGACCCGGCCCAGATGTCGCGCCGAGTCGGCGCAAACCGCCCGGGCGGGACAGGAAGAACCTAGGATCGAGCCCGTGGCCCGCCCCCGTTCCCGGCTCGTCGCGCTCCTGGCCGTCGCCGGGCTGGCGATCACGAGCGTCCCGTCGCAGGCCGGCGCGCCCCCGCGGGTCGAGCGCGACCCGCGCAGGGAGCTCGGTCTCTTCGTCGACCCGAAGATGCCCGCGGCCCAGGAGGGCGCGGCGTACGCCGACATCGCCCGGCGCCCGCAGGCGCTGTGGCTCTCCAACGAGTACTACCCGCGCGAGCAGGTCGCCGACGTCGTGCGGGCCTACACCTCGCGCGCCGCGGAGGCCGGCAAGACGCCGATGCTGGTCGTCTACGCGATCCCCGACCGTGACTGCGGCCAGCACTCCTCCGGCGGCCTGCCCGGCGCCGCCACCTACCAGGCCTGGGTCGCCGAGGTGGCGGCCGGCATCCGCGGCAGCAAGCCGCTGCTGGTCCTCGAGCCCGACGCCATCGGGTTCTACGGCCAGGACGAGTGCAGCAACGGCCGGGAGCGCCTGCGCCTGCTGCGCAGCGCCGTACGCCGGCTGAGCGCAGCCGGCGCCTGGGTCTACCTCGACGCCGGCCACTCCGGCTGGACGCCGTACGCCGACCGCGCCCGGCTGCTGAAGACGGCCGGGGTCGGGCTGGGTCGCGGCCTCAGCACCAACGTGTCCAACTTCCGTCGCCTCGGCGCGGAGAAGGCCTACGCGGAGCTGCTGCTGCGCCAGCTGCGCCAGGACGGCGTGAAGGGGCTGCAAGTACGTCGTGGACACCTCGCGCAACGGGGCGCGCCGCCCCGTCGACGGCGACGTCATCAACCCCACGTGGGCGCGGCTGGGCAAGGCGCCGCGACTGCGCTTCCAGGGCCGCTTCGACGGCACCCTGTGGGTCAAGCACCCGGGCGAGTCCGACGGCCCGGTCAACGGCGGACCGGCGTCCGGGCCAGTGGTGCGACCTGCTCGCCGACCGGTTGCTGGGCACCGAGGGCCACGGCGGCTGCTGACGCCCGAGCGGGCTACCAGCCCCAGCTGCCCGGGACGCCCTTGAACGGCCCGACCACCCGGCTCGTGATCCAGCCGCCGTAGAAGCCGCCCTCCTGGGCGACGACGACCTCTCCGTCGACCCGGCAGGCGCCCATCGCCGCCGGGCTCACCGCGACCGCGTCGGCCAGCGCCGCGAACCTCGGGGTCGGGTGGGGGTAGGTCCACGCGGCCCGCTCCGCGACGACCGGTCGGGCGTCGGGCCCGGCTCCGCCGACGACGTCGAAGTACGACGCCCGGCCCTTCCACTCGCACGCCGACGATCCCTCGGTCGGGCGCAGCACCCCGTCGAGGAACGCCGCGCGCGGCAGGTAGTAGGTCGGCGGGTGACTGGTCTCGAGGACCCGCCACGAGCGGGTGGTGCGCGCCACCACGAGACCGCCGAGCTCGACCTCGACGCTCTCCGAGGACTCCTGCAGCTCCGGCGGGCGGGGGTAGTCCCAGACCGACTCCTGGCCGGGCCCGGGCTTCTCGGGTCGTGGGCGCATGCCGGCGGGGCTCAGGCCCCGTCGGCGACGGGCTCGTCAGGCTGGCTCTTGTCGGGCTGGCTCTTGTCGGGGTGGGGGGCCGGCGGTACGTCGGCCTCGGCCCGCAGGTGCATGAGGCCGAGCGCGTCCTGCAGGTCCTCCGCGCTCTGGTACGTCTGCGGGGCCTGGTCGATGAGCACGCCCGCCCAGGTGGGCTCGTCGACCAGCACGTCGCTGCCGAAGTACTCCTCGATGGCCGCCGTCGCGCCCTGCGTGTCGAGTGTCATGTGGACACCCTGCCAGGTCAGAAGGGGTGAGGAAGATCGCTGTCCCGCTTTTGGGGGACCGTGCCACCGCCCGCACCACCCGTAGGGATGGCCGGGCGACGGTGCCGACGCGGTAGGCATGGGGGTCCCGTCCGCACCGTCGAGAGGCCCGTCGTGCCCCAGAGCCAGTCCCCCACCGAGGAGCTCGCGCCGCACGTGATGGTGCTCTTCGGCGCCACCGGCGACCTCGCGGCGCGCAAGCTCTTCCCCGGCCTCTACCGCCTCGCCGCGCAGGGCCGGCTGCCCGAGCGGTACGCCGTCATCGGCAGCGGCCGGCACTCCCCCGGCACCGACGACGAGTTCCGCCAGCAGGTGCGCGAGGGCCTCGAGGACACCGTCGACGACCTGGACGCCGAGGTGGCCGACGCGCTGCTGGAGCGGGTGTCGTTCTGCACCTCCGACGCCGACGACGGTGCCGACCTCGCTGCCGCCGTCCGCGCGGCCGAGGAGTCCTGCGCCGACGGCCCCGGCGGCACCGACGACGTACGCCGCCTCGTCTACCTCTCGGTGCCCCCCGGCGGCGATGGCGGGGATGATCGCGATGCTGGGGCGCGAGGAGCTCACCGAGCGGGCGCGCCTGGTGGTGGAGAAGCCGTTCGGGCTCGACCTGCGAGTCCTCCCGCGACCTCGACGCCGCCTCAAGGAGGTCGCGGACGAGGAGCAGGTCTTCCGCATCGACCACTTCCTGGGCAAGGAGGCGGTGCAGAACATCCTGGCGCTGCGCTTCGCCAACGGGCTGTTCGAGCCGTCCTGGAACCACCGTCACATCGAGTCGGTCCAGATCGACGTGCCCGAGGACCTGGGGCTCGAGGGCCGCGGCAGCTTCTACGAGTCGACCGGGGCGCTGCGCGACATGATCTCGACGCACCTGGCCCAGCTGCTGGGGTTCGTGGCCCTGGAGGAGGCCTGCCGCTTCGACGCCGACGAGCTGCGCGACGCCAAGGCCGCGGTGTTCGCGGCGATGCGTCCCCTCGACCCGGCGCGCGCGGTGTTCGGGCAGTTCGAGGGCTACCGCGACGACGAGGACGTCGACGACGACTCCGAGGTGGAGACGTTCGTGGCGCTCGAGGCCTGGGTCGACAACGACCGCTGGCGGGACGTGCCGTTCTACCTGCGCACCGGCAAGGCGATGGCGCAGGGACGGCGCACGATCACGCTGCGCTTCCGCACCCCGCACACCGACATCTTCAACGGCTCGGTGGCGTGCAACGAGCTGGTGCTCGAGCTGACCGACCAGCCGCAGGTGCACGTGGAGCTGCAGGCCAAGAAGCCCGGCCCCGACATGGACCTGGTGAAGGCCACGATGAGCCTGGACTTCGCCGAGGACGTCGAGGAGGGCGACCCCCTGGAGGCCTACGAGCGGCTGCTGCTCGACGTGCTGCGCGGCGAGCGCACGCTCTTCACCCGCGCCGACGAGGTGGACCGGATCTGGCAGGTCGTCCAGCCGCTGCTCGACGACCCGCCGAAGGTGCAGTCCTACGAGCAGGGGTCGTGGGGGCCGCAGGACGCGCTCGACCTGCCGCTGGGCAGCTGGCACCTGGGGCGCTGACGGGGCGCTGAGCGCGCTCAGCGGGCGTTCTCGCGCAGGGTCGCGCCCCGCGCGCCGCGGACGGTGAGCACCGCGCTGGCCAGCGCGACCGCCCCGAAGAGCACCGCGGTCACCAGCGCCAGCAGCGCGAGCCGCAACGGGTCCACCGCGGCGACCAGCGCGGGCGTGGACAGCGTCTCGGCGTAGCCGAGGGTCACGGTGCGCAGCACGACGTACTGCGCCAGCGCACCGGCGGCCAGCCCGGCCACGGCCGTGCTGCCCAGCACCACCGCCAGCTCGCGCACCACCGCCGACATCACCTCGCGCCGCGACACCCCCACGACGCGCAGGGAGGCGGCGTCCCGGCGCCGCGAGGGCAGCTGCACCGCGGTGCTCACGGCCAGCGCGGCCACCGCCATCACCAGCACCAGCGCCGCCACGACGGCGTAGAGCCGCAGCGCGAGCGCGTAGGCCTCGCCGTCGAGACCGGCGCGCACCTCGGCGTAGGTGCGGTCGACCGACAGCCCGGCCGCGCGCAGCTCGGGCGCTGACCGCCGCGGGGGTGTCGGCGCGGGCCAGCACCACGACCTCGGAGGAGTCCTGGTCGTAGACCTCGCGGTCGGCGCTGATCATGTCGTAGTCGATGAGCAGCCCCCGCGGGCCGAGCAGCGGGACGCTCCCCGCCTCGACGACGGGGTCGACGGCGAACGTCAGCGGCGAGCTGGTCGAGAAGGCGTTGGGGTCGGGCTCGGTGCGGGCCTCGGCCCCACGCACCACCGGCAGCGCGTCGGGCAGGTCGCCGGTCGGTGAGCTGCAGGATCGCCGGTTCGTGGGCCGCGGCCTCGATGCGCAGCTCGCCCGCCTCGCCCTCGACGGCCGTGATCGCGTCGGGGGCCGAGGCGTCCGGCGCCACGCCCCAGCCGGCGCCGGTGATCACGCTCGACGGGCTCGCCGTCCATGCGCAGGTCGGCGAGGGTGATGGTGCCCTCGACGGTGGTCTTCAGCGCGGCCGGTCCACCGATGGTCAGCCCCTCGAGGCGGCACCCGTCACGGCAGGCCCGTACGTCGGCCACGAGCGTGGTGCGCGCCCGGCGGCGCCGGGCCGAGGTAGGCGAACCCGACGTCGCCCTGCGGCGCTCACCAGCCGCAGCCGCAGCGTCAGCTCGTCGCCGGTGCGGGCCCGATTCTCGACGTCGACGGCGAGCCGGCGCCCGGTGAGGACCGGCGCGGGAGCGCGCGGGCGCAGCAGCCCGGTGATCTCGTCGGTCGACGTGCCGGGGGTCCACTGGTCCGACCACTGCGCGACCCGCGTCAGGCGAGAGGTGTCGGCGACGGTGAAGACCGGCCCGGTGCTCGACAGGGTGCCGGCGGCCATCAGCCAGCGGCCGTCGGGGTCGGCCGCGCGGCTCAGCGCCACGGCGCGGTTCAGCGGCAGGTCGGAGGCCCACACGACCGCCGCGGGTGCCCGGGTCGCCGCGACGCTGGCCCGCCACTGCGACGCCGAGTCGTAGATGCCGGCCCCGAAGACGCAGATCGCGATCGCGGCGGTGACCGGCAGGATCACCAGGGTGCCCTCGCGCCGCCGGCTCAGCGCCCGCGCGGCCACGAAGGTCGGCAGCGAACGGCTGCGAGGGCCGCGCCGGGTCCACCAGCCGGCGAGCGCGGCGGTGCCGCGGGCCCCGGCCAGCCCCGCGACGACGGCCAGCAGCACCGGCAGCACCAGGTCGGTCACGTCCGGCTCGCCCGGCGCCCCGGCCGACAGCTTGCTGAGCAGCACCACGAGGGTGGCGGCCACGAGGGCGAGCTGGGCGACGACGGCGCCTCGTCGGGCGCGCGTGGGTCGGCGTACGCCGGTCAGCTGGTCGGCGAGGTCGACGCGCAGCACCAGCCCGACCGCGACGACCGCGACCAGCGCCGCCCCGAGGCCGACCCCGAGACCCAGCAGCAGCGAGGCCCACGGCAGCGGCAGCGGCAGCCCGGGCACCAGCCACGACTCGACGAGCAACCACGAGACGCCCAGGCCCAGCGCGCCGCCGACGGGCACCGCGAGACCGAGCAGGACCAGCGGCTCGGAGAGCCCCAGTGCCCACATCCGGTGGCGCGGCAGCCCGCGCAGGGACGCCAGGGCCAGCTCGGGCAGCCGCAGGTCGGCGGCCGCGGTGAGCAGCCGCATCAGCAGCGCGAGCGCGACCAGGACCAGCGAGAGCACCGCCGGGGAGACCGAGCTGCGGGCGGTGTCCTGCTGGGCCCGGACCTCGGCGGCGACGCCGTCGATGTCGTTGATCGAGCGGGTCTCGAAGCTGCCGGCCTCCACCGTCGACCTCGAGGTCCTCCTGGGCGGCGGCCACCGCTCGCACCCGGTCGAGCCCGGCGAGGTCGAGGTCGGCGGGCGGCTCGAGGCGGCGGTCGACCAGGACGTCGTACCCCACCCCGACGAGCCGCTCGGCGAAGGTGTCGTAGCCGGTCAGCAGCGGCGCCGGCCGGTAGGGCTGGCTGCTCGGCGGCGGGGTCGGGGTGCGGGAGGAGAAGCGGGACAGGTCGAACCAC
Organism: uncultured Actinomycetota bacterium; assembly: GCA_963722135.1. Lineage (GTDB taxonomy): Bacteria > Actinomycetota > Actinomycetes > Propionibacteriales > Nocardioidaceae > Nocardioides. The sequence goes on from CAVRJT010000001.1 coordinate 582,772, forward strand.
CAGTCCGCCTCGTCGGGGTCCTCGGGCCCGGGCACGGTGTAGAGCCCGACGACCTCCAGCCGTCCGGTGCCCTCCACGTCGAGGGTCGAGCCGGGGCCGAGGTCGGTCAGCTCGCCGTCGCCGGCCAGCATCAGGACCTCACCGGGAGCGCTCGGGCAGCGGCCCTCGATCTCGAGGTGGTCGCAGTAGCCCTCCTTGGCCGCCAGCCGCACCAGCCCGCCCAGGCCCGCTGTCTCGTCGGTGCGCAGGAAGGTCTGCGGCGCCACGTAGGTGTCGCCCGCACCGGACCCGGCCTCCTGCGCCAGCTCGGTGGCGTCCGCCGCGGCCGCGGCCGGGTCGGTGCCGCCGGGCGGCCGGTAGGCCCAGCTCAGGCCGGTGAGGTTGTTCGGGGCGTCGGCGAGCCGGGTGACGAGGTAGGAATTCGTCACCGCGTCCTGGAAGACCGGGCCGAGCACGGCCGAGCCGACGGCCAGTGCGGTGAGCAGCACGGAGCCCACCGAGAGCAGCAGGCGTGCACGCAGGCCGCGCAGCACCGTCGCGAGGAGCGTCCTCACCGCTGGGCCTCCTCGCGCAGGATCGCGGGCCGGGAGCGCTCCGGGCTGGGTCGGCGACCGCGGCCCACGACGAGCGCCACGGCGACGGCGACGCCCGCCCCGAGGCCCAGCACCGGCCACGGGTCGACCGAGGTGCGCAGGGGCACGGCATGGGTCGGGACCTCGACGAGCGTCAGGTCGCCCAGCAGCCACAGCACCGCGGCCGCGGATCCGAGCACGGCGGCGCCGACCGAGACCACGCAGAGCCCGACGACCTCGAGGCGGCCGGCGCCGCGGAGGCGGCGTACGTCGAGGCCGACCACGCGCAGCGCAGCCACGTCGCGCAGCCACGCGGGCCGCTCGCGGGCGACGGCGGTGCTCAGCACCAGAAGCGCGACGAGCAGCGAGAAGCCGGCCATCAGCAGGTAGACCCGGGCCTGCGCCGCGCCGGTGTCGTCGCTCACCGCGGCGCGCACGTCCTCGAGGCTGCGCAGCTCGCCGCCGGTCTCCTCGAGCACCGCGTCGAGGACGGCGGCGGGCGTGTCCGCGCGCGCCAGCACCATCACCTGGGCCACGGGGACGGTCGGCGGGGAGCCCTGCACCGCCCGCGGCAGGTCGGCCAGCACCCCGTCGCCCTGCACCAGCGGCAGGCCGGGCGTCCGGGCCACGACCTCGGCGGCCAGGTCGGCACCGCCCGGCGAGTCGAGCACCGGGTCGCCCTCCCAGGTCGCGGTGCGGGTGGCCAGGACCGGCACCGAGGCGGCGTCGCGGGTCGGGACGGCGACCAGCGGGGTGCCCGAGGTGAGCGCCAGCAGACCGCCCGCGACCGGGACCGGCCCGCCGGGGCTGTCGCCCCGGGTCTCCGAGGCGGGCGACCAGCCGCGCTCGAGCAGGTCGGAGTCACCGAGCACGAGCGAGTCGAGGGTCCACGGCAACTCGCTGTCGCCCGGGAGCCGCTGCAGGGTCAGCGCCACCGGCGTGCAGCCCGCCGCGCAGTCGACGGGGACCGCGACCGTGCCGGGGCCGCCGTCGAGGTCGACCTCGAGGCGGAGCCGGACCTGCCGGGACGCCCCGTCGGCAGCTCGCAGGACGGCCACCACCTGGGGCCGCATCCGGCCCTCGAGGCGGCGGCTCACCCCGCTCACCGTGGCGACCAGCTCCTCGCCCTCGACGGGGCCGGAGGTGGCCGTCTGCTCGGCGACGAGCTCGTCGACCACCGAGCCGACCGCGGCCGCGGCGGTGTCGTCGTAGAAGTCGCCCAGCACGGCGTCGAAGCGGTCCAGGTCGAGGAAGGCCCGCCGCGCGGCCACGCTGCCCTCGCCGGGCACCAGCACCGCCGCCATCAGGTCGGTGCCGTCGGGGTCGAGGCGGCGGGTCAGCGACAGCGCACCCTCGGCGTCGGTCTCGAGGTCGATGCGCAACGGGGCGCCGGCGACCAGGCGGGCGGTCTGGTCGGTCCACCGCTCGACCTGCGTGGCAGCGGTGAGCGCGACCCCGGCGACGACCGCGGCGGCCACGAGCACCCGCACCGACCCGGCGGCCCCGGCGACCCGGTCGAGGCGTCGGGCGGCGAGGAACCCGGCCAGTCCCGCGCGGTGCCCGCGTCGGCGCACCCACACCCGCGCGAGCGCCCGGAGCAGCCACAGCGCCGCGGCCCCCGCGGCGAGACCGAGGAGGGCGGGGCCGGCGAGCACCACGAGGTCGGGCCGACCGGTCGCGGCGCCCGTCTGCGGGTCCGGGCCCACGGAGCTGCGGTAGACCGCGACCGCCGCACCCACGACCACCAGCACCTGGGTGAACGCCGCCGCGACCGACGTACGACGCGGCCTCGCGGTCGTCGTCACCTGGTCGGCCAGCGGCTCGCGCAGCGCCGCGGCCATCCCGACCATCAGCGCGCCGAGCGCCACCAGCACCACCAGCAGCGCGGCGACGAGGGCATCGACACCGACCAGGGGACCGGGGTCGCTGAGCCAGGCCCGCGCGGTGACGTGGGCGACGAGCAGGCCGATCCCGCCCCCGAGCAGGCCGCCGAGCACGAGCACCAGGAGCGGCTCGAGGGCCATGAGGACGAAGAGCGCGCCGCCGTCGAGACCCCGCAGCCGGGCCAGCGCGATCTCCCCGCGGCGCGCCGTCGCCAGCTCGCTGCCCGTGGCCGGCACCGCGACGAGCGCGACGACCAGCAGCGGCACCGCCAACGCCCCGGACGTGCCGGCGGACTCGGAGAAGCCGAGCACGGCCACGACCCCGGCGACCACGACGGTCGTGAGCAGCAGCAGCGGCAGCAGGGTGCCGCGTCGCGACCAGGCACCGCGCAGGGTCCGGGCCAGGTCGCGCCTCACCGGCCGTCCGGCGGGCGCCGGAAGGCGGAGTCGTCGACGGCCCTCGCGGGCCGGGCCGGGGTGACCGGCCGGACCGGCGGGACCGGCTCACCAGGCGGGTCGACCGGCGAGACCTCCTGGGGGGTCGGCTCGGGCTCGACCGGGTGCCCGGGCAGGTGCACCGGCTCGGTGTGGTCGACCAACCGGCCGTCATCGAGGGAGTGGTGGGTGTCGCAGGCCTCGACCACGGCCGGGTCGTGGGTGGCCACGACCACCACGGCGCCGCGGTCGGCCTCGCGCCGCAGCTCGGCGAGCACCAGGGTGCGGTTGCCCTCGTCGAGCTCGCTGGTCGGCTCGTCGGCGAGCAGCACCCCGGCCCCCACGCACAGCCCGCGGGCCAGCGCCACCCGCTGCATCTGACCGCCCGAGAGCTCCTCCACCTGGCGGTCGGCGAGGTCGCCGATGTGGAAGCGGGCCAGCGCCTCGTGCGCCTGCGCGTCGGCCTCGTCCGGCGCGACGCCGCGGGCCCGCAGGGCCACCGACACGTTCTCGCTCGCCGACAGGATCGGGACCAGTCCGTAGACCTGGAGCACGAACGCGACCTCGGGCCGCGGGTCGCCCGTGCCGCGCCAGGTGGGCGCGCCGTCGTACGTCACCTCCCCGGCGCTGGGCCGGAGCAGCCCGCCGACGATCGAGAGCAGCGTGGTCTTGCCCGAGCCGCTCGGGCCCGACAGCGCGGTCAGCTCGCCGGCGCGCAGGACCAGGTCGATGTCCTGGAGCAGCGGGCGGTCCACCTCGTAGCGCACGCCACGCACGTGCACGTCGCTCATCCGCCCTCCTCGGGGGGCCGGGAGACGACGAGGCGGTCGTGGCCGTCCTGGGGCTCCGGCTCGATGCGCACCAGCGTGCCCTGCGGCCACTGACCGGCCAGGTGCGAGGGCAGGTGCACGACCCCCTCGGCGCCGATGACGACGTACTCCGCGCCGTCGCGGCCCTCGAGGCCCACGCGCCCGCCCTTCATGGTCACCGTGCGGGGGAACGTCGCCGCCACCTCGGGCTGGTGGGTGACCACGATGATCGTGGTGCCGAGCTCGTCGCCCAGGTCGTGGACCAGCCCGATCACCGCGTCGCGGTCCTCGTGGGAGAGCTGGCTGGTGGGCTCGTCGGCGAGCAGCAGCTGCGGCGAGGTCGAGACCGCGCAGGCCAGGGCGAGGCGCTGGCGCTGGCCGCCCGACATGGTCGCGACGACCTGGTCGGCCACGCTCTCGAGCCCGACCCGGGCCAGCAGCTCGGTCTCCGGCACCGCCTGCTTGCGCTCGGCCGAGGTCAGCGCGAGCCGGGCGAACGCGACGTTCTGCCGGGCGGTCGCGTAGGACAGCAGGTTGCGGGTCGCGCCCTGCAGCATGGTGCTGACCCGGCGCGAGCGCAGTCGCGCGAGCTGTGGCTCGGGCAGCCGCGAGATCTCGTGGTCGCCGAGGAAGATCCGGCCGGCACTGGGCTTCTGGATGCCGCCCAGCAGCGTCAGCAGCGTCGACTTGCCCGAGCCGGAGGGGCCCAGGAACGCCACCCGCTCCCCGGGGCGCACCGCGAGGTCGACGCCCTGCAGCGCGACCACGTCGTGGCCCTCGAAGGTGCGGTAGAGGTGCACCACCCCGCTGCAGCGCACCCCGATGCCTCCGGGGTGGGTCGGCTCCCCGATGTCCACACCGGGTTCGAGCACCGTCACCTGCGACCTCCCCATCTCCGCGGGACAGCAGACCCCACCCTCGGCGCGTGGCGCAACACCGCCGGCGCTTCGTTAAGGACCTGTGACTCCCGAGGCTCGAGCCGGGGCGTACCTTCTGCCCTCGTGGGAGAGCGGATGCGGGGGTTGCTGGCCGACACCCGGCCGTTGCGCAACGACCACTTCCGCCGGCTGTGGGTGGCCAACATCGTCACCGTCGTCGGCGCCCAGCTGACCGTCGTGGCGGTGCCGGCGCAGATCTACGCCGACACCGGCTCGTCGGCGTACGTCGGGCTGACCGGGCTCTTCGGGCTCGTGCCCCTCGTCGTCTTCGGCCTGTACGGCGGCGCGCTCGCCGACGTCTTCGACCGCCGCAGCATCCTGCGGGTCACCACCGTCGGGCTGATCGTGACCAGCGGGCTGTTCGCGGTGCAGGCCTTCGCCGGGTCCACGAACGTGTGGCTGCTGCTGTGCCTCTTCGCCCTCCAGCAGGCCTTCTTCGCGGTCAACCAGCCGACCCGCAGCGCGGTGCTGCCCAAGCTGCTGACCCCCGACCTGCTCCCGGCGGCGAACTCGCTCAACATGACGGTCTTCCAGGCCGGCGCGATCGCCGGGCCGCTGGTCGCCGGGATCCTGATCCCGTTCACGGGCTTCGCCTGGCTCTACGCCGTCGACACGCTGACCCTCTTCGCCACCCTGGGCGCGGTGCTGCGGCTGCCGTCGCTGGCCGTCGAGGGGGCGGCCACCCAGGTCCCGGGCGTGCGTGCGGTCATCGACGGCTTCGCCTACCTGCGCTCCCAGCCGGTGCTGCTGATGTCGTTCGTCGTCGACCTCATCGCCATGGTCTTCGGGATGCCGCGGGCGCTCTTCCCCGAGATCGCGGCCGTCGACTTCGACGGGCCCGGTGAGGGCGGGCTGGTCTTCGCCCTGCTCTTCGCGGCGATCCCCGCGGGTGCCGTGCTCGGCGGCATCTTCAGCGGCTGGGTCTCGCGGATCGCGCGACAGGGCCTCGCGGTGGTGCTGTGCATCCTCGTCTGGGGCGCCGCGATGGCCGGCTTCGGCCTGGCCGTGGTGCTCGCCGATCAGTGGCGCACACCGATGCTGCTCCTCGCCCTGCTGATGCTGGTGGTCGGCGGGGCCGCCGACATGGTCTCGGCGGCCTTCCGCACCTCGATGCTCCAGAGCGCCGCCACCGATGCGATGCGCGGTCGCCTCCAGGGCGTCTTCATCGTCGTGGTCGCCGGCGGGCCCCGGGTCGCCGACGTCCTGCACGGCGCCACCGCCGCCAGCGTCGGCGCCGGCGCGGCCGCGGCCGGGGGCGGCGTCCTGGTCGTCGTCGGCACCGTGGTCGCCGCCCTGGTGGTGCCGTCGTTCGTGCGCTACCGCATCACCCGCACCCCTCCCACCGAGGCGGTGCGTGAGGGATGATGAGCCTGTGGAGGATGATGAGCGCGTGAACGCGGTCAGTGACGCCCCTCTGCTCGATCTCGACATCGACATCGACGAGCTCGGCGCCCACCTGCGCTCGCTGGCCTACCGGATGCTCGGCTCCCCGGGTGAGGCCGACCGGGTCGTCGCCGAGGCCTGGCAGCGCCGCGAGGGCGCCGCGCCGGGCAGCGTGATCGACGAGCGCACCTGGTTGAGCATCGCGGTCGCCCGGCTGAGCCTGCAGCGGCTCCGGTCGCCGGCCCACGACCACGCACCCGCGCCCGACGACGAGGCGGTCGCGGTGCCGCTGAGCGAGCCCCAGGACCCCGTCGACCCGTTCCGGGAGTCCGACGCCGCCGCGCTGCGCGAGGCCGTCGACCCCGACCTGCTCGCCGCGCTGGAGCGCCTGGCCCCGGCCGAACGGGTCGCCTTCGTGCTGCACGACCTCTACGACTGGCACTTCGAGGACGTGGCCGGCGCCCTCGGGCGCACCCCGGTCGCCGCCCGCGAGCTGGCGATCCGGGGCCGGTGCGCGGTCCAGGCCGGCAGCGACGACGAGGCCGCCGGCGCGGCCGCCGGTGCCCGGGCCCGCCAGCTCGACGTCGTCCGGGCCTTCGTCGCCGCCGCTCGCGGTGACGACCCCGCCGCGATGGCCGCCCCGCTGCACCCGGAGGTGCGGCTGCGCGCCGACGGTGCCGCGATCGGGCTCGGCGCCGAGGCGCTCGTGGAGGGCGCCCCCGCCGTCGCCGCGCACCTCGCCGAGCACGTCGCCGACCTGCGCCCCGCGCTCCTCGACGGGTACGCCGCCGCGGTGTGGCGCGAGGACCAGGCGGAGCGGATGGTCGTCGGGTTCACCGTCGAGGACGGGCTGGTCCACGAGATCGACCTGGTCGCCGACCCCGTGATCCTCCCGCTGCTCGACCTGGGCCCGCTGGCCCCCCGCGCCTGAGCCGGCGATGAATTCTGTTGTCGGTGCCGGTCTCTAGGCTGCAAGGTCGAGAGGCACCCGGCGCGGTGCCGACGAGAGGACAGCAGATGGTGGACATGATCTCCGCGACCGGCCTGGTCAAACGGTACAAGGACGTGGTGGCCCTGGCGGGGCTCGACCTCGCCGTCCCCGAGGGGCGGGTGCTGGCCCTGCTCGGACCCAACGGCGCGGGCAAGACGACCGCGGTGCGGGTGCTGACCACCCTGCTCAAGGCCGACGAGGGCACCGCCCACGTGGCCGGCGTCGACGTGATGGCCGACCCCGACGGCGTCCGCGCCCGGATCGGGCTGTCCGGCCAGTACGCCGCGGTCGACGAGCACCTGACCGGCTACGAGAACCTCGAGATGGTCGGTCGCCTGTACGGCCTGGGGCGCATCCGCTCCCGCGAGCGGGCCCGCGAGCTCCTCGAGCGCTTCGACCTCGTCGACGCCGGCGACCGGCCCTCGAAGACCTACTCCGGCGGCATGCGTCGGCGCCTCGACCTGGCCGGCTCGCTGGTGGCCGCGCCCCCGGTGCTGGTCCTCGACGAGCCCACGACCGGCCTCGACCCCCACGGCCGGGTGCAGATGTGGGACGTCATCCGTGAGCTCGTCAGCGACGGCACCACGCTGCTGCTCACCACGCAGTACCTGGAGGAGGCCGACCGGCTCGCCGACGAGATCATCGTCATCGACCACGGCCGCGCGATCGCCCGCGGCACGGCCGACGAGCTGAAGTCGCAGACCGGCGGCGAACGGGTCGAGCTCGTCCTGGCCCACGCCTCCGACCGGGACGCCGCCACCCGGCTGCTGGCCGACGTCGCGATCGGCGAGGTCGGCGTCGCGGAGAACGGACGCGAGCTGACCGCCGCCGTCGACGGCGGGGTGGCCGCGCTGCGCCGGGTGCTCGAGGGCCTCGAGACGCAGGGGCTCCAGGTGCTCGACATCGGGCTTCGACGCCCCACCCTCGACGACGTGTTCCTCACCCTGACCGGCCACGCGGCCGAGAAGGACCCGACGGACGAGCCGTCCGAGTCCGGCAGCGCGACCCAGGAGGCCACCCGATGAGCACCACCAGCCGGATCCCCGAGCCCACCCCGGTCGTCGCCCGCCCCCACGGGTTCGTGCGCGCGCTCAGCGACGGCTGGATCGTCGCGAAGCGCAACCTCATCAAGATCAAGCGCGTCCCCGAGGTCCTGATCTTCGTGCTGATCAGCCCGATCATGTTCGTGCTGCTCTTCGCGTTCGTCTTCGGCGGGGCGATCGACCCCGAGGGCGCGGTCAGCTACCGCGAGTTCCTCATCGGCGGCATCTTCGCCCAGACCGTCGTCTTCGGCGCCACCTTCACCGGGGCCGGTCTGGCCGAGGACATGCAGAAGGGCATCATCGACCGGTTCCGCTCGTTGCCGATGTCGCGATCGGCGGTGCTCGTGGGTCGCACGACCTCGGACGTCGTCTACAACGTGCTGTCGCTGATCATCATGGCGCTGACCGGGCTGCTGGTCGGGTGGCGCGTCCGCGAGGGCGCCTTCGACGCGCTGCTCGGCTTCGCCCTGCTGCTGCTCTTCGCCTACGCCATCAGCTGGGTGATGGCCTACGTCGGGCTGCTCGTGCCCTCGGTCGAGGTCATCAACAACGCCTCGTTCATCGTCATCATGCCGTTGACGTTCGTCTCGAACGCGTTCGTGCCGCTGAGCTCCTTCGACGGCGTGCTGCGCCAGTTCGTGCTGTGGAACCCGGTCTCGGCGCTGACCCAGGCCAGCCGCGAGCTCTTCGGCAACATCGACCCCTCCACCCCGCTGCCCGACGCCTGGTCGATGCAGCACCCGGCGCTCTACACGCTGATCTGGGTGGTGCTGATCCTGCTGGTCTTCGTGCCGCTCTCCACCCGCCAGTTCGCCCGCGCCTCCTCCTGACCCCTCCTGACCCGGCGCGAATATCGCGCCGAGTCGGCGCAAATGTCAGTCCGACCCGGCCCATATATTCGGGCCGGGTCGCGCTCAGCGACGCAGGAGCAGCACCCGGTCGTCGCCGTCACGGACCTCGCCGCGGCCGTCGGTGTTGGAGGTCGCCAGGAGGAGGCCGCTCTCCCCCGGGCCGCCGTCCCGGGGCAGGGCGAGGACGCTGCGCAGCCGACCGAGCTCGCCGGCGTAGTGACCCACGGGCTGCTCGACCAGGTCGGCGGAGGGCTGGCCCGCGGCCGGGGCACCCGTCAGCGGTACCTCCCACAGCCGCTCGCCGCGCAGGGCCGCCATCCACAGCGACCCGTCCCAGAAGGCCAGGCCCGAGGGTGAGGCGTCGGCGGTGCTCCAGACGACCACGGGGTCGGTGAGACCGGCCTCGCCTCCGCTGCCCTCGACCTGCGGCCACCCGTAGTTGCCACCTGCCTCGATCAGGTTGAGCTCGTCGTAGGCGTTCGCCCCGAACTCCGAGGCCCACAGCCGGCCCTGGTCGTCGAAGGCGAGCCCCTCGACGTTGCGGTGGCCGTAGCTGAAGACCTCGTTGTCGAAGGGGTTGCCGGGGGCGGGACGTCCGTCGAGGCCCAACCGCAGCACCTTGCCGGAGAGGGAGCCGGTGTCCTGTGCGGACCCGGGTACGCCGTTGTCACCGGTCCCCACGTAGAGCAGCTCGTCGGGCCCGACGACCAGCCGCCCGCCCTGGTGGAAGCCGGCACCTCCGGGGATGCCCTCGAGCAGCACCGCGGGCTCGCCCAGCCGCTCACCGTCCCAGGGCATCGAGACGATCCTGCTGGTCGCCTCGACGGTGTAGTAGGCCAGCAGCGCCGACTCGTCGGGCGTCAGCGTCAGGCCCAGCAGGCCCGCCTCGCCACCCGGCACGACGTCAGGCAGCGTCCGCAGTGCCTCGGTCTCGCCGGTGGCAGGTTCCAGGCGCAGGATCCGTCCGGTGTCCCGCTCGCTGAGCAGCACGGTCCCCTCCCGGGTCGCGGCCAGGCCCCAGGGGCTGGTCAGCCCGGTGCTGATCTCCACGGACGAGAGCCCCGCCGCGTCCCCTGGGGCGAGGTCGTCGGCCGGCGAGCCGGTGCGGGTCGTGGCGCTGGGGGCGTTCGCGCGCTGCCCGGGGTCCGGGTCGCCGCCACAGCCGACCAGAAGCGACGTCATCAGGGCGACGAGACCGAGCGAGCGGCGTACGGGACGGATCATGGCCCCAGCGTGCCAGGCCGCTCTCCACCCGCCAGCTCGCCCGTGTCTCCTCCTGACCCCTCCTGACCCGGCGCGAATATCGCGCCGAGTCGGCGCAAATGTCAGTCCGACCCGGCCCAGATATCCCGTCCAGTCGGCGCACATCGTCCGCTCCCCTGCCCGACTGGTCCCGCGCGATATGTGGGCCGGGTGGGCGGGACATGTGGGCCGGGTGGGCGGGATATGTGGGCCGGGTCGGCGCGATATCTGGGCCGGGTCGGCGGCTGTGCCTGCCCTGACGAGCGGAGCGGCCCCCGCGGCTGGGAGAATCGACCCAGCCTGCGGGAGGGACCCCCATGGAGGACATGACGGCGATCCTCGTCGTGGCGCTGCTCGGTGGCATGGCCGCGGCGCTGGTGCGGCTGCCGCCGCTGCTGGGCTTCCTCGTGGCCGGGTTCGTGCTCAACGTGCTGGGGGTCGCCTCGGTGCCGGCGCTCGAGGTCTCGGCCGACCTCGGCGTCACCCTCCTGCTCTTCGGTGTCGGGCTCAAGATCGACCTGCGCCAGCTCGCCCAGCGCGAGGTGTGGGCCACCGCGACGGTGCACCTGGTCGCCTCCACCCTGATCGGGGCCGGCGTCGTGGCGGCCATCGGCGCTGAGCGGCACCGCCCTGCTCGAGGGCAGCGACTGGCGCACCTGGGTCCTCGTCGGCTTCGCCCTGTCCTTCTCCAGCACCGTCTTCGTGGTCAAGATCCTCGAGGACCGCAGCGCCAGCCGCTCCCTCGGCGGCCGGACGGCGATCGGCGTGCTCGTGGTCCAGGACATCGCCGCAGTCGCCTACCTGGCCGCCTCCTCCGGGGAGCCGCCGTCCCCCTGGGCCCTGCTGCTGCTGCTCCTGCTGCCCGGAGCGTGGGTGCTGCGCACCGTGCTGGCCCGCATCGGCCACGACGAGCTGCGCCCGCTCTTCGGCCTGGTGCTCGCCCTGGTGCCCGGCTACGCGCTCTTCGAGGCCGTCGGCCTCAAGGGCGACCTCGGTGCCCTGGTCATCGGCATGATGCTGGCCGGCCGCCCCGGCGCGATGGGGCTCGCGAAGAGCATCTTCACGCATCAAGGACCTGCTGCTGGTCGGCTTCTTCGTCTCCATCGGCATCGGGGCCCTGCCCACCGTGGAGCACCTGCTGATCGCCCTCGTGCTCGTGGTGGTGCTGCTGCCGCTCAAGGCCGTGGGCTTCGCCGCGCTGCTCGGCACCGCCGGGCTGCGACGGCGTACGTCGGTCCTCACCGGCTCCACGCTCGCGAACTTCTCGGAGTTCGGCCTGATCGTGGCGGTCGCGGCCTCCGCCGAGGTGCTGGGCGACGACTGGCTGGCCACCCTGGCCACCGCGATCGCGGCCAGCTTCGTCGTCGGCACCGCCGTGGGGCGGCGCCCGGAGTACCTCGTCAAGGCCCTCTCGCGCCTGGTCCGCGAACGGCCCGAGGAGCGCCTGCACCCGGAGGACCGGCCGATCGACGTGGGCCACGCCGAGGCGGTCGTGCTCGGCATGGGCCGGGTCGGTCGCGCGGCCTACGACCGGCTCCAGCAGGTCCACGGCCTGTCCACCGTCGGTGTCGAGACCTCCGGCGACCGGGTCGCGCGCCTGCTCGAGGAGGGCGTGGACATCATCGAGGGCGACGCCACCGACCCGGAGTTCTACGAGCGGCTGCACACCGGTGACGTGCGCGTGGTGCTGCTGGCGATGCCCTTCCACGGCAACAACGTCGACGCGCTCGAGCAGCTGCGCGCCTCCGGCTTCACGGGCACCGTCGCCGTCGTCACCCAGTACGACGCCGACCTGCGCCAGGCCCGCGCGCTCGGCGCCCAGACCGGCTTCCAGCTCTACGACGGTGCCGGCACCGAGCTGGCCGACCTGGCCGCCGAGGCCGCCGGGCTGCGGCTGCGCGACCAGGAGTGAGCACGCTCTGGGAGGCTGAGCCGGTGCCCGACACCGTCCCCGCGCCGCAGCTGTCCCTGCCCGACGACGAGGCCCGCGCGCGGGTCGCGGCCTTCGCCGACGACCTGGTGCGTCGGCGCACGGTCCGGGACTTCTCGGCCCGCCCGGTCGCCGAGGGCGTCCTCGAGGACGCCGTCCGCGCCGCGGCCAGCGCGCCCAGCGGGGCGCACGTGCAGCCGTGGCGCTTCGTCGTGGTCACCGACCCCGCCGTCCGCGGAACGGCTCCGCGAGGCGGCCGAGGCCGAGGAGCGCGAGTTCTACGACCGCCGCGCCTCCGAGGAGTGGTTGCAGGCCCTGGCCCACCTCGGCACCGACGCCAGCAAGCCGTTCCTCACCGATGCGGCCGCGCTGGTCGTGGTCTTCGAGGTGCACGCAGGGCCCGACCTCGCCCAAGCCGTACTACGTCAAGGAGTCGGTGGGGATCGCCGTCGGGTTCCTGCTGGCCGCCCTGCACCAGGCCGGGCTCGCGACGTTGACCCACACCCCGAGCCCGATGAAGTTCCTCGGCGAGGTCCTCGGTCGCCCGCCCGAGGAGCGCGCGTTCGTCGTCGTGGCGGTCGGCCACCCCGCACCGGACGCCGAGGTCCCGGCCCTGGAGCGCAAGCCGCTCGACGAGGTGCTGGTCCGGGTCTGAGGCGCGGGCTCAGTCGCGCAGCTTGGCCAACCGGGCGCGCAGCAGGTCGACGCGGTGGGCGTTGCCGTGCAGGTCCACGTAGCCTCTCGGCGTACGACGCCAGCAGCGCGTCGTCGAGCCGGCGCACCGCACCCGGGCGGGTAGCGGTAGTCCATGCGCTGGTTGATGTCGGTCTCGTCGACGGCGCACCAGCACCTCGGAGAGCTCGCCGAGGCTGGTGACGCCCAGCTCGAGCAGGAGCCCGGAGATCCACGCGTAGTGGTCGGTGCGCGACCAGCCGGCGTCGGCGTACTGACCGGCGAGGAAGGCCGCCAGCTCGCGCGGGTCGAGGCGCGGGTCGGCGTCGGGCTCGGCGACCTCGTCGTCGGCGGCGCGCGGGTCGGTGGCCTGGAGCCGGTCGCGGATCGTGGAGAACTCGCGGTCGGCCAGCTCCAGCAGCCCGGCTGCGAGGGTGAAGCGTCGGTCGAAGTCGCGCTCGTGCTCCTCGGGGACGACGCCCTTGTAGCGGATGTCGTGCTCGAACTCGGCCCACGCGTGCTGCAGGACGGTGCGGATCTGCACCGACGCGACCAGCCCGCGCAGCGACGACCACTCCTCGTCGCCCTCGCGAGCGGCGTCGAGTCCGACGACCTGGTGCCGGCTGGAGTAGCCGAAGCGGCCCTCGCTGGCGGTCTCCCGGCCCATGTCGCGGTCCTCGTGGACGACGAGCTGGTCGCGCGACCAGGTCGGCCACCGTCTCGACGTCACGCTGGACGTAGGTGATGACGCGGACCCCGAGCTGGTCGGTGACCTCGGTCGAGCGGGTCGCGGTAGAGCGGCCGGCTCCCCGGCCGGCCGTCGACGCTGCGGGCGGCCTTGGCCGCGAACGAGCCGACCGACTTGGTCCGCCCGGTCACCGACAGGTAGTTGATGCCGGCCTCGTCGAGGATCGACTGGACCAGCCGCACGTAGCGCTCCCCGGCGTCGCGCAGCTGCGGCAGGCGCGCGGCGTACGCCTGGGTCGCGGCCTGCACCGGGTCGGTGCGCGGACGGCTGCGCCGCGGGCTGGGCTCGAGGTCGTCGGGCAGGGTCGGGACGACGACGTAGCCGTCCTCCCAGGAGCCCGTCGGGACCGACGTAGGTCGTCGTCGCCTCGGGGTGGAGGTCGGCGAAGAGCCCGACGTAGGCGCACACGACGGCGTCGACCTGGTCCTCCACGACGCGCAGCTCGCTCTTGCGGGTGGCGCCCTCGACGGCGTCACGCAGACGGGCCCACGGCTCGCCGGCGGTGACCACGACGGTCTCCAGGTAGCCCATCAGCGCGAGCAGCTCGCTGCGCAGGCTCTCGAGGTCGCGGCCGGCCTTGTTCTTGTACTTCAGGCTGCGGCCCGAGCCGGAACAGCGCGACCGTGGCCGGGTGCGGGTAGACCTCGATCGCGCGCCGCTGCCGACCCGACCGCGGGTTGAGGTCGAGGCGCAGCTGCCCGGCGATCCGGGCGCCACGCGGGGTCTCGGCGAACTCGGGCTTGCCGGTGTTCGCCGGGTGGGCGCCGGCGTCGAAGCGCGCGAAGTCCTTGTTGAGCGCGGCCTCGCAGCCGCGGTTGCCGGTCGCGTTGCGCACGATCAAGGGGGCGTCGATCGCCACCAGGCACGGCCCGCCGGCCACGACGCCCTCGACGGCCGCCGCCACCTCGTCGTCGGTGCGCTGCGACGAGACGTGCAGCAGCCGCGCCTCGGGGTCGAGCACCGCCACCCCGGTGGGAGCGCGCTGGCCCCAGGCGAGGTCGATGCCGACGTAGTGCATGCCCCTACCCTGCCGTACGCCGCCCCCGCAGCCGCTCAGGCCTCGCGGGATCAGCCCTCGTGGATCGGCTCGGCGGGAAGCCGCTTGACCTTGCGGGTCCGGCGGCGTCGGCCGGGGATCATCGAGCGCATCTCCTCGAGCTTGCCGAAGCACAGCAGCCGGTCGCCGGCCTCGAGCACGTAGCGGCTGTGCGGGTTGGGGATGACGCTGGTGCCGCGCTGCAGGGTCAGCGCCGAGATGTCGCGCTCGCGCAGCCCCGACTCGCCCAGCGTCTTGCCGACGAGGTCGGAGGCGGCCTGCACCGCGATCTCGGCGACGCCGTACCCGGTCGAGACCGTCAGGCGCTGGCGCACGTCGATCTCGGGGAAGGCGACCTGGTTGTCGATGTAGTCGATGATCGAGCCGGCGACGTCGAGGTCGGTGGCGCGCTCGATGCCCTCCAGGCCCGGGGAGGAGTTGACCTCCATCACCAGCGGGCCGTCGTTGCCCTCGAGCATGTCGACGCCGGCGACCCGCAGACCCATGATCTGCGCGGCACGCACGGCCACGCGCTCGTAGTCGGCGTCGAGGGTGACCGGCCTCGACGGTGCCGCCGCGGTGCACGTTGGAGCGGAACTCGTCGCCCTGCGCGACCCGGCGCATCGCGGCCACCACCCGGTCGCCGACGACCAGGGCCCGGATGTCGCGGCCCTTGCTCTCGGCGACGAAGCGCTGGATGAGCACGTTCTGCCGGGTGCTGTGCAGGGTCTCGATGATCGCCTCGGCGACCTTGAGCGTCGGGCGCCAGGATCACCCCGATGCCCTGGGTGCCCTCGAGCAGCTTGATCACCACCGGCGCGCCGCCGACCCGCTCGATGGCCGCGATCACGTCGGCCCGGTCGCGCACGAAGGTCGTGGCCGGCATCCCGATGTGGTGGCGCGAGAGGATCTGGGTGGCGCGCAGCTTGTCGCGGGAGTTGGTGATCCCCCACGAGGTGTTGGGCGTGTAGACGTCCATCTGCTCGAACTGGCGCACCACGGCGGTGCCGAAGTAGGTGATCGAGTTGCCGATGCGGGGCAGGATGGCGTCGTAGTGCGAGAGCCGCTTGCCCCGGAACTGCAGGTCGGGCTCGTCGCCGGAGAGGTCGATGCCGAAACGCAGCGTGTTGAGCACCTTGACCTCGTGACCCCGGTCGAGGGCCGCGGTGCGCAGGCGCTGCGTACTGTACGACCGGGGCGCGCGGGACAGGATCGCGAGTTTCATGGGTACCCAGACTGAGAGGCGACGGTGGAGACGGACCTTTCCTACACCCTCGCAGGGTGGCGCGAGTGGGTGAGCCTGCCCGATGCCGGCGTCGAGTGGATCAAGGCCAAGCTCGACACGGGCGCGCGGACCTCGGCGATCCACGCCTTCGACCTCGAGGAGCTTCGAGCGCGACGGCGCAGCAGCTGGTGCGCTACTCGGTGCACCCCTGGCAGGCCACCGACGAGGACGCCGTGCGTCGTCGAGAGCCCGGTGCTCGACCGCCGCGAGGTGCGCTCGTCCTCCGGCCACGTCGAGGAGCGCTACGTGGTGCCGATGGCGATCACGCTGGTCGGCCGCACCGTCACCGTCGAGATGAGCCTGAGCCGCCGCGACGAGATGGGCTTCCGGATGCTCGTGGGCCGCGAGGCGCTGCGCCAGGGCTTCGTCGTCGACCCCGGCCGCTCCTACCTCGGCGCCCGCCCACCGGTCGCCGTCCGCCGCCGCAACCGGGGCCGCTGACGTGGCCCGCCCGTCCTTCGAGATCGGCCCGGTGCGGGTGCGCCCGGGCCGCGCCCAGTCGCTGGCGCTGCCGATCACCCGCCTGGTCACCGGCGCCGAGGTCGACCTGCCGGTGCGCGTCGTGCACGGGCGCGAGGACGGCCCCACGGTCTGGATCGACGCCGCCATCCACGGCGACGAGGCCGTCGGCGTCGAGGTGGTGCGCCAGGTGCTCGCCGAGCTCGACCCGCGCACCCTGCGCGGCACGCTGATCGCGG
The DNA here is from genome assembly GCA_963722135.1 of uncultured Actinomycetota bacterium. Taxonomy (GTDB): domain Bacteria; phylum Actinomycetota; class Actinomycetes; order Propionibacteriales; family Nocardioidaceae; genus Nocardioides. Next base: position 599,288 of record CAVRJT010000001.1, read on the forward strand.
TCCCGATCGTCAACGTCCTCGGCTTCATGACCGGCAGCCGCTACCTGCCCGACCGCCGCGACCTCAACCGGTCCTTCCCCGGCTCGGCCCGCGGCTCGCTGGCCGGTCGCATCGCGCACCTGATGATGACCGAGGTCGTCGCCAAGTGCTCGGTCGGCATCGACCTGCACACCGGCTCCGACCGGCGCACCAACCTGCCGCAGATCCGCACCGACCTCGAGGACCCCGAGACCCGTCGCCTGGCCGAGGCCTTCGCGGCGCCCGGTGATGATGCACGCGCGGCTGCGGGACGGCTCGCTGCGCCACGCCGCGCGCGAGGAGGGCGCCAAGGTGCTGCTCTACGAGGCCGGCGAGGCCTGGCGGATGGACCCGTGGGCGATCGACGCCGGCGTGCGCGGCGTACGACGCGTGCTCGCGGCGCTCGGGAATGACCGACCCGGTCGACGAGGAGCCGCCGCCGGCCAGCCTCGAGAGCTGGCGCAGCGGCTGGGTGCGGGCCCGGGGCACCGGGATGCTGCACCTGGAGGCCGAGCTGGGCCAGCGCGTCGAGAAGGGCGAGCGCCTGGGCGGGCTCTTCGACTCCTTCGGCAAGCGGGTGCGGCTGGTGCACGCCGACCGCGCCGGCATCGTGGTGGGGCGCACCGAGGCACCGCTGGTGAGCTCGGGCGACGCGGTGCTCCACCTCGCCGAGGTGGGGTAGTGAGCCCGCGGACGAGCGGCGGGCCCGAGGTCCCCCGCGAGGTGCGTGATGCTGCGCGAGCTGCACGCCCTGCTCACCAGCATCAGCAGCGCCGAGACCCTCTCCGAGCTGCTGCAGCTCGTCGCCCAGGGCGTCGTCGACGTGCTGGGCTTCCAGATCGCCGCGGTCAACTACCTCGACGACGACGGCTTCCTCGAGGTGCTCGCGGTCGCCGGCGACGAGGAGGCCGCAGCGCACGATGAGCCGGGCGCCGGGTGCGGGTGCAGGAGTTCCTCGAGGAGTTCGAGATCGCCGACCAGTGGGGGCAGCTGCGCTTCGTCCCCCACGACCGCCTGCCCGACGACGTGGTGAGCACCTGGGTCCCCCGGGTCGAGGCGCTCACGGGTCCGGACGCCTGGCACCCCATGGACGCGCTGTACGCGCCGCTGCACGGCCCCAACGGGGAGCTGGTCGGGGTGCTCGGCGTCGACCTCCCCATCGACGGCCGGCGCCCCGACGAGCTCGCCCGCCAGGTGCTGGAGATGTACGCCGTGCAGGCCGGGCTGGCCATCCACCGCGCCCGCGCCCTGCAGCGGGAGCACGAGCTCGCCGCAGGTCTGCGGGAGTCCAGCCGCTACCGCGAGCAGGTCAACGCGGCAGTGACCCACGAGCTGAAGAACCCGCTGACCTCCATCCTGGGCCACGTCGAGATCCTCCAGGACATCGCCCGCCCGGTCGGCCCAGGTCGAGCGCAGCGTGAACTCCATCAGCCGGGCCGCACGCCGGATGGAGGCGCTGGTCGAGAGCCTCCTGACCCTGGCCCGCGTCAGCGACCCCGAGCAGCAGCGGGCCCGCCGTCGGGTCGACCTGAGCGAGCTGGTGGCCGAGGCGCAGGAGCTCGCCGCCGTCCAGGCCCAGCGCCGCGACATCACCCTGAGCGTCGACGGCGCCGAGGAGCACTGCCACACCGAGGGGGATCCCGCTGAGCTGGCGATGGTGGTCTCCAACCTGCTGAGCAACGCGCTGAAGTACACCCCGCCCGGCGGGTCGGTGCGCCTCACGACGGGCACCGTCGGCGACCGGGTGTCGCTGACCTGCACCGACACCGGCCACGGGATCCCGCTGGCCGACCAGGCCACCGTCTTCGACGAGTTCACCCGCTCGGCCCAGCCCGACGGCGGAGAGGTGCCCGGCAGCGGGCTGGGCCTGGCGATCACGCGGCGTATCGTGGAGCGCCACGGGGGCACCATCGATCTCGAGTCGACGCCCGGGAAGGGCACGTCCGTCCGGGTCCTGCTGCCGGCCGCCTGAGCCCGTTCCGCACGATCTCCACAGTCGTGCGTGACCTCGGGACTCCTGGCACGTTTTACCTTCCACCACCCAACGATGACCGATCGGTGGAGGCGGAGTCCGGGCTCCGCCGACGAAGATCTGACCTCCCCCCGCACCACCCCCCGCACCAACCCCCTGCACCAACCCCCTCCTCCCCCCGGAGCCACCTGTGCGATCCCCCCACCGCGCTGCGACCAGTCCTGCCCCCCGCCGGCACCGTCGCGGCGTCCTGCTCACGGCCCTGACCGGTGCGCTGGTCACCGCGTCGCTGTCCGTCCCCGCAGGCGCCCCGGCCGCGCCCGTCGAGTCGTCCGCCGTCGCCCTCGGGCCCGTCGCCGCAGCGCCGCTCGCCGCGCGCACCCAGGAGCGCCGTCGCCGCGACAACCTCCCTCCCGAGCTCGGCGTGCAGTTCCACGGCCTGTGGTCCTCCTACTCCGACGCCGACCGGGCCGGTGTGCTCGACCGGCTCGTCGACATGGGCGCCGGCTGGGTCCGCCTGGACATGTCCTGGGCGATGATCCAGCCGACCGCCGGGCGCATCGACCCCGACGGCTGGGGCGTGCGGTTCGTCGACCGGGTCGTCGACATGGCGGCGAAGCGCGGGCTGAAGGTGCTCGCCACCTTCTGGCTGACCCCCGACTGGGCCGGCCCCAAGGCCGGCGAACGCTCGCTGCCGGCCGACCCCCGCGACTACGGCCGGGCGCTGGCCTGGGCCGCGGACCGCTGGGCCGGGCAGGTGCAGGCCTGGGAGGTCTGGAACGAGCCGAACTCGAAGGACTTCCTCGCCGGCGCCAACGCGGCGGCGTACGCCGACCTGCTCTGCGCGGCCCACGACGCCGTGCGCCCCGCGACCGCAGGCGGCCCGCAGCTCGTCTTCGGCGGCACCATGCACAACGACTCGGAGTGGATCGACGCGGCGTACGACGCCGGCGCCGGCGCCTGCTTCGACGTGCTGGCCACCCACCCCTACCAGTCGCCCTCCGACACCGGCCCGATGTCGGGCTCGGGCGAGTCGCAGTGGGAGTTCAGCCACCTCGCCGAGGTGCGCGCCCTGATGCGTCGCCACGGCGACACCCGCCCCGTGTGGGTCACCGAGTTCGGCTGGTCCTCGCACTCCGACCGCGGCGGCGAGCAGCCGTGGGAGCGCGGCGTGAGCCGGCGCCAGCAGGGCACCTTCACCGTGGCCGCGCTCGAGGCCCTGCGCAAGCAGTTCCCCTTCGTGAAGAAGGCCTTCCTCTACAACGACCGGGCCCGCACCGACGCCGGTCGGCACATGAAGGGCTACGGCCTGATGACCCCCCGGCTGAAGCCCAAGCCGGTCTACCGCGCGGTGCAGCGCTGGGCGGGTCGCTGACGCGATCCTCCGGCCACGATCCTCCGGAGCGGCTCAGTCGCCGGCGGCCTCGAGCATCCGCATCAGCTCGGCGCCCATCTCCTCGATGACCGCCTGCAGGCCCTGGAGCGGACGCACCATGACCGTGAAGTCGCGGATCAGCCCGGCGTCGTCCCAGGTGATCATGTCGATGCCGTGGACCTGCTTGCCACCGACGACGGTGCTGAACTCCAGGATCGCGGAGTCCGCACCGACCCACTCCCGGAGGTAGCGCAGCTGCGGCCCGAGCACCGTGAAGGCGGCGCTCAGGTAGCCGACCACGGCGCTGCGCCCCTGCTGGGGCGTGTGCACGGCCGGGGACCGGAAGACCCCGTCCTCGGCGACGAGGGCCGGCAGCCGGGAGGCGTCACCGGCCTCGGCGACCTCGTGCCAACGGGCCAGGGCAGCGGTGACGTCCATGGGCCCATCCCACCACGGGGCGCGATTGACACGTGGCGCGGCGCAGACGGCATCCTGCCCGGGTGGACTCCCCCATCCCGGACTACCTGCACGAGGTGCTGAGCGCCTGCGGCGCCGACACCTCCGGCGCCGTCGCCGACTACATCCCCGAGCTGGCCCAGGTCGATCCCGACCGGCTGGGCGTGGCGCTCACCACCGTCGACGGCGCGGTCTACGAGGCCGGCGACTGCGAGTCGCTCTTCACGATCCAGTCGATCTCGAAGCCGTTCGTCTACGCGCTGGCGCTGCAGCAGCGAGGGCTCGAGGCGGTCCTGGACCAGGTGGACGTCGAGCCGTCGGGCGAGGCGTTCAACGAGCTGTCCCTCGAGAAGGGCTCCGGGCGGCCGCTCAACCCGATGATCAACGCCGGCGCCATCGTCGTGCACACCATGATCGGCGACCCGGGTGATCCGCAGGGGCGCTGCGAGCAGGTGCTGGCCGGGCTGTCCGCCTTCGCCGGGCGCCCGCTCGACGTCGACGAGGCGGCGTACAGGTCGGAGACGGCGACGGCCTTCCGCAACTACGCCATCGCCAACATGCTGCGCAGCCGGGACTCGATCACCGAGGACCCCGAGGACGTCGTGGCCGCCTACACCCGCCAGTGCTCGGTGCGCGTCAGTACGCGCGACCTGGCGCTGATGGCCGCCACGCTGGCCAACGGTGGCGTGCACCCGCTGAGCGAGGAGCAGGTCGTCGAGGAGTGGGTGGCCCGTCAGGTGATGAGCGTGATGGCCACCTGCGGCATGTACGACTCCGCCGGCGACTGGATCTCGACCGTCGGCTTCCCCGCCAAGAGCGGTGTCTCGGGCGGGATCATCGGCGCACTGCCCGGCCAGCTCGGCATCGCGGCGTTCTCGCCCCGCCTGGACGCGCACGGCTCCAGCGTGCGCGGCGTCGAGGTGTGCCGCCACCTCTCGGCCGACATGGGGCTGCACATGATGGACGCGCCCCAGCCGGTGCGCGCGACCATCCGGAGGATGCACACCGTCCAGCAGGTCGACGGCAGCGCCGCGAAGGTGTTCTCGCTGCACGGCTCCCTGCAGTTCGCCGGCACCGAGCGGCTGGTGCGCGACCTCGCCGAGGCCGATGCCGCGGGTCAGCTCTCCGACGCGGTCGTGCTCGACCTCACCCGGGTGCACTCCATCAACACCGTGGCGCGCCGGATGCTCCTCGAGACCATCCGTCGGCTCAGCGCGGAGGGCTGCAGCGTGAGGGTGGTCGACCCCGAGTCGACGCTGCCCGACCCCGACTGCGGGGACGGGCTGCGCCCGACCGTGGTCGCCACCGTCGCCGAGGCGGCCGCTCTCGGCGGCGCCTGAGCCCGCTCAGACCTCGGTGAGGCGCAGCGCGGCGACGACGTCGGCGAACATCCGCTGCTTGATGGTGCCCAGCGTGGCCCGGTCCTTGCCGGCCAGGTGCCGCACCCGCGCGGCCGCGGCCTCGGGCAGGTCCTCGAGGCCGGTGGCGACGTCGACGATGCCGGCCGTCGCCGCGTCGGCGCCGGGGAACCGGTGGCCGGTGGTCATCGAGTCCATCGCGGCCCGCGGGGTCAGCTTGGCCATGATCAGCGCGTTCATGCCCGGGGTGAACGGGATGTGGATGTCGACCTCGGGGAAGCAGAAGTAGCCACGGTCCTCGCGCATCACCCGGTGGTCGTGGGCCATGGCCAGCATCGCACCGGCCCCGAAGGCGTGGCCGTTGAGGGCGGCGACGGTGGGCACCGGCAGGGTCAGCACCTTCTCGAAGAGCCCGTGGACGCGGCCGACGTACTCGCCGAGGCGGTCGGGGTGTGCGCCGAGCCACTCCAGGTCGAGGCCGTTGGAGTAGAACTTGCCCTCGCCCGTGGTGACCAGCGCCGCCGGCTCGGTGGAGGCCGCGAGGTCGTCGAGGAAGCCGTCCACCTCGTCGAGGAAGGCGGGGGTGAAGCGGTTCTCGTCGTCCCCGAAGTGGATGGTCCACAGCGGTCCGTCGTGCGTCAGCGTCGGCATGCGGCGCTCCTCTCGTCGGCGACATCAGAGCACAGGTCCCGACGGGTGCCGGAGGGCACCTCCGGGTGTGTTCCCCACGCGCCGTCCTCGGAACAATCGGGACTCGGCCCGAGGTTGGGCCGGAGTCGGCAGTGCCGACACAGAGTCGGGTCGCCCTGGGGCGGTCCGTCCCCCACGATCATCGAGGAGGACGCATGACGCGCATCATCATCATCGGAGGACACGGCAAGGTGGCCCGCAAGGCGACGCCGCTGCTGGTCGAGGACGGTCACGAGGTCACCTCGGTGATCCGCGACCCCGACCAGTCCAAGGCGATCACCAAGCTGGGTGCCGAACCCACGGTCGCGGACGTGGCCTCGATGCAGAAGGGCGAGCTGGAGGAGCTGCTGCGCGGCCAGGAGCTGGTCGTCTGGGCCGCGGGCGCCGGCGGCGGATCCGCCGAGAAGACCTACACCGTCGACCGCGACGCGGCCATCCGCACCATGGACGCCGCCGCCGCGGCCGGCGCCGAGCGCTACGTGATGGTGTCCTACTTCGGCGCCGGACCCGACCACGGCGTGCCGCCGGACAACGACTTCTACGCCTACGCCGAGGCCAAGACCCAGGCCGACCAGCACCTCGAGGAGTCCGCCCTGAAGTGGACGATCCTCCAGCCCAGCGGGCTGACCGAGGGTCCGACGACCGGCAAGATCGACGTGCAGGCCGAGGAGGCCGGGCAGGTCTCGCGCGGCAACGTCGCCGAGGTGATCCGTGCGGTCGCCGGTGCCGAGGCGTCCGCGGTCGCGGGTCTCAAGATCCCCTTCAACGACGGCGACACCCCGATCGCGGAGGGCCTGCGCCACGTGCGCTGACTCCTGCTGACGTCGTCCTGACGATCCTCACCGCGACACGCCGTACGCGCGTGCGGATCGTCAGGACTGCGCCCGCACCCGCACCTTCTGTCCCGGCTCGATATCGACCTGCCCCGAGACCGGCCACCCGTTCCACCGGCGGATCCTGGTGCTGGAACGGTCGAACCAGCGCGAGACCCGGGCCAGGGTCTCGCCCGCCTGGGCGCGGTAGATGCCGCGGTGGTTGGCGGCCGGGCGCCGCAGCGGCGTCGGGCAGGGAGACAGCGTCGGCTCCGTCCACGGCCTCGCCAGCTCGCCGACCCACGTCCGGCAGGGCCCGTGGTCCAGGGCCCGCGGGGACCCGGTCCACCAGGACGTCCGCTTCGTGGCGCCGTTCCAGGTGAAGGACAGGTGGATGTGGTCGGTGTGCGGGTCGTCGCCGCTGTAGCGCTGCCACCCGGCGCCGGCGTCGTACCCGCGCCAGATCCTGCGGTTCCAGATCATGTACATCACCCCGAGCCGGCGCGCGTGCGCCGCCGCCTCAGCCCGGACCGTGCGGGTCAGCCACGTGGTCGCGCGCCGGGCGATGCGTCGGTGCTCGGCCTTCGACGCGCTCAGCGACCAGTCCCAGGCCCGCCCCTCCTTGTGCTCCGACAGCCCACCGCTGCTGCAGGCGCGGGTGATCGAGCCGCTGCCGCCGCCGAACCTGGCCCTCAGGACCTTGCGCGCACCCAGCACCCCCGGCTTGGCGACGGGGTCGCAGGAGACCTGCCCCTGGTAGCTCGGGTAGGCGTCGATCTCCCCGGCGTGCGCCGGGGGCCCGGCGAGCAGCACGGTGGCCGCGAGCAGCGCGGCGAGGGCGGTGGCGCGCAGGCGCGCAGGACCGGTGGTGGGCATGGGGGTGCTCCGGACGTGGTCGACGGGGGGAGGGGAGAACACCCCTGACGGTATCGGCGCCGGCGCCTGCGACGGGCCGGAACGCTCTTCGAGCTCGAGTCACCCTGACCCGACCCGGTTACCGAGCAGTGTCGACGATCGCGAAGACGCGCGCCGGGAAGCCGGAGCCCTCCTGCGGCTTGGGCCAGGTCGCCACCACCAGCGCACCCGTGGCGGGCACCCGGTCCAGGTCGGCCAGCAGCTCGATCTGCCACTTGTCGGCTCCGAGGATGTAGGTCTCGGCGGGGGCCGAGCCACCCGCCACCACCGCCCCGGGGTCGGTGTCGGTGGTGTCGTGCCCGACCGCTGCGACCTCGCGCTCGTCCACCAGGAAGCGCAGCGCGTCGACTCCCCAGCCCGGGTAGTGCGCCACACCGTCGGCGTCGCGGTTGGCCATCGCCTCCCCGTCGGGCCACCGATCGGACCATCCGGTCAGCAGGGCCACGAAGGAGCCGGCTGCGATCCGGCCGTGCTGCGCCTCGTGCGCCTCGATGTCGGCCGGGGTGACGACGTGGTCGACGTCGGCGGCCACCTGCGGGCGTACGTCGACGACCACCAGCGGCAGGATCATGTCGGTGACCGGCAGCTCGTCGAGGGTCCGGCCGCCGCGCGCGAAGTGCGCCGGCGGGTCGACGTGGGTGCCCCACTGGCCGATGTGGGTGTAGCGGTGCGCCAGGAAGCCCGTCCCCACCGACCCGACACCCTCGTCGAAGTGGAAGAGGGTCTCGCGCTCCTCGTCGGGGAAGGCGAAGTAGTGCGGGATGCCGGGCCCGAACGCGTGGGTCAGGTCGATCCACTCGCACGAGCGCAGCCGGGTCAGGACGTCGAGCAACGAGTCGGTCACGCTCCGGATGCTAGCCCTGCGCGCTCAGCAGCCCTGTCGCCGACGATGGGCGAGAACGCAGCAGCGTGAAGGCTCGAGCCCGATGGCTCTGCAACACCGGCAGCCGTCAGCCTGCAACAGGCCAGCACGCCACGCGGCAGGATCGGATGCCAGCCCCCGCGTCAGTTCGGCCTGAGCAGGTCGTGGTCGAACGGGCACAACGGTCAGTGCGCCATGTCGACGAAGCGGGAGTAGTGGCCCTGGAAGGCCACGGTGATCTCGCGCGTGGGGCCGTTGCGGTGCTTGACGACGAGCAGGTCGGCCTCGCCCGGGCGGGTCGACTCCTTCTCGTAGGCGTCCTCGCGGTGCAGCAGGATCACCATGTCCGCGTCCTGCTCGATCGAGCCCGACTCGCGCAGGTCGCTCATCGCCGGGCGCTTGTCGGCACGCTGCTCGGAGCCACGGTTGAGCTGCGACAGCGCGATGATCGGGACCTCGAGCTCCTTGGCCAGCAGCTTGATCTGGCGGGAGAACTCCGAGACCTCGAGCTGGCGTGACTCGACCTTCTTGCCCGAGCTCATCAGCTGCAGGTAGTCGATGACGATCAGCTGCAGGTCGTGCTTCTGCTTCAGCCGGCGCGCCTTGGCCCTGATCTCCATCATGGTCATGTTGGGGCTGTCGTCGATGAAGACCGGCGCCGAGGAGACCTCGCCCATCTTGCGGGCCAGCTTGGTCCAGTCGTCGTCGCCCATCGCGCCGTTGCGGATGTGGTTCAGCGGCACCTTCGCCTCCGCGGAGAGCAGACGCATCGTGATCTCCGAGCGCGTCATCTCGAGGCTGAAGAACACGCTGGTCAGGTTGTTGTGGATCGACGCCGCCCGGCAGAAGTCCAGAGCCAGCGTCGACTTACCCATGGCGGGGCGAGCCGCGACGATGATCATCTGACCCTTGTGCAGGCCGTTGGTCAGCTCGTCGAGGTCGGCGAAGCCGGTCGGGACGCCGTAGACGCCCGCCTCACGGTTGCCGATCGCCTCGATCTCGTCGAGGACGCCGTCCATGATGTCCGAGAGCGGCGCGTAGTCCTCGCCCGAGCGCTTCTCCGCGAGCTTGAAGACCTCGGCCTGGGCCTGGTCGACGATGTCGTCGACGTCGCCCTCACCGGCGTAGCCGATCTGGACGATCTTGGTGCCGGCGTCGACGAGTCGGCGCAGCACCGCCTTCTCGCGCACGATCGCGGCGTAGTAGCCGGCGTTCGCCGCGATCGGGACGTTCGCGGACAAGGTGTGGAGGTACGGCGCGCCACCGACGCGCTGCAGCTCGCCGCGGCGCTGGAGCTCGGCCGCGACCGTGACCATGTCCACCGGCTCGCTGCGGCCGTAGAGGTCGATGATCGCGTCGTGGATCGTCTCGTGGGAGGGGCGGTAGAAGTCGCCACCGCGCACCCGCTCGGTGACCTCGCTGATCGCGTCCTTGCTGATCAGCATCGCGCCGAGCACCGACTGCTCGGCCGCCATGTCCTGCGGCGGGGTGCGGTCGTTGGGTCCGTTGCGCGGGCGCTCGCCGGGCTTGTAGGAGACCGGGCCGTCGCCCCAGTCCTCGTACGGCGGCGGCTCCTCTGCGGTGCGGCCCTGCTGCTCGGTGACGCTCAACGTGCCCTCCCCTGCGTGGTCCCCGGACCGACCCCGTGCCGGCTGGCGCCGGTGCTCGTGACGCTAGGGGCGAGCACCGACACAGCGGCGCCGCACCGCGTGGAGACCGGTCCGAGACGACGTCCGGTGGACCTCGTCCGCGTGACCGTACGTGCCGCGGGGCCGCATCGGAAAGCCGGTTGTCCACAGGCCCTGTGGATAAGTGGGCCCACCCCGTGGACGACACGCGGCAGCGTGTGCAGAGCCTGGGGACGGTTCTGTGGAGAACTGCTGTCAACTCCTGACGACACCCCGCCTGACCTGCGACAACGTCGTTCCACACCTGTGGATAGAAATTTGTCGAGCATTGATTTTGTTCACGTCCCCGACACTCCCGGGACGCCCGGGATGTTTGTCGACATAGCGCCCAGTACCGCACTGTCCACAACTTGTCCCCAGTTTCGGAAAGACGCCGCTGACCGGTATGGACGACCTCGCACCTACGATCCGTCCGTGAGCGCACCACCGGCCGGCACCGACCCCCGCGCCACCGACCGCGAGATCTGGCGGTTGGCGGTCCCGGCCTTCCTGGCCCTGGTCGCCGAGCCGCTCTTCCTGCTCGGCGACGCCGCCGTGGTGGGTCGCCTCGGCACCCCCGAGCTCGCCGGCCTGGGCATCGCCGCGGTGGTGCTGCAGACCGCCGTCGGCCTCTGCGTCTTCCTCGCCTACGGCACCACCGCCAGCGTCGCCCGCAGGCTCGGCGCCGGCGACCTGCGGGGTGCGCTGGCCCAGGGCGTCGACGGGCTCTGGCTGGCCGTCGGCATCGGACTCGTGACGACCGTCGCCGGCGTCGCGCTGACCGGCCCGATGGTCGCCGCGTTCGGCGCCGGGCCCGAGGTCACCGAGCAGGCGACCACCTACCTCCGCATCGCGTTCCTCGGCACCACCCCGCTGCTGGTGATGCTCGCGGCCACCGGGGTGCTGCGCGGCCTGCAGGACACCCGCACGCCGCTCTACGTCGCGGTCGGCGGGAACGTCCTCAACATCGTCCTCAACGTGGTCCTGGTCTACCCCGCCGGACTCGGCATCGCCGGCTCCGCGATCGGCTCCGTGGTCGCCCAGCTCCTGAGCGCAGCGGTGCTCGGCACCGTCGTGGTGCGCGGGGCCCGGGCCCAGGACGCCCCGCTGAGCCCCGACCTGCCCGGCATCCGCCTGGCCGCCCGAGCGGGTGTGCCGCTCGTGGTGCGCACCCTGACCCTGCGCGCGGCCATCCTCGCCACGACGTACGCCGTCACCCTCGGCGCGGCCCCGGGCACCGGGCTCGACGTCGACCTCGCCGCCCACCAGCTGGCGATGACGCTGTGGGGCTTCCTGGCCTTCGTGCTCGATGCCATCGCGATCGCCGCGCAGGCCCTGACCGGACGCACCCTGGGCGCCGGCGACGTGGAGGCCACCCGTCGGCTGACCCGCCGGATGCTGCGCTGGGGGGTGGTCGTCGGCGTGGTCACGGGGCTGGCCCTCGCCGCCGCCAGCCCGCTGCTCGGCCCGCTCTTCAGCCGCGACGAGGCCGTGCACCAGGCGCTGGTGCCGGTGCTGCTGATCGCCGCGCTGGGCCAGCCGGTGGCCGGCATCGTCTTCGTGCTCGACGGCGTGCTGATCGGCGCCGGCGACGGGCGCTACCTGGCGCTGGGAGGGGTGGTCACGCTGGTGGTCTACCTGCCCGTCGCGCTGCTCGCCGCGTCGTGGGGCGGCCTGCTGGCGCTGTGGGTCGCCTACACGACCGTCTTCATGGGCTCGCGCATGGTCGTGCTGGTGCTGCGCGAGCGCAGCGACGCCTGGGTGGTCACCGGCGCCTCGTTCCCCGGCCCGCGCCGGGCCAGGTCGTAGGCTGCCCGCCATGGCCCCGTTGTCCCTGGTCGCCTCGGGGCTGCTCCTCGTCGCGCTCGTCGCCCCCACCGGTGGGTACGACGTGATGGCCGACTGGGCGGGCTGGGCCCTGGTCGTCGCGGGCCTGGGCCGGCTGCCCAGCCGAGACCGCCACCCGGCAGCGTCCGATCCTGCATCGGGCTGGCCGTGGTCGCCGGCCTGCTGGCGGCCGTGCTGTGGTTCCCGCAGGTGCAGTGGCTCCCTGGGCGGCGTCGACCCCTCGATCGCCTGGGCGTTGAGCCTGCCGCAGCTGCTGGCCACCGTGCTGCTGGCCCACGAGCTCGGCGTCGCGGCCGCCGGGGGCCAGGACGGACCGGCCCGACGCCGCTGGTTCCTCGTGCGCACGATCGCGGTGCTCGTCACCGTGCTGCCCGTGCTGGTCTACGGGGGCCGGATGAGCGGTCTCGAGCCGCTGGCCTTCGTCCTCGCCGACCTGCTCATCCTCACCGTGGTCGTGATGCTGCTGGTCGACGCCCGCCGCGCCTGGGCCGGTGGCACACCCCGCGACTTCGGGCGAAGCGCCGCGAGCAGGGCCCAGGATTCGTAGCCTGGGGGGCACTGGGGCGTTGTAGCAACGACCCCCTCCGCTTCCACCTGAGGAACATCCGATGACCAGTTCCCTCGTCCGCCCGTCGCGCTGCCACCCTGTCCGTGGCCGCACTGGTGGGTGCCCTGCTGCCGGTCCTGGCCGCTCCCGCCGCGAACGCCGATCCCGGCTGCCTCACCGAGGTCGCGCCGCCGGGAGAGCTCCCGCTGCCGCTCCCGTCCCCCGATCGGTCCCGGGGACCGTTGCGACGACAGCGTCCCCCCGGAGACCAGCCTGGACACGGTGACACCGACGCCCAACGGGCTCGGGTTCATCGCGCAGGACTCGATCACCCTGACGTTCTCCGGGAAGCACCCCGACGCCGACGCCGACCCCATCGGGTTCGAGTGCCAGTTCTTCAACACCCCCGAGGCCCCGGCCGACTGGACGAAGTGCACCAGCCCGGTGACCTACGCCGACCTCGAGGACACCCGCCGCGAGCTGGGTGGCAAGGAGACGCCGTACACCTTCCGGGTCCGCGCCTTCGACACCGCCGACCACTCCATCGACGCGACCTCGCCGAGCAACCCGCTGTTCGGCAGCGGCGGTGCCGCCACCGACGTGCCCGACATCGACCAGACGCCCTCCGAGACGAGCTTCAAGGTCGACACGCTCACCCCGGTCGCGCGGATCTTCAACGAGCCGTTCGACCCCGAGACGCCCGGGCTGCCGATGCTCACCACCGACAGCCCCCGGCTGCGCATCACCGGCTCGGAGTCCGCGCTCACCTTCGCGTGCGACATCGACGGGCGCGACCTGCCCTGCAGCGACGACAACGTCGTCTTCCGCGACCTCGGGCCCGGCACCCAGACGCTGAGCGTCTCGGTGAGCGACCGCGCGGGCAACACGTCGGTGAAGCCGGCCACCACGACCTTCACCGTGCCCGAGAACCTCGTCTCGCCCGGCAGGCGCTGGAAGACCCGGTCCTCGGACAAGTACTTCGCCGGCGACTACCTCGAGGCGACCCGCTACAAGTCGAAGCTGTCGATCGAGGGCACCGACGTGCGCGAGGTGCGGCTGCTCGCCACCACCGGGCCGGACACCGGCAAGCTGAAGTTCAAGACCCCCGGCGGGGTCTGGCGCAAGGTCAAGCTGGGCGGCAAGCGCACCCAGCGCAGCGCCGTCGTCATCGTGCGCAACGCGCAGAGCGGCTCCTTCAGCGGACCGATCACCTTCCGCGTGATGAGCCGCGGCAAGCCCGTCCAGCTCGACGCCATCATGCTGCGCTGAGCGCGGCGGCTCGTCGAGGACGACGAACGGGCCCGGACCTCCATCGGAGGTCCGGGCCCGTTCTCGTGGTGCAGGTGCGGTGTGGGTCTCAGCCCTTGACGACGTTGAGCGCCACGGTGGCCGGACACCTCGTCGTGCGAGACGCACGGACACCTCGTGGGCGCCGAGCGACTTGATCGGCGTTCTCGACGGCGATCGTGCGCTTGTCGACGGCCTCGCCGGTCGCCTCGGTCAGCGCCGAGGCGATGTCGGCAGGGGTGACGGCGCCGAAGAGACGCCCGCCCTCGCCGGCCTTGACCGGCGACGTTGACCGTCGCGGCCTCGAGCTTCGACTTGATCTCGAGCGGCGTGCGCCTGGTCGCGCACCGCGCGGCTGGACCGCGCGGTCTTGATCGACTCGACGGTCTTCTCGCCGCCGCGGGTCCAACGGATGGCCACGCCACGGGGAACGAGGTAGTTACGGCCGTAGCCGTCCTTGACCTCGATCACGTCGCCGGGACCACCGAGACCGGTGACCTCCTGGGTCAGGATGAGCTTCATCGTCCGTGCTCCTCTCAGCGACCGGTGGAGGTGTAGGGCAGCAGAGCCACCTCGCGGGCGTTCTTGACCGCGATGGCCACGTCGCGCTGGTGCTGGACGCAGTTGCCGGTGACCCGACGCGCGCGGATCTTGCCGCGGTCGGAGATGAACTTGCGGAGCAGGGTGGCGTCCTTGTAGTCGGCGCCGGTCGCCTTCTCCTTGCAGAACTGGCAAACCTTCTTCTTGGGCTTGCGAATCACTGCCTTGGCCATTGTGGTGCTTCCTTTCTAGAAGCCCGCCCCGGAGTGGGTACCGGGTCGGAATGGATCAGGTTGATGGTCAGGTGGTGCTGGACCGGACGGTCCAGGATCAGAACGGGGGCTCCTCGCCCACGCCGGGGGCGCCCCAGGGGTCGTTGCCCTGGGCCGGGGCCGGACGGGACTGTGCCCCGCCGTACCCGCCGCCGCCCTGCGGAGCGGCCTGCTGGCCACCCTGCTGGGGAGCCGGCGACGCCCACGGGTCGTTGGCCGGAGCAGCTGCGCCCTGGCCTCCGCCCTGGCCGGCTGGCCGCCGCCGTAGCCTCCGCCGCCGCCCTGGCCGCCGCCGGAGTAACCTCCGCCGCCGCCGCCCTGACGGGTGGTGCGGGCGACCTTGGCGGTCGCGTAGCGCAGGGACGGGCCGACCTCGTCGACCTCGAGCTCCATCACGGTGCGCTTCTCACCCTCGCGGGTCTCGTAGGACCGGGCCTTGAGGCGGCCCTGGACCACGACGCGCATCCCCTTCTGGAGGGACTCGGCAACGTTCTCCGCGGCCTGTCGCCAGATCGAGCAGGACGAGGAACAGCGCTTCGCCGTCCTCCCACTCGTTGGTCTGACGGTTGAGGGTGCGCGGCGTCGACGCGATCCGGAAGTTGGCCACGGCCGCCCCCGAGGGGGTGAAGCGCAGCTCCGGGTCGTCGACGAGGTTGCCGACCACCGTGATGACGGTCTCGCCTGCCATGAGGTCTCCCTAGCGGTGTGCTGATCCTGGTGCTGTTCGGTCGTCCGAACCAGCGTGCGCGACCATCGTGGCCGAACGCGCCGACATCGGACAGGGGTCATCCACAAGTGGACGACCCGAGGCATCGAGCCGGGAGGCTCAGTGCGCGTCGGGCCGGATGACCTTGGTGCGCAGGATCGCCTCGTTGAGGCCGAGCTGACGGTCGAACTCCTTGACCGTGGCAGGCTCGGCGTTCAGCGTGATGACGGCGTAGATGCCTTCGGCGTTCTTCTTGACCTCGTACGCGAGGCGGCGACGTCCCCAGACGTCGACGGACTCGACGGTGCCACCGTCGTTGGTGATCACGTTGAGGTACTTCTCGAGGGACGGCTGAATCGTCCGCTCTTCGAGGCTGGGGTCGAGGATGACCATTACTTCGTAGGCACGCATAGCAGTCTCCACCTCCTCTGGACTCGGCGGCCACGGTCTCTCCGTGGCAGGAGGGCTGTGCGTTCCCGCACCCGCACGACGCTGACGCGCCACGCTGGTGGGAGCGGGGACCGCGGACAGGGACCCGTCGGTGGGGCCTGCGATCGCGGACAGCGCAAGATACCAGCGCGCGGGGACCACGGCCCAAACGTCGTCCACCGGCTGTGCCCGGCCAGGCGTGGGCGGCACCGACCCGGGGTAGGAGGCCCGACGACATGCGCCACTCCTCCTCCGGGCGACACCCCGGGCACCCGGGCCTGCCCGCGCCGCCACCGCGGCGGCTCGCGGGCCGCTACGAGCTGCGCTGACCGGGTCGGGTCCGGGGCGATGGGATCGGTGTGGCGGGCGTGGGACCACCAGCAGGGACGCTGGGTGGGCGCCAAGGTGCTGGGCGAGCACGACGCGGGCCTGCTGCTGCGCTTCGTGCGCGAGCAGTCGGTGCGCGTCGACCACCCGCACGTCGTCGCCCCGACGGGCTGGGCCGCCGAGGACCACCTGGTCGTCCTCACCATGGACCTGGTGCGCGGGGGGTCGCTCGACGACCTGCTGCGCGAGCACGGCCCGCTGCCCGAGAGCTACGTGGCGGTGCTCCTGGCCCAGCTGCTGCGCGCGCTGGCCGCGGTGCACGAGGCGGGCGTGGTGCACCGCGACGTCAAGCCGGCCAACCTCCTGCTCGAGCCCACCGGGAGCGGGCGCCCGCACCTGCGCCTGGGCGACTTCGGGGTCGCCACCCCGGTCGACGAGCCCCGGCTGACCCGCCACCCCGGTGTGGTCGGCACCGACGGCTACCTGGCCCCCGAGCAGGCCGACGGCGCCCCGCCCGACCCCCGCCAGGACCTGTACGCCGCCGGCGTCGTGGTCCGCGAGCTCCTCACCGCCCGTACGCCGCGCCAGCAGGCCGGCCGCCCCGCACCCGCAGGGCCTCCTCTCCGGGCTGGTCACGGCGCTGACCAGCCCGGACCCGGGGGCCCGCCCGCCCTCGGCGCTCGCCGCGCTCGAGCGGCTGCACCGCCTCGGGGTGCCCGCGGGCACCCCGTGGGACCAGGAGCCCCGACCTCCGCACGTGCCCGACCGTCTCGGCACCCCGCCCGGGCCCCGCGCCCCCGGCGCGGGTCGGGACGCGGCCCGGTCGCCCCGGACCGTCGCCGGGGCGCTGTGCCTGCTCGGCTCCGCCGTGCTGTGCCTGGTGGCCCTGGTGCTGCTGCTGTGAGCCCGGCTCGCGCGCCGCTCAGCGACGGCGCAGCAGCACCAGCCCGGCCACCAGGAGGACGAGGGCGACCACCAGCAGCAGCGTCGCCGTACCCAGCCGGTCGCCGGCCAGCGCCGCGGTGAGCAGGAGGCACGTCATGGCGGGAGGTTCCCACGACCCCGGACCCGGCAAACCCGTGTCGGTGAGCGCTCCTAGGGTGGCCCCATGTCGTCGAACTCGATCCGCATCGGTGCCCACGTCGACCAGGCCGACCCGGTCGGCGAGGCACGCGCGCGCGACCTCCCGCTGGTGCAGATGTTCCTGGGTGACCCCCAGGGCTACCGCGGGCCCGAGATCCAGCACGTCGGCGGCGCCGCCGGGCTGCGCGACGAGGCCGAGGCCGCGGGCGTCGAGCTCTACGTGCACGCGCCGTACATCATCAACGTCGCGACCACGAACAACCGGATCCGGATCCCGAGCCGCAAGCTGCTGCAGCAGCACATGGACGCCGCGGCCGAGATCGGCGCCCGGGGCCTGATCGTGCACGGCGGCCACGTCAACAAGGCCGACGACCCGGCGGTCGGCTTCGACAACTGGCGCAAGGCCGTCGAGGCCACCGACCTCAAGATCCCGCTGCTCATCGAGAACACCGCCGGCGGCGACAACGCGATGACCCGCTACCTCGAGCGGATCGCCGGCGTGTGGGCCGCGATCGGGAGCGCCGAGGGCGCCGACATGGTCGGCTTCTGCCTCGACACCTGCCACGCCCACGCCGGCGGGCATCGCCCTGGAGACGCGTGGTCGAGCGACGTGCTGGCGATCACCGGGCGCATCGACCTGGTGCACGCCAACGACAGCCGCGACGACTTCGGCTCGGGTGCCGACCGGCACGCCAACTTCGGCGCCGGCAGCATCGACCCGGACCTGCTGGCCGCGGTGGTGCGCGACGCCGGTGCACCGGTCGTGATGGAGACCCCAGGACCTGCCGAGGCCCACGTGGCCGACGCGGCCTGGCTGCGCGATCGGCTGTAACGTCGCTGCCGTGACCCACGCCCGTGCCAGCCGACGCCCCTCCGGGTGCGGGAGATCCCGCCCGCCGAGCACCTGGCCTTCCTCGAGACCCGGCCCTCGGCCAGCTTCCTGCAGACCCCCGCCTGGGGCCTGGTCAAGGCCGAGTGGCGCCGCGAGTCGCTCGGCTTCTTCGCCGGCGACGAGCTCGTCGGCGTGGCGCTGGTGCTCTACCGCCAGCTGCCCCGCCTCAAGCGCTACCTGGCCTACGTGCCCGGAGGGGCCGGTCATCGACTGGACCGACGACGACCTGGGCCGCTGGCTCCAGCCGCTGGCCGCCCACTGCCGCGGTCGTGGCGCCTTCGGGGTGCGGATGGGTCCGCCCGTGGTGACCGCGCCGCTGGAGCGCCCAGCAGGTCAAGGACGGCATCGCCGACGACGGCGTACGCCGCCTCGGCGACCTGGCCCCGCTCGAGCGGGACCCCGTCGGGCGCCCGGGTCGTCTCCCAGCTCGAGTCGCTGGGCTGGCGCCACCAGGGCGTCGACGGCGGCTTCGCCGCCGGCCAGCCCCAGTTCGTCTTCCAGGTGCCCCTCGTCGACGACGAGGGCGCGCCGCTCGACGAGGACGCCGTGCTCAAGGCGATGAACCAGCAGTGGCGCCGCAACATCAAGAAGGCCGCCAAGGCCGGCGTCGAGGTGCAGTCGACCTCCGGCGTCGCCGAGGCGCTCGAGGCGCTGCCGGCCTTCCACGAGCTCTACGTCCACACCGCCGAGCGCGACCACTTCACCCCGCGCCCGCTGGCCTACTTCCGCACCATGGTCGAGGCCCTGGCCGGCGAGGGCGAGCAGCTCGGCCAGCCCGACCGGCTGCGCCTGCACCTGGCCCGCCACGAGGGCGACCTGGTCGCGGCCACCATCGCGATCCGCGTCGGCACCCACGCCTGGTACTCCTACGGCGCCTCCTCCACCGAGAAGCGCGACGTGCGCGGCTCCAACGCCGCGCAGTGGGCGATGATGCGCGACGCGCTCGCCGCCGGCGCCCACGTCTACGACCTGCGCGGCATCACCGACACCCTCGAGGCCGACGACAGCCACGTCGGGCTGATCCAGTTCAAGGTCGGCACCGGCGGCCAGGCCGTCGAGCTACGCCGGCGAGTGGGACCTGCCGCTCAACAAGGTGCTCTACCGCGCCTTCAGCCTCTACATGGCGCGCCGGTGAGCGCGCGATGAGCCTGACCCTGACCGTCGACGGCCCGCGCTGGCGCGAGCACCTGCGCCGCACCGCCGCCGCCCACCCCGGGCTGGTGCCCGTGGTCAAGGGCAACGGCTACGGCTTCGCGCTGCGGCCGCCTCGCGCGGCGTACCCAGTGGCTGGCCGAGCAGGACCTGGGCCACGAGCCCGACGCCGGCACCTGCGACACCCTGGCCGTCGGCATGTACGACGAGATCGGCGAGGTCGCGCAGCGCTTCGACGGCAGCATCGTGGTGCTCACCCCGTGGCGGCCCTTCGGCACCGCGCTCGAGGCCACCGCCGACGACGCGCTGGCCGACCGGCTGGTGCACACCGTGGGCCGGCTCGAGGACCTGCGCGGACCTGCTCGAGCGCCGCCCGCGGGCCCGGTTCGTGCTCGAGCGGATGACCAGCATGCAGCGCCACGGGCTTCAGCGCCCGCGGGCTGTGGTCGGTCGGCGAGGTGCTGCGCGCCCACCCCGGCGCCCGGCTCGAGGGCGTCGCGATGCACTTCCCGCTCGCCCACGGCTCGCACACCTCCGAGGCCTCGCGGCTGCTCACCGACGTGGTCGGCGCCGAGCTGCCCGAGGGCCCCGGCGCGCGCACGGTGTGGGTCTCGCACCTCAGCGACACCGAGCTGGCCGGCCTGCGCCGCCCGCTGGCCCGACTACCGCTTCCGGTCCCGGATGGGCACCGGCCTGTGGCTCGGCGAGCGCGACGCGCTGACGGTGACCTCGACCGTCCTCGACGTGCACCCCCTCGAGCGCGGCGACGTCTTCGGCTACCGCGGGCGCACCGCCCCCAAGTCCGGGCCACCTGCTCGTCGTCACCGGCGGCACCGCCCACGGCATCGGCCTCGAGGCGCCGACCGGCGACCTCGGCCTGCGCGGGCGCGCCGCCACCCTGGCCCGCGGCGGTCTCGACGCGGTCGGCTTCGTGCGCTCGCCGTTCTCGATCGACGGCAAGCAGCGGCTCTTCGCCGAGCCGCCGCACATGCAGGCCTCGATGCTCTTCCTGCCCGCCGGCGCCCGGGTGCCCGCCGTCGGCGACGTCGTCGACGTCCGGGTGCGCTACACCGCCACCGCGTTCGACCGCGTCGTCGTCACCTGAGGCGCGCCCGCACGGGCTGCGTACGCCGCACCGGGTCGTGGCGCGGGCGCCACACGTCGCGGACGACCAGGGCCACGAGGTAGAGCTCGGCGGCGACCCGGAGCACGATCGCGACCCAGTAGAAGCCGGCGTCACCGCCGCCGCCGGCGTCGAGGAGCCCGCCGAGGTACCACCAGACCGCAGGCGAAGTAGAAGACCTCGCCGGCCTGCCACACGAGCTGGTCGCGCAGGCGGGGTCGGGCCAGCACCGCCAGCGGCAGCAGCCACAGCACGTACTGCGGCGAGTAGACCTTGTTGACCAGCAGGAAGCCGGCGACCAGCAGGAAGCCGAGCTGGGCCAGGCGCGGGGTCTCGGGGCGCCAGCATGCCGAGCACGAAGACGCCGGCGCACCAGGCGGCGAAGAAGAGCCAGCGAGGCGGTGTTGATGGTGGAGGGCGCGATGTCGAGGTCGCCGGCCTGCGCGGCGACCAGCCACAGCGAGCCGAGGTCGGCGCCGCGCTCGGAGTTGAAGGACCAGAAGACCCGCCACTGCTCGTAGCCGGTCAGCATCGCCGGCAGGTTGGCCAGCAGCCAGGCCACGCCCGCGCCGCAGCCACG
The DNA here is from genome assembly GCA_963722135.1 of uncultured Actinomycetota bacterium. GTDB lineage: Bacteria > Actinomycetota > Actinomycetes > Propionibacteriales > Nocardioidaceae > Nocardioides. The sequence continues at coordinate 620,199 of CAVRJT010000001.1, forward strand.
ACCAGGCCCAGCTCGCGCCAGCGGCGCTCGCGCAGGCAGATCACCAGCACCGCCCCGAGCAGGAACAGCGGGTACAGCTTGGTGGCGGTGCCGAGACCGATGAGCACGCCGGTCAGCAGCGGACGACCGGTCGCCCAGGCCCACAGCGCGCCGGCGACCAGCACCACGGCCAGCAGGTCCCAGTTGACCAGGCCGGTCAGCAGCAGCGCCGGGGAGACGCGCGAACCACAGCGCGTCCCACGGACGCCGCGGGTGGGTGCGGGCCAGCAGCCAGACGGCGAGCAGGGTGAGCACGCGCGAAGCCGAGCGCGTTGACGATGACGAAGGCGCGGATCTCGCGCTGCACCTCGACGTCGCCGAACAGCGAGCCCGGGTCGGCCGCCTGCGCGCTCGTCGAGGTCGGGCAGCCGGGAGCCCCCGGTCAGTCCCTGCGCGACCAGCGCGGTGCCCCAGGCCCAGTAGGAGATCCCGACGGGGTACTCCATGACCTCGGGGTAGCGCTCGCGCAGCGTCGTCGTCGCCGGAGTAGGGCCAGGCCCGCTCGACCAGCGCCCGGCCGGTGTAGAGGTAGGGCAGGTCGGAGTAGCACATCTGGCTGAACCGGGCGTCGCTGTCGCTCCAGGTGTCGGAGTAGCAGGGCGCCTTCTGCAGCATCCCCAGCGCGACCACGACCGCGGCCAGCGCCAGCAGCACCCGCACCGGCGTCCACCACGGGTGCCGACCGGCCCGCGTCCCCACGCGGCCCGCCGAGACCCTCGCTGAGGGTCGCGGCGAGCGGGTCCTCGCGGGTGGGCGCCGCGTCGGTCCGCGACGGCGACGCGCGGTCATCGCCGGCTCACCCGGTCACCCGCTCGGGCTCGGTCCGGCCGCTCCCGCCGCCGCCCCCGCCGGGCGGACGACGACTGCGCGGAGGGCGGGCTGCCCGCGGCGACGGGCGTACCGTGGGCCGCTGGAGCTCCTCGCGGGTCTCCGTCGGGTCGGGCGTCGGCGTCGGCGCGGTCGGGGTCGGCTCCTCGGTCGGGGCTCGGCTCCTTGGTGGGCGAGGGCTGCCGGGTCGGCGACTGCTGCGTGGGCTGCGGGCTCGGCCGGCGCCGGCGGCGCGGTCGTCGGCGCGTAGCCCGGGGGCGCCTCGCCGTCGACGAAGACGGGCTCGGGGAACTCCTCGACCTCCAGGCCCTCCATCAGGTCGCTCATCACCGCGAGCCAGGTGTCGGCGGGGTAGGCGCCACCGAAGTACTCCGGCAGCCAGCCCTGCAGCTCCTCGTTGCCCTTGCCGCGCACGTACATCACCGCGGTCGACAGCTGCGGGGTGTAGCCGACGAACCACGCCGAGGAGACCTCGCCCTTGCCGTTGGTGGCGGTGCCGGTCTTGCCGGCGGCCGGGCGGCCCAGGCCGAGCGCGGCGGTGCCGGAGCCACCGGTCACGTTCTGCTGCAGGGCGTAGGAGACGTCGGCGGCGATGTCGGCGCTGACGGCCCGCTCGGTGCGTCTCCTCGTGGGTGTACTCGACCTCGCCGTCGGCGCCGACGACCTTCTCCACGACGTACGGCTCGGCTGTAGACGCCCTCGTTGGCGATCGTGGCGTAGGCGTTGGCCATGTTGACCGGGCTGACCGTCGCGTTGCCCAGCGCGATGCCGGTGATCGGCTCGAGACCGGGCGAGGTCGGCGGGATGCCGGCCGCGTTCTTGCCCGCCTTCGCCGGCGGGATGCCCATCGCGTTGGCCATGTCGAGCATCTTCTGGGCGCCGTTCTCCATCGCCAGCGTCATGTCGATGAAGGCGGAGTTGGCGGACTTCTGGGTCGCGTAGACCATGTCGATCGCCGAGCCGTAGCTCTGGTCGCCCTGGTTCTCGATCTCGTTGCCGTCGGGCAGCTCGTAGGGCGAGTTGCCGTCGAAGGTGTCGCGCAGCGAGAAGCCCTCCTTGATGGCCGCCGCGAGCGCGAAGGCCTTCAGGGTCGAGCCGGCCTGGCCGCCGGTGACCGCCCAGTTGTACTGCGACTGCACGTAGTCCTGGCCGCCGTAGAAGCCGCGCACTGCACCGGTGCCGGGCTCGACGCTGGCCACGCCGACGTGCAGCTGCTTGTCGCCGAAGCCCTCGGGGCGCGCCGAGAGCACGCCCTCCTCGGCGGCCTTCATGGCGTCGTCGGTGAAGGTCGTGGTCACCTGCAGGCCGCCGCCGTCGATCTCGTCGTCGTCGAAGCCGAGCTGGTTCAGCTCGTCGCGCACCATCTCGAGCACGTGGCCCTTCTGGCCGCCGTAGGTGCTCTCCGCCTCGATCTCCGGGAACTTCGGCAGCCGCTTGGCGGCCTTCTCGCCCCTCGGGCCGTGGTCACGCTCTCGAGCTTGACCATCTGGCTCAGCACGTAGTCGTAGCGGCCCTGGAGCGCCTGCTTGTTGTCCTTGCCGTTCGCCGGGTCGAAGCGCGAGGGGTTGTTCAGCACCGCCGCGAGCACCGCCGACTGGCGCAGGTTCATGTCCGCGGCGTCCTTGCCGAAGTACGACTGCGCGGCCGCCTGCACGCCGTACGCGCCGCGACCGAAGTAGATGGTGTTGAGGTAGCCCTGGAGGATCTCGGTCTTCGACTGCTTGCGGTGCAGCTTCAGCGCCAGGATCGCCTCCTTGACCTTGCGCTCGTACGAGCGCTCCTGGGTCAGGTAGAGCACCTTCACGTACTGCTGGGTGATCGTGGAGGCGCCCTGGGTGTCGTCACCGGCGGCGTTGTTGAAGAACGCGCGCATGATGCCCTTGGGGTCCAGGCCCGAGTCGGTCCAGAAGGACTGGTTCTCGGCCGCCACGACGGCGTCCTTGATGGTCTCGGGCATCTCGTCGTAGGAGATCGAGGTGCGGTCCTGCGTCGCGAACCGGCCGGCCTCGGTCTTGCCGTCGGCGTAGTAGACGAACGTGGTCTCGGTCTCGAACTCCGCGTTCGGGTCCGGGATCTCGGTGCTCTGGTAGAGGTAGAAGAACCCGCCCGCGGCCAGCAAGGCGCCGACCAGCCCGGCGATCGAGCCCCACTTGAGCACGCTGAGGAGACGCTGCTTCCAGGTCCGGGGCGGGGCCTTGGTGGGCGTCCGCTTCACGGCCGGACCGGCTGCCCTGCGCTTGGCTGTCACGTCGCTGCTGCTCCCGGGGAAGGGGGCGCGACTGACGCGCCCGGTGGGTCGGACCGTCGATCAGGGTACGCAACCGGGTGGCACACGGAGCGATCGTCGCGTGGACGGCGCAGCGCTCGAGTTGTCTCATCGCGGCGGATATATCGCTACGATATGTCGCATGGCACGTCGTGGAGAGACCATCGAGCTCGCAGTCCTCGGACTGCTGCACGAGGGACCCATGCACGGCTACGAGCTGCGCAAGCGGCTGAACCTGATGCTCGGCTGGGGCCGGGTGCTGTCCTACGGGTCGCTCTACCCGACCCTGAAGAAGATGCTGCGCGCCGGGCTGATCGAGGAGTCGGCACCCTCACGCACCACCGTGAGCCGGCGTCCGCGCATCACCTACCAGGTCACGCCCGCGGGCAACCAGGAGTTCGACGACCTGATGTCGGAGGTCGGTCCGACCGCGTGGGAGGACGACAACTTCGACATCCGGTTCGCCTTCTTCTCCTCGACCGACATGGAGATCCGTCTGCGGGTCCTCGAGGGGCGCCGCACCCGGCTCCAGGAGCGCCTCGAGCGCGTCCAGAGCCAGCTGTCGATGACGCAGAAGGAGGTCGACCGCTACGCGGCGGAGCTGCAGCGCCACGGCGTGGAGTCGGTCGAGCGCGAGGTCAAGTGGCTCTCGGACCTCATCAACGCCGAGCGCGCGGTGCCGCCCCGGCCACGACGGGCCGGGCTCGCGAGTCGCCCCGCACGTCGCCCCGCAGTCGACCAGCACGACGACCAGCACGACGACCAGCACGATCACCAGCACGTCCCACCGGCAGCCTCATCCGAGGTGCCGGCGACCACAGCTCGACAGACCCGGCTCTCGCAGCCGGTGAGTCGTGAGACAGGAAAGGAACGACCCGATGGGTTCGGTTCGAGTAGCAATCGTGGGAGTCGGCAACTGCGCCACCTCCCTCGTCCAGGGTGTCGAGTACTACAAGGACGCCGACCCGCAGGGCACCGTCCCCGGTCTGATGCACGTCATGTTCGGCGAGTACCACGTCAATGACGTCGAGTTCGTCGCCGCCTTCGACGTCGACGACATGAAGGTCGGCAAGGACCTCTCCGAGGCCATCCACGCCTCGCAGAACAACACCATCAAGATCGCCGACGTCCCCACGCTGGGCGTCGAGGTCCAGCGCGGCCCCACGCTCGACGGCCTCGGCAAGTACTACCGCGAGACCATCGAGGAGTCGGCGGCCGAGCCGGTCGACGTCGTCGCAGGTCCTGCGGGAGCGCCGAGGTCGACGTCCTGGTCTCCTACCTCCCGGTGGGCTCCGAGGAGGCCGACAAGTTCTACGCGCAGTGCTGCATCGACGCGGGCGTGGGCTTCGTCAACGCGCTGCCCGTCTTCATCGCCTCCGACCCCGTGTGGGCCAAGAAGTTCGAGGACGCCGGCGTCCCGATCGTCGGCGACGACATCAAGAGCCAGGTCGGCGCCACCATCACCCACCGGGTGATGGCCCGCCTGTTCGAGGACCGCGGCGTCACGCTGGACCGCACCTACCAGCTCAACGTCGGCGGCAACATGGACTTCAAGAACATGCTCGAGCGTGAGCGCCTGGAGTCCAAGAAGGTCTCCAAGACCCAGGCCGTGACCTCGAACCTCACCGGCGAGCTCGCGAACAAGATCTCGGACCGCAACGTCCACATCGGCCCGTCGGACCACGTGGCGTGGCTCGACGACCGCAAGTGGGCCTACGTGCGCCTCGAGGGTCGCGCCTTCGGTGACGTCCCGCTGAACCTCGAGTACAAGCTCGAGGTGTGGGACTCCCCGAACTCCGCCGGCATCATCATCGACGCCCTGCGCGCCGCGAAGATCGCCAAGGACCGCGGCATCGGCGGCCCGATCATCTCGGCGTCGTCGTACCTGATGAAGTCGCCCGCCGGTGCAGCTGCCCGACGACGAGGGCCGCCGCCGCGTCGAGGCCTTCATCGCCGGCGAGGAGTAACCAGCACGCGCCTGCAGCACCCACGAACGGCGCGGACCCACCGGGTCCGCGCCGTTCGTCGTCCGCAGCCGGGTCCCTCCGCAGGGTGAAGATCGCGGCGACGTCGTAACCCGGGCCCGCGCGGGGTCGTTGGCGGTGGGTACGCGCCCCCACCGAGCGGCGCCCGTCTCGAGGACCATCCATGCACTCCCACACCCCGCCACCGCCGGCGGTTCAGGGCCACCGCCCTGCTCGCCGCCGGCACCACCGCACTGTCCGGTCTCGGGGCCCTCGGCCTCGGCGCCGCTGCCGGCGCCCGCCACCGCCCCCGGCCACGAGCAGCAGCGCCACCGCTGCCGCTGCTCCCGGCGTCGATCGAGCGCGCCGCCCAGCGAGGCCGCCCTCGGCGACCTCGCGCGTCGAGAACAGCTTCGTCTCCTCGGTCGGCTGGGTGAAGCCCGGCGAGACCTACCCCTCGCGGATCCTGGTCGACCAACTCCGGCGCCACGCCGGTCACCGGCGTCAGCATCACCGTGACCGCCCCGCGCGGCAGCACCATCACCGCGGCCCGGCCGCCCAGCGGCACCCACCGCCGTCGGTCCCCGCCGGCGGCACCAAGACCGCTCACCTGGACCGTGCCGCTGGTGCCCGCCGGCAGCGCGCGACCTCGCCCGCCCGCGTCACGCTGGTCCTCGAGCACCGGGCCGACACCCTGGCCGCAGGAGCCCACCATCGTGTGGCGCGACCTGTCGAGCACCGCCAAGGTCACCCGCGCCCAGCAGAGCACCAGCGTCACCAGCCACGGCCCCAAGGTGATCCCGCCGAGCGAGGTCTACGACACCGCGCGCTACGGCGACCGGCCCTTCCCGATCGTCCCGGTGCAGTACACCGACCGCGCCTACCAGGGCAACCACTCCGGCGACCAGCTCGAGAAGATCATCAACGACCCCGACCTATCGAGGGCTCCACGTTCAACCTCTTCCAGGAGATGAGCCTGGGCCAGCTGTTCCCCGAGGGCACCGTGCCCTCGGCCGGCCTCGACGGCACCGACTTCACCTACGAGCCGGGCTTCGACTTCACCCAGGTCCAGCCCGGCCAGACCTGCACCGGCGGCGTGACCAAGATCGGCCCGACTCCCGGCGCCCGGCACGGTCGGCGGCCCGGCCTACACCGAGCGGATCACCAAGGGCGTCTACAACCTGCCCGGCAACACCGCCTACTACGGCGCCGACGCCAACGGCTCGGCGCTGATCGGCGCGCTCGCCGGCGTCGGTGCCCTCCAGGCCATCGACAGCGGCTGCGGCACGCCCGGCAAGATGGTCTACGACGCCGCGGCGATCGCCGACCCCGAGGTCGACTACTCCGACTTCGACACCGACAAGGACGGCGTCGTCGACTTCTTCATGGCCGTCTTCGCCGGCTGCGGCGGCAACGGCGCCTCCCAGCTGAGCGTGGCCGGCTGCGAGTACGCGGATGCGCCGTACGACAACGTGTGGCCGCACTCCTCGTCGCTGGAGTTCTACTACACCGACCCCGACGACCGGGCTCGCCGGCTTCACCACCGACGACCAGCTCAAGGACCTCGAGGGTCGTCCGCTCTGGTACACCGACACCACGCGGACCACGATGACCACCACCGACAAGGGCAAGGCCCTCACGGTCTTCGTGCGGGTGGGCCCCTACAACGTCAACCCCGAGACGGCCATCGACGCCGCGAGCGTCATCAGCCACGAGTACGGCCACTCGCTGGGCCTGCCCGACTTCTACTCCACCGGCAGCCGCGAGACCTACGGCGACTGGAACCTGATGGCGACCGACCAGTCGCAGAACATGGACGCCTTCTCCCGCCAGGAGATGGGCTGGGTCGTCCCGCAGGTCCTGGACGCCTCGACCTCGGTCACCGGGCTGGAAGGACTCCAAGACCGACATCGACACCCTCACCTGGCAGCGCCCCGACGGCACGCCGTACACGCTGAAGGAGGGTGTCGACGGGCGCGTGCAGAACTCGCAGATGTACGTCGCGAAGCTGCCCGGTCGCCAGCTGCTGGACCCGGCCGTCTTCGACTCCGGCGACAAGGCCAGCAAGACCCACGCCTGGTGGTCCGGCTCCGGCAACGACTTCGGGTGCGCGCCGCAGAGCGGTCGCAACCTCGACGTGTCGATCCCCCAGCTGGCCACGCTGCCGGCCGGCAGCAAGGTCGAGCTGTCGATGAAGTCCTGGTGGGACATCGAGTGGGACTACGACTACGGCTTCGTGCTCACCACCACCGACGGCGGCAAGACCTACACCTCCAACGGTCGGAGAACGGCTACACCACCTCCAACACCGACCCGCTGGCCGGCAACCCGAACCAGAACCAGTGCCAGGCCACCTTCGACAACGGCCTGACCGGCACCTCAGGCAGCTACCAGGCCGGCTCCGAGGCCATCGACCGCAAGGCCGGTGAGACCCCCGACGCCGTCTTCCTCGCCGACCGGTACGACATCAGCGAGCTGGCCGGCAAGCAGGCCGGCGCGCTGCGGTTCAGCTACGCCACCGACCCGGGCCTGGCCCGGCCCGGCTGGTTCGTCGACGACCTCAAGGTCACCGTCACCGAGCCCGGCAAGCCGGCGTACGACGTGCTGGTCGCCGACCTCGAGACCAGCGGCGGTCCCGACGACGAGCCGCATCTTCAACGGCGGGTGCCGCGAGGACCTGACCACGGCCCAGAGCTGCACCCAGGGCTGGAAGTTCCTGCAGGCCGGCGCGGGCTCGGAGCAGGACCACGCCTACTACCTCGAGATGCGGGACCGCTCCGGGCTTCGACTTCGACGGCTTGGGCCAGGCCGACCGCGGGGGCGCCGCCTTCGAGGCCGGCCTCTCGCTCGTCTACACCGACGAGGCGCACGGCTACGGCAACACCGGCACCGACAACCCGCCGGCGCAGTCGCCGCTCGACGCGACGCCCACCCCGGGCAGCGACACCCCCGAACTGGACGACGCGGCGTTCACCGCCGCGGCCGCCCGCTCGATCGTTCTCCGACGCCCCGGCCAAGCCGCACGTGGACAACTACTCCGACCCGAGCACCACCTCGGGCGAACTGGGAGTTCGCCTTCGACTGCCTCGGCTTCACGGTCAAGCAGATGACGGGCGCCGACGCGGCCCCGGCCAACAACCTGACCGGTGCCGTCGACCTCACCGTCGGCACGGGCTGCGGCGAGTTCAACTACGGCTACCTCGACCGAGGCGCCCGGCGGCGGTGGGCACAACACCGCGCCCCAGGCCGCCGCGAAGGCCACGCCCAGCCACCGTCCGCACCGGCCAGGAGGTGACGCTCTCGGCCGAGGGCAGCACCGACGCCCAGAGCGCCGGCGAGCCGACCTGGACTACAGCTGGGACTTCGGCAACGGCGGCGGCACCAAGGACGCCACCGGCCGAGGTCGTGCGCACGTCGTACGACTCGGTGGGCACGAAGACCGCCACGGTCACGGTGACCGACCCGCAGGGTGCGGTCGACACCGCGTCGGTGACGGTCACGGTGACCGAGGAGGCCGGCGGCGACAACACCGCCCCGACCGCCGAGGCGCGGGCCAAGCCGGACCGCGCCACCACCGCGCGCTCGGTGCGGCTGACCGGCAAGCGGTCCAGCGACGCCGAGACCGGCTCGAAGGACCTCGACTACAGCTGGGACTTCCACGACGGCGGGAGCCACGGTCGACGCCACGCGGTCGCCGGACCAAGCACCGCTTCCGCGAGGCAGGGGTGCAGAAGGTCAGCCTGACCGTCACCGACGAGGCCGGCGCGACCGACACCGACACCATCCGGTTCCGGGTGCACCGGTTCGTCGGCCTGCCAGTCCGGCACGGTGCGAGCGCTCGGGCAGCTGGCGCACGGTCGGCTCGCAGCGCGGCCCGGGCGGCAACTACTGCGACAACGCCGCGAAGGGCCAGGGAAAGGGCAAGGACGTGCTGCGCCTGGACTTCAGCGGACCCGCAGGCGGCGGTCGTCTACGGCACGGACCGTGCCGGCGGCTCGGCCAGGGTGCTCGTCGACGGCAAGCGCGTCGGGACCATCTCGTTCCGCAGCGACGAGCCCTCGCGGCGCGTCTCGCTCGAGCGCGTCTTCACCGGCCTCGGCGGCGGGGCGCACACCCTCGTCCTCAAGGTCCGCTCGAGGAGCGCCTACGTGGACGGCTTCGTCACCAAGAAGTAGCCACCACGAGCACCACCCGACGGCGTCGGTCCCCCCGGGGCCGGCGCCGTCGCCGTCGGTCCCTGGGCTCGCGACCCGTGGCGAGCAGCGGTCAGGAGGTGAGGCTGCGCTCATCCGCTCGAGCGTGCGCTGCATGCCCTCGCGCAGCTCGTCGGTGAAGGCGGGGACGCCGCCGAAGGCGACCTTGGTCAGGCCCGTCGACAGCTTCGAGACGCCGTCGGGGCTCTCGCGCCGGTGCACGATGCGGGTGCGGGTGCCGCCGTCGAGGGGCTCGAGGGTGTAGGACCACACGGTCCGGTTCTCCACGACCCGGAAGGCGATCTGGTGGTGCGGCTCGAAGCGGACCACCCGGGCCTGGGTCGGCCAGTGCATCCAGCCGCGGTGGTTGAGGTTGATCATCCGGCTGCCCTGGCGCACGGCGCCGCCGGGCACGAACGTACGACGCACCTGCGGGCTCCACTCGGACATCCGGCGGACGTCGCTGACCAACGCCCAGGTCTGGGCCGGGGTCGCGTCGACCTCGATCTCGGCGTGCAGGTCGCTACCGGTGCTGGGTGCAGTCGTCATGGTCGCTGACCGTACCCAACCCGCGGCGGCCGGACGTTAGCGCTGCGCCCACCAGGCGAGCAGCTCCTCACGAGCGCGCTCCTCGCCGAGGGGACCCTCGTCCATCCGCAGCTCGAGCAGGTGCCGGTAGGCCTCGCCGACCTCGCGGCCCGGCCCGACGCCCGAGGATCTCCATGATCTGGTTGCCGTCGAGGTCCGGGCGCATCGCGCCGAGCTCCTCGGCCTCGGCGAGCCGCTCGATGCGCGCCTCGAGGTCGTCGTAGGTGCGTCGCAGGCTGCTCGGCCTTGCGCCGGTTGCGCGTCGTGCAGTCGGCGCGGGTCAGCACGTGCAGCCGGGTCAGCTGGTCGCCGGCGTCGCGGACGTAGCGGCGCACGGCCGAGTCGGTCCACTCGCCGCTGCCGTAGCCGTGGAAGCGCAGGTGCAGCTCGACCAGCGAGCTCACCGCGTCGATCTCGTCGTTGGAGAAGCGCAGCGCCTTCATCCGCTTGCGGGTCAGCTTGGCGCCGACGACGTCGTGGTGGTGGAAGGTCACGGTGCCGTCGTCGACGAAGCGGCGGGTGCGCGGCTTGCCGACGTCGTGCATCAGCGCCGCGAGGCGCGAGACCAGGTCGGGGCCGCCGAGGCGCTCCTCCTGGTCGATCGACTGCTCCAGCACCGTCAGCGAGTGCTCGTAGACGTCCTTGTGGCGGTGGTGCTCGTCGCGCTCCAGCGCCAGCGCCGGCAGCTCGGGCAGCACCCGCTCGGCCAGGCCCGGTCTCCACCAGCAGCGTCAGCCCGCGGCGCGGGAACGGCGACATGATCAGCTTCACGAGCTCGTCGCGCACCCGCTCGGCGGAGATGATGTCGATCCGCTCGGCCATCGCGGTCATCGCCCGGACCACCGACTCGTCGACCTCGAAGCCGAGCTGCGCGGCGAAGCGGGCCGCCCGCATCATCCGCAGCGGGTCGTCGGAGAAGGAGTCCTCGGGGGTGCCCGGCGTGCGCAGCACGCGGTGGGCCAGGTCCAGGATGCCGCCGTACGGGTCCTCCACCTCGCGCCCCGGCAGCCGCACCGCCATCGCGTTGACGGTGAAGTCGCGCCGACCGAGGTCGCCGGCCAGGGTGTCGCCGAAGGCGACGTCGGGCTTGCGCGAGGACGGGTCGTAGGACTCCGAGCGGTACGTCGTCACCTCGACCTGCCACTCGCCCTTGCGGCAGCCGATCGTGCCGAAGTCGCGACCCATGTCCCAGATCGCGTCGGCCCAGCCCTTGAGCAGCCGCTCGGTCTCGTCGGGGTGCGCCGAGGTCGTGAGGTCGAGGTCGTTGTGGCGGCGACCCAGCATCGCGTCGCGCACCGGGCCGCCGACGAGGGCGATCTCGTGGCCGGCGTCGGTGAAGCGTCGGCCGAGGTCGTCGATCACGGGGCCGATGCGGTCCAGCTCGGCGGCGACCGATCGCTGCACCTCGACCATGCTGAGGGGGGCGGGCTCGTCGTGGGGCACGGGGGGGCAGTCTATGCGCGAGCGCGGGGACGCCCCCGCGGTGCAGGGTTCCCGGCCGCGCACCCCCGCCCCACTAGAGTCGTGGCGTGGTTCTCCCCCGTTCGCTGCTGCCTGCCCGCACGGGCGTGCGCCGGGTCGGCGGAGGGCTCCTGGCGGTGGTCCTCGCCGGGCTGGCGGGAACGGCGGGGCTGGCCGCGTCGAGCGGCTGCGGCCGGGCCGCTCGCGGCGCCCGCCCTCGCCGGCACCGCCCGGGCGGCGGACGAGACCGTCGAGCCCCTCCGGGTCACGATCGACGCCCTGACCCCGGGGGAGCTGCCCCGCTCCGGGCCCCTCGAGGTCAGCGGCACCGTCACCAACGTCGACGACGACACCTGGACCACCATCAACCTCTACCCCTTCCTGGGCGGCACGGCGCTCACGACGCCCGCCGAGCTCAGCCTGGCCCGCGAGACCGACGTCCTCGACTTCGTCGGGGAGCGCGTGACCGACCCCGGCCCCTACGCCGTCATCGACACCCTGGAGCCCGGGGAGTCGGCCGACTACTCCTTCACCGTCGCCCGGTCGCGCCTCGAGGTCGACGAGCGCGGCGTCTACTGGTTCGGCGTGCACGCGCTCGGCCAGGGCGTGGACGGGCCGCGACCCCAACGCCGACGGTCGCGCCCGCACCTTCCTGCCCTACGTCGGCGCCGAGGACCGCAGCCTCCCCGTCTCCGTGGTGGTGCCGCTGCGCCGCCGGGTCCTCCACGACGCCGACGGCCGGGTGGCCGGGCTCGAGTCGTGGGCCGAGTCCCTGGCGCCCGGCGGCAGCCTCGCCGACCTCGTCGCCTTCGGCGCCGGTGCCGAGGGCCGGCCGCTGACCTGGCTCGTCGACCCCGCCGTCACCGACGCCGCCGGACGACTGGCCGCCGGCAACCCGGCGCGCTCCACGACGCCCACGATCGACCCGCGCGACCCCGGCGCACCCGACGCGGACGACACGGCGGCCCCCGGCTCACCCGACGGCGCCGCGACCGGCGACCCCGGCGCGGCCTCGCCGTCCACGGACGACCCGACGTCCGGCGGCTCCGAGGGGACGGGCCCCGGCCCGGACCCGTCCGAGCCGGACACGCGGCACGGTGCCGCCCCGCCTCGAGGACCCCGACGACCTGGCCGAGCTCGACCCCCAGGCCCGCGACGCTCGCGCTCAGCGCCGCCGACTGGCTCGACGCGCTGCAGGACGCCGTGGGGTCCGGCTCGCAGGTGCTCGCGCTGCCGTACGGCGACCTCGACGTCGCCGCGGCCGCACGGTTCGCCCCCGAGGTCTACCGCTCCGCGCGCCGCCGCTCCGGCTCGGAGCTGGAGGGTGTCGAGCTGAGCACGCAGCCCGCACTCGCCTCCCCGCTGGGCTTCCTGCCGGTGGAGGCCCTCGACGACGGTCCGCGAGGACGAGACGATCCTGCTCACCGACCGGATGCTCGGTGGTCAGCGCGCCGACGACCCGCTGCCCGCGGTGGCCTCGGTGCGTGGGCCGCACGGTGGTGCTCGCCTCCTCCGGCGCCGTCGACGGCGGCCCGGGGCCGGGGCCGCGGCTCTCGTCCCTCGGCGCTGCGCCAGCGGATCCTCAGCGAGGCCGCGGTGCGGCTGCTCGACACCGGCCGCCGCTCCCCCCTCGTGGTGACCTTGCCGCTGGGCTGGGCGCCGGACACCGACCCCACCGCCTTCTTCGACGCCCTGGACACCGACTGGGTCGACCTCGACACCGTCGCCGAGGCCACCGCCGGTCGCCGCCCCCGACCCGTCGCGGCGACCGAGCTCACCTACCCGACGGGGACAGCTCGACGCCGAGCTCGGCCCGGCCGACCTGAACGCGGTGACCGAGCTGGTCGAGGTCGGGCAGACACCTCCAGGACCTGCTGACCTTCAACGACCGGATCGCCTCCGTCGTCTCGGCGGAGGCCTACCCGACCGCCTCCTACCTGACCCGACCGATCCGCGCCGCAGCGCTGCGCTCGGCCCAGGCGGCGGAGGAGGTGGTCCGCGGGCAGCTCGGGGCCGTCGAGGTCACCGCCCCACCCGGGGTGACGCTCTCGAGCGCCAGCGGCCGGCTGCCGGCCACCATCACCAACGGTCTCGACGAGAGCGTCACGGTGCGCCTCGACGCCCGCTCGGACCAGCCGATGACGCTGCGGGTGCCCGACAGCATCGAGATCCCGGCCGGGGGCAGCACCACGGTGCTGCTCAACGCCACCACCGAGCAGCAGGGCGTGCACAACGTGACCCTGGTGCTCACCGACGTCAACGACGTGCCGCTCGGCGCATCGACGTGGTCCCGATCCGCGCCGCGCAGGTCAGCGGCGTGATCTGGCTGATCATGGGTTCCGGGGCCGTGCTGCTCTTCGGGGCGATCGCCGTGCGGCTCGTGCGCCGCGTGCGAGCGGCCCGCGCCGAGCAGCACGACCAGCCCGACGACGAGCCGGAGGACCGGGCGTGAGCACCAGCACCGACGACGAGCGCTCCAGCATCCTCGGCTCGTCGGCCGTCATGGCCGCCGGCACCACCTTCTCGCGCCTGAGCGGCTTCATCCGCGCCACCCTGCTGGCCGCGGCGCTGGGCAACCTGCTGCACGCGGACGCGTTCAACATCGCGAACACGATCCCGAACATGCTCTACATCCTGCTGGCCGGCGGCGTCTTCAACGCCGTGCTGGTGCCCCAGCTGGTGCGCGCGCTGCAGCACGACGACGACGGCGGCGCGGCCTACACCAACCGGATCGTGACCCTGGCCGGGCTGTTCCTGGCCGCGGTGACGGTGCTGCTGGTCGTCGCGGCCCCGCTGGTCGTGGGCCTCTACACGACCGACTGGCCGCCCGACGTGCAGGAGTCGACGGTCGACTTCGCCCGCTACTGCCTGCCGCAGGTCTTCTTCTACGGCATGTTCGTGCTCGTCGGGCAGATCCTCAACGCCCGCGGCACCTTCGGCCCGATGATGTGGGCGCCGATCGCCAACAACGTCGTGGCCGTCGCCACCCTGGTCGTCTACCTGCTGGTCTTCGGCGCCGCCCGCGAGTCCGAGCAGTTCGCGGGCTTCAGCAGCTCCCAGGAGCTGCTCCTGGGCCTGGGGTCCACGGCCGGCATCGCGCTCCAGCTGCTGGTGCTGCTGCCCTACCTGCGCCGGGCCGGCTTCCGCTACGCGCCGCGCTTCGACTTCCGCGGCACGGGCCTGGGCCACACCCTGCGCCTGGGCATGTGGACGGTCGGCTTCGTGGTGGTCAACCAGGCGGCGTACACCGTCGTCATCAACCTCGCCTCGACCGGCACCGCCGCCGGCGACCCGGACGGCACCGGCGCCACGGTCTACTCGGCGGCCTTCCTGATCGTGATGGTGCCGCACTCGATCATCACGGTCTCGCTGGCCACCGCGATCCTGCCGCGGCTCTCGGCCCGCGCCGCCGCCCAGGACCTCGGCGGCCTGGCGGAGACGCTGTCGTCGACGATGCGCACCGGCCTCGCCGTGATCGTGCCCTTCGCCGCCCTGCTGCCGCTGCTCGCGCCCGACCTGCCCCGCATCCTCTTCGGCTACGGCGCCGCCGCGGACTCGGTCGACAACTACGTGGCGACCCTGGCGCTGTTCGGGCCGGGGCTGGTGTTCTTCACCGTCCACTACGTGGTCCTGCGCGGCTTCTACGCCCTCGAGCAGACCCGCACCGTGTTCTTCGTGCAGTGCGCGGTCGGCGTCACCAACGTCGCGGTCGCCCTGGTGCTGGTGAACCTGACCGGTCCCGCCGCGACCGCGCCGTCGCTGGTGCTGGCCTACACGGCGGCGTACGCCGTGGGCTCGCTCGTGTCCTACTCCGTGCTCTCGCGCCAGGTGGGTGGGCTCGGCGGCCGGCGGCTGCTGCGCTTCGTCGTCCGCGTCGCGCTGGTGGTGCTCGTGGCCACCGCGCTCGCCGCCTCGGTGGCCTGGGGCCTGCACCACGCGGGGCCCGAGGACAGCCGGTTGATGGCCGGGCTCCGGGTGCTGGTGGTGGGGGTCGTCGACGTGGCCGCCTTCCTCCTGCTGGCCCGCCTCGTGCGGCTGCGCGAGGTCACCGACGTGCTGCGCACCCTCACCCGTCGCGCCCCCGCCCCGCAACGGGACTGACCCCCCTACGATGTCCAGGAGCCCGGTGGTGCCTCGGCCCGCCGGGGTGAGCAGCCGGCCCGCCGAGCCCGTGAAGGAGCGCAGTGCACCACTCGATCCGACCCGGTGACGTGCTCGCCGGTCGGTACCGACTCGTCGACCTGCTGAGCGAGAGCGGGAGCGGGCGGTTCTGGCGAGCGCACGACCGGATCCTCGAGCGGCACGTCGCGCTGCACGTGATCGGCGCCGACGACCCGCGGGCCCCCGGCCTGCTGGCCGCCGCGCGGCGCTCCGCAGCCGGTGCTGGACCCGCACATCCTGCGGGTGCTGGACGCCGAGGAGGTCGACGGGCTCTGCTACGTCGTCAACGAGTGGGGCGCCGGCACCTCCCTGGACATCATGCTCGGCGCCGGCGGGGTGCTGCCGCCCCGACGCGCGGCCTGGCTGGTCGCCGAGGTCGGTGCCGCCGCGACCGTCGCCCACGCCGCCGGGGTCGCCGCACGGCCGGCTGAACCCCGAGAACGTGCTGGTCGACCTGCACGGGTCGATCCGGGTCATCGGCTGGAGCGTCGACGCCGCGCTGCACGGGGTGCCCCACGGCCGCGATCGAGGACGACGTCGCCGACCTCGCCGGGCTCCTGTACGCCGCCCTGACCGGCCGATGGGCGGGCGCGTCCGGCTCGGCCGTGCCGCCCGCGCCCCGCGAGCACGACCGGGTGCTGCGCCCGCGCCAGGTGCGCGCCGGCATCCCCCGCCAGCTCGACACCCTGTGCGACGAGGTGCTCGACCTCACCGGACGCGGCCGGGGGCTGCGCGCCCCCGAGTCGGCGCGCGGCCTGGCGGCCGCGCTCGAGGACTTCGTCGGCGACCCGACGGGCATCCCCGAGTCGCTGGTCGAGCGCCTGGTCTCGCGGGGCACCGGCCCGGTGCGGTTCAGCGCGGTGCCCGAGCTCGGCCTGCGCCCGGCCGACGAGCCCGAGCCGGACCCGGAACCCGATCCCGAGCCGGACGTGGAGCCGGACGTGGAGCCGACCCGGGTCATCCGGGCCGGCGACCCGGCTCTCGACGCCCCCACCGTGGCTGCCTCCATCGACGCGCCCACGGCGGCCGAGCCCGACGACGCCGCTGACCCCGACCAGACGGACACCCCGGCCGGCGGCACCCCCGCCGGCACCGACGCGCCCGCGTCCGTGGACCTCCCGACCGAGGCCGGGCTGCCGTCGTTCGGCGCCAGCGAGGACCGCACCCGCCGGCCGACCCCCGGGCCGCCTCCGCCGCCCCTGGAGGACCCGGAGCCGCGCCCCCTCTTCGCCCCGGACCCGCCCGAGGGTGCGCCGGCCCGCCGGTCGCGCCCCGGCGCGACCACGTCGACCGGGCAGGACGACTACTGGCCCTGGGACACCGGGACCGGTCACGGCACCGGTGGTCCGGGTCTCGATGACGCACACCGGGAGCGGGGTGCTCGGGTCGGACCTGCCGCCCGAGGACGACGAGGTCCCCGGTCGCAACACCTTCCGCCTGGCCGCGCTGCTGCTGGTCGGGGTGCTCCTGGTGGTGGCCGTGGCGGTCGCCTTCAACGTGGGTCGCGGCCGGACGCCGCTGGGCAGCGTGCCCGACGACGAGGCGTCGTCGGGCTCCTCGAGCAGCTCCTCGCCCTCGAGCACGCCGCAGCCGCTGCGCGGCCTCACCGCCACCGACTTCGACCCGCAGGCCGACCCGCCCGAGGAGAACCCGGAGCTGGCGCCGCAACGCGGTCGACGGCGACCCCTCGACCAGCTGGCGCACCAACACCTACGACCAGGACTTCGGTCCGGGCGGGCTCAAGACCGGTCTCGGCCTGGTCGTCGACCTCGGCTCCCCCGCCGAGGTCCGCGCCGTCGAGCTCCACCTGGTCGGCGAGGGGTCGCAGGTCCAGCTCTACGTCACCGAGGAGCCGCCCACGGGCATCGCCGACCTCGAGCCGGTCGCGGACGTCATCGGCGGGCACCCAGGAGCGCATCGAGCTCGACGAGGCCGTGGCCGGGAGCTACCTGACCGTCTGGTTCACCTCGCTGCCCGACGTCGGCGACGGCTTCCGCGGCGAGGTCTCCGAGATCCGGGTGCTCGGGTGAGCGACCCGATGAGGGGCCACCGCCAGGACGCCCGCCCGCTGGCCGAGCTCGACGACCGGGCCCTGCTCGCCGCCCACGTGGCGGGACGCGGAGGAGCCTTCGGCGAGCTGTTCGGTCGCCACCGTGACCGGCTCTGGGCGGTCGCGCTGCGCACCACCGGCCACCACGAGGACGCCGCCGACGGCCTCCAGGACGCCATGGTCGCGGCGTACCGTCGCGCCGGCTCCTTCCGCGGCGACGCCGCGGTCACCACCTGGCTGCACCGCATCGTCGTCAACGCCTGCCTCGACCGGCTGCGCGCCGCCCGCGTGCGGCGTACCGACCGGCTGCCCGACGACCTCGAGGAGTACGGCGACCGCGGCGACACGCGCACCGCGACCCCCGAGACCGAGGACCCGCCGAGCACTCGGTGCGCGCGGAGCGCCGCCGCGCGGTGCTCGACGCGCTGGGCACGCTGCCGGCCGAGCAGCGCGCCGCGATCGTGCTCGTCGACATGGAGGGCTACCCGGTCGCCGAGGTGGCCCGATGCTCGACTGCGCCGTGGGCACCGTGAAGTCCCGGTGCTCGCGCGGCCGCGCCCGCCTGGCCGCGCACCTCGGTGACCTGCTCCGCGTCGACGACGAGCACGACCGCGACCCGGCCGACCCCGGCGGCAGGGAACCCCGTCGCCGCCTCGCCCGTCCGACCTGACGACCCCCGCGGACCACCCGCACCCCACCCCGACCAGCAGCCCGACCAGCAGCCCCTGAGACCAGCCCGGTCACCGACGCAGGTGGCCGACCCCGGCCACCGACAGCCGGAGGACACGGGGAGGATGGTCCGTCGTCCGACCCCGACCGCACGCCGACCAGTCCACGACTCGAAGGAGGCGAGATGACCGCACCCGTCGCGCCCTCCCCCGAGGAGGAGGCCCGGCTCCGCCGCCTGCTCGCCGACGCCCGCCACGAGGCGCCCGTGCCCGGCCGACGTGAGCCGCCCGGCTCGACGAGGTGCTCGGCCGGCTCGACGCCGGCGAGGACGTGCCCAGCGGGATCAGCGGCACCGGCGTGCTCGAGTTCGCCGCCGCACGCCGCCGACGGGTCGCCTCGATGCTCGTCGCCGCCGCAGCCGTCGTCGTGGTCGGCATCGGTCTCGGCCAGGTCGTCGACCTGTACGGCAGCGGGTCCGGCGGCGACGCCTCGTCGACCGAGGGCCGGGGCCGGCGCGGCCGGGTCCACCGACCGCGACGACGTCCCCGGACCGCAGCGACGACCAGCGACGACGCGGGCGAGGCGGGCGACGCGGCCGCCAGGACGAGCCTGTCCTCCGGGCGCAGCCTGAGCCGGCAGGGCCCCGCCCGCGGGGTCGTGGTCCTCGACGGCCGGCTGCCCGCGTCGCCGAGAAGGCCTTCGGCGACGACGTCGACCCGGCTCCAGCGCGCGCCGTCCGCGCCGGCGGTGGCGCCCTCGGCCCGCGTCGCCGCGCCTGCGCGACGCGCCCGCGACCGGTGCGCGCGCCTGGCGGGACTGTGCGCCGGCCGCGTGGGGCGAGGGCATCCCCGTGGCCGTCCTGTAGCGACAACGAGCCGGCCGTGCTCGCCTTCCGCGCCCCCGCCGGCGACAGCCAGGTCGTCGACCTGCTCCAGTGCGGCACCGGTGGCGTGCTGCGCACCACCACGCTCCCCGCGCCGCTGACGCGGGTGCCGACCGGCGGGCCCCCCGGGAATGCCACTCGCCTAGGATCGGTTGGACCGAGCGGACCGGGAACCGGTCCACCCCCAGACCGAGGAGAAGCTGGACGCATGTCCGAGAACGACATCCGCAACGTGATCATCATCGGCTCGGGGCCTGCCGGCTACACCGCGGCGGTCTACGCCGCCCGGGCCAACCTGCACCCGCTGGTCTTCGAGGGCTCCGTCACCGCCGGTGGCGCGCTGATGAACACCACCGAGGTCGAGAACTTCCCCGGCTTCCGCGACGGCATCATGGGCCCGGCCCTGATGGACGAGATGCGCGGCCAGGCCGAGCGCTTCGGCGCCGAGCTGGTCGCCGACGACGTCGTCGAGGTCGAGCTGACCGGCGACGTCAAGACGTGCGCACCGCCACCGACACCCACCGGGCCCACGCGGTCATCCTGGCCACCGGCTCGGGCTACCGCGAGCTGGGCCTGCCCCGCGAGAAGGAGCTCTCCGGTCGCGGTGTCTCCTGGTGCGCCACCTGCGACGGGTTCTTCTTCCGCGACCAGCACATCGCCGTGGTCGGCGGCGGCGACTCCGCGGTGGAGGAGGCCACCTTCCTGACCCGCTTCGGCTCCAAGGTCTCCCTGATCGTGCGCCGCGACGAGCTGCGCGCCTCCAAGATCATGCAGGAGCGGGCCTTCGCCGACCCCAAGCTCGAGATCCTGTGGAACAGCGAGGTCGCCGAGATCCACGGCACCGACGCCTGGAGTCGCTGACCCTGCGCGGACACCACGCACCGGTGAGCAGCGCCACCTCGACGCCACCGGGCTGTTCGTCGCGATCGGCCACGACCCGCGCTCCGAGCTGCTCGACCGGCCAGATCGACCTCGACGACAACGGCTACGTGCTGGCCGAGCACCCCACCACCGGCACCAACCAGCCCGGCGTCTTCGCCTGCGGCGACCTGGTCGACCACCAGTACCGCCAGGCCATCACCGCCGCCGGCACCGGCTGCGCGGCCGCGCTCGACGCCGAGCGCTTCCTCTCCGAGCTCGAGCACGTCGCCTCCATCGCCCGCCGAGGCCCAGGAGCGCGCCGACGCCGAGGTCGTCGGACGCCTGAGCCCCGACCGCCGGGCACCTGGAACATCACGGCGCCCGGCGGCGTTCCACCCTCGCAACGACCCTCCCTGGAGCCCCGCTCCAGCACCCGTCCCGCACCCCACAGATCTGAGAGGTCCACCATGGGCAACATCTCAGCCGTCACCGACGCCGAGTTCGAGCAGCACGGTCCTGATGGCCGACAAGCCGGTCCTCGTGGACTTCTGGGCCGAGTGGTGCGGTCCGTGCCGCCAGGTCTCCCCGATCCTCGACGAGCTCGCCGGCGCGCACGGCGACAAGATCACGTTCCTGAAGATGAACGTCGACGAGAACCCGGTGACGCCCTCGTCCTACCGGGTCACCGGCATCCCGACGATCAACGTCTACCAGGGCGGCCAGGTCGTGAAGACGCATCGTCGGCGCCCGCCCGAAGGCCGCGCTGCTCAAGGAGCTCGCCGACTTCATCTGAGCGAGCACGGAGCCGGCTCAGCCAGGCCCCACCAGGCACCCCGGCCCTCGTCACCTCGCGGTGACGGGGGTCGTTGCGTTCGGCGGCCGGCACCGGGCGGGCCGCACCACCCCCCGCAGCCGCTCGATGGCCGCCTCCACCTCGTCGCGCCAGGTCAGGGCCGAGCGCGAGGTCCATCCGCATCCGCGGCGTCAGCGGGTGCGGCGCGGACGGTGCCGAACCCCACGCCGCTCAGGAACCCGACCGGCAGCGCGCAGCCGGCCACCGTGCGCTGGCGCGGCCAGCAGCCCCCGGGGCGAGTCCCGGGCAGGCGTCGAGCCGGCCGAAGGCCTCCACGGCGCGGATCCGCCCGCGACCCAGCAGGTCGCGCGCCATCGCCTGCACCAGCACCCGGCCCGAGGCCGCCGCCCGCGTGCGCGGGGTCGACGTACCCGCTGACCAGCAGGACGGCGTCCGGCGAGACCGGCGAGGTCGCGAAGCCGTCGGCGCCGCGGGCACCAGCGCCGGCGGCGCGTAGACCAGGTGCCCGACCGCGCGGCCGTCGACCAGCACCACGCGCCCGCACGACCCCCACTCGCGCAGGACCTCGGACAACCAGGACGCCCGCTCGTGGGCGGCCTCGGCGTCGCTGCAGCAGGCCGGGAGCGACGCACCGGGTCGAGCTGCCACAAGGCGCAGGTGCGGCAGGGCGCGTCGATCTCCTGGAGCAGGTCCAGGGTGACCCGGACGATCTTCCGAGCCACGCGCCTCACCTGCCCTCGTCACCGGTGTGAGCCGATCGACTCGCCCACACCGCGATCTCCGCGTGCACGCGAGGCCGGTCATCCCTCATGCTAGACCTGTCATGGATTCCTCACCCGCGCGCTCGCACACCCGCCTCGACTCCTTCGTCGACCTCTACGCCGCGCGCACGGCCGGCATGACCGCCTCGGAGATCCGAGCGCTCTTCGCGGTCGCCTCGCGTCCCGAGGTCGTCTCGCTCGCCGGCGGCATGCCCAACATCTCGGGGCTGCCGCTGGACGTCGTCGGCAGCGCCATCGGCGACCTGGTCGAGCACCAGGGCACCGTGGCGATGCAGTACGGCTCCGGCCAGGGCGTGCCCGAGCTGCGCGAGCAGATCACCGACGTCATGCGGCTCGAGGGCATCGAGGCGCACCCCGACGACGTCGTGGTCACCGTGGGCTCCCAGCAGGCCGTCGACCTGGTGACCCGCGTCTTCTGCGATCCCGGCGACGTGGTGATCTGCGAGGCACCGTCGTACGTCGGCGCGCTGGGCGTCTTCCGCGCCTACCAGGCCGAGGTCGTGCACGCCGAGATGGACGCGCACGGGCTGGTGCCCGACGCACTGCGCCAGGCGATCGCGACGGTCAAGGCGGCCGGCAAGACGATCAAGTTCCTCTACACGATCCCGAACTTCCACAACCCCGCCGGCGTGACCATGTCGGCGCAGCGGCGCACCGAGGTCCTGGAGATCTGCCGCGACGAGGGCGTGCTGATCCTCGAGGACAACCCCTACGGGCTGCTGGGCTTCGAGCGCGAGCCGCTGCGGGCGCTGCGCGCCGACGAGGCCGACACCGTGATCTACCTCGGCTCGTTCTCCAAGACCTTCGCCCCGGGCTTCCGGGTCGGCTGGGCGCTGGCCCCGCACCCGGTGCGCGAGAAGCTGGTGCTGGCCCAGGAGTCCGCGACCCTGTGTCCCCCGCAGTTCTCCCAGATGGCGGTCTCGGCGTACCTGGCCAAGCACGACTGGGTCGGGCAGATCAAGCAGTTCCGCGAGATGTACCGCGAGCGTCGCGACGCGATGGTCTCCGCGCTCGACGACCTGATGCCCGCGGGCTGCTCCTGGAACGTCCCCGAGGGCGGCTTCTACGTCTGGCTCAGCCTGCCTCCCGGCATCGACGCCAAGGCGATGCTGCCGCGCGCGGTCACCTCGCGGGTGGCCTACGTCCCCGGCACCGCGTTCTACGCCGACGGCTTCGGCTCCGGCGCGATGCGCCTGTCGTTCTGCTACCCCACACCGGAGCGGATCCGCGAGGGCGTGCGACGCCTGGCCGGCGTCCTGGAGGCCGAGATCGAGCTGCGGGCCACCTTCGGCACCACGATGCCCGAGCGCGGCCTGCCCGCCGGGTACGACGCGCCCGGCACCGACGTCACCTGACCCGGGCGGCATGGCAGGATCGGGCCCGTGCTCGACCTGACGTATCCCCCGATCATCCTCGCGGCGAAGACCGGTTTTCGCCTGCTCGGCCAGCGCATCACGATGACGGGCACCGAGCACGTGCCTCGCAGGGGCGGGGTGCTGCTGGCCTACAACCACATCGGGTACGTCGACTTCGTCTACGGCGGGCTCGCCGCGAACCCCTCCGAGCGGCCTGGTGCGCTTCATGGCCAAGCGGGAGATCTTCGACCACACCGCGGGCGGGCCGCTGATGCGCTCGCTGCACCACATCGAGGTCGACCGGGGCGAGGGCCTGCGACTCCTTCCGCACCGCGGTGGACTACCTGCAGCACGGCGAGGCGGTCGGGATCTTCCCGGAGGCGACCATCTCGCGCTCGATGGAGCTCAAGGAGTTCAAGACCGGAGCCGTGCGCATCGCGGCCGAGGCGCGGGCGTCCCGATCGTGCCGGTCATCCTGTGGGGCACCCAGCGGATGATGACCAAGGACCACCCCCGCGACTTCTCCCGCGGCAAGACCATCTCGCTCACCGTCGGCGAGCCGATGCACCCCGACGGCAGCGACCCGGTCGCGGAGACCGCCGCGCTGCGGGACCGGATGCGACGATGCTCGACGACGACGATCGCTGCCTACCCGGCCGACGAGCAGCCGCCCGGCTCCTGGTGGGTCCCGGCCCGCCTCGGCGGCACCGCCCCCACGCCCGAGGAGGCCGCTGCGCCTCGACGCCGAGGAGAAGCGGGCCCGGGCCGCCAAGCGGGCCGCCAAGCGCGCCCGGGGCTGACCCGCCGGCCGCGAGCTTCATCGGCCGGCCGCGAACTTCTGTTGACATATCGCTTTGTCGACAAAGTGACTTGTCGCTAATGTCGCCGTCGACGTAGTGGCTCAGATGGGTCGGTCCCTGCGGTTGCGCGGGTCGATCACGTCGATGATCCGCTCGAGGTCCTCCAGCGAGGCGAACTCGACGGTGATCTTGCCCTTGCTGCGGCCCATGTCGACCTTCACCCGGGTCTCCAGGCGCTCAGCGAGCCGCTCCGCCAGCTCTGAGAGCCCGGGCGCGGCCGGTCTTCGGGCGCTTGGTGCGCGGTCCGGGGCCTTCGTGAGTCGCCCACGGCCACGATCTCCTCGAGTCCGCGCACGCTGATGCCCTCGGACACCACCCGCTGGGCCAGCCGGTCCTGGAGCTCGGCGTCGTCGACCGCGAGCAGGCTGCGCGCGTGGCCCGCCGACAGCACACCGGCGGCGACCCGGCGCTGCACAGCGGGACTGAGGCGCAGCAGCCGGAGCGTGTTGGAGATCTGCGGGCGTGAGCGCCCGATGCGCTGCGCCAGCTCGTCGTGCGTGCACTCGAAGTCCTCGAGGAGCTGCGCGTACGCCGACGCCTCCTCCAGCGGGTTGAGCTGGGAGCGGTGCAGGTTCTCCAGCAGCGCGTCACGCAGCATGTCGGTGTCGTCGGTCTCGCGCACGATCGCCGGGATGGCCGTCAGGCCCGCCTCCTGGCAGGCGCGCCACCGGCGCTCACCCATCACCAGCTCGAAGCTCTCCGGTCGCGGAGCGCCGCACCACGATCGGCTGCAGCAGCCCGACCTCACGCACGGAGTGGACGAGCTCGGCCATCGCGTCCTCGTCGAACACCTGGCGTGGTTGCGCCCGGTTCGGCACGATCTGCTCGATCGGGATCTCGCTGAACCACGCCCCGGGCACCGGGGCCAGACGCGTCGACACCGTCGTGGGCACCGGCCGCCGCACGGGACCCGCTCCCGGTCGCCGATGGGGTGCTCGTGGCGGTCTCGTCACCGTTCGACGGATCCTCCTGCTGCCCCTCCACCGGGGGAGGGGACGTCGGGATCAGCGAGCCCAGACCGCGGCCCAGACCGCGTCGTGCCGCAGGACGGGGTGCGTTCACAGCGTGACTCCTCGGGTGGTGATCTCGCGCGCGGCCTCCAGGTAGGACAGGGCACCCGGCGACCCCGGATCGTAGGTCATCACGGTCTGTGCGTACGACGGCGCCTCGGAGACCCGCACCGAGCGGGGGATGAACGGTGCGCAGCACCTGGTCTCCGAAGTGTTCGCGCACCTCGTCCGCGACGCCGGCCGCCAACCGCGTGCGGCCGTCGTACATCGTGATCAGGATCGTGGAGACCGCCAGCGTCGGGGTTGAGGTGCTTGCGCACCATGTCCACGGTCTCGAGCAGCTGTCCCAGACCCTCCAGCGCGTAGTACTCCGCCTGGATCGGGATCATCATCTCCTCACCGGCCACCAGGGCGTTCAGCGTGAGGAGCCCCAGCGACGGGGGACAGTCGACGAGGACGTAGTCGAAGCGCTCGTCCCCGACGTCGGCGGCCGTGCCCGACGCCACGGGTGCCCGTGGATCGCCTTGCGCAGCCGGCCTTCGCGCGCCACGACGCTGACCAGCTCGATCTCGGCGCCGGCCAGGTCGATGGTGGCGGGGACCACCCACAGGTTCTCGACCTCGGGGCAGGCGCTGATGACGTCGTCGAGGGGAGCGCCGTCCACCAGCGCGTCGTAGGTGCTGGGCACGCCGCGGTCGGTGCTCGACGTTGAGCGCCGTCGACGCGTTGCCCTGGGGGTCCAGGTCGATCACCAGGACCCGCTGACCCAGCTGGGCCAGGGCGGCCGCCACGTTCACGGTGGTGGTGGTCTTGCCGACGCCGCCCTTCTGGTTGGCGACCACGATGATCCGCGTCGTGCGCGGGCGAGGTGCCGGCGGCATCGACTGGGACCGCTGGCGCACGGACAGGCTGTGCTCTGCCGCCCGAGCCAGGGGAGTGGCCTCGTCGGCGAGACGCTGACGGAGCGTCGGCGAGGTCGCCGGCGGTCCGCACGCGGTACGGCGTGCCGGAGCCGGTTTCACGTGAAACATCGTCGTGGGCGGCCATCGGTCCTCCTGTGGAGAAACGTTGAAATCTGTGGACAACCACGCTCAGAGCGCCGTTTTCACCGGTGGATAACTTGTGGGGACAAGCCCGGTCCCGGCCCAACGCGGAGCCGAGCTGGTGCGTACGGACGACCACTCGGACTGCGACCGGCGACCACCGGAGCCGCTGATCGGACGACGCCCACGCGCAGCTGCGTGAGCCTTCGACCCGCCGCTGCGGCGCCGGGCGCTGCGGCGGCCACGATACCGACGAGGGGTCCGCCCAGGCCACTCGCAGCACCCAGGTCGCCTCCTCGAGCACCGCCGTCACCCAGCCGACCGATCTCCGGCTCGGCACAGCCGCCAGGCTGCCGAGGTCGCTCCTGCGAGCGCTCGCCACCTCCTCGGCCACCGAGGAGCCCTTCATCGCCACCAGCGCCCCGTGCGGGAGCCACCAGCGGCATCGACCAGCCCAGCAGCCGCTCCAGCGGCGCCACCGCACGCGAGGTCACCACGTCGAACCGGCGCTCGACCGTGCAGCTCCTCGGCCCGCGCACGCACCACCTCCACCTGGTCGGCCAGGCCGAGCTCGCTCGACGACCTCGTCGAGGAACGTGGTGCGCCGCAGCAGCGGCTCCACGAGCGTCACCTGCACGTCGGGCCGCGCCAGCGCCAGCACCAGCCCGGGCAGCCCGGCTCCGGAGCCGATGTCGCACACCTGCGACCCCTGCAGGCACCCACTCCGACGAGCACCGCGCTGTTGAGGACGTGCCGGTCCCAGAGCCGGGGCACCTCGCGCGGACCGATCAGGCCTCGCTCGACGCCGGCACCGGCCAGCAGGGCGGCGTACCGCTCGACCAGCGCCAGCCGGACGGACGGGAACACCCCCCGGGCCACCTCGGGCACGGGGGGTGTTTCACGTGAAACCGGGCCCGGGGGCTGCTCCTCACTCAGGGAGGATCACCACGAACCGACGCGGCTCGACGCCCTCGGACTCCGAGGCCAGGCCGGCTGCGGCCACGGCGTCGTGGACCACCTTGCGCTCGAACGGGCTCATCGGGTCCAGGTCGACGCGGCGACCGGACTCGCGGACCTCGGCGCACTTCTCGCCGGCCAGCGCCTCGAGCTGGGTGCGCTTGTCGGCCCGGAACCCGGAGATGTCGAGCATCAGGCGGGAGCGCTCGCCGGTCTCGCGGTAGACCGCGAGCCGGGTCAGCTCCTGCAGGGCGTCGAGGACCTCGCCGCGGGCGCCCACGAGCTGGGACAGGTCGGCGCCGACGATCGACACGGCGGCCCGGTCGCCCTCGACGTCCATGTCGAGGTCACCGTCGAGGTCCGCGATGTCGAGGAGCTCCTCGAGGTAGTCGGCCGCGATGTCGCCCTCGTTCTCGAGGCGCTCGAGACGCGAGCTGTCGCTCTCGGGCGCCGGCGGCGGGCGACTCGGCCTGCGTCGGGGCCTCGTCGAGGTCACGTCCTGGGTCACGTCCTGGGTCACGAGGAACCTCCGTGGTCGAGTCCGGCCTGAGGTAGCCGGACTGCCGGCGCTGCTGCCGGGTCTGCTTCTTGGGCTGCTGGCGCTGCGCGGGGCGGCGCTCGGTCGGGGAGCCTCGATCGGCTCGTCGACGGCGACGCACCGTCACCGTGCTTGACCGCCTTGGCCTTGTCGCGCTCCTGCTTGGCCTCGAAGGCCGGCGTGCCCGGGCGCGGGGTTGTTGCGGATCACGTAGAACTGCTGGCCCATGGTCCACAGGTTCGAGGTCGTCCAGTAGAGGAGCACGCCGATCGGGAAGGCGACGCCGCCGAGGCCGAAGGCGACGGGGAGCACGTAGAGCAGCAGCTTCTGCTGCTGGGCGTAGGGCCCGGACAGCGCGTCGGCCGGCATGTTCTTGCTCATCAGCTGGCGCTGGGTGAAGAACGTGGTGGCGGTCATCGCGAGCACCAGGACCAGGGCCAGCGACCATCACCCCGGGTCGCCACCGCCCTCGCGCCAGATGCCCGCTGTTCCAGAAGCTGTCGGCGATCGGGACTGCCCGAAGAGTCTTGGCCTCGCCGAACTGGCGGGCCAGGTCCTCGGTCAGGAAGCCGTGGGCGGTCTGGTTCTTGGCCGCCTGGTCGAGCAGCCGGAACAGGGTGAAGAAGATCGGCATCTGCAGCAGCAGCGGCAGGCAGGACGCGAACGGGTTGGTGCCCGAGTCCTTGTAGAGCTTCATCGTCTCCTGGGCGAGACGCTCCCGGTCGTGCCCGTACTTCTTCTGCAGCTCCTTGACCTTGGGCTGGATCAGCTGCATGTTGCGGCTGGCCTTGATCTGCTTGACGAACAGCGGGATCAGCAGCGCGCGGATGACCACGGTCAGACCGATGATCGACAGCACCCACGACATGCCGCCGGCGGGGTCCAGACCGATGCAGCGTCGAAGAGCTTGTGCCACCCGATCAGGATGCCGGAGATGGCGTAGTAGAGCGGCGTCGCGATGAAGCCGAAGATGTCGCCGATGATGCCCACCGATCAGGCTCCTTGCTGGGTCGAGTGCGGGGAGGGTGCGGGGCTGTCTGCGCCTGCGGACGCGGGGCCTCTCGAGGTCGAGCATGACGTCCGGCGGGCGGGACCGGGTCGTAGCCCGCCGGCCGCCCACGGGTGGCAGCGACCGACGCGCCGGGTGGCCAGCCACGTGCCCCTCAGACTGCCATGCACCTGCACGGCCTCGAGCGCGTACGCCGAGCACGAGGGGTGGTAGCGGCACACCTGGCCGTAGATCGGGCTCACCACGGCGCGGTAGAGGCGCAGCAGCGCGATCAGCACGTGCTTCACGGCTGCACCCGCGCGAGGCAGCGGCACCAGGTCGGCCTCCAGGTCGGCGTACGACGCCTGGCGCCGAGGCGGGCAGCGCGCGCACCACGAGCACAGCAGAGCCCGGGAGCGACCTGAGCGTGCTCCCGGGCCAGGTGGCGCAGGCGGCGTTTCACGCGGTTGCGGGCGACGGCGTTGCCCACGGCCTTGCTCACCACGAACCCCACGCGCAGCCCGCTGTCGTCGTCGACGTCCAGCAGGTGCACGACCAGCGTCCGTGACCCCGCGCGCCGACCGCCGCGGGAGGCGGCTCGGAAGTCCGAGCCGTCACGCAGACGGTGGGCGGCGGGGTAGCAACGGCCGGGGCGCCGTCGCTCAGACCGAGATGCTCTTGCGACCCTTGCGGCGGCGCGAGTTCAGGATCGCGCGGCCGGCGCGGGTGCGCATGCGCAGGCGGAACCCGTGCACCTTGTGGCGACGGCGGTTGTTCGGCTGGTACGTACGCTTGCTCACGGCAGATGTTCTCTTTCGCTGGACGTCTGTGCAGTGTCGCCCCGGATCGCGCCGGGGTCTCGCCCCGACTGCGGGCGGGCAGTACCCGTGCGCGGACGCACGGTCGATGTCGCCTTTCGGCTGGCACCGCTCACCCACGACGCAGGCCCCGCGGGTGCGGGGTTCGGCGTGGACATGCGGCACCAGTCGACATCGGGTGACCGCCCAACGGTACGCGCGGGGCGAGACGCAGGGTCAAACCGGCGCGCGTACACCCTGTGGAGGACGGCCTGCGAACCTGTGGACAACGTCTTGCTGGTGGACCTGCCAGCGGGTTACGTTCGGGGTCATCGAGGGCCTCTCGTGAGGCGGCCCGCTGCCGGGCCGGAGCATCAGCCCCCGGCTGACCCCCGGGACCATCGGAACAGTGCGCTGACCTGCAGGGATGCGTCCCCGAAGCGGTCGCGGCCGACGCGCCGAACCCGGTGGGACGAGCACCGCCCGGACCCCACCCACAGCCTGTGGAAAAGCTTGTGGAACGAAGGGCCGCACCAGACCGGACGAGGCAGGAGATCCGCCGTGGAGGACAGCAGCTCGGAGCTCGCGAACGCGTGGGCCAGCGTGCTCGCGGACCTGCAGCCCAACCAGCGGGCCTGGCTGCGAGCCAGCGAGCCGGTGACCCTGCACGGCAACACCGCGATCGTCGCTGTCGCCAACGACTTCACCCGCAACCAGCTCGAGGGCCGCCTGCGCGGCCAGCTCGAGGACGCCCTCACGGTGCGCTTCGGCCGGGAGATCCGGATCGCGGTGACGGTCAACCCCGAGCTCGAGGAGAGCGGCGCCGACGAGCGCCGGCCCCCAGCGGAGGTCGAGGAAAGTCGCATATGTCGACATGTCTACCCCCGGCGGCGACGAGCTCCGTCGACCCGCCGCCCCGACCGGCGAGCACGTCCCCGACGACCGGTGCCGGCGCCCCGCGCCGAGCCAGGCGGGCGCCCCGAGCGCCCTCGAGACCCGGCTCAACCCGAAGTACACCTTCGAGACCTTCGTCATCGGCTCGTCCAACCGCTTCCCGCACGCCGCGGCCGTGGCCGTCGCCGAGGCCCCCGGCAAGGCCTACAACCCCCTGCTCGTCTACGGCGACTCCGGACTGGGCAAGACCCACCTGCTGCACGCCATCGGGCACTACGTCCGCTCCCTCTACAACGGCGCCAAGGTGCGCTACGTGTCGAGCGAGGAGTTCACCAACGAGTTCATCAACGCGATCCGCGACGACCGGCAGGACCGGTTCAAGCGGCGCTACCGCGACGTCGACGTGCTGCTGATCGACGACATCCAGTTCCTGGAGGGCAAGACCCAGACCCAGGAGGAGTTCTTCCACACCTTCAACACCCTGCACAACGCGAACAAGCAGATCGTGCTGACCTCGGACCGGCCGCCCGAAGCGCCTCGAGGCCCTCGAGGACCGGCTGCGCAACCGCTTCGAGTGGGGCCTGATCACCGACGTCCAGCCGCCGGACCTGGAGACCCGCATCGCGATCCTGCGCAAGAAGGCGGCGATGGACCGGCTCGACCGCGCCGCCCGACGTCCTCGAGTTCATCGCCTCGAAGATCCAGACCAACATCCGGGAGCTGGAGGGGGCGCTGATCCGGGTCACGGCCTTCGCGAACCTCAACCGCCAGGAGGTCGACATGACCCTGGCCGAGATCGTGCTCAAGGACCTGATCCCCGAGGGCGGCGAGCCCGAGATCACCGCGGGGCTGATCATCGCCCAGACCGCGGCGTACTTCGGGCTGGCCATCGACGAGCTCACCGGCCCCAGCCGCGGGCGGCACCTGGTGATGGCCCGCCAGATCGCGATGTACCTGTGCCGCGAGCTGACCGACCTGTCGCTGCCCAAGATCGGCGCCCAGTTCGGCAACCGTGACCACACGACCGTGATGTACGCCGACCGCAAGATCAACCAGCTGCTCGCCGAGCGCCGCGCGGTCTTCAACCAGGTCAGCGAGCTGACCAACCGGGTCAAGCTGCAGGCCCGCCAGGGCTGAGTCCCCGCACCGACCCGGTCCACGGCGTCGCGTGCCTGTGGAGCAACAGCGTCCCGGGGTACGAACTACACGGGGAGGATCTGTGGAACCGCAAGGGACGACCGTGTTCGGCGCCCGACTCGCGTGCACACGCCGACGCCGCTCGTCCGGATCCTCCTCCACAGCCCCTGTGGACGACGATCGAGCGTGCTGACCTGCACCGATCGTGTCTCCTCCACAGATTCCACCGTTGCTATGACTCCTA
Source organism: uncultured Actinomycetota bacterium (assembly GCA_963722135.1). GTDB lineage: Bacteria > Actinomycetota > Actinomycetes > Propionibacteriales > Nocardioidaceae > Nocardioides. Next base: position 651,581 of record CAVRJT010000001.1, read on the forward strand.
CGGACCTCCACCAAGGTCACGAGCACTCGTCAACTCCTCCCCGACCCCCTCCCTGGGGAAAACCGCCCCGGACCTCCCGACGCCGGACCGCCCTCGTGGCAGGATTCGTCTCCCACCGCCCGCTGACCGCGCCCGACTCGAAGAAGGACTCCCCACCGTGAAGTTCCGCGTCGAACGTGACGTGCTCGCCGACGCCGTCGCGTGGGCAGCCCGCAGCCTCCCGGTCCGACCCGAGCGTGCCCGGTGCTCGCCGGACTGCTGGTCGAGGCCACCGACCAGGGCCTGGTGCTGTCGACCTTCGACTACGAGACGTCGGCGCGGGCCACCCTGCCGGCCGAGGTCTCCGGCGAGGGCCGCGCGCTGGTCAGCGGCCGGCTGCTCGCCGACATCTGCCGCAGCCTGCCCGCCAAGCCGGTCGAGATGGTGCTCGACGGCGCCCGGGTGTCGCTGACCTGCGGTTCGGCGCGGTTCAGCCTGCAGACCATGCCGGTCGAGGACTACCCGGCGCTGCCCGGAGATGCCGCTGGCGACCGGCACCGTGCAGAGCGACGTCTTCGCCCACGCGGTCGCGCAGGCCGTCACCGCCGCCGGTCGCGACGACATGCTGCCGGTGCTGACCGGCGTCCGCATCGAGATCGACGGCTCGTCGATCTCGCTGCTGGCCACCGACCGCTTCCGGCTCTCGCAGCGCGAGCTCGGCTGGGACCCGCGCACGCCCGACGAGACGGTCGCCGCGCTGGTGCCCGGCGAAGGTGCTCGGCGACACCGCCAAGTCGCTCACCGCCGGCAGCGAGGTCATCATCGCCCTGGCCGCCAGCGGTTCGGGCGAGGGCATCATCGGCTTCGAGGGCGCGGCCGGCGGCGGCGATGCGACGTACGACGACCCGGCTGCTCGACGGCGAGTTCCCCAAGGTCCGCAGCCTCTTCCCCAGCGAGCACCTCACCGTGGCGAAGGTCGACAAGGCCGCGCTGATCGAGTCGGTCAAGCGCGTCTCGCTGGTCGCCGAGCGCAACACCGCGGTCCAGCTCGCCTTCAGCGACGGCGTGCTCACCCTCGACGCCGGCTCCGGCGACGAGGCCCAGGCCTCCGAGTCGATCGAGGCCGACGTCGACGGGCGAGGACCTGACGACCGGCTTCAACCCCCAGTTCCTGCTCGACGGCCTGACCGCGATCGACGAGTCGGTCGTCGAGCTGGCCTTCACCCAGGCCTCCAAGCCCGTGGTGATCAGCGGCTCGCCCGCCGAGGGGGACACCGACCCCGGCTTCCGCTACCTGCTGATGCCGCGGCGCCTGCTCTCCTGACGCACCCGCAGCCGACCACCCGCAGACCGGCCCCACAGCAAGGAGCGCACCATGGACATCGGACTCGTCGGACTCGGCAAGATGGGCGGCAACATGCGCACCCGTCTGCGCAACGCCGGCCACACGGTCGTCGGCTTCGACCTCGACCCCGAGAAGCGTGACGCCGACAGCCTCGAGGCGATGGTGGAGGCACTGCCCTCGCCCAAGGTCGTGTGGGTGATGGTGCCCTCGGGCAAGATCACCCAGGACACCGTCGACGCGCTCGGCGAGCTGCTCGACGAGGGCGACCTGGTCATCGACGGCGGCAACTCGCGCTGGACCGACGACCAGGCGCACGCCGCCCAGCTCGGCGAGAAGGGCATCGGCTTCGTCGACTGCGGCGTCTCCGGCGGCGTCTGGGGCCTCGAGAACGGCTACGCGCTGATGTACGGCGGCAGCGCCGAGGACGTCGAGACCGCCCAGCCGATCTTCGACGCGCTCAAGCCCGAGGGCGACTTCGGGGCGGTGCACGCCGGCAAGGTCGGCGCCGGCCACTTCTCCAAGATGGTCCACAACGGCATCGAGTACGCCGTGATGCAGTCCTACGCCGAGGGCTGGGAGCTGCTGCAGGCCGTCGACGTCGTCGACAACACCACCGAGGTCTTCCGCTCCTGGCGCGAGGGCACCGTGATCCGTTCGTGGCTGCTCGACCTGCTGGTCGGGGCCCTCGACGACGACCCGGGCCTGGCCTCGATCGCCGGGTACGCCGACGACTCGGGCGAGGGCCGCTGGACCGTCGAGGCCGGCATCGAGAACGCCGTGGCCACCCCGGCCATCACCGCGGCGCTCTACGCACGCTTCGTCTCGCGCCAGGACGACTCCCCGGCGATGAAGGCGGTCGCCGCCATGCGCAACCAGTTCGGCGGCCACGCGGTGCAAGGGCGTGGAGAAGTCCAGCGGCGAGCCCGGCCCGGAACCCGACCTGGCATGACGTGCACGTCTCGCACCTGACCCTGCACGACTTCCGCTCCTACGCCTCCGCCGAGGTGGCGCTGGAGCCGGGCGCCACGGCGTTCATCGGCCGCAACGGCCAGGGCAAGACCAACCTGGTCGAGGCCATCGACTACCTGTCGCGGCTCTCCTCGCACCGGGTCGCCTCCGACGCACCGCTGGTGCGGGCGGGCGCCGACCAGGCGGTGGTGCGCGCGGCGGTGGTCCGCGACGGGCGCACGGCGGTGCTCGAGGTCGAGATCAACCCCGGGCGCAGCAACCGGGCCCGGGTCAACCGGTCCCCGCTGCCCCGGGCCCGCGAGATCGTCGGCCTGGTGCGCACGGTCGTCTTCTCGCCCGAGGACCTCGTGCTGGTCAAGGGCGACCCGTCCGACCGGCGACGCTTCCTCGACGACCTGCTGGTGCTGCGCGCGCCGCGCCTGGCCGGGGTGCGGGCCGACTACGACCGGGTGCTGCGCCAGCGCAACTCGCTGCTCAAGACCGCCGGGCCAGGCGCGGCGCGGCATGCTCGTCGCAGGAGGGGGCGCTGGCCACGCTGTCGGTGTGGGACGACCACCTGACCCGCACCGGGGCCGAGCTGCTCGCCGAGCGGCTGGCCCTCGTCGACGCGCTGCGGCCCTACGTGGCCCGGGCCTACCAGACGCGTGGCACGCGGTGCCGGCCGCGACGACGCGCGACCTGGAGTACCGCCCCAGCCTCGAGATCGGCGCCGCGACCAGTCGGCCCCGACCTCGCCGCGGCGCCTGCTGGCCGAGGTGGAGCGCCGCCGCGGCGACGAGCTCGACCGCGGCGTGTCGCTGGTCGGTCCGCACCGCGACGACCTGCTGCTCAGCCTCGGCCACGGAGCGGGCGCCGACGACAGCGCCTGCTGGACCGGACGCCGACCCTGGCGACGACGAGGACCGCCGCCGCCGCCGCGCCTGCCGGTGAAGGGGTACGCCTCCCACGGCGAGTCCTGGTCGTTCGCGCTGTCGCTGCGCCTGGCGTCGTACGACCTGCTGCGCGACGACGGCGACGACCCGATCCTGATCCTCGACGACGTCTTCGCCGAGCTCGACACCGAGCGCCGCGAGCAGCTCGCCGACCTGGTCGCCGGCGCCGAGCAGGTGCTGGTGACCGCGGCGGTGGCGGCCGACGTGCCCGGCCGCGCTGGCCGGGGTGCGCTACCTCGTCGGCGGCGGCGAGGTGCGACGTGAGCCCTGAGGAGCCCGGGGACCCGAGCAACGGGTCGGCGCGGCGGATCCGGGCCGGGGACGCCGCGGGGGACCCGGAGGAGGAGCCGCACCAGGACGACGGGCTCGACCTGGCCCGACGCATCGCCCGGGCCACCGCGGGCGCCGGCGGAGCACCCGCGAAGGCGCCGCAAGCCGCCCGCGCGGAGCCCGGGCGACCAGGGCAAGGGCTCGCACCCCGACGACCGCGACCCCCAGCTGCTCGACGCGACCATGGGACGCCTGGTGGCCGACCACGGCTGGGAGCTCGACCTGCGGGTCCACGGGGTCTTCGGGCGCTGGGTCGAGATCGTGGGCGCCGAGCGTGGCCGAGCACTGCACGCCCGAGTCGTTCGCCGACGGCCGCCTGGTGGTGCGCACCGACTCGACGGCCTGGGCCACCCAGCTGCGGCTGCTGGCGCCCAGCCTGGTGCGCCGGCTCAACGAGGAGCTGGGCCACGGCACGGTGACGGTGATCGAGGTGCTCGGCCCGCACCTGCCCACCTGGCGCAAGGGCCCGCGCTCGGTGCGCGACGGCCGGGGACCGCGCGACACCTACGGCTGAGCCGGGCGCCGGGTGCGAGCCCGCACAGGCGATCTGGGGCCTCCCGGCGGTACCCGTACCCGTCGACCCCCTGGGAGGCGCTCCCAGAGCCCTCCACGAGCCCGTGATCGGCATCTTTTGCGCTCGCGACACCTCATTCCTGGGGATGAGAGCGTGTCCTGGGGCCTTCTGAGCGGTATCATGGACCTCGGGTCGCCTCTGGCGACCCGATCCATGTCCTGGCTCGTCACGCGAGCCTGCAACGAAGAGGTGGACGTGTCCGAGCGAGACCCCGACCCCGGACGACCAGCAGGACCCCCCAGCAGCCCCCCGGCGCAGCGACTCCCGCCGAGCACCCGCCGCGACCGGCGACCGCGCCCAACGGGGTCGAGTACGACGCCTCGGCGATCCAGGTGCTCGAGGGTCTCGAGGCGGTCCGCAAGCGCCCCGGCATGTACATCGGCTCCACCGGTGAGCGCGGCCTGCACCACCTGATCTGGGAGATCGTCGACAACGCGGTCGACGAGTCGCTGGCCGGCTACTGCGACCGGATCGTGCTGACCCTGCTCGCCGACGGTGGCGTGCGGGTCGAGGACAACGGTCGCGGCATCCCCACCGGCACCGCACCCGGGCCAGGAGCTGCCGGCGCTGACGCTGGCCCTGACCGTGCTGCACGCGGGCGGCAAGTTCGGCGGCGGCGGCTACAAGGTCTCCGGCGGCCTGCACGGCGTCGGCGTCTCGGTCGTCAACGCGCTGTCCACCCACGTCATCGCCGAGGTCAAGAACCGTGACCACCTGTGGCGCCAGACCTTCTCCATCGGCGTGCCCGACGCCGACCTCGAGCAGGTGCGCGCGCTGCGCGACGACGAGGGCACCGGCACCACGATCACGTACTACCCCTCGCCCGACATCTTCGAGACGACCACGCACTCGCTGGAGACGATCACCTCGCGGGTGCGCGAGTACGCGTTCCTCAACAAGGGCCTCGAGATCGTGGTGCGCGACGAGCGCTCCGCCGCCGACGCGGTGATGGACGTCGTCGAGGACGACACCGTCGCCGAGGACGTCGACAGCGCGGGCCCCGACGCGCTGCAGCGCGGTGCCGAGGGCGGCAGCGAGCAGGTCTTCCGCTACGACCGCGGTCTCGTCGACTTCGTCGAGCACCTCAACCGCACCAAGACGGTCGCGAACCCCTCGGTGATCTCGTTCGAGGCCGACACCCCGGAGTCGGTCGAGAACCACATGAGCCTCGAGGTGGCGATGCAGTGGAACACCTCGTACGCCGAGTCGGTGCACACCTTCGCCAACACCATCAACACCCACGAGGGCGGCACCCACGAGGAGGGCTTCCGCTCCGCGCTCACCTCGCTGATGAACAACGCCGGCTTCGACTGGGGGTTGATGAAGAAGCAGGAGGACCGGATCACCGGTGACGACATCCGCGAGGGCCTGACCGCGATCATCTCGCTCAAGCTCGGCGAGCCGCAGTTCGAGGGCCAGACCAAGACCAAGCTCGGCAACACCGAGGCCAAGGGCTTCGTGCAGCGCGTGGTCAACGACCAGCTCGGCGCCTGGCTGGAGCAGAACCCGCAGGAGGGCCGCGACATCATCCGCAAGGCCCAGGCCGCGGCGCAGGCCCGGGTCGCGGCGCGCAAGGCGCGCGACCTGGCGCGCTCGCGCAAGGGGCTGCTCGGCGGCGGCGGCCTGCCCGGCAAGCTGTCGGACTGCCAGTCGACCAACCCCGCCGAGTGCGAGGTCTTCATCGTCGAGGGCGACTCGGCCGGCGGCTCGGCCCGCCAGGGTCGCGACCCGCGCATCCAGGCGATCCTCCCGATCCGCGGCAAGATCCTCAACGTCGAGAAGGCACGCATCGACAAGGTCCTCGGCAACGCCGAGGTGCAGATCGATCATCTCCGCCCTGGGCACCGGCATCCAGGAGGAGTTCGACGGCGACAAGCTGCGCTACCACAAGGTCGTGCTGATGGCCGACGCCGACGTCGACGGCCACCACATCAACACGCTGCTGCTGACGCTGCTGTTCCGCTTCATGCGCCCGCTGATCGAGCACGGCTACGTCTACATGGCCCAGCCGCCGCTCTACCGGCTGCGCTGGAACAAGCCGGCCGAGCACGAGTTCGTCTACTCCGACGCCGAGCGCGACGCGCTGCTGCGCGAGGGCCAGGCCGCGGGCAAGAAGCTGCCCAAGGAGAACGCGGTCCAGCGCTACAAGGGTCTGGGCGAGATGAACGCCAAGGAGCTGTGGGAGACCACGATGGACCCCGACCAGCGCCTGATGCTGCAGGTCACCCTCGACGACGCCGCGCACGCCGACGAGATCTTCTCGATCCTGATGGGCGAGGACGTCGAGCAGCGCCGCTCCTTCATCCAGCGCAACGCCAAGGACGTCCGATTCCTCGATATCTAGAGTCTGCTGCTCCAGACATTCTTAGACATTCGTAGAAGCGACGAGAGAGACACAGACACGTGACTGAGACCCCCACCGACGGCGGCGGCCCGATCGTCCCCAGCCGGCGGCCGCATCGAGCCCGTCGAGCTGCAGACCTCCATGCAGCGCGCCTACATCGACTACGCGATGGCCGTCATCGTCGGGCGCGCGCTGCCCGACGTCCGTGACGGTCTCAAGCCGGTGCACCGTCGGGTGCTCTACGCGATGTTCGACGGCGGCTACCGCCCCGACCGCGGCTTCTCCAAGTGCAGCCGCGTCGTGGGTGACGTGATGGGTCAGTACCACCCGCACGGCGACACCGCGATCTACGACACCCTGGTGCGGCTCGCGCAGCCGTGGGTGATGCGGGCCCCGCTGGTCAACGGGCAGGGCAACTTCGGCTCGCCGGGCAACGACTCGGCTGCGGCCATGCGGTACACCGAGTGCCGGATGGCGCCGCTCGCGCTCGAGATGGTGCGCGACATCGAGCAGGACACCGTCGACTTCCAGCCCAACTACGACGGCCGCTCGTCCGAGCCGATGGTGCTGCCGGCGCGCTTCCCCAACCTGCTGGTCAACGGCTCCGCCGGCATCGCGGTCGGCATGGCCACCAACATCCCGCCGCACAACCTGCGCGAGGTCGCCTCCGGTGCCCGGTGGGCGCTGGAGCACCCCGAGGCCACCAAGGAGGAGCTGCTCGACGCGCTCCTCGAGCGGATCAAGGGCCCCGACTTCCCCAACGGCGCGACCATCGTGGGTCGCGAGGGCATCGAGCAGGCCTACCGCACCGGCCGCGGATCGATCAGCCAGCGCGCGGTCATCGAGGTCGACGAGGACGCGCGGGGCCGCACCTGCCTGGTGGTCACCGAGCTGCCGTACATGGTCAACCCCGACAACCTGGCGCTCAAGATCGCCGAGCTGGCCGACTCCGGCAAGGTCCAGGGCATCTCCGACGTCCGCGACGACACCTCGGACCGCACCGGCCAGCGCCTGGTGATCGTGCTGCGCCGCGACGCCGTCGCCCGAGTGGTGCTCAACAACCTGCTCAAGCACACCGAGCTGCAGACCAACTTCAGCGCCAACATGCTCGCCCTGGTCGACGGGGTGCCGCGCACCCTCGTCGATCGATGCGTTCATCTCCAACTGGGTCGCCCACCAGGTCGACGTCATCCAGCGACGGACCCGCTTCCGCCTCGCCGAGGCCGAGCGCAACGCGCACGTCTACCGCGGCCTGGTCAAGGCGCTGGACATGCTCGACGAGGTCATCGCGCTGATCCGTCGTTCGCCCGACGCCGACGAGGCCCGCACCGGCCTGATCGAGCTGCTCGACATCGACGACGTGCAGGCCGAGGCGATCCTGGCCATGCAGCTGCGGCGCCTGGCGGCGCTGGAGCGCCAGAAGATCATGGACCGCCTCGCCGAGCTCGAGGTGATCATCGCCGACCTCGAGGACATCCTGGCCAACGAGGCCCGCCAGCGCCAGATCATCTCCGACGAGCTGGGCGAGATCGAGGAGAAGTTCGGCGACGACCGCCGCTCGCAGATCATCGCGGCCGACGGGGACCTCTCGATGGAGGACCTGATCCCCGACGAGGAGCTCGTCGTCTCCATCACCCGCGGCGGGTACGCCAAGCGCACCCTGCGCCACCAGTACCGCCTGCAGAAGCGGGGCGGCAAGGGCGTGCGGGGCGCGACCCTGCGCGGCGACGACGTCGTCGAGCACTTCATCGCCACCACGAACCACCACTGGCTGCTGTTCTTCACGACCGCCGGCCGGGTCTACCGCACGAAGGCCTACAACCTGCCCGGAGGCCTCGCGCGACGCCAAGGGCGGGCACGTGGCCGGGCTGCTGTCCTTCCAGCCCGACGAGTCGATCGCGCAGGTGCTGGCGATCCGCGACTACGAGCAGGCGCCGTACCTGGTGCTCGGCGACCCGCAGCGGGCTGGTCAAGAAGACCCGCCTGGGCGACTACAACTCCCCGCGCCAGGCGGGCGTGATCGCGATCAACTTCCGCGAGGACGACGACGAGCTGATCGGCGCCGAGCTGGTCGGTCCCGACGACGACATCCTGCTGGTCTCCCGCAAGGGCCAGGCCGTGCGCTTCCGGGCCGACGACGGGCAGCTGCGCCCGATGGGCCGTGCGACCTCCGGTGTCTCGGGCATGAAGTTCCGTGACGGTGACTCGCTGCTGTCGATGTCGGTCATCCGGGCGTCGCAGATCGCTGCCGAGGTGGCCGCGGGCCTCAGCGAGGCCAGCGAGGACACCCCTGACGTGGACCCCGAGCTCGCGCGAGCTCGTCGAGCCGATGCAGGCCGACGAGGTCAAGCCGCAGTACGTCTTCACCATCACCGACGGCGGCTTCGCCAAGCGCACCCGGATCAACGACTACCGCCTCACCAACCGCGGCGGTCTCGGGGTCAAGGCCATGGGCCTGGTCAACGAGGACCGCGGCGGACTGGTCGGGGCCTTCATCGTCGAGGAGGGCGACGAGGTCCTGTCGATCACGGCCAGCGGCCAGGTCGTGCGCAGCCCCGTCAACGAGGAGTTCCGGCCCACGGGGCGCTCCACGATGGGCGTGAAGTTCGTGACGCCCAAGAAGAACGACTCGGTCGCCGTGGTGGCTCGCTCCGTCGAGGCCAAGGTCGACGCCGAGGACGGGGTCGAGAGGGCGCCGAGAGGGCGTCAGGACGGTCGAGGAGGCTGTCGACCCCGGATGCAACAATCGATGCCGACGAAGCGTCCGAGACGGTGGAGCACGGCACCGAGGACGTGGCCGACGACACCGAGGGTGAGAGCTGATGACTGAGCGTTCGACGGGCCCGCGCCCGACCTCCGGGTCGACGCCGGCCCCGAAGCCCGCCGGCAAGCCCGCCGGCAAGCCCGCCGGCAAACCCGCCGGCAAGCCGGCTCCGAAGCCGACCCCCAGTCGGCTCCCGGGCCAGGCGCCGCGGGCGACGACGACACCGCGGTCCGCGCCCCGATCACCGAGCGGATCCAGGGCCGGGTCAGCCGGGCCGCGGAGGAGCACAAGGCGAACCGCGAGGCGAAGAAGCAGGCCGCCACGGCCGCTGCGACGACCTCCGGGAGCGCGGTGGCGGCCTCGGGGTCCACCGGGTCCTCACGGGGCCCGCGCCGCGCCCGGCTGCGCCTCACGCGGGTCGATCCGTGGTCGGTGATGAAGACCGCGTTCCTGCTCGCCGTCGCCTTCGGCATCGTCACGGTGGTGTCGGTGCTGATGGTGTGGACCGTCCTCGACGGGGCGGGGGTCTGGGAGTCCATCAACCGCACCGTGACCGACGTGGTCGGCCAGGAGAGCGCCTCGGACTTCGACGTCGAGAACTACATCGGCACCTCGCGGGTCATCGGCTTCACGATGCTCATCGCCGCGGTGGACGTGGTGCTGCTGACCGCGATCGCGACCCTCGGGGCGTTCCTCTACAACATGGCCGCCGCCCTGCTGGGCGGCATCGAGGTCACGCTGGCCGAGGACAACTGAGGTCGACCACCCGCGTTTTGTCCGCTCCCGCGGGCGTCGGGTAGTCTCCCCTCTCGGTCGACCGGGTCCTGGACCCGAGTCGATCCCGCCGGTGCGAGCCGGTGTGGGGCCTATAGCTCAGACGGTTAGAGCGCTTCCCTGATAAGGAAGAGGTCACAGGTTCAAGTCCTGTTAGGCCCACCCCTACGCCCCACCTGCGTGATCCGTTCCGTGCCTGGGAGGCCGACGTGAAGAAGATCCTGATGCTGCTGATCGCCGCAGGCGGCGCGCTGGTGGCGAAGAAGAAGTACGACGAGTCGCAGGCCGAGCAGGCGCTGTGGGCCGAGGCCACCGACCCGGTGCACAAGGCCTGATCGCTCCTCGGGTGCCACGGCACCTCGCAGCACCCGCAGCACCCTTCCGGGGCCTTGGCGCAATTGGTAGCGCACCTGCTTTGCAAGCAGGGGGTTAGGGGTTCGAGTCCCCTAGGCTCCACCACGGAAACCGCAGGTCAGCCTGCGGTTTCTCGCGTTGTGCGGCTGGCTGCCCGGTCATCTTCCCTAGGCACGCAGGATGTCGTCGTCGTCCGACGTGTCCTCCTCGCGCTTGCCGATGACGGCACGGCCGGCCTCGAGCCGGGCGACGGGGACGCGGAAGGGTGAGCAGGAGACGTAGTCCAACCCGACGCGGTGGAAGAAGTGGATCGACTCGGGATCTCCTCCGTGCTCGCCGCACACACCGGCCTTGAGGCCAGGTCGGGTGCGGCGACCCTCACGGGTGGCGACGTCGACGAGCCGGCCCACGCCGGCCTCGTCCAGGGTCTCGAAGGGCGACACCGTGAAGACGCCCTTCTCGAGGTAGGCCGCGAAGAAGGCCGCCTCCACGTCGTCGCGACTGAACCCCCAGGTCGTCTGGGTCAGGTCGTTGGTGCCGAAGGAGAAGAAGTCGGCCTCCTCGGCGATCCGGAACGCCGTGAGCGCCGCTCGAGGAAGCTCGATCATCGTGCCGATGGGGATGTCCAGGGTGACCCCTTCGGCCTCGGCCACCTCCGCGAGGATCCGGGCGGCCTCCTCCCGCACGAGGTGCAGCTCCATCAGCGATCCCACCAGCGGCACCATGATCTCGGGCCGCGGGTCGCGCCCGTCCTGGATCCCGCGTGCCGCCGCCTCGGCGACCGCACGGATCTGACCCGCGAAGAGACCGGGCACCGTGAGGCCGAGTCGGACTCCACGCAGGCCGAGCATCGGGTTGGACTCGTGCAGCCGGTTCACGGCTGCGAGCAGCCGCACGTCCTCGTCGACAACGGCGTCCTGCTCCTCGGCACGAGCGACCCTGACCATCAGCTCGGACCGGTCCGGCAGGAACTCGTGCAGCGGCGGGTCGAGGAGACGGATCGTGGTCGGCAGTCCGTCCATCGCGGTGAGGAGCTCGTCGAAGTCCTCGCGCTGGGGCGGCAGCAGGGCAGCGAGGGCCTCCGTGCGCTCGGCGGAGCTCGCGGCGAGGATCACGCGCTCGATCAGGACGCGTCGGTCCCCGAGGAACATGTGCTCGGTGCGGCACAGGCCGATCCCCTGAGCGCCCATCCGTCGCGCCCGCAGCGCGTCCGTTCCCGTTGTCGGCGTTGGCTCGCACCTCCATGGTGCGCACGGAGTCGGCATGGGCCAGCAGGCGGTCCACTGCTCGGATCAGGTCGGCAGTGCCCTCGTCGGCCAGCTCCAGAGCCGGCTCGAGGCCCTCCTCGAGGTACGTCACCACCGGCGAGGCCACCACCGGCAGCTGGCCGACGAAGACCTCGCCCGTGGAGCCGTCGATGGAGAGCACGTCTCCCTGGCGGACCTCGACCCCGTCGGCGTACGCCAGCGCCTGAGCCTCGTCGATGCGCAGGGACTCGGCCCCGCAGACAGCGGTCTTGCCCATGCCCCGCGCCACGACGGCGGCGTGCGAGGTCTTGCCGCCGCGGCAGGTCAGGATCCCGGTCGCCGCGATCATCCCCTCGAGGTCCTCGGGATTGGTCTCCTTGCGCAACAGCACGACCGGCTCACCGGCCGCTGCCCATGCGACCGCCGTCACGGAGTCGAAGACCACCTTGCCCACCGCCGCGCCCGGAGAGGCCGGCATGCCCCGGGTGAACGGCGTGCGCTCGCTGTCGGTGTCGAACTGCGGGAACATCAGCTGGGCCAGCTGCGCTCCGCCGACCCGCTCCAGCGCCTCGTCCATGGTGATCAGCTGCTCGTCCACCAGCTGCGTGGCGATGCGGAACGCTGCCGCGGCGGTGCGCTTCCCGACGCGGGTCTGGAGCATCCAGAGCTTGCCGCGCTCGACGGTGAACTCGATGTCGCACAGGTCGCGGTAGTGGGTCTCCAGGCGCCGCATGATCTTGCGGAGCGACTCGTGGGACGCGGGGTCGACCTCCGCGAAGTCGTCCAGCGACAGCGTGTTGCGGATCCCGGAGACGACGTCCTCGCCCTGCGCGTTGACGAGGTAGTCGCCGTACCCGCCGGGTTTGCCCGTGGACGGGTCCCGGGTGAAGCAGACCCCGGTGCCGGAGGTCTCGCCCAAGTTGCCGAAGACCATCGTGCAGACGTTCACCGCAGTGCCGGCGTCCTCGGGGATGCGCTCGCGCCGCCGGTAGATGCGAGCGCGATCGGTGTTCCAGGACTCGAACACGGCTCGGATCGCCAGGTCGAGCTGTTCGCGGGGGTCCTGCGGGAAGGCCCGCCCGGTCCCGGCCTCCACCACGGCCTTGAAGTCCTCGACCAGCTGGCGTAGGTCGCTCGCGTCCAGCTCGAGATCGCTCGCGGCTCCCTTGGCCTCCTTCGCGGCATCGAGCACCCGGGCGAAGTCGTCGCCCTCCATGCCGAGCACGGTCTTGCCGAACATCTGGATCAACCGCCGGTAGGAGTCCCACACGAACCGCTCATCTCCCGAGGCGTCGATCAGGCCCTGGACGGAGAAGTCGTTGAGGCCGACGTTGAGCACCGTCTCCATCATCCCCGGCATGGAGTACTTCGCTCCGGACCTCACGCTCACCAGGAGCGGGTCGACGGAGTCACCGAGCCGGCGCCCTACCTCGTCCTCGAGTCGGCGCAGGGCCATGGTGACCTGCACCTTGAGGTCGTCGGGCAGACGGTCGTGCTTCAGGTAGTGCCGACACGCCTGGGTCGTCACGGTGAAGCCCGGGGGCACCGGCAGGTCCAGCCGCGTCATCTCCGCGAGGTTGGCACCCTTGCCGCCCAGCAGGTCCTTCTGGTCCTTGTTGCCCTCGCTGAAGTGGTAGACGAGCTTGTCCATCAGTGGTTCACGGCCTTTCGGTTCACGGGGTGGGAGGGCTGCCGCGACGGGCCGGCCGGAGCTGTGCAGGTCATGGGTGCTCGCCCCTGTGGCGCAGCACCTTGGTCAGCGCGTGGTCGCTGCCGACCTCGCGGACCGTGCCGCTCCGCGAGCGCATCACGAGCGACCTGGTCCGGGCGCCGCCTCCGGAGTAGCGGACCCCCGCCGAGCAGGTCGCCGTCCGTGATGCCGGTGGCCACGAAGAAGGTGTTGTCGCACGTGACCAGGTCGTCGAGCCCGAGGACCCGGTCGAGGTCGTGCCCCGCCGCGAGAGCCCGACGTCGCTGGTCGTCGTCGTCGACGTAGAGCCGGGCCTGGATCTCCCCACCCATCGCCTTCATGGCGCAGGCGGTGATGACACCCTCCGGGGTGCCTCCGACGCCCATCAGGACGTCGATCCCCGACTCGGGGCGGGCCACGGCGATCGCCACGGCCACATCGCCGTCGGGGAAGAGCTTGATCCGGGCGCCGGCGGAGCGCAGGCGAGCGATCAGCGGGGCGTGCCGGGGGCGGTCCAGGACGGCGACGGTCACGTCGGAGACCGAGCCGCCCTTGGCGTCGGCCACCACCCGCAGCGTCTCCTCGGTCGGGGCGGTCACGTCCACCCGTCCGGCGGCGCTCGGGCCGACCACGAGCTTCTCCATGTAGTACACGTCCTTCGGGTCGAACATGCTGCCGCGATCAGCCGCCGCGATCACCGCGATCGCGTTCGGCATCCCGTTCGCCAGCAAGGTCGTTCCATCGACGGGGTCCACGGCGATGTCCATCTCGGGGCCCGTGCCGTCCCCGAGGTGCTCACCGTTGTGCAGCATGGGCGCCTCGTCCTTCTCTCCCTCACCGATCACCACGAGCCCCCGCATCTGGACGCCCGCGAGCACCTGGCGCATGGCGTCGACGGCGGCACCGTCACCCGCTTCCTTGTCGCCGAGCCCGGCCCACCGACCGGCTGCCATCGCGGCCGCCTCCGTGGCGCGCATCAGGTCGAGCCCGAGGTTCCGGTCGGGCAGCTGGTAGGGCCCGGCGTGCGGCTCGGTCGGCGTCATCGCTCGCCCAGCCCCTGGTCGGCACGGCCGACCTGCGCCGCCATCGGCGTGACACGCCGGCCCGGGGGCCGGATGGAGCAACTCGTCCGTGGAAGTCTCATCGTCGTGGTCCGCCCCTTGACTGCCTGGTCGTCCTGCAGGTGTGTGATCTGACTCTCACTTCTGTGAATATCTTTATACACCTTTGTTTGTGTTGGTTCAAGGGGTGGTGAGGCCAGGGTCGAGCCGACCGGGGGCTCGTCCGGAGCCGGCGTTCGCAGCCGCCAGCCCGACGCGGGTGGCAGAATCGCCGGGTGCCCCCTCGCCTGTCGCTGTCGCTTGCGGCTGCCCTCGTGGTGCTGGCCGGGTGCAGCAGCCCCATCCCCCCGCCGGACGCCGACGAGCCGGCCGTGCCACTGGCCACCCCCACCGCCCAGGAGCGGCAGCCCCCCGCCGCCCGCCTGGTGCTCGACCTCGTGCCGCCGGAGGTGTCCCGGGTGACGGTGACCGACTTCGACCAGGTGGCTGCGGAGCTGGGGGTCATCCAGCGCTCCAGCGATCTCGGCGCCGAGCAGCGCAGCGACTTCTGGCGGCGTGCCGAGGCCGAGACGGTGCTCCTGGCCGACGGCCTGCTGCGTCCGGTGCAGGCGCGGCTGGAGCGGGACTTCTCGATCGGGCAGGAGGACGTCGAGTGGGAGGCGCGGCTCTTCGACGACGCCGGCCGCGAGGTCGGCTTCGTGCTGGCCTGGTCCGCGATCATCGACCCGGCCGTCGTCCAGCGGGCGGTGCGGGCCGGCGTCGGGCCGTTGCGCGGCGCCACGGTGCTGCCCGAGCAGGGCCTCGTGCTCTCCGGTGCCGCCACCGAGGTCGACGAGCCCTGGGGAGGGCAGCAGCTGGTCGACCTGGTCGACGGGCCCGCGACGTCGACGTACCTCGAGATCGGCTGCGTGGACGAGCCGGGCGCCGACTCCTGGGACGAGCTCGGGGCCTACACCCTCTCCTTCGGCAGCGTCCTGGCCACCGCGCGCCTGGGCACCGGACGCGACGACCTGTTCGAGCGGCTGGCGGCCAGCACCGCCGGGGACGAGTTCGGTGCCGGGTTCACCGGAGGCGCGGCCGACCCGTCCACCGGCCGCCTGGGCTTCGAGCTGGTCTCGCCGGCCCGGGCCGCGGCCCTGACGCTGCGCCGCCAGCTGCCGTTCGCGGCCTGCGCCGGCTGAGCGCCGCGGGTGCGGGCTGATCTCACGCCGGGTCAGGCGGGGACGGACCGTACGATCGGGGCGTGCCGTCCGCCCTCTCACCCCGGCTCTGGGGTGCCCACCTCCTGGTCCTGGTGCTGGTCGCGGTGGCCGGTGGTCTGGGCTGGTGGCAGTACTCCGCGTACCAGGCCCAGCAGGAGGCCGAGGCGCGTGACCTGACCGAGGCCGCCCCCGTCGCGCTCACCGACCTGATGGGCCCTGACGACCCCTTCCCCGCGCGGTCGGTCGGCCAGCCGGTGACGGTCTCGGGCACCTGGGTGCCCGACGGCACGGTCTACGTCTCGGGGCGTGAGCACGACGGGGCCGAGGGCTACTGGGTCGTCACACCGCTGGCCGTGGGCGAGGCCGGTGAGCCGGCCCTGCCGGTCGTGCGCGGCTGGGCGCCCGAGCCCGAGGCGGCCGCTGCTGCACCCGAGGGCGCTGCCAGCGTCCAGGGCTGGCTGCAGCCCTCCGAGGGCACCGGTGCCGCGGACGTCGACCGCACCGACGACGTGGTCCCGCAGGTGCGCACCGCGGACCTCATCCAGCACGTCGACCAGGACCTGTACGGCGCCTACGCCGTCCTCGATCCCGATGCGGCGCCCAACTCCGACCTGGTCGACGCCGACGCGCTCGAGCCCGCCGACCTGGCCGAGCTGCCCAAGGCCGCCGGTTCCACGGGCCTGCGCAACCTCCTCTACGCCCTCGAGTGGGTGATCTTCGGAGCCTTCGCCGTCTTCATCTGGTGGCGCTACGTGCGCGACGTCACCCAGGGGGGACCGCTCGCAGCACCGAGCAGCGCCGGGCCCGGGGAGCCCCGGGTAGCGTCGGGCTCGTGAACGACGAGCTGCGCGCCCCGCTGGCGGCGTACCGGGTGATGGCCACCGTGGTCGGCCTCCTGCTGGTGGTCCTGGTCCTGGTCGGGTTGCCGCTGCACTACGGCTACCTCGTCTCCGACGCCGTCTGGCTCGCCGAGGGCAGCGGTCAGGGCTGGCAGCTGGGCTCCGACATCTCCGCCTACCTGGGCGTCGCCCACGGCTGGCTCTACATGATCTTCCTGTTCTGCGCCTTCTGGCTCTCGCGGCGCGCGGAGTGGGAGCTGGGCTTCACCGCGGTCACCCTGCTGTCCGGCACGGTGCCGCTGCTGAGCTTCTGGGCCGAGCACCGGGCCACCACGCGGGTGCGCGCCCAGCAGCGCGCCGACGCCGTACCCGCCCTCTGAGCGACGAGACAGTGCCGTGACCACCGCCTTCGTCCTCGGAGGAGGCGGCGCCCTGGGCGCTGTCGAGGTGGGCATGCTCGCGGCCCTGCTCGAGCGCGACGTCCGTCCTGACCTGGTGCTCGGCACCTCGGTGGGCGCCCTCAACGGCGCCTTCCTGGCCCAGAGCCCCGACCTCGAGGTGATCGAGCGCCTCACGGCGCTGTGGCGCGCTGTCGCGACCAACCGCAACGACGTGTACGGCGACCGGCCGCTGCGCAGCATGCGCCGCGCGGTGGCGACCGGCACGCACGTGTTCTCGGCGAAGCCGCTCACGACCCGTTTGCGCGAGGAGCTGGGCGACGTGGTCTTCGAGGACCTCGCCGTCCCGTTCCAGGTGTGTGCGGCCAGCATCGAGCGGGCAGCGGAGCACTGGTTCGACTCCGGCCGGGTCGTCGACGCCGTGGTCGCCAGCGCCGCGGTGCCCGGCCTGCTGCCGCCGGCCCGGGTGGGGGACGAGCACTTCCTCGACGGCGGCATCGTGAACTCCGTGCCGGTCGCGCGCGCCCACCAGCTGGGGGCGGACCGCATCTTCGTGCTCCAGGTCGGGCGGTACGACCGGCCGCTGCGCCCGCCGCGCCGCCCGTGGGAGGTCGCCCGCGTCTCCTTCGAGATCTCCCGACGCCACCGGATGACCCGGGAGCTGGCCGAGCTGCCGGAGCACGTCGTGGCGCACGTCCTGCCGGCGCGCGGCACCTCGGACCGCGACGACTCGGTGCGCGCCGGCCTCGACTTCCGCGACGTCGAGCGACGCATCGAGCTGACCCGGGTGGCCTGCGGGGACTACCTCGACGCGCTGGGCTGACGCCGACCGGCGGAGGAGCCGCGGACCGGCGAACTCGGACTGGCGAAGTCGGACTGGGATGATCGCGGGGTGAGCATGCTGCGCAGGGCGGTGACCGTGCCGCTCGTCGTGCTGCTGACGGGCGTGGTCTGGCTGACGCTGCCGCTGTGGTTGATCGGCGCAGCGGCGCTCTCCCCGTTCGTGCCCGGGCACTGGCGGGCGCTGCGGCTGACCTGGCTCCTGGTGGTGGCCCTGACCGCGGAGACCCTGCTGCTCGCGGTGCTGCTCGGCACCTGGCTGGCCAGCGGGTGCGGGCGCCGGCTGCGCACGGCGTACTGGGAGGGCGTGCACTACGACCTGGTGCAGGGCACGATGTGGCTGCTCTTCCGCGAGGCACGGCGGGTGCTGCACCTGAGCATCGTCACCGAGGGTCCCGAGCCCGACGCCCATCCCGGCGTGCCGCTGCTGGTGTGCTGCCGGCACGCGGGGCCCGGCGACTCGTTCACCCTCATCCACGCGCTGATGGACTGGTACGAGCGCGAGCCGCGCGTGGTCCTCAAGGACAGCCTCGCCTGGGACCCGGTGGTCGGCACGGTGCTGCGCCGGATCCCGGCCCGCTTCATCAGCCCCGGCTCCGGGGAGGACCTCGAGGACCAGATCGCGGCCCTGGCCACCGACCTCGACGGGGACGACGCCTTCGTGATCTTCCCCGAGGGCGGCAACTTCACGGTCGAGCGACGGGCTCGCGCCATCGAGCGGCTGACCGGACTGGGCCTGCACGCCATGGCGCGGCGCGCCGAGGGGATGCTGCACGTGCTGGCGCCGCGGCCCGGCGGCGTGATCGCCGCGCTCGACGCCGCCCCCGAGGCCGACGTGATGATGGTGGCGCACACCGGGCTCGACCACCTGAACGGCGTACGCGACCTGTGGCGGGAGCTGCCCATGGACAAGCAGCTGGTGATGCGGTGGTGGCAGGTGCCGCGGGAGGACATCCCCGAGGGCCGCGAGGAGCGCATCGAATGGCTCTACGACTGGTGGCAGCACATCGACGACTGGGTGGAACAGCACCGGCCGGAGGATCTCTCCCCCGGCCGGTGGCGTCGCTGACCCGCTCCTGTGCAGGAGTCGGTTCGATGGATCAGGTGTTGCTGGTGCCCTTGTCCTCGATGTCGACGACCTCGGCCGGCTCGTCGGGGGTGGTGACCGGGTGAGCGGTCTCGACCTCGTCGGCCAGCGCCTCGTCGGGCGAGGAGCCGCCGGTGTCGTCGCTGGCAGTGGACATCGGGGCCGCCGGGGTGGGTACAGCACCCGCGCCGGTGCTCGTCCCCGTGGTGCTGGCCGTAGTGCTGGCCGCGGGCGGGCTGGGCACGTAGGAGGACTGCCAGTTCTGCGACTCCGAACCGCCCTGGAGCTTCTTGGCCACGACACCGACCACGGCTGCCACGCCGGTGAAGATGAGCAGCTTCTTGAGCTTCGAGCCCTTCTTGCGCGGCTCCTCGCCCTTCAGCTCGGCGACCTTGGTCGATGCCTTGTCGCCGAGGTCGGCGGCGCGGGTGGTCGCGAGGTCGTTGAGCTCGGCGGCCTTGGCGCCGGCGAACGCGGCACCGGAGGCGACGAGCGGGGCGGCCTTGGCGCGGACGTCGGCGATCGCCGGCCCGGCCTTGTCCCTGGCGTCGTGGCCGAGCACGACGGCCCGGTCGCGCGCGTCGAGGACGTACGGCGTGGCCCGGGTGCGGGCGTCGACCAGGGCCGGCCCGGCCTTGGCGCGGGCGTCGGCGATCGCCGGCCCGGCCTTCTCCTTGGCGTCGGCCATCAGCGAGCGCGCCTCGTCCTTCGCGGTGCTCACCGCCGACTCGACCTGGGGCCGCACGGAGTCCACGACCGACTCCATGTAGTCACCGGCCTGCTCGATGAGGGACTTCTTCTTGCGAAGACGCATCCGCGTCACTTCCTCTCGTCAATGTGTGATCCATTCGACCACGGTTGTTCAACACCCGCCCGGGCGCCCCGGAGCGCCTCACGTGCTCCGACGTCACCTGCGGCAGGGCGACTTGTCACTCCGTGCGAGGATCTTCTCGCACTGACGACTCGTCGTCGTACACCCAGATGTACCCCCTCAGCACGAAAGGCAGTCATGGCGGACCCGCAGGCCATCCTCAAGACCAACCGGGGCGACATCGTCCTGAACCTCCTCCCGAACCACGCGCCCGAGACGGTGGCCAACTTCACCGGCCTCGCGACCGGCGAGAAGAAGTACGACGCCGGCAACGGCAAGAGCGGCCCGTTCTACGACGGTCTCGGCTTCCACCGCGTCATCTCCGGCTTCATGATCCAGGGCGGTTGCCCGCTGGGCACCGGCACCGGTGGCCCGGGCTACACCTTCAAGGACGAGCCGCACCCCGAGCTCGTCTTCGACAAGCCCTACCTGCTCGCGATGGCCAACGCCGGCCCGAGCACCAACGGCTCGCAGTTCTTCATCACCCTGGGCCCCACCCCGCACCTGAACCGCAAGCACACCATCTTCGGTGAGGTGGCCGACCAGGCCTCGCGCGACGTCGTCGACGCGATCGGCGCCACGCAGACCGGGCCGGGCGACCGTCCTGTCGAGCCCGTCGTCGTCGAGTCCGTGGAGATCGTGGACGCCTGAGGCACCCGCCTCGACGTCGACCTCCTCACCACTGCCTCCCGTGACCCAGCCGCCGACTCCCGAGCCTGCGCCTGAGGTCGGGGTGCCGGTCTGCTACCGGCACCCCGGCCGGGAGACCTACATCCGCTGCCAGCGCTGCGACCGGCCGATCTGCCCGGACTGCATGCGCGACGCCTCCGTGGGCTTCCAGTGCCCCGAGTGCGTCGCCGAGGGCGCACGCAGCACCCGTCAGCACCGCACGGCGTACGGCGGGCTGCGTCCGACCGACGCCAGCCGCACCTCCATGGTGCTGATCGCGCTCAACCTCGGCGTCTGGATCGCGATCAGCGTGACCGGGGGCGCGGCGAGCCGCCTGGTCGACCTGCTCGCGCTGCGCACCAACGGCGTCTGCCTGACCGGCGAGGGCGGTTTCGACGTCACCCGCGCCGTCTGCGAGGGCAACGGCACCTGGTTGCCGGGCTTCGTCGACGGTGCGTTCTGGCAGGTCCTCAGCTCCGGATTCACCCACGTGCAGCTGATGCACCTGGGCTTCAACATGCTCGCGCTCTACCTCATCGGCCCCCAGCTCGAGGCCGTCCTCGGTCGGGCCCGGTTCCTCGCGCTCTACCTGATCTCGCTGCTGGCCGGCTCGGTCGTCGTGCTGTGGGCGGCCTCGCAGTACGGCGCGACCGTCGGTGCCTCGGGCGCCATCTACGGCCTCTTCGCCGCGCTGCTCGTCGTGGCGCGCAAGGTCGGCGGCGACATGCGCCAGCTCCTGATCCTGGTGGCGATCAACGTCGTCATCACCTTCGCGGTCCCGAACATCTCCTGGCAGGGCCACCTCGGCGGGTTCGCGGGCGGCGCCCTCGTCACCGCCCTCCTCGTGTACGCCCCTCGCGGCCCGCGACGCGGGGCGTTCCAGGTGGTGGGACTGGTGCTCCTCACGCTCAGCCTCCTCGCGGCCGGCGTGCTGCGCATCGCCGCCCTCTCCTGACCCGGCGCAAATGTCGCGCCCACCCGGCGCAAATGTCGCGCCCACCCGGCCCAAATGTCGCGCCCACCCGGCGCAAAAGTCGCGCTCCTCTGCGGCCCCGTTGACGTTGCGCGGAGATGGGACATCTGCGCCGACTCGATGAGACATCTGCGCCGGGTCAGCGGGACATTTGCGCCGGGTCGCGGGTGGGTGGGGGTGAGTTCTCCACAGGTGTGTCCACAGCTGTGGAGAACTACACGCGTGTGATTCGTCCACAGGTTCATCCCCAGGTGTGCAAAAACCGCCCGCCACCGTGAGGTGTCGGGCGGTCCCTGGATGCGGGGGTGGCCGGCTCAGCAGTGCAGCCGGCGGGTCACTCCCAGCGGGTGGCGAAGATGAAGCCGACGCCCATGAAGGCGATGCCGACGAAGAGGTTCGACTGCGACAGGTCGTTGAAGACCGGGATCGAGTCGAGCTTGTCGTTGGCGAAGATGTAGTAGGTGCAGATCCACACCAGGCCGATCAGGAAGCAGCCGAGCATCCCGCCGACCACACCGCGACCGCGGCCCAAGGGCGTGCTCGGGTGTGCGGAGATCGCGAGCCCCAGGAAGAGCAGACCGAAGCCGATGACGTAGTTCCACCGCACCAGGTCCGCCATCCAGGCCGGACCGCTGGGCTCGGAGTCGAAGACCGTCGGGTCGGCACGCACCCCGAAGTAGTAGAAGAGGATCCAGGCGACGCCCGCGAGGACCATCAGCAGCGCCACCACGGATCGGGGGGTCACCACCGGTCCCCGGGGATCGGCCAGCTCGTCCTTGACCTTCTGTCTCACGTCTACTCCTCGCTGGTGGTGCTGATGGCTCGTCCCCGCAGCACGCGGACCGCCCCCATGGCTCGGTGCGCGCCCGGGTCGCGGCTACCTTAGTGGGCATGACGGCGAGATCCCACGCGAGGCCGACCCCGGGGCAGCGACCTCCGGGTTGGTGGCGTCGCGTGCGCGAGCGCTCGGGCATCGTCGTCGGGGGCACGCCCAGCACCGAGCGGCCGCGGGCGTGGCGGGTGCTGACCCCGACGGTGGTGCTGCTCAGCGGCACCCTGTTCGCCGTCAGCGCGGTGAACTCCGAGGGCACCGACCTGCGTCCGGGCAGCACCGACCTCGTCGGCCTGGTCAGCTCCGAGGCCGACGAGTACGAGCGGCTGCGCAGCCGGGTCGCGGACCTGACCGAGGAGGTCAACGTCCTCACCAGCAGCCTCGCCGACCGTGACGTCGCGCGGGTGCAGGGCCGCATCGAGGAGTACGCCGACCCCGCGGGGCTGGTCCCGATCGAGGGCGAAGGCCTCACGGTCACGCTCACCGACAGCCCCCTGGGCAAGGAGGACACCGACCAGCCCGAGAGGTTCCTGGTCGTGCACCAGCAGGACATCCAGTCGGTGGTCAACGCGATGTGGCGCGCCGGCGCCGAGGCGGTCATGATCCAGGGCCAGCGCCTGATCTCGACGACCGGCATCAAGTGCGAGGGCCCGTCGGTGACCCTGCACGGCGTCCCCTACCCGCCGCCGTACGTCATCTCCGCGGTGGGCGACACCGCCGAGCTGGCCGCCTCCGTCGACGGCGACCGCTACCTCTCGGAGTACCGCGAGCAGTCCGAGCAGGACGACATCCTGATCGGGTGGGACATGGAGGCCGAGTCCGAGGTCGAGGCGCCGCCCTACGCCGGCCTGCTCGACCTGTCGTACGCCGAACCCATCGCCTGACTCTGACACGATCTGGCCCGGCACGATCTGGCCGGCCGTGATCAGGCGCGTGGCGCGCGTCGTCCCTGGCGCCCGGTGCCGCTGCGGCCGTTGCCGTTGCCGTTGCCGTTGAGCAGCCCGTCCGAGGGCGTCGGCTCGTCGGTCGGCTCCTGCGTCGGCTCGTCGGTGGGCTCGTCGCTGGGCTCCGGCGAGGGCTCCTCGCTCGGTTCCGGCTTCTGGGCCACGAACAGGTTGACGTCCTGGCCCTGGGAGAGCCGCTCCCCGGCAGCAGGGATCTGCTCGGTCACGGTGCCGGGCTTGGCATCGGGGTCGGTGTCCTCGCGGATGACGGGGTTGAAGCCGGCGTCGCGCACCTTCTGCGCGGCGACCTCCTCGTCGTCGCCGACGACGTCGGGCACCTTCTCGGGGCCCTCGGAGATGATGACCGTGACCGTGGACCCGTCCTCGACCTGCGTCCCGGCGGGGGGCTGCTGCTCGAGGACGAGGTTGCGCTCCTCGTCGGACTGGCGGCGCTGCACGACGGGTTCGAGTCCCTGGGCCTCGAGCGTCGCGACGGCCTGGTCGCGGAAGAAGCGGGTCACATCGGGCACCGCCACCTCCGGCGGACCGGCGGAGACGGTGAGCAGCACGGTCGTCTGCGGCGCGACGAAGCTGTCGCCCGAGGGGTCCTGGCCGATGACCCGCCCCGCGGGGCGGTCGGAGGTCTCGAGCTCGGTGTCGACGCTGAACCCGGCCTCACCGAGCAACCGACTCGCGGCGGCCTCCTGGCGACCGACGACGTCGGGCACCGGGACCTCGTCGGGCGCGGAGGGGAAGAGCTGGGGCCACAGCAGCACGCCGGCGACGATGAGGCCGATGACCAGCAGGCCGAGGGCGACCAGCCAGCCCACGGGTCGACGCTCCTCCTCGACCGCCGGCAGGCCGGTGGTCTGCGGAGGTACCGGGCGGGCCGCGACCGCCGTGGTGGCCACGGCCGGGGGCAGCGGCGGCACGGTGGCCTGGACGGGCCGCCCGGCGAGGTAGCGCTCGATGTCGGTGCGCATCGCCGCGGCCGACTGGTAGCGGTCCTCGACCCGCTTGGCCAGTGACTTCATCACGATGGCGTCGATCTCGGGCGGGAGGTCGGTGTCGTGGTCCGACGGCGGCTGGGCCGGCTCCCGCACGTGCTGGTAGGCCACGGCCACCGGCGAGTCGCCCACGAAGGGCGGGCGCCCGGTCAGCAGCTCGTAGAGCTGGCAGCCGGCGGAGTAGACGTCGGAGCGGGAGTCGACGGTCTCGCCGCGCGCCTGCTCGGGGGAGAGGTACTGCGCGGTGCCCACCACGGCCGCGGTCTGGGTCATCGCCGACGCGGCGTCGCTGATGGCGCGGGCGATGCCGAAGTCCATCACCTTGACGTCGCCGGTGGGCGTGAGCATCACGTTGCCGGGCTTGATGTCGCGGTGGATGATCCCGGCCCGGTGGCTGTAGTCGAGGGCCGCGAGCACGCCGCTGGTGATCTCGAGGGCGCGCTCGGGGAGGATCTTGCGGCCCTCGCGCAGGATGTCGCGCAGGGTGCGCCCGGCGACGTACTCCATGACGATGTAGGGCTGCATCACGCCCGAGCCGTCCGAGGCGGGCTCCTCGCCGGTGTCGTAGACCGCCACGATGGAGGGGTGGTTCAGCGAGGCCGACGACTGGGCCTCACGACGGAACCGCGCCTGGAAGGTGGCGTCGCTGGCCAGGTCGGTGCGCAGCCGCTTGACCGCGACCACCCGACCGAGACGGCTGTCGGTGCCCTTGCGGACCTCGGCCATCCCGCCGCGGCCGAGCATCTCGCCCAGCTCGTAGCGTCCGCCGACCGTCGTCGGAGTGCTGCTCATCCGGTGGCTCCGTCCGTCGGGGTCGGCTCCGTGGCGCTCCGGCTCGGGGTCTGGCTCGGGGTCTTGCTCGCGCTCTCGCTCGGGGTCGCGGACTCGATCGGCGTCTGGGTCGGCGTGGGGGTGGGGGACGACTCGAAAGGCTCCCCCCAGTAGCTGACAGTGATGGTGGCGTCCTTCTGCACGGTGCCGGTCGGGGTCACGGACTCGACGACGCCGGGCTCCTGGGCGCCGCCGTTGTCGAGCTCCTGCAGAGTGACCTGCAGGCCCTGACCGCGCAGGTCGGCCTCGACCTCGCGGACCTGCCGTCCGGTGTAGTCGGACTCCTGCAGGGTGACGGTCGCGGGGGCGGGGGGTGGCTCGCTCTCGGTCGGCGTCGCCGAGGGCTCAGCCGAGGACGACGTCGGTGACGGCTCACGGGTCGGCTGCTCCTGCGGTTGCTCGTCGTCGCCACCGGTGGTGAGCAGCACCAGGATCAGGCCGGCCACGGCGGCCAGCAGCAGCACCATCAGCACGACCGCCCACGGCCCGCGACCCGACCGGGACGGGCCGCCGGTGGGCGTGCTCGTGGGAGTGGCGACCGGCGTCGGTACGGCGGTGCCGTCGGCCGGCGTGTCGCCGGCCGCGGCCGCTCCTCCGATCGCTCCGGCAGCGAGGCCGGCGCCCGCGGCGGCCCCGGCGGCCGGCAGGACCTGCGTGGCGTCGGGGGAGCCAGGGCCGGCACCCGCGGGGCCGAGGGCGCCGCTCGGGTCGCGCAGGGCGGCCGCGAAGGCGTGGGCGTCGGGCCAGCGCTCGGCGGGCACCTTGGCCAACGCACGGCGTACGACGGCGGCGAGCGGTCCCGGCACGGCGTCCGGGAGCTCGGGGACCGGCTGGTTCAGGTGGGCCAGCGCCGTCGTCACGGGCGAGTCGGTCTGGAAGGGGCGACGCCCGGCGAGGCACTCGAAGGCCACGACCCCCAGGGCGTACACGTCGGAGGAGGCGGTGGCGGTCTCGCCGCGCGCCTGCTCGGGGGAGAGGTACTGCGGGGTGCCCATCACCTGGCCGGTCTGGGTGACGCCGACGGCGTCGGCGGCCCGGGCGATGCCGAAGTCGGTGACCTTGACCGTGCGGTCGGGGGTGACGATCAGGTTGGCGGGCTTGACGTCGCGGTGCACGATGCCGGCCGCGTGCGCGGCGGCGAGGGCGGTCGCGGTCTGGGCCATCAGGTCGGCCGCGATCTCGGGGTCCATCGGCTCGCCCCGGCGCAGCAGCGCGGAGAGCGGCTGGCCCTCCACGAGCTCCATCACCAGGTAGGGCCGCGGCTGGCCGGACCCGTCGGCCGCGTCGGCCTCGCCGAAGTCGTAGACGGCCGCGATCCCCGGGTGGTGCAGCGAGGCGGCGTGCCGGGCCTCGGTCTCGAAGCGGCTGCGGAAGGCCGGGTCGTCGGCGTACTCGTGCTTGAGCAGCTTGACCGCGACGGAGCGGCCCAGGGTGGTGTCGGTGCCGCGCCAGACCGCGCCCATCCCGCCGGTGGCCAGGCGGGAGTCGAGCCGGTAGCGCCGCGAGTCGTCGGCGAAGCTCTCGCTGGTCCCGTCGGTCGGGTCGCCGCCCGCGGGCACGGCCTGGGTGGGGGCGTCGTCGTCGCTCATCGGTTGATCACCGCCTCCATGATCGCCTTGGCGATGGGGCCGCCGAGCAGACCGCCGGCGATCTCGCCGCGGGCGCGTCCCGGAGCGTCCTGGACCATCACCGCGACCGCGACCTGCGGGTCGTCGGCGGGGGCGAACGAGACGAACCAGGCGTACGGCGCCACGTCGTCCTGGCCGCTCTGCGCGGTGCCGGTCTTGCCGGCGACCTGGATGCCGGGGATGGCGGCGGGGTTGGCGGTGCCGACGTCGACGGTGGAGACCATCAGCTCGGTCAGCTGGTCGGCCGACGAGGCGCTGAGGGCCTCGGAGAACTCCTCGTCGTCGGTGCCGTCGATCTGTTCGAACTCGGGGCTCTGCACCTCGTCGACCAGGTAGGGACGCATGACGGAGCCGTCGTTGGCGATGCCGGCGGCGACCATGGCCATCTGCAGCGGGGTGGCGGCCACCTCGAACTGGCCGATGCCCGACTGGCCGGTCTCGGGCTCGTTCATCCCCTCGGGGAAGCGCGAGACCGCCTGGGGCAGCAGGTCCTCGAAGTAGGTCTGGTTGAAGCCGAAGGCCTCGGCCTGCTCCTGCATCGCCTCGGGGCCGAGCTCGACGGCCAGGCGCGCGAAGGTGGTGTTGCAGGAGTTCTCCATCGCCTGGGCGAAGGGGATCCGGTCCGATCCGCAGTCGCGGCCCTCGTTGTCGATGAGGCCCGAGTCCCCGGTGGTCTGCGGGAGCTGGTAGCTCGGCCCGCCCGGCACCAGGTCACCGGCCTCGTAGTCGCCGCTCTCGAGCGCGGCCGCCGCGGTGACGATCTTGAACGTCGAGCCCGGCGGCAGGGTGGTCTGGATCGACCGGTTCAGCAGCGGCTCGGAGTCGTCGGCCTCGAGCTCCTCGGCGGCGGCGTTGACCTCGCTCAGGTCGTGCGAGGCGAGCTCGTTGGGGTCGAAGGTGGGCAGCGACACCATCGCCAGCACCTTGCCGGTGCGCGGCTCCAGGGCCACCACGGAGCCCTGGCCCTCGGGGCCGACCACGGCTCGCAGGCCGTCGAAGGCGGCCTGCTGGGCTGCGGGGTCGATGGTGAGCTGGACGTTGCCGCCCTGGCTCTCCTTGTTGCTGAGCAGGTCGACGAGCCGGGTCACGAAGAGCCGGTCGTCCTCCCCGGAGAGCAGGTCGTTGTAGGTCTGCTCCAGGCGCTGCTGGCAGCCCGAGCAGGTCGCCGGCTGGGCGTTGTAGAAGTTGAACCAGCCGGTCAGGTGGCTGTAGAGCAGCGGCTTGAGGTAGGTGCGCTGGTAGTCGTAGCGGTCGTCGGTCGGCTCGCTGCGCGCGATCGCCTCCTTGCCGACCAGGATCGCGCCCCGCTGCTGGGAGAAGCGCTCGTCGAGCGCGCGCCGGTTGTTGGCGTTGTCGTTGAGCCCGTCGGCCCGCCAGAACTGCAGGTAGGTGATGTTGGCCAGCAGGGCCACGAACAGCAGCAGGCAGAACACCGCGATGGTGCGGATCGGCTTGTTCATCGCTGGATCTTCACCACCTGGGTGTCGTCGTCGGAGCTCTGCTCGGTGTCGGCGGACAGGTCCGGCAGCGGGCGCCGGGCCAGGTCGGAGACGCGCAGCAGCAGGGCGATGATGACCCAGTTGGCGACCAACGAGCTGCCGCCATAGGAGAGGAACGGGGTGGTCAGACCGGTCAGCGGGATCAGGCCGGTGACGCCGCCGACGACCACGAAGACCTGCAGCGCGAGCACGGCGCCGAGACCGGCGGCCAGCAGCTTGCCGAAGCCGTCGCGGGAGATCAGGGCGGCGCGCAGGGCCCGCTCCACGATCAGGCCGTAGAGCACCAGCACCGCCATCAGCCCGGTCAGGCCGAGCTCCTCGCCGATCGAGGCGATGATGAAGTCGGACTCGGCGAAGGGCACCCGGCCCGGGTCGCCCGCACCGAAGCCGCGCCCGATCAGTCCGCCCCAGGCCATCCCGAAGATCGCCTCGAGCGGCTGCTCGCCGCGCCCGTCGGTGCCGGCGCCGTAGTGCGCGAACGGGTCGAGCCAGATGTCGACGCGGATCTTGACGTGGCCGAAGACGCGCCACGCCATCAGCGCCCCGCCGAGGAACAGGGCCCCGCCGACGACCAGCCACCCGGGGCGTTCGGTGGCGACGTAGAGCATCACCAGGAAGAGGCCGAAGAAGAGCAGGCTGGAGCCGAGGTCCTTCTGGAAGACCAGGATGCCCAGGCTGATGAGCCACATGCCGAGGATCGGGCCGAGGTCGCGCCCGCGGGGCAGATCGACGAAGAGCACCCGGCGCCCGGCCAGGGCCAGCGCGTCCCGGTGCAGCACCAGGTAGCCGGCGAAGGCGATGACCAGCAGCACCTTGGCGACCTCGCCGGGCTGGAGGCTGAAGGGGCCGAGCTGGATCCAGATCCGGGCGCCGCGCACCTCGTTGCCGATCAGCGGCATCATCGGGGTCAGCAGCATCACGATCGGCGGCCAGGCCGCTGGTGTAGGTGAAGCGGGTCAGCACCCGGTGGTCGCGCAGCAGCACCAGCGTGCCGATGAAGAGCCCCACCCCGACGGTCATCCAGGTCAGCTGCCGGGAGGCGAAGCTGCTGCCCTCGGCGAGGTCGATGCGGTGGATGACGGCCAGGCCGAGGCCGTTGAGCGCGGCGACGACGGGCAGCAGGACCGGGTCGGCGTACGGCGCCACGAGTCGGACCACGACGTGGCAGGCGACGATCAGTGCGGTCAGCCAGCCGCCGTAGCCGATCAGGTCGGCCGGGACGCTCTCCTCGACCCCCACGCCGACGGCGGCGTAGGCGCCGATCCCGACGGCGAGGGCCAGGACGAGCAGGAAGAGCTCCGCGCCGCGGCGGCGGCGGTGCACGAAGGCAAGGGGACCCGAGGGGCTGGTCACGGCCACGTGATCACCCGTCCGGCGGCGCTCGCGCGGGTGCCGGTGTCGCCGCCGGCGCTGCGGCCCAGGGACTCGACGGGCGACATCTCGCCGGCCAGGTTGTCCACGATCGCCTCGGCGTCGGCGAAGTCGTCGGCGGCGATGCCGTCGCGCACGCCCTCGGCCACGAAGGCGGGCAGCCGGTCGAGCTCGACGTTGGTGGTCGCGAACGCCTGCGACAGGTCGATGCCGGGCAGGCTGGTGTTGACGCCGCGGAAGATGACGACCTGGCCGTCCTGCTCGCCGACGTAGTACTGCGACTGGCTCCAGGTCCAGGCTCCGGCCGCGACCATCCAGACCAGACCGACTGCGATCAGGGCCACCATCAGCCGCCGCAGCCAGAAGAAGCGGAACGGCTCGCGGGGTGCGTAGCGCGCGGTCTCGGGGTCGATGGGGTCGCTGGGGATGGCGTGCACGTCGGCGGGCAGGTCGGGGATCTCGGCCTGCACGGGTTCGAGCTCACCGGTGTCACCGGAACGGTGGCCGCGGAAGATGCCCGCGGGGCGCGCGCCCTTGACGGGACGCCGACGCAGCTCGGCGGCCGCGCCCACCAGCAGGGGCTGGAGCTCGTCGAGGGCGGCGGCACGTCCGGCCGCCGCGGTCTCGTCGAGGACGTCGGCGACGATGCAGGTGACGTTGTCCGAGGACCCGGCCTCGAGGCTGGCGCGCACCAGCTCGACCGCCGCGTAGTCAGGGGTGCCGGTGGACAGCACGTCGGCGAGGCGGGCGTCGTCGAGCACACCGCTCGCACCGTCGGAGCACAGCAGCAGCCGGTCGCCGGGCTGGAGGTCGGCGAGGAAGAGGTCGGGCTCGGCCTCGTGGATGCCGTCGAGCGCCTTGAGGATGAGGTTGCGGTGCGGGTGCACCCGCGACTCGGGCTCGGTGATCCGGCCCTCGTCGATGAGGCTCTGCACGAACGTGTGGTCGTGGGTCAGCTGGCTGATCTCACCGGCGCGGTAGAGGTAGGCACGGCTGTCGCCGATGTGCCCGATGCCCGCCCGGGTGCCGTCGAAGACCAGCACCGTGGCGGTGGTGCTGGTGCCGTTGAGCGCCGGGTCCTCGTCGACGAGCTCGCCGATGCGGTCGTGGGCGCGGTGCAGGGCGCCGGCGACCCGGCCGAGCAGGTCGTCGGGGGACAGGTCGGCGGGTGGCTGCTCGTCGAGGCGGCGCAGCTGCTGGACGGCGGTGCCGCTGGCGATGTCGCCGCGGGCCGCGCCACCCACGCCGTCGCAGACCGTGAGCAGCCAGGGACCGGCGTACCCGGAGTCCTGGTTGTCCTTGCGCACCCGGCCGACGTCGGAGATCGCGGAGTAGTGCAGCCGCAGCAGGCCGCCGCTGCCGGTGTCCTCGGCCGTGGCCGTGGCGGCCTCGGGGTCGGGGCCGCTCACTTGCGCAGCTCCAGGATCGTCTTGCCGATGCGCACCTGGGTGCCCATGGTGATCGTGGTGGGCTGGTTGATGCGCACGGTGCCGATGTAGGTGCCGTTGGTGGACCCGAGGTCCTCCACGAACCACTGGTCGCCCGAGGCGGCGACGCGGGCGTGGCGGGTGGAGACGTAGTCGTCGTCGAGGCGGATCGCGGCGTCCGAGCCGCGCCCGATCAGCAGCGGGGCGTCGACGAGCTCGGCCCGCTCGCCTGCGTTGCCGCCCTCGACCACCAGCAGGTGGGTGGGCGCACCGCGACGCTTGGCCGGGACCCTGGCCGCCTTGGCCTTCTTCTCCTTCTTGCCCCCCGCGGGCTGGGCGCCGCGGGCGGTCTCGGGCACGCGGGCCCCGAACATGTCGGAGCGGATGACCGAGATGGCGGAGAGCACGAAGATCCACAGCACCGCCAGGTAGGCGATCCGGATCAGCAGCAGGGTGAGCTCAGACATCGGCGTGCTCCTGCTCGATCCGCACGGTCATGGTGGTGTTGCCGATCTTCACCTCGGTGCCGTCGTCGGCGATGCTGCTCGACATCTTCTGGCCGTTGACGAGCATGCCGTTGGTCGACCCGAGGTCGCGTACGTCGACGCGCGGGCGCTCGGGGCCCACGTCGACCCGGAACTCGATGTGGCGTCGGCTCACGCCGGGGTCGTTGATGCGCACGTCGGCGTCGGTGCCGCGGCCCACCACGACGCTGCCGCCGAGCAGGGGGTGCCGGGTGCCGTTGACCTCGAGCAGGGCGCGGGCGCGCCCGACCTGGGTGTGGGTCGCGTTGCCGGTCACCCGGGCCTGGGCCTGGCTGCGGACCCGGAACCGGCCGGTGGTCAGGTCGTCGGCGCCCTCGAACTCGATGCTCACGGGGCCCGGGAACGAGTAGGCGTTGGCCTGCGCGTGCTCCTCGAGCTGGCGCACCAGCTCGTCGGCCATGGCCGTGTCGTAGGGCGCGAGCCGTTCGAGGTCGGTGCCGGCGAGCTCGACGTGGAAGTCGTTGGGCACCAGGCGTCGCTGCCGCGAGAGGATCTGGGCGTTGTTGTCGCACTCGCGCTGCAGGGCGGCCGCGATCTCGACGGGCTGCACGGCGGACCGGAACGCGCGGGCGAACGCTCCGGAGATCATCTGTTCGAGCCGCTGCTCGAACCGCTGCAAGGCGCTCACTCGGCCTCCTTCCGTCCTCGGCGACGCGGGAGCCGGCTCCTGGGGCAGGCCGACCGGCCCGGCACTCCCGCCGGGTCGGACCCGATCGTAACGGGATGGGGCGGTCGGCGTGGGCACCCCCGACCCCTGGGAGCGGCCCGGTTTGGGGAACGGTCCCGCGCTGCGATAACCTCAGCACGCTTCGAGCGCGAGTGGCGGAATAGGCAGACGCGCACGGTTCAGGTCCGTGTGTCCGAAAGGACGTGGGGGTTCAACTCCCCCCTCGCGCACACTTGAGGCGAAAGACCGGTCGTCCAGTGATGGATGGCCGGTCTTTCTCGTGGCGGGGCTCACATGCCCGGCACGATCCTCATGTCGCGCACCGCGCCGCCGTCCAGGGCGGCCAGCGCCTCCTGGTAGGCGGGGCTGTCGTGCGCGGCGCGCGCGACCTCCAGCGACGCGAACTCGATGACCACGGTGCGGGTCGCCTCGCCGGCCTCGTAGGTCTGCTCGGGGAGGCCGCGGGCCACGAAGGTGCCGCCCGCGGCCTGCAGCGCCGGGCCGGCCAGCGCGGCGTACGCCGCGACCTTGGCCTCGTCGTGGATCTCTCGGTAGATGCTGATCCAGTACACGCTCATGGCGCCATCCTTCCGCACCGCCCGGCGGGCCCCCTAGGGTCGGGCGGTGATCGTCTCGCAGGTCCCCCGCGCGCTGGTGACCGTCGTGGTGGTCAGTGTGCTCGCCTGGGGCCTGCTGCTGCTCGGTGCCGGCCAGGGCTGGCTGGGGGAGGCGACCGGACGCGGCGGCGAGTTCTGCGAGGCCGGTCGAGGAGGTCTGCTCCGCCAGCCCGTCAACACCCTCAGCAACCTGGGCTTCACCGTGGCCGGGCTGGCCATCGCGTGGCGACGCGACCGGACGCCGGGTGCGCCCGCGGCCCTGGCGGCGTACGCCGTCGTGGTGGCGCTGCTGGGTCCGGCCAGCGCCGCGATGCACGCGACCGAGACCCCGCTGGGCGGTCGCCTCGACCTGCTGAGCATGTACCTGCTGGCCTCGTTCACCACCGCGTACGCGGCAGTGCGCAGCGGCTGGCTCGACGAGCGGCGGGGCGCCGTGCTCTTCGGGGGCCTCGTCCTGGTCTGCGAGGCCGTGGGGTCGTTGCCGGTGGCGGTCCCGGTGCTGATGCATCCCGGCAACATCGCCTTCGCCGCCCTGCTGCTGCTCACCATCGGCCTCGAGGGGCGGCTGGTCCGACGGGGTCGTGCCGAGCTGGGCTGGGGGCTGGCGTCGGTCGGCACCCTGCTGCTCGCCTTCGCGATCTGGAGCCAGGCCAAGGACGGCTCTGCGCTCTGCGCGCCGGAGAGCCTGCTGCAGGGCCACGGGGCGTGGCACCTGCTCGACGCGCTGGCTGCCTGGTTCCTGGCTCAGCACTATCGGGCCCGGCGGGCCCGGTCGTCGTCCTGACGTTCCACACCACGACACGCCGTGCCGGTGTGCGGAACGTCAGGACGACGGCGGCCTCAGCCCGGCTGCGCGCTCCCGGGTGCGGCTGGCGAGCGCGGCCAGCGCCTTCGGGAAGATCTCCGCGGGCGGCGTGACCAGCCCGGCGCCGACCTGACCGACGCCGGCCTGGTTGCCGGCCATGCCGGTGTTGATCTGCGGCAGGATCTGGGTGCGGCAGACCAGGCTCACGTCGATCCCGGTCGGGGCGCCGGCGAACTCCAGGATCGGGATGGACCAGCGCGGGTTCTCCGCGAGGGTGATCTCCCGCATCCGTCGGGTGGTCGCCAGCGCGTCGGGCACGGTGCCGCCGACGAGCCGCACGATCGCCGGCGCGGTGGCCATCGAGAAGCCGCCGATGCCGGCGGTCTCGGTGATCGCGGAGTCGCCGATGTCGGGGTTGGCGTCCTCGGGGCCGTAGCCGCCCAGGAAGAGGCCGTCGGCCACCTGGGCCGGGCCGGTGAACCACTGGTCGCCGGTGCCGGCGACCTGGATGCCGAACTCGGTGCCGTTGCGCGCCATCGCCACCACCATCGTGGAGCCCTCGATCCCGCGGGCGGCGTCGAGCGCGAGCTTGCACGCCGGCATCGCCAGGTTGAGGAAGAAGTGGTCGTTGCCGCCGATGAAGCGCAGCGTGTCGGCGACGTCCTTGGCGTCGGCCGACGGACTCCGCCAGCGCCGGGGCGAGGTCGCGCAGCAGCATCAGGGTGCCGGCGCGGTTGCGGTTGTGGGCCTCGTCGCCCATCTGGAGCATCTGGGTCAGGATGCCGGTGACGTCGACCGGGCCGGCGGCCTTCACGGCCTGGGCCAGCAGCGGCCCGAGGACCGCCGACATCCAGCGCAGCCGCTCGAGCACCTCGGGGCCGTAGGCGCCGTAGCGCAGCACCTTGCCGAGGCCCTCGTTGAGCGAGCAGTAGGTGCGGCGACCCGCTGACCGGGTCCTCGAGCACGAACATCCACATCGAGGGCGAGACCACGCCGGCCATCGGCCCGACGGCGTCACGGTGGTGGCAGGGCTCCAGGGAGACGGCGTCGCCGCGCTCGAAGAGCGCGACCGCGTCCTCCGGGTCGTCGACCAGGCCCTCGAGCGCTGCGGCGGCCATCAGCCCGCCGCGCAGCGGGCCGGTGGCCGCCTCCCACGCGATCGGCGGCCCGGCGTGCAGGAACTGGCCGGCCTCGAGGCCGAGCACCTCCGAGGCGGGGGCCACGTCGACCAGCACGGCCTGCACGTCGAGCATCGGCCTGCACCGCGCGCGCGTTGGCCGTCGCGGCGCAGCGGGTCGGCCGCGACGACGGCGAGGTCGTCGGCGGTGCCCTCCATCGGGGGGCGCCAGTCGACCCGGGAGACCGGGACGGCCTGCAGGTCGACGGCGTCGGCGAAGAGGTCGACCCCGGAGGCGGCGACGCCCTCGGGGGCGGCGGTGGGGCGGGGAGCAGGCGTCGTACGGGCGTTCATCGGGTGCCTCCGGTCAGGGCGATGGCCCGGCGCGTGGCCCGGGCGTTGGACAGGTGGACCTCGGCGCCGGCCTCGGCCAGGGTGCGGGCCTGGCGGGACAGCTGCTGCGGGTCGGACTCGGTGCCGACGCAGGCGATGACCACCGGGAGCTCTCGGCCGGCGGCCCGGGCGGTCTCGATCGCGGCGGTGATGGCGGGGGCCAGGGCGCCGGCCGGGTCGGGCTCGGCGCCGTGGCCGAGCACCACGTCCATCAGGATGCAGGCCGTCGCGGGGTCGGCGGCGGCCCGGCCAGGTGCTCCAGGCGCAGCGTCGGGTCGATCATCGGGTGCGCCCGGCCGGCGGTGAGCGTGTCGTCGCCGAAGTCGATCATCGGTGTGCGCGTCGGCGGTGAGCGAGGAGTCCAGCGCCAGCTCCGGGGAGAGCGGGATGTTGCTGCGGATGCCGCCGAGCTCGGCGGCGGCGATCAGCATCGCCTCGTCGCAGAGCGTGCCGCCGACGAACAGGCCGCGCAGGTGGGTGCCGCTGGTGCGCGTCGGCGGTGCTGCCCCACGAGGGCCAGTCGGGGACCGTGGCTGCCGAGCGCGCCGAGCACGGCCTCGGCCGCCTCGGTGAGGTCGGGCTGCCCGGCGCCGAGCAGCGCGAAGTGGACCGGGGTCGTCAGGGTCTCGGCGAAGGTCGCGCAGCTCGGCCGCCACCTCGTCGGCCGGGGGCTTGGAGACCACCACGACCAGCTCGATGGTGGGGTCGGCGTCCAGGCGGCGCAGCGCCTCCCGGGTGGAGCGGCCGGCGACCTGGCTGCCCAGGTCGCGGCCGCCGACGCCCAGCGCGGCACCGACGCCGACGCCGGCCGCGTCGAGCAGGCACATCAGCTGCTGGCAGCCGGTGCCCGAGGCCGCGACGATCCCGACCGGGCCGGGGCGGGTGGTGTTGGCGAAGCCGAGGCCGAGGCCACCGACCATCGCGGTGCCGCAGTCGGGGCCCATCACCAGCAGCCCGCGCTCGGTGGCGACGTCCTTGAGCGCGATCTCCTGCTCCACGGGCATGTTGTCGCTGAAGATCATCACGTCGCGGTCGGCGTCGAGGGCGTCCATCGCCTCGACCATCGCGTGCTGGCCGGGCACCGAGATCAGCGCCAGGTCGGCGCCCGACTCGGCGAGCGCGCGTCCGGTGGTGCGGGTCGGGCGCCTCCTCGACGCTGCCGCCGCCGCGGCGGCTGGAGGCGGCCAGCGCCGCGTCGACGGCGGCCAGCGCGCTCGCACGTCGCCGTCCTCGGTCGAGCATCAGCGCCACGACCATGTCGTTGGGCGTCGTCGCGGGCAGGTCGAAGCCCATCGAGGCGAGGACCTCGAGGTTGAGCGGGGTCGCCATCGCCACCTGGGCGCTGCTCACGCCGGGGGTCGCGGCCACGTCCTTGCTGACCTGGAGCAGGGTGACGGAGTCGGCGTACGCGCCGGAGCGCACCTCCACGTGCTGGCGGTGGGCGGTGAGCGGGGGACTGGTCATGGTGTGAGGCTCCTTGACGCGAGGTGGTGGAGGGCGATCGTGGCACCGAGCAGGAGCCCGGCGCCGGAGGTGTGGCCGACCCGCAGCAGGGCGTCGACGACGGACGGCGACACGGGCGTCGAGATCGGGCGGCGGGGTCGGCGAGGTCGAGGACGAGCCGACGGAACTCGGGCAGCACCTCGCCGCGCGCCGCGCAGCCCAGCAGGGTGGCGGACAGGGCGGTGGTCGCGGTGGGCGCGAGGCGGCGTACGGCGTCCGCGACGGCGGCTCGGCGCGCCCCCGACGGGGGCGCGGGCGCGACCGTCGACGGCCAGCCAGCCGCAGAGCACGTCGTCGCCGACCGGGGTCAGCCCGCTGCCGCGACCGACGCAGGGCGGGCACGCAGTCGGCGGAGCCCGCGGCGAGCGCGGCGAGCGCTGCCGCGGGCAGCTCGGCGCGGACCGCGGCCAACCGGTCGCCGACGAGCCTCGGCCAGCACCCGGGCGCCGGGACGGCACGCCGGCCCGGGGCAGCCGGGGCACGGTGACGTCGACGGTGCGGGTCACCACGACCTCGGTGTCCCCGAGCAGCACCCGGCCGTCGCCCAGCACCGCCCCGGTGGCGGCGGCGACGTCGGCGCGGCAGCCGGGGCAGGGTGGTCTGCAGGCCGCAGGGCACGGCCGTCGCCGCCGCCGACAGCACGCCGAGGACGGCGAGGTCCGGTCAGGTCGGCCGGGGCTCAGGGCGTGCCGCGCAGGTCGAGGTAGACCGCGTCGACGCCGCGGTGCAGCACCGGGACCGTCCGGGCGGGACCGGCCAGCAGCGCGCCCAGCGGGGCGGGAGCCGCAGCCACGACGCGACGGTGGGTCCTCATGCGTCCTTCCGGGTCCGGTGCCCCGGACGTCCGTGGGGCGACCCGGTCGACGCTAGTGCGCTGGGGTACGGTCTGCCGATGGTAGGTATTGCCAAGTCTCGAGCCGCTGGGGGTGCAACAGTTGATAAGTCCCACGTACGGCGTCGCCGCTGCGCGACCTGCTGCGGCTGGAGGGGATGAAGGGCGTCACCGTGCTGGCCGGGCACGGCGGCCTGGACCGGATGGTGCTCGGGATCAACGTGATGGAGGTCCCCGACATCGCCGACTGGGTCAAGCCGCACGACCTGCTCGTCACCACCGGGTTCCCGCTGGCCTCGGGCGAGGACCACCGCAGGCGGCACGGTCGCCGTTCGACCCGGCTGATCCGCGACCTGCACGCCCGTGGGCTCGACCGGGCTCGGGGTCAAGCTGGGCCGGTACGTCGACACGGTCGACCCCGAGGTGCTGGCCCTGGCCGACGAGCTCGACTTCCCGGTGCTGGGGCTGCCGATGGCGTTGGCCTTCGACGACCTGCTGCGCCAGGCCTACGGCCGGCTCAACGAGCTCACCGCCGGGGTCCTGGAGCGCATCGACGCGCTGCACCGGGCGCTGACGCTGCTGGTGCTCGAGGGCGGCGACCTCGACCAGATCGCGGCCGAGGTGGCCCGGGTGCTCGACCTGGGGGTGCTGATCACCTCGACCGACGGCCGGCAGCGCGCCGTCGGCCCTGCCCGATCCGCTGCGCGCGCCGTCTCGAGCAGGCCGACCTGCTCGAGCCCGGCGGCCGCTTCCGGGTGGAGCGGGCCAGCACCCGCCCGGCCCCGGTCGGCGACGGCGAGGTGCGGCTCCAGCCGATCGTGGCCGGCGGCACCGACCTCGCCCGGCTGGTGTGCTTCAGCCCGCACCGCCCCCTGTCCCACGACGACGTCGTCGCGATGGAGCGCGCGGCGACCGTGGCGGCGCTGCTGGTCACCCGCCAGGAGGCGGTGGCCGCGGTCGAGAACAAGTACCGCGGCGACTTCCTGCGCGACGTCTTCCTCGGTCGCGCGGGCGACCGCACCTACGTCACCGAGCACGCCGCCAGCCTCGGCTGGGACCTCGGCGAGCCCGATGTACGTCGTCTCCGCCGAGCTCGACCCGATGGCTGCCGACGAGCCGCCGGTCTCGGGCCGGGTGCGCCGCAGCTGGCAGGAGCGCTTCGCGACCGCGTGGCGCCAGGTCTGCGAGGGCCGGCGACCGGTCGTGCCCACCGTCGACTTCACCGCCGAGGTGGTGGCCCTGGTCCCCGACGGCGATCCCGGGCCCGACGGGGCGACCCCGGTGGACCAGCTGGTCGCCGCGGTGCAGGGCGACCGCGGCGGCGGCCGGCGTCCGTTCTCGGTCGGGGTCAGCCGGCTGGTGACCTCACCGGACCAGCTGCCCGAGGCCTACCTGCAGGCCCGTCGGGCCACCGAGGTCGGGCGGCCGGGTCAGCGGTGGCGGCGGCACCACCCGCTTCGACGACCTGGGGGTGCACCGGCTGATCGCCCTGGTCCCCGACCCGGCAGAGGCCCGCGCCTTCGCGGTCGACGTCCTCGGCGAGCTGGCCGTGGACACCGAGGAGGCGGCCGACCTGCGCAGCACCCTGCAGATCCTGCTCGACCACAACCTCAACGTGGCCGAGGCGGCACGGCAGCTGTTCTTCCACTACAACACCATGCGCTACCGGGTGAACAAGCTCGAGCGGTTGCTCGGCCCCTTCACCAGCGACCCGCACCTGCGCCTCGACATCGCGGTGGCCTTGCAGGTGCTGCAGCTGCCGCGGTTGAGGAACCGACCACAAGGAGTGCCAGTGCTCGGCAGGGTCGCTTGGCACTAGTCGCCCGTGCTCACGTGTGAGGCGCGCCACTAGCGTCACCCAAACGGTCTCGGACGAGCGCAAGGAGCCTGAGGATGAGCATGTTCAAGTGGGAGGTCGTGCACGGAGGCAAGACGCCGCCTCCGGGCGAGGCCGTCGGGCCGATGGAGCGGCTGAGCTGGCCGCGCACCATCGGGCTCGGGGCCCAGCACGTCGTCGCCATGTTCGGCGCGACCTTCGTCTTCCCGGTCGTGATGGGGCTCGACCCCAACCTCGCGATCCTCTTCTCGGGCATCTGCACCATCCTGTTCCTGCTGATGGTCAGCAACCGGGTGCCGAGCTACCTCGGCACCAGCGCCTCGTTCGTCGCCGGTGTCGCGGCGATCCGCGCCCAGGGTGGTGACTCCTCCGACGTGACCGGCGCGATCATGGTCTCCGGTGTGATCCTCGCCCTGATCGGCGTGGCGGTGCACGTCGCCGGAGCCGGGTGGCTGAAGAAGATCCTGCCGCCCGCCGTCACCGGCGCGGTCGTCATGCTGATCGGCTTCAACCTGGCGCCCGTCGTGGCCGGCATCTACTGGCCCCAGGACCAGTGGATCGCCCTGGCCACCGCGACCGTCATGGTCACCGCCGCGGTGCTGCTGCCCGGCTTCTGGTCGCGGATCGCGGTCTTCCTGGCCCTGATCTTCGGCTACGCGGTCTCGTGGCTGGCCGACAACGTGATCGGCCCGATCACCTCGGTGACCCCGATCAGCGGCGGCGAGGCCGTCGAGCACGACCGGGTCGACTGGAGCATGGTCGGCGCCGCCGACTGGCTCGGCCTGCCCAGCGGTGTCCTGGCCGACGGCGTCTCGGCCGTGCACGGTCCCAGCTTCTCGCTGACCTTCATCCTGCTCGTGCTGCCCGGCGTCATCGCGCTGGTCGCGGAGAACACCGGCCACGTGCGCGCCGTCGCGGAGATGACCGGCGAGGACCTCGACCCCTACATGGGTCGGGCGCTCTTCGGCGACGGTTTCGCCACCGCGCTCGCGAGCGCCTTCGGCGGCTCGCCCACCACGACGTACGCCGAGAACATCGGCGTCATGTCCGCGACCCGGATCTACTCCACGGCCGCCTACTACGTCGCGGCGCTGGTCGCGATCATCCTCGGGCTGAGCCCGAAGTTCGGTGCGATCGTGAACGCGATCCCGGGCGGTGTCCTCGGCGGCATCACCGTGGTCCTCTACGGCATGATCGGCCTGATCGGCGCCAAGATCTGGGTCGAGAACGGGGTCGACTTCGGCAACCCGGTCAACCTGGTGGGCCTCTCGGCCGGCCTGATCGCCGGCATCGGCGGGGTCACGATGCAGATCACCGACGACTTCGAGCTCGGTGGCATCGCCCTGGGCACCATCCTGGTCCTCGTCTTCTTCCACCTGGTCAAGGGCCGCAAGGAAGAGCTCGGTGCGGGAGAGGTGACGAAGGTCCTGTGAAGCCCGCCCCCTTCTCGTACCTGAGACCGACCACGCTCGACGAGGCACTGGCGAACCTGGCGGCCGATCCGGACGCCAAGGTCCTCGCCGGCGGCCAGAGCCTGGTGCCGCTCCTCTCGATGCGGCTCGCCGCACCGAGCACGCTGGTCGACATCAACGCCGTACCGGGTCTCGACCAGGTGCGCACCGACGAGAAGGGGGTCCGGGTCGGGGCCCTGGCCCGGCACGCCGCGGTCGAGGCCGACCCCGCCGCGCGGCGGGTCCAGCCCCTGCTCTCCCTGGCGCTGCGGATGGTCGCTCACCCGACCATCCGCAACCGGGGCACCACCGTCGGGTCGCTGGTGCACGCCGACCCCTCCGCCGAGATGCCGGTGGTGCTGATGCTCCTGGGCGGCAGCGTCACCGCTGCCTCGGCCGAGGGCACCCGCACCATCGCCGCCGAGGACCTCTACGTCGGGCTGATGGAGAGCGCCCTGCGCCACGACGAGATCGCCACCGAGGCGTTCTTCCCGGCCCTGCCGGACGACGCCGGGGTGGCCTTCGACGAGATCGCCCGCCGGCACGGCGACTACGCCCTGTGCGGGGTCGCCGCGATCGTGCACGCCGACGAGGCGGGCGCCGTCACCTCCGTGCGGGCGGGCTACCTCTCGGTCAGCGACCTCCCGACGGTGGTGGACCTCACGGAGGCCTTCACCGCAGGAGCCCTGGACGAGGAGGGCCTCGACCGGGCCGCCGAGCTGGCGCTGGAGTCGCTGGCGCCCGAGGGGGACATCCACGGCACCGCCGCCTACCGGGCGCAGCTGGCCCGGGTGCTGACCAAGCGAGTGGTCCGCCGGGCCCACGAGGACTGCCTGGCACGACGCAAGGGAGACGCATGAGCACGCACGCCCCGACCCAGACCGACCCGGACACCGGGGAGGAGCTGCACGACGTCCGGCTGCACGTGAACGGGATCGTGCACCAGGTGCGCCTGCCGG
Source organism: uncultured Actinomycetota bacterium (assembly GCA_963722135.1). GTDB lineage: Bacteria > Actinomycetota > Actinomycetes > Propionibacteriales > Nocardioidaceae > Nocardioides. The sequence continues at coordinate 693,088 of CAVRJT010000001.1, forward strand.
CACGTCGCCTCCTCTCCGACGCCCTGCGCCACGACCTCGGCCTGACCGGCACCCACGTCGGCTGCGAGCACGGCGTCTGCGGCGCCTGCACCGTGCTGCTCGACGGACAGCCGGTGCGCGCCTGCCTGATGTTCGCCGTCTCCGCGGCCGGCCAGGAGCTGACCACCGTCGAGGGGCTCGCCCAGCCCGACGGCCGCCTCGGCCACGTGCAGCAGGCCTTCAAGGAGTGCCACGGACTGCAGTGCGGCTTCTGCACCCCCGGCTTCCTCACCACCATCACCGCCGGGCTCCGGGACAATCCCGACCCCACCGAGGACGAGGCCCGCGACATGATCGGCGGCAACCTCTGCCGCTGCACCGGCTACCAGAACATCGTCAAGGCGGTGTGCCGGGCGGCCGAGCTCGGCCGGCTCGAGCCCGACCAGGAGGACCAGTCGTGACCACCAAGCTCTTCGGACAGGCCGTCCAGCGGGTCGAGGACGACCGGCTGCTGCGCGGCAACGGCCAGTACGTCGACGACCTGATGCCCGGCGCCCTGCACGCCGCCATCCTGCGCAGCCCGCACGCCCACGCGAGGATCCTCGGCATCGACGTCGACGCGGTCCTCGACGTGGACGGGGTCGTGGCCGTCTACACCCACGAGGACCTCGACGGGGCGATGGCCGAGCCGCTGCCGCTGCTGATCCCGCACCCCACGCTCACCCACGGCCGCACGCAGTACGCCCTGGCCCGCGACGAGATCAACTACGTCGGCGAGGCCATCGCGATGGTCGTCGCGGTGGACCGCTACGTCGCCGAGGACGCGGTCGGCCGGATCCACGTCGACTACGAGGTGCTGCCCCCGGTGGTGGGCATCGAGAACGCCCGCGACGGCGACCTGCTGGTCCACGACGACGTCCCGGGCAACCGGGCCGCCCGGATGGAGCAGGAGGTCGGCGACGCCGAGGCCGCGATCGCCGCCGCCCCGCACCGGCTCAGCCTCGACCTCGAGGTCGAGCGCAGCGCGTGCATGCCGATGGAGGGTCGCGGCACCGTGGCCCGCTGGGACACCGACTCGCACCGGATGCAGGTGTGGACCTCCACCCAGACCTCGTCCGGGGTCCGGGCCGCGGTCGCCGCCAAGCTGGGCCTCGACCTCGGCCAGGTCGACGTGATCACGCCCGACGTCGGGGGTGGCTTCGGGGTCAAGATCGTGCACCCCTGGCCCGAGGAGCTGCTGGTGCCGATGGCGGCCCGAGCCCTGGGTCGTCCGGTGAAGTTCATCGAGGACCGCCGCGAGCACTTCATCTCCTCCGCCCACGAGCGCGGCCAGGTCCAGCACGTCGACGTCGGCTTCGACGACGACGGTCGCCTCCTCGGCCTGTCGGTGCAGTTCTGGCACGACAACGGCGCGTACACGCCGTACGGCCTGATCGTCCCGATCATCACCTCGACCCAGCTGCTGGGGCCCTACAAGCCCGCCAACTACAAGGTCGTCTTCGACAGCCTCTACACCAACACCGTCATCGTCACCCCCTACCGCGGCGCCGGGCGTCCCCAGGGCGTCTACGCGATGGAGCGGACGATGGACGCGATCGCTGCCTACCTGGGCAAGGACCGCACCGTGGTCCGGGCGGCGAACTTCATCCAGCCCGACGAGTTCCCCTACGACCAGGGCCTGCTCTTCCAGGACGGCCGGCCGCTGATCTACGACTCCGGCGACTTCCCGGCCTCGTTGGAGAAGCTCAAGGCGCTCGTCGGCTGGGACGACTTCGAGCGGATCCGGGACGAGGCCCGCGCCGAGGGGCGCACCGTCGGCATCGGGCTCGCCTGCTACGTCGAGGGCACGGGGGTCGGTCCCTACGAGGGCGGCCACGTGCACATCGAGACCTCGGGCAAGGTGAAGGTGTCCACCGGGCTGACCAGCCAGGGCCAGGGCCACCAGACCGCCTTCGCCCAGATCGTGGCCGACGAGCTCGGGGTGCCCTTCGAGGACATCGAGGTCGTCACCGGCGACACCCGCCGATCGCCGTACTCGGTGGGCACGTTCGCCTCCCGGGCCGCGGTGATGAGCGGCTCGGCGATCGCCCTCGCTGCGCGCAAGACCCGCGAGAAGGTGCTGCGGATCGCCGCGGACGCGCTGGAGACCACCCCCGAGGACCTCGAGATCGTCAACGGCGTCGTCCAGGTCAAGGGTGCGCCCGCGAGCCGGATCGAGCTCGGCACCATCGCGGTGCTCTCGAACCCGCTGCGCTACGCCTTCGACGAGGCGTCGAAGGCGGCCACCCAGTTCGCCGTGGGCGACCCGACCAAGCCGCCGGTGGCCGACGACGACGAGCCGGGCCTGGAGGGCAAGGACTTCTACTCCCCGCTGCGCTCCACCTTCGCCAACGGGATGCACGCCGTGGTGGTCGAGACCGACCCGGACACCGCGGAGATCACGATCCTGCGCTACGCGGTGGTCCACGACTGCGGCAACCTGATCAACCCGCTGATCGTCGAGGGCCAGATCCACGGCGGCGTCGCGCAGGGCGTGGGCGGTGCGCTCTACGAGCGGATGGCCTACAACGAGCACGGCCAGCTCGAGAACGCCTCGTTCATGGACTTCCTGATGCCCTACGTCAGCGAGGTCCCCAAGCACATCGAGATCGACCACCTCGAGACCCCGTCCCCGCTGAACCCGCTGGGCCTCAAGGGCGCCGGCGAGGCCGGCGTCATCCCCTCAGCGGCGGTCTTCGCGTCCGCCATCGAGGACGCCGAGGGCTTCACCATCACCTCGATGCCGATCTCCCCGTCGGAGCTCTTCGCGCTCCGGCTCCACCACGAGCAGAAGCTCCAGGAAGGACCCCACGCATGAAGATCTCCGGAGAGGCCGTCCTCGAGGCACCCGTCGAGCAGGTCTGGAACGCCGTGCTCGACCCGTCGGTGCTGGTGCGCACGATCCCCGGCTGCGAGCAGCTGCAGGTGACCGGCGAGAACCAGTACGACATGACCGTCACCGCCGGCGTCGCCGCGATCCGCGGCACCTACACCGGCACCTGCGAGCTGCGTGACCTGCAGCCGCACGAGTCGCTGGTGCTCAAGGCCGCCGGCGCCGGTGCCCCCGGCACCATCTCCGCCGACGTGAAGGTCACCTTCATCGACACCGGCGAGGGCACCACGCGGCTCACCTACGAAGCCGTCGCCGTCGTCGGCGGGATGATCGGCGGGGTCGGGCAGCGGATGCTCACCTCGGTCAGCAAGCGGCTCGCCGGGGAGTTCTTCTCCTCGATCAACCGCGTGCTCAGCGGCGCCGAGCCCGAGGCGGCCCCCGTCGCGGCGGTGGCTGCCGGCGCTCCCGGGCTCGCCGGTGCTCCCGGGCCGTGGCCCACGGCACCTGCCGCGGGCGGCACGACCTTCACCGCCCCGCCGCGAGGCGGCTCGGGCGGCGCCGGTGGCGCGCTGCCCGGTGGCGACTTCGTCCAGGGCGTGCTGATCGGCGGCGGCCTCGTGCTGGCCGGCGTGCTGGCCGGTGCCCTGGCCGCCCGTCGGAGGGGTTGAGCGACGTGAGCGCCCTCGACCACTTCAGCACCGCCCTCGAGATGGCCGCGGCCCTGCGGGCCCGCGAGATCTCCGCCCGTGAGCTGCTCGAGCTGCACCTGACCCGCATCGACGAGGTCAACCCGCAGGTCAACGCGCTGGTCAGCGTCGACCCCGACCGGGCCCGCGCGCAGGCGGCGGACGCCGACGAGCGCCTGGCCCGGGGCGAGGAGGTCGGCGCCCTGCACGGCCTGCCCTACGCGGTGAAGGACACCCACGACGCGGGCGGGTGGCGCACGACGTACGGCTCGCCCCTGATGGCCGACCACGTGCCCGAGGCCGACGAGCTGGTCGTCGAGCGGGTCCGGGCGGCCGGTGCCGTGGTGGTCGCCAAGAGCAACGTGCCGGAGTTCGCCGCCGGCTCGCACACCTTCAACACGATCTTCGGGACCACGCTCAACCCCTACGACCTGGGCCGCTCCGCCGGCGGGTCGAGCGGGGGCTCCGCGGCCGCGCTGGCCACCGGCATGGTGGCCCTGGCCGACGGCACCGACATGGGCGGCTCGCTGCGCAACCCCGCCTCGTTCAACAACGTCGTGGGCCTGCGTCCGGGCCTCGGGCCGGGTGCCCGAGTGGCCCCAGGCGCAACGCCTGGGAGACCACCTCGGTGAGCGGTCCGATGGCACGCACGGTCGGGACCTGGCGCTGCTCCTCTCGGTCCAGGCCGGGCCCGACCCCGCGCGTGCCGATGGCGCTGGAGACCCCGGGCGCGGTCTTCGCGGAGCCGCTCGAGCGCGCCGGGCGACTCGCCGCTGGCGGGCCTGCGGGTCGCGCTCTCGGCCGACCTGGGGGGTGCCTTCGAGGTCGACCACGAGGTCGCCCGGGTGCTCGGCCGACCAGGTCGCGGTGCTGGAGGAGGCGGGCAGCACGGTGGTCGACGCCCACCCCGACCTGCACGAGGCGGAGGACACCTTCCGCACCCTGCGGGCCTGGCACTTCCAGGCGAGGTTCGGCGACCTGCTGGCCGCCCACCCCGACGAGTTCAAGGCGTCCCTCGCCGACAACATCCGGGCCGGTGCGCCGCTCAGCGGCGCCGACGTGGCCCGGGCCTACACGCAGCGCACGACGCTCGGCGAGCGGATGCGGGTCTTCTTCGAGTCCCACGACGTGCTGGTGCTGCCGGTCAGCCAGGTCCCGCCGTTCCCGGCCGACCAGGAGTACCCGCAGTCCATCAACGGTCGCCCCCAGGAGACCTACCTCGACTGGATGCGCTCGGCGTACCTCATCACCGTGACCGGCTGCCCGGCCATCTCGGTGCCGGCCGGGTTCACCACCGACGGGCTGCCGGTCGGCATCCAGATCGTCGCCCCGCACTCGGGGGAGCGACGGCTGCTGGAGATCGCGCACGCCTTCGAGCAGCTCACCCGGGTGGGAGATCGTCGCCCGGCCCTCGGCAAGGTTTGACGAACGGTCGCGGGTCGGCGGTGCCCGGCTTGGCGAACAGTGACAACGAATACGCTGATCGTCCGGCAAGTGATGCCGTGTTCACCGCCTCGTTCCCGGGTGGAATGGTCCCCGTGAACCGCGAGGGAACTTCCCCCAGAACAGGAGCAGCCCGTGACGCAGGACCGTCTCATCAGGATCGGCATCGACACGGGTGGCACGTTCACCGACGTCGTCGCCTTCGACGAGGACAGCGGCGAGCTGGTCTCGACCAAGACGCCGTCGACGCCGGGCAACCCGGCCGACGGCTTCCTCGCCGGCGTGGAGAAGGTGCTCGGCCTGCTGGGTCTGCCCACCGACCACGGCGACGCGATCGCCGCGGTCAGCCACGGCACCACGGTGGCCACCAACCAGCTCCTCGAGGGCAAGGTCGACGAGCTCGGCTTCATCACCACCGAGGGCTACGAGGCGATGCTCGAGATCGCGCGCCAGTCGGTGCCCGACGGGTACGGCAACTCCTACTTCTGGGTCAAGCCCGACCGGATCGTCCCGCGGCACCTGGTCAAGGGCGTCGGTGGCCGCCTCGACCACACCGGCGCGGAGGTGCGCCCCTTCGACGAGGAGGGCGCCCGCGCCGCCGCCCGGTGGTTCCGCGACCGCGGCGTGAACACGCTCGGCGTCTGCCTGCTGCACGCCTACGCCAACTCCGAGCACGAGGAGCGGCTGCGCCAGATCCTGCGCGAGGAGCACCCCGAGGCCGTCGTCAGCGTCTCCTCGGAGGTGCTGCGCGAGTACCGCGAGTACGAGCGCGCGATGACGACGCTCGTCGACGCCGCGGTGAAGCCGAAGCTCTCGCGCTACGTCAGCAACATCAAGACCCGGCTGGACGCCTTCGCCAGCACCGACGTCGAGCGGCACGTGCCGTTCTACGTGATGAAGTCCAACGGCGGCGTGCTCTCCGCCGAGGAGGTCGTGCACCAGCCGATCACCACCGTCCTGTCCGGCCCCGCGGCCGGCGCCCTCGGCGCCGCGCTGATCGCCCAGGTCGCGGGCTTCGACAAGGTCCTGACCTGCGACGGCGGCGGCACCTCCACCGACGTCTCGGTCGTCATCGACGGCGAGCCCACGCTGACCACCGAGGGCAGCGTCGGGGCGTTCCCGAGCAAGATCCCGATGATCGACGTCGTCACCGTCGGCGCCGGCGGCGGCTCGATCGCCTGGCTCTCCCCCGAGGGCACCCTCAAGGTCGGCCCGCACTCGGCAGGCGCCGACCCGGGCCCGCTCTGCTACGCCAAGGGCGGGGCCGACGTCACCATCACCGACGCCCACGTGACCCTGGGCCGGATCCCTCCCCACCTGCTCGGTGGCGAGATCCCGCTCGACGTCGACGCCGCCCGCACCGGCGTCGTCGCCCTGGCCGGCAAGCTCGGGCATCTCCCCCGAGGAGTGCGCCAGCGGCGTCCTGGAGATCTCCGCCTGGAACCAGGCCAACGCGCTGCGCCAGATCACCGTCAAGCGCGGCCTCGACGTCCGCGACTTCACCCTGACCACGTTCGGCGGCTCCGGCTCGCTGCTGCTGTGCCGCCTGGTCGACATCCTGGGGCTGCGCGCCGTGCTGGTGCCGCCGAACCCGGGCAACGTCTCCGCCTTCGGCCTGCTGACCGTCGACGTGAAGAACGACTACGTCCAGACCAGCGTCAGCCTGCACGAGAACCTTCGTCGCCGACGAGGTGGCCGGCGTCCTCGACGGCCTCACCGCTCGCGCGGCCCGGGCGCTGGACGGCGAGGGCTTCCCCGCCGAGCAGCACCGCTTCGACCGCACCGCCGACGTGCGCTACTTCGGCCAGGCCTACGAGGTGCGGGTGCCCATGCCCGACGGCCCCGTCGACCAGGCGACCCTCGACGAGGTCGCCCGCCGCTTCCACGCCGAGCACCGCGGCCTCTACGGCTACGACTTCTCCACCGACGACAGCCAGCAGGTGGAGTGGGTCAACCTGCGGGTCTCGGGCATCGGCCCGATCCGGCGCCCCGACATCGCCGTCGAGACCGTCGCCGACGAGCCGGGCACCCCCGAGCCGAAGAGCCGCCGCCCGGTCTGCTTCGAGGCGACCACCGGGTACGTCGACACCCCGGTCTACTGGCGCCCCGACCTGGCCCCCGGCCAGCAGGTCAGCGGCCCCGCCGTGATCGAGGAGTTCGGTTCGACCATCCCGCTGCACCCCGGCTTCCACGCCCGCATCGACGCCCACCGCAACGTCATCGTGACCCGAGAGGACGTGACGGCATGACCGCCGCTCCCGCCACCGAGCCCGCCATCGAGCCCGGCCCCACGACGGTGCCGTCGGCCAAGGCGCCCACCCAGTTCCCCTTCGGCAGCCTGACCGGCGACGCCGGTGCGTCCGCCGACCCGGTCCTCGTCGAGATCGTCCAGGGCAGCCTGGCCTCGGTCGAGATGGAGGTCGAGACGGCCATCGGCCGCACCTCGCGCTCCCCGATGATCCGCGACGCGCACGACTTCCGCGCCGGCATCCACGACCGGCTGCTGCGCAAGCTCACCGGTCGCTCCTACAGCGCCCTGGTGCACCCGATCGCCCGGGACTTCCCGCTGGAGGACATGCGCCCCGGCGACGTCTTCTTCCACAACGACGTCTACGAGTCCGAGGGCGGCATCGGCCACCTGCCCGACCTGTGCGTCACCGTCCCGGTCTTCCACGACGCCGGCAACGGCCCCGAGGTCGTCGCGTTCGTCCAGGCCTTCGGCCACCACGACGACATCGGCGGCGCCGTCCCCGGCTCGATGCCCAGCCACGCCACCTCGGTCTTCGAGGAGGGCCTGATGGTGCCGCCCATCAAGCTGTGGGACCAGGGCGTCCCGGTCCGCTCCGCGCTGCGGATCATGACCCGCAACTCGCGGATGCCGGAGTCGCTGGCCGCCGACCTCGACGCCGAGTGCTCGGCCTGCCTGATGGGCGCGCAGCGTCTCGGTGAGCTCTTCGACCGGTACGGCCGCGACGTCGTCGAGTCCTGCTTCGACGCGATCATCGACCGCACCACCCAGACCTACCGGCGCGAGATCCTCTCGAAGATCCCGGTCGGCAGCTGGGTGTGGGAGGACTACGCCGAGCACGACGGGGTCGACGAGCCGCAGCTGCACACGCAGCGCATCACGCTGACCCGGACGCCGGCCGAGGACCCCGACGGCGAGCGGATCATCATCGACTTCGCCGGCACCTCCCCGCAGGCCAAGGGCCCGATCAACCACTGCGGCGACTACTCCGACGGCGTCTTCCTCAAGAAGTGGCTGGCGCCGATCCTGCGCAACCTGGCCGACACCCCCGAGCGGATGGCCGAGCTCGACGTCAACGAGGGGATCATCCCCCTCATCGAGATGCGCTTCCCGCCCAAGGGCACCCTGCTCACCCCGGAGTTCCCGGCCCCGACCAACGCCCGCACGTTCGTGATCCTGCGGCTGCTCGGGGTGCTGTCCGGCGTGGTCGCGAAGGCCGTCGACGGCCGGATGCCCGCCGACCAGGAGACGATCCGCTACACGGGCGTCTACGGCGACGACCTCGAGGGCCGTCCCTACCTGATGCGCGAGGTGCTCGGCGGCGGCTCCGGCGGCCGCTACTACGCGGACGGCGAGGACACGATCCACGTGGTCCCCGACTCCCGGAACCTGCCCAGCGAGTTCACCGAGTCGCGCTTCCCGTTCCTGGTCGAGAAGCTCGGCCTGGCCATGGACTCCGGCGGCGCCGGGCAGTTCCGCGGTGGCCTCGGCTACGAGAAGCACATCCGGATGCTCAAGGACGGCCACTTCATGTCGATCGCCGACCGGTCGATCCTGGCCTGCTGGGGCGTCAAGGGCGGCCAGGCCGGTCGCTCCTTCGAGGTCGTCATCGACCCGGACGGCCCGAACGAGCGGATCGTCGAGGCGCTGGCCGACGACGAGCCGGTCAAGGCCGGTGAGGTGATCCGGATCCGGACCACCGGTGGCGGCGGCTGGGGCGACCCGCTGGTGCGCGACCCCGAGATGGTGGTCCGCGACGTGGTCTGGCGCAAGGTCTCGCCCGAGGCGGCGCTGGCCGACTACGGCGTCGTGCTGACCGGGTCGCTGGACGACGACAGCCTCGGCTTCGACGCCGACGCCACCGAGCGGCACCGCGCCGAGGTCGGCGCGGCCCGCCCGGAGCAGGCCTTCTTCCACCGCGGGCCGGGCTACGCCCAGCTCAGCGGCGGGGCCACGGTCGCGGACGTCGACTGGCTGTGACCCAGCACGAGGTGGGCGTCCTGGCCGGTCGGGGCAAGACCGGCCGGGCGCTCGCCCGGGCCCTGCAGCGGGCGGGGGCCCGGGTCCGTCCGCTGGGGCGGGCGGACCTCGACCGGCTCGACCCGGCCCTGTCCGGGTGCACCGCGGTGTACCTGATGGCGCCGAACCTGCACCCCGACGAGCCGGCGCTGGTGGCCGACGTGCTGGCAGCGGCGCAGCGGGTCGGGGTGGACCGCGTGGTCCACCACTCCGTGGCAGCGCCGTACACGCCGTCGATGCCGCACCACCTGGGCAAGGCCCGTGGCGAGGACCTGGTCCGGCGCAGCGGGCTGCGCTGGACGGTCCTGCAGCCCTGCGCCTACGTGCAGAACCTCCTGTCCGGGCTGCGCGGCGACGAGCCCGCGGTGCGGGTGCCCTACGACCCGGACCGGCTCTTCGGGCTCGTCGACCTCGCCGACGTGGCCGAGGCCGCGGCCCGGGTGCTGCTCGAGGACGGCCACGAGGGGGCGACGTACGAGCTGGGCGGGCCCCGCCCGGTCTCCGCCCGCGACGTCGCCGAGACCGCCGCGCGCGTGCTCCGGCGCGACGTGCCGCTGCAGCGGGTGCCGACCGACGAGGCGGTGGCCGCGGCGCCGGAGGCCGAGCGGGAGTGGCTGCGCGCGATGTTCGAGTACTACGACCGGCACGGGCTCCCGACGGGCGGGCTCGTGCTGCGGGCCCTGCTCGGTCGGGACAGCACCCCCCTCGCCGCGACCCTGGCCCGGGAGCTCGGGTCTCGCGACCCCGCTGCGGGGCCGTCGGCCACTGGCAGATAGTGCCCACATCGGCGCATCCACTTGGCCGATCCTGCCCGTGCCAAGGCGGTACGGCCGACCCTAGGTTCGTCAGCATGCGCATCGTGATCGCCCTGGGTGGCAACGCCATGACCTCCTCCGACGGACGCGCGCGTCCCGGAGGACCAGGCCCAGGCGGTCGCCCAGGCGGCCGAGCCTGATAGCCGACCTCGTGGTCGCCGGCCACGACGTGCTGCTGACCCACGGCAACGGCCCCCAGGTGGGCAACCTGCTGCTCAAGAACGAGCTGTCGGCCTCGGTGGTGCCGCCGGTGCCGCTGGACTGGTGCGGCGCCCAGACCCAGGCCACGATCGGCGCCCTGATGCTGAGCGCGCTCGACGGTGCCCTGACCCGCCGCGGCAGCGACCGCCGTTCGGCCGCGCTCGTCTCGCGCACGCTGGTCGACGCCGCCGACCCCGGCTTCACCGACCCCGACCAAGCCGATCGGTCGCTACCTGCCCGAGGACGAGGCGCGGGTGCTGATCGAGCACGGCCAGCACTTCGTCGAGGTGCCCGACCGCGGCTGGCGCCGGGTGGTGGCCTCGCCGGAGCCGCTCGAGTGCCTCGACGGCCCGGCCGCCGACACGCTGCTGGCCCAGGGCTACCTCGTGGTGTGCTCCGGCGGCGGGGGCATCCCCACCGTCCGCCGCGAGCGACGGCACCCTGAGCGGCATCGAGGCCGTGATCGACAAGGACCTCACCGCCGCCCTGATCGCCCGGCAGACCTCGGCCGACGTCCTGGTCATCGCCACCGACGTCGACTCCGCCGTCACCGACTGGGGCACCGCCCACGCCCGCCCGATCGGGGAGGTCACCGTCGCCGAGATGCGTGCCATCTCGCGCGACCAGGGCTTCGCGGCCGGGTCCATGGGACCCAAGATCGAGGCCGTGACGCGCTTCGCCGAGCAGAGCGGCGGCACCGGCATCATCACCTCGCTCAGCCGCATCGCCCAGGCCATCGAGGGACACCTCGGGACCCGGGTCGTGCCGGACCGGTCCCGCCCCGCGCTGACCGACCGGCCAGCACCAGACCAGATCCACCGACCCAGACCAGCAACACCCAAGAGGAAGGACAGCGGACGTGCCCGCAGCCATCGAAGTACGCAAGGTGCCGATCCACTCCGTCGCAGACGCGAGCGAGCTCGCCAAGCTCATCGACGACGGCGTCATGGAGGCCGACCGTGTCATCGCCATCATCGGCAAGACCGAGGGCAACGGCGGGGTGAACGACTACACCCGGATCATCGCCGACCGGGCCTTCCGCGAGGTGATCGCGGCCAAGGGCACCCGCTCGGCCGAGGCCGTGCGCGAGATCCCGATCGTGTGGTCCGGCGGCACCGACGGTGTGATCAGCCCCCACGCCACCATCTTCGCCACCCTGCCCGACGACAAGGTCGAGAAGACCGACGAGCCGCGGCTCTCGGTCGGCTTCGCCATGAGCGAGCAGCTCCTCCCCGAGGAGATCGGGCGCACCCCGATGATCGAGAAGGTCGCCGACGCCGTCAAGGTCGCGATGGAGCGGGCCGGCATCACCGACCCGGCCGACGTGCACTACGTGCAGACCAAGACCCCGCTGCTGACCATCCACACCATCCGCGACGCCAAGAGCCGCGGCAAGCAGGTGTGGACCGAGCAGACCCACGAGTCGATGGACCTCTCCAACGGCGTCACCGCCCTGGGGATCGCGGTCGCGCTCGGCGAGATCGAGATGCCGACCGACGACGACGTGATGCACAGCCGCGAGCTGTTCTCCGCGGTGGCGTCCTGCTCCTCGGGCGTCGAGCTCGACCAGGCGCAGGTCGTCGTGGTGGGCAACGTCCGCGGCGTCGGTGGTCGCTACCGCATCGGCCACTCGGTCATGAAGGACGCCCTCGACCAGGACGGCATCTGGGAGGCCATCTCGAACGCCGGCCTCGAGCTGCCCGAGCGGCCGCGCACGGCCGACCTCGACGGTCGCCTGGTCAACGTGTTCCTCAAGTGCGAGGCCAGCCAGGACGGCGAGGTCCGCGGTCGCCGCAACGCGATGCTCGACGACTCCGACGTGCACTGGCACCGCCAGATCAAGGCCGCCGTCGGTGGCGTCACCGCTGCCGTCACCGGTGACCCCGCGGTCTTCGTGTCGGTCTCCGCCGCTCACCAGGGCCCCGAGGGTGGCGGCCCCGTCGCCGCGATCGTCGACCTCGGCTGACGCACCCGCACCACACGCACGACAAGGGGCGCCCCCCGCGGGGGGCGCCCCTTCTGCGTTGTCAGGACCCCTCCATCGACGGCGGCGGGCCAGCGGTGAGCCAGCAGCCGTCCGGGCCCGGCGAAGGGTTGCTGGCCCACCGCCGCTGGGGCCGACCGCCTCAGCCGGCGTAGCGCTGCCGGCGGCGGGCCAGCACGGTCGGCGTGCTCAGCTCGGCGAGGCCGCCCAGCTCGTGGCGCAGCACGCTGCCCAGGCGGCGGCAGAACTCCTCGGGCTCGTCGGCGGCGTCGGGCCGCTCCGGCACGATCCGGTCCACGATCCCGGCGGCGCTGCAGGTCGCTGGCCCGCACGCCCTGCTGGCGCGCCATCTCCGGGGCGCGGTCCGGGGTCCGGTGCATGATCGCGGACGCGCCCTCCGGCGGGAGGGGCGACAGCCAGGCGTGCTGGGCGGCGATCACCCGGTCGGCGGGGAGCAGCGCCAGCGCACCGCCGCCGCAGCCCTGCCCGAGCAGCACGGTGACCGACGGCGACTGCAGGGTGACGAGGTCGGCCAGGCAGCGGGCGATCTCACCGGCGAGCCCGCCCTCCTCGGCCTCCGGGGAGAGCGCGGCGCCGGGGGTGTCGATGACGGTGACCAGCGGCAGCCGCAGCTCGGCGGCCAGCCGCATCCCGCGCCGGGCGGCGCGCAGCGCGCCGGGGCCGAGCGGCTCGAGCTCGGTCTGGGTCGACCGGTCCTGGCCGAGCAGCACGCAGGGCGCCCCCTCGAAGCGGGCCAGGGCCAGCAGCATGCCCGGGTCGCTCTCGCCCTCACCGGTGCCGTTGAGGGGGATCACCTCGGAGGCGGCGTGCCGCAGCAGCTGGCGCACGCCGGGCCGGTCCGTCACGCCGGGAGCGGGTGATCGACTCCCAGGCGTCGATGTCCGGGTCGGGAGCCGGGGCGTCGGCGAGCGGGTCCGGGACCGCGGCAGGAGGTGCCGCGGTCAGCACGGCCAGGGCCCGCTCGACGATGGCGGGCAGCTCCTCGGGGGGCACCACGCCGTCGATCAGGCCGTGGGCGTAGAGGTTCTCCGAGGTCTGCACGCCCTCGGGGAAGGCCTCGCCGTAGAGCGCCTCGTAGACGCGGGGGCCGAGGAAGCCCAGCAGCGCGCCGGGCTCAGCCACGGTGATGTGGCCCAGCGAGCCCCACGACGCCATCACGCCACCGGTGGTGGGGTGGCGCAGGTAGACCAGGTAGGGCAGGCCCGCGTCCTTGTGCCGGGCCACGGCGGCGGAGATCCGCGCCATCTCGACGAAGGCGACGGTGCCCTCCTGCATCCGGGTGCCGCCGGAGGTGGGGGAGGCCAGCAGCGGCAGGCCCTCGGCGGTGGCGCGCTCGATGGCGGCGATCAGCCGCCGCGAGGCCGCGACCCCGATGGAACCGGCCAGGAAGGCGAACTCGCCGGCGACCAGGGCCACACGGCGACCCCGGACCAGGGCCTCGCCGGTGATCAGGGCCTCGTCCTCGCCGGACTTCTCGGCGGCGGCGACCAGCTGGGCGGCGTACTCGGGGGAGATCTCACCGCGCTCGGGCGGGGTGTCCCAGCAGACGAAGGAGTCGGGCTCGACCACGCGCCCGATCAGCTCACGGGCAGGCGTGGCGACCCGCTTCACGACAGCGGCTCGCTCGCCCAGGCGCGGATCTCGGCGTCGTGCTGGCCGAGCGTGGGCGGTGCCTGGTGGGTCGCGCGGCCGCCGGAGTAGGGCTGGTCGTCGAACCGGATCGGGGACCCCGGGAGCTGCAGCGACCCCTGGGTCGCGTGCTCGACGTCGAGGAGCAGCCCCTGGGAGCGGGTCTGCTCCCAGTCGTAGACGTCGTCGATCGAGCGCACCTTGCCCGAGGGGATCCCGGCCCCGGCGAACAGCTCGAGCCAGTGCTCGGCCGGCTGCTGGGCGAAGACCTCCTCGATCACGGCGGTCAGCTCGTCGCGGTGCCCGACCCGGTCGCCGTTGGTGGCGAAGCGCGGGTCGTCGACGTCGATCCCGGCCGCCGCGGCGAAGGAGCGCCACAGCGTCTCGGAGCCGCAGGCGATCTGGACCGGTGAGGTGGCGGTGTGGAACAGCCCGTACGGCGCGATCGAGGGGTGGTGCGGGCCCGACATCCCGGGCACCTCCTTGGCGACCGTCCAGCGGGTGCCCTGGAAGGCGTGCACGCCGACGACGCTGGCCAGCAGCGAGGTGCGCACCACCCGGCCGCGACCGGTGCGGGAGCGCTCGTGCAGGGCGGCCAGGACGCCGTACGCGCCGTTCATCCCCGCCAGCAGGTCCGCGATCGGTACGCCGACCTTGGTCGGCTGGTCGGGGTCGCTGCCGGTGATGCTCATCAGGCCGCCCTCGCCCTGGGCGATCTGGTCGTAGCCGGCGCGGGTGGCCTCGGGCCCGTCGTGGCCGAAACCGGTGATCGAGAGCAGGATCAGGCGGGGGTTGAGCTCGTGGAGCCGCTCGAGGCCGAAGCCGAGCCGCTCGAGCACACCGACCCGGAAGTTCTCCATGAGCACGTCGCTGCGACGCACGAGCCCGGCGAGGACCTCGCGGTCCTCCTCGGTCTTGAGGTCGAGGACGACCGACTCCTTGTTGCGGTTGGCCGCCAGGAAGTAGGTCGACTCCCGCTCGTCGCCCTCGCCGATGAACGGGGGGCCCCAGCCGCGGGTGTCGTCACCCGTCGGGCTCTCGACCTTGATCACCCGGGCGCCCATGTCGCCGAGCATCATCGCGGCGTGCGGACCGGCCAGAGCGCGGGTGAGGTCGAGCACGACGAGGTCGTCAAGGGGTGCCGAATGCGGGTCCATGGCCGCACGCTAGCCCTGCGCCGAGCCGGCCTCTATGGCACCACTTGCCAACGAGAGCGGGTGGTTGTTGTGGTTCAGACGGACCTCAGGTGTCGCGCGAGCAGCGCAGGACGACGACCGGGTGCGCCAGCAGCAGGGTGTCGGGGTCGGAGGCCGGGAGGGCGGCCGCGGCCAGGTAGGCCAGGGCCGCGCGCCGCACCTGGGGGGTCAGTCGTGCCTGCGCGGTGAAGTCGAGGACGTCCGGCTCGGCGTCGGTGAGGTCCAGCACGGCTTCGAGCCGGACGGCGGAGTCGAGGGGCAGACCGGCCGCGGCGAGGCCCGCCTCGACGTCGTCGCTGAACCACTGCGGACGCCCGTCGACGGGCGGGGCGAGGTCGGAGACGAGCTGGTTGAGCACACCCATGGGCGCGCTCAGCACGAGGAGCTCCCCGCCGGGGCGCACCCGCCTGTACGCCGCCCGCAGCGTCGCCGCCACGTCGGGCACGTAGTACATGGAGTGGACGAACAGCACCACGTCGAACGTCTCGTCGCCCAGCGGTGCGGTCTCGGCCCCGGTCTCGTGCACGACGACGTCGAGACCCGGCCCCAGGGCGCCCATCCGGTCGGCGAAGGCGCGCGCGCTGCCGGCGTAGGGCTCGATCCCGACGTAGCGCACCGCGCCGGGGCCCTCGAGCAGCGTCGCGGCCACGACGGCGTCGACCGAGCCGTCGCCGCAGCCGACCGAGAGCACGGACACCGGGCCGGCGGCGCGGGGCCGCAGGAGGGAGCGCAGGTGCTCCTGGATGAGCCGGCGCTGGTCGGAGCGGGCCTCGAACGAGCCGTGGGCCCGGGCGTAGCCACCGGCCTCGAGCCCGGGCAGGGCGGCGTGGCCGAGCGCCGAGCGGAGGTGGTGGAGGAGCTGGTCAGTGGTGGCGGTGATGGTCACGGGACTCCCGGTGCACGGTGGCGAGGACTAGGTTGGTCCTCGGTGCCGAGTCAAGCACGGCTGGCGGCCCGCCGCCTGCGGGCCGCGCACCGGGTGAGGAGCCCGCCATGAGCACAGGTGACCCGGCCAGCACCGCCGAGCGCAGCCTGGAGCACTGGAGCGAGGCGGGCCGCACCGGCATGGAGGCGTTCTACGCGCTGGCCACCGAGGACTACCGTCAGCTCGCCCTGGCCGCCGACTGGGCGGGCCTGCTGGCGCAGCGAGGCCGGGAGGGCTGGTCGCTGCTCGACGTGGCCTGCGGCAGCGGCAAGTGGCCTGCCGCGCTGCTCCGGCACGCCGGCCTGGGCGACCTGCCCCCGCTCGACTATGACCTGCTCGATCCGTCGGCCTTCTCGGTGTCCGAGGCTCGCGGGGTGCTCGCCGCGCCCTTCGTCCCGCGCCGCGAGCTGGTCGTCACGCTGCAGGACCTGCCGGAGGAGTGCCGCGGGTACGACGTGGTGTGGGCGACTCATGCGCTGTACGCCCTGCCGCCCGACGAGCTCGACGTCGCCGCCGCCCGCTTCACCGGTGCGCTGGCCCCGGGAGGGCTGGGCTTCGTCGCCCAGGCGACCGCGTCGTCGCACTACCTGTCCTTCTACGACGCGTTCCGCGCCGGGGTCCGCGACGCGACGCCGTACACGAGCGCGGAGCAGGTGCGCGACGCCCTGCAGCGCGCCGGTGCCGATGTCCGCGACCAGCGGATCACCTATCGCACCTCGAGCAGCGACCGCGCCGTCGTGGAGGGCTTCCTGCAGCGCTGCGCCTTCGACGACTCGGTGAGCCTGGAGCAGATGGAGGCGGCGCCGGTGCTCGGGGACTACCTCGCCTCCTGCCGCGACTCCGTCGGCACCTACACCTTCGACCACGAGGCGGCCATGCTGTGGCTGTGAACTCCAACGAGCGGCTCCCCGAGGCCAACCGTGACGGGGGGCTCGAGCAGGACTGGGCGGGCGACGACCAGGACTGGTGGGACTGGTACGTCACGCTCGCCGCCAACGAGGACGATCCCACCGAGCTGGTCGAGGGCCCCGGGCTGCCCGACGTGGCCCCGGCCTCCGACGAGCAGCTGCGTGGCGAGCTGGCCGAGCCGTACGCCGTCGACGACGCCGCGATGGCCGCGTTCGGCACCGATGCGTTCGTCAAGCTGCCCGGGGTGCTCTCGGCCGCGGTGGTGCGCCGGCTCGCCGACCGGCTCGAGACGCTGCTGCGCGACGAGCACGGCGACGACGTGGCCGGCCGGTTCACCGCCCTGGAGCAGATGTGGCTCCACGACGACCTCATGCGCGAGGTGGCGCTGTCGCCCCGCCTGGGCGGGCTGGCCGCCGCGCTGCTCGGTGCGGGCGCGGTGCGGATCTACCACGACAACGCGCTGTCGAAGGAGCCCGGCTGCGGGCGCACGCCGTGGCACCACGACGCCGAGCACTTCCCGCTCGACACCGTGCAGGCGGTCACGGCCTGGATCCCGATGTCGGCGATCCCGGGACGGATGGGCCCGCTGTCCTTCGCCCGCGGCCGGCAGCTGCGCTCCATGGTCGCCGACCTGGCCTTCGACAAGGTCGGCACGTCGTACGACGCCGCGGTGGCCGCGCGCTTCGCGGAGCACGGGGTCGCGGTGGAGGCCGGGCCCTTCGGGGTCGGCGACGTCTCCTTCCACTCGGCCCTGTGCTTCCACACCGCGGGGCCGAACCGCACCACCCAGCCGCGCCGGGCCCTGGCCACCACCTACTACGCCGACGGGGTGCGGGTCGTCGGCTCGCCCACGCTCGTGAGCGGCACCTGGCGGGAGTTCCTGCCGGGTGTCGAGCCCGGCGGCGTGGCCGCCTCGCCGCTCAACCCCGTGGTCGGCGGGCAGGGGTGAGCGGGCGCGCCCGAGCACCTGCCTAGGCTCGAGGCATGGACTCGAACGCGCTCCTCGCCCGTGCCGTCGACGCGACCCTGGACCGCTCGGTGGTGCTGGGCTACACCTCGATCGGCTCCGGTGTACGCCGGAGGTTCTGGCCGGCCGACCCCGCGCCCGGCTCGCTCGCCGGCAAGCGGGTGCTGGTCACCGGGGCGACCTCGGGCATCGGGGAGGCGATGGCGCGCTCGTTCCTCGACCTCGGGGCCACGGTGCACCTGCTCGGCCGCAACCCCGACAAGGTGGCCGACTACGCCCGCGAGCTGCGCCTCGACGTCCCGAACGCCGACATCGTCGAGGAGGTCTGCGACCTCAGCGACCTCGACAAGGTGCGCGCCTTCGCCACCGACCTGGCCGGCCGCGTCGACGCGCTGCACGGGCTGGTGCACAACGCCGGCGTGATGCCCCCCGAGCGGGTCGAGAGCGCCCAGGGCCACGAGATGGCGCTGGCCGCGCACGTGCTCGGCCCGCACCTGATGACCCACCTGCTGCGCGAGCGACTCGCGGCCGGGCCGGGCTCCGTGGTGTGGATGAGCTCGGGCGGGATGTACGGCTCGGGGCTGCGCACCCGCGACGACGCCGACATCGAGTACCGCCGCGGCGAGTACAAGGGCGTCCAGGCCTACGCCCGCACCAAGCGGATGCAGGTCGTGCTGGCCGACGCCTGGGCCACCGAGCTCGCGGGCACCGGGGTCAAGGTCGAGAGCATGCACCCGGGCTGGGTGCGCACCCCCGGCGTCACCGAGAGCCTGCCGACCTTCAACAAGGTGCTCGGCAAGGTGCTGCGCGAGCCCGAGGACGGTGCCGACACCGCCGTGTGGCTGGTGGCGACCCGTCCGACGTCCGAGCACCAGCACTTCTGGCACGACCGGGCCCAGCGGCCCACGACCTTCGGCTGGCAGCGCGAGCAGGATCCCGACCTGCGCGCCCGCCTCCTGGAGTACGTCGCCACGGTCACCGCCACGCCCCGGCTGCGCTGAGCCCACCGGGCGGTCCGGATACTGGTCGGGTGAGCCGACGACTGAAGACCTGGCTGCTGGTGGGCGTGCTGGCCACGATGATCAACCTGCCGCTGCTGCACAGCACGCTCCAGGCGCGCGACCTCGACCGCAACGGCATCCGGAGCACGGTGCCCGCGCAGACCCTGGAGGAGGCGCAGACCGCCGACGGCGGGGCCGCCCTGGAGGAGGCCGTGCGGGACGCCGAGAGCGGCCTGGTCGAGCGGCTCGTGGTGGTCCGCCTGCCCGCCGAGGTCGTCGAGGCCGTCGTGGGCCAGCAGGTCGAGGAGGGCGCCCCCGCGGCGCAGGACGACCGGGTGCTGGTGCCGTTCGAGGAGGCGGCGTACGACGCCGTGGTCGCGAGCGGGGAGACCGAGGTGGTGCACAAGTCCGACAACCCCAAGGTCTACCGCGTGACCGGGCGGGTCGGCAGCAGCGCGGCGCTCATCACCACCCTGGTCGCCAACGCGATCCTGGTCGCGCTGGTGGGCTTCTTCGTGGCCGTGCGCAGCCGGCTGCGTCCCGAGCTGCGGCTGCTCGCGACCGAGGACCTCGTGCGCGCCGCCCCCGGTGGCGTGCTCGAGCGGCTCGAGGGCACGTCCTACCGCGTCTGCGGCGACGTCGCCGTGATCGAGCAGGACGAGCTGGTCCTCGAGGTGGGGGACCGGCGGGTACGGGTGCACCTCGACGGGCACCACAACCCGGCCGGCTACCAGCAGAGCGTCGAGGTCCGCGGCACCATGGTGGGCTGAGAGGCCCGTCGAGGGGTCGGGTGAGGTGACCCTTCCCGGCCCGCTGCCAGACTGGGCGCCATGACAGCCCTGGACGACTTCAGCGCCCGCAGCATCGACGGTCGGGAGATCGACCTCGCCGACTACCGCGGCCAGGTCGCGCTCGTGGTGAACACCGCCTCGCAGTGCGGCTTCACGCCGCAGTACCAGGGCCTGCAGCAGCTGCACGACACCTTCGCCGAGCGCGGCTTCAGCGTGCTGGGCTTCCCGTGCGACCAGTTCGGCGGCCAGGAGCCCGGCGCGGACGACGAGATCGCCGGCTTCTGCGAGCGCAACTTCGGCGTCACCTTCCCGCTGTTCTCGAAGGTCGAGGTGAACGGCGACGACGCGCACCCGCTGTACGCGTGGCTGCGCTCGGAGAAGGGCGGGGTCCTGGGCAGCAAGATCAAGTGGAACTTCACCAAGTACCTCATCGGCCGGGACGGCCAGGTCGTGGCCCGCTACGCGCCCACCACCAAGCCCGAGAAGATCGCCGCCGACATCGAGAAGGAGCTCGCCCGATGACCCGTTTCTCCGCCAGCACCGAGGCCACCGCGGTCGTGAAGGCCACCCGCCAAGAGATCTGGGACCTCCTGGTCGACCCCGACGCGATCGCCGACATGACCCCCTTCGTCAAGCGGATCACCGCCGACGGGGACCACTGGCGCTGGGAGATGAGCGGTCTGGAGGTGCTGGGCAAGAACGTCTCCCCGGCCTTCACCGAGAAGATGACCTTCACCGACCTCGAGCGCATCGAGTTCCGCCACGACCCGCCCGAGGGCGCCACCGAGCGCTCGGCCGTCGAAGGGTGGTACGAGCTCTCCGACGCCGACGAGGGCACCCACCTGGCGACGAACCTCGAGATCACCCTCGACCTGCCGCTGCCCAAGGTCTCCTCGAAGGCGGTCACCGCCACGATGAGCGGGGTCATCGAGAAGATGGGCGACCGGTTCTCCAAGAACCTCCTCGAGCGGCTCGGCACCACCGAGGCCTGAGGCCCGCGCGGACCGGCCCGACGTACGCAGCAGCCCCCGACCCATCCCGGTCGGGGGCTGCTGTGCGTCAGCGCGTGCGGGTCGGGCTCAGACCCGGACCGACTCCGCGTCGGTCAGGCCGCCGAGCTCGCCGTCGAGGTCCTCGTCGCGGTACGTCGCGCCGCGGTCGAGGTTCTCGCCCTCGACATCGACGTTGGGCAGGATCTTGTCGAGCCAGGCCGGGAGCCACCAGGACCTGTCGCCCATCAGGTAGAGCAGCGCCGGGATCAGCACCATCCGCACGATGAAGGCGTCGAAGATGATGGCGACCGCCAGGGCGAAGCCCATCGACTTGATGATCGCGTCGTCCTGGAGGATGAACGCCGCGAAGACCACGGTCATGATCGCCGCGGCCGCCGTCACGACCCGGGCGGAGTTGCGGAACCCGTCGACGATCGCGTCGGGGGTCGACATGCCGTGCACGCGGGCCTCGCGGATGCGGGTCACCAGGAACACCTGGTAGTCCATCGCGAGACCGAAGACCACGCCGATGAGGAACAGCGGGATGAAGCTGACCAGCGGCTGGCCCTCCACGAACCCGCCCCAGCCGAGCTGGAACACCGCGACCGTGGTGCCGAGGGTGGCCAGCACCGAGAGCAGGAAGCCCAGGGTGGCGGTCAGCGGCACCAGGATCGACCGGAAGACGATCATCAGGAGGATGAACGCCAGGCCGACGATGATCGAGAGGTACACCGGCAGCGCGTCGGCGAGGCGGTCGGACACGTCGGTGGTGATCGCGGTCAGGCCGGTGACGCCGATGTCGGTGCCGGTGGAGTCCTCCACGCCGGCCTCGCCGTCGCGCAGCTCGGTGAGCAGCTCCTGGGCCTCGGCGTCGGCGGGACCGAACTCGGGCAGGACCTGCACCAGCGCACCGGTCGCCGCCGCGGCCGGCGTACCGGGCTCGGCGCTCGGGTCGGCGTTGGTGCCCACGACCTGGGCGTTCTGGACGCCCGGGAGTCCGGCCGCCCACTCGACGACGCCGCCGAAGGCCTCGCCCTCCTCGCCCACCGCGATGTCACGGGCGTCGACGACGACCAGCAGCGGCGCCTCGCGGCCGGGGCCGAACTCGTCCGAGACCAGGTCGGAGGCCTTGCGCTGGGTGGTGTCGCTGGCGGCGGTGGAGTCGGTCGGGAAGGCCAGCTGGAGCTCCTTGAGCGGGATCGCGAGGGCGCCGAGGGCGACCACGACGACCAGCACCAGCGCCACGGGGCGCTTGCCCACCCAGCGGGCCCAGCGCACGCCGTTGTTGACGACGAGACCCTGCTCGTCGCGCTTCGGGGCGTAGCGGCGGACCTGGCCGCCGAAGGCCTTGCGGCCGAGCATGCCCAGCACCGCCGGGAGCAGCGTGAGCGAGATCAGCACGGCCACGAAGACGGTGGCCGCCGCGGCGAGACCCATGGCGGTCAGGAACGGGATCCCGACCACGGCCAGCGCGGACAGCGCGATGAGCACGGTCAGGCCGGCGAAGACGACCGCGGAACCGGCGGTGCCGACCGCGATGCCCACCGCGCGGGCCCGGTCGTCGGTGTGGTGCAGCTCGGTGCGGTAGCGGGCCAGGATGAACAGCGTGTAGTCGATGCCGACCGCCAGACCGATCATCGTGGCCAGGATCGAGGTGCTGCTGGAGATGTCGACGACCGCAGTCATCGCGGTGACGCCGGTCAGGCCGATGGCGACCCCGATGAGCGCGGTGATGATGGGCAGGCCGGCCGCGACGAGCGAGCCGAAGGTCAGGATCAGCACCAGCAGTGCGATGCCGATGCCGATGGCCTCGGAGGCCAGGCCGGGGGTGGCGAAGCCGGTGGCTCCGGGGCCGTTGGCCTCGACGGTCAGGCCCTGGTCGCGGGCCTGCTCCATGACGTCGTCCAGCGCGTCGAGGGTCGCGGCCTCGACGTCGGCGGGCGTCTCGACGTCCCAGGTGTAGGTGATCAGGCCGGTGCGGCCGTCCTCGGTGAGCGGGGAGAGGGCAGCGGCATTCGCCCGGGCAGCGTCGACCGAGCCGCCGGAGGCCTTCGCCTGGTCGACCAGCTGCTGCTCCTGGCCGGCCGCGACCGCCCCCGGGGGCTGGATCTCGACGTCGTCGGCCTGCTGGGGCAGCGCGGTCAGGTCGGTGATGAGCTCCTCGACGACCGCCGCGTTGGCGTCGTCGGCCAGGGTCTCGACCCTCGGGCGCCTGCACCACGACGTTGACGTTGGCCTGGTCGAAGGCACTCGTGGAGCCCGGGAAGAGCTCGGCCTGGAGGTCGGCGGCCTGCTCCGAGGGGATGCCGGGGATGGTGAAGTTGTCCGACATCGGCTTGGCGAAGCCAGCGGCCAGACCGATGATCACGGCGAGGACGCCGACCCAGCCGGCGATGAAGAACGGCCAGCGTCGGTAGGCGGTGGTCCCGAGTCGGGCGAGCAGGGTAGCCATGGTGTGTCTCCTGTGGGCGGCACGGTGGTGCCGGTGGTCGTGCGGGTGGTCGTGCCGGGTCGTGGGGTAGGGGCGGGGCGGGGCGGCAGCTAGCCGAGCAGCTCGCCGGCGGTGCGCAGGTGGGCGACGAACAGGTCGGCCAGGTCGGTGTCGTCGGGGTCGTCGGTGGCGAGGTAGGAACGCATCGCGGAGTCGAAGACCGCCACGAGCAGGCGCACCATCAGGTGGGCACGCTCCTCGCCGAAGCCGGCACCCTCGCGCTGCAGGATGAGCGCGACGATGTCGTCGGCGGTCTGCTCGAAGTGCTCGTGCATCGCCTCGATGAGGCGGGTCGAGCACGTCAGCATGCTTCGCCTCAGTGCCACGTTCTCGGGGTCGAAGCCCTCATCGGCGAGGATCGGACCGGCGAGGACCGCCACGTCGTCGACCAGGCGCCCGGTGGGCCCGCGGTCGACGAAGACGGCGAAGGCGGCCTGCGCGGTGGGGTCGTCGCTGCGGGTGGGCGAGCCGATGGTGCCGAGGACGGCGTCGATCTTGGAGCTGAAGTAGTTGAACAGGGTGCGCCGCGAGACCTCGGCGGCAGCGGCGAGGTCCTCCATGGTCCAGCCGTCCAGGCCGCGGTCGATCGTGAGGCGCATGGCGCAGTGGTTGATGCGGGCGCGGGTGCGCTGCTGCTTCGTCTCCGCCACCGGCCGCGCCGGTGTTGCACTTTCAACCATAGAGTGCAGTCTGCACTATCCAATGGAAAGTGCAAAGAATTGTGGCAGCAGTCACACGCCGCCTCGGACTTGCCGGTAACCACCCGGGGGGCGGAAGGTGTTCACGTGTCCAGGTCAGCCACCACGTCGTCGTACTCGATCACCATGCGCCTGCACACGGCGCCCGACCACGGGGTGGTGGGCGCAGTCGCCACCGCCATCTGCCGGCGCCGGAGGGATCGTGACCGCCATCGACGTCGCCGAGTCGAGCCACGAGCGGCTCGTCGTCGACGTCACCTGCTCGGCCGCGGACGCCGAGCACGCGCAGGAGCTGCAGGAGGTCGCGGCGGCGGTGCCCGGGGTCGAGGTCTACCGCACCAGCGACCGGGTGTTCCTGCTGCACATCGGCGGCAAGATCGAGGTCGGCTCGAAGGTGCCGCTGCGCAACCGCGACGACCTGTCGATGGCCTACACCCCCGGCGTCGGGCGGGTCTGCATGGCGCTCTACGAGAACCCCGAGGACGTGCGGCGCCTGACCATCAAGGGCAACTCGGTCGCTGTGGTCACCGACGGCTCCGCCGTGCTGGGGCTGGGCAACATCGGCCCCGGGGCCGCGCTGCCGGTGATGGAGGGCAAGGCGGCGCTCTTCAAGCGCTTCGCCGACATCGACGCCTGGCCGATCTGTCTCGACACCCAGGACACCGACGAGATCGTGCGCGCCGTCGAGCTCATCGCCCCCGGCTTCGGTGGCATCAACCTCGAGGACATCGCCGCGCCCCGCTGCTTCGAGATCGAGCGGCGGCTGCGCGAGAGCCTCGACATCCCGGTCTTCCACGACGACCAGCACGGCACCGCCATCGTGGTGCTCGCCGCGCTCACCAACGCCCTGCGGGTGGTGGGCAAGCAGCTCGACCAGGCCCGGGTCGTCGTCGCCGGTGCCGGGGCGGCCGGCACCGCCATCGTGACCCTGATGCTCGCGGCCGGCGTCGGCGACGTGGTGGTCTGCGACAAGGACGGCGCACTGTCGGCCGACGACGAGACGCTCTCGGAGGCGATGAGCGAGCTGGCCTCGCGGACCAACAGCGAGCGCCGCCGCGGCACCCTCCACGACGTGCTGCACGGGGCCGACGTCTTCGTCGGGGTCTCCGCGCCGGGCGTGCTGCAGGCCGAGTGGATCGCCGACATGGCCGACGACGCGGTCGTCTTCGCCCTCGCGAACCCCGACCCCGAGGTCGACCCCGCCGAGGCCTCGAAGTACGCCGCCGTCGTGGCCTCCGGTCGCTCGGACTACCCCAACCAGATCAACAACGTGCTGGCCTTCCCGGGCGTCTTCCGCGGGCTGCTCGACGCCCGGGCCTCCAACGTGACGATCGAGATGATGCTGCGCGCCGCGGAAGCGATCGCGCACGTCGTCCACGACGACGAGCTCAACCCCAGCTTCATCATCCCGACCGTCTTCCACCCCGACGTGCCGGGCGCGGTGGCGGCCGCGATCAAGGGCTGAGCCCGCCCAGGAGCCGGCCCGGGAGTCGGGTCAGGCCTCGGGGTCGGCCAGGCGCAGCCGGTCGACGGGGCGCACCTGCACGAGGGTGTCGAGGGCCCGCCCCACGTCGGCGCGGTTCTGGGCAGTGACGGTCACGGCGTACGGCGCGCCGCTCAGCAGGATGCTCCCCGAGAACTCGCGGGGGTCCTTGCTGCCGGCGACCGCGGAGGTGGCCCAGCGTTCGCGCCGCCGCTGGTCGCCGTCCTCGGGGTCGAGGGAGCGCGCACCGTGCAGCTTGTCGAAGTAGCGACGAGCCGACTGGATGCTGCTGACCTGGCTGTAGGTGAGGGCGACGGGGCCGCTGAGCTCCTGCTCGCACGTCCACATCGCCGGTCGCTGGTACTGGGGGTTCGCGACCAGCTCGTCGCGGCACTCCATCCGGTCGGGGTCGAAGGACGGGAAGACGTGGCTCAGGCCCGCGCGGCCCGTCGGCAGGGCGCAGTCCTTCGTCCGCGCCGCCGGCTTGCCGTCCCAGCAGGTCAGCGTCTCGTCGCTGCCCGAGCGTGCGTCGGCCGAGGTGTCCCCAGGTGTTGCGCTGGGCGCCGCCACGGTATCGGGGTCCCCGGGCCACAGCAGGCTGGCGCCGACGAAGGCGGCCACGCCGAGGCCGGCGAGCACCGGCAGCACGACCAGTGCGGTGCGTTTGCGGCTGGGACGGGCGTAGAGCGCCTCCAGCATCCCGGCGGGCAGGCCCGGGTCCTCGCGGACGACGAACCCGGAGGTGGGCTCGAGCTGGTCGGGCGGAACCTCGGACCCCTCAGGCGGGGTCGGTCGGGGACGTCGGGGAGCGCTCACGTCGCCTCCTCCAGGTCGATGACACGACAGCGCGTTCATTGTGCACCGCAACCGGCACGCCGGCGCTACCCCCTCGAAGGAAAGCAACGAAGTTTACAACTAGCCCCCTCTTGTCAATCTGCTTGACATTCCCTACGGTGTTGTCAAGCACGTATCCGTGACCCCCCGTCACCGGCAGGAGGCTCCCCATGGCCAGCAGCACCCCGAGACCACCGAGCACGACGTCACGCCCGACCACGTCCGCCACCGGTCCGGAGGCGCGGGCCACCGTGCCTGCGGGCTCGACCGAGGCCTGGCGCGACCACAAGCGCCGCCTGTGGCTCATCGGCCTGGTGGTGCCCCTGCTGGCCTTCGTCGCCGGCGGCATGTGGGCGCTGACCGGGTGGGGCGTGTGGTTCTGGATCGGCCCCATCGTGGTGCTCGGCATCGTCCCGGCCATCGACCTGATCGCCGGCCTCGACCGGGCCAACCCGCCCGACGACGCCATCGAGGCCCTCGAGAACGACCGGTACTACCGCTGGATCACCTACGCGTTCCTGCCGATCCAGTACATCGGCTTCATCGGCGCCTTCTACGTGATGGCCGAGGGCGCCCCCTTCGGCCTCGGCGAGCTCACCACCCTGGACAAGGTCGGACTGGCGCTCTCGATCGGCATCATCGGCGGGATCGGGATCAACACCGCGCACGAGCTGGGCCACAAGCGCGAGGCCAACGAGCGCTGGCTCTCCAAGATCGCGCTGGCCCAGAGCTTCTACGGCCACTTCTACATCGAGCACAACCGCGGCCACCACGTCCGGGTGGCCACGCCGGAGGACCCCGCCTCGAGCCGCTTCGGCGAGACGTTCTACGCGTTCTGGCCGCGGACCGTCCTCGGGTCACTCAGGAGCGCCTGGCACCTGGAGAAGAAGCGCTACGCCCGCAAGGACACCCACCCCTTCCACCTCGGCAACGACGTCCTCAACGCCTGGGCGATGTCGGCGGTGCTCTGGGGAACGCTGCTCGTCTGGTTGGGGCCCTCGATCCTGCCGCTCCTGCTGGTCCAGGCCGTCGTCGGGCTCTCCCTGCTCGAGGTCGTCAACTACATGGAGCACTACGGCATGCGTCGGCAGAGGATCGGCAGCGCCGCCCGGCAGCGCTACGAGCGCGTGGACCCCTCGCACTCGTGGAACTCCAACAACATCGCCACCAACGTGCTGCTCTACCACCTGCAGCGCCACAGCGACCACCACGCCAACCCCACCCGTCGCTACCAGACCCTGCGCGACTTCGAGGAGAGCCCGACGCTGCCCACCGGCTACGCCGGCATGATCCTGCTGGCGCTGGTGCCGCCGCTGTGGCGCCGGGTGATGGACCCCCGCGTGCTGGCCCACTTCGACGGCGACCTGACCCGGGCCAACCTGGACCCGCGCAAGCGGGAGGCGATCCTGGCGCGCTACCCCGCGCCGGCTGCCGGCCGGAGCACGCACGCGCCGGGCGCGACGCCGGCCGTCGAGGGCGACGTACCGGGCGGGCCGGGTGCTGACGACGAGGTGCTGGCAGCCCGGTGCCCCGGGTGCGGCCACACCTACGAGGTGGCGGTGGGCAACGAGCTCGAGGGGTTCGCTGCAGGCACCGCCTGGGCCGACATCCCCGACGACTGGTGCTGCCCCGACTGCGGGGTCCGCGAGAAGGTCGACTTCGTGGCGCTGCGCGAGGCGGAGGTCGCCTGATGCGCATCGAGGTGGACCGCGACCGGTGCGAGGGCCTCGGCATGTGCGAGGCGATGGCCAGCGACGTCTTCGAGCTCGACGACGACGAGGTGATGCACGTGCTGGACCCGGCCCCCGACGAGTCCCGACGCGCGCACGTCCACGCCGCCGTCCAGGCCTGCCCGGTGCTCGCGCTGAGCCTGCAGGGCTGAGCGGGGCCGCCGCCGCGGCCGGTAGCGGTGTCGTCTCCGGTGCTCACACTTCCTACACTCGGAGGCGTGAGCACCGGGGGCCAGCCGACCATGCGCGACCGCGTCGTCGATGCGGCCGTGCGGCTGACCACCGAGACGGGCTGGTCCAAGGTGACGATGGCCCTCCTGGCCGAGGAGGTCGGCGTCTCGCGCCAGACGGTCTACAACGAGGTCGGCACCAAGGCCGGGCTGGCCGAGGCGATGATCCTGCGCGAGCTCGACCGCTTCCTGGCCACCGTCACCCTCGCCTTCGACGAGCACCCCGACGACCTCGTCGAGGCCATCCGGGGATCGTCGCGGGCGGTCCTCGAGGTGGCCCCCAGCAACCCGCTGCTGCACGCGGTCGTCTCCGCCACCCACGGCGCCGACACCGAGCTGCTCCCGCTGCTGACCACCCACGCCGGGTCGCTGCTCAACGCGGCCAAGGCGGTCATCGAGGAGCGGATCGCGCCGTACGACGTCGCCCTGCCCGCCGACCAGGTCGACGCCACCATCGACATGGTGGTGCGCGTCGTGCTCAGCCACGTGATGCAGCCCTCCGGCCCGGCCGACCGCACCGCCGACCAGGTCGCCTGGATCGTGGCGCGGGTGCTGGGCTGAGCCGGCGGGCCGGGAGGTTCATCGGCCGGCCGATGAAGCATCAGGCTCCGGCAGCAGACCCCGACGCCCGTACGGCGGCCAGCTCGCGGGCCTCGCGGAAGGCGCGGGCGACGTAGTCGGGCACCGTCATCCCCTGGCCGCGCGCCCACAGCAGCTCCATCTCGACCCGGGCGATCTGGGCGCTGAAGTCGGAGTCCGCGCCGATGCCGAGCGTGGCCATCAGTGCGCCGAAGTCGGCCAGCTGGTCGTCGTTGTTGGCGCCGACGGGGGCGAACGAGAGCCGGCGCAGGTGCCGCACCAGCCACCGCTGCCACGGGGCCAGCTGGGACCAGAGCCCACGCGCGGAGAGCTGGTAGAAGGCGTAGTGGCCCGGCTCCTGGCGCCGGATCGGGGCGATGATCGTCTCCGCGACGGCCCGCTCGCCGAGCTCGGCGACCCCGTCGTGCAGCAGGTTGTAGGCGAGCACCGCGGAGCGCTCGGTGGCCATGCCGGTGAGGTAGTAGAGCATCCGAGAGACGTCCTGGACGGCGTCGAGGCGACCGAGCGCACCGAGCACCTTGAGCTTGGTGCCGAGCGAGTCGAGGTCGGCGTCGGCGGGCGGTCGGCCCAGGCGGACCTGGAGCTCGTCGAGGATCCGGCCGTGCTGGGTCTCCTGCGGCTGCCACACGTCGCGGTAGAAGCGCACGTCGATCTCCGGCGGATCCGGCAGCATCGTCATCAGCTCGAGCACGTTGCGGTCGACCTCGAGCTCGACGCGGGCCATGTAGTCGAGCACGTGCCCGAAGCGCGCCTCGAGGACGGCCGGGTCGACGACGTGGAAGTCGACGGAGTCCAGGCGGATCGGCGGGTGCTCGGCGCCGAGACGCTCCACGTGGTCGACGAGGCGCTGGTCGACACGGCGCGCGTCATGAAGGCGCTGGTGGGAAGTGCGAGACATTCCGCGGATTCTAAGGTGGGGTGGTGACGTCCTCAGCATCCTCCGGTGCACCCGCCTGGGTGCGGGCGGGCACACCGACCGGCCGAGCGGTCGTGGCGGCCGCGACCCTGGGCTCGGCGATGTCGTTGCTGGACGGCACCGTCGTCAACGTCGCGCTGCGCACCATCGGCGCCGACCTCGACGCCTCCATCACCGACCTGCAGTGGGTGACCAACGGCTACCTCCTCGCGCTGGCCGGGCTGATCCTGCTCGGCGGCTCGCTGGGTGACCGGCTGGGCCGGCGTCGCGTGTTCGTGCACGGCACGGTCGGGTTCGGGATCGCCTCGGCGCTGTGCGGGCTGGCCCCGACCGCCGAGGTGCTCATCGGGGCCCGGGTGCTGCAGGGCGTGGCGGCGGCGCTGATGGTGCCCGGCAGCCTCGCGATGATCCAGGGTGCGTTCGACCCCCGCGACCGGGCCCGGGCGATCGGCACCTGGACCGGCCTCGGCGCGATCGCGGGCGCGGCCGGGCCGCTCGTGGGCGGCTTCCTGGTCGAGTACGCCGACTGGCGGCTGGTGTTCTGGATCAACGTGCCGATCGCGGTCCTCACCGTGTGGCTGGCGCGCTCGGTGCCCGAGACCCGCGACCCCGGCGCCGCCCAGCACCTCGACGTCCCGGGAGCCGTCCTGGCGACCCTGGCCCTCACCGGGATCACCTACGCGCTGGTGCAGTGGGGCGACCCGGCCGCTCTGCCGGCGCTGGCGCTCGTGCCTGGTGGCCGGCGCCGCGTTCGTGGTCGTCGAGGCGCGGGTGGACCATCCGATGCTCGCGCTGGGCGTGTTCGCCGACCGGACCTTCTCGGCCGCCAACGCGATGACGCTGCTGGTCTACGGCGCCCTGTCGGTGCTGCTGTTCATGCTGCCGCTGCAGCTCCAGGTGGTGGGCGGCGACGGTCCGCTGATGGCCGGGCTGGCCACGCTGCCCCTGCCGCTGGTGATGCTCCTGCTCGCCGGGCGCGGCGGGGCGCTCGGCGCGCGGATCGGTCCCCGGTGGCCGCTCACGCTCGGCCCGCTGGTGATGGCGGCCGGCGCGCTGCTGCTGCTCGGCGCCGGGGAGGCGGCGTACGTCGTCGCGGTGCTGCCGGGCATGGTCGTGTTCGCGCTCGGACTGGCGCTGCTGGTGGCCACCCTGACCGCGACCGTGCTCGCGGCGGCGCCCGACGAGCACGCCGGGATCGCCAGCGGCGTCAACAACGCGGTCTCGCGCGCCGGCGGCCTGCTGGCCGTCGCGGCGGTGCCCAGCCTGGTCGGTCTCGGCGGTGACGAGTACGCCGACCCCGCCGCCCTCGACCCCGCCTGGACGCTGGTCGTGCTCGGTTGCGCGGGGCTGCTGGTGCTCGGCGGGGTGCTGTCGTGGTTCACGATCCCCCGCACGGCGCTCGACCCCGACCGCTGACGGGATCCGCGACCGGGCGACCGGGTGACGGATTCGCGGTGAGGCGTGCCACCCCACCGCCTAGGCTGGCGCTGGGCGCGCTGGGGCGAGCCCGGGGAGGAGCACGCCATGAGGCGAGCGGGTCGGTGGCGTCGTACGGCGCCCGGCGTGGGCCTCGTGCTCGCGCCTCCTGCTGGCGTCCTGCGGCGGCGCCGACGGCGACGAGGCCACCTCCGGTGCGGAGGCCGGCGAGACCGCCGCCGCCCCGGACCCGACCGACGCCTCCACCGGGCCCGGCCAGAGCGGTTCGGCACGGTCCCGAGGACGGGAACGGCTCCGGTGGTGGTGAGCAGCCCACCGTGGGCCTCGACCCGGCCTTCGCGGTCGACTCGCCGGGCCGGCTCAAGGACCTGCCGCGCACCGCCGACATCCTGGTGCAGACGCAGGCGGGCATCCCCCAGGAGACGGTCGCCGCGATCCGAGGGCTGAGGGGCGTCCAGGACGTCGAGCAGCTCTCCATGCTCCAGATCAGCATCGAGAACCGGGTCCTGAACCTGGCGGCGGTCGACCCGGCGACGTACCGCCGATTCACCCCCGGCCAGGTGCCGCAGACCCGGGAGGTCTGGGACCGCGTCGCCGGGGGCGAGCTGGCGATCAGCCCCGAGCTGCAGAAGAAGCTGCCGGTCGACAAGGACGGCTTCCTGGCCCTGGACCCCGGCAGCCCCGAGGTGCACCTGGGCGCGCTGGCCCCCCAGATCGAGAACGCGGTCGATGCGGTCGTCAACGACAAGTGGGGCGCCGAGCTCGGCGCCGAGCCGGGCAACGCGCTGCTGATCTCCACCGGGATCGTGGCCCCCGACAAGGTGGTCGGGCCGCTCACCAGGCTGCTGCCGGAGCAGACCTCGGTGCAGCGCCTCGACTCGGTGGCCCGCTACGGCCTCGACATCAACGCCAAGCAGACCGCGTTCGTGGTCGGCTCGGTCTCCTCGGCCGTCGGCGTCTTCAACTACACCGTGCTCGGCGGCGGCCGGATCGCCCCCGAGCCTGCCTGGGAGCGCGCCAACATCACCACCGCCCAGGTGCCGATCCTCGGGTCGGTGCGCTGCAACAAGGCGATCATCCCGCAGCTCACCGCGGCGCTGCGCGAGATCGACGAGACCGGCCTCGCCGACGAGATCAACCCCGGTGAGTACGCCGGCTGCTACTACCCGCGCTTCATCGCCGGTTCCACGACGCTGTCGAACCACTCCTTCGGACTGGCGCTGGACCTCAACACGCCCGGCAACCAGCGCGGCACCGTCGGCGAGATGGACCGCACCGTGGTCGGCGATCTTCAAGAAGTGGGGCTTCGGCTGGGGCGGCGACTGGCGCTACACCGACCCGATGCACTTCGAGGCCGTGCGGATCGTCGACGTCCGCTGAGGCCTGGTTAAGACTCGGCTGAAACCGCCTCGGCGACCCTCTCGGCGACGCAGCATGGGGCAGCCGGCGCGTGTCGGTCCCCCCCGACCTAGGAGAACAGATGTCTCGCTCTCGTCTCATCCACCCCATCGCCGGCCTCGCCGCCGCTGCGCTGTTGGCGCTCGGGCCGGTGCCCGCGAGCCACGCCGGTGCCCCGGACGGGGACTGCTCGAAGCAGCAGACCCAGGTCGACAAGGCCGGCGCCAAGCTCGAGAAGCTCCAGGAGGTCTTCGCCAAGGCCCGCCGTGAGGTGCGGAAGGCCAAGAAGGCTGCTGCTGAGGCCGAGGGCACCAGCGACCAGGAGCAGGCGGAGGACGAGGTCGACGAGGCCAAGAAGGACAAGACGAAGGTGAAGAAGGCCAAGAAGGCCCAGGTGCAGCGGCTCGCCAAGGCCGAGGAGCGCCTGGCCTCGTGCGAGGACGCCGCGGGGTCGACCGAGCCCGAGGAGCCCACGGAGCCGGAGGAGCCCGCGGAGCCGACCGAGCCCTGAGCCGATGACCGCAGGGGCGGGGTGCGCGCTCCGGCCGGGATCTCAGGCCAGCGCCGCCGCCACCTCGGCGGCCATCCGCGCCATCGTGGTCCGGGCCCGAGCCGGATCCTCGGTCAGGAAGTAGTGGTCGGCGCCCGGCGTGACGTCGTGCCAGACCTCGACGCCGGCCTCGCGCAGCCGCACCGCGTAGTCGTCACCGTCGCGGCGCAGGCTGTCCCGCTCGGCGGTGAGCACCAGCGCCCGGGGCAACCCGGCCAGGGACGGCGCCAGCAGCGGTGAGGCGTAGGGCTCGCTGCGGGTCGCCGGATCGGGGAAGTACGCCGCGCGCACCAGCGCCCGCAGTGACGCCGAGATCGCACCGGTCCCGGGCAGCACCTCGGTGGCCAGGTCGAGGGCAGGCACGCCGAGCACCTGCAGCCGCGGCGTGAACGATCCGGTGTCGCGGGCCATCAGGCACACCGCTGCGGCCATCCCGCCTCCGGAGGAGAAGCCGCCCACCGACACCGGCGCCGAGGTGGCGGCCCAGGCCGCGACGTCGTGGGACTGCTCCTGGGCCAGCGGGTAGACGGCGTACGGGGCGGTGCGGAAGTCGACGTTGAGCACCCGGACGCCCGCGGTCGCGGCCAGGTAGCGGCACCACCAGTCGTCCATGAACGGGTGCCGCATCAGCCAGGCACCGCCGTGCAGGTGCACGTGGACGGGGGTGTCGTCGCGCCCGCGCAGCGCGGGGGCGGCGTACTCCCACACGGTGACGGGGCCGTGCCGGGTCGGCACCTGCAGCCGACGGGGCCGGGGCAGGTCGGAGCCGGCGAAGCGCAGCTGTTCGCCGTAGCGCACGGTGAAGCGCGCGGTGGCGTGCAGCAGTGTGGCCTGGAGACGTTGGGCGGGTCGCACAACCCTCCTTCGGACCTGCGGGACGACCGGATGGTTACGGTGGCGCCATGCGCGCAGTCCAGGTCGTCGACACCACCGGTCCCGAGCACCTCCAGATCAACGACGTCGCGGAGCCGGTCCCCGGCCCCGACGACGTGCTGGTGGAGGTGCACGCCGTCGGCACGTCCTTCCCGGACCTGCTGCTCAGCCGGGGGGAGTACCAGCTGCGCCCCGACCCGCCGTTCACCCTGGGCGTCGACTTCGCCGGCGTCGTGGTGCGCGGGCCCGAGGGCCGCGCCGACCTCGCACCCGGCACCCGGGTCGCGGGGGTGGCGCCGTACGGCGGGGCCGCCGAGCTGGTCGCGAACCCGGCCGTCTCCACCTTCGTGCTGCCGGAGTCGCTGAGCTTCGAGCAGGGCGCGGCGCTGCCGATGAACTACCTCACCGCCCAGTTCGCGCTCGCCGAGCGCGGCAGCCTGCGCGCGGGCGAGACCGTGCTCGTGCACGGCGCCGCGGGCGGCGTCGGGACCGCGACCATCCAGGTCGCCAAGGGGTACGGCGCCCGCACCATCGCGGTCTGCTCCACCGAGGAGAAGCGCCGGGTGGCGCTGGACGCCGGAGCCGACGAGGCGGTGCTGCTCGACGGCTTCAAGGACGCGGTCAAGGAGCTCACCGGCGGGGTCGGGGTCGACGTGGTGATGGACGTCGTCGGCGGCGACGCGTTCACCGACTCGCTGCGGGTGCTCGCGCCCCAGGGCCGCCTGCTCGTGGTCGGCTTCGCCGCCGGGCAGGGCATCCCCGAGGTCAAGGTGAACCGGCTGCTGCTCAACAACGTCGACGTGCGCGGCGTCGGCTGGGGCGCCTACGCCATGATGCGCCCCGGCTACATGGAGCAGCAGTGGGCCGAGCTGGTGCCGATGATGGAGGCCGGCACGATCCGCCCGCCCGTGGGTGCGTCGTACGACCTCGAGGACTTCGGGCGCGCGCTGGTCGACATGGACGAGCGGCGCACCCTGGGCAAGGGCGTGGTGCGGGTCCGCTGACCCGCACCCGTCGCCCTGGCGACCGGGCTCAGCCGATCGGGCGCAGCGGGTGGATGGCCACGTCGCCGGCCAGCGCGGGGCCGAGCACGTCGAACGACCTTGGCCATGTGCGGGGTCGTCATGTGCGCGTCCAGCGCCTCCTGGCTGGCCCACTCCTCGACCATCACGAAGGTGCCGGGCGCCGCTGCGGACTCGTAGCAGGTGTAGGAGACGTTGCCCTCCTCGGCGCGGGTCGCGGCGACCAGCTCGTCCAGGCCGGCGCGCACGGCGTCGCCCTGCGCGGGGTCGGTGGGGATGGTGGCCACGACGTGCAGGTTCTCGCTCATCCGGCGAACCTACTGGGCGGGGCTGCCGGAGGCCATCCCCCCGACCGGCGATGATGGGGGCGTGGACGAGCCAGTGCTGGACCCCGAGGAGCGGCTGCGCCGCGCCGGCCACGTCATCCTCGACGGGGTCGTCGCCGCCGAGGCCGACCCCGACGTGCGTGCCCGGCGGCACCAACCCCGTCGAGCTGGCCTTCGGTCACCTGCTCGAGATCGGCGCCGTCGAGCTGATGATGGACGACGAGAGCGAGGAGCTCGAGCTCGACATCTCCCCGCTGATGGGCGGGGTGATGCTCGTCGTGCGCCGCCTGGTCGCCGAGCTCGCCGCCCGCGACGGTGTCGACCCCGAGACCGTCGTGATGTCGGTGCGCGCCGCCATCGACCAGGCCGCCGGCTGAGGCCTCCGCGCCCTCGCCCGCGGGGGTATTTCTGGTTGCCGTTTGGTCACCAACGACAACAGATTGCCCCTCGGAGACGCCGTTTGGTCACCAACGGCAGGCCCCCGACCCGGCGAGCGGCGCCGGGCCGGATCTGTTCGCCCTGCGCGAAGCCACCCCTGCAGGCGGGGAGTCGGCGGCTAGGGTCGCGGCCGTGAGCATCCTTGACGACGCCCGCGCGGGCATGGACCCCGACACCCGCCCCCAGGACGACCTGTTCGGCCACGTCAACGGGCGCTGGCTGGCGGAGACCGAGATCCCGTCCGACCGCTCGAGCTGGGGCCCGTTCGTGCAGCTGGCCGACGCGGCGGAGGCCCAGGTCCGCGACATCATCACCGACCTGGCGGCGCTGGCGACCGCGCCCGACCAGTCGGCCCCCGACGAGGACGCCCGCAAGATCGGCGACCTCTTCGCCTCCTTCATGGACACCGAGGCGATCGCCGCCGAGGGGCCTGGAGCCGGTGCAGCCGCTGCTCGACGCGGCCGCCAACCTGCGCGACGTGCGCGACCTGGCGGCGTTCCTCGGCGAGTTCGAGCGGATCGGCGGGCACGGGCTGTTCGGCTCCTACGTCGACACCGACGACAAGGACTCCGACCGCTACCTCTTCCACCTCGTCGCAGGGCGGGCTCGGGCTGCCCGACGAGTCCTACTACCGCGACGACAAGCACGCCGAGACCCGCGAGAAGTACGTCGCCTACCTGACCCGGCTGCTGGGCCTCGGCGGCCACAGCCGACCCCGAGGCCGCGGCCCGCACCATCCTCGACATCGACACCCGGCTGGCCCAGGGCCACTGGGAGCGGGCCGAGACCCGCGACGTGCAGAAGACCTACAACCTGCGCACCCTCGCCGAGCTGCAGGAGATGTGCCCGGGCTTCGACTTCGACGTCTACATCACCAACCTCACCGCCTCGACCCGCACCGCGGCCGACGTGCTGGGCGAGGTCTGCGTGCGCCAGCCGTCGTACTTCGAGCACCTCTCGACGGTGCTCCAGGAGGTGCCGGTCGAGCAGTGGCGCGACTGGCTGCTCTCCCACGTGCTGCGCGCCACCGCGGCGTACCTGACCGACGACCTCGTCGAGACCAACTTCGACTTCTACGGCCGCACCCTCAACGGCACCCCCGAGCTGCGGGCGCGCTGGAAGCGCGGCGTCGCGCTGGTCGAGGGTGCGCTGGGCGAGGCGGTCGGTCGGGTGTACGTCGAGCGGCACTTCCCGCCGCGCTCGAAGCAGATGATGGACGACCTGGTCGCCCACCTGCTCGCGGCCTACCGGGTCTCGATCTCGCGCCTGGACTGGATGACCGAGGAGACCAAGGAGCGCGCCTACGAGAAGCTCGCGACCTTCCGGCCCAAGATCGGCTACCCCGAGACGTTCCGCGACTACTCGGCGCTCCAGGTCTCCCAGGACGACCTGATGGGCAACGTCGCCGCCGCCTCGGCCTTCGAGACCGACCGCCAGGTCGCCAAGATCGGCTCGCCGGTCGACCGCGACGAGTGGTTCATGCTGCCGCAGACCGTCAACGCCTACTACAACCCCGGCACCAACGAGATCTGCTTCCCCGCCGGCATCCTGCAGGCCCCGTTCTTCGGCCCCGACGCGCACCCGGCCGAGAACTACGGCGGCATCGGCGCGGTCATCGGCCACGAGATCGGCCACGGCTTCGACGACCAGGGCGCGCAGTACGACGGCGCAGGGCAACCTCAACGACTGGTGGACCGCCGACGACAAGGCCGCCTTCGAGGTGAAGCGCAAGACGCTCATCGAGCAGTACGACGCCTTCGAGCCGCGCGCCCTGCCCGGGGAGAGCGTCAACGGCGCGCTGACCGTCGGCGAGAACATCGGCGACCTCGGCGGGCTGACCATCGCCCACCAGGCCTACCTGATCTCCACCGACGGGCAGGCCTCGGTCGAGGACCGGCGCACCCTGTTCACCAACTGGGCCTACGTGTGGCGCACCAAGCGCCGCAAGGAGCAGGAGGCGCAGTACCTCACCATCGACCCGCACTCCCCGCCGGAGTTCCGCGCCAACATCGTGCGCAACCTCGACGAGTTCCACGAGGTCTTCGAGACCCGGGAGGGCGACGGGCTGTGGCTCGACCCGAGCGAGCGGGTCCGCATCTGGTGACGCCGCTTGCGCCCCGCGACGTCATACGGGCGGGACGTCCGTCTCCCCCGAACGTATGACGTCGCTCGGACGCTGACCAGGCCGAGTGCCGCGATCCCGCGCAGCACCCAGACGAGCTCGAGGGCGGTCCGGTGAGGGGAGCGACCGGCGGGACTGAGGTTTCGCCCACCGCGCCGGGTCCTCGTCCACAGGCGAGGGCCGCGGGGTCCTGCTCGGTCGGTGCGCGCTGGTAGACAGGCGCCATGACGTCCCCCGCAGCAACCCCGGCAGCGACCCCAGCCCCCACCGTCGACCGCGCCCAGGCGCGCGCGTCGGCCGAGGCGCACCTGCGGGCCCTGGTCGGGCGTGACGACGCGGTGCTGCGCGAGGACCAGTGGTCGGCCATCGAGGCGCTCGCCGTCGACCGGCGCCGGGCCCTGGTCGTGCAGCGCACCGGCTGGGGCAAGTCGGCGGTCTACTTCGTGGCCACCCTGCTGCTGCGCGAGCGCGGGGCGGGCCCGACGGTGATCGTCAGCCCGCTGCTCGCGCTGATGCGCAACCAGATCCAGGCCGCCGAGCGGGCCGGCATCCGGGCGGTGACGATCAACTCCACCAACATCGGCGACTGGGAGCCGATCCACCGCTCCATCCAGGCCGGCGAGGTCGACGTGCTGCTGGTCAGCCCCGAGCGGCTGAACAACCCCGGCTTCCGCGACGAGGTGCTGCCCCGCCTCGCCGCGACCTGCGGCCTGCTGGTGGTCGACGAGGCGCACTGCATCTCCGACTGGGGCCACGACTTCCGCCCCGACTACCGACGCATCCGCACCCTGCTCGACGACCTCACCGAGGGCATCCCCGTGCTGGCGACGACCGCGACCGCCAACCAGCGCGTCACCGAGGACGTCCAGCAGCAGCTCGGCACGCGACGTGCTGGTGCTGCGCGGGTCGCTGGACCGCGAGTCGCTGCGCCTGGGCGTGGTGCACCTCAAGACCGCCGACCAGCGCCTCGCGTGGCTGGCCGACCACCTCGCCGAGCAGCCCGGGTCCGGCATCGTCTACTGCCTCACCGTCGCCGCGACCCAGGAGGTCGCCGACTACCTGCGCAGCCGCGGCCACGACGTCGCGGCGTACTCCGGGCAGACCGAGACCACCGAGCGCCAGGCGCTCGAGGGCGACCTGGCCTCCGGCAAGGTCAAGGCGCTGGTCGCGACCTCGGCGCTCGGGATGGGCTTCGACGCCAGCCTCGGGTTCGTGGTCAACCTCGGCGCGCCGAGCTCCCCGGTGGCCTACTACCAGCAGGTCGGTCGTGCCGGGCGTGGCCTCGACGCGCGCAGCGAGTCCGCCACGGTGGTGCTGCTGCCGGCCATCGAGGACCGCGACATCTGGGCCTACTTCGCCTCCCTGGCCTTCCCGCGCGAGGAGCAGGTGCGCGAGACGCTCGCGGTGCTCGCCGAGGAGGGCCGCGCGATGAGCACGCGCCGCCCTGGAGACCCGCGTCGAGCTCACCCGCACCCGCCTCGAGACGATGCTCAAGGTGCTCGACGTCGACGGCGCCGTACGCCGCGTGCGCGGCGGCTGGGAGTCGACCGGGCAGGACTGGACCTACGACGAGGCGCGCTACCGCCGGGTCAGCGAGGCCCGCCAGCGCGAGCAGGACGCGATGCTGGAGTACCTGCGCACCGACCAGTGCCGGATGCTCTTCCTGCGCGACGCAGCTCGACGACCCCGAGGCGCAGGCGTGCGGGCGCTGCGACAACTGCGGCGGGCTGAGCCTGTCGAGCGAGATCTCGGCCGCAGCCATCGAGGAGGCCCAGGCCCGCCTGGCCCGCCCCGGCGTCCCGGTGGCGCCGCGCAAGATGTGGCCGACCGGGATGGACCGGCTCGGCGTCGAGCTCAAGGGCAAGATCTCCGACGGCGGCGCCGAGGAGGGTCGCGCCGTGGCCCGGCTGACCGACCTCGGCTACGGCCAGGCGCTGCGCGAGATCTTCCGCGAGCGGCCCGAGGGGCCCGTCGACGCGCCCGTCCCGGTGCCGCTGGTGCAGGCCGTGATCGAGGTGCTCAACGACTGGCGCCCGCCGGTCGACGCGATCGTCTCGGTGCGAGTCGGTGCGCCGCGGCGAGCTGGTCGACAGCCTGGCCGACGGCCTCTCCCGCTACCTGGGCGTGCCGCTGCTGGGCCTGTGGGCGGTCGTCGACCCCGACGTCGTGCCGGGCCAGGGGTCGATGAACTCCGCCCAGCGGGTCGCCGCCGTCGGGCGTCGCTTCGACCTGCAGGCCGACCCCGGCGCGCTGGAGGGTCGCTCGGTGCTGCTCGTCGACGACCTGGTCGACACCGGCTGGACCCTGACCATGGCCGCCCGGGCGATCCGCCGCGCCGGCGCCACCGCCGTACGCCCGCTGGTGCTGGGCGTCTCCGGCTGAGCCCCGCGCCTGTCACCGGCCCGAGTTTCGGTGATCGTGCGGCCCGATCCGGTGCGGCGGCGCTTCTGAGGAGTTCACTGGGCGGATGGGAGCCCCCGTGCACGTCCCGGGCAGCGGGGTGCTGGCCGCCATCGGCTCAACGCCGATGGTCGAGCTGCGCCGCGTGGTGCCGTCCTCGGGGGCCCGTGTCCTGCTCAAGTGGGAGCCGGCGAACCCGACCGGATCCATGAAGGACCGGATGGCGCTCGAGGTGGTCCGCAGGGCCGCCGCGGACGGCCGACTGCCGCCCGGTGGCACCGTCGTGGAGTACACCGCCGGGACGACGGGCATCTCGCTGGCGCTGGTCTGCGCGGCGCTCGGTTTCCGGTTGCACGTGGTGTTCTCGGACGCCTTCAGCACCGAGAAGCGCAAGACCATGCTCGCGCTCGGCGCGGAGGTCACCGACGAGCCCAGCGACGGCGGCCGCATCACGGCGGAGCTCATCCGACGGATGATCGCGAACGCGGGGGAGATCAGCACCCGGCCGGGGCACTGGTGGGCCGACCAGCTGAACAACAGCGACGCCCCCCGTGGCTACGTGCCCCTCGGCGAGGAGATCTGGGAACAGAGCGGCGGGCGGGTCGACGCGTTCGTGCACTCCGTCTCCACCGCGCACTCGATCCACGGCACACCCCGCGGGTTCGCTGCGCCGGT
Source organism: uncultured Actinomycetota bacterium (assembly GCA_963722135.1). Taxonomy (GTDB): domain Bacteria; phylum Actinomycetota; class Actinomycetes; order Propionibacteriales; family Nocardioidaceae; genus Nocardioides. The sequence goes on from CAVRJT010000001.1 coordinate 733,989, forward strand.
CCGGGTGGTGGCCGTCGAGCCCGCCGAGTCGGCGGTGCTGTCGGGCGCCCCCACCGGGTCGCACCGCATCGAGGGGATCGGCATCGGCTTCGTCCCTCCGCAGTGGCGGCCGGACCTGGTGGACTCGATCGAGCAGGTCCGCAGCAGCGACGCGCAGCAGATGGCACGGCGGCTCGCGGCGGAGGAGGGGATCTTCGCCGGCACCTCGACCGGAGCCAACGTCGTCGCCGCGCTGCGCGTCGCCGAGACCCTGCCGCCCGACGCCCAGGTCGTGACGATCTGTGTCGACTCGGGGCTGCGCTACCTCAGCACGGCGCCCTACGGCTAGCCCGGGCCGGGACGTCATACGTCCCGCACCGGGGGACGTCCCGCCCGCATGACGTCCCGGGACGGGGTCGGGTGAGGCTCAGGCCTTCTCGCAGGCGATGCCGTCCTTGTCGCGGTCCAGGGTGCCGTTGTGGCTGACGGCCTCGTTGTAGGCCTTGGTGTTGCGGTAGAAGTTCGTGACCTTCGTGCCGGACGTCTTGTCGACGGCCTTGGCGCGGCCCACGCCGTGCTTCCACTTCTTGTTCAGGTTGGTGCAGTTGTCGTGGATGCCGGTCGTGTGCGCCTGCGCGCCCGCGATCATGACGGGGCCGGTGAGGAGGGTGAGGGCGGCCAGGCTGGCGGCGGCTGCGCGCGCGGTCGTGTTCATGAACGCAACGTAGGCCCTGAGCGGGTAGCGGCCCGCTTCGCGACGTCGTACTCCGGCGGGGCCGTCCCCACGAGTGGGGAGATCCTGCCCTGAGCCGCTGCGCGGCCCTCCGGGGCCTGATGCGATGACGGTCCACCCACCTGCCGAGGAGGGGTCGCATGGACCTGCACGAGGACCGTGCAACCGTCTTCCGCCGGTTGCACGCCGCCGGCTGCTTCGTGATGCCGAACCCGTGGGACGTCGGGAGCGCGCGGGTCCTGGAGCAGATGGGCTTCCGGGCGCTGGCCACCACCAGCGCCGGTCTGGCCTGGACCCTCGGACTCGCGGACACCCAGGTCGCTCGCGACCAGGTGCTGGCTCACCTGCGCGCCGTGGCGGCGGCCGTGTCGGTGCCGGTCAACGCGGACCTCGAGGGCGGCTACGCGGTCGACCCGGCCGGCGTCGCGGCCACGGTGCGGATGGCCGCCGACACCGGGATCGCCGGACTCTCGATCGAGGACGCGTCGGGCGACCCGACGGACCCGCTGTTCGACCTCGATCTCGCTGTGGCGCGGATCGCTGCCGCCCGCAAGGCGATCGACGACAGCGGCACCGGCATCGTGCTCACGGGGCGTTCCGAGGGCTTCGTCTGCGGGCGCCCCGACATCGACGAGACCCTCCGTCGGCTCCGCGCCTACGCCGAGGCCGGCGCCGACTGCCTCTATGCGCCGCGCATCGACGACCTCGACCACGTCGCAGCGGTCGTGGACGCCGCAGCGCCGCTGCCGGTGAACCTGCTGATCAACAAGCCGTTCACGACGGTGGCGGAGGCCGCCCAGCTCGGCGTACGACGCATCAGCGTCGGGGGCACCCTCGCGCGCGCTGCCTGGGCGGGTTCCTGCGGGCCGCGGGCGAGATCGCCGACGCCGGGACCTTCACGCAGTTCGCGGAGCTGCCCGACGTCAACGGCATGCTCGGCGGCTGAGCGCTCGGTATGCCGCGTGGTCGGGCAGCGGGACTAGGGTCGGGCCATGCGCTTCGGGCTGACGATCCTGACCGACCTGCCGTGGGCCGAGGCCGCGCCGCGGTGGCGGGCGGTGGAGGAGATGGGCTTCGACCACGCCTGGACCTACGACCACCTGGTGTGGGGCGGGTTGCCGGAGAGCCCCTGGGCAGGGGCGCTGCCGACGTTGGCGGCCGTCGCGGCCACCACCAGCCGGATCCGGCTCGGCACGCTGGTCGCCGCACCGAACTTCCGCCACCCCTACCCGTTCCTGCGGGACGTCCAGGCGCTCGAGGGCATCGCCGACGGTCGGGTGCTGCTCGGGCTCGGCGTCGGGGGCGACCGCGACTCCCACGTGCTCGGCGCCGAGGAGCTGAGCACCGGGGAGCGGGTCGACCGGTTCCAGGAGTTCGTCACGCTGCTGGCGCGGCTGCGCGACGAGGACCACGTCGACGCCGACGGGCGCTGGTTCGCCACCCGCGACGCGCGGACCCTGCCGCCGCTGCGGCGTACGCCGTTCCTGGTCGCGGCCAACGGGCCCCGCTCGCTGCGCTTCTCGGCGCGCGCGGGCGACGGGTGGGTGACCACCGGTCCGCACGACGAGACCACGCTCGCCGGCTGGTACGACGGCCTGGCGCGGTCGCGCGACACCTACGAGGAGGCGCTGGTCGCCGCCGGGCGCGACCCGGCCGGGACTGCCCCGCTACCTGCTGGCCGACACCGGCCCGCGTGGGCCCCGAGCGGTTTCGCGCTGTCCAGCGTCGGTGCCTTCGAGGAGATGGCTGGCCGGGCCGCCGAGCTCGGCTTCACCGACCTCGTCACGCACTGGCCACGCCCCGACCAGCCCTACGCCGGCGACGAGCGGGTGCTGGAACAGGTGCCGCCGCACGCGGTGCGTGGCCGTCCGGCTCAGGGGAACTGCGCCGGCTCGCGGAGGGGCAGCACGCTCAGCCCTGGCCGGCGACCAGGAGGTCCAGGGCGGCGGCCCGGTCGAGACGCTCGCGCACCGACACGGACACCGTACTCGAGCATCCGGTAGGCGGTGAAGAAGGCGTCGAGCTCGTCGAGGAACGCCGGGGGCAGGTCGGTGAGGTCCTGCAGGTGGTCGGCGTGGTGGTCGGTCTCGGGGACGACGATCAGCTTGGTCTCCGCGATGTCGCCGACCTGCAGGGCGAACGCCCCGATCACCCGGCAGCGCATGTGGACGCCGGGGAAGGTGGCCTCCTCGAGGAGCACCAGCGCGTCGAGGGCGTCGCCGTCCTCGCCGTCGGAGCCGATGACGTAGCCGTAGTCGCCCGGGAAGCCGGCCGGACCGCCGAGCCGGCGGTCGAACCAGATCTCGCCGTCCTCGGACGCCTCGTACTTGTTGCGGCTGCCTCGGGGGATCTCCACCACCACGTCGCAGCGGCCGTCGCGGTGCAGCTGGTCCCGGTCCTCGTCAGTGCTCATGGCCATCGACCGTAGCCCGCACCCGCCCGCAGCGATCCCACCCGTCCCCGGGGCCCGCGCCGAGTAGCCTGCCGACATGCCTTCTCGGGGATCGCACCGCCTGCTCGCCGGCCTGCTCGCCGGTCTCGTCCTGACCGGGGCGTCGTCCTGCGCCGACGACCCGACCCGGCCCGAGCGCGCCCCGGGCGGGGCGAGCCCGACGGCCGTCGAGACCACCGAGCGGGCCCTGGCCGCCGCGGTCGAGGACGCACCTGGGCCGCGACGCCGCCGCGGCCGCGCCGCTCTTCACCGGCGACGGGCTGCCCCGCGGCGCGGTCGGCACCGAGCTCGCCTTCGACCGGGCGGTGGGCGACAACACGCACGTGCGCGTCGTGGTCTCACCCCCGGGCGCCGACCCCCAGGTCGAGGACCTCACGGACTGCTCCGGCTTCGCCGAGGGGTGCGAGGAGGACGTCGTCAACGGCACGGCCTACGTGCTCCTGCGCGAGGCGGGCTCGCCCGAGGAGGACCCGGGCTACGTCGGTGCGGTCGGGCGCCGCGACGACGTCGCCGTGTTCGTCCTGGCCTACGGCCCGTTGGTGCCGGGCGAGGAGGGGGAGGGCGAGGCGGACGACGTCGAGCAGACCGAGGAGCTCGTCGACCTGGTGCGCGCGGTGGTCACCGACCCCGCGGTCGGCCTGCGCACCAGCGCGGCGTACGACGAGGCCGGGCGGGCGATCCCCGACGACCGCTGGCTGGACTGGTTCGGCCAGGGCAACGGGGCCAGCGAGCCCGAGGGCTACCGACCGACCTGAGCCCGCTCCCGCTCCTGGCCCGGGGTGCGCCCGCGCCAGCGGCGGAACGCCCGGGTGAACGCGGTCTCGTCGGAGTAGCCCAGCCGGGCCGCCACGTCGGCGACCCGCTCGCCCTGCTCGAGCGCGCGCACGGCGAGCTGCTCGAGGGTGCGCTCGCGGACGGCGGAGAAGCTCAGCCCCTCCTCGGCCAGCAGCCGGTTGAGGTGCCGGGCGCTGTGCCCGAGCTGGTCGGCGACCCGGTCCCGGCTCCAGTCGGGGTGCGCGATCACCACCTGGCGCACCCGCACCGCCAGGCCCTGGTCGCCGAGCTGGGCCAGCGTCCGGTCGGCGAGCTCGCGCAGGTGGTCGCGCAGCGCCTCGTTGGCCTGCACCAGTGGCAGGTCGAGCTGGTCGGCGGCGAGGACCAGGGCGCTGCGCGGGGCGTCGAAGTGCACGGGCACGCCGAGCACGGCGGCGTGGGCGGGATCGGGTCCGGGAGCGGCGTGCGCGAACACCAGCGCGGTCGCGCGGATGCGGCCCCCGGTGGCCCACCGGGCCAGGTGCAGCAGCGTGGTCAGCGCGGCCTCCACCCGCTCCAGGGGCCGCACCGCGAACTCGTGCTCGAAGTCGACGTGCACCTGCGCACCCGTGCGGTCCTCGTCGCGGCGCAGCGCGAACGACCCGGCCCCGATCACCGGCGCGTACGCCGTCAGCTCCTCGAGCGCCTCGCCCAGGGTGGCGCAGGTGACCAGCAGCATCCCGGCGCTGTCGAGGTGGCCGACCTGCATCCGCAGCCCCAGCCGCAGCCCGGCCAGCGGGTCGGCGGCCCCGACGCAGTAGTCCTCCCACAGCTCGTCCTGCCAGGCCAACGGCACCCGGTGGGCGCCCTGCACCCGCGCGACCAGGCCCTCGTCGAGCGCGATCCCGGTCTCCTGCGCGGCCTGCAGCAGCGCGTGCGCGTACTGCGCGGTGACGTCGCGGCCGGCCGGGAGGCTCATGGTCCGATCATCCCTGCGTCGTCCCGGATTGCCGGTCGGGGCGTCCCGAACAGCCGAGCGCGCGGCCTCGGGCGCCCCTAGGGTGACCGGGATCACGCCACCCCCACTCCGGGGCGTCGGCCGGGGAGGACGCACATGAGCACGAGCGGGGACACGCACGGGTACGCCGTCATCGGCGCCGGGCCGATGGGACTGGCCTGCGTGCGCAACCTGGCGCAGGCCGGGCTGCCGGTCACCGGCCTCGAGCTGCACACCGACGTGGGCGGGCTGTGGGACATCGAGAACCCGCACTCCACCATGTACGACAGTGCGCACCTGATCTCCTCGCGGCACATGACCGAGTTCGCCGAGCACCCCATGGACGACGCCGGCGCGGCGTACCCGCACCACCGCGAGGTGCGCGACTACCTCGCCGGGTACGCCGACCGCTTCGACCTGCGCCGCCACTACGAGCTCGGCACCCGGGTGGTCTCGGCGCGGCCGCACGCGCGCGGCTGGGAGCTGGTCACCGAGCACGACGGGGCGCAGCAGACGCGGGTCTTCGAGGGCCTGCTGGTGGCCTCGGGCACCCTGCACGCCGCCGCGGGTGCCGGGGCTGCCGGGGGAGTTCACCGGGACCGTCCTGCACTCCTCGCAGTACCGCTCGCCCTCGGCGTTCACCGGCCAGCGGGTGCTCGTGGTGGGCTGCGGCAACTCCGGCGCCGACATCGCGGTCGACGCCGTGCACCACGCCCGCAGCGTCGACCTCAGCGTGCGCCGCGGCTACCACTTCCTGCCCAAGTTCGTCGCCGGGCGGCCCATCGACACGCTCGGGGGGAAGGCTGCGGCTGCCGCGGGCGGTCAAGCAGCGCGTCGACGCGGCCCTGATCCGCGCCCTGGTCGGCAGGCCCAGCGACTACGGCCTGCCCGACCCCGACTACCGGCTCTACGAGTCGCACCCGGTGGTGAACTCGCTGGTGCTGCACCACCTCGGGCACGGCGACATCACCGCCCGCCGCGACATCGCCGCGATCGAGGGCCGGCGGGTCACCTTCGGCGATGGCGAGAGCGCGGAGTACGACGTGCTGCTGCTGGCCACCGGCTACGAGCTGGACTACCCCTTCCTCGACCGCTCCGACCTGAGCTGGCCCGCCGACGCCGACGCGCCGCAGCTCTACCTCAACGTCTTCCACCCCGAGCGCGACGACCTGTTCGTGATGGGCATGGTCGAGGCGACCGGACTGGGCTGGGAGGGGCGCAACCAGCAGGCGCTGCTGGTCGCGCGCTACCTGGCCCACCGGCGCGCGGGGACCGGCGCCACCGCGGCGCTCGACCGGGCCCGGCGCGAACGCTCCCGCGAGCGGGAGGACGGCGGCTACCACTACCTGCCGCTGGCCCGGATGGCCTACTACGTCGACAAGCAGACCTACCTCGACGCCCTCTCGGCACATCTCGAGGAGCTGCCGCCCGACCCGGTCGGGGCCGGCCGCGGTCGACGCCGCGCAGGTGTCGGCATGACCGAGATCGCGCTGCCCGACCTGACCCTGCTCAACATCCTGCTCGGCCTGATGATGTTCGGCGTCGCGCTGACCCTGCGCCCCGCCGACTTCGTGCGCATCATCAAGGCGCCCAAGGCGCCCGCCGCCGGCCTGGTGGCGCAGTTCGTGCTGCTGCCCGCCGGCACCTGCCTGGCCGCCTGGCTGCTCCCGGTCAGCGCCGAGGTGGCGCTCGGGATGATGCTGGTCGCCGCCTGCCCCGGCGGCTCCTTCTCCAACATCCTGACCTGGCTGGCGCGCGGCAACGTCGCGGTGTCGGTGTCCATGACGGCCGTGTCGAGCCTGGCGGCGACCGTGCTGACCCCGTTCAACTTCGCGCTCTACGGCACCCTCAACCCGCGCACCCGCGACCTGATGACCGACATCTCGCTGGACCGGGTCGACCTGCTGCTGCTGGTGCTGCTCGTGCTCGCGCTGCCGATGGCGCTGGGGATGACGCTGGGCTCGCGGTTCCCGGGGTTCGCCGCGCGCAGCGAGAAGCCGTGGCGGATCGGCTCGATGGTGGTCTTCCTGGCCTTCGTCGCGATCGCCTTCGGCAACAACCTCGACCTGTTCCTCGACCAGATCGGCACCTTCTTCTGGGTCGTGGTCGGGCACAACGCGCTGGCGCTGCTGCTGGGCCAGGGGATCGCCCGCTCGCTGCGGATGCCGGTCAGCGACCGCCGCGCGGTCACCCTCGAGGTGGGCATCCAGAACTCCGGTCTCGGGCTGGTCATCGCGTTCACGTTCTTCCCCGAGCTCGGCGGCGCGCTGCTGGTCGCGGCCTTCTGGGGCGTGTGGCACCTCGTCTCCGGGCTCACCCTGGCCCAGGTCTGGTCGCGGATCCCGCTGCCCGAGGACGACCCGGTCCGCCGGGCGGAGGCGGTGGCGCCGTGACCCGCCGGATCGTGGTGACCGGGGCGGCCGGCTACCTGGGCCGACAGCTCGCCGAGCGTCTCGCGGCGTCGTACGCCGTGGTGGGGCTGGACGTGCGCGACCCCGCCGAGGTGGCCCGGCAGTCCGGGCAGCCCGGCTTCGAGCTGCGCCAGGGCGACGTGCGTGACCCGGCGCTGGTCGAGACGCTGCGCGACTTCGGTGCCACCCACGTGGTGCACCTGGCGTCGGTGCTGGTGGCCTCGCGGGACCGGGCCCGCGACTTCGACATCGACGTCAACGGCACCCGCAACGTCGTCGAGGCCTGCCTGGGCGCCGGGGTCGGCCACCTCACCGTCACCAGCTCGGGCGCGGCCTACGGTTACCACCCCGACAACCCGGCGTGGCTCGACGAGCACGACCCGCTGCGCGGCAACCCCGAGTTCGCCTACAGCGACCACAAGCGCCAGGTGGAGGAGCTGCTCGCCGGCTACCGCGCGTCGCACCCGCAGCTGCGCCAGCTGGTGCTGCGCCCCGGGACGGTGCTCGGTGACACCACCGACAACCAGATCACCGGCCTGTTCAGCGGGTCGCGGGTGGTCGCGCTGCGCGGCAGCCCGTCGCCGTTCGTGCTGATCTGGGACCAGGACGTGCTCGCGGTGCTCGAGAAGGGCGTCGCGGAGGACCACACCGGCATCTACAACCTCGCCGGCGACGGCGCGCTGACGATGGCCGAGATCGCCGAGCGGCTCGGCAAGCCGTTGCTGGCGCTGCCGGTCTGGGTGGTGCGCGCCGGGCTGCAGGTCCAGCGCTGGCGCGGGCGACCGGTCGGGCCCGAGCAGGTCGCGTTCCTGCGCTACCGCCCGGTGCTGTCGAACCGTCGGCTCAAGGAGGAGCTCGGCTACGTGCCGCAGCGCAGCACCCTCGAGGTGCTCGAGGGGTTCGCGCGGGCCCGCGGCATGGCGCTGCCGTGAGCGTCCTGCTGGTCACCGGGGCGGCCTCGGGGCTCGGGTGGGCGATGACGCAGCACTGGTACGCCGCCGGCCACGACCTCGTGCTCGCCGACATCGACGGTGCCGCGCTGGCCGCGCGGGCCGCCGACCTGGACACCGACCGGGTGCTCGCCCTGACCGTCGACGTCACCGACGCCGCCGACCTGGCCCGCCTGGTCGAGGCGACCGAGCAGCGCTTCGGACGCCTCGACGTGCTGGTCAACAACGCCGGGATCACCCACCGCAGCCCCGCCTACCGCACCGACCCCGCGGTCTTCCGCACCGTGATGGCGGTGGACTGGCAGGGGCCGGTCGAGCTGACCCTGGCCGCCCTCCCGCTGCTGCGTGCCAGCGGCGGCGCGGTGGTGTGCATCTCCTCGATGGCCGGTTGGATGCCGGTGCCCGGGCGGGCCGCCTACAGCGCCGCCAAGGCGGCCCTCACCCAGTTCTTCGAGGTGCTGCGCCTCGAGCTGGAGCCGCAGGGCGTGCGGGTGCTGATGGTGCACCCCTCGTTCCTGGACACCCCGATCGACGAGCACGCGCTCGGCGAGGACGGCCGCCCCACCGGGCGGGCCCGCTCGACCGTCGGACGGCTGCGCTCCGCCGAGGAGACCGCCGTCCAGGTCGACGCCGCCCTGTGGTCCGGTCGCCGCCGGTTGTTCCCCGACCGCGGCACCGTCGCCGCGAGCCTGCTGTGGCGCCTCGCCCCGTCGGTCTACCAGGCCCAGGTGCGTCGCCGGTTCGCCGACGACCTGCGGTAGCCGCCGGGCGTCGGCTCGCGGTGGTCAGGGTGGTGGGATCGGCCTTGGCGGACTGCCGTTGGTGACCAAACGGCACCCCAGGGGGCGCAATTGTTGTCGTTGGTGACCAAACGGCACTCCCGAGGTCACGCCTGGGCCGCGCGGCTCAGCCGCAGACGGCCTCGACCGCGCTGACCAGACGCGGGTCGTCGGGGGCGACCGCCGGGCCGAAGCGGGCCATGACCGCGCCGTCGGGGCCGATCAGGAACTTCTCGAAGTTCCACTTCACGTCGCCGGCCTCGCCGTCCTGGTCCGGCACCGAGGTCAGCGCCTCGTAGACCGGGTGCCGCGACGCCCCGTTGACCTCGACCTTCTCGCTCATCGGGAACGTCACGCCGTACGTCGCGGAGCAGAAGGTGGCGATCTCCTCCGCGGAGCCGGGCTCCTGGCCGCCGAACTGGTTGGAGGGCACCCCGACCACGGTGAACCCGCGCCCGGCGTACGTCGTGTGCAGCTCCTCGAGGCCGGTGTACTGCGGGGTCAGGCCGCAGCGGCTGGCGACGTTGACCAGCAGCGCGGCGCGCCCGCCGGTCAGGTCGCGCAGGGTGCCGGCGGTGCCGTCGAGGCGGGCCAGGGGCTCGTCGAGGATGCTCATGGCGCGAGCCTATGTGCACCGCCCCCACGCCGCGTCGGTGCCGGCGGCTAGCGTCGCCCGGGTGAGCTTCGTCCCCGTCACCGGCACGGCGACGTTCCTGCCGGCCGACCCGCCGCGCGAGGGCGTCGTGGAGTTCGTCGACGCCCGCCGCACCGTGGCGCTGCCGGTGCGCGCCGCGCTGCCGGTGCTGACCAAGGCGCACGCGCGCGAGGACCTGCACCCCAGCGTCGGGCTGCTCTCGGGCGCCGCGCTGCTGGGGATGCGCCTGGTCGCGGCCGGTGCCTTCGAACCCGCCCCCACCGGGCCCGGCGAGCCGCCGCACTGGCAGGTCGCCCCGCTCGGCGACGACGACGAGGACCGGGTCCGGATGCTGGCCCGGGCCCGCGCCCACGAGGGCTGCGACGAGGCCGCCGCCGAGCAGGTCGTACGCCGCCTGCTCGACGCCGTGGTCGACGCCATGCCGCGGGGGGCCCCGGTCGCCCCGGCGCGCCCGACCCGCCCCCGCCCGCAGCTGATCGAGGACCCCGACGACCTCCGGGCCACCGGGGCCGCGCACCAGCTGCAGCCCTCGGCCGACTTCCGCGACCGGCTGCGTCGGCGCATCGACCGGCACCGGTTCGCGGGCGACCTGCCGCACCTGGTGGCGGTCAGCCTGCGGGTGGAGGCCGACGAGGAGGAGCTGGTCGGCGGCACGGTGCGCGTGGTGCTGCAGGTCCACGACGAGCGCGACCCGCTGCACCTCGCCGACGCCGCGTCGCTGTGGGTCGACGAGCCGGAGGTGCACGGCTTCGGCGACCGGGCCCGCACTCACGCCACCATCGCGCTGCGCGCCGCCGCCGAGGCCTGGCCGGTCCTGGAGCGGCTGCTGGACCTGCGGGTGCCCGACGAGCTCACCCTCGACTCCGACGAGCTGGTCAGCCTGCTCGACGAGGGCGTGGCGGCGCTCTCCGACCGCGGCGTCGACGTGCTCTGGCCGCGCAGCCTGGGCCGCGAGCTCACCACCCGTGCCGTGCTCGACCGGGCCCCGCGCAGCACCGGCCCGCGGGAGGAGCCGCTGCAGACCGGGCTGCTGACCCCCGAGAGCATGTTCGCCTTCCAGTGGCAGGTGGCGCTGCACGGCGACCCACTGACCGCGGAGGAGATGGACCAGCTCGCCGAGGCCGCCTCCCCGATCATGAAGCTGCGCGGCTCCTGGACCGTCGTCGACCCGGCCGTGGCCCGCAAGGCCCGCAAGCGGCTGGTGCGCGAGGTCCGGCCCGCGGAGGCGCTCGCCGGGGCGCTCACCGGCGTCGCGACCCTCAAGCCCGGCGACGAGCAGGAGAGCGTCATCGTCGGCGCGAGCCTGCTGCGGGTGCGCGAGCAGCTCACCCAGGCCGCCACCCGCGACCCGATCGAGGTGCCGTCGGGTCTCGCCGCGACCCTGCGCGACTACCAGCGGCACGGGCTGACCTGGTTGGCCGACCTGACGTCGTCCGGGCTCGGGGCCTGCCTGGCCGACGACATGGGCCTGGGCAAGACCGTGCAGGTGATCGCGCTGCACCTGCACCGCGCCGAGGCCGCCTGGAGCGAGGACCGGACGCCGCTGCCGACCCTGGTGGTCTGCCCGACCAGCCTGCTGGGCAACTGGGAGGCCGAGATCCGCCGCTTCGCCCCCGGGGTCCCGGTGCGCCGCTTCCACGGCGGGCGCCGGTCCCTGCCCGACCTGGGCGACACCCTCGAGCCTGGCCTCACCGGCGACCCGGGGTTCGTGCTCACCACCTACGGCACCATGCGCAGCGACGCCAAGGACCCGGAGACGTCGCTGCTGCGCCCGGTCGGGTGGGGGCTGGTCGTCGCCGACGAGGCGCAGCACGTGAAGAACCCCCGCGCCGCGACCGCCCGGATGCTGCGCACCCTGACCGGCCAGGCACGGGTCGCGCTGACCGGCACCCCGGTCGAGAACGACCTGACCGAGCTGTGGGCGATCCTCGACTGGGCGATCCCCGGGCTGCTCGGCAGCCGCAACGCGTTCCGCCGGGTCTGGGCCGCGCCGATCGAGTCCGGCCAGGAGCCCACCAAGGCCCGTCAGTTCGCCGACCTGATCGCGCCGTTCCTGCTGCGCCGCCGCAAGTCCGACCCGGGCATCGCCCCCGAGCTGCCGCCGAAGACCGAGACCGACCACCCGCTGAGCCTGACCCGCGAGCAGGTGGTGCTCTACGAGGCGTTCGTGCGCGACACGATGGAGCGCATCGAGCGCGCCGACGACGACTCGCGCCGTGGCCTGGTGCTGATGCTGCTCACCGGGCTCAAGCAGATCTGCAACCACCCGGCGCACTTCCTCAAGCAGGCCAGCGGCCGCCTGGGCGGCCGCTCGGAGAAGATCGACCTGCTCGACGAGCTCATCGGCACCGTGCTCGCCGAGGACGGCGCCGTCCTGGTCTTCACCCAGTACGTCGCCATGGCCCGGCTGCTCGAGCGGCACCTGGCCGCCGTGGGGGTGCCCACCCAGCTGCTGCACGGCGGCACCCCGGTGCGCGAGCGGGAGGCGATGGTGCGCCGCTTCCAGGACGCCCCGGCCGGGCGAGGCCCCGGTCTTCCTGCTCTCCCTCAAGGCCGGCGGCACCGGGCTGAACCTGACCCGCGCCGACCACGTCGTGCACTTCGACCGGTGGTGGAACCCCGCGGTGGAGGAGCAGGCGACCGACCGGGCCTACCGGATCGGCCAGACCCGACCGGTGCAGGTGCACCGCCCGATCGTGCGCGGCACCATCGAGGAGAAGGTCGCTGAGCTGCTGACCCGCAAGCGGGCGCTGGCCGAGGCGGTGCTGGGCAACGGCGAGGCCGCCCTCACCGAGCTCAGCAACGACGAGCTGCGCGACCTGGTCACCCTGCGCCGGGAGGACTGAGCGTGACCGGGGCCGGGGTCGGCCCAGGTGCCGGAGGGGGCGGCGTCGTGCACGCGCGGCTCGCGGCGCGTCGCCGCACCACCCGCGCCGAGACCTGGTGGGGCAAGGCGTGGGTGCGCGCGGTCGAGGAGTCGGCGTACGCCGAGGGCGACCTGGCCGCGGCCCGCTCGCTGTCCCGCTCGGGCCGGGTCGGTGCGATCGAGGTCGGTGCCGGCTCGGCGGTGGCCGTGGTCGACGACAGCGACGGGGGCGGGCGGTGGACGGTGCGAGATCACGGTCCCGGTGCTCGACGACGACCGGCGCCGAGACGCTGGTCGAGGCGGTCGCGGCCCAGGCCGGGCGGGTCGGCGCACTGCTGGCCGGCGACCTGCCGCACGAGCTGGTCGAGCACGCCGAGGAGGCCGGGGTCGAGCTGCTGCCCTACGGCGGCGAGCTGGTCGCCTCCTGCACCTGCGCGGGCTGGGTCGACCCGTGCGTGCACGCGCTCGGGGTGCTCTACCAGCTGACCTGGCTGCTCGAGGCCGACCCGTTCGTGCTGGTGCACCTGCGCGGGCTCGGCCGCGAGGAGGTGCTGGCCCGGCTGCACGCCCGGGTCGTGGAGCCGGCGGAGCGGGTGTCCGGGGACCGGCCCGGGTCGACCGGCCGAGCCCGACGACGAGCCCGACCTGGCCACGGCGTACGACGCCGCCGCCCGCGCGGCGCGGCGTGCTCGAGCTGCTCGACGCCCGGGGTGCGGGGGAGGCCGCCCCCGACCTGGACCACCTCTTCTGAGCCGGTCGTCGACCGGACTGTCCCGCGGCGTTCCAGCGGGCGTACAGTCGATCGATCGTGGCGCTCCTGCGCCGCGCAGGAGGTCCCGTGCAGACCGACGAGCTCGCCGAGCATCTCTTCGGCTCCGTGCTGGGCGCCCTCGACGTCCTGACCGTGTCCGTCGGGGCCCACTTCGGGCTCTACGACCTGCTGCACCGCCGGCCCTGCACCGAGGCCGAGGCCGCGGCGGCCTCCGGGATGGCGCCCCGCTACGCCCGGGAGTGGCTGGAGCAGCAGTGCGTGGCCGGCCTGGTCGACGTCGACGACCCCGCGCTGCCGCCCGAGCAGCGCACCTACCGCGTCAGCGACGAGCACGCCGCGGTGCTCTGCGACCCCGACAGCCTGGCCTTCACCGACCCCGCTCGCCCAGATCGTCGCCGCCGCCGGGGTGCAGCTGCCGCGGCTGCTGGAGGCCTACGCGGGCGGTGCCGGCGTGGGCTGGCACGAGTACGGCGCGCTCATGCGGCGCGCGCAGGCCGACGCCAACCGGCCCCTGTTCCTGGGGCTGCTCGGCACCGAGTGGCTGCCGTCGCTGACCGCAGGTGCACGCCGGCCTCGACGCGGGTGGCCGGGTCGCGGAGCTCGGTTGCGGGGACGGGTGGGCGGCGATCGGGGTCGGGCTGGCCTACCCCCGGACCCACGTCGACGGCTACGACATCGACGCGCGCCTCCATCGAGGCCGCCACCGCCAACGCGGCCGCCCACGGCCTGGCCGACCGGGTGCGCTTCCACCACGCCGACGCGGCGGACACCACCCGCGACGGGGCCTACGACCTGGTGCTGGCCATGGAGTGCGTGCACGACATGGCCGACCCGGTCGCGGTGCTCGGCTCGGCCCGTCGCCTGGTGGCCGACGACGGGAGCGTCGTGGTCATGGACGAGCGGGTCCCCGACGCCTTCACCGGCCCCGGCGACCCGGTCGAGCAGCTGATGTACGGCATCTCGGTGCTGGTCTGCCTGCCCGACGGCCTCTCGCACGAGCCGTCGGTCGGCACCGGCACCGTGATGCGGACCCCGGTGCTGCGCGGCTACGCCCGCGACGCCGGGTTCGCGGACGTGGAGGTGCTCCCCATCGAGCACGACCTCTTCCGCTTCTACCGCCTGGTCGCCTGACCCGCGCGGTCCTGGGCCTCGCGGCGTAGCGTGGCGGCATGGACGTGAGCAGCCCGACCGACCTGCGGCTGGGGACCCGCTTCGCCGACGAGCTGCCGGAGCTGGCGGTGCGCTGGCAGGCCGAGGAGGCGCCCGAGCCGCAGCTGGTGGTGCTCAACGAGCCGCTCGCCGCCGAGCTGGGCCTGGACCCGCAGTGGCTGCGCAGCGACGCCGGCGTGCGGCTGCTGGTGGGCGCCGAGGTGCCCGAGGGCGCGACCCCGGTGGCGCAGGGCTACGCCGGGCACCAGTTCGGCGGGTACTCCCCGCGCCTCGGCGACGGCCGCGCGCTGCTGCTCGGCGAGCTCACCGACCCCGCCGGCCGGGTCCGCGACCTGCACCTCAAGGGCTCGGGCCGGACCCCGTGGGCACGCGGCGGCGACGGGCTCGCCGGGCTCGGACCGATGCTGCGCGAGCACGTCGTCAGCGAGGCGATGCACGCCCTGGGCATCCCCACCACCCGTTCGCTGGCCGTGGTGGCGACCGGGCGCGGCGTGCGCCGCGAGCAGGTGCTGCCGGGCGCGGTGCTGGCCCGGGTCGCGAGCAGCCACCTGCGGGTCGGCAGCTTCCAGTACGCCCGCGCCACCGGCGACGACGACCTGCTGCGCCGCCTCGCCGACCACGCGATCGCGCGCCACCACCCGGCCGCGCGCGACGCCGGCCCCGCGGGTGCGGCGTACGTCGCGCTGCTCGAGGGGGTCGTCGAGGCGCAGGCGCGGCTGGTGGCGCAGTGGATGCTCGTCGGGTTCGTGCACGGCGTGATGAACACCGACAACATGACGATCTCGGGGGAGAGCATCGACTACGGGCCGTGCGCGTTCCTCGACGCCTACGACCCCGCGACCGTCTTCAGCTCGATCGACGAGGGCGGGCGCTACGCCTACCGCAACCAGCCGGCGGCGGCCCAGTGGAACCTCGCCCGGCTCGCCGAGGCGCTGCTGCCGCTCATCGACGCCGACGAGGAGCGCGCGGTCGCGACCGCGACCGCGCAGCCTGCGAGCGCTTCGCGACGACGTACGCCGACGCCTTCACCGACCGGCGCGGCCGCCAAGCTGGGCCTGCCCGACGGGGCTCGACGCGGGCTCGTGGCCCCGCTGGTCGAGGACCTGCTGGCGCTGATGGCGGCGGCCCGGGTCGACCACACGTCGTTCTTCCGCGGGCTCGCGGACGCGGCGCGCGGTGACGCCGAGGGGGTGCGGGGCGTGGTGCTCGACCTGCCCGGCCTCGACGCCTGGCTGGAGCGCTGGCGCGCGCTCGACCCCGACGCGGACGCGATGGACCGGGTCAATCCCGTCTACATCCCGCGCAACCATCTCGTCGAGCAGGCCCTCGACGCCGCCACCGCCGGCGACCTGGCCCCGCTGCACCGCCTCCTCGAGGCCGTCACCGCGCCGTACGACGAGCGGCCGGGGCTGGCGGCGTACGCCGAGCCGGGCCCGGAGAGCGCCGGGCCCTACGTGACGTTCTGCGGCACCTGAGCACCAGCCGTCTGGAGGCCGAGCGCGCCCAGCGCCATCTGGTGCAGCAGCGCGCCCATCGCCGGGTCGGGCAGCAGCGCGCTGTGCGGGGTGGAGTTGATCAGCCCGAACGTCGCGTGCGCCATCGCCCGCGCCTGCTCGAGGTCCGAGGCCGAGGTGCACCGCCTGCAGCTCGGTGGCCCACACGTCGACGTACTCGCGCTGCAGGGCGCGCACCTGCTCGCGCGCCTGCCCGGGCAGGGACTCCCAGTCGCGGTCCTGCACGACGATCAGCGGCCGGTGCCGCAGCGCGAAGTCGACGTGCCAGTCGACCAGAGCGATGACGGCCGCCCGCGGCTCCCCGGCCGCCCGCGCCCGCTCGCGGCCCACGGCGAGGAGCTGCTCGCTGATGGAGACCAGCATCGCGGCGAGCACCGCGTCCTTGGAGGCGAAGTGCTTGTAGAGCGCCGGTCCGGAGATCCCGCACGCCGCCCCCAGGTCGGCCACCGACACCCCGTGGAACCCGCGCTTGGCGAACAGCTCGGCCGCCGTGGCCAGGATCTGCTCGCGCCGGGACATGGCCCCAGGTTAGCGGGCGTTAACCCTCCACCCGGCCCCGTCCGCGACCCGGCCCATATGTCGCGCTGAGTCGGCGCAGATCTCCCCTGTGGCCGGCGATATGGGCCGACTCGGACGAGATATTTGCGCCGACTCACGGTGGTGGGGGAGGTTAATGATCGCTAACCTAGCCCCGTGAGCGATCTCAAGGACCTCGTGACCGACCTGCGTGAGCGGCTGGCGACGGCACGGACCGGTGGCAGCGAGTCGGCGCGGACCAAGCACACCGGGCGCGGCAAGCTGCTGGTGCGCGAGCGGGTGGACCGGCTGCTCGACCCCGGCAGCCCGTTCCTGGAGCTGAGCCCGCTGGCCGCCACCGGCATGTACGGCGCGCCGGGGGAGACGCCGGTGCCCAGCGCCGGCATCGTGACGGGCATCGGGCGCATCCACGGCCGCGAGTGCGTCATCGTCGCCAACGACGCCACCGTCAAGGGCGGCACCTACTACCCGATGACGGTCAAGAAGCACCTGCGCGCGCAGACGATCGCGGCCGAGAACCACCTGCCGTGCGTCTACCTCGTCGACTCCGGCGGCGCGTTCCTGCCGATGCAGGACGAGGTCTTCCCCGACCGCGAGCACTTCGGCCGGATCTTCTTCAACCAGGCGAACATGTCGGCGGCCGGGATCCCGCAGATCGCCAGCGTGATGGGCTCCTGCACCGCCGGCGGCGCCTACGTGCCGGCGATGAGCGACGAGACCGTCATCGTCAAGGAGCAGGGCACCATCTTCCTCGGCGGGCCGCCGCTGGTGAAGGCCGCGACCGGTGAGGTCGTCACCGCCGAGGAGCTCGGCGGCGGCGACGTCCACGCCCGCACCTCCGGCGTCGTCGACCACCTCGCCGACGACGACGCGCACGCGCTGGCCATCGTCCGCAGCGTCATCGACACCCTGCCCCCGGCCCAGCCCACCCGTGTCCCGGCCGCCGAGGTCGAGGAGCCGCACGAGCCGCCCGAGTCGCTCTACGACGTGGTGCCCACCGACACCCGCACGCCGTACGACGTGCGCGAGGTGGTGCGCCGCCTCGTCGACGGCAGCCGCTTCCACGAGTTCAAGAAGCTCTACGGCGAGACCCTGGTCTGCGGGTTCGCGCGGATCTGGGGCCACGAGGTCGGCATCGTGGCCAACAACGGCATCCTCTTCAGCGAGTCGGCCCTCAAGGGCGCCCACTTCATCGAGCTGTGCAACCAGCGCGGCATCCCGCTGGTGTTCCTGCAGAACATCTCCGGCTTCATGGTCGGTCGCGAGTACGAGAACAACGGGCATCGCCCGCGACGGCGCCAAGCTGGTCACCGCGGTCGCCTGCAGCGTCGTGCCCAAGTTCACCGTCGTCATCGGCGGCTCCTACGGCGCCGGCAACTACGGCATGTGCGGGCGCGCCTACGACCCGCGCTTCCTGTGGATGTGGCCCAACGCCCGGATCTCGGTGATGGGCGGCGAGCAGGCCGCAGGCGTGCTGGCCACCGTGCGCCGCGACGGGATCGAGGCCCGTGGCGAGGAGTGGTCGGCCGAGGACGAGGAGGCGTTCAAGGAGCCGCTGCGCGAGCAGTACGAGACGCAGGGCTCGCCCTACTACGCCACCGCGCGGCTGTGGGACGACGGCGTCATCGACCCCGCCGACACCCGCCGCGTCCTGGGGATGGGGCTGGCCGCCACGGCGTACACCCCGATCCCCGAGCCCCGCTACG
Organism: uncultured Actinomycetota bacterium; assembly: GCA_963722135.1. GTDB lineage: Bacteria > Actinomycetota > Actinomycetes > Propionibacteriales > Nocardioidaceae > Nocardioides. Next base: position 752,263 of record CAVRJT010000001.1, read on the forward strand.
GCATCTTCCGAATGTGAGAACACCCCACGACGTTCTTCGTTCCCCCGCTGCGCTCCTCCACGAACAACGCCGCGGGGACCCCGAGGGAACCAGATGATGGAGACACACATGAACACCCTCCTGGTCGCCAACCGCGGCGAGATCGCCCGCCGGGTCCTGGCCACCGCGCGCCGCCTGGGTTGGCGCACCGTGGCCCTGCACACCGACCTCGACGCCGGCGCGCTGCACGTCACCGAGGCCGACCGCGCGGTGCGCGTCGCGTCCTACCTCGACATCGAGGAGGTCGTGGCCGCGGCCCGCGCCAGCGGCGCCGGCTACGTCCACCCGGGCTACGGCTTCCTCTCGGAGCGCGCCCCCTTCGCGCGGGCGCTGGCCGAGGCCGGGATCACCCTGGTCGGCCCCAGCGCCGAGGTGATGGACGCGATGGGCCGCAAGGACGCCGCCCGCGTCATCGCGGTCGCGGCCGGGCGTGCCCGTGGTGCCGTCGTACGACCTGGACGACGACCCCGCCGGGTTCGCCTACCCGGTGCTGGTCAAGGCCGCCGCCGGCGGCGGCGGCAAGGGCATGCGGGTGGTCCGCTCGGCGGGCGAGTACGCCGAGGCCCTCGCCGCCGCGCAGCGCGAGGCCCGCTCGTCCTTCGGCGACGACACGATGCTCATCGAGAAGTACGTCGAGTCCGGCCGCCACATCGAGGTGCAGGTCATGGGCGACACCCACGGCCACGTCGTGCACCTCTTCGAGCGCGACTGCTCCACCCAGCGCCGGCACCAGAAGGTGCTCGAGGAGGCCCCCGCGCCCACCATCAGCGACGAGCAGCGGGACGCGATCACCGCCTCGGCGATCGCGCTGGCCGCCCAGGTCGGCTACACCGGCGCCGGCACCGTCGAGTTCCTGCTCGACAACGCATCCGGGGAGTTCTACTTCCTCGAGATGAACACCCGCCTCCAGGTCGAGCACCCGGTCACCGAGGAGGTGGCCCGGGTGCGCGGCGAGCGGGTCGACCTGGTCGCGCTCCAGCTCGCAGGTCGCCACCGGCGAGCCGACTCGGCTTCGCCCAGGACGACGTCACCCTCGAGGGCCACGCCATCGAGGCCCGGGTCTACGCCGAGGACTCCTTCGGCGGGTTCCTGCCCCAGGCCGGCACCGCCTCGCTGGTGCGCTGGCCGGACGCGGTCGAGCGGACCGGCACCCGGGTGCGGGTCGACCACGCCCTGGTCTCGGGCCAGGAGGTCAGCACCGCCTACGACCCGATGCTCGGCAAGGTCGTCGTGTGGGGACGCCGACCGCGAGAGCGCCCGCACCGGCCTGGTCGCCGCGCTCGACGACACCGCCGTCCTGGGCCTGACCACCAACACCGGCTTCCTGCGGGCGCTGGTCGGCGGGTCGAGGAGTTCGGCGACGCCACCATCGACACCGCGTGGCTCGACCGGCACGAGGTGCCGGCTCCCGACGGCGACCCTGGCCCGGGTCTTCGCGGCCTGGACCCAGGTGCTGCTCGACACCACCGACGCCCCCGGCGCGTCCGGTCGCGCCGCGGGTCCCTGGCACGCCGACGGCTGGCGGATGGGCGCCGACCCGGCCCCCGACACCGTCACCCTGGGCGCCGACCAGCTCGTCGTCGACCGGCACCGCGGCCGGGTCGACGAGGCCGCTCGATCTGGGAGGTCCGTACCGTCTCGGCCGCGGACCACACCGTGCACCTGATCGTCGACGGCCAGGCGGAGCACGCCGTGCTGCGACGTGCGCTCCGGTGACGTCGAGGTCGTGCACCGCGGCCAGCGCTGGGCCTGGGAGCGGCCCGACCCGTTCGCCGACCGACGGCCCTGAGGCCGGCGACGGCTCCCTGGTGGCCCCGATGCCCGGCACCGTGCTCGACGTCCGCGTCGAGGTGGGCCAGCAGGTCGCCGAGGGCGACGTGCTCGGCGTCCTCGAGGCGATGAAGATGGAGCTCGCCCTCACCGCGCCCTTCGCCGGCACCGTCGGCACCGTCGACGCCGTGATGGGACGCCAGGTGCCCCTGGGGCACGTGTTGTTCCACGTGGAACCAGCCGACCAGGAGGAGCAGGGATGACCCAGGAGCCCATGATCGGCGCGCTGCCGATGCGCGTGCCCGCACCCGGCCTGCCCGAACGGGTCACGATCTACGAGGTCGGACCCCGCGACGGGCTGCAGAACGAGAAGGCGCTGGTGCCGCCCGACGTCAAGGCCGCGTTCGTACGCCGCCTCGTCGCGGCCGGGCTGCCGGTCGTGGAGGCGACCAGCTTCGTGCACCCGCGCTGGGTGCCGCAGCTGGCCGACGCCGCCGACCTGGTGGCGCTGCTGGAGGCAGACGACCAGCTCGGCGAGCGCGCCCGCGACCTGCCGGTGCTGGTGCCCAACGAGCGTGGCCTGGACCGGGCGCTCGAGCTCGGGATGCGCCACGTCGCGATCTTCGGCTCGGCCACCGAGACCTTCGCCAGCAAGAACCTCAACCGGACCCTGGCCGGGCAGATGGAGATGTTCGAGCCGACCGTGGCCCGCGCCCGCGAGGCCGGCCTCGACGTGCGTGCCTACGTCTCGATGTGCTTCGGCGACCCCTGGGAGGGCGCCGTGCCGATCGAGCAGGTCGTCACCGCCGGTCGCCAGCTGCTCGAGCTCGGCGCCTCCCAGCTCAGCCTCGGCGACACCATCGGGGTCGGCACCGCCGGCCACGTCACCGCCCTGGTCGAGGCGTTCGCCGCCGCCGGGGTCGGGCCCGACCGGCTCGCACTGCACTTCCACGACACCTACGGCCAGGCGCTGTCCAACGTCCAGGCCGGGCTGCGCGCCGGGGTGACGACGTACGACGCGTCGGCCGGCGGGCTGGGCGGCTGCCCCTACGCCGTGAGCGCCACCGGCAACCTCGCCACCGAGGACCTCGTCTGGCTGCTCGACGGCCTGGGGATCGAGCACGGGGTGGACCTCGACGCGCTCGTGGCGACCAGCACCTGGATGGCCGGCGAGCTCGGGCGCCCCAGCCCCTCGGCCGTCGTTCGGGCACTGGGCGGGGATCGGGCACAATCACCCGCGTGAGCACCCGACGCGTCTACCTCCACATCGGCGCGCCGAAGACCGGCACGACGTACCTCCAGGACCGCCTGAGCCGCAACGTCAGGACGCTCGGCGCCCACGGGGTCACCGTGCCGACCCGGTCGCCCGCGGTGAGCCCGGGCCTGTTCCACTTCCGCGCCGCGCTCGACCTGCTCGGCCAGGACTGGGGCGGGGAGCCCGGCCACGCGGAGGGCAGCTGGGACGCGATGGTGCGCCGGGTCCGCCGGTCCAGCGGATCGGTGATCATCAGCCACGAGATCCTGGCCCCGGCCCCGGCCGAGGCGGTCGCCCGCGCCAAGCGCGAGCTCGGCGGCGGCGAGGACGTGCACGTCGTCTACTCGGCGCGCGACCTGGCCCGCCAGCTGCCGGCCGCCTGGCAGGAGAGCATCAAGCAGGGTCGCAAGTGGACCTACCGGCAGTTCCTCAAGAAGGTGCGCCGCCGCCAGCCGTGGTTCTACCGCTCCTTCGACCTGCCCTCCGTGCTCGGCACCTGGAGCGCCGGGCTGCCGCCCGAGAACGTGCACGTCGTCACCGTGCCGCAGCGCGGCACCGCCACCCCCGACGAGCTGTGGCACCGCTTCTGCGCCGCGTTCGAGATCGACCCCGCCTGGGCTCCCGAGGAGTCCGGGCGCCGCAACCCCTCGCTCGGGGCCGCCGAGACGGTGCTGCTGCGCCGCCTCAACAAGGGCCTGGGCCGCCAGACCCGCCGCGAGATCACCTACGACGTCCTGGTCCGCGACCTGCTGGCCGAGCAGGAGCTCGCCGGTCGCGCGGGTGCTGCGCCGCTGGGCCTGCCGCCCAAGATGTACGACTGGGCCGCGGACGAGGCCGAGCGGTGGATCGAGTACGTCGAGGGCTCGGGCGTGCACGTGCTCGGCGACGTGGCCGATCTGCGCCCGGTCCGTCCGTCGGCCGAGGAGGTCGAGGCGTGGGTCGACCCCGACAAGATCGCGACGCGCGACCAGCTCGACGTGGCCGTCGACGCCCTGGTGGCGATGACCCGCGAGGCCGCGCGCCGCGCCGACCCCGACCAGCAGCTGGTCAACCGGGTCCGCAGCCAGGCGCGCCGCCTGCGCGACCAGTGACGCGCCGGTGACCACCAGCGACGACGCCGGGCAGGGTCGGGCCTGGGCCTGGCTCGAGCACCTGCGCGCGGGTGGCACGACGCCGTGGGCGCAGTGGGCCGGCACCGGCGAGCGCACCGGCCGGGTGCTGCCCGGCGCCCAGCAGCTCGAGCTGCTGCGCCGGCTCAACGAGGCGGGCCGCCCCGACCCCGGGCTGGCGCGGCGGGTGCTCGCCGCGAGCGCCCCCGGGCGCGGCCGCCCCGACCTCGAGCTGGTTGGCGCGGCCCCCCTGTCCCGCTTCGGCCCCGCTCCGGTCGATCCCGCCGACCTGCCGGCCGACGAGCTGATCCGGGTCACCACCAGCCTGCTCGCCGAGGACCTGGTCGGCGCGCCCGCCGCCCGCGCCCGACCTGGTCACCCGCTGGCGCCAGCGGGGGGCCGGCCGCTGGGGCCGGGTCTGGCGACCGCACTACCGGTTGGTCGGCGACCCCTGGCGCGCCGACGCCGCCCGCCGCCACCTCGTCGAGCGGGGCCACCCGCCGGGCGGGGCGTCGCCGACGGTGCTGGTCCTGGGCGGGGACCTGGCCGGGATGCTCATCGACCTGTGGACCGACCGCGCCTTCTCCACCGGCGGCCCGGTGCCGACCTGGCGGACCTGGATCGACACGGTCGTCGAGATCGGGCGGCTGGGCCGCGGGGCCGACCCGCTCGCGTCGGCCCGCCGGTGGACCGCACGGGTGGGTCCGCGGCGGGTCCGCGTGGTGCTCGACCCCGCGGCCCTGCCCGGCCTCGTCGGGGTACGGTCGCTGCCGCCCGCGCCGTCGCTGTCGGTCGACGCGATCGACCTGGCCCGTCGCGTCGGCGGCGTGCTGGGGCTGCTGGTCACCCCGCCCCGCGGCCGCGAGGTGCTGCGCCAGGCGCTGCTGCCGCGCCTGCTCGACGCGCCCGGGCCGCGCCTCGGCGTACCCCCCGAGCACCACCGCTGGGTCGTGCGCCGCTCGCGCCGGTTGCGCGAGGACCTGCGCTCGGCTGGCTACCCTGTCGTCGGCACGGTGCTGGGCTCCGCGGACGCGGTGCTCGACCACCCGCGTCGTCTGGCGGCGGCCGAGCCGGGCGAGCCGCACGACGACCGGGTGCTCGACGCTGGCCGTGCGGATGCTGCTCGACGCCGAGCCGCACCAGACCCCGCACCAGACCCCACACCAGATGCAGCCGCAGGAGGACCCCTCGTGAGCTGAACGGGTCCTGCTGCACGTCGGCACCCCCAAGACCGGCACCTCGCACCTGCAGGACGTGCTGTTCCGCAACCGCGAGCAGCTGCTGCGTGCCGGGGTGCTCTACCCCGCCGACCGCTTCGACGCGCACTTCCTGGCCGCGCTCGACCTGATGCGCCTGCCCTGGGGCGGCCTCGAGACCGAGGCGATCGGCGCCTGGGACGCCCTGGCCGCCCAGGTGCGCGAGCACCGCGGGACCGCGATCATCAGCCACGAGATCCTCGCCACCGCCTCCCGCAGCCAGGTCGGTCGGGCGCTGGAGTCGCTGGGCCACGGCGCCGGCACCGAGGTGCACATCGTGGTCTCGGTGCGCGACCTGGTCCGCCAGATCCCCGCGGAGTGGCAGGAGAACGTCAAGCACCGCAGCACCATCAGCTTCGAGCGCTTCCTGGCCGAGCTGCGCGACCCCGAGCGCGCCACCCGGATCGCCACCTGGTTCTGGGGGGTGCAGGAGATCCCCGACATCCTGGACCGGTGGGCCCACGACCTGCCGCCGGAGCAGGTGCACGTGGTCACGGTGCCGCCGCTCGGGCGGGGAGCGCGACCTGCTGTGGCGCCGCTTCGCCGGCGTGTTCGGCCTCGACGACCTGGGCGGGGTCGAGCTCGACCTGCACGCCGAGCGGGCCAACCCCTCGCTGGGGGTGCCCGAGACGGCGCTGCTGCGGCGCATCAACAAGTCCGTCAACCCGGTCCTCGACCCGCCCGACTACCGCCCGCTGGTGCGCGAGCTGCTGGCCCACCAGACGCTCTCGCAGCGCACCCGCTCGCCCCGGCTGGGCCTGCCCGCCGACGTGCACCCCTGGGCCGAGGAGCTCGGCCACGCGTGGGTCGAGGAGCTGCGACGACGCCGGCTACGACGTCGTGGGCGACCTCGACGACCTCACCGGAGCGCCTGCGGCCCCGCACTGGGCCGACCCCGACGCGCCCCGCGAGAGCCAGGTGGCCGGCGCTGCGGTCGACGCGATCCGCGCCCTGCTGCTCGAGAACGCCCGGCGCGGCCACGAGGAGGCACGGCTGCACGGCGAGATCGAGCACCTGCGCCACGAGCTCGCGCGCGCCCACGGGCGATCGGTGCAGCGCGCCAAGGAGCGGACGCTGCGGGTGGCCCGGCGCTCAGTCGTGGGCCGGGCGCTGCACCGCGCCTACCGCGCCGCGCGCGGCGGGAGCGCGCGGTCGGCGTAGCGGCCGATCTTCCACGTCGAGTAGCCGTCGGCGCCCATGCCGACCACACCACCGACCACCGGGACCCGGCGCCCCACCGTCACCGCGAGGCGCTTGCCCATGATGGCGGTGACGATGTCGTCGGCCACGGCACGGGAGATCCGCAGGTCGAGCTCGGCGTCGGAGTCCGGACCGGTGGCCAGCTCGGCCGGACCGGCCGGGACGGTGCCGTCCTTGACCAGGCGCTGGACGTCGTCCTCGCCGAGCAGGCAGACCAGGATCGCGTTGCGCACCCGCGGGTCCTCGAGGTCGTAGCCGCGCAGGTGCGCGATGCCGGCGATCATCCGGCACTGGACCAGGGCGAGACCGGTGATGTTGGCGGGGATCGCCACGGTCGCCGGTGACGACACCGCCGATGTTGGTCAGGAACCCCTGCGCGCCGGCGTACCGCACGTGGTTCTCGATCACCTCGTGCACGGCCTTGTCGACGTCGCCGTGCTGCTCGCGCAGCTGCTCGTCGGCGGCCGCGGCGGCCGCCGGCAGCGGCCCGACGCCGCGGATGGCGCGCTGGAGCGCCTCGCGCACGAAGGAGGAGGTCAGCCCGGGGGCGAGACCGGTCAGCTTGGGGGCCAGGCGGCGGCCGACCTGTCCGGCCAGTAGTCCACGTTTGCTCACGCGACGATCCTACGAACCCACACCACCCCGGCCCACCACCCCTCCTGCCCGACCCGGTCGACCGCCGGCCCCCTCCCTCCGGGTCTGGAGCGGTCGCCGGGGCGCCGATACCGTGCGACGAGTGCCCGTCGAACCCACCCCGACCCCCTGGTCGTTCGGCGACCCTGTGCGCTTCGACGCCCGCGACGACCTGGTGGGGGTGGGGGCCGACCTCGCCCCCGGCACCCTGCTCGCGGCCTACCGCCAGGGCCTGTTCCCGATGCCCTCGGGCCAGCGCGGCGACCCGATGTACTGGTTCTGCCCCGTGCACCGCGGCGTGCTGCCGCTGCGACGGGGTGCACGTCTCGCGGTCGCTGCGCCGCTCGATGCGCTCCTTCGAGGTCCGCGTCGACACCGCCTTCGAGGAGGTCCTCGACGCCTGCGCCGACCCGCGCCGGCCCTCGGGCTGGATCGACGACGAGATCCGCGAGGCCTACCTGCGCCTGCACGACCTGGGGTGGGCGCACAGCGTCGAGACCTGGCGCGAGGGCCGGTTGGTCGGTGGCCTGTACGGCGTCGCGAGCGGCGGGCTCTTCGCCGGCGAGTCGATGTTCCACCGCGAGACCGACGCCTCGAAGGCCGCCCTCGTCGCCCTGGTCGACCTGCTCGACGACGAGCACGCGGCGGACCGGCTGCTCGACGTGCAGTGGAGCACCCCGCACCTGGCCAGCCTCGGGGTCGTCGAGATCGAGCGCGAGGAGTACCTGCGCCGCCTGGCCCGCGCGGTGGCACTGCCCCTGCCGGCCGCCCTGGACGACTCCGGTCTGGACAGGGAAGGCATGGAAACGGGGTGAGCGGGCAGGGTGGGACAGTCCCCCCACCGGCCACACCCATCACAGGAGCCCCCATGAGAGCCCTCGTCCGATCCCTCCAGCGCCCGACCCTCACCATCGCCGGGTTGGCGCTCGTGCTGGGCGGGACGGCTGCGTGCGGCAGCGACGACGCGTCGTCGGCTCCCGACGACGCGTCCCCGGACGACTTCTGCCAGGTCTACGCCGACACCGCCGAGAACGAGAGCGACGACCTGGACACCGCCCGCGAGGCGGTCGAGGACCTGATCGAGGTCGGCACCCCGGAGGACATGCCGGAGGAGGCCCGTGAGGGCTTCGAGACGCTGGCCACCCTGGTGCAGGAGGCCGACGACAACGACGACCTCGAGAAGATGGGGGAGGACCTGGACCAGGCGCAGCAGGAGAACTTCGGCGCCTTCATCCAGTACATCACCGAGACCTGCGCCGAGGAGCTCGGCATCCCCAGCGACGAGGACCTCGAGCAGCAGCTCGACGACCTCGAGGTGCCCGAGGGCCTGGAGTCCCCCGGCGCGGAGTGACACTGCTCACGCGGCCCGGGCTCGCGCGCAGGGGGAGAGGGCCGAGCAGTCACTTTCGCACCACCGAGAGGTCACTTCTGCACCCACGCGGGTGCAGAAGTGACCGGTGGGTGGTGCAGAAGTGACCGCTCGTGCGGCGCCGTTCAGGTTCCTCTCGGGATGGTGTGGCACCGTCGAGGGCTGCGCCGGGGCAGACGCCCGGGCGCCCTCGATCGGAAGGACCCCCCGTGAAGCACGCTCTCGCCCCCCTGGCGGTGCTCGTCGCCCTGACGGCCGCCGCCTGCGGATCCGACGACGAGACGTCCGACGCGTCGAGCGACCCGACGACGGCCTCCTCGAGCTCGTCGTCAGCCGGTGACCCCGGCACCGACAACGCCTTCTGCACCGCCCTGGTCGGCAACGGCGCCCTCGAGGACGGCTCCGACGTGGAGACCCTGATGGCGGGCCTGGAGGCCAGCGGCATCCCGGACGACGCGCCCCAGGAGGCGTCGAAGGGCTTCGACGTCTACCTCGACATCCTCGCCGACATCGACACCGACGCCAGCGCCGAGGAGCTCGCGGCCATGGAGGACTTCGACCTCTCCAAGGCCGAGCAGGAGCAGGTCAACGCGCTCGTGCAGTACGCCGGCGCCACCTGCGCCCCGGCCGCCGACGGCGGTCAGGAGCAGCCCGAGCAGCCCGAGGCCCCGGAGGCCCCGGACAGCGAGAAGGACGAGAAGTAGGGGCTAGACGACCTGGGGAGGCTGGCCGGTCTCGCTGAGCATCGGCCGACCGGCCGCCTCCCAGTCGAGCATCCCGCCGTCGAGGTTGACGACGTCGTGGCCCTGCTGGGACAACCACGCCACGGCCTGCGCGGAACGCCCGCCGATGCGGCACACCACGAGGGTCCGCCCCGCCGGCACCTCGTCGACCCGGGCGACGAGCTCACCGATCGGGATGTGCAGCGCCCCCGCGATGTGGGCGTGCGCCCACTCGGTCGGTTCGCGCACGTCGAGCACGTACAGGTCCTGTGGCAGCGGGTCGGGCACGCCGTCGACGCCGACCGTGGGGATCGGGTGGGGATCGAGCTCATGGGTTCCTCCCGGGTGGGTGACGCGGGGCCATCGTAGACGCCGACGGCGCCAGGGGGCCTAGGTTGGGCACGCCGTACGCCGGGTCCGCGCCCGCTGTGACGGTTGGTCCAGCCCGCCACCCCACGACCCCCGGGTCCTGACGAAGGACGCCCTCCCGTGAGTGCACGCGGTACCGATGTGATCCCGCTGCGCCACGCCGCGAAGGTGTGGTTCGCGATCTCCCTGCAGACCTTCGGCGGGCCCGCGGGCCAGATCGCCGTCATGCAGCGCACCCTGGTGGAGGAGCAGAGGTGGATCGGGCAGCAGCGGTTCCTGTTCGCGCTGTCGTACTGCACGTTGCTGCCCGGCCCCGAGGCGCAGCAGCTGGCCACCTACGTGGGCTGGCTGCTCAACGGTGTCCGCGGTGCCCTGGTGGCGGGTGTCCTGTTCATCCTGCCGGGGGTGCTCGCGCTGCTGGCGCTGTCGGTGGTCTATGTCAGCTACGGCGAGACCACGGTGGTGCAGGCGCTGTTCCTGGGCCTGGCGCCCGCGGTGATCGCGATCGTGGCTCAGGCCGTCGTGCGGGTCGCTCGCCGTGCCCTGGGCCACCCCGCGTTGCGGGGACTGGCCGTCGCCTCCTTCGTGGCGCTGGCGCTGCTGTCGGTCCCGTTCCCCGTCGTCGTGGCGCTGGCCGGGCTGGCCGGGTGGGCCCTGGGGCGGCTCCTGCCCGGTCTCGGCACCCCGCCGGCCGGGCAAGCCGACACCGGGCCGGCGCCGCTGATCGCCGACGACGCGCTGCACGCGGAGGCACCGAGCGTCCGGCGCTCGGCGATCGTGCTGGTCGTGGGCCTGCTGCTGTGGTCGGCGCCGGTGGCCGCGGCGGCGCTGCTGCTGGGTCGCTCGAGCATCCTGGTCGACCAGGGCCTCTTCTTCTCCGGCGCGGCCCTGGTCACCTTCGGCGGGGCCTACGCCGTGCTGGCCTACGTCGCCCAGCAGGCGGTCGAGGTGTACGGCTGGTTGGCACCGGGGGAGATGGTGCGCGGCCTGGCGCTGGCCGAGAGCACGCCGGGGCCGCTGGTCATGGTGGTCCAGTTCGTCGCGTTCGTGGGTGCCTACCGCGCACCCGGCGACCTCGACCCCTGGGTAGCGGCGGTGCTGGCCGCGTTGCTGACGACCTGGGTGACCTTCGTGCCGTGCTTCCTGTTCATCCTGCTCGGCGCCCCCTACGTCGAGCGGCTGCGAGGCAACCGGTCGCTCGCCAGCGCCCTGACCGGCATCACGGCCGCGGTGGTGGGGGTGATCGCGCACCTGGCGGTCTACTTCACCCTGCACACGCTGGTGGCCACGACCGGCCGCGCCGACCTGGGGCCGCTCTCGGTCGAGTACCCGGTCCTCGACAGCCTGCGGTGGCCGGCGGTGGCGATCGCGGTGCTGGCGGGCCTGCTCGTGTTCTGGCGCGGCTGGTCGGTGCTGCGGGTGCTGGGCACCTGCGCCGTGGCCGGTCTGGTCCTCGGGCTGCTCGTGGGCACCTGAGCCTCCAGCAGACCCAGGGCGATTCGATGCTCCCGCCGGCGTGGGGAGCACAGGTACCGTGTGGTTTTGTGCCCGCGCCCGCCGCTTCCGGAGCTACCTCCTCCGTACGGCGTGCTGTCGTTGCCGCGATGACGCTGGCGGCAGCCTTGGCGTGCGTTCTCGTGTGGCTCGGTGCCAGCACCGCCTCCATGTCCAGCATGACGGGGATGAGCGACGGGTCGCCCGTCTCCACGGTGGCCGCGGCCAGCACCCTCACGACCGCTGCGGCTGACACGGTCAGCGGCCTGGGACCAGCCGTGGCGTCGATGTGTGACTCGGCGTGCATCGTCGAGACCAGCGCGTGCGCTCTGGGTGTGGGGCTGGCGGTCACAACCGTGCTGGCGTTGTTGCTGGGCTCACGCCGTGACACGTTCCTGGGCCTCCTGGCCCGCCTCCGCACGACCGGTACCCGTCGCCCTCGATGGTTGATGAGTCCGTGGACAGTCCTGTCCCTGTCATCGCTGGGTGTGCTGAGGGTCTGACAGGTCGCTCAGAGCGTCCGCTGAGCCACCCCATCGCGGTGTCCGGGCCCAGCAAGCCCCACCGCCGACCAGCGCCGAGCAGCGCGCTAGGTCACGCACCCGAACCGGTCACCCGGTCAGCCCTGTTCGCGGCACCTCGTGCCGCTCCACGACGGCGCGGCCGCGGCCTGACCTCACCCACGCGAAGGAACGAACATGAACATGACCATGGGCTCCGCAATCCCCGGCTGGCTCACCCCGGTCGCCTGGACCTACATCGCACTCGCTCTGCTCAGCACCGCAGCTGTCGCAGCCGACATCTACCTCGGTCGCCGTCGCCACCACCACGTCGCCAGTGAACTGGTGTGGGTCACCTCCGGGCTCTACCTGGGCCCGTTCGCCGTCGTGGCGTACCTGAACCGAGGGCGCACCACCGCTCGCACGACGGCCTCCGCGTCCGGCTCCACCTCGGCACACAGGTCGGACGCAGCAGTGGCAGTGCTGCCCGGTGGCGGCGCCTCCGCCGTGGCCCACCTCGTCGCCGTCCCGATCGTCGCGGCTATCGGCTGGACCATCGCCGGACTCGCCATGTGGCCCATGATCCTCGTCATCGCCGTGCTCGCGACCGTCATGGTGGCCGTCTACGAGCGCGTCGCCAGCAACAGGACGGCCGGACCCAGCCGACGACTCACCGTCGGTGCCGCCCTGCTGGCCGGGTTCATCACTGTTGCTGCGTTCGACGTGGGCATGGTCGGCTGGATGCTCCTGCTGCACTTCAACGACGCCATGCCTGCGGTCACCGAGGGCACGTTCTGGTTCCTGATGCAGATCGGAGTCATCGTCGGCCTCATCACCGGCTACCCGGCAGTGAAGTGGCTCCTGGCCCGCAACCGCACCCTCGCCCCGGCCTGACACGCCCGACACCGGCTGAGGTCGGGTCTGCTGCACGCCGCGGACCGGCGGCGAGTGGGTGGCGAGCGCACCGCCGTGGCCCACCGTGCGGCTGGATCATGGTCACCGGGGGAGGTCACTTGAGGAGCTTGCTCATCCGGCGGTCCGCCAGCGGCTTGCCCCCGGTCTGGCAGGTGGCGCAGTACTGCAGGCTCGAGTCGGCGAAGGACACCTCGCGCACGGTGTCGCCGCAGATCGGACAGGCCTGGCCGGTGCGGCCGTGGACCGCCAGGTGGGTCTTCTTCTCGCCCTTGAGCTCGCTGGCCGCGAGCCCCCGGGAGCGGTCGACGGCAGCGCCGAGGGTCTCGCGCAGGGCGTCGTACAGGACGGTGAGCTCGTCGTCGGTCGACCGAGGACGCCGGCTTGTACGGCGACATCCGGGCCGCGTGCAGGATCTCGTCGGAGTAGGCGTTGCCGATGCCGGCGATCGTGCCCTGGTGGCGCAGCACGCCCTTGAGCTGCTTGCGGCCCTCGGCCCGCAGGATGTCGCGAACCGCTCGCGGGTGAAGTCGTCGGTGAGCGGGTCGGGGCCCAGGCTCGCGATGCCGGGCACCTCGAGCGGGTCGCGCACGACGTACATCGCCAGGCTCTTGCGGGTGCCGGCCTCGGTGACGTCGAGGCCCGTCTCGTCGTCGAGCACGATCCGCGCGGCGATCACCGACTTGGGGCTCGGCTTCGGCGGCAGGGCCGGGACCTCGTCGCGCCAGCGCACCCAGCCGGCGCGCGCCAGGTGCATGACCAGGTGGGTGCCCGAGACGTCGATGTCGAGGAACTTGCCGTGCCGGGTGACGCCGTCGACCAGCAGACCCTCGAGGGCGCCCAGCGGCGGGTCGAAGGTCTTCAGCGCGCTGAACTGCGCCAGGTGCACCCGGGTGATCGCACGGCCCGCCAGCCGGCCCCCCAGGTCGAGGGCCAGGGCCTCCACCTCGGGCAGCTCCGGCATGGCCCCGATCCTAGGTCCGGGTCGTGCCCCTGGGGGAGACCCTGGGCCCACCCTGGGGGGCACGACCCGGACCGGGGGAGCGCTCTGCGACTCGCTAGCGATGTATCGGAGTTCGGCTAGAGATGCCGATACCGTCCGATCGTGGACCCGGTACGCAATCCCTACGCCCCCGGCGCCGGCCAGCGTCCGCCCGAGCTGGCCGGTCGCGACGAGCAGCTGCGCGCCTTCGACGTCGTGCTCGAGCGGGTGGCGCGCGGGCGTCCGGAGCGGTCGCTGGTGCTGACCGGGCTGCGCGGGGTCGGCAAGACGGTGCTGCTCAACGCGCTGCGCTCGGCCGCCGTACGCCGCGGGTGGGGCACCGGCAAGCTCGAGGCCCGCCCGGACCAGGGGCTGCGGCGTCCGCTGTCCAGCGCGCTGCACCAGGCGATCCGCGAGCTCGGGCACCCCGAGCAGGACCAGGTCGACCACGTGCTCGGGGTGCTGCGCGCCTTCGCCCAGCGCGAGGCCGGCACCGACGCGAAGCTCAAGGACCGGTGGAGCCCGGGCATCGACGTACCCGCTGCCCGGGGCCGCGCCGACTCCGGCGACATCGAGATCGACCTGGTCGAGCTGCTCACCGACGTGGGCGGGCTGGCCTCCGACGTCGGCAACGGCGTGGGCGTCTTCATCGACGAGATGCAGGACCTCGGCCCCGACGACGTCTCCGCGCTGTGCGCGGCCTGCCACGAGATCAGCCAGTCGGGCCTGCCGGTCATCGTCGTGGGCGCCGGGCTGCCGCACCTGCCCGCGGTGCTCTCGGCCAGCAAGTCCTACTCCGAGCGGCTCTTCAGCTACCAGCGCATCGACCGGCTCGCCCGCGACGCGGCCGACCGCGCGCTGTGCGCCCCGGCCGCCGAGGAGGACGCGGAGTTCACCGAGGACGGCCTGGCCGCGATGTACGCCGCCACCGGCGGCTACCCCTACTTCATCCAGGCCTACGGCAAGACCGTGTGGGACCACGCGCCACGCTCCCCGATCACTGCCGAGGACGTCGCCGTCGCCGCGCCCGAGGCGGAGCGCGAGCTGGCGGTCGGCTTCTTCGGCTCCCGCTACGAGCGGGCCACCCCGGGGGAGCGCGACTACCTGCGCGCGATGGCCGACGCTGCCGCCGACCTCGGCGAGGACCCGGTCGGTGCGGTCGCGACCGCCGACGTCGCCGTCGTGCTCGGCAAGAAGCCGCAGTCGCTGTCTCCGGCGCGCGACTCGCTGCTGAAGAAGGGCCTGATCTACTCCGGCGAGCGCGGCCGGATCGCGTTCACCGTGCCGCACTTCGGGCGCTACCTGCGCGAGCAGGGCTGACCCGGCCCAAATATCGCGCCCACCCGGCCCGTATGTCGCGCCCACCCGGCCCGGTCGGGTGCAGAAGTGACCGCTCGATGGTGCAAAAGTGACTGCTCGTGCTGGGGGTGGGGCGGGTGGGGGATGATCGGTGCATGAGGCCGCAGGTGCTCGCCCACCGTGGCGCGAGCCACGACCACGCCGAGCACACGCTCGGGGCGTACATCGCCGCCCTCGACGACGGCGCGCAGGGGCTGGAGTGCGACGTCCGGCTGACCGCCGACGGCCACCTGGTGTGCGTGCACGACCGCGACCTGCGGCGCACCGCCGCCACCCGCGACACCGTGTCGACGATGGACCTCGCCGACCTCTCCGAGCTCGACTTCGCCAGCTGGAAGCACCCGTGGGCCGACCTCGACGACGAGGGGCCCGACGTCGACGAGGCCGACGGCAAGGTGCTGACCCTGCGCAAGCTCTTCGAGGTGGCCGCCGACTACGACCGCCGGGTCGAGATCGCGGTCGAGACCAAGCACCCCACCCGGTACGGCGGACTCGTGGAGCAGCGGGTCGTCGAGCTGCTCGCCGACTTCGGCTGGACCGGTCCCGACAGCCCGGTGCGGGTGATGAGCTTCTCCTGGCGGGCGCTGCGCCGGGTCCGTCGTCTCGCGCCGGACGTGCGCGTGGTCCAGCTCGTCGACCAGCTCGGCCGCTGGCCGCTGGTGCGCCGCAGCATCGGCCAGCGACTGGATCGTGGGCCCGGGCATCGCCGAGCTGATGGCCCACCCACGCATGGCCCGACGCATCGCCGACAGCGGCCACGACGTGCACGTGTGGACGGTCAACACCCGCGCCGAGCTGGAGCTGTGCCTCGACCTCGGGGTCAAGGCGGTCATCAGCGACCGGCCGGCCTACGTGCTGGAGCTGCTCGACGACCTCGGGGTGTGAAGCCGGGCCCCGTCCGAAGTGCCGCGGGGCGGCGCGCAGCGATAGGTTCACCACCATGGCGAAGAAGTCCCGCACCAAGGCCCGCGACCAGCGCACCACCACGTCCACTCCCGGTGAGGTCGGCCCCCGACAGCCCTGCCCGTGCGGGTCCGGCCGGCGCTACAAGGCCTGCCACGGCGCCCCCGGCGGCCCCGTCGACACCTACGTGCGCCGCCCGTTCGAGGGCCTGCCCTCGGAGTGCGACCTGATCGCGCTGCGCGAGCTGGTCCCCGCCGGCACCGCGCCCCTGACCCTCGCGGACTCCGTGGACGGCTCGGAGCGCAGCGTCGTGCTGTGCTCGCTGCTGCCGATGGCGGCGCCCGCGATGGTCCGCGAGAGCGGCGAGATCTGGCTGGGCCTGCAGGTCCAGCACCAGTTCGGCGACCCCGCCCGCGACCTCGGCGCCGTGCTCACCAAGGCCCTGGCGGCCGCCGAGGCCGGCGAGACCGGCGTCATCGGTCTCACCGACGCGCCCGGCGAGGGTCCGCGCCTGCAGGACCTCGTCACCGGCGACACCCTCGACGTGACCGTCCACGACGGCTTCGACTACTGGATCGCCGACGTCGAGGACAAGGAGTCGATGGCCGGTGCCCTCGACCAGGCCAACGAGCAGGCCCACCCGACGGCCCGGCTGACCCAGGTCGAGGCGGCGTACTGGACCGACGTCGGCACCAAGGAGCACCTGCGCTGGGTGATGCCCGAGCCCGAGGACCAGCTCCTCGACGCGCTGGCCCGCCTGCACGCCGCCGGCAAGGACGTCATCGTCGAGGGTGCGCGCCTGGTGGGGATGTTCCGTGCCCACGGCCTGCTGGCCCCGGTGTGGGACCTCCCGCTCGGCACCGGCGCCGAGGTGCTCGAGGACCCGGCCGCCACGTTCGCCGCCGAGCTCGCCGAGGCGCTGGCCGACGAGTCGCCGCTGAGCACCGAGGAGCGGGCTGCCCGCTCCGGCCTGGCGAACCGTCAGGTCACCATCCGCTGAGACCGGTCGGTCAGGCGCGGCGCAGCACCCACGGCTGCAGCTTCGAGTACCCCTTGACCGACGCCCGCGGCGGGCGGCGGAACGTGTACGCCGCCTGCTCGCGCGCCTCGTCGAGCGCGAGCAGCTGTGCGTGGGCGCCCTCGTCGAGCAGCACCGTGCCCGGCCGGGCCAGCGAGGTCAGCCGCGCCGCCACGTTGACGGTGGCGCCCAGCACGTCGCCCAGGCGCAGCACCACGTCGCCGTACGCGATGCCGGCGCGGACCTCGGGGAACGCGTCGTCGGGGTCGCTGCCGCGGCGGGTCATCTCGAGCGCGATCTCGGCCGCCACGACGGGGTCGTCGGCGAGCAGGAGCACCTCGTCGCCGATGTTCTTGATGATCCGGCCGCCGTGGTCGAGGACGATGGTGCTCGAGGCGTGCTCGAAGGCCTCGATCCACGCGACCAGCTCGGCCTCGCGCAGCGACTTCGAGCGGGAGGTGAAGCCGACGATGTCGACGAAGCAGACCGCCTGGGGCAGCACGGCCTCCCCGGGCTCCCCGGGCTCCGCGGAGCCGCCGCTCACGTCGAGCAGCCGGCTGGACGCGGTGGCCAGGTGCCGCTTCCAGGTGTAGGTCTGCAGCTGCTCGACCCGCGGCAGCACCTCGGCGGTCAGCTCGGCGAGGGCCTCGACCGGGTCCTCGTCGCTGCCCGGCACCAGGTGGGCGGTCGCGACCCGGGCCAGCAGGGTCGTCTGCCACTCGGCCAGGCGCGCGAAGGAGCGCCCCAGGGTGCGCACGAGGGCGGCCTGCGAGTCGTCGCTGAGCACGCCGAGGCTGGTCAGCTCGGCGCTCAGGCGCAGCGCGTCGACGTCGGCCTGGGTGAAGGCGAGCACGTCGTCGGAGGTCTCGGCGAAGCCGAGCAGGCGCCACAGCTCACGCGCCAGCTCCAGCGGCACGCCCGCCTGCTCGCTGACCTGGACCCGGTTCAGGTGCGGCGCCTGGCCGAGGATCAGCTCCTCGACCCGGCCCGCCCGGTCGCCGGCGCCCGCGGACGTGGGACCCGCCGGTGGGGTCACTAGCTGGTCGGGCTGGGACGGTGCTTGGCACGGTCGGCGGCGAAGCGCTCCTCGGCGACCCGCTCGAGGGCCTCGCCGAAGCTCGGCAGCTCCACCGCGAGGCGGTTGAGGTCCTCGGCGGTGAAGTGGATGAGCTCCAGCGGGCTCAGGGCCACGACGCTCGCGGTGCGCAGCGAGTGGTGGACGATCGCGGCCTCACCCATGATGTCGCCGGGGCCGAGCTGGGCGATCTCCTCGCCGTGCTGACGCACGGAGACCGAGCCGGACAGGATGATGTAGGCCTTGTCGGCGCCGGTGCGCTCGGAGATGGGCGCCCACCCCTCGGGCAGGGTCACCCGGGTCCCGGCGGAGCTGATCTTGGCGATCTCCGCGGGCGTGAACGTGCTGAAGAACGAGTTGGCCATGGGGCGCAACCTTTCGGGGTTCGGGGTCCTCCCGCGAGTGATCCTCGCGGACCTGCAGCAGGCTGGCAAGCGTCCGTCACGTGGGTCACAGGTGACGAAGTCGCTGCTCAGACGGGGTGCGGCCGTGCTCAGAGCGGGTCGCGCACGATGGGGCAGCTCATGCAGCGAGGGCCGCCGCGGCCCGAGCCGAGCTCGGTGCCGGCGATCCGCACGACCTCGATCCCGGCCTCCTCGAGGCGCTCGTTGGTCTCGTCGTTGCGCTCGTAGGCGACCGCGACCCGCGGGGCGAGGGCCAGGGTGTTGTTGCCGTCGTCCCACTGCTCGCGCTCGGCGGTGACCGGGTCGAGCCCGGTGTCGATGTGGTGCAGCTGGTCGATGCCCATCGCCTTGGCCGCGGCCACCAGGAACGGCTCGGCCGGGGCGACGTCGAGGCGCAGGGTGGACTCGTCGTCGGTGTCCTCGGCGAGGGTGACGGTGTAGGCCTGCAGCGAGTCGGCGACGTTGGGGTACATCACGACCTTGTCGACGTCGACCAGCGTGCAGATCGTGTCGAGGTGCATCGTGGCCCGCTCCTGGGCGATCGGCACCGCCAGCACGGTGCGCGCCAGGCCGGCGTGGAAGACCTGGCGGGCGAAGCGCTCGACGCCGGCCGGGGTGGTGCGCTCGCCGACGCCGACGGCGATGACCCCGGGAGCCAGGAGCAGCACGTCGCCGCCCTCGACGTGCTCGGAGTGCCAGCCGTGGATCTTGCGGGTGCCGCGGAAGCGCGGGTGCTCGGTGTAGATCAGCTCGGTCAGCTGGGTCTCGCGGGTGCGGGCCGGCATCGCCAGGGACGTCACCGCCACCCGGTCGCGCACCCAGACGCTGGAGTCACGGGTGAAGAGCAGGTTCGGCAGCGGGTCGACGAGGAAGTCGTAGGGCGAGAGCAGCGAGGTGACCAGGCCGTGGCCGCCGCGGACCTCGTCGTTGCGGATGCCGGCGGTCAGGCACCGCCGTGAGCTCCTCGGGGCTGGCGTCGTGCAGGAACCCCGCCAGGTAGGAGCGCAGCGTGTCGCCGAGGTGCAGGCCCGAGAGGGCCGCGGTGACGGCGTGGTTGCGGGCCATCTGGTCCTGCAGCGTCTCGGTGAGCAGGTCGGTCAGGTAGAGCACCTCGACGTCGCGGGCGCGCAGCGCCTCGGCGAAGGCGTCGTGCTCCTCCTGGGCGCGTGCCACCCAGGGGATGCCGTCGAAGAGCAGCCGGTCGTTGTTGCGCGGGGTGAGCCGCTTCAGCTCGTTGCCCGGGCCGGTGCAGCATCACGGTCCGCAGCCGGCCGACCTCGCTGTCGGCGCCGTGCACGGGCTGGTCGGCGCTGGTGGTCGGGCTCGCAGTCATGGACGCCACCCTAGTGGCGCCGACCGGGTGGGGGTCAGGCCAGGAGCTCGTAGGTCGTCAACGTGGCCAGCACCAGGCAGACGAGGGCCCCGCCGTACATCAGCACGTGCAGCGGCACCCGCCGCGTCAGCGCCCGCCCCACCAGCACCGCCAGGGCGCTCACGGTGAGCAGGGCGGCCGAGGGCGCCGACGAAGACCGGCAGCACGGCGTCGTAGCGGGCCACCAGGGTGATCGTGAGCAGCTGGGACAGGTCGCCCCACTCGGCGGCGAAGAGCACGACGAACGACGCCCCGACGGCGCGCCAGTCCGGTCGCGGGGGCGGCGCGCTCGAGGATCTCGGCCCCGTCCCCGGCTGCCGCCGGCCCCGGCCGGTACGGCGCGCACCGACGGGCCTCGCGCAGCAGCAGCAGGGCGCCGACCAGGAACATCACCGCGGCCAGGCCGCGCACCAGGTCGTCGGGCAGGAAGGACGCGGCGCTGCCCAGCAGCACCGCCACCCCGGTCTGGACGGTGAAGGCGAGCCCGACGCCGATCCACACCAGCAGCGGGCGGTAGCGGGTGCTGAGCACCAGCGTCGCCAGGAACGTCTTGTCGGGCAGCTCGACCAGGAAGATCGTGCCGAACGTCACCAGCAGCGCGCTCAGCTCCACGCGGTGTCCTCCTCGAGCAGGCGCCACGCCTGCGACCGGGCCTCGGCGAGCACGCCCGGGCCGGGCGGCCGGCGACCCGCGCGACGGCGGCGACATCCTCCCACTCGGGCTGGGCGGTCACCGCGCGGCCCTCGTGCCGCGAGACCTTGACCCGCACCGGTGCGCCGGCGACCTGCACCTCGACCACCTCGCGCGTCAGCGCCCGCTTCGTCACCGGCGTGCTCGCGCAGGCCGATCGTGGAGGTCTCGCGGAAGACCACCGCCCGCACCGCCGCGGCGTGCTCGGGGCGCACCAGCACCGACAGCGTGTGGGCGGGGCGGCCCTTCTTCATCAGGATCGGGGTCAGCCAGGCGTCGGCGGCGCCCGGCCGCCATCAGGGCCTCCAGCACCCCGGGCCACAGCCGCGGGTCGAGGTCGTCGACGTTGGCCTCGAGCACCAGCTCCTCGTCGGTGGCGGCGGGCCGGGTGGTCCCTGCGTCGACCGCGGGCACCGGCCAGCACCCGCACGCACGTTGGCGTGCGTCCCCGGGTCGCGCCCGCCCGGCGCCGACCCCCACGTCCTCGAGCGACCAGGGCCGGCTGCGGGCCCCACGCGTCGGCCAGCGTGCCAGCAGCGCGGCACCGGTGGGCGTGCACATCTCCGCCGGCGCGGCGCCCGGGCGGGCCGGCGTACGACGGGACGCCGCGCAGCAGCTCGACGACCGCCGGCACCGGCACCGGCAGCGACCCGTGGGCGGCGCCGACCCGCCCCGAGCCGACCGCGACGGTGCTGACCACGACCGGGCCGCCGACCCGGTCGCGCAGGTGGGCGAGCCCCGCGCAGACCCCGACCACGTCGGCGATCGCGTCGAGGGCGCCGACCTCGTGGAAGGTGGACGTCGTCGGCGTCGTGGCCGTGGACGGCGCCCTCGGCGGCGGCGAGCCGGGCGAAGACGGCCAGCGCGGCCGCCCGCACCTGCTCGTCCAGCTCGGCGGCCTCGAGCAGGGCGCGTACGTCGCGCCAGGTGCGGTGCGTGGTGCGAGTCGGCGACCTCGACGTGGCAGCGGGTCGCGAGCCAGACCGCCGCGGTCGACCTGCTCGGCCCGCAGCGTCGACCGGCTCGGGCGAGACGGCGTCGACGGCGCCCTGCAGCAGCGTCGAGCGGGACGCCGGCGCCGAGCAGGGCGCCCAGCAGCATGTCGCCGCTGGCGCCGGCGGTGGCGTCGACCCAGATGCGTCACCGGTCGGCTCCCGGGCGCCTCGTCGCGGGGCGCGCTCTGCCGGGCGATGCGCGCGGCGAGCACGCCGGCGCCGTAGCCGTTGTCGATGTTGACCACGCCGATGCCGGGCGCGCAGCTGTTGAGCATGCCCAGCAGCGCCGAGAGCCCGCCCAGGGAGGCGCCGTACCCGATGCTGGTCGGCACCGCGACCATCGGCACGCCGACCAGCCCGCCGACGACCGAGGGCAGGGCGCCCTCCATGCCGGCCACCACGACCAGCGCGTCGGCGCTCGGCGAGCTCGTCGCGCACCGCGAGCAGGCGGTGCAGGCCGGCGACGCCGACGTCGTCGATGCGGCGCGACCGCGGCGCCGTGCACGGCCACGCTCAGCGCGGCCTCGGCGGCCACCGGGGCGTCGGAGGTGCCGGCCGCCGACGACCAGCACCAGCCCGCGCGCGGCCGGCAGCGGCCCCAGGATCGCGGCGCGGGCGACCTCGTCGACCACGGCCGTCGGCAGCTCGGTCGGCGACCAGGTCGAGGGCCTCGGGGTCGAGCCGGGTCGCCAGCACGGCGCGGTCGGGGTGCTCGCTCGTGCAGGGTGCGGAGCAGGGCGACGACCTGCTCGGGCTGCTTGCCCTGGCCCAGGACCACCTCGGGGTCGCCGGTGCGGGCGGCCCGGTCGACGTCGACGCGGGCGAAGCCGAGGTCGTGGGTGCGCGGGTCGGTCGGGTCCACGGCGCCGAACCTACTCGCCCGAGCCCGACTCGGCGTTCATGCAAGTTTCACGCATGATGGTTTGCACTGATCCGGAGCGCGGGGTATGGACCGACGAGAACCGCTGCGACGGTGAGACCACGGAGGACATGGGGGTCTGCAGCGTGGAGATCGATCTCGCTCACGAGGTACGTCGGGTCTCGGCGAGCCTGCTCGCCTTCGACCGGGGGCGCAGACGCTGACCTTCCGGCCGGTCGGGCGCCACGCCGGTCGGGATCGGCGCCGACGAGCAGCGGGTGCGCAACTGGCTGCAGGGCGCCCTGCTGCGCCTCCGACGCGCCGCCCAGCCGGGCGCTGCCCGCACGAGCGCGCCATCGAGGAGCTGCTGCGTCGCCTCCAGGAGGCGCCACGAGCGCGGGCCGACCCGTTCGCCGCTACCGCGGCCGGCCGCGGGCGGCCCTCGACCGCCCTCGCTCGACCGACCCGGCGCACAAATCCCCGACCCGGCGCAGATGTCGCGCTGACTCCTGAGCCAGCCGGCGCCTGGCTCGAAAACCAGCCGGCTCGCGGGTCAGCGGCGGTCTCGGCGCGGAACGCGTCGGCGGGGTAGATGCCGATCACCTTCACCTCGGTGGTGAAGAACGCCAGCTCCTCCAGCGCCCGCCGCAGCGGCGGGTCGTCGGGGTGGCCGTCGACCTCGGCGAGGAACTGGGTGGCGGTGAAGTGCCCGTCGACCATGTAGCTCTCGAGCTTGGTCATGTTGACGCCGTTGGTGGCGAAGCCGCCCAGCGCCTTGTAGAGCGCGGCGGGCAGGTTGCGCACGTTGAAGACGAAGGTCGTGACCAGCGGCCCCGAGCCCGGCTCGGCGAGCTCGGCGTCGCGCGAGAGCACCACGAAGCGGGTGGTGTTGTGCTCCTCGTCCTCGACGTCCTCGGCGAGCACCTCGAGGCCGTAGATCTCCGCGGCCAGCGGCGGTGAGATCGCGGCCTGGGTCGGGTCGCCGGCCTCGGCGACCTCGCGGGCCGCGCCGGCGGTGTCGCCGGAGATCTGCGGCGACAGGCCGTGCTCGCGGATGATCCGGCGGCACTGGCCGAGCGCGTGCACGTGGCTGTGCACGGTGCGGATCGTGCCCAGGTCGGCGCCGGGCACGGCCATCAGGTGGAAGCGGATCCGCAGGAAGTGCTCGGCCACGATGTGCAGCGGCGACGCCGGCAGGAAGTGGTGGATGTCGGCGACCCGGCCCGCGATCGAGTTGTCGATCGGGATCATCGCCAGGTCGGCCTCGCCGCCCTCGACGGCGGCGAAGACGTCCTCGAAGGAGGCGCACGCCAGGGCCTCCCAGTCGGGGTAGTGCTCCTGGCACACGATGTGGGAGTTCGCTCCGGGTTCGCCCTGGTAGGCGATGCGTCGCACGGTCGGCACGCCGGTGAGTCTAGGGTCGGCCGCGTGCTCGCCCTCGCCGTCGTCTCCCTGGTGGTCGCCCTGGCCGCCCTCGCCCTCGCAGCGGCCGCGCTGCGGCGTACGCCGACCGGCGCCCGGCGGGCGCCGACGCGCTGCCCGAGGACGTGGTCGGGCTGCGCCGGGAGGTCGCGGCGCTGCGCGCCGAGGCCGGCGACGCGCTGCGGCACCTGGCGGTGGTGCGCTACGACGCGTTCGGCGACATGGGCGGGCACCTGTCCTGGTCGGTGGCGCTGCTCGACGACGGCGGCAACGGGGTCGTGCTCACCTCGATCCACGGCCGCAGCGAGGCCCGCACCTACGCCAAGTCGGTCGCCGGCTGGACCTGCGACCAGCAGCTCTCCCCCGAGGAGGAGGAGGCGGTCGGCGCCGCCCGGCCCGCCGCGCGCTGAGGCTGGCAGGATCGCGCGGTGACCGAGCCGACGTACGCCGCTGTCGACGACGCCCGCCGACCCCGCTCGGTGGTGGACGCTGGTCGCGGTCTGCACCGGCGTGTTCATGCTGCTGCTCGACATCACCATCGTCAACGTCGCGCTGCCCGACATCCAGGCCCAGCTCGACGCCAGCCTGGCCGACCTGCAGTGGGTGATCGACGCCTACGCGCTGAGCCTCGCGGCGCTGCTGCTGACCGCCGGTTCGCTGGCCGACCTCTTCGGTCGCCGCAAGGTCTTCGCGATCGGGATCGTGCTGTTCACCCTCGGCTCGCTGGCGTGCGGACTGGCCCAGGACGTGCTGTTCCTGACCCTGGCCCGCGCGTTCCAGGGCATCGGCGGGGCGGCGATGTTCGCGACCGCGCTGGCGCTGCTGGCCACGGCCTTCACGGGTCGCGAGCGGGGCATCGCCTTCGGGGCGTTCGGCGCCACCACCGGCGTCGCGGTCGCGATCGGGCCGGTGCTCGGCGGGGTGCTGACCAGCGGCTGTCGTGGCGCTGGATCTTCTTCGTCAACATCCCGATCTGCGCGGTCGCCCTGCTGGTGACCCTGGGCAAGGTCCGCGAGTCGCGGGACCCGCGGGCCGGGCGGCCCGACTGGGCGGGCTTCGTCACCTTCAGCCTGGCGCTCGCGAGCCTGGTCTACGGCCTGATCGAGGCCGGGCAGCCGACGCGCGGCTGGGGTGACACCCGGGTGCGTGGTCTGCCTGGTCGGCGCCGCGGTGCTGATGACGGTGTTCGTGGTCGACCCAGCTGCGCCAGCAGCGACCCGATGCTCGACCTGCGGCTGCTGCGCAAGCCGACCTTCGTCGGCGGCCTCGTGGCGGCGTTCGGGGTCTCGGCCTCGATCTTCTCGCTGCTGGCCTACCTGGTGATCTACCTGCAGAACGTGCTCGGCTACTCCGCGGTCGGGACCGGCGTGCGGCTGCTGTTCCTCTCGGGCGCCTCGTTCGTGGTCGCCGCCGTGGCCGGCCGGCTGACCGAGAAGGTGCCCGCGAAGTGGCTCATCGGGCCGGGCTTCCTGCTGCTGGGCGTCGGTCTGCTGCTCCTGTGGGGCATCGAGCCGGACTCGTCGTGGACCGGGCTGATCCCCGGGCTGATCGTCACCGGCGTCGCGATCGGGCTGATCAACCCGCCGCTGGCCTCGACCGCGGTCGGGGTGGTGAGCACCGACCGGGCCGGGATGGCCTCCGGGGTGAACTCGACCTTCCGCCAGGTCGGGATCGCCACCGGCATCGCCGCGCTCGGGTCGATCTTCGGCAACCAGATCTCCTCGACCGTGCGCGAGCGACCTCTCCGGGAAGGTGCCCGACCAGGCGCTGGTGGGGCTGCAGGGCGCCCTCTCGGGCGGCCAGGTGGAGCGCGCGGCCGACGCCGCCCGGCAGGGCGCGGAGCAGAGCGGGGGCGCGCACCGCCGGTCAGCAGGCCTACGACCTGGTGACCGCGGTGGGCACCTCGGCCGTCGTCGAGGCGCTGAACCACATCATCGCGATCGCCGCGGTGATCGCCTTCACCTCGGCCGTGCTGTGCCTGGTGCTGATCCGGCAGCGGGACTTCGTGACCCCCGGCGCCCCGCGGCGGCGTCAACCAAGTCTTGACGCCGCTGGATGTCAATCTACGGTTGACGCATGACGTCCCTGTCCCGCACCCTCGACCTCTCGACGCTCGGGGCGATCGTGATCGGCCTCCTCCTCCTGGTCCGGCCTGCAGGTCGACGGTTCGTCGGGGGATGGGCCAGGGCGCCGGCGCCGCCCTGGTGGTGCTCGGCGCCGTCTGCTCCAGGCGTGCGCGCCCGCCGCGACGACGGCTGGCTGCCCAGCCGCGATGGCGAGCGCTGAGCCACCGGCTCCCGACCTCACCGAGGCGCTGGGAGCCGCGATCCTGGGCAGCCTCCCCGCGACCGACGACGAGCAGGACCACCTCGCCGTCGTGCGGCGCAGCGCCCAGGCGGAGCAGGAGGTACGCCGGCTCCTGGGCCAGGCCGTCTCCGCGGCCCGTGCCTCGGGGCACAGCTGGGCCGCGCTCGGGTCCGAGCTCGGGATGAGCCGCCAGGCCGCGCAGCAGCGCTTCGGCGCGAACCCCGGTGCCGGGGGCCGCGACGAGCCCGAGGACCGGCCCCACGGAGCGGCCGAGGAGCGGTGGCTGGGACCCGTCACCGCGTTCGACGAGATGGCCGAGCTCGCGCTCGCGGGTCGGCTGGGCTGGCGCACGGTCGGCGCGGGGATGCTGCGCCACCGGGTCCGGCGTACGTCGACGCAGTGGGAGCACCGCCGGGTGACCTGGGTCGGCGCACCGTCGCGCTACGAGCAGGACGGCTGGGAGGTGGCCGTGCGGGCCTTCCCGTGGCTCTACCTGGTGCGCGACACCGGCCGACCGGTCGGCGAGGCGCCCGAGCCGACGGTCAGCGCGGCACCCGGACCAGCAGCCGCCCGTGGATGCACTCCATCCGCAGCTCGCGGCCCGGGCCGATGGAGTCGCCGTCGAGCTGGCGCGGGGTGTCGGCGGAGGTGCGCACGACGACGGAGGCGCCGGTCATCCGGTTGACCAGCTCGTCGGTGTGCTTGCGCTTGAGCAGCACCCGCCAGGCCAGCGGGATCCAGGAGAAGAAGTTGCGCGGGTGCAGGATCACCACGTCGAGCTCGCCGTCGTCGATGGTCGCGTCCGGCAGCAGCGGCATCCCGGCCTGCAGGAAGCCGACGTTGCCGACGACCACGGTGCGGGCGCGGTGGGTGGTGAACTCGCCGCCGTCGACGCAGACCTCGACCTTCATGGCCGGGAACATCAGCGACTTCAGCCCGGACAGCACGTAGGCCAGCCAGCCGACCCGCTTCTTGATGTCCTCGTTGACGCCCTCCATGATCGCGGCGTCGAAGCCCATCCCGGCCATCACCATGAAGTGGGTGCCCTCGAGGCCGTCGCCCTCGACGGCGACCATGTCGATGGCCCGGTCCTGCCCGGTCAGGGCCACGTCGATCGCGGCGCGCAGGTAGAGCGGGATGCCCAGGTTGCGGGCCAGCAGGTTGCCGGTGCCGGCCGGCACGATCCCGACCGGGATGCCGGTGCCGGCGAGCTCGGCGCACACCTCGCGCACGGTGCCGTCGCCGCCGCAGACCAGCACCATGTCGGCGCCCGCGACGGACGCCGCCTGCGGCCATCCCGGTGCCCGGGTCCTCGATGGTGGTCAGGTGCCAGGTCGGCTCCGACCAGCCGGCCTCGGCGCGCCATCGCCGAGACCGTGTGCCGGAAGGCGCCCTGGTCCTCGACCTTGATCGGGTTCAGCACCACCGCGAGGCCGCGCTGGGCCGGGAACGCCTCGGGCAGCGGCTCCGACTTCACCGCGTGGCTGCGCGGGCGCGGGGAGTAGAAGCGCCAGCACCAGCAGCGCCACCCCGATGCCGAGCAGCACGCCGGCGACCACGTCGGTGGCGTAGTGGCGACCCAGCAGCACCCGGTCGAGCCCGGCGACGACGACCAGCGCGGCGGCGGCGACGTACACGAGGCGGCGGGTGCTCAGGCGGCGCACGAGCATGATCGCGAGCACCACGCACACGGTGCGCGAAGGCGGCGGTCGACGAGGCGTGGCCCGACGGGAAGGCGTTGCTCGGTCAGCGACGCCTCGGCGTCCTGCCAGTCGGGCCGGTCGCGGGCGATCAGCAGCTTCAGCCCGGTGGTGGCCAGCGCGGTCAGCGCCCATCACGACGACGGCGTACGCCGCTGCCCGGCGGTGCCCGCGCGCGAACATCGCCACGGCCAGCACGATCGTCAGCACGGTCATCCCGATCGTGCCGAGCCCGGCCTCGACCACGCGCAGCGGGCCGTGCAGCCAGTCGACGTCGACGGCGCCGACGCCTCGAGCGGCTCACCGCGGTCGTCGAGGCCCGACAACGGGCCCCAGCCGCCGGTGACGGCGAGGGCGAGCAGGGCGAAGACGACGAAGCAGGCGACAGCCCAGCTCAGCAGCACGTATCGGGAGCGGTCCAGCACGCCGACCAGTATGGGTGACGCCCGCGGCCACGACGGGGGTGAGGCGCCGCGGGGCCCGGCGATAGCCTCTCGTCCATGATCGATCCCCGCATCCTGCGCGACGACCCCGACCGCGTCCGAGCCTCGCTCGACCAAGCGCGGGCTGTCCGACCGACGTCGTCGACCGCGCGCTGGCCGCCGACACCGCGCGACGCGCGGCCATCGCGGCGTACGAGACGAAGCGGGCCGAGCAGAAGCAGCTCGGCAAGCAGATCCCGCAGGCCCAGGGCGAGGAGAAGCAGGCGCTGCTGGCGCAGACCAAGACCCTGGCCGCCGACGTGAAGGCCGCCGAGGCCGCCCAGGTCGAGGCCGAGGCGACCTGGCAGGGCGCGCTGGCCTCGATGCCGAACCTGACCTCCGAGGAGACCCCGCCGGGCGGCGAGGACGACTTCGTGGTGCTGGAGACCGTCGGCACGCCGCGCGACTTCGCGGCCGAGGGCTTCGAGCCGCGCGACCACGTCGAGCTGGGCAAGATGCTCGGCGCGATCGACATCGAGCGCGGCGCCAAGGTCTCGGGCAGCCGCTTCTACTTCCTGACCGGCGTCGGCGCCCAGCTCGAGCTGGCGCTGGTCAACCTGGCCATGGAGCAGGCCCGCGCGGCCGGCTTCACCCAGGTCGTGCCGCCGTCGCTGGTGCGCCCGCGCGCGATGGAGGGCACCGGCTTCCTGGGCCAGGCCGCCGACGACGTCTACCGGATCGAGGGCGAGGACCTCTACCTCGTCGGCACCTCGGAGGTGCCGATGGCGGCCTACCACTCCGACGAGATCCTCGACGGCGACGACCTGCCGCTGCGCTACGCCGCGTTCAGCCCGTGCTTCCGCAAGGAGGCCGGCTCGCACGGCAAGGACACCAAGGGCATCATCCGGGTGCACTGGTTCGACAAGGTCGAGATGTTCGTCTACACCACCCTCGAGGACGCCGAGGCCGAGCACCAGCGGCTGCTGGGCTGGGAGAAGGCGTTCCTCGACAAGCTCGAGCTGGCCTACCAGGTCATCGACGTCGCGGCCGGCGACCTCGGGCTCTCGGCCATCCGCAAGTTCGACTGCGAGGCCTGGATCCCCACCCAGGGCAAGTACCGCGAGCTCACCTCGACCTCGAACTGCACCGACTTCCAGACCCGCCGCCTCGACACCCGCGGCCGGTTCGCCACCGACAACGGCACCGAGATGCGCCCGGTCGCCACGCTCAACGGCACCCTGTGCGCGATGACCCGCACCATCGTGGCCATCCTCGAGACCCACCAGCAGGCCGACGGCTCGGTCCGGGTCCCGAAGGCGCTGCAGCCCTACCTGGGCGGCCTCGAGGTCCTGGAGCCGGTCGCCCGATGAGCGCGCTCGTTCCCGGTCCGGCGCCGGTCGCCGGCTGGACGCCGCGCCTGGTCGCCCTCGACATCGACGGCACGCTGCTGCGCTGGATCGACGGCACCGGCACCTCCCACGAGGAGATCACGCCCGCCGTCCACGACGCCGTACGCCGGGCGCAGGAGGCGGGCGCGCACGTCGTGCTGGCCTCGGGCCGCTCGCCCGACGGGATGACCGGCGTCGCCGACCTGCTCGGCCTCGCCACCGAGGAGCACCCGGTGTGGGTGGTGGCCTCCAACGGGGCGGTCGTCTTCCGCTACCCGCCGATGCAGGTCGTGCACGAGCAGACCTTCGACGCCCGTCCCGCGGTCGCGGCCGTGCTCGCCGAGCACCCGAACGCGCTGGTCGCGGTCGAGGAGCGCGGCGTGGGCTACCGGGTCAACCGGCAGTTCCCCGACGGCGAGCTGTCGGGGGAGATGATCCTGACCGAGGTGGACCGGATGGTCGCCGAGCCGGTCAGCCGCGTCATCATCCGCGACCCCGACGCGACCGTCGACGACTTCGTCGCCCTCGCCGGCCGCCTGGGCCTGCACGGCACCGACTACGTCGTGGGCTGGACGGCCTGGATCGACCTGGCGCCGGTCGGCGTCTCCAAGGCCTCCGGGC
This sequence comes from uncultured Actinomycetota bacterium, assembly GCA_963722135.1. Classification (GTDB taxonomy): domain Bacteria; phylum Actinomycetota; class Actinomycetes; order Propionibacteriales; family Nocardioidaceae; genus Nocardioides. The sequence continues at coordinate 782,408 of CAVRJT010000001.1, forward strand.
TGGCGCAGGTCGGCCGACGACCTCGGCATCGACGCCGGCGGACGTGCTGGCCATCGGCGACGGGCGCAACGACCTCGAGATGCTCGCCTGGGCCGGGCGCGGGGTGGCGATGGGCCAGGCGATCGAGCAGGTCCGCTCGGCCGCCGACGCCGTGACCGCCACCGTCGACGACGACGGGGCCGCGGTCGAGATGTCGCGCTACTGGCCGGCATGAGCACCGACGGGGGTCCCGGCCCGCTGCCCGGTGAGATCCGCACCGAACGGCTGGTGCTGCCGCTGTGGAGCGCCGACGAGGCCGCCGACATCCTCGCCGGGCGGCACCGGCCGCACTGGCACCCCGACTTCCCCCGCCCCGACGACCGCGACGCCGCGACGCTCTTCGCGCTCGGCAGCGCGTGGAGCTCGCGCCACGTGGTGCGCGGCACCACGGTGCTCGGCTCGATCGGCTTCTTCGGGCCCCCCGCACCCGCCGCCGACGGCGTGCCCGAGGCGGAGGTCGGCTACGGCCTGGTCTCGAGGCGCGGGGCTACGGGTTCGCCAGCGAGGCGCTGCGCGGTCTGCTGGTCGCCACCGACGCGGCCGGCGTGCGGGTGCGCGCCGCGGTCGCGCCCGAGAACCGGGCCAGCCTCCGGGTGCTGGCCGGCTGCGGCTTCACCGGGCTGCGCGGCAGCAACGAGGACGGCCACCTGGTGATGGTGCGCCCGCTGCCGGCGGCCGTCGCCGTGAGCTGCCGGCTGCCCGGCTGCCGCGGCTGGTCGCGACCGACCTCGACGGCACCCTGGTGCGCAGCGACGGCACCGTCTCGCCCTACACCCGCGAGGTGCTGCTCGAGCTCGACCGCCGCGACGTGCCGGTCGTCTTCGTCACCGGCCGCCCGCTGCGCTGGGCCGCCGACGTCTTCGAGCACGTCGGCGCCCACGGGCTGGCGATCATCTCCAACGGCGCGCTGGTCTGGGACGTCACCGGCGACCGCGCCGTCCTCGAGCGGCCGATCCAGCCCGCCCTGGGGCTCGAGGTGTGCACGGCGCTGCGCGCGGCCGTGCCCGGCACGGCGTACGCCGTCGAGACGATGCGGGGCATCGAGCTGGAGCCCGTCCTTCATGGAGCGCTACCAGGTGCCCGACGCCGCGCGGCGCGCTCCGGTCGAGGAGCTCTTCGACGGGCCGGCCCTCAAGCTGCTGGCCCGCCACGAGGAGCTGGCGCCCCAGGAGTTCTGGGACGTCGCCGAGGAGGTCACCGGCGGACGGCTGGTGATCACCTGGTCGTCGTCGACGACGCTGCTGGAGATCAGCGGGCCGGAGGTCACCAAGGCCTCCACGCTCGAGCTGCTCTGCGCCGAGCGCGGCATCGAGGCCGCCGACGTGATCGCCTTCGGCGACATGCCCAACGACCTGCCGATGCTCGGGTGGGCCGGGACGTCGTACGCCATGGCCGACGCGCACCACACGGTCACCGAGCTGGCCGACCACGTCGCCCCCGGGCACGACGAGGACGGCGTGGCGCGGGTCCTGGCTGGTGTGTTCGACCTGTGATCTGGTCTCATGTCATCGTGCCGAGCCCCCGTTCCATGACCGCGCGACCCGGCTCGCCCGCGCTCGCGGGGCGGATCGGCGCCCCGCTGGTCAGCCTCGGGCTGCTGCTGGGCCTGCTGCTGGGCCCACTGCTGGTGGGCTCGCTGCTCTCACCGGCGGCCGCGACCGGCCAGAAGTGCGACAGCGACACCTCCGTCAGCTCCCGGGCCCGCCAGGCCCAGGCCGTCTTCACCGGCAAGGTCGTGTCGAGCTCCGCGAAGCGTCTCGCGGGCGGCCAGCGCGGCGTCGAGGTCACCCACGAGGTCGAGGTCGACCTCGTCTACAAGGGCGGCAGCCGGGTCACCGAGACCACGGTCGAGGTCGTCACCAACCGCAGCTCGGGCGGGTGCGACCTGGGGCGCCTGCAGGACGACACGACGTACGCCTTCTTCGTCACCGGTGACGAGGAGAGCCGGCTCCTGGCCACCGGGGACAGCGGCACCGCGCCCAGCGACGCCGCGCTGATGCGGGAGGTCGAGCAGATCTTCCCGAACCCCTCGCCGCCGGTGGCCGCCGAGCCGCCCTCGGCGCAGTTCGACCGCCTCGCAGCTCGAGCCGCTCATCCCGCTCTCCCGGGCCCTGGCCCCCGGCGCCGCGATGGTCATCGTCGGCGGACTCGGGCTGATCCTGGCCCGCCGCCTCGCCCGCCGCTGACCCGGCCCGAATGTCGCGCTGACCCGGCCCGAATGTCGCGCTCGACCCGGCGCAAATGTCGCGCTGACCCGGCCCAGATGTCGCGCTGACCCGGCGCGGATCTCTCGCCCCGAGGTGCCGATTTGCGCCGACTCGATGGGCCATTTGCGCCGACTCGGCGGGACATTTGGGCCGGGTCGCGGTGGGGTCAGAGGTACATGCCGCCGGAGTCGCCGGGCTGGGCGCCGGGGTCGCCGCCGGGCTGGGCGCCGGGACCCTGGTGCCCCGTCGGGCCCGCGGGCAGGCCGCGCCGCATCTGCTCGAACTGGGCCTTCGCGGCCATCTGCTGGGCGTAGATCGCGGTCTGGATGCCGTGGAAGAGGCCCTCGAGCCACCCGACGAGCTGGGCCTGCGCGATCCGCAGCTCGGCCTCGGTGGGCACGCCCTCCTCGGTGAAGGGCAGCGAGAGCCGGTCGAGCTCCTCGACCAGCTCGGGGGCCAGGCCGTCCTCGAGCTCGGCGATGGAGGCCTGGTGGATGTTCTTGAGGCGCTGGCGGCTGGCCTCGTCGAGCGGCGCGGCCTTCACCTCCTCGAGGAGCTGCTTGATCATGCTGCCGATCCGCATGACCTTCGCGGGCTGCTCGACCAGCTCGGTGATCGAGCGCTCGCCACCGTCCTCGCGCCCTCGCCGTCGCCACCCTGACCGGCCAGGTCGAGCGCCGAGGCCGGCATCGTCGCCATCGGCTGACCGTCGGGCCCCACGATGACGACCTGCTGGTCCTGCTCCCCCTCGGGGGAGCCGGGGCGCTCGGGCTGGGGCTGCGTGTCGGACTGCTGGCTCATGCCCCCAGCCTAGGAGGAAGGGCCGCGCGGTGCGGTCGGTCCTACAGGGTGAGCAGGATCTTGCCGGTGTGCGCGCCCGACTCCATCAGCTCGTGCGCCTCGCGGACCTGCTCCAGGGCCATGGTGCCGTGCACGATCGGACGCACCCGGCCCTCGGCGACCAGCGGCCACACGTGCTCGACGACGGCGGCGCAGATCGCGGCCTTGCTCTCGACCGGGCGCGAGCGCAGCGAGGTGGCGATCACCGCGCCCCGCTTGCGCAGCAGCTTGCCGAGGTCGAGCTCGGCCTTGGTGCCGCCCTGCATGCCGATCACGACGAGGCGGCCCTCGAGGGCGAGCGCGTCGACGTTGCGCGCCAGGTACTTCGCGCCCATGTTGTCGAGGATGACGTCGACCCCGCCGTCGGTGCTCGCCCGGACCACCTCGACGAAGTCCTGCTCGTGGTAGTCGATGGTCACGTCGGCCCCCAGCTCGGCGCAGAACTCCAGCTTCTCCGGCGTGCCGCCGGTGGTGAGGACCCGCGCGCCGAAGGCGTGGGCGAGCTGGATGGCGAAGGTGCCGATGCCGCCCGCGCCGCCGTGCACGAGCAGCGACTCGCCGGCCTGCAGCCCTGCGACCATGAAGACGTTGGACCAGACGGTCGCCGCGACCTCGGGCAGCGCTGCGGCCGTGACCAGGTCGACCCCGTCGGGCACCGGCATCACCTGCCCGACCGGCACGACGACGTACGACGCGTAGCCGCCGCCGGCGAGCAGGCAGCAGACCTCGTCGCCGACCGCCCAGCCCTCGACACCCTCGCCGAGCGCGGCCACGGTGCCGGAGCACTCCATGCCGATCACGTCGGAGGCGCCCGGCGGCGGCGGGTAGAAGCCCTGGCGCTGCAGCAGGTCGGCGCGGTTGAGCCCCGCGGCGGCGACCTCGACCAGCACCTCGCCCGGACCCGGGGTGGGGTCGGGCAGCTCGCTCACGGACAGGACCTCGGGTCCACCGGACCCCTGGGCGATCGACGGCACGCATGCCCCCACCCTAGGGGCCGCGGCTACTCCTCCTCGTCGGCGTCGAGGTCGGCGAGCGCCGCCGGGTCGAGGTCCTCGACCTCGGTGAGCGCATCGTCGTCCGCGAGCCCGTCGACCTCGGTCCCGTCGTCGGCGACCGCGGCCGGCTTGTCCCAGCCCTCGGCCAGCCCGCGGGCGCGCTCGACGAGCTCCTCCACGACGGAGGGATGCCCCCCGCGGGCGCCGGCGGCCAACCCGAGCAGGAACGCCGACAGCGGCGCGGCCGGGCGCGCCACCGCGTGGGCGACGTCGCGGGCCAGGTCGAGCAGCAGCGTCTCGTCGACCTCGGCGTCGAGGTCGAGCACGTCGCACAGCTCGTCGATCCAGTCGTGCAGGTTCACCCCCCCACCTTGGCGAGGCGACCCGCCCCCGCGCAAGGGCGCAGGGCGATCAGCCGTCGGCGAGGTCACGCAGGTCCGCCCAGGTGTCGACGTCGCGGTGCTCCGGTCCTCAGCGGGCACCTCGACCAGGTCGAGGCGGGACAGCAGCCGGTGCAGCGCCATCCCGTGCTCCTCCCCCCGGGGAGGGCGTACGGCGTCGAGCCGGTCGGCACGCAGCACCAGCGCCAGCGCGTGCCGGCCGTCCGGTGCGACGAGGAGGGCGCCGTCGTGGTCCCCGACGGCCCGGTGCAGCCGCGCGAAGGTGGTCGCGTGCACGTGCGGCATGTCCACGGCGAGCACCCCCAGCGTGCGCGGGCGCCGCCGCAGCGCGTCCCGGCCCGCCAGCAGCGCGGCGACCGGCCCGCCGTGGCGCGGTTCCTCGCGGGTGAAGGTGACCGGGAGCGGGGTCGGGACCGGGTCGCCCACCACGACGACCTCGGCGGCGTCGACGAGCGCCTCGAGCGCATGGGCCAGCAGGGTGCGCCCCGCGAGCTCCACGGAGGCCTTGTCGGCCCCGTCGAGCCGCACCGCCGCGCCCCCGGCGAGCACGACGGCGCAGAAGCCGTCGTCCCCGGCTCCCGGGTCTTCCAGGTCAACACCCTCGTCCATGGGCCCAGGATGGCAGGCTGGGGCCATGACCACGCTGCGAGTCGCCCTGGTCCAGGAGGCCTCCGACGTCGACCCGGGCGCCAACCGCGCCCGTCTCGAGCAGCTGGTGCCCGAGGGCCAGGACCTGGTGGTGCTGCCCGGAGGCCTTCGCCCGTGACTTCGGCCCGGCCGGGTCCGACGTCAGCGCCGACGCCGAACCGGTCGACGGCCCCTTCGGCTCCGAGCTGGCGCGCGTCGCGCAGGAGCGGCGTACGACGGTCGTGGCCGGCATGTTCGAGGTCGGCCCGGACCCCGCACGACCCTGGAACACGCTGCTGGTGCGGGGCGCCGCGACGCTGCGTACCGCAAGATCCACCTCTACGACTCCTTCGGCTACCGCGAGTCCGACCGGCTCAGCGCCGGCGACACCACCCCGGCGCTGGTCGAGGTCGGCGGCGTCCGCGTCGGGCTGATGACCTGCTACGACCTGCGCTTCCCCGAGCTCGCGCGGCTGCTCGTCGACGCCGGCGCCGAGCTGCTCGTGGTCCCGGCCGCGTGGGTCGCCGGCCCGCGCAAGGTCGACCACTGGCGCACCCTGCTGCGGGCCCGCGCCATCGAGAACACCGTGTACGTCGCTGCCGCGGGCCAGCCGGCGCCGCGCTACAGCGGCCACTCGATGCTGGTCGACCCGCTGGGCGACGTGCTGGCGGAGGCCGGTGAGGGCGCCGAGACCGTCACCGGCGTGGTGGACCTCGCACGGCTGGACGAGGCGCGGCGCACCAACCCGTCGCTGGCCAACCGTCGGTTGTAGCCTTCCTCGACGTGTCCCGATCAGCCCCTCGCCGTCGCGCTGAGCCGCCGCGACGCTTCGCCCGCCCGGCGACCGCGACCGCGATGGGCCCCGCGACGGGCCCCGCGACCGGTCTGACGTCGGGCCCGGGCCGTCGCTGGGTGCTGAACCAGCCCGACGCCGCACGACCGGCCGGCGGACCGGACCGTCCGGCACCGGTCGGGCCGCCCACCCCGCCGACGGTGGGGCAGCAGGGCGCCCCGGGGCCGCTCGACGACACCCGACGCCCCGACGACCGCGACGACCGCGACGACCGCGACGACAGCCCGGAGACACCTGAGGCCGGCGGCCCGGCCGCCTGCGGCGCCTCGGCGCAGCCGTCGACCGCCTGGCGGCGTCGCCCTGGCCGCTGCGTGGCCTGGTTCGTCGGCGTCCTCGGCGGCCTCGCCCTGCTCGTCGCCGGGGTGGTCGAGGTCGGCCCCGCGTGGCTGCCCGGCGCCGGCTCCGTCGCGGTCGCGGGCGCCTTCACCTGGGCCCTGGCGGCGCGCACCGGCGGACGACCGGTCGTCTTCGGCACCCTCGCGGTGGCCATCGGCGTCGCGGTGCTGGTCCTCGACGAGGACCGGCTGCGCACCGGCGCGGCGGCGTTGACCTGCGTGGTCGCCGCGGTGCTGGCCGTGATGGGCACCGTCCCGGCGCGCCGCTTCCGCCACGCTGCCCGCGAGGGCCTGCTCGCGTTCACGATCGCGTCGATCGGAGCGCTGGCGGTGGTCGGGCTTCGAACCGGTCATCAGCGTCGTGCGCTTCGAGTACGCGACGCTCGGCCTGGCCCTGCTCGGGGTCTTCGGTCTCGTCTTCCGCCTCGGCGCCGGCTTCCACGGCCTGGGCCGGCGCGGACTGCTGATCGTCCTGGTCGGCGGCGGCGGTGCTGCTGCTGACCCTGGCCTACGCCGAGCTGCTGCGCCGCTACGGGCCCGGCGAGGTGGTCACCGACCTGCTCGACGGGGTGCGCTGGTCGCGCGAGAACCTCGGCGCCTTCCCGCGCCCGATCGCCACGGTGCTGGGCGTGCCCGCCCTCGTCTGGGGCTGCCACATGCGCGCCCGCCGACGTCAGGGCTGGTGGGTGTGCGCCTTCGGCGTCGCCGCGACCGCCTCCGTGGCGAGCGCGATGATGAACCCCTCGGTCGCGCTGCTCGAGGTCGGGCTGTCGATCGTCTACGGCCTGGTCCTCGGGCTGCTGATCGGCTTCGCGCTGATCCGCCTCGACCTGCGCCTCACCGGCCCCCGCGGGCGTCGCGCCCGCCGCGCCGAGGAGCAGGCGGCCGGCCGACCGGAACCGGCCCGCGGCCAGGCCCTGCTCTGAGCCAGCGGCCGAGTGGATCCGACGTACCTGTCGGTAACGGTTACGTTCATGAGGTGGCTCGTGAACAGGTGACTCAGATCGTGGCGGAGATGGTGGCCAACGTGCTCGAGGTGGCCGGTCGCGGTGGGTGCGCGCGTCGAGGTCGGCGACACCGTCGTGCTGCTGGAGTCGATGAAGATGGAGATCCCGGTCATCGCCGAGGCCGCCGGCACGGTCGTCTCGGTCAAGGTCGTCCCCGGCGACGTCGTCCAGGAGGGCGACCTGCTGCTCGTCCCTCACCCCGTGAGGGTCGTGCCCCCGAGCGTGACCCCGGTGGCACGGGGCACGCCCGGGGGCACGACCCCGGGCCTGGCAGAGGGGGCGGGATTCGAACCCGCGGTAGGTCTCCCTACGACCGCTTTCAAGGCGGTTCCGATAGGCCACTCCGGCACCCCTCCGTGCGCGCGCCGGCGAGGACGCGTGCCAGGTCACTCTAGAAGACCGGCGCCGGCCCGCCCGGTTGGCGCCCCGCGAGTGCCGTGGTGTGGAATCGGGCCATGCCCGAGACGCCGCTCCCCACGCCGCACGACTACCGCTTCGCCCAGACCTTCACGGTGCGCCTGGTCGGGCTCAGCGTGGTCGCGCTGGCGCTGGTGCTGTTCGTCGGCACCGCCGTGGTGGCCCTCGCCGGCGTCAACGCCGACGTGCTCGTCGTGGTGCTCGCGCTCGGCCTGCTCGGGCGTCTTCGCGCTCGGCTGGTGGCTGCGCAACCGCGCCTACGTGCTGCGCGCCGAGGCCGACGGGTACGTCGTCGGGCCGGTGCGCGGCGCGGGCGTCAAGCGGGCCGGCTGGGCGACGTCACCGAGGCCACGACCGCGGCGCCGCACGGCATCGACTGCCTGGTGCTGCACCTCGGCGACGGCCGGCACGACGACGATCCCGGTCGAGGCGCTGGCGATGGACCGTGAGCAGTTCGTGCGCGAGATGCAGCGTCGGCTGCGCGCCGGCCAGGGCCACCGACCCCTGGGCTGACCGCCTCGAGCCCCGCCGACCGACCGGGAGCCCCTGATTGGTCGCGGGCGGCTCGGGCCTTGTAGCCTGTCGGCGCTGCCGGGAGGCGTCGCCTAGTCCGGTCTATGGCGCCCGCCTGCTAAGCGGGTTTGGGGCTACAACCCCATCGAGGGTTCAAATCCCTCCGCCTCCGCCAGCGCACGACCCCCGCCGGTCCGCGAGCCGGCGGGGGTCGTGCCATGCCCGCGTCCCCTGGCTCGCGGGGTCGTGGTCGCACCCGACTGCAGGTTTCTGCATTGCACGAACCTGGCCCACGACCGTCCGGGTGTCGGGCGAGCCCGCCTGGGGCAGACTCGGGCGCACGGGCCACGACCTGGCCCGACCGAGTTGCGAGGAAGGTTCGTCCCATGAAGATCGTCCGCAAGGCCGGAGCTCGTCGTCGCCGCCACCGCACGTCACCGTCGGGCCTGCTCGGGGTCGCTGCCCCCGCCCAGGCCATGGACAGCAGCTGGGGTTGCGGCGGCTCTGCCGCCAGGCTCCGTGAGCCGGCGTCCCCCGGTCCCGAGCAGCGAGTCCAGCCCCGCGGCGTCGTCCGCGCATCGCGAGGCCCCATCCCGTCCCGGTGGGGCCTCCGGTGCGTCTCAGGCGTCCTCGGGGCTCCCTGGCCCGCTGAGGACCGCCGGGCCCTGCGCGTGCCGGCGTCGGTCTCGGTGCCGGAGATCCCGAGCCGCCCCATGGTGTAGCCGAGCTGGAAGCGGGTCTCGGCCTCGTACTCGTCCTTGAGGTCGGCCACGTAGCCGGCGTAGGTGCGCGGGCTGACGCCGAGCCGCTTGGCGCTGACCGGGTCGGCGTGGCCCTCGACCAGCATCCGGATCGTCATCTGGCGCTGCTCGACCGCGATGTCCTTGAGCATCGAGGTGTCCTTGTTGGTGAAGGCACGCCCGCGCTCCCAGGCCCGCTCGAAGACGTCGACGAGGTAGGCCACCACCGAGGGCTCGCGCACCGCGATCGCCACGCGCAGGTCCTCGGCGCCGGGGATGATCGCGACCCGCCGGTCGACGACGATCATCCGGTTGAAGAACTCGTCGAGGGTGCGGACCTCCGCGCCGCGCTCGGTGACCGAGGCGACGTAGCGGTGCGTGATGGTGCTGCGGCGGGCGCTGTGCTGGTAGAGCGTGCGGATCTTGACGCCGCGCTCGAGGGCGGCGACGTCGCGCTCGCGCCGCCGCGTCGAGGGTCGCGGGCGTCGCGGCCGGCCTGCGGCTGGGCGGTCAGCATCTCCTCCTCGACCTCGGCGACCAGGCCCGTCGAGGTAGCTGCTGATCGCGTCGTCGCGCAGGTAGGTGAACGGGCCGCCGCGCTCGCTCTGCGGCGCCCGTCGCCAGGTCTGGGCCAGGCCCGCCGAAGGCGCGCGCCCACTGCGAGGACTCCTCGAGGAGCCGGCTGCCGTTCTGGCTGAGCGGGGAGACGACGCGCGACTGCACGGTGCTGGGGTCCTCGGGCAGGTACGTCGCACCCTCGGGGTCGAGGTGGAGCAGCCCGAGCTCGAGCAGCAGGTCGAACGCGGCGTGGGTCTCGGCGCCCTCGGCGACCCGCGCGTCGTCGACGCCCAGCCCGCCCTCGGCGACGGCCGCCTCGTAGAGCGGCGCGGCCCGCGACTCGAAGAGCGCACGGTGCTCGGGACCGTAGCTCGACACCGGTTCCTCCTGGGGGCTCGGCGGGGGTCTGGGGCGGGGGACGGGCGGGGGATCTCCGAGGCGGCACGATCCTGTCACAGGGCGGACGATCCTCGCACATCGGCGCGGTCCCCGGACGCGACAGACCCCGCTCCCGGAGCGGGGGCGGGGTCCTGACGACGTGCGGCGCGGGCCGCGGGGCTCAGACGCCCAGGCGGGCCTTGAGGCCGTCGAGCTCGGTCCAGAGCACGCCCGGCAGGTCGTCGCCGAACTTCTCGAACCACTCCTGGATCTGCGGGATCTCGGCCTTCCACTCCTCGGCGTCGACCTCGAGCGCGGCGTGCAGCGCCTCGTCGGTCATGTCGAGACCGTCGGTGTCGAGCGCCTCGGGGGTGGGCACGTGGCCGATGGGGGTCTCCACGGCGGCGGCCTGGCCGTCGATGCGCTCCACGACCCACTTCAGCACGCGGCTGTTCTCGCCGAAGCCGGGCCACAGGAAGCCGCCCTCGTCGTCGCGGCGGAACCAGTTGACGTAGAAGATCTTCGGCAGCTTGGCGGCGTCGTTGTCCTTGCCGATGTTGATCCAGTGGCTGAAGTAGTCACCGGCGTTGTAGCCGATGAAGGGCAGCATCGCCATCGGGTCGCGGCGCACGACGCCGACCGCACCGGTCGCGGCGGCGGTGGTCTCCGAGGAGAGCGTCGCGCCGAGGAAGGTGCCGTGGGTCCAGTCGCGGGCCTCGAAGACCAGCGGGACGGTGGTCTTGCGGCGACCGCCGAAGAGGATCGCGTCGATCGGGACGCCGCGCGGGTCGTCGTACTCGGCCGCGAGGATGTCGCACTGCTTGATCGGGGTGCAGTAGCGGCTGTTGGGGTGGCTGGAGAGCTCCTCGGACTCGGGGGTCCAGGGCTCGCCCTTCCACGAGGTGGCCTTGGCCGGCGGGTTCTCCAGGCCCTCCCACCACACGTCGCCGTCCTCGGTGAGCGCGACGTTGGTGAAGACGGAGTTGCCCTTGTTGATGGTGCGCATGGCGTTGGGGTTGGTGTGCTCGTTGGTGCCCGGCGCCACGCCGAAGAAGCCGTACTCGGGGTTGACCGCCCACAGGCGGCCGTCCTCGCCGATGCGCATCCAGGCGATGTCGTCGCCGAGGGTCTCGACCTTCCAGCCCGGGATGGTCGGCTGGAGCATCGCCAGGTTGGTCTTGCCGCAGGCGCTGGGGAAGGCCGCGGCGACGTACTTGGTCACGCCCTGGGGGCTGGTGAGCTTGAGGATCAGCATGTGCTCGGCCAGCCAGCCCTCGTCGCGCGCCATCACCGAGGCGATGCGCAGCGCGTAGCACTTCTTGCCCAGCAGCGCGTTGCCGCCGTAGCCGGAGCCGTAGGACCAGATGGTCCGCTCCTCGGGGAACTGCACGATGTACTTGGTGTCGTTGCAGGGCCACTTCACGTCGGCCTGGCCCTCGGCGAGGGGGTGGCCCACGGAGTGCACGGCCTGCACGAAGTCGGCGTCGAGCTCGGTCATCCGGTCCAGGACCTTGGAGCCCATGCGGGCCATCACGCGCATCGAGGCGGTGACGTAGGCGGAGTCGGTGAGCTCGATGCCGAACATCGGCTTCTCGGCGTCGAGGTGACCCATGACGAAGGGGATGACGTACATGGTGCGCCCGGTCATGCAGCCGTCGTACAGACCGCGCATGATGGTCTTCATCTCGTCGGGCGCCATCCAGTTGTTGGTGGGCCCGCAGTCCTTCTCGTCGACCGAGCAGATGTAGGTGCGGTCCTCGACGCGCGCCACGTCGATGGGGTCGGAGGCCGCGTAGTAGGAGTTCGGCTTGATCGAGGGGTTGAGCTGGGTGAACGTGCCGGTGCCGACGAGCGCGTCGGTCAGCTTGGTCCACTCCTCGTCGGAGCCGGTGCACCAGTAGATGGCGTCGGGCTTGGTCATCGCCGCGATCTCCGCGACGAAGTCCAGGATGCCCTGGTGGGTCGTGGGAGCGTCGCTCAGTGCCTGGTCGGCGGTCATCTGCTTCTTACCTCTCGCGCATTCGCGGGGACCGGACCTCGCGCAGCGGGGTCGGCGGCACCCCGGCCGTCGAGCGTATCGACGGAGTGTCGTGGAGCTGATGTGGATCGCACGGCATCGTTGCCGCCGACTTTTGTGGGCCGGGCGCGCGTGCGAGACGAGTCCGGACCCGGACTGCGGCGAATGTACCGCTGCCCGTCGGGGACCGACCATTGGATCGTTCAACGCACAGTGGGCTCCGTCACATGTACGCCGCGTGGTCGCGGCGGGCGGCCGGCCTCCGGGGGCCCGATTTCGGCTCGCCGCCCGGACTGCGCTAATCTCCTTGGGTCGCACGGTCCGCCGTGTCGAAGGGCGCCTGTAGCTCAACGGATAGAGCATCTGACTACGGATCAGAAGGTTTGGGGTTCGAATCCCTACAGGCGCACAGATCACGAAGCCCGGTCCTCTCGGACCGGGCTTCTCCTGTTTCTGCGGTGCGCCGGACCTCGCAGGCGGCGCCGGCCACCCGAGGTCCGCGCGGGGGTCACCGTCGAGATCTGTCCAACTCGTGGCCCGACCCCTGTCACTTTCCCTCGTGTCCCAGCGCCCGGTTGCTTCGTAGTTTGAGCCTTTCCAGCCGCTCCGACTGTGAGGACTGCGCCATGAGCAGCACCGCCCCCCTGCGCTACGGGCCCGACGACCGTCCGCCCTTGCGCACCGCCGTGCCGCTGGGGCTCCAGCACGTCATGGTGATGATGGCCAGCAACGTCACCATCCCGGTCATCCTGGCCGGCGCGATCGGGTCCAGCCCCGAGGACACTGCCTTCCTGGTCCAGATGGCGCTGCTCGTCGCCGGCATCGCCACCCTCGTCCAGACCGTGGGCATCGGCCCCGTCGGGGCGCGGCTGCCGCTGGTGCAGGGCACCAGCTTCGGGTTCCTCGTGGTGGCGATCCCGCTGGCCCAGGAGTACGGCTTGGCCGCGGTGTTCGGTGGCGCGCTGTTCGCCGGAGTCGTCCAGATCTTCTTCGGCGCCGTCTTCACCAAGATCCGCCACCTCTTCCCACCGCTGGTCGCCGGGATCGTGGTGCTGGTGATCGGTGTCGGCCTGATCCCGACCGGGATCCTGCTGTTCGCGGGCGGTGCCGGTGCTGAGGACCTCGGTTCCCTGCGCAACCTGGGCGTGGCCTCGTTCGTGCTGATCGCGATCCTGCTGATCTACCGCTTCGGGAAGGGGTTCGTGGGGGCTGCCGCGGTCCTGTTCGGCCTGGCGCTGGGTTACCTGTTGGCGACCACCCTGGGCATGGTCGACTGGGGCCGCGTGGCCGACGAGAAGTGGCTGGCAGCTCCCCGGCCCTTGGAGTTCGGTCTGGACTTCCCGGCCGCCGCGCTCATCGCGATGGGTGCCATGGCTGTCGCCACCTCCATCGAGACGGTGGGTGACATCTCCGCCCTCACCAAGACCGGCGCCGGCCGGGAGGCCACGCCCCAGGAGATGCGGGGCGGCTTGATGGGTGACGGTCTCGGCACGGCGCTGGCTGCCCTGTTCAGTGCGCTGCCCAACACCTCGTTCTCCCAGAACGTCGGTCTGGTCGCCTTCACCGGGGTGATGAGCCGCTTCGTCGTCACCATCGGCGCCTGCTTCCTGATCATCTCGGGTTTCGTCCCCAAGGTCGCGGTGGTCATCGCCGTCGTCCCGGCCCCCGTCATCGGTGGCGCAGCGGTCGTGATGTTCGGGATGATCATCTCGGCAGGGCATCAGCCTGATCACCACGAACCCGCTCACCCAGAACGACCTGATCATCGTGGCTGTGTCCGTGGTGGTGGGCCAGGGCTTCGCCCTGCAGCCCGAGGTGGCTGCGCAGTTCCACGCCAACGTCGCGGCCCTGTTCACGTCGGGCATCGTGCCCGCCGCCGTCATCGCCGCTGTGCTCTACCGCCTCAAGCCCAAGCACGAGCGTGAGGCTGACGCGGCGGCCAGTGCCGCTGCGGGACGGTCACGCTGGAGTCCCGACGCCAGCACGCCTCGACGTCGAACGAGCTGACGCGTCAGTCGGTCAGTCGAGGGTGGCGAGGCAGCCCCGCCAGGTCCGCGGCGTCGCGCACCTCGTGCGGGGGCTGCGGACCTTCGGTGTCCACAACGTGTCCGGGGCGGACCAGGCGGATCGTGGTGATACCGGCCTCCAGCGCACCGCGCACGTCGCGTGCCGAGGCGGCGACGTGCACGAGCCGCTCGGGAGCGACCGCCGCGACCGCCGCCCGGTAGATCGCCGGGCTGGGCTTGAAGGCGCCCAGGCGCTGGGAGCTCAGCACCAGCGCGGGGTCCACGAGCGCGTGGGCGCGGGTCAGCCGGGCCAGGTCGTCATCGACGTTCGACAACAACCCGACCCGCGCGTGCTGCGCGACCTTGGCGATCCCGTCGGCCACGTCCGGCCACAGCGGCCAGTCGGGGATCGAGGCGTGCAGCCGCGCGAGGTCCATGAGGGCGTGCTCCGTCTCGAGGCCGAGGTCGGCGTACGCCAGGGCCAGGGCCTCGCCGGACACGTCGCGGAAGGTCACTGGCGCTCGTGCCTCGCGTTGGAGCGCCTTGTTGCGTCGCGTCCCAGGCGTCGTACAGGTCCGTACCTGCGAGGCGCCATCCTCGTTCACCGGCGATCTCGGCGAACGTCACGCTCGCGCCGCTGCGGGTGTCGGTCAGGGCTGAGAAGAGATCGAAGGTGACGATCATCAGGTCGGATGCCTCTCCGGTCGCTGGCGATGTGGGCCAGGATAGGGACGAGCACGCCGAGGCCGTCGACCAGGTGTGATGACCAGGCACGTTGGTCGAGAACCTGCGACGACACGTCCGAGGTCGTAGAGGGGTGAATGCCCCCTGAGGTGAGGTGGAGCCAGCTCGGGCTGGGACTGCTGCACGATCAAGGTGACGGGTCGACCTGCTCCACCGTTCGGGCCCCCATCCCTACAGGCGCACGACAGTACGAGTCCGATGGGCGAGCGCGGCCGAGCGCGCGAGAGGCCGCCGGCTCGGTCGAGCCGGGGCCTCTCGCCTGCGCTCGGTGGTCAGCGATCCCGGGGGATCAACGCACCGTCTTGGTGAGCGTGCTCGTGACGGAGGCGTCGGCGTACCCCGGACGGGAACCGGTGACCTTGACCTTGATCCGCTTGCCGCGCAGCGCGGCCCCGATCTCCAGGCGCTTGCCGCTCTCCTGGGAGAGGACCTTGCCGTCGGCGAGCCAGCGGTAGGTGAGGGTCACCTCGTCGTCCCACCGGCCGGCGCGGGCCACCAGGGTCCGCCCGACCCGGGCCTGGCCCTTGATGCTCGGGCGACGCGGCGCCTCGAGCCGTGCGGCGGCCACGGGCGCCGTCGCGTCGCTGGTGCGGGTGACCGACGCGTAGCCGGTCCTCGACCCCGTCACCGCGACGGTCACGACCCGACCGACATCGCTCGCCCGGGGGCTGAACGCGGTGCCGGTCGCGTCGGCGACAGGCTCCCCGTCGACGAGCCACTGGTGGGCGAGGTCGACCCCGTCGTCCCAGGTGCCGGCGTCGGCGCTGAGCACCTCCCCGAAGCGGGGAGTCCCCTCGATCGTGGGGGTCGGCGTGAGGGTCATGCCGGCGGCAGCGACGGCGTCGGACCCGGCGCTGGTGCGCGCGGTCGTGGCGTAGCCGGGCTTGGTGCCCGTCACGCGCACCGTCAAGGTGCTGCCCACGTCGCCGGAGGTCGGCGAGTAGCCGGACTCCGTCGCGCCGGGGACGGCCTCGCCGCCCGAGAACCACTGGTAGGCCAGCTCGGTGCCGTCGTCCCAGGTGCCGGCCTCGGCGGTCACGGTGCCGCCGAAGACGGGGGTGCCCTTGATGGTCGGCGTGGGTGACGACACGAACGTCCCGAGCGCCACGGGCGCGGTCGGGGCGCTCGTGCGCGACACGCTGTCGTAGCCCGGACGCGACCCGGTGACCTGGACGGTCACGGTCTTGTCCACGTCGGCGGGCACCGGCGTGTACGACGCGGTCGTGGCGGCCGGCACGGGCTGGCCCCCGACGGACCACTGGTAGGACAGGGCGGCCCCGCCGTCCCAGCTGCCGGTCTCGGCGCTCAGCGCCGCCCCCACGGCCGGGTCGCCGACCACGGTCGGGACGGGCGTGCCGGTGAGGGAGCCCCGCGCGACGGGCGCGCTGGGCTCGCTGGTGCGGGTCACGGGCAGGTTGCCGGCCCGGTCGCCGGTCACCTCCACGCTCACGGTGCGGCCCACGTCGGAGGGACGCGGCGAGAACGTCGCGGAGGTGGCGCCGGCGACCACGTCGCCGCCGACCGACCAGACGTACTCGAACGTGCTGCCCTCGGCCCACCCGGTCGTCGCAGCGGTGAGGGTGCCGTCGACCACCGGGGTGCCGGTGACCACGGGGTCAGCGGTGGGGGTCAGGGGCTGCGCGTCGACCGAGTGGGTGCTCGCGCAGGTCTCGGCGCACAGGCCGCCGAGCGAGGCCGCAGCGGGGGCGGCGGTCGCGTCGAGGGTGTCGCTGGAGGCGTCGTCCGCCACGACGGCGGAGAAGGAGACGGTGGCGGTGTTGGCCCCGGCCGTCGTCGGGGTCGTCGGCACGGTCCAGACGAGGTCGGTGCCGTCGACGGCGAGCCCGTCGGGCAGGGCGCCCAGCTCGGCGTCGTCGAGGACGTCGCTCAGGTCGACCTCGACGCTGGCGCCCGTCCAGCGCCACGCGCCCGACGTTCGTCGCAGCCAGGGTGTAGTCGATCGCGTCGCCGGGCTCGACCACGCCGGTGCCCGGCTCGGACGTGAGCGCGAGGTCGTACTTGCCGGGCCAGGCCGGCTTGTCGGCGTCGTAGATCCAGTCCTGCCAGAAGGCGTCGAGGTCGCGCCCGGAGAGCTCCTCGGCGAGGTCCTTGAGCTCGTCGCCGCGGGGGCTGGTGCCGCCGTTGAGGTCCTGCCACTGGCGCACGACGGCGAGGAAGTCGGTGCGTCGCAGCGCGGTGTGCAACGCCTCCCAGAACTGGGCGCCACGGGTGTAGGTCTGGTAGCCGTACAGGTTCGCCGAGTCGGTCTGCGCGCCCGGCGGCGTGGCCCAGCTCGAGCTGGACGCGGCCCGGCTGTTCCAGCTGTTGTAGTAGCTCGTCTCGACCGCCGTCCAGTTGGGCGTCGCCGCCGCGACGACGTTGTTGTAGTACGTCGGCGCGTAGGAGGCCATCCCCTCGTTGATCCAGATGTCGGTCCACAGGCCGGGCGAGACGTTGTCGCCGTACCACTGGTGGGCGATCTCGTGGGTCAGCGTGTTGCCGTTGAAGGAGCTCACGCTCGGGAAGAACGAGCGGTCCTGGGTCTCCAGCGCGTAGTTGATGCCGCTGGGCACCGAGTCGACGATGACGCCGGTGGCATCGCCCGGGTAGGGGCCGTAGATGCCTTCCAGGCCGCGGGTGATCGGCCCGATGGCGGCGCGGCGGTTGGTGAAGGTCGTCTTGTTGGCGGAGGACTGCGCGGAGTCGATGAAGGAGAGCTCGGGGATCTCGCGACCGTCGCTCAGCGTCACCGTGCCCTCGTGGATGTCGTACTTGCCGACCGAGATCACGATCAGCTCGCTGGCCATCTGCTGGGCCATCGTCCAGCGCCAGGTGGTGCGGGTGGCGTCGTCGGTGGGCACCTTGGCGCTCAGCACACCGTTGCTGGCCGCGGCCGCCGCGCCGGTGCCGGCGAGGTTCGTCAGCTCGTTGGGCACGTTGACGTCGATCGTGTACGACGCCTTGTCGCCCGGCGTGTTGTTGTGCGGGTAGACGGCCATCGCGCCCACCGGCTGGGCGAGGAACGTGGCGCCGTCGGCGGTGCCGACCCAGCCCTCCCACGACCCGTCGGCGTCGGTGTGGCGCCCGGGGATGCCGTGGTAGTCGACGTCGACGGTGAACGCGCCCTCGACCGGGGTCTCGGGAGTGATCACGAGCTTGTACTTGTGGGAGGGGTCGTAGTTGACCCCGGTGACCACGTCACGGGAGAAGGCGGCGGGCTCGCCGTCGACCTCGATGCTGTCGATGTCGAGGCCGCGGAAGTCCATCGAGAAGGAGCGCAGCGGGTCGTCGGTCGTCATGGCGTCCATGTGCAGGCTGGCCTCGTCGAAGACGCCACCCATGATGCCGCTGACCACGCCCGTGGGGCTCCACCGGATGTCGAGGTCGTAGTGCAGTGCGTCGTAGCCACCGTTGCCGATGTGGGGGAACTGGGCGTCCCCGACGGTCTGGGCGCCGTCGACCGGCTCGTGTGCGGCGGCCGACGTGGGAGCCACTGCCCCCAGCGCGAGCGTCACCGTCAGTGCCGCGACGGCCGACAGGCGTCGTGATCGGGAGGCGGGCCAGCACTCTCGTGGTGGTTGCGTCATCTCGCGGGTACCTCTTCCGGGTCCTTGTCGCCGTCAGACCGGCGAGCATTTGGCAACCTAGGGACGTATCGTCCGGTCACGAGGTCGATTAACGAGAAGTTTTCCTGCGGCGGCGGAAATCGCCCAGCGGTCCAGACCAGCGTGGGTCGGTGGCGACGGCATCTGGGGACGCCGTTCTCCTCTTCGACGACGGCCCCGGCCGAGGTCAACCACGTCGGGAGCCGGGGTGGCTGTGACGCGACAGTGAGCCGGACCACTAGAATCGAGACATGAAGCCCCAGGTGCTGAAGTCCCTGTCCGTCGCTGCTGCTCTGACCCTCGCCCTCTCGGCCTGCGGTTCCAGCGAGCCGGAGGCTGCCGAGGGTGAGCCCGAGCTGCTCAGTGCCGGCAAGCTCACCGTCTGCACCGACGCGCCGTACAAGCCGTTCGAGTACCCCGACAAGTCCTCGCCGACCGGCTACACCGGCTTCGACATGGAGATCGTCGACGCGATCGCCGCCGGAGATGGACCTCGAGGTCGACGGTCAAGGACGCCGGCTTCGACGGACTCCAGAGCGGCGCGTCGCTCGCGGCCGGGCAGTGCGACCTGGTCGCGAGCGCGATGACGATCACCGAGGAGCGCGAGGCGAACCTCGACTTCAGCGACGCCGTACTACGACTCCAAGCAGTCCCTGCTGGCCGAGGCGGGCTCCGACATCGCGTCGATCGACGACCTCGACGGCACGAAGGTCGGCGTGCAGCAGGGCACGACCGGCGCCCAGTACGCCAAGGACAACGTGCCGGAGGGCGCCGAGCTGGTGTCCTTCCCCAGCGACGCGGAGCTCTACGCGGCGCTGAACTCGGGCGGCGTCGCGGCCGTCCTCCAGGACCTCCCGGTCAACCTGGACCACACCGACGACGGCAACTACGAGATCGTCGAGGAGTACGACACCGACGAGTCCTACGGGTTCGCGGTCAAGGAGGACGGCAGCGAGGACCTCCTCGCCGCCATCAACGACAACCTGCAGGCCCTCCGGGACAGCGGCGACTACGACACCATCTACGAGAAGTACTTCTCCGACCGAGTGACGCTGAACCGCTCCGCCCGTAGCCGACCGCCACCGAGGAGAACCCGGGTGAAGAGGACCACGAAGAAGCGCTTGACCCGTGGGGTGATGTACGCTGATCTTCGTCGCGGCGATCCTCGCGCTGGTGCTCGCCGCCGACTGGGCGGCCATCCAGAAGGCGTTCTTCAACGTCGAGATCGCGAAGGACGCCTTCCCGGACGTGATCGTCGTCGCCGCCAAGAACACCATCGTCTACACCGCGATCGCCTTCGCCGGAGGCATGGTCTTCGGGCTCGTCCTCGCGCTGATGAAGCTCTCGCCGGTGGCGCCCTACCGGTGGGCGGCCACGATCTACATCGAGTTCTTCCGCGGGCTGCCCGCGCTGCTGGTGATCTTCACGTTCGCCTTCGCGGTGCCGATCGCCTTCCAGTGGCGCCCGCCCGGCGGCAGCGCCGGCGCCGGCCTGCTGGCCCTGATCATCGTCTCGGCGGCCTACATCGCCGAGACGATCCGCGCCGGCATCCAGGCGGTCCCCAAGGGCCAGGTCGAGGCGGCCCACTCCCTGGGCATGCCGGGCGGGCTGGACGATGGTCTCGGTGGTGCTGCCCCAGGCGTTCCGGATCGTGATCCCCCCGCTCACCAACGAGCTGGTGGTCCTGATCAAGGACACCTCGCTGCTCTTCATCGCCGGCATGGCGATCCAGCAGCAGGAGCTCACCACCTTCGCCCGCGACTCGGTCTCCTCGGTGGGCAACTCGACGCCGCTGACGATCGCGGCCCTGATGTACCTGGCCGTCACCCTGCCGCTGACCCGTCTGGTGGCCTACATGGAGCGCCGCGGCGCGAGAGGACGTTGATCACGTGACGAGCAACCTGCCTACGAGCCACGCGATCGACGTCCAGAAGCTGCACAAGTCGTTCGGCGACAACGAGGTGCTCAAGGGCATCGACTTCCACGTCGACGACGGCGAGGTGGTCTGCGTCATCGGGCCGTCCGGCTCCGGCAAGTCGACCCTGCTGCGCTGCATCAACCGGCTCGAGGTGCCGACCAAGGGGCGGGTCCTGGTCGAGGGGGTCGACATGACCGACCCGGAGACCGACCTCAACGACGTACGGTCGCGGATCGGGATGGTCTTCCAGTCGTTCAACCTCTTCCCGCACCTCACCGTGACCGACAACCTGACGCTGGCCCAGCGCCGGGTCAAGAAGCGGAGCAAGGCCGACGCCCGGCAGCTGCGCGCTGGAGAACCTCGCTCGGGTGGGGCTCGAGGACAAGGCGGACGCCTACCCCGCGCACCTCTCCGGCGGCCAGCAGCAGCGGGTGGCGATCGCCCGGGCGCTGTCGATGGAGCCCGACCTGATGCTCTTCGACGAGCCGACCAGCGCCCTGGACCCCGAGCTCGTCGGCGACGTGCTCGCGGTGATGAAGACGCTGGCCTCGGACGGGCATGACGATGATGGTCGTGACCCACGAGATGGGCTTCGCCCGCGAGGTCGGCGACAAGCTGGTCTTCATGGACGAGGGCGTCATCATGGAGGAGGGCGACCCCGTCGAGGTGCTGTCCAACCCGCAGCACGAGCGGACCCAGGAGTTCCTCTCCAAGGTGCTCTGAGCCGGGCCCGAGCGGGGGCAAGCCGGGGCCTCGTGCCGCGGCACGCTGAGTCGTACAGTCGAGGCATGAGTCCCGGTGACCTGCTGGCCGACGCCCTGGACCGAGTCGCGGAGGGCGTCGAGGCGGTGCTCGACGGCCTGGACGTCGACGAGCTCGCCTGGCGTCCCGCGTCGGCGCCAACTCGATCGCGTGGCTGGTCTGGCACCTGACCCGGGTGTACGACGACCACGTCGCCGCTGCGGCCGGCCGGGACCAGGTGCACGTCGCGTCGGGGTACGCCGAGCGGTTCGCGCTGCCGCTGCGACGCGGGACGACACGGGCTTCGGCCACAGCGCCGACGACGCGGCCGCGGTGCGCGCGCCGGCCGACCTGCTGGCGGCCTACTGCGAGGAGGTGCACCGGACGGCGAGCGCCTGGATCCGCACCCTGGACGCCGGCCGCGCTCGACCGCGTCGTGGACGAGCGGTGGGACCCTCCGGTCACGCTCGGGGTGCGGCTGGTCAGCGTGCGTCGACGACTGCACCCAGCACGTGGGCCAGGCGGCGTACGTGCGGGGGCTGCTCGACCGCTGACCTCCGGCCGGCAGGTCGGCTCAGCGCGCCCGGGCGCCCCAGCGCACGGTCTGCGCCGCGTCGGCGATGCGCTCGGCCAGCTCGTCGTGACCGTCGACCACCAGGCCGCAGGTGAGCCGGACGTGGCCCTGCGGACTGCGGCAGCGCGGCGAACGGCGTCCCGGCGCTGACGCCGATCCCCTGGCTGGCCAGGCGGACCACGGCCGCCGTCTCGTCCTCGACCGGGATCCACATGTTGAGGCCCTCGGATCCTGCCGACGCGGACACTGCGGGCGGCGAGCGCGTCCCGCAGGAGGCGCCGCCGCCGGGCGTACTCCTGCTGGGCCGCTCGACCTGCGCCACCGCCGCGGGCTCCGTGAGCAGCCCGACCAGGATCCGCTGGAGCAGCCGGCTGCTCCAGCCCTGGCCCAGGTGGCGACGACGGTCGACGGCGCGCATGCAGCTCCGGGGGGCCGCTCATCGCGGCGAGGCGCAGGTCGGGGCCGTAGGACTTGGAGAAGCTGCGGATGTGCACCGTCTGGTCCGGGAGCCACGCGCCCAGGCTGAGCGCCGGGGTCGGGGAGAGGCCGTGGGCGGAGTCGTCCTCGATCACCAGCGTCTCGCCCGGCCCGAGCAGGTCGGCCAGCCGGCTCGGCCCGACGCCGGGTCGTGGTGACACCGGTCGGGTTCTGCGCACGAGGCTGGAGGACCACAGCGGCGACCGGGCGCGTGCAGGGCCTCGGCGAACGCTTCGGGGTCGAGGCCCTCGTCGTCGACCGGCACCCCGACGATCTCGACGGACAGCGCCTCGAGCAGGTCGACGCAGGGGCGGGAAGCAGGGGTGCTCGACCACGACCCGGTCCCCCGCGCGCAGCGCCGTGCGGGTCACGAGGTCGAGCGCGTCCATCGCGCCGTCGACGACGGCGAGCCGCGGCGGCGGGTAGGGCCAGTCCGCGCGCAGCAGCTCGGCGAGCTCGGGCAGCACCGGGTCCTCGAGGTAGCTGCTCGGGGTGCCCGGCCCGGTCGACCTGGCCAGCACCGGCGCCGAGGGTCGGGAGCAGGTCCTGGTCCGGCACCCCGGTGGAGCAGGTCCTGGGCCAGGGGCGCCGGCTGCGCCAGCGCACGCCGGTACCGCCCGACCCCGGCGCCGGTCACGTCGAGGACGGTGGTGCCGCGCCGTCCGTCGGTGCGCACGGTCCCGGACCGGCCAGCAGCGCCCAGGCCGAGGAGACGGTCGTCGGCGAGAGTGCGAGCTCGGTGGCGACGGTGCGGATCGGCGGCAGCTTGGTCCCCGGCACCAGCACGCCGTCGGCGATGGCGCGGCTGACCGCGGCGGCGAGGCCCCGGGCGGTGGGGTGGTCCAGGCGCTCCTCGAGGGCGGACAGCAGCGCGCGCACGTTTTGTAACATAACAGATCTGGCCTTTGTGTCAGCCGCAGTCGCAGATCTACGCTTCCCGCCATGACCACTCGCATCTCGCACTGGATCGACGGACGCCGACTCCCGGCACCTCGGGCCGCACCTCGGCCGGTCTTCAACCCCGCCACCGGCCAGCAGACCGCCGAGGTGGACCTCGCCGGCGCCGACGACCTCGAGCCGCGGTCGCCAGCGCCACGGCCGCGGCAAGCAGTGGCGGAGCGCCTCGCTGTCGACAGCGGGCGGCGGTGCTCTTCGCGTTCCGTGAGCTGCTGCACCAGCGCAGCCGACGAGCTCGCCGCGATCGTCACCGCCGAGCACGGCAAGGTGCTCGCCGACGCGCCGGCGAGATCGCCCGCGGCCTGGAGAACGTCGAGTTCGCCACCGGCGTCCCGCACCTGCTGAAGGGCGGCTTCTCCGAGCAGGCCGGCACCGGCGTCGACGTCTACTCGATCCGCCAGCCGCTCGGCGTGGTCGCCGGCATCACGCCGTTCAACTTCCCGGCCATGGTGCCGCTGTGGATGTGCGCCAACGCGATCGCCGCGGCAACGCGTTCATCCTCAAGCCGAGCGAGAAGGACCCGTCGGCGGCGCTGTTCCTGGCCGAGCTGTGGAGCGAGGCCGGCCTGCCCGACGGCGTCTTCACCGTGCTGCACGGCGACAAGGAGGCGGTCGACGGGCTGCTGCGCCACCCGGACGTCGCCGCGGTCAGCTTCGTCGGCTCGACCCCGATCGCCCGCTACATCTACGAGACCGGCACCGCCCACGGCAAGCGGGTGCAGGCGCTCGGCGGCGCCAAGAACCACATGGTCGTCCTGCCCGGACGCCGACGTCGACCTGGCCGCCGACGCGGCGGTCTCCGCGGCGTACGGCGCGGCCGGCGAGCGCTGCATGGCGATCTCGGTGGTCGTGGCCGTCGGCGACGTCGCGCGACCCGCTGGTCGACGCGATCGCCGCCCGGCTGCCCAAGCTGCGGATCGGCGACGGCGCCGACGCCGGACGTCGACATGGGCCCGCTCATCACCGCCGAGCACCGCGACAAGGTCGCCGGCTACATCGCGGCCGGGGAGGCCGCGGCGCGACGGCTCGTCGTCGACGGCCGCGAGGCCGACGTCCCGGCAGAGGGCTTCTTCCTCGGCACCACGCTGCTCGACGACGTGACCCCGGACATGACGGTCTACACCGACGAGATCTTCGGGCCGGTGCTGTCGGTGGTGCGCGTCGACACCTACGACGAGGCCGTCGGCGCTGATCAACGCCAACCAGTACGCCAACGGCACCGCGATCTTCACCCGCGACGGCGGCGCGGCCCGGCAGTTCCAGTTCGACGTCGAGGTCGGCATGGTCGGCGTCAACGTGCCGATCCCGGTGCCGGTGGCCTACTACTCCTTCGGCGGCTGGAAGGACTCGCTCTTCGGCGACACCCACATGTACGGCCCCGAGGGCATCAACTTCTACACCCGCGGCAAGGTCGTCACCTCGCGCTGGCCCGACCCCGCCACCTCCCAGGTCGACCTCGGCTTCCCCCGCACCCGCTGACCACGCCAGAGGAGAACGCCACGATGACCGAGACCTCCCTCCTGCCCTCGCTCTCCGAGGAGCAGGTGCGCCGCGACGACCGCGCCCACGTCTTCCACTCCTGGTCGGCCCAGGCGCAGATCGACCCGCTGCCGATCGCGGCGGCGCTCGGCTCGCACTTCTGGGACTACGCAGGGACCAAGTACCTCGACTTCTCCTCGCAGCTGGTCAACGTCAACATCGGCTACCAGCACCCGAGGCTGGTCGCGGCGATCCAGGAGTACGCCGGGCGCCTGTGCACGGTGGCCCCGCCGTTCGCCAACGACATGCGCTCGGAGGCGGCGCGGCTGCTGGCCGACCTGGCGCCCGGCACCTTGAACAAGGTGTTCTTCACCAACGGCGGGGCGGACGCCAACGAGCACGCGGTGCGGATGGCGCGGCTGCACACCGGCCGGCACAAGGTGCTGGCGGCCTACCGCAGCTACCACGGCGCGACCGCCGGGGCGATCACGCTGACCGGTGACCCGCGCCGGTGGGGGGCCGAGCCCGGCCTGCCCGGGGTCGTGCACTTCTGGGGGCCCTACCTGTACCGGTCGGCGTTCCACTCCAGCGACGAGGAGGAGGAGGGCGCGCGTGCGCTGCAGCACCTGCGCGACACGATCATGGTCGAGGGCCCAGGCACGATCGCCGCGATCGTCCTCGAGCCGGTGGTCGGCACCAACGGCATCCTGGTGCCGCCGCCGGGCTACCTCGAGGGCGTCCGGCAGATCTGCGACGAGCACGGCATCCTGCTGGTCGCCGACGAGGTGATGAGCGGGTTCGGCCGCTGCGGGGAGTGGTTCGCCGTCGACCACTGGGCGATCACCCCGGACCTGATCACCTTCGCCAAGGGCGTGAACTCCGGCTACGTGCCGCTCGGTGGCGTGCTGATCTCCGACGCCGTCGCCGCGACCTTCGACGACCGGGCCTACCCCGGCGGGCTCACCTACTCCGGGCACCCGCTGGCCTGCGCCTCGGCGGTCGCCTCGATCGACGATCATGCGCGAGGAGGGGATCGTCGAGCACGCCCGGGACCTCGGCACCGACGTGATCGGGCCCGCGCTGGCCAAGCTGGCCGAGAACCACCCGAGCGTCGGCGACGTACGCGGGCTCGGCGTGTTCTGGGCGCTGGAGCTGGTCAGGGACCGCGACACCCGGGAGCCGCTCGTGCCGTACAACGCCGCGGGCTCCGACGCGGCGCCGATGGACGAGGTCGCCGCGGAGTGCAAGCACCGCGGCCTGTGGCCGTTCGTCCACTTCAACCGCGTCCACGTCGTGCCGCCGTGCACGACGACCGCCGACGAGGTCCTCGAGGGCATCGAGATGCTCGACGAGGCGCTGGCCGTCGCCGACCGCTACTACCGCGGCTGACCAGGCTCCGCATCGAGGGCGTCGGCGGCGTCGTCGGGCTCGAGCAGTGCCAGCAGAGACGTGCGCTCGGACTCGTTGACGTAGTCGGCGTAGTAACCGTAGAGCGAGTTCTGGGCCATCCGGGCGGCCAGGGGGCCGTCGCCGGCTCGGATGGCGGCGAGCACGTCGCGGTGGTGCTGCAACGAACGATGCATCAGCTCGGTGCTGCTGTCCGAGCGGGTGATGCGGTCCGAGATCAGCGACAGCACCACGCCGCGCACCACCTCGGTGCAGACCTGGATCAGGCGGTTGCGACTGGCGCGGGCGACCTCCTCGTGGAAGGCGAAGTCGGCCTCGCTGAACGACGCGTCGTCAGCCTCGATCGCCGCCGCCATCTCCTCGATGCGCTGCTCCATCGCAGCCAGCTCGTCCTCGGTGCGCAGCCTGGCGGCCAGCAGGTTGGCCGAGCGGTCCAGGATCATCCGGAACGACACCAGCTCGGTGAGGTTGAGCTGCTCCACGTGGATCAGCATCAGCATCTGCTTCGCGAGCCGGTCGGAGGAGAAGGGCAGGATCTCGGGGCCTCGTGGGTCGCCGTGGCGCGAGCGGATCACGCCGTTGCTCTCCAGCACCCGCAGGGCCTCGCGCACGGTGGACCGGCTGGCGCCGAACTGGGTGACCAGCTCGCGCTCGCTGCGGCAGCCGCGCCCCGGGCAGCAGGTCGCCGGTGGCGACCGCCGCCTCGATCTGCTCGATGATCCGCTCCGACAGGCGGACCGTCTGGACCTGCTGGAAGCTCATCGGTCCCCGCCGCCCTCGGGCGCGTGGGGCCACGCCGGTACGGCGCCGACGGGCCGCACCTGCTCGTACCAGGCCAGGACCCGCAGCACCCCGACGTCGTCGAAGCGGGGGCCGGCGATCTGGACGCCGATGGGCCGACCGTCCCGGGTGGACCCGCAGTTGATCGTGCCTGCCGGCTGCCCGGACATGTTGTACGGGGCGGTGAAGCCGATGTGCGACATGCCCTGGCCCGGCGCGGTGAACGGCATCGGCTGCTCGGCAGGGAAGGCTGCGACCGGGGCCACCGGCGATATCGTCACGTCGTACGGCGCCGTGGCCGCGACCGTGCGCGACTGCATCTCCATGATGCTGCTGTAGCAGTCGAGGACCCGCGCCCCTGACACGTCGGCGCCCCGGTGCACCCAGTCGACGATGTAGGGGAGTACCCGCTTCTTCCGGTCCGCGGGCAGCCGGCGGTAGTCGTTCCAGGACCGCACCTGCCAGAACTGGTCGAGGTCGTCCAGCAGGTCCTGGTGCAGGAACGGTGCCAGCTCGTCGACCCGGCGCCCGCCGCTGTGAAGGACTCCGCCACGGCGCGCACCGCCGCGACCACCTCGGGGTCGACCGGTGCGCCAGCACCCGGCGTCGAGGTGCAGCGCCACGCGCAGGCCACGGACGTCGATGGCCAGATCGGACCAGGCGAGGTCCGCGGGGGGCAGGCTCGTCCAGTCCCGGTCGTCCGGACGACTGAGCACGCTCATGAACAGGGCGGCGTCGGCGACGGTGCGCGTCATCGGCCCCGCCGCCCGACCTAGGTAGGGCTGATCGAGGGCCACCCGACCGAAGCTGGGCTTCAGGGTGACGAGCCCGAGCCAGGACCCGGGAAGGCGGATCGAGCCGCCCATGTCGCTGCCGACGTGGAGCGGACCGTAGCCGCCGGCGGCCGCGGCCCCGGCGCCGGAGCTGGAGCCGCC
This sequence comes from uncultured Actinomycetota bacterium, assembly GCA_963722135.1. GTDB lineage: Bacteria > Actinomycetota > Actinomycetes > Propionibacteriales > Nocardioidaceae > Nocardioides. The sequence goes on from CAVRJT010000001.1 coordinate 809,957, forward strand.
CGTGGTCCACTCCGGGTTCCACGGGCTCCGGGTGATCCCGTGGATGCTCGAGACGCCGGAGGAGAGCATCCCCCAGTCCGGCATCACGGTGGAGCCGAGCACCACGGCCCCGGCCTCCTGGGTGCGCTGGGCGATCGGCGCGTCGCGCTGCGGGACGACCGGCTCCACGCCCGCCGTGCCGCTGGGCATCGGGACCCCGGCGCGGGCGACGTTCTCCTTGAGGGTCACCGGGACGCCGTCGAGCGCACCGACAGGGGCGCCACCGCTCCAACGCGCCTCACTGGCCCGCGCCACGTCCCGTGACTCGTCGGGATCGCGCACCCAGAACGCGTTGAGCACCGGTTCGCGTGCTTCGATCACCCGCTGGACGGCGTCGTGGACCGCCACGGGGGACAGGCTCACCGGCACTGAACGCCGCGAGCATCTCGGTCGCGGAGAGCCAGGCCAGTCGGTCGTCGGACATGTGGGCTCCTGCTCCAGCGGGTGAGGCGTGGGTCGGGAAACAGCGACCCTGGCACCTCTTGACTTATGGGAAGTGAGCAGCCACCGTAGCCTGAATTGTGACGGAGGTCACTGGTCAGACCAGTGGATCGGTACCTGGGAAGTCGGAGCCGTCGAAAGGAGTGACGTGGACCGCCAGACCCTGCACCTCGCCCTGATCCCGGGCGACGGGGTCGGCCGAGGTCGTCGCTGCCACCGTCCCGGTGCTAGAGGCGGCGCTCACCGCGCGTGGCGGCGCCCTCGACCTGCTGGAGCTCGACTGGGGCGGCGAGCGGTTCCTGCGTGACGGCGCAGCCATGCCGGCCGACGCCGCGGACGTCGTCCGCGGCACCGACGCCGTGCTGTTCGGCGCGGTCGGCCGACCCGACGTCCCGGACCACGAGCTCGTCTGGGGACTGATCATCGGGCTGCGCCAGCAGCTCGACCTGGCGGTCAACATCCGCCCGGTCCGGGCGTTCCCCGGCGTCCCGACCCAGGTGCGCGACACCGACGGCGTCGACCTCGTCATCGTGCGCGAGAACACCGAGGGCGAGTACGTCGGAGCAGGCGGCCTCGCCCACGCGGCACCGGCGCGGACGTCGGCATCGAGGTGGCCGTTCACTCCCGGCCCGTGATCGAGCGCGCAGCCCACCACGCATTCGCGCTGCCCGGCAGCGTTCCGGTCGGCTGTGCGCTGGTCACCAAGTCCAACGCGATGCGCTACGGCTACCCGCTCTGGGACCGGATCGTCCGCGAGGTCGCGGAGCAGTACGACGACGTCGAGCTCGAGATGGTGCTCGTCGACGCGATGGCCGCCCGCATGATCCAGTCGCCGCGCTCGCTCGACGTGCTGCTGGCCGGCAACCTCTTCGGCGACATCCTCTCCGACTTGGCGGCGGTGCTCGCCGGCGGCATGGGGATGGCGCCGAGCGCGAACATCCGACCCCGGCGGGGACGTGCCCGGCATCTACGAGCCGGTCCACGGGTCCGGCGCCGGACATCGCCGGCAGCGGGGTCGCCAACCCGGTGGCCTGCCTGCTCTCGGGCGCGCTGCTCCTCGAGGACACCGGCCACGTCGGCGGCCGCGGCCGCCGTGCGCGACGCGTCGCCGCCGCGCTGCTCGACCCTGCGCACCACACGCCCGACCTCGGTGGCGTCGCCACCACGACCGACGTCTCGGCCGCCGTCCTGGAAGAGATGGAGAACCTCCGATGAACCTCCGACGCCGGAAGGCCGCGGCACTGCTCGCCACGGCCGGGATGCTTGACGGTCTCCGCCTGTTCAGCGGGCTCCAACCGACGCAGGACGAGAACGACGGCGGGGACGGTGCTCGACCGCGTCCGAGGACCTGAGCATCGGGCTGGTCGCCGAGCCCGCGAACCTCGACTTCACCACGACCGACGGCGCCGCGATCCCGCAGGTGCTGCTCTACAACGTGTACGAGGGCCTGGTGCCAGCTCGACCAGGAGGGCGAGGTCGCCGCAGGGCTCGCGGAGTCGTGGGAGACCTCGGAGGACGGCACGGTCTACACCTTCAAGCTGCGCGACGGCGTCGACGTTCTCCAACGGCGCAGCCGTTCACCGCCGAGGACGCGAAGTTCTCCATCGAGGCGCGTCCAGAACGACTGGACGCGTGTCGCTGGGGCCGCGATGGACGTCGTCGGAGGCCGTCGAGGTCGTCTCCCCGACCGAGCTCGCGGTCACCCTCAAGCGCCCGAGCAACGACTGGCTCTACCGGATGACCACGCGCGTCGGGGCGATGTTCGCCGAGAAGGGCGTCGGCGACCTGGCGCACCGAGCCCGTCGGCACCGGCCCGTACACGTGCGAAGTGGAACCGGGCGACTCGATCACGCTCGACGCGCAACGACGACTACTGGGGCGAGCACCGGGCTTCTCCGAGGTGCACGTTCAAGTACTTCGCCGACCCGACCGCGCTGAACAACGCCCTCCTCACCGGCACCATCGACGTGATCGGCACCGTGCAGACGCCCGAGTCGCTGGCCAGTTCGAGGGCAACGACGACCTACCAGGTCATCGAGGGCACGACGAACGGCGAGGTGCTGCTCTCGTTGAACAACGAGAGCGGCCCGCTGTCCGAGCACCTCCAGGTGCGCCAGGCCGTGCGTCTACGCGATCGACCGCGAGGCGCTCCTCGAGACCTGCTGGGCCGGCCGCGGCGAGCTGATCGGCAGCATGGTGCCGCCCACCGACCCGTGGTACGAGGACCTCACCGACGTCGTACCCCTACGACCGTCGAGCAGGCCGAGCCGCTGCTGGAGGAGGCCGGCTACGACGGACCAGCCGCTGCGTCTGCGGGTGCCCTCGCTGCCCTACGCGGTCGCGTGCGGCCAGGTGGTGAAGAGCCAGCTCGAGCAGGCCGGCATCGACGGTCGAGCTCGACCAGCTGGAGTTCCCCGCCGCCTGGCTGGACAGACGGTCTTCACCGACGCCGACTACGACATGTCGATCGTCGCCACGTGGAGCCGCGCGACATGGGCGCGGTGTTCGGCGACCCGAGCTACTACACCCGCTACGACAACGCCGGAGTTCGACGAGCTGCTCGAGCGAGGCGGACGCAGGCCAGCCCGGAGGAGCAGGTGACGCTGATGCAGGAGGCCGCCGCGGATGCTGTCCGAGGACGCCGCGCCGGCTGAGTTCCTCTTCGTGCTGCCGAACCTGATCGTCGCCGAGGCCGGACGTCACCGGGCTGCCCGAGAACGCCATCTCGGAGTCCTTCGACCTCACCGGCCTCGGCCGGAGTAGACCCCGGCCCTGCACCCGCCCGCGCCGGCCACCGATCACGTCCTGACGAGAAGGGTGCACCCGAGCCATGGTCCTCGCATCCTGCAGCGCACCGCGATCCTCCTGGCCAGCCTCGCGGCGAGCTCGATCTTCGTGTTCGCCTTCATGGCGGTGCTGCCGGGGACCCGGCCGGGTCGCGCTCTGGGGTGAACGCCTCGGAGGAGGCGGTGCAGGCGCTGCGCGTCCGCAGTTCGGGCTCGACCGGCCGCTGGTCGCGCAGTACCTCGACTGGGTGCGGGGCCTGGTCACGTTCGACCTCGGCACGCTCCTACGTCACGCGGGCCCCGATCGGGCCGCAGGTCGCCGACCGGCTGCAGGTGACGCGCTGTGGCTGGTGGTCTGCGCGATGCTGATCGCGCTGCGTGGTGGCGCTGCCGATGGGCACGCTGATGGCCGTGCGGCACGGGCGGATCTCCGGCGTGGTCCTGTCCGCGGTGTCCCAGGTCGGCGTCGCGGTCCCGGCGTTCCTGGCGGGCATCCTGCTGGTGGCGGTCTTCGCGGTGGAGCTCGGCTGGCTGCCGGCGAACGGGTGGACGGCGCCCGTCGACGACCCGGTGATGTTCCTGCGGCAGCTCGTGCTGCCGGCGCTGTCCGCTGGGCGTCGTGCAGGCCGCGGTCATCACCCGCTACGTGCGCAGCGCGGTGCTCGACGTGCTGCGGGAGGACTACCTGCGCACCGCTCGCGCCAAGGGGCTGCGCCCGATCCAGGCGCTGCGTGCGGCACGGGCTGCGCAACGCGGCCGTCCCGGTCGTGACCGTGCTGGGGCTGCAGCTCGCCACGCTGCTGATCGGCGCCGTGGTCGTCGAGCGGGTCTTCGTGATCCCGGGTCTGGGCAGCCTGCTGCTCGACTGTGTCTCGAACCGTGACCTGCTGCATGGTTCAGGACGTGGTGATGATCCTGGTGGTGGCGGTGCTCCTCGTGAACTTCTTGGTGGACCTGCTCTACCTCCTGATCGACCCACGGCTGAGGACGGGAGCACTGATGACGACACTCGACCTGGACCTGCCGGTCGACGCCGCCGGGCTCAGCCGAAACGCCGTCGTCGAGCGCCCTCGACGGCGGCCTGGTCGTCGGAGGGCTGATCGTCGGCGGTGCTCGGGATGGCGATCCTCTCGTTCGTCTGGACCCCGCACGACCCGACCCTGGTGAACTCCTCGGCGCGGCTGCGAGACCCTGCCACCGAGTACTGGTTCGGGACCGACAAGTTCGGTCGAGACGTGTTCAGCCAGATCCTGATGGGCGTCGCGCACCACGCTGTTCGTGGGCTTCGTCGCGGTCGGCGTGGCGGCGCTGTTCGGGGTGCCGCTTGGCATCGCTGGCGGGGATGGCCGCCGCGCTGGCTCGGCGAGCTGCTGATGCGCGGCAACGACCTGCTGCTCGCGTTCCCGGCGCTGCTGCTCGCGATCATGTTCGCCGCCGTGTTCGGCGCCAGCACGTTCGTCGCGATGGTCGCCATCGGCATCGCCACGATCCCGGCTTCGCCCGGCTCATCCGGAGCGGGACGCTGCAGGTGATGAAGACCGAGTACGTCCTCGCGGCCCGCGCGGCGGGCCGCCGGCCGTTCGCGATCGGGGTCCGGCACGTGCTCCCCAACGTCAGCGAGCCTGGTCATCGTCCAGGCCTCGGTCGGTTTCGCGATCGCCGTGCTGGCCGAGGCCGCGCTGTCCTTCCTCGGCTTCGGCACGCCGCCGCCGACGCCGTCGTGGGGCCGGATGCTGCAGGAGAGCCAGGAGATGCTGCTGGTCCGCACCCCGCCTGGCCGTCGTTCCCCGGACTCGCGATCGCGCGTGGCGGTGCTCGGCTTCAACCTGCTCGGCGACGGACTGCGCGACCGGTTCGACCCGAAGCTGGAGGACCGCTGATGACCACGACCGGCCCAGCCGGCCCCACGGTCGAGGCGCGCCGCCGCCGACGTGCTCGACCGTGCGGGACCTCGACGGTCACGGTGCGCGGACCCGACGCTCGTCGACGGACGTCGGGTTCACGATCCGGCCGGGCGAGCGCGTCGGCCTGATCGGGGAGTCCGGCTCGGGCAAGTCGCTCACGGCGCTGCGCATCATGGGCCTGCTGCCCGACGGGCTGCACGGCCAGCGGGTCGGTGCGGCTGGCCGGGGTGCGAGCACGGACTTGATCGGCGCAGACGAGCGGCGATGCTCGCGCGGTCCGCGGCAGCGACATCTCGATGGTGTTCCAGGAGCCGATGACCGCGCTGAACCCGACGATGCGGGTCGGGCGACCAGGTCGCGGAGGCGATGCTGATCCACCGCACGCCGCCGGACCGCAGGTCGGCGCACGCGGCCGCGGTCGAGCTGCTCGCCCAGGTGGGCCTGCCCGACCCGGCGGCCGGCCGCGCACGCCTACCCGCACCAGCTCTCCGGCGGCCAGCGCCAGCGGGTGGTGCTCGCGATGGCCCTGGCCAACGACCCGGCGCTGCTGGTCTGCGACGAGCCGACGACCGCGCTGGACGTCACCGTGCAGGCGCATGGTGCTCGATCTCATCGTCCGCGGCGTCGCAGGCGCGGGACGCCGCGATGCTCTTCATCACCCACGACCTCGCGGTGGTGGCGACCGTCTGCGAGCGGGTGATGGTGATGTACGGCGGCCGGGTGGTCGAGGCGGGTCCGGTCCGCGAGGTCTTCACCAGGCCGCGCCACCGCTACACGCAGGGGCTGATCGCGCGCCTCGGACCTTGCCGTGGTCGACGAGCGCGGCCGGCTGGCCACCATCGCCGGGTCCGTCCCGGCCGCCGGGCGGTTCCCCGCCGGGTGTGTCTTCCGGAACCGGTGCGCGCACGCCGACCGACGCCTGCGCCGAGCGGCCGCCGTGGACCCCGAGCTCTGCGGACTCGGGCTACGCCTGCTTCCATCCCGCACCGACAGGTCGAGGAGACCCGACGCAACTGTCTGACCCCGGCCGCGACCGCACCGACCGCACCGGTGAACCCGGATGCGGCGACTCAGCGTCCGCGACGTGACCCGGAGACTACCGCCGGCCGCGCCGCTCCCTGCTGCACGCCAGCCCTCCGGTGCACGCGCTGCGCGGGGTCAGCTTCGACGTCGCCCACGGCGAGCACTTCGGCCTCGTCGGGGAGTCGGGTTGCGGCAAGTCGACCCTGCTGCGGATCCTCTCCGGTCTCGACCGGCCCACGAGCGGAACGGTGATGGTCGAGGGCCGTGACGATCGCACGGCTGCCCGAGCGGCGGCTGGGCTTCCTCCGCGAGCGCCTCCAGCTGGTCTTCCAGGACCCGATGGGCTCGCTCGACCCCCGGATGCGGGTGCGGCGACATCGTGGCCGAGCCGCTGGTCGCCCAGGGCCGGCGCCGCAGCCGGCGGGGACAGGTCGCGGAGCTGCTCGAGGCCGTGGGACTGCGGGCCGACGCGGTCGACCGGTACCCCCACCAGTTCTCCGGCGGACAGCGGCAGCGGATCTCGATCGCCCGGGCGCTGGCGCCGGCCGCGGATCCTCGTCGCCGACGAGCCGGTCAGCGCGCTCGACGTCTCCGTCCGCGCACAGGTGCTCAACCTGCTCGCCGACCTCGTCGACGAGCGTCGCCCTCACCCTGGTCTTCGTCTCCCACGACCTGTCCGTCGTGCGCCACGTCTGCGACCGCGTCGCGGTGATGCAGCGAGCGGCGGATCGTCGAGATGGGCCCGACCGAAGAGGTGTACGACGAACCCGCAGCATCCCGTACACGCCGGCGGCTGATCGCGGCGGTGCCCACCCTGGAGAAGGCCCTGGCGGGCATGACCGCAGCAGACCTCGTGGCCAGCGACCGCACCGCATCCGAGCGACTCCGGGGGAGATCGGCGTGACCGTGCGCCGTGGTCCGACCCACCAACACCCTCACCGACGTGCCCGGCGTCAGGGTCGGCCACGCCGACCGCCGCGGCGACGGGTGGCTGTCGGGCACCACGGTCGTGCTGGCCCCCGACGGCGGGGCGTGCGGCGGGGTCGACGTACGCGGCGGAGGCCCGGGGACCAGGGAGACCGATCTGCTCGACCCCCGCAACGTCGTGGAGCGTGTCGACGCGTTCGTGCTCTCCGGCGGCAGCGCTTTCGGCCTCGCCGCGGCGGACGGCGTGGTCCAGCGGCTCTTCGACGCCGGTGCCGGACTGTCCGTGGGCGGCCCTGGGGAGGTGGTCCCGATCGTCCCCGGTGCGGTGATCTTCGACCTCGGCCGCGGCGGGGACTTCTCCGCCCGACCGGACCGTGCTCTCGGCGAGGAGGCCTACGACGCGGCGACGGCGCACGGCTCCGACGCGGTCCCGCTCGGTGTGGTCGGCGCCGGGACCGGCGCCCGCGCCGGCGGGCTCAAGGGCGGGGTCGGGTCCGCCAGCGCGGTGCTCCCCGACGGCACCACCGTAGCGGCCCTGGTCGTGGTGAACGCGGTCGGCTCGTGCGTGGACCCGGTGACCGGTGAGCTGTACGCCGCACGCTACGACGACGTCGGGGAGTTCTCCGGGCTGTGCGCCCCGACCCTGGAAGAGCTCGCCGCGGCCCGCACGGCAGGCGAGCTGACGTCTGGGGCTGCCCTCGGCGCGTCCCTCGCCACCACCATCGGGGTGGTCGCCACCGACGCCACGCTGACCAAGGCCCAGTGCGCCAAGGTCTCCGGGATCGCGCACGACGGCATGGCGCGGGCGATCCGGCCGGTCCACACGATGTTCGACGGGGACACCGTCTTCACGATGGCCACCGGTGCCCGACCGGCGCCGGACCTCGCCGGCCCTCCAGTCGATCCTCGACACCGCCGGTGACTGCTTCGCCCGCGCGATCGGGCGGGCGATGCTCGCCGCGGAGACCGTCGAGACTCCGGCGGGCCGGTGGCGTTCCTACCGGGAGGCGTTCCCGGCTCCGCCTTCCTCCAAACGACGGCCAGAGAGAGCCAGCCGTGAACGCGATCGTGAAGGAGCTTCCGGAGGGTCTGCCCGTCGGTGAGGGGTGGGAGCCGGCACCGACCAGTGACGAGGTCCGCTTCCCCTACGACGGGTCCCTGGTGGCGCACGCGCCCGTCGGGGACGCTCGGCTGGCCGTTCGGGCGGTGGACGAGGCGCTGGCGGTGCGCGACACGGTCGGCCGGCTTCCCTCGCACGTACGTCGATCCGCGCTCCTCGCCGCGCACGACGCCATCGCGGGACGGCGGGACGACGTCGCCGACCTGCTGGTGCTGGAGACTGGCAAGCCACTCGTGGACTGCCGCGTCGAGGTCGAGCGGACCCTCCTCACCCTGCACACCGCGGCAGAGGAGGTGGCCCGGCTGCACGGGGAGACCGTGCCGCTGGACCTGCTGCCGAGCGGGGAGGGGCTGCTCGGCTTCTGGGTCCGCAAGCCGATCGGCGTGGTGGTCGGCATCGCGGGCTTCAACTACCCGCTGCTGCTCGCCTCGCACAAGGTCGCCCCCGCGCTCGCCGCCGGCTGCCCGATCATCGTCAAGCCCGCCCCCCAGGCCCCGCTCACCACGCTCTGGCTCGTGCACCTGGTCCGGGACGCGCTCGCTGCCGCAGGTGCGCCCCGGGGCGGCGGTCCAGCTGGTCACCGGCGGCCCCGCCGTGGGTGCGACGCTGACCACCGACCGGCGCATCGGCGCGGTCTCGTTCACCGGCTCCGCGGAGGTCGGCCACCGGATCGCCCGGGACGCCGCCCCAACCAAGGTGCTGCTCGAGCTCGGCTCGAACGCCGCGCTGGTCGTCGCCGCGGACGCCGACCTCGCCGCCGCCGCCGACGCGGTGGTCCGCGGCGGCTACTACGCCTCCGGTCAGGCGTGCATCAGCGTGCAGCGGGTCCTGGTGGTCGAGCCGTGCGCGAGCGAGTTCCTCGACGCGGCTGGCGGAGCGGATGAGCGCCGTCGTCGTCGGCGACCCACGGGATCCGACGACCCGGGTGTCGGCGCTCATCGACGACGCGCGCCACCGCCCGGGTCCGGGCGTGGCTGGACGAGGCGGTCGCGGGGCGGTGCGACCGTGGTGTGCGGCGGTGACGTCCGCGACAGCGTCCTCGAACCGACCGTGCTCGTCGACGTACCCGACCGGCGTCGGCGGTCTGGGACGAGGAGGTCTTCGGCCCGGTCGTCGCGGTGCGGTCGGTGCCCGATCTCGAGCACGCGTTCGACGCGGTCAACGACTCCCGCTACGGGCTGCACGCCAGCGTGTTCACCGCGGCCCTGGAGACGGCGTTCGCGGCGGTCGACCGGCTGGAGGTCGGCGGTGTCGTGGTCAACGAGGTGCCCGGCTTCCGGTCCGACGTGATGCCGTACGGCGGGGTCAAGGACTCCGGCGCCGGACGCGAAGGACCTCGGTTCGCCATCGAGGAGCTGACCGTGACCAGGATGGCCGATGATCCGACCGACAACCGCGAAGAGGCCGTTGATGACCCCGCCCAGCGAACCCGGAAGCTAGCACGGGCTGCGACCTCTTCCGGCTCGACGGTCGTCGCGCGGTGGTGGTCGGCGCCGGCAGCGGCATCGGTCGCGAGAGCGCGCTCGCCCTCGCGGCGCACGGCGCGCAGGTGGTCTGCGCCGACCGGGACCTCGGACGCGGCCCAGGCGACCGCTGACGATCGGGCGAGGTGCCGACGGGGGCTGTCGGCGTACGCGCTGGACGTGCTCGACAGGCGAGGCCGTGCGCACGCGCCGCGTCGACCTCGGGGCGGTGGACGTGCTCGTCTTCACCGCCGCGACGAACGTGCGCAAGCGCCTGCTCGACTACACCGGTGAGGAGTTCGACCGGGTCGTCTCGCTCAACCTCCGGGCGTCCTTCGACCTGGTGCGGGCGTTCGGGCCAGGGATGGCCGAACGGGGTCGCGGCAGCATCATCGGGTTCAGCTCGATCCGGGCGGTGACGGTGGAGCCGGGCCAGGGCGTCTACGCCGCGACGAAGGCCGGGCTGGTCCAGCTGCTCCGCACCGCCGCGGCGGAGCTCGGTCCGTCCGGCGTCCGGCTCAACGCGGTCGCCCCCGGGATCGTCGACACCCCGCTCACCGCGCAGATCCGGGCGGTTCCCGAGTGGTCGGAGGCGTACGCCACCAAGAGCGCCCTCGGCCGGTGGGCGCGCCCCGACGAGCTGGCCGGGGCGGTGGTCTACCTGGCCTCGGACGCCTCGTCGTTCGTCACCGGGACGCAGCTCTTCGTCGACGGCGGCTGGACCGCGATCGACGGCCGCTACACGCCGCCGGCCTAATCAGGCCTGAGCTCGGCGCGGCCCCTGACCCCGGCCGGTGCGCTCAGCGCTTCGCGGCGGCGGCCTCGATGCGGTCGAAGAGCCCGGGCCGGCCCGCCTCGGCGGTGCGGGTGGCCGGGTCGACCGTCACGGAGCGCCTCGGCGGCGCCGCAGGAGCAGGGGGCGGGGGGGGCGGCGCGAGCCTGCCCGGCCGGTCGCGGGGCAGACGATCGGCCGGGTCTCCCCGTCGGGCGCGGTTCAGTAGTGGGTGCCGCCGTCGATGCGCACCTCGGTGCCGGTGATGAACGCGCCGTCGGAGCTGGCCAGCATCGCGACGACCCCGGCCACGGCCTCGGGGCCGGCGAAGCCCTGCCCGAGCGCCGGCATCAGGCCGCTGAACAGCGAGTAGTCGGCGTCCTCGGGGATGCCGGGGCCGACGCTCTGCTTGCTCTCGCCCACGCCGTCGGTCATCCCCGAGGAGATCGACCCGGGCTGCACCGCGGTGAAGCGCACGCCCTGCTTGCCGTACTCGGCGGCGAGCCCGTGCGTCATCGACTGGATGCCACCCTTGCTCGCGGCGTACGCCGACATGTAGGGGTGGGCGAACTCGGCCGAGGTGGAGCTGAAGTTCACGACCGCCGGGCCGGTGCCCTCGAGCAGGGCCGGGATGGACTCGCGGATCATCAGGAAGGTGCCGATCAGGTTGACCCGCAGCACCTTCTCGAAGTCGGCCAGCGAGGTCTGGTGGGTGTGCGAGGAGCGCAGGATGCCGGCGGCGTTGACCAGCACGTCGAGGCCCCCGAGGCCGGCGACGGCGCTGCGGACCCCGTCGACGACCGACTGCTCGTCACCGACGTCGATCTGCACGGTGCTCAGCCGGTCCTGGTGCTCCGCGGCCTTGGCTGACGGTGTCGGCCAGGCCCTCGGGGCTGATGTCGGCGGCGACGACCTGCCCGCCCTCCTGCAGCATCCGCAAGGCGGTCGCCTGGCCGATGCCGGAGCCGGCTCCGGTCACGATCACTCGTCGGTCGGCGTAGCGGTTCATCGCGATCCTCTCGTTGATGGCACGACGTGCCAGGTAGGCAGAGCGTGCCACAACGACTACCGTCGTGTCATGGAGTCCCGGGTCACCACCCTCAACGAGCGCCGGCGCGCCGACACCCGCCTGTCGATCGCCCGCGCGGCCGCGGGGCTGTTCGTCGGCCAGGGCCTGGCCGCCACCACGGTCGAGCAGATCGCCGTCGAGGCCGGCGTGGGGCTGCGCACCTTCTACCGCTACTTCCCGAGCAAGCAGGACGCCGTGGCGCCCCTGCTCGCCCAGGGGGCGGACGACTGGCACACCCGGCTCTCCCGGCTGCCCGCCGACCGCCCGCTGCGCGAGGCCGTCGCCGAGGCCATCGTCGAGCTGCTGGACCCGGTGGACGAACGCCGTGCCGCCGAGCTCGAGCTGGCGCGCGGGCTGGTGCGCACCGTGTCCGCCGACCGCGACCTGCAACGGGTCTGGCACGACGTGAACGGCGAGTCGCAACGGCTGCTGGTGCCGGTGCTGGCCCAGCTGGTCGACGACCCCGACCCGCTGGTGCCCCGCATGCTCGCGGCGGCCGTCACCGACGCCGTACGCATCGGGCTCGAGCTCTGGGCCGCGCTGGACGAGCCCGACGACCGGGGTCTCGCCGCGCTCGCCCGAGACTGCTTCTGGGGGCTGTCGGCGTGGTACGAACCGGGCGGGGGCGGTCGGGTCACTCGCCGGTGAGCGCTCGACGCGGGTTGTCGACGAGCAGGGTGCGGACGTCGTCCTCGCTGAAGCCGCGTGCGTGCAGCGCCGGCACGACGCTGACCAGCAGGTGGTCGTAACCGGCTCCTCCGTGCGCGTGCAGGTGCTCGGGCAGGAAGACGTCGTGCGAGAGCAGCACCTGGTGGAGGTGTCCTGCGTCGGCGAGACGTCGCACGTAGTCCAGGGCGCGCTGCTCGTGGAAGGCGCCGTCCGAGCCCAGGCAGTCCATCTGCACGAAACATCCTCGTCGTGCCAGCTCGAGGTGGTAGTCGGGCAGGGGGACGGTGTCGCAGTGGCCCACGACCACGCGGCGCGGGTCGACGCCCTCATGCTCGAGCAGGGCGAGCTGGGCCAGCCCGACGGGGCGGCGGGCGGCGTGGGTCGAGATGGTGAGCCCGGTGCTGAGGTGGGCCCGGGCCGCCGCGCGGAACGAGCGCTCCTCGGCGGCGGAGACGTACCCCTGGTCGCAGCCGATCTCGCCGAGGATCCCGGGGCGCACCGCCTCGGGCCCGACGCCCTCATGGATCTCCAGGACGAGCCGTTCCGCGATCTGGTCGACGTGCGTGCGATCGAACCAGTCCCGGTCGAGGTAGGGATCGCGGTAGTGGCCGCACCCCATCACCACGTGCACGCCGGTCGCCTCGGAGATGCGGCGCAGCGCCGCCGGGTCCCGTCCGATCTCGATGGTGGTGAGATCGACCAGGGTGCCGCCGCCGGCCGCACCGAACCGGCGGAGCTCCGCGACGGAGAGGGCCTCGTCGTTGAGGATCCCGTGGCTGCGGTACTCGCGCAGCAGGTCGCTGAAGAGGTGCTCGTGGGGCAGGACGACCCCGAGCTCGGACGCCGGCACCTCTCCGAGCACCGTCATGACGCTGCTCGCGGCGCTCATCCCAGCAGCCTCCGCGCGAGTGCCTCGTGGAAGTCGACGGAGTGGGTGAGGTCGTCGACGTGGATCCGCTCGTTCGCGTTGTGGAAGCCTTCCGCGACGACCTCGGCCGAGGTCGACCCGGTAGGGGTTGAAGCCGTACGCCGTGGTGTTGCCCGCCGCGCGCAGGTAGACGGAGTCGGTGAAGCCGGTGCCGAGCAGCGGCAGCAGGCTGCCGGTCTCGCCCTGGTCGCTCAGCACTGCCTCGATCGCGTCGATCAGGGGGGACCGCTCCGGCGAGCTGCTGCCGGCCACCAGGTGCTCGGGGTAGTCCAGCTCGTAGCGGAGACCGTCGCCGAGCCGGGCGCGCACCGCGTGCTCGACGTCGGCCTCCGTGGTGCCGGGCAGGATGCGGCAGTCGAGCTCGACCCAGGCACGCGCCGGCATCACGTTCCTCTTGGAGGAGCCCCCGACCACCGTCGGCGCCATCGTGGTGCCACCGAGGGCCGGCAGCACGTCGGTGAGCAGCGGCTGCAGGCGCCCCGCCCGCTCCAGCCCGGCGGCAAGATCGATCGGCACCTCCCCGAGCAGGATCTCCAGCGTGCGGTCGATGAGCGGAGAACGCTCCGGCGCGGGCATGCCCTGCCCGATCCGGCGCAGCACCTCGCCCAGGTGCGGCACGGCGTTGTCGCCGATGCTGGGCGTCGAGGCGTGCCCGGCCTCGCCGACGGCTGTGACCCGCACCGGGTAGGTGCCCTTCTCGCCGATCCCGACCGGGATGACGACGCGCCCGTCGGTCAGCACCATCCGCTCGCCGCCGCCCTCGTTGACGGCGAGGTCCGGGCGGATGTCAGGACGGGACTCCAGCAGCCACCGCATCCCGACGTCGTACATGCCGTCCTCCTCGTCGGCGACGGCGAGCAGCCAGAGGTCGCCGCGGGGCCGGAAGCCCGAGCGCGCGAGCGCGGCCATGGCCACCGCCCGCCCGGCCACCTCGCCCTTCATGTCGATCGCGCCGCGGCCCCACAGCCAGCCGTCGTCGTCGACCACGGCCTCGAACGGGGGGTGGGTCCAGTCCCGGGCATCCGCCGGGACCACGTCGGTGTGGCCCACGAAGGCGAGCGACGGCCCGTCGCCGCTCCCCGGGAGCCGGGCGACCAGGTTGGCGCGCCTCTCGTCACGCGCGACCAGCTCGCACTCGACGCCGTGCCCGGTGAGGTAGTCCTGCAGGTAGGCCGCCGCCTCGGTCTCGTTGCCCGGCGGTCGGCCGAGCGCCGCGGCGGGCGCGTTGCTGGTGTCGATCCGGATCAGGTCCCGGGCGACCCGGAGCACCTCGTCCTGCACGGTCATGGCCGTCCTCCCGGTTCATCGAGCTTGTCGAGCACCCAGGCGAGCACCTCGGCCTCGTAGTGCAGGTGCCCGAACCTCCCGGACGGCCCGGCGTGGGCGCCGGCGCCCACCTCGCACCGGAAGACGCACCGGGGACCCCAGGCAGGGTCGCTGTGGCGCAGGGCGGCGACCCACTTGGCCGGTTCGTGGACGAGCACCCGGGGGTCGTGCAGGGCCCCGGTGACGAGCAGGTCGGGGCGCGAGCCGGCCGGCGGCAGGTTGTCGTACGGCGAGTAGGCCAGCATCCACGCGTGTTCCTCGGGTCGGCGCGGATCGCCCCACTCCTCCCACTCGTTGACCGTCAGCGGGATGCGCGTGTCGAGCATGGTCGTCACCACGTCGACGAACGGCACCTCGGCGATCACGGCTCGCCACCGCTCGGGACGTTGGCTGAGGACAGCCCCCTGGAGGAGCCCGCCCGCACTCAGTCCGCGCGTGGCGAGCCGGTCGCCGTCGACCAGCCCGTCGAGGGCGTCGGCCACGGCGCAGTGGTCGGTGAAGGAGTGCTGCTTGGCGCCGAGCCGCCCGTCGAGCCACCAGCGCCGTCCGCCCTCGCCGCCGCCGCGCACGTGCACGTGGGCGAAGACGACACCGCGGTCGAGGAGGCTGGGCAGGGCGGGGTCGAAGTCGGGCTCGAAGGTGTACTCATACGCGCCGTAGGCGTAGAGCAGCGCGGGTGCCGTGCCGTCGAGGGGCGTGTCGCGGTGCCGCACGAGCGTCACCGGCACGAGGGTCCCGTCGGTGGAGGGGAAGCGGCGCCGCTCGGTGACGTAGTGGGTGGGGTCGTGGCCCGGCGCTTCCTGGCGACCGACCTCACGCTGCTCGCCGCCCGCGAGGTCGACCTCCAGCCACCGGGCGGGCTCGACGTGGGCGCGGTCGACGACGGTCACGGCCGTCGCGTCGTAGTCGGTGCACCGGCCCAGGTGCACGGCACCGCCGGGGAAGACGCTGGTGACGACCGTGCCGGGCCCCGCGACATCTGCGTACGAGACGATGCGCAGGCGATGCTCTGCCTCGGTCCGCAGGCTCAGCACGAGGTGGTCAGCGAAGGCGTCGACCCGCTCGAGCCGCTCGTCCGGGGCCGCAGGGCGTACGCCGACCCACGTGCTGTGGTCCTGCCCGTCCGGACCGGCAGGGACCGGTGCCCGCACCAGCCGGAACTCCTCCGCCCCGTCGTTCGTGACCAGCAGCAGATGGCCGCCATCCGGGCCGCGCACGTGCTCGGCCCGGTAGATGACACCCGGTCGGCGGCCACCGACCGAGCGCGGCGCCTGCTGCCGGTCGCCCGGCGTCGACCACCCACGTCTCGCCGGTGCTGCGGCTCTCGCTGAGCACGATCACCAGGTCGCCGCTGCGGCTGCCCCGCAGGTGCAGCGCGAAGGACTCGTCCGGCTCGGTCAGCACCAGCACGTCGTCGGCGGGGTCGGTGCCCATGCGGTGCCGCCACACCTGGTGCGGCCGGTAGGCGTCGTCGTGGACGGTGTAGAAGAAGGCGGTCGAGTCGGCGCTCCACGCGCCCCCGTAGTAGCAGCGCGGCACCACCTCGGGCAGGTCCGCGCCGGTGCGCAGGTCGCGGAAGTGCAGCGTGTAGACCTCGTCGCCGGTGGTGTCCACGGCGTAGGCCAGCAGGTCCTCGTCGGGGCTGACGAGGGTGAGGCCGAGGTCGAGGTGGCCGCTGCCTCGGTCGAGGGAGCCGATGTCGAGCACGACGTGCCTACTGAAATCCGTCGAATGAGGCTTGTTCTTCGACGGATCTCGTCTCATCATGTGGGTGAGAATTTCGATCTCTTCGGTAGATCACCTCGTACTCGCTACCCGCGGGGTGCTCGGTGCAGTAGGAGAACCGCGAGCGGTGCCAGGTAGGTGACCGCTCGATGCTCGGAACCCGTGAAGCCATCTCGGAGGCCAGGCCCACCACTTGGGAGTGCAGATGCGCAGAGGCAGCCTCGTAGTACGTCCGTTCGGCGGCAAGGTGCTCCAGCACCTCCGGGGACGTCAGGTCGTGCAGCCACGAGAACGGGTCGGGGCGGACGACACCATGCTCGGTGCGCTCGTGCGGACGAGGCAGGGCGAGCGGCGGCGAGGGCTTCACAGGCGTCAACGTACGACGGATCGCCGGGCAGCGGCAGGTGTCTGGTCGGCGCTCCTCCTGGCCGCTGTCCTGGTGCCGGGAGCCGCTGCCGGTGGCGCCGCCGCGGCGGCGGACGACGAGGGTGCGGGCGCACCGGTGCGCTTCACCGCTGCGCTGATGAACGAGGTCGACAGCTTCAACCCCTTCCTCGGGATCGAGGTCGAGTCCTACGAGATGTGGGCGCTCACCTACGACTACCTGGTCGACTTCGCCGTCGACGACCTCTCGATCGAGCCGTCGCTGGCCACGGAGTGGGAGAGCAGCGAGGACGGACTCGAGTGGACGTTCACCATCCGCGACGACGTCACGTGGTCCGACGGTGAGCCGCTCACCGCCGCGGACCTGGCCTTCACCTACGGCCGCGTGCTCGGCAAGGGGCCGGAGGCAGCCACCTGGAAGTCGTGGCTGGCCGGGGTCGAGGAGGTCGAGGCCACCGACGACACGACCCTGGTGATGACCCTCTCGCGTCCCAACAGCGTGCTGCCGATGGTGCCGATCCCGATCGTGCCCGAGCACGTGTGGGCCGACGTGTCCGGGGACGAGATGAAGTCCTTCGCGGCCGAGCCCACCGACGGGCGGCCGGTGGTCGGGTCGGGACCGTTCCGGTTCGTGGAGGGCACTGCCGGCGGGTCGACGTACCGCTTCGAGGCGAACCCCGACTACTGGAAGGGCGCCCCGCACGTCGACGAGGTCGTGTTCCGGGTCTTCAAGAGCGAGGACCCTGCGGTCCAGGCGCTCATCAAGGGCGAGGTGGACTACGTCGAGGGCATCTCGGCGATCCAGGTCGCCTCGCTGGAGGGCCGCGACGGGATCCTCGCCCAGAACGCCGCCACCCCGGGCTTCGACGAGATCTCCTTCAACGCCGGCTCGGTCGACCTGGAGACCGGTGAGCCCATGGGGGACCCGAACCCGGCCGTGCTCGATCCCGACTTCCGCTTCGCCGTGGGACTCGCCCTGGACCGCCAGCAGCTGGTCGACACCGTCTACCAGGGAGCCGGCCAGCCGGGCACGACCATCGTCCCGCCGGGGTACAAGACCTTCCACTGGGAACCCCCGGCCGAGGACGTGGCGCACGACCCCGAGCGAGCCGCCGCGCTGCTCGACGAGGCGGGCTACACCCAGGGCGACGACGGCCTGCGCACCCAGCCCGACGGCTCACCGATCGGCACCCTGCGGCTCTTCGCTCGCTCGGACTCCGCCACCTCGACCGACGTGATGACCTACTTCCAGGAGTGGCTGGCCGACCTGGGCATCGAGTCCGAGGTGACGACGGTGGAGTCCTCGAAGCTGACCGACATCATCCTGGCCGGTGACTTCGACGCCTTCGAGTGGGGCTGGTTCGTCGACGCCGACCCGACGTCGATGCTCAGCTACATGACCTGCGACCAGCTCGGGAACTGGTCGGACTCCTGGTACTGCGACGAGGAGTACGACCAGCTGTTCGAGCAGCAGGGCTCCGAGCTGGACCCGGAGGTCCGCGCCGACCAGGTCAAGCAGATGCAGGAGATCCTGTTCCGGGACGCGCCGTACCTGGTCACGGCGTACAACACGTCCGGCCAGGCGGTGCGCAGCGACCGGTTCGCCTGCCTGCTGAACCAGCCGAGCCCCGACGGGCAGTGGCTCTTCCAGCTGGGCACGCACACCTACCGCTCGATCCGGCCGGCCGCCGAGGCCGGTGACTGCGACGGCAGCACGAGCGCGACCGAGGCGTCGGAGGGTGGCGACGAGAGCGGTCCGAGCACCGGCCTGCTGGTCGGTGGCGGCGGGGTGCTGGTGCTGCTGGTCGCCGGCGGGGTGGTCCTGGGAGTGCGTCGCCGCGGCACCGCTGAGGACCGCGAGTGACGCTGACGACCCGGCCCGACGTGTCACTCGGGTCGCCGCCCCCCGGTCGGCGGGGACGCCGCGGATTCGGTCGGTACGCCGGGGGCAAGGTGCTGGGCTCCCTCGGCAGCCTGGCCTTCGTGCTGGTCGTGAACTTCTTCCTGTTCCGCGTGCTGCCCGGCGACCCGGGGCGCACGCTGGGTCGAGGGCGGTTCAGCACGCCCGAGCAGCTGGCGCAGTTCAACGAGACCTACGGGCTCGATGAGTCGCTGCCGCGCCAGTTCGTGACGTACCTGCAGAACACCCTGACCGGCGACCTGGGCATCTCGCTGCGCTACCGGGTGCCGGTCTCCGACCTCATCCTCGACCGGATCGGTCCGACTCTGCTCCTGGTCGGCACCTCCACCCTCCTGGCCGCCCTCATCGGCATGTGGGTGGGCATCCGGGGTGCCTGGGCGCGCGGCAAGAAGTTCGACCGCCTGTCCACCGGCACGTCGCTCACGCTCTACTCGATGCCCGAGTGGTGGCTCGGGCTGCTGCTGATCGCCGTCTTCGCCGTGGGCTTCGGGCCGGTGCCCGGTCTGTTCCCTACCGGCGGCCTGCACGGCGTCGACGTCGACCCGTGGACGCTCGCCTGGGTGGGCGACACAGCCCGGCACCTGACGCTCCCGGTGCTGACGCTGACGTTGGCCTACCTGGCCGACTACGCGCTGATCATGCGCAGCTCGCTGCTCGACGAGCTGGGCGCGGACTACCTCGTCACCGCGCGGGCGAAGGGACTGCGCGACGTCGCAGTCCGCAACCGGCACGCCGTCCCCAACGCGCTGCTGCCGGCCACCACGGTCATCGCGTTGAACTTCGGGTTCGTGATCGGCGGCGCGATCACCGTCGAGACCGTCTTCTCCATCCCCGGGCTCGGGCTCCTGGCCACCGAGGCCCTGCAGATCCCCGACTACTGGGTCCTGCAGGGGACGTTCCTGGTGGCCTCGGTCGGCGTCATCCTCGCCAACCTCCTGGCCAACCTGCTCTACGGCGTCCTCGACCCGCGGGTGCGCACGTGACCACGAGTGCCCGGCAGCTGGCGCGTCGGCGTCGCCACGACAGCTGGCAGCGGGGCTGGCGCGAGTTCCGGCGGCACCGCAGCGGTGTCGTCGGCCTGGTCCTGCTCACCGTCTTCGTGCTGCTGGCCCTGCTCGCGCCGGTCGTCGCCGATGCCCAGGGGCTCTCGGTGACGCGGGCCCAGGGCGGGGTGCTCGAGCCGCCGTCGTCGCAGTTCCTGCTCGGCACCGACGACAACGGCCGGTCGGTGCTCACCCTGCTCATCTGGGGGGCTCGGGTGAGCCTCCTGGTCGGGCTGCTGGCGACCGTCATCTCGATGGTGATCGGCACGCTGGTCGGCCTGCTCTCCGGCTACCTGGGCGGCTGGTGGGGAGCGGTGCTGTTCCGGCTGACCGAGTGGTTCCTGGTCATCCCCTTCCTGCCGCTCGCGATCGTGCTCGCCAGCGTGCTCGGGCGCTCGCTGCTCAACATCGCCCTGGTCATCGGGGTGACCTCCTGGACGAGCACGGCCCTGCTCATCCGCAGCCAGACCCTGTCGATCAAGGAGCGCGCCTACCTCGATCGGGCGCGCGGGCTCGGCGCCGGGCACTGGCACCTGCTGCGGCGCCACGTGCTGCCCAACGTGGTGCCGCTGATCTTCGCCAACACCACGCTGACCGTCGCGGTGGCGATCCTGGCCGAGACCACGCTGAGCTTCCTGGGGCTCGGTGACCCGACCCTCGTCTCGTGGGGGTCGATGCTCGAGGACGCGTTCCGGGTCGGCGCGATCACCACCGGTTCGTGGTGGTTCATCGTGCCACCGGGCGTGTGCGTGGTGCTGGTGGTGCTCTCGTTCACCCTCATCGGGCAGGCACTCGAGTCCGTCCTCGACCCCCGTCTCCGGGACAACCGATGACCGGGCTCCTGCGCGTCGAGGACCTCCACGTCACCTACCGCACCGAGGAGGGGCCGTTGCGTGCGGTCCGGGGCATCGACCTCCACGTCGGGCGAGGTGAGGTGCTGGGCATCGCGGGGGAGTCCGGGTGCGGGAAGTCGACACTGGCCAGCACCGTGCTCCGGCTGCAGCCCGCCACGGCCGAGGTGAGCGGGGCGGTGCTCTTCGACGGCGCCGACGTCCTCACCATGAAGTGGGGCGACCTGCGCGCGGTGCGCTGGGCGGGGGCCTCCATCGTCTTCCAGGGGGCGCTGCACTCCCTCAACCCGGTACGCCGCGTCGGGGTCCAGGTGGGCGAGCCGATCCGGGTGCACGAGCCCGACGTCGGCGACGACGAGGTCGCCGAGCGCGTGGCGGGGCTGCTCGAGCAGGTGGGGATGCCCGCCGCGCGGGCTGCGGCGTACCCGCACCAGCTGTCGGGCGGTCAGCGGCAGCGCGTGATGATCGCGATGGCCCTGGCCTGTCGGCCCGACCTGGTGGTGGCCGACGAGCCGACCACCGCCCTCGACGTGATGGTCCAGGCCCAGGTGCTGGGCCTGCTGTCCGGGCTGGTGCGCGATCTCGGCGTGGGCATGGTGGTGATCAGCCACGACCTCTCCGTCCTCGCCGACGTGTGCGACCGGATCGCCGTCATGTACGCCGGCAGGGTGGTGGAGCAGGGACCCGCCACGGAGGTCTTCGGGCGCGCGCTGCACCCCTACGCGGGCGCGCTGTCGGCGGCCTTCCCGCGGGTGGGGGACCCGGCGTCGCGCTACGCACCGGCGGGCCTCCCGGGTGACCCGCCCGACCCGAGGGACGAGGTGGCCGGCTGCGCCTTCGCGCCGCGCTGCGCACGAGCGGTCGAGCACTGCTCGACCGAGGAACCGCCGCTGGAGGAGCACCTGCCGGGTCGCACCGCGGCCTGCTGGAGGATCGGGGAGCCATGAGCGTCGAGTCGAGGACCACCAGGCCGGCGGCGCCCGACGCCGGCACGCGCACCCTCGAGGCGCGCGGCGTACGGGTCGAGTTCACGACGCGGGCAGGCGGGGTCGCGACCGCGCTCGACGGGGCGGACCTGACGGTGCGCTCCGGAGACATCGTGGCCCTGGTCGGCGAGTCCGGCTCCGGCAAGACCACGCTGGCGCGCACGCTCGTCGGACTGCAGACGCCGACCGCGGGCCAGGTCCTGCTCGACGGGGTCCCGCTGGGGCGCAGCGCCCGGGAGCTGAAGTCGTTGCGCCGCGAGGTGCAGATGGTGATGCAGGACCCGGCCGGGGCGCTCAACCCCCGGCACACGGTCTACGAGTCGGTGGCCGAGGGGCTGCGGCTGCACCGGTTGTCGTCGGAGCGCGACGGCGGGCGCGGTGAGGAGCAGCGGGTGGCCGAGGCCCTGTCGGCGGCCGGCCTGCGTCCTCCCGAGCGGCTGTTCCTGCGCTACCCCCACGAGCTGTCGGGCGGGCAGCGCCAGCGCGTGCTCATCGCCGGGGCGCTCGCGCTCGAGCCGCGCCTGCTCGTCGCGGACGAGCCGGTCTCCTCCCTGGACGCCTCGGTCCGGGGCGAGCTGCTCGCCCTGCTGCTGCGCCTGCGCGAGGAGCGCGGGCTCGGGGTGCTGGTGGTCACCCACGATCTCGGGCTCGCGTGGAACATCGCCGACCGCACGGCGGTGATGTACCTGGGGAGGGTCGTCGAGTCGGGGCCGACCGAGGAGGTGCTCGCCGACCCCCAGCATCCCTACACCCAGGCGCTCCTGTCGGTCGTCCCGGAGTCACGCACGCGCACCCCGGTGGTGCTCGTCGGGGAGATCCCGGACCCGACCCGCATCCCTGCAGGCTGCCGCTTCCACCCGCGCTGCCCCGCCCTGGCGGACGGGACGGCGGAGGCAGCCGGGGTGGCTGACGCCTGTCGAGGCACGGCCCTGCCGGTGCTCCCTGCGGTCGACGAGCACGTCGCGGCCTGCCACCTGGTGCACGACGGCGCCTGACCGGCGGTGCCGGGCGGCTGCTGAGGGGGCTGTCGGCGTACGGGTTCAGAACGTGTCGCGCGCGCCGTCGAACCAGCGCTTGGCGTCGGGCACGTCGAACCACAGCGAGACCAGGTCGACCACGAGCAGCACCGCGAGGTACGCCGCGTAGGCGCCGCCGACCTCGTCATGGGCGACCAGCGCGTAGAGCAGGACGCCGACGCAGCGGCATCCACAGCAGCACGTGCGGCAGCGCCATCGCCAGCGAGAACCCGCGGTCGAGCACCATCACGACGCCGTTGACGGCCAGCGCGCCGACCGCGAGGCCGGCGACCAGCGGGCCCAGCGGCTGGTCGAGGACGACCAGGGCCGCGAGGTTGACCGGCATCAGCACCACGAAGACCCACAGCTGCACGGCCCGGGGCAGTCGCAGGGTGCTGCTCCAGATGTCCTTGACCAGGTTCATGGGTGTCGTCCTCGGCGTGAGCGGTGCGTCGTGTCAGCATGACCCTCGTCGAGGCCGACCAGCCCTCGACCCACGGGTGCGGGAAGGTGAAGACATGATCGACATCCTCTGGGGCGCCGGCGGCATGCTGGTGCTGCTCGCCATCGCCGTGCTCTTCTCGAGCAACCGGCGCGCGATCCGGCCGCGCACCGTGCTCGGGGCGCTGGGCGCTGCAGGTCGTCTTCGGCGTGGTCGTCCTCTACTGGTCGGTCGGCCAGCGCGCGCTGGAGGCGGCCTCGAGCGGCTGTGCAGGCGGTGATCGACTCCTCCCGCGAGGGCATCGGCTTCCTCTTCGGGCCGGTGCTGCCCGAGGAGGGGCAGGTCTTCGCCTTCCAGGTGCTGCCGGTGATCGTCTTCTTCGCCTCGCTGACCGCGGTGCTCTACCACCTCGGCATCCTGCAGCGGGTCGTCGACGTGCTCGGCGGCGGCCTCGGGCTGGCTGCTGGGCACCGAGAAGGCCGAGTCGGTCAACGCAGCCGCCAACATCTTCGTCGGCCAGACCGAGGCGCCGCTGGTGATCCGGCCGTACGTCGCCGGGTTGTCGCGCTCGGGCCTGTTCGCCGTGATGGTGGGCGGGCTGTCGACGGTGGCCGGGTCGGTGCTCGTCGGCTACTCGCTGCTCGGGGCGCGGCTCGACTACCTCATCGCCGCCAGCTTCATGGCCGCCCCTGGCGCGCTGTTGATGGCCAAGATCATCCTGCCCGAGGAGCGGCTGGTGGCGGCCGGCGTCGGAGCCGCCGGCGGCGGTACCACCGAGCGTGAGGCCGCTCCGGTGGACCAGAGCCCGACGAAGGAGCCGCCAGGAGAGGGAGGAGGACGCCGACGACGGGATGCGGGCTCGCAACGTCATCGACGCCGCCGCCAACGGCGCCGCCGACGGGCTTCGCCTGGCCGCGACCATCGGCGCGATGCTGCTGGCCTTCATCTCCCTGATCGCGCTGCTCAACCTGCTGGTCGGCGGTGTCGGCGGCTGGTTCGGCGCCGACGACCTGACGATCGAGCAGATCCTCGGCTACGTCTTCGCGCCGCTGATGGCGGCGATCGGCGTCCCGTGGGGCGAGGCGGTCGAGGCCGGCAGCTTCGTGGGTCAGAAGGTGGTGGTCAACGAGTTCGTCGCCTTCGCCAACCTCGGTGAGGTCATCGACGGCTTCAGCGACAAGACCGCCGCCATCGTCACCTTCGCCCTCACCGGCTTCGCCAACCTCGGCTCGCTGGGCATCCTGCTCGGCGGCCTGGGCGGCATCGCCCCCGAGCGCCGCCCCGACATCGCCTCGCTCGGGCTGCGCGCGATCCTCGCTGCCACGTTGGCCAACCTGATGAGCGCCGCCATCGCGGGCGTACTCATCGGTTGACCGGTCGGTGGTGCAGAACCGACTGCTCGATGGTGCAGAACTGACTGCTCGGCGGTGGAGGTGGGGAGTCAGGCGAAGGCGGCGACGGCTGCCTCGCAGAACGCATCGAGGTCACCGGGGTTCCGGCTGCTGACCAAGGTCCAGCCACCGCTCGGGCAGGTGTGGGCCTCCTCGTCGACCCAGGTCGCGCCCGCGTTGCGGAGGTCGGTCTGCAGGCTCGGGAAGCTGGTGAGCGTCTTGCCCTCGAGGCGCCCGGTCTCGACCAGCGTCCAGGGACCGTGGCAGATCACGGCCACGGGCTTGCCGGCGTCGATGTGCTCGGTCAGGAACGCCACCGCGTCCCCCTCGACACGCAGCGCATCGGCGTTGGTGGTGCCGCCGGGCAGCACGACGGCGTCGAAGGTGGCCGCGTCGGCATCGCCCAGTGCCAGGGTGGCCTCGAACGAGCCGGCCTCGTTGACGTCGCTCTCGAAGGCCTGCACCTTCCCGGCCTGCGGGGCGATCAGCACGACCTCGGCGCCGGCGTCCTGGATCGCCTGCCAGGGTTGGGTGAGCTCGGGCTGCTCCACGCCCGACTGGGCGACGAGGAACGCCACCCGCTTGCCGGTCAGGTCGTTGCTCACGAGGTCCTCCTGGGGGTCGGGGTGGTCGGGGCCCGTCGGGGCCCGCGTCGTCGTACGTGCTCCACTGCACCACCCGCGCCCGGCCCGTTCGACACCCTCAGGGGTGGGCGCGCCGGGGTAGACAGGACCCATGCAGACACGAGAGATCGGCAACGACACCGTCGGACGCGTGCAGGTCGGTGCGATCGGGCTCGGGCTGATGACCTTCGACCAGTCCGGCGCGCAACCGCGCGAGCAGCTGCTCGACACGGTCCGTGCGGCGCTCGACGCGGGAGTCACCCTCTTCGACACCGCCGACGCCTACGGGCCCGGCGACCTCGGGGCCGACGCCCAGGGCGCCAACGAGCGGCTCGTCGCCGGCCTGCTCGACGAGCTCGGTGTCCGTGACCAGGTGCTGCTGGCCACCAAGGGCGGGCACGTGCGCGCCGGGGGTGGCGCCTGGGCGCTCGACAGCTCGCCGTCGCACCTGCGCTCCGCGGTCGACGCGAGCCTGGGACGTCTCGGTGTCGAGCAGATCGCCCTGTGGCAGCACCACCGCCCGGACCCGAAGGTGCCCTACGAGGACGTCGTGGGCACGCTGCGCGAGATCGCCGAGTCCGGCAAGGTCGCCCGGGTGGGGCTGTCCAACGCCGACCCGGCCCAGATCCGGCTCGCGCACTCGGTGCTGGGGGAGGCGCTGGTGAGCGTGCAGAACCAGTTCTCGCCCGCCTTCCGCACCAGCCTGCCCGAGATCGAGGTGTGCGAGGAGCTCGGGCTCGCGTTCCTGCCCTGGAGCCCGCTCGGCGGGCTGTCGGACGCCAAGGAGCTCGCCGACAAGCACCCCGCCTTCGCCGAGGTCGCGCAGGACCGTGGTGTCAGCGCCCAGCAGGTGGCGCTCGCCTGGGAGCTGGCCCAGTCGCCCGTCGTCGTACCGATCCCCGGCGCGAAGCGGCCGCAGTCGATCACCGACTCCGCTGCTGCCGCCGAGATCGAGCTGACGCCTGACGAGCTGGCGGCGCTCGACGCGTCCTGACGTCAGCTCCCGGGAGGGCCGGGGCAGTCGCGGCCGGGCAGGTACTCCGCGCACTCCGAGGCGGTGAGGCCGCGGGTCACCCGGTCGGCCGCGATCCGACGCAGCTCGTCCACGTCGAGGGTCCACACCCGCACGAACGTCTCTCCGATGGCGCCCGTGGCCAGGTGTCGGCCGTCGGGCGAGAAGTCGACGTCGGAGAGCTCGTGGTGCAGGGCGGGCAGTCGCAGCGCCGGGGTCCCGTCGGCGGCGTCCCACACGATGGCGATGCCGTCCGCCCCGGCCGTGGCCAGACGGCTCCCGTCGGGACTCCACACCACGTCCATCACTCCGCCGGCGTGCCCCTCGAGCTCGAAGGCCAGCGTCCCCCCGGGGAGGTCGAGCACCCGGGAGGGGCCGCCGGCGTTGCTGATCGCGACCCGACCGCCGTCGGGAGCGACAGCGATGCGGTTGCCGGGGTCCGTCGGCCACGACACGCTCCGCCCGGTGCGGACATCCCAGGAGACCAGGTCCCAGTCGGTGGGTCGGTTGCGCTGCACGGGCCTGTGCAGGGCCAGCACGGTCTGGTCGTCGGGGCCGAAGGCGGGGTCGCGGAACCCGAAGCCCGGCTCTGCGGGCAGGCTGGCCAGCTCGTCGCCGTCGCGCGAGCGCAGCACCAGGGTGTCCTCGCCGGCCAGTGCGACCAGCTGTCCGTCCCGGCTCAGGGCGGGGCGCCACTGCCACTGCCCCTGCGGGGTGGAGAAGAGAGGCGTGCCGCTGGCCACGTCCCACACGGTGGCACCGTGCTCCGAGAACCCGGTGGCCGCGGTGCTGCCGTCGGCGCTCACCGTCACGGCGACGGGGCCCTCGGGGCCGGCGTCCGCTCGCTGGGGCGGGGCTGCCAGTCGCCGGACCTGGCGCTGCGTCCCCTCCCACACGAGCACCGACCCGTCCTCCTCGGATGTGTACAGCCGCCCGGCCCGGTCATAGGCCAGGCCGCCCCACTCGCCGGCGGCCGTCTGCAGGTGGGCGACCTCGGCGTCCCCGCCGGGCCTGACGTCCCAGACGGCGGTGCTGGCGGCCGGGTAGTCACCGGAGACCAGCCGCCCGCCGTCGGGTGAGAAGGCCAGTCCGACGACGCCGTCGTTCGTCGACGTCCCGGCGAGCGAGAGGGCGACGCGCGCGCCGCTCGAGGTGAGCTCGTAGACCCGGATGTCGCCGTCGAACCCACCGGCCGCGAGACGCGTGGAGTCCGGTGCCCAGGCCAGGGCCGTGACCGCGCTGCCCGCCTCGGTCAGGGTGTGCCTCGTGCGGCCCGTAGAGGCGGCCCTGACCCGGACCTGCTGGAAGCCGGACGTCGCGACCCAGCGGCCGTCGGGGCTCCAGGCCACCGCGTCCACGGGGCCGTCGTGGCCCCGGAGCCGGTGCTGGATGCGACCGGCGTCGACCCGGATGACGCGCGCCTTCCGCGCGTTGAACGTGGCGACCGCCACGAAGGTCCCGTCGGGGCTCAGGGACACGTCGTGGGGCCCGCCCGGCACCCGGATCATGTCCACCGCCGGAGCCGCGCCGGGAGTCGTGACCGTGGCGATCCGCACGACTCCTTCGTCCGGCCACGCGGCCGCGACGCGCAAGGGGCCGGTCTGCGCGAACGACGGGCCCCAGGCCTCGCCTCGACCGGAGACCTCGAGCGCGGGTTCCTGGTCGTCGGGCTCCCAGACCCGCAGCGCCCCGTCGTCCCCGGCCGTGGCGAGCACGCCGCCGGGACCGAAGGCGACGGCGTTGATGTCGATGTCATGGCCCGGGAAGCTGGAGACGGACGCACCGGTGGCGGCGTCGCGAACGTCCACGAGACCGGTGTCCTCCGGCCCCTCGGTGGCGATGAGGTCCCCGGACGGGCTCCAGGCGACGCCCCCGCCGACCCCCTGCGCGGCCAGGACGATGCGCGAGGAGCGGACCGCTCCGTGCAGCGCCTCCACGGCCGGTTGGGGAGCTGGGCCACCCCCGGCGACAGCGGGTGAGGTGGCCTCCAGCGCCAGCAGCACCGCGAGCTCTGGATCCGCAGCCTGGACGGACTGGGAGGCGGCGCTCAGCGCGCGGATCGTGGCGAGGAGAGCCTGCTCGTCGGCCCGGCCGCTCTCGCGCACCGCGAGTCCTCCGGCGCCCGACGCCATCAGCAGCAGGACCACGACGCCGGCGAGGAGGACGCGCAGGCGTCGGTTGGTCCGGTGCTGCTCGGCGAGGCGTCGCTCGGTGGAGCGCGACTCGGCCTCCGACAGGGCGGCGGCGGCGGTGAGGAACGCGGTCTCCGTGCCGGTCAGCTGCGCGGTGGTCGCCTGCCGCCACTCCAGGGCCCGCGCCAGCCGGACGCCACGGTAGAGCTCGCTGTCGGGTCGGCCCATCGCCTGCCACGAGTCTGCAGCCACGCTGAGGTGGCCCAGCAGGAGCTGACCCTCGGCGTCGGCCTCCAGCCAGCTGCGCAGACGGGGCCAAGCACGGGCCAGCGACTCGTGGGCCAGGCTGACCACCTCGTCTCCCGACGTCACCAGCCGCGCGGCCACCAGGACCTCGACGACCCGTGCGTGGACGTCGTCCGACTCAGCGATCCGCCGCGGCAGCGGGTGGTGGGTCGGGTCGCTGCCGCGGGAGGGCAGGACCAGGCGCAGGAGCAGGTCGCGGGCGGCCTGCTGCTGCTCGGCGTCGAGGCCGGAGAAGACCCGCTCCGCGGTCCGGGCGACGGCGCTCTGGATGCCGCCCGAGGAGCGGTACCCCTCGACGGTCAGGGTCCGGCCCTCGCGCTGCTCCCAGGTCTGGGCCAGTGCGTGGGAGAGCAGGGGCAACGCGCCCGGCTCGCCCGAGACCTCGTGGACGAGCAGGTCCACGAGGCCCGGCTCCAGGAGCAGGCCCGCCTGTCGGGCGGGCCCCTCGACCGCGGTCCGCAGGCTCTCCTGGTCCATGTCACCCAGCAGGTGCATCCCCCGCTCGAGCAGCCGGGCGAACCGGCGGTGGGCCGACAGGGCCGAGAGCCGGTCGGCCCGCAGTGCCAGCACGACCTCGCACCCGGGTGGTCGTGGTCCTGACAGCGCGTCGAGGAACGCGGCCCGCTCGTCCTGGTCGAGGCAGAGGGTGACCGCCTCCTCGACCTGGTCGACGACCAGCACGCCGTGCGGTCGCAGCCCGCCGGCCTTGGCGAGCGTCGCCACCGGGTGCGCTCCGGGGGTGATCACGGCCAGGGGGCGCCCTTCCCGGCCCAGCGAAGCGGCGACCCCGGCCCGGATCAGGGACGACTTGCCGCTCCCGGAGGGCCCGACCACCGCGAGCGTCCCCTGCTGGGAGAGCACCTCGCGGCAGGCGGCCACGTCCTCGTCCCGGCCGAAGTACTGGTCGCGGTCCTCGACGTCGTAGAAGAGCAGCCCGCGGTAGGGACAGGTGGTCGAGGGGGTGCCGGCCGGTGGCGGCAGCAGGGCCGGGTCCTGCCGCAGGATCGCCTCCTCCAGGCTCCTCAGGGCCTCGCCGGGATCGAGCCCGAGGTCACCGGCGAGCACGGCCCGGGCCCGCCGCAGCGTCGTCAGCGCGTCGCCCTGGCGTCCTGACTGGTAGAGCGCCCGGGCCAGCAGCGCCCACCGCTCCTCACGGTAGGGATCGGCCTCCACCAGGCGGCCGACGTCCGGCAGCACCTCCCGGGCCGCCCCGGCCTGCAGCGATGCCTCGATCGCCAGTTCCTCGGCCTCGCGCCGCTGCTCCTCCCACCGGCGCGCGGCCTCCTCGCCGGGTGGCCACCCCTCCAGGTCGACCAGGGCGGCCCCGCACCACAGGTCGAGCGCCTGGGCGAGCGTGTAGCGGGCGCGCTCGGGCTCGTGCAGCGCGAGCAGCTCCCGAGCGCGGTGCAGCAGCTGCTCGAACCGGAACGCGTCGACGGCGTCGTCGGGCAGGTCCAGCACGTACCCCTGACGGGTGGTCCGCACCGCGTCGGGACCCAGCAGCTTGCGGATCCGCACCACGCAGCCCTGGACCACCTTGGGCCAGGTCGTCGGTGGGTCGGCCCCCCACAGCGCGTCGGCCAGCCGGCCGGGGCTCACCGTCGACCGCGGGGTCATCGCCAGCGCTGCCAGCACGACCCGGTCGCGAGGTGACAGCGGCCCGCCGTCGCCGGCGACTCTCAGAGGACCGAGCACGCTCACGTCCATCTTTCGAGAGTCACGCGGGCACGGCGCCACGTCAACACCACCGTTACCCGGCTGACACCGCGCGTGGTCGGGGTGACACCGGCGCGCGGCATACCTGGTGGAGATCCCGTCCGACGGGACGGGACCCCCAGGCACCACGTGCGGTGCCTCCGACCAAGGAGACCATCATGAGAAACCACCTCGTCCCGACGCGCGACAGCCTCGTCGCCGTCGCGCTCGTCCTGATCGTCGGCGCCGGCAGCCTCGGCGCCGGCCCCGCCGCCGCCCATCTCGTCGCCGACGACCCAGGCACCACCTCGATCGCGCCGCGGGTGACGCCGGACGCAGCCGAGCGGCGCTACGCGCGGTGCATGCGCAGGTGCCCCGACCACCCCGGCCTCGGTCGAGGCCTGGAGCACCCGGTGCCGTGAGCGCGTCGCCGCCGGCCGCATGTGAGCTGATCCGGCCGAGCAGTGGCCGCGCGACGCGTAGGCTCCGCGGCGTGCGTGCCGTGCTGATGGAGACCTTCGGCGGCCCGTTGGAGGTCACCGAGCTGCCCGACCCGACCTGTCCCGACGACGGGGTCGTGGTGCGGGTCGCGGCGACCGGGCTGTGCCGCAGCGACTGGCACGCCTGGCAGGGCCACGACGCCGGCGTGCGCCTGCCGCACGTGCCCGGCCACGAGCTCGCCGGCACCGTGGTCGCGGTCGGTCCATCGGTGACGTCGGTGCGAGGTCGGCGACCGGGTCACCACCCCGTTCGTCCTGGCCTGCGGCGCGTGTCGCGACCTGTCGCCGCGGCGACCAGCAGGTCTGCGAGCGGCAGGAGCAGCCCGGCTTCACCCGGTGGGGCTCCTTCGCCGAGCTGGTCGCGCTGCCCCGCGCCGACGTCAACCTGGTGCGGCTGCCCGACGAGGTGCCCGACGACGTCGCCGCCGGCCTCGGCTGCCGCGTGGCGACGGCGTACCGCGCGGTGGCCCAGGTCGGTGCGGTGCGCGCCGGCGAGCGGCGTCGTGGTGCACGGCTGCGGCGGCGTCGGGCTGGCTGCGGTGATGGTCGGCGCGGGCGCTCGGCGCCGAGGTGTACGCCGTCGACCCGGCGCCGGCCTCCCGCGAGCTGGCCGCCCGGCTCGGGGCGGTGACCGGTCGACCCGACCGCCGCGCCGGTCGTCGACGCCCTGCTCGACCTGACCGGCGGTGGCGCCGACGTCTCCGCTCGACGCCTTCGGCAGCCGCCGCGGTGGCCGCCGCCTCGCTGCACTGCCTGCGCCCCCGCGGCCGGCACGTGCAGGTCGGCCTGCTCGGCGGCGCCGATGCCGAGGCCGGCGCGCCGCTGGCGCTGGTGGTCGCGCGCGAGCTGCAGGTGCTGGGCAGCCACGGGCTCTCCGCCACCGGCTACCCCGAGCTCCTCGACCTGGTCGCCGACGGCACCCTGCGCCCCGACCTGCTGCTGCGCGACCGGGTCGGGCTCGACGAGGGCGCCCGCCGCCTGGCCGCGCTGGGCGAGCCCGGCGCCGGCGCCGGCGGCGCCACCGTGGTCCTGCCGCACCGCTGACCCGGCCCCGATCTCGCGCTGACCCGGCGCAAATCTCACCGCGACCCGGCCCGATGTCGCGCTGACCCGGCGGAAATGTCGCGCCGAGCGGGCGTGGATCTCCGGCTGGCTCGCCGAGGTGATCTCACGCTGAGTCGGTGGAACATCTGCGCCGACTGGGCGCGAACTGGCGCCGGCTCGCGGCGCTGGAGCTGGGGCTGGGGCGGGGCTGGCTCGGGGCGGTCAGGCCTGGGACGCCGCTGGGCGGGTCGAGGTGGCCGGTGCGCCACAGCCCGTCGTTGGCGTCGAGCCAGCGCTGGGCGTCGCGGCGACCCAGCGCGGCGGCCTCGTCGAAGAAGTCGGGGTCGAACATCAGGTAGGACAGCAGCTCGCCCTGCAGCGGGCTGTCGCTGCCGAGCAGCCGGTGCATCACCTGCAGGTCGGGGTCGCCGAGGGTGCGGCGCAGGGTGCCGTGGTTGCTGCGGAAGACCGTCCATCGCGAGCTGCGCCAGCTCCTCGCCGTGCTCGGGGCGACGGCGGCGTAGGGCAGCACCCGCTGCGGGGAGCGGCCGCGCTCGCGGCGGTGCCGGTCGAGGTGCGGCGACAGGTCGGGGTCGCCGGCCAGCACGTTGGTGTCGGCGAGGCGGCGCAGGTCGTGGCGCAGCGGGTCGTCCATCACCGCGCCCAGCAGGGTCGCGCCGCCGTCACCGAGGTCGACGGGCTGCCGGTCGCGCTCGGCGTCGGCCTCCGCGGGCCGGATCGCGCCGGTGCCGACGACCACGAGGCGGTCGGCGCCCGAGCTCGAGGGCCGGGGCGAGCGGCACCCGCCGCCGGGTCGCCCCGTCGACGTACCAGCCGGCGGCCTCGGCCGGCTCGTCGACCTGCACCGAGGGGAACAGCGCCGGGATGGCCGAGGAGGCCATCAGGTGCTCGACGCCGATGCGGGCGCGCACGTAGGCGCGGTGGTGCTCGGCCGAGCGGCGCCGGCAGGTCGCCGTACGGCGCTCGTGGCCTCGGTGAAGAGCGTGACCCGGCCGGTGCGCACCGCCGTCGCGGTCAGCGCCAGCGCCTCGACCCGGCCGGCGTCGAGGTTGTCGTGCAGCGCGTCCCAGTCGATGGCCCGCTCGAGGGTCGCGGCCAGCGGCGCGGTGCCGAAGAGCCCGCGCAGCCGGAAGCCGGTCAGGCCCAGGGTCTCGGAGGCGTAGCGGGCCAGCACCACCGGCGCCTGGCGCCACAGCGGCTGCATCACCTTCTTCTTGGTCGCCTGGGCCAGCACGTCGTGCAGCCGCTGCGACCTGCTCCTCGGGGTCGAGGTGGGCGGTGGAGGTCAGGGCGGCGCTGAGCAGCGCGCCGGCGCTGGTGCCCACCAGCAGCGTGGGGCGGTGGCCGTCGGCCTCGAGCGCGGGCAGCAGCACCCCCAGCGCACCCACCTGGTACGCCGAGCGCGCACCGCCGGCGTCGAGCACCAGGCAGGTGCGGCCCGAGGGCTGCGGGGTCGGTGAGGAGTCGGTGGGAGCCATCGCTCCCGAGGCTCTCACGCGATCTGGGTGCGCCCGCCCGGGCAGCCGCTGCGCGGCGCTGAGCCGGGCCTCGGCGCCGGAGCGGGCGCCGGCCTCCCACGCCGCGACCCCGCCGTCGAGCCCGGTGCGGCGGCGGCCGGCCTGCCAGGAGCCCCGGGCGGTGGAGGTGCGGCTGTAGTAGTCGGCGACCTCGTCCTCCTTCTCGGCCAGCACCAGCGCGGTCGAGGCGCCCGGCTCGGGCTCGGCGTGCTCGAGCCGCTCGCGCTCGGCCCGCTCCTCGGCGTCGCGCGCGGGCCGCCCACAGCCGGGTCGCGATCTGCTCGACGAACGCCTCGTAGAACGCCAGCCGGGCGGTCTTCTTGCTGGGCGGGCCGAAGGTGCGGGTGCGCGGGTTCCACACCGCGCCGCTCGACCAGGTGGGCGTCGCTGGCCAGGAAGACCGCCGGCGTCGTGGACCATCTGCAGCGCCAGGTGCACGTAGAGCGCCTCGACGACCTCGAGGTCGGCTGGGGAAGCCGTAGGCGTAGACGGTGGTGGAGTTGCGCGCGACGTCGGCGCGCACGTCGTTGGGCCGCGCGCAGGCCAGGAACAGCGCGACCAGGCGCGAGTTGCCCA
Organism: uncultured Actinomycetota bacterium; assembly: GCA_963722135.1. Lineage (GTDB taxonomy): Bacteria > Actinomycetota > Actinomycetes > Propionibacteriales > Nocardioidaceae > Nocardioides. The sequence goes on from CAVRJT010000001.1 coordinate 843,609, forward strand.
TCGCCCGGCGCCTCGCCGATCGTGATCGTGCGCTGCACCGGCTCGGCGCGCTGCTCCTGGCGCGCGGTGTGCTGGCGGGCGGTGGCCAGGTCGATCGACCAGCGGGTCGAGAGGTACTGCGCCTTGGCCAGGAACGCGTCGGCCTCCTCGGGGGTCGAGGCGGCCTCGGCCTGGGCCAGCACCTTGGCCAGCTTGTCGATGAAGGCGCTCACAGCGGTGCTCCTGTCGTCACGCCGCGCTCGGCCAGGGCCACGCGCAGCAGGTGGGCGGCCTCGGGGCCGATGACGTGCTCGTAGAGGTGCAGCAGGTGGGCCAGGAACACCGGCCCGTGGGCGCGGCCGGTCGGGGCACAGGTGGTGGGCCAGCTCGTGCAGCACCGTGGTCTCGGTCAGCGCCCAGGCGCCCGCCGGCGGCGTACGGCGGCACCGCGATCGTGGGCCCGGCCGCCCCCGCCGGCTCGTAGTGCGCGGCCCGCGCGCCGCGCCGCTCGCGCACCGCGACCGGCACGCCGGCCCGCGGCAGCGCGGCCACCGGCGGGTGGGCCAGCACCCGGTCGAGGTAGGCCGGCACGTCGGCGACGTCGCCGAACTTGCGCAGCCCCGGCAGCACCAGCGTCGAGCCGTAGTGCTCGATCGTGCCGCCCCGCTCGAGGACCCGGCCCACGACGTCCTCGGCGTCGTACACCGTGCGAGCGGTGCCGGTCGCGGGGCGCGGCTGGTGGTGGTCACGGGACGTGTCCTCTCGGGGCTCGGTGGGGGTGGTCGGGCGTGCGGTGCGAGGCTCCTTCCTACCCGGTCGCGCCGACGCCCGATCGTCGTCCTCCACAGGCGCAGCGGAGCGTCATGATGGGGGTGTGCGCTTCACCGAGAACGAGATGACCCAGGCGATGGCGGGGGCGGCCAAGTCCGTGCTGGCCACGCGCAAGGACGTGCGCAAGCAGAAGCTCGACGTCGACGAGGTGTGGGAGCAGATGACCCGCTACGAGCGCTTCCAGGTGCTCGACGCGCTCGGCGACCAGGTGCTGCCGGTGCTGGTGGCGCTGCCCGACGTCGAGGTCGAGTCCGGGCACCCGGCCCACGTTCACCGACGAGCAGGTGCGCGAGACCGTCGAGGCCACGGTCGCCGCCGACGTCGGCCGGCTGCAGCGCGCGGTGCTGGTGCGCACCCGCGATCGCGCTGGTGCAAGGCCGCGCTGGCCGCCGTGCCCCCGCGCCAGGACCCCGACGCGCTGATCGTCCCCGACCACCTCTGAGCCGACCCGGCCGGTCCGCACCGGCCGACTCGCGACCCGGCTCGTTCGAACCGGCCGGCTCGCGGGTCAGGCCGGGTCGGTGGGCGCCGCGGCCTGCACGTCGCCGACGCGCGAGGTGCCGCCCTGGACCCCCAGCGACCGGGCGATGGCCTCGTCGAGGCCGAGTGAAGGTCGTGGCCCGGCACCAGGTCGCGGCGTACGTCGTCCTCGCCGCAGACCATGTCGTGGGACAGGCTCTCGGCCAGAGCGCCTTGACGGTGCCGCGGGGCATCCCGGTCAGCAGCGCGCTGGCCCGGCCGACCACCCACATCGGCACCCCCGGCACCATCGGCCGCCGCCGCCGCAGCCCGGCGACCTTCGCGTAGCGGGCCAGCAGGTCGGGGTAGGTCAGCACCTCGTCGGCGCCCAGGTCGTAGGCCCGGTTGCGGGGCTCGCCCTCGAGCGCGGCGAGCCAGCACGGTCACGACGTCCTCGACGGAGACCGGCTGCAGCCGTCGCGTTCATCCAGGCGCGGCACCGGGGTGATCGGGCAGCCGGTCGCTGAGGCGGCGCAGCAGCTCGAAGGAGGTCGAGCCCGGCGCCGACGACCATCGCGGCGCGCAGCACCGTGGCCGGCACCTCGCGCGTCGAGGAAGACCTGCTCGACCTCGGCGCGCGAGCGCAGGTGGTCGGACAGCTCGCCGGGCGGGATCAGGCCCGAGAGGTAGACGATGCGGCCCACGCCGGCCGCCGTCGGCTGCTGCGCGCCACCCGCTCGGCGGCCTCGCGGTCCTTGCGCACGAAGTCGCCGTCGGCCATCGAGTGCACCAGGTAGACGACGGCGTCGACGCCCTCGACGGCCGGCGCGACGAGGTCCTCGTCGGTGATGTCGAAGCGGCGCGCCTCGACCTCGTCGCCCCACGGGTAGTCCTCGAGCGCCTCCTCGTCGCGGGTGGCGGCGAACACCTCGTGCCCGGCCTCGAGGAGCACCGGGACCAGGCGGGAGCCGACGTACCCGGTCGACGCCGGTGACCAGGACCCGGCTCACGAGCCGGACCCCCGAGCGGCGCAGGCCGCGGGAGCGCGGTGCGGTGGACGGGGGCGGTGTACGGCGGAGGGGCACCTCGGCAACCTAGCCCGCCCGGCCCGCGCCGCGGCACCCTCGCAGGTGGCAGCGTGACGGCGCGCTCACCCGGGGTGATGTCCGGGCCCCGGGCGCCTGCCTACCGTGGAGAGACGCCTCCCACGAGCCCCGGGAGGCGAGCACCCGGTCCCAGGCGGACCGCCGCGTGCCGGCGCCGGACCGACCGAGGACCTCCGTGAACCTGCTCGACCCCTTCGGACTGCTCACCGAGCGTGCTGCCCGCTGCCCGCCCGGCCCGGTCGACGACCCTCGGGTCGTGCTCGTCACCGGCGCCACCAGCGGCATCGGCGAGGCCACCGCGCTGCGCGCCGCCGCCGAGGGCCACGACGTGGTGCTGGTGGCCCGACGCGAGGAGAAGCTGCGAGAAGGTCGCGAGCGCCTGCGACGAGGCCGGCGCCGCCTCCACGCTGGTGGTGCCCACCGACCTCTCCGACGACGACGCGGTGGCCGCGATGGTGCAGCACGGTGCTGGAGCGCCACGAGCGGATCGACACGGTGCTGCACTGCGCCGGCGTGGTCTCCTACGGCCGCACCGAGGAGACCTCGGCCCAGGACTTCGCCGACGTCGTGTCGACCAACCTGCTCGGCACCGCCGTGCGTGGCGCGCCACGTGCTGCCGGTGCTGCGCCGCCAGCGCCGCGGCGACCTGGTGGTGGTCGGGTCGCTGCTGGGCTACATCGCGGTGCCCGAGATGACGCCGTACGTCGTGAGCAAGTGGGGGGTGCGCGCGCTGGTGCGCCAGCTGCGCATCGAGAACGTCGACCTGCCGCAGGTGCGGATCAGCCACGTCTCGCCGGGCAGCGTCGACACCCCGATCTACGACAACGCCCTCGACTCCGCCGGCGCGGTCAACACCCCGCCGCCGCCGTCGATCAGCCCCGAGCGGGTGGCGCGGGTGGTGCTGGCCCAGGTCGGCTCGCGCCGCGCCGACGCGCCAGACGGCGCTGAGCAACTACGGCGCTGATGGCGGTCTTCACCTGGCGCCCGGCCGCGGCCTACGACCGCTGGTCGGCCCGCTCTTCCAGGTGGCGTCCCGGCGGCTGCAGCCCGCGGACGCGGACTCCGGACGGGCGCCAACGAGGGGGCTGCATGAGCCGGGTGGTGATGGTCGTCGGGGGCACCTCCGGGCATCGGCCTGGCCACCGCGCAGCAGGTGGTGCCGAGGGCGGCGACCACGTCGTGGTGGTCGCCCGCGACGCCAGCGGGTGCGCGAGGTGGTGGCCGCCCTGGCCGCGCAGCGGTCCCGGCCAGGCCACGCGGCAGGGTCGTCGCCGACGTCACCGACGAGGCCGTCCGTGCGGGCGCGCCGTCGGCGACCTGCCTCGCCGAGCACGGCCGCCTCGACGCGGTGGTGCTGACCGCGCAGGTGGTCGCCTACGGCACCGTCGAGGAGGTGCCGGCCGAGTCTTCGGCGCACGTCATCGACACCGGGGCTGCGCGGCACCCACCACGTCGCCCGCGCGGTGCTGCCCGCACTTCCGCGAGCACGGCGGCGCCCTGGTCGTGGTCAGCTCGCTGCTGGCGCAGATCGCGGTGCCGTCGATGGGCAGCCTACTGCGCCGCCAAGTGGGGCCAGCTCGGCGCTGGTGCGCGGCATGCAGAACGAGCTGCGCGGCGACCGCCGGGGTCAGCGTCTCGCTGGTGCTGCCGGGCGCCGTCGACACCCCCGTCTACGAGCAGTCCGCGACGTACGCCGGCCGCGCCGGCCACGCCCCGCCGCCGGTCGTCGGCCCCGACCGGGTCGCGCGCGCCTGCGTGCGCGCCATCGACCACCCGCGCCGCCAGGTCCACGTGGGCCCGGCCAACCGGCTCACGGTGCTCGGTTTCCGGCTGCTGCCCGGGGTCTACGACCGGCTGGCCCCGCTGCTGGTGCGACCGGGTCGCGCTGCGCGGCCCCCGCGTCGAGCCGCACCCCGGCAACGTGTGGCGCCCCGCCCCGAGAAGGAGGGGGTGCGCGGCGGCTGGTCCTTCCTGGGTCGACGCCGGCACCGCCGCGCCGAGCCGTCCTGAAAAAACCGGCCGGTTCGCCGAGCCGTCCCGAAAAAACCAGCCGGTTGGCGGGTCAGCCGGTGTTGCGCAGGCCCGCGGCGATGCCGTTGATGGTCAGCAGCAGCGCGCGCTGCAGCTCGGCGGGCGGCTCCTCGCCCTCCGGCACGGCGCGCACCCGCGCCAGCAGCGAGACCTGCAGGGCGTGCAGCGGCGCGAGGTAGGAGTCGCGCAGCTCGAGGGTCTGGCGCAGCACCGGGGCGCTCTCGAGGAGCTCGCTCCTGGCCGGTGACGGCGAGCACCTCCGCGACGGTGCGCGCGTGCTCCTCGCGCATCTTGTCGAAGAGACCGGCCGCGAGTCGTCGTCGACGAGGGTCCGCACGTAGCGCGCCGCGATGTCGAGGTCGGTCTTGGCCAGCGTCATCTGCACGTTGGACAGGAAGGTGCGGAAGAACGGCCACGACGCGTACATCTCGCGCAGCACCTCCTCGCGCCCGTCCTCGCGCGCGGCCGCCAGCCCCGACCCGACGCCGTACCAGCCGGGCAGGATGATCCGCGACTGCGTCCAGCCGAAGACCCACGGGATCGCGCGCAGGTCGTCGAGCCCGCCGTCGCCGCCGGGACGCTTGGCCGGGCGGGAGCCGATGTTCATCTTGCCGAGCTCGTCGACGGGGGTGGCGGCGACGAAGAACCGGACCAGCCCCGGGTCGCGCACCAGCGCCGCGGTACGCCGTCTGCCCGCTCGCCGGCGACCACGTCCATGGTGTCGTCCCAGCGCGTCGAGGACGTCGCGGGGCAGCAGCCGGTCGCGGTGCAGCACCGAGGCCTCGACGACGGCGGCGAGCGCGCCCTCGAGGTTCCAGCGGCCCAGCTCGGGCAGCAGGTACTTGTCGGAGATGACCTCGCCCTGCTCGGTCATCTTGATCGGCCCGTCGAGGCTGCCGTTGGGCTGGGCGAGGATCGCCTCGGCGGTCGGCCCGCCGCCGCGGCCCACCGAGCCGCCGCGGCCGTGGAAGAGCCGCAGCAGCACGCCGTGCGCGCGGCGCCACGTCGCGCAGCGCGCGCTGGGCGCGGTGGATCTGCCACTGCGAGGCCGCGATGCCGGCGTCCTTGGAGGAGTCGGAGTAGCCGAGCATGATCTCCTGCACGTCGCCGCGCGCCGCGACCACGCGGCGGTACGACGCGTCGCTGAGCAGGGCGTCGAGCAGCGGGCCGGCGGTCTCGAGCTCGGCGACGGTCTCGAAGAGCGGCGCGAACCCGATCCGCGCCGTGGCGGGCCGGGTCTCGGAGCCGAGGTCGACGAGCCCGGCCTCGCGGGCCAGCACCACGACGGCGAAGAGGTCGTCGACGTCGTGGGTCATCGAGACGATGTAGGTCTCGACCACGTCGGGCCCGTAGGTGTCCTGGGCGCGGCGCAGGGTGTGCAGCAGGCCCAGCGACGCCGCGGCGGGTCCGTCGGGCGGCACCTGCCCCGCGCCGACGAGCGGCCGACGCCCGGCCATCTCGGCGCGCAGCACCTGCGTGCGGGCGGCGTGGTCGAGCTCGCCGTAGGGCCGCTCGAGCTCGCCGAGGCGGTCGTACAGCTCGGCGAGCGCCTCGTGGTGCTTCTCGGAGTGCTCGCGCACGTCGAGGGTGGCCATGCCGGTGCCGATCGCGGTGGCGGTGCGCAGCAGCCGCAGCACCGAGCCGTCGGCGGTGAGCCGGTCGCCGTCGGCGAGCATCGAGTCGCGCACCAGGCGCAGGTCGTCGAGCAGCTCGCCGAGGTGCGCGTAGTCGCGGCCCGGCTCGTGGGCGGTGGCGTGGGCCAGCCGGTCGCGGGTGCGCAGCAGCCGCACCCGCACGAACGACAGCTTGAGCCGGTAGGGCTCCTCGGCGTTGAGCCGGCGGATCGTCGAGTAGGTGATCGGCAGCGCCTCGGCGTCGGCCTCGAGCGAACCCAGCAGCTCCGCGCTGGCGGCCACGACGCGCGTCGAGGCGGAGACCTCGGTGAGGATCTCGTCGACCTGGGCGACCAGCTCGCGCAGCCCGGCGTCGTGCTGGATCGCGAGGACCTCCAGGGTGACCTCCGGGGTGACGTTGGGGTTGCCGTCGCGGTCGCCGCCGGCCCAGCTGCCGAAGCGCAGCGGACGCGCGGTCACCGGCAGCTCGACCCCGATCGAGGCCAGCCGCCGGTCGAGCTCCTGGAGCAGGTCGGGCACCACCCGCCGGGCCAGCTGGCCCAGGTAGTACAGCGACGTGCGGGCCTCGTCACGGGGGTCGGGCCGCGCGATCCGGAGCTCGTCGGTCTGCCACAGCACGTCGACCAGCTCGGCGAGCCGGCGCTCGTGGCGCTCGGCGTCGCCGGGACGGGCGCGGGGGTCCTCGGAGGCGTGCACGACGTCGGCGATCGTGCGCAGCAGCGCGCAGCACAGTGCGCCGGCTGGCCTCGGTCGGGTGCGCGGTGAACACCGGGCGGTACTCGACCCGGCGCAGCACGTCGGAGACCAGGTCGACGTCGACGCTGCCCTCGGCGAGCGCGTCACCGATGCGCCCCACCGCCACGGCCAGCGGGCCCTCGTCCTCGGCCGTCACCTCCTGCCAGCGGTGCAGCTGCTCGGTGACGTTGACGAGCTGGAAGTAGCCGGTGAACGCCCGGGCCAGCACCACCGCGGTGTCGTCGTCGACGCCCGCGAGGAGGTCGTGCAGCGCACCGTCGTCGTGCTCGCGCGCCAGCGCCCGCACCTGCTCGACCAGCGCGAGGAGCTCGGGTCCCTCGTGCCGGGTCAGCGCCTCGCCGAGCAGGGCTGCGAGCTGGCGCACCGAGGCCCGCAGCGCCGTGTGCTGCTCGTCGGAGGAGACGCCGGTGGCGTAGCGGGTCACGTCGGGTTGGTCGGTGTCGGCCATGGGCCCAGTCTGTCGTGGCCGGCGCGAAGCGTGGCAGCGCGACCGCGACGTGGGCAGCGCCCGGGCGGGTGGCAGCATGCGGGCATGGCTGTCCTCGACGTCGACCGTGTCCGCGCCTGGTTCCCTGCCCTCGCGTCGGGGCCGAGCGCGGGGGAGGCCCGCTTCGACGGACCCGGCGGGTCCCTGGTGCCGAGCCGGGTGGCCGACGCCGTGGCGGAGGCGATGACCGCCGGCATGTGCCAGCGGGGCTCGCTGACCCCGGCGCAGCGGCGTACGGAGGAGACGGTGGGGTCGGCCCGGGCCGCGATCGGGGACCTGCTCGGCACCGACCCGCGCGGCGTCGTCTTCGGCCGCTCGATGACGGCGCTGACCTTCGAGATGGCGCGCACCCTGGCGCAGGACTGGGGCGCCCGGCGACGAGGTCGTCGTCAGCCGCCTCGACCACGACAGCAACATCCGGCCGTGGGTGCTGGCCGCCGAGCGGGCCGGGGCCGATGGTGCGGTGGATCGACTTCGACCCGGTCACGGCCGAGCTGGACCCGGCCGAGACCGTGCGCGAGGTGCTCTCCGAACGCACTCGGCTGGTCGCGGTCACCGCCGCCTCCAACCTGTTCGGCACCCGCCCCGACGTCGCCGCGATCAGCGCCGCCGCCCACGAGGTGGGTGCGCTGATGTACGTCGACGCGGTGCACCTGGCTCCGCACACGCTCGTCGACCGGGACGCGCTCGGCGCCGACCTGGTGGCCTGCTCGCCGTACAAGTTCTTCGGCCCGCACCTGGGCGCGGTCGCGGGCGACCCGGCGCTGCTCGAGACGCTGCGGCCCGACAAGCTGCTGCCGTCCGACCGACGCGGTGCCCGAGCGCTTCGAGCTCGGCACGCTGCCCTACGAGATGCTCGCCGGGGTCACGGCCGCCGTCGACGCGCTCGCCGACCTGCTCGACCAGCCGGGCGACCTGCCGCGCCGCGAGCGGCTCGCCGCGTCGATGTCCGCGGTCGGCGAGCACGAGGACGCGCTGCTGGCCCGGCTGCTCGGCGGGCTCGACGACCTGCCCGGCGTGCGGGTGCACGGCAGCCCCGCGCGGCGTACGCCGACGGTGCTGCTCGGCGTCGACGGCCACGACCCCGCCGCGGTGCAGCAGCACCTCGTCGACCGCGACGTGCTCGCCCCCGCGGGCAGCTTCTACGCCCTCGAGGCGTCGCGCCACGCGGGCCTCGGCGACGCCGGCGGGGTCCGGGTCGGGCTGTCGCCGTACTCCACCGCCGACGAGGTCGACCGGCTGCTCACCGGGCTCGCCGCGCTCTGACGAGCAGTCACTTCTGCACCACCCACCGGTCAGATCTGCACCACCCGACCAGTCAGTTCTGCACCACCCACCAGTCAGGTGGGCAGGACCTCACCACGCTGCTCCAGGAGCGCGGTCGGGGCGGTGAGCCGCCAGGCCTCGAAGACCAGCTCGGCGAGCTCGTCGCGCTCCACGTGCTCGAGGTGCGCCACCACCCAGCCGAACCCGCCGGCGGTGAACTGCACCTCGAAGACGTCGGGACGCATCGCGACCAGGGCGAGCTGCTCGGCGAGGGTCTGCTTGAGCCCGACGGTGACGGTCGGCTCCCACAGGTAGCCGAAGGTGCGCCCGGCGACGCTCGAGCTTCACGTAGCGGCCGTGGTCGGAGCGGGCGGTGCCGGGCAGCTGGTCGACCAGCTCGACGACGTCGACGGTGCCGCTCATCGCCGCCGCGCCGCTCAGGTCAGCCGGGCCAGGGTGACCGCGAAGTCGCCGGCCGGGTCGGTCCAGCGTCTCGCGCACCTCGAAGCCGGCCGCGCCGAGCTCGCGCGCGACCTGCTCGGGGCGGAACTTGGTGGAGATCTCGACCTGGATCTCCTCGCCGGCCGCGAGGTCGAGGACGAGGTCGGCGCCCGGCACCCGCACCGTCTGCGGCACCGTCGCGCGCAGCCGCAGGTCCATCCGGCCCATGTGGGCGTCCCACAGCGGCACGTAGTCGAAGCGGTCGGGGTCGAAGTCGGCGCCGAGCTCGCGGTTGAGCACCACCAGGCAGTTGCGCACGAACGCCTCGGTGACGCCCTGCGCGTCGTCGTACGCCGCGACCAGCCGGTCGGCGTCCTTGACCAGGTCGGTGCCCAGCAGCAGCCAGTCGCCCGGCGTCGAGCGAGTCGGCCAGCGCGCCGAGGAACGCGCCGCGCTCCTCGACGTAGAGGTTGCCGATGGTGCTGCCGAGGAACGCCACCAGCCGGCGCTGCCCCTCGGGCAGGTGGCCCAGGTGCAGGGTGAAGTCGCCGACGATCGCCTCGACCGCGGTGTCGGGGTAGCGCTCGACGAGCATCGACGGCGGCGTCGCGCAGCGTCTGCTCCGAGACGTCGACCGGCACGAAGCGGTGCAGCGCGCCCGGCCTCGGCGAACGCGTCGAGCAGCAGCCGCGTCTTGTCGCTGGTGCCGCTGCCGAGCTCGACGACGGTGGTGGCGTCGCAGGCCGCGACGATGTCGGCGGCGTAGGTCGCCAGGATCGAGCGCTCGGCCTCGGTCGGGTAGTACTCCGGCAGCCGGGTGATCTCGTCGAAGAGCCGCGAGCCCTCGTCGTCGTAGAGCCACTTCGGCGGCAGCCGCAACGGACGCCCGCCCAGCCCGCGGCGCACGTCGGCGACCAGCGAGCCCGGACGCCCAGTCGGTGTCGAGCAGGACCTGGACGACCGGCTCGCGGCGCGCTCATGCGGGCGCCCCGCCGTCGGCGAGGCGCACCCCGGAGAGCGCCCAGCGGGCGCCGTGCGGGAAGAAGTTGCGGTACGACGCGCGGGCGTGGCCGGCGGCGGTCAGCGCGCAGCCGCCGCGCAGCACCATCTGGTTGGACATGAACTTGCCGTTGTACTCCCCGATCGCGCCCTCGGGCGGGTGGAAGCCGGGGTAGGGGTGGTAGGCCGAGGAGGTCCACTCCCAGCAGTCGCCGTGCACCTGGCGCAGCCGGCTGCCGGGCGGCGCCGGCGCGGCCGGGCGCGGGTGGAAGGACCCGTCGTCGGCGAGGTTGCCGACGACCCGGTCGTCGCGGCCGTGCTGACCGCCCTGGCCGTCGGTGACGACCGCGTGCTCCCACTCGGCCTCGGTCGGCAGCCGCTTGCCGGCCCAGGTCGCGAACGCCTCGGCCTCGTAGAAGCTGACGTGGGCCACCGGGAGACCCGGGTTGACCGGCCAGGTGCCGTGGAGCGTGTGCTCGAACCAGACCCCGTCGTGCTCGGTCCAGTAGAGCGGCGCTCGCCAGCCCTCCGCCGCGGACCCGGGCCCAGCCGTCGGAGAGCCACAGCTCGTGGCGCTCGTAGCCGCCGTCGGCCATGAAGGCCAGCCACTCGCCGTTGGTGACCAGCCGGTCGGCCAGCCGGTAGGGCTCGAGCCACTGCCGGTGCCGGGGCAGCTCGTTGTCGAAGGAGAACCCCGGGCCCTCGTGGCCGACCTCGACGAGGCCGCCCTCGACCTCGACCCAGCCGAGGTCGTCGGGCTCGCAGCGCTCGACCGGCGCGGCCGGCGTACACGGGCTGGAGGGGGTTGCGCGACAGCACGTGCTTGATGTCCATCAGCAGCAGCTCCTGGTGCTGCTGCTCGTGGTGGAAGCCGAGCTCGATGATCGGCGTCAGCTTGTCGAGCGTGCCGCTCGTCGAGGGTGTCGACGAGGTCGCGCACCCGGGCGTCGACGTCGGCGCGGTAGTCGCCGACCTCGTGCGCGCCCGGCCGGGTGACCAGGCCGCGGTCGGGGCGGGCGTAGCGCGGGCCGAGGGTCTCGTAGTAGGAGTTGAAGAGGAACCAGTACTGGTCCTGGAACGGCGCGAAGCCCGGCTCGGCCTCGGCCAGCAGGAAGGTCTCGAAGAACCACGTCACGTGGGCGCGGTGCCACTTGGTGGGCGAGACGTCGGGCATCGACTGGACCGTCTGGTCCTCGGGCGACAGCGGGGCGGCGAGCGCCTCGGTGCGGCCCCGCACCTCCTCGAAGCGCCGTCCGAGCGAGGTGGCGTCCCACGCGGTCGGTTCGCTGGGGTCGTGCTGCGTGCTGGTCGGGTGTCATCTGCCGGCAGTCCTTTCGGTTCCGGTGTGAGGAGGAGGCTCGACGCGTCCGCCTCCACCTTGTCGCACAGGTGGTGAGCGGGTCGACCACCCGCTGGTGGACAACCGGCGTAGCATCTGCGCCGGGTCGACGCGATATTTGGGCCGGGTCGCGGAAATCGGTGGCGGGGTGGCGCCGTGGCGGCGGATCCTGGAGCGCGGTGACCTCGTACGACGACCCCGGCGTGGCGCGCCGGCTTCCTCGCCTGGGTGCGAGGCGCGGCTCGACGTCTTCGGGCTGCAGGTCGAGGGCCAGGTGAGCCAGCCGCACGTGCGCGCCTGGGGCACGGTGCTGCGGGTGCCCACGACGGCCGGCCCGGTGTGGGCCAAGGCGGTGGGCGAGTCGCTGCGCCACGAGGTCGCGGTCACCACCCTGCTGGCGCGGCGTCGCCCGACGCCGTCGCACCGCTGCTCGGTGCCGACCCCGCAGCGCGGGTGGCTGCTGCTCGCCGACGCCGGCGACGACCCTGCGCGAGCTCGGCGCCCGCGAGCGCACCCTCGCGCCCGTGGCACGACGCCCTGGCGCTCTACGCCTCGGTCCAGCGCGACCTGGCCGCCGACGCGACGGACCTGCTCGCCGACGGGCTGCCCGACCTGCGGCTGCCCCGCCTCCCCGACCTGTACGCCGACCTGGTCGAGCGGATCGCCCCCGAGCCTCGGCGACGTGGCCGCGCCGGCGCGGGCGGCCGTGCCGCTGGTGCGCGACCTGTGCGCCGAGCTGGCGGCCACCGGGCTGCCCGACACCCTGCAGCACGACGACCTGCACGACGCCCAGGTCTTCGTCCGCGACGGGCGGGTGCGGATCCTCGACTGGGGCGACGCCTGCCTGACCCACCCGTTCCTGACCCTGGCGGTGACCCTCGACGGGGTGATCGCCTGGGGGCTCGACGACGAGGCGGGCTCCGAGGACACCGCGCCCTACCGCGACACCTACCTGGCGGGCTGGGCCGGCTCGACCGCGGCCGGCCACGAGGAGCTGGTGCGCGCCAGTCGGACGTCGCCCGCCGGCTGGGCTGGGCCTGCCGGGCGGTCAACGGGCACCTGCCGCGGGACCCCTCGACCACCCGCACCCGGGTGCAGATGCTGCTCGGGCTGCAGGTCTGACCGTGCTGCCTACCCGGGACGACCCGCAGTCCTGACGGCCCCTTCGACGGGCTGTCGACGGGGCTGCCCACGGGGTCGGCGTACACGACGACGTTGCTGTCGTAGGCGCTGCCGTCCCAGTCGGCGCAGGAGACCAGCACCAGCCGGCCGTCGCCGCCGTCCTGGCCGAAGACCTGGGCGGCGTGCCGGGCCAGCTGCTCCTTGTCGTAGACCTTGGTGCGGCGCACCTCGTAGCGCATCGTGCCGTTGCGGGTCAGCACGTCGACGACCGCGCCGCGGCGCACGTCGGCGAGCCGGTCGAGCGAGCCGCCCGCCGGTGTTCACGGTGTGCCCGGCGATCACGGTGCGGCCGGTCGTCCTGGCCGGGCAGCGCGCTGCCGTCCCACCAGCCGACGTCGAGCACGTCGGCCGGCGGGTCGAGGACGCGGTCGTCGCCGACCTCGACGGACGTTGACGGGGGCCTGATGTCGAGCGAGGGCACCGAGAGCCGCACCGGGGCGGCCGGGTCGAGGGAGGTGTAGCCGTCGTCGTCGCCGCCGGGCAGGACGACCCCGAGCAGCACCATCCCCAGCGCCAGCACGCCGAGCGCGGAGGTCAGCGCCCGCAGCCGTGCCTGACAGCGACGTCCACGACCGTCGCCGCTCAGCCGCGCAGGCTGCGGCGCCAGCTGGCGACACCGGCGCGCGCCGGCCAGGGCCAGCAGCGCGGCCAGCGAGAGGTTGCCGGCGGTGCCCATGCCGCCGTCGGGAGCCGCGGCGGTCTCGACGCCGGCCGGCACCGAGGTCGGCACCGGGGCCGGAGGCTTGGTCGGGTCGGGGGTCGGCTCGGGGTCGGGCGTGCCGACCGGCCGGTCGGGCCGCAGTGCGAGGTGCCGATCTCGGCGCGCAGCAGCTCGACGTCGAACTCCTGGGCGGCCGGCAGCACCGACAGGTCCAGCGCGGTCACCTCGATCTCGTCGTCGGCGATCTGGACCTGCTTGTTGAGCAGGATGTCGAGGACGTTGTCCTCGAGCGGGGCGAGCTGCTCGCCGACCTGGCCCAGCGCCTCGGCCAGCACCTCGGCGCCGTCGACGACCGCGGTCAGCGGGCCGAGGGCGCCGTCGATGGCGGTCTCGAGCTCGGTGCGCACGGCGTCGAGCACCTCCTGGGTCACCGCCCCGAGGTCGGTGACGACGTGGGTGTTGGGCGCGGGGTTGACCGGCAGGGCCACGAGGTCGACGCGGCGTGCCGCCGACCTCGACGTACGCCGCCGCGTCGACGATCTGCGCGGAGCCCGCGGAGGTGCCGGGCCCGGCGGTGCACTGGCTCTGGATGACGCCGGCGTCGAGGAAGACGCCGAGGTCGCCGAGGCCGGTGAGGGCCTGCTCGAGGCCGTCGGAGAGCGCCGGCAGGAGCTGGTCGAGCACCGGGCGCGAGCGCGTCCTGCAGCTGCTGGTCGAAGCCCGGCGAGGAACTCGGACTCGACGATCCGCAGGCCGGAGAGGTCGACGGTGCCGGCGTTGAGCCGCACGTTCTGGCCCGGGGTCAGGCAGCCGCCCTCGCCGACCCCGACCACGGTGGCGCCGTCGCCGGCGAGCCCGGCGCACGCCTCGGCGTACCCGAGCTTGCTCCTCGACGCGGGTGCGCGCGTCCTGGGCCAGGGTGCCGGCCTGGACGAAGGACTGGCCGGTCGCCGCCGACGATCGCGGGCCGGTTCGAGCCGGAGGTGCTCTCGTTGTCGCCGTCGTGGGTGGAGGAGAAGGACCCGGAGTCGGTCGGCGTGCTGGCCACGTCAGCGTCAGCGCGGTGGCCTCGGCCTGGGCGACCGGGGTCGCGGCGGTGGCCGGTGCGGCCGAGAGAGCGACGAGCGCACCGGTGGCCAGCAGCGCCAGTCCGCGAGCGGGCGTTGCGGGTCATGTCCGGTCCTCCCCGGGGGCGTCCGAGCGCCCTCGAGTGCGAGGCCGAGACACCCGTCGGCCGGGGGGCCGCGAGGGGTGCTCACTGGTCCAACTGCCCAACGGGCGCCCAGAGTTACGCCCGACCGGGTGGTGTCCGGCCATCGCGGTACCGGGCGTGAGGGGCTCCGCGCTAGCGTCGGGGCATGGACGCCACCGACCCGACCCCGAGCACGCGCCGACCGCCCGACTCGCGCCCCGACGCCGACGCGGTCGCCTCGCGCGCCGAGCTGCTGCCCGAGGAGCAGGAGGCCGGCAGCGCCGACCCGCAGGCCCAGGCCGAGGCGATCCTGGCCGACTCCGAGGAGCGCACCGAGGACCCGGAGGGCACCCGGGCACGACTCGACCCAGACGCCCGGCTGAGGCGCCCGGCACTACATCACCCAGCGGAAGAGCGGGCTCTCGGGCGGGACCTGCTCGACGCGCAGCGGCGAGGCCTCCATCCGGGCCAGCAGCCCGGGCAGGTCGCCGGCGTCGGCCAGCTCGACGCCGACCAGCGCCGGGCCGGTCTCGCGGTTGCTGCGCTTGACGTACTCGAAGAGCGTGATGTCGTCGTCGGGACCGAGCACCTCGTCGAGGAAGCGGCGCAGCGCGCCCGGCTCCTGGGGGAACTCCACCAGGAAGTAGTGCTTGAGCCCCTCGTGCACCAGCGCCCGCTCGACGACCTCGGCGTAGCGGCTGACGTCGTTGTTGCCGCCGGAGACGATCGCCACGACCAGCGAGCCCGGCGCCAGCACCGGGCCGCCGGCGTCCATCGGCAGGCGCAGGGCCGCGCTGGCCAGCGCCCCGGCGGGCTCGGCGATGATCCCGTCGGACTGGTAGAGGTCGAGCATCTCGACGCAGGCCAGCCCCTCGGGGACGCGCGACCATCGGCGGCCGGTGCGCGGCGACGACGGCGTGCGTCCACGCGCCCGACCCGGCGTACGGCGGCGCCGTCGACGAAGCCGTCGAGGTCGTCGAGCGTCGACCGGCTCGCCGGCCGCCAGCGCGGCGGCCATGCTGGCCGCGCCGGCCGGCTCGGCGCCGACCACGCGCACGTGCGGTGCGTGCTCGGCGAGGAAGGTGAGCATGCCCGGCGAGCAGCCCGCCGCCGCCGACCGGCACGACGACGGCGTCGGGGGCGCGCCCGGTCTGCGCGTCGAGCTGGGCGAGCGACCTCGCGCGCCACCGTGCCCTGGCCGGCGATCGTGCGCGGGTCGTCGAAGGCCGGCACCGGCGTCGCGCCGCTCTCGGCGGCGTACGCCGCGCTGGCCGCGGCCGCCTCGTCGTAGGTGTCGCCGACGATCACCACCTCGACGAGCCCGCCGCCGAGGACCGCGACCCGCTCGCGCTTCTGGCGCGGGGTGGTGCGGGGCAGGTGCACCCGGGCCCGGACGCCGGCGCGGGCGCAGGCGAAGGCGACGCCCTGGGCGTGGTTGCCGGCGCTGGCGCAGGTCACGCCCCGCTCGCGCGCCTCGGGCGGGAGCTGGTCGATGAGGGTGAAGGCGCCGCGCAGCTTGTAGGAGCGCACCGGCTGCAGGTCCTCGCGCTTGAGCCACACCTCGAGCCCGAGCAGGGTCGAGAGGCGGTCGCTGCGGTGCAGCGGCGTCGGGCTGACGATGTCGGAGAGCCGGTGCGGCGGCCGCGTCGACGTCGGCGGCGGAGGGGAGGTCCACCGGCCAGCCTCCCACCCGGCCGACCCCCACCCCGACCCGGCGCCAGTTCCCCGCGACCCGGCGCCAGTTCCCGACGAGCCGGCGCCAGTTCCGGAAGTAGCGCCGGCTCGCGCGGAAGTAGCGCCGGCTCGGCGAGGAAGTGCGCCGGGTCGGGGAGGGCGTCAGAGGTGGGTGATCGCGCCGGGGTCGTCCTTGTCGAGGGAGCGGGCGATGACCATCCGCTGGATCTGGTTGGTGCCCTCGAAGATCTGCATCACCTTCGCCTCGCGCATGTAGCGCTCGACCGGGAAGTCGCGGGTGTAGCCGTAGCCGCCGAGCACCTGCACGGCGTCGGTGGTGACCTTCATGGCGTTGTCGGTGGCGACCAGCTTGGCGATCGACGCCTCGCGACCGAAGGGCGGCCCGGCGTCCTTGAGCCGGGCGGCGTGCAGCACCGTGGCCCGGGCGCTCTGGACCGCGGCCTCCATGTCGGCCAGCACGAAGGCCAGGCCCTGGTGCTCGATGATCGGCGCGCCCGAAGGTCTCGCGCTCGCGGGCGTAGGCCAGGGCGTGGTCGAGCGCGCCCTGCGCCAGCCCGGTGGCGACGGCGGCGATGCCGAGGCGCCCGGAGTCGAGGCCGGCCAGCGCGATCTTCAGTCCCTCGCCCTCGGCCCCGAGGCGCCGCTCGACGGGCACGCGCACGCCGTCGAAGCGCATCGTGGCGGTCGCCGAGCCGGTCAGGCCCATCTTGCGCTCCGGCGGGTCGGCCACCAGGCCCGGCGTGTCGGCCGGCACCAGGAAGCAGGAGATGCCGCCGCGGTCCTCGGAGGTGCGGGCCATCACCTTGTAGAAGTCGGCGTGCCCGCCGTGGGTGGTCCAGGCCTTGGCGCCGTCGAGGACGTAGTCGTCGCCGTCGCGGCGCGCGGTGGTGCGCATCGCGGCCGGGTCGGAGCCGGCGTGCGCCTCGGAGAGGCAGTAGGCGCCGAGCAGGTCGCCGCCCGAGCATGTCGGGCAGCCACTGCGCGCGCTGCTCGTCGGTGCCGAACTCGCGCGAGCCCGAAGCAGCTCAGCGCGTGCACCGAGACGCCCGACGCCGACCGAGGACCACACCGCGCGCGATCTCCTCGAGCACCTGCAGGTAGACCTCGTAGGGCAGGCCGGCCCCGCCGTGCTCCTCCGGGTAGGGCAGCCCGAGCAGCCCGCTGCGCCCCAGCAGCCGGAAGACGTCGCGGGGGAAGCTGCTCGTCGGCCTCGGCCTCGGCGACGCGGGGAGCCAGCTCGTCGGCGGCGATGCGGCGTACGAGCGCGAGCAGCTCGGCGGACTCGTCGGTGGCCAGGACACGGCGGGCGGGCATGGGTCCTCCAGGAAGGCCGGGTGCGGATCGAGTACCAGACGTACGGGATCTGGTACTCAGACGCCCGTCCGCGAGACCTAGGCTGCGCCCCGTGAGCCCGACCGACCCCACTCGCGCGCGCCGACCGGCGGCGCAGCCGAGCTGCTCGGACCGCCTGGTCGCGCTGTTCCTGGCCGAGGGGTTCTCGCCTTCGGGGTCGGCGACCTCGCGGCCCGGCTGCGCTGCTCGCGCACCTCGCTCTACCTGGTGGCCGACTCCAAGGAGCAGATCGTGCTGGCGACCGTCCGCGGCTACTTCCGCGGGGCCGCGCGAGCGCATCGAGGCACGGGTCGAGGCCGAGCCCGACCCGGCCGCCCGGCTGCGCACCTACCTGCTCGCGGTCGCCGACGAGCTCGCGCCCGTCTCGGCCCGCTTCTACGCCGACCTGGCGGCGTACCCGCCCGCCGGCGAGGTCTACGAGGAGAACACCCGCCTCGCCGCCCGGCGGGTCCGCGACCTGGTCGACGAGGGCGTCGCGGCCGGCGCGCTGCGGCCCGTCGACGCCGACTTCGTGGGCGCCGCGGTCGCGGAGGTGATGACCGGCATCCAGGCGGGACGGGTGGGCGCGGCGTCCGGGCTCAGCGACGCCGAGGCCTACCGCGCGCTCGCCGACGTGGTCGTGGGCGGCCTGGTCCGCGACCGGGACTGACCGCGGGACCGTCGAGGCCTGTTTGCCGAGGTCTTTACACTGAGGCGGCACAACGCTCCGTCCGGACCAGTCCACCGGTCGGAGATCGCCGACGGACATGGGGGTCCGAGTGGGTAGGGAGCAGTCGCGCGGCGCGCCGCTCAAACCGCTCGACGACCCGACCCCGCTCACCGGCGCGACCATCGACGTGGGCGTCCGGATCGGCTGGCTGCTGCGGATGGCGCGGCTCACGGCGCCCGGCCGGGCCGTGCCCCGGCTCGGCGACATGGTCCACCGGCTCGGGCGGCTGGGCCTGAGCACCAGCTCCTCCTCGCTGCACCGCGTCGAGACCGGTGCGGTGCGCGACGACCGGGTGGTCCGGGCCTACGAGCTGGCCTGGGCCTGCAGCCCGGCTCGCTGCGTGCCTGCATCGACATCGTGTGCCGCACCTTCCCCTACGCCCCGGCGAGCGCGCGCCGGTCGAGCGCGTGACCAGCCCGGAGGAGATGTCCCGGCTCCACGAGCCGGTCCTCGAGGGCCGCGCCCACGGGGGGCAGTGGCGCGACTGGGCGCGCGCCCTGTCCCAGCCCGGCAACGTCGCGCCTGCCGGCGTCGATGGCACGTGAGCGCGTGGTGGCGCTGATGCAGGAGACGGTGCGCGCGGTGCGGCTGCTCCTACCTGACCCGGTACGACGCCCTGGCCCTGCTGCGGCGCAGCGCCTACGGCGAGGTGGTGCGCTCGGCGGCCGCGCAGATGCTGGACGACCCGCACGTGCAGATCGTCAACGAGACGTTGAGCGCCGTGGGGGAGGCCGCCGACCCGGAGACCCGGGCGTGGCTGGTCGACCTGCTCGCGGACCCCCGGGACCTCGTGGTGCAGGGCGCCGCGATCGGGCTGGGGACCATGGTCGAGGCCCACGGCGGCGCCGGACTTCTGGAGACCGGTCCTCGACCGGCTCGTGGACCTCTACAACGAGGCCGGGCCCGAGGGGGAGCGTTGGGGCTGGCTCTCCCACGTGCTGCGCCTGCTGCCGCCCGACGACCTGGCGGCCGCCCGGCCGCGGCTGGCGCACCCGCCGGCACCGGCGGGCCGGATCTTGCGCAAGGAGAGCCGCGACGCGTTCGTGCGCGAGTGCCAGGAGCACGCGGAGGAGGCCTCGGCGGCGCTCGGCCTGCCCTACCAACCGATGCTGGCCCGGCTGCTCTTCGAGGTCGTCGCGCGACGGCCGCTCCAGCCGCTCGCAGACCAGCGCGCTGCTGCTCGCGACCCTGCCGGCCGTGCGGGAGGCCTGCATCGACGCGATCGCCACCATCGCCCACGAGCACGAGGACGCCTGGCTCCGCGAGCGCGCGTCGTACCGGATCACCGCGCTGATCGAGGACCGCGCTGCCGCGGGTGCGCGAACCCGGGCCCGGCGAGGAGGTCTCGCTGCTGGACGTGCTCTGGCAGGTCAAGGCCGGGGTGCCACTCTCGGAACGGACCCTGCTGGAGGCCCTGCGGGCCGGGGGCGTCGGGCCGATGTCCGGCATCCACGCGGTGGGCTGGTCGGGCTCCCCGCTCCTCGAGCGGGTCGCTGCCGGGGAGGGGGACTGGCCCGCCGAGGTCCGCGGCGCGGCCGCCTGGTGGCTCCGGACCGGGAGCCGCCTGCAGGACCCCACCGACGAGCGGTCACTTTTGCACCACTGAGCAGTCACTTGCGGCCCGGTACCCGGGCCGCAAGTGACTGCTCGAGGGTGCAAAAGTGACCGCTCGTCCATCGGGGGCGACCTGCTCCCGGTCGTCGATGTCCCCGTCGATGGTCGTGCTGAGCGAGATCCGCTCCTGGCACACCGGGAGCCTCTCCCTGGCCGATCGCCCACCGCCCATCCGCCACTCCTGCTTGGATGTGGGCGTGGTCACACCCAGCGAGACGCCTCTTCCCGCGGCGGGTCGGTTCTCCGCGGAGGAGATCCGCGAGGCCTACGCCGCCCTGCACCGCAAGGTCGCCGGCTTCGCCGAGAGCGGGGACTGGCACGGCTTCGCCGACCTCTTCACCCCCGACGCGGAGTACGTCGAGCACGCCTACGGCACGTTCCACGGCCGCGAGGAGATCCGCGCGTGGTCGGTGGCGACCATGACGGCGTTCCCGGGCTCGGTGATGACGGGCTTCCCGCTGGCCTGGCAGGTCGTCGACGAGGAGCGCTCGCGGCTGGTGTGCGAGGTGCGCAACCTGATGCCCGACCCGGGCGACGGCACCATGCTGGAGCAGTCGAACCTCACGATCATGACGTACGCCGGCGACGGGCTCTTCAGCCGCGAGGAGGACGTCTACAACCCGCTGCGCTTCCTGAGCATGAGCCTGCGCTGGGCCCGCATCGCCGAGGCCCACGGGCGCCTCGACGAGGAGGGGCGGGCCTACCTGGCCCGGTACGGGGTCCAGCACGGGGCCCAGTAGCCCCGATGCGGGATCCCAGGCACGGGTGGTCGCGGGGTCTGGTCGGGCTTGGTCCGCTCTGGGATGCTCGTGGCCATGAAGTCCGCTGCGCGCCGCGTGAGCCTCGAGGTCGTCGGCTGGACCCTCGTGGTCGCCGGTGTGGCCGCGCTGGTGCTGCCGGGCCCGGGCCTGCTGATGCTCTTCGCCGGGATGGCGGTGCTCTCCCAGCAGTACGAGTGGGCCGAGAAGCGCCTGGCGCCGGTGAAGTACCGCGCGCTGCGCGGCGCCGCCGACAGCGTCTCGACCTGGCCCCGCATCCTCGCCAGCTCGGCCGCGGCCCTGGTCGTGGCCGGCCTGGGCGTGCTCTGGATCGTGCGCCCGGCCGCGCCGTCGTGGTGGACCTTCGACGACGACTGGTGGCTGCTCGGCGGCGCGGCGACCGGCACCACCCAGGTCGTCTCGGCCGCGATCGCCCTCGGGCTGATCGTCTACAGCTACCGCCGCTTCCACGACAAGCCCGAGGCGATCGCCGAGCTCGAGGCCGAGCGGCAGGACGCCGAAGCCACCTCCTGACGCCGACCCGGGCCCCGGGGTCCGCCCCGGGTGTCGGTGCCGCGTGCGATGCTGCCGCCGTGCCGCTCCACCTCCACCGCGCCACGCGCACCGACCGGCTCGTCGACGGCCTCGGCGAGCTGCTCGCCGTGCCCCTGGACGACCCGTTCGCCGAGGAGGTCGTGGTGGTGCCCGCCAAGGGCGTGGAGCGGTGGGTGACGCAGCGGCTCTCGCACACCCTCGGCAGCCGGGCCGCGCGGCGGCGACGGCATCTGCGCGGGCGTGCGGTTCCTGACGCCGCGCTCGCTGGTCTCGCTGCTGCTCGACCGCGACCGCGACGACCCGTGGGAGCCCGACCGGCTGGTCTGGCCGCTGCTGGGCGCCATCGACGCCTCGCTCGACGAGCCGTGGTGCGCCACCCTGGCCCACCACCTCGGCCACGGCCGCTCCGGGCAGGACGCCGAGCTGCGCCGCGACCGGCGCTGGTCGGTGGCGCGGCGCCTGGCCGGGCTGATGGCGGCGTACGCCGTGCAGCGTCCGGCGCTGGTGACCGACTGGCGCGAGGGGCGCGACACCGACGGCGCGCGGCGGGTCGCTGCCCGACGACCTGGCCTGGCAGCCCGAGCTGTGGCGCCGCCTGCTCGAGCGGGTGCCCGCCGACCCGCCCGACGTGCGGCTGGCCCGCACCGTGGCCGCGCTGGAAGGCGGCGGCGACGGCCTCGACCTGCCCGGGCGGCTCTCGCTCTTCGGCCACACCCGGCTGCCCGCCGGGCGAGGTCGCGCTGCTCGGCGCCCTGGCCCGCGCCCGCGACGTGCACCTGTGGCTGCCGCAGCCCTCGCCGGCGCTGTGGGAGGCCTGCGGCGACCGCTCGAGGGACGGGGCGGCCCGGTCCGCCGCTCGGAGGACCGCTCGGCCGAGCGCGCCGACCACCCGCTGCTCGCCTCGCTGGGCCGCGACACCCGGGAGCTCGCCCGCACCCTGGCGCCGCTGGACCCGCTCGACGAGCCGGTCGACGAGCCCGCCGAGGCGCCGACCACCCTGCTGGCGCGCCTCCAGCACGACCTGCGCGCCAACCACGCGCCCACGCGCCGAGGAGCGGGCCCGCCGGGTCCACGACCCGGCCGACCGCAGCCTGCAGGTGCACGCCTGCCACGGCCCGGCCCGCCAGGTCGACGTGCTGCGCGAGGTGCTGGTCGGTCTGCTCGAGGACGACCCGACCCTCCAGCCGCGCGACATCCTCGTGATGTGCCCCGACATCGAGACCTACGCCCCGCTGGTCTCGGCCGGCTTCGGCCTGGCCGACGCCGTCGACGAGAGCCGAGGGCGGCGGGCACCCGGCGCACCGGCTGCGGGTGCGGCTGGCCGACCGGGCCCTGACCAGCACCAACCCGCTGCTCGCCCTGGCGCGCCTCCCTGGTCGAGCTCGCCGGGGGCCGGGTGAGCGCCTCCGACGTGCTCGACCTCGCGGGCTCGGACGCCTGCCGGACCCGCTTCGCGCTCGGTGACGACGACCTCGAGCGGATCGGGCGGTGGGTCGGCCAGCGCCGGCATCCGCTGGGGCCTCGACGCCCCGCACCGCGGCGCGTTCTCGATGGCCGCCTTCGAGCACAACACCTGGCGCGCCGGCCTCGACCGGGTCCTGCTCGGGCGTCGCGATGAGCGGCGACGACCACCGCCGCGTCGGGCGCGGCCTGCCCGCTCGACGACGTCGGCAGCTCCGACATCGACCTCGTGGGCCGCTTCGCCGAGCTCGTCGACCGGCTCGACGCCTGCCTCACCGCACTGTCGACCGCCGAGGACGCGGCGACGTGGATGGGCGCGCTCGCCGACGGCGTGCGCAGCCTGGGCGACGTGGCGCCCGACGACGCCTGGCAGCTGGCCCAGCTCGACCGCGAGCTGGCTCCGGGCCGCCGCCGCTGCCGCCACCGACGGGCCCGGGGTGCGGCTGCGCCTGGCCGACGTGCGGGCGCTGCTCGTCTCCCGGCTCGGCGGCCGCCCGACCCGGGCCAACTTCCGCACCGGCACCCTCACCGTCTGCACGATGGTGCCGATGCGCTCGGTGCCGCACCGGGTGGTGTGCCTGGTCGGCCTCGACGACGGCGTCTTCCCGCGCAGCCTGACCCCCGACGGCGACGACGTGCTGGCCCGCGACCCGCTCACCGGCGAGCGCGACGTGCGCAGCGAGGACCGGCAGCTGCTGCTCGACGCCCTGCTCGCCGCCACCGAGACGCTGGTGGTCACCTACACCGGCGCCAACGAGCACTCCGGGGCCCCGCGGCCCGCCCGCGGTCCCGCTGGGCGAGGTGCTCGACGCCGCCGACCGCACCTGCGCCGCCCCGGTGCGCGACAGCGTGCTGACCCGCCACCCGCTGCAGCCCTACGACGCCCGCAACCTGACCGCCGGCGGCGCTGCTGGTCCACGACCCGCGGCCCTTCAGCTTCGACACCGCGGCGCTGGGCGGGGCCCGGGCCGCCGCGGGCGAGCGGGTCGCGCCCGCGCCGCTGCTGACCGGCGACCTGCCCGCGCTGGAGCGCGGCGACGTCAGCGCTGGCCGAGCTGCGCTCCTTCTTCGCCCACCCGGTGCGCAGCTTCCTGCGCCAGCGCCTCGACGTGTCGACGCCGCTGGAGCCCGACGAGGTCGGCGACGCCATCCCGGTCTCCCTGGACTCGCTCGAGACCTGGGCCGTGGGCGACCACCTGCTCCGCGAGGTGCTGGCCGGCCAGGACCCGGTGGCGGTGATGACCGCCGAGCAGCTGCGCGGCACGCTGCCGCCCGGCGTCCTGGGCGAGCTCGCGCTGCGCGGCGTGGTGGAGGAGTCGCAGCGGCTCTTCGAGCGCACCGCCGACCTGCGCGACGGCTCGCCGCGCACCCTCGACGTCGACGTCGACCTGGGCGACGGGCGGCGCCTGACCGGCACCGTCACCGGTGTCCACGGCGGCAAGGTGCTCTCGCTGGGCTACTCCCGACTCGGCGCCAAGCAGCGGCTCTCCTCGTGGATCGACCTGCTCGCGCTCTCGGCCGCCCACCCCGACGAGGTCTTCACCGCCCACGCCGTGGGCCGCGAGCGGGCCGGGCCGCGGCGCGCCCTGGCCGGCCCCGTCGACCACCGGGCGGCGGACTGGCTGCGCCGGCTCGTGGAGCTGCGCGACCTCGGGCTGCGTCGTCCGCTCCCGATCCCGGTGCGCACCGCGGCCGCCTGGGCCGAGGGCCACGCCCGCAGCCTCCAGGGCGACGACGTGTCGCCCGAGGACCTGGCCCGCAAGGCCTGGGAGACCGACCCGCACCACCCCTTCGGCATCCTGGGCGAGGACGCCGACGCCTACCACCGGCGCACCTTCGGCGACGGCGCCGACCTCTCGGTGCTGCTCGACGCCGGGCTCGCCGAGCACGCGTGGACCCTCTGGGAGCCGCTGCTCACCGGCGGCGAGCGGATGGGACCGCTCTGATGACCTCCGACTTCGACGTCTGCGCCCCGGCGCTGCCGGCCCCGGGCACCACCACCCTGCTCGAGGCCAGCGCGGGCACCGGCAAGACCTGGACCATCGGCGCGCTCGTGACCCGCTACGTCGTCGAGGGCGTGGCGCGGCTCGACGACATGCTCGTGGTGACCTTCGGCCGCGCCGCCAGCCAGGAGCTGCGCGAGCGGGTGCGGGCCCAGCTCGTCGAGGCCGAGCGCGCCCTGGCCGGGGACCCCGACGTCCCTGCCGACAGTGACCTGCTGCGCCTGCTGGTCGGCGACGGCGGGGACCGGGAGGTCCGGCACCGGCGCGTCCTCGAGGCGCTGGCCGGCTTCGACGCCGCCACCATCGCCACCACCCACCAGTTCTGCGCCCTGGTGCTGGAGTCCCTCGGCGTCGCCGGTGACACCGACTCCCGGGCCCGGCTCGTCGAGGACCTCGACGACCTGGTGCGCGAGGTGGTCGACGACCTCTACCTGCGGGCCTTCGCCTTCGCCGAGACCGATCCCGTCTTCAGCCACGCCGACGCCCTGGCGATCGCCCGGGCCGCGGTCCGCGACCCGCAGGCCCGCCTCGAGCCCGCCGACGCCGACCGGTCCACGCCGGTCGGGCGCCGCGTCGGCTTCGCCGAGAAGGTCCGCGAGGAGCTCGACCTGCGCAAGCGTCGGCTCGGGATCCTGTCCTACGACGACCTGCTGCTCCAGCTCTCCCGGGCACTGGAGGCCGAGGACTCGCCGGCGCGCACCCGCATGCAGGAGCGCTGGAGCGTGGTGCTGGTCGACGAGTTCCAGGACACCGACCCGGTGCAGTGGGAGGTCCTCGACCGGGCGTTCAGCGGCGTCGCCACGATGGTGCTGATCGGTGACCCCAAGCAGGCCATCTACGCCTTCCGCGGCGGCGACGTCACGACGTACCTCAAGGCGGCCCGCACCGCCGACCGGCGCGAGAGCCTCGGCGTCAACCGGCGCAGCGACGCCGCCCTGCTCGACGCCTGCCAGGAGCTGCTCGTCGGCGCCCGGCTCGGCGACGAGCAGATCGTGGTGCACCCGGTGACCGCCCACCACCGCGGCCCTCGGCTCGAGGGCGCTCCGGTCGAGGCGCCGCTGCGGCTGCGGGCGGTGCGCCGCGACACCTTCGCCCGCCGACCCACCACGATGCTCACCGTGGCGCAGGTGCGCCCGCACGTCGCCCGCGACCTGGCCCTCGACGTACGCCGCCTGCTCGCCTCGCGCGCCACCTTCGAGGGTCGGGAGCTCGAGCCGCGCGACGTCGCGGTCATCTCCTACCGCCACGCCGACCTGGCCGCCGCCCAGCGGGCGCTCGTCGAGGTCGGCGTCCCGGCCGTGATCGCCGGCGGGGGCAGCGTCTTCGCGACCCCAGCGGCTGTCGAGTGGCTGACCCTGCTCGAGGCGCTCGAGCAGCCGCACCGCAGCAGCCGGGTGCGCGCCGCTGCGCTGACCTGCTTCGTGGGCCGCACCGCCGAGGAGATCGACGCCGGGGGCGGGCCGGACGCCGACCGGACCACCGACGAGGTCGCCGACGTGCTGCGTCGCTGGGTCGACCTGGTCGCCCGGCGCGGGGTGGCCGCGGTGATGGAGGCGGCCTCGGCGTCCGGGATGCCGGCGCGGGTGCTGCGCGAGGTCGGGGGCGAGCGTCGTCTCACCGACCTGCGCCACATCGGCGAGGCGCTGCACGAGACCGCCCAGCGCGACCACCTCGGGCTCGTCTCGCTGCTGGCCTGGCTGCGCGAGCAGGTCGCCGAGGGCCGAGCGGGCCGCGGCGCGGAGCGCACCCGCCGGCTCGACTCCGACGCGGCGGCCGTGCAGCTGGTGACCATCCACGCCAGCAAGGGGCTGCAGTACCCCGTCGTCTACCTGCCGGCGCTGGCCGACCGCTTCGTGCCCAAGCCGGTGCGGCCCCTCTTCCACGACGACGCACGGCGTGCGCTGCCTCGACGTCGGCGGCCAGCGCGACGCCGGTGCCGAGGGCTGGGGCGAGAGCGTGCGGCGCTGGGCCGACGAGGAGGCCGGCGAGTGGCTGCGGCTGCTCTACGTCGCGCTGACCCGCGCCCAGTCCCAGGTCGTGTGCTGGTGGGCGCCGACCAAGAACGCGATGTCCTCCCCGCTGCACCGCCTGCTGATGCGCCCGGAGGGCGGCCCGACCGTTCCCGGCGCGCCCGCGGTGCCCGGCGACGACGAGGTCGTCGCCCTGTTCTCCGCCTGGGCGCAGCGGGGCGGGCCGGTGCCCGAGGCGGCCCTGTGGGGCGACCCGCCGCCGGTGCCGCCGCGCCCCGAGGTCGGCCACCTCGAGGCCCGACACTTCGAGCGCGCCGTCGACACCGCGTGGCGGCGGACGTCGTACTCCGCGCTCACCGCGACGCTGACCGCCGAGCCGGCCACCGGTGCGGCCGGCCTCCCCGGAGGGCCCGCCGGGTCCGGCGCCACGGTCGGCAGCGAGCCCGAGGTCACCCCGCGCGACGACGAGCCCGACGGCCCGGCGACGGCGACGGCCCCCCCGACGGCGGCCGACGAGCCCGGCACCGCCGCACCGGTGCCCCCCGAGCTGCAGCTCGCCTCCCCGATGGCCGCGCTGCCGGTCGGCGCGACCTTCGGGTCGCTGGTGCACGCGGTGCTCGAGCACACCGACCCGCACGCCCCCGACCTGCACGCCGAGCTCCTCGGCCACGTCGTCGAACAGCTCGTGTGGTGGCCCGTCGACGTCGACCCCGAGGCGCTCGCCACGGCGCTGGTCGCGGTCTGCGAGTCACCGCTGGGCGGTGCCGCCCCGGGGCTGCGGCTGCGCGACGTCGGCCTGCGCGACCGGTTGCGCGAGATGGACTTCGAGCTGCCTCTCTCCGGCGGCGACCTGGCCCTCGGCGACGCGGGCGACCCGGCCGCCCAGGTCCGCCTCGGCGACCTCGCCCCGCTGCTGCGCCGGCACCTGGCCGACGACGACCCGGTGCGCGGCTACGCCACCGCGCTCGAGCAGCCGGCGCTCGGCGACCAGCCCCTGCGGGGCTACCTGACCGGGTCGGTCGACGTGGTCCTGCGCACCCCGGGGCCCGACGGCCCGCGCTACGTGATCGTCGACTACAAGACCAACTGGCTGGGACCCATCGACGAGCCGCTCACCGCGCACGCCTACCGCCCCGAGGCGCTCGACGCCGCGATGGTGCACTCCGACTACCCCCTCCAGGCGCTGCTCTACGCCGTGGTGCTGCACCGCTTCCTGCGCTGGCGCCAGCCCGGGTACGACCCCGAGCGCCACCTGGGCGGGGTGCTCTACCTCTACCTGCGCGGCATGTGCGGGGCGCAGACGCCGTGGGTCGACGGCGAGCCGTGCGGCATCTTCCGCTGGACCCCGCCCGTGGCCCTGCTCGAGGCCGTCTCGGACCTGCTCGACGGAGGCGCCTCGTGACCACGCCCGAACTCCTGCCCCCGCACGACCACCGCCGGGTGCGCTCCGCCTCCGGGCTGCTGGCCCGCTTCAACGACACCGGTCTGGTCGAGACCGCCGACGTGCACGTGGCCCGCCGGGTCGCGGCGCTGGCCGGCGAGAGCGACGACCAGGTGCTGCTCGCCGTGGCCCTCGCGGTGCGCGGGGTGCGCTCCGGGTCGGTCTGCGTCGACCTCGCCACCGTCCCGGCCCTGCTCGAGCACCCCGACTGGCCCGACCCCGAGGCCTGGGTCGCGGCGGTCGCCGCCTCCCCACTGGTCGACCAGGGTGTGCTGCACGTCGAGGACGGCACCGTCTACCTCGACCGCTACCACCGCCTCGAGACGCAGGTCTGCGACGACCTGGTCACGCGGGTCGCGGCGCCGGCGCCGCAGGTCGACCACGCCTCCCTCGACGCGGCCCGCGCCCGGATCCGCGGCCCGCGGCTCAGCGACCAGCAGGAGCGGGCGGCCGTCGGTGCCGTCGGCCGCTGGACCACCGTGCTCACCGGTGGACCCGGCACCGGCAAGACCACCACGGTGGCCCGGCTGCTGGTGCTCCTCGCCGACCAGGCCGCGGCCCGCGGCGAGCGGTTCTCGGTGGCCCTGACCGCGCCCACCGGCAAGGCCGCGACCCGGCTCCAGGAAGCCGTGCTCGCCGAGCTGGCGGGGCTCGACCCGGCCGACCGCGAGCGGGTCGGGCGCCCCGAGACGATGACCCTGCACCGGCTGCTGGGCTGGCGGCCCGACAACGCCACCCGCTTCCGCCACGACCGCGGCAACCGGCTCAAGCACGACCTCGTCGTCGTCGACGAGTCCTCGATGGTCGAGCTGACGATGATGGGGCGCCTGCTCGAGGCGATGCGTCCCGAGTCCCGGCTGGTGCTGGTCGGGGACCCGCGCCAGCTGACCTCGGTGGGTGCGGGTGCCGTCCTCGCCGACGTCGTGCGCGGCTTCGCCGACCACTTCGGCGAGGACTCCGCGGCCTCGCCGGTGGCCTCGCTGAGCGAGAACTTCCGCTCCACCGAGGACATCAAGCAGCTCGCCGAGGCGCTGCGCCTCGGGGACGCCGACGAGGTGCTGGCGACGCTGCGTCGCCCCAGCGACGAGGTCGAGCTGGTCGAGCTGCCCCCCGAGTCCGCACCCGGCGAGGCCACGACGGCGGTGCCCGCGGTCGCCGCGGCGCTGCGCGAGCGCTCGCTCGACCTCGCCCTGCGGGTCCGGCGGCACGCCGAGGCCGGCGAGCACGAGCCGGCCGTGGCCGCCCTGGACACCCACCGGCTGCTGTGCGCGCACCGCGACGGGCCGTTCGGCGTACGGTTCTGGAACCGTCAGGTCGAGCGGTGGCTGGCCGAGGAGGTCGGCGAACCCGTGCTCGGCGAGTGGTACGTCGGCCGCCCGCTGCTGGTGACCACCAACGACTACACGCTCGAGGTCTACAACGGCGAGACCGGTGCGGTCGTGCGCGCAGCCCGACGGCCGGTTGCGGGCCTGGATCTCCGGCTCCGAGCAGCTGCGCGACTTCTCCCCGGCCCGCCTCGAGGCCGTCGAGACCATGCACGCGATGACGGTGCACAAGAGCCAGGGCAGCCAGGCCGCGCACGTGACCGTGCTGCTGCCCGAGGCCGACTCGCGGCTGCTGACCCGCGAGCTCTTCTACACCGCGATCACCCGCGCCCAGCAGCACGTGCGGGTCGTGGCCTCCGAGGCCGCGGTGCGGGCCGCCGTGGGGCGCGAGGCGCAGCGGGCCTCGGGGCTGCGCGAGCGCCTGGCCCGCAGCCTGGCCGCCTCCCCGAGGGGTTGATACCGGCCCGGGTGTGCTCCCGGTTCGCGACACCTGCTCGCAACACGAGGCGACTACTGTCGTGGTCGTGTCCTTCCTGCTGCGTGTCGAGCTGCCCGACGTCCCCGGCTCGCTGGGCCGCCTGGCGACCAGCATCGGTGAGGCCGGGGGCGACATCGAGGCCATCGAGATCATCGAGAAGCGCGACGACTCGGCGGTCGACGACGTGCTGCTCGAGCTCGAGCCGGGCACCATGCCCGACGCCATCGTCACCGCGTGCCACGCGTTGCCCGGGGTCCGGGTGCGTGTGGATCAGCAGGTACGCCGCCGGCGGCCAGCTCTTCCTCGACCTCGAGGCCGTGGAGGAGCTCACCGGCAACCCGGCCCAGGCGCTGGACCGGCTCATCGACCTGCTGCCGTTGACCTTCCGGGCCGACTGGGCGGCCCGGGTGCACCGGGTGCAGGGCATCGTGCACGCCACCGACGCCGCACCCTCGGAGCTCCCGTTCGTCGAGGTGGTGCGCACCAAGCGCATCGAGATCGACGGGGACGACAACAACGTCTACGTCGCCGCCTACCTGACCGGCAACGAGGTGGTCCTGCTGGGCCGTCGGGGCGGTCCCGAGTTCCTGGACTCCGAGCTGGCCCGGGTGGGTCACCTGTGCGCGCTGGCCGTCGGCATCGCCCGGCCCTGAGGGGCGGCCCAGGACGGTCCGAGGCAGGAGGTCCGGGGCGGGTCGATAGCCTGCTCGCCATGAGCGCCATCGACGCAGTGTCGGAGATCTTCGACGCCGAGGCCTGGGACGTCGTCCCCGGCTTCGAGGACCTGACCGACCTGACCTACCACCGGGCCCGCGCCCACGGCACCGTCCGGGTGGCCTTCGACCGGCCCGACGTGCTCAACGCGTTCCGCCCGCACACGGTCGACGAGCTGCTGCGGGTGCTCGAGCACGCCCGCACCTCCAGCGACGTCGGCTGCGTGCTGCTGACCGGCAACGGCCCGGGCGAGCGAGCACGGCAAGTGGGCCTTCTGCACCGGCGGCGACCAGCGCATCCGCGGCCGCGCCGGCTACCAGTACGCCGAGGGCGAGAGCGCCGAGACCGTCGACAAGGCCCGCCTCGGACGGCTGCACATCCTCGAGGTGCAGCGGCTGATCCGCTTCATGCCCAAGGTCGTCATCGCCGTGGTGCCCGGCTGGGCCGCCGGCGGTGGGCACTCCCTGCACGTCGTGTGCGACCTGACCCTGGCCAGCGCCGAGGAGGCGCGCTTCAAGCAGACCGACGCCGACGTCGGCTCCTTCGACGGCGGCTTCGGGTCGGCGTACCTGGCCCGTCAGGTGGGGCAGAAGAAGGCCCGCGAGATCTTCTTCCTCGGCGCCGAGTACTCCGCCGCGGAGGCGGTGGCGATGGGCGCGGTCAACCAGGCCGTCCCGCACGCCGAGCTCGAGACGGTCGCCCTGGAGTGGGGTCGCCTGGTCAACGGCAAGAGCCCGACCGCTCAGCGGATGTTGAAGTACTCCTTCAACGCCATCGACGACGGCCTGGTCGGCCAGCAGCTCTTCGCCGGCGAGACCACCCGTCTGGCCTACATGACCGACGAGGCCGCCGAGGGGCGCGACCAGTTCCTCGAGAAGCGCGACCCGGACTGGTCCGAGTACCCCTGGTACTACTGATCCGGCGTGTCTGGGCAGGGTCAGCCGGGCATGCTCAGTCGCGCGAGCTCCGCTTCCGGGCGGCCTCGACGAGCTGACGCTCGGCATCCGGACCCGGTCCGACCCGGGGCAGCCGGAGCATCAGCACCGCACCGGCTCCCCACCAGACGATGAGGATGAGCCACTCGTAGGGCCAGACCAGGGCGGCCGGCATCCCCGGCATGAACAGGATGCCCAGTCCGAAGGTGAGCAGGGCGGCGGCCACCCCGACGCCGGAGCCGCCGCTCACCCGGAAGGGCCGCTCCATCTCGGGCTCGCGAGAACGCAGGAGGACGAACGTGACGGTCACGAAGAAGAAGGCGATGACGATCACGAACCCGCCGGCATCGACCAGCCAGACCAGCATCTGACGGCCGAACAGGGGCGCCAGGATCGAGAGCCCCCCGACGAACAGGATCGCGTTGCTGGGCGTCCGGTAGGTCGGGTGCATCTTGCCGAACCAGCTCGGCACCATCCCGGAGGTCGCCATCGCGTAGAGCAGCCGGCTCGCCCCGATCATGAAGCCGTTCCAGCTGGTCAGGATGCCGGCGATGCCGCCGACCACCAGGACATCGCCCATGGTCTCGCTGCTCCAGAGGGCGGCCATCCCGTCGGCCGCGGAGAGCTCGGACTCAGCGAGCAGGTCCATGGGCAGCGACGACCCGACCGTGAGCATCACCAGGATGTAGAAGCTCGCCGCGGCAAGGACCGAGACGACCACGAGCTTGCCGATCTGCTTGAACGGAAGGTTGATCTCCTCCGCCGACTGCGGGATCACGTCGAAGCCCACGAAGAGGAACGGCACCGCGACCAGCACCGCGAGGACTCCCCCGGCGCCGTCGTTGAACAGGGGGCTCATGTTGTCGGTGTCCCCGCCGATGAACGACCCGAACACCAGCAACGCACCCACGACGAGGAGGAACGCGACCGCGAACGTCTGGAAGACGGCGGCCGGCCGAACCCCCACGTAGTTCAGCGCGGTGATCACGAGGGCACCGACCACCCCGACCGCCACCCAGGAGGCGTACACCTCGTAACCGGCCACCGTCCACAGCTTCCCGACGAGCATGTCGGGTGCGAGGAACAGCACCGTCTGGGGCAGCGCCACCGCCTCGAAGGCGACCACGGAGATGTAGCCGAGCACGAGGCTCCACGAGCACACGAAGGCAGAGCGTGAGCCGAGCCCTCGCAGCACGTAGTTGTGCTCACCACCGGCCTGGGGCATCGCCGAGACCAGTTCCGCGTAGGTGAGCCCCACCAGCGCCATGATGATGCCGCCGACCACGAAGGCGAGAGCGGCGCCGAGAGTCCCCGCGTCCTGCAGGAAGCCACCGGTCAGGACGATCCAGCCGAAGCCGATCATCGCCCCGAAGGCGACCGCCAGGACGTCCCAGCGTCCGAGGACCCGGGTGAAGTTGCTGTCAGCGGAATCCGTATGACCCACGTACGCGACTCTAGCCTCGTCGAGCCGGCATACGAAGCCTTCCGGCGTCGCCGATTCTCGGGGGGTCCGCGTGGCCCTCGCCGTCCTGGCCCGCCCTTCAGGTGGCCACGGCCTCGCGGAGGAACCCTCACACGTGGCGCACATCGGGCACACAGCGTCTCCCCATGTCCGGGGTGTCACATGGGGTTCATCGAGTGCACCACTCCTCTCCCGCACGTCAAAGGACTCCCATGTCAGTCTTCGCCTTCATCACCGCCGATCTCGTAGCCATCGGTCTCATGGTCTTCGCGCTGTACTTCCCGCGCCATCGACGCCGTGACCTGATCGTCGCGTTCCTGTCGATCAACGTGGGCGTCATGGGGGTCACGTACGCGATGGCGACGGCGGAGCTGTCGCTCGGCTTCGGACTCGGCATCTTCGCTGTGCTGTCGATCATCCGGCTGCGCTCCACGGAGATGGACCACGCCGAGATCGCCTACTACTTCACCGCGATCGCGCTCGGTCTGCTGGGAGGATTCCCCTCGATCTCGCCGTACGTGAGCTTCACGCTGATGGCCGTGCTGCTGGGCGTCATCGCCGTCGGCGACAGCCCGGCGCTGTTCCCCCGGACCCGCCAGCAGACCATGGTCCTGGACCGTGCCGTCACCGACGAGGCGGCGGCGCGCGACATGCTCAGCACCCTCCTCGGTGCCCGCATCGACCGCGTGACGCTGCGCAAGGTGGACCTGATCTCCGAGAGCACGGTGTGTGACGTCAGGTTCACCCTGCCGAGTGCCGGCCGGGCCGTCGAGAGCTCCCCGGATGCCCGCATGGGACCGGCTGCCCACGACGTCACCGCCCTCGCCACGTCAGCGCGTGTCCGATGACGGCCTGGATGGACACGGTGCGGGCGTTGCCCGCCCTCACGCTCGACGAGGTGGATGACCAGGCCGCCCTGCAGACCAGGGTCGACCGCAAGTACGTCGTGCAGCCCGAGACGTGGGGCATCGTGCTCGCCGCGCTGGACAGCGAGATGAGCGCGCTCGAGATCGACGGCCGCCGCAGCTTCCGGTACTCCTCCACGTACTACGACACCTCCGAGCTGGACAGCTACCGGGACGCGGCCCGCAGCCGTCCGCACCGCTACAAGGTGCGCACCAGGCACTACCTGGACACCGGCTCGAGCGCGGTCGAGGTGAAGATGCGCTCATCGTCCGGCGCCACGGCGAAGAGCCGGCAGTGGCTCGGGGAGGACGCGCTACCGGACGCGAGCCGCCTGCCGACCGACGCCGCCGTCTTCGTCGGCGGGTTCACCCGGATCGGCGACGAGGCCCACCGCCTCACCGAGGTGCTGACCACGTCGTACGAGCGCGTGACGCTCGTGGCGGCCGACGCGCGGGTCACCGTGGACCGTCACGTCGCAGCCGCCGACGTCCGGGGCCGGCACCTGGACTACGGCGACCTGCTGATCGTCGAGACCAAGTCGGCCGGCGGGGCCGGTGCCGTCGACCGCGCGCTGTGGGCGAGAGGCATTCGCCCGGCCCGCTTCAGCAAGTACTGCACGTCGCTCGCAGCGATGCGCCCCGAACTCCCCTCGAACAGGTGGTCACGGTCCATCCGCCGCTACCTGCCCGCCGCCGCCGCGCCTGCCGCGGCAGCCTAGAAAGGCCTGAGATGAACAAGCGCCCCTCCACCCTCTTCGCCGGTCTCGCCCTGGCCGCCACGCTGGTGTTCAGCGGCTGCAGCGCCGGCACCGGCGACACCTCCGAGGTCTCTGCCAGCACCTCCTCGGTGAGCTCCCCCGTCGCCGAGCTGAGCTACGCCGATCTGGACATCGACGAGGCGGACCTCTCCTTCGACACCGCCGACGCCGTCGACATCACCCTGGTCGATGGAGAGTCCGAGGCCGGCAGCGGCGCGAGCGTCGAGGGGGACACCGTCACGATCGACGAGGCCGGCACCTACCGCCTCACCGGCACGCTGACCTCCGGCTCGGTCGTCATCGACGCACCCGGTGCCGTGGTCAACCTCGTGCTCGACGGCGTCGACATCACCGCCGCGGACGTGGCCGCTGTCAACGTGGTCGAGGCTGATCAGGTGGTCATCTCGCTCGCGGACGGCAGCACCAACGTGCTCGCGGACGCCGCGGGAGCCGCCGTCGACGAGACGGTCGAGGACGCTCCCAACGCCACCCTGTTCTCCTCCGCCGACCTGTTCCTCACCGGTGAGGGCGCCCTGTCCGTCACGGCGAACGCCGCCGATGCGATCACCTCCAAGGACACCCTCGTGATGGCCGGCGGAGACGTCGCGGTCACGGCGGCCGACGACGGCGTGCGCGGGAAGGACCACCTGGTGATCTCGGGCGGCAGCCTGACGGCCGACGTCGAGGGCGACGCGCTGCGCTCCGACAACGAGTCGGTCGCCGACGAGCCGGACGCGGCCGTGGGCGTCATCTGGATCGATGGTGGGACGCTGGACCTGTCGTCCGCCTCCGACGCGATGGACGCAGCCCGCCAGGTCACGGTGCTCGACGGAGACCTGACGATCGCGGCAGGCGACGACGGCATCCACTCCGACAACGTGCTGCGCATCGACGGCGGCACGGTGGACATCACCGAGAGCGTCGAGGGCATCGAAGGTGCGTACATGTACCTGTCCGGCGGGGATGTCTCCGTGGTCGCCAGCGATGACGGGATCAACGTCTCCGGCGGCGCAGAAGCACTCGCGGAGGAGACCGCCGCGACGACCGACGGCGCGGCTGCGCAGCCCGATGAGGCCGCAGGCGGTGGTCCCGAGGGTGGCCCACCGGCCGGGGGTGCGCCGGCCGGCGACGCGGCCGCCGAGCGGGCCGGCGGCGTCACCGGACCTGACGATCAGGCGACCACGACCGACCCGGTCGAGGACCTCGACGCGCTGACCGTGTCCGCCATGGAGGGCGCCGGCTTCGGCGGACCCGCCGAGGGCGACAACGGCAACCGGGTCCTGGAGCTCAGCGGCGGCACGTACGTGGTCGACACGACCAGCGACGGCGTGGACGTCAACGGCTCGATGGCCATGACGGGTGGCACCCTGGTCGTCTCGAGCACCGAGGACGTCCGCCAGGGCGCCATCGACGTGGACGACGTGTTCACCATCTCCGGTGGAACGCTCGCAGCGAACGGCATGGCCACCATGGCGGTCGCGCCCGGAGACGACTCATCCCAAGCGACTCTCGCCCTCACCTTCGGCGGCACCGTGCCGGCGGGCACGGTCATCACCATCGCCGACGGCGACGGAGCGCAGATCGCGTCCTTCACCACCGCGAAGGCCTCGAGCTCCTACATCTACTCCTCCGACGTCCTCGACCGAGGAGCCGACTACACGATCTCGGTCGGCGGCGAGGTCACCGGGACGGCCACCGGCTGGCTGGTGCTGGACGGCACGGCCTCCGGGGGCAGCAGCATCGGAACGGTCGCCGCGAGCCAGCTGCGGCCAGGACCTGACTCCGCGCCCGGACCGGCGGCACTGGTCCAGTCCCCAGGACGAGAATTCGGCGAACCCTCTTCGGCGGGCGGCTGCAGGAGCACGCTGATCCTCCTCCGGGCGCCGTCGAGGGTGCCCCGTGCTCAGCGAGGTCTCATGCGCCCGTCCCTGCCTGTCCGTCCCGTCCGGCTCGCCGCGCCGCTCCTCGTGCTCCCCCTCGTGGCGGGGCTCCTGGTCGGGTGCAGCGGGGAGATCTCGATCGGGGGCCCGGGCAGCATCAGCCAGGAGAGCCTCGAGGCCGAGGTGAGGGGCAACATCAGCGGCGCCGACGCCGAGAGGCTCGAGGTGGACTGCGCGGGCGGGCTGGAGGCCGAGCCGGACGCCACGCAGGACTGCCTGATCACCTACACCGACGACGACAGCCGCACCGGGGTCCGGTTGAGCGTCACCGACGTCCAGGGCGACGAGGTCGAGTTCGACCAGCTGCTGTTCATCGAGGCCGAGGACGTCGCCGCCGCGGTCGAGCGGTTCTACACCGAGCAGGGCATCGACGTCGAGGCCGCCACCTGCGCCGGCGAGCTCCTCGGCGAGGAGGGCGAGACGACCACGTGCGAGGTGTCGTCCAGCTCCGACGGCGACGCCACGATCGAGGTCACCACCACGACCGTGGACGGCCTGACGGTGAACTTCGATCTCGACGTGGCGTCCTGACGCCGGCGGCGGTCGCAGCCGCGCTTACCCTGGGCGACGTGAGTGTCGTCGTGCTGACCGGGGCCGGCATCTCCGCCGAGAGCGGGGTGCCGACCTTCCGTGACGCCGACGGGCTGTGGGAGGGCCACCGCGTCGAGGACGTCGCCACCCCGGAGGCCTACGAGATGGCGCCGACGCGGGTGCTGCGCTTCTACGACGAGCGGCGCGCCGCGCTGGCCCGGGTCCAGCCCAACGCCGCCCACCACGCGCTGGTCCGGCTCGAGGAGGTGCTCGGCGAGGACCTGCTGGTGGTCACCCAGAACATCGACGACCTGCACGAGCGGGCGGGCTCCCGCCACGTCGTGCACATGCACGGCCAGCTGCTCTCGGCCCTGTGCCGGGTGTGCGAGGGACGGGTGCCGTGGACCCGCGAGCTCGTCGACCACCCGCCCTGCCCCGGCTGCGGGTACACCGAGCTGCGCCCCGACGTCGTCTGGTTCGGCGAGATCCCCTACGAGATGGACCGCATCCTGCACGTGCTGGGCAGCGCCCACACCTTCGTCTCGATCGGTACGTCGGGCGCGGTCTACCCCGCCGCCGGCTTCGTCCAGCACGCGCGCCGGGCGGGGGCCCGCACCATCGAGCTGAACCTCGAGCCCTCCGAGGGTTCGATGTGGTTCCACGAGTCCCACCAGGGCCGGGCCGGCGAGCTGGTGCCGCGCTGGGTGGAGGAGCTGCTGGCCGGGCGACCGGCCTGATCGGGCGTCCCGTCGCCGCGAGTTCGTCCGCGACGGCCCCGGGGTCGTGGTGTGATCGTGGCTCCACACGACGAGAGGGCCACGAGATGACGAGCTGGACACGACGAGCGGCGACCGCAGCGGTGCTGGTGACGACGAGCGCGTCCCTGGTGGCCTGCGGCGGCGACAGCGAGACGGACGCGACCGACGACTCCTCCTCGGCCTTCGCCGAGCAGGACGGCTCCGCGATCCGGGACGCCGCCGGTGAGGCGATGGGTGGGCTGGAGAGCCTGCGGGTGCAGGGCGACCTCACCGTGGACGGTCAGGAGATCTCCCTGGAGCTGGCCGCCAGCACCGGCGGTGACTGCACCGGCACGATCGGGATCGACGGCGCCGAGGCCGAGGTGCTCAGCGTGGACGGCGAGTCGTGGTTCCGCCCGAGCGAGGAGTTCTGGCAGGCCCAGGCCGGTAGCCAGGCCGACCAGATCATCGACCTCGTCGACGGTCGCTGGGTGGTGCTCGGCGAGGACGACGGGTTCTCGGAGTTCTGCGACCTCGACGAGCTGCTCGACGAGCTCGTCGACGACAGCGACGAGGACACGACGTACGAGACCGGGGAGACGAGCGACGTCGACGGCACCAGCGCCGTCGCCGTCGTCTCCACCGACGAGGACGGCGAGGTGTCGACGGGCTTCGTGGCGGTCGACGAGCCGCACTACCTGCTCCGCATCGAGAAGACCGAGGGCGAGGACCCCGGCTCGGTCGTCTTCTCCGGCTTCGACGAGGAGGTCGGGGCCAGCGCCCCGGCCGACGACGAGATCGTCAACCTGGACGAGCTCGGCGCCTGACGGCGGCCGCAGCAGGTCAGTGCGGTCCGGCGGCGGACGGGCTGACCTGCTGCGCGCCTCGGCCCCGACGACGGACCCGGGGCGCCAGCAGCAGCACCAGCACCAGCAGTGCGCTGACGACGAGGGTCACCACCATGGTCGTCCAGAGGCTGTGGGTCAGCACGTCCCACACGGCGAGGACGAGGGCGCGCTCCTGGCCGGGGGCGGTGGCGGTGTCCAGCAGCGACCGCGCGGCGAGCACGACGAGCGCCAGCAGGCCGACGGTGACCAGGCTGAGGGAGGCCATCAGCACCACCGTGCGCCGTCGCAGCGGTGAGACGACCAGCGCGACGACCAGCAGCGCGGCCACCACGACCGGCAGCCACCAGCCCACCGTGTCCAGGCGCTGGTAGCCGGCGCGCGCCGTGTCGAGCTGCGCGGTTCCGGGCACGGTGAACCCCACCGTGCTCTGCTCCTCAGGGGCGCGCAGCTGCCCGCGCCCCTGCTCGTCCAGCACCTCGGCGGCGGCGTCCAGCACCGGGCGCAGGTCGATGCTCACCTGCGGCTCGCGGTCACCGGGGGAGGTCTCCAGGAGCGAGATCAGCGTCTGGTGGGTGCTGCGGCTGGCCTCGCGCCACAGCCCGGGGAACTCCGGTGACTCGACCACCGTCTCGACGGCGCGCCGCACCACGAGGGCGCCCTGACGCCTCGGCGCGTCGACCTGACGCAGGAGTGCGACCTCGATCCGGTCGGCGACGGCGCTGCGGACGACCGGCTCGTCGGCCAGCGGCCCGACGGTCTCGACGTAGCTGTCGGTGTCGGTGACCACGGCGGCGAGCCAGCCCGCGCTCAGCGCGAGCGGCAGCACCAGGGCGGCGACCAGCACCAGCAGGACGGAGACGAGCCGACGCAGACCCCGGATGAGCTTCACCGGCGCATGATCGCACCCCCGCCAGTGCGGGCCCCGCGACGGGCCGCGGCCGGGGTCAGGCCGGGTGCACGTGCCCGACCGCGCCGGCGCGCGCACTCACGGTGAGCCGGCCGCACGTCGGGGCGGCACGGACGTGCGACGTGCCCCGGCGTCGTGGTGGGATGCGGGCTGCGCGGGCGCCGGCCCGCAACGGACGAGGGAGGTCGGATGCAGCCCAGGAC
This sequence comes from uncultured Actinomycetota bacterium, assembly GCA_963722135.1. Lineage (GTDB taxonomy): Bacteria > Actinomycetota > Actinomycetes > Propionibacteriales > Nocardioidaceae > Nocardioides. The sequence continues at coordinate 883,274 of CAVRJT010000001.1, forward strand.
GGCTCGTGGAGCAGTGGCGGCGGGGGCCGCGATGCTGATGCCGATGACCGGCTGCGGGTCCTCGGCGTTCGTCGACCAGGACGGCGAGGAGGTGCTGGCCACGGCCGCCGAGGCGATGGCGGACGTGACCTCCTTCCGGGTCCGGGCGGAGGTCCGGCTGGACCACGAGAACGTGATGTCGGACTTCGTGGTCGCCGAGGAGGGGTGCTCCGGCGACCTCGAGGGTGACGACCTGGCTGCAGAGGTGGTCAGCGACGGCGACCTGGTGTGGGTGCGCGGCAACGAGGCGTTCTGGTCGACGGAGGTCTCCCAGCGCAAGGCCCGACGACTGGTGCGCCTGGTCGGCGACGGCTGGATCGCGGCCCGGGCCGACCTGGTGCCCGAGGTGGCGCAGCTGTGCGACCTCGACCTGGCCGCCGACGGCCTCGTGCTCGAGGAGGGGCAGGAGCCTCCGCCCGTGGACGGGACCACGTCCATCGGCCGCGAGGAGGTCGTCGTGCTGGGCTCGAGCAGCGGCGCGGTCTACGTGCGCAGCACCGCGCCCCACCACGTGCTGCTGCTGACCGACCGCGAGCTCGGAGTGGAGGTGCGCTTCTCCGAGATCGACGAGCCGGTGAGCATCTCCTGGCCCGACCCCGAGCAGGTCGTGGGCCCCTTCACCACCGGTGTCTGAGCCCGGATCAGCAGACCACGGCGCCGGCGTGCGGCGGCAGGGTGAGGACCCCGCCCGTCAGCGTCGCGCCCGACCCGGTGGCCGCCAGCACGCTCGTGGCGCCGACCTCCGGCTGCAGGGACGCGGTGCCGAGGTTGAGCACGACGCGGAGCCGGCCGCGGTGCAGCACCACGAGACGGGTCGCTTCGTCCACGTCGCAGGTCGTCGCCGCGAACGACGGGTCGCTGAGCTCGGGCCAGGTGCGCCGCAGCCGCACCAGCTCGCGGTAGAGCGCCAGCACGCGCGCGTGCCGACCGTGCTCGAGCTCGTCCCAGTCGAGCTTCGATCGCTGGAAGCTCGCGGGATCCTGCGGGTCCGGGACCACCGCCGGGTCCCAGCCCATCTGCTCGAACTCGGCGATCCTCCCCTCCGCGGTGGCGGTGCCCAGCTCGGGCTCGGGGTGGCTGGTGAAGAACTGGAACGGCGTCGAGGCCGCCCACTCCTCGCCCTGGAAGAGCATCGGGGTGAACGGGCCGAGCAGCGTCAGCATCGCCGCGCAGCCCAGCTGGTCCTCGTCGAGGTGGCCCGGCGCGGGGTCGGAGAGCCGGTCGCCGACGGCTCGGTTGCCGACCTGGTCGTGGTTCTGGTTGGCGACCACCAGCCGCCAGGTGGCGGTGTGGTCGGTGTCGATCGGCACCCCGTGGTCGCGGTCGCGGAAGGAGCTGAACGTGCCGTTGTGGAAGAACCCCTGCTCGACCACCTTCTTCAGCGCCGTCAGCGGCTCGAAGTCGGCGTAGTAGCCGGTCGTCTCGCCGCTCAGCGCGACGTGCACCGCATGGTGGTAGTCGTCGCTCCACTGCGCGTCGAGGCCGTGGCCGCCGGCCTCGCGCGGCCGGATCATCACCGGGTCGTTGAGGTCGGACTCCGCGATCAGGGTGAGCGGGCGGCGCTGGTGGGCCGACAGGGCGGCCACCTCGACGGCCATCTCCTCGAGCAGGTGCACCTCGGAGTCGTCGGAGAGCGCGTGCACGGCGTCGAGGCGCAGCCCGTCGACGTGGTAGTCGGTGAGCCACATCGCGACGTTGTCGAGGATGTAGCGGCGCACCTCGTCGGACCCCTCGCCGTCGAGGTTGACCAGGTCGCCCCAGGTGTTGCGGCCGTCCTTGAGGTACGGCGCGTAGAGCGGCAGGTAGTTGCCCGAGGGGCCGAGGTGGTTGTGCACCACGTCCTGGATGACGCCCAGGCCGGCCGCGTGGCAGCCGTCGACGAAGCGCTGGTAGGCCGCGGGGCCGCCGTACGACTCGGCGACCGCGAACCAGGCGACGCCGTCGTAGCCCCAGTTGTGGGTGCCGTTGAAGGCGTTGACCGGCAGCACCTCGACCAGGTCGACACCGAGGTCGACGAGGTGGTCGAGCCGCCCGAGCGCGGCGTCGAGGGTGCCCTCGGGGGTGAACGTGCCGACGTGCATCTCGTAGATCACCGAGCCGGCCAGCTGGCGCCCGGTCCAGCCCTGGTCGGTCCACGCGAAGGACGCGGGATCGTAGGTGCGCGACAGCTCGTGCACCCCTCCGGGCTGGCGGCGCGAGCGCGGGTCGGGACGCGGGTCGGGGTCGTCGTCGAGCAGGTAGCCGTAGTCGACCTCGCCGTCGGGCACCGGTCGCGTCGGGGGTCCACCAGCCGTCCTCGCCGCGCCGCATCGGGACCTGCGTCGCCGTCGACCAGCAGCCGCACCCGCTGGGGTCGCGGCGCCCAGACGTCGAAGCGGCCGCGGGGCGTGGCGGTCATCGGTCGTCCTCCTTGACCAGCAGCGCGACGGGGTACGTCGCCAGCAGGGTCGACAGGTCACCGTCGGTGTCGTCGCCGGTCAGCGCGTCGCGCCAGGTGCCGGGCGGCAGGTCGAGCCGGGTGTCGCCCCAGCCGCCGCGATCGGCGAGGCCGACCGGGAGCCGGGTGGCGACGGTGAGTGCGCCGCCACGGTCGAAGGCGACCACGTGCTCGGCCGCCTCGCCGGTCGCCGACACGGGCGCGTAGCCGGTGAACAGCTCCGGCCGGTCGCGGCGCAGCCGCAGCGCGGCGGCAGTGACGTGCAGCTTGGCGGCGCCGGGGTCGTCGACGCCGGACGGCGCCACCGGGTGGTCGTCGCTCCCGTCGCGGAGCCCGGCCAGCAGCCGGGCCCGCAGGTCGAGGTCGACCGGGCGACGGTTGTCGGGGTCGACCAGCGACTGCTCCCACAGCTCGGAGCCCTGGTAGACGTCCGGGACGCCTGGCATCGTGACCGCCAGCAGCTTGGCGGCCAGCGCGTTCGACCAGCCCGCGTCCACGACGTCTGCGAGCAGTCCGGTCAGCACGCTGCGGACCCCGGCGTCGTCGATCACGGCGTCCACGGCAGCGTGCACGGCGGCCTCGTAGGTCTCGTCGGGCTCGGTCCAGGTGGTGTGGTCGCCGGCCTCGCGCATCGCCTTCTCGGCGTAGCCGTGCAGGCGCTCGCGCCAGGTCTCGACGGCGGCGTCGTCGGGCAGCGTCGGCCACGCGCCGAGCACGGCCTGCCACAGCAGCGACGCGAAGCCCGGGTCGGGCAGCGGCACCAGTGCGAGCAGCTGGTCGAGGGTCCGCTCCCAGCGGTGGGGGACCTCGGCCAGGGTGGTGATCCGGGCCCGCACGTCCTCGCCGCGCTTGGTGTCGTGGGTCGACAGCGTGGTCATGGCGTGCGGCCAGTCCCGCTGGCGGGCGGTCAGGTGCTCGTGCAGGCCGTCGACGCCCAGCGCGAACTCGTGCGGGTCACCGCCGACCTCGTTGAGCGAGGTCAGGCGGGAGTAGCGGTAGAAGGCACAGTCCTCGACGCCCTTGGCCATCACCATCCCGCTGGTCTGCTGGAAGCGCCGGCAGGCGTCGAGCGAGGGGTCGCGCAGCCACGGCTCGACGATGTCGAGGGTCGCGGCCAGGTCGGGGCGGCGCTCGCGGGCGGCGGCGAAGGCCTGGTCGACGTGCTCGGACCCCTCGGGCAGGTAGGAGCGGTACACGGGGAAGCAGGCCATCAGCTCGGCCACCGCGTCGGCGGTGCGCGAGGGCACCCGCTCCGGCACGTCGCGACGCAGGTCGCGCACGATGCGCAGCACCTCGCTGTGCAGGATGCCGTCGGCCACCTCGCGCTTGAGGTCGTGGACCATCCCCGGGTAGTCGACCTCGTCGCCGGGGGCCAGGCCGCGCAGCCGCGCCTCCAGGGCGTCGAGCGGTGCCTGCCCGGCAGGGTCGGTGAGGACCCGGTCGATCCAGGCCAGGGCGTCGTACCCGGTGGTGCCGTCGGTGGCCCAGGTCGTCGGCAGCGCCTCGCCGGGCTCGAGGATCTTCTCGACCAGCGTGTACGCGCCGCCGGTGAGGCGGGCCAGGTCGTCGAGGTAGCCCTTCGGGTCGCGCAGGCCGTCGGGGTGGTCCACGCGCAGGCCGTCGACGAGGCCGTCGGTGAACCAGCGGCGGATCTCGACGTGGGTGTCGTCGAAGACGTCGGGCTCCTCCACGCGCACCGCGGCGAGGGTGTTGACGGCGAAGAAGCGGCGGTAGTTCAGCGCGTCGTCGGCGCGGTGCCAGTCGACGAGCTCGTAGTGCTGACGTGCGTGCACGGCCTGCGGGTCGTCGTCGACACCGTCGGCGGTGCCGTGCGCGACGGGGAAGGCCTGGTCCCAGTAGTGCAGCTCCAGGCCCCGCTCGCCCTCGACGAGGCGCAGGTGGTCCACGCCGCCGTCGGGCAGCAGGTCGTCGTCACCGACGACGGGGATGCGCAGCCGCTGGTCCGCGGTGTCCCAGTCGATGTCGAACGCGGCGGCGTGCGCGGCGTCGCGACCGTCGCGCAGCACCTCCCACCACCAGGGGTCCTCGCTCGGCGTCGCGACGCCGACGTGGTTGGGCACGATGTCGACGAGCACACCCAGCCCCAGTCGCTGCGCCTCGGCGCGCACCGCGTCGAGGCCCGCCTCACCGCCGCGGGAGACGTCGAGGTGGTCGTGGGCCACCACGTCGTAGCCGTGGGTGCTGCCGGGCTCGGCCGCGAGCAGCGGCGACAGGTAGACCCAGTCGACGCCGAGGTCGTGGACGTACTGCAGCCGGCGCGTGACCTCGAACAGGTCGAGGTCCGCGCTGACCTGGAAGCGGTACGTCGAGACCGGCCGCCGGGGGCCGTGGTCGGGGCGCCGCTCCATCTCAGTCCTCCTCGCCGCTCGCGGTCTGTGCCTGGGCGGCGATCGAGGCGGCCACGGAGTGGTCCACCTCGGCCTCCGGGGCGGCGTACTCCTGGAGCACCAGGACGCTGCGCGAGGCCAGGACCGTGCTGCTGCCCGCCGCACGGCGCTCGGCGTCCTCGCCGTCGCCGGCGGTGTCGATCGCGACCCGCCAGCCCGCGGCGTACTCCTCGGGCGGCAGCGTCACGTCGACGTCGAAGTCGGCGGCGTTGAAGTAGAGCAGGAAGTGGTCGTCCTGGATGACCTGACCGCGCGGGTCGCGCCCGGCGATGCCGTGACCGTTGAGGTACATCCCCAGCACCCGGTCCTCGCCCTCCCAGTCGCCGTCCTCCATCGGGCGGCCCTCGGGGTGCAGCCACACGATGTCGTTGAGCCGCTCGGCCCCCTCGGGTCCGGTGCGCACCGTGTGGCCGGTGAAGAAGCGCTTGCGGCGGAAGGTGGGGTGCTCGGCGCGCAGCCGCGAGACGGCCGCGGTGAACTCCACCAGCGGCTGGTCCAGGCGGTCCCAGTGCATCCAGGCGATCTCGGAGTCCTGGGCGTAGGTGTTGTTGTTGCCGTCCTGGGTGCGTCCGGCCTCGTCGCCGTGCAGCACCATCGGCACGCCCTGGCTGAGCAGCAGCGTGGTGATGAGGTTGCGCTGGGCGCGGGCGCGCAGCTCGAGCACCTCGGGGTCGTCGGTGGGCCCCTCCGCGCCGTGGTTCCACGAGCGGTTGTGGCTCTCGCCGTCGTTGTTGTCCTCGCCGTTCGCGTCGTTGTGCTTCTCGTTGTAGGACACGAGGTCGCGCAGCGTGAACCCGTCGTGGGCGGTGACGAAGTTGATGCTGGCGAAGGGCCGGCGCCCGGAGTCCTCGTAGAGGTCCGAGGAGCCGGACAGCCGGCTCGCGAACTCGCCCAGCGAGGGCTCGCCGCGCCAGAAGTCGCGCACGGTGTCGCGGTAGGCGCCGTTCCACTCGGTCCACTGCGGCGGGAAGCCGCCGACCTGGTAGCCACCGGGCCCGACGTCCCAGGGCTCGGCGATCAGCTTGACCTGGCTGACGACCGGGTCCTGCTGGACGAGCTCGAAGAAGGTCGCGAGGCGGTCGACCTCGTAGAACTCGCGCGCCAGCGCGGAGGCGAGGTCGAAGCGGAAGCCGTCGACGTGCATCTCGGTGACCCAGTAGCGCAGCGAGTCCATGATGAGCTGCAGCGAGTGCGGGTGCCGCACGTTGAGCGTGTTCCCGGTGCCGGTGTAGTCCATGTAGTAGCGCGGGTCGTCCTCGACGAGGCGGTAGTAGGCCTGGTTGTCGATGCCCTTGAAGCTCAGCGTCGGGCCGAGGTGGTTGCCCTCCGCGGTGTGGTTGTAGACCACGTCGAGGATCACCTCGATGCCGGCGGCGTGCATCGCCTTGACCATCGCCTTGAACTCCTGGACCTGCTGGCCGCGGCCGGTGTCGGAGTGCGCGCTCGCGGAGTAGTCGGCGTGCGGGGCCAGGAAGGCCAGGGTGTTGTAGCCCCAGTAGTTGCGCAGGCCCTTCTCCAGCAGCGTGTTGTCCTGGACGAACTGGTGCACCGGCATCAGCTCGATCGCGGTGACGCCGATCTTCTGCAGGTGCTCGATGACGGCCGGGTGCGCGACGCCGGCGTACGTGCCGCGCAGCTCCTCGGGGACGTCGGGGTGCAGCTGGGTCAGGCCCTTGACGTGGGCCTCGTAGATGACCGTGTCGTTGTAGTCGATGCCCGGGCTGCGGTCGCCCTCCCAGTCGAAGAAGGGGTTGATCACGACCCCGAGGGTCATGTGCGCCGCGGAGTCGTCGTCGTTGCGGGAGTCCTCGTCGCCGAAGGTGTAGGCGAAGAGGCTGGGGTCCCAGTCGATCTCGCGCCAGGTGGCCTTGGCGTAGGGGTCGAGCAGCAGCTTGCTGGGGTTGCAGCGCAGGCCCTGGTCGGGGTCCCAGGGCCCGTGCACCCGGTAGCCGTAGCGCTGGCCGGGCTGGATGGTCGGCAGGTAGCAGTGCCACACGTGCGCGTCGACCTCCTGCAGCTCCACGCACGTCTCGACCAGCGGAGCGTCGAGGCTCTCCGGGTCGTCGTCGAAGAGGCAGAGCACCACCTTGTCGGCGACCTCGCTGAAGAGCGCGAAGTTGGTGCCACTCCCGTCGAACGTCGCTCCGAGCGGGTAGGCGGTGCCGGGCCAGGTCTCCATGTGGTGCTGCTCCCTCGTGTGGTGCGCGTCGTCTGCATGCGGGTTGGAACGATCAAAGCACGGCTCGTGCAGTGCGTCTGTCCACCCTCAGGGGGGCCTACCCGGACTCACCGCTGCCCCATGCGACCTACCCGCCGGTAGCCTGGGCTCCATGAAGCGGAGCATCTACGACGAGGACCATGAATCCTTCCGCGCATCAGTGCGCGCCTTCCTCGAGCGGTCGGTGATCCCGGACGTCGAGCAGCACGCCGCCGACAAGGCGCTGCCGCGCGAGTTCTGGCTGGAGGCCGGCAAGCAGGGCTTCCTGGGCCTGGAGATCCCCGAGGAGTACGGCGGCGCCGGCGCCGACGACTACCGGTTCAACGCGGTGGCCGCCGAGGAGTTCTCCAAGGTCAACGCCGCGCTGGGGTCGTGCTGGGGCATCCACGCCGACATCACCGCGCCGTACATCGTCGAGCTCGGCACCGAGGAGCAGAAGCAGCGCTGGCTGCCCGGCGTCGCCGCCGGTGAGATCCTGCTCGCCATCGGCATGACCGAGCCCTCCGGCGGCTCCGACCTCGCCGCGCTGAAGACCACCGCGGTCCGCGACGGCGACCAGTGGGTCATCAACGGCTCGAAGACCTTCATCACCAACGGCTACTCCGCCGACCTGGTCCTCACCGCGGTGCGCACCGACCCCGAGAAGGGCGCGCGCGGCATCACGCTCTTCGCGATCCCCTCCGACGCGCCCGGCTTCAGCCGCGGTCGCAAGCTCGACAAGGTCGGCCAGGACGAGTCCGACACCGCCGAGCTCTTCTTCGAGAACGTCCGCCTCGGCGACGACCACGTGGTCGGCGAGCTCGGCGGCGGCTTCATCGCGATGATGCAGAAGCTGCCCCAGGAGCGTCTGGGCTGCGCGATCTCCAACGTGCACCACGCCAAGCAGATCCTCATCGAGACGCTGCAGTACACCAAGGACCGCAAGGCGTTCGGCCAGTCGATCGGGCAGTTCCAGCACAACAAGTTCCTGCTGGCCGAGATGTTCACCTCGATCGAGGTGACCGAGGCGTTCGTCGACCAGTGTGTCCTCGCCCACGACCGGAGCGAGCTCACCCCCGTGGACGCCGCCAAGGCCAAGTGGTGGAGCAGCCAGGTGCAGAACGACGTGCTCGACCACTGCGTGCAGCTCCACGGCGGCTACGGCTTCATGAACGAGTACCGCGTGGCTCGTGCCTGGCGCGACGCCCGGGTCTCGAAGATCTGGGCCGGCTCGAACGAGATCATGAAGGAGCTCATCGGGCGCGACCTGGGTTTGTGAGCTGGGTTTGTGAGGTGGGCCTCTGAGCCCAGCCTCACCTTCGTTGCAGGGGGTCGTGGGGCGGTCGATGATGGCCCCATGACCCCCGAGCTGCGTTCCGATCTCGACCTCGACCCGATCGAGGTGGGCCAGCACGACGACGAGCCGCACGCCAGTGGGTTCAACGCCAGGCTCAACTGGCTGCGCGCCGCGGTGCTGGGCGCCAACGACGGCATCGTCTCGACCGCGGGCGTCGTCGTCGGCGTCGCGGGCGCCACCACCGACCGCAACGCCATCCTGATCGCCGGGGTGGCCGCCGTGGTGGCCGGCGCGCTGAGCATGGGGGCCGGCGAGTACGTCTCGGTCAGCACCCAGAGCGACTCCGAGCAGGCGCTGCTCGACAAGGAGCGCCGCGAGCTCGAGGAGCAGCCCGAGGAGGAGCTCGCCGAGCTCGCCGCGATCTACGTCGGCAAGGGTCTCGACGAGGACCTCGCCCTCCGGGTCGCGGTCCAGCTCACCGAGCACGACGCCCTCGGCGCGCATGCCGAGGCCGAGCTCGGCATCGACCCCGACGACCTGACCAGCCCGTGGCACGCGGCCTGGGCCTCGATGCTCTCCTTCACGCTCGGTGCGCTGCTCCCGCTGCTGACGATCCTTCTGGTCGTCGCCAACTTGCGCGTCGGCGTCACCATGGGCGCGGTCGCCGTGGCTCTGGCCCTGACCGGCTACGCCAGCGCCAAGCTCGGCTACGGCCCCGCCGGTCGCGCCGTGTTCCGCAACGTCAGCGGCGGCCTCTTCGCCATGGCCGTGACCTTCCTGATCGGCTCCCTGCTCGGCACCCAGATCGGCTGACCCGGCCCGAATGTCGCGCCGACCCGGCCCAGATGTCGCGCCGACCCGGCCCGAACCGGCGAGCCTCGGGGGCACTGTGCGCCGACTGGGCGGGACATTTGCGCCGACTGGGCGGGACATTTGCGCCGGGTCGGCGGGCTCGGGGTGGTGAGGGTCGTGGCGTGCGTCTGTTCGCCGCGCTGATCCCCTCGCCCGAGGCCGTCGAGCACCTCGACGGGTTCCTCGAGGTGCGCCGGGCTGCTGCTCCCTTCCGGTGGAGCGCGGCCGAGCACCTGCACGTCACGCTGGCCTTCTTCGGCGACGTCGAGGAGTGGCGTCTCGACGAGCTGCTCGAGCGGCTCCAAGGCGCTGCCGCGCGGCGTACGCCGGTCCGGGCGCGGGTGGCCGGCGGTGGCGCCTTCCCCGACCCCTCCGCGGCCCGGGTGCTGTGGGCCGGGCTGGAGGTCGAGGACCACGGCGAGCTGGACCGGCTGGCGACCGGCTGTCGCACGGCCGGGGCGGTGAGCGGGGCCCGGGTCGACGGCCAGCGGTTCCGCCCGCACCTGACGGTGGCTCGGGTGGGTCGGGCCGCCCCCGTCGACGAGTGGGTGCGGCTGCTGGACGGCTACCGGGGGCCGGGGTGGACGGGCGACAGCATCGCCCTGGTCCAATCGCACCTGGGGGAGGGGCCGCGGCGCCGACCCCGGCACGAGACGCTCGCACGCATCGGGCTCGGCCCCGGCGCGTGACGAGCGGGCGTCGGCGATCTCGCCTAGGTTGACCAGCGTGAGGATCGCAGTCGTCCGCGAGACGCGTGAGGCCGAGGCACGAGTGGCCATGGTGCCCGAGCTGGTCGCGCGCCTCACCGCGCTGGGCCACGAGGTCTTCGTCGAGACCGATGCCGGGCGCGCCGCGCTGATCGACGACACGGAGTACGCCGCGGCCGGCGCCACCGTGGTCGCCGACCCGCTGCCCGACGCCGAGCTCGTGCTCTCCGTGCAGCCGCTCGACCGGGAGAGCGCCCGGCGGCTGCCGGAGGGTGCGGTGACGGTGTCGTTCCTGCCGACCGCCCTCGAGACCGACCTGGTCCGCGACCTGCGCGACCTCGGCATCACCAGCCTGGCGATGGAGCTGGTGCCGCGGATCTCGCGGGCCCAGTCGATGGATGCGCTGTCCTCGCAGTCGCTGGTGGCCGGCTACCGCAGCGCCATCGTCTGCGCCGGCCTGCTGCGTCGATTCTTCCCCCTCAACATGACCGCGGCCGGCACCGTGCCGCCCGCCGAGGTGCTGGTCCTCGGCGCCGGCGTCGCCGGCCTCCAGGCGATCGCGACGGCCAAGCGCCTCGGGGCCGTGGTCCGGGCCTACGACGTGCGGGCCGCCGCAGCCGAGGAGATCCGCTCGATGGGCGCGGTGGCGATCGAGCTCGACCTGCCGACCCTCGACGGCGCCGGTGGCTACGCCCGGGAGATGGGCGAGGAGCGGGCCCAGCTGCAGCGCGAGCTGCTGGCGCCGTACGTCGCCGCCGCCGACGGGCTCATCACCACCGCCGCCGTGCCCGGCCGCACCGCACCCGTGCTGGTGACCCGGTCGATGGTCGAGCAGATGCGCCCCGGCTCGGTCGTGGTCGACCTGGCCGCCGACTCCGGCGGCAACGTCGAGGGCGTCGTGGCCGGTGAGGTCGTGCGCATCGGGCACGCCCAGGTCTGGGGCGGGCGCAACGTGCCCGCGCAGATGCCCGGCCCGGCCTCGCGCCTCTACGCGCAGAACCTCGTCCACCTCGTCACGCTGCTCACCGACAGCTCGGACGGGGCCGACGGCGCGCCGTCGGGGGCGCTGGCGCTCGACCTGGACGACGAGATCCTGGCCGGGGCCTGCGTGACCCACGCCGGCGTGATCCGGCACGAGCCGACCCGGGTGCTCCTCGAGGGCCCAAGCGATTGGAGCTGGCGCATGAGCGAGGGCGTCGTCTGGCTGACCATCTTCGTGCTCAGCGTGTTCGTGGGCATCGAGGTGATCTCGAAGGTCTCCTCGACGCTGCACACCCCGCTGATGTCGGGCGCGAACGCGATCCACGGGATCATCCTGCTCGGCGCGGTGATCGTCACCGGCACCGCCGAGTCGACGCTCGCGATCATCGTCGGGCTGATCGCGATCGTGCTGGCCGCGATCAACATGGTCGGTGGCTTCGTCGTCACCGACCGGATGCTGCAGATGTTCAGGCGACGGCAAGCCCGCCCCCCGTCGACCCGCCGAGCGGACCGAGGTCTGACCGGTGATGCCGACCTGGGTCCAGCTGGTCTACCTGGGGTGCGCGGTCTGCTTCATCCTCGCGCTCAAGGGGCTCTCCGGCCCACGGACCGCGCGGCTGGGCAACCTCGTGGGCGCCGGCGCGGCCGTCGTCGCGGTGGCGGTGCCGTTCATCTACCTCGACCTCGACCACGTGCCGCTGATGCTGGCCGCGATCGCGCTCGGCTCGGTGGTGGGTCTCATCGGCGCCCAGCGGGTGCAGATGACCCAGATGCCGCAGATGGTGGCGCTGTTCAACGGCGTCGGCGGTGGTGCGGCGGCTCTCGTCGCGCTGCTCGAGCTGCAGCACATGGGTGCCGCGCACCCCCGCCTTCGACCTGGTCGCGACGGCCTTCACGGTCGTGGTCGGCTCGGTGTCGTTCTCGGGCTCGGCGGTCACCTTCGCCAAGCTCCAGGAGCTGATGACCTCCCGCCCGGTGCTGTTCCCGGGGCTGCCGGTCGCCTTCGGCGCTGCGCTGCTGGCCGCGGTCGTCCTCTCGGTGCTGGTGGTGCTCGACGCCTCGCTGGCCCTCGGCGTGCTGTTGGGGCTGGTCGGACTGGTGCTCGGGGTGCTGCTCGTGCTGCCCGTCGGCGGGGCCGACGTACCGATCGTGATCTCGCTGCTCAACGCGTTCACCGGGCTCAGCGTCGCCGCCGGCGGCTACGTGCTCGGCAACGTCGTCCTGCTCGTCGCCGGCACGCTCGTCGGCGCGGCCGGCACCTTCCTGACCCTGCTGATGGCCGGCGCGATGGGCCGCTCGGTGGCCAACATCCTCTTCGGCGCCCTGCGCGGCGGCTCCACGCTCGGCGCCGGCGAGGCCTCCGACCGACCGGTGCGCTCCGCGGGGCCCGCGGACATCGCGATCCTGCTGGCGTACGCCGAACGGGTCATCGTCGTGCCCGGCTACGGACTCGCCGTGGCCCAGGCGCAGCACACGCTGCGCGAGCTCGTCGAGGTGCTGCTCGCCCGCGGCACCAAGGTCGACTACGCCATCCACCCCGTCGCGGGTCGGATGCCGGGACACATGAACGTGCTGCTCGCCGAGGCGCAGGTGCCCTACGAGCAGCTCGCCGAGATGGACGACATCAACGGCGACTTCAAGCAGACCGACGTGGTGCTGGTGGTCGGCGCCAACGACGTGGTGAACCCCGCCGCGCGCACGACGCCCGTCGGCGCCGATCTACGGGATGCCGATCCTCGACGTCGACCAGGCGCGGCAGGTGGTCTTCCTCAAGCGCTCGATGCGCCCCGGGTTCGCCGGGATCGAGAACGAGCTGCTCTTCGACCCCCGCACCACCCTGCTCTTCGGCGACGCCAAGGACACGCTGGGCAAGCTGCTGGCGGCGCTCAAGGCCGTCTGAGAACCGGATCCGCACCCTGGGGGTGGAACAGGTCGTCGGCTTACCGGGTTGGCTGGTCGACATGACCAACACACCGGAGAAGATCGTCTACACCGCCCGCGCCACGGTCCACGGCGGACGCGAGGGCCACGCGAAGTCCGACGACGGCGTCCTCGACCTGACCCTGACCGCGCCGAGGGAGACCGGCGGCCCCGGCACCGGCACGAACCCCGAGCAGCTCTTCGCGGTCGGCTACGGCGCCTGCTTCCAGGGCGCGCTGGGCCTCGTGGCCAAGAAGCACGGCGTCGACGCCCGCGACTCGGTCGTCGAGATCGCGGTGGGATTCGGTCCGGAGGGCGACTCCTTCGCGATCACCGCCGACATCACCGCCACCGTCCCCGGGGTCGATGACGCCAAGGCGCAGGAGCTGGTCGAGGCGGCCCACCAGGTCTGCCCCTACTCCAAGGCCACCCGCGGCAACGTGCCCGTGACCGTCACCGGCAAGGGCGCCTGAGGCGGGCGGCCGGCGCAGGGACCACCGGGGCGTCATACGTCAGGCGCAGACAGACGTCCCTTCCGTAGAACCCCTCGGTGGCTCAGCGCGCGTGCTTGAGCGCCTCGCCGAACGAGATCCGGCGGTCGGTCTGCAGCAGCGTGCGCTCGTAGACGCGGGCGGAGAGGCGCACCAGCAGGATCGCGGCGAGCAGGGTGACCCCGACCGCCAGCGCCAGCTGCCAGCCGGGCACCGGGCCCTGGGCCAGGCGGGCCGGCATCACCATCGTGCTGACCACCGGGAGCATCGAGAAGGCGGTCTGCACGCTCTCGCCCGCCATGATGGAGACGAAATAGGGCGCCATCAGCAGCACCTGCAGCGGGGCGGTGGTGCCCTGGAGGTCCTGCTGGCGCCCGGCCAGCGACCCGGCCACCGACCACAGGCTGGCCAGGGTCACGAAGCCGAGCACGAAGAAGACGACGTACCAGGCGATGGCGCCGCCGAGCACGCCCAGCGCGTCGCCCTGCCCGGTGACCAGCAGAGCGGCCACCCCGATGGCCACCAGCAGCAGGGTCTGGGCGAGGGCGAGCACGCTGGTGCCCACGACCTTGCCCCACAGCAGAGCCCGGATCGGCACGGCGGCGGCCAGGATCTCCACCACCCGGCTCTCCTTCTCCTGCGTCACGGTGGCGGCCATCGCCATGCCGAAGGTGATGGCGGTGACGAAGAAGAGCACCACGAGGACGAGCGCGGCGGCCTCGCGCAGCCCGGCGTCGTCGGGACCGGGGTCGAGCAGCCGCTCGTCGACCTGGACGCCGCGGGCCAGCGCGTCGAGGTCGACGTCCTGCTGGTCGGCGTTGCGCCGGGTGAGCAGGTCGGTGGTGGCCGCGGTGACTGCCTGCGCGGTGGCGCCCGCGAGGTCGTCGTCACCGACCAGCTCGTAGCCGCCCGCGGCGGTGGGCAGCAGCGCCAGGTCGGCGTCGCCGTCGCGCACCGCCTGCTCGGCCTCGTCGGCCGAGGAGGACCGGGTGACCTCGAGGGTCAGCCCGTCGTCGAGGTCACGGGCCATCGGCGCCGCCTGCGTCACCGCGGCGGCGCCGAGCTCGTCGATGACTGCGACCTGGCGGGTCGTCTCGCGCCCGGAGACGATGCTGAGCACGACGATCAGCGCCACGAGCCCGGCCGCCAGGAAGCCGGCGCTGAGCAGGAACGTCTTGCTGCGGGCCTGGGTGCTGATCTCGCGGGCTGCGACCGCGCGCCACACGTGCCGGGTGCCGGACGACGTGCCGGACGTCGTGATGGTGGTGCTCATCGGGTGGCCTCCCGGAAGATCTCGGACAGGGACGGCCGCACGCGGGCGACCTCGAGGACCGCGCCGCGAGAGGCGAGACTCGTGACCAGGTCGTCGGCCGGCAGCCCGGCGAGGCTCAGGGTGGCCACCGCGCCGTCGATCTCCTGCACCAGGACGCCGTCGAGCCCCTTCACCCAGCCGGCGTCGTGGCCGGCCACCTCGACGCGATAGCTCTCCGCACCCTGTGAGCGCAGCTCGTCGACCGTCCCGGCGCTCACCACGCGTCCCCCGGCGAGCACCACGAGGTCGTCGCAGATCCGCTCGACCAGGTCGAGCTGGTGGCTGGAGAAGAGGACCGGTACGTCGCCGGCCTCGCGCTGGAGCAGCTCGAGCATGGCGTCGACGGCGTGCGGGTCGAGCCCGCTGAACGGCTCGTCGAGCACCAGGGCGGCCGGGCGGTGCACCAGCGCCGCAGCGATCTGGACCCGCTGCTGGTTGCCCAGCGACAGGCTGTCGAGCAGGTCGTCGGCGCGGTCGCCGAGGTCGAAGAAGCCGAGCAGCTCGAGCGCCCGGGCCCGGGCGGAGCGGGCGGACGCGCCGTGCAGGCGGGCGAAGAAGGCGAGCTGGTCGACCAGCGTCATCCGGGGGTAGAGGCCCCGCTCCTCGGGCATGTAGCCGAAGCTGCGCCGGTCCTCGGCGGTCGCGGGTCGTCCCTGCCAGCGCACCTCGCCCGAGGTGGCGCCCAGCACCCCCATCAGCATCCGCATCGTCGTGGTCTTGCCGGCGCCGTTGGCGCCGACGAAGCCGGTGATGCGGCCGGGACGGACGGTCAGGTCGACCCCGTCGACGGCGCGCCGCTCACCGAAGTCGCGGGTCAGTGCGTGGGCCGAGAGCATGCCCCCGAGGGTAAAGGATGGATGAGGAGGGGTGCTTGGCCAGGCGCCTGGATCAGGCTCAGTGGGCCACGCCGTACAGCCGGTCGCCGGCGTCGCCGAGGCCCGGGCACGATGTAGCCCTTCTCGTTGAGCCGCTCGTCCATCGCGGCGGTCACGACGGTGACCGGCACGTCGATGTTCTCGAGGTCGGCGCTCGAGGCGCGCGCAGCCCTCGGGGGCGGCGAGCAGGCAGATCGCGGTGATGTGGTCGGCGCCGCGGTCGGTGAGGAAGCGGATCGCCGCGGCGAGGGTGCCGCCGGTGGCCAGCATCGGGTCGAGCACGTAGCACTGGCGCCCGGACAGGTCGTCGGGCAGCCGCTCGGCGTACGTCGACGCCTCGAGCGTCTCCTCGTTGCGCACCATGCCCAGGAAGCCGACCTCGGCGGTCGGCAGCAGGCGCATCATCCCGTCGAGCATGCCGAGCCCGGCGCGCAGGATCGGCACCACCAGCGGCTTCGGCGAGGCCAGGCGCACGCCGGTCGCGGCGGAGACGGGGGTCTGGATCTCGACGGTGGTGACGCGCACGTCGCGGGTCGCCTCGTAGGCCAGCAGCGTCACCAGCTCGTCGGTGAGGGCCCGGAAGGTCGGGGAGTCGGTGCTCTCGTCCCGCAGCGTGGTGAGCTTGTGGGTGACGAGCGGGTGGTCCACGACGTGGGTGCGCATGGGCGCCACCCTAGTGCGGACCCGCTCGGGGCGGTCAGTGCGGGAACGGGCTGGCCCCGAGCCACTGCCGTCTGTCACTCTGGGGTGGTCGCACACCCGTGCCGCAGCGTGGTTCGTTCGTTCACCGGAAGGTGGCTCATGGCCGACCAGATCGACGATGTCGACTTCGCGCTCGCTGCCTACCGCACGGACGGCGAGTGGGTGGTCGCGGAGCTGACCCACGACCACCTCGAGGACGTCGACGTGCTGTCCGCGGCGCTGCGCCGCTTCCCCGGTGACGCCGGCACCCTGGGCCTGGTCGCGATCGACGAGGACTTCTTCGTGATCGTGCGCGTCTCCGGCGGCCAGCACGCGGCTGCTGCTCTCCGACGTGACCGCCGCCGACGAGTGGGAGCTGGCCGCCTCGGTGCTCGAGCTTCCTGCGCCTGCCCGACCCCGAGGACGACGACGAGCCCGAGCCGGCCGGCGAGGTCGGCCTGCTCGCCGACCTCGGCGTCCGCGCCGCCACGATGGCCGAGCTCATCGACGACGAGGACCTCTACCCCGACGAGCTGCTCTCGGAGGTCGCGCGCCGGCTCGGCTTCGGCGAGCTCTTCGACGACGTGGTCGGCCTCACCTCGGCGTGAGCACGACCGCCGCCCCACCGGCCCTGGGAGCCGCCGATGCGGGCCGCCCTCGACGAGGCGCGCGCCGCGCTCGGCCACCGGTGACGTGCCGATCGGCGCCGTCGTCGTCGACGCGGACCGGCGTCGTGCATCGGGCCGCGGCCGCAACGTCCGCGAGGCCGAGGCCGACCCGACCGGGCACGCCGAGGTGGTCGGCGCTGCGCGAGGCCGCTCGCGCCCGCGGCGAGTGGCGGCTCGAGGGCTGCACCCTCGTCGTGACGCTCGAGCCGTGCACGATGTGCGCCGGCGCCGCGGTGCTGAGCCGGGTCGAGCGCGTCGTCTTCGGCGCCTACGACGACAAGGCCGGCGCGGTGGGCAGCCTGTGGGACGTCGTGCGCGACCGCCGGCTCAACCACCGGCCCGAGGTGGTCAGCGGGGTGCTGGCCGCGGAGTCGGCCGCGCTGCTGCAGGAGTTCTTCCGTGGCCACCGCTGAGCACCCCTCCGGGCTGCGGGTGGCGCTGAGCGTCACCTGCGTCAACGACGCCATGTTCCCCGAGACCGGCAAGGCCGTCGTGCGGCTGCTGCGCCGCCTGGGCGTCGAGGTCGACTTCCCGCAGGCCCAGACCTGCTGCGCCCAGCCGATGGTCAACACCGGCTACCTCGACGAGGCCGTCCCGGTCGTGCGCACCTACGTCGACGCCTTCGCCGGGTACGACGCCATCGTCACCCCGAGCGGGTCGTGTGCCGGGTCGGCACGCCACCAGCACGCGCTCGTGGCGGGCCGGGCCGCGTCGAGCGGTCGGGACCCCGGCCTGGTCGGGGCGGTCGCGGCCGCGCCGCCGACGTACGAGCTCAGTGAGTTCCTCGTGGACGTGCTGGGGGTGGTCGACGTCGGCGCCTACTTCCCGCACACCGTGACCTACCACCCGACCTGCCACTCGCTGCGGATGCTCGGTGTCGGGGACCGCCCGACCCGGCTGCTCGGGGCGGTGCGCGGGCTGCGGCTGCGGGCGCTGCCGGGCGCGGAGGAGTGCTGCGGCTTCGGCGGCACCTTCGCGGTGAAGAACGCCGACACCTCGGTCGCGATGGGCGCCGACAAGGCGCGCCACGTGCGCGCGAGCGGCGCGGAGGTGCTCGTCGCCGGGGACAACAGCTGCCTGATGCACATCGGGGGAGTCCTGTCGCGGCAGCGCTCGGGGGTCCGGGTGGTGCACCTGGCCGAGATCCTGGCCAGCACCGAGGAGCACCCGTGAGCCGCACCTTCGTCGGGATGCCGCCCTTCCCCGAGGCCGCGCGGGCGGCGCTCGGCGACACCCAGCTGCGCCACAACCTGGCGCACGCGACCGGGGTGATCCGCACCAAGCGCGCCGCGGTGGTGGCCGAGCTCGAGGACGCCGGGATCTGGGAGGACCTGCGCCTGGCCGGGGCCGCGGTCAAGCAGCGTGCGCTCGACGACCTGGCCACCCACCTGGAGACCCTCGAACGCACTCTGACCCAGGCCGGTGCCGTCGTGCACTGGGCCCGCGACGCCGCCGAGGCGAACGCGGTCGTGGCCGAGGTGGCGCGGGCCCACGGGGCCGACGAGGTCGTCAAGGTCAAGTCGATGGCGACCCAGGAGATCGGCCTCAACGAGGCGCTCGAGGAGCAGGGCGTGGCAGCCTGGGAGACCGACCTGGCCGAGCTGATCGTGCAGCTGGGCGAGGACCTGCCCAGCCACATCCTGGTGCCTGCGATCCACCGCAACCGCGCCGAGATCCGGGAGATCTTCCTGCGCCGGATGGCCGACGTGGGCCGCCCCGCCCCCGCCGACCTCACCGACGACCCGGCCGTCCTGGCCGGTGCCGCGCGCGAGCACCTGCGCGAGAAGTTCCTGCGGGCCCGCGTGGGCGTCTCGGGGGCGAACTTCGCGGTCGCGGAGACCGGGACGCTGGTGGTGGTGGAGTCGGAGGGCAACGGCCGGATGTGCCTGACCCTGCCCGAGGTGCTCATCAGCGTGGTCGGCATCGAGAAGGTGGTGCCGACCTGGGGCGAGCTCGACCCGCTGCTGCGGCTGCTGCCGCGCTCCGCGACCGGTGAGCGGATGAACCCCTACACCTCCACCTGGTCCGGAACCACGCCAGGCGACGGGCCGCAGGAGGTGCACGTGGTGCTCCTCGACAACGGTCGCACCCGCGCGCTGGCCGACGACGTCGGGCGCCAGGCGCTGCGCTGCATCCGCTGCTCGGCCTGCCTCAACGTCTGCCCGGTCTACGAGCGCACCGGCGGGCACGCCTACGGCTCGGTCTACCCCGGCCCGATCGGGGCGATCCTCAACCCGCTGCTGCACGGCACCGGTGACGAGCAGACCGACTCGCTGCCCTACGCCTCGACGCTGTGCGGGGCCTGCTTCGAGGCCTGCCCGGTCCGCATCGACATCCCCGAGGTGCTGGTGCACCTGCGCAGCGAGGTCGTCGACGCCCACCGCGGCGACCGGCTCCCGAGCCCCGAGGCGCTGGCCATGAGGGCCGCCGGCTGGGCCTTCGCGGACGCCTCCCGGCTCGGGCGGGTCGAGAAGGCCGCCGGCCTGTCGGGGCGGGTCCTCTCCCGCCTCTCGCGTACGACGCTCCCCGGCGGCCGCTCGGGCGTGGGACGTCTGCCCGGGCCCGGCGCCGCCGCCTGGACGGGTGCTCGCGACCTCCCCACCCCGCCCGCCGAGTCGTTCCGCGCCTGGTGGGCCCGCACCGACGGCGGGCGCACCGAGGGGAGCGCGGGCGAGGGGCGCGGTGAGCAGGCAACCGTCCCTGGCCCACCGGCGGTTGCTGACGCACCGCTCCCGACGGCGACCCGCGCGGCGCCGTCCGGCGCGGTGGCCCAGCAACCGGATCCGGTCGCCGATCGGTTGCCAGCCCACCGCTCGCCCGCCGCCGCAGCACCCCGAGCGTCGGCCGCGCGGGAGGAGATCCTGGGCCGGGTCCGGGCTGCGCTGGCCGAGGTGGAGCCGACGCCGACCCAGGTCGAGGCGCCGCGGATGCAGCACGGCGACGCCAGCCAGGTGCTCGACCTCTTCGCCGACCGGGTCGCCGACTACCGGGCCGTGGTGGAGCGGGTCGCGGCCGCCGACCTGGCCGACCACCTGGCGGGGCTCTTCGCGCCCACCGACCGGGTCGTCGTACCGGACGGGCTGGGTGAGGACCTGCTCTCGCGGCTGGGCGCCCAGGCACAGCTGGTGAGCGACGACGCGCTGGCGGCCGCCGACCTCGACGCGGTCGATGCCGTGGTGACCACCGCGACGGTCGGGATCGCCGAGACCGGCACGATCGTGCTCGACCACGGACCCGGCCAGGGCCGGCGCGCGCTCAGCCTGGTCCCCGACCGGCACGTGTGCGTGGTGCGCGCCGACCAGGTCGTCCCGGACGTGCCCGACGCGGTGCACCGGCTCGCGGCCACGGTGCGCGAGGGCCGGGCGCTGACCTGGATCAGCGGCCCGTCCGCGACCAGCGACATCGAGCTCGACCGGGTCGAGGGCGTGCATGGTCCGCGCCGCCTCCACGTGCTGCTCGTCGACTGAACCGCCCCCTTCCCCCCGGGCCTGATTTCGCCCGGGCCGAGCGCCTCCGGTACATTCACCGGCGGTGGCGTGTCCGAGAGGCCGAAGGTGCATCACTCGAAATGATGTGTGGGGCAACCCACCGTGGGTTCAAATCCCACCGCCACCGCCAGAGGATGTCCGCGGACATCCGTGAAGGCCCGGACCCGCAGCTGTGGGTCCGGGCCTTCGCTGTCTCCCCAGGACCGACGGGGCAGGATGTCCCCGTGAACCTCTTCGAGTTCGAGGGCAAGCGCCCCGCCGTGCACCCCGAGGCCTGGGTGGCTCCCACCGCGACCCTGATCGGCGACGTGACCGTCGAGAAGGGCGCCAGCATCTGGTACGGCGCCGTCGTGCGCGCCGACGTCTGCTCGATCGTGGTGCGCGAGGGCACCAACGTGCAGGACAACTCGGTGCTGCACGCGGCCCCCGGCGAGCACCTCGTCGTCGGGCCGAACGCCACCATCGGCCACGCGTGCGTCGTGCACTGCGCCGAGGTCGGCGAGCAGGCGCTGATCGGCAACGGCTCCACGCTCCTCGACGGCGCCCGGGTCGGCGCGGGCTCGCTCGTCGCGGCCGGCTCGGTCGTCACGCCGGGCACCGTGATCCCCGCCGGTGTCGTGGCTGCCGGTGTCCCGTGCAAGGTCGTCAAGCCCATCGAGGGCACCAGCTCGCAGCAGTGGGTGGAGCACAACGCCGCCGGCTACCAGGAGCTCGCCCGCCACCACGCCGCCTCCGCCCACCGCATCGACGGCTGAGCCCGGTGCCGACCGGTCCTGACGCTGGCGAGGCGGTGCGGGTCGAGGTCGTCGGCCCGGTCACCACCGTCGTGCTGCACCGACCGCACGCCCGCAACGCCGTCGACGGACCCACCGCGACGGCGCTCGCCGACGCGTTCCGGGCGTTCGAGGCCGACGACACCCAGCGCGCCGCCGTGCTGTGGGGCGACGGCGGCACCTTCTGCTCCGGCGCCGACCTCAAGGCGGTCGGCACCGACCGGGGCAACCAGGTCAGCGACGACGGCGACGGACCGATGGGTCCCACCCGGATGCGGCTGACCAAGCCGGTCGTCGCGGCCATCGAGGGGTACGCCGTCGCCGGTGGCCTCGAGCTCGCCGTCTGGGCCGACCTGCGCGTCGCCGCCGCCGACGCCGTTCTCGGGGTGTTCTGCCGGCGCTGGGGCGTCCCGCTGATCGACGGCGGCACGGTGCGCCTGCCCCGGCTCATCGGCACCAGCCGGGCGCTCGACCTGGTGCTCACCGGCCGTGAGGTCGGCGCCGAGGAGGCCGAACGGATCGGCCTGGTCAACCGGCTGGTCGCGCCCGGCACCGCCCGCGCCGAGGCGGAGGTGCTGGCCCACCAGCTGGCCGCGCTGCCGCAGGAGTGCCTGCGCGGCGACCGGCTCTCGGTGCTCGAGCAGCATGGGCTCGACGAGGACGCTGCCCTCGCGAACGAGCTGCGCCACGGCCGGGCCTCCCTAGCGGCCGGCGCCCTCGCCGGCGCCGCCCGCTTCGCTGCCGGCGCGGGCCGGCACGGCACCCCCACCTAGGGACGAGCAGTCACTTTCGCACCCTCCACCAGTCAGTTGTGCACCCTCGACCGGTCACGACCGCACCCCGCGCGTCGTACGCCGGGTGCACAACTGACTGGTCGGTGGTGCAGAAGTGACCGCTCGTCGGTCAGGGTCCGGCCGGGGCGTGCGAGCCCAGGCAGACGGCGACCAGGGTGCCGGGGAGGACGCCCTCGTGGGCGGCCCAACCGCGCGCGAAGCTGACCATCCGCAGCTTCCCCCGCGGGGTGCGCAGCAGCGCCGCCGAGGGCATCGACCCGTCGAGGAACCCGACGGTCGAGCAGCGGTGGTCGTCCATCAACCGGTCTAGATGTGCTGCCGGGTCGAGCCGGTCCGACGTGGTGCCCGGCTCGGCCTGGACGTGCATGCCGACCGCGACGCTCAGCGTCGCCGTCACCAGCGCGACCCGGAGAACCCGCGCTGCGCGCAGCACCCCGCGGGGAGTCGCGGGCGGGGCGAGCATCGATCGGTCGGTCACGGAGGATCAACGAGGGGACGGTCGACCGGGTCACGGGAACACCGCGGCCATGCCGTCAGCCCGCGCCACCGACCAGTCACTCAGGCCCCCCACCCGTCGTACGCCTAGGTGCACGATCGACCGCTCGGTGGTGCACACCTGACCGCTCGATGGTGCAAAAGTGACCGCTCGGCGTCGGGGGCGGTGGCAACGTGGGTGAGGATGGGGGCATGAGCTGGTTCACCTCTCCCGCCGACGCCGCCGACCGCCTCGGCGCGACCGGCTACCTCACCGACGCAGCCACCGCGACGACGACGTTCCTCGCGGGGGCGCTGGAGAAGCCGCTGCTCATCGAGGGCCCGGCGGGGGTCGGGAAGACCGAGCTCGCCAAGGCCGTGGCGCGCTCGTGCGGCGCCGACCTGGTGCGGCTGCAGTGCTACGAGGGGCTCGACGAGGCGCGCGCGCTCTACGAGTGGAACTACAAGAAGCAGCTGCTGCGCATCCAGGCCAACCAGGGCAGCGACGCCACCTGGGACGAGACCCACGACGACATCTTCACCGACGAGTTCCTGCTGACCCGGCCGCTGCTCACCGCGATCCGCCGCGAGGAGCCGACCGTGCTGCTCATCGACGAGGTCGACAAGACCGACGTCGAGGTCGAGGGTCTCCTGCTCGAGGTGCTCTCCGACTTCCAGGTCACGATCCCCGAGATGGGCACCGTCACCGCCGTACGCCGCCCCTTCGTGGTCCTGACCTCCAACGCCACCCGGGAGCTGTCCGAGGCCGTCAAGCGCCGCTGCCTCTACCTGCACCTGGACTACCCCGACTCCGAGCGCGAGCGCGAGATCGTGCTCTCCCAGGTGCCCGGGCTCCAGGAGGCCGTGGCCGCGCAGCTGGTGGACATGGTCGCCCGGCTGCGCGAGCTGGAGCTGAAGAAGGCGCCCTCGATCGCGGAGTCGATCGACTGGGCGCGCACCCTCATCGCCCTCGAGATCAACGACCTCGACGACGACGCCGTCAACGCCACCCTCGGCGTGGTCCTCAAGCACGTCTCCGACCAGGAGCGGGCCGTCAAGGAGCTGCGGCTGACCCGCCCGGCCCGCACAGCAGGCGCGGCTCGCTGAGTGCGATGAGCGCCCCCGCCGCCCGCTCCGGCCTCCTCGACCGGCACATCGCCTTCCTCGAGGCGCTGCGCGCGGCCGGGCTCCCGGTGTCGCTGGCCGAGGACCTCGACGCGGTGGCCGTGCTCACCGCGCTGCCGTGGGACGACCGCGACGTGGTGCGCGAGGGGTACGCCGCCGCGGTGGTGAAGAAGCACGCCCAGCGGCCCACCTTCGACGCGCTGTTCGACCTCTACTTCCCGCGTCTCGTCGGCGACGGCGCCACGCACCTGGCCGGCGCGCCCGACGACGCCGACACCGGCGACGGGGCGACGGGGGAGGGCGACGGGCAGACCCCGGACGCTGCCCCCGGGACGGCCCGCGACAACGCCGCGGCGCTGGCGGACATGCGGGAACGGATCGCCGAGGCCCTGGCCGCCGGCGACGAGCAGGCGCTGTCCCGGCTGGCAGCCGAGGTCGTGGGCCGCTTCGGCGCGATGCCCGGGCGCGGGCCCGGGCTGTCGTCGTGGTCGGCCTACACCGCCCTGCAGCGCGTCGCGCCCGGCGAGCTGGTCGACCGGATCGTGGCCGGCCTGCTCGCCGAGGGCCGCGGCCAGGAGGAGGCCGAGCGGGGTGCGGCGCAGCGCATCGGCGGGTTCACCCGCAGCGTCGAGGCCGACGCCCGGCGTCGCATCGGGGAGGAGAAGGGGGCCGACCACGTGGCCCAGGTCGCGCTGCGCCCCAGCATCGACCGCCTCGACTTCCTGTCCATGCGGCGCACCGACCTCGAGCAGATGCGGCGCGAGATCTACCCGCTGGCGCGGCGGCTCGCGACCCGGCTGACCCAGGAGCACCACGCGCAGCGGCGCGGTCCGCTGGACTTCCGGCGTACGGTGCGCGCCTCGGTCTCGACCGGAGGGGTGCCGCTGACCACCCACCACAAGCCCAAGCGCCCGCACCGCAGCGAGCTCGTGGTGCTGTGCGACGTGTCGGGCAGCGTCGCCAACTTCGCCCAGTTCACGCTGCTGCTGGTCTTCGCGCTGCGCGAGCAGTTCACCAAGGTGCGCGCCTTCACCTTCATCGACCACGTCCACGAGGTCACCCACCACTTCCAGCCGGGCGCCGACGTCGTCGACGTGATGGCCGACCTCGCGGCCAGCGCCTCGCACGCCGCGCTGTGGGGACGCACCAACTACGGGCGCGCGATCGAGAAGTTCGCCGAGCGGCACGCCGACGCGATCGGCCCGCGCACCTCCCTGCTGGTGCTCGGCGACGCCCGCTCGAACTACTCCGACCTGGGTCTGGAGACCCTGCGCGACCTGGCCGACCAGTGCCGGCACGCCTGGTGGCTCAACCCCGAGCACCGGCGGCACTGGGACACCGGCGACTCCGCCGCCACCCGGTACGGCGAGGTGGTCCCGATGGTGGAGTGCCGCAACCTCAACCAGCTCTCGGAGCTGGTGCACGACCTGCTCTGAGCGCAGCTGACGGCCTCAGCCGCTGAGGTAGCCCAGGGCGGTGAGGCGGGCCAGCTCGGCCACGAGGGCGGGGTGGGTGGAGGCGTCGGCGGCCCGACCGCCGGCGACGTACACCTCGCCGCGTCGCCCGTGCCGCGGCGCGGGTTCGCCGGTGGCGAGGGACGTCTCGGGGGTGTGGCCCTCGGGGTCCTGGCCGTCGAAGACGACGGTGAGCCGGTTGTCGGCGCCGGCGTTGATGAGCGAGCCGAGCAGGGCGACCGGGTCGTAGCGGTCCTCGAGGCTCAGCACCCGGGTGCCGGCCGGGATGCGCGGCACCTGCGCCGCGGGGGCGCCGGCGGTGACGACCTGCTCGATCACGAAGACCTCCGAGGTCACGGTGGCCGCGACCTCGGCCGCCGTGGCGCCGCCGTGGGCGCCGCCGACGAGCATCACGCGGGCGCCGGGGGTGTCCCGGACCGCCTGCTCGACCGAGCGCACCACCACGTCGGCGTACGCCGCCCGGTCGCCGCTGACCAGGCGCAGCCGGCCGGGGCGCCCGGTGTCGGGGCCGGCCAGGTAGGCGATGAAGCGACCACCCCCGACCGCCCGCACCTCGACGCTGGAGCGGGTGTGCTGCAGCGTGACCAGCAGCTCCTCGAGGCTGCCGGGGGCCCGGTCGCCGGCCGGCTCGACGTGGTCGGGATCCGCCCCGGCGGCCGAGCCGGACGTCGGGGCGTCCGCGGGGTCGAGCAGGCCACCGGCGATGTCGCGGGCGGCGGCTCCGACGTCGATGCCCAGGTCGTCGATGTCGAGCGCGCGCAGGCCGCCCGCCGCGGCGAGCCGCGCGTCGTCGCGGGCCAGGGCGCCGACGGTGAGCAGGGAGCGCATCTGGAGGCCGTCGAGCAGCCCGCCGCCGCCGCTGCTGACGTGCTCCATCAGCTCGGGGTTGTTCTCGGCGAGCTCGCCCAGGTAGGTCGCGAACCCGTCGCGGTCCAGCGCGTCGGTCTCGATCAGCCCCGCCGAGACGATCGCCCCACCCAGCGCCACCTCCGGCGCCAGGTAGCCGATCGCCCGCCCGGCGATCGAGCCGAGCGTCTCGTACGCCGCGGTCTGCAGCTCGTCGATCCAGCGGTAGGTCAGCACCGTCGCCCGGACCACGAGCGCGTCGGCGTCCAGCTCGACCGAGCGGCCCAGCAGGCCGTGCCGGCCGGTGGTCGCGGCCCGGACCTCGGTCTCCGCCTCGGACCAGGTGGTGGGGGAGAGCGGTGCGGAGTCGGTGACCTCGGGGTCGGCCAGCACCTCGACGCCCAGGCGGGAGCGCCCGCGCAGGTCCGCGCCCGCGGTGTCGAACAGGTCCGCCAGGCGCAGCATCCGGTCGTACTTCTCGTCGAGGTCGGCGCGCTCCACGGCGCTCGGGTGCTCGCTCACTCAGCTCACCTCGGCCAGCACCGGCGCCAGGTCCGCGGCCAGGCCTGCAGGCTCCACCCGCACCACCTCGACGCGGTGCGCCCCGGCGAGCGTGTGCGGGCGCAGGGCGTGCCACCCGTCGTCGAGCAGCACCCAGGACACGACGCCGGCCACCGTGGTCTCGACGCCGGAGACGTCGGCGACGAGGGCGCGCAGGCGCCCGCGGGTCTCGCCCACCAGGGCCCCCAGCGCGCTGGTCGCGGCGACCTCGTCGAGCGGGTCGTCCTGGTCGTCGAGCAGCGCACCGGAGTGCTGGGCGACCAGCACCGGCAGCAGGTCGGCGCGGTCGCTGCGCAGCGCCTCGCCGACCGCGTCGAGCAGCTCGTAGGGCACGTCGAGGCGCGCCGGCACGGCGCTGCCATCGACCGACAGGTCCTCGGGCAGCACCGCGACCCGGCCCAGCTCCAGCGGCCACTGCGCCACGCCGAACCACGCCAGCTCGAAGACCAGCCCGTCGACCGTCGCCAGTGTGGCGACCGCGTCGCCCGCCTGCCGGTGCCAGGCCCGGGCCCGGAGCCCGCCGACGGCCACGTCGAGGTCGAGGGCCACCTCGGGGGTCGCGAGCAGCCCCACCGCGCCGACGAGACCGTCGTCGACCTGGTCGCCCAGGAGGAGCCCCCGTCGGGCCAGGCTCTCGTCGGCGTCGTGCAACGACGCCAGCGCCGCGGCGTACGCCGTGCGGCTCGGGTCGGCGCCGGCGTCGAGGCCGCCGCCGAGCCGGTCCGCCAGCCCGCCGGCCTCCGCCGCCCCACCGGCTGCGCGGTCGGGCCCGGCGCCGGGCTCGGCACCGGTCACGTCGAAGGGCAGGGGTGCGCCGCCGGCGGCGGCAGCGACCCGCTGCAGCTCGCGGAGCGTGAGGGTGACCCGGCGCGGGAGCGCCTCGAGCAGCGTCGGGGCAGCGGGCGGCGGGGTGCTCAGGTCGATGGTGGGCACGGGCTCCTCCCGTCGGTGTGAGTCGTGCGGGCGCTGGGGGAGGGGCTCATCGGGGCTCTCACAGTCCTGGCAGCTCGAGGTCGAGCCAGTCCTGGTGACCCGGCGGCGGCAGCTCGGTCGCGAGGAGGCGCTGGTCGTCCGGGTCGGGCTCGCGCACGATCCCGACGGCCCGGTCGGCCTCGGTGTGGGCGCGCACGCCGGCGACCCGGGCCTCGGCCTCGGCGCGCACCGACGCCGCTCGTCGCTCGCGCTCGGCGATCGCCTCACGCAGCCGGTCCACCTCGTGCAGGTGTCGCTCGAGTGCCTGCGCGGCACCGTCGTGGTGGGTCGCGGCCTGGCGCAGGTGCCCGGCGCGCTCACGCACCCGTTCGCGCATCGACTCGGCGGCGCGACCGCTCCAGCCGACGGCCTCGGCCTGGGCGACGAGCCGGTCCGCGAGGGCGCGGACGTCGGCGCCCTGCTCGCGCAGCTGGTCCACGCGCCTG
Organism: uncultured Actinomycetota bacterium; assembly: GCA_963722135.1. Lineage (GTDB taxonomy): Bacteria > Actinomycetota > Actinomycetes > Propionibacteriales > Nocardioidaceae > Nocardioides. Next base: position 911,093 of record CAVRJT010000001.1, read on the forward strand.
CGCATCACCTCGGTGTCGCCGTACACGTCGCTCCTGCCTCCTCCGCCCGAACCGTTCCCCTGCTCTTCTCGGTCAAACGCCGGACCAGACCGGCGCACCCCCGGCATCCTTCCACCAGCTCCCGACGTGCGCGTCGTCACACCGGTCGACGTGACCCGCGGCACGCCCGGCTCGTTGAACCGCCGTCGGACCCGTATCGAGAGGACCCCCATGTCACGCCCCACCCCCGGTTCCGGACCGCACGCCCCCGAGGCGACCGTCGGAAAGCGTCAGGCGCGCCTCGGCCGGGGCTCCCGCGGCTCCGCCGTACCCCAGGCCCTGGGTCCGGCCCTGGGTCTGGGTCTGGCCCTGGGTCTGGCGCTGGGGCTCTCCGCTGCGGCGCCGGTCGCCGCTACCGGCGCGACGGTCGGCCCGGCTCCCGCGCCGACGACGAGCCTGCTCGCCGGGGCACCGGCCCCCGCCGCTGGGACCGTCGCCGCGACCGGACGACGCAGCACCGGCACCGCGAAGGTGGGCCGCGCGAAGCGGCGCGTGGTGTTCGTGGGCAACAACTGGGACGGCACCGCCGACCTGCTGCGCCCGCGCTCCTTCAAGCGGATCGCCCGCATCGACGTCGTCCCCGACCGTGACGAGCGGATGCGCGAGATCCTCACCAACCCGGTGCGCACGGCGTTCTACGCCGCCATCCAGCAGTTCATCGGCGAGGGTCACGACCAGCTCGTCGACGACATGTACTCCTCCAACGACGGCCGTCTGCTCGTGGTGTCGCGGCCCTCGTTCGCCGACGTGGTCGCGATCGACCTGCGCACCCGCGAGATCGTGTGGCGCTTCGCCGTCGACGGCTACCGCTCCGACCACATGGCGCTCTCGCCCGACGGGCGGACCGTGGTCGTCTCGGCCTCGACCGGCAACGTCGTGCACGCCCTGGACGTGAAGACCGGGGAGGAGGTCGGTCGCTTCGAGTCCGGCGGCTCCCCGCACGAGAGCGTGTTCATCGACGGCGGCCGCACGATCCTGCACGCCAGCATCGGCATGGTCTACACGCCCTTCGACCAGCCGGTCCTCGACCCGACGAAGGACGATCGGGTCCTCCTGCTCGTCGACGCGCGCACCTTCGAGGTCAAGCGTCGCTACGACCTGCGCGCCGCGCTCGACGAGGCGGGCCTGGAGGACACCTCGACGGCCGTGCGTCCCCTGACCCTCTCGCCCGACGAGAAGCAGGTCTACTTCCAGCTCTCGTTCATGCACGGCTTCGTGCAGATGGACCGCCGCACCGGCGCGATCGTGCGCGTCAAGGAGCTGCCCGACCTCGTCCCCGACGTGCCGCGCGAGCAGTACCTGCTCGACTCGGCCCACCACGGGATCGCCATGGACCCCGCAGGGCGCCGGCTCTGCGTCGCGGGCACGATGTCCGACTACGTCACCGTCGTCGACGCCAGGACCTTCGAGCACACCGAGCTCGTCGTGCGCGAGGGCGGCAAGCCCTACTGGGTCACGCCGAGCCACGACGGCCGGTTCTGCTACATCTCCTGGAGCGGCACCGACGAGATCTCCCAGGTCTCCTACCGCACCGGCGAGGTGGTGCGGACCACGACCGTGGGCGACCACCCGCAGCGGGTGCGCAACGGCGTCGTCCGCAAGCGCTACCTGCGCTGAGCGGTCGCCCGGGCCGGTCACGGCTCGCGGGTGATCTGGTAGATCGTGTGCGCCACCCCGCCGGGCGGCTCGACGCCGAGGAACCCGGCCTCGTGCAGGCTGCGCACCTGCTCCACCACGCTCGGGTCGGTGCTGGCGTCAGCGGCCGCGGCCCCGGCGGCGTACGCCGGGAAGCCGTGGTGGCCGACCACGTCACCGCCCGTGAGCCCGCCGGCGTCGAAGGTGAGCGTGACCTGCTCGAGCGAGTCGGGGTTCGGTGCGCCGTCGAGCAGGGGCACCACGTCGCCGCGCTGCTCCAGCGACAGGACGTGGCTCCCGGGCGGGAAGGGGGTCAGCTGGGCGGTCGGTGCGCCGGCGGTCACGACGTGGGTGACGTCGTAGCCGTGGTCCTGCCCGAGGAGCTGCGCGGCCTGCATGCCGCCCTGGGAGTGACCCGCGAGCAGCACCGGCTCGCCGGCCTCGACGCCGGCCTGCGCCAGGGCCGCCAGGACACCGGCGCCGTAGGCGGTGCTCGCCGCCGCGACCAGGTGCAGGTTGGTGCCCAGGTCGCGCACGTCGCCGTCCTGGGTCCAGGGCCACGTCGTCATGTCGTCGGTGCCGGGCAGGTAGGCCACGTGCCGCCGCTGGCCGTCCGCACCCGTGAACGACTGGACCTCGACGGTCCCGTTCATGTCCGGGCGGTCGGGTCCGGACAGCGCGCTGAGCTGGGACAGGTGCTCGACGAGGTCGGCGACGCTGCGCGGTGGCCGGGCCGAGGCCTCGACGCGGACACCGGGCAGCGGCGTCGTGCGGGCGCGACCGGCGCCGTACAGGGCCGCGAGCAGCCGGGGGTCGAGGAGGCCGGCGGCACCCCCGGCCAGCCGCTCGACCAGGCGCGGGTGCGCGGTGAGCCAGTCCTCGGCGCCGGCACCGGAACGGGCTGCCTGCCGGCGCAGGGCGTCCTGGGCCGCGGGGGGCAGGTGCGGCCACAGCAGCGTGGCCGTCGCGGTCGTGCCGGCGACGTGCGGGGCCCACAGCGGCGCCGCCGCGAGCAGGGCGTGCCCCAGGCCGAGACCCAGGGTGAGCCCGACCAGCTGGTCCAGCGCCGCCACCGACGCCTCCGCCAGCGTCGTCGCTGTCCTGCAGCAGCCGCACCGCCACTCGCACCGCCCTCGCGTCCGTCTCCCACCCGAGCGCCTCGACGAGCACCCCGTCCGGCCCGGTGGTGGCCGCCAGGACGTCGCGCTCGGCCGCGGCGAAGGTGAGCGGCGCGAGCAGCGCGGAGGCCAGCAGGTCGTCGTCGCGCAGGGTGGCCGCGCCCACCGCGGACCAGTGGCGCATCCGGTCGCCGGCGGCGTCGAGCTCCCCGGCCAGGGTGAGCACCCGGTCGTACGTCGCCGTCAGCCCGGCCACGCCTCCGCTCACGGACACGACCGTCGCAGCCGGTCCCGTGGCGCCCGCGGGGTCCGAGGCGCCGCTCATGCGACGGCTCCCAGCGCGCCGGCCAGCCCGGCCACGTCGACCTCCAGCCACGCGCGGTGCCCCGACGGCGGCGGCACGAACCGGTCCACGGGCCACCGGTCGGCGAGGCCGTCGAGCAGCCGGCCGACCCGACGCTCGATGCCGGCGATCAGCTCCTGGCGCTCTGCCACCTCGCGCGCGTGCCGCTCCAGCGCCGCGGCGGCGTCCTCGTGGCGCACCGCCGTGCGACGCAGCGCGGCGGCCCGGTCACGGACCCGGCTGCGCAGCGCGTCGGCCGCCAGGCCGGTCCAGGCGGTGGCCTCGGTGAGCGCGACGAGCCGGTCGGCCTCGGCGCGGATGTCGCCGCCCTGGTCGCGCAGGACGTCGGCCAGTCGACGGATGGCTGCAGGGTCGCCGTGTCACGAGGGCCTCCGGGCGGGACGGGGGGTGGGTCCTCGTCGGTGCCCGAGCGCCGGGGACGGCAAACGAGCCGTGCCTGAGGCTGTGGAGGAGCGCCTGCGCGGCGCGCTCCCTGCGGTGCGCTCAGTGCTCCTGCAGGTCCCGGACGGCAAGTGGGTGGCGACGGTGCGGGTCCGCCTCGCCCCCGGTGCCCTCACCGCGGTCGTGCTCGACCCGCGCTGAGGGCTGCCGCGACGGCCGCGGGCCGGTCCGGGGGGTGCCGTTTGGTCACCAACGGCACTCCGCGGGCCTACTTTGATGCCGTTTGGTCACCAACGGCGACCAGGAAGGCTCAGGCGCGCAGCAGCGGCGCGAGCCGCTCGAGGCCGGTCTCGACGTCGCTGAGCGGTCCGGCGAAGGAGAAGCGCACCGAGCGGTGCCCGTGCAGGGGGTCGAAGTCGACGCCGGGGGCGACGGCGACACCGGTGGTGGCCAGCAGGTGGTGCGCGAAGGCCATCGAGTCGTCGGTCAGGTGCGCCACGTCGGCGTAGACGTAGAACGCGCCGTCGGCCGGGGCCAGCCGGGTGACGCCCAGCCCGCGCAGGCCCTCCAGGAGCACCTGCCTGTTCTCGGCGTAGCGGGCCACGTGCCCGTCCAGCTCGGCGTACGACGCGTCGGTGAAGGCCGCGATCCCCGCACGCTGGGCGAGCACCGGCGGGCAGATCGTGAAGTTGCCGGTCAGCACGTCGACGGCGCGGCGCAGCCGCTGCGGCACCAGCATCCAGCCGATCCGCCAGCCGGTCATCGAGAAGTACTTGCTGAAGCTCGAGAACACCACCGCCTCGCGGCTGGTCTCCCACGCGGTGCGGGCGAGCGGGGCGCCGCCGTCGAGGGCGGCGTACTCGATGCCGTGGTAGATCTCGTCGGAGATCAGCTGGACGCCGTTCTCCTCGCACCAGCGCGCCAGCGCGGCGAGCTCCTGGGGCAGCAGCATCGTGCCGGTCGGGTTGGCGGGGCTGGCCACCACCAGTCCGCGCAGCCCGCCGTCGTCCCGGAGCTCGGCGTGCAGCGCCGCGACCTGTTCCACCGTCGGTTGGAAACGGGTCTCGGGCCCGGCGTCGATCTCGACGACCTCGCAGCCCAGCGCGGCCAGCACGTTGCGGTAGCAGGGGTAGCCGGGACGGGCCATCGCGACCTTGTCGCCCACCTCGAACGCCGCCAGGAAGGCCAGCAGGAACCCGCCGCTGCTGCCGGTGGTCACCACCACCTCCTCGGGGTCCACGTCGATGCCGTGGGCGCGGGCGTGGTGGCCCGCGATCGCCTCGCGCAGCTCGACCACGCCGGTCGACGGCGTGTAGCCCAGCGGGTCGCCCGAGCCCAGCAGCCGCACCGCTTCGGCGTTGACCGGCGCGGGCGCGCCGGTGCTGGGCTGGCCGGCCAGCAGGTTGATCACGTCGCCGTGGGTGCGCTGGCGCCTGCTGGAGGCCTCCAGCAGGTCCATCACGTGGAAGGGCGGCACGTTGGCGCGGCTGGCCACCCGCAGGCGCTGGTCGTGGGTCACCCCACCGAGGCTAGGTCAGCGGGCCGGGAGGTTCATCGGCCGGCCGACAAACCTCCTGGGTGGACGATGAAACTTCATCGGCCACCCGTCAGGTTCATCGGCCGGCCGATGAAACATTCCCGGCGCGATCCGCAGCCGCGACCCCGGCCCGGCGGCCGAAGAACGACCCCTCGCCGAGCTGGGTGCCGGAGCAGTAGCCGTTGCCGTCCTGGGCGATGTTGGAGGCGCACGCGCCGGCGGCGAAGAGCCCGGCGACGGGGGAGCCGTCGGGGCGCAGGGCGCGGCCGTCGACGTCGGTGGCGATGCCGCCGAGGGTGAAGCCGGCGTACATCGCCTTGCCCAGCCGCAGGTCGAAGACCGCCCACGGGCCGGTCGCCTGGGGTGCGAGCCACTCGGCGGCCTTGTGGAAGTCGGGGTCCTCGCCGCGTGCGGCGTGCTCGTTGTAGCGGGACAGGGTGGCGGCGAACGACCCGTCGGGCAGGCCCAGCCCGGTCTCGAGCTCCTCGATCGTCTCGTAGCCGTCGAGCAGCGGCGCGAGCGGGAAGACGGGGTGCTCCACGTGCTCGCTGTCCACGACCAGGTAGGCCTCCGAGCCCGGCTGGGCCAGCACGTGCTGGCTGGTGCGTGAGTGGTAGCTGTCCTCGGCGACGAACCGCTCGCCGCGGTTGTTGACGAGCAGCCCCTTCAGCAGGACCGAGGGCGGGTAGACCGGCGCGGTGATGAACGGCTCGTCCATGTGCTTGAGCTCGACCCCGACCGACTGCCCCAGACGGATGCCCAGCCCGTCGTCGTACGTCGACCCCAGCGTGAAGAGCTTGTCGCCGAGCGCCGGCGTGTGCTCGGCGACCATGTCGGGGTTCATCACGAAGCCGCCGGCCGCGAGCACCACGGCGTCGGCGAGCACCACGCCGGAGCGGTCGAAGCTGCGCCACCCCACGCCGCACACCCGCTGGTCGTCGTCGACGACCAGCGCGTTCGCACCGGTCTCGTAGCGCACCTCGACCCCGGCCTCCTCGATCCGCTCGCGCAGGAGGTCCAGGACCAGCCGGGTGCCCTCGGTGTCGCCGGCGACGGGCACCTTGTGCCCGCGCGGGGCGGGTCGGGCCTGCTCCCGGAAGGGCCACACCTTCTCGTTGCCGGTGAACATCAGCCCCTGGGTGCCGGGCTGGATGACGGCCTTCTCGGGGTAGTAGGAGCGCTCGAACTCGAAGCCGAGGGCCTCGAGCCAGTCGAAGTGCGCCACCGAGCCCTCGCAGTAGGCGCGGATCTTCTCCTCGTCGGGCTCCTTGGAGGAGGCCACGAGGTAGTCGTGCATCGCCTCGACGCTGTCCTCGTGGCCGGTGGCCTGCTGCACCGCCGTGCCGGCGCCGAGGTAGAAGTGCCCGCCGGACATCGACGACGTGCCGCCGTGCACCGCGGCCCGCTCCAGCAGGAGCACCCGGGCCCCGGCGCGGGCCGCCTCGAGGGCCGCGCAGCCGCCGGCGATGCCGAAGCCGACCACGAGGACGTCGTACGTCTCGGGTCCGTCGCTCCCGCCGGGCGCGGTCGCCAGGCTGCTGGCCGGGATCGGGTCGGGGACGGCGTTGCCCTGGGTGCTCATGGGGCGAATCTAGAACATGTTTCAGTTCCGCGCGACGGTAGGCTGCGCCCCTCACCGCCCACCACCCAGTCAGGTGCGATGACCCTCGACGTCCCCCAGCTCAACGAGTTCGTCCTCGTGGGGTCGGCCGTCCTCCTCCTGGCGATCCTGGCCGTGCGGCTCTCGAGCCGCGCCGGGTTGCCCAGCCTCCTGGTCTACCTGCTCATCGGGGTGCTGCTCGGGGAGTCGTTCATCGGGATCCCCTTCGAGGACGCGGTGCTCGCCCAGGTCCTCAGCTTCGCCGCGCTCGCGATCATCCTGGCCGAGGGCGGGCTGACGACCAGCTGGGCCGACACCCGCCCGACCCTGCGGCTGGGCCTCTCGCTGGCCACGGTCGGCACCCTGGTGTCGATCGCCGTGGTCGCGGTCGGCTCCCACTACCTGCTGGGGCTGCCCTGGCAGATCGCGGTGCTGCTCGGCGCGGTCTGCTCGCCCACCGACGCCGCCGCGGTGTTCTCGGTCCTGCGCACGGTCCCGCTCCCGCGCCGCCTGAGCAGCGCCCTGGAGTCGGAGTCGGGGTTCAACGACGCCCCGACGGTCGTCCTGGTCACCCTGATCTCCACCGGCGCCGTGGGCGAGCACCACCCCGGCATCGTGGTGCTGCTGGTGCTCGGACAGCTGACGGCCGGCATCGGGGTCGGCCTGGCGGCCGGGTTCGGCGGCGCCTGGATGATGCGCCGCGTCGCGCTGCCGACCGCCGGTCTCTACCCGCTCGCCGTGCTGAGCCTGGCGATGCTGGCCTACGGCTCGGCGGCCGTCCTGCAGGTCAGCGGCTTCGCGGCGGTGTACGTCGCCGGCCTGGTGCTGGGCAACTCCGACCTGCCGCACCGCGGAGCGACCCGCTCGTTCGCCGAGGGCGTCGGCTGGCTGGCCCAGATCGGGCTGTTCGTGGTGCTCGGCCTGCTGCTGAGCCCGGGACGGATCTCCCTGGAGACCGTCGGCCTGGCCTTCGCGGCGGGTCTGATCCTGACCCTGGTCGCGAGACCGGTCTCGGTGGCCTGGTGAGCGCGGTCGTGCAGCCGATGTCGTGGCGCGAGCTGTCCTTCATGTCCTGGGCCGGGCTGCGGGGCGCGGTGCCGATCGTGCTCACGACGATCCCGTTGTCGGAGGGCGTGCCAGGCGCGGCGCGGCTCTTCGACCTCGTCTTCGTCCTGGTGGTCATCTACACCCTCGTCACCGCGCCCAGCCTGCCGCTGGTGGCCCGGCTGCTGAAGGTGGCCCGGCGCTCCGAGCCACGCGACCTCGACCTCGAGGCGGCGCCTCTCGAGCGGGTCGCCGCCGACCTGCTGCAGGTGACGATCAGTCCCCACTCCCGCCTGCACGGCGTCGAGGTCGGGGAGCTGCGACTCCCGCCGGGGGCGTCGGTCTCGTTGGTGATCCGCGACGGCAGCACCCTGGTCCCGCAGCTGCGCGACGACGCTGCGCCGCGGCGACGACCTGCTCGTGGTGACGCCGCGCAAGGTGCGCGAGCGCACCGAGCAGCGGCTGCGCGACGTCAGCCGGGGCGGCCGGCTGGCGCAGTGGCTGCACGAGGATGACGGCCGCGACGAGCGCTGAGTGCGGCGCCCGGTGGGGCTCAGCTCACCCGCGGGGGCGGCACGCAGATCTCGACGGACTTCGCGACGCTCACCTTCTTGCGACCCTTGCGGACCTTGTCGAAGCGGTCGCCGACGACGACCACCACGCCGGGAGCGGTCACCTCGCGGTCGACGACGGGCACCTTCTTGCCCAGGGTCGAGAGCACCAGCTGCACCTCGGGGGCGCTGCGGTCCGGTGCCCAGACCTGGACCCGCTCGCACGTCGGCGTCGCCGGGCGCGTTGCCGGTGGGCCCTCGGCGTACCCGCGGGCGGCGAGCTGGGCCAGCACCCGGGAGGCGAAGCTGCCGCGGTCGCCGGCGTTGAGCACGCTGACCTGGACCTGGTCGGGGTAGAGCTTGTCGCCGGCCTCCAGCGTGGTGGGCGTGCAGCCCCCGGGGGACGTCGTCGACTCCGGCAGCGGCTGGGTGGCCGCCGACCAGCCCCACACGACGCCCGCCACGAGCAGCAGGCTGAGGACGGCCAGGGTCAGGGCGGAGCGCGCCGCGGCAGGGAGCTGGGTCATCGGCTCAGGGGTCCACGCGCTCGGAGGTCACACCCGGGAGTGTAACGAGGGACCCGGGTGTGCCTCCGAACGCGCGGACGCGCGCCGGGTCAGGCCGACCAGCGCACCGCGTCGTCGACCAGGTCGGCCAGGGCGTGCACACCGCGCAGGTCGTCGCGCGAGGTCATCAGTCGAGTGAGGCCTTCGGTGTGCCGGTCGCGCAGGTCGTCGCAGCGGGCCCGCTCGAGGGTGGGGTCCGGGGCCGGGTCGAGGTCGGGGACGTCGAGGGGCGTGGCGCGGGTGCTGACGCGGGCCCGGGAGCGGGCGGCGCGGCTGGTGCGGAGCTGCTGGTTCATCAGTTCTCCTCGTGTCGGGACCGTGGGTGGGCCGTGGGTGAGCCCACACTCGCCCGCCGATGTCGCCGGGGTGTTGACGCCAGGTGACGTGAAGGTTTCGACCTTCGGCGCGAAGGCGTGACCTGCACCACGTCCGTGTCGTAGGTTGCGACCGTGACCGAAACTGATACAGGTTCTAGTTCTGCGGCCGGGGGCCGCGACCTCGCCGCGGAGCTGGACCACCTCCACGCCCTCGAGGAGCTGCGCTCCCTCAAGCACCGCTACCTGCGCTGCGTGGACACCAAGGAGTGGGACGAGTTCGAGGCCTGCTTCGTGCCGGAGGCGACCGGCGACTACAACGGCCTGGTCTTCGCCGACCGGGCCAGCCTGGTCGACTACATGCGCACCCACATGGGCGAGGGGCTGATCTCGCTGCACCAGGCCCACCACCCCGAGATCAGCATCGACGGCGACCGGGCCACCGGTCGCTGGTACCTGCAGGACAAGGTGATCGTCCAGGCGTACCAGTTCATGCTGGAGGGCGCGGCGATCTACGACGACCGGTACGTGCGCACGCCCGACGGCTGGCGGATCGAGCACACCGGCTACCAGCGCACCTACGAGGCGACGTACCACCTCGGCGACCTGCCCCGGTTCAAGCTCTCCGGGCCGGGCGAGCACACCCACGTCTGAGCCGCCGTACGCCGCCCCCGGCACCGCCGGAGGTCAGATCGAGGGGTCGGTCCAGGCGGTCTGGACGACCTCGGTGCCGCGCTCGCGGGTCTGCAAGCGCCCGCGTCCCGGTGCGGCCGGCGCGGGACGGAGGGTGCCGATGAGGGGGCCCTCGTCGGGAGAGCCCGAGAGCAGCAGCCCCGGCATCGCCAGGTCGCGCAGCGACTGGATGATCGGCTCGTAGAGCGAGCGCGAGGCACCACCGGAGCGTCGTGCGACCACCACGTGGAGGCCGACGTCGCGGGCCTGGGCCATCAGCGGGGCGAGGACCTGCACCGGCGAGGACTGCTGGGTCGCGACCAGGTCGTAGTCGTCGACGAGCACGAACACCTCCGCGCCCTGCCACCACGAGCGGTTGCGCAGCTGGTCGGGCGTCACGTCGGGGCCCGGCAGGCGCTGCTCGAGGTAGGCGGCGACGTCCTTGAGCGCCGGCCCGGCCTGGGTGGCCGAGGTGAGGTAGTTGAGCAGGTAGTCCTCGGGCACCTCGCCGAGCATCGAGCGGCGGTAGTCGACGACGATGATCTGGGCCTGCTGCGGGCTGCGGGTGCGCATGACCTCCTGCGCGTAGGTGCGCAGCAGGGCGCTCTTGCCCGACCGGCCGTCACCGAAGACCAGCAGGTGCGGCTCGGAGTCGGGGTCCAGGGTGACGGGCGCCAGCTCCTTCTCGTTGACGCCCAGCAGCAGCGGACCACCCTGCTTGGTCTCGTGCCCGGGCTCGGCCTCGACCTGCGCCTGCTCGCGCACCTGGGCCAGGTCGATGCGCTCGGGCAGCAGCCGGAGCTTGGGCCCCCGCGGCCCCTTCCAGGCGACCCCGATCCGCGCGACCAGGTCCTCGACGCCGTCGCCGAGGGTGGCCCCTGAGTGGTCGGAGTCGATGCGGGGCAGCGCCCCGAGGAAGTGCAGCTTGGACTGCACCAGTCCGCGACCGGGACGCCCGGTCGGCACCAGGGCCGCCAGCTTGCGGTCGACCTCGGAGTCGATGTGGTCGCCCAGCCGCAGCTCGAGCCGGGTGCCGAAGACGTCGCGCATCGCAGCGCGGAAGTCCGACCAGCGGGCGGCGGCGGCGACCACGTGCAGGCCGAAGGTCAGGCCGCGCCCGGCCAGCTGCTGCAACGACAGCTCGAGGTCGTCGAAGTCGGCGCGCAGCGTGCTCCAGCCGTCGACGACGAGGAAGACGTCGCCGTAGCCGTCGTCGGCGCGCCCCGCGGCCCGGCGCGAGCGGTAGGTCTCGATGGAGTCGATGCCCTGGGCGCGGAAGTAGGCCTCGCGGCGGTCGACGATGCCGTGCACCTCCGCGACGATGCGGCGTACGACGTCGGGCTCGGAGCGCGAGCCCACGCCGGACGACGTGCGGCAGCTGCGCGAGCGGGGCGAAGGTGCCGCCGCCGAAGTCGAGGACGAAGAACTGCGACTCCAGCGGTGTGGTGATCAACGACGTGCTCGTCAGGATCGTGCGCAGCAGCGTGCTCTTGCCGCTGCGCGGGCCGCCGACGACCGCGACGTGTCCCGCGGCGCCGGCCAGGTCGACGGTGAGGGTGTCGCGACGCTGCTCGCGGGGCCGGTCGACGGTGCCGAGCGGGATGCTCAGCCCACCGAGCCGGCGCCACGCCGGGGAGACCAGGCCGAGCTCGGGGTCCTCGACGAGGTCCTCGAGCAGGTCGTCGAGGGTGTCGGGGACGTCCAGCGGCGGCAGCCACACCTGGTGGGCCGCCGGGCCGTGCCCGCGCATCCGGGTCACCGCCACGTCGAGCAACGAGGGCTGGTTGCCCTCGGCGGCGGGCGTGACGGGCGCCGGGGTCAGCGGCTCGGGCTCGGGCTGCTCGAGCTGCTGCACCTCCGAGATCGTGAAGGGCAGGATGCCGTGGACGTGGCCGCCCTCGTCGCGGCGCACGCGCACCCGGCCCGAGGGCGGGCCGGAGACGTAGGCGGCCTTGAAGCGGACCATGCTGGTCGGGTCGGGCTTGAGGTAGCCCAGGCCCGGCACGGCCGGCAGCTCGTAGGCGTCCGTCACACCGAGCACGGCGCGCGACTCCTGAGCGCTGAAGGTGCGCAGGCCGATGCGGTAGGACAGGTGCGACTCGAGTCCGCGCAGCCGGCCCTCCTCGAGACGCTGCGAGGCGAGCAGGAGGTGCAGGCCCAGGGAGCGGCCCAGGCGCCCGATCGCGACGAACAGGTCGATGAACTCGGGCTTGGCGGAGAGCATCTCGGAGAACTCGTCGACCACGATGAACAGCGACGGCATCGGGGCGAGGTCGTCGCCCGCGACGCGCGCCTTCTCGTAGTCGCGGATCGAGGCGAAGTTGCCGGCCTCGCGCAGCAGCTCCTGGCGGCGCACCATCTCGCCGGACAGCGCGTCCTGCATCCGGTCGACGAGCGTGAGCTCCTGGGAGAGGTTGGTGATGACCGCCGAGACGTGCGGCATCTCGGCCATGCCCGCGAACGTCGCGCCGCCCTTGAAGTCGACCAGGACGAGGTTGAGCTGCTCGGGGGAGTGGGTCAGCGTGAGGCCGAGGACCAGGGTGCGCAGGAACTCCGACTTGCCCGAGCCGGTGGCGCCGATGGCGAGCCCGTGCGGGCCCATGCCCTGCTGGGCGGACTCCTTGATGTCCAGGTGGACCAGGGCGCCGCCCTCGCCGAGCCCGATCGGCACCCGGAGCCGGTCGCGGGCGGGGCGGGGGCGCCACGCGGTCTCGGGGTCCAGGGTGTGCACGTCGCCGAGCGCGAGCACCTCCATGAAGTCGGTGGGCCCGGCGATCTCGGTGCTGCTGGCGCCGGCGTCGCCGGTGGTCCCGGCCGTGACGACGTGCAGCGGGGTGAGCCGACGGGCCAGGGCCTCGGCGGTGGCCAGGTCGCACTGGTCGGCGGTGGCGCGCACCGGAGCCTCCCGCAGTCGTACGGCGCGCAGCGGCAGGCGGCCGGACGCGTCGGCCCCCGCGCCGATCTCGAGCCGCAGGCGGCTGGCGTCCTCCAGCTCGTCCCAGCGGGACGGCAGGTCCAGGACGGTCACGCCGTGCAGGCCGTCGGGGGGCACGACGTGGTTGCCCGGTGGCAGCTCGACGCCGTCGGTGACCAGCAGGATGTGCGGGGACGACGGGCGCTCGTCGGCGCCGAAGCGGGGCCGGTCGCTCAGGTCGGGGGGCAGCAGCTCGGCGAGGTCGTCCAGCGAGGTGCTGACCATCCGCTGCGGACCGACGGCGTCGGACAGCTGTGCGGACAGGGCGTGCGGCAGCCACTTGACCCAGTCCCAGTGGGCGAGGTTCTGCTCGGAGGCCAGCACCGCGACCACGACGTGCTCGGGGGACTGGAAGGTCGCGGCCGAGCAGATCAGGGCCCGGGCCAGGGAGCGGGCCGGTTCGTCGGAGCCGCAGACCTCGATCCGGTCGAAGGCCCGCAGGTCGATCGAGGCCGGGAGGTCGGGCTGGTTGCGGTGCACCACCAGCAGGCGGTGCAGTGCGGAGGCGGCCACCGGGTCGACCTGGTCGATGGGGGCGCTGTCGGGCGGCACCAGGCTCAGCGCCAGCTCCTGGCTGCAGCGCCCGTAGCGCACGTGCAGGAACTCGGCGTCCCCCACGCCGTGCTCCCAGACCCGCGAGCGGTCCTCGGCCAGGGCCGGCAGCGCGGAGGGGTCCGGGTGGTGCCAGGTCAGCGCCTGGCGCTGCTGCTCGGCGGCATCGCGGGCGACCTGGCGCACGGTGCCGAGGTAGCGCAGGTACTCGGTGCGCGAGCCGGTCACGCTCTGGGCCCGCTGCTTACGCTGCCGGTCGATCTGGACCACGATGAAGCCGAGGGTCGCGAAGAGGAACATGCCCGCGGCGATGAAGCTGCGGCCGCCGTTGCCCGAGGACTGGCCCATGGTGGCGACCAGGACGATCGAGCCGAGGCTGCCGAGCATCGGGATGGCGTTCATCAGCACGCCGGCCGCGCCCTCGGAGCGGTCGAGCTCCGGCGGCGGCTGGAGCCGGATCTCACCCGACGGCATCTCCGGCTGGTCGAGGCGCTGGCCCCGCAAGGTCGTCGTCACTGCTCTCCTCGTCGGTGCTCACGGGGGTGCCCGGCCGGCAGCAGGCCGGCGACAGGGTGGCCCCGGCGCCCGCGCCAAGCACTACCCTGCCTCACCACGGGGCAAACCGGGCGCCTTCCCGCGCTCGCCACGCCCTCGGTGCAGGACGCGGCGCAGGCTCGGGGCGGACCCGGGGCACGGAGCAGGAGGCGGTCATGACGGTGGGCAGCGAGGCCCCCGACCGGGTGGCCCTGACGGTGCACGGTCCGGCCGGCGCCGTGGACCTCCTCGTCCCGCTGGGGGCCAGCGCCGCCGACGTCGCGATCGAGTACGCCGCCCAGGCCGGGCTGCCGGGCACGCCGGCGCTCGGCACGAGTGCGGGCCGCCGCCTCGACCCGGACGCCCCCCTCGCCGCGGCGGGGGTGCGCAGCGGCTCCCTGCTGGTCGTCCTCGACGCCGGCGGCCCCGATGGCCCCGACGCCGAGGTCCCGGCGGTGCCGGTGGCCCGAGCGGCCCCGGCCGCCGTCGACGCGCCCGCGCCGAGGTCCTGGCGACGGTGCCCGGCCCGGGCGCCGGGGCGTGGACGGGCGTCGCCGCGGGCCTCGCCGGCCTCGCCGGCTGGAGCGCCGCCCGGGCCGACGGGGCGCTGCACCAGGCCAGCGTCGTCGTGCTGGTCGTCGCCGCGGTGCTGGGGGTGGTCCCGGTCGGGCGCCTGGCGGCGTACCGGGTGCTGGCCGCGCCGGCCTTCGCCGCCGCTGCCGCCTTCGCCGTGGTCTGGCAGCCGGACCTGGTCCTGCGGCCCACCGTGGTGGGGGTGACCGCCCTGGTGGCGGCCCTGGCGGCTGCGGTCGGACGCGCCCTGGGTCAGGCCCAGGAGGAGGCGCTGCGGGTCTGGGTGGTCGTCGGCACCGCGGTCTTCGTCGTCACCGTCGCCGGCGCCCTCGTGGGCGCGCCCACCCAGCTGGTCTGGGGGGTCCTGCTGGTGCTGGCCGTGCTCGCGCCCCGGTTCGTGCCGGGGTTGGCCGTCGACGTGCCCGACCAGCTGCTGCTCGACCTCGAGCGGCTCGCCGTGACGGCGTGGTCGGCGCGGGAGCGCCCGGCAGGTCGTCGAGGCCGCACGATCGTCCCCCAGGCCGCGGTGGCCGCGGTGGCCACCAGCGGCGCCCGCACCATCACCGCGGCCTGCGCCGGCGTGCTGGTGGTCGTGGCCGTGGCCGCCCCCAGCCTGCTCAGCACCGCCGAGGTCACCGTCGACGTCATCGGGGCGCGGGTGATGGTGCTGACGTCCGGCGCCGCGATCCTCCTGGCCGCCCGCAGCTACCGCCACCGTGCCGCCCGGGCGCTGCTGCGCCTGGCCGGCCTCGTCTGCTGGGCGGCCCTCGGCGTCTCGATGGCACCGGCACTGCGCGAGGGCGCCGGGCTGGCCCTGGCCGTCGCGGCCGTCGTGGTCGCAGCGCTGGTCGTGCCGATCGCCGTGGCGACGGGACGCGGCTGGCGCTCGGCCTGGTGGGCTCGCCGCGCCGAGGTGGCGGAGGGACTGTCCTCGGCCCTGGCACTGGCCTCCCTGGTGGTGGCCTCCGGCTTCTTCCGGAGCCTGTGGGAATCCATCCCGGATGTTTAGCAGGTAAAGACGGGGGTACACCTTGGGCTGTACAGCACCTTGCCGGGTCCGCGATCACGTCACGTACTGGCCCGCAGGCTGACGAGACCGAAGCGATTCCACGCAGATTCTCGTGGGCGGCCAAGCCGCGGCGAGGAAGGAGCAGGCAGTGAGCAACGAGTACGGACAGGGCGAGAAGACCCTCTCGAGGGCAGCGGGCATGGTCAACCAGGCCCGCGGTGAGTTCGACACCATCAGCAAGAACCTCATGGGCAACGTCGAGGGCCTGCGCTCGCAGTGGGGCGGTCAGGGGTCGGTGGCCTTCCAGGCGCTGGCCATGGCGTGGAGCGAGAAGCAGCAGAAGATCGTGAGCGCCCTCAACGAGTTCGAGTCCAACCTCATCACCACCGAGAAGGACAACATGGCCACCGACGACTCGCAGTCGACCGCCATGACCTCGCTGCAGAACAGCCTCGGCCAGCTCCCCGGCTGACCGGCACCGCTCGCCACGCACGCACTTCGACGGACCTGGAGACAAGATGATGAACGACGGCATCCGCGTCAACCACGCGGGACTCGACACCGGCTCGAACGACCTCGCCACCGGGGTCAAGCAGATCGAGGACCGGATGAACCGCCTCGAGGACGACCTCAAGGAGCTCAAGGGCGCCTGGGTCGGTAGCGCCAAGGACTCCTACACGGTCGCCAAGGCCAAGTGGGACCAGGCGATCCTCGAGATGAAGGACCTCCTGCAGAAGACCAGCGTCGCCGTGGCGCAGGCCAACCAGGACTACCGCTCGGCCGACCAGCGCGGCGCCGCGCTGTTCAACGGCTGAGCCGGCACCACCCAGCACCACCCAGCACGACCCCGAGCAGCACGAGACCAGGGGGCCGGCACCGCGAGGTGTCGGCCCCCTGGTCTCGCAGCGCAGTAGCATCGCCGTCCGGTCGAGACCTCCGATGAGGAAGACGAGATGAGCCCCCAGATGAGTCAGGCACCCACGCGCGCAGCCGGCCTGGTGCGGGTCACCGTCGCCTCCGGCACCCGACGGGTCGACCTGGTCCTGCCGGGCTCGGTCCCCGTCGCCGAGCTGGTGCCCGAGCTGGCCCGCAGCGTCGGCGTCCTCGACGCCCTGACCGTGCACGGCGGCTACCGCGTGGTCACCTCCGACGGCCGGCTGCTGGCCACCGACGTCGGACTGGTCGTCCAGGGGGTCGAGGACGGCGCCCTCCTCACCGTCACCGCCGGCGTCGACGAGGAGGCGCCCCGCGTCTACGACGACGTCGTCGAGGCGATGACCGACGTGGTCGAGCGCGACCTGCGCCCCTGGTCGCCCGCCTCCGGTCGGCGTACCGCGCTGGGGGCCGCCGGGCTGCTGATGGCCCTCGGGGCCGCGGCCCTCCTGGTCCAGAGCGACACCCGGCTCGCCGGGACCGCCGCCGCCGTCGTGGCCGCCGTGCTGGTCGCGGGCGGCATCGTGCTCTCGCGCGCTCAGGACGAGCCGGAGGCCGCGGTCGCCGTCGCCTGGATGGGCACGGCGTACGCCGCTGTCGCGGGCCTGCTGCTGGCCCAGGACGGTGCCCCCCTCGCGGGGCTCGCCGGCCTGCCGGTCGCGAGCGCCGGTCTCGGCGCGGTGCTCGCGGGGCTGGTCGCCCTGCTCGGTCTCGGCGACGGGCGCGCCCTGGTCCTGCCCCCGGTGGTCGTCGGTGCCGCGTTCTGCGTGGTGGGCCTGGTGCTGCGCACCGGCGACGTCGACGCCGGGGTCGTGCTGGCGACGGTGCTGGTGCTGGTCGTGCTGATGGGCAGCCTCTTCCCGTGGTTGGCGCTGGGGGTCACCGGGGCCCGGGTGGAGCAGATCTACAGCGTCGCCGACATCACCGCCGACCCCGCGACGATCGATGCCTCGGAGGTCGGTCGCGAGGCTCGGCTGGCCCACGAGATCCTGCTGGCGATCACCGCGACCGTCGGCCTGCTGCTCGTCCTGGTCGCGCCGGTCGCGGTCGGGCTCGGGCTCTCCGGGACGCTCCTGGCGCTCGTGTGCTGCCTGGTCGTGATGCTCCGCACCCGCCAGTACCGCACCGGCAGCGAGGTGCTGGTCGGCCTCGTCTCCGGCATCGCCGGGCTGGTCTCGGTGGCGCTGGCGCTGCTGTGGGTCCAGCCGCAGTGGCGACCCACCACCGCGGTCGTGCTCGCGGCAGCCGGGGCCGTGCTGCTCGCCGTGACGCTGCTGCCGGCCGCCCCCTCCGTGCGACGTGGTCGGCTCGGCGACGTCGCCGAGAGCATCTGTCTCCTCGCCCTGGTCCCGCTCGCCCTCGTGGCGACCGGCGTCTTCTCGGCGATCGCGGGCTGAGCCCCGGTGGCCACCAAGCGCGACCTCGTCGAGGCCCACGCCTTCAGCCGCCGCCGCCTGGTGACGGCCTTCGTCTCCGGCGCGCCCGGCGGGCGCGAGGTCGAGCCCGCGCGACCCGGTCGCACCATCGTCGGCGGGGTCGCGCTGGGGGTGCTCCTGGTCGCAGGTGCGGCGATCACCGGCGTCTTCACCGGCAACGCCCCGACCGACTGGGACGAGCCCGGGCTGATCATCAGCAAGGAGCAGGGGGCGGCGTACGTCATCCTGGACGAGGGCACCGAGGACGAGGGCCCCGAGCTGCGGCCCGTCCTCAACATCACCTCGGCCCACCTGATCCTGGGCGCCGACGGCCTCGAGCCCCGGATCGTGTCGCAGGAGACCCTCGAGACCCGTCGCCTGGGTGCCGACATCGGCATCCTCGACGCGCCCGCCAGCCTGCCCGGGACCGACTCCCTGGTCGAGACCGGCTGGACCGCCTGCACCGGTGACGGCCTGGGCCTGAAGGTCGCGATGACCACGGAGCCCGAGGTCACCCCCGCGCCCGGCACCGCCTTCGTGGTGAAGGTCGCCACGAAGAGCCGGACCGACCCGGCGTACTGGGTCGTGGGCACCGCCGAGCGCACCATCGACGAGGAGGCGCAGGCCTACCGCTACGCCCTGACCATGCCCGGGCAGGTGCAGCGCAACGCGTTCCTCTCCGCCCTCGACCTGCCGCTGCTCGACACCGCCACCAAGGTCCCCACCGAGTGGCTGTCGCTGTTCCCCCGGGGCGCCGACCTCGACGTCGGGAGCTTCGACGTGCCCGACCTCGGCGCGCCGCTGCCCGGCGGCGCGGGCCGCGTCGGCGACTACGTCCTCGACGAGGGCGGGGGTGGCTTCCTGGTCACCGCCGACGGCGCCGAGCAGCTGTCCGAGTTCGCCCTGCGGGTGCTCGTGAACGCCGAGCGTCGCGACGGACGGCTGCCCGAGCAGCTCGACGAGCTGCCCTTCGGCAGCACCGGGTCCTCGCTCGTGAGCGGCAACCACTGGCCCGAGGACGTGCTCGACAGCGAGCCCGGCCAGCACTGCGCGCTCCTGGAGGCCACGGCGGGGGAGCGCACCGCGGGCCCAGATCGCGCTCAACCCGGTCGGGGAGGCCTCGGCGACCGACGTGGTCGCGGCGTCGCAGCGCGACGTCTTCGTCGAGTCCGGGGGCGGCGCCTACGTGATGAGCGGCGACTGGGGCGACACCGAGAGCGGCAGCCGCTGGGCCGTGGACCAGAAGGGCCGCGCCAACGCCCTCGTCGGCGCCGAGACCCCCGAGCTGCTCGGGTACGGCGACTACGACCCGGTGCTGGTGCCCGACGCCTGGCTCGAGCTCTTCACCACCGGCGTGCCGCTCTCGCAGGCCGCCGCCCTGTGCCCGCCCGACCGGGGCACGGGCGCGGACCCCGACCCCGGCTCGGACTGCTAGTGAGCGCTCGTACGCCGCTCCGGCGAGACGTCTGCGCCGGGTGGACGGGACATCTCGCCGGGTCGGCGCGACATCTGCGCCGGGTCGCGGGGTGCTGGCCGGGGACTGCTCGTCCTCGCCGTCAGCGCCGGCCCGGCGCTCGCGGCACCGGCGCTCGCCGCCTCGGGGGCCGCTCCCGAGACCAGGGCGTGCACCGAGATCGCCTTCACCGACCCGCAAGGCGGGACCGTGGGCCGCTACCAGCGCCCCGCTCGAGTCGATGGGGGTCGTGGCGGCCCAGCGAGCGACTGGCGCGCCGCGGCCTGCTCCCCGGAGCGGGCGTCACCGTCGCGGTGCTCGACACCGGCATCTCCTCGAAGGCCGGGCTGCGCGCGGCGGCCGGGGTGCGGCCGTCGGGCCCGTCCGGAGCCACCGGTCGACCCGCACGGCACGATCGTGGCCGGTCTGGTCGCCGCCCCGGCCGCGCCCCGGCGGCGAGCCGGTCGGCGTCGCGCCGGGCGCGAGCCTCGTCGACGTACGGGTGCTGGACTCCTTCGCTCCCCAGGACGGTCAGGCCGGACCGTCCGCGGTCCGGGTGGCCGAGGGGCTCGAGCACGTGCTCGCCGAGGTCCGCGGCGCGGGCGGCGGGGGCGGGCCGGTGGTCGACATCGTCAACGTCTCGCTCGCGGTGCCGGCCGACCCGCGCATCGACGCGGCGGTCGCGGCGTTGTGGCAGGAGGGGGTCGTCGTGGTCGCCGAGGCGGGCGACCGGCCCGCCGACGAGTCCGACCCGCTGCTCCGACCGACCTGGGGGCCTGGTCCGCCTCGGAGGACGCTGCGCCCTTCGTGCACCCCGCAGGCGCCCGCGGCGGCCCGGACGACGAGCCGGGACACCACGTCCTCGGCGTCGGCGCCGTGCTCGACGGCACCGACCCCGGCAGCCGCGAGCTGTTGAGCAGCAGCGCCGTCGACGTGGCCGCCCCCACCGGTGGCGCGGTCTCGCTGGGACTGAACGGCGGCAGCTGCGGGGTCAGCACCGTCTCGACCTCCTGGGCCGCCGCCGAGGTCACCGGGGTGCTGGCGCTGCTGATGTCGGCCTACCCCGACGACAGCCCCGCGCAGGTCGTCGACCGCCTGGTCGGCACCGCCGACGGCCGCCCCGACGTCCGCTCGCCGCTGCTCGGCGCCGGGGTGGTGCAGGCCGAGGAGGCGCTGGCCCGCGGGTTGCAGCAGATCGGCCCCGACGGCACCGGCAGCACCCGCGCCGAGGTCGGCGGCGACCCCGCCTCGGCCCCGCAGCCCGAGCCGGACCTCCTGGCCGCGATCCGCGACGACGCGGTGTGGTGGGGCGTGCTCGGCGGCGGGGCCCTGCTGCTGGCGCTCGTGCTGCGCCCGGTCCTGGCCCGCCGCACCCGCTGACCCGGCCCAAATGTCTCGCTGACCCGGCGCAAATGTCCCGCTGACCCGGCGCAGATGTGCGCCCGGGGGAGGGCAGGTGGGGGAAACACGAACGGCGCCGCTCTCGCGACGCCGTCCGGTTGGCGGAGGATAGGGGATTCGAACCCCTGAGGGCTTTCACACCCAACCCGCTTTCCAAGCGAGCGCCATAGGCCACTAGGCGAATCCTCCGCCGAGGAGCGTACCGGTGCCCTCGCGCGCCGCGAAATCGCCCCTCGAAGGTCGCCGCAGAGCCGCCCGGGAGTCCCGTGTTGGTGGCCCCGGCTCCCTCACCTACACTCGTGCCAACCCCCCGTGTGGCGACATCTTGCCCAATCCCCCAGGGCCGAAAGGCAGCAAGGGTCAGCGAGCTCTGTCGGGTGCACGGGGGGCCTTTTCATGTCCTGGGCGGGTCGTGGACGGGTGCTGCTCCCCAGGTCCGGTCCTGGCGATGGCCAGTGTCGGACCTGCTGGTTAGGGTCACTGTGTGGAGTCCCCCCTAGCCCTGTACCGCCGCTACCGGCCCGAGTCGTTCTCGGAGGTCATCGGGCAGGACCACGTCACCGAGCCCCTGCGCGCCGCGCTGGCCAACAACCGTGTCAACCACGCCTACCTCTTCTCGGGTCCGCGCGGCTGCGGCAAGACCACCTCGGCGAGGATCCTGGCCCGCGCGCTCAACTGTGAGCAGGCGCCGGTGGCCGACCCGTGCGGGCAGTGCGACAGCTGCACGCGACCTGGCCCGTGGCGGGACCGGGCTCGATCGACGTCATCGAGATCGACGCCGCCAGCCACGGTGGCGTCGACGATGCGCGGGACCTGCGCGAGAAGGCGTTCTTCGCGCCGGTGCGCAGCCGCTACAAGGTCTACATCATCGACGAGGCGCACATGGTGACCACGCAGGGCTTCAACGCCCTGCTCAAGCTCGTCGAGGAGCCGCCGCCGCACCTGCGCTTCATCTTCGCGACCACCGAGCCCGAGAAGGTGCTGCCGACGATCCGCTCGCGCACCCACCACTACCCGTTCCGGCTGATCCCGCCGCGGCTGCTCTCCTCCTACCTGACCGAGCTCTGCGAGCTCGAGGGCGTGCCGATCGCCCAGGCCGCGTTGCCGCTCGTGGTGCGCGCCGGCGCCGGCTCGGCTCGCGACACCCTCTCGGTGCTCGACCAGCTCCTCGGCGGCGCCGGGCCCGAGGGCGTCACCCACGCCCTGGCCACCGGCCTGCTGGGCTACACCCCCGACTCGCTGCTCGACGAGGTCGTCGACGCCTTCGCCGCGGGTGACGGCGCCGCGGTGTTCGGGGTGGTCGACAAGGTGATCGAGACCGGCCAGGACCCGCGCCGCTTCACCGAGGACCTGCTGCGCCGGTTGCGCGACCTCGTGATCGTGGCGGCCGTGCCCGACGCTCCCGGCGACCGGGCTCATCGACGTCAGCGAGGACGCCGGCGAGCGGCTGGTCGCCCAGGCCGCGCGCTTCGGCGCCACCGAGCTCACCCGGGCCGCCGACCACGTGGCCGCGGGGCTGACCGAGATGCGCGGCGCGACGGCGCCCCGCTGCTGCTCGAGCTGATCTGCGCCCGGGTGCTGCTGCCCGGTGCCGACCACTCCACCGACGGGCTCACCGCGCGGCTGGACCGGATCGAGAAGCGGATGTCGGTCTCCGGCGTGCCGGCCAGTGCCCCGGCCCGTCCGCAGACCCAGGTGCCGGGCCAGGACCGTCCCGCCCCGTCGTCGACGACCCGCGCGCCCGAGCAGGTCGCCGAGGCGCCCGGCGGGCGCCGCGGTCGCCCCGTCGGCGACCGCCCCCACCGCCGACCCCTGCACCCGAGCCGGTGCCGGCCCCGGCCCCCCGGGCGACCCCGCCGACCGCGTCCACCGTCGAGCACGACGCCCCAGCAGCCCGCCTCACCGCCCGCCCAGCAGCCTGCTGCGCCGGCTGCCCAGGAGCCGGTCCAGGAGCGCGCGAGGCCGGAGCCCACCCCGGTCCAGGCGCCGGCGGCCGAGCCGGCGGCCGGCGCACTGAGCCTGGTCGACGTACGCCGCCTGTGGCCGGACATCGTGGAGGCGACCAAGGTCCGCCGACGCGTCACCTGGATCCACCTGACGCAGAACGCGCAGGTGGTGGCCGTCGACGCCAAGACGCTGACCCTCGGCTTCGCCAACGCGGGGGCGAGGGACTCCTTCGACGGCAACGGCAGCGCCGAGATCGTGCGCCAGGCGGCCATCGACGTCGTCGGCTCCGACTGGCGCATCGAGACGATCGTCGATCCCGGCGCGACCCCCGACTCCACGCCCGTGGTGACCCGCCAGGCAGCCGCACCCCCGGCCCCGAGTCCGACCCAGAGCCCGACCCAGAGCACGGAACAGGGTGCGGCGTCGGCCGAGCAGGCGCCGGTGGCACCGCAGCCCCCGACGAGCCAGGTCGAGGCCCCCGCACCGCCCTCGGCGGTCGAGCGACCGCCGGCCTGGATCGACGAGGCGCCTCCCGACGACGACCCCGGCGAGCCCGGTGCGCCGTCCGCGGCAGCCGACGAGGTGGCGCCCCCGCCCCGCCCGCAGGCCGGGCCCGGCTCGATCGCGGCCGCTCGCGGAGCGATCCAGCAGACCCGCGTGGGCGGACCCGACACCTCGCGCTCCGACGGTCTCCGGGAGGCTGACGCCGACGCGCACCCCGACGACCTCGACGTCGAGGACGACCCGCTCGCGGGCGCGGCGCTGCTCGAGCGCGAGCTCGGCGCCCGTGTCATCGAGGAGATCCGGCACCAGTGACCACCTGCAGGACACACTGGCTCCCGTCCGGTCCCGCAGACCCAGATCCAGATCCAGATCCACGACATCCCGCACCACGACACCCAGAGGTGACCCCATGAGCCAGAACCCCTTCGAGGCCCTCGGCGGCGCAGGCGGCGGCCTCGACATGAACGCCCTGCTCCAGCAGGCCCAGCAGATGCAGGAGCAGCTCCAGCAGGCCCAGGAGCGCCTCGCCGAGGCCGAGGTCGAGGGCACCGTCGCCGGCGGCACGGTCACCGTGCGCGTCAACGGCGTGGGCGAGCTCGACGGGCGTGAACATCAAGGCCGGCGGCTTCGACGGCACCGACGCCGACGACCTCACCGACCTCGGCGACATGATCGTCGCGGCCTACCGCGACGCCAAGGCCCAGGCCGACGCGATGGCCGGTGAGGCCCTGGGCCCGCTGGCCGGCGGCGGGCTGCCCGGTGCGGGCGGGTCCGGCGACCTGCCGGGCCAGCTCGGTTTCTAGGCCGCGACCTTGTACGAAGGCGTCGTCCAGGACCTCATCGACGAGCTCGGGCGACTGCCCGGGGTCGGGCCGAAGGGCGCCCAGCGCATCGCGTTCCACCTGCTCCAGGCCGACCCCGTCGACGTACGCCGCCTGGCCGACGTGCTGATCGAGGTCAAGGCCAAGGTGAAGTTCTGCGAGGTGTGCTTCAACGTCTCGCAGGACGACCGCTGCCGGATCTGCCGCGACCCGCGCCGCGACCCCTCGGTGCTGTGCGTGGTCGAGGAGTACAAGGACGTCGTGGCGATCGAGCGCACCCGGGAGTACCGCGGTCGCTACCACGTGCTGGGCGGCGCGATCAGCCCCATCGACGGCATCGGTCCCGACCAGCTGCGCATCCGTGAGCTGATGACGCGCCTGGCCGAGCGCGGAGGTCACCGAGGTCATCCTGGCCACCGATCCCAATCTCGAGGGCGAGGCCACCGCGACCTACCTGACCCGGATGCTGAGGGTGATGGACTTGCGCGTGACGCGGTTGGCGAGTGGACTGCCGGTGGGCGGGGACCTGGAGTACGCCGACGAGGTCACCCTCGGTCGGGCTTTCGCAGGAAGGCGGGCAGCAGAATGACCAGCAGCACGACAGGCAGCACCGACACGGACGAGACCGGCTCGCCCGAGCCCGTGGAGGGGGTGGGCAACGATCCGATCGACGCGCTTGCGCTCGACGCCGAGACCGAGGAGTTCGCCCAGCAGATCGCCGACCAGGTGGCCAGCTTCCTGCTGGCACTGCGCGCGATCGCCCGCGAGGCCGACGGCGGCAGGGCCATCTCGCTGCTGCTGCTCGAGATCAGCCAGGTCCTGCTGGCCGGGGCCCGGCTGGGCGCCCAGCAGGACTTCACGCTGCACTCGCGCTACCAGCCCGACGTGGGCCCCGAGCCGGACCTCGACGAGCTGCGCATGCGCCTGGCGCTGATGCTCGACAACATCGACACCTACAGCTTCGTCTTCGATCCCTACGTGCCCGAGGTGGTCGAGAGCCAGCTCTCCGACGACCTCGCCGCGATCGCCACGGACCTCGACACGGGTCTGCGCCACTTCCGCCTCGGCAACGTGGGGGAGGCGCTGTGGTGGTGGCAGTTCTCCTACGTCTCCTCGTGGGGCAACCTCGCCGGGGCCGCGCTCAACGCGCTGCTCTCGGTGGTCGCCCACGACCGGCTCGACGTCGACCTGGACCTCGACGCCGACCAGGTCGCCGCCGCCGACGCGATGCTCTCCGACCCGGAGTAGCAGCCGGACGCCGGCCGGTGAGATGGGGCCCGAGGTCGTGGAGGGCCCCCGGTAGACTCGGACCCCGGTCATCGTGCGCCGTTCGCGGCCACACTCCTCACACCGGAACGGGAATCTTGTCGTGGGCATTGTCGTGCAGAAGTACGGCGGTTCGTCGGTCGCTGACGCCGAGGCCGTCAAGCGAGTGGCCCGTCGCATCGTCGAGGCCAAGAAGGCCGGCAACGACGTGGTCGTCGCCGTCTCGGCCATGGGTGACACCACCGACGACCTGCTGGAGAAGGCGCAGGCGGTCAGTCCGCTGCCCGCCGGCCCGCGAGCTCGACATGCTGCTCACGGCCGGTGAGCGGATCTCGATGGCGCTGGTGGCGATGGCCATCTCCGACCTCGGCTACAGCGCGCGCTCCTTCACCGGTTCGCAGGCCGGTGTGATCACCGACTCGGTGCACGGCAAGGCGAAGATCATCGACGTCACGCCGGGGCGCATCACCGCCGCGCTCGAGGAGGGCCACATCGTCATCGTGGCCGGCTTCCAGGGCGTCTCGCAGGACACCAAGGAGATCACCACCCTGGGCCGGGGCGGCACCGACACCACCGCCGTCGCGCTGGCCGCGGCCCTCGAGGCCGACGTCTGCGAGATCTACACCGACGTCGACGGCGTCTTCACCGCCGACCCCCGCATCGTGCCCACGGCCCGCAAGCTCGACCGCGTCACCTACGAGGAGATGCTCGAGATGGCGGCCAACGGCGCGAAGATCCTGCACCTGCGCTGCGTGGAGTACGCGCGGCGCTTCGACATCCCGATCCACGTCCGGTCCTCGTTCAGCAAGCTCGACGGCACCATCGTCAGCGGCAGCATCGACGACCCCGCGCCCGAGGAGGGCACCATGGAGCAAGCGATCATCGCCGGCGTCGCGCACGACCGCAGCGAGGCCAAGATCACCGTCACCGGTGTCCCGGACAAGATCGGTGAGGCGGCGCGGATCTTCGTGGCCCTGGCCGAGGCGCAGATCAACCTCGACATGATCGTGCAGAACGTCTCGGAGGCGGCCACCAACCGCACCGACATCTCCTTCACGCTGCCGCACACCGACGGCCAGACCGCGATGAAGACCCTCGCGGCGTTGAAGGACGAGATCGGCTTCGAGTCGCTGCTGTACGACGACCGGGTCGGCAAGGTCTCGCTGATCGGCGCGGGCATGCGCAGCCACCCGGGCGTGACCGCCAAGTTCTTCTCGGCGATCGCTGAGGCCGGGGTCAACCTCGGCATGATCTCCACCTCCGAGATCCGGATCAGCGTGGTCGTGGCCGACGTCGACGTCGACGCGGCCGTGATCGCCACCCACACGGCCTTCGACCTCGACGCCGACGACGTCGAGGCGGTCGTCTACGGCGGGACCGGACGATGAGCGGCCTGCGGGTCGGCATCGTCGGTGCGACCGGTCAGGTCGGGGTGGCGATGCGCCAGATCCTGGCCGAGCGCGGGTTCCCCGTCGAGGAGATCCGGTTCTTCGCCTCGGCCCGTTCGGCCGGCAAGGTGCTGGACTACGACGGCACGCGAGGTCGTCGTCGAGGACTCCGAGACCGCCGACCCCCGCGGGCTCGACATCGCGCTGTTCTCCGCCGGCGCCACCGCGTCGCGGGCCCTGGTGCCGCGGTTCGTGGAGGCCGGGGTGATCGTGGTCGACAACTCCAGCGCCTACCGCAAGGACCCGGCGATCCCGCTGGTCGTCTCCGAGGTCAACCCGGAGGCCGCGGCAGAGGTCATCGCGGCCGGCCGCGGGATCATCGCGAACCCGAACTGCACCACGATGGCCGCGATGCCGGTCCTCAAGCCGCTGCACGACGAGGCCGGCCTGGTGCGGATGATCGCGTCGACGTACCAGGCCGTCTCCGGCTCCGGCGTCGCCGGCGTGGAGGAGCTGGCCGGGCAGGTCGAGACGGCCGGGGACAAGGCGCGCGAGCTGGCCTACGACGGTCAGGCCGTCGAGTTCGGTGAGCCCGGCGTCTACCGCCGGACCATCGCCCACAACGTGCTGCCCTTCGCCGGCAGCCTGGTCGACGACGGTCTCGGTGAGACCGACGAGGAGCAGAAGCTGCGCCACGAGTCGCGCAAGATCCTCGGGCTGCCCGACCTGGCCGTCTCCGGCATCTGCGTGCGCGTGCCGGTCTTCACCGGCCACTCCCTGGCCCTCAACGTCGAGTTCGCCTCGCGAGCTGAGCGTCGCGCGCGCCACCGAGCTGCTGGGTGCGGCCCCCGGGGTCGAGCTCAGCGAGATCCCCACGCCGTTGCAGGCCGCCGGCACCGACCCGTCGTACGTCGGACGCATCCGGCAGGACGAGGGTGCGCCCGGCGGCCGCGGGCTCGCGCTGTTCGTCTCCAACGACAACCTGCGCAAGGGTGCGGCGCTGAACACCGTGCAGATCGCCGAGCTGGTCGCCGCGGCCCGCTGAGGCGCGCGGCGGCGCTGCCGGGGCCGGGGTCAGTCGCGGGCGGGCTCGATCACCGCGGTGGTGACCCAGTGCGACAGCACGAACGTGCCGACGGCTGACCAGCGGGATGACCACGGCCATCCACGGCGACATCAGTGCGTCGACCAGGAACAGCAGCGCGACCACGCACAGCAGCCCGACGGCCAGGAACGCCGTGCTGGTGGGGTCGGGCGCGCCGGCGGCGCGCAGCAGCGCACCGCCCAGGACCACCATCGCGACCATGATGGCCAGCAGCAGGAAGAAGCCGGGGTTGCCGCATGAGGGCGTGCCCTGCAGCACCTCGCACAGGCGCAGCGAGAGCCAGGTCAGGATCGACGACGAGCAGCCCCGACGACCAGCGCCGGTGACGGCGGCAGCGCTGCGGCCCTGCAGGCCGAGTCAGGCTGGTGAACGGCGAACCCGCGGGGGGCGCGCGGTGCGGGCTCGTGCTCGACACCCTCGGCGTCGGTGTCCGGGCGGACCCCGACGGGGCCGAGACTCACGGTCGTGTCGTCCCGGCCAGCGTTGGGACGAGGCGTGGGCACCCGGGCCGGGCCGCGCGCGGCAACAGGTGCCGGAGCAGCGCGCGGGAGGCGGTCACAGGAGCCGGGCTCCGGAGTCGGCGCCGGCTCGGGCTCAACCTCGGGCGTCGGCTCGACGTCGGGCTCGGCCTCGACGACGGGCTCGTCGACGGGCAGCCGTCACCGGGAGCGTGGTCGTCGGGTCGCTCGGAGGCCACCTCGGAGGCCGCCTCAGGAGCCGCCTCAGGGGCGGCGTTCTTCTTCTTGCGGCGCCACCGGCCCAGCCCGAGCGAGGGCGCCTCCAGGGACGGGGTGTCCGCGGAGCGGTCGTCGTCTGCCATGGCGGCAGTCTGTCACGGGAGGGCCGCCCAGGAGACGGCGTGAGGCAGCCGGGCCCACTCTCGTGGGCCCGGCTGCTGATGCCGGGAACCTCTGCTGTCGGGCTGACAGGATTTGAACCTGCGGCCTCCTCGTCCCGAACGAGGCGCGCTACCAAGCTGCGCCACAGCCCGATGCGAGGCTCAGCCAAGGCTGACCCCACGAGCACCGGAGCATACCGGAGCCCGCGGGACGTACCCCAATCGGGCCCGGCGACCGGACCTGACGACCGGAGCCGACGACCGGGAGTCAGGGCGCGAGCGGCAGGAGCGTGAGCAGCGTGGCCTCGGGGCGGCAGGCGACGCGGACCTGCGCGTAGGGGCTGGTGCCCAGCCCGGCGCTCACGTGCAGCCACGCCGAACCGGGGTCGCCCGGGTCCGAGTCGGCGGGGTGGCGGTGCAGGCCCCGGGCCCGGGCGGGTTCGAGGTCGCAGTTGGTGGTCAGCGCCCGTCCCCCGGGCAGGCACACCTGGCCGCCGTGGGTGTGGCCCGCCAGGATCGCGTCGTGGCCGTCGGCGGCGAACTGGTCCAGGACGCGCAGGTACGGCGCGTGCGCGACCGCCAGGCGTACGTCGGCCCCGGGGTCGGCCGGCCCGGCGACGGCGGCCAGGTCGTCGTACTCCAGGTGCGGGTCGTCGACGCCCACGAACGCCAGGTCGAGGCCGTTGACCTCGAGCCGCCCGCGGGTGTTGGTCAGGTCGAGCCAGCCGTGCTCGACGAAGCGGGCGGTGAGGTCGCGCCACGGCAGCTGGGGCACGTCGGTGTGCCGGGTGCCGTCGTCGGGCAGCACGTAGCGCAGCGGGTTGCGCAGCCGCGGCTCGAAGTAGTCGTTGGACCCGTGCACGAACACGCCGGGCACGTCGAGCAGCGGCCCGAGGGAGTCGGTCACCGCCGGGACGGCGCCCTGGTGGGCCAGGTTGTCCCCGGTGTCGACCACGAGGTCGGGCCGCAACGTCGCCAGCCCGGCCAGCCACTCCTGCTTGCGGTGCTGGCGCGGGGTCATGTGCACGTCGCTGAGGTGCAGCACGCGCAGCGGGTCCGCGCCGGGGGGCAGGAGGGGCACCTCGACCCGCCGCAGCGTGAACTGCCGGGTCTCACGCACGGCGTACGCCGTGACGGCGGCGCCGCCGAGGGCCGCGGCCCCGAGGAGGGCGGCGCTGCCGCGGGCGAGAAGCGGGGTCAGGCTCACCGGGACAGGCTGTCACAATGTCGGTCATGAGCACCCTCAAGGACCAGCTGCGCGCCGACCTGACCACTGCGATGAAGGCCCGGGACCAGGTGCGCTCCTCGACGCTGCGGATGGTCATCTCCGCGATCTCGAACGCCGAGGTCGCCGGGAAGACCGCGCGCGAGCTCTCCGACGAGGAGGTCATGGCCGTCCTGGCCGCCGAGGCCAAGAAGCGCCGCGAGGCCGCGACCGCGTTCGCCGAGGGCGGTCGCGAGGAGAGTGCCGAGAAGGAGCGCGTCGAGTTCGAGGTGATCGCGGTCTACCTGCCCGAGCAGCTCGACGCCGCCGAGATCGAGCGCATCGTCACCGAGGCGGTCGCCTCCACCGGCGCCGCCGGCGAGGGCATGAAGGCCATGGGCAAGGTGATGGGCGTGGTGCAGCCCCAGGTCAAGGGTCGCGCCGACGGCGGCGCCGTGGCGGCCGAGGTCCGTCGCCAGCTCGCCTGAGCCCGATCGCCGGCTCGGCGAGCCCGCAGGACAGCTCAGCCCAGCTCCAGCCCAGCCCAGCTCCAGCTCAGCCCCGCCCGTTCCCGTTCCCGTTCCCGGTGCCGTTGCGGTTGTTGTTGTTGCCGTTGCCGCCCCCGTTGTTGTTGCCGCCGCCGCCGTTGTTGCTGGACGGCGGGGGCGGGGGAGGTTCGGGGGTCCCGTTGGACTGGTAGAGCGTGATCTGCGAACCCGAGGCGGCGGTGCCGCTCGGGCGAGCTGTAGGCGACGGTGCCGGAGGAGTACGAGGAGTTCACGTAGCCGCCGTAGCTGACGCCGAAGCCGGCGTCCTCGAGGACCTGGCGGGCCCCCTCGACACTCATCCCGCTCACCGCGGGAACCGAGATCGTCACGCCGTTGACGACGGTGGCGTCGGGTGAGGTGAAGGGCGTGTTGGCCAGCTCGTCGTCGATGGCCTTCATCGCATCGCCCCAGATCGGGCCGGCGTACCCCGAGCCCGAGGCGGCGGAGATGTACTGCCCGCCGACGACCTGACCGGTCAGGCTGATCGGGGTGCCGAGCTGGTTGGCGCCGGCGATCATCGCGGCGGCCGCCATCTCGGGGGTGTAGCCCACGAACCAGACCGAGCGCCCGTTCTGCGTGGTGCCGGTCTTGCCGCCCGCGGGGCTGTCCAGCGCCTCGTTCTGGGCGAAGCCGCCGGGGGCGATCACGCCGGTGAGGATGTCGTTGACCGCGTCGGCCGTGGAGGTCTTGAGGACCTGGCGGCACTTGGCGGGGTACTCCTTGAGCACGTTGCCGTTCGCGTCCTCGATCGAGGTGACCGGTCGCGAGGCGCAGTGCTGGCCGCGCGCAGCGAACGTCGCGTAGGCCTCGGCCATCTCCAGCGGGCTCACGTCGGCGACGCCGAGCGGGAAGGAGGGCACCATCTCGCGGGACTTGTCGGTGAGCTGGATGCCCATCTTCTTGGCCAGCTGGTAGGGCTGGCACAGGCCGGTGCGCTGGGCCAGCTGGATGTAGAAGGTGTTCACCGACTTCTGGGTGCCGCTGTAGAGGTCGAAGGTGCCCTCGCCGGTGGAGTTCCCCACGGGATAGGTGTCCGTGGACTGGTAGTTCTGTCCACCGCACACCCGGAACGAGCTCTGCGCCACCTCGATCTGCTGGGGACTGTTGATCTGGGTGTTGAGCGGGACGCCCTGCTCGATGGCCGCGGCGAGCACGAACACCTTGAAGGTCGAGCCCGGCTGGAAGCCGCCCGAGTCGCCGTACTTCTGGGGCACCACGTAGTTGAGGTAGGTCTGCCCGGGGCCCTTGCCGACCGGTCGCGACTGAGCCAGCGCCCGCACCTGGCCGGTGCCCGGCTCGACCATCGCGAGCCCGCCGATGGCCTGGTCGGTGGGGTAGACGTGCGCGCTGACGGCCGCGTCCGCGGCGCTCTGGTAGTCCTGGTCGAGGGTGGTGCGGATGGTCAGGCCGCCGGACTCCAGCAGCGCGCGACGCTCCTTCTTGGTCTTGCCCAGGGCCGGGTCGGTGACCAGGTAGCGCAGCACGTAGTCGCAGAAGAACGGGGCGGCGGTGAACACGCACCCGTCGGAGGTCTTCTGGGTCTTCAGGGCCAACGGCATGTCCTGGAGGCGCCGGGCCCGCTTGGCGTTGAGGACGCCCAGGTCGGCGAGGCGGCCCAGCACCACGTTGCGGCGCTCGGTGGCTCGCTCGGGGTTGTCGGTGGGGTCGTAGCCGTTGGGGTTCTTCACCAGGCCGGCCAGCAGCGCCGACTGCTGCATGTTCAGCTTGGAGGCGTTGACGCTGAAGTAGTGCTGCGCCGCGGCCTGGACGCCGTAGGCGCCGTCGCCGAAGTAGGCGATGTTCAGGTAGCGCTCGAGGATCCAGTCCTTGGAGTGGCGCTGCTCCATGGCCACGGCGTAGCGCAGCTCCTTGAGCTTGCGGGCGTACGTCGTCGCGGTGGCGGCCTCGAGCTCCTCGGGGTTCTTGGCCTGGGTCACCAGCGTCTGCTTGACCAGCTGCTGGGTGATCGACGAGCCGCCCTGCACGTCGCCGCCCTCTGCCTGGTTGGTCACGAAGGCGCGCAGCGTGCCGCGCACGTCGAGCGCGCCGTGCTCGTAGTAGCGCGCGTCCTCGACCCCGACGATGGCCTTCACCATCTTGCGCGAGACCTGGCCCAGCGGCACCTCGACCCGGTTCTGGTCGTAGAGCGTGGCCAGGGTGCCGCCCGAGGCGTCGAGGATGGTGGTCTTCTGGGCCAGCGTCTCGGTCTCGAGCTCGGCGGGCAGCTGGTCCATGGTGTCCGCGACGTTGCGCGCGCCGATGCCGACGATCGCCCGCGAACGGGATCGCCAGGCCGGCGACGACGACGCCGAGCACGGCGGA
The DNA here is from genome assembly GCA_963722135.1 of uncultured Actinomycetota bacterium. Lineage (GTDB taxonomy): Bacteria > Actinomycetota > Actinomycetes > Propionibacteriales > Nocardioidaceae > Nocardioides. The sequence continues at coordinate 943,701 of CAVRJT010000001.1, forward strand.
GATCGCGACCATCACCGCGAGGTGGGAGGGACGCGGCTGGCTGGGCGGGGCGCGGGCATGGCTCCCAGAGTACGGGAGCGACCGAGGCCGCCTCCATCGCCGCGACCCGGCCCCATACACCCGATCCACGCCGCGGATGGCCCGGACCACTCGCATCTAGTCAATTTGGACTACGTCTTCACAGTCGAAATGACCTGTCTTCCTGCGTGTTGCACCTCTTTACTGTGCACAGGGACATGAGATCGCGATCACATCGACCCCCAGGAACGACGGGGGACGAGGTGGCCCGGTCTCGCGACAAGGATGGGGACATTGTCATGTGGGTTGAAGACTGGACTCCGCGCGCTGCCTGCAGGGCGGCGCAGCCGGATCAGCTGTTCGTGCGAGGCGCCGAGCAGAACAAGGCCAAGCAGCTGTGCCAAGGCTGCCCGGTGCGCACCGAGTGCCTCGCCGAGGCGCTGGACAACCAGATCGAGTGGGGCGTGTGGGGCGGCATGACCGAGCGCGAGCGCCGGGCGCTGCTGCGTCGGCGTCCGGCCGCCTCGTGGCGCTCGGTGCTGGAGAACGCCCGCACCCGCGGCACGGTCGAGGCAGCGCCGGTCAGCGCCCGCTGAGGCGCCCCGAGCAGCACCGGGCCCGGAACCGGGCCCGACCCACTCAGGCCGACGTCGGCTCGCTGCCCAGCAGCGAGCCGATCCGGCGCAGGCCGCCGAGGTCGTGCACGTCTCCTGCGAGCGCGGGGACGACCGTGGTGGCCACGTCGGGGTGCGCCGCCGCGAAGCGACCGCACAGCTCGGCCTCACGCTGCACCAGGCGCACGCGATCGGCGTGCAGGCGCAGCAGCCCTGCGCCGAGGTGGTGCGTGCCGTCGGCGCGCAACCGCTCGGAGGCGGCCATCGACTCGTCGGCCGACAGGTCGCCGCACGCCGCCGGGCTGGCGCGGTTGACCACGAGCCCGGCCAGCGGCATGTCGTCGCCGCGCAGCCGTTCGACGAAGTACGCCGCCTCGCGCAGCGCGTCCGGTTCGGGCGCGGCGATCACCACGAACGCGGTGCCCTCGGCCTGCAGCAGCGCGTAGGTGCGTTGCGCCCGTTGCCGGAACCCGCCGAAGACCGTGTCGAGGGCGGTGACGAAGGTCTGCAGGTCGGTGAGCACCTGGGCGCCCAGGATCTTGGTCAGCGCCCCGGTCACCACACCCAGGCCCGCCGTCACCAGCCGGGCCGGGCCCTTCGCGGGCATCAGCATCAGGCGGATGAAGCGACCGTCGAGGAAGCGGGAGAGCCGCTCGGGTGCGTCGAGGAAGTCCAGCGCCGAGCGCGAGGGCGGGGTGTCGACCACGATCAGGTCGTAGGTGCCGTCGCGCCGGGCGGCGGCGTGGATCTGGCCCAGCTTCTCCATCGCCATGTACTCCTGCGTGCCGGCGAACGAGCTCGACAAGGCGATGTAGAAGGGGTTCTCGAGGATCTGGCGGGCCTTCTCGGGGGTGGCCTGGCTCTCCACCACCTCGTCGAAGGTGCGCTTCATGTCGAGCATCATCGCGTCGAGGTGGCCCTGGCCCTCGACGCCGGCCACCGGGCGGGGGGTGTTGTCGAGCTCCTCGATGCCCATCGACTGCGCCAGACGACGAGCCGGGTCGATGGTCAGGACGACGACCTTGCGACCGCGCTCGGCGGCCCGCAGCGCCAGCGCCGCCGAGGTGGTGGTCTTGCCCACCCCGCCGGAGCCGGTGCAGACGATGATGCCGGTCGTCGGGTCGTCGAGCAGGGCGTCGACGTCGAGGTGGGGGGCCTGGCGCGGGGTGCGCGGCCAGGGGACCGACGCGGGGGCGCGATCGTGGGCTCATCCGAGACCCTGCTCCTTCAACGTCGCGGCCAGGTCGTAGAGCCCGCCGAGGTCCACGCCGCCGGGCAACCGGGGGAGCTCGACCGTCGGCAGCCCGAAGTCGGCCACCAGGGCGCGCTGGGCGTCCTCGAGCGCCCGGCGCTCGGCGTGGTCGCGCGCCTCGGCGACCAGTCCGTCCAGCAGGCCCGGCGTCGGCGGCACGCCGCCCGCCTCGAGGTCCGCGGCCAGCACCTGCCGGTCGAGCCGGCCCGCCAGGGCGGCGGCCAGGTCGTCCTCGTCGAGGTCGCGGGGCCGGACCCGGTTGACGACGATCGCGCCCACGGGCAGCCCGGCCGCGCGCAGCTGGGCGATCCCGTCGGCCGTCTCCTGGACCGGCATCTCCTCCAGCACCGTCACCAGGTGCACCGCCGTGCGCGGGGAGCGGAACAGGGTCATCATCGTGTCCGCCTGGGTGCGCACCGGGCCGACCTTGGCCAACCCGGCCAGCTCGTCACTGACGTTGAGGAACTGGGTGATGCGTCCGGTCGGCGGCGCGTCGAGCACCACGGCGTCGTACTGCAGGGCGCCCTTGTTGCGACTGTTGCGCTGCACGGCCTCGTAGAGCTTGCCGGTCAGCAGCACGTCGCGCACGCCGGGGGCGATGGTCGTCGCGAACTCGATGACCCCGAAGCGGTCGAGGGCGCGTCCGGCGCGACCCAGCCGGTAGTACAGCGCGAGGTACTCCAGCAGTGCGGCCTCGGGATCGATGTGCAGCGCGTGCACGGTCCCGGGAGAGCCGTCCCCGGTGAGGCCGGTGGCGATGCGCCGCTCGGCGTAGGGCAGCGGGTCGACGTCGAACATGCGGGCGATCCCCTGGCGGCCCTCGACCTCGCACACCAGGACGTCGCGGCCCTCCGAGGCCAGCGCGAGCGCGAGCGCCGCAGCCACCGTCGACTTGCCGGTGCCGCCCTTGCCCGGAGACCACGTGCAGCTGCACGCGGGAGAGGTCGGGGCGTCCACGACGGCAACCCTAGTGCGCCCCCGCCCCACCCGTACGGCGTCCGGTACCATCGACGGTGTGACGCACGGTGCGACTACCGGTAGCGTCAACGCTTGCTTCCGAACCGGCCTCGGGGTCCGGGCGGCTCCTCGTGGCCGCAGCCGGCAGCGCGACCGACTCACACCGATCCCGATCGAGAGGCAGTCATGACGTCCAGCCCGCCCACTGAGCGCTCCCCTCAACCGGACCAGCAGCCCACCGGGTCCCAGTCCGGTGCTTCCAAGCTGCGCAGCAGCCGGTTCCCGATGGCCACCCCCCGGGTCTTCATCCCCGCCGCTGTGCTGGTGGTGCTCTTCGTCGGCGTCGCCGCGATCTTCCCCACCAGATGGGCGAGTGGCTGGCCTCGGCCAACAGCACCGTCGTCGGCGAGCCTCGGCTGGTGGTACGTCGCGGTGGTGACGTCGTTCGTCTTCTTCTCGATCTGGATGGCGCTCTCCCCGATGGGCGCCATCGTCCTGGGCAAGGACGACGAGGACCCCGAGTTCAGCCTGAGGTCGTGGTTCGCGATGCTCTTCGCCGCGGGCATGGGCATCGGCCTGGTCTTCTGGGGCGTCGCGGAGCCGCTCAACCACTTCGCCAGCCCGCCGCCGGGCACCGACGTCGACGCCGGCCAGGAGCAGGTGGCCCGCACCGCGATGGACACCACCTTCCTGCACTGGGGCCTGCACGCCTGGGCGATCTACGTGGTCGTCGGACTGGCGATCGCGTACGCCGTGCACCGCAAGGGCCGCCCCGTCTCGATCCGGTGGGCCCTCGAGCCGCTGCTCGGCAAGCGCATCCTGGGCTTCTGGGGCGACGTCGTCGACGTCGTCGCCATCATCGGCACGCTCTTCGGCATCGCCACCTCGCTGGGCTACGGCGTCAAGCAGGTCGGCGCCGGCCTCGGCTTCCTCGGCGTCGTCGACGAGGCGTCCACGCCGTTGCTGCTCATCCTGATCACGGTCATCACCGCGATGGCGCTGGTCTCGGTCGTGACCGGGGTCGACAAGGGCATCCGGATCCTCTCCAACCTCAACATGGGTCTGGCCGCCCTCCTGCTGGCCGCGGTCCTGGTCCTGGGCCCGACGGTCTTCCTGCTCAGCGACTTCGTGACCCAGATCGGGTCCTACCTGCAGAACTTCTTCCGCCTCGCCTTCGACGTGCGTCCCTTCCAGGGCCAGGCCGGCGAGGACTGGCTCGGCGGCTGGACCACGTACTACTGGGGCTGGTGGATGAGCTGGGCCCCGTTCGTCGGTGTCTTCATCGCCCGCATCTCCCGTGGCCGCACCGTGCGCGAGTTCATCCTCGGCGTGCTGCTGGTCCCCACGATGGTGACCTTCCTGTGGTTCTCGGTGCTGGGCGGATCCGCGATCTGGACCCAGATGTTCGGGGACGGCGGCCTGGTCGGCGAGGACGGCGTGAGCACCGACCTCGCGCTCTTCCAGCTGTTCGACACGCTGCCGCTGGGCGCCGTGCTGAGCGTCGTCGCCATGGTCCTGGTCGTGGTCTTCTTCGTGACCAGCTCGGACTCGGGCTCGTTCGTGGTCGGCATGCTGGCCGAGGGCGGCAACCCGAACCCGCCGGTCTGGAGCCGGGTGTTCTGGGCCGCGCTCGAGGGCATCGTCGCCGGCGTGCTGCTGCTCGCGGGCGCCGGAGGGCTGGCGGCTCTCCAGACCAGCGCCATCCTGGTCGCGGCCCCGTTCAGCGTCATCATGGTGCTGATGATGATCGCCACCGCGAAGGCGTTGCTCGCCGAGAACCGTGTCATCCAGCGCAAGAAGCGGCAGTGGCTGGCCTCGCAGATCGCCGACGAGGTGACCGAGGGACTGCACGAGACCGGGGTGGTGGTGGCCGCCGAGGGCGACCGCACCCCGCGGGCGGGTCGCCGCAAGCGCTGACCTGCACTCCTGGCACGACGACCGACCCCGCACGCGCACCGCGCCTGCGGGGTCGGTCGCGTCCGGGGCCGGCGGGGTCGCGGTGGTCCCCGTGAGAAGCCGCGGCGCCGCGAGTAGGGTGCCGACATGACCAAGTGGGAGTACCTGACAGCGCCGATCCTGACGCACGCCGCCAAGCAGATCCTGGACAACTTCGGTTCCGACGGGTGGGAGCTGGTGCAGGTCGCGCCGGGCATGAACCCCGAGAACCTCGTGGGCTACTTCAAGCGCCCGGTGCAGGGCTGATGGCCGCCGAGCACCCCGAGGAGCGGCTCGCCGCGCTCGGCTTCTCGGTGCCGGAGGTCGCCGTCCCGGTGGCGGCGTACGTGCCCGCCGTCCGATCGGGGCAGCACGTCTACACCTCGGGCCAGCTGCCGATGCGCAGCGGCGAGCTGATGGTCACCGGCAAGGTGGGCGGTGAGGTCACCGCCGAGGAGGCCCATGCCTGCGCGCAGCAGTGCGCGCTCAACGCCATTGCCGCCGTCAAGGCCGAGATCGGCGACCTCGCCCGGGTCGTGCGGGTCGTGAAGGTCGTCTGCTTCGTCGCCTCGACGCCCGACTTCACCGGCCAGCCCGGGGTCGCCAACGGCGTCTCGGAGCTGCTGGGCAAGGTCTTCGGCGAGGCCGGCGTGCACGCACGATCGGCGGTCGGCGTGCCGGTCCTCCCGCTCGACGCGCCCGTCGAGGTGGAGCTGCTGGTCGAGGTCGGCTGATGCAGGTCCCGCTGCCGCCGGTGCCGTTGCCGGACCAGGTGGTCACGCTGGCGCAGGAGTTCGCCGACGGCGCCCGCGAGCCCGTCGAGCCGCGCAACGCGGCCACCGTGATCCTGGTCCGCGCCGGGGCCGCCGGACCGGAGGCCTACTACCTGCGCCGCCAGTTCTCGATGGACTTCGCCGCCGGCATGGCGGTCTTCCCCGGAGGCGGGGTCGACAAGCGCGACTTCGACGCCGAGGTCGGCTGGGCCGGGCGTACGCCGGCGGAGTGGGGCGAGCGCCTCGGCTGCGACGAGGAGACCGCCCGCGCCCTGGTGTGCGCCGCGGTCCGCGAGACCTACGAGGAGTCCGGGGTGCTGCTGGCCGGGCACTCCGACGGCGAGGTGGTCGCCGACACCACCGGCGAGGACTGGGAGGCCGACCGGGTCGCCCTGGAGACCCGCGAGCTGGCGATGACCGAGTTCCTCAACCGCCGCGGGCTGGTGCTGCGCACCGACCTGCTCGGGGTCTGGGACGCGTGGCTGACCCCCGTCTTCGAGCCCAAGCGCTACCGGACCTGGTTCTTCGTGGCCGAGCTGCCCGCCGGGCAGCGCACCCGCGACGTCTCCACCGAGTCGTCGTCGGTGCACTGGCTGCCCGCCCGGGTCGCCGCCGACCAGGCCGAGGCGGGCGAGCTGGCGATGATGCCGCCGACCTACCTGACCTCGATCGAGATCGGCGCCCACGACGACCCGGCCGCGGTGCTCGAGACCGCGCGGGGACGTTCGGTGCAGATGTTCACGCCCACGGTGGAGCCGCTCGGCGACGGGTGGACGCTCACGATGCCCGACCGGCTGCGCCCGCTGCTGGCCCAGCGACGGCAGGCATGAGCGTCGTGGGGCCCTCGGGCTGGGCCGGTGGCACCTTCGGCGAGCGGGCCCGCTGCGTGCTGGCCCCGAACGCCGACCACATGACCCTCGACGGCACCAACACCTGGGTGCTGCGCGAGCCGGGCGCTCGCCGCTCGGTCGTGGTCGATCCGGGCCCCTCGGTCCTGTCCCACCTCGACGCGGTGGCCGACGTCGCCGGTGAGGTCGGGGTCGTGCTGCTGACCCACCACCACCACGACCACGCCGAGGCTGCCAAGGAGTTCGCGGAGCGGATGGGCTGCGGCGTGCGAGCCCTGGACCCGGCGCACCGCCTGGGCTCCGAGGGGCTCGACGACGGCGACGTCGTCGAGGTCGACGGGCTCGAGGTCCGCGTCGTCGGCACGCCCGGGCACACCGCCGACTCGCTGTCGTTCGTGCTGCCCGCGGAGCGGGCCGTCCTGACCGGCGACACGGTGCTCGGGCGCGGCACCACGGTCGTGGCGCACCCCGACGGCCGGTTGGGGGCCTACCTGGACTCCCTGGGGCGGCTGCGGGCGCTCGCCGAGGAGCAGGAGGTCGCCACGATCTGGCCGGGCCACGGGCCGGTGATCGACGACGCCCTCGGCGCCCTCACCTACTACCAGGACCACCGCCGCGAGCGGCTCGAGCAGGTCGAGGCGGCTGTCGAGACGTTGCGCCGGGCGCCGCACCCCGAGGGGATCGCGGTCGAGGAGCTTCCCCAGCGCGTCGTCGAGATCGTGTACGCCGACGTCGACCCGGTGCTGTGGGGCGCCGCCGAGATGTCGGTGCGCGCCCAGCTGGCCTACCTGGCCGAGCGCCGCTGACGCCAGTGCGCCAGCGCACCGGCGAGGGCGCCCAGGGCCAGCAGCACCCCGCCGACGTACCACCACGGCCATGACCGTCGGCCCTCGGCGAACGCGGGGAGGGGACGCTCGACCGCGGACGCCCCGTCGGTGAGGAGCCCGGTCGCCACCGTGACCGGGCCGGGCAGGTCGCCGGGGTCGCTGCGCGCCACCTGCTCGTAGGTCGCGGCGTCGTCAGCGAGCGTGACGACGCCGATCTGCGTCTCGACGGTGGCCTCGTCGTCGGAGAGGTCCGCACCCACCACGGCGTGGGCGGCGTCGATCCACTCCAGCACCCGCCAGTCGGTGCCTGCCAGCGGCGCGGGCGTGGCGAGCCGGCGCAGGGGCGTGTCCGCCTCGACACGGCTGGCGCTCACCCAGCTCAGCGTGTAGCCACGATCGTCGCCGGGGGTCCAGGTGTTGACCAGGCTGCTGACGCCCTGCGCGTCGAGGCCGCCGCTCAGCACGACGCCCCGGGCCGCCGGGAGGGTCAAGGTGTCGGCCCCGGCGCGCAGCAGCCGCGTCGAGCGGTCGCCGACGCGGGCGACCGTGCCCTCGTCGTCGACCGCCACCGCCAGCGCCTCGTCCTGCCGGCGCCCCGGGATCGGCGTCGATCGCGACGACCCGGGGGCGATGACCCCGCCCGCGGTCTCGTCGCCGTAGGAACGGCCGTCCCCGTCCTCCCCGAGGACGGGCTGTCCCGACCAGACCACCCAGCGGCCGTCGGGCGAGAACCACACGCTGCGCACCAGCACGGGTCGCCCGGCGTCCTCCAGCGCGACCGTGCGGATGCGGCCCGTGGTCAGGTCGACGAGGCCCAGGCCGGTGCGCAGGGTGCCGCCCGACCCCCGCCCGCCCACCCGGGGGTAGGCCAGCGTGGTCCCGGCCGGCGACAGGGCCAGCGGGTGGACGGTCCCGGTGAGGTCCCGACCGGTGGCGGCGCCGAAGGCGGGCAGGAGCAGGCGCCGGTACTCCCCGGTGCCTGCGTCGACCACGACGACCCGCCGCTGGCCCACCACGCTGCTGGGCGCCATCGCGACGGCCTGTGCGCCCACGGCGAGGTCGTCGGTCGGGCTGATCGGCTCGTCCTCGCCCGGGACCGGCAGGTACGCCGGCAGCGCACCCGCGCCGCTGTCGGCCGGAGCGACGCCGTCCTGGTCGGGCAGCCACGCGACCGCACCCGCGACCAGGGCGACCACCACGGCCACGGCCGCCACGACCGCGGCGGTGTCCCGCCGCACGCTGCGCCGGGCGCGGTCCCAGGTGTCGGCCGGGACGTCGGCCACGGGGGCGCGGCCCGCGATCCGTTCGAGCTCGTCGCGCAGCTGCTCGCTCATCGGGCCACCTCCTCGCGCCCGGTGTGTCCGGTGGGGCCCACCAGCTCGGCGAGCTCGGGGGCCAGCGTGCGGAGCCGCGCCAGCGCCTGCCGGGTCAGCGACTTGGCGGTGCCGGGGCGGATGCTCAGCGCTGCTGCGGTCTGCACCTCGGTGAGGTCCTCGAAGTAGCGCAGCACCAGGACCGTGCGCTGGCGCGCGGTCAGGCGGCCGAGCGCCTCCTCGAGCGTCAGGCGCAGGTCGGGGTCGGAGCCGGCGGTCGCGGCGGCGTCGTACGCGCCGAGCGCCTGCTCGGTGACGTGGCGCCGGGAGCGCCACCACGAGACGTTCTGGGTGTACAGGATGCGCCGGACGTAGGGCTCGGGGTCACCGGCCAGGCGCGGCCAGGCGCGGGCCGCCTTGAAGAGCGCTGTCTGCACGAGGTCCTCCGCCAGGTGGGCGTCCCCCGTGAGGAGGTACGCGGTCCGGGAGAGGGCCGGTGTGCGGGCGCGCACGAACGACTCGAAGTCCACGTCCGGTCCCGAGATCACCCGATCACCCCTCTCTCACCCAGGCATACGCGCGGGAGGGATGGTGCGGGGGTCGGTCGGCCGAGACTTTCTCGGCGGACGCGGTGTCGCTCGTGCAGGTGGGACGCCTCAGCGGGCCCGGCGCGACATCCGCTCGACGTCCATGATGACGACCGAGCGGGGCTCCAGGCGCAGCCAGCCGCGCGAGGCGAAGTCGGCGAGCGCCTTGTTGACCGTCTCGCGGGAGGCGCCGACCAGCTGGGCGAGCTCCTCCTGGGTGAGGTCGTGGTGGACGTGCACGCCGTCGTCGGCGGTGCGCCCGAAGCGGTCGGCGAGGTCGAGCAGCGCCTTGGCGACCCGGCCGGGCACGTCGGAGAAGACCAGGTCGGCCACGACGTCGTTGGCCTTGCGCAGTCGGCCGGCGAGCTGGTTCAGCAGGCCGCGGGCCACGACGGGGCGGCCCTCGAGCCAGCGCAGCAGGTCCTCGTGGGAGAGCGAGGCGAAGGAGGCGTCGGTGACCGCGGTGACGGTGGCCGAGCGCGGGCCGGGATCGAAGAGCGACAGCTCGCCGAACATCTGGCCGGGGCCGAGGATCGCCAGCAGGTTCTCGCGCCCGTCGGAGGACGTGCGGCCCAGCTTCACCTTGCCCTCGAGCACGACGTAGAGCTTGTCGCCGGAGTCGCCCTCGCGGAACAACACGTCACCGCGACGCAGACGGCTCTCGGTCATGGACGTGCGCAGCGCGGAGGCTGCCTCGTCGTCCAGGGCGCTGAAGAGTGGGGCCTGACGCAGTACGTCGTTGTCCACCGGACCTCCTGGAGTGCATGCGGTGATGTGCCGTCACCCGCGCAGGATGCACGGACGTGGGCATCCTATCCAGTGGACTTGGTCACACGCGCCACCGGGACGGCCGTGGCGCGGCGAGCCGCTGCGGCCACAGGTGTCGGTCGCGTCTCGTACGCTTGCCGCGTGCCCGACCCCGAGACCCCCACCGCGCTCGTGCGCCGTGCGCGCAAGACGGACCGGGTCCTGGCCGAGACCTACCCCGAGGCGCGCTGCGAGCTCGACTTCGAGGACCCCTTCCAGCTCCTGGTCGTGACGGTGCTGTCCGCCCAGACCACGGACCGGCGGGTCAACGCCGTGCGCCCCACGCTCTTCGCGGCCTACCCCGACGCTCCGTCGATGGCGGCCGCCGACCGGGCGCGGCTCGAGGAGATCGTCGGTCCGCTGGGATTCTTCCGGGCCAAGACCGAGTCCCTCCTCAAGCTCTCGGCCCACCTCGTGGAGCACCACGACGGGCAGGTGCCGCCGCGGCTGGTCGACCTGGTGAAGCTGCCCGGCGTGGGGCGCAAGACCGCCAACGTGGTGCTCGGCAACGCCTTCGACGTCCCCGGCATCACCGTCGACACCCACTTCGGTCGCCTGGCCCGACGGCTGGGCTGGACCGAGGAGACCGATCCGGTCAAGGTCGAGCACGCCGTGGGGGCGCTGTTCCCCAAGAAGGACTGGACGATGCTCAGCCACCGCCTGATCTGGCACGGACGGCGGCGCTGCCACGCCCAGCGCCCCGCGTGCGGCGCCTGCCCGGTGGCGCGCTGGTGCCCGTCGTACGGCGAGGGCCCGACCGACCCCGAGACCGCGGCGAAGCTCGTGAAGACCGAGGCGCGCCGATGACCCGACGTCTCCTCGCGATCGTCCTGACGACGGCCGCGCTGGTGCTGAGCGCCTGCGGGGGAGAGGACGGCGCGTTCGTCCCCGCCCCGGGTCCGGCCCGGATCGACGTCGAGACCCCCGCCCTGCGCGACATGAAGGCCGAGGCCGGGATCGAGGACTGCCGACCCGGCACCGGCGCGCCGGTCGAGGGAGGCCTCCCCGAGCTCGAGCTGGCCTGCTTCGGCGGCGGCCCGGGCGTCGACCTGTCCGCGCTGCGCGGACCGCTGGTCCTCAACGCCTGGTTCGCCACGTGCGCCCCCTGCAAGCGCGAGCTGCCGGTCCTGCAGGACTTCTACGAGCAGCACGGCGACGAGGTGGACGTCCTCGGCGTCGACTACGCCGACCCGATCACCGAGGGCGCGATGCAGCTGCTGACCCGCAGCGGCGTCACCTACCCCCAGGTGGCCGACACGCAGGGCGACCTCAGCGTCGACCCGGTCGTGCGTGCCGTCGCCTTCCCCACCACGGTCCTGGTCGGCGCGGACGGCACCGTCGAGGCGGTGCTGCCGATGGAGATCCGCAGCGTCGAGCAGCTCGAGGACCTGGTCGCCGAGCACCTCGGGGTGCGGCTGTGAGCGGCCACAGCGGTTCCGTGGCCCCGCTGCCCGGAGTGGCTGCTGCCGGTGCAGGAGGGCGCGCAGGCGATCACCGCCGACCGCCTCTCCCGCTTCACCCCGCCGGCCGACGGCAGCGCCCGGCCCGGGGCGGTGCTGATGCTGTTCGCGGAGGGTCCCGCCGGGCCCCGAGCTGCTGCTGACCGAGCGGGCCCACGACATGCGCTCGCACCCCGGCCAGGTCTCGTTCCCCGGCGGCGGCGTGGACCCCGGCGAGACCGCGGTGCAGGCGGCGCTGCGGGAGGCGGAGGAGGAGGTCGGCCTCGAGCCCGCCGAGGTCCGGGTCTTCGCCACCCTGCCCGACCTGTGGCTGCCGCCCAGCAACTTCGCGGTCACCCCGGTCCTGGGCTGGTGGGCGCACCCCGGCGGGGTGCACATCGCCAGCAGCGCCGAGGTGCACGCGATCCACCACGTGCCGGTCAGCGAGCTGCTCGCCGCCGAGCACCGCGTCACGGTGCGCCACCCCCGGGGCTTCGAGAGCCCCGGCTTCCTCATCGGGCCCGACAACGACGTGATCCTGTGGGGCTTCACCGGCGGCATCATCGCCAAGCTCTTCGACTTCCTGGGCTGGACCACGCCGTGGGACGAGTCGCGGATGCTGCGAGCTGCCGGACTACATGCTCGCCGCCGACCCCCGCCCCGACCGGACCACCCCACGCCCGGAGGGCTCCTCGACATCGAGGACGTCCCCGACCGACCCGACGAGGACATCTGAGGCGCGATGAACCTGCTCGACTGGCTGCTGGCCCTCCTCGTCCTCGCCTACGCCCTCTCCGGCTACTGGCAGGGCTTCATCACCGGCGCGTTCGCGACCGCCGGGCTGCTGGCCGGCGGGCTCTTCGGGATCTGGCTGGCCCCGATCGCGCTCGGTGACGCCAACCCGTCGCTGCTGGTCACGCTCGGCGCGCTGTTCATCGTCATCCTGGCCGCCTCGCTGGGCCAGGCCACGCTGCAGTACGTCGGCGCCCGCCTGCGCTCGCGCATCACCTGGCAGCCGGTGCGGGCGCTCGACGCCGTCGGCGGGGCCGCGCTGAGCGCGGTGGCGGTGCTGCTGGTGGCCTGGGCGCTGGGGGTCGCCGTCTCGGGCTCGCGGATCGCCGGGGTGACGCCGATGGTGCGGTCCTCGACGGTGCTGGCGAAGGTCGACAACGCCCTGCCGCAGTCGGCCGGCGGCCTGCTGCAGGCCTTCAACACCGTGGTCGGCACCAGCTTCTTCCCCCGCTACCTCGAGCCGTTCGCCCCCGAGCGCATCGTCGAGGTCGCGCCGGGTGACGAGCGGATGCTGCGCCGCCCCGCGGTGCAGCAGGCCGCCCCCAGCGTGCTGAAGATCCGGGGCGCCAACTCGTGCGGCAACGGGGTCGAGGGCAGCGGGTTCGTCTACGCCCCCGACCGGTTGATGACCAACGCCCACGTCGTCGCCGGCGTGGACGCCCCGCAGGTCCAGCTGGAGTCCGGTCCCGTCGAGGGGCGCGTCGTCTACTACAACCCCGACGTCGACGTCGCGGTGGTGTCCTTCGACTCCGGCGTCGCTGCCGGCGCTCGAGTTCGCCCAGGCGGCCCCCAAGGACGCCGTGGCGGTGCTCGGCTACCCCCTGGACGGGCCCTACGACGTCCGCGCCGCCCGGATCCGGGCCGAGCAGCGGCTGCGCTCACCCAACATCTACGGCGACGGGGCGGTCATCCGCGAGGTGTTCTCGCTGCGCGGCCTGGTGCGCCCGGGCAACTCCGGCGGCCCGATCGTCTCGACCCGCGGGCGACGTGGTCGGGGTGGTCTTCGCGGCCTCGGTCACCGACGGCGACACCGGCTACGCGCTGACCACCGACCAGGTCGAGCAGGCCGCCGACCAGGGTCGCGCGGCGACGTCGCCGGTCTCGACAGGCGCCTGCGCGGGGTGAGCGCGCAGCCCTGACCGAGGAACGAGGTCAGGGCGTGGGCGCGCGAAGGTCGAGCAAGCCCCGCGTCCGAGGAACGAGGACGCGACAGGGCGGGTCGAGACCCAGCCGGGCCGGGGAGCGGCTGCCCGAGGCGGCGGCCGAAGCCACGCGCGACGGCGAGGATCCCGGACGACCCACAGCGATCCGAGCGCCCGGCGACGAGCGGAGCTCAGGCGGTGTGCTGGCCCTTCAGGGCGGACGGGATCTGCTTGCCCTGGGCGATCGCCTTCTCCGGCGCGCGCACCTGCTTGACCTTCTTGATCGCCGATGAGCACGAGCAGGCCGGCGAGGGCGACGTACAGGCCGAAGACGATCAGGAACGCCCAGTGCAGGGACGAGGCCCGAGCCGTTCCAGTGGATGAAGTAGGCGATCGCGACCGAGAGCATGATGATCGCGAGCACGCCCAGGAACCCGGCGGCGGCGAAGAGCCCGGCGCCGATGCCGCCGGCCTTGACGCTCACCTTGAGCTCGGACTTGGCGAGCGCGATCTCCTTCGAGATCAGGCTGGAGATGTCGCGGCTGGCGTCGGTGACCAGGCGTCCGATGGTGGGATCGGTGTCCTTGACCGGCTCGATGGCCATGCGGTTGCTCCCCTGGTGGTGTGTGCGTGCTCTGGGGCTCCGACCCTACAAGCCCGCAGCCCCACCCGCGCCGCCAGTGGGGGTGAGCGTCAGTAGGGCGGGGTGGCGGGGTCGTTGTCCCCGGCCTGGTAGACGTCGGGGATGTCGTCGCGGTCGCTGTCGACCTGCTCGGCCTCCCACAGCTTCTTGTAGACCCGGTTGCGGGAGCGGAGCACGATCGTGGCCAGCACCACCGCCAGCACCGAGCCGAGCAGCACCCCGACCTTGACGTGGTCGTCGCGCTCGGAGCCCTGGCCGAAGGCCAGCTCGCCGATCAGCAGCGAGACGGTGAACCCGATGCCCGCCAGCATGGACAGCCCGACCACGTCGATCCAGGCCAGCTCGTCGTCGAGGTCGGCCTTGGTGAACTTCGACAGCAGCCACGTCGAGCCGGTGATGCCGATGGCCTTGCCGGCCACGAGACCGGTGACGATGCCCAGGGCGACGGGGTCCTTGAGGGAGTCGAGCAGGCCGTGAGAGGCCGCCGACGGTCACGCCGGCGGCGAAGAAGGCGAAGACCGGGACCGCGAAGCCGGCGGAGATCGGGCGCACCAGGTGCTCGAGGTGCTCGGCGAGGCCGGGCTTGTCGGAGTCGCCGTCCTTGCGCAGCACCGGCACCGTGAAGCCCAGCAGCACACCGGCGACGGTGGCGTGCACGCCGGACTCGTGCACCAGGACCCAGGCGAGGAGCGCGAGGGGGATGAGCAGGAAGCCGGGGAAGATCCGCTTCTGGGCCAGGAAGCCGAACACCAGGATCGGCAGGATGCCCAGCGCCAGGAAGAGCAGGTCGAGGTCCTCGGTGTAGAAGAGCGCGATGATCGTGATGGCCAGCAGGTCGTCGACGACGGCAAGGGTCAGCAGGAAGGTGCGCAGGCCCGAGGGCAGGTGGGTGCTGATGACCGCCAGGATCGCGACCGCGAAGGCGATGTCGGTGGCGGTCGGGATCGCCCAGCCCTCGGGGCGCGCCATCGGCGGCGGCGAAGTTCCAGGCCAGGTAGAGCAGCGCCGGCACGACCATGCCGCCGACCGCGGCCGCCATCGGCAGGGCCGCCCGCTTGGGGTCCCGCAGGTCTCCGGCGACGAACTCGCGCTTGAGCTCGAGACCGACCACGAAGAAGAAGATCGCCAGCAGGCCGTCGGCGGCCCAGGTGCCGATCGAGAGGTCGAGGTGCAGCGTGAACGCGCCGAGGTCGAGGGGCGAGGAGAGCGGCTTGAAGTCGCGGATCGCCTCGTAGGTGCCGGCGAAGGGGGTGTTCGCCCACACGATCGCGATGATGGCGCCGACGATCAGCAGCAGACCGCCGGTGGTCTCGGCGCGCAGGACCCCCGCGATGCGGGAGTCCTCGAGGAAGCTGCCTCGGGAGAAGAGGCGGGGCGAAGAGGTGCTGGAGTTCACGAGGGCTCCTCGGATGGATCAGCGGTCATGAGCGAGGTCGTCGACAGGGGTCGACGAAACAGTTGCCGACCAGACTTCCCGGCGCACCAGGCAGTCATCGTAGCGGCGTACGCGCTCACCCCGCACCGTCGACCCGGCCGGAAGAGACCGGCCGGGTCGACGGGGGACTACTCGTCGCCCTGGCTGCCGGAGACGCCCGAGGAGATCAGGTCCATCACCGAGGAGTCCGCCAGGGTCGTGACGTCGCCGACCTCGCGGTTCTCGGCGACGTCGCGCAGCAGGCGGCGCATGATCTTGCCGGAGCGGGTCTTGGGCAGCTCGGGGACGATCATGATCTGGCGCGGCTTGGCGATCGGGCCGATCTCCTTGCGCACGTGGGCGCGCAGCTCCTCGACGATGTCGGCACCGCCGTCGCCGGCCTCGTCGCGCAGGATGACGAAGGCACAGACCGCCTGACCGGTGTCCTCGTCCTTGGCGCCCGACGACCGCCGCCTCGGCCACCTTCGGGTGCGAGACCAGCGCCGACTCGATCTCGGTGGTGGAGAGCCGGTGGCCCGAGACGTTCATGACGTCGTCGACGCGGCCGAGCACCCAGAGGTCGCCGTCGTCGTCGAGCTTGGCGCCGTCCCCGGCGAAGTAGTAGCCGAGCTTCTCGAAGCGCGCCCAGTAGGTCTCCTTGTACCGCTCGTCGTCGCCCCAGATCGTGCGCAGCATCGCGGGCCACGGCTTGGTGAGCACGAGGTAGCCACCGCTGCCGTGCGCGACCTCGTGGCCCTCCTCGTCCACGACGGCCGCCGAGATCCCGGGGAGCGGCACCATCGCCGACCCGGGCTTGCCGGCCGTGACGCCGGGCAGCGGCGAGATCAGGATCTGGCCGGTCTCGGTCTGCCACCAGGTGTCGACGACCGGGGTGCGGTCGCCGCCGATGACGTGGCGGTACCAGACGTAGGCCTCGGGGTTGATCGGCTCGCCCACCGAGCCCAGCAGGCGCAGGCTCGACAGGTCGTGGCGGTCGGGGATCTCGCGCCCCTGCTTCATGAACGAGCGGATCGCCGTGGGGGCGGTGTAGAGGATCGTGACGCCCTGCTGCTCGATGATCTGCCACCAGCGGCCCTTCTCCGGGGAGTCCGGGGTGCCCTCGTAGAGCACCTGGGTCACGCCGTTGGCGAGCGGGCCGTACACGATGTAGGAGTGGCCGGTGACCCAGCCGATGTCGGCGGTGCACCAGAAGACGTCGTCGGGCTTGAGGTCGAAGACCGCCCAGTGCGTGTACGCCGCTCCGGTGAGGTAGCCACCGGTGGTGTGCAGGATGCCCTTGGGCTTGCCGGTGGTGCCCGAGGTGTACATGACGTAGAGCGGGTGCTCGGCGTCGAAGGCCTCGTAGGCGTGCTCGGTGGAGGCCCGGTCCACGCTCTCGTGCCACCACACGTCGACCGCGTCGTCCCAGCTGTCGGCGCCGAGGTCCTGGCCGGTGCGGCGCACCACCAGGACCTTCTCCACGGTGTGCCCCAGGCCGGCGGCCTTGACGCGGGCCTCGTCGACCGCCGGCTTGAGCGCGGAGGCCGCTCCGCGGCGGTAGCCGCCGTCGGCGGTCACGACGACCTTGGCCTGGCAGTCCTCGAGCCGGGAGGCGAGGGCGTCGGAGGAGAAGCCGCCGAAGACCACGGTGTGCGGGGCGCCGATGCGGGCGCAGGCCAGCATCGCCACGACGGCCTCGGGGATCATCGGCATGTAGATCGCGACCCGGTCGCCGGTCTGCACGCCCAGGTCGATCAGCGTGTTCGCGGCCTGGCAGACCAGGTCCTGGAGCTCGGCGTAGGTGATGTCGCGGCCGTCGGCGTGTCCGTCGGCGTCGACGGGCTCGCCGACGAAGTGGAAGGCGACCTTGTCGCCGCGCCCGGCCTCCACGTGGCGGTCCACGCAGTTGTAGGCCGCATTGAGGCGACCGCCCTCGAACCACTTGGCGAACGGCGGGTCGTCCCAGTTGAGGACCCGGTCCCAGGGGCTGGCCCAGTCCAGGCGCCCGGCCTGCTCGGCCCAGAACGCCTCCGGGTCGGCCGCGGCGACGTCGTACGCCTCTGCGGTGACGTTGGCGTTCGCCGCGAGCTCGGCGGGCGGCTCGAACCGGCGGTCCTCCTTGAGCAGGTTCGACAGGGTCTCGTCGCTCACGGTCTCTCGTCTCCTGGGTCGGGGTGCTGTGCAGGGTGAAGGGTGGTGCAGGTGGTGTCGGCCACACTAGGCCGCGGCGCGGAGCAGCGGAACGGCCCCCGGTGCGCGGGTGCCGGGTCGGCGCCCGGGGGCGCCGACCCGGCGGGTGCGGCTGCTCAGATCTCGCCGGCCTGGTGCTGGGCGACGAGCTTGGTCTTGCCGGGGTAGCGGATCTCCTCGACGAGCTCCTGCATGAGCGGGGACGGCTTCGCGGTGAACTGCGAGACCGCGATCGTGACCGCGAAGTTGATCAGCATCCCGATGGTGCCGAAGCCGGTCTCGGGGATGCCGAAGAGGCCGTCGGAGTTCCCGTAGATGTCGATGGTCCAGATCATGTAGGCCATCGTCACCGTCAGACCGGTCACCATGCCGGCCACGGCGCCCTTCGCGGTGCAGTTCTTCCAGAAGATCCCGAGCACCAGGATCGGGAAGAAGCTGGCCGCGGCGAGTCCGAAGGCCAGGGCCACCACCTGCGCCACGAAGCCGGGTGGGTTGATGCCGAAGTAGCCGGCCACCACGATCGCGCCGCCCATGGCGATGCGACCGACCATCAGCTGCTTGGCCTCGGTGGCGCGCGGGTTGATCTTCTTGTAGTAGACGTCGTTGGCCACCGACGAGGAGATCACCAGCAGCAGCCCGGAGGCCGTCGACAGCGCCGCCGCGAGCGCCCCCGCCGCGACCAGGCCGACGATCGGTGCCGGCAGGCCGCCGATCTCGGGACTGGCCAGCACGATGATGTCGTTGTTGATGACCGTCTCGGTGGCGAAGTCGATGATGCCGTTGCCGTTGGTGTCGGTGGCCGAGACCAGCCCGACCTCCGACCAGGTGTTGAACCAGCCCGGTTCGGAGCCGATGGCGGTGCCGTTGAGGTCCTGGAGGATCTGCAGCTTGGTGAACGCCGCCACCGACGGGGCGGTGGTGTAGAGCAGCGCGATGAAGAAGATCGCCCACAGCGCGCTGTAGCGCGCGGCCCGCACGCTCTTGGCGGTGTAGAAGCGCACGATCACGTGCGGCAGGCCGGCGGTGCCGAACATCAGCGCCGCGGTGATGAGCACCATGTTGGCCATCGAGGTCTGCGTGAACGCCTCGCTGTACGCCGCCAGCCCGAGGTCCTGCTGCAGCCCGTCGAGCTCGGCGATGATGTCGCCGAAACCGATCTGCGGCAGCGGGATGCCGGTGACCTTCGTGGAGACCGCGAACGCCGGGATCATGTAGGCCACGATCAGCACGGAGTACTGCGCGACCTGGGTCCAGGTGATGCCCTTCATGCCGCCCAGGACGGCGTAGAAGAAGACGATCGTCATGCCGATGATGACGCCGACGGTGGTGTCCACGCCCAGGAAGCGGGTGAAGACGAGCCCGGCGCCGGCCATCTGACCGGCGACGTAGACGAACGAGACGACGATCGCGGCGAGCACGGCGACCAGCCGCGCGGTCTCGGAGTACCGGTCGCCGACGAAGTCGGGCAGCGTGTACTTGCCGAACTTGCGCAGGTACGGCGCGAGCAGCAGCGCGAGCAGCACGTAGCCGCCGGTCCACCCCATCAGGAAGACGCCGCCCGCGTAGCCGTTGTAGGCGAAGGCCACGATGCCGGCCAGGGAGATGAACGACGCGGCGCTCATCCAGTCGGCCGCGATCGCGGCGCCGTTGGCCACCGCGGGGATGCCGCCGCCGGCGACGTAGAAGCCGGAGGTCGTGCTGACCCGGCTGGCGTAGGCGATGTAGATGTAGACGCTGAAGGTGATGACCGTGAAGATCAGGGTCCAGAGCTGGATGTCGCTCACGAGTGGTGCACCTCCTCCTCGTACTCCTCCACGCCGAACTCCGCGTCGAGCTTGTCCATCCGCCACACGTAGACCGCGATGAGCGCGACGAACGTGAGGATCGCGCCCTGCTGGGAGAACCAGAAGCCGAGCGGGAACCCGGCGACCACGATCTTGTTCAGCGGTTCCACGAACAGGATCCCGGCGCCGAACGACACCAGCGCCCAGATCGTCAGCAGCACGGCCATCAGCCGCAGGTTCCGGCGCCAGTACTGCTGGCGCGCTGCGTCATCCATCGCTTCCTCCTCGTCTCGACGTCGCGAGCGGTGGACCCCGCGGCGATAGCGTCAGGAGGGGATGCAAACGCCTGGGCGTGGGTCACGACAAGAGGTCGAGGTGACCCCGGTCACACTGTGCGGCGAGTGGTGGGCGACCTGCGACGAGCGGCGGTCGCTCGGCCACCGCGGCACGTCGACCGGACTCTCGAGCCCCTGGCGGACCGCTCGTCGTGGCGGGCCGACCGCTCGGCGCACGGCGTACGACGCTCGGCCGGCAGCCGCTGGCGGAGCCTGCCGTGACGTGGGTCACCCGCCCTACTGTCGGCGCATGGCCACCTCGACCCACCCCACCTCTGCTCCCGCAGGCACCGCCCGTCGCGCGGGCGTCGGCCCGCGTCGGGGCGTCGAGCCCGGGCGGCGGATGCTCCTGGGAGCCAGCTTCCTGGTGCTGGTCGGCTCCTTCATGCCGTGGATCGACACACCCCTCGGCACCGTGCTCGGCGCGCAGGGCGCGGGGCTGTGGACCTTCTACACCTGCATGCTCGGCTTCGCCGGGGTGATGGTGCCCGCACGACGCCTCGCAGCAGCCCAGGCCGCGCTTCTCGGGGCGGTCGCGGTCGTGCTGCCGCTGTGGCAGGTGGTGCACCTGCTCGGCCTGGTCGGCACTGCGGGCTGGATCCCCGGGCCGGGCCTGGTCCTCGTCGTCGGCGGCGGGGTGCTCGCGGGCGTGAGCGCGGTGCGGCTGTTCCGCGGCGGGTCCGCCTGACCGGTGCTTCAGCGGCCCTTCGGTGGCAGCCGGTGCAGGGTCACGTCGTGCAGCGCGCCATCGGCGGCGACGGCGGTCAGGTAGGTGCAGAAGGGCTGCCGGCGCCGGTCGGTCGGTGACCCCGGGTTGAGCAGGCGCAGCCCGCCGGGCGTGGTGGTGTCCCACGGGATGTGGCTGTGCCCGAAGACCAGCACGTCGAGGTGCGGGTAGGCCGCGTCGCAGCGCCGCTCGCGCCCCTGCTTGTCGCCGGTCTCGTGCACGACCCCGAGCCGGACGCCCTCGATCTCGGTCTCGGCCACCAGCGGCAGCCGCTCGCGCAGCACCCCGTGGTCGTTGTTGCCGTGCACGCCCACCAGGCGCCGGCTGCGCTGCTCGAGCTCGTCGAGCAGCGCGACGTCGACCCAGTCGCCGGCGTGCACGACCACGTCGGCGCGCTCGACCTCCTGCCACAGCTCCTCCGCCAGCGCCTTGGCGCGCTTTGGCAGGTGGGTGTCGGCGGTGATCAGCAGACGGGTCGGCACCCGACCAGCATCTCACCGGGTCGTGCCCCTCAGGGTGGTGCAGGGGCCACCCTGAGGGGCACGACCCGGTGCGGTCAGGGTCGGTGGAGGTAGGCGCGGACGCGGGAGGCCCGGCCCTCGCCGATCCCGTTGGTGGCGCGCACCCGGAAGGTGTGCCAGCCGGGCTCGAGGCCGGACCACACCAGGCGGGTGGCGGGGCTCTCGGGGACGCCGCCCCGGGTCGTGCGGTCCTCGCGTCCGTGGCGGATCCGGTAGGTGTGGACGTGCGACCCGTTCGGGTCGGCCCCGTCCCAGCGGAGGACGAAGCCCCCGCGACCGGGCCGCGCCTTGGCGCGCAGGCGCTCGGGGCGTCCCGGCGCGTCGGCGCCGGTCACCGTCGTGGTGCGCGAGCTCTCGTTGCCCTCGAGGTCGCGGGCGTAGAAGGTCACCTGGTGCTCGCCCTCGGGCACCGCGACCACCATCGCGTAGTCGACCTCCTCGACCGTGTCCTGGCCCGGCGCCATGAAGGGGCCGTGCGGCTCGAAGCCCGACCCGTCGTCGTACACCCGCTCGGCGACCGGCTCGCCGTCGAGGAGCGCGCCCAGGACGGCCAGGTCGTCGCCGTCGTCGAGCCGCCCGGCGACGTACGCCGCCTCGCGCTGGCAGGGCTCGGACCCGAAGCACGGGTCGAGGTCGATCTGGGGCGGGCTGGTGTCGGTCGGGGTCTTCGCCGACGTCGACGCCACCGCCGACGCAGCGGCAGCGGCCGTGAGGGGGGACAGCAGGGGCAGGGCGACGCTCAGCAGCAGGGCCGCAGGCAGGGTCAGGGTGCGCACGCACCCAGCATCTCACTGGGTCATCTCACTGGCCCGTGCCCCTCAGCGTGATCCTGGGGCCACGCCGAGGGGCACGACCCGTCAGCCGTAGTAGACGGCGACGCGGTGCCCGCCCAGCTCCTCGACCTCGACGTCGACGCCGTAGAGGCCGCGCAGCACCTCGGGGGTGATGACCTCCTCCGGCGGGCCCTGCGCGACGACCCGGCCCTGGGCCATGGCGACGATCTCGTCGGACCAGCGCGAGGCGAAGTTGATGTCGTGCAGGACCACCACGACACGGGTGCCGAGGCTGTCGGCGGCGGTGCGCAGCATCCGCATGATCTGCACGGCGTGCGCCAGGTCGAGATTGTTGAGCGGCTCGTCGAGCAGCACGTACTCGGTCTGCTGGGCCAGCGTCATCGCGATGAAGGCGCGTTGGCGCTGACCGCCCGACAGCTGGTCGAGGAAGCGGCGGCTGAGATCGGCGAGGCCGAGGAGGCCCAGCACCTCGTCCACCACTGCGACGTCGTGGGCCGTGGGCCGCCCGCGGGAGTGCGGGAAGCGACCGAACATCACCAGGTCGCGCACCGTCAGCCGGGCCACCAGGTCGTGCTCCTGGCGCAGCACCGCCAGCACGGTGGCCAGCTCGCGCGAGCCCGTGCGGTGCACGTCGCGGCCGTCGACGTGCACCGTGCCGTGCTCGGCGCTGAGCAGACGCGCGACCACGGAGAGCAGCGTGGACTTGCCTGCGCCGTTCGGCCCGATCAGCGCGGTGATGCCGGGCGCCGCGAGGTCGAGGGTGACGTCGTCCACGACCGCGGCGTCGTCGTACTGCTTGGTCAGCGAGCGCACGGTGATCATCGGCGGGACCTCCTGAGGACCAGGACGAGGAACAGGGCGCCGCCGGCGAAGTCGATGATGATCGACAACCCGGTGGCGTAGGAGAAGACGCGTTCGAGGATCAGCTGGCCCAGGACCAGGGTGACCACGCCCAGGGCAGCCGCGGTGGGCAACGAGTAGCGGTGCCGGTGCCCGACGACGCGGTAGGCCAGGTGGGCGACCAGCAGCCCGAAGAAGGTGATCGGGCCGACGAGCGCGGTGGCGACCGAGACCAGCACGGCCACCGCCACCAGCACCCCCATCACGGTGCGCCGGTGGTCGACGCCGAGGCTGATCGACACCTCGCGGCCCAGTGCCAGCACGTCAAGGGTGCCGCGCAGCCGGTGGACGGCCGCGAGGGTGGTCGCCACCGCGATCGTCGACACGCCCAGCAAGGTCTCGTCGACGGTGTTGAAGGAGGCGAAGAACGAGTCCTGGAGCACCGCGAACTGGGTGGGGTCCAGCATCCGCTGCAGCAGGCTGGTCACCGAGCGCAGGAGCGTGCCGACCACGATGCCGACCAGGACCAGCACGTGCAGGTCACGCTTGGCTCCGACGAAGAGCCACTGGCTCAGCAGTGCCACGACCACCACCATCAGCGTGGTCTCGGCCAGCCACAGGGCCCGGGCGCCATCGGTGCTGGTGACGGCGTTGGCGCCGGGTCCGGCGACGAAGACCACCAGGGTGGCGATCAGCAGGTGCAGGGAGTCGAAGCCCAGGAGCCCCGGCGTCAGGATCGTGTTGGCGGTGACGGTCTGGAAGAGCACCGTCGAGACCGCCACGGCCACGGCGACCAGGGCCAGGGCCGCGACCTTGCGGCTGCGCAGCTCGAGGACGTACTCCCACGCCGGGGGCAGGTCCCACAGCACGAACACGGCGCAGACCGTGACGGCAGCCAGCACGCTGGCGAGGGTGAGCCGCCGAGCCCGGCGGTCGGAGGCCTCGGGCGGGGCGGCGGCGTACGTCGCGGCGGGAGCGGTCTCAGCCGACACGGGACGACCCCCGCAGCAGCAGGTAGAGGAACACGACGCTGCCGAGCACACCGACGACGACTCCGAGCGGGATCTCGTAGGGGTGGCGCAGGGTGCGGCCCAGGACGTCGCAGGCCAGCACGAACCCCGCCCCGACGAGGGCCACCCAGGGGATGCTGCGCCGGGCGTGGTCCCCGATGAAGAGGCTGACCACGTTGGGGACCACCAGGCCCAGGAACGGGATCACGCCGGCGGTCGTCACCACGACCGCGCTGACGAGCGCCACGACGACGAGCCCGAGCACCAGCACCCGGCGGTGGTCGACCCCCAGTCCGGTGGCGATCTCGGCCCCGAGGCCAGCGATGGTGAAGCGGTCGGCGACCACCCAGGCGAGCACCGCCAGCACGCCTGCCACCCAGAGCAGCTCGTAGCGACCGCGCAGGATCCCGGAGAAGTCGGCGGTGGTCCAGGCGACCAACGACTGGACCAGGTCGTGGCGGTAGGCGAGGAACGTCGCGGCGGCGCCGACGACGCCTCCGAACATCAGGCCCACCAGCGGCACCATCGCCGGCGAACGCAGCGGCATCCGGCTCAGCAGCAGCAGGAAGACGGCGGTGCCGGCGAGGGCGAAGAGGCTGGCCACGCCGGCCTTGGCGATCAGCGGCAGCCCAGGCGCGAAGAGCATCACCACGACGAGCCCGAGGGTGGCTGAGTCCACCGTCCCCGCAGTGCTCGGGTCGACGAAGCGGTTGCGCACCAGCACCTGCATGATCAGCCCGGCGATGGACAGGCCGACCCCGGCGAGGACCAGTGCGACGGTGCGGGGCCCCCGGCTGACCGCCATCAGCTGCCAGGTGTCGGCATCGCCGCGCAGCAGCGCCCCGGGCGAGACGTCGCTGACCCCGACGAAGAGGCTGACGACGGCGAGCAGGGCGACGACCAGGGCGCCGAGGGCGAGGGGTCCGCCGCCGGCCCGCCGGCCCCGCCCGGTGCGGCGTACCGCGTCGGACGGGGCCGATGGGGCCGAGGGGGGAGGGGTGAGGCTGGCGACGGAGCCCGCGCTGGGGCTCAGGACGCCAGCCCGTCGGAGACGTCGGAGACCATCGTCCCGGTGGCGGTCAGACCGCCGCTGACGATGTACCAGGCCATCGGGTCGAGCTGGACGACCTGGTCCTCGGACCAGGCGGTGGTGCGGGCGACGAGGTCGTTGTCGAGCACCTGCTCGGCCGCCTGGCCCGAGGTCTCGCCGATGGCGACGTCGCGGTCGACGACGAAGAGCCAGTCGGGGTCGGCCTCGGCGATGAACTCGAAGGAGATGGGCTCGCCGTGGTCGGCTGCCTCGATCGGGGCGGCGGGCTCCACGCCCAGAAGGTCGTGGACCAGGCCGAAGCGCGAGCCGGCGCCGTACGCCGACACCTCGCCGGCCGACGTCATCACGATCAGGCCGGTGCCGGCCTTCTCGCCCAGCGCGCGTGCTCCTTCGACTGCGCCCTGCAGATCGGCCAGCTCGTCCTCGGCGGCGTCCTCCTCGCCGATGATCGCGGCCAAGGAGCGGACGTTGCGCTCCACCGAGCCCAGGTAGTCGTCCTCGGCAGTCGACAGGTCGATCGTGGGGGCGATCTCCGCCAGGTCGGGCATCGCCTCGAGGCTGCGGCCGCTGACGATGATGAGGTCGGGGTCGATCTCGGCGATGGCCTCGAAGTCGGGCTCGAAGAGGCTGCCGATGGCCGGGGCGTCGGCGTAGGCCGACAGGTAGTCGGGCATCGCGAACTCGGGGACGCCGGCCACCTCGCCGCCGAGGGTGTCAAGGGTGTCCAGCACGCCGAGGTCGAAGGTGATGATCTTCTCGGGGTCCGCGGGCACCTCCACGTCTCCCTGGGCGGTCGCGACCGTGACGGTCTCGGTGCTGTCGGCGGCGTCGTTGCCGGACTCCTCGCCGCACGCGGCGAGCACCAGGGCGGCAGGCAGGGTGAGAGCGGCCAGGGCCCGGCGGGCGGGCTGGGGGCGGGTGCGGGTCATCAGAACTCCATCATGAGGTGAGGCTTACCTAAGTAAGGCTAACCTTAGTTGCACTGGAGGGGGCGGCCGGTCCCGGTGGCTGGACCGAGTCGTGCCCGCCGCCGTGGCCCCAGGATCACGCTCAGGGGCACGACCCGTCAGCCGCGGTCGAGCTCGACGGACTCGGGCGTGTGCAGCCGCACCATGAAGCGCCGCACGTGCAGGGGTGCGTGGGCCCGGGTGGCGAGACTGACACCGACCATCGCGAGGACCGCCAGCGGCACGCTCCAGGCGGCGGGGCGCTGGAGCAGGATCTCGACCCAGCCGTCGACCCGACCGGGGGCGAGGGTCAGGACGGCGGCCAGCCCGGAGCCCAGGCCCCCGACGAGGAGGCCGGCCAGGGCTCCGGCCGCGGTCAGCCCGCGCCACCAGATGCCCAGGAGCAGCAGCGGGCAGAACGTCGAGGCCGACACCGCGAAGGCCAGCCCGACGGTGGTGGCCACCCCGACCTGCGGCTCGCCCAGCGACACCGCCGCCGGCACGACGACCGCCAGCACCGCACCGACCCGGAAGGCCGCGACCCCACCGAGCCGGCGACCGGCGTACGCGCGGCCGGTGACGTCCTGGCTCAGCACCCCCGCGATGGCGATCGCCAGCCCGGACGAGGTCGACAGGAAGGCCGCGAACGCCCCGCCGACCACCATCCCGGTGAGCACGTCGCCGCCGAGCCCGGGCAGCATCAGGCGCGGCAGCTCCAGCACCAGGACGTCGGAGCGACCGGTCGCGGCCAGCTCGGCGGCGTACACGCGACCGAGGGCGCCGTAGATCGGCGGGACCATGTAGAAGATCCCGATCAGCACCAGCACCACCAGCGTCGTACGCCGCGCGGCGCGGCCGTCGGGGTTCGTGTAGAAGCGCACCACCACGTGCGGCAGGCCCATGGTGCCCAGGAAGGTCGCCACGATCAGCGAGTAGGTCAGGTAGAGGCCCATCGGCCCGGACTCCGCCAGCGGGCTCGACCAGGGCAGCGGGTCGCCGCGGCCCCCGTGCCCGATCGCGGGGTCCGCGCCGGGACGACCGTCGCCGGCCCACACCATCAGCAGCACGGCGGCCGGGACGAGCAGGGCGGTGAGCTTGAGCCAGTACTGGAAGGCCTGCACCAGCGTGATCGAGCGCATCCCGCCGCCGATGACGTTGACGAGCACCACCGAGCCGACCACCAGCGAACCGATCCAGGTGGGGCCGCCGACGGCGCTGGCCAGCGTGATGCCCGCGCCCTGGAACTGGGGGAGCAGGTAGAGCCAGCCGATCGCGACCACGAGCAGCGAGCAGGCGCGACGCACCACCTGCGAGTCCAGCCGCGCCTCCGCGAAGTCGGGGAGCGTGTAGGCGCCCGAGCGGCGCAGCGGGGCCGCGACCAGCGTGAGCAGGACCAGGTAGCCGGCCGTCCAGCCCACGGGGTACCAGAGCATGTCGGCGCCGAAGCCCAGCAGGAGGCCGGCGACCCCGAGGAAGGAGGCGGCGGAGAGGTACTCGCCGCTGATCGCCGAGGCGTTCATGCCCGGGCGCACGGTGCGCGAGGCGACCATGAAGTCGCTGGTGGTGCGGGAGAAGCGCAGCCCGTAGGTGCCGATCGCCAGCGTCGCGACGCTGACCAGCACGATCGCGACGATGCCGGGGGCGGCGTCGAGGTCGGGGTTCACCGGCGTGACCGGTCCTCGGGGCCCGGGCTCGCGCTCGGCCCCCATCAGCTCGACGAACGCCTCCTCGTTGCGCTCGGCGTGCCGCACGTAGCGCCAGCCGAGCAGCACCAGGAACGGGTAGACCAGGACCCCCAGCAGCAGCCAGGGCAGCGGCAGGCCCAGCACCACGACCTCGTCGAGCCCCGGCACGAGCACGAACAGCACCGGCAGCAGGCCGAGGCTCAGCGCGAGCGCCAGCAGCGTGCGCAGCGCCAGCCACAGCTGTTCGCGCAGCAGCGACCCGAGGTAGAGGCTGCCCAGCGCGGTCTCGTCGTCGACCTCGCGGGTGCGCGCCAGCGGCGTACGCCGCCGCGGCGGGCCGGTGACCCGCACCCGGGGCTGCGGGTCGCTCACGACTGTCGCCCCACGACTGGACTCACGACTGGACTCACGACTGGGCCCGGCGCAGCAGGAGGTCGCGCAGCTGGCGCGTGTGCCGGCGGCTCACCCCCAGCTCGACTCCCGGCTCGCCCTCGGGGCCGGTGACCACCACCGAGCAGCGCCCGGCGTCCATCCGCACCTCGCTGACGTGGGCCAGCGAGACCAGCAGCGAGCGGTGGATCCGCACGAACCCGGCCGCGCCCCACTCCTCCTCGAGCGTGGACAGCGGGGTGCGCACCAGGTGCGACCCGGTGGGGGTGTGCAGGCGCGCGTAGTCGCCGTGCGCCTCGACGTGGGTCAGGTCCGAGCGGTGCACGAAGCGGGTCACCCCGCCCAGCTCCACCGGGATCTGCAGGTCCTGGTCCGCGGGCGCGCGCTGGTCACCCCCGCGCACGCGGCGCACGGCCTCGGCGAGGCGTTCGGCGCGCACCGGCTTGAGGACGTAGTCGACGGCCTGGAGGTCGAAGGCGTCGACGGCGTGGCTGTCGTGCGCGGTGACGAAGACGATCGAGGGCGGGTCCTTGAAGCGCATCAGCACCTGGGCCAGCTCGAGACCGCTCAGGCCCGGCATCTGGATGTCGAGGAAGAGCGCGTCGACCTCCTGCTCCTGCAGCACGCGCAGCGCCTCGGTGGCCGAGTCGCAGGTCAGCACCTCACCGATCCGGTCGTCGCGCTGGAGCAGGTAGGCCAGCTCGTCGAGGGCGGGCCGCTCGTCGTCGACGACGAGCACCCGCATCCGGGTCGCGGGGCTCACGCGTGCACCCCCGGCGCGAACTTCGGCAGCCGCACCACGACCTTGGTGCCGGCTCCGGGCGCGGTCTCGACGACCAGGCCGTAGGCGTCGCCGTAGACCGCGCGGAGCCGGCCGTCGACGTTGCCCAGGCCCACCGAGTCGACCGACTGGTCGCCGGCGAGCACGCGCCGGATGTGCTCGGGGTCCTCGCCGGCGCCGTCGTCCTCCACCTCGATCACGCACTCCTGCCCCTGGTCGATGGCCACGATGCGGAGGTGGCCGCCCCCGGCAGCGGACTCCAGGCCGTGCCGCACCGCATTCTCGACCAGCGGCTGGAGGCAGAGGAAGGGCACGGCGACGCTGAGGACCTCGGGAGCGATCGAGAGGGTCACCTGCAGCCGGTCGCCGAAGCGGGCCTGCTCGAGCAGCAGGTAGCGCTCCACCGAGCGCAGCTCCTCGGCCAGCGTCGTGAACTCGCCGTGCCGGCGGAAGGAGTAGCGCGTGAAGTCGGCGAACTCCAGCAGCAGCTCGCGGGCCCGGTCGGGGTCGGTGCGCACGAAGCTCGCGATCGCACCGAGGGAGTTGTAGATGAAGTGCGGGCTGATCTGGGCGCGCAGGGCGCGCACCTCGGCCTCCATCAGCCGGGTCCGCGAGCTGTCGAGCTCGGCCAGCTCCAGCTGCCCGGAGACCCAGCGGGCCACCTCGTCGGCGGCCCGCACGAGCCCCGCGGAGGCGTAGGGCCCGAAGACCTGCAGGGTGCCGATCACCCGGTCCTCGACGACCAGCGGGCTGATCACCGCGGCCCGCACGGGGCACGAGCCCTGGCGGCACGGCAGCTCGCGGCGGGAGACGACCTGGGTGCCGCTGCGGGCGAGCGCCTCGACGACCAGCGCCGGCACCTGGGCGGCGTGGTGGTGCCCGGCGCCGTCCCAGGCCAGCAGGTCGGCGGTGTCGGTCACCGCGATCGCCGGGGTGCCGAGCAGGGCGCGCAGGTGCTTGATCGAGCGTTCGGCGCTGTCGGCGGTCAGGCCCGCGCGCAGGGCGGGCGAGGCCAGCGAGGCGGTGTGCAGGGTGCGGAAGGTGGCGCGGTCGGCGTCGGTGCCCAGGTGGGTACGCCGCCAGGGTCGCGGCAGCCGCGCCACCTCAGGCCCCGCTCACCGGAAGTCGATCAGCAGCATCGCGTTGTCGTCGTCGGCGACTGCGGACCGGGGAGCCTTGAAGATCTCGTCCTCGATGCGCGGCATGCTCCCCGTGGTGACCGTCCACGGCGGGTCGGGCGGGGCGTCGTCGCCTGTCTGCCGCTCGGGTCTCGGCGAGCGGGCGGACGGGTGCCGGCGGCGCGGCCTGCGGACGCACCTGGGCGCGGAAGCAGGAGGTCACGTGCGGCAGCTGCATGCCGTCCATGCCGCGCCCGTAGTCGTCGTACAGCGCCAGGACGTCGGCCAGGACGCTCTCGCGCTCGGCCTCGCCGAGCACCGCCACGGTGGACAGGGAGGCGACGTAGTCGAGGATCGTCTCGCGGTCCAGGACCTGCCAGTGCTTGAACGCCTGCTCCTCGGCGTCCTCGAAGAGGTCGCTGTCGGCCAGCGGCCGGGTCAGCTCCTCCAACGGGTGCTCGGGGCCGAGGATGCGGCTGAGCTTGCGCACCCACGGGATGCGCACGTCGCGCTGGTGCCAGACCAGGGCCAGGTGGCCGCCGGGCTTGAGCACCCGGGCGAGCTCGGGCAGCGCCCGGTCGTGGTCGAACCAGTGGAAGCTCTGCGCCGAGACCACCACGTCGTAGCCCCGGTCGGCGGCGGGCAGCTCCTCGGCGCCCGCGACGCTGGTGCGCACCTGCGGCAGCCGTTCGCGCAGCACCGCCACCATCTGCTCGTCGGGATCCGTGGCGTGCACCACGTGGCCGAGCGCGACCAGCTGCTCGGTGAGCTTGCCGGTGCCGGCGCCGACCTCGAGGACGGTGAGGCCGCCGCGCTCCCGCCCGCCGCACATCCAGGCCGCGACGTCGCGCGGGTAGGACGGCCGGCCCCGGTCGTAGGCCGCCGCCACCTGCCCGAAGGATCGCGCGTGGGAGAGGGGATCACTCATCGGGTCGAGGGTATCGGCTCGATACCCTCGGCGGCGTGACCACTGATCCGTTGTCCTGGCTGGTGTCGCTCGAGGGCGTCCCCAGCGGCCTGGCCGCCGCGCGCGACAGCATCGACGTCGTGCTGCGCGACCGCGGGCTGCGGCGCACGAGCCCCGAGACCACCGCGGAGTCGTTGCTGCGCGGCGCCCACGCCAGCGCGGTGCTGGAGGGCTCCGTCTCGTCGCTGGCGCAGGTGCGCGCCGGCGAGGGCGACGCGCTCGCCCGCGACGCCGTACGCCTCTCCTCGGAGCTGTTGTCGCTGGTGCCGACCCTGCGCCTGGCCCCGCTGCAGGCCCTGGCCCGCCTGCACGCGCTCGCCGCGGGCAGCACCCTGCCCGCCGACGAGCTGGGGCCGCCCGCGCGACGCGACGTCCGCCGACCGGTTGCGCGGCCTCGCCGACCTGCTCACCTCCAGCGCCGACGCGCCCGGGCTCCTGGTCGCGGCCGTCGTGCACGCCGACCTCGCCACCTCCACCCCCTTCGCCTCCCACAACGGGCTGGTGGCCCGCGCCGCCGAGCGGCTCGTGCTGGTGGCGCGCGGCGTCGACGAGAAGTCCCTGATCGTCCCCGAGGCCGCCCACCTGGCGCTGCGCGAGCAGTACGAGTCGAACCTGCGCGGCTACGCCACCGGCGGCGACTCCGGCGTGCACTCCTGGCTGCTCTACGTCACCGAGGCGTACGCCGCCGCCGCCGAGGCCTCGCCGCTGCGGCGCGACGCCGAGGGCTGAGGCGCTCCGGGCCCACGTGCCCCGGTCCGGGCCTGGTGTGCCCCACCGGCCACTGGTGTCTCGACACGCGCGTCGCGGCCTCGCAGGCTCGGCCGCGGCGCTTGCTCGACCCTTGCCAGGTCCGACCACGGCCTCCGGCCGTGGTCGGCCGGCAAGCAGATGGCCCCCGGAGCAGAGCTCCTGGGGGCCATCGCTGACACGTGTCCTGGCTGGCTACCAAGCGTGCTTTCTCTATGCTGCCTCGGAAGTTTTCCGTTGACATGCGCCCTATCGGAAGGGTGGGTCGCCGCGTGGGTACCCCGGGTCACGTGTACGTCTGTTGAGTTCTGGTACCCCCTTGTGTACGCCGTTGTGACGCACGACACAAGGGCTTCGGAGGAAATTCATCTCCGGTCGCGGTGGGTCCTCGCGTTTCCCCGGGGCGACCGGAAGCGGTCTCTCAGATCGTCGGGCCGCGGCGCCGGGCACCGGCCCAGACCACTCCGCCGACGGCCACGGCGCCACCCACGGCCACGGCGGCCAGGGTGGGACGCACCCGCAACCGGCCGCGCAGCGCGACCGGTCGCATGAAGACCAGCACCGGCCAGCCCCGCTCGCCGGCGATCCGGCGCAGCTCCTTGTCGGGGTTCACCGCGAAGGCGTGTCCCACGGCCTCGAGCATCGGTACGTCGGTCACGGAGTCGCTGTAGGCGTAGCTCTGGGCCAGGTCGTAGCCGCGCCGCGCGGCCAGCTCGCGGATCTCGATGGCCTTCTGCTCGGCGTAGACGTAGGTGGCGATCTCGCCGGTGTAGCGGCCGTCCTCGACCTCCAGCCGGGTCGCGACGACGGTGTCGGCGCCGAGCATCTCCCCGATCGGCTCGACCACCTCGGTGCCGGAGGCGGACACGATGACGATGTCGCGGCCGGCGGCCCGGTGCTCCTCGATGAGCGCGACGGCCTCGTCGTAGACGATCGGGTCGACGACGTGGTGCAGGGTCTCGGCCACGATCTCGTTGACGGTGGTCACGTCCCAGCCGGTGCACAGCTGCGACATGAACTGCCGCAGCTTCTCCATCTGGTCGTGGTCGGCGCCGCCCACGAGGTAGACGAACTGCGCGTAGGCCGAGCGCAGCACGGCGCGTCGGGAGATGAGGCCCCCGGCCTGGAAGGGCTTGCTGAAGGCGAGCGTGCTCGACTTCGCGATGATGGTCTTGTCGAGGTCGAAGAAAGCCGCGGAGGCGGTCATGGCACGAGCCTAGGCGCTCGCGCACCCGGAACGGGGGGCGCAGGGCCCGTCCGGGCGTGGGATGCGCCACCCGCCTGCGCACAGCACGCCCCCGCAGCGCACGCCTCCACAGCGCCGCGCGAGCACGCCGTCCGCCGCCGCCGGCACGGGGAGCGTGGGCGCATGAGATCTCTGCGACCCGTCCCCGACCCCTCGACCGCGACCGGGACGGCCGGGCCCGACCCCGGCGGTGCCGCCGCCGGACCGGCGGGCGAGGCGCCCCTGGTCGTCACCCGGGACCCCGACCTGCTCGACCAGGTGGGCCGCCTCGCCGCGGCCGCCGGGACGTCGCCCGCGGTGACGGGCGAGCCGGCCCAGGCCCTGCGGCGGTGGACGCGCGCACCCCTGGTGCTGCTGGGCGCCGACCTCGTCGGCGAGATGGCCGTGCTCGGTCCACCGCGGCGACCCCGCGTGCACGTGGTCAGCACGCAGGGTGGTGCCCGACGACCTGTTCCGGCTGGCCCTGGCGGTCGGCGCCGCGGACGTCTCCGACCTCCCGGCGTCGGCCGGGTGGCTCACCGAGCTGCTCACCGACCTCGGTGAGGCCCGGGTGCGCCCGGCCCGGGTCGTCGGGGTCGTGGGCGGCTCCGGCGGCGCCGGGGCCACCACCCTGGCCTGCGCTCTCGGGCAGGGTGCCGCCCGGCGGGGGACCACCCTGGTCGTCGACACCGACCCCGCCGGCCCGGGACTCGACCGGGTGCTGGGCCTCGAGGGCTTCGACGGCATCCGGTGGGACGCCCTGGGGCGCACCACCGGACGGCTCAGCGCCCGCTCGCTGCGCGACGCCGTGCCCCGCAAGAACGGCCTCGGGGTGCTGACCTGGGCGCCGGGTGCCGTCGACCTCGTGGCGCCCTTCGCGGCGCGCGAGGCGCTCTCCGCGGCCCGACGCGGCCACGAGACGGTCGTCGTCGACCTGCCCCGGGTGCTGGGGCCGGTGCCCGAGGAGGCGGTCGCGCACTGCGACCTGATCCTGGTCGTGGTGGTGCCGACGGTGCCGGGGCTCTCCTCCGCGGCCCGGGTCTGCGCCCGGTTGGCCGACCCCGGGCGGGTCCGGCTGGTGGTGCGCGGCGGGGCGGACGCCGCGCTGGTGCGGCGTACGGTCGGGGCGCCGGTGCTGGCCACGATGGGCGACCAGCGCGGCCTCGACGAGGCGGTCGACCTGGGCGTGGGGCCGGTGCGCTCCCACCGTGGCGTGCTCGGTCGCACCGCCGCCGGGCTGCTCGACCGGCTCGAGCTCCTCGGGGAGGCGGCGTGAGCGACGTCCTGGCTGTGATGCCGGTCGAGGACGAGGTCGCCGCCCTGGTCGAGGTGGTCCGCGACCACCTGGCCCGGGAGCCCGGGCCGCTGACGCCGCACCGGGTGGCGACCGCGCTGCGGGCCACCGGGCGACCGGTGGGCGACACGACGGTGCTGGCCGTGCACGAGGCCCTGCGCCGCGACGTCGTCGGAGCCGGACCGCTCGAGCCGCTGCTGCGGCGTCCCGGGGTCACCGACGTGCTGGTCAACGGACCCCACCAGGTGGTGCTCGACCGCGGCCAGGGGCTCGAGCCCACGGAGGTGCGGTTCCCCGACGACGCAGCCGTGCGCCGGCTGGCGCAGCGGCTGGCGGCCGCCGCGGGGCGCCGCCTCGACGACGCGACGCCGTACGCCGACGTGCGGCTGCCCGACGGCACCCGCCTGCACGCCGTGCTCGCGCCCGGTCGCCCGGCCCGGCACGTCGATCTCGCTGCGGGTGCCGCCGACCCGCGCCATCCACCTCGACGACCTGGTCGCGGCCGGCACCCTGGCGCCCGACGGGGCGCGGCTGCTGCGCGCTGTCGTCGCGTCGCGCTGCGCGTTCCTGGTCACCGGGGGCACCGGCAGCGGCAAGACCACGCTGCTGGCCGGGCTGCTCGGGCTCGTCGACCCGGCCGAGCGGCTGGTGCTCGTCGAGGACTCCTCCGAGCTGCGACCCGACCACCCGCACGTCGTCGGGCTCGAGGGACGGCCCGCCAACATCGAGGGCGCCGGAGCGGTCGACGTGCGCACCCTCGTGCGCCAGGCGCTGCGGATGCGCCCCGACCGGCTCGTGGTCGGGGAGGTGCGCGGCGCCGAGGTGGTCGACCTCCTGGCCGCGCTCAACACCGGCCACGAGGGCGGCTGCGGCACCCTGCACGCCAACTCCGCTGCCGACGTCCCGGCGCGGGTCGAGGCGCTGGCCCTGGCCGCCGGGCTCGACCGGGCCGCCACCCACAGCCAGCTCGCCTCCGGGGTGCACCTGGTGGTGCACCTGGCGCGCGGGCGCGACGGCGTACGCCGGATCCGCGAGGTGGCCGTGCCCGAGCGGGGTCCCGACGGGCTGGTGCGGATGCTGAGCGCCGCCCGCCTCGACGGCGACGACCTCGTGGACGGTCCGGGCGCGGAGCGGCTGGCGGTGCTGCTCGCAGGGGCGCTGTGAGGGGGCCGGTCCCGGTCGACGCGGCGGTCACCGACGTCCGGATCGCCCTGGCCGTGCTGTGTGCCGCCGGGGCGGCCGCCCTGCTGGTGCGACCGCGCCGGGTCGTCCTCGACCCTCGCGGTGCGGGGCAGGGTCGGGACGACCCCCGACCGGGTGTGGCCCGGGCGGTGGGACCGGCGGCGGTGGCGGTCGCGGGGACGGTGGGGGCGCTCGCGCTGGGCGGGACCGGGCTGCTGCGGGTGCTCGCTCCGGTCGGGGTGGTCCTCGCCGTGACCCGCGTGCTGCTGCGCGCTGCACCGTCGCCGTCGGGCGGACGCCCGGGCCACGGCGTGCGCCGAGCGCGTGCGGGAGACCTGCGAGGCGCTGGCCGCGGAGCTCGCAGCGGGCCGTCCGCCGGGCGCCGCGCTGGAGCGGGCCGCGCGAGGAGTGGCCGGTGCTGGCGCCGGTGGCCGAGGCGCACCGGGTCGGGGCCGACGTGCCGGCCGCCTGGCGGGCGGCGGCCGGTGAGCCCGGGGCCGGCGACCTGCGGCTGGTCGCGGCCGCGTGGCAGGTGGCGCACCGCACCGGCCACGGCCTCGCCCACGCGGTGGCCCGGGTGGCCACCGACCTGCGCCGGGCCCGCGGCACCCGCCGGATCGTGGCGGGCGAGCTGGCCTCGGCGCGGGCGACCGCGCGGCTGGTCGCGGCGCTGCCGGTCGCCGCGCTGCTGATGGGGTCCGGGGTCGGCGGGGACCCGGTGGCGATTCCTCCTCGGGCACCCGGTCGGGCTGGCGTGCCTGGCCGCGGGGGCCGCGCTCGGGCTCGCCGGCATCGCCTGGATCGAGGCGCTCGCCCGCGAGGCGGGAGACGCGTCGTGAACCCCGCACGGGCCCGGGGCCGGACGCCGTGCTGATCGTGCTGGTGGCAGGGCTCGCCGCCACCGCGGCCGCTGCCTGGATGCCGCCGCCCCGAGCCCGCCCCCGCTCCGGCGCGGTAGGCGCACCCGGGGCCGCCGGTGAGTCGACCGGCTGGATGCGGCGCTACCGGCCTCTCTGGGCCGGGTGCGCGGGCGCCGCCGGGCCCACGGTGCTCGGCGGGGGCACCGGTGCTCGTGGCCGGCCTCGGCGCGGCCGTGCTGGTCTGGGTGCTGGTGGCGCGAGCCGAACCGCCGGCGCTGCGTCGCCGGCGCGAGCAGGTGCGCCGCGACCTGCCGCACCTCGTCGGCCTGCTCGCGGTCGCGCTGCGTGCCGGCGCGGCTCCGGTCGAGGCGGTCACGGTGGCCTGCGCCGCCCTGCCCGGGCCCGCGGCCGAGCACCTGAGCGCGCTGACCTCGCGGCTCGGGCTCGGCGTGGACCCGGGTGTGGTCTGGTCCGACGTCGCCCGTGACCCGCTGCTCGCCCCGCTGGGCCGGGCGCTGGCCCGTGCCCACAGCAGCGGCTCCTCGGTCGTCGAGGCGGTCGAGCACCTCGCGGACAGCCTGGCCCGCGAGTCCCGCGCCGAGGCCGAGGACCTCGCCCGGTCGGTGGGCGTGCGGGCCGCGGTCCCGCTGGGCGTCTGCCTGCTCCCGGCCTTCGTGCTCATCGGGATCGTGCCGCTGGCCGCCGGTCTGATGAGCACCCTGCTGTGAGGGATCGGCGGCCGT
The DNA here is from genome assembly GCA_963722135.1 of uncultured Actinomycetota bacterium. Taxonomy (GTDB): domain Bacteria; phylum Actinomycetota; class Actinomycetes; order Propionibacteriales; family Nocardioidaceae; genus Nocardioides. Next base: position 980,253 of record CAVRJT010000001.1, read on the forward strand.
GCCGCACCACCGACCGTCCACACCCCGGGGTGGCGCGCAGCCCCGCCCACAGCAGCCGAGCGACCGCCCCCGGGCCGGGCGGCGACCGCACAGTCCTCGGAGCACCGACCGCGACCCCGCGGCCGCCGACAGGAAGGACGACCCATGACCCACCCCCGCACGCCCGCCGATCCGGGCCGAGGACGGCATCACCACCGCGGAGTACGCCGTCGGGACGGCCGCCGGCGCCGGCCTGGCCGGTCTGCTCTACGCGATGCTCACCGGTGGCTTCGGCGACCGGCTGCTGACCACGCTCTTCGACCACGTGCTCGGTCTGCTGGGCATCGGGTGAGCAGTGGGTCGCGCGCCGGCGGCGCGTCGGCGGCGCGACGCGAGCGCGGCGCGGTCACCGCCGAGCTGGCGATGGTGCTGCCGCTGCTGCTCGCCGTGGTGGTGGCGATGACCTGGCTGCTCAGCGTCGGCCTCGCCCAGGTGCGCACCGTCGACGCGGCCCGGGAGGCCGCCCGGGCGCTGGCCCGGGGCGAGGACGAGGTCCGGGCCAGGTGGCCCTCGCGGCGCAGGTGGCGCCGGCGGGCAGCGTGGTGAGCGTCAGTCGCTCCGACGACACCGTGGTGGTCACCGTGAGCGGCACGGTGCAGGGCCCGGGCGGGCTGCTTCGGTGGGCTGCCGGGAGCCGAGGTCTCGGCGAGCGCGACGGCGCTGGCGGAGCAGTGAGACCCGGTCGCGGGGCCGCCGCGGAGCGGGGTGCGGCCACGCTGCTCGGCGTCGCCCTGGCGGGGGTGCTCCTGCTGATCGGCGTCACCCTCGCCGAGATCACCGCTGTCGTGGCCGCCCACCGCCGCGCGCAGGCTGCGGCCGACCTCGCGGCGCTCGCCGGGGCCACCAGCCCGGGGGAGTCGTGCGCGGCGGCGGACCGGGTCGCCACGGCCAACGGGGCCCGGTTGACCGGCTGCCTGCTGGAGGGGGCGGACGTGCTGGTCAGCGTCCGGGTCGACCCGCCGCCCGGCCTCGACCGGGTCGTCACGATCCCGGGTCAGGCCCGGGCCGGGCCGGCGCCGTGACCGTCGCTGGCGGCCTCCTCGAGCAGCACCTCGAGCAGCCGCGCAGCGCCGACCTTGTCGAGCGGGTTGTTCTGGTTGCCGCACTTGGGCGACTGGATGCAGGAGGGGCAGCCCGACTCGCACTCGCAGGAGACGATCGCCTCGCGAGTGGCGCCCAGCCACTCGCGGGCGGTGCGGTAGCCCCGCTCGGCGAAGCCGGCGCCGCCGGGGTGCCCGTCGTGCACGAAGACGGTGAGCACCCCGGTGTCGGGGTGCCGGGCGGTCGAGACGCCGCCGATGTCCCAGCGGTCGCAGGTCGCGAAGAGCGGCAGCAACCCGATCGAGCAGTGCTCGGCCGCGTGCGCCGCGCCGGGCAGGTCGCCGGGGTCGAGCCCGCTGTCCTCGAGCACCTGGTCGGGCACGCTCCACCAGACCGCGGTCGTGCGCAGCGAGCGCTCGGGCAGGTCGAGCGGCTCCTCGCCGACCACCTCGCCGCCCGGCTGGCGTCGACGCAGGAAGGAGACGACCTGGTGGGACACCGCCACCTCGCCCAGCGAGAGCCGGCACCGGCCCCAGGCGGTGTGCTCGCGCTCGGCGAGCACGGTGATGTCGGTGATCTCGCGCGCCGAGGTGGAGTAGTCGGGATCGGCCCGCTCGATGACCGCGACCGCCTCCTCGAGGTCCAGCGAGGTCGACGAGGTAGGTCTCGCCGCGGTGCAGGTAGACCGCGCCCGGGTGGGCGGTGCCGTGCGCGCTGGCGGCGTCGACAGTGCCCACGACGCGCCCGGTCGTCGGCCTCGACCAGCTGCACCGGCCGCCCGCCGGCGGAGCGGAGGTCGGCCAGGTCGGAGGCACGGCGTCGGTCGGTCCAGAACCAGCCGTGCGGACGGCGCCGCAGCAGCCCCGCCGCCACGAGCTGGTCGAGGACCGCCCGGCTGGTCGGCCCGAAGAGCGCGAGGTCGGGCTCGGTGAGCGCCTGCTCCTGCGCGGCCGCGCACAGGTGCGGGCCCAGGACGTAGGGGTTGGACTCGTCGAAGACGGTGGCCTCGACCGGTCGACCGAAGATCGCCTCGGGGTGGTGCACGAGGTAGGTGTCGAGCGGGTCGTCGCGGGCCACCAGCACGGCGGCCGCGTCCCGGGCGCCGCGCCCGGCCCGCCCGACCTGCTGCCACAGGGCGGCGCGGGTGCCGGGGAAGCCGGCCATCAGCACCGCGTCGAGGCCGCTCACGTCGATGCCGAGCTCGAGGGCGTTCGTGGCGGCCAGGCCCGAGCAGCTCGCCCGAGCGCAGCTGCTGCTCGATGGCGCGCCGCTCCTCGGGCAGGTAGCCGCCCCGGTAGGACGCGACCCGGGCCGGCCAGGGCGGGGTCGACCTCGCTCCAGCTGCGCGGCCGCGGTCAGCGCGACCTGCTCGGCGCCCCGCCGCGAGCGCACGAACGCCAGGGTGCGCACCCCCTCGACGACGAGGTCGGTGAGCAGGTCGGCGGTCTCCGAGGAGGCCGCGCGGCGCACCGGCGCGCCGTTCTCGCCGGCGTACGACGTCAGCGGCGGCTCCCACAGGCCCAGCGTCACCGACGCCTCGCGGGGAGGCGTCCTCGGTCACCGCGTGCACCGGCAGCCCGGTGAGCCGCCCGGCCGCGGTCGCCGGTTCGGCCACGGTCGCCGAGGCGAGGACGAAGGTGGGGCTGGCCCCGTGCAGCGCGCACACCCGGCGCAGCCGGCGCAGCACCTGCGCGACGTGGGCGCCGAAGACGCCGCGGTAGTGGTGGCACTCGTCGACGACCACGTAGCGCAGCGTGCGCCAGGAAGTGGTGCCAGTGCTCGTGGCCGGGCAGCAGGCTGTGGTGCAGCATGTCGGGGTTGGTCAGCACGTACTCCGCGTGGTCGCGGGCCCAGTCGCGCTGGTCGCGACCGGAGTCGCCGTCGTGCGTGGTCACCCGCAGACCGACCTCGAGGGCGCGCAGCGAGGCCAGCTGGTCCTGCGCCAGGGCCTTGGTCGGGGCGAGGTAGAGCGTCGTGGCACCGCGCTGGCCGCGGCGACCGCGGGCACCCAGAAGGGTGGTCAGCGCCGGCAGCTGGAAGGCCAGCGACTTGCCCGAGGCGGTGCCGGTCGAGACCACCACGTGCCGCCCGGCGTACGCCGCCTCCGCGGCCTCGACCTGGTGCTCCCAGGGGCGCGCCACCCCGCGTCGCCCGAGCGCCGCGACGACCTCGGGGTCGGCCCAGGCGGGCCACGCGCGCGGGGCGCCCGGGCCGCGGTGCCGGAGCCGTTCCAGGTGGGTCAGCCGACCCTCCCGCGACGGCAGCGCGGCCAACCGCTCGACCACGCCGGCGACGCTGCCGGCCGACCGGGGTCGGGTGGCGGGCGGAGGGGGGCGGCGGCATGCGACCATGGTCCCAAAGAGCGCCGACAGCGCTCTGCTCGGGCAACACCCCGACCATCCGCGGTGCGACCAGCTTTTTACTCTGGTGTGCGCCACGCTGGTGGTCGTGGTTTCATATGCACTGATCAACGGCCGGGACCGGGGCGCCCCGGAAGTCCCCGGGTGCCACCGCAGCTGACAGGGAGTACACGTGGACCTCACCCTTGCGACACGCGACGCCGATGGCAAGACCATCGTTGCGGTCGGCGGGGAGATCGATGTCTACACAGCACCGAAGCTCCGCGACAAGATCACCGAGCTGGTCGCTGCGGGCGTCTACGACCTCGTCATCGACATGGAGGCCGTCGAGTTCCTCGACTCCACCGGCCTCGGCGTGCTCGTGGGCGGGCTGAAGAAGGTCCGCGCGCACGACGGGTCGCTGCACCTGGTGTGCACCCAGGACCGTCTGCTGAAGATCTTCCGCATCACCGGGCTGGCCAAGGTCTTCGTGATCCACGAGTCGGCCGACGACGCGCTCGCCGCCACCTGAGTCGAGCCCCTCGGCAACCGAGGCGACACGCTGTGGCGCGTGTCACATGTGCGCGCGCTGAAGCGGTCGCCCGTGCGTAGAGTCTGCCTCGTTCCGTGAGACCTGGGTCACGTTCAGTGGCCCCGGACCCGCTCGACCGAGTCGCAGGAGGCAGCACATGACGGGGATCGCTCCCGTTGTCGTTGACGGTCACCGGTGGGAACCTCGTCCTGGTCATCGTCGTCGCACTGATCGCGCTCGGCGCGCTCGCGATGGCAGCGATGTTCAGGGCAGAGGTCCTCGCCGCACGCCGAAGGCACCGAAAGCATGAAGACCATCGCCCGAGCGGTCCAGGAAGGAGCCAACGCCTATCTGACCCGCCAGTTCCGGACCCTGGCCGTCTTCGCCGCCATCGCGTTCTTCGGGCTGCTGCTGCTGCCGGCCGACGACGCCGTCGTGCGGATCTTCCGGTCCGTGGCGTTCCTCGGCGGTGCGGGCTTCTCCGCCGCCGTGGGCTACCTGGGCATGAACCTCGCGGTGCAGGCCAACCTGCGGGTGGCCACCGCAGCCGAGACGCAGGGCCGCGACCCGGCGATGCACATCGGCTTCCGCACCGGCGCCATGGTCGGCATGCTGACCGTGGGCCTGGGTCTGCTCGGCGCGAGCCTCGTGGTGATCTTCTTCCAGGACAACGCACCCAAGGTCCTCGAGGGCTTCGGCTTCGGTGCCGCACTGCTCGCGATGTTCATGCGGGTCGGCGGCGGCATCTTCACCAAGGCCGCCGACGTGGGCGCCGACCTGGTCGGCAAGGTCGAGAACAACATCCCCGAGGACGACCCGCGCAACGCCGCCACCATCGCCGACAACGTCGGCGACAACGTCGGCGACTGCGCCGGCATGGCCGCCGACCTCTTCGAGTCCTACGCCGTCACCCTGGTCGCCGCGCTGATCCTCGGCTCGCAGGCGTTCGGCGACAAGGGCCTGGTCTACCCGCTGCTCATCCCCGCCATCGGCGCGCTGACCGCCGTCGTCGGCGTCTACCTCTGCCAGCCCCGCGCCGGCGAGAGCGGCCTGAAGACCATCAACCGGGCCTTCTACATCTCGGCCGCGATCGGCGCCGTCGGCTCGGTGCTGCTGTCGTTCGTCTACCTGCCCGGCGAGTGGTCCGAGCTCGACGTCTCGGTCGCCGCCGAGGTGAGCCCCCCGGTCTTCGCCTCGGTCGCCGTGGTGATCGGCATCGTGCTGGCCGCCGCCATCCTGTCGCTGACCGGCTACTTCACCGGCACCGAGCACCGCCCGGTCCAGGACGTCGGCAAGACCTCGCTCACCGGCGCGGCCACCGTCATCCTCTCCGGACTCTCGGTCGGCTTCGAGTCGGCCGTCTACACCGCGCTCGTCATCGGTGCGGCCGTCTTCGGAGCCGCCCTCATCGGTGGCCAGGTGGCCCTCTTCGGCGTGGCGCTGGCCGGCTGCGGCCTGCTGACCACGGTCGGCGTGATCGTGGCCATGGACACCTTCGGTCCCGGTCTCCGACAACGCCCAGGGCATCGCGGAGATGTCGGGCGACGTGAGCCCCGAGGGCGCGCAGATCCTCACCGAGCTCGACGCGGTGGGCAACACCACGAAGGCGATCACCAAGGGCATCGCGATCGCGACGGCCGTGCTGGCCGCGAGCGCGCTGTTCGCCTCCTACACCCAGGACGCCTTCGACAAGTTCGCCGAGGTCGCCGCGCAGAGCGAGACGACTGCCTTCCTCGAGGGCTTCTGGGTCTTCGACGCCAAGGTCCTCGTCGGCGCGCTGCTCGGCGCCAGCGTGGTCTTCCTCTTCTCCGGCCTGGCGATCAACGCCGTGGGCCGGGCCGCGGGCGCCGTGGTCTACGAGGTGCGTCGCCAGTTCCGCGAGATCCCCGGGATCATGGAGGGCACCGGTCGACCGGAGTACGGCAAGGTCGTCGACATCGTCACCCGCGACTCGCTGCGCGAGCTCGCCACGCCGGGCATCCTGGCCATCCTCGCGCCGGTCGCGGTCGGCTTCGGTCTCGGCGTCGCGCCGCTGGCCGGCTTCCTGGCCGGTGCGATCGCCACCGGCACCCTGATGGCCGTCTTCCTGGCCAACGCCGGCGGGGCCTGGGACAACGCCAAGAAGCTCGTCGAGGACGGCCACCACGGTGGCAAGGGATCGTTGGCCCACGAGGCCACGATCATCGGCGACACCGTGGGCGACCCGTTCAAGGACACCGCCGGCCCGGCCATCAACCCGCTGCTGAAGGTGATGAACCTGGTCTCGCTGCTCATCGTGGCCGCGATCGTGGACATGTCCTACGGCGAGGGCGAGAACGACGTGCTCCGCATCTTCATCGCGCTCGTGGCGACCGCGGTCATCGTGGTGGCGGTCTACATCTCCAAGCAGCGCTCCGATGGTCATCGGTGACGACGAGCCGGCCGTCGCCGGCCCGCATGACGCCCTAGCCCCCGAGCGTCGCTGCGCCACCTGACGAACGAAGCCCCCGCCCGGAGTCCGGGCGGGGGCTTCGTCTGCATCGGCGGGACGTCGGGTCAGCGACGCTTCTTGCCTCAGCACCGTCACCCGGACCTTCGGCGGTCGAGGCGGCGGTGGTCTCCGAGCCGGCGTAGCTCACCAGGAAGGTGTGCTTGCCGGGCTTGAGCTTCTTGATCTCGCACGGTCTTCCTGCCCTGCGGGATCGCGACCGATGCCAGGGTGCGCGAGCCCTCCGTCGACCGTGACCGTGCCGTCGGGGCTGACCGACGCCGGCGTCGACGACGATCTTCAGCACCGCCGCCTTGCCCTGCCGCATCTTCTTCCTGCGTCGCCTTCGCGGTGGTGCTGGTGGCGGCCTTCGGCACCGTCACGGCCGAGGTGGTGAAGACCCCCGGGGCGTACGCCGTCCGGGTCGCGGTCACCCGCACGGCCAGGGCGCGGCCCAGGTCGGCGGCGGTGACGACGTACGTCGCGCCGGTGACGCTGGGAAGGACGGAGCCGTCGCGCAGCCACTGGTAGCCGAAGGTCGGCGTCTCGCCGGTGCCCCAGGTCCCGGGCGACGCGGTGAGGGTCTGGCCCAGGGCGGGGGTGCCGCTCAGTCGCGGCTGGAGGCTGGCCACGATCGCGTCACCCACGGTCGGGGTCACCGGCTCGGTGTCGACGGTCGCGCTGGTGAAGCCCTTCTTCGTGCCGGTCACGGTCGCGGTGATCGCCCGGCCCAGGTCGGCGGGGGTCAGCAGGTACGCCGCTGTGGTCGCGTCGGCGATCGGGGCGCCGTCGCGCAGCCACTGGTAGGCGTGCTGCGACCGCGTCGGTGTTCCACGTCGGGTCGCTGACGCTGACGGTCCCGCCGACCTTCGTGGTGCCGGACGACGGCGGGCTGCGAGGTCGCGCCCAGCTTCTGCTCGGGCGCTGCCGGGATGGGCAGGTAGTCGGTCAGCAGGTTGACCAGCGGCAGCCCGGCGAGCAGACCGGTGACCTGGGCGTGGATCGTGGTGCCGGCCTGCTCGAGGTCGGGCACGAACGTCTGGCCGGTGGCGCCGGGGATCGCGACGTCGTCGGAGAACCACTGGTAGCTCGTGGTCACGCCCAGGCAGGCTCCACACCGGGTCCAAGACCTGCAGCAGCGACCCGACCCCGGGGATGCCGGTGAGCTGCGGCGGCGTCGCCTCGAGCAGGTCGGCGGTCGTGCTGCCACCGCCGCCGCCACCGCCGGTGCCGGGGGCGAGGATCCGGACGACGCCGGTGATCGACTGCGACCGGGAGCAGGCCGAGCACCTTGCCGGTGACGACGGCCTGGAGGTTGCTGCCCGACGTCGTCGGCGGCGGGCAGGTAGGAGTCGCCCGTGGCGCCCGGGATCGGCCACGCCGTCGCGCAGCCACTGGACCGACTCGGTGACGGTGAGCAGTCCGAGCGGGTTGTCCCACCGCGGGCGCTGCAGGCCCAGCAGGTCGCCGGGCGTCGCGGTGCCGTCGAGCGCGCCCAGGATCGCGGCCGGGTCCAGGATCTTCAGGATGTCCAGCAGCCTGCGCTCGGCTGCCGGAGCGGCGCTCGGCGCCGGCTCGGCAGGGGCCGCGGCGGCGGCCAGGCCGGTCCCGGAGGCGATCAGGGCGGTCGCCACGGTGGTGCTGACGGCGGCGCCCAGGCCGGTCGTCAGGGCGCGTCGAGCTCGGTTCATGTGGGTTCCCTCCCCGTGGTGGTCACCGCGACCCGGGGCTCCCGACCCGGTCGCGGCGGATGGTGCTTGGCAAAGTAGGACGAGCAGCCCGCGCCCGTCCGCGCGAATCCGCGAAGGTGTGACCGTTCGGGCCAGCGGTCACTAGGCTCGCGGGGTGAGCGACCTCCCCCATCTCCTGCGCGACGCCCTGGTCCGTGCCGACTTCACCTACGACGCCGTGGCCGAGCTGCTCGGCCCGCGCGCCCACGACGCGCTGGCGCGCAACGAGACGACCCCGGGGCTGCGACGTACGGCGCAGGCGGGCGGCTCGCCGCTGGCCACGCTGGTGCGGCTCTTCCTGCTCCAGACGCCCGTCGGACGTCGCGCGACGCCGAGGCGGCGCTGCCCGACCTGGTGGACCGGATGTGCGTCGAGGGCCTGCTCGAGCAGTCGGTCGGGCGAGGTGGCTGCGCGCCTCGACGTGCGGCCCTACGCCACCGAGCACGCCGGCCCCGCCGGGTCGGCCGGGGTCGTCACCGAGCACCTGTGGGTGGTCTCCGACCTCACGCCCGGCCTCGACGGCGCGCCGCAGCGGCGTCGGCGCCGACCACGTGCTCGGCATCAGCCCGGCGTCGACGTCGCTGGCCCAGCTGACCCGGCGCGAGCCGGTCGGGCGCGCGCTCGACCTCGGCACCGGCTGCGGCGTCCAGGCGCTGCACCTGGCCCGGCACAGCGGCAGCGGTCGTCGCCACCGACGTCAACGCCCGGGCGCTGCGCCTGACCCGCTTCAACGCGGCCCTCAACGACGTCGCCGACACGCGTCGACGTGCGCGACGGGTCGTTCTTCGAGCCGGTCGCCGGCGAGCGCTTCGACCTGATCGCCACCAACCCGCCGTTCGTGATCTCGCCGGCCACCGGCGAGCGGCTGGTCTACCGCGACTCCGGGCTGCCCGGCGACCGGGTGGTCGAGGACATCGTGCGCACCGCGCCCGACCACCTCGCGCCCGGCGGCTGGTGCCAGGTGCTGGCCAACTGGGTGATCAGCGAGGACCAGCCCTGGGACGAGCGGCTCGGCGGCGTGGCTGCGCGACGACGTGGACGCGCTGGTGGTGCAGCGCGAGGTGCTCGACCCGGCGGCGTACGTCGAGCTGTGGCTCAAGGACTCCGGCCACCACCCCTCCACGGGCTCGGCCACCGCGGCCGCGACCGCCGACTACCGCCGCCGCTACGAGACCTGGCTGTCGTGGATGGAGGAGCAGCGCATCGAGGCCGTCGGCTTCGGCTGGGTCAACCTGCACCTGCACGAGGACCGGGGCTGACCCCGGCGCGCGAGCTGCTGTCGTGGCCCTACGAGGTCGAGCAGCCGATCGCCCCGGCCATCACGGCCTGGGGCAGCCGCCGACGCGCCTCGAGGTCGGGCCGGAGACCCGTCTGGTCACCCGCCCCGACGTGCAGCAGGAGACGCTGGGCGCCCCGGGCGCCGAGGACCCCGAGACGATCGTGCTGCGCCAGCAGACCGGCCTGCGCCGGGCCCGCACCGCCGACACCGTCGAGGCCGCCCTCGTCGGCGCCTGCGACGGCGACCTCGACGGTCGGCCAGATCCTCGACGCGCTCGCCGAGCTGCTCGACCTCGACCCCGCCGCCATCCGCGAGGACTACCTGCCGGTGGTGCGCGAGCTGGTCCGCGAGGGCTACCTCACCCCCGCCTGACCCGGCTCAAATCTCGCCGCGACCCGGCCCAAATATCACCCTGACCCGGCGCACATGTCACGTCGAGTCGGCGCGTACCTGCAGCGCCCCAGCGCCGTCGGCCGAGCGGGCGATATGCGCCGACTCAGCGCGACATACGCGCCGACTCCAGAGACATTTGCGCCGAGTCGGGTCAGGGCAGGGCCAGCCGACCCTCGATCGGGTACGCCGGCTGCTCGACCTCGCTGCCGAGGACGGCGTCGATCGTGACGTCGAGGGAGGGCACGCCGCCGCAGGTCGCTGCGTCGAAGCGCACCGAGCCGGCGGAGTCCGGCGGGTCGCTGCTCGATCTCGTTGGCCCGCCGGGCCGGGTCGGTGCTCGGCACGGCCGCGAAGTACGACGAACGTCCACTCGTCGGAGGAGACGTTCTTGCTGGGCGGCGTTGCCCTCGAAGGGCAGCTCGTAGGTGCGGCGCAGGCTCGACGTCGTCGACGAGGACCGAGATGTGCAGCAACGGTTCGAGGAGCGCGTCGTCGTCACCGGGGGCGGTGACCAGGGGCGCGGTGGCGGTGAGTCGCTGCCCCAGCTTCCCGGCCTTCTCGCAGCTCAGCTCGACCGGGCCCGAAACCCAGCTGCTCGCCGTCGTCGCGGGTGACCACCACCGTGTTGACGCCGCCCTGGCCGGCCGGGTCCGGCGCCGTCTCCGGCTCGGTGCCACCGGTCGTGAGTGCGAGGGGCCGCCGACGAGAGCGAGGCGCGAGCGCGCCCCCGGACGACGCACGGCCGTGCCCGGCGCTGGTGACGACGTCGCGTGATGGCCGGGCCGAGCGTCCCGACGAGGTCGGCGGGCGGGGCCAGGGACGCCGCTCAGCCGCGCGTAGGCGTCGCGCGAGCGCGGGGTCGCGGCCGTCGGAGGTGTCGTGCAGGTCGGTGGGGGTCATCGCTGGGTCGCTTCCTGGGAGCCGGGACGGGCCGGGTGGTGGGCGCGGCGCGCGGCCAGCTGCTCCTGCAGCCGCTCGGTGCCGCGGGAGAGGTGGGCCTTGACGGTGCCCTCGGCGCAGCCCATCCGCGCCGCGATGCCGCGGACGTCGAGGTCCTCGACGTAGCGCAGGGCGAGCGCCGTGCGCTGGCGCGGGCGTCAGGGTCGCCAGGGCCTCGACGAGCCAGACGTCGAGCTCTCCGACCAGCTGGACCCGCGTGTCCTCGCGCCGGGGGCCGGAGTCAGCACCTCGCGGCGGAAACGTCGCAACCGGTCGATGTTGAGCCGGGTCATCACGGTGCGGGCGTAGGCGGCCGGCTCGTCGAAGCGGGTGCGCCCCCACCGCTCGCCCATCCGCACCAACGTCTCCTGGGTCAGGTCCCAGGCGTCGTGGGGGTTGCCGGTGAGGGCGTGGGCGAACCCGAGCAGGCCCGGGGTCTGGGCTTGCGCGAAGTCAGCGAACTCCGCTGGTCCGGGTCGTGGTGGTGGGTGGCTGCTCATCCGAGTCCTCTGCTCGCAGGGTCCTGACACCACCATGACGGTGCCGGGCCCCAGAAGGTTGAGGCCTGCGCCGACCGGACCGACATTCGCGCCGACTGAGCGCGACATACAGGCCGACTGAGCGCGACATTCGGGCCGTCTGGGCAGGAGATTTGGGCCGGGTCGGCGTGAGATCTGGGCCGGGTCAGTCGGCGTCGCGGGCGGCCACGGCCCGGTCGCGCAGGTGCACCAGGCGGGCACGGGTGGCGCGCGGTGAGCAGGTCGGCCCGGCCGAGGTCGAGCAGGTCCGGCACCCCGAGCGGACGGTGGTGGGGCTGCGAGGCGGGCTGGCGGAAGCCGATCAGCCCGGCCCGCACCGGGGCGCCGTACGTCGACGGGGTGCTGCGCAGGTCGAGGAAGTCCCTGAGGGTGCCGACCCGCATCCCGCCCACGGGGTGCGATCAACCCGTTGGCCTTGGCCACCGCCCAGGCGATGCCGCCGCAGCGGAGGCGGCCGCGGAGGCGGCGCCGGTCACCGACGCGGGCGTCGAGGCGCCACAGCGTGAGCAGTGCGGTGCGCAGCGCGGTGGCGACCTCGGCGTCGAAGCAGCGTCCGGGCCACGGCGTCGAGCAGCTCGGCCACCGACTCGACCCGCTGCCGGTCGGTGTCGGCGGGCGTAGTCCTCGGGCAGGTCGGGCGCGTCGCCCAGCGGCTCGCCGTCGAGCGCGGCCAGCGCGCGTCTCGCCCGCCGACCCGGTCGGCGAGCCAGTCGAGCACGTCCTGCCACACCGGGGTCGGCGGCCGGCGGAGGCGGCTGCTGCTGCTCGCGGTCGCAGCCGGGCGGCGTGCTCGGCCCACGGCGCTGCCGGCCACCGGACCGGTGGAGTGCGAGACCAGGCGGCCGTCGAGGAAGACCAGCTCGGTGAGCCGGTCGTCCTCCGGTGCCCCGGCCCAGGCGGGGCCCCAGCTGCGGCGCTCGGCGCGGTCCGGGTCGGCGCGGTCCAGGCTCGTCGAGGTAGCGGTCGTCGTAGGGCAGGCGCAGGCGGGGATGGGGCGGGGCGACGTGGTCGTGCACGGGCTCTCCTCGGGGTCGCGACGGGTGGTGGGCGGACGAGGCTGGCACGGTTCGCGCCCGGCCGTGCCGGCTCCTCCACAGGCCCCGACCGGGACCGCCGTGACAGCCCGTGCTGACCTGCGCAAAGCGTCCGGGCCGCGCCGCGGCAGCGGCGTACGCCGGGTCACGCGCTAACGTGACGGCCGGCGGGACCCTCGGGGTCGCCCCAGCAGGCACGTCAGAGAGCACCGCCGCTCGTCCCCTCTCTCCTCGAAGGAATGACACACGCAGTGGCACACAAGTTGGTGATCGTCGAGTCCCCGGCGAAGGCCCGCACCATCGGCGGGTACCTCGGCCAGGGCTACGTCGTCGAGTCCTCCATCGGCCACATCCGCGACCTCCCGCAGTCGGCCGCGGACACCCCGGCGAAGATCAAGGACAAGCCGTGGGGCCGCCTGGCCGTCGACGTCGACAACGGCTTCGAGCCCTACTACGTGGTGCCGCGCGACAAGAAGAGCCACATCACCAAGCTCAAGGGCCTGCTCAAGGACGCCGACGAGCTCTACCTCGCCACCGATGAGGACCGCGAGGGCGAGGCCATCGCGTGGCACCTGCTCGACGAGCTGAAGCCGAAGAACATCCCGGTGCACCGGATGGTCTTCCACGAGATCACCAAGTCGGCGATCCAGGCCGCGGTGGACAACCCGCGCACGATCAACGACGACCTCGTCGAGGCCCAGGAGGCGCGCCGCATCCTCGACCGCCTCTACGGCTACGAGGTCTCCCCGGTGCTGTGGAAGAAGGTCATGTCGGGCCTGTCGGCCGGGCGTGTGCAGTCGGTGGCCACCCGCCTGGTCGTCGACAAGGAACGCGACCGGATGGCGTTCAAGATCGCCTCCTACTGGGACCTCGAGGGCACCTTCGACGCCGGGTCCAAGCACGACCAGCGGATGTTCCCCGCCAAGGTCTACTCCGTCGACGAGCGACGCGTGGCGCGCGGCTCCGACTTCACCTCCGACGGGCGTGCTGAAGGCCTCCGCCGAGGGCAAGGTCGTGCACCTCGACCGCACCCGCGCCGAGGCGCTGGTCGCCGGGCTGCAGCGAGACCACGTTCGACGTCCGCTCGGTGGAGTCCAAGCCCTACCGCCGCTCGCCGTACGCGCCGTTCCGCACCACGACGCTGCAGCAGGAGGCCAGCCGCAAGCTCGGCATGGGCGCCAGCGTGACGATGTCGGTCGCGCAGCGCCTGTACGAGAACGGCTTCATCACCTACATGCGTACCGACTCCACGACCCTGTCGGGCACCGCGGTCAACGCGGCGCGCGCCCAGGTCCAGGAGCTGTACGGCGCGGAGTACCTGCCCGACACGCCGCGCACCTACGCCTCGAAGGTCAAGAACGCCCAGGAGGCGCACGAGGCGATCCGGCCCGCCGGCGAGTCGTTCCGCACCCCCGCCCAGACCGGGCTCAAGGGCGAGCAGTTCCGCCTCTACGAGCTGATCTGGATGCGCACCGTCGCCTCGCAGATGAAGGACGCCGTCGGCCAGTCGGTCACCATCCGCCTCGGCGGCGCCGCGACGCACCGGCGAGGACGTCGTGTTCTCGGCCAGCGGTCGCGTCATCACCTTCCACGGCTTCCTCAAGGCCTACGTCGAGGGCACCGACCACGGGCGGCCCCAGGACGACGCGGAGACCCGGCTGCCGCAGCTCGCCCAGGGCGACGCGGTCTCGGCCGCCTCGATCAGCCGCCAACGGCCACGAGACCAAGCCGCCGGCGCGCTACACCGAGGCCACGCTGATCAAGGAGCTCGAGGAGCGCGAGATCGGCCGCCCGTCGACGTACGCCTCGATCATCGGCACGATCCTCAACCGCGGCTACGTCTACAAGAAGGGCACCGCGCTGGTGCCGGCGTGGCTGGCGTTCTCGGTGATCCGGCTGCTCGAGGAGCACTTCCCGCGCCAGATCTCCTACGAGTTCACCGCGCAGATGGAGGACGTGCTCGACGAGATCGCGGCCGGGCGCAAGCAGCGCAACACCGAGCTCGGCGAGTTCTACTACGGCACCGGGGAGCTCGGTCGGGCTGAAGAAGCTCGTCGACGAGCTCGGCGACATCGACGCCCGCGAGCTGGCGACCTTCCCGGTCGGCGGCCCCGACTCGGGGATCAACCTGCGGGTGGGTCGCTACGGCCCCTACCTCGAGGGTCCCGACGACGAGGGCAACCCGGCCGGCAAGCGCGCCAACGTGCCCGAGGACCTGCCGCCCGACGAGCTGACGCTCGAGAAGGCCGAGGAGCTCTTCGCCAACCCCGCCGGCGAGGAGATCGAGCTCGGCGTGCACCCCGAGACCGGTCTCGAGGTGGTGGCCAAGAACGGTCGCTTCGGGCCCTACGTCACCGAGGCGCTGCCCGAGGACGCCAAGAAGAGCGCCAAGCCGCGCACCGGCTCGCTGTTCAAGTCGATGTCGCTCGACACGATCACCCTCGACGACGCCGTCAAGCTGCTCTCGCTGCCGCGCGTGGTGGGCGCGGACCCCGAGAGCGGCGACGAGATCACCGCCCAGAACGGCCGCTACGGGCCGTACCTGAAGAAGGGCACCGACTCGCGCTCGCTGACCAGCGAGGACCAGCTCTTCACGATCACCCTCGACGAGGCGCTGAAGATCTACTCCCAGCCCAAGCAGCGCGGGCCGGGCCGCCGCCGCGCCGCCGCTCAAGGAGCTGGGCAACGACCCGGTCTCCGGGCAGCCGGTCGTGGTGAAGTCGGGCCGCTTCGGCGAGTACGTCACCGACGGCGAGTACAACGCCACCCTGCGCAAGGACGACACGGTCGAGGACATCACCCTCGAGCGCGCCGCCGAGCTGCTCGAGGAGCGTCGCGCCCGCGGTCCGGCCAAGAAGGGCGCGAAGAAGGGCGCCAAGAAGGCCCCGGCCAAGAAGACGGCCACGAAGAAGACGGCCGCCAAGAAGACGACGACGAAGAAGGCCGCGGCGAAGAAGACGACCAAGAAGGCCGCGGCCAAGAAGTCCTGAGGCCGCCCCTGCATGAGTCCCCGGCCGACCGGGGACTCATGCACTGGATGGGCGTTGCAACACCCGACAAGTGCGCGGAGATGCCCGACCAGCACCGGCGTACGCCGCCCGCGACGCACCGCACCGGGCGGTCGCCGTACGTCGTCGGTGCCGCGCCCTAGCCTGGGCCCATGCCCCCGCCCACCGCCGCCGAGCGCCTGCTCGAGGTGCGCCGATCTACCACGAGCCGACATCGAGCAGTGGCCGCGCGCCCGGCAGGTGCTGGAGCGCTTCCCCGACGCGGAGCGGGTCGAGGTGCCCTCCCACCAGGACATCCCCGGGCCTCTACGGCAACCCCGGCGGGGTCGAGCGCTGGGTGCGCACCAAGCGCGAGGTGCTGGTGCTGGGGGAGAAGAAGAGCCTGCAGGCGCGGCCCAACGGCCGCTCGGCCGACTTCATCGCGCCCGTCGACGAGCAACGGCTGCGCGATGGCGTGCAGCTACTGCTACGTGCCGCGGCGCAAGGGCTTCGCCAACCCGATCACGGTCTTCGTCAACATCGAGAAGATCGCCGGCTACCTCGCCCGCCACGCCGCGCGCCAGGGCCCGAAGCCGGAGCCCAACCAGTGCGACCCCGTCGACTGGGTCTACGACCTCGGGCGAGAACGGCGACTGCTCGGCCGACGCGCTGGTCTCCGACAACGTGCGCGACCTGGTCGACCTCTTCGGCGACCTGCGCGGGGGCAAGGCCAGCTTCGCGACCAAGCTGGTCAACCGCGACCTGCTCGACTGGGACCCGCGCGGCGGCACCCGGGTGCGGTTCTCGCTGATGCCCGAGCCGATGGCGCACCGCCTCGACCTGCGCACCTCCCGCATCCCCGAGCGGATCGCGGCGGTCAACGACTTCGTCGAGGCCGGCTACGAGGTGCACCTCAACTTCAGCCCGGTCGTGGTGCACGAGCAGTGGCAGGCGCAGTGGGCCGAGCTGTTCGAGCAGGTCGACGACGTCCTCAGCGAGCGGGCCAAGGCCCAGCTGGCCTGCGAGATCATCTTCCTGACCCACAACGAGCAGCTGCACGAGGTCAACCTGGGCTGGCACCCGCGCGGCGAGGAGCTGCTGTGGCGCCCGGACCTGCAGGAGCCCAAGACCAGCCACTCGGGGCAGGCCAACGTGCGCTACCGCGCCGCGTGGAAGGGCACCTGGCGCGACCAGCTCACCGACCTGCTGGCCGAGCGGATGCCCTACTGCCGGGTCCGCTACGCCTTCTGAGCCCAGGTCGAGGGTGTGGACCGGTAGCTGGTCGGTGTCGGTGCGCCCACGTAGGTTCGGGGCCGTGACATCGTCCGGCACCTACACCCAGCGCGGCGTCTTCGTGTGCTTCGAGGGCGGCGAGGGGTCCGGCAAGTCGACCCAGTCGCGGCTGCTGCGCACCTGGCTGGAGGAGCAGGGCCACCGCGTCGGTGCTGACCTTCGAGCCCGGTGACACCCCGGTGGGCCAGCGAGCTGCGCCGCGATCGTGCTCTCGCCCGAGACCGGCGCGCTGGCCGACCGCACCGAGGCGCTGCTCTACGCCGCCGACAAGGCCGAGCACGTCGAGACGCTGGTGCTGCCCGCGCTCGAGCGGGGCGAGGTCGTCGTCACCGACCGCTACGTCGACTCCACGCTGGCCTACCAGGGCGCCGGGCCGCAGCCTGCCGGTCGCCGAGGTCGAGCAGGTGGCCCGCTGGGCCACCGGCGACCTGCGACCGCACCTGACCGTGGTGCTCGACCTCGAGCCGGCCGCCGGCCTGGGCCGCTTCGAGGGCCGCGACCGGATCGAGGGCGAGTCGCTGGAGTTCCACCAGCGGGTGCGCGAGGCGTTCGTGGCGATGGCCGCGGCCGACCCCGAGCACTACCTGGTGCTCGACGCCCGCGCCTGCGTCGAGGAGATCGCGACCGCCGTGCAGCGCCGACTCGAGCCGCTGCTCGCCGGCGCCGACCCGCGCCGGGGCGGAGGCCCGGTGAGCACGCCACCCCGTGGCCTCGACCACGGTCTGGGAGCGGCTGGTCGGCCAGCGCCCGGCGATCGAGGCGCTGCGCTCGGCCGCGTCCGGGCGCAGGGCATGAGCCACGCCTGGCTCTTCACCGGCCCCCCGGCTCGGGCCGCTCCAACGCCGCGATCGCCTTCGCCGCCGCCCTGCAGTGCGAGAACGCCCCGGCCGACCCGCGGCTGCGGGCACTGCCACGGCTGCCACACCACGATGGTCGGCAGCCACGCCGACGTCTCCCTGGTCCGCACCGAGAAGCTCTCCATCGGCGTCGACGAGGTGCGCGACCTGGTCCGCACGGCGTCCGCGCTCGCCCCGGTCGGCAAGCGGTGGCAGGTCCTCGATCGTCGAGGACGCCGACCGGCTCACCGAGCAGGCCTGCAACGCGCTGCTCAAGGCGATCGAGGAGCCGAGCGAGCGCACCGTGTGGATGCTGTGCGCGCCCACCGTCGAGGACGTGCTGCCCACGATCCGCAGCCGCTGCCGGCTGCTCACGCTGACGACACCGTCGTCGCCGGACGTGGCCGAGCTTCCTGTCCCGCACCCTCGGCGTGCCCGACGCGCTCGCGTCGTACGCCGCCCGCGCCAGCCAGGGCCACATCGGTCGGGCCCGGGCGCTGGCGACCGACGAGGCGACCCGCAACCGGCGCCGCGAGGTGGTGCTGCACCCGGCGCGGCTCACGACGCTGGGCGCCTGCATGCAGGCCGCCTCCAACCTGGTCGACGTCGCGAAGGAGGAGGCCGAGGCGATCACCGTCGACCTCGACTCGCGGGAGAAGACCGACCTCGACTCCTCCTACGGCGTGGTCGAGCGCGGCCGCCGTCCGCGCGAGTACGCGCCCGCGCTCGCGGCCCTGGAGAAGGGTCAGAAGACCCGCGCCAAGCGCCGGGTCCTCGACGTGGTCGACCGCAGCCTGATGGACCTCGTCTCGGTCTACCGCGACGCGATCGCGCTGGCGGTCGGCGCCGCGGGGCCGCTGGTCAACGAGGAGATCCGACCCGACGTCGAGGAGGTCGTGCGCACCTCGAGCCCCGAGCTCAACCTGCGCCGCATCGACGCGGTCTTCGAGGCCCGCGAGCAGATGCTGGAGTTCAACGTGCCGCCCGCCCTGGCGCTGGAAGCCATGATGGTGGCCCTGATGGTGCCCGAGGGGAGCAGCCGGTGAAGCGTGCTGTGGCGATCGTGGTCGTCTTCGCGATGGTGCTCAGCGTGCTCGGCCTGGCGCTGGCGCTCGTGCTGGGCGGCGTCCTGGGCAGCGACGGGCAGAGCGGCCGGCCGCAGCGCGGCGGCCCGGCGCCGACGACCACCCCCAGCGGCGACGCCACCGAGCCGCCCGACCCGGCGCTGGCCGGGTTCTACTCCCAGACCCTGGACTGGCAGCCCTGCGAGAGCGGACCGGCCAACGAGTGCGCCCGCCTCGAGGTGCCGCTCGACTACGCCGACCCGACGCCGAGACCATCGAGATCGCGGTGCTGCGGGTGCCCGCGGCCGAGCCCGACCAGCGACTCGGCTCGCTGGTGGTCAACCCCGGCGGACCCGGCGCCCCCGGCACGTCGTACGCCGCCGCCGGCGACGGGGTCTTCCGGGCGCCGCTGCTGGCCCGCTACGACATCGTCGGGCTTCGACCCGCGCGGCACCGGCGCCTCGGCGCCGGTCGACTGCCTCTCCGACGAGGAGCTGACCCGGTTCCTGGCCGCCGACCCCGCGCCCGACGAACCGGCCGAGGTGACCGCGCTGGTCGAGGACCTCGAGGACTTCTTCGCCGGCTGCGCCGAGCTCTCCGGCGACCTGGCCGCCCACGTGAGCACGGTCGAGGCGGCGCGCGACATGGACGTGCTGCGCGCTGCGCTGGGCGAGACCGGGCTGACCTACCTGGGCGCCTCCTACGGCACCAAGCTGGGCGCGACGTACGCCGATCTCTTCCCCGACCGTGCCGACCGGCTGGTGCTCGACGGCGCGGTCGACGTCTCCCTGACCGGCCGTGGGCTCAACCTCGGCCAGGCTGCCGGCTTCGAGCGGGCACTGCGCGCCTACGTCGGCGACTGTGTCGAGAACACCGACGACTGCTTCCTCGGCGACACCGTGCAGCAGGGGCTGGACCGGATCACCACGTTCCTCGACGACGTCGACGAGGAGCCGATCCCGGCGGGGCGCCGCGAGCTCACCGTCGGCAGTGCGTTCTACGGGCTGATCACGCCGCTCTACGTCAGCGACTACTGGTTCCTGCTCAGCCAGGGCCTCGAGACCGCCTTCGACGGCGACGGCACCACGCTGATGCTGCTCGCCGACACCTACGCCTCGCGCACCCCGAGCGGGGAGTACGCCGACAACTCCGCCGAGGCGATCTACGCCATCAACTGCCTCGACGACCCGTCCTCGACGCCGGTCGAGGACATCCCGGCCCAGGTGCCGGACTTCCTCGAGGTCTCCCCGACCCTGGGCGAGGTCTTCGCCTGGAGCCTGGTCGGGTGCGCCGGCTTCCAGAGCGCGCCGGACGCGCAGGACGGCCCGGCCGCCGAGGAGATCACCGCCGCCGGGGCCGCGCCGATCCTGGTCGTCGGCACCACGCGGGACCCCGCGACGCCGTACGAGTGGGCCGAGGCCCTGGCCGCCCAGCTCGAGCCCGGCGTGCTGCTGACCCGCGACGGCGACGGGCACACGGCGTACAACTCGGGCAACGCCTGCATCGACACCGCCATCGAGGACTTCCTCCTCGAGGGCACGGTCCCCGACGACGGCACCACCTGCTGACCCGGCGCAAATATCGCGCCGACCCGGCGCAGATGTCGCGCTGACCCGGCGCAGATCTACCGCGTACGCCGCAGCAGTCGCAGCAGGCCGACCACGGAGGCGAGGCTGGCAGCTCCCCAGCTGTAGCGGTCGTCCCACAGCGTGATCAGCCCGTCGCGCACCTCGAAGGTGCCGTCGACGTGGAAGCGGCTGCCGTAGGCCTTGAAGGTCAGGGTGTCGTGGCGGTCGGTGAGCACGGTCGAGCCGTCGGCGGCGGCGTGGTGCAGCTCGACGCCGACCCCGACGCCGCGTCGGTGAGCATCTGCAACGCGTCCGCGACCTTCTCGCCGCGCACGGTGGGCAGGCCGGTGTTGCGCCAGACGACCTCAGGGGCCAGCAGGGCGACGGCCTGGTCGGTCTCGTCGGCGTTGAGGTGCTGCAGGAACGCGCGGACCACGGTGAGGGGCTCGGTCATGGCGCCACCCTAGGGCCGGGCTGCGGCTCAGCGCGGGTTGAGCGGCTCGGCGATGGCCTGCATCCGGCGGGTGGCCAGCTCGATCATCAGCTGGGCGGCGGGGGAGAGGACGGCGTTGCTGCGGTGCACGATGGCGAAGGTGTCGAACTGGCGCGGTCGCAGCGAGACCCAGCCCGGCGCTCGGGGGCCAGGCGGGGCAGCAGCTGCTCGGCGGCTCCCCGGGGGATCACGCTGTCGGCCAGACCCATCCCGACGAGCTCGACGGCGGTCTCGACGTCCTCGACCTCGATCCGGCTCTGCGGGTTGCGCCCGGCCTCGTGCAGCATCTGGCGCAGCGTGGCGCGGGTGGAGTCGACGGCTCGGTAGGTCGTCTCCGGCATCACCAGCGAGGCCTGGGAGAGCCGGTGCGCGGTGACCGGGGAGGCCAGGTGCTCGGGGTGCGCGCTGATGTAGACGAGCTCCTCGCGCGCCACGGGACGCACCGTCATCCCCTCGCTGGCCACCGTCGAGACGGCCAGCATCGCCGCCTCGAGCCGACCGCGGCGCAGGTCCTCGACGACCTCGGTGGAGTTCTGGCCCACCAGCTCCACGCGCACGCCCGGGTAGCGGGCCAGCACGTCGGCGATCAGCGCGGCGCCGGCATAGAGCCGCGCGATGCCGAACATGCCGAACCGGATGGTGCCGGTCTCCAGCGACTTCACGCTGGCCACCGCCTCCTCGGTCTCGGCGATCGCGGCCAGCACCTTCTCGGCGTACGGGCGCATCGTGTCGGCGACCGGGGTGGGGACCACCCCGCGCCCGACCCGGCGGAAGAGCTGCACGCCGAGGGACTTCTCGAGCGCGCGGACCTGCTCGGAGACCGAGGGTTGGGCGTAGCCGAGCTCCTCGGCGGCGCGAGTCAGGGACCCCTGCTCGTAGGTGGCGAGGAAACATGTGAGCTGGTGCACAGAAAGCACAAGGATGAGCCTATACCTCGTGCTGGAAAGTCAGGCTACCCCTATGTCTACCGGTGGGTCAGAATAGAGCCAGACAACGTGTCTCCGAGCCGTGAAAGGAATCGCCGTGCTCACTCACCTCTGCACCTCCTGCAGCAAGCGCCAGATCATCTTCCCCACCCAGTTCACGGCGGTCACCGCCTCGGAGCAGGGCCCCGATCGCCACCTTCGACTGCTGGTGCGGCGCCGAGCAGTCCGCTCCGCTGGGCTGGGCCGCTGCCGAGCCCCGCAAGCGCGTCCTCGCCGCCTGAGCGAGACCCACGTCGTACGCCGCCGCCTCGCCGCCGCCTGATTTCTCGCGGCCGGGGCGGCGTCTGTATGCTTCGCCGGGTTGCCTGTCGCCGGTCCGCCGGATGTGGGCAGCACGCCGCCTTAGCTCAGTCGGTAGAGCATCTCACTCGTAATGAGAAGGTCGTCGGTTCGATTCCGACAGGCGGCTCCATGTGATGTCTCAGGACATCCCGGACAGCCGAACCCTCAGGTCGTGGGTTCGGCTGTTGTTGTTCTGGGGGCGGGTCCGGGCGGTCGACCGGTGCCTGGGTAGTTGCGGGTGGGGTCGATGATGAGGTCCCGGAGCAGTTCTCCGGTGGCGGCGTCGATGATGCGCACGACGACGGGTGGGCAGCGTTGACGCTGCCCTGACCGCGTCGGCGGTGGCCTTCGTCGTCGCTCTGGTTACGGCCGGCTTCCTGGCGATCCGCCGAGCGCGGCTGCCCCTGAGGAAGCGGTCGGTGGTGCTGCTCGCCGCGATCTCCGGGGTCGGAACGAATGTCGGCCTCGTGGCCGCGCCGCCGGCGAACACCGCCTTCCGGAGAGAAGTGCTGGCCCCACGAGCGTGCCGGGTCGGTCCGCAACCATTGTGGCCGGCGCAAGGCCGGGGCTACCGTGCCAGGGAGTACCGCCCCCGACGACCGGGCCGGGCTAGCTCACCGGGAGGCCTGATCGTGTTGTCCTCCTAAGCGGGTCGGGCT
This sequence comes from uncultured Actinomycetota bacterium, assembly GCA_963722135.1. Classification (GTDB taxonomy): domain Bacteria; phylum Actinomycetota; class Actinomycetes; order Propionibacteriales; family Nocardioidaceae; genus Nocardioides. The sequence goes on from CAVRJT010000001.1 coordinate 1,002,753, forward strand.
GGTTCCTCTCACCGGCTCCACGCTCGCGAGTGTGCGCTCGCGGTTGAAGGGCGGAGACGAACACAGGTCGCCGACGTGTCAGTGACCACGGGACCAGCGGGTGACGGGAGCGGCGAGGAAGCCGGACCGGGCCAGATGGTTGGTGGGGAGAGCAGCCCAGCGACGCCAACGTCGAGTCCTCGGCTCGGTTCCGCGCAGGACCGTCTGGAGCTCGTGGTGTGTGGTCTCGTGGCCGCGAGCCTGGTGATCCTGGCCGGGTCAGTGGGCTCATGCTGAGCGTGGCCGGGGGCGGGCTGATGCTCGGTTCGGTGGGTTACGGCATCCTCCGGGTCCGGACTCCGCGGGAGCGCGGTGCCCGGGTCATCGCGGTGCTGGGAACGGGTCTGGCGGTGGCCCTCCTCGTCTACCCGAGGCCCACCATGGACGTGCTGACCCTCGTCGTCGGGATCGCGTTCGTCGTGATGGGTGGGTGGTTCGTGCTGCGCGATGTCGACAACCGGGGCGGGGTCCGGCGTGTGGTCACCGTGGGCGCTCTGTTCGTCGCTCGGTGCAGCGTTCCTGGTGCTGGCCGACCGAGCCCTGGTCGTGGGCCTGTGGGTGGCTGCTGCGATCATTCCGTGGTACGCCGCGCTGAGGCTCGGGCAGCTGTTGGGCGTGACTCAGGTGACCCGGAAGGGTCACGAACCGCTGATCTTGGCCTGGGTCGCGGGTGCAGGACCACGCGAGGACGACGCGCGCGCCGTTGCGGGGCAGCTGTTCTTCGAGGGGCCCACCGCGTTCCAGCGCTCCGCGCGCTTCATGCTGCTGATGCTGTTCGCCTCGGTGATCTCCGCGTGCGGGGTCCTCGTCGACTCGACCGCGGTCGTCATCGGCGCGATGCTGATCGCGCCCCTGATCAGTCCGATGATGGGGATGGGCCTGTCCCTGGCCATGGGGTGGCCGGGCAGGTTGCTGCGCTCAGCGCGACTGGTGGTCCTGGGCAGCGCGACGGCCGTCGGCACCGGCTGGCTGATGGCCAACGTGCTGGACCTCGCCGTCGACCTGGAGTTGAACACCCAGATCACGTCTCGGTCGTCGCCGGCGATCGCAGAGCTCATGGTGGCAGTGGCTGCGGGCGCTGCTCGTGCGTACGCGTTGAGTCGCAAGGACGTGTCGTCCTCCTTGCCCGGAGTCGCGGTCGCCATCGCCCTCGTGCCGCCCTCGGTGGTCGGCGTCGCCGCTCAGCAGGGGGAGTGGGTCCACACCGCGGGGACGGCACTGCTGTTCCTGACGAATCTCACCGCCATCCTGCTGGTCGGAGGCGGAGTGTTCGTCCTCACCGGTATCGCACCGTGGGGACATGTCGTCCGCGACCAGCAGCGCGTCGCTGTGGCAGCGGGCGCCACCGCGGTGGCAGCGATCGTCGTCGTGGGCGCCTGCTCAACTCGGCCGCCATCGTGCGCGACTCCCTCGACGTCGACAACGCGCGCCGCACGGTCGAGCGCTGGCTGGGACCCGACAGCCAGTTCACTCTCGTGTCCCTTGACGTCGAGGGGCCTGCGGTGGCGATCGTCCTGGCCGGTCCGGGGAGCCTCCGTCGGCGAAACGGCTGGCCACGCTGTTGCTCGACTTCGACCACCCGGTCAGCCTCGACCTGCAGTGGATCCCTCGCTCGCGGGTGCAGGTGCGCTCGGCAGCACGGATGCCCGACACACGATTCGAGGCGCCGGTTCTGGTGCTCGAGGCCCGCCACGACGATCCGAGGTCTCGATGTCCGTGCTGCTGTCGCTTCGATGTGACCGTGCCGGTCGTCCTCGCAGCCGGGAGATTGGCTGGGGGGAGTGGATCGGTGCCGGGATCTCGCTGGCGGTCGCCATCGCCCTGGCAACGGGCGCTCGGTGGGCGATCCGTCGCTTCGGGCAGCGCCGGGACACCGTCACCTCCACCGTCCAGATCATCGTCGGCGCCGCGTCTTATCGTCGTCGCGATCGGCGCCTACGTCGCGTTGAAGACCATCGGGCTCGATCTCGGACCCGTCCTGGCCGGTGCCGGCATCGTCGGCATCGCCTTGGCCTTCGCGTTGCAGGACATCGCTGAGACGGCATCCCGGGGATCCTGATGGGCTTCCGCAACCCTTTCAGTCCCGGCAACCAGGTCGTGAGCGGCGAGCACGAAGGGACCGTCGAGGAGCTGAACCTCCGCTACACCACCATGCGGACCTACGACGGTGTGCGCGTCCTCCTGCCGAACAGCCAGGTGCTGAAGAATCCTTTGGTCAATCTCACCGTCAATGGCACGCGACGGTCCGACATCACCGTGGGGGTCGCCTACGGCACCGACCTCCAGGCGGCGCGGCGCACCTTCATGGCGGCGGTCGACCAGCTGGGCGAGGTGGATCCCGACTGGCCCGCGCAGGCCTGGGTCGAGGAGCTCGCCGCCTCGTGGATCACGATCCGGGTCCGCTACTGGCACGATCCTCGGATCGCCGACGTCTGGCAGGTGCGCAGCGCCGTCATCGTCGCCGTCGTGCAGGCCGCCGAGGTCGCTGGGATCGACCTCCCCTTCGAGCGGTACGTCGTCGACGTCACCGGTCTCGGAGACCCTGGACCGGCCTGAGATCAGGCGTCCTCCTCGCTGTCGACTCGCCCCTGTGCGCTGCCGGCGGCGGTTCCGGTGGCGAGCGGTGCGGATCTCGTCGCGACCAGCTCGTTGAGATACCGCAGGACCACGCCGGCGATCGCAACGGCCGGCACCCCCAGGAAGGCTCCGGCCACTCCGAACAGGGTCGACCCGAGCACCACCGTCAGCAGCACCACACCGGCGTGCAGGTGCAGGCTCCTGCCCTGCAGCCACGGCAGGAACAGGTTGCCCTCCAGCTGCTGGACCACCAGGACGATGCCCAGGACGATCAGTGCAGCCACCCAACCATTGGCGACGAGCGCCACCAGCACGGCCACGGCGCCGATCGCGACGGCCCCCACGATGGGGGCGAGCGGCCACGAAGGTGAGCACGGCCAGGGGGAGCGCCAGCGGCACACCCACGACGACGAGTCCGATCCCGATGAGCACCGCGTCGATCAGCCCGACCAGCGCCTGGGTGCGCACGAAGTCCCCCAGGGTGGACCAGGCCCGGGAGCCGACCTCGGGCGCAGGTGGCCCCCCACCCCCTCGCCAGTCAGTTCGCGCAACCAGGGCAGGAACCCACGCCCGTCCTTGAGGAAGAAGAAGGTCAGCACCAGGGTGAGCAGCACAGTGATGAGTGCGTTGGT
>CAVRJT010000002.1:0-5544 GCA_963722135.1 uncultured Actinomycetota bacterium
GGCTACCCGTTCAGCTGGGCGGGCCGCCACCTCTGACGGCTCGGCCGCGACCGAGCGGTCTTGAGGCCGGCGTCGACCGCCTCGGGGGCCAGGGCGGCGTCGACGGCCAGGGCGGCGCAGCCGTGCAGGCCGGCGGCCTCGCCGTGGGTGGCCGGCAGGAACCGCAGGTCGCGCAGGGCGCCTGGATGGGCGCGGGAGTAGAGCGTCTCGCGCACGCCGGCGGTGTAGAGGTCGAAGGCCGCGCCCATGTCGCCGCCCACCACCACCGCACCGGGGTGCAGGAGGTTGACGGCGACGCGCAGCACCTCGCCGAGCTGCCGGCCGCCCTCCCGCAGCAGGCTGCGGGCCAGCGGGTCGCCGTCGAGGGCGAGGGTCACCAGGTCGCGCACGTGGCGCGCCTGGACGCCGGCCTCCTGGAGGCGGGCCACCAGCGCCCAGCCGCCGGCGACGGTCTCGAGGCACCCCGTCGCGCCGCAGCGGCACAGCAGGTCGCCGGCGGCGTCGACCCGGGTGTGCCCGAGCTCGCCGGTGGTGCCGCGTCGCTCGCCGACGATCCGTCCGTCGGCGACGAGGCCGAGGCCCAGGCCGGTCGAGGCCTTGACGCACCAGCATGGTCGGTGCGGCGGGCACCCGGCCGAACATCTCCGAGCGGGTCAGGGCGGCGGTGTCGTTGTCCAGGTGCAGGGGGGCGTCGGTGAGCGTGGCGACGTACGCCGCCAGGTCGACGCCGTCCCACCCCTTCATCACCGGCGCGTCGACGCTGGTGCGTCGGGCCGGGTCGACGGTGCCGGGAAGGCTCATCCCCACCCCGGCCACCGGAGCATCGACGTCCTCGAGCAGGGCGCCGAGCCGGTCGACGACGTGCGGCATCAGCTCGGGCGCGCTGACGCCGGGCTCGTGGTCACGGGTGTCGCTGCCGATCTCGCGCCCCGCGAGGTCGAAGACGCCGACCTGGCTGCGGGACCGCCCGACGGCGACGGCGAGCACCACGGCCGCGTCGGGGTCCAGTGCCAGTGCGCCGGCGGGGCGGCCGCCGGTGGAGGCGAGCTCGCCGCCCTCGACGAGCAGTCCGGCGGAGAGCAGGGCCTCGAGCCGGGAAGCGACCGCGCTGCGGGACAGGCCGGTGAGGCGGGTCAGGTCGGCCCGGGTGTCGGCCCGCCCTGTGCGCACCAGCGTGAGCAGGTGGCCGGCCGAGGAGTGGGGCAGCGCGGAAGGGGGTGCGGCGGCGGTGGTGCTGTCCATCCGGCGATTCAAGCACGACTTTTGCGCGAAAAGATCACAAGAGCGCTTGTATCGATCCAAAGAGGATGTCACCGTGGAACCATGACCACTTCCGTCGGACCGGCCGCTCCCCCCGATGTGGCGGCGACGCTGCCTCAGGCCTGCGACTTCACCGTCTTCGGTGGCACCGGCGACCTCACGCTGCGCAAGATCCTCCCCGCGCTCTACCACCGCGACCTCGAGGGCCACCTGCCCCCGGACACCCGGATCATCGGGGTCTCCCGCTCCGAGATCGACGACGAGGGCTACCGCGCCGAGGTCCGCGCCGGCCTCGAGACGCACCTGGCGCCGCGAGCACCTCGACCCCGAGGCGGTCGAGCGGCTGCTGGCCCGGCTGCACCACCTGTGCCTCGACGCCGCGCTCCAGCGAGGGCTGGCACCTGCTGCACGACCTGCTCAAGGACCGGCGCGCACGCCGACGAGACCGTGCGCGTCTTCTACCTCGCCGTCGCGCCCCGCCTGTTCGGGCCCACCTGCGAGCGGCTCGCCGAGATCGACGTCGTCGACGAGCGCGCCCGGGTGGTGATGGAGAAGCCGATCGGGCACGACCTGGCCTCCGCGCGCGAGGTCAACGACGCGGTCGGCCGGGTCTTCGAGGAGCGCCAGATCTTCCGCATCGACCACTACCTGGGCAAGGAGAGCGTCCAGAACCTGCTGGTCACCCGCTTCGCCAACACCTTCCTCGAGCCGCTGTGGAGCTCGCGCTGGGTCGACCACGTGCAGATCACCGTCGCCGAGACCGTCGGCGTCGGTGGACGCGGCGGCTACTACGACCACGCCGGCGCACTGCGCGACATGGTGCAGAACCACCTGCTCCAGCTGCTGTGCCTGGTGGCCATGGAGCCCCCGACCTACGTGGGTCGCGAGAACGTGCGCGACGAGAAGCTCAAGGTGCTGCAGGCGCTGAAGCCGATGGCCGCCGAGGACGTCGACCGCGACACCGTGCGCGGGCAGTACGCCGCCGGGCTGACCGCCGAGGGCCCGGTGCCGTCGTACGCCGAGGACCTGGCCGGCCCCGAGCCCGGGCGCCCGGGCCGACTCCTGGACCGAGACCTTCGTGGCGCTCAAGGCCGAGGTGCGCAACTGGCGCTGGGCCGGGGTGCCGTTCTACCTGCGCACCGGCAAGCGGATGGACCGCCGCGTCTCCGAGATCGTCGTGGTCTTCAAGGAGCCGCCGCACGCGATGTTCCCGGGCTCGGAGGGCGCCACCACCGCCAACCGCCTGCACATCTGCGTGCAGCCCGACGAGGGGATGCGCCTGCACCTGACCGCCAAGGAGCCCGGCCCGGGCGGCATCCGCCTGCGGCCGGTCTCGCTCGACCTCTCCTACGCCGACGCCTTCGACCAGCGCTCGCCCGAGGCCTACGAGCGGCTGCTGATGGACGTCATCCGCGGCAACCCCACGCTCTTCATGCGCCGCGACGAGGTCGAGGCCGCGTGGTCGTGGGTCGAGCCCGTCCTGGCCCGCTGGGCCGACTCGTCCGAGCGGCCGCGCCGCTACCCCGCCGGGACCCCCGGCCCCTACGCCGCCGCCGCGCTCCTCGAGCGCGACGGCCGAGCCTGGCAGGAGACCGACCAGTGACCAGCAGCCCCACCCACCGCACCCCGTCCCGCTGCACCCCGTCGTCGCAGGCGGTCACCGAGCGCATCGTCGCCCGCAGCGCCGCCACCCGCGCGGCGTACGTCGAGCGCAACCGCGCCGCCGGCCAGGCCGGCCCGGCCCGCACCCGGCTGGCCTGCGCCAACCTCGCGCACGGCTTCGCGGCCGCCGAGCCCGCCGACAAGGAGGCGCTGCGCGGCACGGTGAAGCCGAACCTGGCGATCGTCACCAGCTACAACGACATGCTCTCGGCGCACCAGCCGTTCGAGACCTACCCGCGCCAGCTGAAGAAGGCCGTGATCCGCGCCGGCGGCATCGCCCAGGTCGCCGGGGGAGTGCCCGCCATGTGCGACGGCATCACCCAGGGCCGCGCCGGGCATGCAGCTCTCGCTGCACAGCCGCGACGTGATCGCGATGTCGACGGCGATCGGGCTCTCCCACGACATGTTCGACGCCGCGATGATGCTCGGGCGTCTGCGACAAGATCGTGCCCGGGCCTGCTGATCGGCGCGCTGTCCTTCGGGCACCTGCCGACCGTGTTCGTGCCGGCCGGGCCGATGGAGTCGGGGCTGGGCAACAAGGAGAAGGCCGCGGTGCGCCAGCGCTTCGCCGAGGGCCTGGCCACCCGTGAGGAGCTGCTCGAGGCCGAGTCGGCGTCGTACCACTCGGCCGGCACCTGCACCTTCTACGGCACCGCCAACTCCAACCAGCTGCTGATGGAGGTCCTGGGCCTGCACCTGCCGGGCGCCTCCTTCCCCAACCCCGGTACGCCGCTGCGCGCGGCGCTGACCGACGCGGCCGCCGCCCGGGTGACCGCGATCGCCCGCGGGCGAGGCCGAGGACGCCCAGGTCGGTGACGTGGTCGACGAGCGCTCGCTGGTCAACGCCTGCGTGGCGCTGCTGGCCAGCGGCGGCTCGACCAACCACACGCTGCACCTGGTCGCGATCGCCCGCGCCGCGGGGGTCGACCTGACCTGGGACGACCTGTCGGAGCTGTCGGCCGTGGTGCCGTCGCTGTGCCGGATCTACCCCAACGGCTCGCGCCGACGTGAACCACTTCCAGGCCGCCGGCGGGATGGCCTTCCTGGTGCGCACCCTGCTCGACGCGGGGCTGCTGCACGAGGACGTGCAGACCGTCGCCGGGCCGGGGCTGCGCCGCTACACCGAGGAACCGCGCCTGCTCGAGGACGGCTCGGTGACCTGGGTCGAGGGCCCCACCGAGTCGCTCGACCACGACGTGCTGCGCCCGGCCACCGACCCCTTCGCCCCCGACGGCGGGCTGCGGGTGCTCGACGGCCCGCTGGGCCGCGCGGTCATCAAGACCAGCGCCGTGGCCGGCGAGCACCGGGTCGTCACCGCGCCGGCCGTGGTCTTCGAGGACCAGGCCGACCTGCTCGCCGCCTTCGAGCGCCACGAGCTCGACGGGCGCGACCTGGTCGCGGTGGTGCGCCACCAGGGCCCGGCCGCCAACGGGATGCCCGAGCTGCACAAGCTCACCCCCGCGCTCGGGTGTGCTGCAGGACCGCGGCCAGAAGGTCGCGATCGTCACCGACGGCCGGATGTCGGGTGCCTCCGGCAAGGTCCCGGCCGCCATCCACGTCACGCCCGAGGCCGCGCTCGGCGGCCCGCTGGCGCCGCATCGTCGACGGCGACGTCGTCACCGTCGACGCCGAGCGCGGGCTGCTCACCGTCGCCGACCCCGACACCGTGCTGCGCCCGGCCGCGTCAGCGGCCCGAGGCCGCCTCCGACCTGGCCGGCACCGGCCGCGAGCTCTTCGCCATGTTCCGCGCCACCGTCGGGCCCGCCGACGCCGGCGCCAGCGTCTTCCCCTTCGTCGGAGAGCGCCGCCCGTCCGGCCCAGGAGGCCCCCGTTGCCCAGCACGTCTGAGTCCCTGCTCGACCTCGCCCCGGTCGATCCCGGTCGTCGCCGTCGAGACCGTCGCCGAGGCGGTGCCGCTGGCCCGCGCCCTGGTCGCCGGCGGGCTGCCGGTCATCGAGCTGACGCTGCGCACCCCGGTGGCGCTCGACGCGGTGCGCGCGGTCGCGGCCGAGGTGCCCGAGATCGCGCTCGGGCGTCGGCACCGTCACCACGCCCGCGCCAGGCTGAGGAGGCCGCCGCGGCCGGGGCGTCGTTCCTGGTCTCGCCCGGCACCACGCCGATGCTGCTCGAGGCGATGCTCGGCACCGGCCTGCCGTTCCTGCCCGGCACCGCGACCGTCTCGGAGGTGCTCGCGGTCCTCGAGGCCGGCGTGCAGCGAGATGAAGCTCTTCCCGGCCGAGGCGTCCGGGGGCACGGCGCACCTGCGCGCGCTCTCGGCACCGCGTGCCCGTCGGCGCGCTTCTGCCCCACCGGCGGCATCACCGTCGCCACGCGCGCCCGACTACCTGGCGACTGCCCAACGTCGGCTGTGTCGGCGGCACCTGGATCACCCCCAGCGACGCCCTGGCAGTCCGGCGACTGGGCCCGCATCGAGAAGCTCGCCGCCGAGGCCGCCGCGCTGGCCGCACCGCCGGGTTGAGTCGCAGCGACTAGGCTGTGCGGGTGAGCAACGCGGACCCGCACCCGCATGAGATCGACTGCGCTCGAGGCCCGCTGACGGGCACCGTGGACGTGCTGCCGAGCCGTGAGGTGCCGCTCGGCGGCCCCCGCGCGATGCTCGTG
>CAVRJT010000003.1:0-1535338 GCA_963722135.1 uncultured Actinomycetota bacterium
TGGTGACGAAGCCCCAGGGGTGGCTGGGGCGGGGCGAGGCCGGCTCGGCCGTCTCGGGCAGCTCGCGCAGCACCGCCTGGAGGTGCGCGTGCACATCGGAACCTTCGCCCAGGAGAGCCCTGGGAACGTCCAAGGTAGTGTCCTGGACGCCCCGTGCCAGCTGTTGGCTACGAGCCGAGTAGTACGACAGTCCCGCCGCGTTGGGCTCGTGCAACCTGGAGGCGTAACGGTCCAGGTTGCGGCGCGCCGTGCGGAGGCCTGCTCGTCAGCCTCGAGCCCTTCCTCGTCCACCGAGACAGCGTGCTCAAGAGCGGCGCGGACCTGTGCTCTGACGGCGGCGGGCCTGCTTCCCTTGTCGTGAAGGTCCAAGCAGAAGGGGGCCATGCCGACCGATGCGAGGCGTGCCGAGACGACGTCGAGGGCCGCTCGCTTCTCAGCCACGAACAGGACCCGCTTGCCGCTGGCGACGGCTCGTGTCAACAAGTTCGTGATCGTCTGGGACTTGCCAGTGCCGGGAGGGCCCTCAAGGACGAACGTCCGTCCGTTGACAGCATCGTGCACTGCAGCCAGCTGGGACGCGTCGGCCGGGATCGGGCACGCTGCGTCCTTCGTCCAGGTCAGCCTCGACCTCGGGGACGGCGTCGGCAAAGGGCTCCTTGGGCGTACTCGACGAGGTGGCGGACCAGCGAGTTCGACATAGCCTGCCAGTGCTCGTCAAGGTCCTTCCAGAGGCGGTACTTGGCGAACTGGAGGATCGCGACGTGAGCAGTCTCCTCGACCCTGAACCGCGACCACCTGCGCCGTCGCTGAGCCGGCGACTGGTCGCACTGGCTGGTGTGCTCGAGCTTGGACCGCGAGTTCGTGCAGGTCAGGGAGCAGCACGGCCTCGGTCCGCGGCCCGTGGACGCGGCCCACTGCGGCGGGAGTCCGAGCGGCTCTCGGCGGTGGTGCTGCGCAGCCGTCGGACGCCCTGCTGGGGAAGAGGACGGGGCACAGGCATGGTGGGACGTGGTGGCGGGCGTGGTGCTCTACCTCTCGGCCTGGTCACCGTGGCCGACTTCGACGCAGCATGCGGAGAATGGCTCTCGAGGGCTGAGGACGTGGCGGCTGCCGTGCGCGCGACCAGGCCCTGGGCGCCCAACGCGGTAGTGGTGGACCAGCTCAGGCTGGGACTTGGGCGTGACTACGAGGAGCGGCGTCTCGCTAAGGAACCCAGTCGTGACGCCGCCTCGGTCCGGCGCACCGCGAGCGCGGAGCGCAACCAGGTCTTGGGACGGTTGGCTCAGTGAGCCTGGAGGTCTGGTCGGGGTTGTTGGTCCTGGGGGTCTCGGGCCTGTTGATCGCCGTGGCTTGGTTTGCGCGTCAGGGCAGGGTCGGTTCGACGGGCCCTTGTCCTGCTGGCCGTCGGGCGCTCAGCAGCACTGCTGCTCATGCTGATCAGTGACTGGCCCTGGAGGTGCTGGCTGAGTTCTGGGCCGAGCACTCCGTCCTGGCTGGGGTGCTCAGCACCGTGCTCATGCTTGGGATATTGGTCTCCTGTCCTTCCGAGGTTGGGACCTGGGGGGAGCAGGCAGGACGTCTACGCTGACGGCGGCTGGGTATGGGGGGCCTCGTCGACCACGTCGTCGACGTCGAGGTCGCTCTCGCCATCGTCGTCAGCGGATGCCACCAGACCAGCTGGGTGGACGGAGTGGAGAAATGACCGACGGCCGCTGCGGCGGCTGCGATCTCGGCGCGAGGCGCTGCACTCGTCGCGTGACGGGCGGAACCCGCGGCAACGGACCCTCGTGCGGGTCGTGAACCGCGCGACTGAGGTCGGATCCCACGAAGTGGCAGGTCGAGCGGATCGATCAGTGCGTACGCCTGCTCCTCGCCGGATCCGCGACCGGCAGCCCCTGTCATCGGTCGGTCCCGCAACGGGATGCGGGCGCTGATCATGCTGGCAGCACAGATCCGCAACCAGCTGATGGTGGTCGAGGCTCGGCTGGTCGGCCAGGTCGGGGGTCTTCCGAGTCGCACGGTGCAGGACGACATCGAGTCGCTTCGAGCGACGTGCAGGCTCCTGGCGCACGCCCTGGAGAGCGCGAAGTCTTCGGAAGCTGGGGACGGTGCCAGGGCTGGTCGGCTTCGCGAAGAGGTCCTCTTGGCCTGGGCGCCACTGATGGCGCGGCCGAGCTTGAAGTCCACGAAGCAGCTGGTTGCCTGACGACTGGACACGTGCTCTGGAAGATTCGTCCGAGCGCCTCGATCGACACCCGGGTTGAGGCGCACCACACCACGCTACGACCTGCTGGACAGGAAGATCTCGATGGCAAAGACGGTCCCAGAGGACCCCACGTTCACCACCGGCTCGGAGCGTCAGGTGTGGGAACGCCTGCGGGACGGGCTGGGTCCTAACTGCGTGCTGATGGCCAACGTCCGGCTGACCGACGAGGACAAGGACCACGAGGCCGACCTGGTGGTGCTGATGCCCGAGGCGGGCATCTTGGTGCTCGAGGTCAAGGGCGGGGCGGTCTGGCACGACGAGGGCGGCTGGTGGATCCGCCGTGGTGATGCCGGCGAGCGCTGCTGGCCCGTCGACCAGGCGCGCGACGCCAAGTACGCGATCCGCCGCTACGTCGAGTCCGACCCGCGCTGGGGAGGGCGGGGGCACGTGGCGTGGGCGCACGGCGTGGTGACGCCGCACAGCGTGTTCGGCAACGACTTCTCCGTCCCCGACCTGCCGCGCTGGGCGCTGCACGACAAGAACGAGCAGGTCGACCTCGCCGAACGGGCCCGCACCAACGGCTGGGGGCTGGCGCACGACCACCCCACGCCCAACCACGACGACGTCGAGCTCATCCGCGAGATCCTCGCCGGGCGGCACCACACGTCGTACGACGTCAACGCCGACGCGGAGGCGCGCGCGGCCGAGGCGGATCGGCTGACCCAGGAGCAGATGGTGATCCTCCAGGTCACCCGGCTGCTGCGCCGCGTCGAGGTGCGCGGGGGAGCGGGCAGCGGCAAGACGGTGCTGGCGCTACAGAAGGCCAAGGACCTCAGCCGCGGGGGTGGCGGTAGACCGGCCGAGCGGGTGGCGCTGCTGTGCTACTCGATCGGGCTGGCGGAGTACCTCAAGCGCGAGACCCAGACCTGGAAGCGGCAGCACCGGCCCGCGTTCGTGGGTACCTACGAGGAGCTCGGCAGCTCGTGGGGGATCGAGATGGGCACCCGCGACGACAGCGAGTTCTGGGAGCACCGGCTGCCGGCGCTGATGGCCGAGAAGGCCGCCGAGCTGCCGCCCGGCCGGCGCTTCGACTCGCTGGTGGTCGACGAGGCGCAGGACTTCGCCGACTCCTGGTGGGCGTCGGTGCTGGGTGCGCTCAAGGACGAGGAGCAGGGCGGCGTCTTTGTCTTCTCCGACGAGCGGCAACGCCTCTTCGAGCGCTTCGGGCGACCGCCGGTGCAGCTCGTCCCGCTGGTGCTCGACCACAACCTGCGCAACACCAAGCAGATCTACGAGACGTTCGGACCGCTCGCGCCGACCCGCATGCAGGCCCGCGGCGGCGACGGTCTGGCCGTGCGGTTCGTGCCCGCGAGCCGCGAGGACGCGGTCGGGGTCGCCGACGACCAGGTCGAGGCGCTGCTCGAGGACGGCTGGGACCCCGCCAAGGTCGCGCTGCTCACGACCGGGCACCGCCACCCCGTGCAGACGGAGCAGTTCGAGCGGCACGGTCCGATCGGCTACTGGCGATCGTTCTGGGAGGGCGAGGACGTCTTCTACGGCCACGTCCTCGGGTCCAAGGGTCTCGAACGCGCCTGCGTCGTGCTGTGCGTCAACGAGGCCGGCGAGCGTGATCGTGCGCGCGAGCGCCTCTACGTGGGCATGTCGCGGGCCACCGACGTGCTGGTCGTCGTGGGTGACCCCGACGTCGTACGCCGCGTGGGTGGTGACGAGGTAGCGCGACGGCTGGGACTGTGACTCTTCACCGCCCTAGTCACCCGGGATCGGGCTCGGGTGCAGGCGATCGTGTGGGTGGCACTGACTGCTGCAGCTGAGGAGAACCACATGGAGAAGCCCAAGGTCGGCACAGTCGTGCAGCTCAACGTTCCCCAGCTGCTGGAGCACTGTGCTCATGTCGACCCCGACGAGCTCGTCAAGCTGGCGGACAGGGACTACTGCAAGACAACCCTGAAACTCGGGTTCCCCTTCCTCCGGAGCCCTGCGGAGGCACAGCGGATCCAGGTGGAGACCGGGCACAGCAGGTACTGGAAGTCGGTGCACCAGGTCCTGGACCTCGAGGTGCGAATCACGAGCCAGTGGCACCGCCGGCATCTCGGCCCGTTCCTGGTCTACCTGGTGGGCATGGGGCTGACACCGATCGGTATCTCCGCCGAGATGGTCCAGAGCGAGATCGACGAGATCGCTGACGTCAAGGCCGCCACGAAGGCGGCCATCGGTGGGGCGAGGCACAAGCTCCACGCTGTCGGCAACGCGCAGAACTCCATCGTCCGCTACGTGCTGGGCACCCTCGGGCACGAGTCCTTCACTGAGAAGGCGTGGCTGGGTGTCAAGGGACACTTCGACCATCGGTGCGCCTACTGCAGCAGCCCGCGACAGCTGGTCATGGACCACGCCGTGCCGATCAGCATCCAGAACCTCGGCGAGCACAAGCTCGGCAACTTGGTGCCGGCCTGCCGTGAGTGCAACGAGGACAAGGGGCAGAAGCGGTACGACGACTTCCTGAGGGCGCAGTCGGACCTCTCCGTTGCAGAGGCCAGGATCGTGATGATCGAGGACCACATGCGTTCCCACGGCTACCAGCCGTTGTCAGACATCCTGGCGGCGGAGGACGCAGACCAGGTGAGAGAGCTCGTCCAATCTCTGCGGCTGCAGGTCGCCGCGGCGGCTGAGGCCACGGTCAGGTCCATCAACGGCCTCCTCTCCGCCGACGACGGCATGGGCCCTCACGATCCCGTGGGTCAGCGGGTCGTCGACCGCGGCAGCGGGAACGGCCCGGCCTCGGCATCCCGCGCCGACGCCCGCCGCAGCCGGTAGAGCTGCGCGGGACGACCGACGGTCTCCGAGGTCAGCACCGGCTCGCCCCGTGAGTCCAGCGACGGCTCCAGGTACGGCACCATCCGTCGGTTGAACGTGTCGCGCTTCAGCGGCTCGTCGAGGACGGCCTCGTGCACGTGCCGCAGCTGGCTCAGCGTGTACGGCGCCCGCAGCAGGCCGAGCGGGTCGGGGGAGCGCTCGTAGCGGCGGCGGGCACGACGTACGGCCGTCGTCACCATCTCGTCGTGGTCGTAGGCCAGCGGTTCGGGCGTGATGCGACGCCCCCGGTCGGCGCGACCGTGCAGGGGGAGCACCTCGGTGGTCTCCTGGGGCAGTCGCGCGAGGTGCTCGGTGAGGAGCGACGTCACGTGGGCGACCGAGACCACCCAGCCGCGCTCGTCCCGACTGGGGTCGTCGTACACGTCGATCATCTGCAGGTGGGGGGCGCGCCGCGGTCGGAGGGAGAGCTTCTCGGCCATCAGCTCGACGACCGTCTCCCGGATCGTCTGGCGCTCGTGGACGAAGCGGCCCGGCAGCACCGCCCGACCGTCCCTGCGTCGGAGCGTGACCAACCCGAGCTCGAGATGCCGGCTGTCCGCCGGCTCAGGGATCGCCAGGACGACGAGGTCCACGGCGAGGTTGGGGCGGGGGTACGAGTTGAGGGTCGGAACCATGGGAAGAGATTAGCGCAATGACGCGCATACTCTGTGATATGCTCACATCCTCACAAAGACGTGGAGGTCATCATGACCGCTCAGCCCGAACCCACCCTCGAGCTCTTCCGCACCGCCACCGGTCAGCGGCTGCACATCCTCGGCTGCCCCCACGTGGGGAGCCCCCTGGTCGCTGCGACTGCGAACGACCTGGCGCGCCTGGCGATCTGCACGTGGTGCCAGGCCGAGATCCACGGCATGGGGCGCACGTACTGCCTCAGCCTCGACGAGGCGATGCGCGTGCTCGGCTGCTGGGAGGGCACCCACCGGCTCATCCGTGACGCGCTGCGCTTCGTCACTTACGACGAGATCTGGCTGCCGCACAGCGACTCCTACATCGCGCTGGGTCGCGGCGGGCGCTGCGTCGCCCGGGTCGGCAAGGGTTACGTCGCCATCGCTGCCACCGACGCCTACGTCGAGCTGCCTGGCCACCGCGCGGGCCGGGGTGGCGGCGCGCCTCGGGTCGAGCGGCTCGGGCGGATCTGCCCACGCCACTTCGTCGCCGCATCGATCGCCGGCGTGTGCGACGCCTGCGAGTCCTGACCTTCCCACTCACATGACCTCAGTTTGAGCATATTCTCGATAAGGAGAAGCAGCATGAAGCTCCACGTTGGACAGGGGACCACCATCGGGTCCCTCACGATCTTCCCGGTGTGGCACGACCGCGCCGTGCCGGTGCGCCGGCGCTACGACACCGGCCACGACGTCCTGGTCGTCACCGAGGTGACCGACGGGCCGGACGTACCGCAGCTGCAGGTGCACAACCCCGGCGAGCGCCCGGTCCTCGTGCTCGACGGCCAGCTCTTCGAGGGCGGTTGGCAGCACCGGATGGCGACGCGGTCGCTGCTCGTGCCGGCCGGGCAGCGGGCTCGAGTCGACGTCGCGTGCGTCGAGCAGTCGCGCTGGGGCGGGTCGCTGGAGCAGACCACCCGGGGCCGGCGGGCGCCGACGTACGTGCGGGACGGTTTCGAGCGGCCCGGGCAGCAGTCCGAGGTCTGGCGGCGGGTCCAGGCGTACGCCGGCTCCTCACCGACCGCGTCGCTCGTCGAGGGGATGGATGCCCTCGCCGACCAGGAGCGGCTGCTGCGCCGCCTGGTGCGGCCCCTCGCCGGGCAGACCGGCGTCATCATCGGGATCGGTGGCCAGCCGCTGACCTTCGAGCTCTTCGACCACCCGACCACGCTGGTCGAGCAGCTGCCGCAGCTGCTCCGCGCTGCCGCGCTGGACGGCCACGGCCGGCCCAGCCTGCCGACCCCCGGGCGCCGGGCCCGGCGGCTGGTCGAACGGTTGGGGCGGACCCGGCTGGACTGGGAACCGTCGCTCGGACAGCTCTCCACCCTGGGGCGCGCGACCACGCCCCACCTCGACGTGATGTCGCTGAGGCAGGGCTACCGGCCCGTCCACCTGCGCGCCACGCACCGCACCCACCCGATCCTCCAGGAGGCCTGATGAGACTCACCACCGCCCAGCGCGACCGCGCCGCCGGCGTGCTGCTGACCACCGCCGCCGGTGACGCCCTCGGCGTCCCCTACGAGTTCGCCACCCCGCCCGGCCCCGGCGAGCTCGCCGAGATGAAGGGCGGCGGGCTCGGCAACCTGCCGCCCGGGGAGTGGAGCGACGACACCTCCATGGCGGTCGCGATCGCCGAGGTCGCCGCCACCGGGGCCGACCTGGCCTCCGACGAGGCGCTCGACGAGATCGCGGAGGGGTTCCTGCGCTGGTACGACGGCCACCCGCCCGACATCGGCATCCAGACCAGCGCCGTCCTCGGCCGCACGCGGCGCCGCCTCGACGCCGGTGAGACCGGCGCGGCTCGCGTGATGCACGAGGAGGCGCAGCGGTACGCCCGCGAGAACGCCCACTCGGCCGGGAACGGTGCACTGATGCGCACCGCCGGGGTCGCGCTCGCCCACCTCGAGGATCGCAAGCACCTGGCGCGCGCGGCCCGGGCCGTCGCCGAGCTGACGCACGCCGATCCGCTCGCGGGCGACTCCTGCGTGCTGTGGTGCGAGGCGATCCGACAGGCGGTCCTGGGTGAGCGGGGCGGGCCGAGTGCGGGTCTCGACCTGCTGCCCGAAGCCCGCCGCAAGCAGTGGGCGGCCTGGGTCGACGAGGCCATGGACCCCGACGTCGATCCCATGCGCTTCCGGCCCAACGGCTTCACCGTGACCGCGCTGCAGGCCGCTCTCGCTGCCGTCACCACCACCCCTGTCCCCGACGGGGTGCGCGAGCCGCGCTGCCTGCACCTGCAGCGCGCCCTGCACGCCGCCGTACGCATCGGCGACGACACCGACACGGTCGCCGCCATCGCGGGGGGTCTGCTGGGCGCGACCTGGGGAGCGAGTGCGGTGCCGTGGCGCTGGCGCCGAGCCGTCCACGGCTGGCCCGGGCTGGACGGGCGAGACCTGGTCGCGCTGGCGAGCCTCACGGTCTCTGGTGGACGGGCCGACCCGGTGGGCTGGCCCGTCGTCGACAGCGTTGAGTACGGCGAGCCTGCTGGGTCCGTCGTGCCGCACCCCTACGACGCCGGCGTGCTGCTCGGGACGTCGGGGACCACGCGCCACGACGCCGACGCGGTCGTGTCGATGTGCCGCGTCGGGCGCCGCCAGAGCTGCTTCGGCAGCGCCACCGAGATCGTCGAGTCGCGGCTCGTGGACTCTGACAACCCCGCCGCCAACCCGCACTTGGACTTCGTGCTGCTCGACGCCGCCGACGCCGTGCGTGGGTTGCGCGCCGAGGGCAAGACGGTGCTCGTGCACTGCGTCTCCGCCCACCACCGCGCTCCGAGCGTGGCCGTTGCTTACGCAGTGCTGCTCGGACACGACGTCGAACAGGCCCGCCGCGACGTACGCCGCGTGCTGCGGAGCACGCGCGCGTCAGGCGCCGTGTGGGACGGGGTGGCGGAGCTGACCGCCGAAAAGTGTGGAGTCCTGGATGAACCTGTTTGATCCGCGGCTCCACACTTCCGCCGTCGGCCCCCGCTCGGGGCCAGGTCCGTCAGGACCGTGGACGGGGCCTCTCAGCCACGGTGCAGGTACAGGCCGGGTGTCACCGGCGGGAAGGCCCGTTTGGCGGCCCCTCCGATGCCCCGGGTCAGCGCGGCGTCGACGCCACCGCCGACGAGACCGCCCACGCCAGGCACAGCCTTGGACAGGGTGATCATCGACCGCTGGGTTCCGTACTTGGCCACCAGGTAGACGCCGGCGCGCTGGTTGACGGCCTTGATGACCTGCATCGGGATCTTGTCGATCGCCTGTAGGGCGGCATGCTTGCCGAGCTTCACACCCATCTCCGACGCGATGGACTGCGCGCTCGACCCCGCGACCGTGAGCATCAGCATCGCTTGGACGTGCGGGTCGTCGAGGTCGTGCCCCCGCAGGTGGGCGATGCTGCCGACCATCCTCGCGTTGATGATCAGGCTGCCCGTGATGCTCGCAGGCAGACTGACCGGGAGCGTGATGAGGCCGCCGAGCCCGGTGACGAACCCAGCGGTGCCGGCCGCGACGACCGACTCGCGTACGACCCGGGACACCGCCTTGTCGACGTCCTCGTGAGCGTGGCGGAGTCGTTCAGCGGCATAGGACCGAGACCCTGACATGGGGCCGACGCCCCTCTCGACAGCGCTGAGCGTCAGCTTCTGCAGCTGTCCAGCAGCTCGCGAGGTCGCCTTGGCGACCGCGGTCCCGGAGGGCTGCCCCTCGGTCGTCGGGTCTTCGCTCATGTTGCCCTCCTGTGTCTTGGGCGCCGCGTGGTCGAGTCGCGGCGGACTCCGGGGCCTCTGATCTGGTGCGTCGCGTTGCGATTGTCGCCCCTGGGTAAAACCAATCAGCCGGGAGACTCTGGTGGGAACACCCGGGCGGCGGCGGGGCGCCTGCAACCGGTGTCGGGTGGCGCAACGGCCGCTACATGCGCACGTTGGACCGGATGTTCGTGCATCTTCCTGCCTCTGATCGCTCCTGCTGTCGCGGCCAGCCAGCTCCTGGGCTGGGAGCCGGTGAGTTGCAGGCGGCGGAGCGGATTTCGACGAGCTCGACCAACGTGAGGGCGACGCGCCGCGGGCGTCGAATGCTGCAATCTCTATAAAGTTACGTTACTTTGGCGACTCACTCATTTTGCAAGACAAAGGAGCACGCTCATGTGGTTGGTCGCAGCCTTCGCCCTCGCCGGCGGTATGGCCCAGCTCGTCGACGGGACGCTGGGGATGGGCTTCGGCGTCACCTCGGCGACCGTGCTCCTGGCGCTCGGTGTCGCCCCGGCGACGGCCAGCGCGGCCACGCACGCCGCCAAGCTGCCCACGACGTTGATCTCGGGGCTCTCCCACTGGCGCGTCGGCAACGTCGACAAGGCGGTGCTGATCCGCGTCGCGATCCCCGGTGCGATCGGCGGCTTCCTCGGCGCCGTGGTGCTGACCTCGATCAGCCTGGCCGCCGCCAAGAGCGGCGATGGCGGCGCTGCTGCTCTTCTTCGGTGTGGTGATCCTCGTCCGGTTCGGCTTCGGCCTGCGCATCATCCCGACCCCCAAGTCCGGGCACACCGCGCGCTGGCTCGCCCCGATCGGGCTGCTCGGCGGCTTCGTCGACGCCACCGGCGGAGGCGGCTGGGGCCCGGTCGTGACGCCTAGCCTGATGACCGTCACCAAGCACGAGCCCCGCAAGGTCGTCGGCACCACCAACGCCGCGGAGTTCGCCGTGGCGGTCTCGGTCTCCCTCGGCTTCATCACCGGTGCGGCCCACCAGGACATCCCGTGGATGCCGGTGCTCGGCCTGGTCCTCGGCGGCGTCATCGTGGCGCCCGATCGCCGCGCGGCTGGCCGGCCGACTGCCGCACGCCCCGATGGGCGTCCTGGTCGGCGGCCTGATCATCCTGGTCAACAGCGTCGTCGTCCTCGCGGCCTTCGCCGACCTCCCGCTCTGCTCGACCTGGCGCTGATGGTGGCCTGGCTGTTCCTCGTGGGCCGCCTCGCGCGGACGGCGTGGCGCAGGAGCGCGCCGAGCGGCTCGCCGCCTCGACGCCGCAGGCCGAGCCCGCGCTGGTCTGAGCGTCCGACCCGCTCCGGTGACGGCGTAACGACCGTCACCATCCGCCGTTGGACGGGCATGCTCCGGAACCTTCGCGTCCTGCTTGCTCCCGCCGTCGCGGCGGGCCTGGTCCTCGGGTCGGGGGCGGTCCCCGCGCAGGGGGTCTCGACAAGCTCGACCAACGGAGGAAGCTCGACCAACGGGCGGAGGCCTGCCGGAGGGCGTCCCGGCCGCGGCGACGAGGGCCGAGCCGGAGCTGGCCACGCCGAAGGGCTGGCCGTTCGCCCAGCGGGTCTCGCGCACCTCGGGCACCGAGCGGCTGCACGGGGGAGCGTCGTACTGGACGGACTTCGTGTACGACGACCACGGCGCCGCGGTGCCGAGCGGGTTCAGCCTCGACAACATCGCGACGCTGGCGCCCGAGCAGGGCGTCTACGAGCAGCCGGACGAGGCGGCCGGCAACGGGGCCGATGTGTTCGTGGCGGCCACCGGCGCGGACCGGCGGGCGACGTACTGGCGGGTCGACTGGACGACGCTGGCCAGCCGCGACGTGCCGATCGCGGTGTGGGGCTTCGACACCGACCGCGACGCCAGCACCGGCGTCGACACCTGGCCGGCCGCCGCCGGTGTCACCTCGCCGGGGCTCGAGCAGGCGCTGGTCGTGTCCAGCCGGGGCGCCTGGCTGCACGACCTCACCACCGGCGACGTCACCGACGTGAGGAGGAAGGGCGGGCGGCTGACCGTCGACGAGTCGACCCGCTCGTTCACGGTGCGGGTGCCGCAGCAGCTGCTGCGCGCCCGCGGCTCCTGGCGCGTCCGGCTCGCCGCCGGTCTCGCCGACGACACCGGTGAGGCGATGGCGGCGCCGACGCTCGGCGACGGCGTACCGCTGCCGCCCGGCCTGCCGCACGTCTACAACCTCGCCTTCCGCACCCCCGACCAGGAGACCCCGGTCGTCACCGACAGCCAGACCGCCGGCCTCGTCGCCGCGTTCCAGGCCGTCGCCGCCGGCAACCCGGTCACCGACCAGCTCGGCGTCGACGGGCAGGCGCGCTTCGTCACCGGCAACTTCTGGATGGAGGACGCCCAGGCCGACGCGCTCGCCACCGGCGACGCGTCACCCTTCTCCCACGTGGTGCGCTGGCGCGACCTGCGCGGCAAGAAGCGCACCCGCGAGCCGCTGGTGCACGGGCCCAGCAACCGCTGGTACCTCTCCCGACTCGACCTCGGCGAGGGCGTCGTGGCCGACGAGGGGCAGGGCAGCGGCGACGGTGCCCCCAACTACCTCTCCCCGGTGCAGCCCTACGCCGTCCACGTCCCCACCTCCTACCGCCGCGGCGACGCCGCCCCGCTCACCTGGACGCTGCACTCGCTGGGCGTCAACCACAACCAGTACGCCGCCTACGACCCCCAGCTGATGCAGCGGCTCTGCGAGGACCGCGACTCCATCTGCGCCGGCACCCTGGGCCGCGGCCCCGACGGCTGGTACTTCGACGAGGCCGAGGTCGACTACTGGCAGGTCTGGCGGGCGCTGGCCGACGGCTTCGACCTCGACCCCCGGCGCACCGTGCTGACCGGCTACTCGATGGGCGGCTGGGCCGGCTACCACCTCGGGCTCGCGCACCCCGACCTGTACGCCGAGACCGTCGTGCTCGCCGGCCCGCCCCAGTGCGGGGTGTCCGTCGACGCCGACCAGATCGTCTCGCCCGCGTTCGGCGGCCGCTGCACCAGCGACGGGACGGCGTACGACCTGGTCGGCAACGCCACCTGGCTGCCGTTCCGGATCGGGCAGGGCACCCTCGACCAGCTCGTGCCGTTCACCTCGGTCGAGCGCCAGGTCGCCCGCTTCGAGGCGGCCGGGCTGCGGCACCGGTTCGTGCGCTACCCCGGCGAGGACCACCTCGTCTTCGCGGTGCAGGACCGATTCGCGACCGTGATCGACGGTCTCGGCCTGCCGACGCGTCATGCGCGACCCGCGCGACATCGACTTCACCTGGCGTCCCCACCTGACCCGCCGCGGGCTCGGGATCGGCGCGACCACGGCGTACTGGACCCGCGACCTCGCCGCCCGCGACTCCGGCCCCGGCACCCTCGCCCGGGTGCGGGCCACCTCGGAGCGCATCCCCGACCGCGTGCACCGGCCGGTCGCCACCGGTCCGGCGCCGGTGGCGAGCCCGCTGCCCGCGCTGCTGCAGGAGACGACCTGGCAGGACGGTGAGCGGCTGCCGCTGCGCGACCGGCTCGAGCTGCGGCTGACCAACGTCTCGCGGGTGAGCGTCGACCTGGCCCGGGCCCGGTGGCGCTGCGGCACCCTGCAGGTCGTCTCCGACGGCGACGCCGTCGTCCGGCTGGTGCGCGGCGACCGGGTGGTGCGGACGCTGCGGGTCAGCGACGGGGAGCAGGTCCTGCGCCGCCGCTGCTGACGGGGCCCGACCGGTTATCCACAGATCCGGATCCGGCCGGTGTCGCCGCCGCCCGATCCTGGGGAACCTGGGGGCATGACCCACACACCTCCTCCGTTCCCGCCGGTGGTCTACGTGCCGACCGTGGAGCGCGACCACACCCAGCGCCTGGCCATGCATCGCACGCACGACGACAAGGTCGCGCTGTTCGTCTACTCGGCGATGGACCGCCTCGCCGACTTCTACGGCGCCGCGTCCGCCTGGGTGCTGATGTCGGTGGCCGATCTGCAGGCGGCGCACGAGCAGGCGCCCTACGACCTGCTCTACCTCGACAAGCGGCCCGGCCCGGGGGCCGTCGAGGCAGGTCGGCGATGAGCATCGAGCTGCGGTGGGCGACCGCGGAGTCGATCACCGGCGACCTCGAGCAGGCGCGGGAGGCGATCGAGGACTGCGGTGCGCGGGCGCCGACCGGGATCGACGCCGGCGAGGTGACGCCGATGCTCACCGAGATGCTGGCGCGCATCGCCGAGACCGCCGCCGAGGTCAGCGCCGGGCTGCTCGGTGCCGTCGACAACGTCCGCTCCGCCGTCGCCGCACTCGAGAGCGCCGACGTCGCCTCACAGCAGGCTTTTCGACCCCAGGCGTGGTGGTGACATGAGCATCGACACCGAGATCCCCGGCTCGCCCGACTCGATCGAGGCGAGCGCCGAGTGGCTGGCCGGGTCGCTCGGCGCCGCGCTCGGCGCCGGCGTCGGCTTGGTGGCGAGCGCGCGCACGGCCGCCTCCGGGGACTGGGCCGGAGCGGCTGCGGGCGGGTTCGTCGCGCGCATGGGGGTGGCCGTCGAGAAGATCGACCTCGTCCAGGACGGGGCCGACTCCGTCGCCCGCGAGCTCGCGGCGTACGCCGGCAGCCTGCGCCGGCTCCAGGAACGGATGGCCGACATCCGGGCCGCGGGCGCTGCGGCCGGCCTGGTCGTCTCCGGCTTCGTGATCGAGCCGCCCGGCGCCGGTCCGACCCACCCCGGGCGCCCGCCCGCTGGCCGGGTGAGCCCGACGCTCGTCGACGCCCACGCGGCCTCGCTCGACGCGTGGGCCGACCACCAGGCGAAGGTGGCGGCGTACGAGAGCGCGGCCGCGGAGGCGGCGGTGGTCCGGGGCGATCTCGCCCAGAGCGCGCCGCCGGCTCGAGGACGAGTACCGCGGGCTGGAGGGTCCCGGGTGGGCGCTGACGGCGGTCGACATCGCCGGCGGGTTCGGGGCTGGCGGTTTCATCAGCAAGGCCTCGTCCATGCGGGCCGCGGCGAAGGCGATGGGCGATCAGGCCAAGGAGTACCTGGACCTGATCAAGCGGGACTCGACCGGGTTCCGCAACGACGACCTCAACTTCTGGGAGGCACGAGGCCGCGAGGCTGCCGAGAATGCTCAGAAGGCCGACGACCTCGAACGCGCGGCGAAGGGCGCTCAGATCAAGCTCGGCGGGGCGCTGGCCGTGGTCGGGATCGGGCTGGATGTGGCGGCGGGGGAGGACCCGGTGCAGGCCGTGGCGTCGGGAGCGGGAGGCTTCGCGGCGTCGGTGGCCGCGGGCGCGGGGATGGGTGCGTTGGTCGGCTCCTTCGTGCCGGTTCCGGGTGTGGGGACCGCCGTGGGGGCCGTCGTGGGGGCCGGCGTCGGGATCGTCGCCTCAGGTGCGATCGACTCGCTCTTCGAAGAAGGTCCCGATGTCGCGAATGCCTTGAGCGACGGATGGGAATCACTCACGGACACCGGAGGTGCTGTGGGCGACGGAGTGGGCGCTCTCGTCGACGGTGTCGGTGGACTTTTCAATTGAGGGAGAACCGTGTCTCGCAACCTACGCAACGTGCTTCTCGGCCTGGGCTACGTGTGGTTCTTGCTGATGGGTATCGGCCTCGTCTCGCTAGGCGACTTCGGGCCTGTGCTGGCCGGGTCGTTCCTCCTGCTGATGGCGGTGGGCGGGTTCGTCATGGTCGGCATCGACGTGTGGGTGCCGCGGCGACGTCCCGCCGTGCAGATGGGCACCGCACCGTCGGGCGCGGCCGCCACCGTGTTCCCGTACTCGCGGGCCCAGGTGCTGATGTCCGGCATCGGCATGACGGTCTACATCGTCTGGAGCGCAGCGGGGGCGGTGCTCTCCGCTCGCGAGGGGCATCCGGTCGGCGCGTGGTTCCTCGCACTGACCGGGATCGGTCTGGTGGTGCCGATGGTGCCGCTGCTCCGGGGCAGGATCGCCGTCGGCGGGCTGTATGTGACCACGGTCGGCCTCGAGCTGCGCCAGGAGGGGGCCGGGTGGTCCGTGCCGTGGGAGGACGTGACCGGCGTCGTCCCTCACGAGCCCGTCCCCGTCCTCGTGTCACGCGCGCCCACGCGCCACGACACGACGACGAAGATGTGGCGCCGCGAGCCCCGCACGGGACCCGGCATGGTCGGGATCGACACCCGCTACCTGGCTGGCGGGCCGGGAGTCGTCGCGGCGGTGATCGGGAAGTGCCTGGTCCACCCCGGCCAGCGGGCACGGATGGGTGACATGCACGTCGTCGCGGAGATCAACGCGCTGCGCACCACCTGAGGGTGAGCGGACCCGCCGGTAGCCCGCGGACGGGCGAGCTGCGCCGCGACCCCCTGACCGGTCGACCTGAGCCGATCGATGCCGGCCCGCTGACGCGGCGTACTGTCGGAGGGGTGCTGCCTGGTGCTCGGACCCGACCCGCGCTGAAGGTCGCTGCTGCGCCGTCGTCGTGAGGAGCTCCCGCGTCGCTGGAGCCGTCGTCGCAGGGACGTTGCTGCTGGCCACGGCCAGCTGCCTCGGGAGCGCCCCCTCCGAGCGGGCGCACGAGCAGCCGGGCGTCTCGACGCGCGCCCGGCTCGTCCCCGACTGCCCGGCCCCGCCGGTCGGAGGGCAGGCGCGCTCGGCCGACGAGCTGAACCGGATGATGGCCTCGATCGACCTGCCCGCCTGGCAGTCCGGGGACATCGGGGCCAGCGCCCGACTGCCCGACGGGCGGATCGCGTGGATCTTCGGCGACACCAGCCGCACCGACGCCGTGCGCCCGTTCCTGGTGGCCAACTCGATGCTCATCACCTCCCGGCGCTGCGTCTCCCAGCTGCGTACCCCCGACGACGGCCCCGTGGTGCCGGACGCGGCGCCCGGCGTCGTGTACTGGCCGATGTCGATGACCCAGGGCCGCTACGACGGCCAGGACTACCTGGTGGTGCTCTGCTCGCGCATCGACCGCGGCTTCGGCGGGGCCTTCGGGTTCACCTACCTCGGCAGCTCGGCGGCGGTCTTCACCGTCGAGGACGGCGAGGCGCCCCAGCTGCTGGTCGTCGCCGAGCTGACGCGCGACTCCCGCGACCTCGACCAGGTCAACTGGGGAGCGGCCGCCACCCGCGACGGCGACTGGTACCTCGTCTACGGCACCCGGGTCACCGGGCGGGCCTACGAGCCCGGCCGCGAGCTGTACGTCGCCCGCACCCCGGTCGCCACGCCCGCCGATCGGGAGCGCTGGCAGTTCTGGGACGGCTGGCGCTGGCAGCCCCGGGTCGAGCGGGCCGCCCCGGTCCTCGCCGCCGAGGACGGCGTCTCGCAGACCCTGTCGGTCGACGCCATCGACGGCGAGTACGTCGCGGTGTCCAAGCGCGACGGTGACGTCGCCGACTACGTCTACACCTGGTCCGCACCCCACCCGTGGGGGCCGTGGACCGCGGTCAGGAGGCTGCGGGCGCCGGCGGGCCTGGACACCGGCGAGCTGCGCTACGCCCCGCTGGCCCACCCCGACATCCGGCTCGCCTCCGGCAACCTGCTCGCCTCGATCTCGCGCAACACCACCGACCTGGAGGAGCTCAGGCAGGACCCGATGGTCGGTCGCCCGGAGTTCATCGAGCTGACCCGCTGATCGGGCGAGCCCCACCCGGGTAGCGTGCCAGCGTGCAGGTGCTCCCCGACCTCGTCCCGGACCGACCGCTCGTCGTCTTCTGCGGGCTCGCGGGCGCGGCGAGCGAGAAGCACCGCGACCACTACTACGAGACGCCGGGCAACAGCTTCTGGGAGTCGCTGCACCTCTCCGGGCTCTCCCCGCGTCGGCTGCAGCCCCACGAGGACCTCCTCGTGCCCGACCTCGGGCTGGGCCTGACCGACCTCGTCGGACACTGGGACCCGCGCTGGGTCGAGGTCGACGAGCTCGTCGCCAAGTGTGAGAGCTGGCAGCCGGAGTGGCTGGCCTTCACCAGCAAGGCCGTCGCCCACGAGGCCGCCCGTGCGGTGGGGCGCCGGGGACGGCCCGGCCTCGGCGTCCAGGACTGGTACCTCGGGCCGGCGCAGGTCTTCGTCCTGCCCGGGGTCTCCGGCGCCAACCAGCGCCGCGACTACGACGGCCGCCCGAACCGGCTCGCGTGGTGGCGCGACCTGGCGATGATCGTCGGCGACCCGGACCGGACCGGTGGACCATGATGGCGGGCATGGACCTCCTTCCCTACGTCTACCTCGTGGGTCTGCTGGTGCCGGCGGTCGTCGTCGCAGTCATCGCCATCATCCTCGTCGCCGGCAAGCCCCGACCGCGACCGGGCCTGGGTCCCCGGACCGAGCCGGTGGCCGGCGCGCCGACGGGCGGTCGGTGGAACATGCAGGTCCTCTCCTCGGGCGCGATCGGCTCCCTCGGCGGGGCCCTGGGCTCGACCACCGGCGAGGCCGTCGTCGACCAGGGTTGGCTCCACTTCCTCGTGCCCGGCTCAGGTGCCCCTCAGTGGCGCTACCCGTGCGCCCAGCTGACGGTGCGGGCCCACAGCGCCTGGAGCACTGCCGGGGTCGTCCTGTGGACCCCCGACGGCGAGGTGCGCTGCAACGTCAGCCGGGAGCACATCAACCTCGTCAGCCGCAACACGATCAAGACGCTGCGCGAGCCCAGGTACTACCGCGAGTTCGCCGACGTCCTGGCCGCCAACGGCGCCCGCCGCGTCTGACTGCTCAGCGGCGCGCGGCCGCCTTGCCCTGCCTGATCTCCTCGACCAGCTGCTCGGGGGACACCGCGAAGGCCGTGATCGGGACGAGAGGGTCGTCGCCCGGGCCCTTCACGTCGATCGCGACCCCGGCCGGGCGCGCCTGGAGGCGGGCGCCGTGGACCGTCGCCCACGGCCATGTCTGGTCGGTGCGGTAGCCGCGGTAGGTCACCCCGTCCGGACCGATCTCGAGCCGCCACCGGTGCAGGCGGCCGGTGAGCAGGCGGACCAGGTCGGGCAACGACCCGATCGCGCCGCCGATGGTGATCAGGGCCCACCCCGGTGACTCCAGGGCGGAGAAGTCCGTCAGGGCCACGTAGGCCCACATCCCCGCCACGACCAGGACGACGCCCCACGCACCCAGGAGCGGCCACGTGGTCAGGGCGGGGGCGAGGAACACGCGCGTGCCGTCCGGACGCACCTCGGGTTCACGCCGGCGGCGCGGACGGACGAGCGCGGAGAGCGCCGCGACCAGGAGCAGCGCGACCGCCACGTTCACGCCGCGGATGCTCTGCGCCACGAACCCGTCCACCGCCCACGACACGGCCGTGAGCAGCAGCACCACGACCAGGAGTGCCACGACGCCGACGGTGAACCGACGAGGGATCAGTCGCGCGGGCTGGTCGCTCATGCCCGGAGGCTATCGGTGCCCGCCCACCAAGACGTCGTACGTCGCTCGCTCGCGTCGCCCGGGAATGTCGGCGCTCGCGCCTAGCGTGGGGTCCACGGGGCCGGTGGGGGCCGGCCCGGGCCGAGACACCGGGAGTGACGTGACGATCGATCCGACGTACGACGAGGCGTGGCGCGAGCTGCGCGCCCGGCTGGCCGACCACCTCTTCGCGATGGAGACCGAGGACGAGCTGGTCGTCGCGCTGGACGACGAGCAGGAGGCGGTGCGCTACGTGCGGGCGACGGTCGAGGAGAGCGAGCTCTGGCTCGACTCGGTCGGTCCGCTCCGACCCGACGGCCCGTGGGAGCGGGACGAGGACGACGCCGGCGACGTCAGCTGGACCCTCGACCTGGCCCAGCGCGAGTGCGACCGCGCGGCCGACCTGCTCGTCGCCGCGTTGCGGGTGACGCACGGGTGCCGGCACCCGGCGTTCCTGACCAGCGACCGGCTCGACCTCGGCGGGCTGCGCTGGGAGCGCGCGGCCACGGCGCTGCCGTCCCGGGGCCCCACGGTCCTCGCCGACGATGCACCGCTGGCGGTGCTCGTCGAGGACCGCGAGCACCTGCAGCAGCTGGTCGACGCCACGATCTCCGAGATGCTCGGCAAGCACCCCGTCGCCCACGACGAGGACGGCGACGTGCCGGTCCCGGCGGGGGAGAGCGTCGTGTGGGTACAGGTCCTGGCCGACCGGCCGGTGGTGGGCCTGATGGCGATCCTGGTCGACGACATCGCCGACACCGAGGCCGCCGAGCGCGAGGTCCCGGGCCTGCAGGCCCGGCTGCCCTACCTGCAGGTGCGCGTGGTCGGCGACCGCATCCTGGTGCGCCACGAGATCTGCGCCGTCCCGTTCGCGCCCCGCCAGCTCGCCGGCACCCTCGCCCGGCTCTGCGCGGAGATCGACGACATCGCCGGCGAGGTCGCCGGACGGGTCGGCGGCCGACGGTTCCTCGAGGGCCTCCTCGACGCCGACGCCGACGACCCCGGCGACTCCGGCGGGGTCGAGGAGCACGACGGCGCCGAGCTGCTCGCACCCCTGCCCGCCCACCTCGACGAGCACCTCGCCACCGTGGTCGAGCTCCTCCTCGACGGCCAGGTCGAGCCGAGCCAGGTCGCGGCGGCGTACGACGGGCAGCGCCCGCTGCTGGTGCGGTCCCTGGTGGGACTGCGCACCGGCACCGTGGTGGTGCCCGACGTCGACCTCGACCTCCTGCTGCACACGCTGCGCTCGGGGCTGCGCCACCTCGTGGACCGGCTCGCCCGCCGCGACGACGGCCCCACCCGCTCGCGCGGACCGCGCACCCAGCAGCTCTCGCTGCTGCCCGAGGACGAGCCCGGCCTCGACCTCACCGACCCCGGTCGCTGGGCGGGCTGAGGACCTCGGTGTGCTCGTCGGTGCGGGACCCGGGACAGTCCCAGATCTTTCGCACCGCGACACGCGGGCTGGGGGTGTGGAAGGTCTGGTCCTACCTCCGCGGAGGCTCGATCGCCGTCCTGACGTTCCTCACGACGACACGCCGAGCGGGCGTACGGAACGTCAGGACGAGCCGAGGTCACGACGAGACATTTGCGCCGGGTCGCGGGGAGGGGGTCAGGCGGGGATGGTGGTGCCGCGCAGCAGGTCGTGGGTGCCGGTGAGCTTCATCAGGCGCAGCGCGGCGGGGCTGGCGGCGTCGACGATGCAGGCGCGGCCGGCGTCGAGCGCGCGGCGGCGGCACCACATCACGGCCCCCAGGCCGGCGGCGTCCATGAAGGTGACGCCGGCGAGGTCCAGGTCGAGCCCCAGACCGGCGTCGGGTCCGGAGAGGTCGGGCTGGTCGAGCGCGGCGGTGAAGCGGCGGCGCAGGTCGTGCACGGTGGCGACGTCCAGCTCGCCGGTCACGGTGTGGCGGACATGCCGAGCGGGCACGGCGGTGATGATCTCGTTGCCCATGGCGGGCCCCCAAACAGGTGGTGCAGCGCCGAGTCCCGACGCTTGTTCACTTCTTCGACTGTAGGGACCGAACGGAGTTCCTACCAGCCCGCGTCACCGACATCCCCCGTAGGGGTGAATCATGAGACGATTTCCGGCTCATCTGGCGCGGCTGGTCCAAGGGGCGCCCGCCCCGGGCCTGTGCTGCGTCCGGGTGCGGGCCCGCTGACAGGCGCGACGACCAGGCTGGATGGTCAGGCTGGACGGTCAGGGCTCGAAGCTCACCACGAGCTCGTCACCGTCCACGTCGACCTCGACCTGGAGGCTGAGGTACGACGTGTCCTCCTGCGGCTGGAAGTCCTTCGGGCCGAAGCCGTAGGACTCGTCGGCCTCGTAGGTGACCGCCGCCTCGCCGTCGCTGAGGTAGAGCGTCTCGGGGAACTCCCCGCTCAGGTAGAGGTCGCTGGTGTCCGGTGCCCGGGTCAGCGTCCACTCCACCTTGCGGACGCCGTCGCCGAAGGAGTACGTCGACTGCGGGCAGCCCTCCGGCTCGAGCTCGGTGCTGGCCATGCACTCCTCGAGGTAGGCCCCGACCTGGTCGTCCAGCTGGGCACGGAACTCCTCGGTGGGCTCCGCCGAGGACGAGACGCCGATGCTGGCGTAGCCGGCCCCCGGCTCGACGACCACCGGGTCGACGTCGGCCTGGAGGAACGGGTTGTCGGCGTAGGGGTCGACGTCGTAGGTGCCGGGCAGCAGCCACTGCTCGGCCTCGGGGTCGGTCTGCACCATGATGCCGTTCACCCCGATCGAGTCGGTCTCGCCGTAGCTGCTCCCGACCTGGGCCAGGCCGGCGTCGCCGACCACCCAGTCGGTGAAGAGCCCGAGGCTGCGACCGTCGCGGTAGAGCGTCAGGTCGGCGGTCGGCTCGCCGGACAGGCCCTCGAGGCGCACCTCGAGCTCGGCTCGGTCACCGCTCACGTCGGTGGAGAGGATCTCGTAGCCGGTGATCCGCTCCTGGGTCGCCTCGTAGATCTCGCGGGTGAAGAGGTCGGTGCGGGTGTCCTCGTCGCCGAAGCTGACGGCGAAGGCCAGGCCCTCGGGCTCGTAGTCGAACGGGGCGAGCTCCTGGGCCTTGTCGAGGTCGGCGTCGACGACGGCGTCGAGGTAGGCCTCGGCCTGCTTCTCGGGCCCGAAGAACGTCGAGTCGACGACGCGGTAGCCGATCGCGAGCACGGCCAGCGAGGCCACCACCCCGACGCCGATGAGCACCAGGCGCCGGTCGCGGCGGCGCTCCTCCGGCGTACGCACGCGGGGCTCGGCCCGCTCGCCGCCCGGCTGGTCGGTCGGGTCGCCCTCGTGGAGCGGGCGCGGGTGGTCGAGCAGGCGGGCGAGCGGGGCGGGCAGGCTCGGCGACAGGGCCGGGGCCACGGTGCGGCTCAGGCCCTCCGCGGCGAGCGCCCAGACGGCGAGCACGAACATCGACCAGAACGCCGGGGCGATGACGGCCTGGCCGCCGAAGCCCCCGACGCCGCCGCCGATGACCACGAGACCGGCCAACCAGGCGATCAGCCCGCCCACGAGCCCGGCGAGCGGGAGGACGGCCCAGGACCAGGCGTCGGCGCCGGCGGGGCGGACCCGCCGACGGTGCCAGGCGACGGAGACCAGCAGGGTCGAGACCAGCGCACCGAGGGTGAGGACCACGCCCAGCAGGATGCTCTGGCTCCACACGAAGAACGTCTCGCCGGCCCCGGACAGGGCGCCGAGGTGGCCCAGCTCGAGCAGGTAGATCGCGGCGGTCGGGCCGGCCGCCAGCACGGCGACGGCCGCGTCGGGACCCTCGCCGATCAGCGCGAGGATCGCGGCGAGCGGGACGGCGACGACCAGCCAGCCCACGAGCACCGACCACATCAGCCGCATCGAGACCACGAGATCGAGGTCGACGGCGCGGTGCCAGCGGCCACGGGCCGACCAGCGTCCGGCCCACAGCGCACCGAGGGTGAGCAGGGTGGTGCCGACGAAGAGGGTGGGCGAGGCGGTGTGGCTCAGCGTGCCGTTGGCGCGCATCGCCAGCAGGCGCATCAGCGCCAGCAGCAGGACGCCCAGCGCCAGCCCCACGATCGCGCCCGAGCGGACCCGCTCCAAGGTGGTGGTGGGCACTGCGGCGCGCAGCTCGCCGCGGCGGGCCAGCACAGCGGTCGTGACCACGAAGGCGCCCGTGACCCAGTAGACCGGGGCGTAGAGGCTGGCGTGCACCCCTGACTCGGTGAGTCCCAAGGTGCCGAGCAGGCCCAGTCCGAGCACCTGGAAGGGCAGGAACAGCAGGACCGTGACGTTGTCGAACTCGTCGTCGATCCCGGAGGGGCTGTCCCCGGCGATCGCGAAGCCGAGCAGGACGACCACCGTGACCAGCACCGCCACGCCCAGCGCGACGGCCAGACCGAGCAGCGCCGGCACGGCCGCAGTCCGAGCCTCGGCCAGCAGGGCTCCCGGGGTCACGCCCGTCGAGGTCGGCGGCCCGGACGGCGGGCCGGTGGGAGGCGGAGGAGTCGGACCGGTGGGGGGATCGGTGGGGAGCACGAGCCTGAGAGTAAAGGAGCCCGGGCGTGGGGCCGCCATCCTCCGGCCGCGTCGCCCCGGGTGTTTACCCGCCCGCGCGGGAGAGGCAGGGTGAGGCCCATGGCTGCTGCTCCCCACGGACTCGTCTTCCCGCTCGACCCCGACCGGCTTCGACCGCACCGACGGGGCGCCGCGTCGCAGCACCACGACCACCGGTCGCGGTGTCGTCGCCGACGCGCTGCGCCCGGTCGACCCGGTCGGCGCCCGCGCCGTCGAGCGCGAGACCGCCTGGCGCACGCAGTACGTGCCGTGGTTCCGCCGCCTCGTGGAGGCCGGCCTGGCCGCCCCCGACGACGCCGTCGCGGTCGCCCGCGCCGGCCTCGACTCGCTGCACGCCCGGATGCGGGTCGTCGACGGCGAGGACGACCGGCCGCTGGTCGAGTGGCCGCGCACGCCACGACCGGCTTCGGCCAGGTCGAGATGCACGGCGCCGCCGAGCCGCTCGCGAGCTGGTGCTGCCCTACCGGGGCGAGCGGCTGCGCGGCGACGACGTACGCCGCCGGGTCGAGGCGTGGGTGCAGGCCGGGGTCGTCGAGCCGAGCGCTCGCCGAGGCGATCGACGCCGTGCTGGCCAACCCCGACTGGCTGCGCCTGGAGGACCACACCGTCGCCGTCGTCGGCGCCGGCTCGGAGATGGGCCCGCTGCAGGCCCTGACCCGCTGGGGCGCCCGGGTCGCGGCCATCGACCTGCCCCGCGACGACATCTGGGAACGGGTCAGCGACACCGCCGTCGCCGGCGCCGGCACCGTGGTCGCCCCCGCCGTCGACGGCCGCCCCGGCGCCGACCTGCTCGCCGACGTGCCCGCGCTGGCCGACTGGCTCGCCGAGCAGCCCGGCACCCTCGTGCTCGGCAACTACGTCTACGCCGACGGCGCCACCAACGTGCGCGTCTCCACCGCGGTCGACGAGCTCAGCCGGCGGCTGCTCGAGGCGCGCGACGACACCGCGCTGGCCTTCCTGGCCACCCCGACCGACGTGTTCGCGGTGCCCGCCGACGCCGTCGACCAGGCGCTGGCCGCCTACGCCGGCCGCGGCCGGCTCAGCAAGGGCTTCGGCCGCCCGCTGCGCAGCGTCTCCGGGGGCCGGCTGCTCCAGCGCCCGTACGCCGGGCCCGCCGACCCCGGCGTCAACGACTCGCTGGTGCCGCAGCAGGGCCCCAACTACGCGCTGGCCAAGCGCCTGCAGCGCTGGCGCGCCACCGACGCGCGCCACGACGGCCGCCTGGTCTCGATGAACGTCGCGCCCCCGACCCGCACCCGCTCGGTGGTCAAGAACCGCGCCCTGGCCGCGGCGTACGCCGGCGCGCACCGCTTCGGCGTCGAGGTCTTCGACCCCTCCACCTCCAACGTGCTGATGGCCGCGATGCTCGTCCACGACCTGCACACCGACGGCGGCCCGCGCCACGAGCACCCCTGGCAGGACGAGGCGTACGCCGCCGCGCACGGCGGGCTGTGGCGCGCGGCGTACTCGCCGCGCAGCGCCCTCGGGCCTGGCCGCGCTGCTCGGCGTCGGCGGCGCCCGGGGCTGACCGCGGTCGGGGCGGGCCGGCCCTGGGGGTGGTCGCCCGACGCCGGCCGGTCGCCTACGGTCGAGCAATGCGGATCCCCATGCTGCCCCTGTCGGTCCCGGGCCCCGCGGACGTGCGCGTCGTCCTCGACGCGCTCCTCGACGCCGGTCCGCGCGTGCTGCACCTGATCGGGGCCGCGGAGGAGATCGTGCTCGACGTCAGCCGGCTCCTGGAGCGGATCGAGGCGACCCGCGCCCGCGCCGACGAGGTGGTCGCCGCGACCGACCGGACGCGGGGCGACGCCGCCACGATGCTGGCCGACCTGGCCCCGCTGTCCGGGCGCCTCGAGGCGCTGCTCGACCGCCTCGAGCCGCTCGCGGAGCGCGCCGTCCCGCCGGCCGAGAAGCTGCTGCCCGTCCTCGACCACCTCGCCGAGACCACCTCGCCGCGCGAGGTCGACGCCATGGTCGGGCTGATCGACCAGCTGCCGCTGCTGTCGCAGCGCATGGAGACGCAGGTGCTGCCGATCCTCGAGACGCTCGGCACCGTCGCCCCCGACCTGCACGACCTGCTCGACGTCTCCCAGGAGCTCAACGAGATGCTGGGCAAGCTCCCCGGCATGCGTGGCATCAAGAAGCGGGTCGAGGAGGCGCAGGCGGAGGAGCAGCAGGAGGCGGAGGGGCGCGCGTGATCACGGTCCGTGACGACGGGCCCTTCGTCGCCCCGGACGCGGTCTACCGCTCCCTCGGCCGGTACGCGGTGCTGGCACTCATCGCTCTCCTGGCGCCGATCGGCCTGTTCTTCGTGGTCGCCGGGCTGGGGGCCGAGGAGCCGGCCTTCCCGGTCGCCCTCGGGGTGCTGCTCGTCGTCATGGGCGTCGCCGGCGCCGGCAGCCTGACGGCCCCGCGCCACGGGCCGCGGGCCGACCCGCCGCCCGCGGTCGCCGTCGAGGGCGGTCTCGCGCTGCCGCTGCGCCGCGCCCACGTGCTGCTGCGCGTCGTGGTCGGCGTCGCGATCGCGGGCCTGGGGGTGGGGATGGTGCTGCTCGGCGGTTCGGCTGGTCGTCCCCTGATGATGCTCGGGCGCGCGGTCGACCCCCGGGTCGTGGGCGTCCTGATCGTGCTGGGCGTGGTCGGTGCCGCGGTGCTGGCCGCGCGCACCGAGAACCGGCTGGTCGTGGGCCCCGACGGGCTGCGGATGCCCGGCGGTCGTGACCCGGGCACAGACGGTGCCGTGGCGTGACATCGCCGAGGTGGGCGCCGTACGCGGTTGGCACCCGCACCTGGTCGTCGTGTCGAAGGACCACGAGCGGATGGCCTGCCGGCTGCTGCCGCAGGCGTGGCCGGCCTCGTCGCTGGTGGCGCTGCTCGAGCACCACCGGCGCAAGGCCGGGGACCGGTCGGCGCTGGTGCACCCCGACGCCGTGGAGCGTTTCCGCACCTGAGCGGCTCCCTGCTGCTTGACTGTGGCCGCCGTCACAGCGTCGAGCCAGGGGAGAGTGGTCGTGGACGACTCCGCACTGATCAGCGTCGGCCTGCCGGTCGCGCTGGCCATCATCATGTTCGGCCTCGGCCTGTCGCTGCAGGTCGACGACTTCCGCCGGGTCGCGCGCAGCCCGCGCGCGGTCGTCGGTCGCGCTGACGCTGCAGGTGCTCGTGCTGCCGGTGATCGCCTTCGGGCTGGTGCTCGGCTTCGACCTCGACCCGCTGCTCGCGGTCGGGGTGATGCTGCTGGCCGCCTCGCCGGGCGGCACCACGGCCAACCTCTTCAGCCACCTCTTCCACGGCGACGTCGCCCTCAACGTCACGCTCACCGCCATCAACTCGGTGCTCGCGGCCTTCACGATCCCGCTGATCACCAACCTGGCGATCGGCTACTTCGACGCCGACGGCGAGCTGGGCCTGCAGGTCGGCAAGGTGCTGCAGGTGATCGCCATCGTGCTGGTGCCGGTCGTGATCGGCATGCTCGTGCGCCGCCGCTCGGCCGGCGTTCGCCGCCCGCGCCGACAAGCCGGTGCGGGTCTTCTCGATCGTGGTGCTGGTGTCGTCGCGGTCGGGGCGCTGCTCGGCGAGCGGGAGAACCTCGCCGACTACGTGCGCCAGGTCGGGCTGGTCACCGCACTGTTCTGCGCGGCCAGCCTGACCCTGGGCTACGTCGGCGCCCGGGTGCTGCGCCTCGACCAGCCGCAGGCCATCGCCAGCTCGATGGAGGTCGGCATCCACAACACCACCGTGGCGCTGACCATCGCGCTGAGCGTGCTCGACAGCACCGAGGTGGCGATCCCGAGCGCGGTCTACTCGGTGATCATGTACGTCTTCGCCACCGCCTTCGGGTTCCTCGTCACCCGGCGGACCCGTGGGCGGCAGCACCAGCCGGTCGGCTGAGTCGAGCCGGTGGGTCGTCGACGAGCAGGACGTAGGTGCCGGTCAGGCGCATGATGCGCACGACCGGGGGGCTCGCCGCCACCACCTGGCACCCCCGCCCCTCGGCCAGGGCCCGTTGGCGGCACCACAGGATCGTGCCGAGGCCGGTGGCGTCGAGGAAGGTCAGCCCCGCGAGGTCGAGGTCGATGCGCCGGGGCGCGCAGACCAGCGCCTCGGACCAGCGCTCGCGCAGGAGGGCGACCGAGGCGAGGTCGAGCTCGCCGTCGACGCTGAGGCGGCAGCCGTCGGGTGCCTCGGTGGTGGCGGTGGCGAGCGTGTCGGTGCCCATGGCGTTCCTCCAGGATGGTGGTGGTGGCGCCGTCGGTCCT
Source organism: uncultured Actinomycetota bacterium (assembly GCA_963722135.1). Classification (GTDB taxonomy): domain Bacteria; phylum Actinomycetota; class Actinomycetes; order Propionibacteriales; family Nocardioidaceae; genus Nocardioides. Next base: position 27,636 of record CAVRJT010000003.1, read on the forward strand.
GGCGTCCAGCCCACTCAACGTCCGGCGGCGCACGGGTGCTGCCACAGCGGCCCAAGATGACCCGTCTGTGCGCGGATATCACCCGAGCGGACCAGATGGCTCCGGTCGGGCCGCTCGACCCGGGGCCTCAGTCGAGCAGGCCCAGGCGGCGGGCCTCGAGCGTCAGCTCGTCGCCGTCGTCACCCCGGCCGGTACGACGCGCGCCCGCCTCGTGGGCGGGGTCGTCACCGGGGTGCTCGCTGTCCGAGGGCTCGTCGTCCGCCGCGTCCGCCTCGTCCGCCTCGCCGTCGAGGCGGCCGTAGCGCACCACCTGCTCGGGCAGGCTGAGCTGGCGGATCAGCACCGCGTCGACCCGGCCCGGGTGCTCCCGCGGCGATCTCGGCGTAGGTGCTCGGGTCGTGCTGGCCGTCGTCGCCGACGAGGATCCAGGACAGCTGGGGGAAGTCGACGAGCAGTCGCCGCAGCTCGGTGTCTTGTGCCGCTGCCCGGAGCGGAACCAGCCGCGTGGGCGTGGGGCCCCAGTCGGTGAGCAGCGCCGGACCGGGCGGGTAGTCGTGGCGGGCCAGGAACCGCCCGATCGCCCCGGCGACGTTCCAGGCGCCGGTGGAGAGGTAGACCACGAACGTGTCGGGCGCTCGGCCAGCAGGTCGCGGTAGAGCCCGGCCATGCCCGGCACCGGCAGCCGGTCGACCTCGCGGCTGACGAAGGCGTTGCGGAAGGCCACCAGCGGGCGCGGCAGCATCGTGACCATCACGGTGTCGTCGACGTCGCTGACCAGGCCGTGGCGGGCGTCGGCGGCCACGATCCGCAGGTGCGGTCGGTCGGCCGCGCGGTGCTGTCGTCGAGCAGCAGCCGCGCCGTGGCCCAGCCCGGCCGGCAGGTCGGCCGGCAGCCGGACGTCGACGTAGCCCTCGCGGTCGGACTCGACACTCGGGTGCGTGACCCCGCCGACCTCGACGTGACCGGGTACGCCGGCCGCCGACTGGGTCACGAACCGGCGCCAGCCCCGGGCGTCGTCGGGGTGCCGCGCGGCGAGGCTGCCCTCGGGCACCAGCACCACGCGCGCCAGCACCCGCACCCACTCGCCCTCGAGGCCGTAGCCCACGTAGGCCACCACCCGGGGCACCCAGCCGGCCCGGCGCAGCCCCCGGCCGACCAGCCGCTGCACGGCGTCCTCGGCGCGGATCGGCCGAGGTGGTCGACGCGCTCGACCGGCCGGGGTGCTGCTCATCGGCCCAGCGAAGCACACCGGAGCCGGCCGCGGGGATGGGGCGCCCTGGCTAGGCTCCGCAGGTGCCGGACCCCCAGACGCTGCTCCTCGTCGGAGCCGGCCACACCCACCTGCACCTGCTGCGCCACGCCGACCGGCTGCGCGCCGCCGGCTGGACGGTCGTGCTGCTCGCGCCGCGCTGGTTCGACTACAGCGGGGTCGGCTCCGCGGTCGCCACCGGGGCGCTGCCCCTGGAGGCCGGCCGGCTCGACGTGGCCGCGCTGGCCGCGCGCGAGCGGCGTACGCCACCACGAGGAGCACGCTGGCGCGACCTCGACCCGCGGGCCCGGGTCGCGACGACCGCGACCGGGCAGCGGCTGGCCTACGACGTGGTCTCGATCGGGATCGGCTCGGTGACCTCCGACCTCGGGGTGCCCGTCGGGGCGGGCGTCGTCGCGGTCAAGCCGCTGGCCGGCCTGCAGACCCTGGCCGACCGGCTGCCCGACGACGGGGCCGCGGTCGGTCACCGTGTCGGCGCCGGGCCGCTCGGGGCTCGAGCTCGCCGCCCAGCTCGCGGTGCGTGCCGGGGTGCGCCCGGGTGCGGCTCGTCGACGGCGGCGACGTGGTCGGCGCCGTCGCTGCCGCCGGCGCGCGGCGCTACGTCGAGCGGGTGCTCGCCGGCGCGGCGTCGAGGTGCTCCCGATCGCCCGGGTCGAGCGCCTCGAGCCCGACCAGCGTGACGCTCGCGGACGGCCGAGGTGCTCGAGCACGACCTCGCCGTGCTCGCCGGCGGGCTGGCGGCGCCGCCGTTGCTCGAGCCGACCTCGGCCTCGGCGACGCGCGCGGCGTGCCGGTGCGCGCCACCCTGCAGCACGTCGACCACGACGACGTGTACGCCGTCGGCGACTGCGCCCGCTTCACGCCCCGGCCGCTGCCGCGCATCGGCGTGCACGGGGTGCGGCAGGCGCCGGTGCTGCTCGCCGCCCTCGAGGCCCGCGGCCGCGGCGAGGACGCAGCGCGAGCACGTCTACGCCCGCGCGGCGCTTCCTCTCGGTGCTCGACCTCGGCGCCGGTCTCGCGCTCGCCACCCGCGGCGCGCTGGTGGTGGGGCGGGCGTGCCGCACTGCGGCTCAAGCGGCGCATCGACCGGCGCTGGATCGAGTCCTACCGCGGCGCCGACTGACGGCTCCGACCGACGTGCTCGCACCCGGGTCGGGCGCTGTTCCTGATGCCGTTGGTGACCAAACGGCATCGAAACAGGCCAGATTCATGCCGTTTGGTCACCAACGGCAGCGTTGACGAGCCAGATGATCCCGAACCGGTCGGCGCACTGGCCGAACATGTCGCCCCAGGGCTGCATCTCCATCGGCACGTGCAGCTCGCCGCCCTCGGCCAGCGCGTCGAACCAGCCGCGCAGCGTCGGCTCGTCGTCGCCGGCGAGGCTGATGCGCACGGTGCTGCCGTGCTCGACCACCTCGCCCGGCGGGATGTCGGAGGCCATCAGCGCCAGCCCGTCGGGCGTGGTCAGGCTCGGAGTGCATGATCTTGTCGGCGAGGTCGCCCTCGGCGCCCATGTCGCCGTACGACATCACGCTCCAGCTCGCCGCCGAAGCACGGACCGGTAGAAGGTCATCGCCTCGCGGGCGGTGCCGTCGAGGGTGAGGTAGGGGTTCAGCTGGACGGACATGGCGGGCTCCTGGTCGCGAGGGGGAGGGGGTCACTCCATCCGACCAGCCCCAGCGGGCCACGTCATCGGTGCGCGCCGGAATCCCTCGTTCGGGTGAAGTTCGCCGACCCCGTGGTGGGGTGCCGACGTCCGCCTACAGTTCTTGGTGCGGGCACCGGGGCCCGCAGGACGAGCGGAGACGAAGCATGCGGGCTGGCATCTACCAGAGCATCGCGGCGATCAGCGCCGCCGCCTGCGTCGCGCTCGCGGGCGGTCTGAGTGCCGCGCTGACCGCCGCAGCGGCCGTCGCGTCCGTGCCCACCACCCGCCGGCGCCCACCCAGCAGAGCACCGTCGTGGTGCGCGGGCTGGCCTTCCCCGAGGGGCGCGCCATGCGCCTGGGGCTGGTCGGCTGCGACAACGTCTACGAGCGGGTCGCCGAGTCGCCGCAGGCGATGATCGGCGCCGGGCCCGGCAGCGCCCCCGCGGGCGAGCGCAGTCTGCGCTACGACCTCGTCGGCGGCAACGCGCTGGGTCCGCTGAGCTACGTCTCGTCGGTGGCGCTGACCCAGAGCGCCGGGCTGACGGCGTACGCCGAGCAGGGCACCACGGGCGTGGTGTGGGCCGGCTACCAGGAGCCCGCCGACCGGCACACCGGCCGGGTCTGGTTCGGCCGCGCCGAGGTGGCCGTGCCGCCGGGCCAGTGGACCCGCATCGAGGCCACCGACCTGACCTACACGCTGGAGCAAGTGGGACATGTACGCCCAGGCCCCGGTCGCCGGTGGCGCCACGGCGCCGCTCCGGAGCCCGTGCCCGACGGCACCCTGGCCGACATGGTGCGTGCGCCACCGCGGCGACGGCGCCGGGTTCGTGATGACCGGCCTGGGCTGCGACGGCAACGAGTTCGCGATCGACGCGCTGCGCCTGCACACCGCCGGCACCGCGACGACGTACGACCTCGAGGGCCTGGCGACCATCGGCGACCATGCCGCCCCCGCCCGTGCGCCGCGTCGTCGCCGGGCAGACCTCGAGCTGCGCGGCACGCTCGTCGACAGCACCGGGGCCGCCGCTGAGCGGGGTCACGATGTGCTCGAGTCACGCGCGGTCGGCTCCTCGACGTGGGAGGTCGACGCAGGTCGTCGACGTCGTCGGCACCAGCGCGAGCGTGGCCCGGTGCGCCCGTCAGCCGGCACCAGCTACCGCTGGCGCTTCGCCGACCGGCCGATGGCCGAGGGCAGCGTCTCCGCGCCGTTCACGGTCCAGGTCGTCGGCGGGGTGAGCGCCGACCTGGTCGGCACCGGCCCGAGCGCGCGATCACGGGCGTCGTCACCCCGGCCGCCCCGGGCAGCGAGGCGGTGCTGTGGCGTCTCGACGACGGGGCCTGGCGGCGCGCCGCGTCCGCCGCGGTCGGACCGCTGGGCGGCTACCGCTTCGACCTGCCCGCCGACGCGGCCGGACGCTGGTCGGTGACCCTGCCCGCCGCGCCCGGACGTCTCGAGGGCCGCTCGCCCTGGCTCACCGTGGCCAGCGCGCCGACGCCCGAGGCGTCCCCGAGCCCGAGCCCGACGAAGAGCCTGCCAGAGCCCGACGAAGGGCCCGGCCCACGAAGAGCCCGACGGCCCGTCCACCCCGAGCGCGACGGCGAGCCCCACGAAGAGTCCCGACGGCGTCAGCGACCCCGAGCCCCACGAAGAGCCCCACCGCCGTCCACCAGCCCCAGCAGCAGCCCCAGCAGCAGCTCGAGCGCCAGCGCGGGTGCCGGTCAGAGCGCCAGCGGCAGCACGAGCCCCTCGGCCGGCGCCGACCCCTCGACCCCCTGAGGTCGCGACACCGCACGAAATGACGACGAGCGCCGACGAGGAGTGCCTCCTCGCCGACGCTCGTCGAGCGTGCGACCCGTGGGTCAGACGCGGGTCTTGCCCTTCGACGACATGCCCTCGGCGACACCGATCAGCAGCACGGCGGCGACCACGGCGATGACGAAGCCGAGCATGTTGAGCTCGAAGATGTCGCCGGTGCCGAGGGCGCTGGCGGCGATGCCGCCGATGAGGGCCCCGACGACGCCCAGCACGAGCGTGCCGAGCGAGGCCCAGCGCCTGCTTGCCGGGCTTGATGAGACGCGCCAGCGCTCCGATGATGAGCCCGACGACGAGCAGTCCGATGATGTTGAACATGATGAGTTCCTCCTGGTCGTCCGACGGTCGAACGTCGGCATAGACATTACGGGCGTTCGGACTCCACCCCTCGGGCCACCCTCCCCGTAGGCTCGTTCGTCGTGCAGTGCGACTACTTCGACGCCGGCGCGTGCCGCTCGTGCACGTGGATGGGTCGGGCCTACGCCGACCAGGTCGCGGAGAAGCAGCGGCTCGTCGCCGACCTGCTCGCGCCCGGCGCTGGCCGGGCGGGCGCCGCTGACCTGGCTGCCCCCGGTCGACCGGCCCCGAGCAGGGGTTCCGCAACAAGGCCAAGATGGTCGTCGCCGGCACCGTCGACGCCCCGACCCTGGGCATCCTCGACCCCGCGGGCGCGGCACCGACCTGCGGCACTGCGGCCTGCACGAGCCGGGTCTGCACGACGCGCTGCCGGTCCTGGCCGAGCACGTGAGCCGCGCGCGGCTGGCGCCGTACGACGTCACGAGCGCGTCGCGGCGAGCTCAAGCACCTGCTGGTCACCCGCTCGCCCGACGGCGAGCTGATGGTGCGCTGGGTGCTGCGCTCGACCGAGCCCGAGGCACGGCTGCGCAAGCACCTGGCGTGGCTGTGCGAGCGGCTGCCGGTGGCGGTGGCCTCGATCAACATCCAGCCCGAGCACAAGGCGGTGCTGGAGGGCGAGCGCGAGATCGTGCTCACCGAGCGCTCGACGCTGACGATGCGACCTGGCGTGGGAGCCTGGCGCAGCGCCCGGCTGCGGCTGCACCTGCGGCCGCAGTCGTTCTTCCAGACCAACACCCTCGTCGCCACCGCCCTCTACGAGCAGGCCCGGGCCTGGGCCGACGAGATCGGGCCCGAGGTCGGTGTGGGACCTGTACGGCGGCGTCGGCGGCTTCGCGCTCGCGCTCGCCGCCCCGGGGCGGGCCGTCACCGGCGTCGAGATCTCCTCGAGGCCGTCGCGTCGGCGCAGCAGTCGGCCGCCGAGGCGGGGCTCGACCGGCGCCCGCTTCGTCGCCGCCGACGCGACCGCCTGGGCCCTGGAGCAGCCCGCCGGCCTCGCACCCCGACCTCGTCGTGGTCAACCCGCCGCGGCGCGGCATCGGCCCGCAGCTCACCGGGTGGCTGGAGTCCTCCGGGGTCGGTGACGTCCTCTACTCCAGCTGCAACGCCACCACGCTGGCCCGCGACCTGGCCGCGCTGCCGTCGTACGACGTCGTCGCGGCTCGGTTGCTCGACATGTTCCCCCAGACCACCCACCACGAGGTGCTCGTGCGGCTGCGGCGGCGCTGAGGTCGCTCGGCTGGCCGAAGGTTTATCGGCCGGCCGATGAACCTGACGGGTGGACGACGAAACTTCATCGTCCACCCAGGAGTTTCATCGGCCGGCCGACGAAAGCATGCGGGCGGGGCCGTCTCGTCCGCTGGGAGGGGGCCACGAGGGGTGCGTGAGTACGGTCGCAGCGTGAGCTCCACCGACTTCTGCGACCTGTGCGACCTCCCTCTCTCGACCTGCGTGCACGGGATGCCCACGCCCGGTGGAGCCGCCGCCACCGGTGAAGAAGGCGCCACCGAAGGCCTCGCCCGGTGACCCGGCGGCGTACGACGCCCGCGGCGTCCGGCTCCGCGACGAGCCCGGCCGCGCCCGCGGCACCCTCGCGCCCGCGCCGCCGCACCCCGCAGGCCGACTTCAAGCCGTGGATCGTCAAGATGCTCCAGGAGGCCGGCGGCAGGCCGAGGCCGACGACCTGCTCAGCGACCTCGAGCAGCGCCTCGGTGACGTGCTGCGCCCCGGCGACCTCGAGACCGGCCCGACCGGTGAGGTGCGCTGGCGCACCGCGGCCCGCACCGCCCGCAAGCAGCTGGCCGACGACGGCCTGCTCCTCGCCCCCCGCCCCGGCACCTGGGCGCTGACCGACCGCGGCAGCGTCGAGTGGGTGCCCGACCTGCCCTCCGCCTGAGCCGCCCTCTGCCCTCCGCCTGAGCCGCCCTCCGCCCTCTGCCTGGTCGTGGTCCGGGTCGTGGTCTGACTCGTGGCCCCTGGGCGCGCCCTGGCGCGTCCTGGGACACACGACCCGAACCACGACCCGAACCACGACCCGGACCACGACCCGGACCACGACCCGGACCACGACCCGGACCGGGCCGCAGGACAATGGAAGTGACCGCAGCGCGCTGATCACGGACAATCGTTGGCGTGGGTCATGTGGATGTCGCCGGTGTCAGGTACGAGCTCCCCGACGGGCGGGTGCTGCTCGACGAGGTGGCGTTCCGGGTCGGTGAGGGCGCCAAGGTCGCGCTGGTCGGTGCGAACGGCGCGGGCAAGACGACGCTGCTGCGCATCGTCACCGGCGACCTGGTCCCGCACGCCGGGGCTGTGACCCGCTCCGGCGGCCTCGGGCGTGATGCGCCAGGACGTCAAGGCCGGGCTGCGCGAGGGCGCCACCGTCGCCGACCTGCTGCTCAGCGTCGCCCCGCCGCGGGTGCGCGAGGCGGCCGCGGAGGTCGAGCGGCTCGAGCTGGCGCTGATGGAGTCCGACGACGAGGCGACCCAGATGCGCTACGCCGAGGCGCTGGGGGAGTACGCCGACGCCGGCGGGTACGACGTCGAGGTCACCTGGGACGTGTGCGCCACCGCCGCGCTCGGGCTTCTCCTACGACCGCGCCAAGTACCGCGAGCTGACGACGCTCAGCGGCGGCGAGCAGAAGCGGCTGGTCCTGGAGTTCCTGCTGCGCGGCCCCGACCAGGTGCTGCTGCTCGACGAGCCCGACAACTACCTCGACGTGCCCGGCAAGATCTGGCTCGAGGGCCGCATCCGCGAGTCCGACAAGACGGTGCTGATGATCAGCCACGACCGCGAGCTGCTCGACAACACCGCGACCCGGGTCGTCACCGTCGAGCTCGGCAGCGGCCGCGGGCAACCGGGTGTGGACGCACCCCGGCGGCTTCGCGTCCTACCACCAGGCGCGCACCGACCGCTTCGCGCGCTTCGAGGAGCAGCGCAAGCGCTGGGACGAGGAGCACGCCAAGCTCAAGGCGCTGGTGCTGCGGCTCAAGATCAAGGCCGAGTACAACGACGGCATGTCGAGCCAGTACCGCGCCTCGCAGACCCGGCTGCGCAAGTTCGAGGAGGTCGGCCCGCCCACTCGAGCAGCCGCGCGAGCAGCAGGTCTCGATGCGCCTCAAGGGCGGGCGCACCGGCAAGCGCGCCGTGGTCTGCGAGGACCTGGAGCTGACCGGGCTGATGAAGCCCTTCGACCTCGAGGTCTGGTACGGCGAGCGGGTGGCCGTGCTGGGCTCGAACGGTTCCGGCAAGTCGCACTTCCTGCGGCTGCTGGCCGCCGGCGGCACCGACCCCGACGTCGAGCACCGCCCCGTCTCGGAGGTGCCGGTCACGCCGGTGCCGCACACCGGCAAGGCCAAGCTCGGCGCGCGGGTGCGCCCCGGCTGGTTCGTGCAGACCCACGAGCACCCCGAGCTGGTGGGCCGCACCCTGCTCGACATCCTGCACCGCGGCGACGGCCACCCCGGCGGGCGCGGCGGGCTCGGGCGCGAGCAGGCCGCGCGGGTGCTGGACCGCTACGAGCTGGCGCACGCCGGTGAGCAGACCTTCGACTCGCTCTCGGGCGGGCAGCAGGCCCGCTTCCAGATCCTGCTGCTCGAGCTCTCGGGCGCCACCCTGCTGCTGCTCGACGAGCCCACCGACAACCTCGACGTGCAGTCGGCCGAGGCGCTCGAGGAGGGCCTGGAGGCCTTCGCAGGGCACGGTGCTCGCCGTCACCCACGACCGCTGGTTCGCCCGCGGCTTCGACCGGTTCCTGGTCTACGGCGCCGACGGCGAGGTGTACGAGTCACCCGGCCCGGTCTGGGACGAGGGCCGGGTCGTGCGGGCCAGATGAGCCAGGACACGGAGGGGAGCACCGCGATGCGCATCGAGCTCGTCGACCCCTTCGACGACGCCACGTACGAGGCCTGGCACGCGGTCTACCTGGCCTCGCAGCAGCCACGCCCGCCCCGCGCAGGCCGTGACGGCGTGGACCCGGCAGGAGATGCGTGCCGCGCTGCAGCAGCCCGGACGGCGCTCCTGGGCCGGGGCCTACCTGGGCAGGGTCGACGGCGAGGCGGTGGCCACCGGCCACCTCCAGACGCCGCTGCTCGACAACCTCGCCCAGGCGCAGGTCTCCGTCGACGTGCTGCCCGGGCACCGTCGGCAGGGCCACGGCAGCCGGATGCTGTCGCACCTGACCGAGCAGGCGGCCGCCCGGGGGCGTGACCTCTGGATCGCCGAGGCCAGCTGGTCGATGTCGGCGCCGGTCGACGGGGCCGGGGAGGCCGGGACCGACGCTGCTGCGCCGCCACGGCTTCGAGCTGGGCCTCACCGAGGTGCTGCGGGTCCTGGACCCGCTGCCCGACCCCGACCACCTGCGTGCCCTGGCGGCGCCGGGCGGCGCCGCACCACGCGGCGTACGAGCTGCGCTCGTTCGTGGGCCGGGTGCCCGACGAGCTGCTCGACGACTGGGCCCGGATCACCGCGAGCCTCAACACCGAGGCGCCCGTGGGCACCCTGAGCCTGGAGGCCGACGTGGTCGACCCGGCGCTGGTGCGCGAGGAGGAGGAGCTGCTGGCCCGGCAGGCCCGTACCCGCTACGCCACGGTCGCGCTGACCCAGGACGGGACGGGTCGCGGGCTACACCGAGATCGTCACCACCGAGCACGAGCCCGGGCTGGCCTACCAGTGGGGCACCGTCGTGGACCGTGGGCACCGCGGGCACCGGCTCGGGCTCGCGCTCAAGGCCGCCAACCACCTGCTCGTGCACGAGCAGGTGGCCGACCTGCGGATGGTGCGCACCTGGAACGCCGACACCAACGCCCACATGGTCGCGGTCAACGACGCCCTGGGCTACCGACCCCTCGAGCGGTACGGCGGGTTCGAGCGGCGCGCCTGAACCCGCCGTACCGCGGCTCCGGGGACCTCAGGAGGTCGCGTCCGTGTCGAGCTCGAGGTCGACGCTCTGCTCCTCCCCGTCGCGCACGAAGGTGAGCGTCACGGTGTCGCCGGGACGGTAGGAGCGGATGGTGGCGACCAGGGAGTCGGAGCCGGTGATCATGGTGTCGTCCACCCGCACCACGACGTCGTCGGCCTCGAGACCGGCCGAGGCGGCCGTCGAGCCCTCGCCGACCTCGCGGACCAGGGCACCGATGACGGCCTCGGCGCCGCTCTGGCCCTCGACGATGGCCGCGTCGCTGACCGAGATGCCCAGCCGCGCGTGCGTCGGGGTCTCGCCGGCCGCCATCTGCTCCACGATCGGCAGCACCTCGTCGATCGGGATCGAGAAGCCCAGGCCGATCGACCCGCCGGCCGAGCCCGACGTCGAGCCCGAGGTGCGGATCGAGGAGTTGATGCCCACCACGTTGCCGGCGGTGTCGACGAGCGGCCCGCCGCTGTTGCCGGGGTTGATGGCCGCGTCGGTCTGGATGGCGGGATAGATCGTGGCGTCGCCCGAGGCGTCGCTGGCCACGCCCACCGGACGGTCCAGGGCGCTGACGATGCCGCTGGTCACGGTCGCGTCGAGGCCGAAGGGGGAGCCGATGGCCACCACCGACTGGCCCACCTGGAGGTCGCTGGAGCTGCCGATGGTGGCGGGGGTCAGGCCCTCGACGCCCTCGGCCTGGATGACCGCGGTGTCGGTGAGCGGGTCGGCGCCGAGCACGGTCGCGGCGGCCCGGGAGCCGTCCGCGAAGGAGACGGTGATCTCGGCGCCCTCGCCGGCCGCTGCGATCACGTGCTCGTTGGTGAGGATCTGCCCGTCCGAGGACAGCACGATCCCCGAGCCCGAGCCACCCTCCTGCCCGCTGCGCACGTCGATGCGCACCACCGAGGGCAGCACGTCGGCCGCGACCTGCTGCACCGAGCCCGGCTCGGCGCTCGGGCGCGGGGGTGTCCACGACCTCCGAGGTCTGCACGGCCGGGCTGTTCTGGCCGCTGCCGTCCTCGCCGTCGAAGGCGCTCCACGCCGCCGCGCCGCCGAACCCGGCCACGCCACCGACCACCAGCGAGGCCGCCACGACCGCCGCCGCGAACCCCTTGCGCCCCCGGGCCGGCGGGGCCGCCGCCGGTGCCGGCGTACCGCCCGGGGTTCCAGTCCGGCTGGGGCCCCAGGTCGTACGCCGTGGTGTCGCGGTACGGGTCGTGCTGGGGGTCGTGCGGGGGACCGTACTGGGGGTCGTGCGGGGGCTGCGGGGCGTCCGGCGGCGTCTCGTTCATGTACCCATGGTGCCCACCGCTGCTGTGAGGGGCCTGAGACGGGCCTGGGGACGAGGCAAGAATGAGCGAACTCCTCGAAGCCCTTGAGTGCGACTGTGCCCTCGGTCACACTCGGCGCATGACTGCCACGCCGACCCCGGCCACCAGCCCTGAGAACCAGCAGGCCCAGCCAGGGGCGACCCCCGGCCCGACCCCGCGCTTCGTCGACGACCGCCTCGCCCACTGGGCCGCCACGACCCCCGACGCCGAGGCGATGACCTACCTCGGCACGCACCTGGACCTGGGCCGAGCTGCGACGATCGGGTACGCCGCTGCACCGGCATGCTGGCCGACCTCGGGGTCGGACGCGGCGACGTGGTGGCGTTCCTCGACAAGAACCACCCGGCCTGCGTGGAGCTGAGCCTGGCCGCGGGCGCGCTGGGCGCCGCCAACGCGATCATCAACTTCCGCCTCGCGGGCGAGGAGATCGACTACGCCGTCAACGACTCCGGCGCCACGGTCCTGCTGGTCGGCAGCGAGCTGATGGGTCAGGTCGAGCAGATCCGCGACCGGCTGACCCACGTCGAGCACGTCATCGAGGTGACCCCCGAGGGCGGGGAGGGCGACGACTACGAGCGCCGCCTCGCCGGGGCCACCCCGACCGGCCGCGCCGCCGACGTCGACCCGGGCGACACCTGCCTGGTCATGTACTCCTCAGGCACCACCGGCCACCCCAAGGGCGTGATGCTCAGCCACGCCAACATGGTCGCCCACACGATCAACGCCCACGACGGCTGGGGTTTCGAGCCCGGCGACAAGTCGATGGTCGCGATGCCGCTCTTCCACGTCGGCGGGTCGTCGTACGTGCTCTTCGGCCTCCACGACGGCATCCCCAGCGTGATGACCCGCGACCCCGACGGCGCGTCGCTGGCCGGGGCGATCCTGGCCGGCGCCAACCGGACCTTCCTGGTGCCGGCGGTGCTCGCCCAGGTGCTGCAGTCCGGGCCCGACGCGATCAAGCTGTTCGGGGCGCTGAAGACCTACACGTACGGCGCCGCGCCGATGCCGCCGCCGCTGCTGCGCGCGGCGATGGAGGCCTGGCCCGACACCGACTTCATGCAGGTCTACGGGCTCACCGAGGTCTCCGGCGTCGCCACCCACCTGATGCCCGAGGAGCACCGCACCGCGGTCGCCGACGGCCACCCCGAGCGGCTGGTCTCGGCAGGGCGGGCGCTGCCCGAGGTCGAGGTGCGCATCGTCGACCCGGCCACCCTCGAGGACCAGCCGACCGGCTCGAGCCGGCGAGATCTGGCTGCGCACCCCGCAGCTGTTCCAGGGCTACCTCGGCAAGCCCGAGGCGACCGCGGAGGTCATCACCGACCGACGGCTGGTTCCGCACCGGCGACATGGGCAAGGTCGACGCCGAGGGCTACGTGTTCGTCGAGGACCGGCTCAAGGACATGATCATCAGCGGCGGCGAGAACATCTACAGCCCCGAGGTCGAGCGGGTGCTCGCCGAGCACCCGGCGGTGATGGAGGTCGCGGTCATCGGCATCCCCGACGACACCTGGGGCGAGTCGGTCAAGGCCGTCGTGGCGCTCAAGGAGGGCGCCAGCGGCCACCGAGCAGGAGATCATCGACCTACTGCCGCGAGCACCTGGCGCACTTCAAGTGCCCCAAGACCGTCGACGTCCTCGAGGCGCTGCCGCGCAACCCGACCGGCAAGATCCTCAAGCGCGAGCTGCGGGCGCCGTACTGGGCCGACCGCGACCGCGCGGTCTGAGGTCCCCGGCCGCAGGCGTTGGGGTGATCCCGTAGGCGTTCGGGCGTTGCAACACCCCAACGCCTACGGTTTCCCCGGGTACCCGGGGAACCCGCAGCGGCTCAGACCGGCAGCCCGAGCCCCGCGCAGGTCGACGCGCAGCGCGTCGGCGCCGGTGAAGACCAGCCCGGCCATGCCCAGCGCGACGGCGGCCTCGACGTTCTCGGGGCGGTCGTCGACGAAGACCAGCTCGGCCAGCGGGCGGCCGGTGCGCGCCACGAGCAGCTCGTAGACCCGCGGGTCGGGCTTGGCCAGGCCCTCGGTGCCGGAGACCACGACGTCGTCGAGCAGCGCGAGCACCTCGAACATCCGCGGGGCGTGCGGGTAGAGCTCGTGCGACCAGTTCGTCAGCCCCCACTGCGGTACGCCGCCGGCGTGCAGCGAGCGGACCAGGTCGGCGGTGCCCGGGCACCTCACCGACCAGGGAGGCGGGGAAGTGCGCCCGGTAGGCGCGGGCGTGCTCGAGCCAGTGCGGGTGGCTGCGCGCGACCGCGGCCTCGGCCTCGTCCCAGGTCAGGCCCGGAGTCGGGGCCGTGGTTGTAGGCGCGGAAGTCGAAGTCGTCGGCGGCCAGGAAGCGGGCGGCCTCGTCCTCGCCGACCCCCGCGGCGATCGCCCGGGAGGCGTCCCAGTCGATCAGGACGTTGCCCAGGTCCCACACGACCCCGGCCCCCACGCGGGGGACCGGGGTCGCGGCAGGACCGTGGGTGGGGCTCAGGCCCACCGCTCCGAGGCCGGGGTGAAGTGCGAGGCGACGCTCACCGGTGTAGATCTGCTTGGGGCGGGCGATCTTCTGCTCCTTGTCCTGCACCAGCTCGAGCCACTGCGCGAGCCAGCCCGGGCGTGCGCCCGATGGCGAAGAGCACGGTGAACATCTCGGGCGGGAACTGGAAGGCCTCGTAGATCAGGCCGGAGTAGAAGTCCACGTTGGGGTAGAGCTTGCGGGAGATGAAGTACTCGTCCTCGAGCGCGATCTTCTCCAGCTCCTTGGCGATCTCGAGGAGCGGGTTGACCCCGGTGACCTCGAAGACGTCGTCGCAGGCCTTCTTGATGATCGTGGCGCGCGGGTCGTGGTTCTTGTAGACCCGGTGGCCGAAGCCCATCAGCTTCTCGTTGCCGTTCTTGACGCCCTCGATGAAGGCCGGGATGTTCTCCTTCGACCCGATGCGCCGCAGCATCCGCAGCACCGCCTCGTTGGCGCCACCGTGCAGCGGGCCGTAGAGCGCGCCGATGCCGGCCGCGACCGCGGAGTACGGGTCGACCTGCGAGGAGCCCGACCGAGCGCACCGCGTTGGTCGAGCAGTTCTGCTCGTGGTCGGCGTGCAGGATGAAGAGGATGTCGAGGGCCTTGACGAGACGCTCGTCGGCCTCGTACTTCGACTCGCTCATCTTGAAGAGCATCGAGAGGAAGTTGGCGGTGTAGGAGAGGTCGTTGTCGGGGTAGATGTAGGGCTTGCCCTGCGCGTGGCGGAAGGACCAGGCGCCCAGGGTCGGCATCTTCGCGATCATCCGCACGATCTGCATGTGGCGGTTCTCGGGGTCGGAGATGTTGCGCGCGTCGGGGTAGAACGTCGACAGGGCCCCCATCGACGCCATCAGCATCCCCATCGGGTGCGCGTCGTAGCGGAAGCCCTGCATGAACGTCTTGACGTTCTCGTGCACGAACGTGTGGTAGGTGATCTCGTGCACCCACGCCTCGTACTCGGCCTTGGTCGGGAGCGCGCCGTGGATCAGGAGGTAGGAGACCTCGAGGAAGTTCGACTTCTCGGCGAGCTGCTCGATGGGGTACCCGCGGTACTCGAGGATGCCCTTCTCACCGTCGATGTAGGTCACGGCGCTGCGGCAGGAGGCGGTGTTGACGAAGCCGGGGTCGTAGACGGCCAGGCCGGGAGTCTCGTCGTCGGCCTTGATCTTCCCGATGTCGGCGGCCTTGATGGAGCCGTCGAGGATCGGGACGTCGTACTCCTGTCCGGTGCGGTTGTCACGGACTGTCAGAGATTCGGTCACGCTTCGCGACTCTAGCCCGCGTCCGCGGCGAACGTGAACCCGGCGTCCCGACGCCTCGGGCGCCCCGGGGTCGCCGGCCCTCGCATTTGGCCGTACGCCGCGCGCCGCCCGTAGTCTTGCCGGTCGCGACCCCTGCCGCGCCCCGACGTCCTCGTCGAGGTGCTGATCCGGACGTGAGCCGAGCCCCATCCAGACCCACCGTGGTCCGGGGTTGGTCGGTGCGAACCGGGCCGTGTTCGTCAGAGGCCGTGCTCCACCACCCCGTCGAGACAGCTCGACGGGGACCAACGAACGAAGAGAGTAGATCAGCCGTGCGTACCTACAGCCCGAAGCCTGGGGACATCCAGCGCGAGTGGCACGTCATCGACGCCACCGACGTCCGCCTCGGACGCCTCGCCGTCCAGGCCGCCACCCTCATCCGTGGCAAGCACAAGCCGATCTTCGCCCCTCACGTCGACAGTGGTGACTTCGTCATCATCATCAACGCCGAGAAGGTGTCGCTCTCCGGCGACAAGGCGACCAAGAAGATGGCCTACCGCCACTCCGGCTTCCCCGGTGGTCTGTCCGCGACGCCGATCGGCGAGGTCCTCGAGAAGGACGCTCGCCGGGCGATCGAGATGGCCGTGTGGGGCATGCTCCCCAAGAACAAGCTGGGCCGTCAGATCCTGAAGAAGCTCAAGGTGTACTCGGGTCCCACGCACCCGCACCAGGCCCAGCAGGCCGTCCCGTTCGAGATCAGCCAGATCTCCCAGTAATCGTCGTCGTCGAGAAAGACTGAGTGAGGAACATCGTGGCTGAGACCACCGAGAACGAGAAGACCGAGAACACCGGCGAGGTCGAGGAGACCTTCACCCCCGACGAGCAGGGCGTCGCCTACAGCTCCGAGAGCGCCCCGAGCGCCGAGGCTGTCGCCGAGCGTCCCGCGACCATCGCCCCCGGCGCGGCCACCGGCCGTCGCAAGGAGGCCGTGGCCCGCGTGCGCATCGTCCCGGGCACCGGCGTGTGGACCGTCAACGGTCGCACCCTGGACTCCTACTTCCCGAACAAGCTGCACCAGCAGGTCGTCAACGAGCCCTTCGCTGCGCTGCAGCTCGAGGGCCGCTTCGACGTCATCGCCCGCATCCACGGCGGCGGCATCACCGGCCAGGCCGGCGCGCTGCGCCTGGGCGTGGCCCGGTCGCTGAACGCGATCGACGTCGACGCCAACCGCGCGACCCTGAAGAAGGACGGTCTGCTGACTCGTGACGCCCGCGTCATCGAGCGCAAGAAGGCCGGTCTGAAGAAGGCGCGCAAGGCGCCGCAGTTCAGCAAGCGCTGATCAACGAGGTCGCGTGAGCACTTCTGTGACACGCCTCTTCGGCACGGACGGGGTCCGGGGTCGGGCCAACGGTGTCCTCACCGCTGGCCTGGCCCTGGACCTTTCCGTTGCCGCGGCGCGCGTGCTGGGCGACGCCGGCGAGTTCGAGGGCCACCGGCCCCGGGCCGTCGTGGGTCGCGACACCCGCATCTCCGGGGAGTTCCTCGAGGCCGCGGTCGTGGCCGGACTGGCCTCCGCCGGCGTCGACGTCGAGCTCGTCGGCGTGCTGCCGACCCCCGGGGTCGCGCACCTGACCGACGTCCTGGACGCCGACCTGGGCGTGATGATCTCCGCCTCGCACAACCCGATGCCCGACAACGGCATCAAGTTCTTCGCCCGCGGCGGGCACAAGCTCGACGACGCCCTCGAGGAGCAGATCGAGGCAGCGGCTGCACGCCGACGAGGCGCTGCCCACCGGCGCCGCGGTCGGCCGGGTGCGCCCGCACCCCGAGGCCGTCGCAGCGCTACGCCGACCACCTCGTCTCCACGCTGGCCACGTCCCCGGGCGCCCCCGGGGCCGGCCCGCTGGCCGGGCTGCGGCTCGTGCTCGACTGCGCCGAGGGTGCGGCGTACGACGCCGGGCCGCGCGCGCTCGAGGCGGCCGGCGCCACCGTGGTCGCCATCCACGCCGCCCCCGACGGGCTCAACATCAACGACGGCTGCGGCTCCACGCACCTCGAGCCGCTGCGCAAGGCGGTGCTCGAGCACGGCGCCGACGCCGGCTTCGCCCTCGACGGCGACGCCGACCGGATGCTGGCCGTCGACGCCGGCGGTGACGTCGTCGACGGCGACCAGGTGCTGGCGATCCTGGCGCTGGCCGGTCTCGAGGACGGCTCCCTGGTCGACGACACGGTCGTGGCGACCGTGATGAGCAACCTCGGGTTCGTGCAGGCCATGGAGGCCGCCGGCATCACGGTGGCGCTCACCAAG
Organism: uncultured Actinomycetota bacterium; assembly: GCA_963722135.1. Classification (GTDB taxonomy): domain Bacteria; phylum Actinomycetota; class Actinomycetes; order Propionibacteriales; family Nocardioidaceae; genus Nocardioides. The sequence continues at coordinate 45,016 of CAVRJT010000003.1, forward strand.
GTCGGCGACCGCTACGTGCTCGAGCAGATGCGCGCCTCGGGCTTCGTGCTCGGCGGCGAGCAGTCGGGCCACGTGATCATGAGCCGCCACGCCACCACCGGCGACGGCCTGCTCGCGACGCTGCACGTCGCGGCCCGGATGGCCGCCACCGGCCGCTCCCTGGCCGACCTCGCCGGCGTGATGACCCGCCTGCCGCAGGTGCTGGTCAACGTGCCCGACGTCGACAAGTACCGCACCGACGACGAGGTGCTCGTCGCCGCCGTCGCCGAGGAGGAGGCCGCCATGGCCGGCTCCGGTCGGGTCCTGCTGCGCGCCTCGGGCACCGAGTCCGCTGGTGCGGGTGATGGTCGAGGCCCCCACCCAGCGAGCAGGCGCAGGACGTCGCCGACCGGCTCGCCGACGTCGTGCGCGAGCGGCTCGCGCTGGCCTGAGCGCTGTCGCGCGACACCCCGGTGGGTATGTAAGCACCCTGTCTGAAAAGGTGGGGGCATGATCGACGCACCACCGCTGGTCCTCGAGGGACTGGGCAAGAGGTTCGGTGCGGTGCAGGCGGTGGAGGACCTCTCCTTCACGGTCGCGCCGGGCCGGGTCACCGGATTCCTGGGCCCCAACGGCTCGGGCAAGACCACCACGCTGCGGATGCTGCTGGGCCTGACCAGGCCCACCACCGGCCGTGCGCTGGTGGGGGACCGGCGTACGCCGACCTGGCCGTGCCGGGCGCCGTCGTGGGCGCCGCGCTCGAGCCGGGCTTCCACCCCGGCCGCACCGCGCTGGGCCACCTGGAGGCCTACGCGCCGCAGGTCGGTGCGAGCCGCGCGCGCTGCCGCGAGGTGCTGGCGATGGTCGGGCTCGACCAGAGCGCCGACCGTCGCGTCGGCGGGTTCTCGCTCGGCATGCGCCAGCGCCTCGGTCTGGCCACCGCCCTGCTCGCCGACCCGCCGGTGCTGGTGCTCGACGAGCCCGCCAACGGGCTCGACCCCGAGGGCATCAAGTGGCTGCGCGGGCTGCTGCGCCACTTCGCCGCCGAGGGCCGCACCGTCCTGGTCTCCAGCCACGTGCTCGGCGAGGTGCAGCACACCGTCGACGACGTCGTCGTCATCGCCCACGGACGCCTGGTGCACGCCTCGACCGCTGGAGGGTCTCGCCGCGCTGGCCGAGGCCCGCACCTACGTCGAGTCGCGCCGACCCGGAGCGGCCTCACCGCCGTGCTCGCCGAGCAGGGCTGGGCCACCGCGCCCGACCCGCGCGGGCCGCCGGGACGCGGCCTGGTGGTCAGGGCGTCGACGCCGCCCGGGTCGGCGCCGCCGCGCACGCCGCCGGGCTCGAGCTGCACCAGCTCGCCTCGCAGGGCACCGACCTCGAGGACGTCTTCTTCCACCTCGTCGAGCAGGCCGGCGCAGCCCGGCAGGAGGTGGTCGCATGAGCAGCCCAGGCAGCGTCCTCCGGCATCAGTCGGCTCGCGTTGCCGCCCTGCGTCGCCGAGCACCGCAAGCTCGTCAGCACCCGGATCTGGTGGATCCTCGCGCTCGCGATGGCCGGCTACCTCGCCTTCATCGGCGGGGTGCTGGCCCTCAGCGCCACCGTCACCCCGCGGTGACGGGAGCGGCCACAGCTGGGCGGCATCGACGCCGCGCTGTCGACGTACGGCGTCATCAACGCGATCGGCTACGTCTTCCCGCTCGTCGTCGGCACCCTGGCCGTCACCACCGAGCACCGCCACCGCACCATCGAGCAGACCTACCTCGCCGAGCCGCGCCGCGGGGTGGTGCTGGTGGCCAAGCTGCTCGGCACCGTGCCCGTCGGGCTGTTCCTGGGCGTCGTCGGCACTCTCGGCCTGGTCGCCACCGCGGCGCCGGTGCTGGCCTGGCAGGGCGACGGCGCCTACCTCGACAGCGGCCGGGTCTGGCAGACGCTGCTCCTCGGCGTCGTCGTCACCGCGCTGTGGGCGGTGCTCGGCGCCGCCTTCGGGGCGGTGCTGACCAACCAGGTCGCCGCGATCGTGGTGGTGCTGGCCTTCACCCAGTTCGTCGAGCCGGTCGCCCGGGTCGCGCTCGCCGCCTTCGAGCCGGTCTCCGGGGTGGCGGCCTACCTGCCGGGCGCCGCCGCCGACGCCGTCGTCGGCGCCAGCCTCTTCAGCGGCTTCGGCGGCGGGGACCTGCTGCCGCGCTGGGGCGGGGCGCTGGTGCTGCTGGCGTACGTCGCCGCGCTCGGCGCTCGTCGGCTGGTGGCGGGCTCCGCTCCAGCGACGTCTGAGCGGTGCGCCTCTCCACAGGGGGCGGCAGCGGGTGTGCGGCCGGCCGCGCCGGGTAGACCTCAGCCCATGACGACCCGCACCGACCGGCCGCCGTGGCCGCTGCTGGCGCTCGCGGTCCGGTGACGCTCGCGCTCGTGCTGGTGACCGGCGGCGTGGTCGTCGCCGGCTGGGCGGGCCGGCTCGGCGACGGACCCGGCCGGGACGGCCAGGCGGCGGAGCCGACGGCTGCGACCGTGCAGGTGGTGCGCGGCGGCGGAGCACGATGCGGCCGTCTTCGAGGTCGGCGACGACTGGTCGCTGCGCCCGCGCGGCACCTCGCTCTTCTACACCGACGCCGAGGGGCGGATCAGCGCCGGCCTCGACGGGGCCGCGGTCTTCCGCGACGGCGTCCTGCGACGGCGGCGGGCCGGCCGCCTCCAACCGGGCCTTCGCCGGCTTCGGGCGGGTCTCGCGGCTGGCGGCGCGGCGCACCGAGCCGGGCGGTGGCCGAGCAGTGGCGCGACGGCCATCGCCTACGACAGCCGCACCGGCACCACCCACGAGACCGGCGCGCTGCGCACCCGCGAGGTCGAGCTCGCCGACGGGTCGCGGCGGTGCGCTCCGACGTCACCCTGCGGATCGCTCGAGCCCGAGCGCCTGCGAGGCGGCCCGGGTGCGGACCAGCGTGGTCAGCCTCGACACCGGTCGCTGGACCTCGAGCCTGGTGCTGGTGCGCGACCTCGACGAGCCCGACGCGCTCGGCGACGGCGGCCGCCGAGCGGCTGCTGGCGAGCCTGCGTCCGACCGGCCGCTGAGGGGTCAGAGCTTGCGCAGCCGCACGTAGCGCACCGAGTGGTCGATGTCCTTGCGCAGCACCAGGGTGGCGCGCGACCGGGTCGGCAGCACGTTCTGCACCAGGTTGGGCCCGTTGATGGTGTCCCAGATCCGCTCCGCCTCGGCGACCGCCTCGTCGTGGCTCAGCGCGCCGTACTTGGCGAAGTAGGAGCCCGGGTCGCGGAACGCCGTCTCGCGCAGCCGCAGGAACCGGTCGACGTACCACTGGCGGATCTTGTCGCGCCCGGCGTCGACGTAGACGCTGAAGTCGAAGAAGTCGCTGAGCACCAGCCCGGCGGTGCCGTCCTCGCGGATGCGCGGCGGCTGCAGCACGTTGAGGCCCTCGATGATGACGATGTCGGGGCGCTTGATGACGACCTTCTCGTCGGGCACCACGTCGTAGACCAGGTGGGAGTACGTCGGCGCCTCGCACCTCGTCCTTGCCCGACTTGATGTCGACCACGAAGCGCAGCAGCGCGCGCCGGTCGTAGGACTCGGGGAAGCCCTTGCGCTGCAGGATGCCGCGGCGCTCGAGCTCGGCGTTGGGGTAGAGGAAGCCGTCGGTGGTCACCAGCGCGACGTTGGGGTGCTCGGGCCAGTGCGCCAGCATCTGCTGCAGCACCCGCGCCGTGGTCGACTTGCCGACCGCCACCGAGCCGGCGAGCCCGATCACGAACGGGGTGCGCGGCGGGGTGCGGCGGTGCAGGAAGTCCTCCTGGCTGCGGTGCAGCTGGCCGGCCGACTCGACGTACAGGCTCAGCAGGCGCGAGAGCGGCAGGTAGACCTCGCGCACCTCGTCGAGGTCGAGCTCGTCGCCCAGCCCGCTGAGCTCGTGGACCTCCTCCTCGGAGAGGGGGTCGGCGGTCCGCGGTGTCGGCCAGCGCCGCCCAGGCCGAGCGGTCGAGCTCGATGTACGGCGAGGTCTCGCGGCCGTTGTCGTCGTGGCCGCCGTTGAGGTGGCCCCGGCCAGGCGAGGACATGACGGCGATTGTTGCAGCCCCCGCGCCGCGGCGCGTCGGTCGGTCCGCGCCTCGATAGACTCCCGCCCCATGTGCGGGATCGTTGGGTACGTCGGGCAGCGCCCCGCCGAGCTGGTCGTCATCGAGGGGCTGCGGCGCCTGGAGTACCGCGGCTACGACTCGGCCGGCATCGCGCTGGTCGACGACGGCGCGCTGGTGACCCGCAAGAAGGCCGGCAAGCTGGCCAACCTCGAGAAGGTCGTCGACGCCGACCCGCTGCCGCCCTCGACGATCGGCATCGGGCACACCCGCTGGGCCACCCACGGCGCCCCCAACGACGTCAACGCCCACCCGCACCTCGGCGCGACCGGGCGGGTGGCGATGGTGCACAACGGCATCATCGAGAACTTCGACGACCTGCGCGCCCGCCTCGAGGACGACGGCCACCAGCTGGTCTCCGAGACCGACACCGAGGTCGTCGCGCACCTGCTGGAGCTGCAGGTCGTCTCCGGGGTCGACCTGACCACCGCGATGCAGCGGGTGTGCAGCCGGCTCGAGGGCGCCTTCACGCTCGTGGCCGTCGACGCCGAGGACCCCACGGCCGGGTCGTGGCCGCGCGCCGCAACAGCCCGCTGGTCGTCGGCCTCGGCGAGGGCGAGAACTTCCTCGGCTCCGACGTGGCCGCGTTCATCGAGCACACCCGCGAGGCGCTCGAGCTCGACCAGGACCAGGTCGTCACGCATCACCCCCGAGGGCGTCAGCGTCTCCGGCTTCGACGGCACCCCCGCCGAGGGCCGGCAGTACCACGTCGACTGGGACCTCTCCGCGGCCGAGAAGGACGGCCACGACTGGTTCATGCGCAAGGAGATCTTCGAGCAGCCGCGCGCCGTCGCCGACTCGCTGCTGGGGCGGCGTACGCGCGACGGGGCGCTGCACCTCGACGAGATGCGCCTGTCCGACCAGGAGCTGCGCGACGTCGACAAGATCATCATCATCGCGGCCGGCACCTCGTTCTACGCCGGCATGGTCGCCAAGTACGCCATCGAGCACTGGTGCCGGATCCCGGTCGAGGTCGAGCTGTCCTCGGAGTTCCGCTACCGCGACCCGATCCTCGACTACTCCACGCTGGTGGTCGCGATCAGCCAGTCCGGCGAGACCGCCGACACCCTGCAGGCGATCCGGCACGCGCGCACCCAGCGCTCGAAGGTGCTGGCGATCTGCAACACCAACGGCTCGACGATCCCGCGCGAGTCCGACGCGGTCATCTACACCCACGCCGGCCCCGAGATCGGGGTCGCCTCCACCAAGGGCTTCCTGACCCAGCTGGTGGCCTGCTACCTGCTCGCGCTCTACCTCGCGCAGGTCAAGGGCACCCGCTACGGCGACGAGATCGCCGAGGTGATGAGCCAGCTCGAGGAGATGCCCGGCCACATCGAGACCGTGCTCTCGCGCGCCGACGACGTCTACGCGCTGGCCGCGCGAGCACGTCGGCACCCGCTCGGTGCTGTTCCTGGGCCGCCACGCCGGCTACCCGGTCGCGCTCGAGGGCGCGCTGAAGCTCAAGGAGCTGGCCTACATCCACGCCGAGGGGTTCGCCGCCGGCGAGCTCAAGCACGGCCCGATCGCGCTGATCGAGCAGGACCTGCCGGTGCTGTGCGTCGTGCCGCCCCGCGGCCGCGACCAGCTGCACGACAAGATGCTCAGCGGCATCCAGGAGGTCCGCGCCCGCGGCGCCCGCACGATCTGCCTGGCCGAGGAGGGCGACGCCTCGATCGCGTCGTACGCCGACGTGCTGATCCGCCTGCCGCGGGTGCCGGTGCTGCTCCAGCCGCTGGTGGCGGTCGTGCCGCTGCAGCTCTTCGCCTGCGAGCTGGCCACCGCGATGGGCCACGACGTCGACCAGCCGCGCAACCTCGCCAAGTCCGTCACGGTCGAGTGAGCGCGCCGTGCCCGTGATCGGCGTCGGCATCGACGTCTGCGACATCGAGCGGTTCGCCGAGTCCCTCGAGCGCACCCCCGCGCTGCGCGAGCGGCTCTTCACCCCCGCCGAGGCCACGCGCCCGCTGGCCTCGCTGGCCGCCCGCTTCGCCGCCAAGGAGGCGCTGGCCAAGGCCCTCGGCGCGCCCGTCGGGATGGCCTGGCACGACTGCGAGGTCGTCAACGAGTCCTCGGGCCGCCCGCTGCTGGAGATCCGCGGCACCGTGCGCGCCCGCGCCGACGAGCTCGGCGTCGCCCACCTGCACCTCTCGCTCTCCCACGACGCCGGCATCGCCTCGGCCGTGGTCGTCCTCGAGTCCTGAACCGGGTCCGAGGCGGAGCCGTGACGCCAGGTCTCAGGGTTGTTAACACGGCGGTCACCGGGGCGGTGAAGAGCGTCTCGATCGCGTAACACGCGGAGGCGAGGTTCACCTGCCAACCGGCCCGTTCGAGAGGACCAGCGTGAAGCAAGCTCAGGACCACCAAGGCGTCGATGCTCGTCGCAGGCTCGATGGGGATCGCCGCGCTCGCGGTCGGCCCCACCGCCAGCCCCCGCCCTGTCGGCGGCGGCCCCGGCCCCCGCCGGCGGCGCGGCGGCTACCTCGCCCCGTACTTCACCGCCGCCGACCTGACCGGCGACCGCCAGGTCACCGTCGGACGACCTCGACCTGCTCGTCGACGCGATGGGCACGACCAGCACCGACGCCGGCTGGAGCGACGTCGCGGCCGGCCGACCTCGACGCCGACCTCGTCATCACCGTGGCCGACCTCGCGGCGCTGTCGCAGCGGGTCCTGCACGACGACGGCGACTTCGCCCTCGTCGAGGCGAGCGCGGTGGAGATGCAGAAGGCGATGAACGCCGGCGTCGTCACCTCGGTGCAGCTCACCCAGGCCTACCTCGACCGGATCGCGGCCTACGACCGCACCGTCGTCGACACCTCCGAGACCGGCCGCGCGCTGGCCTCGATCATCGCCACCAGCGACGTCGCGCTCGAGGCCGCGGCCGCCAGCGACGCCGCCCGCGCCGCCAACGGCGGGCCCTCGCAGCATGCTCGACGGCATCCCGGTGCTGCTCAAGGACAACTACGACACCGTCGACATGCCCACCACCGCCGGCTGCGGCTGCTGGGAGGGCAACCAGACCGCGACGACGCCGCGATGGTCGAGGGGCTGCGCGCCGACGGGGCGATCATCCTCGGCAAGGCCAGCCTCGACGAGTTCGCCTTCGGCTTCACCTCGCAGTTCAGCGCCGGCTCCGAGCCCGGCGACACGGTGTACGTCGCCAGCCCCTACGCCACCGACCAGCACCGCGGGCGGCTCCAGCGGCGGCACCGGCGCCGCGATCGCGGCCAACCTCGGCGCGATCGGCTTCGGCACCGACACCGGCGGCTCGATCCGGGTGCCGTCGAGCTACAACCAGCTCGTGGGCAGTGCGTCCGACGGTCGGCCTGGCCAGCCGCGACGGCATCGTGCCGCTCGCGCTCAGCCAGGACACCGGCGGCCCGATGACCCGCTCGGTCTCCGACGCGGCCATCGCCCTCGACGCCGTCGTGGGCAGCGACCCCGCCGACCCGGTCACCGCCGAGGCCGACGAGCGGGCGCCCGAGTCCTACACCTCCTACCTCGACCCCGAGGCGCTCGCCGGCGTGCGGATCGGCTACCTGGCCTCGATGCTGCCCAGCGACACCACGGTGCGGCGGCTGTGGGCCCAGGCGGTCGCCGACCTCGAGGCGCAGGGCGCCACCGTCGAGGAGATCACCATCGCCGGCATCGACCCGGTGCTCGGCGAGGGCAGCGGCTCGACCAACGAGTTCAAGCACGACCTCGACGACTACATCGAGGCGCACCTCGACGAGAGCGTCGCGGCCCGCTCGCTGCGCGCCATCATCGACACCGGCCACATCGTGACCTCGCGCGCCTCGACGTACGAGCGTCGCGAGCAGGTCACCGAGGCGGAGTACGACGCCTGGATGGAGACCCACACCGCAGTCCTCGCCGGTGGCCGCACGCTGGTCACCTGCGGCGCTCGACGACAACGAGCTCGACGCGCTCGTCTACCCCTCCGGGCGCCCCTACGGCACGCACAGCACCAACATGCGGCTCAGCCCCAACACCGGGCTGCCGGCCGTCACGGTGCCGATGGGCCAGGCCGTCGAGGCCGACGGCACCATCACCGGGGCCGGGGTGAACCTGGAGTTCCTCGGGCGCGAGTACGCCGAGGGCGACCTGCTCGGCCTCACCTACGCCTACGAGCAGGCCACCGCGCACCGCACCACCCCCGCGCTCTACGGCGCCCTCGAGGGGGACGTGCTCGAGGGCACCGGAAGCGACGAGTCCGCGGAGCCGGGCGACGGGAGCGTCACGGTCTCCGCGCCGGCCAAGGTCAAGGCGGGCCAGGAGTTCACGGTCACCGTCGAGCAGTCGGCGGCCGACCTCTACGCCTACGACCTGAGCGTCGGCTTCGACCCCGACGCCGTGACCTACGTCGTCGACAGCGCCGGCACCGACGACACGGGCAGCACCTACGCGTCGACGGAGAAGGGCGAGGTCACCGTCACCCACACCAAGCTCGGCACCTCGCCGGCGACCTCGGGCGACACCACGCTGGCCGAGCTCACCTTCGTCGCCACGACCAGCGGCCCGACCGGGTTCGTGGTCGAGGAGCTGCAGACCGTCACCTCCGACGGCACCGCCAGCAGCGCTGACGACGTGGCCGACGACGAGGTCGACGTGCGCAAGGCCCGGACCTCCACCGACGTCGAGCTGAGCTCCTCGAAGGTCTCGAAGGGCGACAAGGTCTCGCTGGTCGCCACCGTCGACGCCGCCGGCGGGCTCGCGCCCACCGGCCGCGTGAAGGTGCTCGTCGACGGGGACGTCGTGCGCCGCGCGAAGGTCGTCGACGGCGTCGCCGAGATCCGCTTCAAGGCCCGGTCGCTGGGTCGCAGCAAGGTCCTGGTGCGGTTCCTGCCGGCCGACCCCTTCAAGAAGAGCAAGGGCAAGGCGGTCTTCCGCACCGTCCGCTGACCAGTCGTGCCCCTGAGGGTGACCTGTGCGTCACGCTCAGGGGCACGACCCCGTGGTGGCCTGGGTCGTGGCCTGGGTCGTGGTCTGGGTCGTGGTCTGGGTCGTGGTCTGGGTCGTGGTCGGGTCGTGGCCCTGGACGCGCTAGGCCGCGTCCTCAGGTGCACGACCCGAACCACGACCCGAACCACGACCCGAACCGGGTCCGGGGCGAAGCGACGGGACGCCCAGGGTGCGGAGATCAGCAGCGAGGTCGGCGTCCTCGTGGCGCACCTCGTACGCCGTGCAGCCGACGACGATGCGGTCGGGCGATGCCAGGCGTCTGCCCCGTTGCTTGTCCGCGGCCCACTGACGCACCTCCATGTGGAAGGACCCGTCGATCTCCAGCACCAACGCGACGCCGCCAGGCAGGTCCCACTCGCAGTCGGTCCAGCGCCGGCGGCCGCGGGAGTCGGTGCGCTGCGTCTGCCGGTCGGGCAGACGAAGCCCGTAGCGACGGCACAGGATCGCCAGATCGGCCTCCGCTCCTGAGTGGGCCCCACCGGCCACCTCGCTGAGCAGCCGCTTGAAGGGCTTGGCGCGGCGCAGCGGACGCAGGTGGTCCACCCACTCGATCAGCCGCTCTGGAGTGCTCAGCCGTTGCTGCACCGTCGCAGCGAGGATGCCGTGCGCCGACCGCAGAGGCGCCTCGTAGGCGGCCCAGAGCAGTGCAGCGGGCTCCACCCGGGCGAGCGGCAACCCCTCCCTGGGGTGGCGCAGCACGTCGAAGGGTCGGCGGGTGCGGAAGAACTCGATGCCCTCGACCCGCTCGAACGCCAGTGGGGCATCGACCCAGACGGTGACCTGCTCGCGATCCCATCCGGTGAGCCCGTGGCACCCCAAGGCAGTGAGGCCCCCGACCATGCTCCGCGGACCGGCGTGCAGGACCGCGAGCCACCGGCGCTGCTCCGGGTCCAGGGTGCCGGTCACGGTGCTCACGACGCGCGGCGTACGCGCGACCCAGCGCCGGGCCCACACGTGGTTGCGCACCGCATCGGCGTTGATCCCCAGCTGGGTCAGCTGACGGCGCGCGATCAGTCCTGACTGGCGCTGCACCAACATGTCGAATGACTCCTCCATGACCAGGAGGGTGCCCGCTCAGGCGACGCCGTGCTCGGCTCATCCACAGGTGCTCGGATCCCCGGCGCCGCGGCCGGGTCGTGGTCTCACTCGTGGCCTGGGTCGTGGCCCGAGTCGTGTGCCCGAGGACGCGTCCTGGCGCGTCAGTGACCCACGACCCGGGCCACGACCCGGACCACGACCCGGACCACGACCCGGACCACGACCCGGGCCGGGGAGGGCGACGGCGGGACTAGGTTGGGGCGGCATGAGGCAGGCGCACACGGTGGAGCAGGTCCGGGCGGCGGAGGCGGCGCTGATGGCGCGGCTGCCGGAGGGCGCGCTGATGATGCGCGCGGCGCACGGGCTGGCGCAGGCGGTGGCCGACTGGCTGGGCTCGACGTACGGCCGACGGGTGCTGCTGCTGGTCGGCTCCGGGGACAACGGCGGCGACGCGCTGCACGCCGGGGCGCTGCTGGCGCGGCGCGGGGCCGGGGTGGAGGCGTGGCTGCTCTCCGACCAGGTGCACGCAGGGCGGGCTGGCGGCGCTGCGGGCCGCCGGCGGCCGGGTCGTGCCCGCAGGAGTGCAGCCGGAGCCACGCCGGGGCACGCGTCGGGGCGCGACCCGAGGTGGTGGTCGACGGGATCGTCGGCATCGGCGGCAAGCCCGGGCTGCGGCCCGACGGCGCAGCGAGGCGCTGGCCCGGCTCGAGGGCGTGCCGGTGGTGGCGGTCGACGTGCCCAGCGGCGTCGACGTCGACACCGGCGAGACCCCGGAGCCCCACGTGCGGGCCGCGCTTCACCGTCACCTTCGGCACCCACAAGGCCGCCCACCTCGTCGACCCCGCGGCCGGCGCGTGCGGCACGGTGCACCTCGTCGACCTCGGCCTCGACCTGCCCGCACGGCCGTGTCGAGAGCCTCCAGGCCGCCGACGTCGCCCGGCTGCTGCCGCGCCCCAGCCGACGACGCCCACAAGTACACCCGCGGCGTCGTCGGGGTGCGCGCCGGCTCCGAGACGTACCCCGGCGCCGGGCTGCTCAGCGTCGCCGGCGCCGCGCCGGCCTCGCCGGGCATGGTCCGGTACGTCGGCGACGCGGCCGTCGCCGACCGGGTGCGGCAGGCGCACCCCGAGGTGGTCGGGGCCGGTCGGGTCCAGGCCTGGGTCGTCGGCTCCGGGACCGGCGACGACGCGGCCGCGACGCTGGCCGAGGCGCTCGCCGACGCCCGCGAGCACCGGCTGCCGGTCCTCGTCGACGCCGACGCCCTGCACCAGCCTCACGCGAGCGCCGCTGGACGTCGCCGGCGGTGCTCACCCCGCACGCCGGCGAGCTCGCCGCGATGCTGGACGAGGAGCGCGCCGAGATCGAGGCGCGCCCGCTGCACTTCGCCCGCGCGGCCGCCCGCCGCTACGGCTGCGTGGTGCTGCTCAAGGGCCGCCACACCCTCGTCAGCCCGCCCCGACGGGCGCACCCGGGCCACCACCACCGGCACGCCCTGGCTGGCCACCGCCGGCGCCGGCGACGTGCTCGGCGGGCTGATCGGCGCGCTGCTCGCCGCGGGGCTCGACCCCTTCGACGCCGCCAGCGTCGGGTCGTGGCTGCACGGCGCCGCGGCCACGACGGTCTCGCGCGGCGGCCCGCTCGTGGCCGGTCAGGTCGCGGCGGCGCCGTGGCCGACGTGGTGCGGGCCCTGCCCGACGTCCGTGAGCCGCCGGGTGGAAGGATGGCGGCGATGAGCCTCCCGCACCGACGCACGGCGCGCCGAGATCGTCGTCGACCTGGCGGCGGTCCGCCACAACGTGCGCCGGCTCGCCGGCGAGGTCGGGCCCGACGTGGCCCTGATGGTGGTCGTCAAGGCCGACGCCTACGGCCACGGGATGGCCCAGGTGGCCCGCGGCCGCCCGCGAGGCCGGAGCGCTCCTGGCTCGGGCGTGGCCACCCTCGACGAGGCACTGGCGCTGCGCGCGGCCGGCGACACCGGCCGCCTGCTGGCCTGGCTGACCGTGCCCGGCGAGGACTGGGCGCCGGCGGTCGCCGCCGACGTCGACGTGACGGCGTACTCGCTCGCCGAGCTCGACGAGCTCGTCGACGCCGTCGCCCGCGCCGGCCGCCCCGCCCGGCTGCAGCTCAAGATCGACACCGGCCTGCAACCGCGGCGGCTCGCTGCCCGCCGACTGGCCGGCCCTGGTCGCCGCCGCCCGCGCGGGCGAGGAGGCCGGGCACTGGCGCGTCACCGGCATCTGGTCGCACCTCCGCCTGGCCGACGATCCCGACCACCCCGCCAACGACGCGCAGGAGCAGGTCTTCCGCGACGCGCTCGCCACCGCCGAGGAGGCCGGGCTGCGACCCCGAGGTGCGCCACCTCGCCAACTCCGCCGCCACCCTGCTGCGCCCCTCGATGCACTTCGACCTGGTCCGGGTCGGCATCGCGTCCTACGGCCTCGACCCCGCGCCCGGCCACACCCGCGACCTGGGCCTGCGCCCCGCGATGACCGTCGAGCGCGACGCTGGCGATGACCAAGCGGCTGGCGCCCGGCGACGGGGTCTCCTACGGCCACACCTGGGTCGCCGACGCGCCGGTCACGGTCGGCCTGCGTGCCCGATCGGGTACGCCGACGGCGTGCCGCGCCACGCCGGCAACACCGCCCACGTCGGCGTCGCCGGCGTACGCCGACCGGTGCGCGGACGGATCTGCATGGACCAGCTGGTCGTCGAGGTGGCCGGCGAGGGCGAGGAGCCGGCCGTCGGCCGCGGGGGACCGGGTGGTGCTCTTCGGCAGCGCCCCCGACCCGACCGCGCAGGACTGGGCCGAGGCCTGCGGCACGATCTCCTACGAGATCGTCAGCCGGATCGGGGGCCGCTTCGCGCGCCGCTGGATCGACAGCGAGCGGGACTCGTGAGCAGGGCGACGACGCGTCCTCGGCGTGGCCGGGGCCGTCGCGGGGCGTCGCCGCGGCCGGCACCGCCGCCGAGGTCGTCCGCCGCCGCCGCGACATCGCGCGCCGCGACGCCCTCGACGCGACCCCGCTCGGCTCGCTGCGCGCCGCCGGGCGCGCACCGTGATCGCCGACGACGGGGTGCCGCTGCACGTCGAGGTCGACGAGCTCGACCCCGCGGCCGCCGGCGACCAGCAGTCGGACCTGACGGTGATCTTCGTGCACGGCTACGCGCTGAGCCTGGGCTGCTGGCACTTCCAGCGCGCCGCCTACCGCGGGCTGGTGCGCTCGGTGTTCTACGACCAGCGCTCGCACGGCCGCTCGGGGCGCTCGTCGATGGAGAACGCCACCATCGACCAGCTCGGCTCGGACCTGGCCCGGGTGCTCGAGGACCAGGTGCCCGAGGGCCCCGTCGTGCTGGTGGGCCACTCGATGGGCGGGATGACGATCGTGGCGCTCGCCGAGCAGCACCCCGAGCTCTTCGGCTCCCGGGTCGTCGGCGTCGGACTGGTCTCCACCACCGCCGGCGGCCTCGACGTCGGACGGCTGCTGCTGCCCGTCGTGCCCGCCAAGCTGGCCGGGCCGCGCCTGGGTCGCGCGCTGGGCAAGGCGATGGTGCCGATCGCCCGCGGGCACCGCGTCATCGACCTGGCCCGGCGCTGGGGCGCCTCGATGGCGATGATCGGCACCGACCTGTTCGCCTTCGGCGGCGAGGTGCCGGAGTCCTACGTGCGCTTCGTCGACCAGATGCTCGCCGAGACCCCCTTCGAGGTGGTCGCCGAGTTCTTCCCCAGCTTCGAGCGAGCTCGACAAGTTCCACGTGGTCGAGGTGCTCAGCCGGGTGCCGGTCTCGATCATCTGCGGCACCTCCGACCGGATGACCTCCATCGGCCACAGCCGCAAGCTGCACGCCCGCATCCAGGGCTCCAGCCTGCTGGAGGTCGCGGGCGCCGGGCACATGGTGGTGATGGAGAGCCACGACCAGGTCAACGCCGAGCTCGACCAGCTCCTCGCGGCCGCGGCCGAGCGGGCGGCACGCCCATGACCGTCGTCGTACGACGCGTGGGCCCGGAGGCGGCCGAGCAGGTGCAGCAGGTGGTCCAGGCCGCGTTCTCGGCGCGCCCGCCGCTCGACCCGCCGCCCGGGGCGCTCAAGGAGACGGTGCACACGATCCGCGGCAAGCTGGCCGACGGCGGGGGACTGCTGGCCTGCCTCGGCGACGAGCCGGTCGGCGCGCTGATCCTCGACCCGATCGGGTCCTCGACCTACATCCGTCGCTTCGGCGTGGTCCCCGGACACCAGGGGATGGGCATCGCGGGACGGCTCATCGACGCCGCGGTCGACGCGGTCGCCGACTCCGGGCGCGGCACCGACGACCTCATCGTGCAGGCGCGCGAGGAGCTGCCCGCGACCGTGCGGTTCTGGGACCGCCAGGGCTTCCGCGAGATCCGGCGCTACTCCCCGCTGGTGGAGATGCGCCGGCCGTTGCGCACCGCGGTCTTCCAGGCCCCGACCGCCGACGCGATGCGCAGCATCGGCCGCTCGCTGGCCGGCCAGCTCACCCACGGCGACCTGGTCGTGCTCACCGGCGACCTCGGGGCCGGCAAGACCACCTTCACCCAGGGCCTGGGCGCGGGGCTGGGCGTGCGCGGCAACATCACCTCGCCCACCTTCGTGATCGCGCGGGTGCACCCCACGATCGTGGACGGCCCGGAGCTGGTGCACGTCGACGCCTACCGCCTCGACGGGCTCGAGGAGCTCGACGACCTCGACCTCGACACCTCCCTCGAGGACGCCGTCACCGTGGTCGAGTGGGGCGAGCACCTCGCCGAGGGGCTCTCGGAGTCGCGGCTGGAGATCCGGATCGTGCGCGCCATCGGCGAGCCCGACCCCGAGCCGCCCCTCGCGGGTGCCGAGACGGACGAGCCCGACGAGCGGCCGCCCTTCGACCCGCGCCGCGTCGAGGTCACCCCGGTGGGCCCGCGCTGGCACGCGCTGTCCTTCCGCGCCCTGGGCTGAGCCCGCGCAGCGCTTTCGGTGAGCGTCGGTGGCCGGTCGTAGACTCGTCCGCGCTGCCCCACCCACCCCCGCCTCGGTCCTGAGCGGGGGCGTTCCCCGTGCTGGGGGTCAGCCCCACCACCACCCAGGAGCGCTCGCCCCGTGTCGATCACGACCACCGATGTCCACCTCGCCCCCGGCCCCGCCGGGATCGCCGACGCGGTGCTCGCCGACCCGACCCTGCGCGACGTGCTCTCCGACGCGGGGGAGGGCCGGGTCCGCGCGCTCGACCTGACCGGTCCCGAGGCGTTGCGCCCGTTCGTGGTCGCCGGGCTGGTGCGCGCCGGACGCACGGTGCTCGCCGTGACCGCCACGTCACGGGAGGCCGACGACCTCGTCACCGCCCTGGGCGACCTGCTCGACCCGCACACCGTGGCCTCCTACCCGTCGTGGGAGACGCTCCCGCACGAGCGGCTCAGCCCGCGCTCCGACACCGTCGGGCGCCGCCTGGCCGTGCTGCGCCGCCTGCAGCACCCCGGTACCGACTCCAGCAACGGCCCGCTCAAGGTCGTCGTCGCCCCGGTCCGCTCGATCCTCCAGCCGCAGGTCAAGGGGCTCGGCGACCTCGAGCCGGTCGAGCTGGTCCCCGGGGCCACCGCGCCCCTCGACGGGCTGGTCCAGCGCCTGGCCGACGCGGCGTACTCGCGCGTCGACCTCGTCGAGCGCCGCGGCGAGTTCGCGGTCCGCGGCGGCATCCTCGACGTGTTCCCGCCGACCGAGGAGCACCCGCTGCGCGTGGAGCTGTGGGGTGACGAGGTCGAGGAGATCCGTTCGTTCTCCGTCGCCGACCAGCGCACCCTCGAGCCCGTCGAGCGGCTCTGGGCGCCGCCGTGCCGCGAGCTGCTGCTCACCGACGAGGTACGCCGCCGCGCCGCTGCGCTGGGCCAGGCCCACCCGCAGCTGCTCGAGCTCACCGACAAGATGGCCCAGGGCATCGCCGTCGAGGGCATGGAGTCCCTCGCCCCCGTCCTGGTCGACGACATGGAGCTCCTCGTCGACCTGATGCCCCCCGACACCCACGTCCTGGTGCTCGACCCCGAGCGGGCGCGCCGCCGTGCCCACGACCTGGTCGCCACGAGCGAGGAGTTCCTGGGCGCCAGCTGGGCCGCGGCCGCGAGCGGCGGCAGCGCGCCGATCGACCTCGGGGCGGCGTCGTACCGCAGCCTGGCCGACGTGCGCGAGCACACCATCGGCCAGCACAAGCCCTGGTGGACGGTGAGCCCCTTCGGGATCGACGTCGAGGGCGCGGACTCACCGGTGCTGCGCGACGAGGCCGGCACCATCACCGGCATCGACGTCGACGTGACCGTCGGCGCGGTGCCGAGCCGCGCGCTGTCGGCCAAGCCGGTCGACGCCTACCGCGGCGACGTCGAGCGCGCCATCGCCGACCTCGAGACCTGGCGCTCGGAGGGCTACCGGGTGCTGGTGCTGCACGAGGGCCACGGCCCCGCGCAGCGCATGGTCGAGGCGCTGGCCGAGCACGACGTGCCGGCCCGCCTGGTCGAGCCGCACACCGGCGGCGACGACGCCCGGATGGGTCCCGACGTCGTCACCGTGACCTGTGGCGGGCTCGCGCACGGCTTCGTCGACGAGACCAACCGCCTGGTGCTGCTGACCGGCGAGGACCTGTCGGGGCAGAAGTCCTCCACGCGCGACATGCGCAAGATGCCCACCCGGCGCAAGAAGCAGATCGACCCCCTCGAGCTGAAGTCCGGCGACTTCGTGGTGCACGAGCAGCACGGCGTGGGCCGCTTCGTGGAGATGAAGCAGCGCGAGGTCGGCGGCGCCACCCGCGAGTACCTCGTCCTCGAGTACGGCGCCTCCAAGCGCGGCGGGCCCGCCGACCGGCTCTACGTGCCGGCCGACGCGCTCGACCAGGTCACCCGCTACGTCGGCGGCGAGCACCCCAGCCTCGACCGCCTCGGCGGCGGCGACTGGGCCAAGCGCAAGGGCCGGGCCCGCAAGGCGGTGCGCGAGATCGCCGCCGAGCTGATCAAGCTGTACGCCGCCCGGCAGGCCACCCAGGGCCACGCCTTCGGCCCGGACACGCCCTGGCAGCGCGAGCTCGAGGACGCGTTCCCGTTCCAGGAGACCCAGGACCAGCTGACCACCGTCGACGAGGTCAAGGCCGACATGCGCCGGGTGATCCCGATGGACCGGCTGGTCTGCGGCGACGTGGGCTACGGCAAGACCGAGATCGCGGTGCGGGCGGCGTTCAAGGCCGTCCAGGACGGCAAGCAGGTCGCGGTGCTGGTGCCCACGACGCTGCTGGTCACCCAGCACCTCTCCACGTTCAGCGAGCGGATGGCCGGCTTCCCGGTCGTGCTCAAGGGGCTGTCGCGCTTCCAGACCGACAAGGAGGCCAAGGAGGTCCTCGCCGGGCTGGCCGACGGCACCGTGGACATCGTGGTGGGCACCCACCGGCTGCTCAACCCCGACACCCGGATGAAGGACCTCGGGCTGATCGTGGTCGACGAGGAGCAGCGCTTCGGCGTCGAGCACAAGGAGCAGATGAAGCGGCTGCGCACCTCCGTCGACGTGCTGTCGATGAGCGCGACGCCGATCCCGCGCACGCTCGAGATGGCGATCACCGGCATCCGGGAGATGTCCACGATCACCACCCCGCCCGAGGAGCGGCACCCGGTGCTGACCTACGTCGGCGCCTACGAGGACCGCCAGGTGACCGCCGCCGTACGCCGCGAGCTGCTGCGCGAGGGCCAGGTCTTCTACATCCACAACCGGGTCCAGTCGATCGAGAAGGCCGCAGCGCGGATCCGTGAGCTGGTGCCCGAGGCGAGGGTCGCCACCGCGCACGGCCAGATGGGCGAGCAGCAGCTCGAGCGGGTGATGCTCGACTTCTGGGAGAAGCGCTTCGACGTGCTGGTGTGCACCACGATCGTGGAGTCCGGCCTCGACGTCTCCAACGCCAACACGATGATCATCGAGCGCTCCGACACCCTGGGCCTCTCCCAGCTGCACCAGCTGCGCGGGCGGGTGGGCCGCTCGCGCGAGCGGGCCTACGCCTACTTCCTCTACCCGACCGAGAAGCCGCTCACCGAGACCGCGCACGAGCGGCTGGCCACCCTGGCCCAGCACTCCGACCTCGGTGGCGGCATGGCGATCGCGATGAAGGACCTCGAGATCCGCGGCGCGGGCAACCTGCTGGGCGGCGAGCAGTCCGGCCACATCGCCGACGTCGGGTTCGACCTCTACGTGCGCCTGGTCGGCGAGGCGGTCGCCGAGTTCAAGGGCGACGGCGGCGAGCCCGAGCTCAACGAGGTCCGCATCGAGCTGCCCGTCGACGCGCACCTGCCGCACGACTACATCGGCACCGAGCGGTTGCGCCTGGAGATCTACAAGCGGCTCGCCGAGGTGCGCACCGACGAGGACGTCGACGCGATCAACGAGGAGCTGCTCGACCGCTACGGCGAGCCGCCGATCGAGGTCGTCTCGCTGCTGCTCGTCGCGCGCTTCCGCGCCCGGGCTCGCCAGGCCGGAATCGCGGAGGTGACCATCGCGGGCAAGAACGTCCGCTTCGCGCCGGTCAGCCTGCCCGAGTCGCGCCAGGTGCGCCTGCAACGGATGTACCCGAAGTCGCTGATCAAGCCCCAGATCGACACGATCCTGGTGCCGCGTCCGCAGACCGCGGTCATCGGTGGGCGACCCATCGACGGCATCGCGCTGCTCGAGTGGGCCCGCCAGGTCATCGACCAGGTGATCGACCCGTCCTGACCGACTGGTTCAATGGACCAGTCGAGCTGTGAGCCAGCCCTCACCCTGATCTACCTCTAGGAGCACCCGTGCGTCTGTCCCGTCCCCTCGCCGGTCTCGCCGCCGCGGCCCTGCTGGGCACTCGGTGCCCTGTCCGGCTGCGGCGTCTCGGAGATCCAGGCGGCTCCCGGCGTGGCCGCCGACGTCGACGGCACGGAGATCAGCGTCGACGAGGTCGACGAGCTGTCCTCGACGACCTGCGAGGTGCTGCGCAGCAACCCCGAGCTGCTCGGTCAGGGCTACACCGGCGCCACGGTGCGCGACACCGTGCTGGCCCAGCTGGTCTCGCGCGAGATCGCCGACAGCATCGCCGCCGACAACGACATCGACGGCGCGGTCCTCTACGGCCGCAGCCGCCCAGCAGGCCCGCCTCGGCCTGGGCCAGTCGGATTCCGCCCAGCTCGAGGAGGTGCTGCCGGTCTTCGCCTCCAGCAGCTACCTGCGCTCGGTGCTCGCGGAGGTCGTCGACCCGACCCTGCCGGCCGACACCGACGAGGCCACCGCGGCGGCGGCGTACCAGCAGGTGCTCGGCCGACTGGCAGGCCGAGCACGTGCTCACCACCGAACCCGCTCTTCACCCCGGTCGACTTCACCGCGACCTCGAAGCAGAGCTCGGACCTCTCGGTGGCGGTCAGCGACGAGGCCGTCGAGCTGCAGTCCCTCGACCCGGCCGCGGTGCCGCATCGAGGACCGGCTGCCTGCCTCCCAGCGCTGCAGCTGAGCCCCCGGGGCGACGCCGTGGCCACCGAACCGCTCCTCGAGCTGCGGGCGGTGATGTCCCGCCTGCGCACCGAGTGCCCGTGGAAGGCCGAGCAGACCCACCGCTCGCTGGTGCGCTACCTGCTCGAGGAGACCCACGAGACGATCGAGGCCGTCGACCGGCTCGAGGCGGGCGAGGTCGGGGCCGTCGAGCACCTGCGTGAAGAGCTCGGCGACCTGCTCCTGCAGGTCTACTTCCACGCCGCCGTCGCCGCCGAGAGCGGCTCCTTCGACATCGACGACGTGGCCCGTGGTCTCACCGAGAAGATGGTGCGCCGCAACCCGCACGTCTTCGGCGACGAGGCCGACCAGGGCCGCGACGCCGCCGCGGTCAACGAGCGCTGGCAGGAGATCAAGGCCGCCGAGAAGGCCGGCCGGACCCGCGTCGACGAGGGCGTCCCCGCCGGCCTGCCCGCCCTGCTGTACGCCGACAAGGTGCTCGACCGCCTGCACCGCGCCGGCCACGACGTCGCTCTCGACCCCGCCTCCGCCGATCTCGGCGAGCGACTGCTCGCGCTGGTCGCCGAGGCGCACGCTGACGGCCTCGACCCCGAGCAGGCGCTCCGCGACGCCGTCCGCCGCCGCACCTGACCCGGCCCAAATATCACCGCGACCCGGCCCAAATGTCCCGCTGACCCGGCGCAAGTTCACCGCGACCCGGCCCAAATGTCGCACCGAGCCGGCCCGAACTGACCGCCGCGGCTGGGCGGGAGATCCGGGCCGACTCGAGGGGTTATTCGGGCCGACTGGGCGGGATGTTTGGGCCGACTGGGCGGGATATTTGGGCCGGGTCGGCGGACCCCGGGGTGGACCGAGCAGCCGGGTGGGAGTGGGGGTGGGGGGAGGAGGTCAGAGGGGCGGGCGGCGGTCCCACCAGGGAGCGGCGTCCTCGAGCTGGGCAGCCAGGCGCAGCAGCAGCCCCTCGCTGCCGAGGCGACCCACGAGCTGCACCCCCATCGGCAACCCGTCGGGCGTCCAGTGCAGCGGCACGCTCATGGCCGGCCGGCCGGTGAGGTTGGCCAGCTGGGTGTAGGGCACCCAGCCGAGGTTCTCCTTGACCATCTGGTCCACCAGCGGCGTGAAGCGCAGCAGGCCGCCGCCGCGGGCGGAGAGCAGCGCCTTCTGGACCTTCTGCAGGACTGCCGGCTGGTCGAAGGCGCCGACCCGGGGCGGCGGCGTGGCGGTCGTGGGCGTCAGCAGGAGGTCGTACGACGCGTGCAGCTCGGCGAGGCGGCGCACGTGGCGGTGCCGGTCCTCGACGGCCTCGATGAACTCCACCGCGCCGGTGGCCCGGCCCAGCGCCGCCATCACCCGGGTGTCGGGCTCGAAGCGGTCCTCGCCGCACCCGGTGGCCGCACGGGCCTGGGCCACCGAGACGGCGGTGTGGGCGAACCAGGTCGTCAGGAAGCTCTTGGCCAGCGCCTCGTCGTCGACGGGCGGGGTGTCGAGCTCGACGACCTCGTGGCCGAGCCCGGCCAGCAGCTCGGCGGCCCGCGCGACGGCGGCCCGGGCCTCGGGGTGCGGGTCCGGGTTGATCGCGCTGCGCCAGCTCATCACCACGCGCAGCCGGCCGGGGTCGCGGCCGACCTCGGCGGCGTACCCGTCGACGGGCCCGGGCGCGGGCAGGTACGGCGACTCGTCGGTCGGCCCGGCGAGCACGTCGAGCATCGCGGCGGAGTCACGCACGCTGCGGGAGATGACGCCGTCGGTGGCGGTGCCGCCGAAGAGCTCGCTGTAGACGGGGCCGTAGGGCAGCAGCCCCCGCGCCGGCCTTGAGGCCGAAGAGCCCGCACGCCGAGGCGGGGATCCGGATCGAGCCGCCGCCGTCGCTGGCCGCCGCGCAGGGCACGATGCCCGCGGCGACCGCAGCGGCGGAGCCGCCCGACGAGCCGCCGGGGGTGTGGTCGGTGTTCCAGGGGTTGCGCGCGGCGCCGAAGAGCTCCGGCTCGGTGACGCCCTTGGTGCCGAACTCGGGGGTGTTGGTCTTGCCGAACACCTGCAGCCCCGCCTCGATCCAGCGCTCCACGACCGCGGCGGTCTCGGTGGCCGGCAGCTCCGCGAGCGACCGGCTGCCCGCGCTGGTCGGGACGCCCGCCAGGTGCTGGTGGAGGTCCTTGAGCAGGAACGGCACGCCCTCGAAGGGTCGCCCACCCTCGGGGGCGGGGCCGCTGGGGGCCGGCGGCTCGAGGTCGCGCACGACGGCGTTGAGCCGCGGGTTGACCTCCGTCGCGCGGGCCCGGGCCGCGGCGAGCAGCTCGGCGGGAGTGGTGGTGCCTTCGCGCACCAGGGCGGCGAGGGCGACGGCGTCGTGGTCGAGGTAGTCCTGCATCGCCCCACCGTAGCCACCCGGCGGGCCCGCGTCCGCGGACCGTGCGAAGCCCACGGCCCGCGACGGTCTAGGCTCGACCGGACGTCCCAGCACCCGACCCCGTCCCAGGAGCAGACCACCGTGGCATCCATCGAAGCAGTCGGCGCCCGCGAGATCCTCGACTCCCGCGGCAACCCCACCGTCGAGGTCGAGGTCGTCCTCGACGACGGCACCTTCGCCCGGGCAGCCGTGCCCAGCGGCGCCTCCACCGGCGCCTTCGAGGCCGTGGAGCTGCGCGACGGCGGCGACCGGTACGCCGGCAAGGGCGTCCAGCAGGCCGTCGACAACGTGATCCGCGTGCTCGGTCCTGCGGTCGAGGGCCTCGACGCCGACGACCAGCGCCTCGTCGACCAGGCGATGCTCGCCGCCGACGGGACCCCCAACAAGGCCGAGGTCGGCGCCAACGCCATCCTCGGCGTCTCGCTGGCCGTGGCCCGCGCGGCCGCCGACTCCGCCGGCCTGCCGCTCTACCGCTACGTCGGCGGCCCCAACGCCCACGTGCTGCCGGTGCCGATGATGAACATCCTCAACGGCGGGTCGCACGCCGACTCCAACGTCGACATCCAGGAGTTCATGATCGCGCCCGTCGGCGCGGCGACCTTCCGCGAGGCGCTGCGCTCCGGCGCGGAGGTCTACCACGCGCTCAAGACGGTGCTCAAGGAGCGCGGCCTGGCCACCGGCCTGGGCGACGAGGGCGGCTTCGCGCCGAACCTCGACTCCAACCGCGCCGCCCTCGACCTGATCGCCGAGGCCGTCGAGCGCTCCGGCCAGCAGCTGGGCACCGACATCGTGCTGGCCCTCGACGTGGCCGCCACCGAGTTCTGCACCGACGGCGTCTACTCCTTCGAGGGACAGTCGAAGACAGCCGACGGAGATGAGCGCCTACTACGCCGAGCTCTGCGACGCCTACCCGATCGTCTCCATCGAGGACCCGCTCGACGAGGACGACTGGGAGGGCTGGAAGACCCTGACCGACCAGCTCGGCGCACAAGATCCAGATCGTCGGCGACGACCTGTTCGTCACCAACGTGGAGCGCCTGCAGCGCGGCATCAGCGGCGGCCAGGCCAACGCGCTGCTGGTGAAGGTCAACCAGATCGGCTCGCTGACCGAGACCCTCGACTCCGTCGACCTCGCGCACCGCAACGGCTACCGCTGCATGATGAGCCACCGCTCGGGCGAGACCGAGGACGTCACCATCGCCGACCTCGCCGTCGCCACGAACTGCGGGCAGATCAAGACCGGTGCCCCGGCACGCTCGGAGCGGGTGGCCAAGTACAACCAGCTGCTGCGCATCGAGGACGAGCTGGCAGATGCAGCGCGCTACGCCGGTGTGTCGGCGTTCCCGCGCTACTCCTCCTGAGCGACCCTGGGACACATGCCCGAGAACCGACGCACCCCGTCGCGGGGCAGCGGCCCGCGTGGGCGCACCGGCCCGGGCCGGGGCGGCGCCTCGCGCTCGACCGCGCGCCCCGCGGCCGCAGCGACCCCGCGTGCCTCGTCGCGGCGCCGGCGCCGGCCCCGGCTGACCGGGCGCGCCGCGGTGCTGGTGCTCGTGCTGGTGCTGCTCGCGGTCTCCTACGCCAGCTCGGCGCGCGCCTACCTGCAGCAGCGCGGGGAGCTCGAGGCGCTGCGCGCCGACATCGCCGAGAAGGAGTCGAGCATCTCCGACCTGGAGCGTGAGATGCGTCGGTGGGAGGACCCCGCCTACGTCACGCAGGAGGCGCGCGAGCTCGGCTACGTGATGCCCGGCGAGACGTCGTACGTCGTGCTCGACGAGGACGGCGAGCCGCTGGAGCCGGCCGCGGAGCTCGCCCGACCCCGAGGAGGTGGGCCCCGAGGTCGAGGCTGCCTTCTGGGAGGCTGCCTGGGGCTCGGTGCTGCTGGCCGGCAACCCGCCGCGCAACACCGGCACCCCGCCGCTGACCGAGATCGACGGTTCCGAGGAGCAGGAGTGAGCAGTGCGCAGCCGGGGATCGACCCGGCGGACCAGGCGGCCGTCGACGAGCAGCTGGGCCGACCCGCCAGCGGCATCGCCGAGGTCGGGCACCGCTGCCCCTGTGGCAACCCCGACGTGGTGACCACGCAGCCGCGCCTGCCCAGCGGCACCCCGTTCCCGACGACGTACTACCTGACCTGCCCGCGCGCGGCCTCGCGGATCGGCACCCTCGAGGGCTCGGGGCTGATGAAGGAGATGGAGGCGCGCCTCGGCGAGGACGAGGAGCTCGCCACGGCGTACGCCGCCGCCCACGAGCGCTACCTCGAGGCCCGCGCCGAGATCGGCCGCGCCGCCGGACTCGACGTGCCCGAGATCGAGGGCGTCTCCGCCGGCGGGATGCCGCGACCGGGTCAAGTGCCTGCACGTGCTGGCCGGGCAGTCGCTGGCCCAGGGCCGCGGCGTGAACCCGCTCGGCGACGAGGTGCTCGACGCCCTCGGTCCCTGGTGGGAGCCCGGCCCGTGCGTGTAGCCGCCATCGACTGCGGCACCAACACGATCAAGCTGCTCATCGTCGACGTCGACGTCGAGACCGGGAGCACCACCGACGTGGTCCGCGAGGCCCGGATGGTGCGCCTGGGTGAGGGCGTCGACCGGACCGGGCGCCTCTTCGAGGCCGCGCTGGAGCGCACCTTCGACGCCGTCGAGGAGTACGCCGCCCTGGTGCGCGAGCACGGCGTCGACCCGGCGCGCACCAGGTTCTGCGCGACCTCCGCGACCCGCGACGCCGACAACGCCGAGGACTTCGCGGACGGGGTCGAGGCCCGGCTCGGCGTGCGCCCCGAGGTGCTCACCGGCGGCGAGGAGGCCCGCCTGGCCTGGGCCGGGTCGGTGCGGGTGCTGCGGGAGACGCCGCGGGCCCCGGTGCTGGTCATCGATGTCGGCGGCGGCTCGACCGAGCTGGTGCTGGGCCACGACGGCGCCGACCAGGACCGACCGGACCAGGCGCACTCCATGGACATCGGCTCGGTGCGGCTCACCGAGCGGCACCTGCACTCCGACCCGCCGACGCCTGGGGAGGTCGCGGCCTGCGTGGCCGACGTGGACGCGGCCCTCGACGAGTGCCCGGTCGCGGTCGCCGACGCGCTGAGCGTCGTCGGGGTCGCCGGCACCATCACGACGCTGGCGGCGGGGGTGCTCGACCTGGCGGCGTACGACCGGGTCGCCATCGACCAGAGCGTCCTCGACGTCGCCGCGGTGCACCGCGAGTGCGACCGCCTCGTCGGCCTCAGCGTGGAGCAGCGCCGGGCCGAGCCGTGGATGCACCCGGGCCGCGCCGACGTCATCGCCGCGGGCGCCCTGATCGTCTCCCGGGTCCTCGCCCGCACCCGGGCCACCGAGCTGGTGGTCAGCGAGAGCGACATCCTCGACGGCATCGCCTGGGATCTCGCCCTCTCCACCCCGTGAAGGTGGGTTGAGGATCGCTGCACCGGGTATGCGGGTCGGGACACCGACGAGAGGAACGACCCATGAAGAAGATCCCGATGCTCCTCGCTGCCGGCGCCGGCTACGTCCTCGGCGCCCGGGCCGGCCGTGAGCGCTACGAGCAGATCAAGTCGCAGGCCTCCCGCGTGGCCCGCGACCCCCGGGTCCAGGACGCCACCGAGAAGGCCAAGGAGAAGGCCGGCGAGGTCGCCTCCGACGCCGCGGACGCCGCCCGAGCGCCAGGCCTCGTCCTCGACCCCCTGACGGGCCGAACCCGGTGCCTCGGGGAGCCCCGAGGCACCGGCGGCGGGTCGCTCAGGGCGTGAAGACGACCTTGATCATCCCGTCCTGCTTGTCCCGGAACTTCCGGTAGGCCTCCGGCGCCTCGGCGAGCGGGAGGCGGTGGGTCACGAAGTCCTCGGTGCCCAACGGGTCGGCGTCGTCGAGCAGCAGCGGCATGATCGTCGTCGGTCCAGTGCCGCACGTTGGCCTGGCCCATCCGCAGCTGCACCTGCTTGTCGAACATCTGCATCAGCGGCATCGGGTCGGCGGCGCCGCCGTACACGCCGAGCAACGAGACCGTGCCGCCGCGACGTACGGCGTCCAGCGAGGTGTGCAGCGCGGCGAGCCGGTCGAAGCCGGCGGTCTTCATCAGGGGCTGCGCGAGGGCGTCGGGCAGCAGCCCGACGGCGCGGATGGCCTTCTCGGCGACCGGGTTGCCGTGCGCCTCCATGCCCACGGCGTCGATCACGGCGTCGGCGCCCACGGCCGCCGGTGCGGCTGCGGACCTCCTCGCCCACGTCGTCGACGGCGTCGAGGTCGATCGTCTCCGCGCCGCGGGCCGCGGACCCGCGCGAGCCGCTCGGGCACCCGGTCGACCACGATCACGCGGGTGCCGCGGTGCAGGGCGATGCGGGCGGCCATGTCGCCGATCGGGCCGGCGCCCATCACCAGCAGCGTGCCGTCGGCCGGGCAGTCGGCGTACTCCACGCCCTGCCAGGCGGTCGGGCAGCACGTCGGAGAGGAAGACGAACCGGTCGTCGGAGGGGCCCTCGGGCACCTTCATCGGCAGGAAGTCGGCGAACGGGACCCGCAGCAGCTCGGCCTGGCCGCCCGGGACCGCGCCGTAGAGCGCGCTGAAGCCGAAGAGGCTGGCGCCGGTGCCGTGCTGGTGGTTCTGGGTGGTCTCGCACTGGCTGTGCAGGCCCCGGTCGCAGGTCCAGCAGCTGCCGCAGCTGATGTTGAACGGCACCACCACCCGGTCGCCGACCTGGAGGTCGCTGACTCCTGGGCCGACCTCGCGCACGATGCCCATCGGCTCGTGGCCGATGACGTCGCCGGGGGTCATGAACGGGGAGAGCGGCTCGTAGAGGTGCAGGTCGGATCCGCACAGGCCGGTGGTCGTGATCTCGACGACCGCGTCGGTGGGGTCCTGGATCGTGGGGTCGGGCACCTCCTCGACGCTGATCTTGCGCGGGCCCTGCCAGGTCACTGCCTTCATGGGTGCTCCTCTGCTCGTGCTGACGTCCCCGAGGGGCCGGAGAGGTCCACCGTGCGGGTCGTCGCAGCGTGCAGGACCTCCCTGCGGGTGAGTCGTGCCGGCACTCGTCTGGCCGCAGGCTGGGCCACCTCGACCCCGCGACCCGTGACGAGCCCGACCAAGAGGAGTGCAGTGAGCGCCGAGAGCGTGTGGTGGCAGCACCGGGGCGACCCGCCGACCCAGCCGGTCGACCCCGGGGCAGCCCGGGCCCGACGAGACCTTCGACGCCGTCGTGGTCGGCGCCGGCGTCACCGGCCTGACGACGGCGCTCGAGCTGGTGCGGGCCGGACGCTCGGTGCTCGTCGTCGAGGCCCGCCACCCCGGCGCGGTCACCATCGGCCGCACCACCGGCAAGGTCTCGGCGCTGCAGGGCACCACGCCTGTCCTCGCTGCGCGAGCCAGCACGGCCGACGGTCGCCGGCGCCTCGCGGCGTACGTCGAGAGCAGCGCTGGCCGCGCTCGACTGGGTCGCGGCCTTCTGCGAGGAGCACGGGGTGGCGACCGCAGCGCCGCGACGCCGTGACGTACGCCGCCGCGCGCGACGAGGTGCCGACCGTGCGCGACGAGCACGAGGCGGCCGCTCTCCCTCGGGCTCGACGGTGCGCTACGAGACCACGCCCGACCTGCCGGTGCCGGCGCACGCCGCGACCGTGCTGCCCGACCAGCTGCAGCTCGACCCCGTCGCGCTGGTGCTCGCCGCTGCTCGAGCAGGTGCGCGCCGGCGGGGGTCGGCTGCTCACCGGTCGCCGGGTGCAGCGGCTGCGCCAGCGCGGCGACGTGGTGCACGTGCTGGGCGAGGACGGACTCGACGTGCGCGGTCGCCACGTGGTGCTCGCCACCGGCGCGCCCGTGGTCGACCGCCGGATGCACTTCGCGCGGCTCACCGCCGCAGCGCAGCTACCTGATGGCCTTCAGCCACCCCGACCCGCCGGAGGTGATGGCGCTCTCGGCCGGCTCGCCGGGCCGGTCCTGGCGCGGCGGCGAGCTCGACGGGCGCCGGCTGCTGCTGGTCGGCGGCGAGGGCCACGAGACCGGCCGCGGGCCCCGCGAGAGCACCCGCGTCGACCGGCTGCGCGAGTGGAGCCAGCCGAGCACTTCCCCGACGCCGTCGAGCTGGGCGCCTGGTCGGCCCAGGACTACATGTCCCTCGACGGGCTGCCGCTCGTGGGTGGGCTCGGCGGGCCCAGCTCGCTCGGTCAGCGTCGCCACCGGCTACCGCAAGTGGGGCCTGACCAGCGGCGTCGCGGCCGGCATCGCGCTGGCCGGCGCGCAGACCGGCGTCGCCGGTGCCCTGGGCCGGCGAGCTCTACACGCGCGCTGCCGCGGCTGCGCGACCTGCCGGCCTTCCTGGGCGTCCAGGCCGGGGTCACGCTCGGCGAGGTCGGCGCGCTCGCCAGCGGCGTACGACGCCCGCCGTCGAAGGCCGCGGTCGAGGCGGGCGGCTGCGCGGCGCTGCCGGTGTGCACCCACCTCGGCGGCACGCTGCGCTGGAACGACCACGAGCAGACCTACGACTGCCCGCTGCACGGCTCGCGCTTCTCCGCCGACGGCGAGGTCCTCGAGGGCCCCGCCACCCGGTCGCTGGCCCGGTTGCCCGCGCTGCCGCGGCTGCCCGGCACCGGAGGGCGCTCGGACACGTGAGCCGCGAGCCGCCAACGGATCGTCGACGACCTGCTCGGGCGAGCACGGGCGCACCTACGCCGACGCAGGCCGGGATCACGCTGCGCGACAAGCCGGCCCCGCTCTTCCAGCTGCTGGTGCTGGCCACGCTGTCCTCGGCGCCGATCTCGGCCGAGGTCGCGGCCGGCCACCGCCCACGAGCTGTTCCGGGCCGGGTGGCGCACGCCCGAGCGGATGCGGGCCGCCACCTGGCAGCAGCGCGTCGACGCCCTCGGCCGCGGCGGCTACCGCCGCTACGACGAGCGCACCGCCACCGTGCTCGAGGAGTCGGCCGTCCTGCTGCTGGAGCGCGCACGGCGGCGACCTGCGCCGGCTGCGCCGCGACGCCGACGGCGACCGCGACGCGCCTGGTCGACGCTCTGCGAGGAGTTCCCGCGGGTGGGCCCGACCGGCGCCGCGGATCTTCGCCGCGAGGTGCAGGCGGTCTGGCCCGAGGTGGCGCCGTTCTTCGACGACCGTGGCCTGGCGCGGGCCGGCGAGCTGGGGCTGCCCACCGACCCGCGGCGCTCCTGGCCGCACCGTCGGCGACGACCCGGCGCGAGGTGGCGCGGCTCTCGGCGGCGCTGGTGCGCTCGGCGCTGGCGGCCGGTCGCCGTGGCTGAGCGGCCCGAGCGCCCGGCCGCTGGGCGAGCTCGAGGAGCCGCCTGGTCGCAGCTGCCGGGCCTGCCCACGCCTGGTCGCGTGGCGCGAGCAGGTCGCGCGCGAGAAGCGGGCGGCGTACGCCGACCAGGACTACTGGGGCCGACCGGTGCCGGGCTGGGGCGCGGACGACCCCCGGATCCTCGTCGTCGGGCCTGGCCCCGGCCGCGCACGGCGCCAACCGCACCGGCCGGATCTTCACCGGCGACCGCTCCGGCGACTGGCTCTTCGCGAGCCCTGCACCGGGTCGGGCTGGCCGCGATCCCGACCAGCACCCACGCGGGCGACGGGCAGGCGCTGCGCGGCACCCGGCTGGTCTCGGCGGTGCGCTGCGCGCCGCCCGACAACAAGCCCACGCCCGCCGAGCGCGACACCTGCGCGCCGTGGCTGGACGAGGAGCTCGACGCTGGTGCTGCCCGGCGTCGAGGTGGTGGTGGCGCTGGGTGCCTTCGGGTGGGCGGCGGCACTGACCGCGCTGGCCCGGGTGGGCGCCGAGGTGCCGCGCCCGCGCCCGCGCTTCGGGCACGGCGCCGAGGTCCTGCTGCCGCGTCGACGGACGCGACCCTGCCCCTGCTGGGCTGCTACCACCCCAGCCCGCACAACACCGTCACGGGGCGGCTGACCGAGCAGATGACGGACGAGGTGCTCGGTCGCGCGCGCGGTCTCTTGCGAGAATGGACCGGGTGAGCACCGACCCCGCCGCACCCACCAGCCTGCACGCCGTCACCGTCCTGGGCCACGACCGCCCCGGCATCATCGCCGAGACCACCGGTCGCCTCGCCGAGCTGGGCCTCAACATCGAGGACTCCACGATGACGCTGCTGCGCGGCCACTTCGCGATGACGCTGGTGTGCGCGGGCCCGGTGCCGGACGCTCGAGGTCGAGCAGGCGCTCGCCCCGCTGACCGCCGACGGCACGCTGACGGTGACGGTGCGCGACGTGCCCGACGCGCACGCCGAGCCAGTCCCGGCACGCCGGGGCACCAGCTGGGTGCTGACCGTCCACGGCGGGGACCGCGCCGGCATCGTCTCGGCCGTCGTGGGCCGGGTCGCCGATGGTCGGCGGCAACATCACCGACCTCACCACCCGCCTGCCGGCGACCTCTACCTGCTGGTCGCCGAGATCGACCTGCCCGCCGACGCCGACGCCGCGGCCCTCGAGCGCGCCATCGGACGAGGCCGCCGACCGGGCTCGGCGTGCGGCGCCACGCTGCGCGCGGTCGAGGCCGACGAGCTGTGAGCGAGCACCCGGTCGCGGCCTGGAGCGAGGACGACCTGGGCGTCGAGGGGCGCGTGCTCGACGTCGTACGCGCGCCGGCGACGGTGCTCTCGACGGTGGGGGAGCGCGTCGACCCGTGCAGCCCGAGAGCGTCCAGCTCGCCGCCGACCTCGTCGCCACGATGCGGGTCAGCCCCGGCTGCGTGGGCCTGGCCGCCCCGCAGGTCGGCGTCAGCGCCCAGATGTTCTGCGTCGACGTCTCCGAGCACCCCAAGACCCGCGGCCACCACGGCACCTTCGTGCTGTGCAACGCCGAGGTGGTCGCCTCGAGCCGCAACGAGAAGGCCCGCGAGGGGTGCATGAGCGTCCCCGACCTGACCGGCGACGTGAAGCGCGCCTCGCGGCTGACCGTGCGCGGTCAGCTGCCCGGCACCGGCGAGGAGGTCGAGGTCGAGACCGCGCCTTCGAGGCCCGCGCGCTGCAGCACGAGATCGACCACTGCCAGGGCCTGCTCTTCGTCGACCGGGCCGCCGGCGCGCACGCGATCTACTCCCGCAAGACCTACCTGTGATCCGCCCCTGACCCCGTCCGCCGGACGTCATACGCTCGGCACCGACGGACGTCCCGCCCGTATGACGTCCCGCGGCCGGGACGGACCGGCCCCCGTATCCCAATCGGCAGAGGAAACCGCCTTAAAAGCGGCTCAGTCTGGGTTCGAGTCCCAGCGGGGGCACCATGCGGACGGGGGTAGGCTCGCGGTGGGGAGGGAACGAGCACCGGCCACGAATGCCCCCCATCCGTGGTCGATGCTCCTGCCCCCGGCAGGGCCGTTCGTGGGCTCCGGCCCACGAGAACACCCCCCGGCCCTGCCGTCACCCACCTGGTCGCATAGTGGAGCGATGAGCGATCACGGGGCGGGCCCGATGTGGACCGCGGAGTTCTGGGACGAGCGCTACGCCGAGAAGTCGGCCATCTGGAGCGGGCGGCCCAACGCCCGGCTGGTGGAGCACGTCGCCTCGCTGCTGCCCGGCACGGCGCTCGACGTGGGCTGCGGGGAGGGCGCCGACGCGCTGTGGCTGGCCGGCCGCGGCTGGCAGGTCACCGGGGTCGACCTCTCGCAGGTCGCCCTGGACCGTGCGGCCGCCCGCGCCCGCGAGGAGGGCCTCGAGCTCGACCTGCGCCAGCGCGACCTCGTCGAGGCCCCGGTGCCCGGCACGTTCGACCTGGTCTCGGTGTTCTTCATGCACGTCCCGCGCCCGGTCTTCGACGGCCTCTACGCCAAGCTCGCCGCGGCGGTCCGTCCCGGCGGTTCGCTGCTCGTGGTGGCCCACCACCCCGACGACGAGCACACCGGGGTCCGTCGTCCGCCGGGCGAGGACCTGCTCTTCGGCCCGGAGCGGGTCACGGCCCTGCTCGACGACGGCGAGTGGGACGTGCGGGTCGCCGACACCCCCACCCGCAGCCAGGACCTCGACGGCGCGCCGGTGACGGTCACCGACACCGTCGTGCACGCCGTACGCCGCTGAGGCTCCCCAGTTCTCGGGAACTTCTCAGCCGAGCCCGTCACGATCCGGGAACGTCGACGCCCGGTCCTGCGTTGCACACAGCAGAACCACTACAGTGGAACGATTGCAGCGGCCGCGAAGGCGGCCACCACCCGGCCTCCAAGGAGAGACCATGAAGAGCAGCAACCCCGTGTTCTCGCGCTCGGAGTCTTTCAACCGCTCCGGCGCGAACGCCTACGGCAGCCCGACCCACGCCGGCGGCTACGGCTCCGACCCCTCGACCTGGGGCACCGGCACTCCCGGTGACACCGGCTACGCCGCCCCCCAGGCACCCGCCGCCCCCATGACCATCGACTCGGTGGTCCAGAAGACCGCGATGACCCTGGGCGTCGTGCTCGTCACGGCGTTCGCGACCTGGATCCTCACCCCCGACCTGCGTGACAACACCCAGGCCGGTGGCGCGCTGTACGCCGCGCTGATGTTCGGCAGCCTGGGCGCCTTCGCCCTGTCGATGGTCCTCTCGTTCAAGAAGGTCATCAGCCCCGCGCTGGTGCTCGTCTTCGCCGCCCTCGAGGGCGTCGCGATGGGCGCGTTCTCGAAGTTCATCGAGCAGACCTTCGTGCCCGAGGGGGCCGGCTCGATCGTGCTGCAGGCCGTCATCGGCACGTTCGCCGCGTTCGCCGGCACCCTGGCCGCCTACAAGTTCTTCAACATCCAGGTCGGCCAGAAGTTCCGCACCTTCGTGGTCGCGGCGATGTTCGGCATGGTCGCCCTCGGTCTCCTCGAGATCGTCCTGGGCATGTTCGGCAACGCGGTGGGCTTCCTCGGCTTCGGCGGCTTCGGCCTGGTCTTCGCCGTCGCCGGTCTGGTGCTCGGTGTCTTCATGCTGATCCTCGACTTCGACTTCGTCGAGCAGGGTGTCGCCAACCGGATCCCCGAGCAGGAGTCCTGGCGTGCGGCGTTCGCGCTGACCGTCAGCCTGGTCTGGATCTACACCAACCTGCTGCGCATCCTCGCGATCCTGCAGAGCGACTGACCCACCTCGCTGCGCCCGTCCCGGGCGTGAGAGCACGAGAAGGCCCCCGGAGCACCGCTCCGGGGGCCTTCTGCGTGCCCGGGTCCTCCCAGGCGATCAGACCTCGGCGGGGGCGTCCTGCGCGGCGGTCCCGTCGCCCCGGGCGGGCTGGTCGGGCTCGTCGTGCTCGTCGGGGGTCTCCCCAGCGGTCTCGGGGTGGCGGCGGCGGTGCCGCAGCTCGACCCACAGCCCGCGCACGCCGCGCCGGTCGCCGCCGACCTGGGTGCCGCCCAGCTCGGTGCCCGGGGTCTTGACGGCCTGGATGGCGGCGTCGGTGATGGGCAGCACGCCCTCGCCGCGCAGCGACTCGAGGCCGTGGTCGTCCTCGATGACGCCGAGGGCGGCCAGCACGCTGGGCAGCAGCACGGTCACCAACGACCGGTAGCCGGTCGCGGAGGGGTGGAACTGGTCGGGGCCGAAGAGCAGCGCCGGCGCCGCGTCGAACTCGGGTCCGAGGATCGAGCTGAGCGAGACGGTGCGCCCGCCCTCCTCGATGACCGCGATCGTCTGACCGGCGGCGAGGCGGCGCGACCAGGCGCGGGCCACCTGCTTCAGCGGCGGCGCGATCGGCTTGAGGGTGCCGAGGTCGGGACAGGTGCCCACGACGACGGCCACGCCCGCCTCCTGCAGGCGGCGTACGCCCTCCTGCAGGTGCCGGATCGAGGTGGCCGGGGAGACGATGTGGGTGACGTCGTTGGCGCCGATCAGGATCACCGCCACGTCGGGCTCGATCGGCAGCGCCCGGTCGATCTGGTCGTCGAGGTCGGAGCTCTTGGCGCCGACCACCGCGAAGTCGCGCAGGTAGACCCGCCGGTCCGCGTGCTCGGCGACGCCGCTGGCCACCAGGGCTCCCGGGGTCTGCTCGACCCGGTCGACGCCGTAGCCGGCGGCGCTGGAGTCGCCGAGCAGCGCGACCTTGATCGCGGGCCCGGGACGCCCGCGGCCGTACCAGCCGGTCGGGTCCGGGGGCGGGTGGTCGTGGATCGGCCCGATGGTCTTGCGGGCGAGCTTGGCCTCGGCGGTCAGGACGCCGTACAGGCCGGCTCCGAGCACGGAGAGCCCGCCGCCGCCGTAGGCCGCGGCCGACGCGAGCTTGCGTGCTGCCGCTGCCTTCCCCATGGCCTGGAGTCTAGGGGGAGGCCCAGGTTTGGTGACGATCGGCCGGACGGACCTAGATTGGGCCCATGCAGTACGTCGACTCCGTCCTGGACCTGATCGGCAACACCCCGCTCGTGCGCCTGCGTCGCACCCTCGACGGGCTGGCCGAGGGCCCGCTCGTGCTGGCGAAGGTGGAGTACCTCAACCCCGGTGGGTCGGTGAAGGACCGCATCGCCACCCGGATGATCGAGGCCGCCGAGGCCTCCGGCGCACTGCAGCCCGGTGGCACGATCGTGGAGCCCACGTCGGGCAACACCGGTGTCGGGCTGGCGATGGTGGCCCAGGAGAAGGGCTACCACTGCATCTTCGTGTGCCCCGACAAGGTCAGCGAGGACAAGCGCAACGTGCTGCGCGCCTACGGCGCCGAGGTCGTGGTCTGCCCCACGGCGGTGGCCCCCGAGCACCCCGACTCCTACTACAACGTCTCCGACCGCCTGGCCGCGCAGCCCGGCGCCTGGAAGCCCGACCAGTACTCCAACCCGCACAACCCGCGCAGCCACTACGAGACCACCGGGCCCGAGATCTGGGCGCAGACCGAGGGGCGGATCACGCACTTCGTCACCGGCATGGGCACCGGCGGGACGATCTCCGGGGTCGGGCGCTACCTCAAGGACCAGAACCCCGACGTCCAGGTCGTCGGCGCGGACCCCGAGGGCTCGGTGTACTCCGGGGGCACCGGTCGGCCCTACCTCGTCGAGGGCGTCGGTGAGGACTTCTGGCCCGAGACCTACGACCGCTCGGTCGCCGACCGGGTCATCGAGGTCTCCGACGCCGACTCCTTCGCGATGACGCGGCGCCTGGCCCGCGAGGAGGCGCTGCTGGTCGGCGGCTCGTGCGGCATGGCCGTCGTCGCCGCGCGCCAGCTGGCCCACGAGCTGGCCGAGGAGGGCCGCACCGACGCGGTCATCGTGGTGCTGCTGCCCGACTCCGGGCGCGGCTACCTGACCAAGATCTTCAACGACGACTGGCTGGGCCAGTACGGCTTCGCCACCAGCGAGAACCAGGACCACACCCGCACCGTCGGCGAGGTCCTGCGCGGCAAGGCCGGGCAGCTCCCCGACCTCGTGCACACCCACCCGAACGAGACGATCGCCGAGGCCGTCGCGATCCTGCAGGAGTACGGCGTCTCCCAGATGCCGGTCGTGCGCGCCGAACCGCCGATCGTGGCCGCCGAGGTCGCCGGCTCGGTCTCCGACCGGGCCCTGCTCGAGGCGGTCTTCGCCGGGCACGCCCGCCTCACCGACAAGGTCGAGGACCACATGTCGCCGGCCCTGCCGACGATCGGGGCCTCGGAGGAGGCGTCGTCGGCCGTGGGGATGCTGGAGTCCGCCGACGCGGTGCTGGTCCACGAGGACGGCAAGCCCGTCGGCGTCCTGACCCGACAGGACCTGCTGGCCTACCTCGCTCGCTCCTAGCGGGCCGGCGCCCGCGAACCCCGCAGGCAGCGCGACCGCGGCGACTGAGTGAGACACCGGTGGTGGCGGTGCCGCCGGGCCTCTAGGGTCGAGAACCCGTTCTACCTCTGGAGCTCGTATGACTGCACCGGCCATCGAGGGTTGGTTCACGACCGGACCCGACCCGACCTTGACGGGGGAGCGGTGCACCACGTGCGCCACCGTGTACTTCCCCCCGACGATCGCGGCCTCCGGCTTCTGCCGCAACCCCGCCTGCAGCGGCGAGGAGTTCGAGCGCGTGCCGCTCTCGCGCCGCGGGCGCGTCTGGTCCTACACCGACGCGCAGTACCAGCCGCCGAAGCCCTACTCGGCTCCTGAGCCGTTCGAGCCGTTCGCGCTCGCGGCGGTCGAGCTGCCCGAGGGCATCGTGGTGCTCGGCCAGGTCGCGCGCGGCTACGGCGTGGGCGACCTCACGGTCGGCGCCGAGGCCGAGCTGGTCGTCGAGCCCGAGGCCGTGGGGGACAAGCTGATCTGGAAGTGGCTGCCCCTGGGGTCGGGCCACATCACCGAGCTGGGCGAGGAGGCTGACCAGTGAGCGCTCGGACGAGTGGACCGGGCGTCGCCGTCGCGGGTGTGGGCATGCACCCGTGGGGCAAGTGGGGCCGCAGCTTCGTGCAGTACGGCGTGCACGCCGCGCGTGCGGCGCTGACCGACGCCGGGGTCGCCTGGACCGACGTCGACCTGGTGGTCGGCGGCGAGACGGTGCGCAACGGCTACGGCGGCTACGTCGCCGGGTCGACCTTCGCGCAGGCGCTGGGCTGGAACGGCGCGCGGATCGCGACGTCGTACGCCGCGTGCGCCACCGGCGCGCAGGCGCTCGACACCGCCCGCGCCCGGATCCTGGCCGGCCTCAGCGAGGTCGCGCTGGTCGTCGGTGCCGACACCACCCCCAAGGGCTTCCTGGCGCCCAACGCCGGTGAGCGCTGGGACGACCCCGACTGGCTGCGCTTCCGCCTGCTGGGGATGACGAACCCCGCCTACTTCGCGATGTACGCCCGCCGGCGGATGGACCTCTACGGCGCGACGTCGGAGGACTTCGCGCAGGTGAAGGTGAAGAACTCCAAGCACGGGCTGAGCAACCCCAACGCGCGCTACCGCAAGGAGGTCGCCGTCGAGGACGTGCTGGCCAGCGCCGTGGTCAGCGACCCGCTGCACCTGCTCGACATCTGCGCCACCTCTGACGGCGCGGCCGCGGTCATCCTGGTCTCCGACGACTACGCCCGTCGCCACGGCCTGGTCGACCCGGTCCGGATGAAGGCGGTCTCCACCGTCACGCCGACCTTCCCGAACACGGTGCTCGACATGCCGATGCTCTCCACCGACTCCAGCGGCGGCGTCGAGCCCGAGCGCACCTTCAAGGAGTCGCTGGCGCTGGCCGCCTACGAGGAGGCCGGCCTCGGCCCCGAGGACGTCGACGTGGCCGAGGTCTACGACCTCTCCACGGCCCTCGAGCTGGACTGGATCGAGGACCTGGGGCTGTGCAAGCGCGGTGAGGCCGAGTCGCTGCTGCGCGCCGGCGACACCACCGTCGGTGGCCGGATCCCGGTCAACCCGTCGGGTGGGCTGGCCTGCTTCGGCGAGGCCGTGCCCGCCCAGGCGCTGGCCCAGGTCTGCGAGCTCACCTGGCAGCTGCGGGGCCAGGCCGAGGGCCGCCAGGTCGAGGGCGCCCGGGTCGGCATCACCGCCAACCAGGGGCTCTTCGGCCACGGCAGCGCGGTCGTGCTCGCGCGCTGACCCAGCGCAACGCTCAGACGGCGGCGGGGAGGACCATCAGCAGCAGGTCCTCCTCGCTGTCGGGCAGCCACGGCGGCCGCATCCGGCCGACCTGCTGCCAGCCGCGGTGGAGGTACACCTCGAGCGCGGTCCCGTGGCTGGTGACGACGTCGAGCACCGGGGTGCGTCCCGCCGCGTGCAGCCACGCCACCGCCGTGTCGAGCAGCAGCCCGCCGATCCCGGTGCCGCGGACGGCGACGTCGGTGAAGAGCACCTCGACGATGCCCAGGCCGGCCGCGTCCGGCAGGTCCAGCGCGTCGAGGAACGCCTGCTCCACGCCGCCGCGGGGCGGCCCGACCGCGACGTGACCGACGGCCCGGCCTCCGACCTCCGCGACCCAGGCGCGCTCCTGGCCCTCGCGCACCACGAACTGCTCGACGGGGAACGGCAGCGGCCAGCGCATCGGGTACGACGACGTCGACTGCTGCGCGGCCAGCGCGACGACCAGGTGCGGCAGGTCCTCGTCACGACGCTCTCGGACGGTGGGGAAGGGGTGCACGGCGGACATCGTGCCCGACGACTGCGCGCACCGGGCGCCCGAGGTGATAGACGTACGTGGACGCATCCGTCACCGAGGAGCCCGCATGACTGAGCAGACCGCGACCGACACCGCCGCCCCGACCGCTGCGATCCGGGTCTTCCTGCTCGACGACCACGAGGTGGTCCGCCAGGGCCTGCGTGCCCTCCTGGAGGCCGCGGGCGACATCGAGGTGGTGGGGGAGTCCGGGCTGGCCGCGGAGGCCACCGCCCGCATCCCGGCGCTGCAGCCGGACGTCGCGATCCTCGACGCACGCCTGCCCGACGGCTCCGGCATCGAGGTGTGCCGTGCGGTGCGCGCGGTCGACCCGTCCGTGCGCGCCCTGATCCTGACGTCGTACGACGACGACGAGGCGCTCTTCGCCGCGATCATGGCCGGGGCGTCCGGCTACGTGCTCAAGGAGGTGACCGGTCTGAACCTGGTCGGCGCGATCCGCCAGGTCGCCGCGGGCAACTCGCTCATCGACCCGACCCTGACGGCGCGGGTGCTGGAGCGGGTGCGCAACGGCCCGGCGACCGCGCCCGAGCTGGCCGACCTCACCGAGCGCGAGCTGGAGCTGCTGGCCCTGATCGCCGAGGGGCTGACCAACCGCCAGATCGGGGAGCGGATGTTCCTGGCCGAGAAGACGGTCAAGAACTACGTCTCCGCCATCCTCGCCAAGCTCGGCCTCGAGCGGCGGACCCAGGCCGCGGTCCTGGCCAGCCGCCTCCTCGGCCCCGACGACCGGGCCCGCTGATGGCGGGCCCGGCGGACCTGCGCAGCGCGCTGCGCCGCCTGCCGGCCGACCCGCGCGTCGTCGTGGCGGGCAACCACGCCACGCCGTGGCACACGCTGGGGCTGCTCGACGAGGCGCTGGCGTCGTACCGGCTGTGGATGCTGAACGCCCAGACCGGGGTCCCGGACCGGGACGGCGTCACCCTCGAGACGTCGTTCGTGGGACCGGGCATGCGGCGGAACCCGCGGCTGAGCTACATCCCCTCGCGGCTCTCGATGGTGCCGACCCTCTTCGCCACCGCGCTGCCGCCCGACGCCGTGGTCCTGCACACCACCCGGCCGCGCGGGGGCCGGGTGTCGCTGGGCGCCGAGGTCAACGTGCTGCCCGCCGCTCTCGAGCAGGTACGCCGCCGCGGCGGGGTCGTGGTCGCGCAGGTGTCGCGGCACGTGCCGTGGACCTACGGGGACGCCGAGATCGACGTCGACCAGGTCGACGTGCTGGTCGACGCCGACGAGCCGCTGCTGACGACCCCCGAGGCGGCCATCGGCGACGACGCCGCCCGGATCGGTGAGCTGGTGGCCGACCGGGTCGCGGACGGGGCGACGTTGCAGACCGGGATCGGGGCCGTGCCGGACGCGACCGTGAGCGGCCTGGTCGACCGCCGCGGGCTGCGGGTCTGGAGCGAGATGTTCTCCGACTCGGTGCTGCGGCTCGAGCGGGCCGGTGCGTTGGACACCTCGGTGCCGATCACCGCGTCGTTCCTCTTCGGCTCCGAGGAGCTGCTGGAGTGGGTGGACGGCAACGACCGGGTCCACCTGGCCCGCACCGAGGTCACCAACGACCCCGGGCGGATCGCGCGCAACCCGGCGATGGTCAGCGTCAACACCGCCCTCCAGGTCGACCTGTTCGGCCAGGCCAACGCCTCCCGGATCGATGCCCGCATCCACTCCGGCTTCGGGGGCCAGACCGACTTCATCGTCGGGGCGATGCACAGTCCCGGCGGCCAGGCCATCCTCGCGCTGCGCTCCTGGCACCCCAAGGCCGACTGCTCGACCATCGTGGCGATGGTCGACGAGCCGGTGACGTCGTTCCAGACGAGCGCCGTGGTGACCGAGCAGGGGGTCGCGGAGGTGTTCGGCAGCTCCGAGGGGGAGCAGGCGCGTCAGCTGATCGAGCACGCCGCCCACCCCTCGGTGCGCGAGGAGCTGCGTGAAGAAGCCCAGGCCCTCGGCCTGCGCTGGTGAACGCAGGTCGAGGACCCGGGCGGGATGTCGCTGCTCAGCGCAGGGCGGGCATCTTCTGCACCAGCGGCGTACGGCGCCAGGTGCGGCCCAGGCCCCAGGTGTCGCCGGCGTGGAAGAGCGCCAGGACCACGAGGGTCAGGCCGCCCAGCAGGTGCTCGTCGAGCACCGGGTTGTTGGCCGGGGGCAGGGCGACGGTCCACATCAGCACGTAGAGCAGCGCGCCGCTCGCGGCCGCGATCCGCATCCCGATCCCGAGGGTGAGCGCCAGGCCGATGCCCAGCAGGCCGACCATGAAGAGCACGTCGGCCCAGGCGGCGCCCGCGATGGAGCCGTAGAGGTCGGCGAAGGGTCCCTTCGCACCGAAGGCGAGGAAGCCCTCGGTGGGGCTGCCGCCGTTCACCCAGGCCGCGTCACCGAAGCGGTCGACGACTCCCTCGGGGTTCTTCCCGGTCGAGAAGCCCAGCGCCAGCAGCTTGTCGAGGAACGCCCAGAGGAACGTGAGGCCGAAGCCGATGCGCAGCAGCGCGAGCGCCCGGTCCCCCAGCGTGCCGCCGTGCCGCGTCGCGGTGCCGGACGTCGCCGCGCCCTCCCCGGACGGGTCGGACCGGGGTGCGGACTGGGGCTGCGTGGTGGTGCTCACAAGGGACCTCCGGACGTCGGGGCGCCCCCAGGTCGGGGCTCCTCCGAGTCGATCCTCGGGCCCGCCGGCGCCACGGCCCAGGGGACTGGGTCACCCCTGGAGGTGCCATAGGTCCCGGCGGACCCCGCAGCCCACCGGCACCTCAGCCGACCGGCACCCGCCACACGAACGACGTGCCGCGGGGCTCACGACGGCTGATGTGGCAGGACCCGCCCAGGGCCGCGGCGCGGCGCCGGGCGTTGCGCAGACCGCTCTCGTCGACCTGGGTGGGCAGCCCGACGCCGTCGTCGTCGACGCGCAGCACCAGCTCGACGTCGCCGAGGCTGAGGTCGACCTCGGCGTGGTCGGCCAGCGCGTGGCGCGACAGGTTCGACAGCGCCTCGCGCAGGACCGGCAGCAGGTGCTCGGCCACCGTGGTCGGCACCCCGGTGTCCAGCGGTCCGGCGGTGCGCACGGCGGGCGTGAAGCCGAGCGCGGGGACGTACTCGCGCACCAGGGTGCGCACCTCCGAGCGCAGCGAGCCCCGGGTGCGGTGCTGGAGCTCGAAGATGGAGCCCCGGATGTCGCGGATCGTCAGGTCGAGGTCGGCCACGGCCTTGTCGAGGCGCCCGGCCAGCTCCGGGCCGGCCATCATCTGCGCTCCCTGCAGCTGCAGACCGGTGGCGAAGAGCCGCTGGATGACGACGTCGTGCAGGTCGCGGGCGATCCGCTCACGGTCGGAGATCACCGCGAGCTCGGCGCGCTCCTCGAGCGCCTGGGCGCGGTCGAGGGCGAGCGCGGCCTGGTCCGCGAAGGAGATCATCAGCTCGCGCTCCTCGACCTCCAGCGAGCCGTGCCCGCTCTCGAGGAGCAGCACCAGCGCGGTCCGCTCGACCAGGTGGGCGCGCAACGGCACCACCAGCACGTGGTACGCCGCGACCTCGCCCTCCGTGGGCTCCGTGCGGGAACCGAGCAGGCCCAGGGCTGCGGCGACGGCGTCGCGCACGTCGTCACCGTCGGCGCGGTCACCGGCGAGGACCGCCGCCTGCACGGCCTCGTCGGCCGGCTGCGCCAGGGCGACGACGGCCGCGGCGTGGGCGCGCGCCATCGCGCACGCCGACTGCGCGATGCGCTCCAGGGCGTACCCGCGGGCCACGGGGGGCTGCAGGGCGTCACTGAGCTCGCGCGGTGGCCTGCAGCCACTGCCGGCGCCGCTCGCTGAGCCCGTAGGCGCGGGCGTTGTCGATCACGAAGCCGGCCGCCGAGGCCAGCGCCTCCACCAGGCTGGTGTCGGCCTCGGTGAACTCGGCGGCGCTCTCCTTCTCGGTGAGGTAGAGGTTGCCGAAGACGGTGCCGCGGATACGCACCGGCACCCCGAGGAACGACCCCATCGGTGGGTGGTGGGGCGGGAAGCCGAACGACCCGGGGTGCTGGGAGAGGTCGGGCAGCCGCAGCGGCTCGGGGTGGTCGATGAGCAGGCCCAGGATGCCGCGCCCGCGTGGCAGGTCGCCGATCTGCTCCCGCACGTGCGGGTCCATGCCCGGAGGTGATGAACTCGCTGAGGTCGCCGTCGGGGCCGACCACGCCCAGGGCGCCGTACCGGGCCCCGGTCAGCTCGCGGGCCGACTCGACGATGCGGGTCAGCACGCTGGGCAGGTCGAGGTCGGAGGAGATCGCGACGACGGCGTCGAGCAGGGCCTGGGCCGACCCGGCGAGCTCGGGGTGGCGAGAGAGCTGGCGGTGGGGCATGCGCCCCATCCTCACAGGCGCCCGCTCACCGGTGTGGGCTCACAGGCTCCGACGCGCGGGCATGGAGGACATCGGGTCCCACGTGTCGCCCAGCCGGCGTCCGGAGATCTGGGTCCAGCCGATCGCGACGTACAGCGACCGGGTGCCCGCCGCCCAGGGACGGGGTTCCCAGACCTTGCGCACCACCTCGAGGTCGGCGGCGTCGCTGATGACCTCGCTGCGGCCGCGGGCCACGACGCTCCAGCCGCGCTGGCGCTCGTGGTCGAAGCCGTCGACCTCGAAGGCCAGCACCGCGCCGCGCGCGTTGCTGCCCAGCACCGAGTAGGGCGTGGTGCGCAGGATGATGCGGCTCTCGACGACGGCGTAGTTGACCGGCACGATGTGGGGCCCGTCCGGGGTCGAGATCGCCACCCGACCCACGAGCCCGGCGCGCAGCAGCGCCTCGCACTCGCTCTCGGACAGCTCGACGGACTCGGGCACGATGACCTCGCAGGTAGGTGGTGTGGTGGGCGCCACCCATCGTGCCGCCGCCGCGAGGAGTGCCGCAGGGTCCTTGGTCCCGACCTGGGGGGCCGCTGGTCGGGGGTCAGCCGCCGAAGGTGCCGTCCACGTAGACCCAGTGCCCCGCGCGCTTCTCGAAGCGGCTGCGCTCGCGCATCGTGCCGGGCCGGCCGCCGTCGACGTAGTGGGCGGCGAACTCCACCCAGTCCTCCCCGTGGTCGAGCACCTCGAGCCCGGTCCAGGTCCGCGCGGGGTCGATCCCGTTCTCGATGAGATCGGCGGGCCGGGTGCGCGGGTGCCAGGTGCGGAACAGGTGGTCGACGTGGCCGACGACGAAGGCCGAGTAGCGGCTGCGCATCAGCTCCACCGCGCTGTCGGCACGCCGGGCGCCGCGGTGCAGCGGCCCGCAGCACGCGTCGTACGCCGCTCCGGTGCCGCACGGGCAGGGGCCCGTGGACGGCTGGGCGCCGAGCAGGCTCACGTCTCCACCACCAGCCGCCACAGGGTGTGCTCGCCGGGGAGGCCCCGCAGCTCGACCTCGCCGGCCTCCTCGAAGCGCATCCGGCGCTCGTCGGTGCCCTCGACCTCGAGCCGCACGGCGTCGGTGACGAGCACCTCGCCGCCGTCAGCGAGGTCGGCGACGCGGGCGGCGATGGCGACGTTGCGTCCGAAGTAGTCCCCGTCGCGGGTGATGACCCGCCCGCTGTGCACGCCGATCCGCACCTTGACCGCCGCCAGGCGCAGCCGCGGGTCGAGGGTGCGCGCGAGCGTGCGCTGGATGCCGCGGGCGGCGCGCACGGCCGAGTAGGGGTCGCGGAAGGCGACCATGAACCCGTCGCCGGCGCTCTTGACCACCTGGCCGTGGTGCCGCGCGACCCGGGCGCGCACCACCTGGTCGTGGGCCTCGAGCACCTTGACCCAGGCCCGGTCCCCGAGCC
This sequence comes from uncultured Actinomycetota bacterium, assembly GCA_963722135.1. Classification (GTDB taxonomy): domain Bacteria; phylum Actinomycetota; class Actinomycetes; order Propionibacteriales; family Nocardioidaceae; genus Nocardioides. The sequence goes on from CAVRJT010000003.1 coordinate 88,794, forward strand.
GGTGGTTGAGGCTCGTCGAGCCCTCGATGTCGGAGAACATCAGGGTGACCGTGCCGTCGGAGGAGGCCATCTGCAGGACGTCGGGCCGCTTCTCCAGCGCCCAGGTCTGGAGGTCCTCCAACGACGAGCCGACCATCCCGACGACACCCTGGCGGCGCACCTTGCTGGCGGTGCCGACGACGGCCCGCAGTGCGCGCTCGGCCGGGGAGGGAGCGGCAGCGGGCCGGAGCGCGGCGTCGAGGTCGGCCTCGAGCTGCTGCAGCATCCTTCGGGCCACGTCGAGCTCCCGGCGGGCCCGGGCGAGCAGGTGGAGCGCGACCGCCAGCCCGACCGCCAGGACGGCGACCAGCACGACGGCGAGGACCACGCTGATCGCCATCGTCGCCTCGAGCACCCCCGCAGCCTAGGGGTCCCGACCGGGACCGGCGGACAGAGTTCGGGACCTTGGTCCCGCCGGGTCCCGACCTGGGTCCCTTCGACCCGGCGGCGCCAGCGGGGAGGCTGGGCCCATGACGACCTCAGACGACGCGACCCCGACCAGCACGGCCCCCGAAGCGGCCCTGGCCACCGAGGTGTCGTCCCACGGCGCCGTCGTGGTCGCCGTGGACGGCAGCGAGCACGGCGAGCGGGCGCTCGCGTGGGCGGCCCGCCAGGCGTCGCTGCACCACCGGACCCTCGCCGTGGTGCACGTCTGGGAGCCGGTGCCGAGCATGTGGCTCGACATCAGCGGCATCGACCACACCATCCTGTACGCCGAGCTGGCCCAGCAGGGTCGCGACTTCGCGCTCGCCGGCCGGGACGAGGCGCTGAGGCTGTACCCCGACCTCGAGCGTCGAGGCCGTGGTCGGCCGTGGCGACGTGCGCGGCGAGCTGATGCGGATCGCGAAGGAGGCCTCCGTGCTGGTGCTCGGCTCACGTGGCCGCGGCCCGGTGCGCTCGCTGCTGCTGGGCTCGGTCAGCGCGGCCGTGGCCCGGCACGCGCACTGCCCCGTGGTGGTCGTGCGCCCCGGCGGCACCGGCGGCGGCGGCATCCTGGTGGGCATCGACGGCACCGAGCGCTCGATGGCCGCCGTGGCGGCGGCGTACGACCAGGCGGCCGCGACGGGGGAGAAGGTCACCGTCCTGCACTGCTTCTGGGACGCCCGGGTCGCCTACGCCGGGGTGATGGAGGTCGACAACGAGGACGATGTCGCCGACGTGCGCAGCCTCGTCTCCGAGACCCTGGCCGGGCTCTCGGACAAGCACCCCGACGTGGAGGTGGAGGTCCGCCTGGTGCGCGGGCTCGCCGACCAGGTGCTGGTGGCCGAGTCCCAGGGCCGCGACCTGGTCGTGCTGGGCTACCACCGCCAGTCGGGGGTGGGTGAGGTGCTGTTCCCCTCGGTGGTGACCTCCGTGCTCGAGCACGTGCACGGCGCGGTGCTCGTGGTGCCCTCTCACGGGTGAGCAGTAGCGTGGCGGTGTGACAGCCGCCGCGACCGTGACCACGTCCACCCCGCGACCGGGCCCCGCCACGCTCGGTGAGCTGCGGGCCTCCGGCCACGAGCTCAGGTCGCTGCGCGTCGAGCTGCGCGACAACCTGCTCGCCGCGCTGCGCGAGGGGCGGGACCCCTGGCCGGGCCTGCACGGCTTCGAGGACACCGTGGTCCCCCAGCTCGAGCGGGCGCTGATCGCGGGTCACGACGTCGTCCTGCTGGGCGAGCGCGGCCAGGGCAAGACCCGGCTGCTGCGCACCATGGTCGGGCTGCTCGACGAGTGGACGCCCGTCATCGCCGGCTCCGAGCTCGGCGAGCACCCCTACGACCCGATCACCGTCGGCTCGCAGCGCCGCGCGCTCGAGCTCGGTGACGACCTGCCGGTCGAGTGGCGCCGGCGCGAGGAGCGGTACGCCGAGAAGCTGGCCACCCCCGACACCTCGGTGGCCGACCTGATCGGTGACGTCGACCCGATGAAGGTCGCCGAGGGGCGCTCGCTGGGCGACCCCGAGACGATCCACTTCGGCCTGATCCCGCGCAGCCACCGCGGGATCGTGGCGATCAACGAGCTGCCCGACCTCGCCGAGCGCATCCAGGTGTCGATGCTCAACGTGATGGAGGAGCGCGACATCCAGATCCGCGGCTACGTGCTGCGGCTGCCGCTCGACGTGCTCGTGGTCGCCAGCGCCAACCCCGAGGACTACACCAACCGCGGCCGGATCATCACCCCGCTCAAGGACCGCTTCGGCGCCGAGATCCGCACCCACTACCCGACCGAGCTCCACGACGAGGTCGCGGTGATCCGCCAGGAGGCAGCGCTCGCCTGCCGACCTGGTGCACGTGCCCGACCACCTGGTGGAGATCCTGGCGCGCTTCACCCGGCACCTGCGCGGCTCGACCGCGGTCGACCAGCGCTCCGGGGTCTCGGCGCGCTTCGCCATCGCCGGCGCGGAGACGATCGCCGCCGCGGCGATCCACCGCGCCACCTCGCAGGGCGAGGACGCCGCCGTCGCGCGGGTCGTCGACCTCGAGACCGCGGTCGACGTGCTCGGCGGCAAGATCGAGTTCGAGAGCGGCGAGGAGGGGCGCGAGGCCGAGATCCTGAGGCACCTGCTGCGCACCGCCGTCGCCGAGACCGTGCGCGAGCACTTCCGCGGCCTCGACATGTCGCTGCTCGTCGACGCCCTCGAGTCCGGCCAGATGGTCACGACCGGCGAGCAGGTCACCGCCCGTGACCTCCTGAGCGGGCTGCCCGTCCTCGGGGAGTCCGAGCTCTACGACGACATCTGCGACCGGCTCGAGGCCACCACCGACGGCGAGCGCGCCGGCGCGATCGAGCTCGCCCTCGAGGGGCTCTTCCTGGCCCGCAAGGTCAGCAAGGACAGCTCGCGCGGAGAGACGGTGTATGGCTGACATCTGGTCCCAGCGACGGGCCTCGCGCTACGGGCGCTACCACGGCGGCCCGGACCCGCTCGCGCCTCCGGTCGACCTCACCGACGCCCTCGACGAGATCGGGGCGGACGTGATGGCCGGCTACAGCCCCGAGCGGGCGGTGCGCGAGATGCTGCGCCGCGGGGGGCGCGACCACGACGGCCTCGACGAGCTCGCCCGCCGGGTGGCGCAGAAGCGGCGCGAGCTGCTCGAGCGCCACGACCTCGACGGCACCCTGCAGGAGGTCCGCGAGCTGCTGGACACCGCGGTGCTCGAGGAGCGCAAGCAGCTGGCCCGCGACGTCGACATGGACGACGGCGACCGGGCGCTGCGCGAGATGCAGATCGACAGCCTGCCGCCGAACGCCGCCGCCGCGGTCAGCGAGCTGGCGTCGTACGACTGGCGCAGCCGCGCGGCCCGCGAGGCCTACGAGCAGATCAAGGACCTGCTGGGGCGCGAGCTGCTCGACCAGCGCTTCCAGGGCATGAAGGAGGCGCTGGAGAACGCCACCGACGAGGACCGGGCGGCGATCGACGCGATGCTCTCCGACCTCAACGAGCTGCTCGAGAAGCACGAGCGCGGCGAGGACACCCAGGAGGACTTCGAGGAGTTCATGGCCCGGCACGGCCAGCACTTCCCCGAGCAGCCGCAGGACCTGGAGGAGCTGCTCGACGCCATGGCCGCCCGGGCCGCCGCCGCGCAACGGATGCTGAACTCGATGAGCGCCGAGCAGCGCCAGCAGCTGATGGAGCTCTCCGCCCAGGCCTTCGGCTCACCGGAGCTGATGGACTCCCTGGCGCGCCTCGACGCCAACCTGCAGAGCCTGCGCCCCGGCGAGGACTGGTCCGGGTCCGAGCAGATGGGCGGCTCGGAGGGTGTCGGGCTGGGCGACGGCACCGGCGTCTTCCAGGACCTCGCCGAGCTCGACGCGCTCTCCGAGCAGCTCTCGCAGTCCTACGGCGGGGCCAGGATGGACGACCTCGACCTCGACGCGCTCTCCCGCCAGCTCGGGGACGACGCCGCGGTCAGCGCGCGCACCCTGCAGGAGCTCGAGCGGGCGCTGCGCGACTCGGGCACCCTGCAGCGCAGCTCCGACGGGCGGCTGCGGCTGAGCCCCAAGGCGATGCGCCAGCTGGGACGCTCGCTGCTGCGCGACGTGGCGCAGCGGCTGTCGGGACGCCAGGGCCAGCGCGACATGGACCGCGCCGGCGCGGCCGGCGAGCGCTCCGGGGCCACCCGGGCCTGGGCCTTCGGCGACACCGAGCCGTGGGACGTCACGCGCACCGTCACCAACGCCCTGACCCGCACCGTCGGCGAGGGCGGGTCGATGGCCGACGGGGTGCGCCTGAGCATCGACGACGTCGAGGTCCAGGAGACCGAGGCCCGCACCCAGGCCGCGGTCGCGCTGCTGGTCGACACGTCGTTCTCGATGGCGATGGACGGGCGCTGGGTGCCGATGAAGCGCACCGCGCTGGCGCTGCACACGCTGATCCGCAGCCGCTTCCGCGGCGACGCGCTGCAGCTCATCGGCTTCGGCCGGCACGCCGAGGTGCGCGAGATCGAGGAGCTCACCGCCCTCGACGCCCGGTGGGAGAAGGGCACCAACCTCCACCACGCGCTGCTGCTGGCCAACCGGCACTTCCGCAAGCACCCGAACGCGCAGCCGGTGCTGCTCATCGTCACCGACGGCGAGCCGACCTCGCACCTGGAGCCCGGCGGCGAGATCTACTTCTCCTACCCGCCGCACCCGCTCACCGTCGCGTACGCCGTGCGCGAGCTGGAGGCGTCGATGCGCCTGGGCGCCCAGACCACCTTCTTCCGCCTCGGCGAGGACCCGGGCCTGGCGCGGTTCGTCGAGCAGATGGCGCGTCGCGTGGACGGGCGCGTGGTGGCGCCCGAGCTCGACGACCTCGGCGCCGCGGTCGTCGGCTCCTACCTGGGGGACCGGACCGGTCGCGGCGGGCGCGAGAGCGGCGGCGGCTCGCTCGGCGACTGGTTCGGTGGCCGCGGCTTCTGGGTCGGCGACTGAGTCAGCCGGCGGTCCGCCGGGTGTGGGCCGTGCGCGCACGCCGCTCCCAGTGCCGACACGGCCGGCTGCTCGTGGGGCCGACCCCGGCGCAGCCGGGCCAGTGCTCGGGCTCCTCGAGCTCGTCGGTGTGCACGTCGCGCACCAGCACCTCCCGCACCGGGCGCAGCCCGTCGGCCAGCACGGCGCAGTCGCAGCCGCCCAGCGCGAGCAGGCGGCGTACGAGGGAGTGGGCGGCGGGGGAGCGCAGGTCGCGGAAGCGCACCGCCCAGCGCAGCGAGTGGTCGCAGCCCTCGTCGGCCACCATGCGCCGCAGGTAGCAGATCACGCACTCGTCGGGGTAGGGCTCCGGGGCGTCGGTCCCGGTCGGCGGCAGCAGGGGCACGAGACCATTCCTAGCCGTCGGCGCCGACAGCCGGACCAGACCAGGTCCGGTGCGGGGTAACCGTCACCACCCACGACTGCCTCACCGCGGCCTCGGTCGTCCTCGGCCGGGCAACGGCTGCGCCACAGCCGCTCCACGTCCGTCCTCGGCGCCGGCATTCGCCCGGCGCCGGTCCCGGGCGGCGGCAGGATCGTGTCGCGCCCGCCGGGAGGGTCGTGGCGCACCGATGACGCGGCGCCCCGCGAGGAGCGCCGACAGCTGGAGGGCTGAGCGATGCCGACGACACCTCGCACACACCGACACCCACGAGCACGCCGCTGGACCTCGCCGGTGGTCAGCCTGGCGCTCGGCGCTGCGGGCCTCGCGCTGCTGCCCGCAGCGCCGGCGACGGCGACGCCGGCGACGGTGCCGGCCTTCAGCTGCGTCGACAACGCGGTCTACAGCGTGGACGGCGACAAGCCGTGGGCGATCCACAAGATCACCAGCACCACCGGGGCCTCGAGCAGCAACGGCGGCCTCAGCCTCGACGACAAGGGCAGCCGGGCCAACGCCCTGGCCCTGCCCAAGGGCGGCGGCGACCACATCTGGGCCTTCGACCGCGACGACAACGAGGTGCTGCGCTACACCCGGACCGGCACGACCAAGCGGTTCGGCCTGACGAAGAACAGCAACGCCACGAGCGTCGTCGCCGGCGCCATCAACCCCGTCACCGGCATCTACTACTACGCCGCCAGCGGCGGCAGCTGGACCGTCTACGCCTTCGACACGACCACCGAGAAGGCGATCGGCCAGGTCGCGACGATCTCCGGCAGCGGTCTCGGCGGCAACGGTGACTTCGCCTTCGACAGCACCGGGACCCTGTGGGTGGTCAGCAACAGCGGCGGCACCGGCGCCGGCACCCTGGCCCGGGTCGACCAGGGCATCCCCGCCACCTCCGGGGCCACGGCCCTGTCCCTCACCACCCTCACCGGCACGCCGGGCAACGCCGGGCAGTACCACTCCATGGCCTTCGACTCCTCCGGCAACCTGGTGATCGGCACCAGCCTCGGGTACGTCGCCCGGGTCAACCCCGCCTCCGGCGCCATGGTCGGCAGCCCGTCGACGGTCAGCAAGGACTTCGTCGACCTCGCCTCCTGCGCCCTGCCCAGCACCGGCCGGGCGCGCGTGGACCTGCCCCAGGGCCGCTACGCCGGCACCGACCAGTTCAAGGTCGAGCTGAGCGGCGGCGGCCTGAGCAGCCCGGTCACCGGCACCACCGCCGGCACCGACAGCGGCCTCCAGGCCGAGACCGCCGAGGTCGCCGGCCCCGCCGTGCTCGTGCCCGGCGAGACCCACACGATCACGCAGAGCGGGGTCGGCTCCACCGCGCTGAGCGACTACACGACCACCTGGAGGTGCACCGACGCCGCGGGCACCCAGCTCGCGGCGGGCACCGGCAGCACCGGCACCTTCACGATGCCCGGCGCCGCCGGCGCCGCCCTCACCTGCACCTTCACCAACCTGCCGATCACGCCGGCCGTGCGGCTCGACAAGACCGCCTCGTCGATCGCCGACCTCGACGGGAACGGCCCGGACGCCGGCGACACGATCACCTTCGCGTTCAAGGTCGCCAACACCGGGAGCGCCGCCCTGGACCCGGTCACCGTGCACGACCCGCTGCTCGGCGGCGCCACGCCCAACGTGGTCTGCCCCCCCGGCGCCCTGGCGCCCGCGGCGTCGCGCACCTGCTCCTCGCGCACCTACACGCTGACCCAGGCCGACGTGGACGCCGGCAAGGTCGAGAACACCGCCACCGTCACCGGCCGCGCCGCCAACGGTCGCACCGTCAGCCACAGCGGCAGCACGAGCACCCCGGTCGGCGCCGCCCCGGCGATCCACCTGACCAAGCGGGCCACGCTCGTGGACCTCGCCCCCGCCGGGGCCAACGCGGGCGACACGATCACCTACGAGTTCAGCGTCCGCAACACGGGCAACACCACGTTGTCCGCGATCACGCTCACCGACCCGCTGCTCGGGGGGGCGGTCACCTGCGCCGCGACGACGCTGGCGCCGGCCGCGACGACCACCTGCACCACGACGACGTACGTCGTGAAGCAGGCGGACGTGAACGCCGGCACGGTCGACAACACCGCCACCGTCGCCGGCACCTCGCCGAAGGGCACCACGGTCCAGGACCGCAGCTCCACGAGCACCCCGCTCGACGCCGAGCCGCGGGTGATGCTCGACAAGACCGCCGGGCCCGTCGTCGACCTCGACGCCAACGGCGCCGACGCCGGCGACACGATCACCTACGCCTTCGAGGTCACCAACACCGGCGGCGTGACGCTGGACCCGGTCACCGTCGCCGACCCGATGCTCGGCGCCGTCACCTGCCCGACCGGGGCCCTGCTGCCGAGCCGCAGCGTGCGCTGCACGGACCGCACCTACGTCCTGACCCAGGCCGACGTGGACCGCGGCACCGTGGCCAACCGGGCCACCGCCACCGGCACGGCGCCCGGTGGCACCGAGGTCACCGACGACGACGACACCAGCACGTCGGTGGTCGGCACGCCCGGCCTCACCCTGGTCAAGAGCGGCGCACCCGTCGTGGACACCGACGGCAACGGTCCGGACGCCGGCGACACGATCACCTACTCGTTCGAGGTGACCAACACCGGCACCCTGACGCTCGACCCGGTCACCGTGCACGACCCGCAGCTGGGCGGGCCGGCGCCCAGCGTCACCTGCCCCGGCGGTGCCCTGGCACCCGGGGCGACGCGCACCTGCACCGACGCGACGTACGTGCTCACGCAGGCCGACGTGGACCGCGGCAAGGTCGTGAACACGGCGGTCGCCACCGGCACGCCGCCGAGCGGCCCGAAGGTCACCGACGACGACACGGTCACCACCCCCGTCGTCGCCCGGCCGGCGATCCGGCTCGACAAGACCGCCTCCACGATCGACGACCTGGACGACAACGGGCCGGACGCCGGTGACACGGTGCGCTTCACGCTGGAGGTCACCAACACCGGTCCGGTCGCGCTCGACCCGGTCATCGTCCACGACCCGCTGTTCGGCGGCGCGGCCCCGAACGTCACCTGCCCCACCGGCCCGTTGGCCGCCGGCGGATCGAGGACCTGCGCCGTCCTGACCTACCCGATCACCCAGGCCGACGTGGACACCGGGCGCATCGACAACACCGCGACCGCGACCGGTACCGCCGGGGCGACGACGGTCACCGACGACGACTCGACGACCACACCGATCGTGCCGGTCGTCGCGAAGGACACCGACCTGGTGCTCACCAAGGACGTCGACCGCGCCGCGCCCCAGGCGGGGCAGGACGTCACCTACACCCTCACGGTCCGCAACAGCGGCCCCGGCGACGCCGCCGACGTGGTCCTCACCGACGTGCTGCCCGACGCAGTCACGTTCGGGTCCGCCACCGCGCCCTGCGCCCAGAGCGCCGGCACCGTCACCTGCGCCTGGGACTCGATCGCGGCCGGTGCGCAGCGGACGGTGAGCATCACGGCGACCGTCACGGCGCTGCCCGCCGGAGGGGGCGACCACCAGCACCAGCTCGACGTGCAGAAGGTGGAGGCCCACCTGGACCTGGAGCCGGGTCAGCAGCGCAGCCTCGCGGTGACCTGCCCGACCGGCTACCTGGCCACCGACGGCTCCGGCCGCATCGACCACGTGGACCAGGGCACCGGGACCCTGGCGTCCGTGGGCGTGCTGCGCAGCGCAGCCACCAGCCTCGACAGGTGGGAGGTCGAGGCGCTCAACGAGGCCACCGGCCGCGCCCAGGCCAAGGTCTTCGCGGTCTGCGTGCAGACCCCGACCGTGAGCGAGGCGGGGCACCGGCACCCGCTGGAGGTCGGCCCGGCGGTCACCGGGACCGTCGACCTCTCCTCGGGCGCCGGGTCCACCACCCTGCAGTGCGACCCGGGCTCGCGCCCGGTGCAGCCGGGCTGGTCGCTCGACGCCCGCGCCGCGGCGGTGACGTCGTACCCGGTCGGGACCACGGGGTGGCGATTCGGGTTCGGGCCGGGGGCCGCGACGGCGGCCGACGTCTCGATCCGCTGCCTGGGCGAGCGCGTCGGGGCGGCCAGCGGCCACACCCACCCGCTCGTGCTGGGCGAGGTCGCCGAGACGGTCACCGTCGCGCCGGGTGCGGTGCGCGAGGTGACGCTGTCCTGCAGCGGCGACGCCAAGGGCGTCGTGGCCGGCTGGGACCTCGACCCCGGTCTGGTGGACCTGGGCAACGACCCGCGACCGGTCGTGCGGGTGTTCAAGCTCCACAACCCGACCGCGGCGCCGCTCGAGGCCGACCTGTGGCTGCTGTGCCTGTCGACGCGCACCCGTGGCGGTGGCACGCCCGCGCAGGTCACCAACCGGGCGAGCGTGCGCACGACCACCGCGGAGACGAGCACCTCGAACAACACCGCCGAGGCCACCTTCACCCTGACGCCGGGCGCCCCCGGGGCGTCGTTGGTCAGCCCGACCGTCGTGGTCTCGGGCAGCAAGGTCGCCGCCCAGGTGGCCTGCTCGTCCGGCACCGACGGGTGCACGGGCACGGCGAAGCTCGTCGCCCTGCGCACCCAGAAGGTGGGCGGCACCCAGGTCCGCCGGGGCGCCACCCTGGCCACCAGCCGCTACGACGTCGGCGCGGACAGCGCGGGCAAGGTCGTCCTGAAGGCCACGAAGGTGGGCCGCAAGGCGCTGCGCTCGAAGAAGCTGAGGAAGGCCCGCCTCCTCATCGGGGGCGACTCCCGCACGGTCCGGCTGCGTCGTTGAGCGGGTTCCACGCGGGCGGCGGCGATGGCAGACTGCTGCGATGGATCTCGGGGAGCTCCACGAGCTGGCGACGTCCTTCGACGGCGTCACGCGCACGACCCGCGAGGGGCGTGCGCGCTGGGAGCTGGGCGGTCGGCTGATCGCTCGCGAGGTCGACGCCACGCAGGTCGTGGTCCGCGTGCCGTTCGACCTGCGCGACCAGCTGGTGCTCCAGCACCCGGAGGTCTTCTCGGTGCCGCGCCGGTTCGCCTCGCACATGCTGGTCGTCGCCGCGCTCGACAGTGAGGACCCCGACACCCGCGGGGCGCTGGAGGAGGCCCTGACCGGGGCGTGGGAGCTGCAGCGCCATGAGTGAGCTGGCGGGCCGGGTCGCGCTGGTCGCCGGCGCCACCCGGGGCGCCGGGCGGGCGCTGGCGGTCGAGCTGGGCCGCGCGGGCGCCTTCGTCCACGTCACCGGGCGCAGCAGCCGTGCGCACGGTCCCTCGGACATGGACCGGCCCGAGACCATCGAGGAGACGCTCGAGCTGGTCGAGGCCGCGGGCGGGCGGGGCGTGGCGTTGCGCGTCGACCACCAGGAGCCCGACGAGGTCCGCGCCCTCGTGGAGCGGATCGTGTCGAGCACGGACGGCTCGACGTCCTGGTGAACGACATCTTCGGTGGCGACCGCTACGCCCAGTGGGACCGGCCGCTGTGGGCCCACGACCTCGAGGGCGGGTTGAGGATGCTGCGGATGGGCATCGAGACCCACGTCATCACGAGCGTGCTCGCGCTGCCGCTGATGCTCGAGACCGGCCCCGGCCTGCTCGTCGAGATGACCGACGGCACCCGGGAGGTCAACGCCCGGGTGCGGGCGGGCGTCGGCTTCTACTACGACTTCGTCAAGGCCGGCGTCGACCGGTTCGTCACCAACCTGTCCGCCGAGCTGGCCGAGCAGGGCGTGACCCCGGTCGGCGTCACCCCGGGTTGGCTGCGCTCCGAGCGGATGCTCGAGAACTTCGGCGTCACCGAGGCGACCTGGGTCGAGGCCTGCGAGCAGGTCCCGGGCTTCGCCGTCTCCGAGTCACCGACGTACGTCGCCCGCGGCGTGGCCGCCCTGGCCGCCGACCCGGCGCGCGCCCGGTTCGCCGGGCAGGTGCTCACGGCCCGGCAGCTGGCCGAGACCTACGACCTCACCGACACCGACGGGTCGCGCCCGGACTGCTGGGGCCTCATCGAGGCGCACGGGTGGGACGACCAGCCGCCCGAGGTCGTCGCGCGCTACCGCTGAGATCGCGCCGGGGGCTCAGGAGCCGCGTGCTAGACACCTGGTGTGACCCTCCTGCTCGGCCGCCACGAGTTCGACGACCACCAGACGCTGATGATGGCCATCGTCAACCGCACCCCGGACTCCTTCTACGACAAGGGCGCCACCTGGGCCGAGGACAAGGCGTTCGAGCGGGTCGCGACCGTCGTCGCGCAGGGCGCCGAGATCGTCGACATCGGTGGCATCAAGGCAGCGCCCGGGGTCGAGATCGGTGCGGCCGAGGAGAAGAGCCGGGTCGTCGACTTCGTGGCCCGCGTCCGCGAGACCCACCCCGGCCTGGTCATCTCCGTGGACACCTGGCGCGCCGAGGTCGGGGACGCGGTGTGCCGGGCCGGCGCCGACGTCCTCAACGACGCCTGGGGCGGGGCCGACCCCGAGCTCGTCGACGTCGCCGCGGCCCACGACGCTGCGATGATCTGCACCCACACCGGGGGTGCCACCCCGCGCACCCGGCCCTACCGGGTCGAGTACGACGACGTGGTCGCCGCCGCCATCGCCGACACGATGGCCTACGCCGACCGGGCCGTCGCTGCCGGCGTCGACCCGCGCAGCGTGGTCATCGACCCCGCCCACGACTTCGGCAAGAACACCTTCCACTCCCTCGAGCTGACCCGGCGCCTGGGCGAGATGGTGGCCACCGGCCGCCCGGTGCTCGTCTCGTTGAGCAACAAGGACTTCGTCGGCGAGTCCCTCGACCTGCCCGTCGGGGAGCGGCTCACCGGCACCCTGGCCGCCACCGCGGTCTGCGCGCTCGCCGGGGCCCGCATCTACCGCGTGCACGAGGTCGTCGAGACCCGCCAGACCGTCGACATGGTCGACGTCATCGCCGGGCGGCTGCCGCCGATGCGCGCCATCCGCGGCCTGCAGTAGCCGCCGGCTGCGAGGGTCGGGCGTCAGGCGAGGGCGAGGCGCGCGAGGGCGCCGCGCAGGTCGGCGACACCGTCCGCGACGCGCGGCCCCGGCCGGGCCCAGTGCGCGTTGGCGTCGACCGCGTGCACCGCCACGCCGGGTGGCAGCAGCTCCGGAGGCCACGAGCCGGTCGGCCTGCTCCCGGGCCGCGGCCCTGTCGTAGCCGCACGGCGCCACGACCACCAGGTCGGGCCGCGCGGCGCGGACGTCCTCCCAGGTGACGCGCACCGACTTCGCCCCGGCCGTGCCCAGCACGCACTCGCCCCCGGCCGCCTCGACCATCTCGGGGATCCAGTGCCCCGGCGCGTACGGCGGGTCGGTCCACTCCAGGACCACCACCCGCGGTCGGGTGCCCTCCGCGGCCGGCCCGGTCGGCGCCGTCAGCGGCTCCAGCGGAGCCGCCAGGCGGACCGCCTCGTCGGGTCGTCCCACGGCGGCGCCGATGCGCAGCACGCTCTCGCGGATCTCGGCGATGGTGTGCGGGTCGAAGGACAGCACCTCGGCACGGCAGCCCAGGTGCGCCAGCGCCTCGTCGACGCTGCCGACGTCGATCGCGCAGACGGCGCACAGGTCCTGGGTCAGCACCAGGTCCGGGTCGAGGTCGGCCAGGGCGCCCGCGTCGAGGCGGTAGAGGTCCTCGCCCGCGGCGGCCGCGCGAGCGACGTACGTGTCGATCTCGGCGGGGGAGAGGCCCTCGGGCATCGTCGTCGACGACACGATCCGCCGTGAGCGGGCCTCGGCGGGGTGGTCGCACTCGAAGGTCACCCCGACGACCTGGTCGCCGACGCCGAGCCCGAAGAGGATCTCGGTGGTCGAGGGCAGCAGGGAGACGATGCGCATGGGCACACGGTAGGGGGTGGCCCGCGGCCCGGCCCGGGCAGAACACCTAGGGTCGGGGGGTGGAGGACCTGACCCTGACCGTGCTCCTGCTGCTGGGGTTCGCGGCGCTCGCGGCGGGCTTCGTCGACGCGGTCGTCGGGGGTGGCGGCCTCATCCAGCTGCCTGCGCTGCTGATCGGCCTGCCCGGCGCCAGCCCGGTGCAGATCCTGGCCACCAACAAGCTCGGCTCGATCTGCGGCACCAGCGTCAGCTCGCGTCACCTACTACCGCCGGGTGCGCCCCGATCCACGCACGTTCCTGCCGCTGATGGGACTGGCCTTCGTCGGGTCCGCGGCCGGGGCGGTGGTGGCGAGCCAGATCCCGCGCGGGGCCTTCGAGCCGATCGTGCTGGTCGCCCTGCTGCTCGTGGGCGCCTACGTGCTCTTCAAGCCCAGCCTGGGCCAGGTCACCGCGCTGCGCTTCGCCGGTCGTCGCCACACCGGCGCGACGATGGGCACCGGCTTCGCCATCGGCTTCTACGACGGCGCGCTCGGCCCCGGCACCGGCTCCTTCTTCGTCTTCGCGCTCGTCGGGCTGCTCGGCTACGGCTTCCTCGAGGCGTCGGCGAAGTCGAAGATGGCCAACTGGGCCACCAACCTCGCCGCCCTCGTCGTCTTCATCCCGCAGGGCGCGGTGCTGTGGAAGGTGGGCCTGCTGATGGGCGCGTGGCAACCTCGTCGGCGGGTACGTCGGCGCGCGCACCGCGGTCGCGAAGGGGTCGCGGTTCGTGCGGGTCTTCTTCATCGCCGTGGTGGTCGCCTTCGTGGTCAAGATCGGCGGCGACGTGCTGGGTGTCTGGTGAGGCCGTCGTGGTGGGTCGGGTCGACGCGGGCCCGCTCAGTCCCGCCCCGCCTCGGTGCCCCGCCTCGGTGCGCCGGGTCGTGGTCCGGGTCGTGGTCTGGGTCGTGGTCCGGGTCGTGGTCCCTGGACGCACCCTGGCGCGTCCTGGGGTGCACGACCGGAACCACGACCGGAACCACGACCGGAACCACGACCGTGAGGGGGTGGGCCCGGTGAGCGACGCGACGTCGTACCTCGTGCTGGGCCGCGACGCCGAGGCCGAGATCGAGGTCAAGCGGTCCCGGTTCCTGGCCACCCTGGTGCGCGTCGACTACCGAGGACGCCGCCCGCGCGGTGGTCGAGCGGCTGCGCAAGGAGCACTGGGACGCCCGCCACCACTGCTCGGCGCTCGTCGTCGGCCCGCCGCCGATGCCGGTCCAGCGCTCCTCGGACGACGGCGAGCCGGCCGGCACCGCCGGGGCCCCGATGCTCGAGGTGCTGCGCGGCGCGGGGCTGAGCGACACGGTCGCGGTCGTGACCCGCTGGTTCGGCGGCACGCTGCTCGGGCGCCGGCGGGCTGGTGCGGGCGTACGGCGACGCGGTGCGCGCGGCGCTCGACGCGGCCGGCACCCGCGAGCGCCGGCTGCGCCTCGAGCTCGCGCTGGAGGTCGACCACGGCGAGGCCGGCCGGGTCGAGGGCGAGCTCCGGGCACGCGGCGTCGACGTGCTCGACGCCACGTGGGGCGCGGCGGTGCAGCTGGTGCTCGGGGTCGACCCGGCCGCCGAGGCCGCGACCCGGGCCCTGGTCGCCGAGGTCACCGGCGGCACGGCCGAGACGAGCACGACGGGGCAGCGCTGGGTCGACGCCCCCTAGGGTGGCGGGCATGAGCCTGCCTGTCGCGATCGACGACCTCGCCGCGACGCTGACGCGTTTCGACGCCGCCTTCCTGCTGACGCACCGACCCCACGACCACCCCGGCGCGGGTCAAGGTGGTCTCGGTGCGGCCCGCTGCTCGACGACGGTCTCCTGGTGCTCGACGACGCCGGGGCGTGGCTCGCTGGCCAACGCCGCGCCAACGCCGCGGTCACGCTGCTGTGGCCGCCCCGCGAGCCCGACGACTTCTCCCTCATCGTCGACGGCACCGCCGAGGTGGTGGCGCAGACGATGCACGTGCGACCCACCGGCGCCGTGCTGCACCGACCGGCGGGGACGAGCCCGGGCGCATGAGCGTGGACCTGCCCGCCTCCAGCCCGCCGTGGGTCAGTGCCTTCCTCGACCTGGCCGTCGAGGAGCTCGAGCGGGGTTCGGCCTTCTGGGCCCAGGTCACCGGCACCACGCTGTCGGCGGTGCGCGGGCGAGCGGCACGAGTTCACCACGCTCGTCCCGACCGACGGCGACGACCACCTGCGGGTGCAGCGCCGCGACGAGGGCGCGTTCGCGGGTGCACCTCGACCTGCACGTGCCCGACCAGGCGGCTGCGGCGGCGTACGCCGTGGAGCGGCTCGGCGCCGAGGTGGTGCGACCCGCGCAGCGCGAGGAGGGTTACGTGGTGCTGCGCTCGCCCGGCGGGCTGAGCTTCTGCTTCGTCGGCCAGCGGGCGAGCACCCGCAGCCGCCCGACGTCCTGGCCGACCGGGCACCGCTCGCAGGTCGACCAGGTCTCCATCGACGTGCCGGCGTCGGCTGCTGGACGCCGAGCTGGCGTTCTGGCGCGACCTGACCGGTTGGCGGCTGCGCCGCACGGCGTACGCCGAGTTCCACCAGCTCGAGGTGCCGTCGGGCCAGCCCCTCCAGGTGCTGCTCCAGCGGCTCGACGACGACGCGGCCGAGGTCAGCGTGCACCTCGACCTCACCACCGACGACGTCGGCGCCGAGCTCGAGCGGCACGTCGCGCTCGGCGCCCGGGTGCTGACCAGCCACGACCACTGGACGGTGCTGGCCGACCCCGGCGGCCTGCGCTACTGCGTCGCCGGCGATCCGCCGGACCACGACGTCCCGGCCTGACCCGGGGACCAGCACGGGCCGGACCTCCCGACTAGCGTGGACGGGTGCCCGAGACCCCGCTGCCCGAGATCCCCTTCGTCGCCGACGAGGTGAGCGCCGTCCGCTCCTTCCTGGCCTACTACCGCGCCACCCTGCGCCGCCAGGCCGAGGGACTCGACGCCGCCCAGCTCGGACAGACCCTGCCGCCGAGCACGATGACGTTGGGCGGGATGCTCTCGCACCTGGCCTTCGTCGAGGACTACTGGTGCTCGCACGTGCTGCACGGCACCGAGCCCGCCGAGCCGTGGGCCGGCATCGACTGGGCGCGCCGACCCCGACCGTGACTGGCACCGCGCCGGCGGACCAGGGCGCCCGAGGAACTCCTCGCCCAGTACGACGCCGCGCTGGTCGCCGCCGACGCGGCCATCGACCGGGCGCTCGCCGACGGCGGCCTCGACACGCTCGCCGTCACGACCCGGCACGGCTCAGCGGCCAGCCTGCGCTGGATCCTCCTGCACCTGGTCGAGGAGTACGCCCGGCACGCCGGGCACGCCGACCTGATCCGTGAGTCCATCGACGGCGCCACCGGTCTCTGACCGCGGGCGTCCTACGGTGGGCAGATGCCCTCCACCACGCAGCGCCCCGCCAGCCGCCCCTCGCTGATGGCGCTCGTAGCGGTGGCCCTGGCGGCGCTGCTGGTCCTGAGTGCGTGCGGCTCGGACGAAGACGGAGCGACCGGCGGGACCGCAGCGGAGGGCTCGGGGGAACGGATCTCCCTGGTCGACGACGGCGACGCGCTGCGCTGGGGTGACGGCTCGTACGGCGTCGTGCTGGCGCACGGCGCGGCGTTCGACGCCGCCAGCTGGCAGGACCAGGCGGACGCGATCGCCGACCAGGGCGCGAGCGTCATCGCGGTCGAGGACCTGACGCCCGAGGCGATGACGGCTGCAGTGGAGCGCCTGCGCGAGGAGGGTGCGGAGAGCGTCGCGCTCGTCGGGGGCAGCGCGGGTGCCGACGCGGCGCTGCGGCTGCTCAGCGAGCGAGCCCGACCTGGTCGACCAGCTGGTGACGCTCTCGGTCAACAGCGTCGTCGAGGGCCTGGGCGACCAGCCCAAGCTGTTCATCGCCAGCGAGGACGGAGTCGGTCGCCGACGTCTCCGTCGAGCTCGCCGAGACGGCCCCCGGCGACGACAACGAGGTCCTGCTGCTGCCCGGCGCCGACCACGCGCAGAACATCTTCGACGGCGAGCAGGCGGAGGCGGCCCTCGACCGCGCTGCTGGAGCGGCTCGACCGGAGGCTAGGCCGGGTCGGCGAAGCCGGGCAGCGACTCCCGCAGGATCTCGCCGAACGCCACCTCGGCCTCGAGCTGGGAGAGGATGCCGACCGCGCCGAGCCAGGTGCGGTGGATCAGCAGGTAGGACGGCGGCAGGTTGATCTTCAGCGCCACCGAGAACGACGGGTCGCGGGGGTTGTTGATCCGCTGGAACTGCTCCTGCATCCAGGCCCGGGTGAACTGGAACCGCTCGGTGCGGGCCGGCTCCACGAACGGCGCGAGGTAGTCGAGCAGCTCGCGCGAGCCGATGGTGACCCCGGGCTTGACGAAGCCCTCCTCGCGCAGCCCCTCGAGCAGGGTGGCGTCGTCCTCGATGGAGGCGATCCGGATCAGGGTGCCCATCGCCAGGGGCAGGCCGTCGGGCAGCCGCGCCACGGCGCCGTAGTCGAGCACGCCCATCCGGGGCGGCCCGCCGTCGACACCGGGCAGGACCCGGAAGTTCCCGGGGTGCGGGTCGGCGTGCAGCATCCCGGTGCGTCCCGGGGCGCCGGTCAGGAAGCGGGTGAAGAGGTCGCCGAAGCGGTCGCGCTCCTCCTGGGTGCCCTCGGCGATCACCTTCGCCAGCGAGGAGGTGGACTCCATCCACTCCGTGACGAGCGTGGCCGGGCCGTGGGCCACGACGTCGGGCACCTCGATGTCGGGGTCGTCGGCGTACGCCGCCGCGAAGGCGCGCTGGGCGGAGGCCTCGAGGTCGTAGTCGAGCTCCTCCTCCATCCGCGCCTGCATCTCGGCCACCAGCGGCTTCACGTCGAGCCCCGGCACGAGCGGTCCGATGCTGCGCGCGAGGCGGGCGAGCTGGCGCAGGTCGGAGCGCAGCGCCTCGCCGGCGCGGGGGTACTGCACCTTGACCGCGACCTCGCGGCCGTCGTGCCAGCGCCCCTTGTGCACCTGCCCGATCGACGCGGCGGCGGTGGGGCCGCCGTCGAGCCAGACCAGCTGGTCCTGCCAGTCGTCACCCAGGTCGCGGGCCAGCGTCTCGCGCACGGTCTGGGTCGGCATCGGGGGAGCGGAGTCCTGCAGCCTGGTCAGCTGGGCGCGGTAGGGCGCGGCGAGCTCCTCGGGCAGCGCTGCCTCGAGCACCGACAGGGCCTGGCCGAACTTCATCGCCCCGCCCTTGAGCTCGCCCAGGGTGCGGAAGAGCTGCTCGGCGGTGCGCATCTGGATCTCGCTCATCACCGCCTCCGCCGGGCGACCGCCCAGGCGCTTGCCGAGGCCGATCGCGTTGCGGCCGGCGTACCCGAGCGGGAGCGCGGCCAGGCGAGCGGTGCGTCCGAACGCCCTGCGCGGCATGTCGCTCATGGACACATCCTCCCCGACCGGGCAAGGCAGCGGTGGGTGAGTGCGTCCCGGCCGGCGGCTGGCACGCTCGCCGGCGGTCAGCGCGGCGAGAAGAACTCGGCGAGCGCCGCGGCGATGACCTCGGGATGGGTCAGGGGTGCGGCGTGCCTAGCGTCCGGTGGCCTCGAAGTACCCGGCGGCCCCGGCCCCGGCTCGGCACCGCGGGCCGCGCAGGTCCGTCACGTGCGGCACCAGCGCCTGCCAGTCGAGCTCACCGTCGCCCCTGATCCCCTGCACGAGCACCAGCGGTGGCCCGTCACCGTGTACGACGCCGCCGGGCCCCGGGACGTCATACGCTCCGCAGCAACGGACGTCCCGCCCGTATGACGTCCCGAGGAGGATGCAGACCATGAGAGTTGCCGTCGCTGGCGGAACAGGCGTCGTGGGTCGGTACGTCGTCGAGGAGCTGTCGGCTCTCGGGCACACGCCCGTGGTCCTGGCGCGGGGTCGAGGGGTGGACCTGCTGACGGGGGCGGGGCTGGACGAGGCGATGGCGGGGGCCGAGGCCGTCATCGACGTCAGCAACGTCGTCACGACGCGTCGCAGCAGGTCGATCGACTTCTTCGAGACCGCGACCGCGCACCTGGTCGACTCGAGCAGCAGGGCCGGCGTCCGGCACCTGGTCGTGCTGTCGATCGTCGGCGTCGACCGCGTCGACTTCGGCTACTACGAGGGCAAGCTGCGCCAGGAACGGACCGCGCTGGCGGGCGCCGTGCCCGCGACGGTGCTGCGGGCGACCCAGTTCCACGAGTTCGCGGGCCAGCTGCTGGCGCGGGTCCCGGGACCGGTCGCTGTCCTGCCGCGCCAGCGGATCCGGCCGGTCGCCGCGGTCGAGGTGGCCGCGGAGCTCGTGCGGCTCGCCGTCGGAGAGCCCCAGGGCCTGGGGCCCGAGCTCGCCGGCCCGGAGGAGCACCAGGTCGTCGAGCTCGCCCGGCGCGTCGTGCGCGCCTCTGGCCGACGCCGGCCGGTCGTCGGCGTCCGGCTGCCCGGGGCAGCCGGACGGGCCATGGCCTCGGGCGGGCTGCTGCCCGGCGACGGCGCCCGCCTCGGGACGGTGACCTTCGGGTCGTGGCTCGCCGCCGCGACGCCCTGAGCAGCGCTCCACCGGACGAGGCTGACGCCCCCGTAGATCAGGCGGTCGCGGGGAACGGCACGCCGGTGTTCGAGTGGCAGCGGTAGCCGTTCGGGTTCTTGGCCAGGTACTGCTGGTGCACGTCCTCGGCGTAGTAGTACGTCGGCGCCTCGCGGACCTCGGTGGTGATCGTGCCGAGGCCGCGGCGGGCCAGCTCGTCGCCGTACACCCGGGTCAGCTCGAGCGCGGTGGCCTCCTGCTCGGGCGTGGTCCAGTAGATCGCGGAGCGGTACTGGGTGCCGACGTCGTTGCCCTGGCGCATCCCCTGGGTGGGGTCGTGCACCTCGAAGAACGCCTTGACCAGGTCGGCGTAGGAGACGACGGCGGGGTCGTAGACCACGCGCACGGCCTCGGTGTGGTTGGTGCGCCCCGAGCAGACCTCGTCGTAGGAGGGGTGCGGGGTGTCGCCGCCGGCGTACCCGACCGAGGTCGACCAGACGCCGGGCATCTTCCAGTAGAGCTCCTCGGCGCCCCAGAAGCAGCCGAGCCCGAAGACCGCCACCTGGTGGCCGGCGGGCGCCTCGTCGGTGACCACCGGGGCGTCCAGCACCACGTGCCGCTCGGCGAGGTGCCAGGGGCTCTCGCTGCGGCCGGGCAGGGTCTCGTCGGGGGAGATGAGGTCGGTCTGCTTGCGGGTGAAGAACATGCGGTGCGCCTCCAGAGAGTGGGTCGTCACGAGTGACAACACCGATCCTGCCCAGATGGTTCCCGACCCGCCCCACCCGGTCGGGCCGCCCACCCGGCGGGCATGAGTACCCTCGACGGGTGAGCGAGCAGCAGCACTTGGCCAAGGCGGGCTTCGAGACCCGCGCCATCCACGCCGGCTACGAGCCGGACGCCACGACGGGGTCGGTGATCCCGCCGATCTACGCGACGTCGACGTACAAGCAGGACGGCGTCGGCGGTCTGCGCGGGCGGCTACGAGTACTCCCGCTCGGCCAACCCCACCCGCACCGCGCTCGAGGGCAACATCGCGGCGCTCGAGCAGGGCGAGCGCGGCTTCGCCTTCGCCTCCGGGCCTGGCCGCCGAGGACACCCTGGTGCGCTCGCTGTGCACGCCCGGCGACCACGTGGTCATCCCCGACGACGCGTACGGCGGCACCTACCGGCTCTTCGACAAGGTCGAGCAGGCCTGGGGCCTCGAGCACAGCCCCGCCGCCGTCTCCGACGTCGACGCCGTGCGCGCGGCGATCCGTCCCGGCCAGACCAGGCTCGTGTGGGTGGAGACGCCCACCAACCCGATGCTGAACATCGGCGACATCGAGGCGCTGGCGGCCGTGGCCCACGAGGCCGGCGCGCTGCTGGTGGTCGACAACACCTTCGCCTCGCCCTACCTGCAGCAGCCGCTGACCCTGGGCGCCGACGTGGTGCTGCACTCGACCACGAAGTACTGCGGCGGGCACTCCGACGTCGTCGGCGGCGCGCTGGTGGTGCGCGACCTCGAGATCGCCGACAAGGTCGCCTTCCACCAGAACGCCATCGGCGCGGTGGCCGGCCCCTTCGACGCGTGGCTGACGCTGCGCGGGCTGAAGACGCTGGGCGTGCGGATGGACCGGCACTGCGACAACGCCGAGAAGGTCGTCGACTTCCTGCTCGACCACCCCACGGTGGAGCAGGTCATCTACCCGGGTCTGGCCTCGCACCCCGGCCACGACGTCGCGGCGCGGCAGATGAAGCGCTTCGGCGGCATGGTCTCCTTCCGGGTCACCGGCGGCGAGCAGGCCGCGCTGGCGGTCTGCGAGGGCACCGAGGTCTTCACCCTCGGGTGAGTCGCTGGGCGGCGTCGAGTCGCTCATCGAGCACCCCGGCCGGATGACGCACGCCAGCGTCGCCGGCACCGACCTGGAGGTGCCCGCCGACCTGGTGCGGCTCTCCGTCGGCATCGAGACGGCCGACGACCTCATCGCGGACCTCGACCGCGCCCTCGGCTGAGCGCGACCCGGATAGGTTGACGCCGTGGACGAGCAGCGGGACACCAGCACACCCACCACGGCGATGGATGACCCGGCCACTCCGGATCCGGGTCTCCCCGACCCGGCCGGTCAGCAGGCGCTCGCCCAGCCCGACCCGGCGGCCCCGGCCCCGGGCGGTCGGCTGCGCCGCCGCAGCCTGCGCCCGCGGTCGGTGGAGGACGAGGAGAGCCTGGCCCACCGGCTCTTCCAGCAGTGGAGCCAGCTGCGCGACGAGCGCGAACGGCGGCTGACCCCGCCCGAGCTGGCTCAGCGGCGCCGACGCCTACCCACGCACCCACGTGCCGCCCGGGGTCGACCTCGCGGCCGCCTGGGCGTGGCGTTTCCTGGTGATCGTGGCCGCCGGCGCCGTCATCGCCTGGACCGTCGGCTACCTCTCGGTGATCGTGCTGCCCATCGTGGTCGCGCTGCTCGTCAGCGCCCTCGCCGTGCCTGCTCGTCGACCTCCTGACCCGCTGCGGCTGCCTCGCGGCGCCGCCGCGCTGCGTGGTGCTGGTCGGCGGGCTGGCCACCGTCAGCGCCGCGCTCACCTTCGTGGGCCAGCAGGTCGCCAACGGCGCCACCGACCTGGCCGACCAGACGGTCGAAGGGGCTCGGGCAGATCCGGGTGTGGCTCGAGGACGGTCCGCTGAACGCCAGCGACTCCCAGATCGACCGCTGCATCAACGACGCGCAGCACATGATCACCGACCAGACCAGCGACGGCCAGGTGGTCACCCGGATCACCGAGGTCGGCACCACGCTGACCCACGTCTTCGCCGGCTTCTTCATCGTGCTGTTCGCGACCTTCTTCTTCATGGCCGACGGACAGCGCATCTGGTCGTGGCTGGTGCGCCTGGCGCCGCGGGCGGCCCGGGCCCGCGTCGACTCCTCGGGCCGGGTCGCCTGGATCTCGCTGACCCAGTTCGTGCGGGCCACCGTCGATCGTGGCGCTGGTCGACGCCGATCGGCATCGCCGGCTGGGCCTGGTTCCTCGGGGTCCCGTTCGTGGCCGCGATCGGGGTGCTGGTCTTCCTCGGCGCGTTCGTGCCGATGATCGGCGCGACGATCGCCGGCACCGTGGCCATCCTGGTGGCGCTGGTCGACCAGGGGCCGTGTGGCGGCGCTGCTGATGCTGATCGGCGTCATCGTCGTCCAGCAGGTCGAGGGCCACGTGCTGCAGCCCTTCCTGATGGGGCGCTGGGTCTCGGTGCACCCGCTCGCCGTCATCGTCGCGATCGCCACCGGCGTGCTCGTCGCCGGGATCGCCGGTGCGCTGGTCGCGGTGCCGCTGGCCGCCGCCGCTCAACGCCGTCGTCCAGCACCTGGCGGCCAACACCGCGCCCGGGGACGATCCCGAGGAGGAGCTGGCCGAGGACTACGACGAGACCGGCGCCAGGGTCGACGTGCGCAGGAGTCGTCCTCGTCCGAGGGGGAGCCGCCCGTGAGCGAGTGGCCGACGGTCGGCCTCGCCGAGATCGAGGCCGCCCGCGACGTCCTCGCGCGGCGTCGCGGTGCGTACGCCGATGGAGGAGTCGCGCTGGCTCTCGGAGCTGGTCGGCGGGGAGGTGCGCCTCAAGGCGGAGAACCTCCAGCGGACCGGCTCGTTCAAGGCCCGCGGTGCCTACGTCCGGATCGCCCGGCTCACACCGGAGGAGCGCGCCCGCGGCGTGGTCGCGGCCTCGGCCGGCAACCACGCCCAGGGCGTGGCGCTGGCCGCCCGGCTGCTCGGCATCTCCGCGACCGTCTTCATGCCCGAGGGGGCGCCGATCCCCAAGGAGCGCGCGACCCGCGGCTACGGCGCCGAGGTCGTCTTCTCCGGGCAGTACCTCGAGGACGCGCTGGTCTCGGCCCACGAGTTCGCGGAGCGCACCGGCGCGGTGCTGATCCACCCCTTCGACCACCCCGACGTGGTGGCCGGGCAGGGCACGGTGGGTCTCGAGATCATGGAGCAGCTGCCCGAGGTGGCCACCGTGGTCGTGCCCACCGGCGGCGGTGGCCTGCTGGCCGGCGTCGCGCTGGCGGTCAAGGCGCTGCGTCCCGACGTACGCGTCGTGGGCGTGCAGGCCAAGGACGCCGCGGCCTACCCCGGCTCGTTGGCGGCCGGTCGGCCCACGCCGCTGGCGGTGATGCGCACGATGGCCGACGGGATCGCCGTCGGTCGACCCGGCGACCTGACCTTCGCGGCCGTGCGTCGACCACGTGCGACGACGTGCTCACCGTCAGCGAGGACTCGCTGGCGCGAGCGGTGCTGTCGCTGGCCGAGCGCGCCAAGCTGGTCGCGAGCCGGCCGGCGCCGCCGCGGTGGCCGCCCTGCTCGACCACCCCGACGCGCTTCGACCGCGCCGGTGGTGGCGGTGCTCTCGGGCGGCAACATCGACCCGTTGCTGCTCGGCAAGGTGATCCGCCACGGCATGGCCGCGGCCGGTCGCTACCTCAACCTGGACGTGACGATCCCCGACGCGCCCGGCGGCCTGGCCCGGCTGCTCACCGAGGTCAGCGCCGCCGGCGCCAACGTGCTCGAGGTCGCCCACGAGCGGATCTCCCCGGCCCTGTCGATGGACGAGGTCGAGGTGCACCTGCAGCTCGAGACGCGCGGCTCCACACACTCCGACACCGTGCTCGCGCGGTTGCGCGAGCACGGTTACCGGGTGCTGGAGTGAGTGCTCAGACGGTGTAGGGCACCGCGTCGAGGATGACGACCTCGAGCATCTTGCCGTTGGGAGCGGTGTAGGACACGGTGTCGCCGCGGCTGGCGCCGTTGATGGCCTGGCCGAGCGGGGACTGGGGGGAGTAGACCTTGAGGTCCTCGACGGAGTCCTCGATCTCGCGGGCGCCGAGCAGGAAGGTCTCGACCTCGTCGTCGTTGTCGCCGACGAACTTGTAGGTGATCTTCATGCCGGGCTCGACGACGCCGTCGTCGGGAGGGGTCTCGCCGATCTCGGCGCGGCGCAGCATGTCCTCGAGCTGGCGGATGCGGCCCTCGATGCGGCCCTGCTCCTCGCGGGCGGCGTGGTAGCCGCCGTTCTCCTTCAGGTCGCCCTCGTCGCGGGCGTTGCTGATGCGCTCGATGATGTCCTGACGCACCGGACCCTTGAGCTCGTCGAGCTCGGCGGTGAGCTTCTCGAAGGCGTCCTTGGTCAGCCAGATCTTGCCGGGCTCGGTCGACTGCGTCATGGGTGGCTCCTACGGGGTGCGTCAGGGTGTGGTCGTCCGCACCCGGTGGTCGTGGGTGTGTGTGGAACGGATCTGACTGCGTCGGACCGACAGACGACGCGCTCGACGGTGCTTGCGGGCCTTCGTCCTGGCGGGCCCGGCGGGAGCGTCAGAACGACCATCTTAACAATCTCTGCCCAGAAGTGCAGATACGTCCGCCGCAGCGGGTGCGGCGGGACAGCGGTGCGCGGGGCCGGACCGGGGCGGGTCAGCGCGGGCGGGGCTGGCCGTCGGCGGTGCAGCCGACGTTCTCGACCGCGGTGGCGAGCCGCTCGGTGCGCATGCGCACCTCGGTGCGCCCGTCGCCGGTCGGGCTCGAAGACCAGCTCGCCGACGGTCGCCTTGTCGGTGGCGTAGGCACGCACCAGGCACTGGACGTCGGTGGCGTCGTCCTCGACGCGCACGTCGATCACCGCGGTGGCCGTGTGGTCGTCGACGACGTCGAAGCCGACGATCTCGGAGCTCACCGGCGGGCTCGGCGTGCACCAGCGTGGTCCAGGTCAGCCAGGCCAGGCAGGTGGCGACCACGACGGCCGATCAGCGACCAGCAGCGCGCGTCGCCGCCACGGCGAGGGGGCGCCGTACCGCTCGGCGAGGAGGTCCTGCGAGGTCACTCCTCCATGGTGACACCTACGATGGAACCCATGTCGCAGCACCCCCAGCCGCCTGCCCGGCAGCAGCACCCGCACCGGCCCTACGACGGACTGCGCCTCATGCACGTCCACGCCCACCCCGACGACGAGTCGAGCAAGGGCGCGGCGTCGACCGCGCGCTACGTCGACCAGGGGGCCGAGGTGCACGTCGTGACCTGCACCGGCGGCGAGCGGGGCTCGATCCTCAACCCCACGCATGGACCGCCCCGAGATCCTCGAGAACATCACCGAGGTGCGCCGCCAGGAGATGGAGCGGGCCCGCGACATCCTCGGCATCACCCAGCACTGGCTCGGCTTCGTCGACTCCGGGCTGGCCCGACGGCGACCCGAAGCCGCCGCTGCCCGAGGACTGCTTCGCGGCTGGCTCCGCTGGAGGAGTCGGTCGAGGCGCTGGTGCGGATCGTCCGCGAGGTCCGCCCGCACGTGCTGACGACGTACGACGAGCGCGGGCGGCTACCCGCACCCCGACCACGTGCGCTGCCACGAGGTCGGCGTCGCGGCCTTCGAGGCCGCCGGCGACCCCGAGCGGTTCCCCGACGCGGGCGAGCCCTGGCAGCCGCTGAAGCTCTACTACCACCACTCCTTCAACCGCCCCCGGATGGAGGCGCTGCACGCCGCGATGCAGGCCCACGGCCTGGAGTCGCCGTGGGAGGAGCGGCTCAAGAACTGGATGCCCGAGCCCGAGTGGGACGAGCGGATCACCACCAAGGTGGAGTGCGGCGACTACTTCGGCGTGCGCGACCAGGCGCTGCTGGCGCACGCGACCCAGATCGACCCCGACGGGCACTGGTTCGCGATCCCGCGCGAGCTGCAGGTCGACGTGTGGCCGACCGAGGACTACGAGCTCGTGGTGAGCCATGTCGCCTCGACGACGCCCGAGGACGACCTCTTCGCCGGCATCGACGCGCCCGGGTGGCACGCTGTGAGCATGCTGCTGCCTGAGCTCGTCGTCCTCCTCGCGCCCGGTCCTCGACCTGGTCCGGCTCACTCGACGAGGTCCCCGAGCCCGAGGACGTCAAGGCCGGGTGGGGCGCGCTCGCGATCTTCTTCGGGCTGGCCGCGGCCGTCGCGCTGCTGGGCTGGAGCCTCTTCCGCCAGCTGCGCAAGGTCGAGCACGGCCGAGAAGGCGGCGTGTACGGCGACGCCCCGGCCGAGCCGCGAGATCCGAGCCCGAGCCGAGGACGAACGGCGACCCGACCGAGCCGGGCGGCTGAAGTCAGCCCTGCATGAGCCTCGGGCCGTCCTGGGCCTCGACCTGCTGGCGCACCTCGTCCATGTCGAGGTCGCGCACGGCCTGGATGACCTGGTCGAGCGCCGGTGCGGGGAGCGCGCCGGGCTGGGCGAAGACCAGGATGCCCTCGCGGAAGGCCATCAGCGTCGGGATCGACTGGATCCCGGCGGCGGCGGCGAGCTGCTGCTGCGCCTCGGTGTCGATGGAGCCGAAGGTGATGTCGGAGTTGGCCTCGGAGGCGGCCTCGTAGGTCGGTGCGAACTGCTTGCACGGTCCGCACCAGCTCGGCCCAGAAGTCGACCAGGAGGATGTCGTCCTCCTTCACGTGGGTCTCGAAGTTGGCCTCGGTCAGCTCGATGGTTGCCATGACTCCACCGTACGACGCCGCGTGAGGTCCCGCCCCGGACCGCGCAGGCGCGGGCGAAGCGGCCCAGCAGGTCGGGCCAGTCGGTGCAGCGCTGGCGCAGGTGCAGGTTGGTGGCGTCCCAGCCGCCGTGGCGGACTCACCAGGCAGACGCCGCCCTCGGCGGTGAAGGCGACGTCGAGCCACGTGGGTGCGCGTCGTCGGGCTCCACCAGTCGGGCGGTAGGTCTGGGCGTAGCGGGCGCCCGGCTCCCAGGCGTCACCCGCCCAGCGGCGGCGCTCGCCGCGACGAGCAGTCGACCTCGCCCCGACGCCGGGAGCCACCTCGAGGCCGGTGAAGGCCTCGGGCCGGGGTCGAGGCGGGGTCCCACCAGCGCCCATGTCGGTGAAGACCTCGAAGGCGCGCCGGGTCGCAGGCGACGTCGACCGCGTGGTGCAGCGGGCGTCGGGAGCGCTCAGCCGGCCGCTGCTGCCAGGCACTGGCCCCGCCCGTCGGCCGGCTCGTCCTCGCCGGCGGCCAGGCCGGCGACCAGCACCAGCAGCAGGATCGCGGCGACCGCGCCGGCGACGCCGCGCTGGTGGGCGGGATCGCGCGCCCGGGCCAGCAGCCTGCCGGGGGCGTGCGCGATGGCGGCGCCGGCCCGGTCGGGAAGCTCTCGCCCGGCACCCGGGGCGCGGCTGCTCGGCGGGTGCTCCGGGCCGTCGGGCCTCGGGGGCGGCGGTGGCCGGGACCTGCGAGGTCACGGCGACCGGGGCGGTCAGCACCGCGGTGCGTCGCCGCCGGCGTCGGGGCGCGGGCGCCGGCGGCGTACGCAGCTCCTCGAGCGTCGGCTGCGACCTGGCGGGCGGAGGGGCGTGCGGCCGGGTCGGCGGCGGTCATGGCCGAGCAGCAGGCGGCGCCAGCGCTCGTCGAGCGTGCCGGGCACGTCGGGGTCGCGGTGCAGCCGGGCCAGCGCCGACTCGGTGGGGCTGCCGGGGAAGGCGCGCTCGCCGGTCAGCGCACTCGAGCAGCACCAGGCCCAGCGAGTAGACGTCGACGGCGGTGCTGACGTCGCTCGCCGCGCACCTGCTCGGGGGAGAGGTAGGCGGCGGTGCCGACCGCGGTGCCGGTGCGGGTGTGGCGCACGGTGTCGCCGATCAGCCGGGCGATGCCGAAGTCGGCGAGCTTGACCCGGCGGTCGGCGCCGAGCAGCACGTTGCCGGGCTTGATGTCGCGGTGCACGACGCCCGCGGTCGTGGGTGTGGGCCAGGGTGGCGGCCAGCTCGGCGCCGACGCGCGCGGTCTCGTCGGCCCCCAGCGGCCCCTCGTGCCAGCGCGTCGCGCCAGCGAGCGGCCCTCGACCAGCTCCATCACCAGGAACGGGTGCTGCTCGTCGATGCCGGCGTCGAGGACCGTGACCAGGCCGCGGTGGGACAGGTTGGCCAGGGTGCGCGCCTCGGCGGTGAAGCGGGCGCGGTCGGCCGGGTCGCCGGCCACGTCGCGCAGCACCTTGACCGCCACCTGACGGTCCAGGAGCCGGTCGGTGGCGCGGTGCACGTCGGCCATCCCGCCCGAGCCCAGCAGCGGGTCCGAGCTCGTACCTGTCGTTGAGGAGTGGGGAGACCACGTGCGCAGTCTGGCACACGGGCGCCCCGTCGGGGTGGTGGGCCGGGACGGCGTGGCTAGGCTCGGACGATGGACGACCAGCACCGGTGCCCCCCGCGTGGTGGTCCTCGACGTCAACGAGACGCTCTCGGACCTCTCGCCCCTCGACGACGCCTTCACCGAGGTCGGCCTGGCCGCCCACGAGCGCGCAGGCGTGGTTCGCCGGCGTGCTGCGCGACGGCTTCGGCCTCGGCCTCGCCGGCGCGTCGGCGTCCCCTTCGCGGAGTGGCCGCCGGCGCGCTGCGGGCGCGGCTGCTCGAGCGCGGCGCGCGGTCGCCGACGAGGTCGAGGCCGCGGTCGAGCACGGTGATGGGCCGCTTCGCCGAGCTCGGCCGTGCACCGCGACGTGGCCCCCGGCATCCGCGCGCTGCGCGCCGCCGGGCTGCGGGTGGTGACGCTGAGCAACGGCTCGGCGCCGGCGTCGCCGAGGGCGCTGCTGGACCGCGCCGGGCTGCGCGACCACGTCGACCTGGTGCTCTCGGTCGAGGACGCGCCCGCGTGGAAGCCGGCGGCGTCGGCGTACGCAGCACGCGCTGGAGGAGTGCGGGGTCGAGGCGCACGAGGCGATGCTGGTCGCGGTGCACCCCTGGGACATCGACGGGGCGGCGCGCGCCGGGCTGCGCACCGGCTGGGTCGACCGCAGCGGCCGCGGCGCCTACCCGTCGTACCTGCGCGCACCCGAGCTCAGCGCGCCCTCGCTGGCCGAGCTCGCCGGCGACCTGCTCACCGCCGAGCTGAAGTGACGCGGGACTGACGTGCCACCGGCCCGCCCGCGACCCGAGGGGGCGCGGACGGGCCGGTGAGTGGTGTGCGGTGCCTCAGGGGGTCGGCGGCACCGGGGTGCCGTCGATGGTGAAGACGCCGCCGTCGTTGTGGTTGTCGGGGTTGGTCGGTGCGGTGTTGCCGCGGATCATCACGTCGGTGACCGTCAGCACGCCGGTGGTGCTGTTCCACAGGCCGCCGCCCTCGTTGTCGGCGTTGTTGCCGGTGACGGGCCCCCGTCGTAGGTCACCACGCCGGCGGCGGTGATGTGCAGGCCGCCGCCGTTGCCCGGCGAGGCGCCGGTGTCGTTGCCGGTCAGGACGACGTCACGCAGGGTCACGGTGGTCGCGTCGGTGGTCTCGATCGCACCGCCGGCGCGCACCGAGGTGTTGGCGTCGAAGGTGGTGCCGGTGACCTCGAGGGTGCCCTTGTTGAGCAGGCCGCCGCCGGAGCCGGCGGTGCCGGTGGCGGTGTTCTCGCTGACCACGGAGTCGCGCACGGTGAGCGTGCCGCCGTCGTTGTAGAGACCGCCACCGCCCTGGTCGGCGTCGTTGCCGCCGGCGGTGTTGCCGACGACCTCGGAGCCGGTGACGGTGAAGGTGCCGGCCGCGCTGTTCCACAGCCCGCCGCCCTCGGCGCTCGGCGCGGTTGCCGCGGACCTCGGTGCCGGTGACGTCGACGGTGCCGGCACCGGTGAGGTGCACCGCGCCGCCGTTGCCGGGGGCTGCGCCCGCGGTGTTGTCGTTGAGGGACGAGCGCTGCACCGAGGTGGTGCCGAGGTTGGCCTCGATCGCGCCACCGGCGCGCTGTGCGTCGTTGCCGATGACGTCGCTCTGGACCACGGTGAGGGTGCCCTGGTTGTTGAACAGCCCGCCGCCGGAGCCGGCCGCTCCGGGGGCGGAGTTGCCGGTGACGGTGCTGCCGCGCACGGTCAGGTCGCCCATCTCGTTGTAGAGGCCGCCACCGCCCTGGTCGGCGGCCGTGCCGGCCGCGACGTTGTCGACGACGTCGGAGCCGCGCACCGTGAAGACACCGCCTGCGCTGTTCCACAGCCCACCGCCCTCGGCGAGGGCGGTGTTGCCGCTGACGGTGGAGCCGACGACGTCGACGGTGCCGGTGCCGGTCAGGTGCAGGCCGCCGCCGTTGCCGGGGGCCGCGCCGGCGGTGTTGTCGGTGAGCGGTGGACCGGCGCACGGTGGTCTCACCGGCGTTGGCCTCGATGCCGCCACCGGCTCGCGGTGCCTGGTTGTCGTTCACCGCGGACTCGACAACCTCGAGGGTGCCGAGGTTGTTGAGGATGCCGCCACCGGAGCCGGCGGCGCCGGTCGCGGTGTTGTCGTCGATCGTGGAGCGGGTGACCTGAAGAAGCCGCCGTCGTTGTAGATGCCGCCGCCGCCCTGGTCGGCTGCGGCACCGCCGGCGGTGTTGCCCTCGATGCGCGTGCGGTCGACCAGGAAGGTGCCGTCGGCGGAGTTCCACAGCCCGCCGCCCTCGGCGCCGGCGGTGTTGCCGCCGATCCAGCTGCTGGTGATCTCGACGGCGCCGCCACCGGTCAGGTGCACGCCGCCGCCGTTGCCGGGCTCGGCGCCCGTGGAGTTGTTGACCAGGCGGGTGCCGATCAGCTGGGTGAGCCCCTCGAGGGCCTCGATCGCACCACCGGCGCGGGTGGCGGTGTTGCGCGCCAGGCGCGAGTCGGCGATGAGCACCTCGCCGTCGTCGTTGAACACGGCGCCGCCGGACGCGCCGGTGCCGGTGACCTTGTTGGCGAGCATCGAGGTGTTGCGCACCACGAGCGAGCCGTTGACGAGCACGGCGCCGCCGCTCTCGCCGGCTGCCGGGGCGCCGCCGCGGAGGCGGGCGTTCTTGATGACCAGCCGGGCGCCGTCGGCGACGGTGAAGATCCGGTCGACGCCGTCGGCGTCGATCGTGTGGCCACGCGCGTTGAGCACCAGGTCGTCGTCGACCTCGATGGCGCCGCCCAGGCGACCGTTGAAGCGCACGTCGTCGCGCAGCTTCAGCGCGGGCCAGCCCGGCCTTGCGGTTGGCCTTGTCCACGGCGCGGCGCAGGCCGGCCTCGGAGCTGGCAGTGGGGCGCTGCGCGGAGGCGGACGGGGCGTGGGTGACGCTGCCTGCGCGATGCTGGGGACACGGCGACCGCCGCCAGCGCGAGGGCCCCGGCCGCTGTTCCGCCGAGGAACCGGCCTGCTCGGGTGCTGGGTGTCGTCATGTCGTGCCCTTCTCTCCGGGTGCGACCGACCGGCCGCGGACGCGCTCCAGGGACGGGAGGCGGCGGTGCAGGGCAGGTGCGCGGCTCGAAGGCGCGCACACCTGCCCGCGGGTGGTTCGGAGCCGCGCCCCGATCGGACTGGTCCGGGGGATGATGGCTTCGTGGAAGCCATGCTCCGCACGCGACGTACCCGGTTCTACGACGGCGGGACGCCCGACGAGCCACCGGACCCCGACGTCGCCTGCGCGGGTGCTGCTGGAGCGCCGGTACGCCGACGGGCGACGAGACCTGGACGATGCTGCGCCGCATCGCCTACGACGACCGGCGGCTCGGCGAGCTGCTGGTGCCGGCCGACCCGGGCGTCTTCACCACCGACCTGACGTCGGTGCCCTCGCTGCTTCCAGTGGCTGGTGCCGCGCACCGGCGCGCACCTGCCCGCGGCCCTCGTCCACGACGCGCTCGTCGGCCAGCGCGACGACGGGGCGGCGTCGTACGTCTCCACGCAGGGGCACGTCGTCGACCGCGTCGAGGCCGACCGGGTCTTCCGTGACGCGATGGCCGACACCGGCACCGGCGTCGTACGCCGGTGGCTGGCTGGTCGGCGGTCACGCTGGTGACCCTGCTCGGGCGCGACCAGCCGTGGCCCCGTGGCGTCGCTGGCGCTACCGGCTGGCGGTCGCTCGGCAGCCTGCTGCTGGTCGCGTGGCTCGGCTGGTGCGCCACGTGGGACCTGCTCGATCCGCAGCGCCCCGCTGGCGCCGAGCCCGCCGTGGATCCCCGAGGGACGCCTTCGCGGCGAGCTGGTCGCCGGCGGCGTCCGGGCGCGGTGGTGGTGCCGCTGCTGCTGGCGCTGACCTGGGGCCGCTTCCGGGCCGCGGGTGCGGTGCTGGGCACTGGCCTCGCGTTGCTGCTGCACGTCACGGTCGCCGTCGGCGCGCTGAGCCTGCGCTGGCCGGGCGGCGGAGGCGCTGGCGGGCGAGCGCCGCGCGTCGCCGCCGCGGTGGCCGCTGCTGGTGGTCGCGGCGGCCTCGGTGGGCTGTTCGTCGTCGCGCTGCTGCGGTGAGGCGGCTCAGCGCAGCGAGTAGGTCGCCAGCGAGACGCCGATGTAGTGGGTGGCGAAGGCCAGGATCGTGAAGGTGTGGAAGACCTCGTGGAAGCCGAACCAGCGCGGGCTGGGGTTGGGGAACTTGAAGCCGTAGACGGCCCCGCCCAGGGTGTAGAGCAACCCGCCGGCGGCGATCAGCACGAGCACGCCGATGGCCATCCCGGTGCCCAGGCGCGAGGTCGCGCCGTCGATGAAGCCGGGGATGAAGAACAGCGCCGACCAGCCCATCGCGATGTAGATGGGCGTGTAGAGCCAGCGCGGGGCGTCGGTCCAGAAGACCCGGAACAGCACGCCGAGCACGGCGCAGATCCACACGGTCGCAGCAGCACGATGCGCTCGGTGCCCTGCGAGCAGGATCAGCGCGAGCGGGGTGTAGGAGCCGGCGATCAGCACGAAGATGTTGGAGTGGTCGAAGCGGCGCAGGAACGCCCACGTCCGGGGCGACCAGGTGCCGGTGTGGTAGATCGCCGAGACCGTGAAGAGCAGCAGCGCCGAGCCGGTGAAGACCGCCGAGCCGATGCGGGTGGTGGTGTCGGGGGAGAGGGCGACCAGCACGATGCCGGCGACGAGCGTCAGCGGTGCGGTGCCCAGGTGCAGCCAGCCGCGCAGCTTCGGCTTGATCTCGTCGGAACTTGTGGTGCACCGACTCCTGAGGTGATCGACGCCGTGGCGGACCGAATCGGGGAGGTGGGCGCTCATGACGGAGGAACCTACCGGTCCGGACCCGCATCCGCGCTCATGGTCAGGGGCCCCGGGGGACGAAGATCACGTGTCGCGCGGAGGTCGGGCCGCTCAGGCCGTAGCCTGAGCGGGTGGCGGACTGGAAGCGAGGAGTGCGACGGGTGATCTACCCGGCGTACGAAGCGCGGCTGCTGCGCCGCCTGCCCGAGAACCTGCCGCGCCACGTCGGGCGTGATGCTCGACGGCAACCGGCGCTGGGCGCGGGCGGTCGGCCACGACACCGCGCACGGGTACCGGGCCGGCGCCGCCAACATCGAGCCGTTGCTGGGCTGGTGCGACGAGGTCGGCATCGAGGTGGTCACGCTGTGGCTGCTCTCGACCGACAACCTCAACCGGCCGGCCGAGCGAGCTCGAGCCGCTGCTCCAGATCATCGCCGACGCGGTCGACTCGCTCGCGGTGCAGCGTCGCTGGCGGCTGAACCCGGTGGGCGCGCTCGACCTGCTGCCGGCCGAGACCGCCGAGCGGCTCAAGGCCGCCCAGGAGGCCACCCGCGACGTCGACGGGATGCTGGTCAACGTCGCCGTGCCCTACGGCGGCCGGCGCGAGATCGTCGACGCGGTGCGGTCGCTGCTCCTCGAGCACGCCGCGAAGGGCACCTCGCTCGAGGACCTCGCGGGCGTCGTGGACATCGACATGATCGGCTCGCACCTCTACACCCGCGGCCAGCCCGACCCCGACCTGGTGATCCGCACCAGCGGCGAGCAGCGTCTCGGCGGGTTCCTGCTGTGGCAGAGCGCCACGTCGGAGTTCTACTTCTGCGAGGCCTACTGGCCCGACTTCCGTCGCGTCGACTTCCTGCGCGCCATCCGGGCCTACGCGCTGCGCGAGCGCCGGCACGGGACCTGACACCCGCAAGCAAAATCCAGGGTCGGCGTGTTGCCACCGACGTTGCGCGAGCAGGCGTAGATTCATGGGCACCGGTGAGTGGGGAAGCTCACCGCACCTGGAAGGCCCGCTCGTGAACACTCACGACTGCTCCGCACGTCAGGCTCCTGCCTGGCCGCGTACGGAGGCGGGCACTCCCGTCCTCGGGTCCCCTCCCGGTCCGAGAACAGGTTCTAGGGCGGGCGACGAGTGCGCGCCGCGACCCGTGAGGGGTAACCGTGCCGACCAAGGTCACGTCGCAGCAGTCGCACAGCGCAGCTCACCCAGCAGTCCAGGACGCACCCGACCAGCCGGGAGGGGTGCCGATGGTGCGCACCTACGTCCTGGACACCAGCGTCCTGCTGGCCGATCCGGGGGCACTGCGGCGCTTCGAGGAGCACGAGGTCGTGCTGCCCGTCGTCGTCATCACCGAGCTCGAGGGCAAGCGTCACCACCCCGAGCTCGGCTTCTTCGCCCGGGCCGCGCTGCGGATGCTCGACGAGCTGCGGGTGGAGAACGGACGACTGGACACCCCGGTGCCGGTCGGTGAGCTGGGCGGCAGCATCCGGGTCGAGCTCAACCACACCGACCCCAGTGCGCTGCCGTCGGGCTTCCGGCTCGGCGACAACGACACCCGCATCCTCGCGGTGGCGAAGAACCTCGCCGACGAGGGCGCGACGGTCACGCTGGTCTCCAAGGACCTGCCGCTGCGGATCAAGGCCTCGGCGGTCGGGCTCGACGCCGAGGAGTACCGCGGCGAGGCGATCTCGGAGTCCGACACCGGCTACTCCGGGATGGCCGAGCTCGACGTGCCGGCGGCCGAGCTCGACACGCTCTACGACGAGGGCGTCGATCGACCTCGACGAGGCCCGCGACCTGCCGTGCCACCAGGGCCTGGTGCTGCTCTCGGAGCGGGGCACCGCCCTGGGCCGGGTCGGGGCCGACAAGCGGGTGCACCTCGTGCGCGGCGACCGGGAGGCCTTCGGCATCCACGGGCGCTCCGCGGAGCAGCGGGTCGCCCTCGACCTCCTGCTCGACCCCGAGGTCGGCATCGTGTCGCTCGGCGGGCGCGCCGGCACCGGCAAGTCCGCGATGGCGCTGTGCGCGGGCCTCGAGGCCGTCCTGGAGCGTCGCCAGCACCAGAAGGTCGTCGTCTTCCGTCCGCTGTTCGCCGTCGGCGGGCAGGAGCTCGGCTACCTGCCCGGCTCGGAGACGGAGAAGATGTCGCCGTGGGGCCAGGCGGTCTTCGACACCCTCGGCGCGATGACCTCGCGCGAGGTGGTCGACGAGATCCTCGACCGCGGCATGCTCGAGGTGCTGCCGCTGACCCACATCCGGGGCCGCTCCCTGCACGACGCCTTCGTGATCGTCGACGAGGCGCAGTCCTTGGAGCGCAACGTGCTGCTGACGGTGCTCTCGCGCATCGGGGCCAACTCCAAGGTGGTGCTGACCCACGACGTGGCCCAGCGCGACAACCTGCGCGTGGGCCGTCACGACGGCGTGGTCGCGGTGATCGACAAGCTGAAGGGCCACCCGCTCTTCGCGCACGTGACCCTGACCCGCTCCGAGCGGTCGCCGATCGCGGCGCTGGTCACCGAGATGCTGGAGAACGTCACCCTCTGAGGACCGCTCCTGGGGCCGGTGGTCCGGGTGGGACCTGTGGGGCGGGACGGACGAGATCCGCCCCACAGGTTCGCCCGTTCGGTTTGCGTGCGGCCCGCCGCCTCCTGCACAGTGGCCCGTGATCGTTTCGTGACCTTGCCCTTCCCCCGCCCGGTCACGGGGCGCGCAGACCTGCCGACGCACCGCCTCGGGGTCTCGCGCCCAGCCCTGTCGTCGAGCATCGCGAGCCATTCCCTGTGTCCAAGCAGCCCAAGTACGTCGGCAAGCACGCCGCGCCCAAGACGCACCGTGCCAGCGCCGCACCTCGTCAGGCCCTGCGCACCACCGTCGTGATGTCGACGCTGGCCGTCGGCGCCACCGGCGCCGTCGTGACCGGCGGCGTCCTCGGAGCCCCGGCCACGGACAGCCGGCGCCGAGACCTCCGGCCTCGGTGGTGCCGCTGGCCGCCGAGGTCGGTCTCGGAGCGAGACCCGCGCGGCCATCGTGAGCGGCCGTGACGAGGTCGTCTCGCGCAGCGACCGTCGTGACCAGGCCGACCCGCCAAGCAGGCGGCGCTGTCGACCGACGACGGCCCGGCGATGACGAAGGCGGAGCGGCTCGCCGAGGCCGACCCCCGTGACATCGGGCGGGCCCTGCTCGGCGAGTTCGGCTTCTCGGCCGACCAGTTCGGCTGCCTCGACTCGCTGTGGGTCAGCGAGAGCGACTGGGAGGTCGACGCCGACAACCCGACGTCGTCGGCGTACGGCATCCCGCAGGCGCTCACCGAGCTGCACGAGCTGCCCGCCGACTACATGACGTCCGCAGAGAGCCAGATCCGCTGGGGCCTGGGGTACATCCAGGACTCCTACGGCTCCCCGTGCAGCGCCTGGTCCTTCAAGCAGGCCAACAACTGGTACTGAGCGCCCTCGCATCGGTCCGGCCTGGGACGCATCGAGGCGTGAGCAACGTCTTCGAGTGCGAGATCCAGGCGCGACTGCGCGACATCAACCTCGGCGGCCACGTCGACAACGTCGAGGCGATCCGCATCCTCGACGAGGCGCGCATCCTGTTCCTGCGCTACGCCGAGCGTCAGCCCGCCGGCCGGACCGCGCCCGGGGCTGTTCGGTGGCCTGCCCGACGGCGTGGTCGACCTCGTCGGCTCGCAGCGCGTCGACTACCACGCCGAGATGCGCTTCGCGCCCTTCCAGCCCTTCCTGATGCGGCTGTGGGTGCAGCGGATCGGCGGCTCGTCGTTCACGGTCGCCACCGAGCTGCGCGTCGCGCCCGACCACGAGCCGGCCCTGGTCGCGGCGACGACGCTGGTGCTCTGGGACCACGGCACCCAGGCCTCGTGGCCGATGACCGACGAGGTGCGCGCCACCTTCGAGCGGTACGCCGGCGACCCGGTCGTGCTGCGCGGCTGACGCAGCCCGGCGTTAGGGGTGGGTCATGCTCTCGACGTCGAGGGCCGCGTCGAGCTGCTCCTCGGTGAGGTCGCCACGCTCGACGTAGCCCATCGCGAGCACCTGCTCGCGGATGGTGCGGCCCTCGGCCAGCGCCGCCTTGGCGACCTTGGCGGCCTCCTCGTAGCCGATGTGCTTGTTCAGCGGCGTCACCACCGACGGCGACGACTCGGCGTAGGTGC
Source organism: uncultured Actinomycetota bacterium (assembly GCA_963722135.1). Lineage (GTDB taxonomy): Bacteria > Actinomycetota > Actinomycetes > Propionibacteriales > Nocardioidaceae > Nocardioides. The sequence goes on from CAVRJT010000003.1 coordinate 126,546, forward strand.
GCATCCGCTCGGCGTCGGCGGTGATGCCGTCGACGGTGCGCTCGGCGAGGACCCGTGAGGAGGCCGCGAGCAGGCGCACCGACTCCAGGACGTTGCGGGCGATGACCGGCATCGCGACGTTGAGCTCGAAGGAGCCGCTGGCGCCGGCGACGGTGACGGCCGCGTCGTTGCCGATGACCTGGAAGCAGACCATCAGCGTCGCCTCGGGCAGCACCGGGTTCACCTTGCCGGGCATGATGCTCGAGCCGGGCTGCAGGTCCGGCAGGTGGATCTCGGCCAGCCCCGTCGTCGGGCCCGAGGCCATCCAGCGCAGGTCGTTGCAGATCTTGGTCAGCCCGACCGCGTAGGTCCGCAGCGCGCCGCTCAGCTCGACGAGGGAGTCGCGGGTGCCCTGCGCCTCGAAGTGGTTGCGGGCCTCGGTGAACGGCTGACCGGTGCGCTCGCCGAGCACCTCGATGACGCGGGCGGCGAACCCGGCGGGGGTGTTGATGCCGGTGCCGACCGCGGTGCCGCCCAGCGGCAGCTCGCGGACCCGGGGGAGCACGGCCTCCAGCCGCTCGACGGCGTAGCGCACGGTGGCGGCGTACCCGCCCATCTCCTGGCCGAGCATCACCGGGGTGGCGTCCATCAGGTGGGTGCGGCCCGGACTTCACCAGGCCCGCGAACTCCTCGGCCTTGGCCTCGAACGAGGTGGCCAGCGTGTCGAGGGCGGGCAGCAGGTCGTCGACGACGGCCAGGGTCGCGGCGACGTGGATGGCGGTGGGGAAGGTGTCGTTGCTCGACTGGCTGGCGTTGACGTGGTCGTTGGGGTGCACGTCGGTGCCGGCGCGGGCCGCGAGCGAGGCGATCACCTCGTTGGCGTTCATGTTGGACGAGGTGCCCGACCCGGTCTGGAAGACGTCGACGGGGAAGGCGTCGTCGTGCTGGCCGGCCGCGACCTCCTGGGCCGCCGCGGTGATGGCCCGGGCCTGCGACTCCTCGAGGATGCCCAGCTCGCCGTTGACGGTGGCGGCGGCCGCCTTGACCTGGCCGATGGCGTGGATGAGCGACGGCTCGATCGGGGTGCCGCTGATCGGGAAGTTCTGCACCGCCCGTTGGGTCTGGGCGCGCCACAGCGCGTCGCGCGGCACCTCGACCTCGCCCATGGAGTCGTGCTCGATGCGGACGTCGTCCCGGTCGCTGTGCTGGCTCATCGATCCACCGTAGCGACTGTCGCGAGGTGCTGGGTCACCTGGCGACGTAGAGCAGGTACCGCTCGTCGCGCTCCTGCAGCTGCACGTCGTGGCGGCGTACGTCGACCTCGTCGAAGACCTCGCGCAGCGCCGCCTCGAGCTCGGCGGACTCGGCGGCCGACCAGACGACCAGGGCACCGCCCGGGCGCAGCACCGCGCGCACGGTGGCGCAGGAACGACGTGCTCGTAGAGCGCCGCGTTGGCGTCGTGGACCAGGTAGCCGGGGCCGTTGTCGACGTCGAGCAGCACCAGGTCGTACGACGCCGGCCGTGCCTCGGCCATCGCGACCGCGATGTCGGCCACCACCACGTGGACCCGCTCGTCGGCCAGCAGCGCCGGCCCGTGCGGGACGGTGCCGTCGCGCATCCAGCCGACGAGCGCCTCCTCGATCTCGACCACCGCGCACGTCTCGACGCGGGAGTCGGCCAGCACCTCGTGCATCGTGTAGCCGAGGCCGAGCCCGCCGACCACGACGGCGCGCGGGTCCTCGACGAGCGTCGAGCGCGGCGGTGGCCAGCGCCCGCTCGGTGCCGACCTCGACGGTGTCCATCACGAAGACGCCGTTGGCGCGCAGCTCGAGCCCGGCCGGACGCGCTGTCGTCCCGGCGCTCGCGCAGCACCAGCTCACCGCGCTCGGTCTCGGCGCGGGCGATCTCGACGTGCTCCACGCCGAGCATCCTGCCCGACGCGGAGCGGTGCGGTTCATCAGCACCGCCGTGGCGTGAGGCCGTCCGGAGGATGGCACCGCCGAGGCGCACGACGAGGGAGATCCGTGAGCCAGGGCCAGCAGGACCGCGAGCAGGAGCGCAAGCAGCGACAAGCAGCGCGACGCCGACGAGCAGGGTGCGGCCGCGGAGGGCGGTCAGGTCTCGGAGGTGCAGAACATGGACGCGGCGCCGGCGAGCCGATCTCCGACGACCAGTCGGTCGCCGGTCAGCCCGACGCCGAGAGCGGTCGCGTCGACGAGGGCCCCACGGGCCCGAACGCCCGCAGCGGCTCCAACGAGAACTGACTACTCGGCCGAGCGGACCCGGATCCCGGACAGCGGCACGGTGACGGCGCCGCTGGGGTCGGTGAAGAAGTCGTTGCCCTTGTCGTCGACGACGATGAAGGCGGGGAAGTCCTCGACCTCGATCTTCCAGACCGCCTCCATGCCGAGCTCGGGGTACTCCAGCACCTCGACCGACTTGATGCAGTCCTGGGCCAGGCGGGCGGCGGGGCCGCCGATCGAGCCGAGGTAGAAGCCGCCGTGCTCGTCGCAGGACTCGGTCACCTGCTTGGAGCGGTTGCCCTTGGCGAGCATCACCATCGAGCCGCCGGCGGCCTGGAAGGACTTCACGTAGGAGTCCATCCGACCGGCGGTGGTCGGGCCGAACGAGCCGGAGGCGTAGCCCTCGGGCGTCTTGGCCGGGCCGGCGTAGTAGACGGCGTGGTCCTGGAGGTACTGCGGCATGGCTTCGCCGGCGTCGAGGCGCTCCTGGATCTTGGCGTGCGCGATGTCGCGGGCCACGACCAGCGGGCCGGTCAGCGAGAGCCGGGTCTTGACCGGGTGCTTCGTGAGCTCGGCGAGGATGTCGGCCATCGGCTGGTTGAGGTCGATGCGCACCACGTCGGCCTCGGCCTGCGATGGCCTCGTCGGTGGTCTCGGGCAGGTAGTGCGCCGGGTCGGTCTCGAGCTGCTCGAGGAAGACGCCCTCGGCGGTGATCTTGCCCAGCGCCTGGCGGTCGGCCGAGCAGGAGACGGCGATCGCGACCGGGCAGCGAGGCGCCGTGGCGGGGCAGCCGCACGACGCGCACGTCGTGGCAGAAGTACTTGCCGCCGAACTGGGCGCCGATCCCGAAGTCCTGGGTCAGCTTGAAGACCTGCTCCTCGAGCTCGAGGTCGCGGAAGCCGTGGGCGTCCATCGAGCCCTCGGTCGGCAGGTTGTCGAGGTAGTGCGCGGAGGCGTACTTGGCGGTCTTGAGCGCGAACTCGGCGCTGGTGCCGCCGATGACCACCGCCAGGTGGTACGGCGGGCAGGCGGCGGTGCCGAGCGAGCGGATCTTCTCGTCGAGGAACGCCAGCATCCGCGTCGGGTTCAGGATCGCCTTGGTCTCCTGGAACAGGAACGACTTGTTGGCCGAGCCGCCGCCCTTGGCCATGAAGAGGAACTTGTACTCCGGCTTCCCGCTCGTCTGCGGGCGTGGAGTAGATCTCGATCTGCGCCGGCAGGTTGGTGCCGGTGTTCTTCTCCTCGTACGTCGTCAGCGGCGCGAGCTGGGAGTAGCGCAGGTTGAGCTTGGTGTAGGCGTCGTAGACGCCGCGGCTGATCGCCTCGCCGTCGTCGACGCCGGTCAGCACGCCCTCGGACTTCTTGCCCATCACGATCGCGGTGCCGGTGTCCTGGCACATCGGCAGCACGCCGCCGGCGGAGATGTTGACGTTCTTGAGCAGGTCGGTGGCCACGAACCGGTCGTTGCCCGACGCCTCGGGGTCGTCGATGATCTTGCGCAGCTGGGCCAGGTGCGCCGGGCCGCAGGTAGTGGGCGATGTCGTGCATCGCCTCGGCGGTCAGCCGCTGGATCGCCGCGGGATCGACCTTCAGGAAGGTCTGGCCCTCGACCTCGACGGTCGAGACGCCCTCGGTGGTGATCAACCGGTAGGGCGTGTCGTCGTGTCCGATGGGCAGCAGGTCGGAGTAACGGAACTCGGCTTCGCTCACGAGCGCCCAGGGTACGCCGTCCGGACCGGCACTACTCTTCGGGCATGGGAGAGATGGAGGAACGGGCACCCGACCCGTCGAAGTTGCGGGTCTCGCACGCCGACCGGGAGCGGGTCGCGGAGCTGCTGCGCGTCGCAGCGGGAGAGGGGCGCCTCGACCTCGACGAGCTCGAGGAGCGCCTCGACCTGACCTGGGGCGCCAAGACGTACGCCGACCTGGTGCCGATCACCCTCGATCTGCACATGCCCGACGGGCCCGTCCCCGCGCACCGGCCACACCCTGAGGTGCCCGCCCCGGGAGCGGGCCGCGAGCAGGTGTCGTCGCGGGCGATCATGGGCGACTGCAAGCGCCAGGGCGTGTGGCGGGTCCCGGCGCAGCACACGGCGTTCGCGCTGATGGGCAGCGTGCTGCTCGACCTGCGCCAGGCGGTGCTGGAGAGCCACGAGACACGCATCCGGGCCAGCGCCGTCATGGGCGAGGTGAAGGTCGTGGTGCCGGCCCACGTGCACGTCGTGGTCGACGGCACCCCGGTCATGGGGGACTACGGGCAGGGCAAGGACAAGGTGCCGGCCGACCTCGGCCCCGACTCGCCCGTCGTGCGCGTGCAGGGCGTCGCGGTGATGGGCTCGGTGCAGGTCCAGCGCCTGCCTCCCCCCGGCACCCCGAGGAAGTACCTCGGCACCTACTGAGACGAGGGCGGCGCCAGGCGATCCCCTGCGTGCACGTGCACGTGGAGGTGCCGGGAGTCCTGGTAGGCCCCGAGGTTGGTGAGGACCGCCGCTGCTCCGTGGGTCTCCTCCACGTCCCGGGCCACGACCTGGACCACGCTCAGCAGCGCCCGGACGTCCGGCTCGTCCCCGGGCCCGGCCGTGGTGAGCGAGGCGATGTGGCGCTTGGGCACGACGACGACGTGGACCTGCCAGAACGGGCGGGTGTGGTGGAAGGCCAGCACCCGGTCGTCCTCGTGGACGACGCGGAGGCGCTCGGGGTGGGGGAGGGCGACGTCGCAGTAGAAGTCGGTCCCTGCGTACGGCGCGTCGCTGGTCACGGTGGCCTCGTTCGTCGGTCGGAGCTCGCTGCGACCACGGTGGCACCGCCGGACGTCCGACGCCAGCAGCGAGGCCGAGCTGTGGTCGCCTCGCCGAAGGGGTCGGCCCTTCCACGGACGGCATGTGCGGGCGCCCTCACCGCGGCCTATGAGTGTGTTTTCAACCGACGCCGAGAGGCGGCGGAAAGACGCGCGACGTATGCCGCACTGCGGCGAGACTTGACGGTCCGGAGGGTGAACGCGTCGGCGCCCGTCGAATGCGCCACGATAGGGCATGGACGTTCAGCAGGATTCCGTCGTCGAGGCTGCATTGCTTGCGCTGGCTGGCGAGCATCACGACCGGTCGCGAGCGGCACTATCCGTGCCCGACCAACCGGGCTTGTATGCCTTCTACGGCGACGAGGAGGCTTGGGTGGACCTGGCACTCGAGCCTGTCTTCGACGAACAACCGCTCTACGTGGGCAAGGCTGAGCGAAGTCTCAACGGCCGCGACGTCCGCACCCACTTCGCCACCGGCAAGACCGGGTCGTCGACTGCGCGCCGGAGCCTCGCGGCACTGCTTGTTTACGAGCTTGGCCTGGTCGCCGTGCCTCGCAATCTCGACAAGCCGGACGGCAGCGCCAACTTCGCTCTCGACCCAGCCAGTGACGCCCGGCTCAGCGGTTGGATGGAGAGTCACCTTCGCTTGGCCACATGGACCAAGGCGCAGGGAGTCGTGCTGGGAGATATTGAGACTGCAGTCGTGCGCCGGCTCCTCCCGCCCCTCAACCTCGACAAGGTCGGCGAACCGCGAGAACGACTCGCCGGGCAAGACGACACCTCGCGGACACGGCGAGAGCATGGAAAGCCGCGCCTTAGCTGGCTTCGGCCATGGCTCACGGGCCGGCGCCCTAGTTCGTGACACCGTGTGGTCGTGGTGAAGCCCCGATCCATCCCCGAGCTCGCGGCACGCGCCGAGCAAGTGCTCGTGCAAGGCGTTCGCTCAGGCGCGGAACCGGTCAGCTACGGCTGGTTGGCCGAGAGGATCACTGGACCAGACGAGCCGCCCCTGCCGGCGCGCCTGATGGGTCAAGTGCTCACGCATCTTCGAGACCAAGGCGGAACCTGGTCCTGGTCCCCCCGCCTCACAGCCTTTGTGGTCAGCGCAGAAACCGGAGAGCCAGGCGTGGGCTACTTCGTGCCTGAACTTGCTGACGCTGCAGCGATCCGCCACCAGACCCATCAACGAATCGTGTCAGGGGTTTACGACTCCGGAGACTGAATGGACTATCAAGGTGCGACCTCGGTCGCGTGGGTACGCCTCAACTGTCGGGCGCCGCGCAGATCAACGATCTTCGTAACGCGGCGACCATGTGACTACCTTGGTGAGATGACCGAGCCGATCACCCCGAAGCAGCTTTCGGCCGAGTTGGGCGTCAGCGACAGAGCCGTCCGCCAATGGCTCCGCGATCGGGGTTGGCAAAGCGTCCCGTACACCCGCTGGGAACTGACATCTGATCAGGCGGCGGAGGTCCGCGCGCAATTCCGGAGCTGACTCCGAAGACGACTTCTCGTATTGCTTGACCTCGCGACCGGATCGCGGCGGAATGAGCGTGGGGGTTGGCAGTGCCAGCGCGCCCCAGCGCCCGTTCCAGCCATGCGTTTGTGCAGGTCAGACGCACGCGGTGGCGTTGTCGGTGGCTGGTGCTTGAGTGGGTTCATGCTCGGGAACGCGGTGGTGGAGGAGATGTCGGAGGACGCTGTCCTCGACACCGCCACTGCCTATGCGCGTGCGGTGCAGCAGGGCGAGGTCGGGCTGTTGCGGGCGGCGTACCGGTGGGCGGTGCTGCACGACCCCGACCGGCCCGGGGTGCTGAACCCTGAGGTGGCGGTGCTGCCGGGGCGGGAGAAGGCCCGGCAGTACGGCGGCGAGGGCACCCGGCCGGTCAGCGAGTTCGCGGCCGCGGAGTTCGGCGCCCGGATCGGGCGCACCACCTACGCGGCCGCTGCTCTGATCGCTGATGCTCAGGACCTGCACCACCGCCACCCCGTGCTGTGGGCCCGGGTGGTGGCGGGGGAGGTGCGTGCCTCCTACGCCCGGTTCGTGGTCACGAAGACCCGGGAGCTGACCGCGTTGGAGGCCGAGTGGGTCGACGCCGAGGTCGCTGAGTCCGCGGACGGGCGGATCACGTGGACCAGGTTCGAGGCGCTGGTCGTCGGGAAGGTCGCTGCCGCGGCCCCGGAGCTGGCCCGGGAGAAGGAGGAACGCGCCCGTCGGGCGACGTTCGCGAAGATCATCGGCACACCCGAGCACGGGATGGCCTCGTTCCTGATCCGCGCCCCCATCCCCGTCATCGCCCAGCTCGACGCCGCGATCGGTGCACTGGCCGAGCGGCTGCGCGAGCAGCTCCCGGATGACCCGCACGCCGCCGACACGATCCACCAGCCCGTCGGCGAGGAGCAGCCCGACGCCGGCCGCACCGTCGTGAGCGCCGACGAACGCCGGGTGCTGGCGGTGCTGATGCTCGCGAACCCCGACGCCGCTCCCGAGAACCTCGACATCAGTGACCTGGCGCCGCGGGCCGAGCTGGTGATCCACCTCAACGGCCACGACATCGACACCGAGACCAGCGGTGGCGCCCTACCGTCGATCGCGCGGGTCGAGGGCCACGGCCCGGTGACCCGCGAGTGGGTCCGTGATGTCCTCGGGCCGCACGCCCGGTTCACGATCCGTCCGGTCTTCGACCCGCTGGGCCAGGTGCCGGTCGATGCCTACGAGATCCCGGCGCGACATCGACGGGCCGTGCGACTGATCTCGCCGGCCGATGTCTTCCCCTTCTCCTCCTGCACCAGCGACACGATGCAGGTCGACCACACCGAGCCCTGGACACCCGACGGCGACGGTGGCCTCGAGCGAGGTCGGGAACTACGGGCCGATGACCACCACCCACCACCGCATCAAGACCTTCGCGCACTGGCGCGTCAAGCAGCCCTTCCCCGGCGTCTTCATCTGGCGCGACCGCCACGGCGCGTTCTACCTGGTCGACCACACCGGCACCCGCCGCATCGACCGAGCCGCCTGACCCGCGCCGTACGGGGGGCTTGACGGTCCCGGTCCCCTCCGCGCTACGGTCTGCTCGTCCACCACGGGAGCTCGCGGCAGCGGGCTGAGAGGGAGCTGTTCCGCTCCGACCGTTGAACCTGATCCGGGTAAAGCCGGCGAAGGAAGCGAGGAGCGAAGCGTGCTGCCACGTCTGTTCTGCCTGGTCGGCCCCGCCGACGACCTGTCCCTGCTGCCCGGGCTGGCCCGGCTCGGGATCCGCGGCTTCCAGGTGCGTGCCAAGCACTGGTCCACGCCGGTCCCGGACCGCCAGGCCCTCGAGCTCGTACGCCGCGTGGTCGCGGCGGTGCGCCCGCACGGCGCCGTCGTGGTCGTCGACGACCGGGTCGACCTGGCGCTGGCCGGCGCGGCCGACGGGGTCCACCTCGGGGCGCTGGACCTGCCGGTCGCCGAGGCGCGGCGGATCGCCCCCGGGCTGCTGCTGGGCGCGACCTGCCGGGACCGCGCCGAGGTGTGCCGCGCCGCCGCGGAGGGCGCGGACTACGCGGGCCTCGGGCCGGTCTTCGACACCTCGAGCAAGCCCGGTCTGCCGCCCGCCCTGGGCCTGGCCGCCCTCACCGCGGCCGCCGGTCCGCTGCCGCTGCTGGCCATCGGCGGCCTCGACGCCCCCCGCGCCCGGCAGGCCCGCGAGGCCGGTGCCCACGGGGTCGCCGTGATCGGTGCCCTGTGGCGTCCGCCCGACCCGTTGCAAGCCGCCCGGGAGCTGCTCGACGCCGTCGCGTGAGCGGCACCGACGCGGCACTGCGCGTCGAGATCCTCGGGGCCGGCGTCATCGGGCTCGCGGTGGCCGACGAGCTCCGGCGCCGCGGTCACGAGGTGCGCGTCGTCGACCCCGCCCCGGCCCGCGGTGCGTCGTGGGCGGCGGCCGGGATGCTCAGCCCCGCCGCCGAGGTCTGGCACGACGAGCCGGCCCTGCTCGACCTGGGCCGACGCAGCCAGGCGTCGTGGCCCTCCTGGGGTGACCGGCTCGGGGTCCCGCTGACCCGCGGCGGCACCCTGCTGGTCGGCCTGGACGCCGACGACCTGCGCGACGTCGAGCGCCAGGCCACGCTGGTGCGGAGCCTGGGCGGTCGGGTCGAGGACCTCGACGGGGCCCGGGTGCGCGCGCTGGAGCCGACGGTCTCGGGGCGGGTGCTGGGCGGCGTGCTGCTGCCCGACGACCACAGCGTCGACCCGCGACGGGTCCTCGCCGCCCTGCTCGACCGGGTCCCGGTGCAGCGCGACCCCGGCCCGGCCGGCTGGGCCGAGGTGACGGTGCTGGCCACCGGCGCGTCGCTGCCGTCGGCGTACGCCGCACGGCTGGGGCCGGGTCTCGTGCGGGGGGTGCGCGGGGAGGTGCTGCGGGCCCGCAGCGACGACCCGCCGACCCGCCCGGTGCGGGGCTGGGTGCGCGGCCGACACGTCTACGTGGTGCCCCGTGCCGACGGCGAGGTCGTCATCGGCGCCACCAGCGAGGAGCACGACCAGCCGCCGGTGGTGACGCTCGGCGGCGTGCACCGCCTGCTCGACGCGGCCCGCGAGCTGGTGCCCGGGCTCGACCGGGCCGAGCTGCTCGAGGCGCTGGCCCGCGACCGGCCCGGCACCGCCGACGGGCTGCCGCTGGTGGGCCCCACCCACGACCCCGGGCTGGTGCTGGCCACCGGCCACTTCCGCCACGGCGTGCTGCTCGCGCCGCTGACCGCCGAGCTGGTCGCCGACCACCTCGAGACCGGCCGGGTCGACCCGGCCACCGACCCCCGACGACTCCTGGAGGACCGATGAGTGCCCCGACCATCCCGCAGATCCTGCTCAACGGCCGGCCCGCGCCGCTGGTCGCGAGCGTGCGTGACCTGGTGCCCGACCCCGACGGCAGGGCCGTGGCCGTCAACGGTGCGGTGGTGCCACGCGCCGAGCACGGCACGCACCGGCTGCGCGAGGGCGACGTCGTCGACGTGGTGACGGCGGTGCAGGGCGGATGACACGCGCGACGACGACCGGCTCCGGGGCGCTGCGGGTGGCGGGGGAGGAGCTGTCCTCCCGGCTGCTGCTGGGCACCGGCGGCCTGCCCGGGCTGTCGCTGCTGCCGGCGGTGCTCGACGCGGCCCGGCCCGGCCTGGTGACCGTCTCGGTGCGCCGCACCTCGACCACCGGTGCCGGCGGGCTGCTCGACCTGCTGCGCCGGTCGGGGGTCCGGCTGCTGCCCAACACCGCCGGCTGCACCTCGGCGCGCGAGGCCGTGCTGACCGCGCGACTGGCGCGCGAGGCGCTCGACACCTCCTGGGTCAAGCTCGAGGTGATCGGCGACGAGACGACCCTGATGCCCGACGTGGTCGAGCTGCTCGACGCCGCCGCGACGCTGGTGCGCGACGGGTTCACCGTGCTGCCCTACACCACCGCCGACCCGGTGCTGGCGCGTCGCCTCGAGGACGTCGGGTGCGCCGCGGTGATGCCGCTGGGCGCCCCGATCGGCTCCGGGCTGGGCATCCTCGACCCGTACGCCGTCGAGGCCGTGCGTCGCCGCCGTCGACGTGCCGGTCGTGCTCGACGCCGGGGTCGGCACCGCCAGCGACGCCGCGCTGGCGATGGAGCTGGGCTGCGACGCGGTCCTGGCCGCGACGGCGGTCACCCGCGCCGAGGATCCGGTCGCCATGGCCGGGGCGCTGGCGCTCGCCGTCGAGGCCGGCCACCTGGCCCGCGGCGCTGGGCGGGTCCCGCGGCGCGGGGTCGCCCGGGCCTCGAGCCCGAGGGCGGGGCGGGTCGGATGAGCGGCCCGAGCCTGCCGCGGCTGCTGCTGCTCACCGACCGGGCCCAGCTGACCAAGGGCCGAGGGCTCAGCGCCACGGTCGCCGAGTGCGCCGCCGCCGGTCTGCGAGGCGGTGGTGGTGCGGGAGCACGACCTCGACCGGCGCGGGTTCGCCGCGCTGGTCGACACGCTGCTGGCGGTGCCCGGGCTGCGGGTGCTCACCTCGCGGCGCGCGCACCCCGGGGCCGCCGGGCTGCACCTCGCCGCGCACCAGCCCGCCCCGGCCGCCGGCGTCTTCGGGCGCTCCTGCCACGACGCCGCCGAGCTCGCTGCGGCCGCCGCCGAGGGGGCGGCCTGGGCCACCCTGTCGCCGTACGCCGCCACCGCGAGCAAGCCCGGCCACGGCCCGCCGCTGGACCCGGCGCTGCTGCGGCGCGACCACGGGCTGCCGGTCTGGGCGCTGGGCGGCCTCGACCCCACGAACGCCGCGGGCGCCCTGGGCGCCGGCGCCGCCGGGGTCGCCGTGATGGGCGCGGTGATGCGGGCCCGCGACCCGGCCGCGGTGGTCGCCGACCTGCTGGCCGCGACCGCACCGGCGGTGACCCGGTGATCCGCGCGCAGCGCCGGCCCGTCGACCCGCCGGTGCTGCTCAGCGTCGCCGGCACCGACTCCGGCGGCGCCGCCGGGACGGCCGCCGACCTGACCACGTTCGCCGCCCTCGGCGCCCACGGGGCCTGCGTGGTCACCGCGGTGACCGCCCAGGACACCACCGGGGTGCGCGATGTCCACGCGGTCCCGCTGCGCGAGCGTCGAGGCGCAGCTCGACGCGGTGCTCGAGGACCTCCCGGTCGCGGCCGCCAAGACCGGCATGCTCGGCCACCCCGGCGTGGTCGAGCTCGTGGCCGCCGCGCCTGGGCGGCGCCCGCCTGGTCGTCGACCCCGTCCTGGTCGCCACCAGCGGGGCGGTGCTCGGCGACGCATCGGTGGCGCGCGCCTACGTCGAGCACCTCCTGCCGGTGGCCGCCGTCGTGCACGCCCAACGCCGACGAGGCCGCCGCGCTGCTCGGCCGCGACGGGCACCCCGCGCGACCTCGCCGCCGCGCTGTCCGACCTCGGGTGCGCGGTCGTCGTCACCGGCGGCCCCGGCACCGACCCGGCGGGCGCGAGCTGCACCGACTGGCTCGCGCACGCCCGGCGGGCCGGTCCGCGCGCTCGCGCACCCGGCCGTCGACACCGGCAACGACCACGGCACCGGGTGCACGTTCAGCGCCGCGCTGGCGGTCGCGCTCGGCCTCGGGGACGACCTCGAGACCGCGGTCGGCCCGGGCCGCCGCCCACACCGTCGCCGCGCTGCACCGCAGCTCCGGCTGGCGCCTCGGCCGCGGCCGCGGACCGATCGCCCACACCATCACCGGACGGCAGCACCGATGACCCGAGCACCGCAGCCCGTCCACCCCGCCCACTCCCGGGTGCTCGTCGACCACGCACGGCGTCCAGGTGCCCGTCACCCGCGTCGCGCTGACCAACGGCGAGACCTTCGACCGCTACTGCACCACCGGCCCGGGCAGCGACCCCGCGGTCGGGCTGCCCGCGCTGCGCGGAGCCGTGGGTCGTCGAGCGCGGCGACACCACGACGTACGACGGCCGGCGCAGCCGCGCCGCTCGACGACGGCCGCGGCGCTGCCCGCCGCGGCGGGAGCCCGCCAGGAGTGGACCGGCCCGCGACGGGCCCCGCGGCGCGCGAGCGGTGCGCGCGGTCACCCAGATGGCCTACGCCCGGCGCGGCGTGGTCACCGCGGAGATGCGCTACGTCGCGGCCCGCGAGGGCTGCGACGTCGAGCTCGTGCGCAGCGAGGTGGCCGCCGGGCGCGCGATCATCCCGGCCAACGTCAACCACCCCGAGGCCGAGCCGATGATCATCGGCAAGCGGTTCCTGGTGAAGATCAACGCCAACATCGGCAACAGCGCCGTCACCTCCAGCATCGCCGAGGAGGTGGACAAGCTGACCTGGGCCACCACCTGGGGCGCCGACACCGTCATGGACCTCTCGACCGGCGACGACATCCACACCACCCGGGAGTGGATCGTGCGCAACTCGCGCGGTCCCGATCGGCACCGTGCCGATCTACCAGGCGCTGGAGAAGGTCGACGGCGAGGCCGACCGGCTGACCTGGGAGATCTACCGCGACACCGTCATCGAGCAGGCCGAGCAGGGCGTCGACTACATGACGGTGCACGCCGGCGTGCTGCTGCGCTACGTGCCGCTGACCGTCGACCGGGTCACCGGCATCGTCTCGCGCGGCGGCGTCGATCATGGCCGGCTGGTGCCTGGCCCACCACGAGGAGAACTTCCTCTACACCCACTTCGACGAGCTCTGCGAGATCTTCGCGGCGTACGACGTCTCGTTCAGCCTCGGCGACGGGCTGCGCCCGGGCAGCGTGGCCGACGCCAACGACGAGGCCCAGCTCGCCGAGCTGCGCACGCTGGGCGAGCTGACCGCTGCGGGCCTGGGAGCACGACGTGCAGGTGATGGTCGAGGGTCCCGGGCACGTGCCGCTGCACCTGGTCGAGGAGAACGTGGTGCTGCAGCAGGACTGGTGCCACGGTGCGCCGTTCTACACGCTGGGCCCGCTGGCCACCGACGTCGCGCCCGGCTACGACCACATCACCAGCGCGATCGGCGCGGCCGCGATCGCGATGCACGGCACCGCGATGCTCTGCTACGTCACGCCCAAGGAGCACCTGGGCCTGCCCGACCGCGACGACGTGAAGACCGGGGTGATCACCTACAAGCTCGCCGCGCACGCCGCCGACGTGGCCAAGGGCCACCCGGGTGCCCGGGACTGGGACGACGCGCTGTCGAAGGCCCGCTTCGAGTTCCGCTGGCACGACCAGTTCGCGCTCTCGCTCGACCCGCCCACCGCCGCAGGCCATCCACGACGAGACCCTGCCGGCCGAGGCGGCCAAGACCGCGCACTTCTGCTCGATGTGCGGGCCGAAGTTCTGCTCGATGCGGATCAGCCAGGACGTGCGCGACCGGTTCAAGGAGAAGTCCCAGGAGTTCCTCGAGCTCGGGGCCAGCGTCTACGTCGAGGAGGGAGCGGGTTCGATCTAGGCGGACGCCATGGTCGACCCCGGCCAGCCTGCCCGACCGTGGTCGGCTGCGCGCATCCGGGCATGCGGACCGTGACGCGGGTGACTCGACGGGTACGGCACGTGGCTGCCGGCGACGGTCGGTTGGCCCTCGACGAGCTCGACGAGCGCCTGGGACCGACCTGGCAGGCCAAGACGTACGCGACCTGGTCCCGATCACCGTCGACCTGCAGGTCGGGGGCGCGCTAGACCTCAGCAAGGTCCCGGCCACGGGCGCAGCGCCAGGTCGCCGGCCACGAGGGCTCACCGAGTTCATCGACCGCAAGCCTCGGCGCGCAGCGCCAGCGCGTGGCTGGGCCGCGGTGCGCCAGCCGCAGGTCTTCTGCATGGACGAGCGTGCTGCTCGAACCTGCGCGATGCCGTGCTCGAGACCCGGACACCGACATCACCGCCAAGCGCGGTGATGAGGCGAGCTGCAGCAGGTCGGAGCTGGAGCTCTACGACAAGCCCGCCAACCTGTTCGTGGCCGGGTTATCGGCCTCGCAGATGAACCTGATGGGGCCGTCGCAGGGGCCGGGCAGGGCTACGAGGTGCCGGTCGACCCCGGCGCAGACTGCAGCCATCACCGTCGGCGTACGCCCGAGGCGTGGCGCGTGGTGGGACCCGGTGAGGGCCTGCGACTCGTCGCACCGGGCACGCACCGACAACTACCTCGGCACCTACCGACCCGGCCCAGATGTCGCGCCGACCCGGCGCAAATGTCGCGCCGGGTCGGCGCGATGTGACCGACCGGCTCCGCTCAGGCGGGGGTGACCACGGCGTCCGCGGGGATCTCGCCGGCGCGCTCGCGGTCGACGGTGAGGTTCTCGCCGGTGGCGGGGTCGAACAGGTGCATCTTCGTGGCGTCGACGTAGATCTCGGCCTTGTCGCCCTCCTTGATGCGGCTCGCGCCGTCGAGGGAGACCACGAGCTGGGTGCGCAGCCCCTCGCCGTCGAGGTCGGCCTCGAGCTCGCGCATCTTCGCCTCCACCTCGGGCGGCGCCTCGAAGGGGATGTAGGCGTAGGTCTCGTTGCCGAGCCACTCGACGAAGTCGATGTCGGCGCTGAAGGTGGAGTCGGAGCCGACCTTGTCGGCGATCGGTGGCGTCCTCGAAGTACTCCGGCCGGATGCCGGCCATCAGCACGCCCTTGCCCTGCGCCGCGCTCGGCCTTCTCCTCGGGGATCTGCACGGTCCCGAAGGGCAGCGTCACCGTGGTGCCGTCGACCTCGGCGGGCAGGAAGTTCATCGGCGGGGAGCCGATGAAGCCGGCGACGAAGAGGTTGCCGGGGTTCTCGTAGAGCTCGCGCGGGGTGGCCAGCTGCTGCAGGTAGCCCGCGCTTGAGCACCGCGACCCGGTCGCCGAGCGTCATCGCCTCGGTCTGGTCGTGGGTGACGTAGACCGTGGTGATGCCCAGGCGCTTCTGCAGCCGGGCGATCTCGGTGCGCATCTGCCCGCGCAGCTTGGCGTCGAGGTTCGAGAGCGGCTCGTCGAAGAGGAACGCGTCGGCCTCGCGCACGATCGCGCGGCCCATCGCGACCCGCTGGCGCTGGCCGCCCGACAGGTTGCCCGGCTTGCGCTCGAGGTGCTCGTCGAGCTCGAGGGTCTTGGAGGCCTTGCGGACCTTCTCGTCGACCTCCTTCGTCCGGCGCCCCGGCCAGGCGCAGCGGGAACGCGATGTTCTCGTAGACCGACAGGTGCGGGTAGAGCGCGTAGTTCTGGAAGACCATCGCCAGGTTGCGGTCGCGCGGCGCCAGGTCGTTGACCTTGCGGTCCCCGATCATCATGTCGCCGGAGGTGATGTCCTCCAGGCCCACGATCATCCGCAGCAGCGTCGACTTCCCGCAGCCCGAGGGGCCGACCAGGATCACGAACTCGCCGTCGGCGATGTCGATGGAGACGTCGTTGACGGCCGGGAAGCCGTCGCCGTACTTCTTGACGATGTTCTTGAGGGTGATGGCGGCCATCGGACCTGCCTTTCTGTGTCTGACTCAGCCCTTGACGGCGCCGGAGGTCAGACCGGCGACGATCTTGCGTTGGAAGACGAGCACGATGAGCACGATCGGGATCGTGGCCACCACGGCCGCGGCGGCCAGGAGGCCGGCGGGACGCTGGAAGGGGTCGGGTCCCACGAAGAACGACAGCGCCGCCGGGATCGGGCGCGCGCTCTCGGTGGAGGTCAGGGTGATGCCGAAGACGAAGTCGTTCCAGGCGAAGAAGAACGTCAGGATCGCGGCGGTGAAGACACCCGGCGCGGCCAGCGGCACGATCACCTTGCGGAACGCCTGCCACGAGGTGGCACCGTCGACCTGGGCGGCCTGCTCCATCTCCCACGGGATCTCGCGGAAGAACGCCGACAGGGTCCAGATCGCCAGCGGCAGCGTGAACGACATGTACGGCAGGATCAGCCCCGGCCAGGTGTCGTAGAGCCCGATCGTGCGCCACAGGTCGAAGAGCGGGCTGACCAGCGAGACGACCGGGAACATCGCGATCGCCAGCGAGATGGTCAGCACCAGCTTCTTGCCCTTGAACTCCAGCCGCGCGATCGCGTACGCCGCCAGGGTGGCGATGATGACCGACAGCAGGGTCGCGATCAGGCTGATGCCGATCGAGTTGATGATGGCGCGACGGAACTGGTCGTCCGGCAGGACGCTGGAGTAGTTGTCCCAGCCGGTGAACGAGTCCAGCGGCAGGAACCCGGGGTCGGTGCCGCCGGAGACGGCCGCCTGGCTCTTGAACGACAGCGAGATGATCCACACGACCGGCAGCAGGCACCAGACGAGCACGAGCAGCACGCCGAGCGATGAGTCCGAGCTTGTTCCTCATCGTCGTCACTCCCCTCGGGCCTGGGCCAGGTCGACCTTGAACATCTTCACGATGAGCAACGCGACCAGCAGCACGGACAGGAACAGCAGGACCGCGAGCGCCGAGCCCATGCCGAGCTGGAACTGTTCGATGCTCTGGCGGTAGGTCAGGAACGAGATCGACTCGGTGCCCTGGGCGCCGGCGGTCATCACGAAGATGTTGTCGAAGATGCGGTAGGCGTCGAGCGCTCGGAAGAGCACCGCGACCATGATCGCCGCCTTCATGTTCGGCAGGACCACCTTCCACATCCGCTGCCACCAGGTGGCGCCGTCGACCTTGGCGGCCTCGACCATGTCCTCGGAGACCTGGGCCAGGCCGGCGAGGAGCAGCAGCGACATGAACGGCGTGGTCTTCCAGATCTCGGAGACCATGATCGCGATGATCGCCGGCGGCGGGGAGCCGAACCAGTTGAAGTCGTCGGCGATGAACGGCAGCCAGCCGTTGACGAAGCCGTTCTGGTAGGTGAAGGCGAACTGCCAGGCGAAGCCGGAGACGACGGTGATGATGCCGTAGGGGATCAGGATCGAGGTGCGGATCAGGCCCCGGGCGAAGATCACGCGGTGCATCACCAGCGCGAACGCGAAGCCGATCACCAGCTCGATCGCCACGGTCACGACCATGTAGAGCACGGTCACGCCGATGTCGCGCCAGAAGAGCGAGTCGGTCAGGGCGGTGACGTAGTTGGAGAGCCCGATGAACTCCCGGTCCGCGGGCGCGGTGAGCGAGTAGTTGAACAGCGAGAGGTAGAGCGCCCGCAGGATCGGGAACGCGGTGACGATGAGCATCACCACGATCGCCGGTGCGACCAGGCGCTGACCGAGACGGTTCTCGTGCCGGGCGCGGTCGCTGGCTGGTGCGGCTTCGGGTCGCCGGCGTTGACGGCCGGCGTGGCGACAGTCGTCGAGGTCACAGCAGCGCCTTCCCTTCCAGCACGGCCTGCAGATAGGCCTGGGACTTCTCGGGCGTCGTCGTCGGGATCGACGTCGCTGGGTGCGTGCCAGCGGGCCTGGATGGCGCTCGGAGATGGTGGCGTAGAACGCGCTCTTGGGGCGCGGCCCGCCCTCGTCGACGCTCGTGCGGAACAGCTCGAGCAGGTCCGGCGGGTAGGCCTTCGCCAGCTCGTCGGCGTCGTACGCCGTCTGGGTGGCGGGCATCAGCCCGTCGGTGACCGCGAGCTCGACCTGGTTCTCGGTCGAGGTGATGCACGCGGCGGCCTCGCGGGCGAAGTCGGGGTGCTTGCTGAACGCACCGACGCCGATGTCGATGCCGCCCACCGGGGGTGCGGACTCCTCGCCCTCGACGGTGCGCGGGTAGCGCGCCCAGCCGAGGTCGTCGAACTCCTCCTTGGTGTAGTCGTTGGCGTCGGAGGGCTCGTAGTTCTTGTAGACGAACGTCCAGTTCGTCATGAACTCGCCGGGGGAGTCGCCGTACATGTAGGCCAGCGCGGTGCCCTCGTTGGAGACCGAGAGGTCGCCCTGGGCGCGCGGAGGAGTCGGCCAGCGTCTGGATGACCGTCGCGGCCTCGCGGGCGGCGTCGGAGTCGAGGGTGACCTCGGCGTCGACGCCGTCCTCGGCGTTCTCGAGGATCGTGCCGCCGGCGCCCTCGATCAGGGCGTTGATCCACACGACGTACGCCTCGTACTTGTTGGCCTGCACGCCCACCGTGGCGCCGTCGACCGAGCTGGCGGCCTCGATGATCTGCTTCCAGGTGACCGGCTGGCTCATGTCGAGACCGGCCTTCTCGGCCAGCGACTTGCGGTACCAGAGCACCTGGGTGTTGGCCCACAGCGGCGCGGCGAAGATCTTGTCGTCCCAGCGCACCGTCTCGGCGATGCCCTCGAGGGTGTCGTCGGTGACGGTGTCGCCCGGCAGCTCGGCCAGCCAGCCGGCGTTCGCGAACTCGGGCACGAAGACCGGGTCGAGGTTCATCAGGTCGGTCTGGTCGTCCTCGGCGGCGAGGCGGCGGGCCAGCTGCACCCGCTGGTCGGTCGCGCTGGTGGGCAGCAGCCGGGTCTGGATGTCGTACTCGTCGGTGCTGCACTGCTCGGCGAAGGCCACGAAGGTCGTCCTGGCCGTCGGGGTTGAGGTACCAGGTCAGGGTCGGCTTGCCCTCGGAGCCGCAGGCGGCCAGCAGGCCGACCGAGAGCGTGAGCGCCGCCGCGGTCGGCCAGGCCGCGCCGCGACCTGCGGCGTACGACGCGCTCGTCGCCGACCCCGGGTCGGCGGGGCTGGGCTCTCCTGCGGCATGGGACCTCCCGAGGACGCGAATGGGATCCCAGGTCTAGCCCGTGAGCCACGGGCCACCACAACCCCCTCCTGGGGCAGGCCCGGGGGTGAGGTCGGGTCAGGCGCGGTCGGCGGTGCGCCGGATCGCGGCCGCGAGGGTCTCGTGCAGCGCCGGGGGCAGGTCGTGGCCCATCCCGTCGATCAGCAGCAGCTCGGAGCCGCGCAGCGCCGCGGGCGGTCGCGCGGCCGCCCGAGGGGTGGACCATCTTGTCGGCCAGGCCGTGCACGACCAGGGCCGGCATGCGCGAGCGCGCGCAGCCGCGGCTCGCGGTCGGGCTGGGTCAGGATGGCCATCATCTGGCGCAGCGTCCCGGCGGCGCTGACGCCGTGGTCGAAGGTGTCGTCGGCGCGGCTGGCGGTTCTCCTCGGGGCTCTGCGGGTAGCCGGGCGAGCCGATCAGGCGCCACAGCCGGTGCGCTCTGCTTGATGAGTCCTCCTTGCCGAGGTGCCGCCGCGATCAGCAGGGTCGGCAGCAGCGCGGGGTGCTGCCAGCCCGACGGTGCGCCGGCCGGTGGTCGACATGATCGAGGTCAGCGACCGGACCCGCGTCGGGTGCTCGACGGCGAGCGTCTGCACGATCATCCCGCCCATCGACACGCCCGCGACGTGCGCGGACTCCAGGCCCAGGTGGTCCAGCAGGCCCGATGACGTCGCCGGCCATGTCGGCTCAGCGAGTACGGCGCCCGCGTCGGGCAGGCCGGCGAAGGCCCGCACGAGGGTGGCCCGGGTGACCCGGCCCTCGACGCGGCTCGACCGCCCGGCGTCGCGGTTGTCGAAGCGCACGACGTAGAAGCCGCGGTGGGCCAGCGCGTGCACAGGTCGTCGTCCCACCAGGTCAGGGGCGCACCGAGACCCATCACCAGGACGAGCGGCTCGTCGGCGCGGGTCGCCGAAGGTCTGGTAGCACAGCTCGACGTGCGGGCTGACGGGCGCGCGCAGCTGCTCGGACACGGTCACCGGGGGACGGGCGGACATGTCCAAGTAGACCGCACGGACCAGGTCGACCGGACCCCCGGTCACAATTGGGTGTCACACCTCACAGGGTGGTCCGGGCCACGCTACGGTCGGGCGATGAACGAGTCTCCGCTCGCCTCCTTCCTGCTCCCGGAGGGCTTCCGCCGCCCGCCGGTGGTGGCCGTCCTCAACGAGGCACGGATCGCCGGCGAGGCCCGTCGCTACGCCACGCGGGCCCTCAGCGGGCGCCTCGAGCGCCGCCGCACGCCGTACGTCGCCGGGCCGCAGGCGCGTGACCTCGACCCGGTGCTGCTGGTCCCGGGCTTCCTCGCCGGCGACTACACGCTGCGCTTCATGGCCGCCGCGCTGCGCGCGCAGGGGATGCGCACCTACCGCTCGCACATCGTGGCCAACGTCGGGTGCACGCTCGACGCCGCCCACCTCATCGAGCAGCGGCTCGAGGCGATCGCGAACAAGCGCGGCACCCGGGTGCAGCTCGTGGGCCACAGCCTGGGCGGGATGCTGGCGCGCGGCATCGCCGTACGCCGCCCCGACCTGGTCTCCGGGATCGTCACGATGGGCAGCCCGATGCTGGCCCCGGCCGCGCACCACCGCGCCCTGACCGCCGGCCTCGGCGGGCTGATCGCGCTCAGCAAGGTCGGGGTGCCGCGCACGATGACCGTCGACTGCGTCGGCGGGCCCGTGCGCGCGGGAGAGCTTCGAGGAGAGCCGGCAGCCGGTGCCCGCGGACGTGGCGTTCACCGCGATCTACTCGCGCCGCGACGGGATCGTCGACTGGCGCGCCTGCATCGACCCCGACGGCGACCACGCGGTCGAGGTGCGCACCTCGCACGTCGGCATGGTCATCGACCCCGCCGTCATCACCGCCGTCACCGAGGCGCTGGTGCGCCACCGCGCGCGCCCGTGAGGAGACGCAGAGCTGGGTGGCCAGCGCCTGACCGACGAGCAGTCACTTTCGCACCGTCGACCGGTCAGTTCCGCACCCCGCCGGCTCAGCGGTCGAAGTCGACCGCCGAGTAGGAGCGCAGCTTGTGCAGCTGGTGCTCCGACTGGATCTGGCGGATCGTGCCGGAGCGCGAGCGCATCACCAGGGAGTGGGTGGTGACCCCGCCGGCGCTGTAGCGCACGCCGCGCAGCAGCTCGCCGTCGGTGATGCCGGTGGCCACGAAGAAGCAGTCGTCGCCGGTGACGAGGTCGTCGGTGGTCAGCACCGTGCCGAGGTCGAGGCCGGCGTCGAGGGCCTTGCTGGGTCTCCTCGTCGCCCTGCGGCCAGAGCTTGCCCTGGATGGTGCCGCCCATGCACTTCATCGCGCAGGCGGTGATGATGCCCTCGGGGGTGCCGCCGACGCCGAGCAGCAGGTCGATGCCGGTCTCGGGGCGCGCGGCCATGATCGCGCCGGCCACGTCGCCGTCGCTGATGAACTTGATCATCGCGCCGGTGGCGCGGATGTCGGCGACCAGGCTCTCGTGGCGCGGCCGGTCGAGCAGCATGACGGTGACGTCCTCGGCGCGCTTGCCCTTGGCCTTGGCGACCGCGGCGATGTTGTCGCGCGACGGGCGCCTCGATGTCGACGACGTCGGCGGCCTCGGGGCCGGTGACCAGCTTCTCCATGTAGAAGACCGCCGACGGGTCGTACATCGACCCGCGCGGCGAGACCGCGAGCACCGAGACGGCGTTCGTCATGCCCTTGGCCGTCAGGGTCGTGCCGTCGATCGGGTCGACCGCGACGTCGCACTCGGGTCCGGTGCCGTCGCCGACCTGCTCGCCGTTGTAGAGCATCGGCGCGTTGTCCTTCTCGCCCTCGCCGATGACCACGGTGCCGTTCATGCCGATGGTCGAGATCAGCACCCGCATGGCGTTGACCGCCACCCCGTCGGCGCCGTTCTTGTCGCCGCGGCCCACCCAGCGGCCGGCGGCCATGGCAGCGGCCTCGGTGACCCGCACGAGCTCCAGGGCCAGGTTGCGGTCGGGGGTCTCGGGCGAGACGTCGAGACCACCGGCTGGGGCGCTCGTGGTGGGGCTGGTCTGCGAGGAGGGCGAGGTCATGGGCGCATGCTATCGGTCTGCACCGCCGTCTCCTTGACGCTCAACCACACCTCGGCACCCGGGCTCGAGCCCGAGCTCGACCGCGGCGGCCGGGGTCACGTCGGCGATCAGCTCGGGCCCCGGCGTCGTGGTCACCAGCAGGCGTACGGCGTCGCCGTGCGGTGCGAGCGCCGCGACCCGGCCGGCCCAGCGGTTGCGCGCCGAGGTCGGGGCCGGGCCCGCTGCCGGCGCCGCGGGGGGAGACGGTGACCGCGCTCGGGGCGAAGGAGCGCAGCGTCGTCGCCCTCGCGGACCACGTTGAGCCCGACCAGCCGGGCGACGTGCTCGGTGCGCGGGTGCGCCGCCACCTCGCGGGGCGACCCGGTCTGCACCACCCGGCCCTCGTCGAGCACCAGCACCTCGTCGGCCAGCGTGAGCGCGTCCAGCGCGTCGTGGGTGACCAGCAGCACGACGCCGGCGTACGCCGCCAGGTGGCGGGCCAGCTCGATGCGCAGGCCGGTGGCGACCCCGACGTCGAGCCCGGCGAAGGGCTCGTCGAGCAGCAGCAGGTCGGGCTCGCCGGCCAGCGCCCGCGCGATCGCGACGCGCTGGGCCTGGCCGCCCGAGAGCTGGGCCGGACGGCGGTCGGCCAGGTCGCCGACCCCGAGCCGCTCGAGCCAGTCCCGGGCGCGGCGCTCGGCCTCGCGGCGCGGGACGCCGCGGGTGCGCAGCCCGAAGGCGACGTCGTCGCGGGCGCGCAGGTGCGGGCAGCAGCGACCGGTCCTGGAAGACCACCCCGAGGCGCCGCTCGCGCACCGGCAGGTCGGTCCAGTCGCGGCCGCCGACCTCGACGCGGCCGGTCGCCGCGCACGGTGCCGGCCAGGGCGCCCAGCAGGGTGGACTTGCCGGCGCCGTTGGGGCCGATGACGGCCACCACCCGGCCGGGCGCGGCGTGCAGCCTGCGCGCAGCCGCGCCCGGGGACGGTGAGGTCGGCGTGCAGGCCGTCGCAGGGCCGGTCACAGGGGCCTCAGCCAGCGGTGCCGCAGCCCGGCGAGCACGCCGACGGAGACCACCAGCAGGATCATGCTGAGCGTGCGCGCGGCGGCCGGGTCGGCCTGCAGGGTGGTGTAGATCAGCGACGGCATCGTCTGGGTGGTGCCGGGGAAGTTGCCGGCGAAGGTGATGGTCGCGCCGAACTCGCCGAGGCTGCGCGCCCAGGCCAGCACCGCGCCGGCGACCAGGCCCGGGCATCGCCAGCGGCAGCGTGACGCGCCGGAAGGTGGTCCAGCGGGTCGGCGCCGAGGGTGGCGGCGACGACGTCGTACCGCTCGCCGGCGGTGCGCAGCGCGCCCTCGACGCTGAGCACGAAGAAGGGCATCGAGACGAAGGCGTGGGCGATGACGACGGCGGTGGTGGTGAACGGCACGGTGATCCCGGTGGTCTCGCGCAGCAGCGAGCCGACGACGCCGTTGCGGCCCAGGGCGGTCACCAGGGCGACGCCCGCCACCACCGGCGGCAGCACCAGCGGCACCGCCACCGCGGCGCGCAGCAGGCCGCGGCCGCGGAACTCCACGCGCGCCAGCAGCCAGGCCAGCGGGCGTGCCGAGCACGACGCAGACCAGCGACCGTCAGCAGCGAGGTGAGCGCGGAGAGGCCGAGCGCCGGCGTACGGGCTCCGAGCGCAGCTCGGTCAGGAACGATGCCCCACGGCGTGTCGAGCACCAGCGTCACCAGCGGCAGCACGAGCAGCACCGCGGCCAGGACCGCCGGGACGAGCAGCACCAGCGGCGGGCGGCCGAGGTGCGTGGGCGGCCTCGCCGGTGCGGCGGGCCGGGGGCGGTCGAGGGTCACGGCACGCCGAAGCCGGCGTCGGTCAGCACGCCGGCGCCCGACCTCGCCGAGCACCAGGTCGACGAAGTCCTGGGCGAGGTCGGGCTCGCTGGGTCTGCTCGGCAGGCCGACAGCGGGTACGACGTCAGCTGCTGCTCGGCGCCCGGCAGGTCGAGGGTCTCGACGGCGTCGCCGGCCGCGACGGCGTCGGTGGCGTAGACCACGCCGGCGTCGACCTCGTCCGCGACCACGCGGGCCAGCACCGCCTTGACGTCGACCTCGAGGCTGGCGGCGTCGGCCTCGACGCCCGCCTGCTCGGCCAGCGCGGCCCAGACCGCGCCGCAGGGGGCGGTCTCGACGCAGGCGACGTAGTCGATGCCCTCGTCGGACGAGGTCGTCGAGGCCGACTCGATGCCGGCGGGGTTGCCGGCCGGGACGACCAGGACCAGGGTGTTGGTGGCGAAGACCTCGGGCGCCGCGGCCAGCGCCTCGGCGGCCGACTCGCATGGTGCGGGTGTCGGCGGTGGCCAGCACGTCGGCGGGCGCTCCCTCGAGCGCCTGCTGGGCCAGGGTCGCCGAGGAGTCGAAGGCCAGCGTGACCTCGACCCCGGGGTGCTCGGCCTCGAACTCGCGCGGCCAGCTCGGTGAAGGTCTCGGTCAGCGAGGCGGCGGCGAGCACGGTGAGGCCCTCGCTCTCGCTGGCGCCGGTGCTGCTCGGGTCGTCCGTGGCGTCCCGGCCGGCTGCCGCCGGTGCTGCAGGCGGCCAGGGAGGAGCAGGGCCAGGCCGAGGCGGCCGCGGCGACGTGCGTGCGGGCGCTCACGGCAGCTCCACCACGACGTTGGTCGACTTCACCGAGGCGACGACCCGCGAGCCGGGGGCCAGGGCGAGGTCGTCGGCGGCCTCGGCCGACATCAGCGAGACCATCCGGTAGGGCCCGCAGACCATGTCGACCTGGGCCATCACCGTGTCCTTGCGGACCCGGGTGACGATGCCGACCAGCCGGTTGCGGGCGCTGACCGCCGAGGCGCGCGCGGGGTCGGGGGCGTCGGCCAGCGACTCGGCCAGCGCCGCGAGGTCGGCGCCGGCGATCATGGTGCGGCCCTCGCTGTGGTCGCGCGCGCACCCGGCCGGCCTCGACCCAGCGGCGCACGGTGTCGTCGCTGACGCCGAGCAGGTCGGCTGCTTCCGCGATCCGGTAGGTGGTCACGCTGCGAGTATGCCGCACCTGCGGTTGATCGGCGCCCGACTGCGCCGCATCTGCGTCGTCGGCGACTCGGCCAAATGCCCCGGAGCGCGGTGGGCTGGGGTGGCACGGGACAATCGGCGCCATGAGCGAGACGGTGCCGTCCGGGCCGCTACACGCGATCGACCAGCGGCTGGTGGGCGCGATGCTGATCCTCTGGTCGTCGCGGTCATCGGGCCGTGGTCCAGGACGCTGCCGGCCCGCGTCACCGCGACCGAGCCGCGAGTACACCCCGTCCGACACCGACTACGTCGAGGTGCGTCCACTCGGTGCAGGGCTGCGGGCGTCCGACCTGGTCTACCGCGGGTCGCCCTCGAGGGCTTGGTCGTCGACGAGACCTCGCACGAGGTCGTCGACGTCCTCGTCCGCCGACCTTCGAGCCCGGCGAGCTGCTCACCGACGAGCAGCGCGAGTTCGCCGAAGGTCGACGGCGGCAGCCGAGCTCGTAGCGAGCTTCGTCGACGACCTAGCGTCGAGGGGAGCGCGTCGGGGTAGACCAGCTCGACCCCGTGGCGCACCTTCACCGACGCGGCGACGACACGGCGTACGTCGCCGAGCTCGGCGGTGAACTCGCGGCTCCGCCGACGCGAGGACAGCCCGGCGATCAGTCACGGTCTCCGCTGACCACCGCACCACCAGGACCAGCACTGGCGCCGACCCGAATCCGCGCTGACCCGTGCCGCGGATCTCGCGCTGACCCGGCCTGAATCTCGCGCCGACCCGTCCCGAGCACCTGCATGACGGGGACGGCGCCGCGCAGGGGAGATCCGGGCCGGCTCGGGCGAAGTTCGGGCCGACTCGGCGGGACATCAGCGCCGAGTCGGCGGGAATCTGGGCCGGGTCAGTGTCGGCGTCGAGGACCTCGTCGAGGCGGGCGCGGGCGCCGTCGAGCCAGCCTGGCAGGTGCCGGCGAGCTGCTCGCCGCGCTCCCACAGCGCCAGCGACTCCTCGAGGGTGGTGCCGCCGGCCTCGAGGCGTCGTACGACGTCGACGAGCTCCTCGCGCGCCGCTTCGTACGACGGTGCTCGGGGTCGGTCGTGGCGGCGGGGTCGGTGGTCGGCTCAGCCATCGGTGCTCGTCCTCTGGGTGCGGGGTGGTCGAGGACTCGAGCAGCGGCTCGAGCCGGGTGGTGGTGGCGTGGACGCGGCCGTCGGCGACCCGCACGCTGACCTCGGCGCCGGGGGCGACCCCGTCGACGGAGGTGACGACGTGGCCGTCGGCGTCCTGGAGCACGGCGTAGCCGCGGCGCAGCGTGGCCAGCGGCGAGAGCGCGCGGGCCCGGGCGCGCTGGTGGTCGATCTCGTCGGCGGCCCGGTCGAGGCGGTGCGACAGCGAGCGCCGGGCCCGCTCGCGCAGCAGCCACCAGCTCGTCGGCCGCGGGCGTCGACCAGGGAGCGCGGGTCGGCGAGCGCGGGGCGCGAGCGCAGCGCGTCGAGACCGGCCTGCTCGCGGGCGACCTGGGCGGCCACCAGCGAGCGCAGCCGGTCGCGGGCGCGGGCGACGCCCTCGATCTCCTCGACCACGTCGGGCACGACCAGCTTGGCGGCGTCGGTGGGGGTGGAGGCGCGCACGTCGGCGACCAGGTCGAGCAGCGGGGCGTCCTGCTCGTGGCCGATGGCGGAGACGACCGGGGTGCTCATCCGGTGCACGGTGCGCACCAGCGCCTCGTCGGAGAAGGGGAGCAGGTCCTCGACGGAGCCGCCGCCGCGGGCGACCACGACGACGTCGACGTCCGGGTGCCGGTCGAGCCGCTCGAGCGCCTCCATCACCTCGCCGGCGCAGCGGGTGCCCTGCATGGTGGCGTGCGCGACCTCGAAGTCGACCGCCGGCCAGCGCCGGCGCGCGTTCTCGAGCACGTCGCGCTCGGCGGCGCTGTTGGGGGCGGTGACCAGGCCGACGCGGCCGGGCAGGAACGGCAGCCGGCGCTTGCGGGCGGGGTCGAAGAGGCCCTCGGCGGCCAGCAGCTGGCGGCGCCGCTCGAGCTGGGCGAGCAGCTCGCCGAGGCCCGACCATCCGGATCTCGCGCACCTGCAGCGACATGCTGCCGCGGTTGGCGTAGTACGACGGCTTGGCGTGCACCACGACGCTGGCGCCCTCGACCAGCGGCGGGTTGAGCGAGTCGACGAGGGTGCGCGGCGCGGTCAGCGGCACCGACACGTCGGCGACGGTGTCGCGCAGGGTCATGAAGACCGTGGCCATGCCCGGGCGGCGGTTGACCTGGGCCAGCTGGCCCTCGACCCAGATCGCGCCGAGCCGGTCGACCCAGCCCGCGATCGCCGTGGCGATCTGGCGCACCGGGGCGGGCGCGGCGGCGGAGGTCTCGAGGGCCATGGCCGCGAGGTTAGGCCATCACGCCGACACGCCTACGATGGAGCGCATGAGCACCGACGCATCGACCAGCAGGTCCCGGCGTGAGCATGGGCATGCCCCCCGTCCTGAGCCCCGACGAGGCCGAGAAGGCGGTGCTGCTCGCGGCGCCGCGCGGCTACTGCGCCGGCGTCGACCGCGCGGTGGTGACCGTCGAGCAGGCCCTCGACCTCTACGGCGCCCCCGTCTACGTGCGCAAGCAGATCGTGCACAACAAGCACGTCGTGGCCGACCTGGAGACCCGCGGCGCGATCTTCGTCGAGGAGATCGCCGAGGTGCCGACCGGTGCGACCGTCGTCTTCTCCGCGCACGGCGTGAGCCCCGAGGTGCACCGCCAGGCCGCCGAGCGCGAGCTGAAGACGATCGACGCGACCTGCCCGCTGGTCACCAAGGTCCACCACGAGGCCAAGCGCTTCGCCACCGACGACTACGACATCCTGCTGATCGGCCACGAGGGCCACGAGGAGGTCGAGGGCACCGCCGGCGAGGCGCCCGAGCACATCCAGCTCGTGCAGAGCCCCGACGACGTCGCCAACATCGAGGTGCGCGACCCCAGCCGGGTGGCCTGGCTCTCCCAGACCACGCTGTCGGTCGACGAGACCCTCGAGACGGTCGCGGCGATCCGCGAGCGCTTCCCCGAGCTGCTCGACCCGCCCAGCGACGACATCTGCTACGCCACCCAGAACCGGCAGCTGGCGGTCAAGGAGATCGTCCGAGGGCAGCGACCTGCTGATCGTGGTCGGCTCGGGCAACTCCTCGAACTCGGTGCGCCTGGTCGAGGTCGCGCTGGAGGCCGGCGCCAAGGCGTCGTACCGCGTCGACGACGCCAGCGAGATCGACGAGGCCTGGCTCGAGGGCGTGCGCACCGTCAGCGTCACCTCCGGCGCGAGCGTGCCCGAGGCGCTGGTCGAGGGCGTGCTGGCCTACCTGGCCGAGCGCGGCTACCCCGACGCCAAGGCGGTGCACAGCGCCGAGGAGTCGCTGATCTTCTCGCTGCCCAAGGAGCTGCGCCGCGACCTGAAGGCCGCCCAGGCCGCGGCCCGCGGCTGAGGCGGGCAGCAGCAGATGGCCAGGTACGTCGACCTGCACCCCGACGACCCGCAGCCCCGACTCGTCGCGCCAGGTCGTCGAGGCGCTGCGCGACGACGCGCTGATCGCCTACCCGACCGACTCGGGCTACGCCCTGGGCTGCCGGATCGGCAACCGCGACGGCCGCGACCGGATCCTCAAGATCCGCGGCCTCGACGACAAGCACCACTTCACGCTGGTGTGCCGCGACTTCTCCCAGCTCGGCCAGCTGGTGCACGTCGACAACTCCGCGTTCCGGGCGATCCGGTCGGCGACCCCGGGGCCCTACACCTTCATCCTGCCCGGCACCCCCGAGGTGCCGCGTCGTCTGCTGCACCCCAAGAAGAAGACCGTGGGGGTGCGGATCCCCGACCACGTGGTGGTCACGGCGCTGCTCGAGGAGCTCGGCGAGCCGCTGCTGTCGAGCTCGCTGATCCTGCCCGGGGAGAGCGAGGTCGCGCACGATGGGCTGGGAGATCAAGGAGGAGCTCGAGCACCAGGTCGACCTCGTGATCGAGGCCGGCGAGACGACCGCGGAGCCTACGACGGTCGTGGACTGGTCGGGCCCGGAGCCCGAGGTGCTGCGGCACGGCTCGGGCGACGCGTCGCGCTTCGAGTAGGCCAGGCGATGGCCGCGCCGCGTCCGTGGGCGCGGGCGACCCGGTCGCGCACCACCAGCACCGCCAGGGCCAGCGCGTAGCCCAGCACCAGCGCGAGCGCGTGGTCGGCGAGCCCGGAGACGACCGCCTGCACCGCGCCGTCCTGGGCCCGCGCGATCGCGCCGGGGCTGGTCAGGCCCGAGCAGCACCAGCGCGACGAGCATCAGCAGCGGCGGCAGCACGCCGACGGTGAAGAAGTCGCGCGGGCGCACCAGCAGCGCGCAGCGCGACGCAGACCAGCACGAAGGCGACGTCGAAGACCCAGCCGAGGCCGGGGGAGACCAGGCATGTCGAGGGCGACCGCGGTCAGGGTGAGGGCGAGCCCGAGCGCGACCACCTGCCGACCGGGCGTCGGTGCCCTCCTCCCAGAGCGTGCGCGCGCGTCACCGGGCTGGCTCATCGCTCGTCGCTCCTGCGCTCGGGTGGGGGGCCCGAGGCGCTACAGCGCCACGCTAGGGCGCTCGTCGGGCTCCGTCGGCGTCGCCGCGCCGGTCGACGGCGCGCAGCTCGACGGTGCGCGGGGTGCCGAGCTCCTCGTCGGTGACCGCGAGGTCGGTGAAGCGGCGCGCCGAGACCAGCACCCGCGACTCCAGCGAGCCGACCGCGCTGTTGTAGTGGCCGACCGCGGCGTTGAGCGAGCGCCCGACGGCGTCGAGGTGGCTGCCGAGGGTGCCCAGGCGCCCGTGCAGGTCGCGGCCCAGCCGGTGGATCTCGCGGGTCTGCTGCGGCCAGCGCCTCGTGCTGCCAGCCCTGCGCCACGGTGCGCAGCAGCGCGATCAGCGTGGTCGGCGAGGCCAGCACCACCTGGCGGGCGGCGGCGTGCTCGATCAGGCCCGGGTCGGCCTCGAGCGCGGCGGCCAGGAACGACTCGGCGGGCACGAAGAGCACCACGAACTCGGGGGTCTGCTCCAGCGAGCGCCAGTAGGACTTGGCGCCGAGCTGCTCGACGTGGGTGCGCACCTGCCGCGCGTGGCGGGCCAGGTGGGCGCGCTGGGTCGTCCTCGTCGTCGGCGGAGGTGGCGTCGAGGTAGGCGTCGAGCGGCACCTTGGCGTCGACGACCACGCTGGCGCTCGCCGACCAGGTGGACGACCAGGTCGGGGCGCAGCGCACCGTCGTCGAGGCGCACCTGCTCGCGGAAGTCGCAGCGGTCGACCAGCCCGGCCAGCTCGACGGCGCGGCGCAGGTGCAGCTCGCCCCACTGCCCGCGCACCTGCGGCTTGCGCAGCGCGGTGCTCAGCGCCCGGGTCTCCTTGCTGAGCAGGTCGGTGGTGTGGCGCATGTCGGCGACCTGCTGGTGCAGCTGGCCCTGCCACGAGACGCGGGTGTGCTCGAGGTCGCGCAGCTGGTCCTGCAGCCGCTCCAGCCCCTCGCGGACCACCGCCTGGTCGGCCAGCCCGCTGGTCGAGCGCGGCGCGTCACGCGGTCGTCGTACGGCGTCTCGGCGGCGGCCTCGGCGTGGCGCAGCCGCGCCCAGAGCAGCCCCAGGGCACGGCCCAGAGGCGAGCCCGAGCAGGAGGGTGGTGGTCAGTGCGGCGACCGTCGAGACGTCCATGGGCTCAGCATGGCCGCGACCACCGACACTCCTCGGTCGGCAGTCAGTCGGCAGTCAGTCGGCCAGGTCGACGACCACGGGCGCGTGGTCGGAGGCGCCCTTGCCGGCGCGCTCGTCGCGGTCGACGAAGGCGCCGGTGGTGCGCGCGGCCAGCGCCGGGGAGCCGAGCAGGAAGTCGATGCGCATGCCGCGGTTGCGCTCGAAGCGCTGGCGGTAGTAGTCCCAGTAGGTGTAGCTGTCGGGCTCGGGGGTGAAGGGGCGGGCCAGGTCGGCGTACCCGTCGTCGAGGAAGCCCTCGAAGGCCGCCCGCTCGGGCGCGGTGACGTGGGTGCTGGTCTTGAACTGGGCGATGTCGAAGACGTCCTCGTCGCGCGGGGCGATGTTCCAGTCGCCGACCAGGGCGGTCGGGCTCGCGCTCCAGTCGCGGGCGGCCGCGCGCAGCCGGGCCAGCCAGTCGAGCTTGTAGGCGTAGTGCGGGTCGTCGACCTTGCGACCGTTGGGCACGTAGAGGCTCCACACCCGTACGCCGCCGCAGGTCGCGCCGATCGCGCGGGCCTCCTGGGTCGACCGGGTCGCCGAAGCCCGGGCATGTCGGGGAAGCCGACCTCGACGTCGTCGAGCCCGACGCGGCTGATCACGGCCACGCCGTTCCACTGGTTCGTGCCCGGCGGCCGCGACCTCGTAGCCCAGCGACTGCAGGCCCATCAGCGGCAGCTGGTCGAGGCGGGCCTTGGTCTCCTGCAGGGCCAGGACGTCGACGTCGTGGCGGGTCGAGGAAGGCCTCGACGCGGTCGATGCGGGAGCGGAGGGAGTTGACGTTCCAGGTAGC
The DNA here is from genome assembly GCA_963722135.1 of uncultured Actinomycetota bacterium. Classification (GTDB taxonomy): domain Bacteria; phylum Actinomycetota; class Actinomycetes; order Propionibacteriales; family Nocardioidaceae; genus Nocardioides. The sequence continues at coordinate 158,186 of CAVRJT010000003.1, forward strand.
CAGGCGCACCGTGACACGGTACGTGCGGAGCGCCGTGACGGCCGCGATCGGGGCGTTATGGTTCCTTATGGAAACCATCGGTCCATCAGGAAGCATCATGAGTGCCCAGCCCCTACACCCCCGGGGCCGCGCCGAGCGTGCTGGCCGGGCGTCGCGAGCAGGTCGAGGCCGCCGAGGCCGATCTCGCCGTGCGTGGCCGACGTACGCCCGCTTCCAGGGCCGGGTGCGCGTCGACATCGGCTCGCGCGGGGTCGGCAAGACCTCGCTGCTCAAGACGGTGCGCGAGTCGGCGGCGCACGCCGGCCTGGTGACCGCGTGGGTGACCGCGCGCGCCGACGAGTCGCTGGTGACCTCGCTCGTGCACGCCCTCGCGGCCGAGCTCGACCGGATCGGCGTCGACGTCGCCCGCCGCACCCCGTGGCGCGAGCGGCTGGAGCGGCTGGGCCTGGAGCTCGGCGTGGGTCCGGCCAAGGCCGGCGTCGAGCTCGACGTGACCCCCGGTGCCGAGCGCCAGGCCGGCCGTCGCGCGGCGTCCGCGGCGTTCGGCGACCTGCTCTCCACCGCGGCGCTCGAGGCCCGGGCGCGCGGCTCGGCGGGGATCTGCCTGCTGGTCGACGAGATCCAGGCCGCGCCGCGCGCTGACCTGCGCACCCTCGCCTACGCCTGGCAGGAGCTGCAGAACGCCGTGCCCGAGCCGCCCGCGGTGCTCTTCGCGGCGGGGCTGCCCAACACGCCCGACGTCCTGACCGCCGCCGTCACCTTCAGCGAACGGTTCGCCTTCCGCACCCTCGAGCGGCTCGGGGCCGCGGACGCGGCCGAGGCGCTCGAGGTGCCCGCCGCGCAGCACGACGTGTCCTGGTCGCCGGAGCTGCTCGACGAGGTGGTCGCGCTGGCCCAGGGCTACCCCTACTTCCTCCAGCTCTACGGCGACGCGCTGTGGCGTCGCGCGCAGCCGGTGGCGGGCGGCCGGCTGGGTCCCGAGCTCCTCGAGGCAGCACACGTCGACGTCGAGCACGAGCTGGCCACGATGTTCCGGGCCCGCTGGGCCAAGGCGTCGCCGGGGGAGCGCCGCCTGCTCGAGGCGATGGCCGCGCTGGGCGACGACGCCGTACGCCGCGGCGACGTCGCGGCCCGGCTCGGGGTCGGCACCAACGACCTGAGCGTGCCGCGCCGCAGCCTGCTCGACAAGGGGCTCATCGAGGTGGCCGCGCGCGGGATGCTCCGCTTCACGGTGCCCGGCTTCGCCGCGTTCGTGCGCGACGAGTCGGGGGAGGGGCGCCCGTGAGCGGGACAGCCGGCGGTTCAGACGAAGGCGCTCTCGCCGGTGATGGCGCGCCCGACGATGAGGGTGTTGATCTCGCGGGTGCCCTCGTAGGAGTAGATCGCCTCGGCGTCGGCGACGAAGCGGCCCACGTGGTGCTCGAGCAGGATGCCGTTGCCGCCGAGCACCTCGCGGGCCCAGCCGACCGTCTCGCGCATCCGCACGGTGCTGTGCACCTTGCACAGCGAGGCGTGCTCGTCGCGCAGCAGCCCGGCGTCCTGCAGCTGCGAGGCGCGCACGTTCATCGCCGTGCCGGCGGTGACGTTGGACAGCATCTTGACCAGCAGGTCCTGCACCAGCTGGAAGGAGGCGATCGGGCGACCGAACTGCTCGCGGGCCTTGGTGTAGCGCACCGCGTGCTCGTAGGCGCCGCGCGCGCAGCCGACGGCCTGCCAGGCCACGCCCATCCGCGTCACCCGCAGCACCTCGCGAGGTGTCGGCGAAGCTGGCCGCGCCCTGCAGCCGGTTCGTCTCGGGCACGTGGACGTCGCGCAGGTGGATCTCGGCGTTCTGCACCACGCGCAGCGCGATCTTGTCCTGCTGGACGTCGAAGGTCATGCCCTCGGTGCCCTTCTCGACCACGAAGCCCTTGACCTCGCCGTCGTCCTCGTCGCGGGCCCAGATGATGACCAGGTCGGCGAAGGAGGCGTTGCCGATCCACTTCTTCTCGCCGTTGAGGACCCAGCCGTCGCCGTCGCGCCGCGCCGAGGTGGCCAGGCCCATCGAGATCGCGGAGCCGACGTCGGGCTCGGTGAGCCCGAAGGCGCCGATCAGCTCCATCCGGGCCATCGCCGGCAGCCACCGCTCGCGCTGCTCCTCGGAGCCGCACAGCTGGATCGAGCCCATCGCCAGCCCGCCGTGCACGCCCATGAAGGTGCCGATGGAGGGGTCGATGCGGCTCAGCTCCATGGCGACCAGGCCGTCGACCAGCGCCCCGCGGGCCGGGCAGCCGGGGCCGTCGTAGGCGAGCCCGGCGATCCCGAGCTCGGCGATCGCGGGGATCAGCTGGTGGGGGAACTCCCCGCGCGTCCAGTGCTCGTTGATGACCGGCTCGACCTCGCGGGTCATGAACGCGCGCACCCGGCTGAGCAGCTCGCGGTCCTGCTCCTCGAGCAGCAGCTCGAAGCCGAGGAAGTCGGAGAAGGGGGAGTCGTGCAGGTCGTGGTCGGCAGTGCCCGAGTCGCTCATGGACCGAACGTACTGCGGGATGTGGAGGCGCGGCTCACACGTCGGGGTCGGGTTCGAGCAGGAACTGCTCGACGACCGGGACCAGGGTCGCGGCCTCGGTCACGATGTCGAGGTGGCCGCCGTCGTAGAGGTGCAGCCGGGCGCGCGGGATCAGCCTGGCCTGCATCCGCGGGTTGACGGCCGGGATGATCGGGTCGTCGGTGCCGCCCATCACCAGCGTCGGCTGACGCAGCAGCCGCAGGAACGGCAGGCTCGACCAGCCCGCCATCGCCGCCGAGCTGGTAGTAGTAGCCGCGCCGCGGGCCCGGACCGGGTCACCGCGTGCAGCAGCCGGGACGCCCTTCGCCGGGTCGGTGCGCATCGTGCCGCCGTAGATCTCGGCGGCGATGCTGGCGGCGTACGCCGGGTCGCGGTGGCGGCGCGGCGTCGACATCTTCAGCAGCACCGAGGGGTGCGCGGGCACCATCAGCGACGCCGGTGCCGGTCGCGACCAGCACCACGCGGCGTACGCGGCGCCACGACTGGATCGCCAGCTGCTGGGCCAGCCCGCCGCCCCACGAGAGCCCCAGGACGTCGAAGCGCTGGTGGCCCAGGTCGGCTCATCAGCGGGTGACCCACAGAGGCCAGCGCCGCGATCGGGTACGGCGTCGGCGGCGGCGCGCTGCCCCCGACGCCGGGCACGTCGAAGCGCACGACGCCGCGGCGCGGGTCGAGCGCGTCGACGCAGCGGCTGCAGCACCTCGAAGGAGACGCCGATGCCGTTGCACAGCAGCAGCGGCGGCTCGTTGACGAACGCGGCCCACGCCCGGGCGCACCGACACGCGCGCGGTGACGCCGCGCACCGAGATGGTGCGCACCCGGTCGGGCGCGGCTGCGGGTCGTCAGGTCGGCTCAGCGGTCATGGACGTAGGTGCCCGGGGCCGCGCAGACCGGCTCGTAGCGCGGCCGAGCCGTCCGTGCGGGGCCGGTTGCGCTCGGGCCCGGTGCGCTCGGCCAGCCAGGCCGACGTAGTCCGCCCACCAGCTGCCCTTGACCTTGGTGGCGCCGGCCAGCCAGGTCGGCCGCGTCGGCCGGGTTGGTGTCGGCGGTCTGGAAGCTGGCCTTCTCGTTGCCCGGCGGGTTGACCATGGCGGCGATGTGGCCGCTGGTCGAGAGGACGAAGCGTGACTCGCCGCCGATCAGCTGGGTGGTGCGGTAGCAGGACTCCCACTGGCACAGGTGGTCGGCGATGCCGGCCACGACGTAGGAGTCGACGTCGACCTTGCCGAGGTCGACCGGCGAGCCGAGCATCGTCGAGGCGCCCGGCCTCGGTGAGGGCGTTGCGGACCGCGAGGTCCATGAAGTCGCGGTGCATCGCCGCGGTCATCCGCACCGGGTCGGCGTTCCAGTAGAGGATGTCGAAGGCCTTGGGGGCGTGGCCCATCAGGTAGTTGTTGACCCAGTAGTTCCAGATCAGGTCGTTGGGGCGCAGCCAGGCGAACAGCTCGGCCAGCGAGCGGCCGTCGAGGTAGCCCTTGTCCCGCGAGGCCCGTGTCGAGGCGGCGGCGCCCTTGTGCGAGAGCAGCGCGCTCGGCAGGCCGGCCTCGTGCTGGTCCAGGACCGTGACGGCCAGGCTGAAGGCCGCGACCCGGCCGAGGTCGCCGGTCGCGGCGAGGTGGGCCATCACCATCGAGGCGAGCATCCCGCCCGAGCAGATGCCGAAGAGCGCGACCTGCTCCTGCTGCGAGATGTCCTGGGCGGCGGTCATCGCCTCGATGATCGCCTGGCCGTAGGTGTCCAGGCCCCACGCGGCGTGCCGGGTGTCGGGGTTGCGCCAGGAGATGCAGTAGACCTGCTGGCCCGGCCTGGACCAGGTGCTCGACCAGGCTGCGCTGCTCGGCGAGGTCGATGACGTAGTACTTGTTGATCGTCGGCGGCACGATCAGCAGCGGCACGCTGCGGACCTGGGTGGTCTGCGGGGTGTACTGGATCAGCTCGAAGACGTCGGTGCGCAGCACCACCGAGCCGGGCGTGACCGCGACGTCCTCGCCGACGGTGAAGGCGTCGGGCTCGACCATCGAGGGCACCCGCGGCGCGGTGGCGAAGTCGCGCACGAAGCGGCGCCCGCCGGCCACGAGGTTGCCGCCGCCGGTGTCGATGATCCGCTTGAGCACCTTGGGGTTGAGCGTGGGGCTGTTGCTGGGGGCCAGGGCCTCGACGAGGTTGTCGACGATGAAGCTCATCCGCTGCTCGTCGCCGTAGCCGAGACCGGCGTCCGTCGACGAGCCCGCGCAGGCTCTCGCCGGTCGCGAGGTAGCTCTGCAGGGTGCGCTTGAGGAACGGGTTCTTTGCCCACGCCTCGTCGCTGAAGCGGCGGTCCTTGGGGTGCGGGGCGATCTCGGAGCGACCCACCTGCACCCGGGCCAGCTCGGCGCCCAGCCCGACAGCCCGTCCGGCCACCGCCCGCGGGCGGCGCGCCAGACCGGCGGCGAAGCGGACCCCCGACATACCGGGGATGAAGCGTCGCCAAGGCCCGCGCCCGGCGTCGGCGAGCAGCAGGTCGAGGGGGGTGCTCAGCTCCGATGGCCCCGGGCTCGTCGCGGTCGCCGGCGTCGGACATCCGTGCATCGGCCTGGCTGCGAGCTCCGTGCGAGTACCGGTCATCGTGCATCCCTCCCGAGGACGTGCTCCACCTACGGCGGGCTGCCGCGGCGTAGGTGTCGAGTGTGACTCATGACACTGGGGACTGTGCACCACCTGTTGGTCATCGGGATGCTCGGAGGGGGGTGCTCCTCCGGCTGCGAGCGTGCCGGACGGCACACTGGGGGCTGTGAGTGAGCACCCCGGCCTCGACAGCTTCCCCGCCCGCAGTCGCGACAAGCTCCGGTACGGCGACACCGACCGCCAGGGGCACGTGAACAACGCGGTCTTCTCCACCCTGCTGGAGACCGGCCGCGTGGAGCTGCTGTTCCCCGGCGACGGCACCTCGATGAGCGACCCCGGCGCGTCGTGGGTGATCGTGCGGATCGAGCTGGACCTGGTCGGCGAGATCACCTGGCCGGGCAGCGTGGACATCGGCACCCGCGTCGAGCGGGTCGGCAGCTCCTCGGTGACCATGGCGCAAGGGCTCTTCCAGGCGGGGCGGCCGGTCGCGCGCGCCCACGACCGTGATCGTGCAGATGGACGAGCAGACGCGGGGGTCGCGGCCGCTGAGCGCGGAGCTGGCCGAGCGGTTCCGGTCGCTGCGGGGGTGACGTCGGGGTGATCTGGGGGCCGGTGGCGCGACGTACGTTCGCGGTGACCGCACCTCGAGCCCAGGAGGCCACCCCATGACCGACGAACAGCGCGTGCTCGACCTGGTCAACGACGCCAAGATCGCGATGCTCACCTACGTCGACCCCTCCGGCAAGCTGCTCAGCAAGCCGATGGCGACCCAGGACACCGACGTCGACGGCTCGCTCTACTTCATCGCCGAGCTGCACTCCGACAAGGTGCAGGCGCTGCAGGCGGACCCGCGCGTCAACGTCTCCTACAGCGATCGCGGCTCGTGGGTGTCGATCGCCGGGACGGCCTCGGTGGTCCACGACGAGGCGCGGCTCGAGGAGCTGTGGAGCGCCTTCACCGACTCGTGGCTGAAGGGCGGACCCGAGAACCCGGAGAACATCCTCATCGAGGTCGATGCCGACTCGGCGGAGTACTGGGACGCGCCCGGTGGCTCGAAGGTCGTGCAGCTCACCAACCTCGTGAAGGCCAAGGTCACCGGCTCGCGCATCGAGGGAGACAACGAGAGCGTCGAGATGTGACCGGGTGCCGTAGCGACACCTAGACTCACCGCCCGTGGCTCTCACCATCGGCATCGTCGGTCTCCCCAACGCGGGCAAGTCGACCCTCTTCAACGCTCTGACCAAGAACGACGTCCTCGCGGCGAACTACCCGTTCGCCACCATCGAGCCGAACGTCGGCGTCGTGGGCGTGCCGGACGACCGGCTGCCGCGGCTGGCCGAGGTGTTCGGCTCCGCGAAGCTGCTGCCGGCGACAGTCGAGTTCGTCGACATCGCCGGCATCGTGCGCGGGGCCTCGGAGGGCGAGGGCCTGGGCAACAAGTTCCTCTCCCACATCCGCGAGTCCGCCGCGATCTGCCAGGTGACCCGGGTCTTCCGCGACGAGGACGTCACCCACGTCGACGGCGAGGTGAACCCCAAGAGCGACATCTCCACGATCCAGACCGAGCTGATCCTGGCCGACCTGCAGACGGTGGAGAAGGCGATCCCGCGCCTGGAGAAGGAGGTGCGGGGCAACAAGGACCTCGCCCCCGTCCTCGCCGCGGCCCAGGAGGCGCTCGGCCACCTCGAGGCCGGCACCCCGGTCATCGACACGAAGATCGACACCGCGCTCCTGCGCGAGCTGTCGCTGCTGACCGCCAAGCCCTTCATCTACGTCTTCAACTGCGACGCCGACGAGCTGAACGACGAGGACCTCAAGCAGCAGATGCGCGACCTGGTCGCGCCGTCCGAGGCGATCTTCCTCGACGCGAAGTTCGAGTCCGAGCTCGTCGACCTCGGTGACGACGACGAGGCCCGCGAGATGCTCGCCGAGATGGGCGTCACCGAGCCCGGCCTCGACGTCCTGGCCAGGGTCGGCTTCGACACCCTCGGCCTGCAGACCTACCTGACCGCGGGTCCCAAGGAGTCGCGGGCCTGGACGATCCCCAAGGGCGCCACCGCGCCCGAGGCCGCGGGAGTCATCCACACCGACTTCCAGAAGGGCTTCATCAAGGCCGAGATCGTCTCCTTCGACGACCTGATGGAGCACGGCACCATGCAGAAGGCCAAGGAGGCCGGCAAGGTGCGCATGGAGGGCAAGGAGTACGTCATGGTCGACGGCGACGTGGTGGAGTTCCGCTTCAACGTGTGACCTGCCTCGTGAACACCTCGGTCATGTACAGCGCGCGCTGGAACACCTCGTCCGGGATGCCTCGGTAGCCAGGCAGCGTCGACCGTACGAACTCGAGACTCAGATCGTTGTCGACGATCGACCACTCATAGGTGTTCGAGCCGTTGCTGTGGTGGAAGACCACGGTGTCTCCGTCGATCTCGTACTCCGCGTCGTAGTCGATGGGGTGCGGTTGCTCGCCCCCGGATGCGCCATAGAGGTCCCACGCGCCGTTCTCAATGGTGAGGGTCAAGACCGTGTCACGTCGGAAGGGGGAGTTCGCGTGGTACTCCTCGACCCACCGGCCGAGTCCGTGTCGACGCACCGTCGCCTCCGTCTTCTTGAGTGAGACGGGCCCGGTCCGCCAGACGCCTTCCAGCGTGGGGGCCTTCGGTGGCTCCATGGTCGCTGCTGTGCCTGCTGTGCCTGCTGCGTCAGCCGGCGCCTCTGCCGTGGCGGTGGTGCCCGCGCGATCAGCCGGTGCCGTCGAGCAGCCGACGAGCAGCAACGCGGTGGTGGCGGCGACGGCAGCGGCCGATCCGGGTCAGGTCATCGACACCCGGCCTGCTCGGGCCGGTCCGGCGCCCGGTGGACGTCGCATCCCGGACCTCCCGCCAACCGGGGTTGCTGCCAGCGCACGGCGGCCGGCGATCTCGACGGGTGAGATGTTGCCGCGTTCACGTCCCGGACCCGGGCCCGCACTGACGCGAAAGCGCACGGAGCGTGGCGCAGCGCCGAAGAACGCGAACGCCATCAGTCGGAGCCCTGCTCGTTCATGGGGCCTCCTCGTGCTCGGTGGCGGACTTCCACAAGACGATGAGACCGAGGAGACCTCGACGATCGGAGTCAGCCGGACACCGTCAACGGCGGCCGAGGCCACAAGCGGGAGGTGGCACGCACCGCCCGCGCGCTGTTCGCGGAGCGCGGGTACGTCGCCACCACCATCAGCACCATCGCCGCCGAGGCAGACATTCCGGTGCAGACGATCTACTCGGCTTTCGGGACGAAGGCGAAGATCCTCGAGAAGGTCACGGAGCTCTGGATGATCGAGGCCGAGACGACCTCGCGCGCCGCCGCCTACCTCCAGGAGCCGGACCCGGCGGGGCAGCTGCTCCTGCTCGCCGGGCTCAACCGGCGCCAGCTGCAGGTCGGCTCCGACGTCGTGGCGATCTACCAGGAAGCCGCGGCGTCGACCGCAGAGGCCGAGAGCATGCGCCGCGTCCTGGCCCGGCGCGAGCGCGAGGTCCGCACGCTCATCGAGGCCCGTCGCTCGCCGAGCCTCCGCCGCCGATCTCACGGTCGACTCGGCCCTCGACCTCACGCTGGCGCTCACCTTGCCCGAGGTCTATCAGCTGCTCGTCGTGGAGCGGGGATGGGGCCGTCCGACCGTCGCTACGAGTCGTGGCTGGGCGCCACCTTGGTCGGTCAGCTCCTCCGAGACTGATCAGACGTGGGAGCCGACGTTGATCACGCGCCCGGACGAGTCGCGATAGAAGAAGCGGCGCACGCCCCACTCCTCCGTGGACAGCGGATGCACGACCTCGACCCCCGACGCCACCGCTGCGTCGTGGGCGGCCTCGACGTCGTCGACGAAGATCGAGACGTCCGGATTGACCGGCGCTGTCGCGTCAGTGGTCATGAGCCCGATCTGACGGCCCGTGTCATCGGCGAGGAATGCCACCCAGCCCATGTCCATCACCACCTGCATCCCGAGCACGCCTGTGTGCTCGGCGATGGCGGTGGCGAGGTCGTCGACGGTCAGGATGGGCGCGATGCGTTCGATCTTCATCTGCCGATCCGATCACCGTCGGCAGTGTTGGTCCAGAGGCTCCGCCCGAGCCCCGGCTCGAGGCGGGGTTCCGTCTCAACGAGTACGGCCGCTGGCGCCGCCACCCTTGGGCGGCAGGGTCCGCACGTAGCGGACCGCCGGGTCCACCCAGGACGCGAGGTCCTGCTCGGACAAGAGGCCCTCGCTGTCGACGATGACCCACCCGCGCATCGGCCGGCCGGTGAAGTCCATCTCCCGGGCGTGCGGCTCCTGCAGAGCGGACTCGCCCTCCTCGGGAGAGAGGCGCACCATCATCCCGCCGCCCTTCATGACGCCGACGCACATCTTGTCGTCGAGCATCAGCGCGACGCCGCCGAACATGGCTCGCTCGCTGAGCCCGGGCTCACCGGCCAGCAGGAACCGCAACCTGTCGAGCAGGTCGGTGTCGTAGTCGACCATGGCTCAGCATCCCACGAGGCCTTCGTACGGGGGCGCGGTCACGACGTCCCGTCGAGTCGGTGGCGCACCACCCTGCGGCGCAGGGTCGGTGAGTCCACCACCTCGTAGCCGACGTCGAGGAAGGCCTGCAGCAGCCCGACCGACGCCTCGTCCCAGATCACGGTCCTCCCGGGCGCCGGCTCGGTGGGGTAGCCCTCCAGGACGTGGGCGCCGACCTGCCTCCCGTAGTCGACGGTGGCGGCTGCCAGCTCGTACATCAGTCCCTGACGGCGGAAGCCCTTGCGCACCACGAAGCAGGTGACCGACCAGATGCCCTCGAGCTCAGGGTCCATCCGCATCCACGACTTCTTGCGGCTCCACACCCGGGGATAGTTGTCCCGCGGCTCGACCGCGACCCAGCCGACCGGCTCGCCGTCGAGGTATCCGATCAGGCCGGACGTGGGTCCGTCGGTGCCGCATCCGGTCTGCTCGAGCAGGGCGGTGTCCCGCTGCTCCTGGGTGGTGTCGCGCCAGATCCAGCCGGGGACCTTCAGCGCCTGGCAGCGGCACGTGGCCGCGCCACCGGTGCCGAGCACCGACTCGACGTGCTCGGTCGTGGCCTCATTGGCCGGTCGCCACGTGAACTCGGGCATGCCGCAGCCTAGTCCGGATCGATCCGGCGAGGCGGGCGCGGCGCGTACTCCACCTCTGACCATGGCCAGTCCTCGGCGAGCCACCTGGTCACGGCCTCGTGGAGGGGCTCGTCGAGGTCGGAGTGCTCGGCGGTGACCCAGGACAGCACGACGACCGCGCCGGGGCGTGCCGGTCGGGTGGGCTTGAAGTAGACACAGCCGATCACCTCGTCACGGTCGGGCAGCAGCACGGTGTACGCGAAGTCCACGCCGGTGCTCGACCGCTCGGCGTGGGAGACACAGTCCCCTAGGTTCGCCTCGATCGTCATGGGCTCCGGCCAGGGCGACGCCGCCCATCCAGGCAGGCTGCGGATGAACTCCATGCTCCCGGTCCACGCCTGGTAGTCCGACTCGTTGTGCTCCGGGCCGAGCAGGGCGAGCCGGAAGCGAGCCGCCTCGAGGGGGACAGGGAGCACGAAGTCGGCCGGGACGAGGCTCATGGGCCGAGTCTGCCACCGGCGGACCGGGCCAGGTGCAGCAGTCGCCGGCCCACGAGGACGGTGAAGACCGACCACGGCGCCAGTGACACCAGCGCGAGCACCAGGCCCACCTGCCCGAAGGTGGCGGGGACGACCATGAGGACGGCGCTGGCCAGTCCCCACGTCGCGGTGGCCCGGCTGAAGACACCGGATCGCAGCATGAGGACGCTCAGGATCAGCAGGGTCGCGAAGCCGAGGTAGTAGTAGACGACGTACCCGGTGCCCTGCCACGTCGCGAGCATGCCGTCGCCCGTGGCCAGCAGGGCGGTTCGTCCTGCGGTGTCGGCATCCGCGTACGCGTGGGCGAGCGTCAGCATCTCCACGGGGCGTGCGGAGGACAGGAAGGCAGCCGTGCCGACGGCGGCGAACGCGAGCGCGATCACCACCGCTGACCGGTTGACCCGCCACAGCACGAGACCCAGGGCGAGGTGGACCAGGAGCGTCAGGGTGTTCGACACGATGAAGAGGAGGTCGAGCGAGACCAGCCCCAGGACCGGGTTGCTCAGCAGCAGGTCGTAGAACCCCACGGTGGAGGTCGGCGGGGGCCAGAGCAGGTAGCGGCCGACCTCCACGACGATCATCGCGACGCCCGCGAAGGCGCACCATGCGCCGGTGACGAGGAGACCGCGCCACTGCGATGCATCCGTGCGGGCGGTCGCCCAGTCATCGGCCATGGCCCCAGCCTTCGTCGGGCTGCACGAGCACGCCAGGGACCTTGGTCATCTGAACCGACTCCCGGGCGGGGATGGCTCACGAACCGCCCTCCCGGGGGACCGCGTTCGCGCCGAATTGACCCACGGACGGACGGGGCCTAAGTTTCTCGTCGTTGCCCCGGCAGCCGCCCGGAAGGGAGGCCGCAGGAGCAGCCACCTTCGGCCAGTCGGCCGGAACTTCCAGCAGCACGACCAGCTGGAAGTCTCCTCGGCGTGCCGTGGGTGAGGGACTCGTCGGAGACGGGGTTCCGCCCAGCTCACCGAGTTGACGCGGACTACCACAACCGGTAAGTTTCTGCAGGTTGCCCCGCCGCTGGAGCCGAGAGGTTGCAGGACGGTGTGCGTCTGATTCTTGAGAACTCAACAGTGTGTCATAGTCGACGAATTAGTTTGTTATGCCCCGTCGATCATCGGAAGCTCCTTGTGGGTGGATGGTGGTTGATGGTTTCTTTGGTAAGACGATGATTCTGGCAATTGTCAGTTTTGTTCTCTTGTCGGGGGCATCTCTTTTTGCTGCATCGGCCTTTTTGGGGTTGGTGTGGTGTTGTTTTTCAACGGAGAGTTTGATCCTGGCTCAGGACGAACGCTGGCGGCGTGCTTAACACATGCAAGTCGAGCGGTAAGGCCCTTCGGGGTACACGAGCGGCGAACGGGTGAGTAACACGTGAGTAATCTGCCCCTCACTTCGGGATAAGCCTCGGAAACGGGGTCTAATACCGGATACGACACAGACCTGCATGGGTTCTGTGTGGAAAGTTTTTCGGTGGGGGATGTGCTCGCGGCCTATCAGCTTGTTGGTGGGGTAATGGCCTACCAAGGCTTCGACGGGTAGCCGGCCTGAGAGGGTGACCGGCCACACTGGGACTGAGACACGGCCCAGACTCCTACGGGAGGCAGCAGTGGGGAATATTGGACAATGGGCGGAAGCCTGATCCAGCAACGCCGCGTGAGGGATGACTGCCTTCGGGTTGTAAACCTCTTTCAGTGGGGACGAAGCGCAAGTGACGGTACCCACAGAAGAAGCACCGGCCAACTACGTGCCAGCAGCCGCGGTAATACGTAGGGTGCGAGCGTTGTCCGGAATTATTGGGCGTAAAGGGCTCGTAGGCGGTTTGTCGCGTCGGGAGTGAAAACACCGGGCTTAACTCGGTGCTGGCTTTCGATACGGGCAGACTAGAGGTATTCAGGGGAGAACGGAATTCCTGGTGTAGCGGTGAAATGCGCAGATATCAGGAGGAACACCGGTGGCGAAGGCGGTTCTCTGGGAATTACCTGACGCTGAGGAGCGAAAGTGTGGGGAGCGAACAGGATTAGATACCCTGGTAGTCCACACCGTAAACGTTGGGCGCTAGGTGTGGGGTCCATTCCACGGATTCCGTGCCGCAGCTAACGCATTAAGCGCCCCGCCTGGGGAGTACGGCCGCAAGGCTAAAACTCAAAGGAATTGACGGGGGCCCGCACAAGCGGCGGAGCATGCGGATTAATTCGATGCAACGCGAAGAACCTTACCTGGGTTTGACATACACCGGAAAGCTGCAGAGATGTAGCCCCTTTTAGTCGGTGTACAGGTGGTGCATGGCTGTCGTCAGCTCGTGTCGTGAGATGTTGGGTTAAGTCCCGCAACGAGCGCAACCCTCGTCCTATGTTGCCAGCGGGTTATGCCGGGGACTCATGGGAGACTGCCGGGGTCAACTCGGAGGAAGGTGGGGATGACGTCAAGTCATCATGCCCCTTATGTCCAGGGCTTCACGCATGCTACAATGGCCGGTACAAAGGGCTGCGATCCCGTGAGGGGGAGCGAATCCCAAAAAGCCGGTCTCAGTTCGGATTGGGGTCTGCAACTCGACCCCATGAAGTCGGAGTCGCTAGTAATCGCAGATCAGCAACGCTGCGGTGAATACGTTCCCGGGCCTTGTACACACCGCCCGTCACGTCACGAAAGTCGGCAACACCCGAAGCCGGTGGCCTAACCCCTTGTGGGAGGGAGCCGTCGAAGGTGGGGCTGGCGATTGGGACGAAGTCGTAACAAGGTAGCCGTACCGGAAGGTGCGGCTGGATCACCTCCTTTCTAAGGAGCACACGCCCCGATGTCAGACGCATGTTCTGGCACGTATGGTGGTGTTCACTAGTGGAATCGTCGATGATGTTTCTTCTCACCTGTTGGTGGGGGTTGTCTTAGTACTGTCGTTCATCTCTTCGGGGGTGGGGGGCGTGGAACGGGGGAGCCCATGGATGGGTGGGGGACTGGCACACTGTTGAGCTTTGAGGGATCAGATTCCCCTGGGGCCGGTCTTTGACTGGTTGCGGGGGGTTTGGTTTGCTCTGTGCCTCCTTTGCTCTGCATCTCACTTGTTGGTGGGTGTGGGGGTGTTGGTGGGCTGGTTGTTTGTGAATTGGATAGTGGACGCGAGCATCTGATGCGATGAGCGTGCTTGCCTCTTGTGTGGGGTGGGTGTGTTGGTCGTGTCTTTCTAGATGTGTAATTAAGTCTAGTCTTTGTAGTTTTTGTTGAGTGTTTGTGAGACAAGCTATGAAGGGCACATGGTGGATGCCTTGGCATCAAGAGCCGATGAAGGACGTAGGAGCCTGCGATAAGCCCTGGGGAGTTGGCAACCAAGCTGTGATCCGGGGGTGTCCGAATGGGGAAACCCAGCTGGAGTCATGTCCAGTTACCCGCGCCTGAATATATAGGGCGTGTGGAGGGAACGTGGGGAAGTGAAACATCTCAGTACCCACAGGAAGAGAAAACAAAAGTGATTCCGAGAGTAGTGGCGAGCGAAATCGGATGAGGCCAAACCATGTACATGTGATACCCGGCAGGGGTTGTGTATGTGGGGTTGTGGGACCGTATGGGAGGATCTGCCGGTCTTCCACACAGTAAGAAACTCACGTTGAAGTTGAAGTCCATTGGAAAGTGGCGCCGTAGAGGGTGATAGCCCCGTAAGTGTAAGTCGTGAGCTGTGATGCGGTATCCCAAGTAACACGGAACCCCTGAAATTCCGTGTGAATCTGGCGGGACCACCCGTTAAGCCTAAATACTCCTTGATGACCGATAGCGGACAAGTACCGTGAGGGAAAGGTGAAAAGTACCCCTGGCGGGGAGTGAAATAGTACCTGAAACCATGTGCCTACAATCCGTCGGAGCCTTACTCACACTTTGTGTGATGGGGTGACGGCGTGCCTTTTGAAGAATGAGCCTGCGAGTTTGCGTTGTGTTGCGAGGTTAACCCGTGTGGGGAAGCCGTAGCGAAAGCGAGTCCGAATAGGGCGTACTGAGTAGCACGATCAAGACCCGAAGCGGAGTGATCTATCCATGGGCAGGTTGAAGCGCGGGTAAGACCGCGTGGAGGACCGAACCCACTTAGGTTGAAAACTGAGGGGATGACCTGTGGATAGGGGTGAAAGGCCAATCAAACTCCGTGATAGCTGGTTCTCCCCGAAATGCATTTAGGTGCAGCGTCGCGTGTTTCTTGCCGGAGGTAGAGCACTGGATAGCTAATGGGCCCTACAAGGTTACTGACGTTAACCAAACTCCGAATGCCGGTAAGTGAGAGCGCGGCAGTGAGACTGCGGGGGATAAGCTCCGTAGTCGAGAGGGAAACAGCCCAGACCATCAGCTAAGGCCCCTAAGCGGTGACTAAGTGGAAAAGGATGTGGAGTCGCAGTGACAACCAGGAGGTTGGCTTGGAAGCAGCCACCCTTGAAAGAGTGCGTAATAGCTCACTGGTCAAGTGATTCCGCGCCGACAATGTAGCGGGGCTCAAGTCACCCGCCGAAGCTATGGCATTCATGCGAGCCCAGCATCCCCTCGAGGGGTGTTCAGGTGTGTGGATGGGTAGGGGAGCGTCGTGTCGCGAGTGAAGCGCCGGAGTGATCCAGGTGTGGACGCGACACGAGTGAGAATGCAGGCATGAGTAGCGAATCACGTGTGAGAAACACGTGCGCCGAATGATCAAGGGTTCCAGGGTCAAGCTAATCTGCCCTGGGTAAGTCGGGACCTAAGGCGAGGCCGACAGGCGTAGTCGATGGACAACGGGTTGATATTCCCGTACCGGCAAAGTAGCGCCCATGATGAACCTGGTGATGCTAACCATCTGAAACTCATCGGACCGGACCCTTCGGGGCGAGGCTGGTGAGCGTAGCGTGGGACCCGAACTGGTAGTAGTCAAGCGATGGGGTGACGCAGGAAGGTAGTCCAACCGTACCGATGGTTGTGTACGGCTAAGCATGTAGGGCGTCATCTAGGCAAATCCGGATGGCTGACTTCGATGTCGAGCTTGAGATGTGATGGGGACCCCGTATGGGGGAAGTGGATGATCCTATGCTGTCGAGAAAAACCTCTAGCGAGCTATGCGCCGCCCGTACCCCAAACCGACTCAGGTGATCAGGTAGAGAATACTAAGGCGATCGAGCGAACCACGGTTAAGGAACTCGGCAAAATGCCCCCGTAACTTCGGGAGAAGGGGGGCCCGGAACGTGAACACCCTTGCGGTGGGAGCGGGAAGGGCCGCAGAGACCAGGCCCAAGCGACTGTTTACTAAAAACACAGGTCCGTGCGAAGTTGTAAGACGATGTATACGGACTGACTCCTGCCCGGTGCTGGAAGGTTAAGAGGACCTGTTAGGTGGTAACACCGAAGCGGAGAATTTAAGCCCCAGTAAACGGCGGTGGTAACTATAACCATCCTAAGGTAGCGAAATTCCTTGTCGGGTAAGTTCCGACCTGCACGAATGGAGTAACGACTTGGGCGCTGTCTCAACCGTGGACTCGGCGAAATTGCACTACGAGTAAAGATGCTCGTTACGCGCGGCAGGACGGAAAGACCCCGGGACCTTTACTATAGTTTGGTATTGGTGTTTGGTTCGGCTTGTGTAGGATAGGTGGGAGACTGTGAAGCGCTCACGCCAGTGAGTGTGGAGTCAACGTTGAAATACCACTCTGGTCGTACTAGATGTCTAACCTAGGTCCGTCATCCGGATCAGGGACAGTGCCTGATGGGTAGTTTAACTGGGGCGGTTGCCTCCTAAAGAGTAACGGAGGCGCTCAAAGGTTCCCTCAGCCTGGTTGGCAATCAGGTGGCGAGTGTAAGTGCACAAGGGAGCTTGACTGTGAGACAGACATGTCGAGCAGGGACGAAAGTCGGAACTAGTGATCCGGCGTCGGCATGTGGAAGCGGCGTCGCTCAACGGATAAAAGGTACCCCGGGGATAACAGGCTGATCTTCCCCAAGAGTCCATATCGACGGGATGGTTTGGCACCTCGATGTCGGCTCGTCGCATCCTGGGGCTGGAGTAGGTCCCAAGGGTTGGGCTGTTCGCCCATTAAAGCGGCACGCGAGCTGGGTTTAGAACGTCGTGAGACAGTTCGGTCCCTATCCGCCGCGCGCGCAGGAAACTTGAGAAAGGCTGTCCCTAGTACGAGAGGACCGGGATGGACGAACCTCTGGTGTGCCAGTTGTCCCGCCAGGGGCACGGCTGGTTGGCTACGTTCGGAAGTGATAACCGCTGAATGCATCTAAGCGGGAAGCACGTTTCAAGATGAGGTTTCCCACCGGGTTAACCGGGTAAGGCCCCCAGCAGAACACTGGGTTGATAGGCCGGAGGTGTACAGCAGCAATGCCTAGCCGACCGGTACTAATAGGCCGAGGGCTTGTCTTACACTCGCTCAGCTGAACCTACAAAGTCTCGCGTCCACGAATCCACACACACAGACAACACGTGTATGATCACATGTGAATAATGGCTTGGTAACCAGCCACACCAGACGGTGTACACACCCGTCCGGGCTGGTACCGCAAGAGTTACGGCGGCCATAGCGAAAGGGAAACACCCGGTCCCATCCCGAACCCGGAAGTTAAGCCTTTCAGCGCCGATGGTACTGCAACCGGGAGGTTGTGGGAGAGTAGGACGCCGCCGGACAATAATTAGCAGCAGCCCCACCGCATCGCGGTGGGGCTGCTCGCATTTACAAGGGTTCTCGCGAGGGACCCCATACTGATGGCCATGTCTCGACGCTCAGTCCTGGTCACAGGCGCCGCTGCCGGCATCGGCCGCGCGGTCGCGAAGCGCTTCGCCGCAGAGGGCTGGCTGGTGGGTGCCTACGACGTAGACGAGGCCGGGCTTGCTTCCCTGGCGGCCCACCTCGGAGACGCGGTCGTGACCGGTCACCTGGACGTCCGGGACGCGGCGCAGTGGCAGGCCGCGTTGGACCACCTGACAGCTCACACCGGGGGCTGCCTCGACGTACTGGTCAACAATGCCGGCATCCTGCAGGCGGGGCGGTTCGCGGAGATCCCGCTCGAGGCGCAGCGGCGTACGGTCGACGTGAACGTCACGGGGGTCCTCAACGGCTGCTACGTCGCGCACCCCTACCTCCGGAGCACCCCCGGGGCGCACGTGGTCAACCTGGCCTCCGCCTCGGCGATCTACGGTCAACCCGAGCTGGCCACCTACTCCGCGACCAAGTTCGCGGTCCGGGGGCTGACTGAGGCGCTGGACCTGGAGTGGGCCCCCGACGACATCACGGTCCGCGCCCTGTGGCCGCTCTTCGTGCAGACCGCCATGGTCGACGGCGTGAGCACCGGGTCGACCCGTTCGCTGGGGGTGCGGCTCACCGCCGAGGACGTGGCCGACGAGGTGCTGGCCGCCGTGCGCCCGGGACGGCGCCTCAGCGCGCACCGGGGCGTGGGCCGCCAAGCGCGGATGGCGCTGGCGTCGGCCGGGGTGACCCCGAGCTGGCTGCTGCGCGCGGCGAACCGTCGGATCAGCCGCAGCTGACCCGAGCGCGCTGCCTGCCGTGGTCGGGCGGGTGGGGGCAGACGATCGAGGACCCCGTAGATTCAGGGTGACGCGCACCACGCAGCCGGGGAGGGCCCTGATGACGCTCACGAGCAGGACCAGTCCATGAGGGAGCACCGGGTCGACCCCGTCGACGCCATCTGGCTGGGGATGGACCGTCCGCAGAACCTGATGGTCATCGAGTGCTTGATGTTCCTCGACGGACCTCTCGACCGGGAGCGCTTCGACCGCGTGGTCCGCGAGCGCCTGCTGGCCGTCTACCCGGTGTTCTCGCGGCGTCCCGTGCCCGGGACCGGGCGCTGGCGCCGACGGCGATCGCGTTGGCGCGACGTACCGGACCTCGACGTGAGCCAGCACGTGCGCGAGGTGCGCCTGTCCGCGCCGGGCGACGATGCCGCGCTGCAGCGCTACGTCAGCGGCTACCTCGGCACCCCGTTGCCGCGGGAACGCCCGCTGTGGGACATCCACCTCATCAACGGGCTGGAGGAGGGGTCGGCGGTCTACGTCCGGCTGCACCACGCGCTGGCGGACGGGATCGCCCTGACCCAGGTGCTGCTCTCGCTGACCGACGAGACGTCGGAGGCGGACCGTGACGGCACCCATGCGCCGCCCGCACCCCACCACGCGCTCGCGGACGTGGTCCAGGCTGCCCGGCGTGTCGCGCCCGAGGTGCCGCAGCTGCTCCGGCCCGCGCGCATCCGGCGCGCCATCCGCGAAGGGTTCCGCCTGGGCCTCAGCGGGGTCGCAGCGCTGCGCAAGCTGCTGCTGACGACGAACCCGGACACCTCCCTGGCCGGTGAGGCCGGGATGGAGAAGGCGGCCGTGTGGTCGGCGCCGATCGACCTGCAGGGGATCAAGGACATCGCCAGCCGCTCGGGAGCCACCGTCAACGACGTGCTCGTGGCGGCGCTGGCCGGGGCGCTCGAGCGCTACCAGCTGGACCACGACGGCCAAGCGGTCGACATCCCCACCATGATCCCGGTGAACCTGCGGCCCATGCACCTGCCGCTCCCGCGCGAGCTGGGCAACCGGTTCGCGCTCGTGCTGCTGATGCTGCCGTCGGGACGACTCGACGCCGCGGACCGGTTGGCCGAGACCAAGCGCCGCATGGACGTCATCAAGCGTTCGCCGGAGCCGGTCATCACCTTCGCGCTGATCCTGGGCATCGGACGGCTCGGGGCGCGGCTGAGCCGTCTGCTCGTGACGTTCTTCGCCAGCAAGGCCACCGGGATCACCACCAACGTCCCCGGCCCGCGACAGGCCCGTTACCTGGCGGGCACCCGGATCGACAGCATGCTCGGCTGGGTGCCGGGCTCGGGGCACCAGACGGTGGGCACCTGCATCTTCACCTACGCCGGCAAGGTGCGGGTGGGCTTCAAGGTGGACCTCGCCGTGATGCCCGACCCCCAACAGATCCTGGACGCCTTCCACGACGAGATCGACGCACTGGCCGCACTCGAGGGTCCCGTCAGGGCTTGACGGCCAGCTGCACGCCGAAGGCGACGAAGACCGTGCCCATCAGCCGGTCGAGGCGGCGTCGGATGCGGGGCTCCGCCATCCAGCGCACGACCGGGCCGGACAGTGCGATCAGCACAGCGACGTAGACGGCGGTCTCGGTGATGTAGATGCCGCCGAGCAGCAGCGAGGTCGTCGCGACCGACGCTCCCGACGGCACGAAGCCCGGCAGCAGGGCCACGAACATCACGCCGATCTTGGGGTTGAGCAGGTTGGTGGCCAGCCCGGCCCCGAACCCCGACGTACGCCGCTCGCGACGGCCCGGCCCGGCCGCTGCGGCGACGGGCGCCTCCACCGGCACGTCGCTGGTGCGGGCTCGGAACGACTGCACGCCGAGCCAGACCAGGTAGGCGGCTCCGGCGATCTTCAGCGCCAGGTAGGCGTCGTGGCTGGCGTGCAGCAGTGCTGCGAGGCCGAGGGCGGTGATCGAGACCCAGACGACGAGCCCGGTCAGACCACCCAGTGCCGTCCACACCGCGCGGCGGCGACCGCCGCGCACCATGCCGCGGACCACGACGAGCGTGTCCGGGCCCGGCAGCACCACCAGCAGGGCGCCGGCGAGGCTGAAGGCGAGGGCGGCGGTGAGCACCCGGTGATGGTAGCCGCGTCAGAAGGGCCCGAGCGAGGCGTCGAGCACCGGGCGGACGTCGCCGCGCGAGCCGACCCAGCCGACGTCCGGCTCGAGGCGCCGGACCACGCGTGCGGGGTTGCCGGCGACGACGGCGTGGTCCTCGACCTCACCGCGCACCACCGAGCCGGCGGCGACCACCACGTTGCGTCCGAGGCGGGCGCCGGGCATCACCATCGCCCCGTGCCCCAGCCAGGAGCCGGCGCCGATGACGACGGGGTCGTGGGTGCCGAACTGGTGCCCGACGGGGATCGTCGGGTCCTGGTAGCCGTGGCTGGTGTCGGTGATGAAGACGCCCTGCCCGCAGAACACCCCGTCGCCGATCTCGATGGACTCGTGGGCGGTGATCGAGCTGCGCGCGCCGATGGCGCACCGGTCGCCGATGACCAGCCCGCGCGCGGGGGCGCCGGGGTCGCCGGCGCCGTACCCGACCGAGAGCGTGATCTGGCGTCCGATGAGCGTGTGCTCGCCGACGTGGATCGAGCCCGGGTTGAGGATGGTCGCCGGCGCGAAGCCGATGCTGCTGCCGCGTCCGAACGTGCCGAAGGCGGCGGCGGAGGCGCTGCCGGGCACGATCTCGCCGATGCCGTCGAGGTAGCGCCAGGTCGCGTGCAGACCGCGGTGCAGGAGGCGGCTCAGAGGGTTCACGGCCGTGACTGTAGTGGGCCCGAGATGTCCCCGCGTGGTTCTAGGCTGCGGGGATGGGCGCCGACACCACTCCGCACCGCCTGACCGCGCAGCAGGCCAGGCGGATCGCGGTGCGGGCCCAGCTGCTCGACGCCCCCGCCCAGCAGCGCGGCCTCGACGTCCTCGAGGTGGTCCAGCACCTGACGATGCTCCAGGTCGACCTCACCGCCCGGGTCGCCCCGAGCGCCGAGCTGGTGCTGTGGAGCCGTCTCGGTGGCAGCCTCGACCCCACCGAGCTGGGGGACCTGCAGGAGCAGCAGCGTCTGGTCGAGGTGTCCGCGCGGCTGCTGCACCACGAGGACGTCGCGCTGCACCGCGCCGAGACGGCGGTGTGGCCCGACCCCGACCTGCACCGCTCAGGGGAGCACGAGAGCTGGGCGTGGGTCCTCGACAACGGCGGTTGCCGGGCGGACGTGCTGGAACGGCTGCGCGCCGACGGACCGCTGCCGGCCTCCGCCCTGCCCGACACGTGCGTGCGGCCGTGGGGCTCCTCGGGCTGGAACAACGACAAGAACATCGGGAGGATGCTCGAGATCCTCAGCCGCCGCGGTGAGATCGCCGTCGCCGCGCGCGAGGGCCGCGTCCGCCTGTGGGACCTCGCCGAGCGGGTCTTCCCCGACGACCCGCTCCCGCCTGTCGAGGAGGCCCTGCACGAGCGCGGCGTACGCCGCCTGCGTGCGCTGGGCCTCGCCCGCGCCACCGCGGCGCTGATGCCGGGCGCCGAACCCGGTGACGTGGGCACGGTGGGGGAGCCGGCCGTGGTCGAGGGGGTGCGGGGGGCGTGGCGGGTGGACCCGGCGCAGCTCGCCGCGCTCGACGAGCCCTTCGAGGGCCGGGTGGCGCTGCTCTCCCCGCTCGACCGGCTGATCTTCGACCGCAAGCGGATGGTGGAGCTGTTCGACTTCGACTACCAGCTCGAGATGTACAAGCCGGCCGCGTCACGGCGCTGGGGCTACTACGCGCTGCCGGTGCTGGTCGGGGACCGGCTCCTCGGCAAGGTCGACGCGACCGCCGACCGCCGGTCCGGGGCGCTGCTCGTGCACGCGCTCCACGAGGACGAGCCGTTCGACGCGGCCACCTCCGACGCGGTGCGCGCCGAGGTCGCGGACCTCGCCGGCTGGTTGGGCCTGGAGGTGGTCCGGGCTCCGTGAGGGCGGGCGGCGGAGGGTGGCCCTCAGTCCCGGGGCCCTCCCACCCGGTGCAGCAGCGCCAGCGCGCGGACCACGTCGTCGCTCGCGGCGATCGCGGAGACTGCGTCCTCGACGTCAGCAGCTGCCTTCGCTCCGATGAGCGCCTGCATCTTCTCCCGGAGAGCGACGTCGTCGAGCGGGAAGTGGTCGGCGTCGCCGACGGGGTTGGGCTGTGCCAGTCCGAGCGTGCTGCCGTCGTGGAGTCCGAGGACGACCTCGGTGATCCGGCGCTCCGGGAGGTGAGCGTCCAGGTCGGCGTCGATCTCGATCTCGACGCGCTCGCTGAAGGCGTCGGCGGCGAGGAACTCGGGCGTGCCCGGCTGCATCGTCGAGGGGTCGACGCGACCGTTGACGACGGCGTTGGCGACCACGAACGGCAGCGAGAACATCGCGGCCAGGCGGGTGCGTGGGTGCCGGGCCAGCAGGGGGCGCGCCAGGGAGTGGGTGCGGACGCGCACGGTCGTGACGTCGTCCTCGTGCCAGGGGTGGGCGGCGCGCAGCGAGGCCACCAGGTCGACGGCGCTGTGGGTGTAGGAGCACGAGGCGTGCTGCTTGAGGTACCCCTGGGTGATGAGCAGCGGCTCCGCGCGCAGTCCGGCGCCCAACGCATCGAGGTCGAGGTGGCCGACCAGCCCGCCGAGCGAGTGGTGGGCGTTGCCCACGTTCTCCGCGAGCCCGGCGATCGCGAGCCGGGCTGCGCGGAGGCCGGCGCCGCCCGCACCGGCGATCCACAGGTTGCGGGTGAAGTCGCCGCTCAGGACGGTGCCCCACGGGGTGACCTGCATGAGGCCGGTCGAGCTGTCGATGGCTGCGGCGACCTGGGCGGGGCCCGCCCCGAGCAGGAGGGCGGCCGCCGCCGCGGCGCCGGTGGCCCCCCAGTGGCCGTGCGGGTGCCAGCCGGTGGCAGTGGTGGTCGCGCGGCCGAACCGCGCCGCCACCTCGTACCCCACGGCGATGGCCGTCATCAGCTGCGGACCGGAGATCGCCTCGGGTGAGAGCTGAGCGGCAGCCACGGCGGTGAACACGACATGGGCGGCGGGATGTCCGGCGGCGTGCTTGTTGCCTTCGTCGAGCTCCAGCATGCAGGCGGCCACCGCTGCCAGGAACGCACTGGTCTCGGGGTCGCAGGTCTCCGTGGTGCCGATCAGCGGCGCGCTGCCGGCCGGGCGCGACCACACCTCTAGCAGGCGGCGCATCTCCGGGGTCCGCATGCCGGCGACGGTGACGCCCACCAGGTCGGTGAGCACGAATCGCACCCGGCGCTGGGTCGCGGGGTCGGCGGAGGTCTGGAAGGCAGCCGTGGCCCACTCGGCAAGGCCGGCCACCGCGACCGAGCATCGTTCCGGCAAGAGAAACGATTCGTCGGTCCGCATACGACGAACGTAGGTGGCCGTGGGGGAGGGGTCAAGGGCCCTGCGACTCCGCCATCGCAACTTTCCGCGTCCTGTCGTTCCCAAGGGCGAGCGGAACGGCTATCGTTGATCGCATCGACATGTTTCTTCCAGCGGAACGGATGACCCATTGACTGCCGAGTCCTTGCCCCTAGCCGGGGCTGCGGGTCCTCGACGTCTCGACGATCCTGGCCGGCCCGCTGTGCTGCCAGATCCTCGGTGACTTCGGGGCAGACGTGATCAAGATCGAGCACCCTGCCCAGGGCGACAACATGCGGGGGCACGGTCACAGCAAGGACGGCATCCCGCTGTGGTGGAAGGAGATCAGCCGCAACAAGCGCACCGTCGCCCTGGACCTCAAGGCGGACGAGGGCGCTGCGGTGCTCCGGCGGCTGGCGGCCACCGCGGACGTGCTGGTCGAGAACTTCCGTCCCGGCACCCTGGAGCGGTGGGGGATCGGTCCGGAGGTCCTGCACGAGGCGAACCCGGGACTGGTCGTGGTCCGCCTGACCGGCTTCGGGCAGACCGGCCCGTACTCGAGCCGCCCCGGGTTCGGCACCCTGGCCGAGGCGATGAGCGGGTTCGCGGACGCGACCGGCGAGCCCGACCGTCCCCCGACGCTGCCCGCCTTCGGCCTCGCCGACAGCATCTGCGGGATCGCCGCGTCGTCGGCGGTGATGATGGCGCTGCGCCACCGTGACCAGACGGGCCGCGGTCAGGTCGTCGACATGAACATCCTCGAGCCGATCATGACCGCCGTGGGCCCGGCGCCCACCGTCTACCAGCAGCTGGGCATCGTCGAGCCGCGGCACGGCAACCGCTCGACGAACAACGCCCCCCGCAACACCTACGAGACCTCCGACGGCAAGTGGGTCGCGGTCTCGACCAGCGCCCAGCGCATCGCCGAGAGGGTCCTGACGCTCGTGGGCCACCCCGAGGTCATCGGCGAGGAGTGGTTCCGCACGGGGCACGGCCGTGCCGCCCACGTCGACCTGCTCGACGAGTACGTCGGCTCCTGGATCCGTCAGCGCACCCGGGCCGAGGTGCTCGACGCCTTCACCGAGGCCGGCGCCGCCATCGGCCCGGTCTACGACGCCAAGGACATCGTCGAGGACCCCCACGTGCGGGAGACCCAGATGTTGGTCGAGGTCGACGACGACGACCTCGGCCCGATCCTGCAGCACAACGTCATGTGGCGCCTGACCGACAGCCCGGGACGCATCCGGTTCACCGGTCGCGCCCTGGGCCAGGACACCGACGAGGTGCTGACCGAGCTGGGCATGACCCCTGACGAGATCGCCCACCTGAGGAAGAACGAGGTCATCCGATGAGCAGCACCATCCCTGTCGGCACCAGCACCGGGGCCGACGCGCTCCTGGACGTGGTGAGTGCCGGCGTCGACGTGATCGACCTGGGCCGCCAGCTGCGCACCGGCATGCCCCAGTCGCCGAACCACCCCCAGTTCTGGCACACCCTCCCGCGTCGGCACGGCGACATGACGCGGGCGGACGGCGGCAGCGCCGCCAACGACATGATCACCACCGGCACCCATGTCGGCACCCACATCGACGCCCTCGCCCACGTCTCGCACAACGGCAAGATGTACGGCGGCATCGACGCCGTCGAGGCCGGCATCGGCGGCAAGTACGACCAGCTGGGCGTGCACACCATCGCCCCGATGATGCGGCGCGGCGTGCTGCTCGACATCCCGGCGCTCCTCGAGGTCGAGCACTGCGCGGGCGGGTACGAGATCACCGTGGCCGACCTGGAGGGCGCGTGTGCGCGTCAGGGCGTCGAGGTGCGCGCCGGCGACGTCGTGCTCGTGCGCAGCGGATGGGGGAGCCTCTTCGAGGACGGCACGGCCTACCTCGGCAAGGAGAGCGGCGTGCCCGGTGTCGCGGAGGCCGGCGCGCAGTGGCTGGCCGAGCGCGAGGTGCACGCGGTGGGCGCGGACACGATCGCGTTCGAGCGGCTGGCTCCTTCGGGCGGGCACGCGCTGCTGCCGGCTCACCGGGTGCTCCTCGTCGAGCACGGCATCTACATCATCGAGTCGATGGACCTCGAGACGCTGGCCGCCGCGGGGCGCCACGAGTTCACCTTCGTCCTGGTGCCGATGAACATCTACGGCGCCACCGGCTCCCCGGTCCGTCCGCTCGCCGTGGTGCCGGCATGAGCGCCCCGACGCTGGCCGAGCAGGTCGCCTCGTTCGCGGCAGAGACGTCGTACGACGACCTGCCGGACGCCGTGGTGCAGAGCGTGAAGATGCGGGTCCTGGACACCATCGGCATCGCGGTCGCCGCGGCGCCGCTCGAGACGAGCCGCTCGGCCCGGCGCTGGGCGCTGGAGCAGGGCGGGCGGGAGCTGGCCTCCGCGGTCGGGGTCGAGCAGCGGCTCCCGGCCAACCTGGCCGCGTTCGTCAACGGCGTCCTCGCGCACTCGCTCGACTACGACGACACCCACCTGCCCTCGGTGCTGCACCCCAGCGCGAGCGTCGTCCCGGCCGCGCTGGCCGCGGCCGAGAAGCACGGGGCCGACGGGCGCACGCTCATCCGGGCCATCGCCGTGGGTCTGGAGACCTGCGTGCGGCTCGGCATGGCCGGCTACGACCACGAGGCCCGCAACTCGACCTTCTTCGAGCACGGCCAGCACGCCACGTCGATCTGCGGGGCCATGGGCGGAGCAGTGGCCGCGGCCGTCATCGCCGGGGACGGCGAGACCGTGCTGCACTCGCTGGGCGTGGCGGCCTCCATGGCGTCCGGCATCATCGAGGCCAACCGCACGGGCGGCACGGTCAAGCGCATCCACTGCGGATGGGCCGCGCACTCGGCGATCTCGGCGGTCGAGCTGGTGCGCCACGGCCTGACCGGCCCGCCCACGGTGCTGGAGGGCCGCTTCGGCTTCTTCGAGGCCTGGCTGCACGGGCGCTTCGACCCCAGCGCCGTCAGCGAGGGGCTGGGCGAGACCTGGGCGGTGCCGGACATCTTCTTCAAGCCCTACCCCGCCAACCACTTCACGCACGCCGCTGTGGATGCAGCGGCGGCGCTACGTGCCGAGGGCATCACCGTGGAGCAGGTGGAACGGCTCACCCTCGGTGTGCCGGCCCCCAACCTGCGCACCATCGGGGAGCCGATCGAGGTCAAGCGCGCCCCCGAGACCGGCTACATGGCCCAGTTCAGCGGCCCGTACGCCGTCGCCGTCGGCCTGCTCGGTGGCAGCGGGCTGGGCGCCGGGCTCGACGACTACACCGACGAGCTGGCCCAGGACCCGCAGCGGCGACGCATCATGGGCCTCGTCGACGTGGTCGCCGACGAGCGCTGCACCGAGATCTTCCCCCGTCAGTTCCCCGCCGTGCTCACGGCACGGCTGCACGACGGCCGCGAGCTGGTGCAGGAGGTGCTGACCACCCGAGGGGGACCCCAGCGCCCCCTGTCCTTCGAGGAGCTCGCAGCGAAGTTCGAGGACAACGCCGCGCGCACGCTCGCCGGCGACCAGGTCGACGCCCTGGCCCGGGCGTGCGACGAGCTGGACACCTGCACCGACCTGGCCGCGCTGATGCGGCCGTTGACCACGGTGGACCCGCTGGCCGACCCGGCCGTGGGCCGCACCATCGACGCTGGCGGGCCCTCCGCCGGCGCGACGCCGTACCCAGGATGAGGAGAGTCATGTCCCACTACGATCTGGTGATCCAGAACGCGCTGGTCGTCCGCCCCGGAGCCGAGGCGCCCGAGCGTCTCGACGTCGCAGTCAAGGACGGTCGCTTCGCCGCCTTCGAGGAGTCGATCGACGCGGACGAGGCCACCCAGGTGGTCGACGGCACCGGCAAGCACCTCTTCCCGGGCGTCGTCGACGTGCACCAGCACTGGGGGATCTACAACGAGCTGGGGGAGGACGCCGCCACGGAGAGCCGGGCGGCCGCGCAGGGCGGGGTGACCTCGGGGATCACCTACATCCGGACCGGCGCGTACTACCTCAACCGCTCGGGGCCCTACCGGGAGATCTTCCCCGAGATCCTGGCGGCGACCGCGGACAAGGCCTACATCGACTACGGCTTCCACGTGGCGCCGATCCTGCAGGAGCACATCGGCGAGATCCCCGACCTCATCGAGGAGTTCGGGGTGCCGTCGTTCAAGGTGTTCATGTTCTACGGCAGCCACGGTCTGCACGGACGCTCGACCGACCAGGGCTCGTTCCTCATGCTCCCCGAGGACGAGAGCTACGACATCGCCCACTTCGAGTTCGTGATGCGGGGCATCCAGGCGGCCCGCCAGCAGGAGCGCTTCGCCGCGGACCGCGACCACATCTCGCTCTCGCTGCACTGCGAGACCGCCGAGATCATGCGGGCCTACACCAAGCTCGTCGAGCAGGAGGGCACGCTGACGGGCCTCGAGGCCTACAGCGCCTCGCGTCCGCCGCACTCCGAGGGGCTGGCCATCACGATCGCCTCGTACCTCGCGCACGAGACCGAGCTGCCCAACATCAACCTGCTGCACCTCACCTCGCGCAAGGCGATCGAGGCGGCGATGATGATGCAGTCGACGTTCCCGCACATCGACTTCCGCCGTGAGGTCACCGTGGGTCACCTGCTCGCGGACTACACGACCGCCAACCTGGGCGGCAAGGTCAACCCGCCGCTGCGCTCGCCCGAGGACGTCGAGTCGCTGTGGGAGCACCTGCTGGCCGGCAACTTCTCGTGGGTCACGTCCGACCACGCCTGCTGCAAGGACGAGACGAAGTTCGGCGAGCCGCGCGACGACGTCTTCGTGGCCAAGTCCGGCTTCGGTGGCACCGAGTACCTGCTGCCGGGCATGGTCTCCGAGGGGCGCAAGCGCGGGCTCTCGTACAACAAGATCGCGGAGCTGGTCGCCCGCAACCCGGCTCAGCGCTTCGGCATGTCGACGAAGGGCGACCTCGCTGTCGGCCTCGACGCCGACTTCTGCCTCCTCGACGACGCCACCGAGTACGTCGTGCGCGCCGAGGACTCCCTGTCGACCCAGGAGTACACGCCCTTCGAGGGCTTCACCCTGACCGCGCGGGTGACGGACACCTTCCTGCGTGGCGAGGCCGATCCTCACCGACGGCTCGGTCGTGGGCAGCCCGCGCGGTCGCTACGTGGCCCGCTCGGGCTCGGGTTCCTGACCCACGACGACACCTGTCGCACCCCGGTCACCCCGGGACAGCAGCGAGCCCCGACCGCACCGCGGTCGGGGCTCCTGTGTCTCAGCGTCCTCAGCGCTCAGCGCGGGCCAGCACCTCGCGGGCTCCTCGGACCACCGCCGCATCGATGAGCCGGCCGTCGGCGGCGGTCGTCACGCCCCCGGCCGACGCCTCGAAGCGGGCCATCAGGTCGCGCGCCGCCTCGACCTCGGACTCGTCGGGGGCGAGCACGTCGTGGATGACCGGCACCTGGCCGGGGTGGATGGCGGTGCGGGACCGGAAGCCGAGGTCGCGCAGGTGCCGCGTGGACTCGGCGAAGGCCTCGAGATCGCGGAAGGCGGTCGAGGTCGGGGCCACCGGCGCCTGCTTGCCCGCGGCCGCGCAGTGCACCACGACCTGGGTCCGCAGGGCGTCCAGCGCGGCGGCCGAGCGTGGCGAACGGACCATCCGCAGGTCGCCGAGGAGATCCGCCTCCCCGAGGCCGAAGGTGAGGAGCCGCTCGACCTGGGTCATCCGGGGCAGGTCGAGGAGGCCGAGACCGCTCTCGACGAGGCCGATGACCGGGACGGACCCGGGAGCGAGACCGCGCTGCCGCTCGAGATCGCGCAGCCGGGTGTCGGTGGCCTCGAGCTGGGCCGCGGTGCACTTGGCCAGCACCACCCCGGACGTGGCGGGGAGGACCGCGGCGTCGAGGTCGGCCTCGAGGGCGTCCGGGTCGACGCGGACCCACAGCTGCGTTGCGTCAGCGGGGCCGTGGGCAGGGCGCGTGGTGAGCCAGGCGCGCAGGTGGTCCCGGGCCTCGTCCTTGCGAGCCAGGGGCACCGCGTCCTCGAGGTCGAGGATCAGGGCGTCGGCAGGACCGTCCGCGGCCTTCGAGAAGAGCTCGGGGCGCACCGTCGGGACGTAGAGGAAGGACCGCGGCAGCGCCGCGGTCGGGGAGGTCGCGCTGCCGCTCATGCGTCACCCGCCAGGCCGGCGGTGATGGCGCGGGCGGCGTTGATGACCAGACGGACGTGGTCCTCGTGGCCCTCCTCGCCGTAGCGGAACACGGGGCCGCACGAGCTGATGGAGCCCATCACGTTGCCCGCGGCGTCGAAGAAGGGAGCGGCGATGGCGGCGGCGCCGGTGTTGCGCTCGTTCAACGACACGGCGAAGCCCTTGCTGTGGACCTGCTCGAGCTCGTGGCGGTAGGCATCCGCGTCGAAGTCGGGGTCGGCCGCGCGCAGGTGGCGCACGGCCTCGGCGATGAAGGGCTCGGGGAGGAAGGCGAGGATCGAACGGCTCGAGGCCCCGGAGTGCAACGCGAAGCGGGGACCGAGCTCGACGACCATCTTCACCTCCTGCCGGCTCTCGAACTGGTCGAGGTAGATGCGGTGGTGCCCCACGAGCACCGACAGCGTGGTGGTCTCCAGGGTCTCCTCGCGCAGGCGCCGCAGGATCGGGGCCGCGATCGTGCGCACGTCCATCTGGCTCCACGCCCGCGCGCTCAGGCTGGTGGCCGCCGGGCCGAGGATGTAGGTGGAGTCGCCGGGCACGACCTGCAGCAGGGAGCGCGAGGTCAGCGACTGCAGGATGCGGTGCACCACCGCCTTGCTGAGCGAGAGCGACCTCGCGATCTTGGAGACCCCCAGCGGGTGCTCGGCCCGCGCGAAGAGCAGGAGCACATCCGCGACCCGGTCGGCTGACTCGGTCCCGCGCGACCCCGCCCCTGGGCTCTGATCAGTCGTTCCGTCGGTCATGATCGAACTCCTCCAGTTGTGTTCCGCTTGGCGGAACCCTAGGGCGTACTCAAAATTCGGTCAATGCTCTAGTCAGTGGGGAGATACCCATGTAATCTCGCCCACTACAGCCGCTTAGCGCTTCGTCTCGGATCGCAGAGCGGAACACCCGCACTAGGACGGCGTTCCCGTAGGGGAAACAGTATCCAGTGTCATTGCGTACTGAGGAAGGCCCGTCAGCATGAACTCAAGGCCCAGCACGTTGAAGAAGCTCACCGGTCTCGTCGCCGTCGCGGCCACCTCGTTGGCCCTCGCCTCCTGCGGCGACTCGGGCGACAGTGCCGACGGTGGCGGCGAGATCACGATCGGCTCCGTCCACCCGCTCACCGGCGGCCTCGCCGGTGTCGGAGGTCTGATGAACGACGGCGCCCAGATGGCCATCGACGACATCAACGCCGACGGTGGCATCGAGTCGCTGGACGGCGCCACGCTCACCCTCGCCGACGGCGACAGCAAGGGCGAGGCCGCGACCGGCCAGAGCGAGGCGCAGCGACTGATCCAGGACGGCGCCGTGGCACTGGTGGGCACCTACCAGAGCGACGTCACGCAGAACGTGGCGGCCGTGGCCGAGCGGGCCCGCGTGCCCCTGGTCATCGATGTCGCTGTCGACGACCAGATCCTGGAGCAGGGCTACCAGTACGCCTTCCGGACGCAGCCGAACGCCACGAGCATGGGCACCGCCGGCGCCCAGGCCCTGATCGCGATGGGCGAGGAGAACGACACCCCCATCGAGTCGGTCTCCTACATCCACATCGAGGGCTCGTTCGGCCAGAGCGTCTTCGACGCCTTCGAGGCCGAGGCGGAGTCGCAGGGTGTCGAGGTCCTCAAGGAGGTCGTGTACGCCGGCACCAACTTCACCGATGCCACCACGCAGGTCCGCGAGGCCGCCTCGGCCAAGCCCGACGCCATCGTCGCGACCGGCTACTACCCCGACAGCCTGCTGATCGCGCAGTCGGTCAAGGCTCTCGACCCGGACATCAGCGCCCTGTACGGCGTCGCCAACGGCGCGTTCGACGACGGGTCCTTCCCCGCGGACGCGGGTGAAGCCGGCGAGAACGTGCTGAGCGCCAACTACCACTACGCCGCCACCAGCGACCGCGTGGCCGACATCCGTGAGCGCTTCGAGGAGAAGTACGGCCAGCCGATGGAGACCGCGGCGATGCTGTCCTACCAGTCGATCGAGCTCATCGCCGCCGCCCTGGAGGAGTCCGGGAGCAGCGAGCCGGCCGACGTGCGCGACGCGCTCGCCGACCTCAGCTTCGAGGACCCGCTGCTGGCCTTCGACGGCCCGATCACCTTCGACGAGACCGGTCAGAACGAGAACGCGACGGTCATCGTGATGCAGGTGCAGAAGGGCGCGGTGGAGCAGGTCTACCCCGCGCAGTTCGAGACCTCCCCGCTGGTCTTCCCCGCATTCACCCGCTGATCCGGACCGGAGCCTGAACCGATGAGCCACTCCACGAGCCAGCCACCCCGCCAGCCACCGGACGAGCCCACCGGAGAGGTGGTCGCGGACGACTCCACGTCGTCCGCGACCACGGTCCTGGCCCGGCTGCGTGACTGGGCCATGCCGCTCGGACTCGCGGGCGCCGTCGTCCTCGGGCTCCTGCTCGTCTACACCGTGGGCGGGCGCGACTCCGGCCTGATCACCCAGTCGATCGTCACCGGCCTGCTGCTCGGTGGGGTGTACGCCCTCGTCTCGATCGGGCTCACGCTGATCTTCGGCGTCCTCGGCGTGGTCAACTTCGCCCAGGGGTCGATGCTCACCCTGTCGATGTTCCTGGTCTACGTGATGGTGACGTCGATGGGCATCCCGGTCTACGTCGCCACCCTGATCGCGATCCCGATCATGTTCGCCTTCGGCGCGACCATCCAGACGCTGTTCCTCAACAAGCTCACCACCTCGGGCAACCACGAGGGTCCGTTGCTGATCACCCTCGGGGTGTCGCTGCTGATCATCAACGGACTGCTGATGATCTTCGGTGGCCGCCCCAAGTCCGTGCCCGGCAGCGTGAGCGGCTCCATCACCCTCTTCGGCGCCATCGCCTCCTACGAGCGACTCATCGCGTTCGGCGGCGCCGCGGTCGTGGCCCTGGTGCTGACCCTGGCGCTGAAGAAGACCTCGTTCGGCCTGTCGATCCGAGCGGTCTCGGTCAACAGCCAGGCCGCATCGCTGGTCGGCGTCAACGTCAACCGTGTCTACGCCATGACGTTCGGCATCGGCGCCGCCTGCGTGGCGGTGGCGGGAGGGCTCACCGTGCCCTTCCTCAGCCTGACGCCCACCGTGGGGGAGCAGTTCACGATCCTCGCCTTCGTCATCGTCGTCCTGGGCGGTCTCGGCAACGTGGTGGGAGCCATGGTGGGCGGGCTCGTGATCGGGCTCGTCCAGACCGTCGGCGCGCTGTACCTGCCCGGGACCGGCTCCCTGATCCTGGTCTTCGGGGTCTTCGTCCTCGTCCTCTTCTTCCGGCCCCAGGGCCTGTTCGGAGCCACGTCGTGACCGACACCGCAGCCCGCTACGGGACCACCCCGGTGGCCGCGGACGACCCGCGGCTGCGCGACACCGCGCAGCGACGGTCCTTCCTGGCCCTCCTCGTGCTCACCGCCGTGCTCGCCGTCCTGCCGTTCTTCCTGTCCGAGCGCCTCGAGTCGATCGCCATCCGCACGATGATCTTCGCGATCATGGCCGTCGGGTGGAACCTGATGAGCGGCTACGGCGGGATGTTCAGCTTCGGCCACGCCGCCTTCTTCGGCATCGGGGCCTACACCGACGCCTACCTCCTGGTCGAGCACGGCGTCTCGCCGTGGATCGCCATGGTCGTGGGTGCCGCCATCTCGGCGGCGGCCGGCACCCTGATCGCCTTCCTGTGCCTGCGCTACAAGCTCGCCGGGGCCTACTTCGCGCTGGCGACCTTCGCCTTCGCCCAGATGTTCCTGCTCGTGGTGCAGAACCTCGACTTCCTGCGCAAGACGCTGGGCTACAACATCCCGATCCTGCCCCGGGACTCCTGGGCGATGATGCAGTTCGAGCAGGGCAGCGACTACTACTTCTGGATCCCGCTCGGCATCCTGGCGCTCGCTCTGGCCGGCACCATCGCGTTCGTGGGTTCGCGAGCCGGCCAGTACACCCAGGCGATCCGCGACGACGAGGTCGCCGCAGCGTCGCTGGGCATCAAGGTCCTGCGATTCCGACTGATGGCGGTCGCCCTCAGCTGCGCGATCACGTCGGTGGCGGGGTCCTACTACACCCAGTACTACTTCTTCGTCGGCCCCGAGCAGGCCTTCGGTGGCGCGGTCTCGATCGAGGCGATCATCCCGGCGGTCATCGGTGGCATCGGCACGATCTGGGGCCCGGTCGTGGGTGCCCTGGTCGTCGGTCCGCTCTCCGAGCTCATCGCCTCGATGCTGCGCAACCCGCCGGCGTTCCTGGACTTCCTCCAGGGGGTCACCGGCCTCGACGTGGCGGTGTACGCGGCGCTGCTCATCATCATCGTGCTCTTCATGCCGAAGGGCATCTACGGAACGATTCGGGACCGGTGGCGCAAATGAGCCTTCTCAAGATCGAAGGGCTGACGAAGTCCTTCGCGGGACTCAAGGCCGTCAACAACATCGACCTCGAGGTCGCCGAGCACGAGTTCCTCGGCATCGTCGGCCCCAACGGTGCCGGCAAGACGACGCTCTTCTCGCTGCTGGCCGGTCAGATCCCGCCGACCCAGGGTCGGGTCTGGTTCGAGGGGCGTGAGATCACCGGCTGGAGCGCCGACCGCGTCGCGGCCGCCGGACTGGTGCGCACGTTCCAGCTGATGCGTCCCTTCGAGAGCATGTCGGTGCTCGACAACGTCGCGATCGCCTCGCACGCCCGCCACCGCTCGCGGAAGGAGGCCCGGCGGCACGCGCTGGGGGTCATCGAGCGCGTCCAGCTCGAGCGCTACGTCAACGACCCGTCGGGCAGCCTGCCCACCGCCGGCCTCAAGCGGCTCGAGCTGGCCCGTGCCCTCGCCCTGGAGCCGCGGCTGATCCTTCTCGACGAGGTGCTGGCCGGCCTGGTGCCGACCGAGCGCGCGCCGATGATCGACCTGCTGCGCGACCTGCACGCAGACGGGCTGACGGTCATGTTCGTCGAGCACATCATGGCTGCCGTCCTGGCCCTGTCCGAGCGTCTCCTGGTGATGCACGACGGTGCCAGGCTCGCGCTCGGAGAACCCCGCACCGTGATCGAGGACAAGGTCGTCATCGACGCCTACCTCGGGGAGGACTACGCATGATCCTCGACCTCCAGCAGCTGACCGCGGGCTACCGCAAGCTCCAGATCCTGCACGAGCTGTCCCTGCACGTGGACCGCCACGAGATCGTCTCCCTGATCGGCGCCAACGGGGCGGGCAAGACGACCACGCTGCGCGCCATCGCCGGGCTCATCGGGACCATGAGCGGCACGATCCTCTTCGAGGGGGAGGAGATCCAGGGTCGGCGACCCGACACCATCGTGCGCTCCGGGCTCGTGCACGTGGCCCAGGACCGGGCTCTCTTCGGGGACCTGCAGGTCTGGGAGAACCTCGAGATGGGGGCCTACACGCAGCCACGATCCTCGATCAAGGGCTCGCTGGACGAGGTCTTCGACCTCTTCCCGATCCTGGCGGAGCGCCGCAAGCAGGTGGCCAAGACCATGTCGGGCGGCCAGCAGCAGATGCTCGCCATCGGCCGCGCCCTGATGGCCCGCCCGCGGTGCCTGACCCTGGACGAGCCGTCGGTCGGTCTGGCGCCGAACCTGGTCTCGCAGGTGCTCGACGCGATCAAGGCCATCCGGGACTCCGGGGTCACCGTCCTCATCGTCGAGCAGAGCGCCCGCCAGGCACTGGCGATCTCCGACCGTGCCTACGTCATCGAGAACGGCGCCATCGTCCTCGAGGGCACCGGCGCCGAGCTCTCCGACGACCCCCGGGTGCGCGAGGCGTACCTGGGAATGTGAGCCGCTGACGATCGTCGCCGGCTCACCAGCACCGCTACCCGTACTTCCCGGGAGGGACTCATGCACCTGCTGGCCATCACGCCGATCCACCTCGACGGCGGCGAGATCGCACGCCGCCAGGCCCGTTACGACCGGCTGGCGCCTGCCGGCGTCACCGTGCGGCTCGAGGACCTCGGCGCGGGGAGCGAGATCCCGCGCGCGCTCGAGACGGCCGCCGACGTGGCCGCCTCCGAGGCGGCGGTGCACGCGCGCTTCGCCGACGCGGACCTCGCGGGCGTCGACGCGTTCCTGCCCGACTGCGTGCTCGACCCCGCGGTGGACCATCCGGTGGCGCTGCCGCGCCCGGTGTTCGGGATCGGTCGGCTGTGCGCCGGGTTCCTCGCCGGACTGGGAGGACGGATGGGGGCCGTGGCCCGCAACCAGGCGATCGCCGACGAGCTCGACCGCAAGCTGGCGTCGTACGGGCTGGCCCCGGTGCTGCCGACAGCGGTGCTCGACCTCTCCGTCGAGGACATCGCCGACGACGCGGTCTGGGCCTCGGCGGTGCGCCGCACGGTGGACCAGCTGCCCGTGGAACAGGTCCTCAACGCCTGCTCGGCGGTCGAGGTGGGGGTGCCGGACGGTGGTCCGCTGCTGGTCGATCCCACGCGCGTGGCGCTGCAGCTGATCGGCATGCGGCAGGCGCTCATGGGCGCCGAGACGGGCAGTCTCCGATGAGCCACGACGGTCCCGACCTCGTCGTCGCTGGTGCGGGCGGCGGGCTGGTCGGCGCCCTGCGTGCGGCCTCCCTGGGTCTCTCGGTGCTCGTCGTGGAGCGCAACGAGCACTACGCGGTCTCGAACAACACCGCCATGTCCACCGCGATGCTGCCGGGTGCCGGCTCGCGCTGGCAGCGCGAGCTGGGGCTCGAGGACTCGCCCGAGCGGTTCGTCGCAGACCTGGTCGCCAAGACCCACGGGGAGACCGACGAGCTGCTGGCCGGAGCGCTGGCCGGGGTGAGCGCTCGCCTGGTCGAGTGGATGGCCGACGACCTGGGGCTGCCGCTGTCGTTGGTGACCGACTTCCCCTACCCGGGGCACTCCCAGCTGCGGTGCCACACGGTCCCGGGACGCATCGGTCGCAACCTCCTACGAGACGTGGTCCGAGCGGTGCGCGACAGCGACCTGATCGACGTGATGGTGCCCGCGACCCTGACCGACGT
This sequence comes from uncultured Actinomycetota bacterium, assembly GCA_963722135.1. Taxonomy (GTDB): domain Bacteria; phylum Actinomycetota; class Actinomycetes; order Propionibacteriales; family Nocardioidaceae; genus Nocardioides. Next base: position 195,003 of record CAVRJT010000003.1, read on the forward strand.
GGTGGTCGACGCGGAGGGGGTCACCGAGGTCGTGATCACCTCGGGCGGCCGCGAGGAGCGAGTGCCGACCCGCGCGGTGCTGCTGGCCACCAACGGCTTCGCCGCCGACGCCGAGCTCGTGGCCCGCCACATCCCCGAGATCGCCGGCGCGGTCTACCACGGCAGCGACGCCTCGCTCGGCGATGCGCTGCGCATCGGCGAGCGCCTCGGGGCCGCGACCGCGTTCCTGGACGCCTACCAGGGCCACGCGGCGCTCGCGATGCCGTCCGCCACCCTGACCGGCTGGGCCACCGTCATGCACGGCGGCGTGCTGGTGGACCGGACCGGTGCCCGGTTCGGCAACGAGACGACCGGCTACTCCGAGTACGCCGCCCAGGTGCTGCGGCACGCCGGCGGCGAGGCCTGGATCGTGCTGGACCAGCGCATCCACGAGGCCTGCCAGGAGTTCCAGGACTACCGCGACACCGTCGAGTCCGGTGCCCTGCGCTGGGCCGACGACGTGGCCGCCCTGGCCGCCGGCATCGGCGCGGACCCGACCGTGCTGGCGGAGACGATGGCACGCGCCCGGGCCAGCGCCGAGGGCGCCGAGGACGAGTTCGGGCGGACGCAGTGGGAGCGGCCGCTCGCGCCGCCGTACGCCGCGGTCGCGGTGCGCCCCGCCCTCTTCCACACCCAGGGGGGACTCCGCGTCGACGAGCACGCGCGGGTCCTCACCGATGCCGGTGAGCCGATCGGCGGTCTCTACGCCTCCGGCGGGGCCGCCGCGGGCATCTCGGGCCACGGGGCGGGCGGCTACCTCGCCGGCAACGGGCTGCTCCCGGCGTTCGGCCTGGCGTTCCTGGCCGCGGAGCACCTCGCCGACCACACACGAGCAGAAGAGCAGACGGAGGGCGGGGCATGAGCGCGATGGAGGACGCCCAGGAGGCGGCACGACGATTCGTCAGGGAGGAGGCCGGCTTCGCCCAGGTCACCACCCTGGACATCAAGGGGTTCCCGGTCTCGCGGTCCATGACGGCCTTCCTGGCCGACGACTGGTCGATCTCGCTCGTGCAGCGCCGCAGCCACCAGCGCATGAACCAGATGCGCCGGGACCCGCACATCCTCGTCACCTGGGTCGGCAGCCCCGCCCCCGGCGCCACCAACGAGCGCCCGCACGTCTTCGACATCGGACAGCTCCCGTCACGAGTGGTCTTCGTGCGCGCCACCACCGAGTTCATGGACGAGGAGTGGACCTGGGACTGCTACGAGCGCGAGGTCCACCGGCAGCGCTCCCAGGGTTTCGACCGGGCGCCGCTGCGCACCCGCGACCAGGTCCGCGAGGACCTCGTCGGTGTCCGCCTCGAGCCCTACCGGGTGCGCCTGGAGGGCTTCGGCGAGGGCGCCCAATCGTTCGACTGGACCATCACGACGACCTCAGGAGACTCATGAGCATCAAGACCATCCTCGGCTACGACATCGTCCCCGGCGTCTCGGAGGAGGAGTACGAGGCGTGGCTGTTCGACGTGCACGCCCCCGACCTGCTGGCGAACCCGCACCTCGACCGGATCGTCTTCAACAAGGTGCTGCGCCCGGTGACCCAGGCCTCCGGCGGGACCGCTGACGTCCCCGAGGGGCTCACCTTCTACCGGATCGCGGAGATGTACTACGCCGACGAGGAGGCCTACCAGCGCTACCTCGCCTGGTTCGACGAGAACCCGCTCCCGAAGGAGCGTGGCCCGGGGGGACGCACGGCCTTCCAGTTCTACCTGGTCACCGAGAGCACCACCGTCACCCGCTGATCCTGCTCCCCCCACCCCTGTGAGGGCGTAGGTCTGCGCCACAGTGGGTAGACAGGTGGGTTGTCGGAGGGAGTGTGATGGCACCGGAACTGATCGCGGGTCGATACCGCGTCGAGCGTGAGCTGGGCCGAGGAGGCATGGGCGCGGTCTGGCTGTGCCGTGACGAGATGCTGGGCCGGCGAGGTGGCGGTCAAGCAGATCGGCGCGCTGCCGGGCGAGGCGGCCGACCTGGCCCGGGCGCTGCGCGAGGCCCGCAGCTCGGCGGCGCTGCAGCACCCGAACGTGGTGTCGGTCTTCGACGCCATCGACGAGGGCGAGACCATCTGGCTGGTGATGGAGTACGTGCCCTCGCGCACGCTCTCGCAGCTGGTGCGCGACGACGGTCCGCTCGACCCGCGCCGCGCCGCCGCGCTCGGCGCCCAGGTCGCCGACGGGCTGGCGCTGGCCCACGAGCGCGGCACCGTGCACCGCGACGTCAAGCCCGGCAACGTGCTGGTCCGGGAGGGCGACCACGCCAAGATCTCCGACTTCGGCATCGCCCGCAGCAACACCGACGACGAGCACCGCACCCAGACCGGTCTGATGACCGGCACCCCGGCGTACTTCTCGCCCGAGCTCGCCCGCGGCGCCGACCCGGCGCCCGCCTCCGACGTGTGGGCGCTCGGGGCGACCCTGTACGCCGCCGTGGAGGGCCATCCGCCGTTCCCGCAGCCGTGACAACGCGATCGCGATGCTGATGGCGATCGCCCACGACCGACCGACGCCGCCGCAGCACGCGGGCCCGCTGGCCGGGCTGCTCGGCCACATGCTCGACCCGGACCCTGAGGCCCGGTGGAGCGATGGCGCGGGTGGCCCGCGAGCTGCGCGCCGTCGCCCAGGGAGGCGGCGGCAGCGGCGACGACACCGCCCCGACCGCGGCGATGACGGCCGTGGCGCCGGCAGCGGTGCCCGAGCCCGAGTCCGCACCCGACCCCGAGTCCGAGCCGGTCCTCGCGCCCACCCCTGCTCCGACCCCTGGTCCGACGCCGGCGTCGGGCGTGGCTGCGGGCGGGACCGGCGTGCCGCCGACGCGGGATCTGGATCGTGGTGGCCGCCGTGGTGCTGCTGGTCCTGGTCGCGCTGGGCGGGTTCGCGCTGCTGGGTGGTCCGGAGGACGACCGGGCACCGGCCGCCGACGACAGCAGTGCGACGCCGCAGACGACCGACGACCCGACCCCCTCCTCGACGCCCACTGCGGACGGCTCGAGCGCCGCACCGGAGGAGACCGAGGACTCGAGCGAGGACGCCGACGTCAGCGGCAGCGACGCCGAGGGCCTCGTCAGCGACTACTACGCCGCGCTCCCGCAGGACGTCGACACCGGCTGGGCCACGCTCAGCCCGGACCTGCAGGACGAGATCGGACGGGACAGCTACGACGGCTTCTGGGCCGACGATCTCCTCGGTCAGCATCGAGGAGGTCGAGGACGTCGGCGACGGCGTGGTCGACGTGACGCTGACCTACGACGGCGGCTCGCGCGAGACGCGTCGCATCGAGGTCGGCCCGGTCGACGGCGACCTGCGGATCCTCAGCGACAGCGTGGTCGGCTGAGGAGGAATGAGTCGACGCAGAACGGGTATGCGGACCTGGTAGGACACATCATCGCCGGCGCCCGCGCCGGCCAGGAGGGAGACATCATGATCGGCGGCATCATTGTCCAAGGTCCTCGGAGGCGGTCGTGGTGGCGGCCGCCGCGGCGGCGCGGTCGGCACCCCCGGTGCCGGCGGTGCAGGCATGGGCGGCGCGGGCGGCGGCTCCAGCAAGGACGCGGCGATCGGTCGCGGCGTGCGTGGGCGTGCTGGGCCGCTTCACCCGCCGTTGAGCGACCGCTCGGCACACCCGCGGCTGCCGCTCGGCGTCCGCGCGCTGGACTCGCTGTTCCGCGTCGCGCCGTCGATGTCGGTGGCCCGCATGGACGAGGAGCGGTTGCGCCGGGTCCAGGGGGTCGCCATCCCGACCCGTGGCCCGGCCAACCTGCTCCTCGGCCGTCCGCGGCGCGGCGTGCGGATCAGCACGCGCACGTTCGACGCCAGCCACGGCCGTTGCCGCTGCGCCTCTACACCCCGCACCCGCGCCACGACCGGCCCGCGGCCGGTCGTGCTGCACCTGCACGGCGGCGGCTTCGTGCTGGGCAGCGCCCGGCAGGGCGACTGGCTGTGCAGCGCGGTGGCCGACGAGCTCGACGCGGTCGTGGTGGCCGTCGACTACCGGCTCGCGCCCACGCACCGGTTCCCAGCGGCCCTCGAGGACTGCTACGAGGCGCTGCTGTGGACCGCCGCCCACGCCCGACGAGCTCGGCGCCGACCCCGACCGGCTCGGCCTGATGGGCGACAGCGCCGGCGGCAACCTCGCCGCCGTCCTGGCCCTGCGGGCCCGCGACGAGGGCGGGCCGCGGGTGCGCCACCAGGCGCTGCGTCTACCCCGCGACCGACCTGACCGACGCGACCCGCGAGCACGCGTCGTACGTCGGCAACCGCGGGCATCGTGCTGAGCAACGACGACCTCGAGGTCTTCTACGGCCACTACCTGCCCGAGGGCACCGACCCGACGGACTGGCGGCTCTCACCGGTGCGGGCGCCCGACCTGTCCGGGCTGCCGCCCGCTGTGGTGGTCGTCGCCGGGCTGGACCCGCTGCACGACAGCGGGGTGCGGTACGCCGAGGCGCTGGTCGCCGCGGGCACGCCGGCGCGGGTGGAGGACTTCCACCTGATGCCGCACGGGTTCCTGAGCTTCCCCTACCTGGCCCGCAGCGCCCGCGACGCCGCGACCGCGCTGGTCGCCGACCAGCGTCGGTACCTCGGCGCGGCGGTTCAGTGAGCGCCGCTGAGGTTCAGCCCGACGACGCCCACCACGATCAGGCCCAGTGAGGCCGCACGCAGCCAGCCGAGCGGCTCGCTGAGGAAGACCACCCCGACGATCGCGACCAGGGCGGTGCCGAGGCCGGCCCACACGGCGTACGCGACCGAGACCGGCATCGTGCGCACCACCAGGGACAGCAGCCACAGCGCGACGGCGTAGCCGCTGACCACCGCGACCGTCCAGCCGGGACGCGTGAAGCCGTCGGTGCGCGGCAGCAGTGCGGTCGACACGACCTCGACCACGATGGCGAGGGTGAGCAGGACGGCGGGCACGGGTCGATTGTAGCGATCGCTACAATCGGGGCATGCGATCGCCGCGAACGAGCTGCTCGACGAGGTCACCGACCACGTCCTCGAGCACGGGCTGATCGGGCTGACGCTGCGCCCGCTGGCCGCCGCGATCGGCACCAGCGACCGGATGCTGATCTACCACTTCGAGAGCCGCGACGCCCTGGTCTCCGCGGTGGTGCTGCGCGTCAACGAGCGCGCCGTGGCCGCCGTCGAGGCGCTGCCGCCACGGCGGACGGTGCGGGCCGGCGTGCACGGGCTGTGGGAGGCCTTCGGCACCGCGCCGCTGCAAGGCCGCTGATCACCTCCTACGTGCAGGCCGCCGCGACCGGGCTGCTGGGGGAGGAGCCCTACCGCAGCGACGTGCCGCGCCAGCAACGACCAGTGGGCGGCCGCGCTGCGCGACTACTTCGTGCGCTGCGGTGCGCCGCCTCGGCGCGTACGCCGCGTGGTGCGGCTCGTCGACGCCTCCCTGCTCGGGCTGCACGTCGACCTGGCCACCGAGACGGCCGACCAGCTCGCCGGCGTCGTCGACGACCTGGCCCGCGCCGCGCAGGGGCTCGCGCACCCGGAGACCGGGCCGGTCCGGGACGTGACCTGAGTCGCACTGCGGCGTTGTGCAAGTCATGACGATCCGACCGTTCGCCTCCCTCGTCACCCTCGCCGCCGCTGTCGGCCCGCTCGCGGGCGCCCTGCTGCTCGCACCGACCGCCGTCGGCACGGCCGTGTCGGCACCCGCGCCGGAGGAGCGTCGCCTGCCGGTGGTGACGGAGTACGTCGCGCTGGGCGACTCGTGGACCGCCGACGTGGTGCTGGTCGACCGGTACGGGCTGCCGGACACCACGCACGCGCCGATCGACTGCGCCCAGTCGAAGCAGAACTACCCCAAGATCGTGGCCGAGGCGCTGTCGGTGACCGAGTCTTCCGCGACGCCTCGTGCGGCTCGGCGACCACCAAGGACTTCCGGCGCCCGCAGGACGGGCTGCCGCTGGGCGGCACCAACCCGCCGCAGTTCGACCGGCTCAGCCCCACCACCGACCTGGTCACCGTCGGCATCGGCGGCAACGACGCCGGCATCGCCGGGGCCGGCCTGGACTGCCTCAACCTGCTCCCCGTCGCCAACCCGGTCTCCGACTCCGGGCCCGGGCTGCCGCTGGGCGGCTGCAAGGCCAAGTACACCGCCGGCGGCAAGGACCGGCTGGCGCAGCGGATCCGCGCCTCGGAGATCAAGGTCGTCAAGGCGCTGCGCCAGATCCACCGCCGCGCGCCCCGGGCACGGATCCTGGTGATGGACTACCTCGACGTGGTGCCCGACCACGGCTGCTACCCGACGCTGCCGGCCACCGACGAGGACATGGCCTACATCTCCGCCAAGTTCCGCCAGCTCAACAAGATGGTGCACCGCGCCGCCCGCCGCGGGGGCGCCGAGGTCGTCAACACCTACCGCCAGAGCGCCGGGCACGACCTGTGCCAGGCGCCGCAGGTGCGCTGGGCCGAGACCTACGGCCCCTCCGGCAACGACCCCGCCGTCGGCGTGCCCGCCCACCCCAACGCCGCCGGCGCCCGCGCCCAGGCGGCGTACCTGCTGCAGCACCTGCGCGACACCGACCCCGACGTCTACCGCTGAGCGGGCGCCTGGACGGGTCAGCGGCTCGGACAGCGGGGTGTGCCCCGTCGGGGCTGCGTGAGCCGCCCTCGGCGTCCGGAGCCGACCGTCCCGCACCATCCACGGTGACCGAGCGGCCCGAGGCGGGCTACACCCCAGGGTGTGACCTGGATCTCAGTTCCGGGCTGGCAAGGCGTAGCATGAGGCCTGACCTGCGAGCACGACTTGTCGTCGCGGGTCACCCCGACCTGCTGGTTGCTTGAGCCGGGCACGGGGCCAGGGACCCGATCCCGGCCGGTGCCGATCCTCGGGTCGACTCGCGGACGAACAGGTGGCCGTGCCGCGCTCCGTCGCCGTCCGCCCGTCTCCCCAGGACCGGCCACGCCCGGTCCGGGTCGCGCGTGGTCAACGACTACGCCGTCGTCGTCGGCGGGGGTCGCCCAGATGCTGGCAGGATCTCGACGACGACGTCGAGGTCGTCGAGCTCGACATCGGGGGTGCGAGGGTCGGCGAAGCCGTCGACGTGGTCCTGTGCGACACCTTCGCGCAACCCCGCCGCGGTCACGCTCGTGGCGGCACCTCGGCCGGCGGGTCGGCGCGGTGGATCGTCTTCAGCTGGAGCAGCGACCCCGGGCTGGTCAGCTGCCGCACTGGAGGCCGGGGCGTCCGGCTTCGTGGTCAAGAGCGTCACCGCCGGCGAGCTGGTCGACGCCATCGAACGTGTGCACCGCGGCGAGCGGGTGGTGCTGGTGCCCGACCACAGCGGCAGTCGATGGGGTCGAGGGCGTCGACGAGCCACGGTCGGTGGCCCAGGGCCGCGAGGTCGGCCTCAGCGTCCGCGAGGCGGAGGTCCTCGCGCTCATCTGTCGAGGTCTGAGCAACGCGGAGATCGCGGCGCAGATGTTCCTCGGGGTCAACACCATCAAGACCTACATCCGCAACGCCTACCGCAAGATCGACGTCGAGCGGCCGATCGCAGGCCGTGCATCTGGGGCTTGGGGCACGGCCTGGACCCGGAGCGCGCTCGCGGGCAGCGCTGCGGCTGGGGCGCACGCCGCGGCGCCTGAGCCCGCTCGGCCGGGGCGTACGACCTCCCCCAGGGAGGCAGCCAGGGCGAGCAGGTCGCGGTCGCGGCCGGGGGCGGCGGTGAGGCTGACGCCGCAGGGCAGCCCGGCGGCGGTGCGCAGCGGCAGGCTGACGGCGGGCAGCCCGCCGAGGGGCGCCAGGCAGGTCAGCGAGGAGGGTGGACTCGCGCAGACCGGCCCGAGGTCGCTGCCCAGCAGCGGGGCGACCGACGGGGTGGTGGGCAGCACCAGCACGCGGTCGCCGACGAGCTCGCGCAGCCGGGCGCGGGCGGCCTGCACGACGCCCTGGGCCACGCTCGGCGGTGCGCTCGTCGATGGTCGAGGCGTGCTCGAAGCGGGCGCGCACGTCGGGGCCGAGCAGGTGCGAGGCGCTCGCGCAGCCAGGCGCCGCGCACGGTCCAGGCCTCCCACGACTGCTGGGTCGATGAAGGCGCGGCGCCACTCGGCGAGCTCGCCCAGCGACCAGCGTCTCGCGCACCACCAGCCCCTGGGCCGCGACCCAGCGACTCGACCGCGTCGCGCACGTCGGGCTCGGCGAGCGCCGAGCAGCTCGGGCACCAGCACCAGCTCCGAGGTGCCGGCGGGCCCGGCGGTGTCGGGCAGCAGCACGTCGCCGACGAGGGCCAGCAGGTCGGCGTCGCGGGTCAGCCAGCCGACGCTGTCGAAGCTCGGCGCCAGCGCCAGCACGCCGTGGGTGCCGATCGCGCCGTGCGTGGTGCGCACGCCGTACAGGCCCTGGTAGGCCGCCGGCACCCGCACCGACCCGGCGGTGTCGGTGCCGAGCCCGATCGTGGCGTGCCCGAGCGAGACCGCGCTGGCCGGGCCCGACGACGAGCCGCCCGGCACCCGGTACGGCGCCCGCGGGTTGGGCGGGGCGCCGAAGTGCGGGTTGGTGCCGAAGAGCGACCAGGCCAGCTCGTCGGTGCGGGCGATGCCGCGCAGGTCGGCGCCGGCCTCGACGAGACCGAGCACCGCCTTGGCGTCGCCGCGCTCGATCGGGGCGGCGGCCTCCCAGGCGGGGTTGCCGCCACCGACCGGGTGCCCGGCCACGGCGTACACGTCCTTGACCGCGACGCTCTCGCCCGACAGCGGCCCGCCGGGGGTGCCCGGCACCAGCGGGTCGCCGACCACCCGCCAGATCCGGGTGTCCAGGGCCGGCGCGGGCTCGGAGGCGTGCGCGGCGGTGATGACCCACCCGTCGGCGGTGCGCGCCCACAGCTGGGTCTGCTGGCCGCGGCCGCCGGACTCGTGCTCGGTCAGCGCCACCACCAGCGCGTGGTCGGGGTCGGTGACCTGCACGTGGGTCTGCACGAGCCGCCGCGGCGGCGGGGCGGCGGCGTACGCCGTGATCGCGTCGCTGCCCACCAGCAGCCCGTGCGGGTCGCCGGCCAGGGTGCTGGAGCCGGGCGCCACGAACCGCGCCAGCGCGGCGGTGTCACCCTCGGCGACGGCGCGCTCGTAGGCGCGGAAGGCCTCCACCAGCCCGTCGGGGACGGGCAGGGCGGGGCCGGACGGTGCGGTCATCGCTGCTGCTCCACGAGCGCCGAGTCTGCCCGTCCGAGCGCGGCTGCGAGACTGCAGGCGTGCCCGTCGTCGCCTCGCTGCTGCTCTTCGTCCTCGCCGCGCTCGCCGAGATCGGGGGTGCGTGGCTGGTCTGGCAGGGCGTCCGCGAGGACCGCGGCTGGCTGTGGATCGGCGCCGGCGTCATCGCGCTGGGCGCTCTACGGCTTCGTGGCCACGCTCCAGCCGGACGCCAACTTCGGCCGCATCCTCGCGGCGTACGGCGGGGTGTTCGTGGCCGGCTCGCTCGCCTGGGGGATGGTCGTCGACGGCTTCCGCCCCGACCGGTACGACGTCACCGGCGCGCTGGTGTGCCTGGTCGGCGTCGCGGTGATCATGTACGCGCCGCGCCCGGGCTGAGCCGGCCCCGGCCTGGTCCGTCCGACGAGCGCGGGCTCAGTCCTGGCGGCTGTCGTCCACGCGCTCCTGCGGGGCGTGCAGCTCGACGTCGGAGTCGGGGTCGGTGGCGTTGAGCTGCTCGTCGGGGTCCTGCTCGAGCCGGTCGGCGGCGTCGGCCTGGGAGATGCCCTCCTCGTCGGGCACGCCCTCGGTGTGCAGCGGCTGGTCGTCGCGGCCGTGCAGGGTGCCCATGTCGTCCTCCGGTGCCTCGGGTGATGGTGCGTCCCACCCTGCACCGCCGCGCGCCGGCTGGCTTCACCCCGCCGGTGGCGCGGTCGGTACTCTTCGGCCCATGACGACCAGCAGGCCGAGTTCGACGTCGACACCACCGTGACCCCCGCCGGTGAGGGCCGGTACGCCGCGCAGCTGGCGCCCGGGCTGGAAGGTCGGGGGCGGCCTCAACGGCGGCTACCAGCTGGCCGTGATCGGCACCGCGATCAGCGCCCACCTGGCCGACAAGCCCGACCCGGTCGCGATCAGCGCCTACTTCCTCTCCGCCGCGGAGGCCGGGCCGGCCACGGTCGACGTCGAGGTCAAGCGCGCCGGCGGACGGATGTCGACGGTCGCCGCCGAGCTGAAGCAGGGCGACGCGACGCGGCTCAGCGTGCTCGCGACCTACTCCGACCTCGACCGCTTCGACGGCGACGTGCGCACCACCGCGACCGAGCCCGAGCTGCCGCCGCGCGAGGAGTGCGTGGGGCGCGCCGACGTGCCGTCGTACGTGCTGGAGATGGCGCCGCTGATGTCGCGCTTCGACATGCTCTTCCCGCGCGAGCAGGCCGGCTGGACGATCGGGGAGCCGAGCGGCGAGGGGCGCTTCCAGGCGTGGTTCCGCCTCGAGGACGAGCGCGAGCCCGACCCGCTGTCGCTGCTGCTGGTGCTCGACGCGCTGCCGCCGGTCACCTTCGACCTGGGGCTGATCGGGCTGGGCGCCGACGATCGAGCTCTCCGCGCACGTGCGCGCCAAGCCGGCGCCGGGCTGGCTCAAGGTGCAGCACCACACCCGCAACCTCGCCGGCGGGATGTTCGAGGAGGACTGCGAGGTCTGGGACTCCACCGGGCGCCTGGTCGCGCAGTCGCGCCAGCTGGCGCTGGCGCCGCGCGCCTCCTGAGCCGAGCCTCGGCCACCAGGGCTCAGCGCGGCTGCGGCACCGTGCCGAAGTCCTGCTGCTCGCACTGCTGCACGCCGGAGCAGTCGTCCAGCGACCGGTAGCGGCGGCGCAGCTCGCGCAGCACCGCGCGCGTACGCCGCCCGCTCGGCGACGTTGTCGACCTGGAAGCGGTCGCTCGCGACGGTCGTAGACCTCCTCGAAGCCGTCCCACCAGCGGGTGTAGGTGTAGCGGCCGGTGCGCACCCCGCGCCAGGCCCAGCCGAAGGCGGTGAGCGCCTCGGGGTCGCTGGTGCCGGCCTGGATGAGGGAGGTGTCGTTGACGCTGGCGCCGCCGTCCCAGACGGGCCGCAGGCTGATCCCGTCGGTGTGCCCGTCGGCGCGCACCTGTCCCGAGCACGCCCGCGTAGTCGAGGAAGGTGGGGGCGAGGTCGACCATGCTGGCGGTCGCTCGGCTGGCGGTGCCGGGCTCGATGCCGGGACCCCGGGCGAGGAGCGGCACCTGCAGCGCCTCGTCGTAGGGGTAGTTCTTGCCGAAGACGCGGTGCTCGCCGAGCAGGAAGCCGTTGTCGCTGACGAAGACGACCAGCGTGTTGTCGAGCTCGCCGCTGCGGCGCAGCGCTCGGATCGTGGCGGCGTTGGCCTCGTCGATGGCCTGCAGCGAGCGGGCCCGGTCGCGCACCTGGCGGGTCAGCTTGGCCACGAGAGCTGGGCTCGCGGCCGCCGCACCGCGCGCCGGCTTGTCGGAGACGTCCTTCTCGTTGAAGGACGTCTTGGTCCGGGTGCTGACCTTGAGGTCGCGGAACATGTCGGCGTGGCGACGGGCGGGCACCGGCGAGCGCCACCCGTCGGTGTACGCGGCGTGCGGGCCGACGTGGGAGGCCCACAGGAAGAACGGGGCGGGCTCGGCCGCGTAGCGCTTGATCAGGCGCACCGACTCGTCGCGCACGATGTCGGCGACGTACTTGCTCGCCGAAGCCGCGGGGCTCACCGTTGTTGTAGAACGTCGGTGCCGTAGTACGCGTAGGTGCTTCTTGCCGGTGGGGGAGTAGAAGTCCCAGCCGCGCGGTCGCGCGGTCCTGCGAAGGAGTACCCGTTGAGGTTCTTGCCGACGAAGGCGGTGCGGTAGCCGGCATCCTGGAGCCAGGGCCCGATGTTCTCCTTCTCGTTGCCGTCGCACGAACGCGCGACCAGCCGCCGTGCGGCCCGGCGTTGTGGCGCACCCCGTTGTTGTGCGCGTACTCGCCGGTGAGGATCTCGGCGCGCGCCGGGCAGCACAGCGGGTGCGGGTTGATCGCGTCGGTGAAGTCGATGCCCGACGACGCCAGCAGCCGCCGGGTCCGCGGCATGAACCGCAGCTCGGTGTCGGTCTGGTCGTCGGTGGTGATGAGGACGATGTTGGGACGCTTCGCGGGGTCGGAACTAGGCGCAGCGTCGGCCGCGCTGCTCGGCGACGAGCCGGCGGGGGTGGTGCTCGCCGGCGCGGTGGTGACGACGAGGACCAGGGCGAGGGCGAGGAGCAGCAGCAGCATCAGGCTGCGGACCGCCCGTGCGCCGGCGTCGGCTCGCTCGGGCGCCGGACCGTTCCGAGAGATCACGGGGGGAGGATGCCACGCCCGCACGTGCGCCGAGGGCTTGTTCCAGGATCGCGGTCAGCGCGGTTGCGGCATCGTGCCGAAGTCCTGCTGCTCGCACTGGCTCACGCCCGAGCAGTCGGCCAGCAGCAGGTAGCGGCGGCGCAGCTCGGCCAGCACCGGTGCGTACGCCGCCCGCTCGGCGACGTTGTCGCACCTGGAAGCGGTCGCTCGCGACGGTCGTAGAGCTCCTCGAACCCGTCCCACCAGCGGGCGTAGGTCCAGCGACCGGTGCGCACCCCGCGCCACTCCCACCCGAAGGCGGCGAGCGCCTCGGGGTCGCTGGTGCCGGCCTGGATGAGCGAGGTGTCGTTGATCGGGGCACCCTCGGCCCAGACGGGACGCAGGGTGATGCCGTCGGTGTGCCCGGCGCGGCGGACCTGGTCGAGCACCCCGGCGAGGTCGAGGAAGGTCGGAGCCAGGTCGACCATGCTGGCGGTGGCCGTGCTGGTGCTGCCCGGCTCGATCCCGGGGCCGCGCAGCAGCAGCGGCACCTGCAGCGCCTCGTCGTAGGGGTAGTTCTTGCCGAACAGCCGGTGCTCGCCGAGCAGGAACCCGTTGTCGCTGACGAAGACGATCAGCGTGTTGTCGAGCTCGCCGCTGCGGCGCAGCGCCCGGACCGTCCGCGCGTTGGCCTGGTCGATGGCCTGCAGGGAGCGCGCCCGGTCGCGGACCTGGCGGGTCAGGGCGGGCAGCGACAGCCGGCTCGCGGTCGCTGATGCGCGGCCGGCTTGTCGGAGAGGTCGTCCTCGTTGAAGGAGGCCTTGTCGCGGGTGCTCAGGCGCAGGTCCGAGAACATCTCCGCGTGCCGCCGCGCCGGCACCGGCGGGCCCCACCCGTCGACGTACGCCGCGTGCGGACCGACGTGGGAGGCCCACAGGAAGAACGGCGCGCGCCGCGGCGCGTACTCCTGGATCAGGCGCACCGACTCGTCGCGCACGATGTCGGCGACGTACTTCTCGCCGAAGTCGCGCGGGTCGCCGTCGTTGTAGAAGGAGGTGCCGTAGTAGGAGTAGGTGCGCGCGCCGGTGGGGGAGTAGAAGTCCCAGCCGCGGGGGCGGGGATCGTCGAAGGTGTACTCGTTGAGGTTCTTGCCCACGAACGCCGTGCGGTAGCCGGCGCGGTGCAGCCACGGCCCGAGGTTCTCCTTCTCGTTGCCCGCCACGAACGCCGACCACCCGCCGTAGGGGCCCTCGTTGTGCCGCACCCCGTTGTTGTGGGCGTACTCGCCGGTGAGGATCTCCGCGCGCGCCGGGCAGCACAGCGGGTGCGGGTTGATCGCGTCGGTGAACTCGATGCCCGCACGCCCCAGCAGCCGCCGCGTGCGCGGCATGAACCGCAGCTCGGCGTCGGTCTGGTCGTCGGTCGTGATCAGCACGATGTTGGGGCGCGCCCGCGGGCGGGCAGATGCCGCCGGTGCCGCCGGGGTCTCGGTCCGTGCCGGGCGTTCGGCACGCTCGGCACGCTCGGCACGGTCGGGGCGCTGCGGGGGTCGTCCGTCGTCGGTCTGGGCAGGCCAGGTGCCGACGAGCAGCGCCAGCACCAGGGCGCTGACGACCAGCAGCACGCCCGTGAAGACGCGCAGCCGCCTGGGCATGTCCGAGAACCCCATGCCTTGGTAGACGCAGCGGAGCGGTGTTCGGTTGCCATGAGTCCGGAGTTCTTCTTCCACAACCTCGGTTTGCCCATTGCCCTCGAACTCCAGTTCGAGTAAAATCAGGTCATGGCAGCCGCTCCCACCACCACCTCCGCCGGCAGTGTCGGCGAGGTCGACGTGGCCGGCCTGAGCGAGGTCGAGCTGGTGGAGGAGATCCGTGCCCTGGAGGACCTGAAGGCGCGGGCCTCAGCTCGACAGGCCGAGGCAACGGCGCGCCTGGACCAGGTCGTACGCCGCCGCCACGCGGCGGCCGGTCTGCCGGCGGACCGCCAGGGCGTCGGGGTCGCCTCCCAGGTGGGCCAGGCGCGGCGGGAGTCGCCGGTGCGGGGTGCCCGGCACCTGGGGCTGGCGAAGATCCTGGTCTCGGAGATGCCGCACACGCTGGCCGCGATGCGGGCCGGCTGGTGCAGCGAGTGGCGAGCCACCCTGCTGGTCCGCGAGACCGCCTGCTTGAGCCTGGAGCACCGTCGTCAGATCGACGCCGAGCTGATGACCTACCCCTCGACCACCGACGGGTGGGGCGACAAGCGGCTCATCAGCGAGGCCCGCACCCGGGCCTACCGGCTCGACCCGCACGCCCACGTCGCCCGATCTCGCAAGGCCGAGGCTGACCGGTACGTCTCCATCCGCCCCGCACCCGACACGATGACCTGGGTCAGCGCGCTGCTCCCGGTCAAGCACGGCGTCGCGGTCTACGCGGTCCTGAAGAACGCCGCCGACCACGCCCGCGCCACCGGTGACGAACGGACCCGGGGCCAGGTCATGGCCGACACCCTCGTCACCACCCTCCTCACCCCCGTCGAGTCGGCTGGTCTGCACACCGGCACGACGCCCCCGGCCGTCCCGGTTGCGGTGAACCTGACCATCTCCGACGCCACCCTCCTCGCCGGTGGCCACGAACCCGCGTGGGTCGCCGGCTACGGCCCCGTCCCCGCCGGGTTCGCCCGCGACCTCGTCGCCGACGCCCTCGCGGAGGCGCACGCGACGCTGCGCCGGCTCTACACCAGCACTACTGGCGCGCTGACCGCCATGGACTCCCGATCGAGGATCTTCCCCGCCAGCCTCGGTCTGTTCATCGAGCTGCGCGACCAGTCCTGCCGCACCCCCTGGTGCGACGCACCGATCCGCCACCACGACCACATCACCCCGCACACCACCGCCGGCCCCACCAGCGGCCACAACGGCCAAGGCCTCTGCGAGGCCTGCAACCACGCCAAGGAAGCCCCCGGCTGGACCTCGACCCCCACCACCGGCCCCGACGGACGCCACCAGGTCGCCATCACCACCCCCACCGGCCACCAGACCCGATCCAGGGCGCCCGACCTGCCACCCGGGGACCCACCGGTGTACGCGTCGATGCGCGACTTCACCCAGGCCGTCGTGCTCCGACTGCGCCGCCATCCCGAGCTCGAGCTCGTCCGCACCCCCGTCGCCTGAGCGGAGTCGCGCGCTCAGTCGTCGTCGTGCAGCGCGGGCCCGACCTTGAGCCACCACGCGGCGACCGCCCGGTCGTCGGGCGGCAACGAGTCCATCTGGTGCAGGTGCGCGGGGGCGCCGCTGCCGAGGGCGAGCAGCGCGGCCGAGCGCACGCCCCGGTGCGACGTACGCCGTGCTGTCTCGGCGACCTGGGTGGCCTCCCCGTCGTCGAGCGGCTCGCCGCACAGGCCCAGCGCGCTCAGGGCGCGCCGCTGGAACCACGGGTGCCGCTCGTCGGTGGCCATCGCGGCGACGTCGTCGCGGCCGTTGCCCAGGCCGAGCAGCCAGACCGCCTCCCAGGCGCGTCCGCTGACGAACTGGCTCTCGCCGGTGGCCAGGTTGAGGCAGCCGTCGGCCACGGCGTCGCGGTAGGGGCTGACGCTCAGGAGGTGGGCGGCGGTCGCACGCCGCGACCCGTGCACGTGGAACAGCACCTCGCGCACCAGGCGGTAGAGCAGCTGGTCGGGCTCGGTGGCGTACGTCGACGGCGTGACGGCCTGTGCCTCCTGGGCGATGGTGCGGCTCAGGGCGCGGGCGACGTCGCCGGGCAGCAGGCAGCGGGTCTCGCGGGCCTGGTCGAGCCGGTGGCGCATCTGCGCGTCGCGCACGGTGGCGAGCACCCGGCGGTACGACGTGTCGGGCAGGTGGGCGGCCAGGTCGAGGATGTCGATGCCCTTCTGGCCCTGGGGGGAGACGAGCTCCCGGATCGCGCGCTGCTCGAGCAGCGCGAGGGCCACGCCCTGGAAGTGCCCACGGTCGGCCTTGGTGGCCGCGACCTGGACGGCGCCCTGACCGATGGCGCGGCTGTCGCTGTCGAGCAGGCGCAGCACCAGCTTGCTGGCCTGCTCGGCCGGCACGTGCTGCAGCAGCGGGAGCAGGGGGCTGACGACCTGGACGGCCGGCTCGGTGAGCCACTCGCCGAGCGCTTGCACGAGGTGACGCTGGGCCACCGGGTGGCAGATGAGGGTGACGGCCGCTTCGTAGCGGCGCAACCGGTCGGGGCCGGTGGTGCGGGCGAGCTCGTTGACCAGGCGGGCGCAGAGTGCCTCCCAGGTGGGGCGAGGCAGGAGCACCATCTCGAAGCGGGTGAGCTCGACGGCCAGGCTGAGCCAGTCACCGCCGGTCATCGGGAGCAGGGGATCGATGGCCCGCTCCATCAGGTCACCGGCGACGTGGTCAGCGGGAGCGTCGGGATCACCGAAGTGGACCGGATCGGGTGCTGGGCCGCTCGGGTCACACATCCGCAGCAAGCCGCGATGGGCGGCCACGAGGCTGCCCTTGGCCAGGCCGAGGACGTCCTCGTAGCCGCAGAGCGCGCGGGTCGGCACCGCCTGCGCGCCGGACTCCCAGCGGCTCAGGCGCGTCACGTCGGCCGAGACTCCCGTGTCCCGGAGGGTCGTCACGAAGGACGCACGTCGGGCGGCGTCGGGGTCGGGGGAGAGGGAGCGGCAGGTCGACAGCAGCCACGCGGTGCGTGCCGCGGCGTTGACGGTGCCGGAGCGCATCGAGCTCGGATCGTCCGGCATCTGCACCGGCCGGCCGCGGCGCTTCTGGGGTAGCTGCGCGGGACCAGCGGGGTCGGTCCGTGAGGTCCGCGCACGGTTCGCGCGGGTCCAGGGGGACGTGGGTCCCGGCAATGCGTGCTCCTCGAGGCCGAAGTATGAGGTCTCAGCGGCTCCAGGGGCGGAACCGATGCGCCTATGTACCCACAACTAGTGACGGACGCCATAGTTATTGCAAAGAACCATGCTTCCGGCATTAATCACCCCTCCCGAGTCTTTACGTTCCTAGAGTCCTGATCGTCTGACTCGGTGCCTTGTGTCCACGTCAGGCTCACAGCGGCCTTCGGGATCGCTGTGGCATGACTTCGGGCCCGGCTCGAAGTCAGTCCTCTACACACATCCGGAAGGATCACTTGCACATGAACAGCAGCGGCATTAAGCGGGGGCTGGCCGGTTCGGCCATCACCGCCCTGGCGATCACGGGTATCCCGCTTCATCGCGACCTCGGCCCAGGCAGCCCACGGCGAGCCTGAGGTCACCCTCATCTCGCAGGGCGCGGCAGGCAACGACGCGTCGGTGAAGAACGATGGCCAGAACACCACCATCCGTCTGGAGGCGGAGGTCCTCAACGGGACGACCCCCGTCACCTTCCAGTACAACCCCGACCCGGCCGCGGACCTCAAGACCGCCGGCACCAACTGGGTCACCATCACCACCACCGTCGCCAACGACGACGGCTACGCCTCGCACGAGTGGGACGGTGCCGGCCTCGTCGGCGGCCAGGTCGCGCTCCGCGCGGCCGTCACGGTCGGCGGCGTCACCAAGTACTCCGGCCGCAACAGCGTTGCCATCCTCGGTGGCGGCGCGCCTGAGGACTCGGTCAACATCAACGACGGCTCGGCCAAGGGTGTCTTCCAGGAGCCCTACACCGAGACCGCCGGCACGGAGCGCAACGTCGTCGTCGACGGCACCACCTCCTCGACCACCACCGCGGACTCGGTGTCCCTCTACTGGTGGAAGGACGCTGACGACACCAAGCAGGGCGCCACGACCACTCCGGTCAAGGTTGCCAAGGACGCCAAGACCGGCACCTTCAGCGGCGTCGTGAACGTCGACGGCTTCGACTTCTCGGGCAACCCCGATGAGGTCGCCTTCGGCGCCGAGCTGGACACCGACGACATCGAGGCGTTCACGCTCTACAACCAGACCATCGACAAGGTCACCGCGGCTCCCACCAGCTCCACGGTGGCAGGCAGCGGCAGCAAGGACGTCGTCGTCACGGTCGTCGACCAGAACGGTGCCCCCATCGCGGGTGCCGAGGTGCGCAAGCAGAACGGCGACGTGGTCGGTTACACCAACGGTGCCGGCAAGGTCACCGCCTCGCAGGCGGGTGGCACGACCAGCTACTACTACGCCAACGCCACCGACAGCAACCCGTTCGAGGCCGGCCTCGGCGACAAGAAGTCCGAGGACGTCACCGTCGGGCAGTACAACCCGGAGGCGAGCAAGCTCAAGGGCACCTCCGCCAACGGCGCCGCGTTCGACGTCGACGAGTACGACGGCGACGACATCCAGGTGCAGGTCCAGGACCAGCAGGACGCGGACTTCTCGACCACGCAGACGGTCGAGTACTCGTGGACCTTCACGGCCTTCGACGGCGACCCCGCCGGCAAGGACCTGAACGACCCCAACGGCACTGCTGTCGCCGTCGCTGGCAAGGCGAACATCCCGCTGCCGATCCAGGCCGAGGGCGGCACCTACGTGCTGACCGCGAGCCTGAAGGCCAACCCGGCCTCCGGCACGGGCGCCGTCCCGGCTGCGCAGGTCCTCACCGTCAAGGTCGGTCAGGCTGACATCAAGTTCGACGACGCCCAGGAGTCGGCGCCCGCCGGCACCAAGCAGGACGTCGCCGGCAAGCTGGTCCTCGAGGACGGCACCGGTCTGGGCGCTCGCCCGATCACGCTGACCTACGCCCCGGACGGCGCCGGCAACGCCGGTTTCGACCAGGAGACCGGCGCCGACCAGCTGACGCGCACGGTGAAGACCGCCGCCGATGGCACCTTCAGCGCGACGCTGGACGACCCGGCCGTGGCCACGGGCGCGCAGCCCACCGAGACGGGCACGATCACCGCCAAGACCGACGACTACGCCGACCCGAACACCCCGCTCGACACGGACAACGCCGACGACACCTCCACCACGAAGGTCGTCTTCACCCAGGCGGCGGCTCCGGCCGGCTCCAAGGTGACCATCGACGGGCTCGGCGGCATGGGCAAGCCGGGCGTGGCCCAGGACGGCGGCGTCACGGTCGTCGACAAGGACGGCAACTTCGTCAAGAACACCGCGGTCACGCTGACCGTCGACGGGCAGTCCTTCTTCACCGACGGCTCCGCCGACCCGGCCAAGAAGCAGGGCGGCGACCAGGGTGAGCTCAAGTCGCTCGGCCAGTCGATCACCGTGGTGACCAACGACCTCGGGGAGGCCACCTTCAAGGTCGCCATCGAGAAGTCCGCGGAGTTCAACGACGACGGCCTCGCCGAGGACATCGTCACCGCCACCACCGGTGGTGCCAGCGACACCGAGGACGTCGACTACAGCACCGACAGCCCGCTGAACGGTGGCGAGGTCAAGTTGGTCCGGCGGCCGACAAGTTCCAGGACTCGGGCGTCCTGCCCAAGGCGCCGATCACGGACGCGGCCGCCTACGACGTCATGGTCACCGACCAGTTCGGCAACCCGGTGGGTGACGAGGAGGTCGAGATCACCGCTGACAACGGCGGCGAGACCAGCCGCGACTTCGTCTACACCGACTTCTTGGACAACGTGGAGTTCTACCTCTACAGCGACTCGGAGGCGGACGTCACCCCGACCGGAACCTGGGACGCTCCGTTCAACGAGTACAGCGCTGCCCCGGCCTTCACCCCCGTTCGCGGCAGTCGGCCGATCACGGGCAAGGGTCAGACCATTCAGTTCTACGAGGTCGACTTCGCCAAGAGCACCTACACGCTGGCGCAGCAGGGCCCGGAGAACCGTCCGGTCGGCAGCACCGTGATCATGGACTACACCGCGAAGGACCAGAACGGCGAGCCGATCGAGTTCGACGTGAACTTCTTCCGGACCGGTCCGGACGAGTTCGGCGACGGTGAGGCCAACAACGGCAACTTCACGGGCGAGGACGGGAAGACCAGCTACGTCTTCCAGGGCGCCTCGAAGGGCACCGCCACCGTGACCGCCATCGGTTTCGACGGCAACGAGGCTGTCTCCGAGTCCCAGGTCACCGACACCGTCACCTTCGGTGACGACGACGGCACGGTCGGGCCCAAGGCCGTCACCGCGCTGATCGCCGGTGAGGACAACGGCGCCGCCAAGGACGTCATCCGCTTCCAGGTGGACGACGAGGCCGAGGGCGCCACGGTCAAGCTGTTCAAGATCCGTGGCAAGAAGTCGAAGGGCAACAAGCGCCTGGTGGAGGTCCGTCAGGACCTCGTTCCCGCCGGTGGCGAGCTGACCTTCAAGGTCGCGGACCGCAACGGCGCCAAGGTGACCCGCTTCGTCGCCAAGGTCTCGGCGACCGAGGCCACCCTGAAGGCGAAGTCCAACACCCAGAAGCTCAGCTGAGCGACTGACCGAAGTGAGGAGCTCCGGGGCGGCACAGCCGCCCCGGAGCGACTCTCCCAGGGGGAGCCGTAGAGGACGCCCCCACTCCTGCGCCCAGTCACCTGAGCGAGTTCCACTGAGCACAGCTCACTGAGCCGGAGACACAGACGCGGTCCGGGCCATTCTCTGTTGCCGCTGCTTGAGAATGGTCCGGACCGCCCTGTCACCATATGCATCTGGTGCCACCGGCTGCATCACCGGGGCCGCACACATCGTGTGCGGCCCCGGTGGGCATTTGTCTCCCTTCAACGGCCCTGACCCGCTTTACTCGCGACGATCGGCTGATGCTTGACTCGGCGCATGCGTCTTTTCAGCCCCGCCTCTGCCCTGGCCGCCCTCGCGACGACCGCCCTCGTCCTCACCGGCTGTAGCGGCGACGACAACAGCCCCGCCGAGCCCAAGGCCACCACCTCCGCCTCCGCTGGCTTCGACGAGAAGACCGGGGTGACCGATGACGGCAGCGGCGACAAGCAGCGCGAGTGCAAGGTCAAGGTCGAGGTCTCAGGTGCCTCCGAGGCCACCTTCAAAGGCAAGGGTGAGTCAGTCCAGCCCGCGAACGGCCAGCCAGCTGCGTACTACATGTACGACGGCAAGAAGGGCTCGATCCAGGTGTTCGCCGGGGCCGGGGACATCGGCACGAGCGCCGTGGTCACCGTCGACGGAGTTGCCTACACCACCGACCCGGAGGACCCGGCCGGCGTCGAGGCCAGCGAGGATGGCACCTCGGCGACCGTCGACGCAGTGGGCAACCCCACCGAGGGCGGAAGCGCCGACATCGTCGCCGAGTTCACCTGCGGGAAGGGCTGAGGCGCACGATCCAGCGCCGCCGCGGGTGCTCCGTGGCGGTCCACAGGTCGCCGGCGGGGTCGGCGTACAGGTCCTCGGGTCCCATCGGGGTCGCCCAGCGGCGGCGGGTGAAGGCGCCCGGGGTGCCGGACCAGATCGAGCCGAGCGTCCACGGGCCGTGCGAGGTGGAGACCGAGCCAGCGGCCGTCGCGCTCCACGACGCCCTGCATGCCCGCGACGCCGTCGCCGGCGACGACCGGGGCGCCGCAGGGCAGGTCGGTGGCCGGGTCGACCGGGATGCAGGCCAGGCGCCGGGTCTTCTTGCCGCGGCCGTACTCACCCACGACGATCCCCGACGCCCCGGCCGAGAAGAACGAGTAGCGCAGCCGCTCGACGCCCTCGGGTGCCGTGGCGCGGTGTGCGTGGCGCACCGGCAGCACCATCTCCCCGTCGACGGAGACGATGTCGTCGAGGTGCGCGGTCCAGAAGCCCTTCGCGGTCGCCGCGACGTGCAGCCACCGCCCGGTCCGGGCCAGGCCGCCGGCGTGCACCTTCAGGGGACCGAGCGACAGCTCGCCGGCCTCGTCCAGGCGCGGCACGACGAGGCGCACGTGGGCGTACCAGCCGGTGCGGGTGTCGACGACCGAGATCCGCGCGCCGCCCTACTTGGCGTACCACGACACCAGCAGCGTCGGGTCGCCGTCGGCGGCGTCGGTGATGCCCTGCGGCCACCACTCCCGATCGCGTCGGTCGGCCGCCTCCCACGTCCAGGCACGCATCCCCGCCACCCGCAGCAGCGGGCTGCGGCTCAGCCGGCCGGTCAGCGGCACGCCCTCGAGGCCCACCGCCCCCGGCACCCGCGGGTACGCCGCACTCCGCGCGAGCCCGAGCCCGCTCTCCGGGTCGGTCCACGACGTCGGTCGCTGTGCTCATGCGGTCGGCTCCTCGAGTCTCGGGGTGGAGTCGGCGCGCCCGGCCCGCGCGGGTGGCGACGGCGACGCCGACCACCGACAGGGCCAGCCCGACCACCTGGCGCGGCCCGAGGGTGTCACCGAAGGCGACCCAGGCCAGCACCGCGGTCACCGGCGGCATCAGGAAGAACACGCTGGCGCCCGCGCTGGCCCCGCCGCGGCGGACGAGCACGCCCAGCAGCAGCAGCCCGGCCACCGAGTTCACCGCGGCCAGGTAGAGCACCGCGACCAGGCCCGGCCCGGGGTCGATGACCCCGCCGGTGCCCTCGAACGTCAGCGCCACCAGGCCCAGCGGCAGCGTCGCCACCGCGCACTGCACCGTCGCCGACCAGATCGGGTCGGCGCTGACGTGGATCCAGCGCTGGCCCAGCGTGCCCAGGCTCAGCGCCAGCAGGCTGGCCACCCCCAGCCCGAGACCCAGCCAGCCGCCCGCGCCGTCGACGTCGGGACCGAGCACCACCAGCACCCCGACGACGCCGGCGGCGAACCCGGCCACCTGCACCCGGCGTGAGCCGCTCGCCCGAGCAGCAGCCCGGCCAGCACCACGGTCAGGACGGGGGAGAGGGAGTGCAGCAGCGCGGCCAGGGTGGCGCCCAGGCCCAGCGCGAAGCCGACGTACATGAGGCCGAACTGGACCGCGTTGAGCACCAGCCCGACCGCCCCCACGCGCAGCAGCTCGTGCCGCGTCATCCGCATCGGCCCGCGCAGCCACCACGCCAGCGGCGCGAGCAGCAGCGCGGCCACCCCGAAGCGCAGCGTCAGCAGGGTGAACGGCTCCACCACGTCGACGCCCGCGGGGCCGGCGATGTAGCCCGACGACCACACCAGCACGAACGCCGCCGCCGGCAGGAGGGGCACGGCGCCGGGTGGGGGAGCGGTGCGGGTGGTCGTGCGGTCCCGAGAGGTCACGGAGCCAGCCTGCCTGATGGAGGTGGGTGTGGTGGACGCCGGGTCTCGGCGACGCTCCTCGCTGGCGCTCGTCGCTGCTCGACCAACGGCGGGGCGTTCCTCGCTGGCGCTCGTCGCTGCTCGACCAACGGGGGCGACTAGGGTGCGGGGCGTGGGTGAGCGGCGACTGGTGGTGGGGGCGGCGATCGTGCGGGGCGCGCGCGTGCTGGCCGCGCGGCGTACGACGCCGGCGGAGGCCGCGGGCCGCTGGGAGCTGCCGGGCGGCAAGGTCGAGCCGGGCGAGCAGCCCGCCGACGCGCTGGAGCGCGAGATCGCCGAGGAGCTCGGCTGCGAGATCGAGGTGACCGCCTGGCTGGGCGGCACCAGCGCGATCGGCGACCACCTCGAGCTGCGGGTCGCGGTCGCCCGCCTCGTCGACGGCGAGCCCGAGCCCCACGAGCACGACCGGCTGACCTGGGTCGGCGCCGACGAGCTCGACGGCCCCGACGGGCTGGACTGGATGGACGCCGACCGGCCCTTCCTGCCCGAGCTGCGCGCACGTGCTGCGCCCGCCGAGCCGCGACCGCGCCGAGCTGCCGCGCGGTGCTCTTCGACGAGGACGACGCGGCCGCGGTGCTGCGCCGCCTGCGCGCCGACGGCTACGACGCCGAGCTCGAGCGCGAGCGCCTGGCCGGCGAGGACGACGACGAGGACCACCCCTGGGCGGTGCTCACCGACGCGCCCGCAGCTTCTCGTCGAGATGCTCGTCGACGAGCACGACGGCTGGCTCGACGACGACGCCGGCGCGCCCGCGCCGCCGCCGGTCGCCCCGCTCGACCTGCCCACCGCCCCCCGGCGCATCAAGCGCCCTGGGGCCGCACTCCTAGGATCGAGGCCATGCCCACCACCTCCTCGACCGCCGGCGACCAGCGCCTCCTGCTCGTGCACGCCCACCCCGACGACGAGTCGATCGGCCAGGGCGCCACGATGGCCAAGTACGCCGCCGAGGGCCGCGGCGTCACCCTGGTGACCTGCACCGCCGGCGAGATGGGCGAGATCCTGGTGCCCGAGCTCGAGCACCTCGCCGCCGACCGCGAGGACCGCCTCGGCGAGCACCGCCGCACCGAGCTCGACGCGGCGATGAAGGCCCTCGGCGTCACCGACCACCGCTTCCTCGGCGGCTTCGGGCGCTTCCGCGACTCCGGCATGAAGTGGCACGCCGACGGCCACGCCGTCGCCGCCGACGACATCCACGACAACGCCTTCTGGCGCGCCGACCTCACCGAGGCCGCCGACCTGCTCGTCGAGGTGATCCGCGAGGTCCGCCCGCAGGTGCTCGTCACCTACGACCAGTTCGGCGGCTACGGCCACCCCGACCACATCCAGGCGCACCGGGTCGCGATGTACGCCGCCCAGCTCGCCGCGGTGCCGTCGTACCGCAAGGAGCTCGGCGCGGCCCCTGGCGATCGCCAAGATCTACTGGGGCGCGATGTCGGAGAGCCGGATGCGCGCCGGGCTGCGCGCGCTGCGCGACGCCGGCGACACCACCACCTTCGAGGGCATGGACCCCGACGGCCCGCTGCCGCACTTCGTGACCGCCGACGAGGACCTCGCCTGCGGCGTCGACGCCACCGACTACGTCGACACCAAGATGGCCGCCCTGGCCGCGCACGCCACCCAGATCACCACCGACGGCCCGTTCTTCGCGCTGTCCAACAACGTCGGCGCCACCGCGTGGGGCATCGAGTTCTACCGCCTCGTCCACGGCGAGCTCGGACCGGTGGGGGAGGACGGCCTCGAGACCGACCTCTTCGCCGGGCTCTGAGCGAGTGACCCGGCTGGCGCGGGCGCTCGCCCTGCTGGTCGCGGGCGCAGCGCTCGGGCTGGCCGCGCTGCGTCGTGCACGCCACCGCCTGGGGCCTGCCGCTGGGCGCGGCCGCCGCCGTCGCCGTCCTGGTCGCGCTCCCGCCGGGCGTGGCCACCCGGCTCGCCCTTCGCGCTGGGCCTCACGCGGCCTCTTCGTGTACGCCGCCCAGGCGCGGCCCGAGGGCGACTACCTGGTCGGCGCCGACCCGCGCGGCTACGGCCTGCTCGGCTGGTGGCCGTGGTGGTGCTCATCGGCGGCCGTGCGTCAGCGTCCCGCCACCGACGATTCAACGCTGTCGACGACGGTCTTTAGACTCGCACGGTGAGCCGAGACCCCAAGCGACCCTCCGACGACCGCGAGTCCAGCGGCGCCAAGGCCGTGGTGCTGATCCTCGGTGTCCTCGTGCTGCTGGCCGCCGGCGGCTACGCCGCGGCCGGTGCCTTCGCCGGCGACAAGGTGCCGCGCGGCACCACCATCGCCGGCGTCGACGTGGGCGGGCAGCAGCCCCGCGCGCGCCGAGCGCACCCTGGCCGCCGGCCTCGAGGAGCGCCTCGCCGAGCCGCTGCAGGTCAGCGTCACCGGTGCCCGGCGGCGACACCCGCGAGCTCGACCCGGCCGAGGCCGGCCTGTCGGTCGACCACGCCGCCTCGGTCGCCGAGGCCGGCGGGCGCCGCTCCTGGGACCCCCGACGGCTCTGGGACTACTACACCGGCGGCGAGGACCTCGACCCCGTCGTCGACGTCGACGAGAGCGCCCTCGAGGACGCGCTCGCCGCAGATCTCCGAGGACGTCGGCGAGCCCGCCGTCGACGGTCAGGTCAAGCTCACCACCACCGGCGTCAAGACCACCAAGGCCAAGCCCGGCCGCGAGCTCGACCTCGACGCCTCCCGCGAGGCCCTCGTGGCGGCGTACCTCGCAGTGGCCGGCGGCGAGCCCGACGGCGGCGCCGAGCTCGCGCTGAGCCGAGGTCGCGCCCGACATCGACGACGCCGACGTCGAGCGCGCCGTCGAGGAGTTCGCCAACCCCGCCCTGTCGGCGCCGGTCTCGCTCGACTTCGGCGACGCCACGGTCGTGCTCGACCCCCAGCAGTACGCCCCCATGCGTGCGGCTCAAGGCCGTCGACGGCGCGCCTCGAGCCGGCCGTGAAGACCAAGAAGCTCACCGGCCTCGTCGACGCCGCGACCGCCGGCGACGGCGCCCCCGTCGACGCCACCGTGGCGCTGGTCGACGGCAAGCCGAAGGTCGTGCCCGGCAAGCCCGGGCGTGACCTACGACCCCGACGACGTCAGCGACGCGCTGCTCGACGTCGTCGTACGCCGCGAGGGCAAGCGCAGCATCGAGGTCGAGGCCCGGTCGAGAAGCCCGACTTCACCACCAAGGACGCCCGCGAGCTCGAAGATCCGCGAGCAGGTCTCGACGTTCACGACCTACTACCCCAACGCGGAGTACCGCAACGTCAACATCGGGCGCGCCGCCGAGATCATCGACGGCACCGTGCTCGCGCCGGGCGAGACCTTCTCGATGAACGACACGGTGGGGGAGCGGACCCGCGAGAACGGCTTCACCGAGGGCTTCATCATCTCCAACGGCATCCTCAAGGAGGACCTCGGCGGCGGCGTCTCGCAGATGGCCACCACCCTCTTCAACGCCGCGTTCTTCGCCGGCCTCGAGGACGTCGAGCACAAGCCGCACTCGTTCTACATCGACCGCTACCCGGTCGGGCGCGAGGCGACCGTCGCCTGGGGCGCCATCGACCTGCGCTTCAAGAACGACACGCCCTACGGCATCCTCATCGACACCAACGTCACCCCGGGCGACGCCACCGGCACCGGCGTGGTCACCGCGACGTTGTACTCCACGAAGTACTGGGACATCACGTCCAAGACCGGGGAGCGCTACGACTACACCCAGCCCACGACGCGGACCCTCTCGGGCGACGACTGCTACGCCTACGAGGGCTCCTCGGGCTTCTCGATCAACGTGTGGCGCTACTTCCGCCGCGCGGGGGAGTCGGCGCTGGAGCGCGACCGAGAAGTTCAACACCGTCTACACGCCCTCCGACGGCGTGGAGTGCAAGCCCGCCGGCGGCTCCGGCGGCTGAGCCTGCCCCGCGGGCCGGGGGGCCTATCGTGAGCAGGTGCTCGTCCACCTGCGGCTCACCGCGCCCGCCGACCTGACCGACTCCGTCCGCGAGACGCTGTGCGACCAAGGACTGGGTCACCAACGTCACCCTGCAGCGCGACGCGGTGATCGATCCGCCCGGCGACCTGCTCGAGTGCGACGTGGCCCGCGAGAAGGCCGG
Organism: uncultured Actinomycetota bacterium; assembly: GCA_963722135.1. Classification (GTDB taxonomy): domain Bacteria; phylum Actinomycetota; class Actinomycetes; order Propionibacteriales; family Nocardioidaceae; genus Nocardioides. The sequence continues at coordinate 222,463 of CAVRJT010000003.1, forward strand.
CGCCGCTGATCGACAAGCTGGAGCGCTGCGGGCTCAAGGAGCGCGGCTGCGATCCTGGTCCTCGACCCCAGCGGCGCGCCGTTCGACCGGGCCGAGGAGCTCGAGGCCGTCGCCCCCGGGCACCCCGACGACGCGGTGATCTGGGAGCAGGTCGCGGCCGACGCCGAGAGCGGCGCCGACCCGACCGTGTCCTACCACCTGTTCCTGGTGCTCGCGGTCGCGCTGGGCGCGGTCGCGGTGCTCACCGACTCGGCGGTGCTGGTGGTGGGCGCGATGGTCGTGGGGCCCGACTTCGCGGTGGTCGCCTCGGCCAGCGCCGGCATCGTGCTGGGCCGGTGGCGGCTCGTGCGCCGCAGCCTGCAGCTGCTCGTGCTCTCCTTCGTGCTGGCCATCGCGGTGGTCGGCGCTGCTGTGCCTGCTGGGGCGCGCCACCGGGATGATCGACGTCGCCGACGTGACCGGGCCGCGCCCCAACACCGGCTTCATCTGGCGACCCGACCAGTGGTCGCTGGTGGTCGCGCTGATCGCCGGGGCGGCCGGCGTGCTGGCGCTGTCGATCCAGAAGACCTCCACCATGGTCGGCGTCTTCATCAGCGTCACCACCGTGCCCGCCGCCGGCAACCTCGCCCTGGGCCTGGCCTTCCTCGAGACCGCGCGAGATCCTCGGGCTCGCTGGCCCAGCTCGGCATCAACCTCGCCGGGATGCTGGTGGCCGGCACCCTGGTGCTGGCCGTCCAGCGGCGCTGGTCGATCCCGATCACGGCCGGCGCCGAGCGGGTCTTCCGCGCCACGTCCTACGGCAACGACGACGGTCGCGCCGGGTCGGCCGGGCCGGGGCACAGCCGCGACGAGGGTGTCGACGTACGCGACGAGGAGTGAGGCTCAGCGCTCGCGGCCGGCACCAGGTAGCGCGCCACGTGGTGGATCACCAGGCCCAGGTCGTCGTAGAGGGCGCGGGCGGCGGGGTTGTCGGTCTCGACGTGCAGCCACACCGTCATCGCGCCGCGCTCGGCGCCCCACTCGAGCAGCGTGTCGAGGACCTCGCCGGCCAGCCCCTGGCGGCGGTGCTCGAGGTGGGTGCGCAGGCCGTTGAGGCCCAGCCAGTCGTCGTGCACCGCGGCGCGGCCCTCGGCGACGCGGCTCGGCGGGGCCGGGCACCACGACGTGCACCCGCTCGTCGCGGTCGCCCTCGAGCGCCACCACGCCCAGGCCCCGGCCGCGACCGCGCCGGGCGCGGCGCACGGAGACCAGCGAGCCGAGGCGGAACTCGACCTCGCCGTGCGGGCAGCTCGACCCAGCCGTGCTCGCGGAACGGCCGCCTCGACGTCGCCGTCGGCCTCGACGGCCACCATCGGGTCGCGGCCGCGCTCGGCGTAGAAGTCGAGCACCGCCCGCTCGGCCTCGTCGAAGGGGCGAGCCCGGGTCGCCCATCGCCAGCGCGGAGTTGGCGCGCTTGTAGGGCCGCCCGATCGGGGCGGGGTCGCTGCGCAGCACCCACTCGCCGACGTCGCGGCGCTCCACGTCGGGGAACAGCACGAACGAGTGGGCCTCGGCCTCGCGCGCCGAGACCCGCTGGCGCACCGAGGCGCGCGGCGGCACCGGCTTGCCGGCCACGATGTCGGCGATCGCGATCGTCACCGGCTCGCCGTCCTCGGGCTGCACCACGCAGACCCCGTCGCCCCACGCCAGGCAGGTGCCGAGCACGTCGGTCAGCGCCGGGCCGCCGCTGGGGCCGGTCTCGACCCCGGGCGCACCCGCCGACGACGCTGCGCACCACGACGCGGGTGCCGACCACGTGCGGACCCAGGTGCGGGGCGGCGGCCGGCGGCGTGACGCCGCACTCGAGGGGTGGGCTTCCGACGAATCAGGCACGACGGGATACTAGGCTGGAGCCTCGCGTCGACCTGACGCCGCCCCCGTTCACCCCCGCTGACCCCGCCTCCGAGGAGGAACCGGTGACCTACGTCATCTCCCAGCCGTGCGTCGACCTCAAGGACCGCGCCTGCGTCGACGAGTGCCCCGTCGACTGCATCTACGAGGGCAAGCGGATGCTCTACATCCACCCCGACGAGTGCGTCGACTGCGGCGCCTGCGAGCCGGTCTGCCCGGTCGAGGCGATCTTCTACGAGGACGACACCCCGGAGGAGTGGAAGGGCTACTACGACGCCAACGTGCAGTTCTTCGACGACCTCGGCTCGCCGGGCGGTGCGGCCAAGATGGGCGAGATCGACAAGGACCACCCGTTGATCGCCGCCCTCCCGCCGCAGGACCACGACTCCTGAACCAGCGTCGCCGGGCAGGCGGGCCGGTCTCGGCCCGCCTGCCCGACTTCCCCTGGGACAAGCTGACGGCGTACGCCGCCACCGCGCGCGCCCACCCCGACGGCCTCGTCGACCTGTCGGTCGGCACCCCGGTCGACCCGACGCCCGAGGTGGCCCAGGCGGCGCTGCGCGCGGCCAGCCGACTCGCCGGGCTACCCGGTCACCATCGGCTCTCGAGCGCACCCGGCAGGCCTGCCTCGACTGGCTCGAGCGGCGCCACGGCGTCGCGACGTGCCGGGCCTCGGGCTCGACGCCGTGATCCCCTCGATCGGCTCCAAGGAGCTGGTCGCGACGCTGCCGCTGCACCTGGGCGTCGGCGCCGGCGACGTCGTCGCCTACCCCGAGCTGGCCTACCCGACGTACGAGGTCGGGGCGGCGCTGTGCGGCGCCGACCGGTGCGGCCACCGACTCGCTGACCTCCTTCGGGCCCCGAGGCGCCGGCGCTGCTGTGGCTGAACTCGCCGTCGAACCCGACCGGGCGGGTGCTGCCCGCCGGCGCACCTGCGCAAGGTCGTCGACTGGTGCCGCGAGCGCGGCACCGTGCTGGTCTCCGACGAGTGCTACGTCGAGTGCTCCTGGGAGGGCGAGCCGCCCGTCTCGGTGCTGCACCCCGACATCAACGGCGGCTCGCTCGAGGGCATCCTCGCGGTGCACTCGCTCTCGAAGCGCTCCAACCTCGCCGGCTACCGCTGCGCCTTCGTGGCCGGCGACCCGGCCCTGGTCGCCGAGCTGCTCGCGGTGCGCAAGAACCTCGGGCTGATGATGCCCGGGCCGATGCAGCACGCGATGGTCGCCGCCCTCGACGACGACGCGCACGTCGACGAGCAGCACGCCCGCTACGCCGCGCGGCGTACGGCGCTGCGCGCGGCGCTGGAGGGCGCGGGCTTCCGCGATCGACCACTCCGAGGCCTCGCTCTACCTGTGGTCGACCCGCGTGGTCGACGGCGTCGAGCAGGACTGCTGGGAGACCGTCGCCTGGCTCGCCGAGCGCGGCATCCTCGCCGCCCCCGGCGTCTTCTACGGCCGCGCCGGCGCCCGCCACGTGCGGGTCGCCTTCACCGCCACCGACGAGCGGGTCGCCGCGGCGGTGGCGCGGCTCGCGGCTGGCTGAAGGTTCATCGGGGACCCGATGAACCGCGCCACCGGCTGAAGCTTCGTGGGGCGGCGGAGTTTTGTCGGGCGCCGATAAAACTCCCGCCGGGACGATGAAACTTCATCGTCCACCCGCCAGTTCCATCGGCCGGCCGATGAAGCTCCCGGCGCGGCCGCGGCTCAGACCGCCGCCCCCATCACCCCCAGCATGTGGTCGAGCACCACGGTGTGGGCGTGGGAGGGGCTGAAGAGGATCACCTCGGCGTCCTCCTCGACCCGCACGCTGTGCCCGGCGCGCCAGCTGAAGAGGTCGCCGCCGGCGCAGCGCTCCTGCTCGCCGTCGGTGTAGCTGACGACCAGGGCGCCGGAGATGACGTAGCCGATGTGGGTGGACTGGCAGGCGTCACCGGGCAGCCCGACGAGCAGCGGGGCGATGTCGGTGCCGGCGGCGAGCGAGAACCACTCGGCGGCCAGCGGGCCCCTCGGCCAGCCCGAAGTCGGGCAGCTGGCGGGCGGTGGCGCCGGGGACGTCGATCTTGACGGGCAGGTCGTGCTGGTTGATGTGCATGGGGATCACCTGTCGTCGAGTTGAGGAGCTGACACTCGTACGGCGTGACAATCGGTGTCACACTGCGACAGTGGCGCTCGACCGGGCTCGTGCGGCTCTCGACACCGGTGCATGGGCCGAGGCCCTGGCGAGGTCGGGGCCCGCCGACGAGGACGGTCCGAGCAGCCGGACGCCCTGGAGGTGCAGGCCGAGGCCCACTACGGCGCCGGCGACCTCGAGCGCTCCATCGCGGCCTGGGAGCACCTGCACGACCTGCACGAGCAGCGCGGCGAGAGCGAGCGGGCCGGCCGCGCGGCGGCGATGACGGCGCTGCACCTGCTCATCGACTCGGGCCTGATGGCCACCGTGCGCGGCTGGAACCGGCGCGCCGAGCGGCTGCTGGCCGCCACCCCGGAGTCGCCGGTGTGGGCGGTGGTGGCGATGGTGGCCGGCTACGAGCGGTTCTTCAGCGGCGACATGGTCGCGGCCGACGAGCTGGCCCGCCGAGCGGTCGCGCTGGGCCGGGAGCGCGACGTGGCCGCGGCGGTCGTCGTCGGGCGTACGACGCTGGCCCGGCTGCGGATCCTCGACGGCGCGGTCGAGGAGGGTCTCGAGCAGCTCGACGAGGTGGCCCTCGAGCTCACCTCCGAGCGGGTCGACCCGCTCACCGCGGGGATGATGCTCTGCGAGCTGGTCTGCGCCGCCCAGGGCGTCGGGCGCCACGACCGGGCCCGGGAGTGGACCGAGGTGATGGACCGCTGGCGCCCGGGTCGCGCCGTCGGCGGCATCAACGGCCGCTGCCGGGTGCACCGCGCCGAGATGCTGCGCTGGTCGGGCCCGGGCGACGTGGCCGAGGCCGAGGCGGTGGCCGCCTGCGAGGAGCTGCGGCCGTGGATGCGGCGCGAGTTCGGCTGGCCGCTGGTCGAGCTCGGCACGATCCGGCTGCGCCGCGGCGACCTGGTCGGCGCCGAGGAGGCGCTGCTCGAGGCCCACGAGCACGCCTGGTGCCCGCAGCCCGCGCTCGCGCTGCTGCGGCTGGCCCAGGGGCGCGGGCGAGGAGGCGCTGGCGCTGGTCGAGGAGGCCGTCGCCCACCCGCTGCCGATGCCCTCGAAGGAGCGGCCGCCCTTCGTCGAGCTGCGGGTCGCGCCGCTGCTCGAGGCGCAGGCCGAGATCGCCGCCGCCCTGGGCCGCCCCGAGCAGGTCGAGGCCGCGGCCGAGCGGCTCGAGGCGATCGCCCGGCGCTGGGCCGGGCCGGGTCTGCGCGCGGCCGCGGCCCTGGCCCGGGCCCGCGCCGAGCTGGCCGCCGGGCGGCCCGCGGTCGACGCGGCCACGGCGGCGGTCGCGGCCTGGGCCGACGCGGAGGCGGCCTACGAGACGGCCGGGGCGCGCGAGGTGCTCGCCGCTGCGCTCGACGCGGCCGGTCGCCCCGAGGCGGCCCGGCTGGAGCGGGCGTCCGCGCTGGCGGCGTACGAGGCGTTCGGTGCGGCCCTCGACGTACGCCGCCTGGCGCGGCGGCCGAGCGACGGCCGGTCGACCGAGGCGCGCGGCGCGGTGAGCCCGCGGTGGCGGTCTTCGAGCGGCTGGGCACCGGCCGGCGGGTCGCGCTGGGCGGGGTCGAGCGGGTGCTGCCCGACCTGAAGGGGCTGCGCTACCTCGAGCGGCTGCTGGCCAGCCCCGGCCAGGAGCTGCACGTGCTCGACCTGGTCGCCGGCGAGAGCGACGCCGACGCGCCCGACGGGGCGCACCGCGGGTCGACACCAGCGGCCTGCTGGTGCTCGACGAGGTGGCCAAGGCGGCCTACCGGCGGCGGCTGGCCGAGGTGGAGGAGGACCTCGACGAGGCGGTGCGACCAACGACCTGGCCCGCCAGGAGGTGGCCCGGCGCGACCGCGACTACCTGGTCGACGAGCTGGCCCGGGCCGTGGGGCTGGGCGGGCGCGACCGGCGTACCGGCGGCTCGGCCGAGCGGGCCCGCACCAGCGTGACGCGCTCGCTGCGCTACGCGCCTGGCGCGCCTGGCCGAGCGAGCACCCCGACCTCGGCGCCCACCTCTCGCGGCGCCTCCGCACCGGCACCTACTGCTGCTACGAGCCCGACCCGTTGAGCCCGGTGACCTGGCGGCTGGGCCGGCTGCCCGCTCATGGTTCATCGGCCGGCCGATGAACCTGGCGGGGGCCGATAAAGTTTCATCGTCCATCCCGGAGCCCGTGTTCGGCCGGCCGATGAAACCCCGCCGGCCGGCCTACTCGGTCGCGATCGCCTCGAGCACGTTCATCCGGGAGGCGCGGACGGCCGGCAGGATCGCGGCGACCACGCCGAAGACGCACGGCGACGAGCAGGAACACCGCCAGGCTCGACAGCGGCAGCGCCAGCTCGGAGAGGTCGTCGCGCAGGGAGCGCTGCAGCAGCACCCCGATGACCACGCCGAGCACCAGGCCGAGCACCGCGCCCATCACCGAGATGGTCACCGACTCCAGGGTCACCATCCGCCGCAGCCGGCGCCGGGAGAGCCCACGGCGCGCAGCAGCCCGATCTCGCGGGTGCGCTCGAGGACGCTGAGGCTCAGGGTGTTGACGATGCCGATGACCGCGATCACCACCGACAGCGCCAGCAGCCCGTAGACGATGTAGAGCAGCTGGTTGATCTGGGCGGTGATCGAGTCGGCGAACTCCTCCTTGTCCTGCACCGCCACGATCGGCAGGTCGGCGACCAGCTCGTCGAGCGCCGGCCTTGACCGCGACGACGTCGGCGCCGGGCTCGGTGTTGACGCTCAGCGTGGTGTCGACGCGGCGCACGCCGGCCTGCTCGAGCACGTCGAAGCCGACGTTGACGGCCCCGCGACCTGGGTGTCCTCGATGATCCCGGCCACCTGACCGGCGACCGGGCGTCGCCGGGGAAGCCCAGCTCGAGCGTCGAGCCGACCGTGAGGTCGCGCGTCGTCGGCGGTGTCGGCCGAGACCACCACCTCGCCGCGGCCGGGCTGCTCGTCGCCCTCGATCATGGTCAGGTCGTAGACGTCGCCGAAGGCGTCGTCGGCGGCCACCACGTACGTCGGGTCCTCGTCGTCGCCGACCGTGGCCAGCACGCCCTGCTGGCGCGCGAGCACCTCGACGCCCGTCGACCGCGGCCATCTGGTCGCCGATCGCGACCGGGAAGCTGCCGAAGACCGGTGACTGCACGAGGAAGTCGGCCTCGAACTGCTCGTCGACGAGCTGGTCGGTCGAGGCGCTCATCGACGCCGCCAGCACGCCCGACCGCCGAGACCAGGGCGAGCCCGATCATCAGCGCCGACGCGGTCGCGCCGGTGCGCCGCGGGTTGCGCAGCGCGTTGTCGCCGGCCAGGCGCCCGGTGGTGCCGAAGAGCGCGCCGAAGAGCCGGCGCGCGCCGAGCAGCACCGGGCGGCCCAGCACCGGGCTGATCGCGGCGGCGGTCAGCACCCAGACCACCGCACCGGCGCCGATGTAGAGCGCGTCGTTGCCGGGCGCGCCGACCAGGCCGACGGCGGCCAGCACCGCGCCGACGACCAGCAGCACCGCCCCGACCAGCGTGCGCCGGCGCAGCCCGGCCTCGGCTGGCGCCGGTGTCCTCGCGCATCGCCACGACCGGCGCCACCCGCGAGGCGCGCCGCGCCGGCAGGTACGCCGACAGCAGCGTCACGCCCAGCCCCACGACGTACGCCGCCGCGACCGTCGCGGCGTCAGGGTCAGCACCGCGCCGTTGATCGCGAGGCCGAAGCTGCCGAAGAGCGCGGCCAGGCCGCGGGCCAGGCCCAGGCCCAGCAGCAGGCCGAGCGCTGGAGCCGATCAGGGCGGTGAGCGCGGCCTCGAGCAGCACCGAGCGGCGTACCTGCGACCCGGCTGGCGCCGAGGCCGCGCAGCAGCGCGAGCTCGCGGGTCCGCTGGGCGACCAGGATCGAGAAGGTGTTGGCGATGATGAAGCCGCCGACGATCACCGCGATCACCGCGAAGGCGCCCAGGAAGATGTCGATGAAGCCGAGGAACTCCCCGACCGCCGACTGCGACTCCTCGGCGACGACGGTCGCCGGCGACCGCCTCGTAGCCCCGGGCAGCACCGCGTCGGCGGCCTCGACCAGCTGCTCCTGCGTCGACCCCGTCGGCCGCGGTCAGCGCGACCGAGGTGAAGGCGTCCGCGCCGCCCAGGAACATCGCCTGGGCGCCCGCGGTGCTGAAGATCGACCAGGGTGCTGCCGGCGGTGCCGGCGCCGGCGTTGAAGCCGGCCAGGCCGACCAGCTCGAGCTGGCGGGTGATCGGCCCGGAGCCGTCGACGCCCGGCGGGATGACGGTGACCCGGTCGCCCATCTCGTAGCCGGCGTTCTCGGCGGCCGCGGTGTCGAGGGCGATCTCGTCGTCGGCCTCGGGCCAGCGGCCGTCGTCGAGGACCAGGATCGGCTCGCCGGCCAGGTTGGGGCTGTCGGTGTAGTTGAAGGCCAGGGTCGGGCGCGCCGCCGGTGCCGACCAGCTTCATCTCGGGGTCGAGCACGTAGAGGCCGAGCCCGTCGACGCTGCCGTCGGCGCGCGCCACCTCGGGCAGCGCGTCCAGCGCGGCGACGTCCTCGGGGCGAGGGTCTGGGTGTTGCCGGCGCCGACCGCCTCGAACGAGCCGGTGCCCGCCGGGCGCGACGACCGCGTCGCGGCGTGGAGCCGTCGATGATGCCGTTGAACGTGGTCGACAGGCCGCTGCTGAAGGTCAGCACCCCGCTGAGGAAGCCGATGCCGAGCACGATCGCCAGCGTGCTCATCGCCAGCCGCGCCTTGCGGGCCAGCAGCGTGCGCCAGGTGAGGCGGAACACCGCTCAGCCCGCCTGCGGCGGCGCGGCGGCTGCCGCTGCAGCCGGCCCATCCGCTCGAGCACCGAGTCGCGGTCGGGGTCGCGCAGCTCGTCGACGATCCGGCCGTCGGCGAGGAACAGGATGCGGTCGGTGTACGCCGCCGCCACCGGGTCGTGGGTGACCATCACGATCGTCTGGTCGAACTCGTCGACGCTGCGCCGCAGGAACCGCATCACCTCCGCGGAGCTGGTCGAGTCGAGGTTGCCCGTCGGCTCGTCGGCGAAGACGATCGCGGGCCGGCTGACCAGCGCCCGGGCGCAGGCGACCCGCTGCTGCTGGCCGCCCGGACATCTCGCTGGGCCGGTGCCCCAGGCGCGGGCGCAGCCCGACGGCGTCGACGACCGCGTCGAACCAGCCCTGGTCGGGCTTGCGGCCGGCCAGGTCGAGCGGCAGCAGGATGTTCTCGCGGGCGGTGAGGGTCGGGATCAGGTTGAAGGCCTGGAAGACGAAGCCGATCTTCTCGCGCCGCAGCGTCGTCGAGCTCCTTGTCCTTGAGCCCGCCCAGGGGGGTGCCGTCGACGACGACCTCGCCGCGCTCGGGGTGTCCAGGGCGGCCAGGCAGTGCATCAGCGTCGACTTGCCCGAGCCCGACGGGCCCATGATGGCGGTGAACTCACCGCGGTGCAGGTCCACGGTGACGCCGTCGAGGGCGCGCACCTGCGCCTCGTCTGCGCCGTACACCTTGGTCAGGTCGCGTGCGCTCGCGGCGGATGTCTGCTCCATGCCTCGAAGTCTGGCACCAGCCACCCCTTTCGGGCATCCGGGATATCCCCGATCCTGGGGTCAGGGGTGACCCGTCAGGTGGTGACGTCGTGCGGGATCACCACGACCGGGCAGTGCGCCTGCTGCACGCAGTGCTGGCTCACCGACCCGAGCAGGGCCGCGGCGGCGAACTTCTCGTACTCCGGCGGGTCCGGGGTGGTGACCATGGCGTAGCCGTAGGTCGCCGGGACGTCCCAGGCGATGACCGCCTCGACGGCCACGCCGACGTGGCTCGCGTACTCGGCCGCCCAGCGCAGGGCGGACTTGGCGTTCTCCGAGGAGTCGATCCCCACGAGGACCGGGCCGGTGACATCCACGACGGTGGCTCCTTGCGCGACGGCGACCAGTCCCGCCACCCTGTCCCAGGCCGTCGCGCCCGGCAACCCCGTCGCTCAGGAGAAGACGTCGACGTGCACGTGGTCGCGGTGCTCGAGGATCTCGGCGGTCTCGGCCGACACGTCGGAGGTGTCGACGTCGTAGTCGCGCCAGCCCTGGCCGGAGCGACGGGCGGTCCAGATCTTGTCGTCGAAGATGATCGTGGCCACCGACAGCCGCTCGGCCTGGGTGACCAGGTAGTGCGCCATCGCCCAGCCGCGCACGGCGCTCTGCTCCGAGACCGGGCGGAAGAAGACGTCCACGGCGCGCCCCTCGTAGTGCGCCGAGCCCTCCTGGTGACCGGTGCTGACCCCGCCCGGTGCGTAGCCGCCGAGCGAGAGCTCACCGAAGACCGCCGTGAGCTCCTTGCGCACCTTGTCGGCACGGAAGGTCAGCCCCACGTCGCGCAGCTCGGCGTTGGCGGCCTCGGCATCGCCGGGCACCTCGCAGGACAGCGCGGCGGGGGAGTTGCCGGTGAGCGCGGAGGCCAGCACCCGGGCGTCGGCCTCGTGGTCGGCGTAGGCCCCGGGGAAGCCCGAGCGCTGCACCGCCTGCGCCGCCTCGGTGACCTCCAGCTCGCGGTAGCCGTCGACCTCGACGAGGGCGTCGTAGAAGGCGTTGGTCGAGTAGACCGGGTCGAGCACCTGCTCCTCGCTGCCCCAGCCCTGGGAGGGGCGCTGCTGGAAGATCCCGAGGGAGTCGCGGTCCCCGGAGGTCAGGTTGACGATCTTCGACTCCTGGTAGGCCGTGGCCAGCGCGATCGACACCGCGCGCGCCGGCAGACCGCGTCGTACGCCGATCGCCGCGATCAGGCCGGCGTTCTCGGCCTGCTCGGGGGTCAGCTCGACGGTGCTGTCGTTGACGGTCGCGGTGCAGGTCCGGCCGGTGAAGAGGGTGCCCACCCGGTCGACCAGGGCCCACACGCCCACGCCGATCACGCCGGCCACGACGAGCGTGATCACGACGGCGGGCACCAGCTTCCTCATGCGCCCATCGTCCGTGACACCTCCAAGCGGGCGGTGGGCCGGGTCCGTCTCGGTGGCCGGGAGATGCCCGCGTCACACCGGCGGAGGCTGCGTAGCGTCCCCGCGTGGCCACGACTCGTACCAGCCCTGACTTCGCCCACCTGCTCGCCGAGGGCCGTCTCGGCCCGGTGACCCTGTCGAACCGTGTGCTGCTCGCCGCGATGGACATGAACCTGTGCCACGACGGTGAGATCGAGCAGGGCGACATCGACCACTACGTCGCCCGCGCCGAGGGCGGCACCGGGATGATCATCACCGGCGCGTGCGCCGTCGCGTTCCCCTACGGCACCGCCAGCATGCACGAGCCCGGCCTGTCGGAGGACCGCTTCATCCCGGGCCTGACCGCGCTCGCCGACGCCGTGCACGCGGCCGGCAGCAAGCTGTGCATCCAGATGACGCACCACGGCAAGGTCGGGCGCGTCGACGTGGCCAACGACCGGCCGCTGCTGGTGCCCTCCGCGCCGCGTGCGGCGTACGACATGAGCGCCCTGGCGGACAACACGCCCCAGGAGCTGATGCGGATGGCCACGGCCTCGCAGGGCAAGCAGGCGACCTACCAGGAGGCCACGGAGGAGGACATCGCCTGGCTGATCGAGTCGTTCGCCGACGCCGCGCGTCGCGTGCGCGAGTCGGGCGCCGACGCGATCGAGGTGCACTGCGCCCACGGCTACATCCTCGGCGGCTTCCTCTCCCGCGCCGACAACCACCGCACCGACCAGTGGGGCGGCGCCTTCGAGAACCGGGCCCGGCTGCCTGTCGCGGTCGTGCGCGCGGTCCGCGAGGCGATGGGTCCCGACATGGCGCTGCTGGTGCGCATCGCCGGCAAGGAGTTCGGTGAGGAGGACGGCCTGACCACCGAGGAGGCGATCGCCGCCTCGAAGCTCTTCGAGGAGGCCGGCGCCGACGCCATCCACGTCACCGGCTGGGGCCGCAACCCGTTCCAGAACTTCCTCGACGGCCCGCTGCCCCACAAGCTCGGCGCCTACCGCAGCCTCGCGGCGGCTGTGAAGGCCGAGGTCTCCGTGCCGGTCGTCGCCGTCGGCCGGGTGCTGCCCGCGATCGGTGAGGACATGATCGCCAGCGGCCAGGCCGACTTCGTGGCCATGGGCCGTCAGCTGCTCGCCGACCCCGCCCTGGTCAACAAGCTGCGCGCCGGCAACGCCGCCAGCGTGCGCCCGTGCATCAACTGCTACGTCTGCGTGGAGCGCAACTTCTTCGACGAGACCCCCGTCTGCGCGGTCAACCCCGCGCTGGGCAACGAGGCCGCCCTGCCGTTCCCGGGCGTGCGTACGCCGCGCCACGTGGTCGTCGTCGGCTCCGGCCCCGCCGGTCTCGAGAGCGCCCGGATCGCCAAGGAGCGCGGGCACCGCGTCACCGTGCTCGAGTCGGGCGACCGGATCGGCGGCACCCTGTGGTTCTCCCAGCTCACCACCCCCGACAACCAGCGCCTCGTCGACTGGCTGACCCACGAGACGCAGCGCCTGGGCGTCGAGGTGTGCCTGGGCCACCGCGCCACCGCCGACTCGGTGCTCGCGCTCCGGCCCGACGCGGTCGTCGTGGCCACCGGCGCGGTGCGCGACCTGCCGTCCGTGCCGGGCGCCGACCTGCCGCACGTGCACACCGGTGACACCCTGCGCGCCCTGATGACCGGCGCCGGCGACACCGGGGGCCAGAGCACCAAGCTCCGGGCCCTGGGCAAGCTCGGCAAGTGGTCCCGCATCACCAACGACCCCGGCCGCATCCGTGCGGTCACCCAGCGGTTCATGCCGATCGGCAAGGACGTCGTGGTCATCGGCGGCTCGCTGGTGGGCCTCGAGCTGGCCGAGTTCCTCGCCGAGCGCGGCCGCCGGGTCACCCTCGTCGAGGAGGGCGGCCAGATCGGTCTCCCGATGGCGATGCCGCGGCGCTGGCACGCGGTCGCGAAGGCCGGCAGCCACGGCGTGACGATCCACCGCGGCGCCACCGTGGAGCGGATCACCGAGGACACCGTGCACTTCACGACCAAGGACGGCGCGACCAGCGCCGCCGCCGACCTCGTGGTCGTCGCCTCCGAGGTCTCCGCGGCGGCTCCGCTGGCCGACGACCTGCGGGCCCGCGGCCTCGAGGTGCACGTCGCCGGCGACGCCGACGACGTGGGCTACATCGAGGGCGCGATGCACTCCGCCTGGGCGGTCGCCCGCACGCTGTGAGGCCCCGGGCCCGAGCCCGGGGTCTGCTCAGTTCGCGTGCAGGGCGGCGTTGAGGGCGACGCCGTCGCTCTTCCACGCCACGGCCTCGACCGCGCCCGAGACCGAGTTGCGGCGGAACAGCACGTTGTCGGCGCCGGACAGCTCGGCGGCCTTGACGACCCGGCCGTCCTCCGACGGCAGGGTCACCTTGGTGCCGGCGGTGACGTAGCAACCGGCCTCGACCACGCAGTCGTCACCCAGCGGGATGCCGATGCCGGAGTTGGCCCCGAGCAGGCAGCGCTCGCCCAGGGAGATGACGGTGGTGCCGCCGCCCGAGAGGGTGCCCATGATCGAGGCGCCGCCGCCGACGTCGCTGCCCGCGCCGACGACCACGCCGGCCGAGATCCGGCCCTCGACCATCGAGGAGCCGAGGGTGCCGGCGTTGAAGTTCACGAAGCCCTCGTGCATCACCGTGGTGCCCTCGGCCAGGTGCGCGCCCAGGCGGACCCGGTCGGCGTCGGCGACGCGCACCCCGGTGGGGACGACGTAGTCGGTCATCCGCGGGAACTTGTCGATGCCGTACACCGAGACGTGCGTGCCGCCGGCCTTCATCCGGGCCCGGGTCAGCTCGAAGTCCTCGACGGCGCAGGGGCCGGCCGACGTCCACACGACGTTGGTCAGCTTGCCGAAGACCCCGTCCATGGAGACGCCGTGCGGGCGCACGAGGCGGTGGGAGAGCAGGTGCAGGCGCAGCCACACGTCGGCCGTGTCGACCGGGGGCTGCTGCAGGTCGGCGATCTCGACCAGGCGGACCTCCCGGCGTACGCCGCGGGCGTGGTCGCTGCCCTCGAGGTTGGTGAGCTCGGCGGGGGCGCTCTCGTCGGTGTCGGGACGCGCGCCCAGACGCGGCTGCGGGAACCACGCGTCGAGGACGGTGCCGGCGTTGGTGACGGTCGCCAGCGCGTGGCCCCAGGCGGGGCCGGTGGTGCGGGTCGGGGTGGGCTCGGGGGCGGCGTCGGAGGCAGTCACGTGGTCCACCCTAGGAAAGGCTGCCTGCCGGTGTCGCACCGATCCCCAGGCGTGGGACCGGTGCGAGGTGGTTGGCGGCAGTGACGCGAGCACCTACCCTGGGAAAGCCGGCTCGGGGGGAGCCGGTCGGCACCGACGACGTTCGTCGGCGAGGGAGTGGCACTCGCATGGCTTCGACGTCGGTGCACCGCGGGGACAGGCCCGGGCCCGTCCGCGGTCGCAACCGGGAGCTGGCGATCCTCGAGGTCGTGGTCCGCGAGGTTCGTCCCGCGGTGGTGCTCGGTCGGGCCGGCGTCGGGGTGAGCACGGTGCTCGACGAGGCGGCCCGACGCGCCGCCCAGGACGGCGTCCGGATCGGACGGCTGCGACCGCGCCCCTGGGCCTCCTCCCCGCTCGACCTGGTCGACGCGCTCGCGCCGATGCTCGAGGGGCGCGACAAGGTGCTGATCGTCCTCGACGACGCCGACCTGTGCGACCCGGCCCAGCGGGCCGAGGTGGTGCGCCAGTGCCAGCGCTCCCGGGCCCCGCTGCTCGTCGGCGCCCACGGACCGGTGCCGGAGGTCGCTGAGGGCCGCGACTGCACCGTCGTGGACCTCGGCTGCCTGGAGCGCGCCGCCGTCGCCGACGTCGTGGGGGACGCCCTCGGCGAACGGCTCGACGGATCCTCGGCCCTCGTCTCGGCCTACCACCGCGCCAGCGCCGGGAACCCTGCGGTGCTGAGCGCGATCCTCGCCGACCCCGACCTGCGGGCCCAGTTCGACGCGGCACGCCACCTCGCCGACCCCACCGACCTGGCCCGGTCCCTGTCGGAGGCGCTGCCCGCCGCCGTACGCCGGCGCCTGGCGGACCTCGACCCGCTGGCGCTGCTCGCGGTCGGGGTCAGCGCGGTCGCCGGGCCGCTCGCCCCGGCCGGCGTCGTCGAGGACGCCGTCGGCCCTGCCGCCCTGGCCCGCGCGGTGGGCTCCGGCGTGCTGGTGCACACCCCCGACGGAACCCCCGACTTCCGGCACGGAGCCGTGCGCCGCCTGGTCCTCGAGGAGCTGGCCATCGAGGTCCACGCCGACGTGCGCCGGCGTCTGCGCGACGCCGCTCGGGCCCACGGGCTCACGGTCGTCCCGGAGGACGTGCTGGCCGTCGGCTGAGACGGCCGGGGCAGATGCTGTCAGTCGACTGACAAAACTCGGTGGCGGTGTCATGGTGACGTCGATCACTCGATCTTGCGGACCGTGGTGGTCGTCCTCGACTGTTCCTTCTTGCCCCAGGAGTCCTTTGATGTCACCCCACCTGCGCCGGCTCCGGCTCGGTTCCCTGGCCCTCGTCGGCGCCCTCGCCGTCTCCGGCTGCGCGTCCTCCGCCGACGAGGAGGGCAGCTCGGAGAACACCTCCGGCGGCCAGCCGAAGAGCGAGATCTACACGACCGGCATGGTCCGCGTCGCCGACGGCGACGCCGAGCCGGTCCAGGGCGGCACCCTGACCGTCGCGGAGTACTCCGAGATCCGCACGCTCGACCCGACCAAGAGCTACGCCAACGGCGCCGCCGGCGGCAGCGCGATGGCCGCGATCTACGACACGCTGGTGCGCTACGACCACGAGTCCCAGACCTTCGAGCCGCAGCTGGCCGAGTCGCTGACCACCGACGACAACATCGTCTGGACGCTGGCCCTGCGCGACGGTGTCGAGTTCGCCGACGGCACGCCGCTCGACGCGCAGTCGGTGGTGGACTCCATGAAGTACTACACCGACAACTTCGCCTACCAGGCGCTCACCCTGATCGCGAACCTCAAGTCCAGCAGGGCCGTCGACGACCGGACGGTCGAGTTCACCCTGCAGCGCGAGTGGGCGACCTTCCCCAACATGCTGGCCGGCGGCCCGGGCATGATCCTGGCCCCGGCGGCGTACGACGACGTGTTCGACTTCGAGCCGATCGGTGCCGGGCCCTTCGAGCTCGACACCTACGCCGAGGGTGAGGAGCTGGTGCTCAGCGCCCGTCAGGACTACTGGGGCGAGGGTCCCTACCTCGACGAGCTGCGCTTCGTGTGGCTGGGCGGCGACGACGCCAAGCTGGAGTCGCTGACCAGCGGCGGGGTCGACACCGCGTTCATGCGCGGCCCCGGGCCGGTCGAGCAGGCCATCGACGAGGAGTTCGCGGGCATGATGTTCGCGACCGGCCTCGGCACCCAGATCTGGATCAACAGCCGTGAGGGACGCCCGGGCGAGGACCCGCGCGTGCGCCGCGCGGTCGCCCTGGCGATCGACCCCGAGGTCTACCTGCAGCGGGTCACCGACGGCGCCGGCGTGCCGACCAAGGAGATCTTCCCCGACGCCTCACCCTGGTCGACCGGGGTGCCGCCCCTGGAGACCGACCCCGAGGCGGCCCGGGCGCTGCTCGAGGAGGCCAAGGCGGACGGCTTCGACGGCACCGTCCGCTACCTCCACGGCGCCGACGGCCCCGGCACCGCCGGTGGCGTCGCGGTGAAGGCGATGCTCGAGGACGTCGGGTTCACCGTCGAGAACGAGGCGCTGCGCAGCGTCTCCGACCAGATCCAGCGCCTCTACATCGACCACGACTACGACCTGGCCGTGGCCGCCCTGAGCATCCCCGACGAGGACCCCTACTCACGCCTCATCGGGGCGCTGCAGAGCTCCTCGCGCCAGAACACCAGCGGCTTCTCCAACTTCGAGATGGACGCCCTGCTCGCCGACCTCCAGGCCGCCGAGACTGCTGAGGAGGGCATCGGCACGATGACCAAGATCGAGCGGCTGTGGCACGAGAAGGTCCCCGGCGTCGGCCTGGCCGCCGGTGGCACCTTCCAGGCCTGGAACGACAACGTCCACGGCATGGAGCCGACCAGCGAGACGATGTTCCTCTACGACCGGGCCTGGGTCGACTGACCCTTACGCCGCTCGTCGTGCCGGCTCGCCCCTCGGGGCGGGCCGGCACGTCTGCTCCCGGTCAGCTGCCCAGCCCCACCAGGAACAGCGTGGTGCCGAAGACCAGGCCGGACGCGATGAGCGTGACCATCGTGTAGCCGAGGATGTCGCGGATCTTCAGCCCCGAGATCGCCAGCACCGGCAGTGCCCAGAAGGGCTGGATCATGTTGGTCCACTGGTCGCCGTAGGCGATGGCCATGATCGTGATGGACGGGTCGACCCCGAGCCGGCCGCCGGCGTCGAGCATCACCGGGCCCTGCACGGCGAACTGGCCGCCGCCGGAGGGCACGAAGAAGTTGACCACCCCGGCGGAGAGGAAGACCAGCACCCCGAAGGTGGAGGGGCCGGCCGTCTCGACCATGAAGTCGGAGAAGACGGTGATCAGGCCAGAGGTGGCCATGATCCCCATGATCCCGGCGTAGAGGGGGAACTGGAGCAGGATCTCGCCCACGTTCGAGGCGGCGTTCTTGACCAGGCCGATCAGCTCGAGCGGGCTGCGCACCAGCAGGAAGATCAGCGCCAGGAACGTCCAGTTGACGATGTCGAGGGTGGCGGTGCCGCCGTCGGAGTAGTGGATGACCAGGTAGGCGACCAGTGCCAGGCCGACCATCAGTGTGGGGATGCGGCTGGCGTCGACCCGGTCGGCCGGGGTGACCACGTCGTCGTCGATGACCGGGCCGTCGCCGAACTGGGCCTGGGGCTTCAGCTCGATGATCTTGTCGCCCCCGCGCGGGGCCACCAGGGCGAGACCGATGCCCACCACGACGATGGTGGCGACGATCGCGACGATGTTCCACCAGGCGAAGGTGGTCTCGCTGATGGGGATGGTCTCGCCGAGCTGCTCGGCGATGAACGAGCCCTCGGTCGCGGCCGTCAGGGTGCCGGAGCCGGAGTAGCCCATGTGCCAGATGACGTAGCCGGAGTAGCCGGCGGCGACCAGCATCGGGAAGTGCAGCTTCAGCCCCTTCTCGCGCCCCTGCTTGGCGACCTCGACGGCCAGCAGCACGCCGACGACCAGGCCGAGCCCCCAGGTGATGAGGCAGGCGACGGAGGCCACGAGGAAGACGAAGAGGTAGCCCTGGAGGGCGGTCTTCGGCAGTCCGCCGAGCCTGCTCAGCAGGGCCCGCACCGGGCCCGTGTTGGCCAGGGTGTGGCCCAGCAGGAGGATCAGCGACATCTGGGTCATGAAGGCCAGCAGACCGGCCAGCCCGTCGCCCCAGCCCCTGACCACGTCGACCGGCCCGGTGTCGGTCATGAGCAGCGCCAGGATGGCGACGATGAAGGTCAGGATGATCGCGAACACGAGCGCGCTGGGGATGAAGCGCTCGACGACGGAGTTGACGGGCCGCATCAGGGCGGAGAGCCCGGACGACTTCTCCTTCGAGCTGGGGCTGGCGCTGGTCATGGCTGGCTCTCCTCGTCCTCGGGGCCGTGCATCGGATGGTCGGCGCCGGGTCTGCGCCGAGCCGCCGTCACCGCAACCTATGGGCGGGGCATGATCCCGACAAGGAAGGGAACCGGCGCGGCGCCTGCCGAGTCCCACCCGCATGTCTGCGTGCCGTGCCCTCGACCTCGTGCTCGTCCTCCTGATCGCCTCGGGCGCGCTCGTGGGGTGCGGCGACGATCAGGGCGAGGACCCTGCCGCGCACCCCGCGGTCACCGCCACCGATTCCGCCGTACGGCTCGTGGACCATTCCGAGGCAGACCTGGTGCTCCACGTCAGCAACCAGTCGTTCGACGACGAGCGGGTCGGGCTCGAGATCGCTGTCGACGGCGTCACCGTGGTCGACGGCGACTTCCACGTCGGGAGCCAGCACAACTGGGTCAGCTTCTCGCTGAGCCTGCCCACCGGCGCCCACGAGGTCACCGCCGAGTCCGACTCCGGGGCGACGCTGCGCGAGCGGTTCCGGGTGCTCGACGGCACGACGCGGTACGCCGTCATCGACCACTGGGGTGCGGGCGACTCGGCCGAGCTCACCTGGTTGTTCCAGCGGGAGCCTGTGGCCTTCTCGTGAGCGGTTGCTGACCCACCACGGGGCTCGATCCAGCCACTTCCGCGGTGAGCCTGCAACCGGATGAATGGCGGACATGGTTGCTGAGCGACCGCCCCGTGGCCCCGAGCCGCGCGCACTCGGCAGGAGCGAGCACCGTCTAGCGTGCTCGCATGACAGGCGAGCTGATGCTGATCACCGGACCGCCGGCGGTCGGCAAGATGACGGTCGGCCGGGCGATCTGTGCACGCAGCGACTACCGGCTCTTCCACAACCACCACACGGTCGAGCCGCTGCTGGAGGTGTTCGGGCACGGCACCTCGTCCTTCGAGCGGCTCACGCTGGAGTTCCGGCGCCGGGTGCTCGAGGAGGCCGTCGAGCACGGTGTGAAGCTGGTCTTCACCTTCGTGTGGGGCGTCGACGATCCCGCCGAGGCCGATCTGGTGCGCCAGATGATCGAGCCCTACCGAGACGCCGGGCTGCCGGTGCGCTGGGTCGAGCTGTACGCCGACCTCGACACCCGGCTGGCCCGCAACACCGGCGCCGACCGGATCTCTTCCAAGCCCTCGAAGGCGGACCTGGTCTGGTCGGACGCGCACGTGCGAGAGATGGAGGAGCGGCACCGGATGAACACCGACCCGGGCGATCCGACGCTGGCCGACCAGCTGCTCGGCGACGTCGAGCACCTGCGACTCGACAACGCCGCGCTCACCGCTGACGAGGCCGCTCAGCGGGTGCTTTCCTGGCTCGAGCCGCACTGAGCCCAGTCATTTCGGGCCGGGTGGGCGAGACATCTGCGCCGGGTGGGCGGGATATTTGGGCCGGGTCACTGGCCGGTGCGGCCGTCCAGGCACTCGCGGACCAGGTCGGCGTGCCCGGCGTGGCGGGCGTACTCCTCGACGAGGTGCACCACCACGTCGCGCACCTCGATCCGGTCCTCACCCACGTCGACGAGGTCGTCGTACGACGCCGCGGCCACCGCCTCGCGGGCATGGGCGCACTCGGCCCGCCACAGCGAGAACGCCTCGTCGACCGTGCCCTGGTCGACCTCGGGAGGCAGGCCGAAGCCGGCGTCCTCGTCCGGGCCGTGGAAGAGCCGGGTCAGGTCGGTGCGACCCTCCAGCACGCGGCGGGCCCAGTGGTGCTCGACCCGGGCGAGGTGGCGCACCAGGCCGAGCAGCGACAGCGCCGAGGGCGGCACGGACGCCGTGGCCAGCTGGGCGGGGGAGAGGCCCTCGCACTTCAGCGCGATCGTGTGCCGGTAGGCGTCCAGGTAGCCCTCGACGCAGGCGCGCTCGCCCCGGGTGTCGACGATCTGGGTGCGCGGGTCCTGGTCGGAGGGGACGAACATGCCCTGGTGAGACGTCATGGCAGCAACTCTGCCGCACCGCGGTCGGTACGGGCCGACTCGGTGGAACATCTGCGCCGGGTGGGCGGGACATCTGCGCCGGGTCGGTGAGGCTGGCCAAACCGATTGCGGCCGGACCGGCGGGGCGGCGTACGATCGGGGCACAGGCGTCTGAGCCGTCATCAGCGGCGAGCCTCCGGAAGAACAGCCCCCGACCGCGGTCGGGAGCCCAGTAGAACCGGACGGGTAGGCCCGTCACAGCCCGCAACGAGCGGCCCCCGCAGCAGCACCGCAGTGACATCGGGGGCAAGCGAGGTGGTACCGCGGACCCCGGCAGGGGAGTCGTCCTCGTGGCAGTCAGCCCCGACGACCGACGTACCCCAGGAGCAGCAGTGACCTATCCGAAGGTCTCCACCGACGCCACGGGCGCCATCCCCTCCTCCCCGCGCTTCCCGGAGATCGAGGAGCGGGTGCTGGCCTACTGGGCCGCCGACGGCACCTTCGAGGCCAGCGTCGAGCAGCGCGACGCGGGCGAGCACGGCGAGAACGAGTTCGTCTTCTACGACGGCCCGCCGTTCGCCAACGGTCTGCCGCACTACGGGCACCTGCTCACCGGCTACGTCAAGGACCTGATCCCGCGCTACCAGACCATGCGCGGTCGCCGCGTCGAGCGCCGCTTCGGCTGGGACACCCACGGCCTGCCCGCCGAGCTCGAGGCGATGCGTCTGAACGGCATCAAGACCACCGACGAGATCGTCGAGATGGGCATCGACAAGTTCAACGACGCCTGCCGCGAGTCCGTGATGACCTACACCGGCGAGTGGCGCGACTACGTGACCCGCCAAGCGCGCTGGGTCGACTTCGACAACGACTACCGCACCATGAACCCCGACTACATGGAGTCGGTCATGTGGGCGTTCTCGCAGCTGCACGAGAAGGGCCTGGTGTACGAGGGCTTCCGGGTGCTGCCCTACTGCTGGAACGACGAGACGCCGCTGTCGAACCACGAGCTGCGGATGGACGACGACGTCTACCAGAACCGCCAGGACCCCGCGGTCACCGTCGGCTACGCGCTCGACGCGACCGGTGCGGACCCGGTGCTCGACGGCGCGCACCTGCTGATCTGGACCACGACGCCGTGGACGCTGACCTCCAACCTGGCCGTGATGGTCGGCTCCGAGATCGAGTACGTCGTCGTCGAGGCCGGCGTGCCCGGCACCGACACGACGGCGCGCTACCTGCTCGCCGAGGCCCGGCTGCCGGCGTACGCCAAGGAGCTGGGCGCCGAACCGACCGTGCTGGGCCGCTACCGCGGCGCGGAGCTGGTCGGGCGCACCTACACCCCGCCGTTCTCCTACTACCTCGGACACGAGCGCGCCTTCCGCGTGGTCGCGGCCGACGACGCCGTCACCACCACCGACGGCACCGGGCTGGTGCACACCGCCGGCGCCTTCGGTGAGGTCGACAAGGAGGTCACCGACCGCGAGGGCATCGAGCCGGTGATGCCGGTCGGCAAGGACGGGCGCTTCACGCACCCCGTCGACGACTACGCAGGCATGCAGGTCTTCGACGCCAACCTGCACATCATCGACCACCTGAAGGCGGCGACCCGGGCCTCGACGGGTTCGACCGACGACACGGGCGCGGTCACGCCCGGCACGATCCTGCTGCGCCGCGAGAGCTACGACCACTCCTACCCGCACTGCTGGCGCTGCCGCGAGCCGCTGATCTACAAGGGCGTCTCGTCGTGGTTCGTCGAGGTCACCGCGATCAAGCAGCGGATGCTCGAGCTGAACCAGCAGATCAACTGGGTCCCCGACCACATCCAGGACGGCCAGTTCGGCCGCTGGCTGGAGAACGCCCGCGACTGGTCGATCACCCGCAACCGTTTCTGGGGCTCCCCGGTGCCGGTGTGGAAGAGCGACGACGAGGCCTACCCGCGCCTCGACGTCTACGGCTCCTTCGCCGAGATCCAGCGCGACTTCGGCGACCTGCCGCGCAACAAGGCCGGCGAGCCCGACCTGCACCGCCCCTTCGTCGACGACCTGGTGCGGCCCAACCCCGACGACCCGACCGGTCGGTCGATGATGCGCCGGGTGCCCGACGTGCTCGACGTGTGGTTCGACTCCGGGTCGATGTCCTACGCCCAGGTGCACTACCCGTTCGAGAACGCCGAGTGGTTCACCGGCCCCGACGGCACCGACGGGAAGGGCGGGCACTTCCCGGCCGACTTCATCGTCGAGTACATCGGCCAGACCCGTGGCTGGTTCTACACGCTGCACATCCTCGCGACCGCGCTGTTCGACAAGCCGGCCTTCGAGAACTGCATCAGCCACGGCATCGTGCTCGGCTCCGACGGCAACAAGATGAGCAAGTCGCTGCGCAACTACCCCGACGTGCGCGAGGTCTTCGACCGCGACGGTGCCGACGCGATGCGCTGGTTCCTGATGTCGAGCCCGATCCTGCGCGGCGGCAACCTCGTGGTCACCGAGCAGGGCATCCGCGACTCGGTGCGCCAGGTGCTGATCCCGCTGTGGAACAGCTGGTACTTCTTCAGCCTCTACGCCAACGCCGGCTCCGTGGACGCCCAGCGCTCCACCGCCTCGACGGACCCGCTGGACCGCTACCTGCTGGCCAAGTGCGGGCAGTTCGTCGAGCAGATGACCACGTCGCTGGACGCCTACGCCGTCGCCGAGGCGTGCGACGCCACCCGCTCGTTCCTCGACGTGCTGACCAACTGGTACATCCGTCGCTCGCGCGAGCGGTTCTGGGACGCCTCGAGCTCCGAGCCCTTCGACACCCTGCACACGGTGCTCGAGACCGTCTGCCGCGCCACCGCGCCGCTGATGCCGCTGGCCACCGAGGAGGTCTGGCGCGGTCTGACCGGGGGCCGCTCGGTGCACCTGGCCGACTGGCCGACCCCCGACGAGCTGCCCGCCGGCCCCGACGACCTGGCGCTGGTCGCAGCCATGGACCAGGTCCGCGAGGTCTGCTCGGCCACCTCCGCGCTGCGCAAGGCCCGCTCGCTGCGCAACCGGCTGCCGCTGTCGACGCTGACCGTGGTCGTCGCCGACCCCGCGGCGCTCGAGGGCTTCGAGTCGATCGTCGCCGACGAGGTCAACGTGAAGGCGGTGCGCCTGCTGGGGATCGATGCGCCCGAGGCGGCGTCGTACGGCGTCTCGCAGCGGCTGAGCGTCAACGCGCGCGCCGCCGGACCCCGTCTCGGCAAGGACGTGCAGCAGGCCATCAAGGGCTCGAAGTCGGGCGACTGGTCGGTGGCCGAGGACGGCACCGTCACCGCCGGTGGGCTGGTGCTGGTCGAGGGCGAGTTCACGCTCGAGACCGTCGCCGGCTCCGCCGAGGACTCCGACGCGGTCGGGATGCTGCCCGGCGGTGGCTTCGTGGTGCTCGACACCGTGGTCACCGACGAGCTGGCCGCCGAGGGCCTGGCCCGCGACCTGGTGCGCGCGGTCCAGCAGGCCCGCCGCGACGCGGGCTTCGAGGTCTCCGACCGGATCGGCCTCACGATCGCCGGCTCGCCGGCGGTGCAGGCGGCCGCCTCGACCCACCGCGAGCTGATCATGGCCGAGACGCTGACCACGGCCTACGAGGTGTCCTCCAACGTCGACCACCCGGGTACGTCGGTGCTGGTCGGCGACGGCGAGAAGGCGACCGTGGCGGTGGCGAAGGCCTGAGGTCAGTCGAGGGGCGGCGGGGGCGGGCCCAGGAGCTGGATCCGGAACTGGGCAGCGACCTCCGCCACCCGGGCCCCGTCGACCTCGGTGGGCTCGGGCAGCGACGCCCCGGCGGCCGGGGTGCCCAGGGTGCGCACGAAGTCGTCGAACTGGGCGGGCGTGGTGACCTGGAAGACCTTCGCGGTCGTCGACAGCACCTGGAACTGGTGAGCCTGCCGCTTGGGCAGGAAGACCGTGCCGCCCTCGGCCACGACCTGGTCGATGTCGCCGGTGGTGAAGCGCACCTCGCCCGCGAGCACGTGGAAGAGCTCGTCCTCGATGTCGTGGCTGTGCAGGGGCGGCCCGAAGCCCCGTGGGCCCTCGAAGACCAGTGCCGTCATGGCGCCGTCGCTGCGCGCGCCGTCGACCTTCAGGGTCTGGAGCGTGTTGAGGAAGTGCCAGTGCTCGCCCTCGCCGGCGCCGAGGATCGAAGGTGTCTGCAGGGTCATCGGAGCCTCCATGGGTGGGGTGGGCCCCTGCCACGCTAGGCGCCCCGGCGCTCGCGCGCGTGACCCAGATGGGGGGTCCCGGCTGGTCACCCGAGGAGCGGCTCGGGGGCCAGGCCCAGGCGAGCGGTGAGCCGGTCGAGGCTGGCCAGCACCTCGTCGGGCCCCTTGTCCGGGACCCCCCAGATGAGCTCGGTCGCCCCGGCCTCGGCCCAGGCGGCGAGGTCGTCGGGGTCGGGCTTGGAGGCGATCAGGACGCGCACGTCGGGCCGGCCCGCGCGCCCGGCGTCGGCCCACGCCTGCTGGAGCGCGCCGATCTGAGCCGTGATGTCGCGCTGCTGCGGGGTGGTCATCCAGCCGTCGGCGTGCCGGGCGATCCAGGCGAACGTCTTCGGCCCGCCGCCGGCACCGATGACCAGCGGCACGTGCCGCGCCGGCTTCGGCCACGCCCACGACGGCCCGAACGAGACGAACTCGCCGTCGTAGGCCGCCTCGTCCTGCGTCCACAGCGCCCGCATCGCCTCGACGTACTCCTTGAGGACGGTGCGGCGTCGGTCGGCCGGCACCCCGTGGTCGGCCAGCTCGTCGGTGTTCCAGCCGAAGCCGGCGCCGATCTCGACGCGGCCGCCCGAGAGGTGGTCGAGGGTGGCGATCTGCTTGGCCAGGGTGATCGGGTCGGACTCCACCGGCAGCGCCACGGCCGTGGACAGCCGGATCCGGCTGGTCACCGCGGCCACGGTGGCCAACGAGATCCACGGGTCGAGGGTGCGCGTGTAGCGGTCGTCGGGCAGCGTCTCGTCGCCCGTGCCGGGGTGCGCGGCCTCGCGGCGTACCGGGATGTGGGTGTGCTCGGGCACGTAGAACGTGTCGAACCCCCGCTCCTCCGCGGCCATCGCCAGGGCTGCCGGGGTGATGCCGCGGTCCGAGGTGAACAGGACGAGTCCGTTGCGCATGGTCCGCAGACTAGAACGCGTTTCAGTTTCGGGCCAGGGGAGTTTTGTCGGCCGGCCGATGAACCTCCCGCCGGGCCGATGAAGTTTCATCGTCCACCCGGGAGTTCCAGCGGCCGGCCGATGAACCTTCGGGGTCGGCGGCGCGCACCCGCCTCGCAGCAGGGGAGCGGCTGGTTGGATGGGGGCATGACCAGCTCTGGCAGCCGTACGGCGACCGGCCCGACCCCCGTGCTCGACCTCGACACCGACGTGGTGACGCTGACCCGCCGGCTGTGCGACATCGAGTCGGTCAGCCGCGACGAGCAGCGCATCGCCGACGCGGTCGAGACGGCCCTGACCGCGCTGCCGCACCTGAGCGTGACCCGGCTGGGCCACACCGTCGTGGCCCGCACCGAGCTGGGGCGCGGCGAGCGGGTGGTGATCGCCGGCCATCTCGACACCGTGCCGGTCAACGGCAACTTCCCCAGCCGGCTCGACGAGGAGACCGGTCTCCTGCACGGGCTGGGCACCTGCGACATGAAGGGTGGCGACGCGGTCATCCTGCGCCTGGCCGCCACCGTGCCCGAGCCGGTGCGCGACGTGACCTACGTGCTCTACGAGGCCGAGGAGATCGAGGAGGAGTTCAACGGGCTGAAGCGGGTCGCCGAGGAGCGCCCCGACCTGCTCGAGGCCGACTTCGCGATCCTGATGGAGCCCTCCAACGCCGGCGTCGAGGCCGGCTGCCAGGGCACCCTGCGCGTCGACGTGCGCACCACCGGCGAGCGCGCCCACTCCGCCCGCTCCTGGAAGGGCGTCAACGCCATCCACGGAGCCGCCGACGTGCTGGCCCGGCTCAACGCCTACGAGGCGCGCCGCCCGGTCATCGACGGGTTGGAGTACCACGAGGGCCTCAACGCCGTCGCGATCCGCGGGGGAGTGGCCGGCAACGTGGTGCCCGACGAGTGCGTGGTCGAGGTCAACTACCGCTTCGCCCCGGACGTCTCCACGGTCGAGGCCGAGGCGTTCGTGCGCGACTTCTTCGACGGGTACGACGTCACCCTCACCGACCTCGGCGCTGCCGCGATGCCCGGGCTCGACCGGCCCGCGGCCCAGCAGTTCCTCGAGGCCGTCGGCGGCCAGGTCGCCCCGAAGTTCGGCTGGACCGACGTCGCCCGCTTCACCGCGCTGGGCGTGCCGGCCGTCAACTACGGACCCGGCGACCCGCTGTTCGCCCACAAGGCCGACGAGCACGTGCCGGTCGCCGAGATCGAGCACTGCGAGCGGGCGCTGCGCGCCTGGCTCACCGCCGGCGCCGGCAGCCCCGCCGAGCGGGCGGGGGCCTGAGGTGTCGCGTCTGCGCGGACGGTTCACCGGGCCGGTCTTCACCCGCCGCAGCGAGGAGACCACGACCGACCAGCGGCTCCTCGACTCCCACCAGTCCAGCGACTGGGTGCACACCGACCCGTGGCGCGTGATGCGCATCCAGAGCGAGTTCGTGGAGGGCTTCGGCGCCCTGGCCGAGCTGGGCCCGGCGATCGGCGTCTTCGGCTCCGCGCGCACCCCCGCCGACCACCCGACGTACGCGCAGGCCGAGCGGGTCGGCCGGCTGCTGGCCGAGGCCGGCTACGCGGTCATCACCGGTGGCGGTCCTGGCGCGATGGAGGCGGCCAACAAGGGCGTCTGCGACGCCGGCGGCACCAGCGTCGGGCTCGGCATCGAGCTGCCCTTCGAGGCCGGGCTCAACGAGTGGGTCGACGTGGGCATCAACTTCCGCTACTTCTTCGTGCGCAAGACGATGTTCGTGAAGTACTCCCGCGGCTTCGTGGTGCTGCCCGGCGGCGTCGGCACCCTCGACGAGCTGTTCGAGGCGATCACGCTGGTGCAGACCCAGAAGGTCACCCGCTTCCCGATCGCCCTCATCGGGGTCGACTACTGGAGCGGCCTGCTGTCCTGGCTGCGCGACACGGTCCTGGCCGACGGCAAGATCTCGAAGACCGACCTCGACCTGCTCTTCCTCACCGACGACGTCGAGGAGGCCGTGCGCCACGTCCTGGCGGTGCAGGAGGAGGACCCGCGGCCATGATGTGGTTCTTCGCGATCCTGGTGGTGCTGGTGATGGGCGCGATCGCGACGGTCGCCGCCGGACGCGGCACCCCGCTCGCCCCGGAGTACGACGACCGGCCCGACGTGCTCGTCCCGGCGGGCCGCCTCGGGGGCGAGGACCTGCGGCGGGTGCGCTTCTCGCTGGCCTTCCGCGGCTACCGGATGTCGGAGGTCGACGCGCTGCTCGACCGGGTGGCCGCGCAGCTGGAGGAGAGCCGCCCCGAGGTGCGACCCGAGGAGCACGACTCGCCGGGCAGCGGGGAGCGTGGCGCGGCGAGCGACACGTAGGGCACACTCACGCCCGTGTCGTCCCAGGTCGTCGTCTACGTCCTCACCGCCCTCGCGGCGGTCGTCGTCGTGCTCACCCGCGTGCGCCTCGGGCCCTCCGACGGCGCCGCGCGGCGCCTCGACGTGGGCCGGCGCTGGCTCGCGGTGCACACCGGCGCCGGTGCCCTGGCGCTGGTGCTGTGGGTGGTCTTCCTCGTCGCGCCCGGCGACACCGCCCTCGGCGGGTCGCTGCTCGGCATCGTCGCGCTGGGTCTGTGGTGGGTCGTGGCCCTGGTGGGGCTGATGATCCTCGCGCGCTGGCTGCCCTCGAAGGGCAAGCACGCCCAGGCCGGCACCGAGGACACCTGGTCGGCCGGCCCCGGGCTCTCCGTGCTGGCCCACGTCGGGATGGTCGTCGGCGTCGCGGTCTTCACCTGGGCCTACTGGTCGGCTGCGGTCTGAGCCGACCGGCTCCCCTCAGCGGCCCCCCGGCGAGACCCTCAGCGACCCCGGAACTGCGGCCTCTGCTTGGCCACGAACGCCTCGACGGCTCCGCGGTGGTCCTCGCTGGCGCCGGTGCGGGTCATCATCGCGCTCTCGAAGGCCAGCGACTCCTCGAAGCCGTGGCTGGCCGAGTGCGCCACCGAGCGGCGCATCGCGCCGAAGGCCAGGGTCGGCCCGGCGGCCAGGCGGGCCGCCAGCGCGGCGACCTCGGTGGCCAGGTCGTCGGCGGGCACCACCGTCGTGGCCAGGCCCAGCTCGAGCGACTCCGCGGCCGGCACGGTGCGCGGGAAGTAGAGCAGCTCCATCGCCTTCGCGCGGCCCACCAGGATCGGCAGGTGGATCGAGGCCCCGGTGTCGCAGGACAGGCCGACGCCGGCGAAGGCCAGGTTGAAGCCCGCCGTGTCGGCCACGACCCGCATGTCGCAGGCCATGGCCAGCGACGCGCCTGCGCCGGCGGCCACGCCGTTGACCGCGGCCACGACCGGCTTGTCCATCTGGGCGATCAGCGTGATCAACGGGTTGTAGTGCTCGTCGACGGTGCGGAACAACGCGTCGCTGCCCCCGTTCTCGAGCAGCTCGATGTGCTCCTTGAGGTCCTGTCCGGTGCAGAACGCGCGTCCGGTCCCGGTCAGCACCACGCAGCGCACCTCGGGGTCGGCAGCAACCCCGCGCACCGTCTCCAGCAGGAGGTCCTTGGTGGCGTTGTCGAGGCTGTTCATCGCGCCCGGACGATTCAGCGTGATCGTCGCGACGCCGTCCGCGGTGCTGAGCAGGACGGTCGGCGCCGGGTTGTCCGGGGAGCCGGTGGCGGGGGTCTCGGAGGTCATGGTCCGAGTCTGCCCGACCGGCGCCGCGAGCGGTGTCCGGGTCGCGCCGACGCCCGAGGGTGAACCCTGTGGTGTCGGTCACCGCGGCGATAGGGGATAATAAAGTTTCACGCGCGACTCGGGTCCTCGACCGGGGTCCGCACCTGTGCACGCACGAATGGGAAGAGGTGCCGGATGGCGGCGATGAAGCCGCGGACGGGCGACGGTCCGCTGGAGGTCACCAAGGAAGGACGCGGCATCGTGATGCGCGTTCCCCTCGAAGGTGGAGGCCGCCTCGTCGTAGAGCTCAACAAGGACGAAGCAACGGCGCTGGGTGACGCCCTGAAGGGCGTCGTCGGCTGAGCCGGCTGCGTCCCGCTTGATGCCCGCCCCCACCGCCGACCACCTCCCGCCCCAGGTCGCCCCGCCCGAGGTCGCGCTCAGCGACCTCGGTCCGTACGCCGTCCTGGGCGTCGACGTGGTGGCCGTCCCCGTCCTGCCGGCCGAGAGCCCGCAGGACGGTGTCGGCGACCCCGATCGAGCGGGCAGCGACGAGCCCAGGACCGGCCCCGTGCTGGGGCCCGGTGCCGCCGAGCTGTCCGACGGGCTCGGCCTCGACCTGCTCGCGGTCCTGGAGCTCGAGCAGGCCACCGGTGCGGTCGGGGAGGTCATCCGGGTCCCCGTGCCGCTCGGCGGCCCCGAGAACGCCCAGCTGCGCTGGGTGCTCCTGGTGGGTGTGGGCCAGCAGCGCCCCGTCGACCTGCGGCGCGCCGGCGCGGCCCTGGCGCGCGCCGTGCGCAACCGCGAGGCCGTCGCCACGTCGGTGCCGGCCGCCGCCGGACCAGCGGGGATGGCAGCCGGGCTGGAGGCGTTCGTCGTCGGCCTGGTGCTCGGCTCGTTCGGGTTCAGCTGGTCGAGCCGCGAGCCCGAGCAGCCGCCGGTGCGTCGAGCCGTGCTCGCGGGCGTCGGCGACACCGCCGAGCACCGCGAGGCGCTCGCTCGGGCACTGGCGCTCGCCGGTGCCGGGTGGCAGGCCCGCCTGCTGGCCACGGTCCCCTCGAACCTGAAGAACCCCGCCTGGTTGGCCCAGCAGGCGGTCGAGACCGCCGCGCGCACCGGCCTGGACGTCGAGATCTGGGACGAGCACCGGTTGGCCGACGAGGGCTTCGGTGGCGTCCTGGGCGTGGGCCAGGCCTCGGCCAGCCCGCCGCGCCTGATCCGCCTCGACTACACCCCGCCGCGCGCCTCGAGGAAGACCCCGACCGTGGTGCTCGTCGGCAAGGGCATCACCTTCGACACCGGCGGGCTGTCCATCAAGCCGGCTGAGGGCATGGCCACCATGAAGCGCGACATGACCGGCGGTGCCGTGGTGATCGCCACGATGGCCGCCCTGGGCGCCGTCGGCTGCCCGGTCCGCGTCGTCGGCCTGGTCCCCGCGGCCGAGAACGCCGTCTCCGGCAGCGCCATGCGCCCCGGCGACGTGGTGCGCCACTACGGCGGACGCACCTCCGAGGTCACCAACACCGACGCCGAGGGCCGGCTCGTGATGGCCGACGCGCTCGCGTACGGCGTCGCCCGGCTCGACCCCGCCGCGATCGTCGACGTCGCCACCCTCACCGGCGCTATGAAGGTCGCGCTGGGCCTGCGCACCGGCGGCTACTTCGCCGACGACGAGGCACTGGCCGCCCACCTCGCCGCAGCAGCCGAGGACTCGGGGGAGACCCTGTGGCGGATGCCGCTGGCCGACGTCTACGAGGACCGGATCTCCTCCGAGGTCGCCGACGCCGACAACGCCGGCGGCGGCCCGGGCGCTATCACCGCGGCGCTCTTCCTGCAGCACTTCACCGGCGACGTGCCCTGGGCGCACCTCGACATCGCCTCGGTCGGCGACTCGCCGGTCGACGTGCACGAGTACAGCACCGGGCCCACCGGCTTCGGCGCCCGCGCCCTGCTGAGCTGGTTGGGGTCCGCGGACCCGCTGGCCGGCGTCGGCGAGGGGCAGCAGCGCTCGTGAAGGGGCTGACCGTGCGCTGGTCGCTCACCGACGCCCGCGAGGGCGTCGGCACCGAGCTGGCGGCGTACGTCGAGACCACCTCTCACGCGAAGTTCACCGGCCAGTCGGGGCTGTGCTTCAAGACCTGGCGGATGGTGCCGGGGCAGTGGTTCGAGGGCTGCTACGTCTTCGCCACCGACGAGGCCCGCGCGACCTTCCAGGAGACCTTCACCGCCGGCGCCGCCGAGGCGCCCGGGTCGGCGATCGTGGGCAGCGCGCCGGTGCTCATCGAGGCCTGCGAGATCGTGGCCGTGGCCGAGGGCTGGGACGGCTTCACCCCGACCGCCCGCGACGAGGCGTAGCCGCCGGTCCCGGAAGGTGTTCGGGATCGTCCGGGATCGCTGTCGCGGCCGCGGGCTGCCGGCGGCGGCTGACAGGGTCAGCCCCCTACCCCCCGAAGGAGCCCCTGTGCCCACCACGCCCCTGACCCGCCTCGCCGGTGTCGTCACGTCCCTCACCCTGCTGCTCGCGGGACTGAGCCTCGCCCCGGCTCAGGCCGCCGAGCCGTCGTCGAGCGCGCCGGCTGCGTCCTCGGCCGCAGAGCGGGCCCGCACCAAGCCCCTGAAGGTCGCGACCCTCGGGGTCTCGTGCGAGTGCGGCGGTGCCGGCTACCATGGGGGTGGCGCGTGGTGGGCCTGCAGTTCAAGGGGTTCCGGAAGGGCTACACGTACCGAGCGTTCGTCAACGGTGGCGACAGAGCCACCGACACCCAGTCCTACGGCTACGCGTCGTTCTCCGGCGTCGACCACGACTTCCAGTACGGCCAGACCTACCGCTTCGTCGTCAAGGAGTACCGGAAGAAGAAGCTGGTCCGCACCAGCCAGGCGAAGTCGTACACGATCCCCACGCCGGTCGCGCACCCGGAGCGGGCCAACCTCGACGTCATCGAGGGTGAGGGTGAGGACTTCCTGGTGGCCGGGCGCACCTACAGCGTCTCCTACGAGGGCGAGTGGCAGGACGGCATCCAGTTCGCCAAGGGGGTGGACCGCTACTTCACCGCCGACGGCGGCTTCGGCTACTACGAGGAGGAGGGCTACCCGCTGCCCTGGACCGAGCACGCCCCGGACGCCTCGCTCACGCTGAGCCCCACCGAGGAGCACCTCGGCCAGCAGTGGAACATCTACGTCGTCGGTTCCCGACCCGCGCCGAAGGACGTCCCCAGGCAGGGCATCGAGGCCGGCGACCCGGTCCGCGGCTCGGAGTGGGGCCACCGGTGGTACGTGTCGATCATCTCCGAGGAGCAGGCCGCCGAGCTCGAGGGTTAGTCCTCGTCCTCGGGGCTCCACACCTTCTTGGCGCACAGCAGGCCGTCGCCGACCGGCAGCAGCACCGAGAGCAGTCCGTCGTGGGCGGCCACGGCGCGGCCGAGCTCGCGGATGGCGACCGTCTCGTCGTCGCGCTGCGCCGGGTCGGCGACCCGGTCGTGCCACAGAGCGTTGTCGAAGGCCACCACGCCGCCGGGGCGCAGCAGCCGCATCGCCTCGGCGAGGTAGGCGGAGTACTCGCGCTTGTCGCCGTCGCAGAAGACCAGGTCGTAGTGGCCGTCGGTCAGGCGGGGCAGCACCTCGAGCGCGGAGCCCGAGATGGTGCGCGCGCGCTGGGTGGCGATGCCGGCCTCGGTGAAGGACTGCCGGGCCAGGCGCTGGTGCTCGGCCTCGATGTCGACGGTGGTCAGCACGCCGTCGCCGCGCATGCCGCGCAGCAGCCAGAGCCCGGAGACCCCGGTGCCGGTGCCGATCTCGACGACCGCGCGGGCCTCGAGGATCGAGGCGAGGAAGCGCAGCGATGCGCCGCCGCCGGGGCTGATCGGCACGACGCCGACCTCCTCGGCGCGCGAGCGTGCAGCGGCCAGGACGTCGTCCTCGGGGACGAACGCCTCCGCGTGGGACCAGCTGGCGGGCGTGATCGGCGTGGTGATGACGAGCCTCCTGCAGACGTGGCGCGCGGCCAGGCGCCCGCGCGGTCGGGCTCAACCTATCGCGGTGCGGGCCCGACACCGGGGAACACCACCCCGGTGCCGCTCGTTGGACAGGGCGACGAGGTTCACAGGCTCCCCTCAGCAAGGGCCTCTAGCGTGAGAGGAGTCCACGCCGTGGGCAGCAGGCACCGCTCCCAGGAGACAGCCATGACCAGCACCCAGCAGCCCGACCCGGCCCTGTCGTGGGAGCGCATCGTCGAGGACCACTCCGACCGCGTCTACCGGTTGGCCTACCGCCTCACCGGGGACCGGCACGACGCCGAGGACCTGACCCAGGAGGTCTTCGTGCGGGTCTTCCGCTCGCTGGACTCCTACACGCCCGGCACCTTCGAGGGCTGGCTGCACCGCATCACCACGAACCTCTTCCTCGACCAGGCCCGGCGCAAGCAGCGGATCCGGTTCGACGCGCTCTCGGACGAGCGGGCGGCCCGGCTGGCCAGCAGCTCGCCGGCCCCCGAGGCGGCGTACGCCGACCAGCGCTTCGACGACGACATCGAGCGCGCGCTCGCGACGCTGCCCCCCGACTTCCGCGCCGCGGTCGTGCTCTGCGACGTCGAGGGGCTGAGCTACGAGGAGATCGCGCACATCCTCGACGCCAAGCTCGGCACCGTCCGCAGCCGGATCCACCGCGGCCGGGCGATGCTGCGCAGCGCCCTGTCCCACCGGGCCCCGGCCAACGGCCGCTCGCGCTTCGCCGGACCGATCGTGCCCGGCCTCGTCACGCTGCCCGGCGTCGCGGGGAGCGCCTCGTGATCGGACACCTCGGCAGTCGCGCGAGCGCCCTGCTCGACGGCCACGTCGCCCCCGAGGAGGCCGAGCGGATGTGGGCCCACGTCCACGGCTGCCACCTGTGCCGCGACCTGGTCGAGCGCCTCGGCGCGGTCAAGACGCGGCTGGGTGCGGCCCCCACGCTCGGCGCGCCGGACCATCTCAAGGGCGCCCTGATGAGCGGCTTCGTGCCGGGTGACGTCTACCTCTCCCTCGGCGAGCAGAGCTCCAGCCGCCACCGCCGCGCCGGCGGGGTCGCCGCGACCGTCGGTGGCGCCGCCGGGGTCGCCGTGCTCGGGCTGCTCGCCTTCGGCGCCGCCCCCGCGGACGCACCCACCCCCGGTCGCCAGGTGCCGGTCACCTCGGTCAGCGTGCCGACGTACGGGCCCAGCGTGACGCCGGCCCGCGACGCCACCCGGCCCTGATCCCGGTCGGGGGGAAGCGCCGGGTGACGGACTCGGGGGATGATGGGTCGGTGAGTGACGACGAGCAGCCGCTGTACCCGGAGCAGTCCCCGGCCCCGGCGCCGCTGCCTGAACCACTGCCTGAACCACTGCCTGAACCGCCCCTCGGGCCGCCGCCCGCGCCGTACGCCGGCTACGGGCAGGCGCCGGTGCCCCGCCCGTCGGCCCCGCCCGCTCCGCGGGCCCGGATCAGCGGCTGGGTGTGGCCGCTGGTGACCGCGCTCGCCCTCCTCGTGGGCCTGGTCGGCGGCCTGGTGGGAGGTGCGGTCATCACGGTGATCGACCGGGACGACCTCGGGACGGTGGGCGAGGGCCTCGCGGGCGTCGACACGATCACGAGGGCGCCGCTGAAGGCCGAGGACGGCTCCGTCGCCGCCGTCGCCGAGACGCTGCTGCCGGCGACCGTGCAGATCGTCGCCGAGTTCGGCTCCGACGACGAGGGCGCCACCGGCTCGGGGTTCATCCTGGACCGCCAGGGGCACGTCATCACCAACAACCACGTCGTCGCCGACGCCGCCGACGGCGGGAAGATCCAGGTCGTCGACCAGGAGGGCAGCCGGTACGCCGCCAGCGTGGTGGGCCGCAGCCCCGTCTACGACCTCGCCGTGCTCGCGGTCCCCGGCCTCGAGGGCGCGGAGCCCGCGTCGCTGGGCGCCTCCGCGGCCCTGCGGGTCGGGGAGACCGTGGTGGCCATCGGCTCGCCGCTGGGGCTGAGCTCGACGGTGACCTCCGGCATCGTCAGCGCGCTCCAGCGCCCCGTCACCACGGGCGACTCGGACAACGAGTCGTCGTACATCAACGCGGTGCAGACCGACGCCGCCATCAACCCCGGCAACTCCGGGGGACCGCTGGTCAACCTGCTCGGCCAGGTCGTGGGTGTGAACTCCGCGATCGCCACCACCGGCGGCGGCAGCTTCGGCGGCGGCAGCTCCGGCAACATCGGGGTCGGGTTCGCGATCCCGATGGAGCAGGTCAAGATCACCGCCGACCAGATCCTGCGCACCGGCGAGGCCCGCTACCCCGTCATCGGCGCCCAGGTCCAGACCGGCCGCGAGGACGGCCGGGGGGCCCGGATCGAGGAGGTCGTGGCCGGCAGCGCCGCCGAGGACGGCGGGCTCGAGAAGGGTGACCTGGTGGTCGAGGTCGACGGCGACCGGGTGACCGACGGGATCGCGCTGATCGTCGCCATCCGCGCCCACCAGCCCGGGGAGACCATCGAGTTCACGGTGCTGCGCGACGAGTCCGAGGAGCGCGTGAAGATCACGCTGCGCCCCGAGGTCGGCTGAGGGCGACCGCCCCGACCGCCCCGACTACTCCGGCCGCTCGGCCTCGACGTAGGGGTGCTCGTCGACGAACGTGCGGGTCTCGGTGTACATCCGCTCGATGAACTGCTCGAGCTGGGCTGACTCCACCCGCCACTGCCCGCGCCCGCCGATCTTGATCGCCGGGAGGTCGCCGCGGCGCACCAGGGCGTAGACCTGTGCGCTGGAGGTGTTGAGGACCTCCGCGACGTCGGCGAGGGTGAGGAAGCGGGGCGTGCCGGACATGGCCCCATCGTCGCACCTCCGGCCCCCGCTCCGGGGCAGCGACCCGGCCCCTGTGGACGGTGGGCCCACGCCGCCGACCGATGGACGAGCAGTCACTTTTGCACCGCCGAGCGGTCACTTGTGCACCGGGCACGGTGCTGGATCGACCTCTGGATGGTGCATTACTGACCTGTCGATGGTGCAGAAGTGACCGCTCGGCGGGGGCGGGGAGGGGCGGGCCTGTGGAGGAGCAGGTGAGAGGAGCCGCCGGAGTGGGCATGATGCCCGCCGTGAAGGCCGAACCAGCGAGCAGTGCCGTCGTCCCGCCCGCCGTGCGCAGCACCCGACCGGGGTGGCGCGACCCCCGGCTGTGGGTCGGCGTCGCGCTGGTCGCCGCGTCGGTGCTGCTCGGTGCGCGGCTGCTCGCGGCCGCCGACGACATGGTCACCGTCTGGGCCGCCGGCAGCGACCTCGGGATCGGCCAGCGGCTGGAGCCCGACGACCTGGTCGCCCAGCGGATCCGCTTCGACGACGCGCAGGCCCAGGCCGGCTACCTGGGTGCCGACGACGAGCTGCCCGCCGACGCGACCCTCCTGCGCCCGGTCACGGCCGGGGAGCTGGTGCCGGCGGCGGCCCTCGGTCCCGCCGACGGGTCCGCCCGCGTGGAGCTCCCGCTCTCGGTCGATCCCGAGCGGCTGCCCGACCTGGGGGCGGGCACCACCGTCGACGTCTACCTGCTGGCCACCGGCCGCGACGCCGACGGCCGCAAGGTCCGGCTCGACCCCGGCCCGGTGCTCGCCGACGTGACCGTGGTCGACGCCAGCACCCCCGACGGCGGCTTCGGCTCCTCCGGCCAGCGCCGCGTCGTGGTGGCGGTGCCCGCGGAGGACGCCGACGCCTACGTCGCGCTGCTGGGTCGGCTCGGGGAGCCGACCGTCCTGATCTCGAGGGCCCAGTGATGAGTCCCGGTGAGCTCCGACCCGGTGGTGGTGCTGGTCGCCGCCGCCGGCGCGGCCTGGGAGAGCACGGCCGTCGAGGCGCTCAACGCCCGCAGCGGCGTCGTGCTGCTCAAGCGCTGCGTCGACGTCGACGACCTGCTCGCCGCCGCCTCGGCCGGTCAGGCGCACGCGGCCGTGCTCGGTCTCGACGCCCACGGCCTCGACGCCTCCGCCGTCGACCTGCTGCACCGCTACGAGGTCCGACCGGTCGCGGTGGTGCCGAGCACGGTGGCCCCCGACACCGCCCGTCTGCGCGCCTCCCGCATCGGGGTCCGCACGCTGGTGCCCGAGGGGCGCGTCGACACCGTCGCCGACGCCGTCACCGCCCCCGAGGTGCGGCCGGAGCCGACCCGCGTCGCCGCCCCGCCGGCGTACGACGTCGCGCCCGGGCCGCCCGGCCGGCCGCCGCCCCGACCCCGGCCGGGTGCTGGCCGTGTGGGGGCCCGCCGGCGCCCCGGGACGCAGCACCGTGGCCGTGGCGCTGGCCTCGGAGCTGGCGCGCCGG
The DNA here is from genome assembly GCA_963722135.1 of uncultured Actinomycetota bacterium. GTDB lineage: Bacteria > Actinomycetota > Actinomycetes > Propionibacteriales > Nocardioidaceae > Nocardioides. The sequence continues at coordinate 259,987 of CAVRJT010000003.1, forward strand.
CGGGAGGAGACCCTGCTCGTCGACGCCGACCCGCGGCCGGCAGCATCGCCCAGCAGCTCGGCGTCCTCGACGAGGTCTCGGGGCTGCTGGCCGCGGCCCGGCTCGCGACTGCGGGCGTGCTGGAGGAACGGCTGTCCTCGGTGCAGCGCTCGCTCGGCCCGCACCTGCGCGTGGTCACCGGCCTGCCCCGTCCGGACCGGTGGAGCGAGGTGCGACCGGGTGCCCTGGAGCACCTGCTCGAGCTCGGGCGCGCCGAGGGGCACGTGGTGGTCGACGCCGGCGCCGACCTCGAGGACGATCCGTCCGCGACTTCGGGGGCCGGCCCTCGCGCAACGCCCTGACGCTCGGCGCGCTCGAGGTCGCCGACGAGGTGCTCGCGGTCGGCACGGCCGACCCGGTGGGCCTGTCGCGGCTGGCGCGGGGCCTGGTCGAGCTGGGGGAGCGGTGGCCCGGCACACCGGTGCGGGTCGTGGTCAACCAGATGCGGCCCAGCCTGGGCTGGACCCGGGAGGAGGTCGCCGGGATGGTGCGCGGCTTCGTCGCGCCGGCGTCGCTGCACTTCCTGCCCGAGGACCGCCCCGGGGTGGACCGGGCGCTGGTCGCCGGCCGCACCCTGCTCGAGGGGGGCGAGTCGCCCCTGACCCGTGCGGTCGCCGATCTGGCCGACGCCCTGGTGGGCGCCGGCCGGACCGTCGGGGCTCAGGCCGCGAAGAGCAGGAAGAGCCCGCCGGCGGTGAAGCCGACCATCAGCGCCAGCAGCGGCAGCTGACCGGTGAGCTGGTGCCGCTTGGGCAGCAGCGTGATCGCCCGGTCGTGGGCGGCCACCACGGCGACGACGTGGCCCAGCACGACGCCGGCCACCTTGAGGTTGGCCAGCAGCGTCGGGTGGTAGGAGAGCCAGTAGTTGACCCTCCAGTCGCCGGTGCCGAGGTAGTTCGGCCCCCGTGCTCATCGGGTCGCTGGCCTTGATCAGGGTGTCCTGGCCGACCTCGATCCAGTACGACAGGTAGTGCGCGGCGATGTAGCCGACGATGATCGGGACCATCGAGTGCGCGAACTGGGCGGGCAGGTGGATGCGTCGCTGCTCCGAGCCGACGCCCGTGAGCATCGTGCCGGCGGCGAAGAGCAGCCCGACGCCGCCGCAGAAGACGATCAGCGCGAGGTTGTCGGCGAGCGTGGCCGCCCAGTCGCGTGAGGCGATCGCGTCGGTGTTGAGCAGGAACCGCACCCAGCTGGGCGACTCGCGGAAGGAGTCGAAGCCGGTGCTGCCGAAGAGCACCGCGACGACCGCGACCAGGCCGGGCCGGGCCTCGATCGTGGCCAGGTTGGACAGTGGGGAGCGCACCAGGACACGCCCGTCCCGGCTGCCCCACACCGACAGCTTGGCGACCAGCGAGGAGTAGACCTCGAAGGGGTCGGCGCGCGCGTACCAGGTGTTGCCGAACAGGGCCCCGCCCACCAGCATCACCGCGACGTACACCGCGGCCCACAGGCGCACGGGCCCGAGCTCGGTGGAGTAGGGGTAGACCAGCTCGAGCCACACGAAGGCGAACAGGCCCAGCGCGGCGGGCCAGTAGCCCAGCCGGGCGGGGTAGGCGAAGACGCCACGCTCGGGGTCGGACCCGGAGACCTTGGCCAGCAGCAGGTTGATCGTGCGCACCGGGCTGACGGCCTTCCAGACCGGACCCAGCAGCAGCGAGGCGGGGACGATGCCGACCCACCACCACACGTAGAACATCCCGAAGAACGGGTTGGTCAGCAGGTCCTGCCCCGCGACCGCAGCGATGCCGGCCCAGGCGAAGAACAGCAGGCCGACCACGCGCAGCGCGATCCGCCACGCCCGGGAGTCGAGGACCCGCTGCGCGACGTCCGGCAGCAGGTGGCCCCCGTGGTCGGGGGTGTGCTCGGAGGCGTAGCGCGGGGTGCGCCAGGCCAGCGCGAGGACCGTGAAGGAGATCGTCAGGGCCGCCACGGCGCCGGCGACGGCCAGCTCGGGCGAGATCGGCAGGTCCTTGGCGCCACCGATGCCGTGGGCCTCGACGGTGCGTGCGGCGTCGCCGAGCGCGGGACCCAGCAGGAGCGGCACGTCAGGAGACTTCGAGCTGGACGATCAGCTGGTCGATCGTGTGCGACTCGACCTCGACGACACCGGGACGCTCGAAGGTGAGCGTCTCCTCGGTGGTGCCCTCCTCGTAGGAGAACTCGGTCTCGGGGGTGGAGTGGACGTGCACCTCCCCGGGCGCGTCGGCCGTCACCGTGAAGACGACGTCCTGACCGACACCGACCTCGACCCGGTCGCCCTTGGGGCTGATGACCCCGTCCTCGACGGTGATCTCGATGCTGACCGGCTCGCTGCTGCCCGCGCTGCCGTCGGGCTCGCTCCCGGTGTCGTCGGACCCGCAGGCACTCACCGCCAGCGGCAGGGCGAAGGCCGCGACGAGGGCGACGGCACGGGTGCGGGGACGGATCGGGGCGCGGAGCATGGGGCTCATCCTTCTCGGGCACGGCGCGGGGCACCCACCGGAGGAGATCCCCTCCGGTGGTAGGTCCGTCGCGCGGGGGGTGGACTCTGACAGAATCCCATGCAGGACAAGCACGACGACGTTAGGGGCCTGGCCAGATGACCACTCGGGTGCGCTCGCGCGACCTGGCCTTCCTGGCTGAGGAGACGGCCGCCACACCGCGGCACAACGCCACCGTGGAGATCTTCGAGCCCGGGGAGTCGGGATTCGACCACGAGCGGCTGCTCGAGCTGATCGAGGACCGCATCTCGTTCGTGCCGCGCTACCGCCAGCGTCTGCAACCGGTCCCCGGTCGGCTGGCCAACCCGGTGTGGATCGACGACCCCGACTTCGACCTCGGCTACCACGTACGCCGCTCCGCGCTGCCGCGTCCCGGCACCCCCGAGCAGCTGCGCGAGCTGGTCGCGCGCATCGTCTCGCGCCCGCTGGACCGCACCAAGCCGCTCTGGGAGGTCTACGTCGTCGAGGGCCTCGCCGACGGACGGGTGGCGCTGCTCTACAAGGCCCACCAGGCACTGGTCGACGGCGTCGAGACCGTCGACCTGGCCCAGGTGCTGCTCGACACCTCCCCGGATCCCAAGTCGCTCGGCGGCGACGAGTGGCACGCCTGGAGGCGTCCCACCTCGTCGAGCCTGGTGCTCGGCGCGGTGCGCGACAACCTGACCCAGCCCCGGGTGCTGGGCCAGACGCTGCGCAGCACGTCGGCCGCCGCGGCCCGCACCGCCGAGGCGGCGGGCGATCGGGCCGGGCGGGTGCTCGGAGCGCGTCACCGGGCGCCGGCACGAGGGGGAGACCCCGATCAGCGGACGGCACTCCCAGCAGCGTCGGGTGGTCTCGGTGCACACCGACCTCGCCGACTACCAACGCATCCGCGAGGTCCACGGCGGCACCGTCAACGACGTCATCCTCGCCACCATCACCGGCGGGCTGCGCGGCTGGCTGATGACCCGCACCGAGTCGCTGGCCGGGCTGCGCCGGGTCCGCGCGGTGGTGCCGGTCTCGGTGATCGACCGGGAGCTCGAGGCGACCTCGCTGGGCAGCCAGATCGAGGCCCACGTCGTCGACCTGCCCATCGGCGAGGCGAGCGCCGTGGTGCGCCTGCACCAGGTCTCGTACGCCTTCAAGCGCCACCAGGAGACCGGTCGGGGCGTCGCTGCCAACCGGCTCGCCGGCATCGCCGGGTTCGCGCCCAGCACCTTCCACGCGATCGGGTCGCGGGCGGCGGCCTGGGAGAACGTCCGCGGCCTCCAGCTGGTCGTGACCAACGTCCCCGGACCCCAGTCCCCGCTCTACGCCGCCGGCGCCCGGATGGTGGCGACGTACCCCGTGCCGCCGCTGCTGCCCGGGCACCTGCTGGCGATCGGGGTGACGTCGTACGACGGCGGGGTGTCCTTCGGGCTCACCGTCGACCGCGACAAGGTGCCCGACGCCGAGGTGCTGGGCACCTGCCTGACCGAGGCGCTCGACGAGCTGCTCGACACCGTGACGGGCGCCCGACCCCGGGTGCCGCGCGGACGCCGCACGAAGGAAGCCGAGCCGCCCATGACCCGCCTCTACCTGCCCGCGACCCTCCAGGCGCTGGCCCGCCTGCACTCCGGGGCGGGTCTGTCCCGGAGCGGAGCCGTCGAGGCCGACGACGACGCCGAGGAGAGCGAGTACGCCGCGCTGCTCACCGCCGCCGCGGCCTCGGCCGAGCTCGTCGGCCACGGGAAGCGCCGCGTGGTGGTCGTGGCCGAGGTCGACGACGGGGTCGAGCGGGTCGTGGTGGCCGACGTGGTCGCGGTGCACGTCGACGTCGAGCCGGGCGCGGAGCCCGACGACGACCTGGCGTGGTTCGCCACCCAGGAGATCGACCGGTTGCTCGAAGGGTCGTAGGGTCGCACCATGGATGCGATCTCCTTCCCGCCGGTGCCCCTGAACGAGCCGAACCTGACCTACGCCCCGGGCAGCGCGGAGCGTGAGGCGCTGCTCGCCGAGATCGCGCTGCTCGAGAAGGCGCAGCGCGACCTGCCCGCCTACATCGGCGGCCAGTGGCGCCCGGCCGGCGGCGCCGAGATCAAGGTCGTGCAGCCCCACGACCACCAGCACGTCCTCGGGGTGACCCACAACGCCACGAAGGCCGACGCCCAGGAGGCCATCGACGCCGCGCTCGAGGCGGCCCCCGCCTGGCGTGCGCTGCCCTTCGACGAGCGCTGCGCGATCATCCTCAAGGCCGCCGACCTGCTGGCCGGCCCCTACCGCCAGCGCCTGAACGCCGCGACCGTGCTCGGCCAGTCGAAGACGGCGTTCCAGGCCGAGATCGACGCGGCCTGCGAGCTCATCGACTTCTGGCGCTTCAACGTCCACTACGCCAAGCAGATCCTCACCGACCAGCCGATCGCGAACAGCCCCGGCATCTGGAACCGCACCGACCACCGTCCGCTCGAGGGGTTCGTCTACGCGATCACCCCGTTCAACTTCACCGCCATCGCCGGCAACCTGCCGACCGCGCCGGCGCTGATGGGCAACACGGTCGTGTGGAAGCCCAGCCCGACCCAGCAGCTGGCCGCCTCGATCACGATGGAGATCCTCGAGGAGGCCGGGATGCCGCCCGGTGTCATCAACATGCTGCCCGGTGACGGGCTCGAGGTCTCCGAGGTGGCGCTGACCCACCGCGACCTCGCCGGCATCCACTTCACCGGCTCGACCCCGACCTTCCAGCACCTGTGGCGCACGGTCGGCGAGAACATCACCGGCTACCGCTCCTACCCGCGCATCGTCGGCGAGACCGGCGGCAAGGACTTCATCGTCGCCCACCCCAGCGCCGACCCGCAGGTGGTGAAGACCGCGATGATCCGCGGGGCCTTCGAGTTCCAGGGCCAGAAGTGCTCCGCGGCCTCCCGCGCCTACGTCGCCCGCTCGGTGTGGGAGCAGATGCACGAGGACCTGGTGGCCGAGGTGGAGGCGATCAAGGTCGGCGACCCCACCGACCTGTCGAACTTCATGGGTGCCGTCATCGACGAGCGCGCCTTCGCCAAGCACGAGCAGGCGATCGAGCGGGCCCGCTCGACGCCGGGGCTGGAGATCATCGCCGGTGGCCAGACCGACGACTCCGTGGGCTGGTTCGTGCGCCCGACGCTGGTGCTGTCCGACGCGCCCACCGACGAGATGTTCTCGACCGAGTACTTCGGCCCGATCCTGGCCGTGCACGTCTACGAGGACGCCGAGTTCGAGTCCGTGGTGGCGCAGATGGAGTCGTTCGCGCCGTACGCGCTGACCGGTGCGATCATCGCCCAGGACCGGGGCGCGATCGCGTGGGCCCGCAAGGAGCTGCGCTTCGCCGCCGGCAACTTCTACATCAACGACAAGCCCACCGGCGCGGTCGTGGGCCAGCAGCCCTTCGGCGGCGGCCGGGCCTCGGGCACCAACGACAAGGCCGGTGCCGCGATCAACCTGCTGCGCTGGACCAGCCCGCGCTCCATCAAGGAGACGTTCGTGCCGGCGACCGACTACCGCTACCCCTACATGGGCTGAGCCGGCCCCGCAGACGACGAACGCCCCGCCCGGGACTCCCGGGCGGGGCGTCGTGCGTCCGGGGTCAGCCCTCGAGCGCGGGGTAGTCGGTGTAGCCCTCGGCGCCGCCGCCGTAGAACGTGGCGGAGTCGGGCTCGTTGAGCTCGGCACCCTCGGCCCAGCGCCGCGGCAGGTCGGGGTTGGCGATGAAGAGCCGGCCCACGGCCACCGCGTCGGCGAGGTCCTTGTCGAGGATCTCCTGCGCCGACTCGCGGGTGGTGATCTCGCCGAAGCCGTCGTTGGCGATGACGACGCCGCCGAAGCCGCGGCGCAGGTCCTGGACGAGGTCCAGGCGGGGGTCGGCGAGGATGCTGAGGTAGGCCAGGCCGAGCGGGGCGAGCGACTCGACCAGGTGCGTGTACGTCGCCTGCACGTCCGCGGCGTCCTCCTCGGTGGCGCCCTGGATGTTGTGGGCCGGGCTGATCCGGATCCCGACGCGGTCGGCGCCGATCGCCTCGGCGACCGCGCGGGTCACCTCGATGGCGAAGCGGGCCCGGTTCTCGGGGGAGCCGCCGTACTCGTCGTCGCGCTGGTTCGAGCCGGGCGCCAGGAACTGGTGGATCAGGTAGCCGTTGGCAGCGTGCACCTCGACCCCGTCGAGACCGGCCTCGACGGCGTTGCGGGCCGCCTGGACGATGCCCTCGACGACGCCGGGGATCTCGTCGGTGTCCAGGGCGCGCGGGACGGGGTGGGGCTGCGCGCCGGTGGGGGTGAACATCTCCCCGGGAGCGGCCAGCGCGGAGGGCGCCACGACGTCCTGGCCGCCGGTGTTGTCGGGGTGGGCCACGCGGCCGGCGTGCATGAGCTGGGCGACGATGCGCCCGCCCTGGGCGTGCACGGCGTCGGCGACGCGGCGCCAGCCGGCGAGCTGCTCGGCGGAGTGGAAGCCGGGGGTGTTCGGGTAGCCCTGGCCCTCCGCCACGGGCTGGCTGCCCTCGGTGATGACCAGGCCGGCGGAGGCGCGCTGGGCGTAGTAGTCGACCTGCAGGTCTCCGGGGACGGTCCCGGTGGCGCGGTTGCGAGTGAGCGGGGCCATGACGAGGCGGTTCGGCAGCGTCATGGCGCCGGCGGTCAGGGGATCGAAGATCGAAGGCATACCGGTCTCAACCTCCGCCCGGCCCCGGATGCATTCCGCCCGCGTCGTCTGCTGCGTCACGTCGCCGGCCACGCTGACCCACGCACCCGACCGCGACCTCGGCGTCGCTGCCTGACCGGGTGTGGGGGAGGATGGCCGCGATGACGATCGCGACCTACCTCTGGACGGTGCTGGCGCCCACGGCCCTGCACCTGGGGCCGCTGCACCCCGTCGAGAAGGCGGCGACCCTGGCGCTGGCCTTCGGGCCGTTCCTGGTGCTCGGCGTGGTGATCTGGTGGCGTTCGCGGCACGAGGACGACGAGAGCACCGGCGCCAGCGGCTCCACCGACCGCGATGCGGCAGCCGGCGAGCCGGTTCAGCGCGAGAGGTAGTCGCGCCCCACGGTGTTCTCGATGACGAGCGCCTTGCGCAGGATGTCGGCCACCAGGTTCTCGACCTTGCCGCCCACCAGCGGGATCGACACCTTGATCGTCAGGTCGACGGTCTCGGTGGTGGTGGCACCGTCCTCGCGCAGCGTGATCGTGCCGTTCACGTCGCCCGGCTTGCCGGGGATGGTGACGGTGACGTCGCCCCGCTCGAGGCTCGCCCAGCGCTCCTCCTGCACGATCGCCATCTCGTCGCCGACGATCTTGCGGGCGAACGAGGGCATCCCGTCGGCGGTGCGCACCTGCTCGACGCGCACGGTCAGGGCGGCGTCGGTGCGCTCGAGGTGCACGTCGTGGCGCAGCACCTTCTGCGCCTGGCTGACCTCCTCGCGGAACGTCGGGTCGGCCAGCATGGCGGCGACGTCGGCGAGGGGGGCGTCGTACGTCAGCTCGTGGACGAGGGAGGTGGCCATCAGCGCTCTCCTGCCAACCAGGCGGTGCCGACGCCCTGCTCGACGTCGAGGCCCTTCTTGATGTTGTCGGCCATCAGCGCCTCGAGCTTGCCGCCGACCAGCGGCACCTTGACCTTGACGTCGAGCTCGACGACCTCGCGCGTCCCGGCACCGGCCGCCTCGAGCGAGACGGTGCCGGTGGCGGAGGTGGGCTTCCCCGGGGCGGTGATGCTGACGGTGCCGCCGGACGGACTGGTCCAGTCCTCCTCGACGACCGCGCGGGTGGTGTCGCCGGTGATCTTGCGGGCGATCGCCGGCAGACCGGCGGTGTCCTGGACCTGCTCGGCGACGAGGTGGAAGCCACCCGCGCCACCCTCGCGCGGCTCGAGGGTGACCTCGGAGGAGACCACCGCCTGGGCCGCGAGGACCCGCTCGCGGAACGCGGGGTCGCGGAGCATGGCGTAGACGTCGTCGGGGGACGCGTCGTACGAGAGCGTGTGGGTGAACTTCATGGGCGACATCATGCCGGTCCGAGGGCGGGCATAGGTTCGGGACATGAGCGAACAGTTCGTGTCCTTCGGCGAGCAGGGTGCCCAGCTGACCTACGGCAGCTACCTGCGGCTGCCGCAGCTCCTCGACGCCCAGCACCCGGAGTCGGGCACCAGCGACGACCCGCCGGCGCACGACGAACTGTTGTTCATCACCATCCACCAGGTCTACGAGCTGTGGTTCAAGCAGCTGCTGCACGAGGTGGGCGCGGCCCGGGACGCGCTGCTCTCGCCGAGCGCGGGGCGCGACCGGTTGTGGTGGGCCCAGCACCTGCTCAGCCGGGTGCACGTCATCGAGCGCACGCTGGTCCAGCAGGTCGACGTGCTGGAGACGATGACCCCGCAGGACTTCCTGGAGTTCCGCCAGCGGCTCGCGCCGGCCAGCGGCTTCCAGTCGGTGCAGTTCCGCGAGCTGGAGTTCCTCTCGGGCGCCAAGGACCCGGCCTACCTCGAGCGCTTCCGGGGGCTGACCGAGGACGAGCAGGAGCGGCTGGGCCGGCGCCTGGTGGAGCCGTCGCTCTGGGACGCCTTCGTCGCGGCCCTGGCCACCGCCGGCTTCGCGGTCGACGACGACGCCGGGATCGCGCGGGCGCTGCACACGGTGGCCCACGACCGGGACTCCCACGCGGCGCTCTGGGCGCTGGCCGAGGCGCTGCTCCAGCACGACGAGCTGGCCGCGTCGTGGCGCGCCCGGCACGTGGTGATGGTCGAGCGGATGATCGGGGCGAAGTCGGGAACCGGCGGTTCCAGCGGCTCGGCGTACCTGCGCTCGCGGCTGCCGGTGCAGTACTACCCGATGCTGTGGGAGCTGCGCTCCCAGCTGTAGCCAGGGTGTCGTGTTGTCCGCGCCACCTCCGCGTCCTAGGGTCGGGCTGTGTCAACGACGACGCACGATCTCGAGAAGTCCGAGCTCATCTCCCGGGCCGCAGAGCTGGCCCGCTCCGGTCGGGGGAGCGGCGGGCCGCCGCACGACCAGGTGGGCGACCTGCTGACGGCCTACTACCGCCACGTGGCGGCGGAGGACGTGGCCGAGCGCAGCGAGAGCGACGTGTACGGCGCGCTCGCCAGCCACTACCGCCTCGCCCAGCAGCGCCCCCAGGGGCGCGCGACCGTCCGGGTCTTCACCCCGACCCTCGCCGACCACGGCTGGTCGGCCGGCGGGCACAGCGTGGTGGAGGTCGTCACCGACGACATGCCCTTCCTCGTGGACTCGCTGACCATGGAGCTCTCGCGCCAGCTGCGCGACGTGCACGTGGTCGTGCACCCGCACTTCGACGTCGAGCGCGACATCACCGGTGCGCTGCAGCGCGTCGCCGTCGTCGACGACGGCGCCCTGCCTCCCCAGGACTCCTCGGTGCGGGAGTCGTGGATGCACGTCGAGATCGACCGGCTCGCTGACGACGACGACCCCGAGCAGGTCGTCGAGGACGTCCAGCGCGTGCTGCGCGACGTCCGGGAGGCGGTGGAGGACTGGTCGCGCACCCGGCAGCGGATGCTCGACGTCGTGGAGGGGCTGCAGAGCGACCCGCCGTCGGCCCTGGACCCCGAGGAGGTCCGCCAGGGCGCCGCGCTGCTCGAGTGGCTCGCCGACGACCACTTCACGTTCCTGGGCTACCGCGAGTACCGCCTCGAGACCGTGCCCGGCCAGGACGGTGGTGAGCACGCCGTCGACGACGAGGTGCTGCGCGCGGTCCCCGGTACCGGCCTGGGGATCCTGCGTGCCGACCAGGCGCAGAGCGTGTCGTTCGCGCGGCTGCCCGAGCCGGTCAAGGCCAAGGCCCGCGAGAAGTCGCTGCTGGTGCTGGCCAAGGCCAACTCGCGCGCCACCGTGCACCGTCCGGCCTACCTCGACTACGTGGGCGTCAAGACGTTCGACGGGCGCGGCGAGGTCGTCGGTGAGCAGCGCTTCCTCGGGCTGTTCTCCTCCACCGCGTACGCCGAGTCGCTGACCCGGATCCCGCTGCTGCGCGAGAAGGCGCGCGAGGTGCTGCGACGCAGCGGCTTCGACCCGCGCTCCTACGCGGGCCGGGCGCTGATGGACACCCTGGAGACCTACCCGCGCGACGAGCTCTTCCACACCGAGGTGGCCCAGCTGGCCACGATGGCAGAGTCGGCGATGCACGCGCGCGAGCGCCGCTCGGTGCGCGCGATCATCCGTCCCGACACCTACGGGCGCTACGTCTCGGTGCTGGTCTACCTGCCCCGCGACCGCTACAACACCGCGGTCCGCGAACGGTTCAGCGAGATCCTCCTCGAACGCCTCGGTGGCGAGTCGATCGAGTTCACCGTGCGCATCAACGAGTCCACCACCGCGCGCGTGCACTTCGTGGTGCACCTGCCGCGCGGCGCGTCCGACCCGACCGTCACCGGGCAGCTGCGCGCGCTCGACACCACCGACCTCGAGCGCCGGCTCGCCGACGCCTCCCGCTCGTGGCGCGACGACTTCATGGCCGCGGTCCTCGCCGAGTACGGCGAGCAGTCCGGCGCGGTCCTCGGCCGTCGCTACGTCGACTCGTTCCCCGAGGCCTACAAGGAGGACTTCTCGGCGCGCACGGCCGCCGTCGACGTGGGACGTCTCGAGGCCATCACCGGTGACGAGGGCATCGACCTGAGCCTGCACGAGGACCTCGACGCCGGACGCGGGGAGGTGCGGCTCAAGGTCTACCGGGTCGGCAGCCCGCTGTCGCTGTCGGAGGTGCTGCCGATGCTCTCCAGCCTCGGGGTGGAGGTCGTCGACGAGCGGCCCTACGAGCTCGACGGTCTGGAGCGCTCCTCCTTCGTCTACGAGTTCGGCCTGCGCTACCCCAACTCGCTGCCCGAGGGCAGCCGCGACCTGTTCGTGCAGTCGCTGCACGCCATCTGGGACGTGCGCACCGACACCGACGGCTTCAACACCCTCGTGCTCGGCGCGGAGCTGACCTGGCGGCAGGTCGCGGTGCTGCGCGCCTACGCCAAGTACATGCGCCAGGGCGGGTCGCCCTTCCAGCTCGACACCATCGAGGAGGCGCTGAGCAGCAACGGCGACATCACCCGGCTGCTGGTCCGTCTCTTCGAGGTCCGCTTCGACCCGGCCTGCTCCGAGCGCGAGCAGCAGGAGGAACGGCTGCGCGAGCAGCTGGCCAGCGCGCTCGACGACGTGGCCACCCTCGACCACGACCGGATCCTGCGCTCCTACCTGACCCACATCGGCGCCACCCTGCGCACCAACCACTACCAGCGCGGCGCCGACGGCGAGCCCGCCCACTACCTGAGCCTCAAGCTCGAGCCGTCGTCGATCCCCGACCTGCCCGAGCCGCGGCCGAGCTACGAGGTGTTCGTGCACTCCCCGCGCGTGGAGGGCGTGCACCTGCGCTTCGGCTCCGTGGCCCGAGGCGGGCTGCGCTGGTCGGACCGGCGCGACGACTTCCGCACCGAGGTGCTGGGCCTGGTCAAGGCGCAGATGGTCAAGAACACCGTGATCGTGCCGGTCGGCGCGAAGGGCGGCTTCTTCGCCAAGCAGCTGCCCGACGCCTCGGACCGGGAGGCCTGGATGGCCGAGGGGATCGCGGCGTACCGCACCTTCATCAGCGGCCTGCTCGACATCACCGACAACCTCGTCGACGGCGAGGTGGTCCCGCCCGCCGACGTGGTGCGCCACGACGGCGACGACTACTACCTGGTGGTGGCCGCCGACAAGGGGACCGCGACGTTCTCCGACATCGCCAACGCCCTGTCGCAGGACTACGGGTTCTGGCTCGGGGACGCCTTCGCCAGCGGTGGGTCGGTGGGCTACGACCACAAGGCGATGGGCATCACCGCCCGCGGCGCCTGGGTCTCGGTGCAGCGGCACTTCCGCGAGCGGGGGATCGACTCGCAGGCCGAGGACTTCACCTGCGTGGGCGTCGGCGACATGAGCGGCGACGTCTTCGGCAACGGGATGCTGTGCTCGGAGCACATCCGGCTCGTGGCCGCCTTCGACCACCGCGACATCTTCCTCGACCCCGCGCCGGACGCCGCGACGTCGTACGCCGAGCGCAAGCGGCTCTTCGAGAAGCCGCGATCGAGCTGGCAGGACTACGACACGTCGCTGATCTCCGCGGGCGGCGGGGTCTACTCGCGGTCGAAGAAGTCGATCCCGATCAGCTCGCAGGTCCGCGAGGCGCTCGGGATCGACGACGGCGTCGACCGGTTGTCGCCGGCCGAGCTGATGCGGGCGATCCTCACCGCGCCGGTCGACCTGCTGTGGAACGGCGGGATCGGCACCTACGTCAAGAGCAGGGCGGAGTCGAACGCCGACGCGGGCGACAAGGCCAACGACCCGATCCGGGTGGACGGTCGCGACGTGCGCGCCCTCAGCATCGGCGAGGGCGGCAACCTGGGGATGACCCAGGCCGGTCGCATCGAGTACGCCCGCTTCGGCGGAGACCCCGACGGCGGCGGCGGCCGGATCAACACCGACTTCATCGACAACTCCGCCGGCGTGGACACCTCCGACCACGAGGTGAACATCAAGATCCTGCTCGACCGGGTGGTCGACGCCGGGGACCTGACCGGCAAGCAGCGCAACGAGCTGCTCGCCGAGATGACCGACGAGGTCGCCGCGCTGGTGCTGCGCGACAACTACGAGCAGAACCTGGCTCTGGCCAACGCCCTGTCGCACGCACCCTCGCTGCTGCACGTGCACGAGGACTTCATGAAGGGACTCCAGCGCGCCGGGACCCTCAACCGCACCGTGGAGGGGCTGCCGACGAGCCAGGAGGTACGTCGACGCGCCGACCGCGGCGAGGGCCTCACCGCGCCCGAGCTGTCGGTGCTGATGGCCTGGACCAAGATCGTGCTGGCCACCGAGCTGCTCGCCTCCGACGTCCCGGACGACCCGTACCTCGACGAGGACCTGCTGGCCTACTTCCCCTCGGCCATGCGCGAGCGGTTCACCGACCAGATCCGCAGCCACCCGCTGCGCCGCGAGATCATCGTGACCCAGGTCGTCAACGACCTGGTCAACGGCGCGGGCATGACCTTCTGGCCGCGGCTGGGCGGGGAGACCGGGATGGGGGCGGCCGAGCTGACCCACGCGAACTTCGTGGCCCGCGAGATCTTCGCCTCGCTCCCGATGCGGGAGGAGCTGCGCTCCTACGACAACCGGCTCGACGCGGCCGTGCAGACCCGGATGCGCCTGGAGATGCGCACCCTCGTCGAGCGGGCCACCCGGTGGCTGGTCGCCAACCGGCGCGCGCCCATCGACAGCAGCGGCACCGTCGAGCAGCTGACCGGGCCGGTGCAGCAGGTCGTCGCGCAGCTGCCCGAGCTGATGGTCGGCCGCGAGCTGGCCGCCTACGAGCAGCGGCGCGACCGGCTGGTGGACCGCGGGGTGCCCGAGGACCTGGCCTCCCGGGTCGCCGCGCTGCCGCCGGCCTACATGGCGCTCGGCATCGTCGATGCCGCGACCCGCGAGGGCCTCGACCCCACCGAGGTGGCCCGCGTCCACTTCGCCCTGGGGGAGCGGCTGGGCCTGACGACGTTGGTGCTGCGCATCCTGGCCCTGCCGCGCGAGGACCGGTGGCAGACGATGGCGCGGGCGGCGCTGCGCGACGACCTGCACTCGGTGCACCTGCAGCTGACCCTGCGGGTCCTCGCCGCGACCGGGGCCGACGAGTCGGCCACGGCACGGATCGCCACCTGGGAGGAAGCCGACGCCACCACCGTCGGGCGGGCCGCCACGACGCTGGGGGAGATCTGCTCCGACGACGAGGCCGACCTGGCCCGGCTCTCGGTCGGGCTGCGGGTGGTGCGGGGGCTGCTCGCGAGCTGAGACGCGGACCGGCACAACCTCGCGGCCGCTCGGGCGCGTCGTACAGGCATGGAGCACGCATGGAGACGGTGAGCACGTCGTCACGGCCCCCATCACGGTCCGGCCGCGAGAAGCCGGGGGCGCCGCAGGACGGTGACTTCGCGTCCTTCTTCGCCGCCACCTGGCCGCGGGTCTACCCGGTCGCGGTGGCGGTGGCCGGGGAGCACGCGGCTGCCGAGGACGCGCTGCAGAGCGTGTTCGCCAAGGTCTACGGTCGCTGGGACCGGGTCCAGCAGGCCGACCACCCCGAGGCGTACGTGCGCCGCATGGTCGTCAACGAGGTGGTCGGCGCGCGGCGCTACGGGTTCGCGCGACGCGAGCGGGCGGCCGAGCAGGTGCCCCACGACGACCGACGCGCGACCGGCTCGCCCGAGCCCGGCGTCGTACGCCGCGACGAGGTGCTGGCCGCGCTGCGCACCCTGCCGCCGCGCCAGCGGGCGGTCGTGGTGCTGCGCTACTACGAGGACCTGTCCGAGGCCGAGATCGCCCGGACGCTGGGCTGCAGCCGAGGCACGGTGAAGTCGCAGGCCTCCGCCGCGCTGGCCTCGCTGCGCCGCTGCGGGCTGGTGTCGCTGGGGACCGACGACGAGGGAGACGCGCGATGAGCACCCAGGACCTGGCCCGTGGACTCGAGGCGGAGCTGTCGGCCCTGCCGGTGCCGCCCGGCGACCTCGATCGGGCGATCCGCGAGGGCACCAGCCGACGCCGGCGTCGCCGGGTCGGCATCGTGGCCGCCGCCTCGACCGTCGTGCTGCTGGCCGGTGGGCTGGGGATGGCGCTGCTCGGCGGGGAGGACCCCGGCGGCGCCCGGGTGCTCGACCCCGCGGGCGTCGGTCCCTTCGACGTCTCCGGGGGGCTGCGCGCCTACGCCGACCCCGGGGTGAGCCTGCACCTGGGCGACCAGACCTTCCCGGCCGAGGGGCTCGGGGCGCTGGACACCGACGCCAGCGCCACCGACCTCGGCGTCGTCCACACCGTCTCCGGCCGGCCGTACCTGCTGGGCCCGGACGGCACGTCCCGCCCGCTCGTGGAGGGGACGGTCGACGACGCGTCGTCGTTCCACCCCGGCAGCAGGGCCGACCGCGCCGGGACCACGGTCGTGGTGGCCACGCTGTCGGGCGACGAGGCGACGCTGCACCTCGTCGACCTGCGCGACCTGAGCACCGTGGCCACCCGCACCCTGGAGTGCGGCGGCGGGTGCGAGGAGCTGCGCCTGGACGCCCTCGACGGGGGCCGGGTGTTCCTGCGGGGTCGAGACGGCGCGGCCGTGTGGGACACCCGCGACGACTCCTGGACCCCGTTCGGCGAACGCACCCGGGTCGCCGACGTCCGCAACGGCGTCGTGCTGCACGACGGTCCGCCGGCCCCCGAGCTGGACGGGCTCGGGCTGCGCCAGGTCGCGGGGGCGATCGACTCCCAGCTCACCTTCGACGGCGGGCACGTCCTGGCCTGGTCGAGCCGCCTGGAGCCGACCACCCCGGGCGGGGAGCCCATCCTGCTGGAGCGAGGGGCGGGCGGCGCCGACCGTGCGGACAAGGGCGCGCTGGGCTTCTGGACCATCGACAGCGACGGCTCGGTGCTGCTGGCCCTCAGCCGGCGCTACCCCCGGTACGACGTGCTCGACTGCGAGGTCCCCTCGGGGCGCTGCGAGAAGATCGGCACCCTGGAGACCACCGGCGGCGACCCGGCCTTCATGGGCAACGACATGTGAGCCGACCGGGCCGCGGGGGGTGAGGAGGAAGCGTCGGGGGTGTCGGTCCCGCGACCTAGGATCGTGGACGATGTCAACGACTCTCGGCTCTCCTGACAGCGTCCCCGACAGTGCCTCTGGCCGCCCGGCGGGGGTGCACTCGCTGTGGCGCCTGCGCGGCTACCTGCGTCCCTACGTCGGCTCGCTCGCCATCATGCTGTTCGCCTCCCTGGGCGGGGTCGGCCTGGCCATCGGCATCCCGTTGGTGACCCGGGCGATCATCGACGGACCCGTCGAGCAGCGGGACCTCGCAGCGCTGTTCCCGCTCGCAGGGCTCGCGCTGCTGCTCGGTGTCCTCGAGGCGGTCCTGGTCTGGTGGCGCCGGTGGGTGCAGTCCAACGCGGTGCTCGGCCTCGAGACCACGATGCGCCGCGACCTCTACGCCCACCTGCAGCGGCTGCCGATGGCCTTCCACACCCGGTGGCAGTCCGGGCAGCTGCTCTCCCGGGCGACCACCGACCTGGCCGCGATCCGTCGGTTCTCCGGCTTCGGGATGCTCTTCCTGCTCATCAACGTGGTCCAGCTGGTCGTCACCACGCTCGTGCTGCTGCAGATGTACTGGCCGCTGGGCGTGGTCGTCGCTGCGGCCGCCGTGCCGATCGTGTGGCTCTCGATGCGCTTCGAGAAGCGCTACGTCGTGATCTCCCGCCAGGTCCAGGACGAGCAGGGCGACCTCGCGACCCTGGCCGAGGAGGGGGCGGTCGGCATCCGGGTCATCAAGTCCTTCGGACGCAGCGCCCACATGGGCGAGCGGTACGACGTCGCCTCGCGGCGCCTGCATGCCACGAGCGTCGACAAGGCCCGCCTCTCGGCACGCTTCTGGACCTTCCTCGAGGTCATCCCGAACGTGGCCGTGGTGGTCGTGCTGCTGCTCGGCGCCATCGGTGTGGGGCGCGGCCAGCTCTCGCTCGGCGAGCTGGTCGCCTTCATCACGCTGATGCTCAGCCTGGTCTGGCCGGTCTCCTCCCTGGGGGTCATCCTGGCGATGGCACAGGAGGCGATGACCGCCGCGGCACGCATCCTCGAGATCTACGACACCGAGCCGTCGATCCTCAGCGGCGAGCGCGAGGTCGCCGAGCCGCGCGGGCACCTGCGCCTCGAGAACGTCGACTTCGCGTTCCCCGACGCCCCCGACGAGCCGGTGCTGCGCGGGCTCGACCTCGAGGTGCACCCCGGCGAGACGATCGCGCTGGTGGGCGCCACCGGCTCGGGCAAGACGATCCTCACCGCGCTGGTGCCGCGGTTGTGGGACGTCACCGGCGGCCGGGTGCTGCTCGACGGCGTCGACGTGCGCGAGCTGCGCACCGAGCACCTGCGCACCCTGGTCGCCACCGCCTTCGAGGACCCCACGCTCTTCTCGATGAGCGCCCGGGAGAACCTCACCCTGGGGCGTGCCGACGCCACCGAGGCCGAGATCGAGGAGGCCCTCGAGATCAGCCAGGCCGGCTTCGTGCACGACCTGCCGTGGGGGCTCGACACCCGTATCGGTGAGCAGGGCATGGCGCTGTCGGGCGGTCAGCGCCAACGCCTGGCCCTGGCCCGCGCGGTGCTGGCCGGGCCCCGGGTGCTGGTGCTCGACGACACCCTCTCCGCGCTGGACGTGCACACCGAGGCGCTGGTCGAGGAGGCGCTGGCGCGGGTGCTGTCCTCGACCACCGCCATCGTCGTGGCCCACCGGGCCTCCACGGTGCAGCTCGCCGACCGGGTGGCGCTGCTCCAGGACGGCCGGATCACCCACGTGGGCGGGCACCGCGAGCTGCTGGCCACCGTGCCGGCGTACCGCGACCTGCTCGCGGGTGACGAGGTGCCGGCATGAGCGGGGGAGCGTCGCGGTCGTGGCGCGGCGAGGCGGAGGTCGATCGTGACGAGGCGGCCGAGCGGCTCACCTCGGGCTCGCTCGGCGGCGGCGCGGGTCGGCTGCTGCGCGACCTGCTGCGGCCCTACCGCCGCGCGCTGCAGGTGCTGGTCCTCATCGTCCTGGTCGAGAACACCGCCCGCCTGGCGATCCCCTACCTGGTCAAGGTCGGCATCGACTCCGGCATCCCGCCCATCCGCGAGCGCGACGACCTCTCCACGCTGCTCACCGTGGTCGCGGTGGTCCTGGTGGCCACCGTGACCCAGGCGGTGGCGCGCAACCGGTTCCTGGTGCGGCAGGGCGAGATCGGCCAGGACGTCCTGCTGGCCCTGCGCCGGCGCGTCTTCGGCCACTTCCAGGTGCTCAGTCCCGCCTTCCACGACGGCTACACCTCGGGTCGGGTCATCTCGCGGCAGACCTCCGACGTCGACGCCATCCACGAGATGCTCGAGACCGGCTTCGACGGGCTCGTGACCGCGGCGCTCACCCTGGTGGGCACCGCCGGCATCCTGCTCTTCCTCGACGTCCGCCTGGGGCTCGTGGCGTTGTTGTGCGGGCCGTTCCTGGCGCTGCTGACGAACTGGTTCCGCAAGGCCTCCGCCGACAGCTACCGCGTCACCCGCGAGAAGGTCGCGCTGGTGATCGTGCACTTCGTCGAGTCGATGGGCGGGGTCCGCGCCGTGCAGGCCTTCCGCCGCGAGGAGCGCAACCAGGAGATCTTCGACGACGTCAACGACCAGTACCGCCGCGCGAACCTGGTCGCCTTCCGTCTCGTCGCCTGGTTCATGCCCGGCATCCGGCTGATCGGCAACATCACCATCGCGGTGGTGCTGCTCTACGGCGGCTACCTGGCCTACCGCGGCGAGGTCACCGTCGGGGTGCTGGCCGCGTTCCTGCTCTACCTGCGCCAGTTCTTCGAGCCGATGATGGAGATCAGCCAGTTCTACAACACCTTCCAGTCCGCCTCGGCGGCGCTGGAGAAGCTGGCCGGGGTGCTGGAGCAGGAGCCCGACGTGCCCGAGCCGGCCGCACCCGCGACCGCTGGACCGGGCCGCGGGCGAGCTGCGCTTCGACGCGGTGCGCTTCGAGTACGTCGAGGGCCGCCCGGTGCTGCCGGGCCTCGACCTGCGCGTGCCCGCCGGGCAGACGGTCGCGCTGGTCGGCACCACCGGGGCCGGCAAGACCACGCTGGCCAAGCTGGCCACCCGGTTCTACGACCCGACCGGGGGCCGGGTGCTGCTCGACGGCATCGACGTGCGCGACCTGGCCAGCGACACCCTGCGCGACCACGTGGTGATGGTGACCCAGGAGAACTACCTGTTCTCGGGCACCATCGCCGACAACATCCGCTTCGGGCGCCCCGACGCGACGATGGAGGAGGTCGTGGCCGCCACCACCGCGCTGGGCGCCCACGACTTCATCGCCGCCATGCCGCGACGGCTACGAGACCGACGTGGCCAACCAGGGTGGGCGGCTCTCGGCCGGCCAGCGCCAGCTGGTCGCCTTCGCCCGCGCGTTCCTGGCCGACCCGGCGGTGCTGATCCTCGACGAGGCGACCTCCTCGCTCGACGTGCCGTCCGAGCGGCTGGTCCAGCAGGCGCTGCGCACGGTGCTGGCCGGGCGCACCGCGGTGATCATCGCCCACCGGCTCTCGACGGTGCAGATCGCCGACCGGGTGCTGGTGATGGAGCACGGCCGGGTCGTCGAGGACGGCAGCCCGCGAGGCCCTCGTCGAGGCCGGTGACGGCCGGTTCTCGGCGCTGCACGAGGCCTGGCAGGCTTCGCTGGCATGAGGCGCATGCTGAGCACCGCGGCGGCCCGGTTGTCCCGGATGGTCCCGGCCGCCTGACCGGGCGGCCGAGCCCGCTGCGCGGCGCAGCACGGTGCTGATCACCGGCGCGTCGTCGGGCATCGGCGAGGCCACGGCGTACGCCGCCGCTGCCGCCGGCGCCCACGTGCTGCTGGTGGCCCGCCGCGCCGACGAGCTCGAGCGGGTGGCGGCGCGGGTGCGCGAGCAGGGCGGGCGGGCCACGACCTACCCCTGCGACCTGACCGACGGCGAGCGCGGTCGACGCGCTGGTCGCGGGGCTGCTCGCCGAGCACGGGCACGTCGACCACCTGGTCAACAACGCCGGCCGGTCGATCCGCCGCTCGCTGGCGCTGAGCGCCGACCGCTTCCACGACGTGGAGCGCACGATGGCGATCAACTTCTTCGCCCCGGTGCGCCTGACGATGGGCGCTGCTGCCCTCGATGCGCGAGCGCGGCTCGGGCCACGTGGTCAACATCGTCACCTGGGGCGTGCAGCTCAAGGCGCCGAAGTTCTCGGCCTACATCGCCTCCAAGACCGCCCTCGACGCGTGGAGCCGGGTCGCGGGCCGCGAGACCTGGGCCGACGGCGTCACCTTCACCTCGATGCGCTTCGGGCTGGTCGCGACCGCGATGACCGCGCCCACCGAGGCCTACGCCGGGCGCGGCGCGAGCCCCGAGCAGGCCGCCGCGCGCGTCGTACGCGCCCTGGAGGAGCGGCCGGTGCTGGTCAGCACCCTGGCCGGCAACGTCGGCGAGGTGCTCAACCTGGTCGCACCGCGGCTCACCGACGTGCTCTTCGCCCGCGCCGACCGCGCTTCCCCGACTCCGCCGCCGCCCGCTCGGCCGACCCGGCCCGCCGACGGTCCATCGGGTACCCGACGAACCTGTCGCCACCTGACCGAAGGTCCAGCCGGGCAGCGGGAGTTTCATCGGCCGCCCGATGAAACTCCTGCGTGGCCGATGAAACTTCATCGGCCACCCGTCAGGTTCATCGGCCGGCCGATGAATCTCCCGCGGCTCAGCTGGCCTTCTTGGCCGTCGTCTTCTTGCTGGCGTCTTCTTGGCGGCGGTCTTCTTGGCGGCGGCCTTCTTCGGGCCGGCTTCTTCGCGGCGTCTTCTTCGCCGCGCTCTTCTTGGCCGGGGTCTTCTTCGCGACGCTCCGTTGCCGGCCGACTTCTCGCGTCCTCGGACTCGTCGGAGTCCTCGTCGCTCTCGCGCCGACCCGACTTGGCGGCGTCGACGGAGCGCTGCAGCGCGGCGAGCAGGTCGACGACCTCGCCGGAGGACTTGGTCGAGGTGGGGGTGCGCTTCATCTCGCCGCCCTCGATCTTGGTCTTGACCATCGTCTCGACGGCGGCGGCGTAGTCGTCCTCGAACTCGGAGGCGTCGAAGTCGCCGGCGAGGGTGTCGACGAGCATCGTGGCCATCTTGACCTCGGCGTCCTTGACCTCGCCGGCTCGACGCTGAAGTCGGGGGTGCGGATCTCGTCGGGCCACATCATCGTCTGCAGCACGATCACGTCGTCGCGCACCCGCAGCACCGCGATCGTGGTGCGCTGGCGCAGCGCGACGGTGACCACGGCCATCCGGTCGGCGTCGAGCAGCGCCTGGCGCAGCAGCGCGTAGGGCTTGGCGCCGGACTTCTCGGGCTCGAGGTAGTAGCTCTTCTCGAAGAGCATCGGGTCGATCTGGTCCGAGGGCACGAACTTCTCGACCGCGATCTCGCGCGACGACGTCGACGGCAGCTCGGCCATGTCGTCGTCGGTGAGGATGACCATCTCGCCGTCCTCGGTCTCGTAGCCCTTGGCGATGTCGGCGTAGGGCACCTCCTCGCCGTCGATCGAGCAGACCCGCTGGTAGCGGATGCGACCGCCGTCCTTGGCGTGCACCTGGCGGAAGGAGACGTCGTGCGACTCGGTCGCCGAGTAGAGCTTGACCGGCACGCTGACCAGCCCGAAGGACACCGCACCCTTCCAGATCGCACGCATGGCTCAAGCCTCTCGCTCGGCATGCGCCCGGCGGACGCCCCACCAGTGTGACGGGTGGGACGCCCGGAAGTCATCGCCCGGGTGGGGGCGTGGCGCTCGCCGCGCTCGGGCAGGATGGCGAGGTGCCACCGCTGCGCCCGATGCTCGCCACCAAGACCGACAGCCGTGCCCGCTGGGCGCGGACTGGTCGCACGAGGTGAAGTGGGACGGCGTGCGCATCCTCGCCGACCGGGCTGACCGGGGCGCCGGCGGCGCCGACGAGGCTGTGGAGCCGCAACGCCAACGAGGTCGGGGTCGCCTGGCCCGACGTCGTCGACAGCGCCGTCGGCGCGCGCGACCTGCTCGTCGACGGCGAGGTGATCGTGCTCAACGAGGCCGGGGTCCCCGACTTCCGGGTCCTCCAGGAGCGCCTGCACGTACGCCGCGCGCGCACCGCCGAGCGGCTGGCCGGCTCGCTGCCGGCGACGTTCATGGTCTTCGACCTGCTGCGCCTCGACGGCACCGACCTCACCGACCTGCCGCTGCACGAGCGGCGCGCCCGCCTCGCCGACCTCGACCTCGGGCGCTGGCAGGTGCCGCCGGCGTACGACGACGGGGCGATGCTGCACGCCGCCACGCATCGAGCAGGGGCTCGAGGGCGTGGTCAGCAAGCGGCTCGACTCGCGCTACACCTTCGAGCGGCGCAGCCCGCACTGGCTCAAGCTGGCCCACCGGCACCGCCGCTCCTACGTGGTCGGCGGCTGGCGCCCCCAGGAGGGCACCAGCGACCGGCTGGCGGCGCTGCTGGTGGGGGAGCCGACCCCGCAGGGGCTGGCCTACCGGGGTCGGGTCGGCAGCGGCATCGGCGCCCGGGTCTCGCGGCAGCTGGGCGAGCTGGTCGCGGGCCTGGCGCGGGCCGACAGCCCCTTCGCCGACGAGGTGCCCGGCGATCGACGCGCGCGGCACGCACTGGCTCGAGCCGGTGCTGGTCGTCGACGTCGACACCCACGGCACCGGGCACGCGCGGCTGCGCCAGCCGTCGTACCGCGGGCTGCGCGACGACCTCGCCCCCGCCGACCTGCGGGACCAGTCCTGATGGCGGGGGAGGAGGTGCACGTCGACGTCGAGGGCCGCACCCTGCGCCTCACCAACCTCGACAAGGTGCTCTACCCGGCCACCGGCACCACCAAGGGCGAGGTGCTGCAGTACTACGCCCGATCGCCCCGACCCTGCTGCCGCACCTCGCCGACCGGGCGGTGACCCGCATCCGCTGGCCGCACGGCACCGGCGGGCAGCAGCTTCTTCGAGAAGAACGCCCCGTCGGGCACCCCGTCGTGGGTGCGCACCGTCTCGGTGCCGACCACCGGCAGCCGGGGCGAGTCCCGGCACGGCGACCGGCTGGTCTTCCCGGTCGTCGACGACCTCGCGACCCTGACCTGGCTGGCCAACCTCGCGGCCCTCGAGCTGCACGTGCACCAGTGGCGGGTCGGGCGCAACGGCCGGCCCCGCAACGCCGACCGGATCGTCATCGACCTCGACCCCGGCGACCCGGCCGGGCTGCACGAGTGCTGCCAGGTGGCGCTGCTGGTGCGCGAGCGGCTGGCCGAGCGCGGCCTGGTCGGCCCGCCCGGTGACCAGCGGCAGCAAGGGGCTGCACCTCTACGCCACCCTGCCCCAGCGCCTCGCGGCCGACGCAGTCGACCGAGCTGGCCAAGGAGGTCGCCGAGGAGCTCTCGGCCGCCCGTCCGCGCCAGGTCACCGCGACCATGACCAAGGCGCGCCGCGGCGGCAAGGTGTTCCTCGACTGGTCGCAGAACGCCGGCTCGAAGACCACCATCACGCCCTACTCGCTGCGCGGGCGCGAGCGGCCGTACGTCGCCGCGCCGGTGTCGTGGGCCGAGGTCGAGGCCGGCGCGGAGGACCCCCTGGGGCTGGAGCAGCTGCGGTTCGAGGAGGTCCTCGAGCGGGTCGCGGACCTCGGTGACCTGTTCGCCGAGCCCACCTGAGGTTACCCAACCGTGGACGGGTCGTGGCGTCGATGTGGTCACGACGTGGCAGCGGTGTGCGGACCGCGCTCCTACGGTCAGGGGACCGGTCTCCCGACCGGGGATGACCAGGAGGACCCGTCATGACGTCGATCCAGCTCTCGCGGCCGGCACAGGCTCACCTGCCGAGCCTCAGCGGCTCCCAGAGGCGTGGCGCGACGGTCGTGCTGGCGGTGCTCCTGGTGCTCGCCGGCACCGTGTGGCTCAGCGGCATCCCGCTGCGGGCCGCGGACGTCGACTCCGGGGCGGGCCTGTCCCTGAGCGCCAGCGATCGCGGCACCAGCCTGACGCTCACCAGCCTCGACGCCGGTGCGAGCGCGAGCCGCACCGTGACCATCCGCAACCCCGAGAGCACCGACGTGCGGCTGGCCCTGGTGGAGAACGCCGCCCCGACCACCGCGGCCGGCGGCGCCCTGGTGCTGCGCATCGAGCACGACGACCGCACCGTGTTCGAGGGCCCCTTCGGGGGCATGGCCGACGTGAGCCAGGACATGGGGTGGGTGACCGCGCACGGCGAGAGCACCTTCACCTTCACGGTCTCGCTCCCCGAGACGGCCGACCCGTTCTCCGCGGGCGGCCAGCCCGCCACAGCGGCGTACGCCTGGGAGACCACGTCCTGACTGCCGCGTCCATCTGTCGTGTTGGCCCCGCGCCGGGGGCTGGCGGGCCCTATGATCCGGTCATGGGCCAACGGGTCCTCGTTGTCGAGGACGAGGAAGACATCGCGTTCCCCCTCGTGCGCACCCTCGAGCGCGAGGGCTACGAGGTGAACTGGGTCGACACCGGCCAGCGGGCCCTCGACGACCTCGCCGGCATCCCGGCCGACGTGGTGATCCTCGACCTCGGTCTGCCCGACATGGACGGCCTCGAGGTCTGCCGCCGTGCCCGTGAGGCCGGGTTCGAGGGCGCGATCATGATCGTCACCGCCCGTGCCGGCGAGCTCGACCGGGTGGTCGGCCTCGACTACGGCGCCGACGACTACCTCGCCAAGCCGTTCGGCCTCGCCGAGCTCCAGGCCCGGGTGCGCGCGCTGCTGCGCCGCACCAGCCACGGCTTCGCGGCCCCGGCCGACGCCGACCCGCACGGGCTGCGCATCGACGTGGCGGCCCGCCGCGTCTACTCCGGCGACCAGGAGGTCCCGCTGACCGGGAAGGAGTTCGAGGTGCTCAACATCCTCGCCTCCCAGCGCGACAAGGTCGTCGCCCGCGGCCGGCTGATGGCCGACGTGTGGGACGAGAACTGGTACGGCTCCACCAAGACCCTCGACGTCACCATCGGGCGGCTGCGACAGAAGCTCGAGAGCGTCGGCGTCACGGAGAAGATCGTCGCGGTCCGCGGCGTCGGGTTCCGGCTCGAGGGCGCCGCGGCGGCCGCCGGACGCCCTCCACCCCGGGCTCCTCCACCCCGGGCTGAGCCCGGTGGGCCATGATGGCGTCATGAGCGACGTCCCCGCCGTCCCGGAACCCCGCGAGGTGCAGCACCTGGCTGACCGACATGGACGGGGTGCTGGTCCACGAGGAGGTGCCGATCCCCGGCGCCCAGGAGTTCATCGCGGCGGCTCCAGCGAGTCGGGCCTGGGCTTCATGGTGCTGACCAACAACTCGATCTACACCCCGCGCGACCTGCGGGCCCGGCTGCTGCGCAGCGGCATCGACGTGCCGGAGACGCGCGATCTGGACCTCGGCCCTGGCCACCGCCCAGTTCCTGCACGACCAGCGCCCCGGCGGGTCGGCGTACGTCGTCGGCGAGGCGGGGCTGACCACGGCCCTGCACGACGTGGGCTACGTGATGACCGACCACGACCCCGACTACGTGGTGCTCGGCGAGACCCGCACCTACTCCTTCGAGGCGATCACCCGCGCGATCCGGCTGATCGACGCCGGGGCCCGCTTCATCGCCACCAACCCCGACCCGAGCGGGCCCAGCCAGGACGGCAAGCTGCCGGCCACCGGTGCGGTCGCCTCGCTGATCACGACCGCCACCGGACGCGCGCCCTACTACGTCGGCAAGCCCAACTCGCTGATGATGCGCAGCGCGCTGAACCGCATCGACGCCCACTCCGAGACCACCGTGATGGTGGGCGACCGGATGGACACCGACATCATCGCCGGGCTCGAGGCGGGGCTGCGCACCGTGCTGGTCACCAGCGGGTCCACGCCGCCCGACCAGGTCGGCACGTTCCCCTACCGTCCGACCGTGGTGCACGAGTCGGTGGCCGACCTCGTCGACCTCGTCGACGAGTGGGCCCAGCGCGGATAGGCGCAGGCTCCAGCAGTAGGCTCCGCGCATGCCGTCCGGCCCCCCCGCCGCCAGGCGCCAACGTCGTCTCGCTCGTCGTCGCCGCCGTGGTCGCGGCCGTGCTCTTCCTGCTCTTCTGGGCCCTGCTGTCCTCGTCGTTGGCCCTCGAGGCGCGGGGGAGCATCAGCGTCCTGGGCCTGGTCGTGGCCGGCGCTCTGGCCACGGCCAGCACCGCGATCCGGGCCCGGTGGTCGACCGGGTGGCCGGCGCCGTGCGTGGCGGCTGCTCTCGCTGGCCGGGCTGACCGCCCTGGCCGGCAACGTCCTCGCCGCGCTCCTGGGCGATCCGGAGTCCGAGGGGTCGTCGCCGGTCGGTGACGCCGCCATCGCGGTGGCGCTGCTGCTCTCGATCGCCAGCCTGACCTGGTTCACCCAGGTCAACCGGACCCGGGTCGACCTGGCGGTGATGGCCCTCGACGGGCTGATCCTCGGCACCGCGGTGCTGATGATCGCCGCCAGCCTGGTCTACGACCAGCTGCTGGCCTCGGGCGGCAGCGTCTCGCTGCTGGCGGGCACCGTGATCCCGATCCTCGACGTCGTCCTGGCGACCGTGGCGCTGATCCTGCTGCGCCGCACCCGGGGCCCGGACCGAGTGGCACTGGGCCTGGTCGCCGCCGGCTTCATCGTCTACACGATGACCGACCTCGGGTACGCCGTGCGGATCGCCGCCGGGACGTTCGACTTCGGCTCCGTGCTCGACCTCGGGTGGATCGGTGGCTACCTCCTGCTCGCGCTCGCCGCCTGGTGGCCGACCCGGGTCACCGACGTGTCCCGGGAGGACGGGGTGGCGGGCGCCGAGGACTGGGACACCGCCGTGGTCTTCGGCGTGCTGCTGGTCGCGACCATGGTCGAGGTGATGGGTGACGGCCCCGGGCGGCTCCTCAGCGTCGAGGCCTTCCTGTGGCTCGTCCTGATCGGCGGCGCCGGGGTCCGGCAGGGCCTGATCGCGCGCGACAACCGCCACCTGCGGCGGAGCCTGGAGGACCAGGTGCGTGAGCGCACGGCCGACCTGCGCCAGATGGGACGCGAGACGGAGGTGCTGCTGTCCTCGGTCGCGGACGGCATCTACGGCGTCGACCTCGACGGTCGGGTCACCTTCGTCAACCCCTCCGGCGCCGAGATGCTGGGCTACGCCACCGGTGGCCTGGCCGGCATGGTCGCCCACGACGTCTTCCACGCCCCTGACGCCGAGGGCAGGCCCTTCCCCGTCGACGCCTGCTACATCGAGGAGGCGGTGCGCTCGCGCGTGGTCACCAACGGCGAGGAGGACCTCTACGTCCGGGCGGACGGGGACGTCTTCCCGGTGGAGATCACGGCCAGCCCGCTGGTCGACGACGACACCGGCGAGGTCCGCGGCGGCGTCGTGGTCTTCCGCGACGTCACGTCTCGCCGCGAGGTCGAGCGGGTGAAGAACGAGTTCCTCTCCGTGGTCAGCCACGAGCTGCGCACCCCGCTGACCTCGATCCGGGGCTCCCTCGGTCTGCTCTCCGGCGGGGTACTCGGCGCCCTGCCCGAGCAGGCCGCGGCGATGGTCGACCGGGCCCTCGTGAGCTCGGAGCGGCTGACCCGCATGATCAACGACATCCTCGACCTCGAGCGGATCGAGTCCGGCAACCTGGCCCTGGAGGTCCAGCCCCACGTCATCGACGAGCTGCTCGCCATCGCCGACCGGGAGATGAGCGGGCTCGCCGCGAGCCGCGACGTGCGGCTGGTGCGCCGCACCGGCTGTCCCGGCGCTGGTCCTGGCCGACCACGACCGGATCGTGCAGTCGCTGACCAACCTGATCGGCAACGCGATCAAGTTCTCCTCGCCGGGCTCGGTCGTCGAGCTCGACGCCCGGCTCGTGGGTGGCGACGTCGAGATGCGGGTGCGTGACCGGGGTCGTGGCATCCCGGCCGATCGCCTCGAGGCGATCTTCGAGCGTTTCGTCCAGGTCGACTCCTCCGACATGCGCCAGGAGGGCGGCTCCGGGTTGGGGCTGGCGATCTGCCGCGGCATCGTGGAGCGGCACGGGGGCCGGGTGTGGCTGGAGAGCGAGGTCGACGTCGGCACCACCGCCCACCTGAGCCTCAGGGCCGCGCCGACCCCGGGCACGGTCGCCGTCCCGGCCGCCGGCGGCGCGGCGGTCCGGGGACCCTCCGCTCCCTCCGCCTGAGGCGCAGGGAACAATCAGGCGCGCCCACCCGTGGGACCGTCCTGCTCTGCCCAGCCCCTGTCTCGGAGGCCCCGTTGGATCCCGCCCCGCTCACCGATCTCGCCGACGACGCGACGAGCCCCGCGCCGCCCGTGGGCCCGCGCATCACGGTGCGCACCGGGAGCGGCACCGGCCGCACCCGCCTCTCGGCCTTCGACGCGGCCCTGCGCGCAGCCGGCGTCTCCGACCTGAACCTGGTCACCCTGTCCTCGGTCGTCCCGCCGGGCAGCACCGTGGTGGAGTCGCACGAGCCGCTCGCCCACACCCACGGCGACCGCCTGTGGTGCGTGCTGGCCTCGGCGGGCGCCGAGCAGCATGGTGAGGTCGTCTGGGCGGGCCTGGGCTGGGCCCGGGAGACCCGGGGCGGCGCCGGGGTGTTCGTGGAGCACCACAGCGGCAGCGAGGAGTCGTTGCGCACCCAGATCGCGCTGAGCCTCGAGGACCTGTGTGCCTCGCGTGGCTGGGACGCGGTCGAGAGCCACACGGTCGTGGCCAGCGCCGAGTGCATCGACGACCCGGTCTGCGCCCTGGCCGTGGCCGCCTACGAGGTCCAGGGGTGGGGGACCGGTGGCTGAGCGGACCTTGGACGGACTGTCCATCACCGTCGACGTGGAGGGGGCGCTCGCCCCCGACGTCGTCGAGCGCTTCCACGACCTCTACACCGTGACCTTCGCGCCGATGGCCGAGCTGGCGGTCGCGCGCCAGGTGCTGCACCGCGAGGAGTTCGTGGAGGAGATGGGCGACCCCCGGGTGATGAAGTACGTCGCCCGCGACACGGCCGGCGAGGTGGTCGGCCTGACGACGCTGACCCGCGATCTCCGAGACGGTGCCGTGGATCAGCCCCGAGTACTTCGCGGCGCGCTACCCCGAGCACACGGCGCGCAACGCCGTGTTCTACCTCGGCTTCACCCTGGTCGCGCCGCAGCACCGCCGCTCGCACGTCTTCCAGTTCATGATCGAGGAGGTGATCGACCGGGTCCTGGCCGCGCGGGGCGTGTGCGGATGGGACGTGTGCGCCTACAACGAGCGGGTGCTCGGCTTCTCCGACATGGTCGGCTCCCTGCTGCACGCGCACGCCGACTGCACCGTGACCGAGGTCGACACCCAGTCCTACTCGGTCGTGGAGATGCACGGTCCCGCCGGGGGGTGATGCCCGCGGCGGTATCGTGATCCCTCCGCGGCTGCCGCCGGACCAAGACGTCAAGAGGTGCACGATGCCGACCGTGCTGATCGTGGACGACGATGACGACGTCCGCATGGTCACGTCCATCTCCCTCAGCAAGGTGGGCGGTTGGGACGTGCTCGAGGCGTCGCGCGGCCGTGAGGCCATCGAGCTCGCCCGGGCCGCCCAGCCGGACGCCATCCTGCTCGACCTGATGATGCCGGAGATGGACGGCATCACGACCTTCGGGCTGCTGCAGGACGACGCCGCGACGCGGCACATCCCGGTCATCCTGCTCACGGCCAAGAGCCGGGTCGGGCCTCACGCAGCCCTGGGACGGCCTCGCCGTGGCCGGGGTGCTCGCGAAGCCCTTCAGCCCGATGCAGCTGCCCGGCGACGTCGCGGCGCTGCTGGGCTGGGAGACCTCCTAGCGGCGGCGTACGACGCCGGCGACCGCGCGCGCGACGGCCTCGGCCATCGCGTCCGGGGCGACCCCGGCGGGGGAGACCCGGGGGTCGTCGAAGAGAGCGCTCGCGGCGCCGAGCGAGAACAGCATCCGCCAGGTGGCCTCCGCGTCGGCCTCGGCGGCTCCCAGCCGCTCGCGCAGCCAGCCGGTGACCGTGTCGGCGAGCAGGTGGCTGCTGCGTGCGGTCCGGGCCGCGAACGCCCCGTCCGGGTCGGGGTCGACGAGGAAGGGGCGCACCGCGCCCCGGTGCCGCTCGAAGATCGCGAGCGCCACTCCGGCGAGCAGGGTCGTCGCGCGGTCGTCGTCCGGCTCGTCGTGGGCCTCGGCGAAGGCCACGGCCGCCTCCGTCTCGACCCGCTCCAGTGCCCGGTCCTGGGCGGCGAGCAGCAGGCCGCGCCGGTCGCCGAAGCGGTGGTAGAGCGAGCCGTTGGACGCGCCGGCGGCACGGGCGACCGCGGCCACGGTGACCGCCGCCGTCCCTCCCTGCGAGAGCAGGTCGAGGGTGGCGTCGAGCATCGCCTCGGCGGAGGACTCGCTGCGGGACTGCACCGGTGTGCGCACAGGAGGACCCTAGCCGTAATGGAGCGGATGCTCTAGTTTAGGGCGATGCGTACTCCACGACTCACCTGGCGGGGCAAGACCTTCGGCGGGGTGCCACGGGACCACTGGCGCCGCGTCAACGACCGGCTCGACCCTGAGACCGACTACGTCGAGATCTATCGCAACGCGGTGGTCCACGAGTTCCCCTGGGACATGAACCAGGCGCTCTCCTTCGCGCTCTTCCGCACCTACGCGGTGCCCGGCATCGGCGGCCTGCTCGCCGAGACAGGTGCCTTCACCGAGGCGGTGCAGCGGCGCTACGACGACACCGCGCTGCTGCTCGAGGTGCCGTCGCTGAAGGGCTTCGAGCACCCTGACGCGCGGGCGGCGATCCGCCGGGTCAACCAGATGCACCGCGCCTACGACATCCCCGACCACGAGTTCCGCTACGTGCTGTCGACCTTCGTGGTGGTGCCCCAGCGCTGGCTGGCCGACTACGGCAAGCGCCCGTTCACGGCGGGGGAGCTGCGGGCCTCGGTGAACTACTACCGCACCCTCGGGCGGCACCTGGCCATCCCCGACATCCCCGAGACCTTCGACGAGTTCGCGCGCCTGATGGACGACTACGAGGCCGAGCACTTCGGGCGCGACGCAGGTGGCCGCGCGGTCGCCGACGCGACCCTGGCGCTGATGCGGACCTTCCACCCGTCGTTCGCCGGCCCGGCCGTCGAGGTGTTCTCCCGGGCGCTGATGGACGCCCCGCTGCGCGACGCGCTGGGGTACGCCGCGCCCGCCGGCGCCCGTCGAGCGCGCCTCCCGGGCCGCGCTGCGGGCCCGGGGTCGGCTGCTGCGCCTCTTCCCGGCGCGGATCAGCAGCCGGACGGTCGCGGACCTGCCCTGGGTGCGCTCCTACCCCGACGGCTACGACATCGAGCGGCTCGGCACCTTCCCGGTGCCCGGTGTGGCCGGCTGTCCGGTCCGGCACGCCTGAGCGACCGCCCGTGCCCCTCGACCGGTCCAGGCCGGTCGTTGACACCGGCGCGCCTTCATGGCTACGGTCACCGTCATGAGACCTGAATCACCTGTCAGGTTGGACGACCAAGGAGAAGTCATGACGCAGCGCACCCCCGCACGACGGGTCATCCGCGGCCCCCTGGCAGTGGCCGCAGCAGCGGTCGTCGGCGTGCTGGGCCTCAGTGCCTGCGCGCCCGACAGCGGCTCCGCCTCCTCCGGGGGCGACGGCGGGGGCGAGGCGGTCCCCGTCTCGATCATCTACTCGCAGAGCGGTCCGCTCGCGGCGTACGGCGAGGCCTACCGCAACGGGCTCGAGGCCGGGCTCGACTACGCCACCGACGGCACCGGTGAGGTCGACGGCCGTGAGATCGACCTCGACTTCGTCGACGACGCCGGCGACCCCGCCAAGGCTGTCGGCCTGGCCAAGGACGCGATCGGCTCGGGCACCCAGATCATCGCCGGCACCGTGTCGTCGGGCGTCGCGCTGTCCCTGGCCGAGCAGGCCGAGCAGAACGAGGTCCTCTACATCTCCGGGCCCGCCGCCGCCGACGCCATCACCGACATCAACCGCTACACCTTCCGCTCCGGTCGCCAGACCTACCAGGACGTCGCCACGGCCGGCTCGCTGATCGGCGACCTCGAGGGCAAGGACGTCGTCGTCTTCGCCCAGGACAACGC
This sequence comes from uncultured Actinomycetota bacterium, assembly GCA_963722135.1. GTDB lineage: Bacteria > Actinomycetota > Actinomycetes > Propionibacteriales > Nocardioidaceae > Nocardioides. The sequence continues at coordinate 292,130 of CAVRJT010000003.1, forward strand.
CTTCGGGCAGGGCAACGTCGCCGGGGTCGAGGCGGTCCTCGGCGGCGGCGGTGCCACCGTCGAGCCGGTGCTGGTGCCCGAGGACGCCACCGAGTTCACCCCCTTCGCGCGGCGCATCCTCGACGCCGAACCCGGACCTGGTCTTCGTGGCCTGGGCCGGTGACACCACCAGCGCCATGTGGCAGTCCCTGGACCAGCAGGAGGTCTTCGACGAGGTGCCGGTGACCACCGGGCTCGGCGACATCGCCAGCTACGGCGCGTACGGCGCCGCCAGCGACCAGATCACCTTCCTGTCCCACTACTTCGCCGGCGCTCCCGACAACGACGTCAACGCCGCGATGGTGGAGTCGCTGGAGGAGGCGGGCGCCGAGGCCGACCTGTTCTCGCCCGACGGCTTCGTGGCCGGCCAGATGATCGTGCACGCCATCGAGGAGGGCGGCGGCGACGACGTCGACGCCATGATCGAGGCGCTCGAGGGCTGGGAGTTCGAGGGCCCCAAGGGCGCCTCCATGATCCGCGCCGAGGACCACGCGCTGATCCAGCCGATGTTCGCCGCCACGCTGGCGGAGGAGGGCGGCTCCTTCGTGCCCGAGCTGGTCGACCAGGTCGAGCCCGACGTCGTCGCGCCGCCGGTCGCGACCTCGTGAGCCAGGCCGGCGAGGTGCTCGCCGTGCGCGACCTGCACCTGAGCATCGGCGGCGCGGTGATCATCGACGGGGTCTCCCTGTCGGTGCCGCGGGGCGAGATGCTCGGGGTGATCGGTCCCAACGGGGCGGGCAAGACGACGCTGTTCAACCTGCTCTCGGGCGTCATGCGCCCGACCGCGGGCACGGTGCACCTCGCCGGCGACGACGTCACCGACCGCTCGGTCGACGCCCGGGCCCGGGCCGGGCTGGGGCGCACGTTCCAGACCTCGAGCCTCTTCGACGGGCTGAGCGCCCTCGAGAACGTGCGGCTGGCCGCCCAGGCGGCCCTCGGCGGCGCGCTCAGCCTCGTCCGGTTCCCCGGGCGCGGCGGTGCCGCCACCGAGCGGGCCCGCGACCGGCTCGACCAGGTGGGCCTGGCCCACCACGAGGACACCGTGGCCGGCGGCCTGGCCCACGGCGACAAGCGCAAGCTCGAGATCGCGATGCTGCTGGCCAGCGACCCCCACGTCATCCTGCTCGACGAGCCGATGGCCGGCGTCGGCAGCGCCGACGTCGAGGGCCTGATGGAGCTGATCCGTCGGGTGCACCGCGACCACGGCACCACCGTGCTGATGGTCGAGCACCACATGGACGTGGTGCTCGGTCTCGTCGACCGCCTCGCGGTGATGCACCACGGCCAGCTGCTGGCCTGCGACTCCCCGGCGGCCGTGATGGCCGACCCCACCGTCCAGAGCGCCTACCTCGGAGCGACCGCATGAGCACCCCGTCCTCCCCGGCGCAGCCGGTGCTGCGCGTGCGCGGCCTCTCGGCCCGCATCGGCCAGCAGCAGGTCGTCGAGGACGTCAGCCTCGAGGTGCCCGCGCAGGGCGTCACCGCGCTGCTGGGCCGCAACGGTGTCGGCAAGACCAGCACCATCAAGGCGGTGCTCGGCCTGGTCGAGCGCAGCGGTGTCGTCGAGCTCGACGGCGAGCGCATCGACGCGTCTGCCCACGCACCGCATCGTGCAGCGCGGCGTCGGCTACGTGCCCGAGGACCGCGAGGTCTTCGGCTCCCTGACCGTCGAGGAGAACCTGCGTCTCGCCGAGCGCGACGCGCACCCTCGCCGCGACCTGGTCGCCGACCTGTTCCCCGACATCATCGCCCGCGGGCAGCAGCTCGCCGGCACCCTGTCGGGCGGGCAGCAGCAGATGGTCGCGCTGGCCCGGGCGCTGCTCAACGAGAACCGGCTGCTGCTGGTCGACGAGCCCACCAAGGGCCTCTCGCCCAAGCTGGTCGGGGAGGTCACCGAGGCCCTCGAGCGGGCCGCCGCAGGTCGTCCCCATCCTGCTCGTCGAGCAGAACCTGGTCGTGGCCCGCCGTCTCGCCGACCGCGCGGTCGTGATGTCCGACGGGCGGGTCGTGCACACCGGCGACGCCGCCGAGCTGCTCGACGACGAGCAGCGGGTGGTCAGCCTCCTCGGGGTCGGCTCCACCCACGACACCCACCAGTCCGACCAGTCCCACCAGCAGGAGGTCCCCTCGTGAGCACCGTCGTGCTGCTGCTCGTCACCGGCCTGGGCCTGGGCGCGCTGTACTTCCTCGTCGCCTCCGGTCTCTCGCTGATCTACGGGCTGATGGGCGTGCTGAACTTCGCCGCACGGGTCCTTCCTGACCCTCGGCGCCTTCGCCGGCTGGGAGACCGCCCGCCGCCTCGGCGGCGACTCGTGGGGCTCGCTGCTGCTCTCGCTCGCTGGTCGGTGCCGGGGTCGGCGCGCTCGCCGCGGTGCTCACCGAGCTGCTGCTGATCCGTCGCCTCTACGACCGCCACATCGAGCAGGTGCTGGTCACCGTCGGCCTGGCGCTGGCCACCGTCGCGCTCTTCGACGGCATCTGGGGCACCGACGCCATCTTCGTCACCGGCCCGCCGTGGTTCAACGAGACCACCAACGATCCTCGGCGCCCGGGTCCCCAACGACCGGTTCGTGCTGATCGGCGTCGCGCGGCCTCGTGCTCGGCGGCATCGTGGCCTTCCTGCGCTTCACCCGCTTCGGCCTGGTCATCCGCGCCGGCGTCGAGAACCGCTCGATGGTCACCGCGCTGGGCATCGACGTGCGCCGCGCCTTCACCGTCGTCTTCGCCATCGGCGGCGCCGCCGCCGGCCTCGGCGGGGTGCTGGCCTCGCACTACTTCGGCTACGTCTCGCCGCAGCTGGGCGGCTCGCTGCTGATCTTCGCCTTCATCGTCACCGTCATCGGCGGCCTGGGCTCCCTGCTCGGCGCCGCGATCGCCTCGGTGGTGGTCGCGGTGCTCCAGCAGCTGGCCAACTTCTACCTCTCCGGGACCGGCGACCTGGTGGTCGTGCTGCTGCTCGCCACCGTGCTGCTCGTCCGCCCCTCCGGCCTGATGGGAGCCCGCGCATGAGCACCGACACCAGCACCACCACCTCCGACGCCACGCGTGGCACCACGCCGCGGTACGCCGCAGCCCGAGGCCCCGGCCGGGCCCCGCGACCGCGCGGCGTCGCGGCCTGCCGCTGCGGCTGCTCGGCGTGCTCGGCCTCGTCGTGCTGCTCGCGGTGCTGCCGCTGGTCAACCTGAGCGTGCCCGGCGTGCTGCCGGGAGCGACGTACACGCCCGGCACGCTGCAGCTGATGGCGCTCGCGCTGGTCTTCGCCTCGCTGGCGCTGACCTACCACGTGATCTTCGGGGTGGCCGGGCTGCTGAGCTTCGGCCACGCGCTCTACCTGGCCATCGGCGCCTACGGGCTGGGCATCGTGCTGGAGCGCACCGACCTGGGCCTGGTGCCGGCGATGCTGCTCACCCTGCTCGGCGGCGCGGTCGTCGCGCTCGTGCTCGGGTGCGATCGGGCTGCGCGTGGGCGGCATCTCCTTCGCGATGGTGACCCTGGCCTTCGCCCAGGCCGGCTCGGTGCTGATCCGTCGCAACAGCGACGTCACCGGCGGCGAGGAGGGCCTGCGCCTGGACACCACCCACGTGCCCGACGCGCTCGTCGGCGTCGCCGACACCCGCAACCTCTACTGGGTGGCGCTGGTGCTGCTCGTGGTCGTCTTCGCGCTGGTCACCTGGTTCGAGCGCTCGCGCGCCGGCCACGTCGCCGCCGCGACCCGCGAGAACGAGCTGCGGGTGCGGGTGCTGGGCCTGCGGCCCTTCGCGGTCAAGCTGTTCGCCTTCGTCACCGGCTCGGTGCTCGCCGTCGTGGTCGGCATGGTCTACCTGCTGCTGCAGAGCGGCGCCACGCCCCGCGATCGCCTCGGCCGACTTCACCCTCACCATCCTGGTGATCGTGGTGCTCGGCGGCCTCGGCTCGCGCTGGGGCGCGGTCGTCGGCGGCATCGTCTACACGCTGCTCGACCAGCGGCTGACCACGCTCGCGGCCTCCGACGCCGTCGAGGCGCTGCCCGCGGTGCTCAGCGTGCCGCTGGGCGAGCCGCTGTTCATCCTCGGCACCCTGTTCATCCTCGTGGTGCTCTTCGTGCCCGGCGGCCTGGTCGGCCTCGGCGCCCGCCTGGCCGGGGCCCGCACCCGCGCCGGACGCCCCGCCGCGGCCGTGGCGGGGGAGGATGGCCCATGACCACGGTCGACCGTGACCGCCGACGGGCTGCACACGCTGGGTCGGTGGACCACCGACCGGGCCGCCTCGACCCCGCGAGCGGGTGGCGATCGACGACCGGGGCGTGGAGCTGACCTACGCGCAGCTCGACCGGCGCGCCGACCGCGCTCGCCGAGCGGCTGCTGCGCGCCGGCTACGCGCCCGGCGACCGGCTGGCCACCCTGACCGGCAACAGCGCCGACCACGTCGTGGTCCTCTTCGCCTGCGCCAAGGCCGGGCTGGTGCTGGTGCCGCTGTCGTGGCGGCTCTCGCCGCGCGAGCTGGCCGAGCAGGTCGGCCGACAGCCGACCCGGCCGCTGCTGCTGGTCGAGGAGGAGTTCACCGCCCTGGCCCGCGCCACCCTCGACCTGGTGATCGCGCCCGTGCCGGTGACCGCGGATGGGCGACCAGGGCGTCGAGCGGCACGCGCCGGCCCCCGCCGGGTCGGCGTGCCCGCGGCGAGCGGCGCACGACGGCGTGGCCCGGCGCGCCGGTGCGCGACGACGACCCGCTGCTGATCATCTTCACCTCGGGCACCTCCGGGCAGGCCCGCGGCGCGGTGCTCACCCACGCCAACTGCTTCTGGACCAACCTGTCGCTCTCGCGCACCGCCGAGATCACCAGCCGCGACGTGGTGCTGGCGCTGATGCCGCAGTTCCACGTCGGCGGCTGGAACGTGCAGCCGCTGCTGGCCTGGTGGATGGGCGCGACCGTGGTGCTCGAGCGCACCTTCGACGCCGGGCGGGTGCTGCACCTGATCGCGGACCGCGCCGATCACCACCACGATGGGCGTGCCGGCGACGTACCTGATGCTGGCCGAGCACCCCGACTTCGCCGCCGCCGACCTGTCCAGCCTGCGCCACGCGATCGTCGGCGGGGCGCCCGATGCCCGAGCCGCTGCTGCGCACCTGGCACCGCCGCGGGGTCGCGCTGACCCAGGGCTACGGCCTGACCGAGGCCGCGCCCAACGTGCTGTGCCTGCCGCCCGAGGAGGCGACCCGACGCGTCGGCATGGCCGGCACGCCGTACCCGCACGTCGACGTCGAGCTGGTCGACCCCGTCACCGGCGAGGTCGTCGAGGGCCCCGGCACCGGCGAGCTGGTGGTGCGCGGACCCAACGTCTTCGCCGGCTACTTCCGCGAGCCCGAGCACGAGCGGGCCGAGCAGGAGCGCCGCCGCGGGCTGCACACCGGCGACCTCGCCACCCGCGACGCCGACGGCTACTACCGCATCGTCGACCGGCTCAAGGACATCTTCATCACCGGCGGCGAGAGCGTCGCCCCGGCCGAGATCGAGCAGGTGCTGCTGACCCACCCGGCCGTCGCCGACGCGGCCGCCGTCGGGGTGCCCGACGAGCAGTGGGGCGAGGTGTGCGCCGCCTTCGTGGTGCTGCGCCCCGGCGTGCCCACCGACGAGCAGGACCTGCGCGAGCACTGCGCGACCCGAGCTGGCCTCCTTCAAGGTGCCGCGCCACCTGCAGGTCGTCGACCGAGATCCCGCGCTCCTCCAGCAGCAAGATCCTGCGCCGCGTGCTGGCCTCGGCGTGGGCCGGCGCGAGCCCGTCGTCGTCCCCACCCGAGAGGTGCACCCGTGACCGAGACCGTGCGCAAGCCCCCGACCACCAAGCGCGGCACCGCGACCCGCAAGGCGATCATCGACGCCGCCGAGCACGTGTTCGCCGAGCACGGCTACGCCGACGCCTCGATCACCCGCATCACCGAGCGCGCCGGCGTCGCCCAGGGCACCTTCTACCTCTACTTCGACTCCAAGCTCACCGTCTTCGAGGAGCTCGTCGAGGACCTCAACCGCCGGGTGCGGCACGCCATGACCGAGGGCTCCAGCGGCGCCACGACCCGGCTGGAGGGCGAGCGCGCCGGCTTCCGGGCCTTCTTCGCCTTCACCGCCGAGCACCCTGCGCTCTACCGCGTGGTCCGGGAGGCGGAGTTCGTCTCGCCCCGCGCGCTCAAGCTGCACTACACCCGCATCGTGGAGGGGTACGTCGCGAACCTCGAGCGCGCCCGCGCCGTCGGCGACGTCGGCGACATCGACCCCGAGGTGGTCGCGTGGGTGCTGATGGGGATCGGCGAGATGGTCGGGATGCGCTGGGTGCTGTGGGGCGACGAGCCCGGCCGCACCCTCGGCCCCGGCGCCACCGCCACCGTGCCCGACCACGTCTTCGAGCAGGTGATGGCCTTCATCGAGCGCGCCCTGGCCGCGCCCCGTCCCGACACCTCCTCCGACCACCCCAGCCCAGGAGCAGACCAGCGATGACCCTCGACCTCACCGACACCGGCACCGGCCGGTCGGCCGCGGAGTCGGCCCGACCGGCCCGCGGACGCTGCGCGTGCCCGTCGACGGCGGCGACCTGATCTGCGGGGTCTGGGGACCCGAGGACCCCGACGCCCCGGTCGTGCTCGCGGTGCACGGCATCACCGCCCACCACCGCTGCTGGCCGCTGGTGGCCGCGGCGCTGCCCGGCACCCGGGTCGTGGCTCCCGACCTGCGCGGGCGCGGGCGCAGCGCCGCGCTGCCGGCGCCGTACGGCCTGGAGCGGCACGCCCGCGACCTCGAGCAGGTCCTGGACCACCTCGACCTGCGCGAGGTCACGCTGGTGGGGCACTCGATGGGCGCGTTCGTCGCCCTGAGCCTCGCGGCGCGGATCGGACCGCGGGCCACCGGCCTGCTGCTGGTCGACGGGGGACTGCCGCTGGTGCCGCCCGCGGCCGGCGTGCCCCGGCCCGACGCGACGGCCGAGGACGTGCTCGGCCCGGCCGCGCCAGCGGCTGACGATGACCTTCGAGAGCCACGCGGCCTACCGCGACTTCTGGCGCCAGCACCCCGCCTTCGCCCACGACTGGAGCCCGGTCGTCGAGGGGTACGTCGACTACGACCTCGAGGGCACCGCGCCGCGGCTGAAGCCCTCGGCGGTGGTGGCCGCGGTGGCCACCGACGCCTCGCAGCTCTTCGGGGGCGCGGAGTACGAGGCGGCGATGCGCGCGGTGCAGGTGCCGACCACGTTCCTGCGCGCCCCGCGCGGGCTGATGGACGAGCCGCAGGCGCTCTACGCGCCCGGACGCCGCCGCAGCGCGCCCGCGAGCTGCTGCCGCAGCTGCGCGACGTCGAGGTCGACGACGTCAACCACTACACGATCGTGCTCGGCCCCCGCGGGGCCGAGGCCGTCGCCGCCGCCGCGCGAGGTCTGCTCGCCTGATCCACCGCTGCACCGTCCTACCAGTCCCACCCGTCCCACCAGTCCGTCATGCCAGGCCCTACTCGGAGGAGCACCATGAACGACGTACGCATCCCGTCCACCGCCCGACACCTGCCCGGCCGCGCGGCGTCCCCGCCGTGCTGGCCGGGGTGCTCGCGGTGGTGCTCACCGCCGTCACCCTGGTCCTGGCGCCCGGCGCCGGCACCAGCGCCCAGGCGGCGGGCAGCTGGACCAGCGAGACGATCGCCGGGATGAACGTGCGGCTCTACGTCCCGACCACCGCGCCCGCCATCGCCGACGGCCGGGCCCTGATGGTCAACCTGCACGGCTGCGTGCAGACCAACGCCGACCTGCAGAGCGCCGGCAACTGGCAGGCCACCGCCGACGACTACGGCATGGTCGTGGCCGTGCCCGCGGCCCCCGGCGGCGGCGTGATCGCCGGCTGCTGGGACTACTACGACGGCAACCACAGCCGCAGCGCCCCGGCCCGCCACGACGACAACCTGCTGGCGCTCGTCGACACCCTGCTCGACCGCACGACCCTGGGCCTCGACGCCGACCAGGTCTACCTCTCCGGGCTCTCCTCGGGCGGCGGCGAGACGATGGTGATGGGCTGCCTGGCGCCCGACGTCTTCGCCGGCGTCGGCATCAACGCCGGCCCCACGGTCGGCACCACCTCCTCGCAGATCTCGACCGTCTCGACGACGAAGTCGGCCGCGACCTCGACCTGCACCCGCTTCGCCGGCAGCCACACCGCGGGCTTCGACACCCAGCTCACCTCGGTGATCCACGGCAACGACGACTACACCGTCGCCACCGGCTACAACCGGCTCAACGCCGAGGTGATGGCCGGGCTGTACGACGCCACCGCGACCTCGCCGGTCACGATGTCGACGCTGCCCGGCACCAGCACCGCCGGCAGCGGCACCGTGTGGTCCGACGCCGAGGGCCCGCGGGTCTCGCTGCTCACCAACACCGGGCTGGGCCACAACTGGCCGGCCGGCGGCGGCCCGGGCGGGCGCTACATCAAGGCGAGCAGCATCGACTACCCGCGCTACGTCACCTCGTTCTTCTTCGCCCACAACCGCCGCGTGAGCGGCACGACCACCGGCACGCCGACGCCCACCCCCACGCCTACGCCCACGCCCACGCCGACTCCCACGCCGACCACGCCGACCACGACGCCGGGCCCGGTGGACTGCTGGACCACCACCAACGCCACCCACGAGGGCGCCGGGCGCGCAGTCAGCTACGGCAGCAACCCCTACAACCCGTTCTACGCGCTCGGCAGCCAGGACTACCTGGGCCAGGGGAACACCACCGTGACCTCGGTGCGCCAGACCAGCGCCGGCGTGTACCGCAAGGTGAGCGCCTGCTGACCAGACCCAGCCCGACCCGGTGCGCGACGATGGCCGGATGGACGACCTCGTGTTCTACCTCGGCCTGCCCCCGCTCGGTGCCCTCGCGGTCGTGGTCTCCACGATCGTGCTGTACCTGGCGATCACGACCCTGCTCACCCACGCCGGCCAGCGGCTCTACGCCTCGCCCTCCAGCCTCGACCTGGCGGTCGTCACCGTGCTGGGCGCGATCGTGGGCCGCGCGATCCTGGGGCAGGTGCCGACCCTCAGCGGTGGTCTGCTCGCCCTGGGCACGCTCTTCGTGGTCGAGAGCGTCGCCGGACGGGTCCGCCGCAGCGACCGGATGATCGCGCGCCGCCGGCACCGGGCGGTCGCGGTGATGGTCGCGGGCCGGGTGGAGCGCCACGAGCTGCACCGCCTCGGCCTCGACGAGTCGGTGCTGTGGAGCGAGCTGCGCGGCGCCGGCGTGCGCACACCGCAGGAGGTGGCCGTGGCGGTCGTGGAGCCGGACGGGCGCTTCAGCGTGCTGCGCCGCGGCGAGGAGGTGCACCCCGCCGCGCTGACCGGGGTGAAGCACTCGGTCGAGCTGCTCGAGCGGCTCGCTGCGGTCCCCGACTGATCGAGTCGTGCCCCTCAGGGTGACCCAGGCGTCACGCTGAGGGGCGCGACTTCGTCGTGGGTGACCCGTCCTGGGCGGACGTGTCGCTCGTCGTGATCTGATCCTCCTGCTGTGCCCTGCCTGGCCCCACGAAACGGCTGTGCCGGATGGGGCCCGAGTGTCGCACCGACCGGTCCGGCGGCCATCCACAGGTTAAGAAATGGGTCTTCCCGGGTAGGTGGATGGCTGCGTAACGTCGCCAGCGACGCGCTCCTCGATCTCGGATTCCCTACTCGGAGGGAGGCCCCATGGCGATGACCCACGCCGACGCCCGACGGGCGCCGGTGCACCCCGGCGCCGCCTCGACCGGCGCTTCGCGGCTCCCGGCGCACGCCGAGACCCTGGAGCCCCTCGACCACGCGCTGCGCGAGGTGGTGCGGCGCGAGGGCGTCGATCCGCAGCGCGACCCCGGCGTCGTACGTCGTCTGGCCGAGGCGTTGGTGCGCGCCCACGACGAGCGCAGCCTGACCGGCGCGGTGGTCCCGGTCGGCGACGCCGAGGGCACGGTGGGCGAGCTGGTGGCCCGGGTCTCCGGCTTCGGTCCGCTGCAGCCGCTGCTCGACGACCCGAGCGTGGAGGAGGTCTGGATCAACGACCCCAGCCGCGTCTTCGTGGCCCGCAACGGCCGCCACGAGCTGACCAACCTGATGCTCACCCAGGCCCAGGTCTCCGAGCTGGTCGAACGGATGCTGAAGTCGAGCGGGCGCCGCATCGACATGAGCCGGCCGTTCGTCGACGCGATGCTGCCCGAGGGGCACCGGCTGCACGTGGTGCTCGAGGGCATCAGCCGCGGCTTCTCCGCCGTCAACATCCGCAAGTTCGTGCTGCGGGCCGCACGGCTCGACGACCTGGTCGAGCTGGGCAGCCTGACCCCGCAGGCGGCGGAGTTCCTGCACGCCTCGGTGCGCGCCGGGCTCAACATCCTGGTCTCCGGAGGGACGCAGGCGGGCAAGACGACGATGTTGAACTGCCTCGCCGCCGCGATCCCGGGCAGCGAGCGGGTGATCTCGGCCGAGGAGGTCTTCGAGCTGCGCTTCCCGCACCCCGACTGGGTGCCGATGCAGACCCGGCAGGCCGGGCTCGAGGGGACCGGCGAGATCCGGCTGCGCGACCTGGTCAAGGAGACGCTGCGGATGCGGCCGAGCCGGATCATCGTGGGGGAGGTGCGCGCCGAGGAGTGCCTCGACCTGGTGCTGGCGCTGAACTCCGGGCTGCCCGGCATGTGCACCCTGCACGCCAACTCCGCGCGCGAGGCGCTGGTCAAGATGTGCACGCTGCCGCTGCTGGCCGGGGAGAACATCGCGTCGCGCTTCGTGGTGCCGACCGTGGCCTCGTCGGTGGACCTGGTGGTCCACCTCGGCCTCGACCACCGCGGGACGCGGCACGTCGAGGAGATCGTGGCCGTCCCGGGCCGCACCGAGAACGACATCATCGAGGTCGAGCCGATCTTCCGGCGCAGCGACGGCGAGCTGCGGCGCGCCAACGGGATGCCGCCGCGCACCGAGCTCTACGAGCGGCACGGCATCGACGTACGCCGCCTGCTCGCGCGCGGCGCGGAGCAGGAGGGCTGAGCGTGGGCGCGCTGGTGGGCCTCGGGGTGGGTGTCGGACTGCTGCTGATCTGGTCGGCGTTCGCGATGCCGCGACGACCGCGGCGCGTCGCGACGCGGGCCCGGCCGCACCGCAGCGGCTGCTGGGCTCGGCCGGGCTCGGCGGGGTCTCGGTCGACCTCGTTCGTGCTGCTGTGCGCTGGGCTGCGGAGCCGGCGTGGCGCTGCTGGTCCAGCTGGTCTCGGGCACCCCGCCGGTCGCGGTCGTCTTCGGTGTGCTCGGCGGCCTACCTGCCGGTGACGGTGGTGGCGGCGCGGGCCCGGCGCCGGCTGCGCGAGTTCGCCGAGGTCTGGCCCGAGGCGGTCGACAACCTGGCCTCGGCGGTGCGCGCCGGCATGTCGCTGCCCGACGCGCTGGCCGGCGCTCGGCACCCGCGGGCCCGAGCCGCTGCGCGAGGCGTTCGGCGCCTTCGCGCTGGACTACCAGGTCTCGGGGCGCTTCGGGGAGAGCCTCGACCGGCTCAAGGACCGGCTGGCCGACCCGGTCGGCGACCGGGTCGTCGAGGGGCTGCGGGTGGCCCGCGAGGTCGGCGGCGGCGAGCTCGGCCGGCTGCTGCGCAACCTGTCCGGCTACCTGCGCGAGGACTCCCGGACGCGCTCGGAGCTGGAGTCGCGCCAGGCCTGGACCGTCAACGGCGCCCGGCTCGCGGTGGCCGCGCCCTGGGTGGTGCTGCTGCTGATGTCGTTGCAGAGCGACGTGATCCGGCGCTACGCCTCGCCGACCGGCGTCGTGGTGCTCGTGGTGGGGGCCGGTCTGTGCGTCGTGGCCTACCGGTTGATGATGCGCATCGGTCGGCTGCCGACCGAGAGGCGGATCCTCTCGTGAGCCTGACGATGTGGGGCGCCCTGCTGGGCGCGACGACCGGCGCCGGGCTGCTGCTGGTCGCTGGCCCGGCTCGCGCGTCGTGCGGCGCCCGCAGCTGGCGGCACGGGTGCTGCCCTACGTGCGTGACCTGCCGCAGGGAGTCGGGCCGGGCGCTGCTCGGGCGTCTGCGGGCGGGTCGGAGCCGGTCGCCGTCGCGGTCTTCGGTCCGGTGCTGCGCTCGCTGGCGCAGAGCGTCGAGCGGGTGCTGGGCGGCTCGACCTCGGTGCGCCGCCGCCTGCGACCGGGCGGGCCTCGACAGGACCGTCCACGAGTTCCGCATCGAGCAGGTCCAGTGGGGGCTGGTCGCCTTCGCGGTGGCGGCGGCCTGGGGCCTGCTGCGCACCCTCGGCGATCCCGGTGCCGTGGTCAGCTCCGCGCTGGTGTGCGCGCTGGCCTTCGTGGCCGGCGTGCTCGGCCGCGACCACCACCTCTCCGACCAGGTCCGCACCCGCGAGCGCCGCATCCTGGCCGAGTTCCCGACCGTGGCCGAGCTGCTCGCCCTGGCCGTGGCCGCCGGGGAGAGCCCGGTCGGCGCCCTGGACCGGGTGGTGAGCCGCTCCGGTGGCGAGCTCTCGGCCGACCTGGCGCGGGTGCTGGCCGAGGTGCGCACCGGCGAGCCGGTCGGCGCCGCCTTCGACACCCTCGCCGCCACCAGCGGGCTGCCGCTGGTCTCGCGCTTCGCCCAGGGCATCGCGACCGCCGTCGAGCGCGGCACCCCGCTGGCCGACGTGCTGCACGCCCAGGCCGCCGACGTCCGCGAGGCCGGTCGTCGCGAGCTCATCGAGTCCGCGGCCCGGCGCGAGGTGCTGATGATGGTGCCCGTCGTGTTCCTGGTGCTGCCCGTGACCATCCTCTTCGCCTTCTGGCCCGGCGTCGTCGGGCTCGACCTGACGACCCCATGACCCTCTCGGGAAAGGACACCCCATGAACACCCTCCTCGCGCACCGGCTGGTGCTGCTGTGGCTCGCCCTGGTCGCTCCGGCGCCGCACAGGTCCGCGCGCGACGAGCGCGGCGACGTGCCCGGCTGGGTGCTGGTCACGGTGATGTCGGCCGGAATCGTGGTCGCGATCGGGTCGATCGCCCAGGACGAGCTCAGCCAGATGCTGCGCAACGCGCTGAACAAGGTGAAGTAGTGCCGCTGCTGCGCCGCGACCGGCGCAGCAGCACGGCGCCCGGGGCGCAGCGATCGTCGACTTCGTCCTGGTGCTGGTGGTGCTCGTCCCGCTGGTCCTCGGCATCCTGCAGGTCTCGCTGGTGCTGCTCGTGCGCAACACCCTGGCCGCGGCCGCCTCCGACGGAGCCCGGTACGCCGCCACCGCCGGTCGCGGCGAGGCCGACGGCGTCGCCCGCACCCGCGACCAGATCGCCGGCGCGATCTCGGGCCGGTTCGCCCAGGACGTCTCGGCCCGCACCGTGCTGGTCGACGGCGCCCCGACCGTCGTGGTGACGGTGCGGGCCAGCGTGCCCGCGCTCGGCCTGGGCGGACCGGGGGTCGACGTCGAGGTCGCCGGCCACGCGGTCGAGGAGGAGCCGTGACCCGATCGCGCGACGACCAGGGCAGCGCGCTGGTCGAGCTGGTCTGGCTCGGCATCCTGCTGCTGGTCCCGCTGCTGTGGATCGTGGTCAGCGTCTTCGACGTCCAGCGCGGCGCCTTCGGGACCGAGTCCGCGGCCCGCTCGGCAGCGCGGGCCTACGCCCTGGCCCCCGACGACGCGAGCGGACGGGAGCGGGCCCGCGCGGCAGCGCGGCAGGCCCTCGCCGACCAGGGCCTCGACGACGCGCCGGTCGAGGTCGAGGTCGACCTGCGGTGGGCTGGCCGACTGCCACAGCGGCACCTCCGTCATCACGGTGCGCGTCGGCTCCCGGGTCGACCTGCCGCTGATGCCGGACGTGCTCGGCGGGGGAGCGCCCAGCTTCGCGCTCGACCTCCAGCCACACCGTGCCCGATCGGGCAGTACCAGGAGATCACCCGGTGAGCCGGCGCCAGCGCGGGCATCACAGCCGGGGTCGCGACGAGCGCGGCCAGGTGACGGTGCTGATCATCGGCTTCGCGTTCGTGCTCGCGCTGGGGGTGGCCGTCGTCGTCGACGCCAGCGCCGCCTACCTGCAGCGCTCGGGTCTGAGCACGCTCGCCGACGGCGCCGCGCTGTACGGCGCCGACGCGGGCGCCACCGGGGCGTCGACGTACACCGAGGGCGTCCCGGAGGACCAGCTCGCGCTGGACGCCGACGTCGCGCGGGCCGGGGTGGCCGACTACCTGCGCAGCGTCGGCGCCTACGAGGAGTACCCCGGGCTCCGGGTGCTGGTGCAGGTCGACCCGGCCCGGTCCGCGGTCGAGGTACGCGTCACCGCCCCGCTCGACCTGCCGCTGGGCGTGCCCGGTGCCCCGGAGTCCCCGACGGTCTCCGCCGAGGGGTCGGCCGTCTCCGACGTGGAGCGATAGGACCACATGTTCACGCGCTGACTGTGTGTTGAGCGCACATATCGGCGCCGAGTCGCGGTGCGTAACGTGCCTCACATGACGAGACCCTCATCACACGTGCGCCCGACGGAGGACTACGCCCATGATCGGGCTCGCCGGCATCATCCTGTCGCTGGTCCTGCTGATCGTGTTCGCCTACCGCGGCGTCAACGTGATCATCCTGGCCCCGCTGATGGCGCTGCTCGCCACCGCGTTCGCGGGCGGACTGCCCATGCTGGCCACCTACACCCAGGTGTTCATGCCGGCGCTGGGCAACTACCTCATCACCTACTTCCCGCTGTTCCTGCTCGGCGCCCTCTTCGGCAAGCTGATGGACGACAGCGGAGCGGCCCGGTCGATCGCCTACTTCATCGTCGAGAAGCTCGGCGACACGAAGGCGATCCTGGCGATCGTGCTCGCCTGCGGCATCCTCACGTACGGCGGCGTCTCGCTGTTCGTGGTCGCCTTCGCGGTCTTCCCGATCGCCGCCGCTCTCTTCCGTGAGGCCGGGGTGCCCAAGCGGCTCATCCCCGCGACGATCGCGCTGGGCTCGTTCACCTTCACGATGACCGCGCTCCCGGGCACGCCGCAGATCCAGAACGCCATCCCGGCGCCGTTCTTCGGCACCAACGCCTTCGCCGCCCCCGGGCTGGGCATCATCGCCGCGCTCATCATGTTCGGCGGCGGCACCGCGTGGCTGATGTACCGCGCCAAGCGCCTGACCGCCGCGGGCGAGGTCTACCTCCCCGAGGAGGCCCCCAAGGGCGGTGGTCTGCTCAGCCGCTTCACCGGCAAGAAGCGCCGACCGCGACGCGCCCGGCGGCGCCACCCGCGACCGACCCCGGCCACGGAGCCGCCACGGCCACGGCACCGCCACCGCCACCGGTCGACGCACCGCGGAGCCGCGCCCCGACCAGTCGACCCTGCCGCGTCCCGGCGTGCTGATCGCGTTCCTGCCGATCTTCGTGGTGATCGCGCTCAACTACGTCCTGGTCACCTGGGTCTTCCCGGCCATGGACACCAACTACCTGGCCGAGGACGCCTACGGCAACACCGACATCGACACCGTCGGCGGCATCTGGGCGATCGTGGTCGCCCTGGTGGTCTCCAGCCTCCTCGTCGTCGCGACCAACCTCGAGTCGCTTCGGCGACGTCAAGGAGTCGGTCAACGAGGGCACCATGGGCTCCTTCCTGCCGATCTTCAACACCGCCAGCGAGGTCGGGTACGGCGCCGTCATCGCGTCGCTGCCGGCGTTCCGCACCGTGCGCGACTCCGTGCTGGGCATCTCCAACAACCCGGTCATCTCGCTGGCGGTCGCGGTCAACGTGCTCGCCGGCATCACCGGCTCCGCGTCGGGCGGCATGAGCATCGCGCTGCAGACGCTGGGCGAGCAGTTCCGGGGCCTGGCCGACACCCAGGGCATCAGCCTCGAGCTGATGCACCGGGTCACGGTGCTCGCCGCCGGCGGCTTCGACGCCCTGCCGCACAACGGCGCGGTCGTCACCGTCCTGGCGATCTGCGGGCTGACCCACCGCCAGTCCTACAAGGACATCTTCGTGGTGGCCGTCGCCATCCCGATCGTGGCGCTGATCGTCGTCATCACGCTGGGCACGGTCTTCGGCGGCTTCTGATCGTCACGGGTCGTGCCCCTCACCGTGGCCTCGGGGCCACGCTGGGGGGCACGACTGCGTCCCGGTAGTTTCACGACGTGACCGCCGACCTCGTCTACCTCGTGGCCGGCGCCAGCCTGCTGCTGGCCATCGTGCTGCCCAGCAGCCTGAGCAGGCTGCCGCTCACCTCCCCGATGGTGCTGGTCGCCGTGGGGATGCTGCTCGGCGCGACCCCGTTGCCCAACGACCTGCCGCTGAGCCCTCAGGACAACCGGGCCGCGATCGAGCACATCACCGAGATCACCGTCCTGGTCGCCCTGATGGGTGTCGGCCTGGCGCTGGACCGGCCGTTCGACCCGCGCCGGCGGGCCTCGCGCCGCGCCTGGTCACCGACCTGGCGGCTGCTCGGCCATCGCGATGCCCCTCTCGATCGCCGGCGTGGCCCTGCTCGGCTGGTGGGCCGGTCTCGCCCCCGCCGTGGCGATCCTGCTCGGCGCGGTCCTGGCGCCGACCGACCCGGTGCTGGCCTCCGACGTCCAGGTCGGCGGCCCCGCCACCCACGCCCTCGACGAGGTCGACGACTGCGCCCCCATCGACGAGGACGACGAGGTCCGCTTCGCGCTGACCGCCGAGGCCGGGCTCAACGACGGCCTGGCCTTCCCCTTCGTCTACCTCGCCGTCCTGGTCGCGGGCGGCGGCGCCTTCGGGGCCACCGCCCTGGAGTGGCTGGGCTGGTACCTGCTGGGCAAGACCGTGATCGGCGTCCTGGTCGGCGTGGCGGTCGGCTGGGTGCTGGCGCGGTTCGCCTTCCGGGCCGCCAGCCCCGCGCTCCGGGTCGCCGACCGCGGGCGAACCGTTGCTGGCGGTGGCCGCGCTCGCGACGGCGTACGGCGCCGCCGAGGCGCTGGGCGGCTACGGGTTCCTGGCCGTCTTCGCGTGCGCGATGACCTTCCGCGCCTCCGAGCGCCGCCACGACTACCACCGCGCCATGCACGAGGTGGTCGAGCGGCTGGAGCGGCTGCTCACCCTCTTCGTGCTGCTGGTCCTCGGCATCGCGCTCACCCGCGGCCTCCTCGAGGCGCTGGACTGGCGCGGCGTGACGATCGGTCTCGGGCTGGTGCTGGTGATCCGACCGCTGGCGGCCTACCTCGCGCTGAGCGTGCTCCCGGTGCCGGCGGGGGAGCGCGGCGGGCTGACCCGGGCCGAGCGCAGCGCGACCGCCTTCTTCGGGGTCCGCGGCGTCGGGTCGCTGTTCTACCTCGCCTACGCCGCCGGCCAGGTCGAGGCCTTCGGCCAGCCCTGGCTGTGGTCCACGGTCGGTTTCACCATCGTCGCCTCGGTGCTCGTGCACGGCGCTGCCTCCGGCTGGGTGATGAAGCGGCTCGAGAGCCAGCCTCGCGTGACGTCTCTCTAGACCGCGCTGGCCCGCGTCGTCCAGAAGACCGCCTCCGATCCGGCCGGAGCTGTTCACGGGATCGCCGGACGCGGCCTCTCGACGGGTGCATCATCGTCGCGTGAACCGTGATCGTCGCCTCGCCCTCGCTGCCCTCGCGCTGACCGCGGGACTCGTCGGACTCGTGCCGGTGGCCTCCAACGCCGAGCACCCGGCCGGTGCGACGCAGGAGGCCGCCCAGCAGCGCGTCCCCGCGACCGCCTCCCGTGCTGAGGTGCGACGCGACTACCTGGACGTCTGGCTCCCGTTGCAGAAGATCCCGACGACCTGGACCGGCGGGGACGTGGCCACCTGCCAGGAGGGGCGCACGGGGGGACAGACCCAGCAGGGCATCCTCGACGCCGTCAACTACGCCCGTGACCTGGCCGGTCTCGGCCCCGTCGTCATGAACGCCGTCTGGTCGGCGAAGGCGCAGAAGGCCGCGCTGATGATGCAGGCCGCCAACCGGCTCAGCCACTCTCCCGACCCGGGGTGGCCGTGCTGGAGCGAGGAGGGGGCCGAGGCCGCGGGACGGTCGAACCTCTACCTCGGCCGCACCGGGGTCCCCTCCATCGGCGGCTACCTCGATGACCCGGGGAGCAACAACGCGGCGGTGGGGCACCGGTCGTGGATCCTCGACCCGGACATCGTCCGGGTGGGCGCTGGCAGCACGAGCCGCGCGAACGCACTGTGGGTGGTGGACACGCAGTGGCCCTCCAGCGGCCACACCGAGCCCGTCACGTGGCCCACCGCAGGGTGGTTCCCCCGTCCGCTGCTTCCGAGCTCGGGCCGGTGGTCGCTGTCCACCGCTCCGGCGGACCCCCGCAGCCTCGAGTCGGCCGTGGTGCACGTGAGCGTCGACGGCGGGCCACGCGTCTCCGCCGACGTCGAGTACACGTCGCGGAGCAGGGTGGTCTACGCCGTGCCCGGCCTCGACTCGACGGTCGGCGATCGACGGGTGGAGGTCACGATCTCGGGCGTGGAGCTCGACGAGGCGCCCGCCGCGGACATCGGCTACGAGGTGAGGCTGCTCGACCCGGATGAGGCAGCGCCGTCCCCGACACCCACGACGAGCCCCAGCCCGTCTCCGACGGCAACACCCACGGCCACCACCCCGACCGCGGACGGGCGGGTCGGCATCCGCGGCCGGGCGCGGCCCCGGGCCACGCTCCGGTCGAAGGTGCCGACCTTCGACCCCCCGAGCAGCGTCGTGTCGCTGCAGTGGTTGAGCGACGGCAAGGAGCTGCGCGGTCGCACCGGTCCTCGGCTGAAGCTGCGTGGGCGCGACGTCGGTCACCGGATCTCGCTCCAGGTGACCGCGGTCCACGAGGTCGACGGCTCGACCGAGGAGACGGTCGTGGTCAGCACGGCGAAGCTGGTGCGTCGCTGAGGTGGACGCAGGCCCCGCCCGGGCTCGACGTAACCTGCCGGTGATGACGACCTCCGCTGCCGCCCGATCCGCCCCCACGAACCTGCTGGCCGCGCTGCTCGCAGCCCTGCTGAGCGCGACCCTGCTGGTCGCGGCGCCGGCGCCCGCCACCGCGGCCGGTGCGGCGGCGTACGAGAAGTCGGCCCGCAAGGCCACCAACACCGAACGCACCGACCGCGACATCCGCGCGCTGCGTCGGCAGAAGTGCGTGCAGCGCTTCGCGGACCGCCAGGCGCGCAAGATGGCGCGCCAGCAGCGGATGTACCACCAGGACCTCCAGACCGTGCTCGAGAAGTGCGATCTGAGCGCGGTGGGCGAGAACGTGGCCTACGGCCACCCGACCGGCACAGCGGTGGTGAAGGCGTGGATGAACTCGTCCGGGCACCGCGCCAACATCCTCGAGGAGCGCTACCGGTTGCTGGGGATGGGAGCCGCGCGCGACGACGACGGCCGGTGGTACGCCGCCCAGGTCTTCGGCCGCAAGTAGGAACCCCTCGGCGGGGTGCGTAGTCTTGTCGACTGTGGCAGGCACTGATTACGACGTCGAGATCAAGCAGCTCCAGGCGACCATGCGCACGATCGAGCAGGTGCTCGACATCGACGCCATGCGGCAGGAGATCGTGGACCTCGGTGAGCAGGTGGGCGCCGCGGACCTGTGGGACGACCAGGAGAACGCCACCCGCGTGACCGGGCGCCTCTCCCTGCTCCAGGGCCAGGTCGACCGCTTCGCCGAGCTCTCGGGCCGCATCGAGGACCTCGAGGCCCTCGTCGAGCTCGGAGTCGAGGAGGGTGACGCCGACTCGATGGCCGAGGCCGAGCGCGACCTGGTGAAGATCAAGAAGTCGGTCGAGCAGCTCGAGGTGCGCACCCTGCTCTCGGGCGAGTACGACGTCCGCGAGGCGCTGATCACGATCCGCGCCGGCGCCGGTGGCGTCGACGCCGCCGACTTCGCCGAGACGCTGATGCGGATGTACACGCGCTGGGCCGAGCAGCACAAGTACCCCGTCGACGTCTTCGACACCTCCTACGCCGAGGAGGCCGGCCTGAAGTCGGCCACCTTCGCCGTCCGCGCGCCGTACGCCTACGGCACCCTCTCGGTCGAGGCCGGCACCCACCGCCTGGTGCGGATCAGCCCCTTCGACAACCAGGGCCGCCGCCAGACCTCCTTCGCCGCGGTCGAGGTCGTGCCGGTGCTTCGAGCAGACCGACGCCATCGAGGTCCCCGACGAGGAGATCCGCACCGACGTCTACCGCTCGGGCGGTCCCGGCGGTCAGTCGGTCAACACCACCGACTCGGCGGTGCGCCTGACGCACATCCCGACCGGCATCGTCGTGTCCTGCCAGAACGAGAAGTCGCAGCTGCAGAACAAGGCCAGCGCCATGGTGGTGCTCAAGGCCAAGCTGCTGGCGCGCAAGAAGGCCGAGGAGAAGGCCCACCTCGACGAGATGCGCGGTGACGTGCAGGCCTCGTGGGGCGACCAGATGCGCAACTACGTGCTGAACCCCTACCAGGTCGTCAAGGACCTGCGGACCTCCTACGAGGTCGGCAACCCGCAGGCGGTCTTCGACGGCGACATCGACGGCTTCCTCGAGGCCGGCATCCGCTGGCGGATGGGCGCCGAGAAGGCCGGCGCGAGCTGACGCGCCGGCCCCTCGGGGCCCGGTCAGCGGGCGCGCACGGCCCGCGACATCGCCGAGGCCGCACCGCGGCCGGCGCTGTTGACAGCCACCACGGTGAAGGCCCACCGGCCACGCGGCAGCATGTACTGCACCTTCAGCGTCGTCGGCTGCTCCTCGCCGACGCGCGTCTGCTTCACCTGACCGCGCTTGTTGACCTTGTGGGCCGACACCTCGTACGCCGTCACCGCGGCGCCGCCGTCGTCGGCCGGTGCGCTCCAGCTGATCTTGACGGTGAGCGGCTTGCCGCGTCGGCCCGGCCTGGCCTTGCCGATCGTGGGCGCGTCCGGCGCGGTCACCTCCGGCTCCGGATCCGGCTCGGGTCGGTCGGGTCGGCGCCGCAGCCGGTGACGGCCAGGTCGTAGAAGCCCAGGCTGCCGTAGTCGCTGTACCCGGTGGAGGGCGTGCCGTGGCCCACGCCGTCGACGGCGGCGAAGAGCTCCTGCCCGGACGCCGAGTAGGTCAGTGCGGCGCCCATCCCCGAGGCCGTCTCGCCGTCGCCCATGCCGGCCGGCGGGTTCGACGTGGCGAGGGCGGCACCCGAGGCCGGCAGCAGCCGGAGCTCGATGTCGAGGTCGGGACTCGTCGCGGTCGGCCTCGCGGTCACGCTGATCGAGCCGGTGCAGGTGCCCAGCCGGTAGACGTCGACGTCGGTGCGGGTCGAGATGACCCCGCGCCGCGGTCGTCAGCGCCGCAGCCGTGGCCGGGGTGCCGCCTGCGTCGTCGGCGCGCAGCGGGGCACCGCTGGCCGCGACGTCGGCCAGGTCGTCGCCCTTGTTGCTCGCCCCGGGGTAGTCGCCGTTGCTCCACTGGGTGATCGGGGCGTAGCCCGAGCCCATGATGGGCGCCCAGAGGCCGTTGCCGGCGTCGTACTCCTCGGTGGCGTTCCCGTCGTGGCCCAGGCTCAGGTTGTGTCCCACCTCGTGCGAGATCGTCTCAGTGATGCCGAAGACGTCCGACATCTCGGCGGTGAAGACCAAGGCCGGCTGGTAGCGCGCGTGGTCGAAGGTGTCGTCGAAGACGTCCAGGAAGGCGACGCCGGAGCAGGTGTTGCCGGGGCAGACGGCCTCGAGGGCCTCGGGGTCGCCGGTGACGAGTGCCGTCGTGCCGTAGACCTGGTCGCCCGGTCCGGACCGGTCGATCGTCCCGGGGGCAGGCGCCTGGGTGGTCACGTCGATGGCGAAGGGCGCGTAGTCCTCGGCCACGCGCTGCCACACGCTCTGGATCGTGGCGTGCTCCTCGGCGTTGAACGTCGCATGGTCGCTGTCGAGGGAGAAGCCGAGCAGCGGTGAGGTCTTCAGGCCCGGCGTCGCTGCGGCCGGGTCCGGTTCGTTCCACTCGGTGCCCTGGACGGTCGCGCCGTCGAAGTCGAGGTAGAGGGTGCGCAGGGCACCCGGGTTGCTGTGCAGCAGGAAGGTCTGGCTCTGCGGCAGCGACGCCTTCGGCGGCGCCGTGTCGGCGTCGGGTCGGGCGGCTCGACGGTCGCGGAAGAAGACCCGGCCGGTCGAGCCCAGCGCAGCGGTGTCGTCCTCGGCGAGCAGGCGGCGCAGCGCCGCAGGCGACATGTCGTTGACCCGGGCGGCGTCCTCGAGCAGCCGGTCGCCGTCCGGCGCGGGAGCGGCCGAGCCGACGGCACCGGCCGTGGGGAGGGCGAGGGCCGCAGCGAGAGCGGCGGCGAGTGCGGAGAGCAGGGGACCGGTACGACCTGGGGGGCGGCGCATCGATCGACGCTAGGTCGATCCTGGGCACGGCGCAGGTGGTTCGACCCAGGCGGTCCCACTGGTCTGGTCGGGCGCGGTGCCCGGGTTCAGCCTTCCTGGCGTAATCTCGGTCGGGTGATTCGCTTCGAGAAGGTCTCCAAGACCTACCCCGGTGCCGGAGGGCATGCCCTCGACGAGGTGTCGGTCGACGTCGAGAAGGGCGAGTTCGTCTTCCTCGTCGGCAGCTCGGGGTCGGGCAAGTCCACCGCGCTGCGCCTGATCCTGCGCGAGAGCCGGCCCACGTCGGGCCGGGTCTACGTGGCGGGCAAGGAGATCAACCGGCTGGCGGGCTGGAAGGTGCCGCGACTGCGCCGCCAGATCGGCACCGTCTTCCAGGACTTCCGGCTGCTGCCGTCCAAGACCGTGGCGGAGAACGTCGCCTTCGCGATGCAGGTCACCGGCCACTCGCCCAAGGAGGTCCGGGCCCTGGTGCCCGAGACCCTCGAGCTCGTCGGCCTCGACACCAAGGCCGACCGGATGCCCGACGAGCTGTCCGGCGGTGAGCAGCAGCGGGTCGCGATCGCCCGCGCGTTCGTCAACCGGCCGATGATCCTGATCGCCGACGAGCCGACCGGCAACCTGGACCCCACCACGTCGGTGGGCATCATGAAGCTGCTGGACCGCATCAACCGCACCGGCACCACCGTGGTGATGGCCACCCACGACCACGGCATCGTCGACCAGATGCGCAAGCGGGTCATCGAGCTCGACCACGGCAAGGTCATCCGGGACCAGGCGCAGGGCGCCTACGGCTTCCAGCACTGATCCCGGCCGGGCCGCGCGAGCCTCCGGCACGTCCTCCCGATCCCTTCCTCGACAGGTAAGAGAGCTCCCTCCTCCATGCGCTACGTCTTCTCCAACCTCGGCCAGGGGCTGCGTCGCAACCTCTCGATGCACCTGGCGGTGATCCTGACCCTCTTCGTCTCGCTCACCCTGGTCGGCGCGGGCGCGCTGCTGAACCGGCAGGCGGAGAAGACCAGCGACCAGCTCGGCAGCGAGCTCGAGATCACGGCGTACCTGTGCCGCGACAGCGACCCCAACCAGAGCTGTCAGGGCGAGGTCACGGGCGCGGAGAAGAAGCGCATCACCCAGGCGATCGAGGACAACCCCGAGGTCGCGTCCTACCGCCTGGAGTCCCAGGAGACCGCGTTCGAGAAGGTCAAGGAGCTGTACGGGCCCGAGGAGGCCGACCGCTTCGAGGGCCCCAACGCGATCCTGACCGCCGAGGACCTGCCCGAGTCGATCTGGATCACGCTCGAGAACCCTGCGGAGTTCGAGGGGATCACCTCGGCGATCGTGGGTCTCGACGGCGTCGCCAAGCTGGTCGACCAGCGTGAGACCGCCGGCAAGATCATCAACACGATGGAGGCGATGCAGCGCGCGGCGCTCGGCATCGCCCTGCTGCTGGTGATCTCGGCGCTGCTCCTGGTGGCCAACACGATCCGGCTCGCCGCGTTCGCGCGGCGCCGGGAGATCGGGATCATGCGCCTGGTGGGCGCCTCCACGCTCTACATCGCGCTGCCGTTCCTGCTGGAGGCGCTGGTCACCGCGGCCATCAGCGTGGTGCTCGCCGGCGCCGCGCTGGCCGGGTTCCAGTACTTCGGGATCGAGCAGCGCTTCAGCGGCTACCTGGAGTTCATCCCGTGGGTCGGCTGGGACGACTACCTGGTCGCGCTGGGGGTGGTGGCGGTCCTCGGCCCCATCCTGACCCTGCTGCCGACACTCGCGCTGACCCGCAAATACATCAAAGTCTGACCGCGGCGCCGTACCGTCGTCTCGACTCTCTTCCCCGACGTCGAAGGCAAACCGGTGCGCTCCTTCCCCAGCGCCTCGCGCCACCGCCTCGCCACGGCCGCCACGGCCGGTGCGCTGGTCCTTGGTGCTCTGGCCATCCCACTCGCCCACGCAGACGACGAACTCAAGGACCAGCAGCGACAGGTCCAGAAGCAGATCAACGGCGCCGCCGAGGACCTCGAGGAGTCCAGCAAGCGCACCCGCCAGGCGTACGCCGCGATGACCGCGGCCCGCGAGAAGCTGGACTCCGCCAAGGCCGAGCTCGGGGTCGTGCGCACCAAGCTCGGTGACGCCCGGCTCGAGGACGCCCGGATGGCCGAGCGCCTCGCCACGGCCCGGCTGCGGCTCGAGTCCGCCCGGGACGACCTGGTCGAGGGCCAGGCGGCCCTGGAGCGCCAGCGTGGCGTGGTCAAGGACCGCATCGCCGACACCTACATGCAGGGCAGCCCCGACCTCCTGGTCCTGGGCAGCCTGCTCAACTCCAGCTCGACCAGCGACCTGACCCGCCAGCAGTCGGCCAGCAGCGTGATCGTGGGCCGCGAGACCTCCATGTACGACGACCTGGACGCCGCCGAGGTGCTGCTCCAGGTCCGCGAGGACGAGGTCGAGGAGGCCAAGGACCAGGTCGCCGACGAGCGTGCCGCCGCGGCCGCGCACCTGTCGACGGTGAAGTCGCTGACGGCCCAGGCCGTGCAGGTGCGCGACGAGGTCCGGGGTCTGGTCGGCAAGCGGCTGGCGGCCCGCCGGGAGGCGGTCCGGGCCCAGCAGGCCGACCGCGCCGCCCTCGCCTCGCTGCGCAAGCAGGAGACCCGGATCAGGGCCCGCATCGCCGCAGCCGCGCGTCGGGCGCGTGGCACCTCGGTGTCGGCCAAGCCGTCGGGCTACCTGCAGCGCCCGGTCGGTGGCACGGTGACCTCGCCCTTCGGCTACCGCACCCACCCGATCTACGGCTACCGCGGGCTGCACGACGGCACCGACTTCGGCGTCAGCTGCGGCCAGCCGATGGCCGCCGCGGGCACCGGCACCGTGATCGCGAAGTACTACTCCTCGGTCTACGGCAACCGGCTCTTCCTCAACCTCGGCCAGGTCAACGGCCGATCGCTCACGGTGGTCTACAACCACGCCCGCAGCTACCGCTACAACGTCGGCGCACGGGTCTCCCGCGGCCAGACGATCGGGTACGTCGGCGACACCGGCTGGTCGACCGGGTGCCACCTGCACCTGAGCGTGCTGGTGAACGGCACCGCGGTGGACCCGCTCAACTGGATGTGACGGCGCCCGGCGCAACCGCGTTGACCTGACCTGGGACAATGATCAGATGGCCAGGGAGCAGGGACAGAAGATGGTCGCGCAGAACAAGAAGGCGCGACACGACTACGCCATCGAGGACACCTTCGAGGCGGGCCTGGTGCTGCAGGGCACCGAGGTGAAGTCGCTGCGGATGGGGCGCGCCAGCCTCGTCGACGGGTTCGTCGACATCGACCGCAACGAGGCGTGGCTGCTCAACGTGCACATCCCCGAGTACACCCAGGGGACCTGGACGAACCACGCGGCACGGCGCAAGCGCAAGCTGCTGCTCAACCGCGCCGAGATCGACAAGATCGAGCGCCGCGTCAACGAGAAGGGCCTCACGGTCATCCCGCTGTCGCTGTACTTCGTCGACGGTCGGGCCAAGGTCGAGATCGGCCTCGCCAAGGGCAAGAAGACGTGGGACAAGCGGCACTCGATCGCCGAGCGCACCGCCAAGCGCGAGGTCGAGCAGGCTGTCGGCCGTCGCCTCAAGGGCATGAGTGACTGACACCTCCGGCCCGTCGCCCCAGGCGTGGGCCGCCGAGGTCGAGCAGGTGACCGCCTTCTGGGGCGGGCTCGGGCTCCCGGGCCTGCTCGACGTGCACACCCACTTCCTGCCCGAGAACATCCAGCGCCGGGTGTGGGCCCAGTTCGACGACGCGGGGCCGAAGATCGGCCGGGCGTGGCCGATCCGCTACCGCGGCAGCACCGAGGAGCGGGTCGAGCAGCTGCGCGAGCTCGGCGTACGCCGCTTCTCCTCGCTGCCCTACGCGCACCGGCCCGGCATCGCGGGCTACCTCAACGACGTGGGGCGCCGAGTTCAAGCAGCTGGCGCCGGAGTCGCTGTGGTCGGCGACGTTCTATCCCGAGCCGGAGGCCGCGGCGTACGTCACCGCGGGCCTGGCCGCCGGGGTCGAGATCTTCAAGGTCCACGTGCAGGTCGGGGAGTTCGACCTCGACGACCCGCTGCTGGACCCGGTCTGGGGTCTGCTGGCCGAGGCGGGCACCCCCGTCGTCGTGCACGCCGGCCACGCGCCCGTGGGCAACGACTTCACCGGCCCGGCGCCGATGGCGCGGGTGCTGGCCGCGCACCCGCGGCTGTGCCTGGTGGTCGCGCACCTGGGGGCGCCGGACTACCTCGACTTCATGTCCTTCGCCGACACCTACGACCGGGTGCACCTCGACACGACCATGACGTTCACCGACTTCTGGGAGACCACCTACCCGGACGGGATGCTGGCGCGGCTCGCCGACCTCGGTGATCGGATCCTGCTCGGCACGGACTTCCCGACGATCCCGTACCCCTACGGCCACCAGCTCGAGGGCCTGGAGCGGCTCGAGCTGGGTGACGACTGGCTGCGGGCGGTCTGCTGGCACAACGCCGAGGCGCTCGTGGGCGCGCTCGCCTGACCCGACGGTCAGCGTCGCTCTCGGCGTCGGCTCAGCTCCCAGCCGCGGTCGGGGTGGTGTCGTAGGTGCCAGGTGGGGTCGTGGGTGCGGTGGTGGTGCCAGGAGCAGAGGGGGATGGCGAGGTCGAGGTCGGTGTCGCCGTGGTGGGCCCAGGGGATGAGGTGGTGGATCTCGGTCCAGGCGAAGGGTCTTTCGCAGGTGCCGATGGCGCAGGTGTCGTGGGTGAGGGCGAGGGCTTTGCGTTGGTGGTGGGTGTGGAGCCTCTTGGTGCGGCCGAGGTCGAGTGGGACTGACTCCGAGTTGAGGATGGCGGGGACGAGGCCTGCTTCGCAGGCCAGGCGGCGTAGGTCGCCGGCGGCGGTGCGGGTGCCGGTGTCGAGCTTGGCGGTGCCGGTCTCGTGGGGGCCTTTCCAGTCGGGCCAGGTGGTGGGGTCGAGGTCGCCGGTGGCGGTGAGGTCGCGGGTGAGGTCTTCGGCGGTCATGGTGACCAGGAGGGTGAGGGCGTTGGCGCCGGTCCAGCCGTCGGTGGGCAGGTGCTCGATGAGCTCGCACAGGGCGTGGCCGGCGAGTTCCCAGCCGGAGAGGCCGTGGCCTTCGCCGGTGGGGGCGGAGGGGTCGTGGCCGGAGATGTGTTCCCCGTCGGGGCCGGTGCGGGCCTGTTGAGGCGTCGTGGTGCGGAGAGGGTCTCGATGGCGGTGCGCAGCAGGGAGCCGTGCAGCTCGGGGATGGTGAACTTGCCGGAGTAGGTGCCGTCGCCGTTGTCGTGCAGGGCGAGGTAGGTCTCGTGCTTGGCACGGCGGGATTCACGTCCGAGCATGATCGCTTCGTGGCGGTCGGCGAGGTCGCGGTCGACGACCTCGAGCATCCGTCGGGCTGCTTGGCGCAGTCGTTTGGCGTTCATGGGGCGCCCGGATCGGGTGCCGACGCCGGTGGCCTTGTTGACGAGGATCTCCTCGGCGACGGCGAGCTGCTCGGGGGTGGTCTCGAGCGGTGCTTGCTCGGCGGCGCGCACGATGACGCGGACCTGGTCGGCGCGCAGCTGCCCGGCGGCGTACGCCTCGCGCGTGTGGTGGTACTTGGCCTTGAGCAGCTCGGCCAGGTGCAGACCGCCGGCGTTGACCTCGCGCGTGGTGCCGGTCAGCGCCGCGGCCCACGCGTCGGTGCCGGTCGCGGCCTCGTCGGCGGCGACCTGGCGGCGCTCGGCCTCGGCCAGCACCTTCAGCCGCAAGGCCTCGGCCTGGGACTCGACGACCGCCAGCGTCTCGAGCAGGTGGCCGAGCTCCGCACGCGCCACCCGGTCGAGCGCGACCCCGTGCGCCTCGGTCAGGAGAGCGCTCGCCCCACTCACCGCGGGGGCCGCGGTGGGGGTCGGGAGCGCCTGGACCGTCATGCCTCCATTCTCTCAAAGCAAAGACCTGATGGGAACACCAGTTCGACAATCTGTGGAGAACTTCTGGGAGGGTCCACCGGCCCTCTCGACGGGACCTTCGGCGCTGCCGCTGGATGTCTCCGTGCGCTGCACTGGGGGCATGAGGCCGGGAGCTGCTGATCTCCTGCCGAGGCGGACATCGCGCTCGGCGAGCCCGCCCCGCCTGCTGATCTGGGCAGCCGCGCTCGCGCTCGCGGAGGCCGTCGGTCTCGCCGCGGCGGCGGGCGCCTCGCAGGCGGTCAGCACGTGGTCGGCCGAGCCGGGACCCAGGGGAGGCGTCGGGTTCGCGGTGGCGCTCGTGGTGGGCGCCGGTCTGGTCGAGGGTCTGGCGCTGGGCTCGGCGCAGGGGTGGTTGCTGGGCCGCTGGCTGCCGCGGCTGCGGCGGACCCGCTTCGTCGTGGTGACCCTGCTGGTCGCCGGTCTCGGCTGGGCGGCCGGCGCCGCCCCGGCGGTGCTGGGCCAGGAGCGGGCGGGCGAGGCGCCGAGCACCCCACCGCTGGCGTTCATGCTGCTGGGGGCGATCGGGGTCGGGCTGGTGATGGGGTCGGTGCTCGGTCTCGCCCAGGCGTGGGCGCTGCGCCCCGCCGTGCGGCACGCCCGCGCGTGGGTCGTCGCGAACGCGCTGGCCTGGCCGGTCGTGATGGTGGTGATCTTCCTCGGCGCCTCGCTGCCGGGGCAGGAATGGCCGGCGGCGGCCGTCGTCGCCACCGGCGGCGCGACCGGCGCGGTGGCGGGTGGCGTCCTGGGTCTGACCACGTACTGGGCGCTCGGGTCGATGACCGCGGTGCCGGCGTGGGACCGCGCGCTGCTGCGGCTGCTGAGCACGTCGTGGGGGTGGCTCGACGGCGACCTGGTGGGGCTCGAGGTGCGGGGACTGCGGACCGGCCGGACCTACCGGATGCCCGTGCGGTACGCCGTCGACCTCGAGGGTCGCCTGGTCGTGGCTCCGCGCGAGCACACGGGGTGGTGCGGCAACGTCCACCGCCCCACGACGGCGGTGGAGGTGCTGTGGCAAGGCTTGTGGATGCCCGCGCGCGCCGAGCCGGTGGTGCCCGGGCACCCGGACTACGCCGACGCGCGCGCGGCGTACGAGCTGCGCTGGCCGCGAGCAGGGCTGCCCGCGGACCAGGTCCTGGTGTGGATCCGCCCCGCGGACGCGGCTGAGGGCGTGGGCGCGTAGGGGTCGGCGTACGTCTTCGAGATCAACCTCGACGCCGACCGGGGACTGGTCGCGGGGAATGCCGCGTGACCTCGCCTGGTTGAGCGAGGTAGCCTGTGCATGCAGGACAACTCAAGAGGGGCTGATCGGTTTCGACTTGGGACGTTAGTTCCAGGAGAAGCGGGTCGAGAAGCCAGCGTTATCTCGTTAACGATCGCTGGAAACCTATAACTGCCAACACCAATCGCAGTTCCTTCGCTCTCGCTGCCTGAGCAGTGACCGAAGCGTCAGACCGGGCACCCGTCTCCGTCCCGGAACCTGGCGTCGACTAGGAGACTTGCTGTTCAACTGCCGTCAGAGTGGTTGATCGGGACTCAAATCTGACTGAGCCCGTCGGTGACGTGTCTGTGGGAGCACCGGGGCTGAGAAAAGCGACATCACAGACTGCACCCGGAGAAGACCTGGTTCGACGCTCGAGGACGCGGGTTCGATTCCCGCCAGCTCCACGCGCAGAACTGCCGGTCACGGTGGGTCACCCCACCGAGATCCAGCCCTCTTGAACAACAGCCGCCCTGACACCAGTCAGGGCGGCTGCTGTGCGCTGCTCGCGGCCCGACGCTCAGCCGAGGGGACGCTGCATGACGCCGAGGACGTTGCCGAACGGGTCGACGACGCTGGCGCCGATGTACCCCGCGCCGAAGTCCCGCGGTGGCCACTGGCTCGTGGCGCCCATCCGCAGGAGTCGCTCGTACGCCGTCGCCGCGTCGTCGACCTGCCAGTAGGCGATCACCGACCCGGTGCCGTCGGACCGGTGCTCGGGGGCGAACGCGGCGTCCAGCAGCCCCAGCTCGCGGTCGTGGGGGCCGACCCGCCACTCGACGTACGGCCCCTGGTCGAAGTAGGGCTCGGAGCCGAGGAGCTCGGTGTACCAGGCCCGGGCCGCTGCGGGGTCGGCGGCGAAGTAGACGACCGTGCTGACCCCGGTGGTGAAGCCGGGCTCCGAGGGTGTCCACGGTTGGAGGAAGCCCAGGTCGCCCATCCCCTCGGCGGCGGCGATCAGGGGATACATCGTGGCGCCGTCGAGGGTCTCGCGGATGATGTCGCCGTGGCCGGCGTGCCGGGCCAGCTCCTGGATCAGGTGGCCCCAGACCCACCGCACCGACCAGTGCTCGACGTCCTGGGGGAACCACGGCGCGTCGGGCACGGGCACGGCGGTGTCGAGGTCGGCTCGCAGGGCCGCGGCGAGCGCGCGGTCGCGACCGTAGTCGTACTCCTTCATCGCGGCGGCGAGGGAGTCACCGGCGACGAAGCCGCGCTCGAACTCGGCGACACGTTGCTCGATCTCGCCGACCGGGGCGTGCTCGGGCGCGTGCTCCACGCCGTCGACCCAGTTGGCCGTCACCACGGTGACGTGGCGGACCAGGCCGCCGATGGAGAAGGCGCTCGCGCTCGGGGTGGCGGCGGCCTGCGCGTCGGACAGGCCGTGGGCGAGGGCACGGAAGGCGTC
This sequence comes from uncultured Actinomycetota bacterium, assembly GCA_963722135.1. Taxonomy (GTDB): domain Bacteria; phylum Actinomycetota; class Actinomycetes; order Propionibacteriales; family Nocardioidaceae; genus Nocardioides. The sequence goes on from CAVRJT010000003.1 coordinate 323,025, forward strand.
GAGCTGCATGGACAGGTAGCCGGTCAGGTTCTCCTGCTCGGTGGCGGCGGGTGGGGCCAGGAAGGGCATCGGGTTCTCCTCGGTCGGTGGATGGTCTTGCGTCCACCCTGGACCCGAACTAGGACAGGTCCTGTCCGCTGCCTGTGGCAGATTGTGGTGATGACCGCACCGTCCCCGGGACCGACCGAACGCATCCTGCGCCTGCTGGCCCTGCTGCAGCAGCGTCATACCTGGAGCGGCAGCGAGCTGGCCGAGCGCCTGGGGACGACGACCCGCACGATCCGACGCGACGTCGACCGCCTGCGCGAGCTGGGCTACCCGGTCAACGCCACCCAGGGTGTCGCCGGTGGCTACCGCCTCGGCGCCGGGCGGGCGCTGCCGCCGCTGCTGCTCGACGACGCCGAGGCGGTAGCGGTCGCGGTGTCGCTCCGACTGGCCGCGGGAGGGACGGTCGCGGGGGCCAGCGAGGCGGCGCTGCGCGCACTGACCAAGCTCGACCAGGTCCTCCCGTCGCGTCTGCGCCACCGGGTCCACGGGATCCACGACTCGATCTCGATACTCCCCGGCGGAGCGTCCGCCGAGACCGTCGACGCCGACGCCCTGGTCGCGATCGCCGGCGCCTGCCGCGACCTGGTCCGCCTGGAGTTCGCGTACGCCGACCGCTCGGGCGCGAGCACCCAGCGGCGGGTCGAGCCCTACGGACTGGTCGCGACCGGGCGACGGTGGTACCTGATGGCCTACGACCTCGACCGCGACGACTGGCGCACCTTCCGTCTCGACCGGCTGCGGGAGGTGCACGTCAGCACCTGGCGGTTCACCGCCCGCGAGCACGAGGACCCGGTGACCTACGTGCACCGGGCAGTCACGTCGGCGCCGTACCCCCACCAGGTCCTGGTGCGCTTCCACGCCCCGGCCGAGGCGGTGCGCGCGGTCTACCCGGTCGCTGCGGTCAGCGTGGAGCCCGAGACCGACGCGACCTGCCTGCTGCGCACGGGTGGCGAGGACCTCGCCATGGTCGCGGTCTACCTCGGCCTGGCAGGGCACGACTTCGAGGTGCTCGAGCCGCCCGAGCTCGCCGACCACTGCGCGGTCGTCGGGCGTCGGTTTCAGCGGGCGGGGCGCTGAGACCGGTCTGTTTCCCGACGCAGCAACGGGCTCGGTGCTCGACCGGGTGGGCTCGACCGTGCCCCTGAGTCGGGCACCCACCTCGCCGCTGTCGGGGGCCGGGTCGGGGCGAAGTTCGGGCCGGGTCGGTGCGAGATCTGGGCCGGGTCAGCGGCGCTGCAGCAGGACCACGCCGTCCTTCATCGTCGCCGTCTGCTGGCCGTCGGGGCCGGTGGCCTCGCGCTGCCTGACCTCGCAGAGCACCACCGACCAGGTCGTCGGGGTCGAGGTCGAGCCCGGCGACCTCCTCGGCCGGCAGCAGCAGCACGGGCATCGGTGAGTGGTGCTCGTCGGGACCGTGTCCGTCCTCGTGGTCGTGCGCGTGTCGCGAGGCCCAGGGCGGGACGTCGGCCTCGGACTCGAAGACGTGGGAGACCAGCAGCAGGTGACCGCCGGGTCGCAGCCGCGAGGCCGCGCGGCGCAGGATCTCGGTGCGGGGCAGGTCGACCTCGGAGTGCAGGAACGAGGCCGTCACGAGGTCGAAGGTCGCGTCGGTGCGCCAGGTGGCGAGGTCGTGGGCGTGCCAGTCGACCCGCTCGGCGACTCCGCGGGCCGCCGCGCCCTCGGCGCCCCGGGCGGTGGCCGTGGCGGAGATGTCGACCGCGGTCACCCGCCAGCCCTGCTCGGCCAGCCAGACCGCGTCGCCGCCCTCGCCGCAGCCGAGGTCGAGGGCGTCGCCGACCGGCAGGGTGGCCACGACGTCGGCGGTCGTGGCGTTGACGCGCCCCGACCACTTCCGGGGCGTGTCGGCGTACCAGCCCTCCCAGTGCGCGGCCACCTCGGCCACGTCGAAGTCCTCCTCCACCAGCACGGCGTTGACGAACGCGCCGGCCTTCGCGCCGGCCGACATCACCATCGGCACGGCGGCCATCGGCTCGACCACGTTGCCGACCGCCCAGACCCGGCCGTGGCTGGTGCGCCCGGTCGGATCGACGGCCAGGAAGCTGCCGAACTGACCCTCCTCGCGCTCCAGCGCGAGAGCGTGCAGGAAGCCGTCGTGGGGGACCGGGTGCCCGACCATGAAGAGGGCCTCGACCTCGACCACCTGGCCGGCGGCGGTGCGCACGCCGGTGAGGTCGGGGCCCTCGCCCAGCACCTCGACGACCGCGTCGGGGACCACGCGCACCCCGCGGCTGCGCAGGCGCTGCACGACCTCCTCCTCGAGCGGTCCCATCGCGGCGCTGAGGAGCACGACGTCGTCGCTCCACTGCCGCAGCAGCTGCGCCTGGTGCAGGCCCGCACGGGCCCGTGGCGAGGATCCCGATCCGGCGCCCGCGCACCTCCCAGCCGTGGCAGTAGGGGCAGTGCAGCACGCTGGTGCCCCACCGCTCGGCCAGCCCCGGCACCTGCGGCAGCACGTCGGTGATGCCGGTCGCCACCACCAGCGCCCGGGCGTGCAGCGTCGCGCCCGAGTCCAGCCGGACCAGCAGGGCGCCGCCGTCCGCGGCGAGGTCCTCGACCCCCTCGACCCGGCCGGCGCGCACCTCCACGTCGTACGCCGCCAGCTCCTGGTGCCCGCGCGCCACCAGGGTCGCGGGCTCGAGCCCGTCGTGGCCCAGCACCCCGTGCATGTGGGCGGCGTACCGGTTGCGCGGCTCGCCGGCGTCGACCACCAGCACCCGGCGCCGCGCCCGGCCCAGCATCAGCGCGGCGGACAGGCCCGCGGCCCCACCGCCGACCACGACCACGTCCCAGCTCTCGTCCCCTGCGTTCATCGTCATGAGACCAGTGCAGCGGTCGACTGCTGATGTCGCAATACTCCTTGCAGATATGGCAAGATGGCGGGATCGGCCAACCAGAGAAGGGACGTGCTGATGGTGGACGAGCTCGCCCAGGTGGGAGCGCGGTTGCGCGCGGCCCGCAACGATCGCGGCTGGACCCTCGACGAGCTGGCCGAGCGCGCCGGCATGTCGCCCAGCACGCTCTCGCGCCTCGAGTCGGGCAAGCGCCAGGCCAGCCTCGAGCTGCTGGTGCCACTGACCCGCCTGCTCGGCATCCGGCTCGACGACCTGGTCGCCGTCGATGCGCCCGACCCGCGCGTGCGGCGACCGGCGATCCGGCGCGAGGGCATGCTGATCGTGCCGCTGGCGCCCGAGGGTGCGCCGATCTCGACGTACAAGGTGAGCTTCCCGCCCACCACCGACCCACCCGCGCTGCGCGTGCACGACGGGTACGAGTGGCTCTACGTGCTGTCGGGGCGCCTGCGGCTGCTCCTCGGCGAGCAGGACCTGGTGCTGACCCGCGGCGAGGCCGCGGAGTTCGACACCCGCACGCCACACAGCCTGTCGGCCGTCGGCTCCCGCCCGGCCCACGTGCTCAGCATCTTCAACGACGACGGGATGCGCATGCACACCCACACCGACGGCGGTGCCAAGACGGGCTGAGGCCCGCCCAGCGACTCCGGCGAGGTGGGCGCCGTCCTTCGCGTCCCCGCCCGTGCCCCCGTACGCGCACAGGCGCTCGCCCCGGTGACCGGGACGAGCGCCTGTGGAGCGAGACTCAGCGGCGCACCCTGCGAGCCTTGCTGACACGCACCTCCTTGGCGTAGCCGCGCTTGTTGGCCACGACCCGCACGGCGACCCGGCCGCCACGCATGGCGCGGGTCAGGCGCAGCTCGTCGTCCTTCTCACCGCGCACGACCCGACCGTCGACCAGCCAGCGGTAGCGCAGCGACACCGGGCGGGGAGCCCAGCGGCCGGTCACCACCGAGACGGTGCGGCCCACCTTCGTCGCCCCTCGGACCTTCGGGCGCTTGCCGGACAGCTGCCCGACGCGGACCACCACCGGCTCCGAGACCGCGGTGGCCGGCTCCCGCCCGGCCAGCGAGCCGGTGACGGCCACGCTCACCGACGAGCGCAGGTCGCGCACCCTCAGGTCGTACGCCGGCCCGGTGGCGCCGGCGACCGGCTCGCCGTCGCGCAGCCACTGGTAGTCGAGCGTGGTGCCCGGCGTCCAGTCGCCCGAGTCGACCTGCAGGCGCTCGCCGACACGGGCGCGACCCACGATGCTCGGCGTGCCGGCCTCGACCGCCGCCCCCGTGACGGCGGCGGTGGGGGAGGAGGTCCGCGTCGCGGTCTCGTAGCCCTCGAGGGTGCCGGTGACGCTCACCGTGATCCGGCGGCCCTCCAGCTCCTCACCCAGCACGAGGCTGGGCTCGTCCGCGCCCTCGACGTCGACGCCGTCGGCCGACCAGGCGTAGGTCAGGTCGGCGCCCGGGGTCCACGACCCCGGCTCCGCGACCAGCGTGCCGCCCACCACGGGCGTGCCGGTCACGCCCGGCTCGGGGGCCACCAGCTGCCCGGCGCCCACCGGTCCGGTGGGCTCGGAGGTGCGGGTCGTCCCGAGATAGCCCTCCTGGTTGCCGGTCACGCTGACGGTGACCACCGAGCCGAGCAGGTCGGCGCCCAGGGTGAGGCTCGCGGAGTCCGCGCCCTCGATGGGCTCGCCGTCGGCCGACCAGCGGTAGGTCAGCACCACCTCGGGGGCGGCCGGTGCCCAGGAGCCGGCGTCGGCGGTGAGGGTCTCGCCGACCCGCGGGGTGCCCGACAGGGTCGGCACCGGGGCGGAGTCGAACTCCAGGGGCCCCTGCGGCGCGACCGCGGTGAAGGTGCGCACCTGGGACAGGTCGCGACCACCGAACGGACCGGTGGTCTCGACGTACCAGCCGTGCTCGCCCTCGGGCACGTCGTGCCAGGTGGCGCGAGCGGTGTCGCCCGAGGCCACGTCGCGCAGCACCTCGATGTCGCGGCTGGTCAGCACGTCGGCACGGAAGGAGTCCGTGGCCAGCGTCTTGAGCGCCGGGCTGATGCCCACCGCGGCGTAGGGGATCTCGAACTCCTGGTGCACCTGGTCCAGCGAGGGGTCGTCGGAGTCGTGGTCCTGCAGCGAGGGGGAGTAGGTGCGCACGACCACGCGCCCGCCCTCGTTGTCGAAGTGCATCAGCCGCAGGTAGCCCAGGCCGCCCTCGGCCAGGCCCTGGTAGTCGAACAGCATCGAGTACACGGTGCGGTCGGCCTCGCCGTCACCGTCGTCGTCGAAGTCGTCGGTGCGGGTGTAGGCGTCGTGGTAGTGCCCCGAGGAGACCGCGAAGACGTTCGGGTTGGGCGCCACGACCTCGTCCATGATCCGCTGCGGCATCGGGCCGAGCCCGCCCGTGGTGAGCATGAACTCGTGGACGTTGATCCAGACCTTCCGCTCGGGGTGGGCGGCGATCACCTGGTTCATCCAGTCCAGCTGCGCATCGCCCGGCGCCCACCCCATGTACAGCATCAGGAAGTCGACACCACCGGCGCTGACGAGGTCGTAGTGACCGCGGTTGTCCTGGTGCGAGCCGCCGTACCAGGGGTTGCCCGCGAAGCGTGCCTCGCCGAACCACTGGCTGAAGGCGGTGTAGTCGTTGTCGTGGTGACCCACGTCGTGGTTGCCGGCCAGCACGCCGTAGGGCAGCCCCGCCTCGTCGAACATCCGGTACGCCGGGTCGGCGTTCTGCCACTGCCGCGGCTCGGTGGCGACGTTGACGATGTCACCGGTGTGGATGACGTACTGCAGGTCGAGCTCCTCGCGCTGGTCGAGGAAGAACTCGTTGATCGCCAGCTGGTGCTTGTTCCACTCCGGGGTCTCGTTGTAGTACTGCGTGTCGGACTGCCACCCGATGGTGAAGTCGTACTCCGAGCGCGGGGTCGCTCCGGGGTGGTACGGCGTCGGGGTGTCCTCGCGCGTCGACTGCACCTGGCCCGCGAATCCCTCCGAGTGCTGGACGAGCACCGTGATCTCGCCGTCGACCGCGTGGTCGGCGGCGGAGACCAGGGCCTCCAGCGTGAAGGTCTCGGCATCGTCGGTGACCCGACGGTCGACCTCGTGCCACTGCCCGGAGCCGGCGCGCTGCACGTGCATCAGCACCTTGGCCCCGGCGTTGGCCGAGCCGGTCCAGCTGAGCCGGACCCGGGCGTCCGCGCCGGCGTCCTCGGGAACCGCGACCGTGAACAGCTGGTAGGGCAGCGCGTCCTCGGAGACGACCTCGTGGGCCACGCCGTCCGTGCCGGCGATCTCGGCCCGCTCGTCGTCGCCCAGCGCCTCCCGCTCGGAGCGGTCGGCGGTCAGCGCCGTGCCGGTGGCGCCCTCGAAGGCCCCCACCTGTGCGTCGGCGGCGGTGAAGGTGTGTCCCTCGCGGAAGCGGACCGTGAGGTCGTCGCCGGCCGCGGAGTCGACCAGCGCCGAGAGCGGTACGTCGCCCGCGGTCACCGTGGACTGGTGCTCGGGGGAGACCAGCGCGGTGCTGGGCTGCTCCTCGACGGTGCTGAACGTGACGGTGCGCGAGGTCTGGTTGCCGACCCGGTCGCGCGCCGTCAGGACCAGCTCGTGCTCGCCCGCAGGCAGGTCGAGCGAGCTGGTCTCGTAGGGCAGCGGGATCGTCGCCCCGTCGAGCATGGCGCTGAGGCCGCCCTGCGCGAGCCCGGACCCGGTGTCGGTGGCCGAGGCGTCGAGGGTGAACGGTCCACGCGGGGAGGCGCCGTCCTCGATGCTCGACGAGACCTGGGGCACGGTGTTGTCGACGAGCACCTCGCGCTCCACCTCGTCGCGCACCGGGTCGGTGCCCAGGACGGCCGCGACCCGGTGGGTCCCGTCGGCGACGGTCGCGGTGTCCCAGTCGTGGGCCACGGAGTCGAACGCGTCGTCGGGCACCTCGAAGGTGGCGGTGAAGTAGACCTGGGAGGCATCGGTGAAGCCGATCCGGTCGGTCGGCGCCGGGCACGGTCGTGCTGTCTCCTCCTGACCCTCGCCGGCCCCGGCGCAGCGCACCGGGCGCAGCACCCGGCCATCAGGCAGCGCCAGGCGCAGGTTGAGCGCCGAGAAGTCGTCGTTGTTCTCGTCGAGGTCGGGGCGCGGCCAGGCCTTGGTGCCGGCGTAGATGCCGATCGTGACGTCCTCGCCCTTGTCCAGGTGACGCAACGGCACGGGCGTGCTGACGGTCTCGACCCGGTCGTAGAAGCCCTCGTCGAAGACGGTCAGCACCTCCTCGCCGATGCGCACGCCGTTGCGGAAGAACGCATCGGTGCTGGTGGCCTCGAAGGCGAACAGCGGCTCGTCCTCGAGGGTCGGCACCGTCGGTGAGACCCGCTCACCGTCGACGGCGATCCCCAGGTCGCCGCTGTCCGCGGCGTCCCCGGTGGCCGACAGCCTCGTCGTGGCGCCGACGTACTGGCCCTCTTCCATGTTGAGGCGCAGCGGGGCCTGCTCGTCAGGGGACAGCTGGACGCGCACCGGGCCCAGCGTGCTGGTCTTGGTGCCGTCGGAGGTGCGCAGCGTGTACTCGACCCACCGCTTGCCGTAGAGGTCGACCGCCGGGACCGAGTAGGCGTAGCGGTCCGGAGCGCCGAACTGCAGGAAGCGGCTGCTGGCGGTGTCCTGGTCGGTCTCGAGGGTCAGGTCGACGGTGCGGACCAGCCTGTCGTCGGTGACCTCGAACTCCAGCGCGAGCCCGTCGGTGTCGGGGGCGTCGTCGCTGCCGGTCAGGTCGGTGATCTGCGGCGCGGTCACGTCGTCGGGCGTGGCCACGAGACCGGCCGGCACCTGCTCGGGTGCGGCGTAGCCGGGCGTGGCCGTGCCGACGCCCTGCTTGGCCTGCACGGGGCCGGACTCCCAGGCGTACTGGAGCGGCTCGTCGGAGATCGTGTCGTCGTTGTCGTGGTAGTAGGCGCGGCTGATGTCATGGCCGGTGTTGGTGCGCACCTGGATGCCGCGCAGACCGCCGTTGGCCAGGCCGGGGGAGTGGATCTCGACCAGGTCGACACCGGCGGTCAGCCGGGAGCCGAAGTGGGCGTTGAAGTCCGCGGCGCCCAGGGCGTCGTTCTGGCCGTTCTTGATCCACAGCACCAGCGTGCGACCGGGCTGGACCACCGGGTCGGCGGGCCGTGCGGGCCACAGGGTGGCGTTGAGGGTGACCTCGTTGGGGTCGATGTAGAGGTAGTTGACGACGTAGTCGGCGAAGGAGACCGGCTCGTCGGCGGCGTTGTAGACCTCGATGAACTCGTAGCCGTCGGCGCTGCCCACGTTGGTGGTGTCGGGGGCGAGCTCGGTGACCTGCAGGAGCGGCGCGTCGAGCTGGGGGTCGGTCGCCGGAGGCGGTCCCTGCTCGGGCACGCCCGGACCGCCGGTCGGGCTGCCGGTCGGGCTGCCGGCGGGCTGCCGGTCGGGCTGGGCGAGGGCGTCGGCCCGCCCTGGAGCTGAGCCGCCGTGGTGGTGCCGGGCGTGGGGTCCCCGTCGAGGAGGACCCGCGCGGCGCGCTGGTCGGGGGCGGGCGGCACCCGGAAGTGCGTCGAGACCGCCGGGGCGGTGGGGGAGCGGTGGGGCAGGTAGGACCAACTCACCGCCGACAGGGCCGAGGGCGTGCTCGCGTCGACGAGGCCCAGACCGCGGAGCCCGCCGTTGGCGATGCCGGCCTGGCCTTCCACGCGCACGATCTCGGTGTCGGCGGGGACGGTGCCGTAGAAGCTGCGGAAGTCGGCCTCGGAGCGGGAGTAGGAGTTGACGCTGCCGGAGGCGTAGTCGAGCCAGAAGACGGTGCTGGCGCCGGCCGGGACCACCACGTCGAGCGGGCCCGGGACGGCCGGGGTGGCCGGGTCGCCATCGGAGAGGGCGAGGTCGAGGGCGTCGGCCAGGGTCGCGTCGCTGGGGCTGCTGGTGGACGAGTAGGAGACGCCGATGCCGGAGGCCTCCAGGTCGATGTCGGCGTCGGTGGTGTTGGTGACCTCGAAGAACTCGTAGTCGTCGTCGATGTTGCCCGGGTCGCCGTTGTCGGGGTGGACCTCGGAGATGAAGAGGTCCTGCGCGCCCGGGCGGGCGGCCGGCGCCGCCGTCGGCGACCCGGTGGGGTCGGGGTCCTGGGTGGGGCTCTGGCTCGGGGTCTCGCTCGCTGACGGGCTCGCTGACGGGGTGGCGGAGCCGGAGGGGGACGGGGACGGGGACGGGGCGGGGGTCGGGGCGCTCCCGCCGTCGAGCTGTCCGAGGTCGACCGTGCCGGGGCTGAGCATCGTCGCGGGCCCGACCGCGCCGTCGTACCAGACGGGCGCGGAGGTCCCGTCGGTCGCGGGCAGCCGAAAGTGCACGGCACCGTCGGCGACGGGGGTGGACCGGGGCGGGACGTAGGAGCGGGTGATCTCGGTGCCATCGCCGTCGAGCACGCGGATGCTGCGCCCGCCGCTGTTGGAGAAGCCGTCCTGCCCGGTCAGGTGCACCAGGGCGACGTCGTCGGCGAGACCGTAGTGGGCCCGGAAGTCCGCGTCGGTCTTGGCCAGGTAGGCCGCGCCGCTGTTCTGGAACCACAGCACCAGCGTGCCGTGGGGCGGCACCACCGTCTCGACCTCGGGCAGCGGGAGAACGGTGCCCTCGCTGCCGCGGGTCAGCGGCTTGTCACCGGCCCGGCTGGCGGTGTCGGAGAGCGAGTAGGTGAGCTCGATGCCCTGCGGCGTCGAGGTCGACGGCCTCCTCGCCAGGGTTGTGCAGCTCGACGTACTCGTAGTGGTCGGTGCCGACGTTGTCGCCGTTGATCTCGGAGACGAACAGCCGTGGCGCCCCGGCCGGCGGCGCCGCGGAGCTGGTCGTTGGTGGGGCCGACGGCTCGGTGCCGGAGGCAGCGGCCCCGGTCGAACCGATGGCCAGCAGGGTGACAAGGGTGCCGATGACGGCGCGCGTAACGGTCGACCGACGCATGAAGAATCCTCTTTATCTCTCGGGTCCGGCGGGACCTTCGCAGAGCAGAGGTGAACGGCGGCGAACGACGGGTGGCCGCGCGGTGACCGCCCGCGGGCCAGTTCGGTGGATCGGCTCGACGACCCATCGCTTGCCAAAGGTCATACCTTTGGTGCACCCTCGTGCGTGACCCGCCCCACACCGTCACGTCTGCCTGGAGTCCCGATGGAAGCGATCACCCCCGCCTACGGCACAGCCACGCTGCTGCTCATCGCCGCGGCCGCCGTGGCCGTGCTGCTGTTCCTGATCATCAAGGTGCGGCTGCACGCCTTCATCGCCCTCGTGCTGGTCAGCCTCGTGACCGCCGTGGCGGCGGGCATCCCGCTCGACCTGGTGCCCACGGCGCTGACCAGCGGGTTCGGGAGCACGCTGGCCTCGGTGGCGCTGCTGGTCGGCTTCGGCGTGATGCTCGGGCGGCTGCTCGAGATCACCGGCGGCGCCCAGGTGCTGGCCGACACCCTGATCAACCGCTTCGGCGAGGCCCGCGCGCCGTTCGCGCTCGGCGTGGCCGCGCTGCTCTTCGGCTTCCCGATCTTCTTCGATGCCGGCCTCGTGGTCTTCCTGCCGATCATCCTCACCGTGGCCCGCCGCTTCGGCGGCTCGGTGCTGTACTACGCGCTGCCCGCGGCCGGTGCCTTCGCTGCGATGCACGCCATCGTCCCGCCGCACCCGGGGCCGGTGGCTGCGGGCACGCTGCTGGGCGGCGACATCGGCGTCGTGCTGCTGGTCGGCCTGCCGGTCGCGGTCCTGTCCTGGTACGTCGGCGTCTACCTCGTCTCGCGCTGGCTCGGCGCCCGCATCTACGTCCCGCTGCCCGACCTGCTCCTCGGCGAGATCAACGGCGGTCGCACCGCCGGCTCGCCCGCCGGCGACCCCGACGCGCCGGCCGGCTCCGGCGGGACCGCCACCGCGACCCGCACCACGACGCCACCGGCGTTCGCGACCGTGCTCGGCCTGCTGCTCGTGCCGCTGGTGCTGATCGCGCTCAACACCGTGCTCACCACCCTGGTCACCGCCGGCACGCTGGAGGAGGGCAACTCGCTCATCCAGGCGCTGCAGCTCGTCGGGCAGACCCCGGTGGCGCTGCTGATCACGCTGCTGCTGGCGATCGCCACGCTCGGTCGGCGGGAGCGGACCCTCGCGGAGACGACGGCGGTCCTCGACCAGGCGCTCGGACCGATCTGCTCGATCATCCTGATCACCGGTGCCGGCGGCATGTTCGGCGGCGTGCTGCGCGCCAGCGGCATCGGCGAGGCCCTGACCAGCTCGCTGTCCGACCTGGGTCTGCCGCTGCTGCTCCAGGCCTTCCTCATCGCCACCGCGCTGCGCGTGGCGCAGGGCTCGGCCACCGTGGCGCTGACCACCGCCGCGGGCCTCATCGCGTCGCAGGCCGCGGGTCTGCACGACCTGCGCATCGCCCTGCTGGTCATCGCCATCGCCGCCGGCGCGACCGTGCTCTCGCACGTCAACGACTCGGGGTTCTGGCTGGTCAGCCGCTTCTTCGGGATGGACGAGAAGACCACCCTGAAGACCTGGACGGTCATGGAGACGACGCTGGGGCTCACCGCCTTCGGTGTCGCCGTGGTGCTGTGGCCGCTCAGCGGCCTCCTGATCTGACCTGATCTGACCTGACCTGGGGCCGCGTCCGGCGACCGGCTCAGGAGTCCTGGGTCGCGCGCAGCACCTCGGTGCAGATCGCGGTCATCGCGGCCCGGGCCGCCCCGGGATCCCCGGCGGCGACCGCCTGCGCCACCTGCAGGTGGAGTCGCCGGGCCTCGGGCTTGGGGTGCGCCGGCATCAGGTCGTGGTCGGTGCGACCCCGCAGCACCTCCTCGACCACGTCGCAGAGCCCCGCGAACATCTGGTTGCCCGACAGGTGCAGCAGGCTGCGGTGGAAGGCCACGTCGTGCTCGAGGAACGCCAGCAGGTCGCCGGCCGCCCCGGTGGTCTCCATGTCCTGGGCCAGGCGCAGCAGCGCGGCTCCGTCCTGGCGCGTCGCGCGCTCGGCGGCGAGCGCCGCTGACGCCGGCTCGATCGCCGCGCGCAGCTGTGAGAGCTCCTGCAGGTGCGCGGTGCGCTGGGCGCCCCCGAGGCGCCAGCGCACGACCGCCGGGTCGTAGGAGTGCCACTCGTCGCGCGGACGGATGCGGATGCCGGTGCGGCGGCGGCTCTCGACCAGGTTCATGGAGGCCAGCACCTGCACGACCTCCCGCGCCACCGTGCGCGAGACGGCGTACTCGTCGCCGAGCCACTCGAGGGTGATCACCGAGCCCTCCGGCAGCGACCCGTCGATGATGCGGGGGCCCAGGCTCGCGAGGACTCCCTCGTGCATCGTGGCCATGGGGCGGAGCCTAGCCGCGCGCAAGATCACCAGTTCCGGGCATGACCGCGGAGGGGCCCGGGAGGACTCTCATCTCATCCGGACGCTTCGGCGGCGGGGTCGTCCCGCACGGACAGAGGGGAGAGGGCCGTGCTCAAGACCTATCAGGTGCTGGCGTACACGATCGCCGGTCTCGTCGTGGTGCAGGCAGCCATGATCGCGTGGGCCTTCTTCGGGCTGAATAACTGGATCTCCGACGAGGGCGGCGTCGTCAACAAGCAGCTGCTCGAGTGCACCGACTGCGACATGAACTTCACCGCCGAGTGGGGCTTCGCGTTCCACATGTTCTTCATCGGTCTGCTGCTGATCCCGCTGCTCACCCTGACCCTGCTGGTGATCTCCTTCTTCACCAAGCTCCACGGTGCAGCGACGTACGCCGCCGTCCTCCTCGGGCTGGTGGTCCTCCAGGTCATCGTGCTGCCGATGCTGGCCCGCGAGATCGGCTCCGGGTTCGGGGCGCTGCACGGCGTGAACGCGCTGCTGATCCTGGGCCTCGCCGCCCAGGCGGGACACCGCGCCCGACCGGTGGCGCAGCGAGAGCCGCAGCACGCCTCCGTCGCGATGTAGACGATGCGCCTGAGCGCGCGGTGGCGGTGGGTCGTGGCGGGCGCGGCCACGGCGGCGCTCGTGGTGCCGGTGGGCTGGTCGTGGCAGGCGAGCCTGCTGCCCGACGAGTACGACATGGCCTCGATGGGCTACGCCGACTGGGGAGGCGGGCCCGAGGGGGCGCACGGCCACGGCACCCCGGTCGCCGAGCTGAGCGCCGACCCCGACGCCGCCGCCGACGTACGGCGAACCCTCACGGCGAGCCGCGACGACGACGGTGGCTACACCGTCGACGGCCAGAGCCCCGGCCCGCTGCTCGAGGCCACCGTCGGTGACCTGGTCGAGGTGACGCTGGTCAACGACGACGTCGAGGAGGGGGTCACCCTGCACTGGCACGGAGTCGACGTGCCGAACGCGGCGGACGGGGTCGCGGGGGTCACCCAGGACGCCGTCCTCCCGGGCCAGAGCCACGTCTACCGCTTCGTCGCCGACCAGGCCGGCACGTTCTGGTACCACTCCCACCAGCTCAGCCACGAGCAGGTGCGCCGGGGCCTGCTGGGGCCCCTGGTCGTGCACGAGGAGGGCCCCGACCCGGCCGTGCTCGACCAGGTCGCGCTGCTGCACGAGTACGACGACGGGCCGACGCTCAACGGCGCGTCCGGGGTCACCGAGCTCGACGTGGCACCGGGGAGGCAGGTGCGGCTGCGGGTGGTGAACACCGACAACGGGATCGTCCGGGTGTGGGTCACCGGCGCGGCGTACGAGCTGGTGGCCGTCGACGGCACCGACCTGTGGGCCCCGACCTCGGTCGAGACCCGGGGGGTCGACATCCCGGCCGGTGGACGCGCCGACCTGAGCCTGGTCGTGCCGGCGGACGGGGTGCGTGTCGACTTCGGCGGCACCACCAGCCTGGTGCTGTTCCACGACCCCACCGACGGCGTGGCCCCGCTGCCACCCAGGGAGGCGGTGGACCTGCTCGACTACGGCAGCCCGGCCGACCTGGGCTTCGACCCGACCCGGCCGGACCGGACCTTCGACTACCGCATCGGCAAGCGGCCCGGCTTCCTCGACGGACGACCGGGCATGTGGTGGAGCATCAACGGCCATCTCTTCCCCGACGTGCCGATGTTCATGGTCAGCGAGGGCGACGTCGTGGTGATGCGCATCGAGAACTCCAGCGACGACGCCCACCCCATGCACCTGCACGGGCACCACGCGGTGGTGCTCTCCCGGGACGGGGAGCCGGCGACGGGATCACCCTGGTGGGTCGACTCCCTCGAGGTGGGCATCGGGGAGAGCTTCGAGATCGCCTTCGTGGCCGACAACCCGGGGTTGTGGATGGACCACTGCCACAACCTGCCGCACGCGGCCGAGGGACTGGTCGCGCACCTGATGTACACCGGAGTCGAGTCGTCGTACCGCGTGGGAGGCGGGCCGGGCAACCAGCCGGAGTGAGCCGGAGCTCACCCGGCGGATGGTCTGCGACGGGTGACGAGCGGGTAGGAAGAGGCCGTGCCCCACGACCCCAGCGACCACTTCGTCCACGTCCGCGGTGCCAGCGAGCACAACCTCAAGCACATCGACGTCGACCTGCCGCGCGACGCGATGGTCGTGTTCACCGGCGTCTCCGGCTCCGGCAAGTCCTCGCTGGCCTTCGGCACCCTGTACGCCGAGGCGCAGCGCCGCTACTTCGAGTCGGTGGCGCCCTACGCCCGGCGGCTGCTGCAGCAGGTCGGCGCACCGCACGTGCAGGAGATCACCGGTCTGCCCCCGGCCGTGGCGCTGCAGCAGCGTCGCGGGGCGCCGAGCTCCCGCTCCAGCGTCGGCACCCTCACCACCCTGTCCAACCTGCTGCGGATGCTCTACTCGCGCGCCGGCACCTACCCGGAGGGTGCGTCGCGCCTGGGCGCCGAGGCCTTCTCGCCCAACACCGCCACCGGGGCGTGCCCCGTGTGCCACGGGCTGGGGGAGGCGCACGACGTGGCCGAGGACCTGCTGGTCCCCGACCCCTCGCTGAGCATCCGCGACGGGGCGATCGCCGCGTGGCCCGGCGCCTGGCAGGGCAAGAACCTGCTGCGGGTCGTGAAGGCCGTCGGCATCGACGTCGACGCACCCTTCGACCGGCTCTCGCGCAAGGACCGCGACTGGCTGCTCTACACCGACGAGCAGCCCCGGGTGCTCGTCGACCGGCGCGGGGAGCCCGACGACTCCACCGGACGCGACTACCACGGCACCTTCTGGAGCGCCCGCAAGCACGTGCGCCACGTGCTGGCCGACACCAAGAGCCAGATGATGCGCGACAAGGCGATGCGCTTCGTGCGGACCGTCAGCTGCTCGGCCTGCGAGGGCACCGGGCTGCAGGCGGACTCGCTGGCGGTGACCTTCAGGGGGCTGTCCATCGCGCAGGTCAACGCGCTCTCCTTCCACGACCTCCTCGCGCTGCTGCGACCGGTGGCCGAGCTGACCGAGGCGGGTGCGGCGACCTCCTCGGCCGACTCGGGGGAGGCGACCGAGGTGGCGGTGCGCCTCTGCGCGGACCTGGTCGCCCGGGTCGAGGTGCTGCTCGACCTGGGGCTGGGCTACCTGTCGCTGGGGCGCAGCCTCCACGACCCTCTCGCCCGGTGAGGCGCAGCGGCTGCGGATCGCCACCCAGCTGCGCTCGGGCCTCTTCGGGGTCGTCTACGTCCTCGACGAGCCGTCCGCCGGGCTGCACCCGGCCGACGCCGAGCCGCTGCTCGACGTGCTCGAGCAGCTCCTGGGCGTCGGGCAACTCGCTGTTCGTGGTCGAGCACGACCTCGACGTCGTCCGCCGCGCCGACTGGATCGTCGACATCGGGCCGGGAGCCGGTGAGGGCGGCGGACAGGTGCTGTACTCCGGACCGGTCGCGGGCCTCGAGCAGGTCGAGGGCTCGATCACCGGCGACCACCTCTTCGGGCGCGTCGAGCCGGTCGAGCGCCCCCAGCGCACCCCGCAGAGCTGGCTGCACCTGCGCGGGGTCACCCGGCACAACCTCGACGACCTGTCGGTCGACGTGCCGCTGTGCGTGCTGACCGCGGTGACCGGGGTGTCCGGGTCGGGGAAGTCGACCCTGGTCACCCAGGTCCTCGCCGAGCTGGTGCGCCGCCACCTCGGCCAGGCCCCCGACGACGCCGGGGACGACGGGGCGAGCGACCTGGAGATCGACGTCGACGACGCGACCGGGCTGGAGTCCTTCGACCGGCTGGTGCGCGTCGACCAACGACCGATCGGGCGCACGCCCCGGTCCAACCTGGCCACCTACACCGGGCTCTTCGACGCGGTGCGCAAGCTGTACGCCGCGACCCCCGAGGCCCGCGAGCGGGGCTACGGCGCGGGCCGGTTCTCCTTCAACGTCGCCGAGGGGCGCTGCGAGACCTGCCAGGGCGAGGGGTTCGTCTCGGTCGAGCTGCTGTTCCTGCCCGGCACCTACGCGCCCTGCCCGACCTGCCACGGCGCGCGCTACAACGCCGAGACGCTCGAGGTCACCCACCGCGGCAGGAGCATCGCCGACGTGCTGGCCCTCTCGGTCGACGAGGCGGCCGACTTCCTGGCCGACGTGCCGGCCGCAGCCCGCAGCCTCGTCACGCTGCGCGAGGTGGGCCTGGGCTACCTGCGCCTGGGGCAGCCGGCCACCGAGCTCAGCGGCGGTGAGGCGCAGCGGATCAAGCTGGCCACCGAGCTGCAGCGCGCCCGCCGCGGGCACGCGCTCTACCTGCTCGACGAGCCGACCGCGGGACTGCACCCGGCCGACATCGCCCTGCTGGTGCGCCAGCTGCACCGCCTGGTCGACGCCGGCAACACCGTGGTGCTGGTCGAGCACGACCTCGACACCATCGCCGGCGCCGACTGGGTGATCGACCTGGGCCCGGCCGGCGGCGACGAGGGTGGTCGCGTGGTGGCCACCGGCACCCCGCAGGAGGTCGCTCGGGCCCAGGGCAGCGCCACGGCGCCGTACCTGGCCCGACGGCTGGCCCGACGACTGGCCGAGCGTTGAGCGACCCGGGGGCGCTGCTACCGTGCGGGCAACCGCGGGTCTTAGCGGACCCGGTCAGTTTTTCGTAGGAGCCGTCGACCGATGCGCAACGGAGCGCGTCGACGCCCTGTGCCCCCCTGCACGCAGCCGCCCACCGGCCGGCGCGTCGGGTAGCGCGATGCGCAGGGTGCGTTGACGCGCGCCCTGCGACGAGTGTGGAGGAGGTGGCGCGCGTGCTCGAGCTCGACTCGGCCCCGTTCGGCGCAGCAACGGCGATCGGTCTGATCGTCTTCTTCTACGGGGGCACCTTCTGGGTGTCCTCGCGGATCGGCAAGAAGCAGGAGAACGCCGACGACTACATGACGGCCGGCAACAACGTCGGGTTCGGGATCTCGGCGGCCAGCATGACGGCCACGTGGATCTGGGCCTCCTCGATGTACGCCTCGGCGACCTCCGGCTACACCTACGGCATCTCCGGGCCCATCCACTACGGGCTGTGGGGAGCGCTGATGATCCTGTTCATCTACCCCTTCGGCAAGCGGATCCGGGCCGTCGCGCCGCGTGCGCACACGCTGGCCGAGGTGATGTACGTCCGGCACGGCCGGTCCAGCCAGCTGATGCTGGCCGGCTCCAACGTGGTCGGCAGCGTGATCAGCCTGATGTCGAACTTCATCGCCGGCGGGGTGCTGATCTCGCTGCTGACGCCGTTCAACTTCATCCAGGGCATCTTCACCGTGGCCGCGGGGGTGCTCCTCTACACGTTGTGGTCGGGATTCCGGGCCTCGGTGCTCACCGACTTCGTGCAGGTCGTCGGCATGCTCGGCGCGGTGGCGGTCATCGTCCCGTTCATCTTCCTCGCGGCCGGCTTCCCGGCCGCCTTCGAGACGGGCGCGGGCAACCTCACGGCGCAGCAGGGCAGCTTCTTCTCCAGCGACGCCTTCCTCAACCAGGGCGCGCCCTACATCGCCGCGGTGCTGGCCTACGCGATCGGCAACCAGACCATCGCCCAGCGGCTCTTCGCCGTGCGCGCCGATCTCATCAAGCCGACCTTCATCACCGCGACCATCGGCTACGGCGCCATGGTGATCGGCGTCGGGATGCTCGGGGTGCTGGCCCTCTACCTCGGCTTCGAGCCCACCGGCGGCGACTCCAACAACCTGATCCCGGGGATGGCGGCGGAGTACCTGCCGCCGGTGCTGCTGGCCGTCTTCTTCCTGATGATCATCGGCGCGCTGTCCTCGACCGCGGACTCCGACCTCTCCGCGCTGTCGTCGATCGTGATGACCGACGTCTACGGGCAGAACGTGGCCGGCAAGGGCGACGCCGACCCCCGGACCATGCTGCTCATCGGGCGGGTCACCATGGTCGTGGCCAGCGCGGTCGCGGTCGCGTTCGCGAGCCTGGAGCTGAACATCCTCGACCTGCTCGTCTTCGTCGGCGCGCTCTGGGGCGCACTGGTCTTCCCGGTGCTGGCCAGCTTCTACTGGGACAAGGTCACCAACAAGGCCTTCACCGTCTCGGTGGTCGCCGCGCTGGCCGCCTTCCTCCCGGTGCGGTTCGGCTGGGTCTCCATGGGCGGACCCATCGGACTGCTGGTCGACCTGGCCTCCGTGGTCGGCATCGGCGTCGTGCTCGGGCTGATGGTCTTCGGGTTCTGGGGGGTGCGCCCGGCGCAGGTGGTCGGCGCCCTCGCGATGGTCGTCTCGGCGCCGTTCGTCCTGGGGTTCCTGCACGACTACGCCACCCTCAGCGGCTCGCTGGTCGCCTACGCGGTGAGCACCGTCGTGTGCTGGTCGATGTCGGTGGGCCAGACCGAGCGGTTCGACTTCGCCGAGATCGCGCAACGCACCGGTGACTTCGACGTCGAGGTCGTGGACGGGAGCGGGCGTCACGACGACGACCCGCAGCAGAGCCTGAGCGAGGAGATCCGATGAGCACGACGATCCTGACCCTGTACGTCCTGATCTGGCCGGTCGTCGTGGCCGGCGTGCTGTTCGTCATCAGCCGGGCTTCGTGCGGGAGTGGTCCGCCGCGCGCCGCTCGGGCCGCGACCTGGTCTGAGCCGGGTCGGTCGGGCGGCGGTCCGGCTCAGGCAGGGCCGGGCGGCTGGACCGCGGACGAGACCAGCACGAGCCGGGTGCGCTCGCGCAGGACGGGCGGCAGCATCGAGCAGGCGACGAGCGCGACGAACCCGCTGATGATCTTGTCGCCCAGCGAGATCAGCGTGTTCGACAGCCCCACGGCCACGACCAGGGTGTCGGTCATCTGCAGGAAGGTGGAGGTGACCTGGTCCTGGCTGTGGCCGGTGCTGCCGCCGTAGAGCAGCACCAGCAGCGGGACCGCGACCAGGGTGCAGGCCAGCGCGACGAGCACGTTGAGGCCCAGGAACCGCGGCAGCGTGCGACCGAGGCCGAGGCGGCGCACGCCGTAGCCCCACAGCAGGGCCCCGGTCACGTTGACCAGGGCGAACGGGATCGAGTCGGCGCCGCTGACCGTGGACGCTCCCACGTTCGTGGCGACCCCGACGACGGCGCCGTACCAGGGACCGAGGGCGATCGCTGCGATCGCGGTGCCGACCATGTCGAGGTGGACCGGCAGCTCGAGGAAGTCGACGAGGGCCCGGCCCACGAAGTTGACCACGACGCACGCGGCCATGAGGCCGAGCGTGAGCCGCAGCCGCGGTGTCGCCTGAGCGGGGGCGGTGACGGCGGACTCCCGGACTCAGCGGGCTCGGTGGCCGATCGGTCCGTGCCTGCGCGACCGGCGCCGGCGTCGGTCGCGGTGCGCCGGACTCGCGGGCCTCGGCGATCCAGGCGTCCACCTGCTCGTCGCTGGCGCCGAGGACCGCGGCGATCTCGCGCACCAGCATGAGGTTGACCCGGGCGCGACCGGTGCGGAAGGCGTCGTACACGGTGGTGCGCGCGACCCGCGCCGCGTGCTCCGAGCGACCGGCCGCGACCCGCAGCTCGGCGACGCGTCGCGAGATCTCGGCGTACGACGGCTCCCCGGCCTCCGTGCGCAGCTCCTGCAGCCGGGCGGTGAGCAGGTCCCACTCACTGCCGAGAGGAGTCTCAGCGGGGTGCTCGATCACCGCTGCTGCCACCTCGTCTCTGGGCCGGTTCCCTCCGGGGACCACTGTACGAAGCCTGGACGCGTTGTTCGGGTTCGTTCGGAATCTTTGCCGACCCTGGTGGAAATGGGCATGGGAGGCGTAGACGTGGTGTGTGCGTCTGGCCCCGCTCGGGGGCCCAGCGAAGGAGTTGGAAGATGTCGATGACCGCCGCCGACCCGTTCGGGTCAGTCCGGTCCGCGTGCGAGTTCACCGCCGATCTGAGCCACCTGGTCTTCGACGAGGAGGGGACCGTCGCGCGGGAGAACCTCGTGCTCAGTCCTGAGCTGCGCGTCGACGAGACGCACCTGCACTTCACCGACGGCGCCTCGCTCTTCTACTGGGTCTTCTCCTTCCACTGGGACGGCGAGCGCTGGCACGGGCAGCTGCACGAGTCGCGCCACCGCGACCTGCTCATCACCCAGGCGCGGGCGGTGATGGCCGGGTTCCTCCCGTTCAGCCGCTTCCAGGACACCGCGGGGCTGGTGCGCTCCGAGCAGCAGGACTACAGCACCGACGACCTGCGCCGGTTCGGCTGCCGCTACCGCTACGAGAAGCTGGGCTGGTAGCCCCGCGCCGGCTGCGCCGAGGCCTTCCCTCGAGGGCGGTGCGGGCTTATGTTCGTTCCCACGCCGTCACCGGTCAGTGAGGCGGTCGAACCAGCTCTCGGGAGGATCACCCGCATGCGTCCACGTCAGATCGTCGCCGCCCTCGCCACGTCCGCGGTCGCCGTCACCGTCCTGACCGGGTCGGCACCCGCCGACCTGCGTCCGGTGGCCTCACCGGGTGTCCAGGCCTGTGCGGCGGCGCCGGACCAGGCCCGTGTGCGCCAGGGCGCCAGGTGGCGGAGCCGGCGCTCTACGCCAAGAAGGACGCGCGCAAGTACGGCGTCATCAAGGACCTGCCGACCCTGGAGCCCGGCTCGGTCGAGGTCGAGACCGTCTTCCACGTCGTGACCGAGACGACGCCGACCCCGGCGCAGCGCGCGCGGACGACGACGATGATCGACGCCCAGATGAAGGTGCTCAACGACGCCTACGCGGGCACCACGTCCCCTGACGCAGCCGCCACGCCGTTCCGGTTCACGCTCGACCACGTGACCTGGACCGTGAACCCCACCTGGGCGCACGTCTCCCCGGGCAAGCCCGAGCGGGACATGAAGGCCGCGCTGCACGAGGGGGACTCCGAGACCCTCAACGTCTACGCCGCCGACATCGGCGACAACCTGCTCGGCTGGGCCTACTTCCCCAAGGGCTACAACAACGGCCGTGACTACGTCGACGGCGTGGTGCTCCTCGACGAGTCGATGCCCGGGGGCACCGTCAACCGCTACAACGAGGGCGACACCCTGACCCACGAGGTGGGCCACTGGCTGATGCTCGAGCACACCTTCGCCGGCGGCTGCTCGGCGTCCGGGGACGGGGTGGCGGACACCCCGCGCGAGGCGGTGCCGCAGTTCGGGTGCCCCGAGGGCGCCGACACCTGCCCGACGCCGGGGCTCGACCCGATCCACAACTTCATGGACTACAGCGTCGATGCCTGCATGGACATGTTCACGTCGGGCCAGGCCGACCGGATGAGCGACGCCTGGCAGGACTTCCGGGCCGGGGGCAACGGCTGAGCCGGCCCGCCGACTGCGTCTTCTGCCGCATCGTCGCCGGTGACGCTCGAGGCCGACCTGGTCCTCGAGACCGACGACCTGGTCGCCTTCCTCGACCAGCGACCGGTCTTCAAGGGCCACGTGCTGCTGGTGCCGCGCGAGCACGTGGTGACCCTGCCCGACCTGCCGGCCGCACTGCGGGACCCGTTCCTGGCCGCCGCGCAGCGCGATCGCCACGGCGGTCGTCGACGAGCTCGGCGCCCAGGGCAGCTTCGTGGCGGTCAACAACACCGTGAGCCAGTCGGTGCCGCACCTGCACCTGCACGTGGTGCCCCGCACCAAGGGCGACGGGCTGCGCGGGTTCTTCTGGCCGCGGCAGAAGTACGCCGACGGCGAGCGGGCGGCGTACGCCGCGAGGCTGCGCGCGGCGCTGCGGCCTGAGTCGCGGCTATCGTGCAGACGGCGCGGGACGCACCGCGCGAGCGCGCCGTGCGCGCGCCGCCGCAGAGCTTCGAAGGAGTTGGACAGCAGATGGGTCGTTTCGACGGACGCGTCGTCGTGGTCACCGGGGGAGCACGGGGCATCGGCTTCGGCACCGCCACCCGTTTCGCCGAGGAGGGCGCCTCGGTCGCCATCGTCGACCTCGACGAGGCCGCTGCCTCCGAGGCCGCCGGCCGCCTGCCCCTGGTCGACGGCGCGAAGGCCGCCGGCATCGGCGCCGACGTCAGCAACGGCGAGTCGGTCGAGGCCGCCGTCACCCGCGTCGTCGAGGAGCTCGGCGGCATCCACGTGCTGGTCAACAACGCCGGCATCACCCGCGACAACCTGCTGTTCAAGATGACCGAGGACGACTGGGACCTCGTCATGGGCGTGCACCTCAAGGGCGCGTTCCTGATGACCAAGGCCGCCCAGAAGCACTTCGTGGAGCAGAAGTACGGCAAGATCGTGAACATCTCCAGCGTCTCGGCGCTGGGCAACCGCGGCCAGGCCAACTACTCCGCGGCCAAGATGGGCATCCAGGGCTTCACCCGCACCCTCGGCATCGAGCTGGGCCCCTTCGGCATCAACGCCAACGCGGTCGCCCCGGGCTTCATCGCCACCGAGATGACCGACGCCACCGCCGCCCGCCTGAAGATGGACGTCGAGGAGTTCCGAGCCGCCGTCGGCCGAGGCCAACCCGGTCAAGCGGGTCGGCTTCCCCGAGGACATCGCCGCAGCCGTGGCGTTCCTGGCCAGCGACGAGGCGTCGTACATCACCGGCCAGACGCTGTACGTCGACGGCGGCGCCAAGCTCGGCTGAGCACGCCCCGCCCGCCCCCGCTCGCCCCCACCCCCCGTCCCCTGATCGGAGCCACCGTGCGCCCTGCCCGCACCCGTCCATGCCCAGCGCCGCCCCCGCGGCACCAGGGCCGCGGCCCTGGTGGCCGCTGGTCGGCCGTGGCCAGCCTGGGCCTGGCGGCCTGCTCCTCCGACGACGGGGGCGAGGGCTCGGAGCCGGAGGCCGGCCCCGAGGGCCAGAAGGTCAGCAAGGGCGCCACCCTCGACGCCACCTGGCCGCTGACCGGGCTGCCGGTCACCGGGTCGCAGACCGGCGGCCCAGGACCACCCGGTGATGGTGGTCAAGATGGACAACACGCCCTCCAGCGCGCCGCAGCGCGGACTGGGCGCGGCCGACCTGGTCGTCGAGGAGCTCGTCGAGGGCGGGGTCACCCGGCTCGCGGCGTTCTACTACTCCGACATCCCCGGCACGGTCGGGCCGGTGCGCTCGATGCGCGCCAGCGACATCGGCATCGTCTCGCCGGCCGACGCCGCCGTCGTCACCAGCGGCGCGGCACCGGTCACCCTGCAGCGGGTGCGCGGCGCCGGCATCGACTTCTTCTCCGAGGGCGCCAAGGGCTTCTTCCGCGACTCCGGCCGCGCGGCGCCGTACAACCTCTTCACCGACCTCGCGGCGACCACCACCCTGGTCGAGTGCGCCGAGGCGCGCCCCGACGACTACCTGCCGTGGGGCGACGCGCAGGACCTCCCGAAGGGCAAGCCGGCCAGGTCGCTGTCCGCCGAGCTTCGGCAGCCACACCACCACCTGGTCGCTACGGCACGGAGGGGTGGACCAACACCAACTCCTTCGCCGCCGCAGGACGAGCGGTTCC
Source organism: uncultured Actinomycetota bacterium (assembly GCA_963722135.1). Classification (GTDB taxonomy): domain Bacteria; phylum Actinomycetota; class Actinomycetes; order Propionibacteriales; family Nocardioidaceae; genus Nocardioides. The sequence continues at coordinate 346,714 of CAVRJT010000003.1, forward strand.
CGGCCGACACGGTGCTGGTGCTGCGGGTGCAGGTCGGCGACGCCGGCTACCGCGACCCGGCCGGCAACCCGGTGCCCGAGACCAAGCTCGAGGGCAAGGGCGAGGCGCTGCTCTTCCACGACGGGCGCGTGGTGCGCGGCCAGTGGTCGAAGACGACGCCTGCGAGGCGCCGCTCGCGCTGCAGCGTGCGCGGCAAGGAGCTCACCGTGCCCGCAGGTCGCACCTGGATCGAGCTGGTGCCCGGCCGCGACCGGCTCCGTCGGGATCGGCTGAGCGCTCGCCGGCTCAGCCCTCGGCTGCTCGGGCAGCTCGACCCCGGCGTCGACCAGCGCCTGGAAGCCGCTGATGATGAAGCCGATCGCGGTCTCGACCCGGGCGGCGGCGGCGATCGGCGTCGTCGGAGCCGGCCACGTCCTCGCCGGCCGAGGACATCGCGCCGAAGAAGATCCGGGCGAAGGTCTGCAGCATGTCCTCGTCGAGGTCCCAGGGGCCGGCGGTGAGCACCGCGCGCACGATGTCGACGACGTTGGCGAAGGTGGAGCGCTCCTCCTGCTCGCGGAAGCGCTCGTAGCCCAGGACCGACGGGCCCTCCTGGATCACGATGCGCCGGTAGCCCGGCCCTGGACGACCACGAGGAAGGCCTGCAGGCCGGCGCGGGCCTTGACCCAGGGGTCGCACGCTGTCCTTCAGTGACTTCTGGATGGTCTGCGGAGGCCTCGGTCTCGATGCGCTCGAAGACGGCCTCGAAGAGCGCCTGCTTGCCGGTGAAGTGGTGGTAGAGCGCGCCCTTGGTGACGTCGGCGCCGCTGACGATCGCGTCGAGGGAGGTGCCGGCGTAGCCGTGCTCGGTGAAGAGCTCCTCGGCGACGTCGACGAGGGCCCGCTTGGTGGAGGCGGAGTACTGCTGGCGTCGGGAGCCGGCGACCCCGGGCACGCCCGGCACCTTGGGCATCAGCTTGGAGACGGTCGACTTCGGCATGGAACCACCTTAGGGAACTCGGGGCGGGTGGCGGGAACCACCGGGGGCGGGTGGGGTGCAGCCACCGGGGGTGCGGTGGTGGCCAGCATCACGCCCGGTCCCATCCCCACAGCGTTGCATACCGCCGGTATGGATGCGTACCTTCAGTACGTACCGCCGGTATGTGAAGATTCGACCTCACGGGAGAAGACGCGATGACCTGCACCACGCACCGCCACCGCGGAGAGACCCTCCGCCGCGTGATCGCCGCCGCCGACCACCGACGCGACGGTCACCTGCCCCTGCACGTCGAGGGCGTCGACGAGGCGTTCGGCGACGAGCTCGACCTGCTCGGAGCCCTCCAGCTGCGCTGGCACACCCGGCTCGGCGGACACATCGAGCGCGCCCTGGTCGCACGACCCGCTCGACCTCGAGCAGGCCGTCGTCATCGCGTGGCGCGCGACCGCCGAGGACCTGCCCGGCGTCCGGGCCGTCGTCGACCACCACCGCGAGCACCCGCTCGACGACCGGATGCGCGCCGCCATGGACAAGGCCGTGCTCAAGGAGCGGGCCTTCCTCGCGGTGATGGCCGGTCAGGCCAGCGCCACCGACGCCGGCGCCGCCCCGGTGGGCGCCCGGCTGGAGGCGAAGGCCCGCGCCGGGTGGCAGCCCACCGCCGTCCGCGGCCAGGTCCGAGCGCCCGACCCTGCTGCACCGGCTCCGCGCGGCACTCGCCGCCTGAGTTCGCTCTGACCGGCCCGGTCCTCCTACCGGGCCGCCCGTTCTCGGCCCGCGCCAGTTCATGGCGTACGACGCCGCGCCGTTGGTCGAGCAGGGAGGCGCCCTCCATGCGATCGAGGTCGTGATGACCGAGCGCACGGTTCGCGGCATGAGCGGCTGGTGCGAGGGCTTCGTAGTCAGAAGGCCGAACAGCCTTCGCGTCGACGGGCCGCCCGCCCAGCGGTTCCCCCTCGAGGTGTCTTCGGTCCTTCCGAGCTACGGCGCGAGGCCGCACAAGCCGACCGTCAGAGGCTCGGCATGAGAGTGCGCTTCGGGCTCAGTACGGGACACACCCAGTTAGTCGACCTGGTCGCATTCGAGTGCCACAACGCCACCGACGGGGAGGCGTTCCGTTCCTGGACCGCCACCAACTCGGCCTGCGACCAGGGCCCGCGAGCGCAGTTCGACCAGCCGGGCCTCGGCCCGAGCGATCTCCACCAGCACGTCCGCAGTGGCGCCCTGGCTCATCGACCACGCCGGCGTACCAGCCACGTCGTCGAGCGCCGCGTGACTCGCGCGACAGCACCGCGATGGGGTGCGGCGCGGTGGTGACCATGCAGGCATCCAGCCCAGCCGCCAGCCGAGCAAAGCACCAGGTCAGAAGCCGTTTTCCACAGGCACAACGAAAGTTCTTTCGACGCTCCTCGCGGCGGTGTGAACGCGACTGGTCGAGGGTGCACAACTGACTGCTCGGTGGTGCAAAAGTGACTGCTCGGCGCATCCGCGGCATAGTGGTCCCATGGCGACGGGCGAGGCACGGGCGGGGATGCTGCTGGTGGCCAGTCCTGCGCTGCTCGACCCCAACTTCGCCGACACCGTGATCCTGCTGCTCGACGCCGACGACGACGGTGCGCTCGGCGTGGTGCTCAACCGGCCGACGCCCGGTGCCGGTCGCCGAGGTGCTGGCCGACTGGAGCCCGGTGGTCGCCGAGCCCGACGTGCTCTTCCAGGGCGGGCCGGTCAGCACCGAGGGCGCGCTGGCGGTGGCCCACCTGGCCGGCGCCGCGCCGGGGGAGGAGCCGCTGGGCTTCCGCTCCGGTCACCCCGACGCTGGGCCTGGTCGACCTCGACACCCCGGTCGAGCTGCTCGCCGGGCACCTCGACGCGCTGCGGATCTTCGCCGGGTACGCCGGCTGGGGCGCCGGCCAGCTCGACGACGAGATCGCCGAGGGCAGCTGGTACGTCGTGCCCGGCCCACGACGCCGACGTCTTCCGCGAGGAGACCACCGAGCTGCGCCGCGAGGTGATGCGCCGCCAGCCGGGCGAGCTGGCCTGGCACTCCACCCGCCCGGTCGATCCCGACCTGAACTGAGCGGGCTTCTCGCGTAGGGTGGTCTCTCGTGAGCAGCTTCGGATTCGGGACCGGCACCGCCGTCGAGGAGGACCTCCGGCAGGACCGCCGCACGGTCCCGACCGACGAGGGCGACCACGAGCGCTTCTCGCACTACGTCGACAAGGACAAGCTGACCGAGGCGATGGTGATGGGCACGCCCGTCATCGCGCTGTGCGGCAAGGTCTGGGTGCCCAGCCGCTCGCCGGAGAAGTTCCCGGTCTGCCCCGACTGCAAGGAAGTGTGGGAGTCCTTCAACGACGACGACTCGGCGGGGCGGTTCCGACGCGTGACGGGCTCCGCACCAGCCGGACCTCCCCCTCGACGACGGGTCCGGCCCCTCGCTGACGCCCGCGCTGCCCCCGGCCTGGCCCGAGCGCGCCGCGTGGGGCACCGCGCCGTCGCTGCGCGCCTGGCAGCAGGCGGCGATGGAGAAGTACTTCTCCGAGCAGCCGCGCGACTTCCTCGCCGTGGCGACGCCCGGCGCCGGCAAGACCACCTTCGCGCTCTCGGTGGCCGCCGAGCTGCTCGGGCGCCGCCTCATCGACCGGGTCACCGTCGTGGCGCCGACCGAGCACCTCAAGACCCAGTGGGCGCAGGCCGCCGAGCGCGCCGGCATCCCGATCGACCCGACGTACGCCGCCGGCAAGGGCAGGACCTCGCAGGACTACGTCGGCATCGCGGTCACCTACGCCGGCGTCGCGGTCAACCCGCTGGCGATGCGGATCCGCACCGAGCGGTTCAAGACCCTGGTCATCCTCGACGAGGTGCACCACGCCGGCGACGCGCTGTCGTGGGGCGAGGGCGTGCGCGAGGCCTTCGAGCCGGCGACCCGGCGCCTGGCGCTGACCGGCACGCCGTTCCGCTCCGACGTCAACCCGATCCCGTTCGTCACCTACGCCCCCGGCCCCGACGGCATCCCGCGCTCGGCGGCCGACTACACCTACGGCTACTCCCACGCGCTGGCCGACCACGTCGTGCGCCCGGTGCTCTTCCTGGCCTACTCCGGCGAGATGAGCTGGCGCACCCGCGCCGGCGACGAGATCGCCGCGCGGCTCGGCGAGCCGCTGACCAAGGACCTGACCAACCAGGCGCTGCGCACCGCGCTCGACCCGGAGGGCTCGTGGATCCCCTCGGTGCTCGCCGCCGCCGACAAGCGGCTCTCCGAGGTACGCCGCCACGTCCCCGACGCCGGCGGCCTGGTGATCGCCACCGACCAGGACAGCGCGCGGTCCTACGCCAAGACGCTGCGCAAGATCACCGGCGAGGCCGCCGACCGTGGTGCTCTCCGACGAGAAGGCGGCCTCGAAGAAGATCAGCGCCTTCGCCGCCGACGAGTCGCGCTGGATGGTCGCGGTGCGGATGGTCTCCGAGGGCGTCGACGTGCCCCGCCTGGCCGTCGGCGTCTGGGCCACCACCACCTCGACGCCGCTGTTCTTCGCCCAGGCCGTCGGGCCGCTTCGTGCGCGCCCGGACCCGCGGCGAGATCGCCTCGATCTTCCTGCCCTCGGTGCCGCGGCTGCTCTCCTTCGCCTCCGAGATGGAGGTCGAGCGCGACCACGTGCTGGGCCGCAAGGTCACCGACGAGGACGACATCTTCGCCGCCGAGGACGACCTGCTGGCCCAGGCCAACGCCAGCGAGTCGGCCTCCTCCGACGAGCAGTCGCTGTCGTTCGAGGCGCTCGGCTCGGAGGCCCGCTTCGACCACGTGCTCTACGACGGCGCCACCTTCGGCCACGAGGGCGAGGTGCAGGTCGGCTCCGAGGAGGAGATGGACTTCCTCGGCATCCCCGGTCTGCTCGAGCCCGGCCAGATGCGCGACCTGCTGCGCCAGCGCCAGTCCGACCGGGCCCGCAAGCAGAAGCCCGCCGCCGCGGCGGCCGCCGGCGGCCCCCAGCGTCGAGCAGGTCTCCACCCACGAGCAGCTCGCCGTGCTGCGCCGCGAGCTCAACGGGCTGGTCGCCGCGTGGTTCCACCGCACCGGCCAGGCCCACGGCATCACCCACGCCGCGCTGCGCAAGGAGTGCGGCGGACCGGCCGCGGCCATCGCCAACGCCGAGCAGCTGCGCGCGCGCATCGACCGGGTCCGCGAGTGGGCGGCGCGCAAGTCCGGCTGAGCGCCTAGGACTGACGCGCTGTGCCGGCCGAGACCTCCCAGACCCTCGACCGCGGGCTGCGGGTCCTCGAGACCCTGGCGGCCTCCGCCGGCGGGCTGACCGTCACCGAGCTCGCCGCGCGGCTCGGCGGTCAACCGCACCGTCGTCTACCGGCTGGTAGCCACCCTCGAGCAGCACACGCTCGTACGCCGCGACGCGCGCGGTCGCCTCCACGTCGGCCTCGGCGTGCTGCACCTGGCCTCGGCCGTGCAGCCGGTGCTGCGCGACCTGGCCGGGCCGGTGCTGCGCCGCCTGGCCGAGACCGTGGGCTGCACCGCGCACCTGACCGTCGCCGAGGGCGCCGAGGCGCTCGCCGTGGCCGTGGTCGAGCCGTCGTGGACCGACTTCCACGTGGGCTACCGGGTCGGCACCCGCCACCCGCTGGCCCAGGGCGCCGCGGGGCGGGCCGATCCTGCTGGCGCGCAGCGGGCGCGCGCGGGCGGCGTACTCGGTGACCGAGGGTGAGCTGCAGACCGGCGCGCGCGGGCTCGCCGCGCCCGTGCGCGACGTCGACGGGCTCGAGGCCAGCGTCGGCATCGTCACCCTCGGCGTCCTCGACGAGCGGGTCGGTCGGCCCGCGCCGTGATCGCCGCCGCCGACGAGGTCGCCGACCTGCTCTCGGGCCGCGCCGGCGAGGCTGAGACCGACCTCAGCGTCGCCGCGGCCCGGACCAGCGGGAGGGCGCGGTAGCCGACCTGCGTCGCCAGCGCGATCACGGTCGAGGACCGGGTGATCGCCGGGTGGGCCAGGACCCGGTCGATGACGCGCTGCAGGTCGGCGTTGGAGCCGGCCACCACGCGCGCGAAGAGGTCGCCGGCGCCGGTGATGGTGTGCGCCTCGAGCACCTCGGGGATGCGGGCGAGGTGCTCGCCGACCACGTCGTGCCCGCTGGCGCCCGCGGCCCGCGCGTCCTCCGGCCGGGTGCCGACGTCCTGGCGGATCTCCAGGGTCAGGAAGGCGGTGACCGGGTAGCCGAGCGCGGCGGGGGAGAGGTGCGGGCCCCAGCCGGTGACGACGCCGCGCTCGACCAGCTTGTCGAGCCGGGCCTGCACGGTGCCGCGGGCCACGCCGAGCCGGCGCGACGCCTCGAGCACGCCGATGCGTGGCTCGGTGCTGAAGAGGTCGATCAACCTGACGTCCAGATCGTCCACGGGTGCCTCCTTCGACTGTGCAACCTGACCAGCGTGTCGACGTACTGTTGCACAGTCTGCCCTGTCTCGACCAGGCTGGCGCCCATGACGACGACGCACGAGACCCCCACCACCGGCGGCGCCCTGACCGAGGACGAGCTCAAGGCCGACCTGACGCTCGACCAGCTGCGCCAGCTCGTCGGCCTCGTCGAGTACGACGCCAGCAGCGACCCGTTCCCGGTCACGGCGATGGACGCGATCTGCTTCGTGGTCGGCAACGCCACCCAGACCGCGACCTTCTACCAGCTCGCCTTCGGGATGGAGCTCGAGGCCTACCGCGGCCCCGAGAACGGGCTGCGCGACGCCAAGGTCTACGTGCTGCGCTCGGGCAGCGCCCGGTTCGTCTTCGCCGGCGGCGTCACCCCCGACAGCCCGCTGCTCGAGCACCACCGCAAGCACGGCGACGGCGTGGTCGACCTGGCCCTCGAGGTGCCCGACGTCGACCGCTGCATCGACCACGCCCGCTCGGTCGGGGCCACGATCCTCGACGAGCCCTACGACATCTCCGACGAGCACGGCACGGTGCGGATGGCCGCCATCGCGACGTACGGCGAGACCCGGCACAGCGCTGGTCGACCGGTCGCGCTACGACGGCCCCTACCTGCCCGGCTTCGAGGCGCGCTCGACCGCGGTGACCCGCCGCGAGGGGCACCCGCGAGCGGCTCTTCCAGGCCGTCGACCACTGCGTCGGCAACGTCGAGCTCGGCCGGATGGACGAGTGGGTGGACTTCTACAACAAGGTCATGGGCTTCACGAACATGGCCGAGTTCATCGGTGACGACATCGCCACCGACTACTCCGCGCTGATGTCGAAGGTCGTGGCCAGCGGCAACCACCGGGTGAAGTTCCCGCTCAACGAGCCGGCGATCGCGAAGAAGAAGTCGCAGATCGACGAGTACCTGGAGTTCTACGACGGCGCGGGCTGCCAGCACATCGCGCTGGCCACCGGCGACATCCTGCGCTCGGTCGACATCCTGCGCGCCAACGGGATCGCCTTCCTCGACACCCCGGACTCCTACTACGACGACCCGGCGCTGCGCGAGCGGATCGGCGAGGTGCGGGTGCCGATCGAGGAGCTGAAGAAGCGCGGCATCCTGGTCGACCGCGACGAGGACGGCTACCTGCTGCAGATCTTCACCAAGCCGATCGGCGACCGGCCCACGGTCTTCTACGAGCTCATCGAGCGGCACGGCTCGCTGGGCTTCGGCAAGGGCAACTTCAAGGCGCTCTTCCAGGCGATCGAGCGCGAGCAGGAGCTGCGCGGCAACCTCTGAGCGGTCGCCGGCGGGGGCCGCCGGGGTGGATCGCCGGGTCACCCGGACCGCCACCGGCGACCCATCCGGAGGGCGCCGGGCCCCGCGAACCCCTGTCGTCAGAAGCGAAGCACCCGACACAGACAGGGAGAGCACCCATGCGCTCGACCACCAGCACCCACGCACCACCGCACCCGCCGCGTCCGTCGCGTCGTCGGAGGCATCGCCGTCGACCGCGCTGGTCGCCCTGCCGATCAGCGCCTGCGGCACCGAGAACGACGCCGGACGCCGCAGCCGCGGCCACGCAGCTCCGAGGCCTCCGAGGCGCGCGCCCGAGCCGGTCGCGGTCATCGAGGCCCTCACCGGCGAGGACACCCAGATCACCCTCGACCAGGGCTTCCTCGACGCCCTGACCCAGCTGAAGCTGCACGCCCGGCACCGTCGGCGAGGCCACCCTCGAGGGCGCCGAGCTCAGCTTCCCGATCACCGGCGGCAACGTCACCGTCTTCGAGCCCGGCACCGTCTCGCCGTACGTCATCGGCCAGCTCCAGCACGTCAGCTCCGGGCCTCTCGCTGAGCGCCGGCGACACCACCGTCGCAGCTGCAGAACCTCAACGTCGACCCGGGCGTCTCCCGCGTCTACGGCGACGTCGCCGTCAACGGCAAGGTCGCCGTCGAGAGCGCCTTCCTCTTCCAGCTCGACGGTCGCACGCTGAACCCGCTCGAGGTCCAGGGCGACCAGGCGGTCCTCGAGGGCACCGAGGTCAAGATCTCGGAGCCCGCCGCCGGGCTGCTGAACGACACGTTCGGCACCGACGCGGTCGAAGCCCGGCCTGCTCGTCGGCATCGCGGAGATCACGGTCGACCTGCCCGCCTGAGCGGCTGCGACCCATCCGGCAGGGGGACGGTGACGAACAGTCACCGTCCCCCTGCTCCCTCCGAACGGATCCCGACATGGCCCTGCGCCCGCCCTCCCGTCCCCTGCGCCGGCTGACGCCGCCGGCGCCGCGGCGTGCTCGCCCTCGACCCTGCCGCTGTCGGCCTGCGGCGACGACGCCGACGCGTCCTCCGACGCGCCCGCCGCAGCCGGTCGCCGAGATCGCCGCCGTCAAGGGGAAGACCACCGCGATCAAGCTGGACAAGGGCTTCGTCGAGGCGCTCGGCAGCCTGGGCCTGACGCCCGGGCGTCACCGGCGGGGCCCGGCTGGTCAAGGGCTCGCTGGTCTTCCCGATCAGCGGCGGCAACGTCTCGGTCTACACGCCCGGTGAGGTGTCGCCGTACGTCATCGGCCAGCTGCAGCACGAGGGCTCCGGGCTCACCCTGGCCGCGGGCGGCACGACCGTGCGGCTGAGCAACTTCAACGTCGACCCCGGCGTGTCCCGGGTCTACGGCGACGTCGCCGTCAACGGCACCACCGCCGTCACCAACGCCTACCTGTTCCGGCTCGACGGGCGCACGCTCAAGGACCTCGCCACCATCAAGGACGGGAAGTTCGCCGTGCTCGAGGGCACCAAGGTCTTCATCTCCGACGTGGCCGCCGGCCTGCTCAACGACACCTACGGCACCAAGGCCGTCACCGACCAGCTGCTCGTCGGCATCGCCAAGATCACGGTCAACACCACGTCCGCCTGAGGACCCTGCCGCTGGCGCCGCCTTCGCGCCGGCGGCAGGATCGCGGCCATGAGCACCCGGATCGCCTTCCTGCGCGCCATCAACCTCGGTGCGAAGCGGAAGTTCCCCCGCGACGACGTCGTCGCGGCGACCGACCGCTGCCGGCTTCGACCGGACGTCGCGACCTACCTCAACACCGGCAACGTGCGATTGCAGCACCGCGATGCGCTCGACCGCGCGCATCGAGGCTGCGCTGGAGGCGGCCTTCCTGGCCGACCGGGGCTTCGAGGTGCCGACCCTGGTCTACAGCCCCGACGAGCTGCGCGAGGTCGACGCCGCGGCCGCGGACCTCGAGCACGACGGTCAGCACTACGTCGCGCTGGTGCGCGAAGCCCCGACCGCGGAGGCACTCGCCGCCCTGTCGGACCGTGCCGGCGAAGGTGAGCGGGTGGTCCTCGGCGGCCGCGCCGTGCACCTGCTCGTCGGCCCCGACGGGGTCAGCGGCACCCGGCTGAGCAACGCCCTCGTCGAGAAGGTGCTCGGCACCGTCGCCACCACCCGCAACCCGACCGTCCTGCGCACCCTCGTCGACCGCTGGTGCTCCTGAGGCCCCATGCCGGACGAGCGGTCACTTCTGCACCATCGAGAAGTCAGTTCTGGTACGCGGGAGGGCGCGCACCGCGGGGGAGAGCAGGGTCAGCAGGGCGACCCCGGTGAGCAGCAGCCCGGCCACCAGCATGACCGGCCGCAGGCCGAACGCGACGGCCAGCGGGCCGGCCATCAGCTGGCCCAGCGGGATCGCGGCGAAGGAGCCGAGGGCGTCGTACGAGAATGCCCGCGAGAGCATGTCGGCAGGCACGTTCTCCTGCATCGCGAGGTTCCAGGCGAGCTCGAAGACCCCGATCCCCGCGCCCGCGCCCAGTGCGGCGAGCAGGGCGATCCCGAGGTTGTCGGTGAGGCCGAGCGCGATCAGCGGGGCGCCGTACACGGCGGTGCCGAGCATGCCCCAGAAGAGGGGCCGCTCGAGGCGGACCCGGAGCAGCACGAGCCCGGCGACCAGCAGCCCGAGGGCCTCGGCCGACAGGATCAGGCCCCAGCCGCGCTCGCCCAGGGCGGAGCCCTTGGCCAGCGCCGGGCCGAGGGTGAAGAAGCCGCCCTGGTGGACGGCGCAGATCATGCTGAAGGCCAGCACGACGATCCAGAGCCAGGGCGTGCTGCGGAAGTAGGTCCACCCCTCACGCAGGTCGGCGACGGCCGAGGAGCCGGCCGCGCGCACCGGTCGGGGCAGCTCGATGCGCGACAGCAGCGCGGCGGCCCCCAGGTAGGTCACCCCGTCGACGCCCAGTGCCCAGCCGGGGCCGACCCCCACCACCAGCAGGCTCGAGACGGTCGGGCCCGCGACCGCCAGGGCGCCGCCGGCCATCGAGACCAGCACGTTGGCGGGCTGCAGCTGGGTGCGCGGCACCAGCTGGGGCAGCACGCCGGCCAGGGCCGGCAGTGCCGCTGCGGCGGCGACGCCGTTGACAGCGGTGAGCACGACGACGTGCCAGATCTGGGCCTGCCCGGTGATCACGAGGGTGGCGATGCCGAGCTGGCTGAGCCCGGCCACGACGTTGGAGGTCTGGATGACCAGCGTCCGCCCGAAGCGGTCGGCCAGCACGCCGCCGACGAGCAGGAAGACCACCATCGGGATGCTGTGCGCGGCCAGCACGACGCCCAGCGCAGTGGGGGAGTCGCTGATCTGCAGCACCGCGAAGGCCAGCGCCACCGGGGCCATCAGGGCGCCGAGCAGGTTGACGATGCGCGAGGCGAAGTAGAGGCGGAAGTTGCGCTCCCGCAGCGGCGCGAGCGCCCCGGTGGTCATTGCTCGTCCTGCATCCGGAACGCCACGGTGGTCGCGCTGACGTGCACGGTGCCCGGGGTGCGGGGCGGACGGTTGCGCTCGTGCAGCAGGCGCGCGGCGCTCATCAGCAGCTCGAGCGCCTCCTTCCAGGTGTCCTCGTCGACCCAGCCCTCCAGGTCGCTGCTCAGGCTCTGGGTCGAGGCCGCCCGCGACCTGCTGCGCCGCTCGAGCTCCTTGCCCAGCGCTCGCAGGTACGCCGCCGGCGCACTGGGCCTCGTCGGGGTGCCCGGCTCGCTCGGCGCCAGGTCGCGCTCGTGCGGGTAGCGGTAGCGCTTGGCCACGCCCCCGCGGATCTTCTCCTCGCCGTCGACCACCAGCTCGCCGGCATCGGCCAGCAGCCGCAGGTGGTAGCTGGCGTTCGCGTGGGTCAGGTCCAGCTCGCGCGCCACCTCCGCCGCGCTCATCGCCGTACCGGTCAGCAGTGACAGCATCCGCAGCCGCACCGGATGGGCGATCGCCCGCATCGCCGCGATCTCGTCCACCATCTCACCCTCCAAGATGTATTGGAGAGTCAGTCCACACCCACCCGTTCCCCACTGTCAAGCACTTCTTGGGGAGTTGCTGGTCGAGCGGTCACTTTCGCACCCTCGAGCAGTCACATCCGGCCCGCGCTGCGTGCGAAAAGTGACTGGTCGGTGGTGCGAAAGTGACTGCTCGTCGCTACTCGCCGCGGAAGGTGGGGCGACGGCGCTCGGAGAAGGCGGCCATCCCCTCGGCGACGTCGCTGGTGCGCATCAGCACGCTCTGGCCGGTGCGTTCGCGCTCGAGGGCGTCCTCGAGGGGGAGCAGGGTGGCGGCGTTGACCGCCTTCTTCGTGGCGGCCAGGGCCAGCGGGGGACCGGCCGCGAGCCGACGGGCCAGGGTGGCCACCAGGTCGGGGAAGTCCTCGTCGCTGGCCAGGTGGGAGACCAGGCCGGCGTCGTACGCCTCCTGGGCCGCGAGCGGCTCGGCCAGCAGCGCCATCCGCATCGCCCGGGCGCGCCCGACGGAGGCGGCCACGGTGGCGGAGGCGCCGCCGTCGGGCATGAAGCCGATCCGCGTGAAGGCCAGCAGGTACGACGACGAGGCGGCAGCGACGACCAGGTCGGCGGCCAGGGCCACCGAGCAGCCGACCCCGGCGGCGATCCCGTTGACCGCGGCCAGCACCGGGCGGTCGCAGGCCACGACCGCACGCACCACCCGGTTCGTCACGTCCATCGCACGTACGTCGAAGCGCTCGTGGGCACCGTCGCCGCTGATGTCGGCGCCGGTGCAGAAGGCCGCCCCGGTGCCGGTCAGCACCACGACGCGCACGTCGTCGCGGGCGGGCACCGACTCGAGCAGGTCGGCCAGCGCCAGCATCATCTCGCCGGAGACGGCGTTGAAGACCTCGGGCCGGTCGAAGCGGGCGGTGAGCACCCCGGCGTCGAGGGTGACGACGAGCCCGGGCGCACCGACGAGCAGGGCGTCGGGCTGCTCAGACAACCTGGACCCCGCGGGCCTCGAGCTCGGTGAGCGTGGCCGCGGTGGACTCCGCCGCCACGCCGGCGCTGAGCTCGGTCAGCACCCGGGTGGTGAACCCGGCGGCCACCGCGTCCAGCGCGGTGGCCCGCACGCAGTAGTCGGTGGCCAGACCGCACACGTCGACCTCGCTCACCTCGCGCGCCCGCAGCCAGCTCGGCGAGCCCGGAGCCGTCGGCGGCGCGGCCCTCGAAGCCCGGAGTAGGCGGCCTCGTGCTCGCCCTTGAGGAAGACCGCCTCGAAGGCGGACGGGTCGAGGTCGGCGTGGAACTCCTCGCCGGCGGTGCCGACCTCGCAGTGCACCGGCCACGAGGTCACGAAGTCGGGATCGCTCGACCAGTGCGAACCGGGGTCGACGTGGTGGTCCTTGGTGGCCACCACGTGGTCCCAGGCGGTCGCCGCGGAGCCGCTGTCGGCCCACTGCGCCACCAGTGCACCGATCTCGCGGGCCACCCCGGCCCCACCGGCCACTCCCAACGACCCGCCCTCGCAGAAGTCGTTCTGGACGTCCACCACGATCAGCGCTCGCGTCATGCCCCGACCCTAGCCACCCGTCGCCGCGTCGACCCGTCGGGTCGGCAGCACCGGCTCGCCGCGGCTCATCGACTGCGCCGCCAGCGGCAGCTCCTCGCGGGAGGCGAGGTGTCGGGCCCGGGCGTCGGCGAGCGGTTCGCGCCCCACCACCTCACCGGCGCGCACCAGCGGCACCAGCAGGTCGCGGGTGCGGGGTCCCCGCTCAGGGGCGGGCGCCGGTGCCGACCACCTCGGCCTCGGCGTAGCCGTCCGTCCCCAGGTGCCGGTGCGCCCACTTGCGCCCACCGAAGGACGCCTTCTTGCTGCTGCGCTTGGCCACCGGCTCCATCTCGCCGCGGGAGTCCTCGCGGGCGACGAGCTTGTAGACCATCCCGCACGTCGGGTGCCCGCTGCCGGTGACCAGCTGGGTGCCCACGCCGTACCCGTCCACGGGCGCTGCGGCGAGACCGGCGATGGCGTACTCGTCGAGGTCGCTGGTCACCACGATCCGGGTGTCGTGGGCGCCCAGCGAGTCGAGCTGGGCGCGGACCTGGTGGGCGAGCACGCCGAGGTCCCCGGAGTCCAGGCGCACCGCGCCCAGGCCGGTGCCGGCGACCTGCACGCCGAGGCGCACGGCCTCGGCGACGTCGTAGGTGTCGACCAGCAGCGTGGTGCCGACGCCGAGCGAGTCCACCTGCACGCGGAACGCGTCGGCCTCGGTGTCGTGCAGCAGCGTGAAGCTGTGCGCCGAGGTGCCGGTGGAGGGCACGCCCCACCGGTGCCGGGCGGCGAGGTTCGAGCTGGCCTCGAAGCCCGCGACGTACGCCGCCCTGGCCGCGGCCACCGCAGCCTCCTCGTGGGTGCGCCGCGAGCCCATCTCGATGCACGGGCGGTCGCCGGCCGCCCGGGTCATCCGCGAGGCGGCGGCGGCGATGGCGGAGTCGTGGTTGTAGATCGAGAGCAGCACGGTCTCGAGCAGCACCGCCTCGGCGAAGCTGGCCTCGACCACCAGCAGCGGCGAACCCGGGAAGTAGGTCTCGCCCTCGCCGTAGCCCTGCACGTCGCCGCAGAAGCGGTAGGAGGCCAGCCAGGCCAGCGTGCGGCTCGTCGACGACACCGTCGAGAGCGGCCAGGCTCTCCTCGTCGAAGCGGAACGCCTCGAGCGCGTCGAGGGCACGTCCGACCCCGGCGACCACGCCGTAGCGGCGTCCGTCGGGCAGGGAGCGGGAGAAGAGCTCGAAGACGCACCGACGCTCCGCGGTGCCGCCGGCCAGGGCGGCCTGCAGCATCGTCAGCTCGTAGTGGTCGGTGAGCAGCGCGGTCGACCGGGTCACGTGCCCCACCCTAGGGATAGCGCCCGCGGGGTTGTGCAAGCATGGAGTCGTGTCCGCGCCCAGCCCGGTCGAGGTCGAGCCGACCACGACGCCCGAGGAGCTCCTCACCCCCACCACGCCGTGGGTGGTGATCGTGTGGAACGACCCGGTCAACCTGATGTCCTACGTCACCTACGTCTTCCGCACCTACTTCGGCTATCCCAAGAAGAAGGCGGAGAAGCTGATGATGCAGGTCCACGAGGAGGGCCGCTCGGTGGTCTCCGCGGGCAGCCGCGAGGAGATGGAGCGCGACGTGCAGGCGCTGCACGAGTACGGCCTGTGGGCCACGATGCAGAAGGACGACTGAGCCGCGGTGAGCGCCTTCGCACGCCACCGCCGCAGCAAGCGGATCATCGCCACGTTCTCCGGCTTCGAGGCCGATCTGCTGCGCTCGTTGGCCTCCCAGCTCGTCGAGCTGCTGCGCAACGAGGCGGCCGTCCCCGACGAGGACCGCGACCCGCTCGAGGCGATGATGGACTTCTCGGGGCCCACCACCGAGCCCGAGGACCCGGTGCTCGCGCGGCTGTTCCCGACCGCCTATCCCGACGACGAGGAGGCGGCCGGCGAGTTCCGCCGCTTCACCGAGGGTGGGCTGCGCGACAGCAAGGCGGCCGCGGCCTGCCTGGTCATCGACACCCTCGAGGAGGCCGGGCTGCCCTCCGAGCTGGACGAGGACGGCCTGATGATCGACGTCGAGCTGGAGCAGGACGTCGCGACGTCCTGGCTGCGCTCGTTCGCCGACCTGCGCCTGGCCCTCGCCACCCGCCTCGAGGTCGAGGACGGTGACGAGGAGTACTGGCTCGACCTGCCCGAGGACGACCCGCGCTCCCAGGCGCACGACATCTACGAGTGGGTCGGCTACCTGCAGGAGACGCTGGTCGACGCGCTGATGCGTTAGCGGTGTCCCGGCCGCCGGGACGACCCTCAGACGACGCCGTGGGCGAGCATCGCGTCGGCGACCTTGAGGAAGCCCGCGATGTTGGCGCCGGTGACGTAGTCGCCGGGGGCGCCGTACTCCTCGGCGGCCGTGGCGCAGCCCTCGTGGATGCCGGCCATGATCTGGTGCAGCCGCTCCTCGGTGTGCTTGAAGGTCCAGGAGTCGCGCGAGGCGTTCTGCTGCATCTCCAGGGCGCTGGTGGCCACGCCGCCGGCGTTGGCGGCCTTGCCCGGCGCGAAGAGCACGCCGGAGTCGCGGAAGACGTGCGACGGCGTCGGGGGTGCAGGGCATGTTGGCGCCCTCGGCGACGGCGAGCACGCCGTTGGCCACCAGGGTGCGCGCGGCCTCGACCCCGAGCTCGTTCTGGGTGGCGCAGGGCAGGGCCACCTCGCAGGGGACGTCCCAGACGCTGCCGCCCTCGACGAACTTGGCGCTGCCGCGCTCGTCGGCGTACGCCGAGATCCGGGCCCGGTCGACCTCCTTGACCTGGCGCAGCAGGTCGACGTCGAGCCCGTCCTCGTCGTAGACGTAGCCCGAGGAGTCCGAGCAGGCCACGACCTGGGCGCCGAGGTCGGCGGCCTTCTGGGCGGCGTAGATGGCGACGTTGCCGCTGCCGGAGACGACGACGCGCTTGCCGGAGATGCTCTTGTTGGCCGCGGCGAGCATCTGCTCGGTGAAGAAGACGGTGCCGAAGCCGGTCGCCTCCTTGCGCACCTGCGAGCCGCCGTAGGCCAGGCCCTTGCCGGTCAGCACGCCGGACTCGTAGCGGTTGGTGATCCGCTTGTACTGGCCGAAGAGGTAGCCGATCTCGCGCTCGCCGACACCGATGTCACCGGCGGGGACGTCGGTGTACTCACCGAGGTGGCGGTAGAGCTCGGTCATCAACGACTGGCAGAAGCGCATCACCTCGCCGTCGCTGCGACCCTTGGGGTCGAAGTCGGAGCCGCCCTTGCCGCCGCCGATG
Organism: uncultured Actinomycetota bacterium; assembly: GCA_963722135.1. Lineage (GTDB taxonomy): Bacteria > Actinomycetota > Actinomycetes > Propionibacteriales > Nocardioidaceae > Nocardioides. The sequence continues at coordinate 363,183 of CAVRJT010000003.1, forward strand.
GGCATGCCGGTCAGGGCGTTCTTGAAGATCTGCTCGAAGCCGAGGAACTTCACGATCCCCAGGTAGACCGAGGGGTGGAAGCGCATCCCGCCCTTGTAGGGGCCGAGCGCGGAGTTGAACTCGACGCGGAAGGCCCGGTTGACCTGCACGTTCCCCTTGTCGTCGACCCACGGGACCCGGAAGATCAGCTGCCGCTCGGGCTCGCAGATCCGCTCGATGACCGACTGGTCGGTGTACTCCGGGTGCCGGTTCACGACGGGCGCCAGCGTCTCGAGGACCTCCAGGACGGCCTGGTGGAACTCCCCCTCACCGGGGTTGCGCGCCAGGACGGTCGCGTAGTGGTCTTCGAGGATCGGGTCGAGATGGGCCATGGGCGCACTCTAGAAGACGCCGAGCAGGCCCTCGGACGCGCACTTCCCACATGGACACGCGGCGGAGCGCACGAACGGGACCGCGACCGGGGCGCGGGGACGACCGCCTAGGGTGGAGCCGTGCTGAGCATCGACCAGAAGACGTACGACGCGATCGTCGCGCACGCCAAGCGGGACCACCCCGTGGAGGCGTGCGGCGTGGTCGCGGGCCCCGAGGGCAGCGACCGGCCCGAGCGACTCGTGGAGATGGTGAACGCCGCGGGGAGCCCGACCTTCTACGAGTTCGACTCCGCCGAGCTGCTCGATCTCTACAAGGAGATGTGGGACCGCGACGAGGAGCCGGTGGTGATCTACCACTCCCACACGGAGACCGAGGCCCACCCCAGCCGCACCGACATCGGCCTGGCCAGCGAGCCCGGAGCCCACTACGTGCTGGTCAGCACCCGCGAGCACGGGAATAACGAGGGCCCTGTGGAGTTCAGGTCCTACAGGATCGTCGACGGCCAGGTGAGCGAGGAAGAGGTCACCGTCGTCGCCGAGCTGCCCTGAACCCCTTCCCCTGAAGCACCCCTCTGATCGATCCCCCTGATCGGTCGACCGAGAACCAGCAAGGAGACACGCGTGTCCATCGAGGTCCGGATCCCGACCATCCTGCGCACCTACACCGGCGGCGAGAAGGCCGTCAACGGTGCCGGCGCGAGCCTGAGCGCCCTCATCGACGACCTCGAGGCCAACCACCCCGGTCTCAAGGACCGCCTGGTCGAGGACAAGAACGGCAAGGACGACCTGCGCCGCTTCGTCAACATCTACGTCAACGACGAGGACGTGCGCTTCATCGGCGGCCTCGAGGCGACGCTGAGCGACGGCGACCAGGTCGTCGTGCTGCCGGCCGTCGCCGGCGGCTGCTGAGCGGCACCGTCGTGACCGAGCGTCGTACCTTCGTCATCGTCGACGGCGAGAACATCGACGCGACGCTCGGCAACTCGCTCCACGGACGGCGACCGACCCCCGAGGAGCGACCCCGCTGGGAGCGGGTGACGGCGTACGCCGAGAGCCTGTGGGGTCAGCCCACGCAGGGCCTGTTCTTCCTCAACGCCTCCAGCGGCCAGCTGCACACGCCGTTCGTGCAGGCCCTGCTGGCGATGAGCTACCGGCCGGTGCCGCTGTCCGGCGGCAGCGACGTGAAGGTCGTCGACGTCGGTATCCAGCGCACCCTGGAGGCCATCGCCCAGCGCGGCGAGGAGGCGCCGGCCGACGTGCTGCTGTGCAGCCACGACGGCGACTTCGCGCCGCAGGCCGGCGCGCTGCTCGACGCCGGGCACCGCGTGGGCCTGCTGGGCCTGCGCGAGTTCATGAGCACCGCCCTGACCGGGCTGGGCCTGGAGGTCCACGACCTCGAGGACGACGTCAACGCGTTCCTCTCCCCGCTGCCGCGGGTGCGGATCATCGCGCTCGAGGACTTCGACCCGGCCTACTTCCTTCGCTGAGGAGCCCCGTACGCCATGCGTTACGACAACCTGCTCGCCTCTGTCGGCGGCACCCCGCTCGTGGGGCTGCCGCGCCTCTCGCCGAGCCCGGACGTCCGGCTGTGGGCCAAGCTCGAGGACCGCAACCCCACCGGGTCCATCAAGGACCGCCCGGCGCTGCGGATGATCGAGGAGGCCGAGAAGGACGGCACGCTGCGTCCGGGGTGCACGATCCTGGAGCCCACCTCCGGCAACACCGGCATCTCGCTGGCCATGGCCGCCAAGCTCAAGGGCTACCGGATCGTCTGCGTGATGCCGGAGAACACCTCCGAGGAGCGTCGCCAGCTGCTGCGGATGTGGGGCGCCGAGATCATCTCCTCGCCGGCCGCCGGCGGCTCCAACGAGGCCGTGCGCGTGGCCAAGCGCACCGCGGCCGAGCACCCCGACTGGGTGATGCTCTACCAGTACGGCAACGCCGCCAACGCGCTCTCGCACGAGGAGACCACTGGTCCCGAGGTGCTGGCCGACCTGCCCTCGATCACCCACTTCGTGGCCGGCCTGGGCACCACCGGCACCTTGATGGGCGTCAGCCGGTTCTTCCGGCGGGCCAAGCCGGAGGTCAAGATCGTCGCCGCCGAGCCGCGCTACGGCGAGCTGGTCTACGGCCTGCGCAACCTCGACGAGGGCTTCGTGCCCGAGCTGTACGACGCCGACCTCATCGACTCCCGCTTCTCCGTCGGCCCCCGCGACGCGGTCCGCCGGGTGCGTGAGCTGCTCGAGATGGAGGGCATCTTCGCCGGTGTCTCGACCGGCGCGATCCTGCACGCCGCGCTGGGCCAGGCCGCGAAGGCGGTCAAGGCGGGGGAGTCGGCCGACATCGCGTTCGTCGTGTGCGACGGCGGCTGGAAGTACCTGTCGACCGGTGCCTACGAGGGCACCGTCGACGACGCCGAGGACCGGCTCGAGGGCCAGCTCTGGGCCTGAGGGCCCTCACTCGCCGGTGACGGTCCGGCGCCGGGCGCGGTAGCCGTGCCGGGTGCCACACGTGACCTGTGCCGCCTTGTCGTGCGGGCGAGTGGGACTTGTGCCTACCCTTCACCCGTGCCGCCTGTGTCCTCACCGCCGTCGAAGGACGCCCCGATCGGGATCTTCGACTCCGGGTTCGGGGGCCTGACCGTCGCGCGCTCGGTCATCGACCAGCTGCCCCACGAGTCGGTGGTCTACCTCGGCGACACCGCCCGCCAGCCGTACGGCCCGCGCCCGATCGGCCAGGTGCGCGAGTACGCGCTCGAGTGCCTCGACCACCTCGTGGAGACCGGCGTCAAGGCGCTGGTCATCGCCTGCAACTCCGCGAGCGCCGCGATGCTGCGCGACGCGCGGGAGCGCTACGACGTACCGGTGGTCGAGGTGATCTACCCCGCGACCCGCCGGGCGGTGGCCGCGACCCGCACCGGGCGGATCGGGGTGATCTGCACCCGCGCCACCGCCGAGTCGATGGCCTACGACGACGCCTTCGCCGCGGCGCCGCACCTCGAGCTGACCACCCGGGCCTGCCCCCGCTTCGTCGACTTCGTCGAGGCCGGGGTGACCGCCGGGGACGACCTGCTGGCCGCGGCCCACGAGTACCTCGACCCGTTGAGCGAGGCCGGTGTCGACACCCTGATCCTGGGGTGCACCCACTACCCGCTCCTGACGGGCATCATCTCCTACGTGATGGGCGACGGCGTGACCCTGGTGAGCTCGGCCGAGGAGTGCGCGAAGGACGTCTACAAGATGCTGGTCGTCAACGACCTCCTCCGCGACGGCGGCGAACCGAGGCACCAGTTCCTCACCACCGGTGAGCCTGAGGAGTTCGCGGCCGTGGGCCGTCGCTTCCTCGGCCCGGAGATGGTGGCCGCGACCAGCCTCGCCGGGAGCCTCCCGTGAGCGCCCCGACGCTGCGGCTGACCGTCGTCGGCTGCTCCGGGTCCTACCCGGGCCCGGAGTCGCCCGCGTCGTGCTACCTGCTCGAGGCCGAGCACGACGACGGCAGCGGGCCGCGCACCTGGCGGGTCGTGGTCGACCTCGGCAGCGGCGCGCTGGGTGCCCTGCAGCGCTACGCCGACCCCCTGGCCATCGACGCGGTGCTGATCAGCCACCTGCACGCCGACCACTGCCTCGACATGTGCGGCTACCACGTGCTGCGCCGCTACCACCCCTCCGGCAAGCAGCCGCTGCTGCCGGTCCACGGCCCGGTCGGCACCGCCGACCGGTTGGCCCGCGGCTACGACCTCGAGCCCGACCCCGGCATGCGCGAGGAGTTCGACTTCCACGTCTGGGACGCCCCGGTGCAGGTCGGGCCCTTCCACGTGGTCCCGATCCCGGTCGACCACCCGGTGGAGGCGTTCGGGATGCGGATCTCGGTCGGGGACGTGACGCTGGGCTACTCCGGCGACACGGGGCCCTGCGCCGGCCTCGACAGCGTCGCCGAGGGCGTCGACCTGTTCCTCGCCGAGGCCTCCTTCCGCACCGGGGATCCCAACCCGCCGCACCTGCACCTGACCGGCACCGACTGTGGCGAGGCCGCGGCCCGCGGTCAGGTCGGGCGCCTGGTGCTCACGCACGTGCCGCCGTGGTTCGACCCCGCCGTCGCCCTGGCCGAGGCCACGGCCGTCTTCGACGGAGCGATCGAGCTCGCCACCGCCGGGGCGGTCTACGAGCTCTGAGGCACGCTGCAGCGCCCGGCCACCCCCGGCTGAATTAGGGACCGGGGCCTACTTCCGCGGGTCGACTTCGCAGAGGCGGTGTCGTCGGGCAGGCTGGGCCCATGATCATCGTGGATCACCTCACCAGGAAGTACGGATCGTTCGCAGCCGTCGACGACGTGTCGTTCGTCGCCCAGCCGGGCCGGGTCACCGGGTTCCTCGGCCCCAACGGCGCCGGCAAGACGACCACCATGCGCGTGATGGTCGGGCTGACCCCGGCCACGAGCGGGTCGGTGACGATCGGCGGCCACGCCTACCGGGACATCCCCAACCCCGGACGCCACGTGGGCGTGCTGCTCGACGCCTCGGCACAGCACGCCGGGCGTACCGGCCGCGAGGTGCTGACCATCGGCGCCCGCACGATGGGCCTGCCCGACTCTCGCATCGACGAGATGCTCGAGCTGGTCTCGCTGACCGGCCCGGAGTCCAAGCGTCGGCTGCGCAACTACTCGCTCGGCATGCGCCAGCGGCTCGGCATCGCGCACGCGCTGCTCGGCGACCCGTCGGTGCTGATCCTCGACGAGCCCGCCAACGGCCTCGACCCCGCCGGCATCCGCTGGATGCGCGGACTGCTCAAGGGGTACGCCGACCGCGGCGGCACGGTGCTGCTCTCCAGCCACCTGCTGCACGAGGTCGAGCAGATCGCCGACGAGATGATCCTCATCGGCCGCGGCCGCGTGGTCGCCCAGGGCGACAAGAAGTCCCTGCTGCAGGGCCAGGCGGCAAGCACCCTGGTCACCTCCACCGACAACACCCGGCTCGCCGAGGTGCTGCGGGCCCAGGGGATCGCGGTGACCCCGGCCGGCGAGGGGCTGCGGGCCGAGTGCGCCGCCCTCGACGTCGGTCGCGCCGCAGCCGAGCACGGCCTGGTCCTCACCGACCTGCGCACCGGCTCGGCCGGCCTCGAGGACCTCTTCCTCGAGCTGACCGCCAGCACCCAACGTGAAGGCCACCCCGAGGCCGCGACCCAGCAGGGAGCCTCCGCATGAGCGCCACCACCCCCGCGACCCACACGCCCGGCATGCTCGACGTCAGCAGCACCCCACGCGTCCCGCTGAGCCGCCTCGTCAAGGTCGAGCTGCGCAAGAGCCTCGACACCCGCGCAGGGCGCTGGTTCACCGGGTCGATCCTGGCGCTGTGCCTGGCGATCGTGGTGATCTACGCCCTGATCGCGCCGGAGGGGGCCATCGACCTCGGCGACTTCCTCCTCGTCTCCGGCAGCGTGCTGGGCTACTTCCTGCCGATCCTCATCATCTTGATGGTCACCAGCGAGTGGAGCCAGCGCACCGGCCTGGTCACCTTCACCCTCGAGCCGCACCGGCCCCGGGTCGTGGCCGCCAAGTTCTGCGCCGGGCTGCTGCTCGGGGTGGGCCTGATCGTCGTCGCCGCCCTGATCGCCTCGCTCGGCGTGCTGATCGCCGGCGGCGGCTGGGACGTCGAGACCGGCATGATCGTCAACGGCTTCGTCATCGCGAACATCATCGGCATCCTCCTCGGCTTCGCCATCGCGATGCTGCTGATGAACACCCCGGCCGCGATCGTCGCCTACTTCATCTACACGCTGGTGCTGCCGATCGCCGTCGGCATCCTCGGCGCCTTCCAGGAGTGGTTCGCCGACCTGGCGCCCTGGATCGAGTTCAACACCGCCCAGGCCAGCCTCTTCGAGGGTGACTACGTCCCCACCGGTGAGGAGCTGGGCCAGCTGATCACCTCCGGGCTCATCTGGCTGGTGCTGCCGCTCGTGCTGGGCACGCTGCGGCTGCTGCGCGCCGAGCCGAAGTAACCCGGGAGGACGCCGGGTCGGCCGCGGCTGGTTAGGGTCGCGAGCATGACTGCACGCGAGGACGGCCGCGCCGACGACGAGCTCCGCCCGATCACCATCACCCGCAACTGGCTCGACCACGCCGCGGGCTCGGTGCTCGTGGAGTTCGGCCGGACCAAGGTGCTGTGCGCCGCCTCGGCCTCCACCGGCGTGCCGCGCTGGCGCAAGGGCTCGGGCCTGGGCTGGGTGACCGCGGAGTACGCGATGCTCCCGGCCTCGACCAACACCCGCTCGGACCGCGAGTCGGTCAAGGGTCGCATCGGCGGCCGCACCCACGAGATCAGCCGGCTCATCGGCCGCTCGCTGCGCGCGGTCATCGACTACGAGGCGCTGGGGGAGAACACCATCCAGCTCGACTGCGACGTGCTCCAGGCCGACGGCGGCACCCGCACCGCCGCGATCACCGGCGCCTACGTCGCCCTCGCCGACGCGGTCGCGCACCTGCGCTCCACCGGGGCGATCAAGGGCGAGCCGCTCACCGGCTCGGTGGCCGCGGTCTCGGTCGGCATCATCGACGGCACCCCGCGCCTGGACCTGCCCTACGTCGAGGACGTGCGCGCCGAGACCGACATGAACGTCGTGATGACCGGCACCGGCTCCTTCATCGAGGTGCAGGGCACCGCCGAGGGGGCGGCCTTCGACCGCGCCGAGCTCGACGCGCTGCTCGACCTCGCCGGCAAGGGCTGCGTCGACCTGACCCGGATGCAGGCCGAGGCCCTGGCTCGATGAGCCCTTCGACTGAGGGGGCCGACGGGACCCGGCGCGTCGTCCTCGCCTCCCGCAACGCCAAGAAGATCGCGGAGATGCAGCGGATCCTGCGCGAGCACGCGCCGGACCTCGAGGTCATCGGCCTCGACGACGTGGCGTCGTACGACGAGCCGGTCGAGGACCAGCCCACCTTCGCCGGCAACGCGCTGCTCAAGGCGCACGCAGGTCACGCGGCCACCGGCCTGCCGGCCCTGGCCGACGACTCCGGCCTGTGCGTCGACGCGCTCAACGGCATGCCCGGCGTGCTCTCCGCGCGGTGGTCCGGCCGGGCGAAGGACGACGCGGCGAACAACGCGCTGCTGCTCGCCCAGCTCGCACGACGTGCCCGAGGTGCGCCGCGGCGCGCACTTCGCCTGCGCGGTCGCCTTCGTGCACGGCGACGGGCGAGCTGGTCGTCGAGGGGCGGATGGACGGCACCGTGATCCGTGAGGTGCGCGGCGAGGGCGGGTTCGGCTACGACGGGCTCTTCGTCGCCGACGAGCACTCCGAGCCCGAGCGCACCAGCGCCGAGCTGGAGCCGGCCGAGAAGGACCGGCTCTCCCACCGTGGCCGGGCGCTGCGCGAGATGGCCCCGCTGGTCGCCGCAGCGCTGGCCGATGAGCCGGCCTGACGACCCGACCCGACCCGACGCCCTAGGATCACCGCCGTGAACCGTCACTTCCTGCTGCGCCGCTCCCTCGCCCGTGTGCTGCTGCGACTGGTGCGCTGGCGCACCGTGGGGGAGGTGCCGCGCAAGGGCGTGCTCGTGGGTGCCCCGCACACCTCCAACTGGGACTGGGTGCTGACCCTGCTGCTGGCCTGGGACAACAGCGTCACGATCCGGCTGCTGGTCAAGCAGGAGTTCTTCAAGGGCCCGGTGGGCTGGTTCCTGCGCGTCACGGGCGTCGGTGCCGCTGGACCGGGCCAACCCCGGCGCCACCATCCGCCAGCTGATCGCCGACTCCAAGACCGACGAGACGTTCCTGCTCGGTCTCGCCGCCGAGGGCACCCGCAGCAAGAGCGAGTACTGGAAGTCCGGCTTCTACCGGATCTCCCAGCAGACCGGCCTGCCGGTCACGCTCGCCTTCGTCGACAAGCCCACGCGACGCGTCGGCTGGGGCCCCACGTTCGCGCTCACCGGCGACGTCTCGGCCGACATGGACCGCATCCGCGAGTTCTTCGCGGACAAGACCGGCCTGCGCGCCCGAGCTCAGGCCACCACCCCCCGCCTCAAGGAGGAGGGCCCGGCCTGACCGACGAGCGGTCAGTTCTGCACCACCCAGCGGTCACTTCTGCACCACCCAGCGGTCAGCTCTGCACCTGCAGGTCGCCCGACGCGGGCTACAGATGACCTCTCGATGGTGCAAAGGTGACCGGTCGATGGTGCAAAAGTGACTGCTCGTGCGTGGGTGCCGAAGGCGGGACTCGAACCCGCACGCCCATGGGGCACAGGTACCTAAAACCTGCGTGTCTGCCGTTCCACCACTCCGGCTGCAGGTGGGAGTCTAGGAGCGATGACACGCTCACGCCCGGTGGGTCCGGCACTCGCCCTCGCGCTCACCCTGGTCGTGCTGGGGTACGGCGGCGGGAGATGAGCGCGCCGCCGGTCGGCCGGGTGCCGGAGCAGTGGGAGGGCGAGGGGGTGCGGCTGCGCGCGTTCGTCCGCGCCGACGAGCCCGACCTGGTGGCGGCCTTCGCCGACGCCGCGATCGCGACCTGGAACCCCGGCCCGCCGGAGGGGCCGCCGGCGTTCGTGGCGGAGCGCAACGACTGGAGCGCCGGCACCCACGCGTCGTGGGCGGTCGCCGACCCGGCACCCGGCGGCGGGCCCGGTCGGCTGCTCGGGTCGGTGTCGCTGCACAAGATCGACCTCACGCAGGGCGACGGCGAGCTCGGCTACTGGGTGGCGCCGTGGGCCCGCGGCCGCGGGGTCGGGGCCGCGGCGGCCGCGGCAGCGGCGGCGTACGGCTTCGCCCGTCTGGGGCTGCACCGGGTCTACCTGTTCCACTCCGTGGAGAACCACGCCTCGTGCGCGGTGGCGACCCGGGCCGGGTTCCTGCTCGAGGGCACGCTGCGCCAGTCCTTCCGCTACCCCGACGGGCACCGCCACGACGAGCACCTGCACGCCCGGCTGGTCACCGACCCGCTCAGTCGCTGAGCGCGAGGTCGCGGCGCAGCTTGGCGACGTGACCGGTGGCCTTGACGTTGTACTGCGCCACCTCGATCGCGCCCTGCTCGTCGACGACGAAGGTCGAGCGGATCACGCCCTGCACGACCTTGCCGTACAGCTTCTTCTCACCGAAGGCGCCCCAGGCGCTCAGCACCGACCGGTCGGGGTCGGAGAGCAGCCGGATGCCCAGCGCCTCCTTGTCGCGGAACTTCGCGAGCTTCTCGGGCTTGTCGGGGGAGATGCCGAGCACCTCGTAGCCCTCGGCACGGAAGGCGTCCTGGGTGGCGGTGAAGTCGCAGGCCTGCTTGGTGCAGCCCGGGGTCAGCGCGGCGGGGTAGAAGTAGACGACCACCTTGCGACCGCGCAGCGCCGACAGGGTGACCTCGGCGCCGGTGTCGTCGGTCAGGGTGAAGTCGGGGGCCTGGTCGCCGGGAACCAGTCGCGGGGCGGGCGTCGTGCTGGTCATCGGGTCCTCCTGGGGGCAATCCGGATGGCGGCTTGTTGCGAACAACTTGCAACAACGTACTGTGGGCGAGGATGTCGCACCGGCGTCCAACCTAGCCCCACCCAGACCTACCCCGAGACCTGCCCAGGAGCGGCCATGCACGTGCCCGACGGGTTCTTCGACGCCCCCACCTCCATCGCCACCGGCGTCGTCGCCGTGGCGGCGATCGGGGTGTCCCTGCGGGGCGCCCGCCGCGAGCTCGACGACCGCACCGCGCCGATGGCCGGCCTGGTGGCCGCCTTCGTGTTCGCCGCGCAGATGCTGAACTTCCCCGTCGGAGCCGGCACCAGCGGGCACCTGATGGGTGGCGCGGTCGCCGCGGTGCTGGTCGGGCCGTGGACCGCCGTGCTGGCCACCAGCGTCGTGTTCGTGGTGCAGACCCTGATGTTCGCCGACGGCGGCATCACCGCGATCGGCACCAACATCGTCGTCATGGGTGTGGCCACCGTGGTCGTCGGCTACGGCGTCTTCCGCGGCCTGCAGGCCGTGCTGCCCAAGAGGCTCGCGCTGGTCCCGGTCCTGGCCGGGATCGGGGCCTTCGTCTCCGTGCCTGCCGCGTCGCTGCTCTTCGTGGCCCTGTACGCCGTCGGCGGCGCCGCGCCGGTGCCGATCGACACCCTCACCACCGCCATGGTCGGCGTGCACACGCTCATCGGGGTCGGCGAGGGCCTGATCACCGCCCTGGCCGTGGCCGGCATCCTCGCCGTGCGCCCCGACCTGGTCCGCGGGGCCCGTCGGGTGCTCGAGGAGCGACCGCTGGAGATCCGCACCGCACGACCGGAGGTCCCCGCATGAGCACGCGCACCAGCAGCCGGGCCGACAGGAAGGTCAGCACCCGGGTCGTCCTGGCCGGTGTCCTCCTGGTCTCCCTCGTGCTGGCCGGGGTGATCAGCTTCTACGCGGCCAGCAGCCCCGACGGCCTGGAGACGGTCGCGCAGGAGCAGGGCTTCGCCGACGCCGAGAAGGACCACGGCGCCGCGGACGGCCCGTTCGCGGGCTACGACAGCGGCTTCGTCGACAGCGACCGCCTCGGCGGGGGGCTCGCCGGCGTCGCCGGTGTGCTCGTGGTCCTCGTGCTGGGCACCGCCGTCGCCTACGGCGTACGCCGCCGCCCGCGGGCGACCGAGGCCGACGACAGCGCCGACACCCCCACGAGCACCGGGTCCTGAGGTGGGTGCCGGGCACGGGCACCGCCTGCACTACCACGCCCACTCGGCGCTGCACCGCGCCCCGGCGCACCTGAAGGTGCTGGGCCTGCTGGGCTTCATGCTCGTCGTCGTGGCCACCCCCGACGACTGGTTCGCCGCCTTCGGTGCCTACCTGCTGGTGCTGCTGGGCGTCGTCGCGCTCTCGCGCGTGCCGCCCACCTACCTGCTGAAGCGGATGGTGGTCGAGGTGCCGTTCGTGGTCTTCGCGCTGGTGCTGCCCTTCGTCGCCTACGGCGAGCAGGTGCAGGTGCTGGGCGTCGGCCTGAGCCGACCCGGGCTGCTCGCCGCGTGGGGCATCCTGGCCACCGCCACGCTCGGCGTGCTGGCCTCGCTGACGCTGGCGGCCACCACCGAGCCGCAGGACCTGCTGGCCGGGCTCCAGCGGCTGCGGGTGCCGCACCTGCTGGTGCAGATCATGTCGTTCATGGTGCGCTACCTCGACGTCGTCACCGGTGAGATGCGGCGGATGCGCGTGGCCCGGGAGTCCCGCGGCTTCCGCGCCCGCGACCCCCGCCAGTGGCCGGTGATCGCCCGCTCGACCGGGGCCCTGTTCATCCGCTCCTACGAGCGCGGCGAGCGGGTGCACCTCGCGATGCTCTCGCGCGGCTACACCGGCACGATGCCCGAGCCCGAGGCGCACCGGTGAGCCCCGAGGTCGTGCACCCGACCGAGCCACCGGTCCTGGACGTGCGCGGACTGGCCTACGCCTACCCCGACGGCCACCAGGCGCTGTACGGCGTGGACCTGCTGGTGCGCCGCGGCGAGCGGGTCGCGCTGCTGGGGCCGAACGGTGCCGGCAAGACCACGCTGGTGCTGCACCTCAACGGCATCCTCGCCGCCGGGGCCGGCTCGGTCGAGGTCGGCGGGCTCGGGGTCGGCAAGGACACCCTGCAGGAGGTGCGCCGCCGCGTCGGCATCGTCTTCCAGGACCCCGACGACCAGCTCTTCATGGGCAGCGTGCGCGCCGACGTGGCCTTCGGCCCGCACAACCTCGGCCTGCGCGGAGCGGCGCTGGAGCGACGGGTGATGGACGCGCTCGAGCAGGTGCAGATGGCGGCGTACGCCGACCGGCCGCCGCACCACCTGTCCTTCGGGCAGCGCCGGCGCGTGGCGGTCGCGACGGTGCTGGCCATGGAGCCGGAGGTGCTGGTCCTCGACGAGCCGTCCTCCAACCTCGACCCGGCGTCGCGCCGCGAGCTGGCCGACGTGCTGCGCTCGCTGGACGTGACGGTGCTGATGGTCACCCACGACCTGCCCTACGCCCTCGAGCTGTGCCCGCGCTCGGTCGTCCTGCACGAGGGCCAGGTCGTCGCCGACGGTGCGACCTACGACGTGCTCACCGACGACGCACTGATGCGGGCGCACCGCCTCGAGCTGCCCTTCGGCTTCGACCCCCGCACGGTGGGTCCGCCCCCGGGGGGACGGTGGGGTGGTGGCGGTGTTGATAGCGTGACGCCGTGACCACGGACCCCAGCGCCCTCGAGCGTGAGATCGAGGAGACCCGCGAGCGACTGGCGGGCACCATCGACCAGCTGCTGCACCGGGCGAGCCCCAAGACGATCGTCGGCCGCGAGATCTGGACCATCAAGGCCCACTACGTCGACCCGGCGACCGGGCAGCCCCGCACGGACAACATCTTGAAGACCGTCGGCGCCGTCGTCGGCGTGGTCGTGGCATTCGTCGCGATCCGCAAGATCACGTCCTGAGTGCGCGCAGCGCGATGAGCGACAAGATCCCGATCAAGATGCTGCACGACCGGGTGCTCGTCGAGCTCGACACCGAGGCCGGTGAACGCCGCTCCTCGGGAGGCATCGTCATCCCGGCGACCGCCGCCATGGGCGCGCAGCGCCTCGCCTGGGCCCGCGTGGTCGCCGTCGGTCCGCACGCCCGCGCCGTCGAGCAGGGCGACCGGGTGCTGTTCGGGCCCGAGGACAAGGCCGAGGTCGAGGTGCAGGGCGAGACCTACGTCGTGATGCGCGAACGAGACGTGCACGCGGTGGCCGCCGAGCGCGTCGGGGACCAGGCCACCGGTCTGTACCTGTGAGGTGGCACACCCGGTCGCCCCGCCCACGTAGGCTGGGCATCGACCTCCGACGTTCCCCTGCCCGCCCGGGGCAGGAAGCCGCAGGAGCGAGAGGTGGGCGCCCGTGCGGACCCCAGGACGAAGCGAGCCGCTGACGTTGCTGCGTGAGCGCGTCCGGGTGGCGCGTGACGAGGTCGCCCTGCGCCGCCAGGACCCCGGACGCCGCGACGACCTGGGCCGAGCCCAGCTCGAGCTGCGCCGTGCGCTGGAGGCGCTGGTCGTCGAGCTCGAGGACCGCCGGCTCCCGGTGCCCTACGCCCTGCACGCCGAGCTGCGCCTGCACCAGGACATCGACCCGCGCTGAGGGGGCGTAACGCACGTCACTCGCCGCCGTTGGGCAGGCATGGTCAGCACTCGCCCCACCCGAGCGGTCATCGCGCTCGCCGCCACCCTCCTCGCGCCCCTGGGCGCCGTCACCCTGGCGGGAGCAGCAGCGGAGCCGCCGGGCACGCCGCGAGCCGAGCCCGCGGGCATGCGCGCGGAGATCACCTGGACCAAGCACGGCATCCCGCACATCGAGGCCCGTGACTTCACCTCGCTGGGCCTGGGCAGCGGGTACGCCGCCACGGAGATGTCGGCGTGCACGCTCTTCGACACCCTGGTCACCGGCCGGGGTGAGCGCTCGCGCTGGTTCGGCCCCGAGGCGCGCTACAACGACCAGGTCACCCTGGACGCCACCAACCTGCAGGTCGACACGCTGGTCACCGACCTGCACGACCGCAAGGTCGTCGAGACGCTGCTGGCCGACGAGGTCCGCGGCCCCGGTCGGCAGGCCCGCGCCCTGGTCAAGGGCTACGTGGCGGGCGTCAACGAGTGGGTGCGCGACCACGACGTGCGCGACCCCGCCTGCCGGGGCGCCGCCTACCTGCGCCCCGACGTCACCACCCTCGACCTCTGGTACGGCGTCTACCTGGCCAACCTGCTCGCCTCCACCGGCGTCTTCGTGCCGCAGATCGCCGACGCGTCCCCGCCGAGCCCGGACGACCCCGGGCTGCCCTCGCTCCCGGTCCGCGCCTCCGCAGGTCGACGAGGACGCGCTGCTGCGCGCCCTGGGGCGCGACCCCGAGGCGCCGTTCGGCTCGAACGCCACCGCGGCCGGCGCCGACGCGACGTCCACCGGCCGGCGGGATGCTGCTGGGCAACCCGCACTTCCCGTGGCGCGGTCGCTACCACTTCACCCAGCAGCACCTGACGATCCCGGGACGCTACGACGTGGCCGGCGCCTCCCTGGTCGGGTCGCCGGCGGTCAACATCGGGTTCAACAAGGACGTGGCCTGGAGCCACACCGTCTCGACCGCCTACCGCTTCACGCCCTACGAGTACCGCCTCGTCGGCCCGACGACGTACCTCACCGACGCCGGGCCCGGCCACGCTCGAACGACGCGAGGTCGAGGTCGAGGTGCGGGGCGAGGACGGCCGGCGTCAGCACGGTCACCGAGGACCTCTACCGCACGCCCGAGGGGTACGTCGTCGACTCGCCGGACACCCTGATGCCGTGGAGCCCGGCGTCGGTGTGGGCGATGCGCGACGCCAACGCCGAGCACCTGCGCACCATCGACACGTTCTTCGAGCATGGGCAAGGCCACCGGGGTCCGCGACCTGCTGCGCCGCCAGGACGCCGGCAGCGGGATGCCGTGGGTCAACACCACCGCCGCCGACCGCGACGGCAGGGTGCTCTACGCCGACCACTCGGTGGTGCCGAACGTGCCGGACGCGCTGGCCCAGCGCTGCCTGACGCCGGTCGGGCGGCTGCTCGAGCGAGGTCGCCGGTCTGCCCGGGCCTCGACGGCACCCGCGCCGGTTCGTCGTGCGCCTGGGGCGACCGACGCCGACGCCCAGCGCCCCGGCATCTTCGGGCCGGGGAACCTGCCCTCGGTGGTGCGCGAGGACTGGGTGATGAACGCCAACGACTCCTACTGGCTGCCGAACCCGGAGGCACGCCTGGAGGGGTACGCCGCGATCATCGGCTGCGAGCGCTGCGAGCGGACCATGCGCACCCGGGTCGTGTCGCACTACGTCGCCGACCGGCTCGCCGCGGGCCGCAAGGAGACCCCGCGCAGCTTCCGTGGCCACCAGTACGACAACCGGGTGATGGCCGCGGAGGTGATGCGTGCCGACGGCGCCCTCGACGACGTGTGCGAGCAGACCGGTGAGACGCGAGGCCTGTGCCGCGCTGGCGGCCTGGGACGGCCGCTCCGACAAGGGGTCGCGCGGCGTGCACCTCTTCGAGGCGTTCGTCGACCCGGTTGCCGAGCGCGCCGCTCGACCTCGGTCGAGACCGTGTGGCGCACCCCGTTCGACCCGGCGCAGCCGCTGACCACCCCGCGCGACCTGAACACCGACAACCCGCAGGTCGTCGATGCGATGCAGGCGGCGATCGACGCGGTGCGCGACGCGGGCGTGCCCTTCGACGCCCGCTGGGGCAGCCTGCAGGTCGCGGGTGACCGGGGCGCTCGCCCCTACGGCCTCGGCGGCGGTACCGGTGACTCGGTGGGCAACGCGAACGCCCTGGCCTCGCGCTGGGTGCGTCGACCACGCCGACCGGTACCGGCCGATCACCTACGGCTCCTCGCACATCCAGGCGATCAGCTACCGCGGGCGACGCGGCGTGGATGCTCGCACGATCCTGACCTACGGGCAGTCCGAGGACCCGCGCTCGCCGTTCTCGCGCGACCAGACCCGGATGTTCTCGAACGAGCAGTGGGTGCGCTTCGCGTGGACCGACGCCCAGATCCGCAAGGACCGGATCCGTCGGCAGGTGGTCACCCGCTGACGGACCCGGTCCGTGAGGTCGCTGGAGGGCCGGTCGGGCCGGCCGCTCGATCAGCGACGGACCTTGACCTTCAGCACGCCGCTGACGGCGCCGGTCACGGACTCCGAGCCGGGGACCACCAGGCGGTAGCGGTAGGTGCCCTTGCGACGCTCCTTCGGGAAGCTCACGAGCACCCGGCTGCTGTCGGCCGGCAGGGTCGACTTCGTCGTCCAGTCGCCCTTGGCGAGGCGCTGCAGCTCCACCGAGGACAGGCCGGGCTGGTCCACGGTCACCATGTCGGTGGCGACGCTCTGGCCGCGGCGCAGCTTGACCTTGGCGTCGTCGAAGTCCGCGATGGCGGTCACGGCGCGGGGCACGTCGAGCGTGCCGGCGTCACCGTCCGTCCTCGAGGAGGCAGCGCAGGCCCTCCTCCCAGTGGTAGTTGGTGCCGGCGACCTGGATCCACTCGACGGTGTAGTCGGTGGTCCCGGCGGGCCAGTTGCGGTGCTGGGAGTAGGGGAACGCTCGCGTGCCCGACCAGGTGCCCTCGTTGTTGTGGTAGTTCAGCGTCACCTGGCCCTGGTCGGTCCGCAGACGGATGTTGATGTCGTTGGCCTGGCCCTCGGGCAGGTCGCCCGGGTAGGCGACGACGAGGCCGGCACACGTCGGGTCGGCGTACTTCCAGTTCCAGTCGAACGAACCGCCCGGGTTGGTCGGCGGGTTCGGGGGGAACGTCGGCGGGGGTGTCGGCTCGGGCGTGGGCTCGGGCGTCGGCGTGGGCGTCGGGGTGGGAGTCGGGGTCGGCTCCGGGGTCGGCTCCGGGGTCGGCGTGGGCTCAGGCGTGGGCTCGGCGTCGGCGTCGGCGTCGGCGTCGGGGTCGGCGTCGGTGTCGGCGTCGGGGTGGGCGTGGGGGTAGGCGTCTGGTTCGCGATCAAGGAGTACGAGTAGTGCGAGATGTCCTTGGGCTTGTTGTCGACGTCGTAGTAACGGATCGAGACCTGCGGAAGCGGGGTGTCGAGGGTGACGTACTGCGGACCGTTGCCCTGCTTGACGCTGCCGGCCTTGACGCAGTAGGCCGAGATCAGCTTCCCCGCGGGCGCCTTGACGATGACCGACTCGGTGTTGTCCGGCGGCTCGATCTTCTTGGAGTCGAGGTCCTGGCAGACCTGCTCCTTGTCGTCGTCGTCGCCCTGGGCCACCGCGGGTGCGGCGGCACCGGACACCGAGAGGACCCCGACGGCCAGCAGCGAGCCGAGGGCGGTGACGGCGGTGGCGCGGCGGCGACGTCGGACGGACGGGGTGGCCGCGCTGGGCGCGGAGAGCTCGATCTGCACGGGAGACTCCTGGTTCTGGAAGGCGATGGCAGCAGACTGGCACGCGGATCCGGTCCCCGAGCGGGCCTTGTGGAGACCTTGCGGCCCGCTGCGCAGACCTTGAGGATTCCTTGCAGAAACCCCGACCGCCGGGCGACCGCCTAGCGCGCGGGCGCCGAGGGCAGGTAGCCGAGCTCTGCGTTGTCGGCATCGGCCCAGGACCCCGCGGTGCCCTGCTCGTGCAGGTTCGGGATGCGCGAGGCAGCGAGCGCGGCCAGCACCATCGCGCCGCCGAGCACCAGGAAGCCGAGGGTGTAGGCGCGCTCGGTGGGGTACCCCGACGCCAGCACGTCGGCGGTGAGGATGCCGGCCATCACCGCGGAGCCGATCGCCCCACCGATCGTGCGGATGTTGGCGTTCATGCCGCTGGCGACACCGGTCTGGTGGGCGGGCACGGAGGCGATGACGACCCCGGCCAGCGACGAGAACACGAAGCCGGAGCTGAGGCCCTGGACCGTGGTGGCCAGGTAGAGCTGCCAGGTGTGGTCGTGGAAGAGGGCCACCGAGCAGAACGCGACCGTGTTGCCCAGGGTGCCGGCGACGATCACGGTCCGCGCACCCAACCGGCGTACGAGCCGCGCGGTGACGAAGCCGACGGCGAAGCTGGCGACCGCGGACGGCAGCAGCAGCTGCGCCGACTCGCTGATCGAGGCGCCGAAGCCGTAGCCGGTCGCGGTGGGGGTCTGCAGGAACTGGGGCAGGAACCCGAAGGAGGCGAACATCCCGAAGCCGACGAACGCGGCGACGGCGTTGGCGGTCCAGATGCCGCGCTGGCGCATCATCGTCATGTCGATCAGGGGCACCGGCACGCGGGTCTCGACGACCACCCACGCGACCAGGAGCACCACGGCGGCGACGAGCAGGGCCGGGACGCGCGCGGACGTCCAGCCCCACACGTTGCCCTGGCTGACCCCGAGGAGCAGGCAGACCAGCCAGCCGGCCAGGAGCAGCGCGGGCAGGACCGGCAGGCGTCCGGGGGTGCGCACCGGCGACTCCGGCACCAGCAGCAGGGCGCCGACCCCGGCCAGGGCGGTCGCGATCATCGGCAGCCAGAACAGCCAGCTGTAGCCCAGCGAGTCCACGACCGGCCCGGCGGCGACGATGCCGACCCCGAAGCCCACCGCGGTGAGCGAGGCCATCACGCTCAGGGCGCCGTTGACCCGGGTGTCGCTGAACTCGTCACGGATGATGCCGAAGGCCAGCGGCAGCACGCCGCCGCCGACGCCCTGCACCACGCGCGCCACGATCAGCCAGGCGATCGTCGGGGCCAGCGCCGCCATCGCCGACCCCAGGGTCAGCACCGCGAGCGTGATGACCAGCATCCTGCGCTTGCCGATCGCGTCGCCGAGCCGGCCGATCAGGGGAGTGGCGATGGAGGCCGAGAGCAGGTAGCCGGTCAGCACCCAGGTGACGGTGGCCTGGTCGGTCTCGTACTGCACCTGCACCTGTGCGAGCACGGGGATGATGAGCGACTGGAGCATCACGAACGACGAGACCGCGACCGCCAGGACCGCGAAGGTGACACGCTCGCCGCCGCGGGCACGCGGGGTCGTGCTCCTGAGCACCCGGACTCCTCGTTCGGCAGATGGTTGTGCCTGACAACCAAGCACCTCGGTGAGTGTAGTGCGTGTCACCGGGCCCGTGTCGCCGGCCAGTCCCGTCGGCCAGTCCCGCCGGCCAGCCCCGCCGGTCAGTCGCGCCGGTCGACGAGCAGCGCGCCGATGTTGAGCGCAGCCCACCCCAGCGTCACGCCCATCACCTTGCGGCGTACGTCGCCCTCGGTGCGCAGGGCCAGCAGCGCGCAGTCGCCGAGGTCCATGGCGATGCGCATGCGCATGGCGGCCCGGACCACGGCGGGGGAGCCGAACATGCCGGCGCTGCTGATGGCGAGGTCGCGCACGCCGTAGGCCTGGGCCAGCAGGCGGTAGCCGTCGCGGTCCCCGCGCGCGGAGCCGAGCGCGTCGGGCAGGTGGTCGGGCTGGACGAGGGCGAAGACGCCGTACGACGCGGTGGCGGCGGACAGGGCGCGGGAGAGCTTCATGGTGGCCATGCCTGCGACGGTAGGTCGTGCGGGCCGTCCCGCCATCACCCCCGGCGCAGGCGAGCGTGCAGCAGCGCGGCGCGGGCGGCGTTGGCGCCGGGCGCGCCGTGGACACCTCCGCCCGGGTGCGCCGAGCTCGACCCGAGGTAGAGCCCGCCGATGCCCGTCTCAGCGCGCCCCAGCCCGGGGACCGGGCGCAGCACCAGCATCTGGTGCAGCTGGGAGGTGCCGCCGTTGACGGCGCCACCGATGAGGCTGGCGTTGCGCTCCTGGAGCTCGCGCGGGCCGAGCACCCGGCGCGACAGCACCCGCGAGCCGAAGCCGGGCGCCAGCTGCTCGATCCGGTCCTGCATGCGGTCCCCGAACCGCTCGACGTCGTCGTGGTCCCAGACGCCACGGACGGGACCGTCCTCGACGCCGTCGCGCGCGCTGCCCTGGGGCACGTGCGTGTAGGCCCACAGCGACTCGGTGCCGGCCGGGCTGCGGGTGGGGTCGGTGGTGGTCATCTGCCCGGCGAGCATGAACGGGCGGGCCGGCACCGTGCCCGCGGCCACGTCGGCCAGCGAGCGCTGCATCTCGGAGAGCGAGTCGCCCACGTGGAAGGAGCCGGGCGCGACGGCGGGCGCGGAGGCCCACGGGATCGGCCCCGACAGGGCCCAGTCGACCTTGACGGTGGCGGGGTCGAGCTCGAAGGAGGCCATCCCACGACGCACCCGGGCCGGCAGGTGCTCGGAGGCCACGAGGCGCCCGAAGAGCAGCGGTGCGCTCACGTCGGCCACGACCGCGCGGCGGGCGGCGTACCGCTCACCGTCGCGGGTGCGCACGGCGACGGCGCGACCACGGTCGATCTCCACCGCGGTGACCTCGGTGCCGAGCTGGACCCGTCCGCCCCGGCTCTCGAGCCGCCGCGCCATCGCCTCGGTGAGCCGACCGGCGCCGCCCTCGGGGACCGGGAAGCCGACCGTCTGGGCCAGCATCGTCATGATCAGCCCGAAGACCCCGGAACCGGTGGCGTCGAACGGGATGTCGGCATGCCCGGCGCTGCCGGCGATCAGCGTGCGTGCGTCGCGGCCGCCGAAGCGGTGCGCGCCGAAGGTCGCCGCCGGGGTGAGCAGCTCGCGGACCAGGTGCAGGCCACCGGCCCGGGGGAGCCGGGCCAGCAGGCGGGCCCCGCCGCGCACCGGCGGGAACGGGCTCAGCAGCGCGCCCAGCAGCGGGTCGCCCACCCGGTCCCAGGTGCGGCACAGCTCGAGCCAGGCCTCGCCGTCGCCGGCGTGCTCCGCGTCGAGCCCGGCGGCGGTGTCGTGCCGGTCGGGGTGCAGCAGCGCCCAGCTGCCGTCGGGGAAGGGGTGGCCCAGGGGTGCCGGCGGGTGCTGCCAGCGCAGCCCGTGCTGCTCCAGCCCGAGGTCGGCGATGACGGGGGAGGCCGCGGCGAAGGGGTAGAAGGCGCTGAAGGTGTCGTGGACGAAGCCGGGGTGCACGTCGGTGTCGCTGCGGACCGCACCCCCGACCTGGTCCTGCTGCTCGAGGACCAGCACCGACCAGCCGGCGTCGGCGAGCAGGTTGGCGGCCACGAGGCCGTTGTGCCCGGCCCCGATGACGACGGCGTCGTGGTCGCTCCTCGCAGTGCTCACCCGGCCACGGTGCCAGCCGGGTGGTCGTCGGAGCCTCACCCGGCGGGCAGCTCGAACCACAGGGCGGCCCCGGCGCCCTCGGGGAGGTCCTCGGTGCCGCACTCGCCCCCGTGCGCGTGCACGACCCGGGCCACGGTGGCCAGACCGATGCCGTGCCCCTGGGCATGCCCGGTGCGGGTGAAGAGGTCGAAGACGCGTGATCGGTGCTCGGCGGGGATGCCCACGCCGGTGTCGCGCACCGTGACGCGGACCCGGTCGCCTCGGAGCTCCGCACGCACCGTCACCTCGGGCGGGTGGCCAGGCCGGGCGAACTTGCGGGCGTTGTGGAGCAGGTTCTGCAGCACCAGCGTGAGCTGGGTGGGGTCCCCGACCACGGGCGGGAGCTCCCCGAGGTCGACGGTGCCGCCGACCTGGTCCCACTGCTCGGCCTCGTCCGTCACGAGCTGCTCGGCGAGCCGCCGCAGGTCGACGGTCTCGTGGCCGGGCGCCTCGCGGTCCAGGTCGTGCAGGCGCAGGGTGCCCTCGACCATCCCGCGCATCCGTTCCACCGACCTGGTGGCCATCGCGAGCACCGAGGCGCGGGTGGTGCTGTCGAGCTCCTCGCCCTGGAGCACCCCCAGGCTCATCATCAGCGTGGCCAGGGGTGACTGCAGGTCGTGGCTGACCTGGGCGGCGATCGCCAGCACGTCGGCGGTGGGTGCCGGCATCGGGGCCAGGCGGCGCAGCCGCAGCTCGAGGATGCGGTTGGCGGCGACCGCGAGCGTGGCCACGACGCGGCGCTGGGCGTCGTCGAGCCGGCGGGGGCTCAGCCCGAAGAGGCAGAAGCGGCCCGTCTCCTCGCCGGACGACGTGCTTCAGCGGGAACGAGGCGTAGAAGCGCACCGACGCCCGCTCGCCGGTCACGAACGGTGAGTCGGTGAAGCGTGGGTCGAGCAGCGTGTCGGACACCTCGAAGAGCTCGTCGTGTCCCCACGCCTGGCGGCACATCGCGGCGGCGTACGGCGTGGAGAACGGCTCGATGCCCGCCGCCACGGGGTAGTGGAACTCGTCGCCGTCGACCACGGTGACTGCTGCCACCTCGACGTCGAGCAGGTCGGCGGCCAGGACGAGCAGGTCCCGCAGATCGGTGTCGCGCACGGCCGACAGCGCCGTCAACGTGCGGCCCGAGATCTCGGGATCCACGTCGGGTCGCAGCGTCACCGCCTCGCTCTCACGCGTCAACGGGCCCTCCCAGCCCCGGGCCGCCCCGTCCCTCATCGCGGGCGGCTCGTGACTGAGGCTACGCGGTGCGGACCACGCGCGTCCCGTGTCGGACCGCACCGGGTCGAATCGACCTGGAACGCAGTCGAGGCCCACCCGGATCTCTCCGTGGTGGGCCCCGACTGGTCGAGCGCGGTACGGCATCAGGGACTCGAACCCCGAACCCGCTGATTAAGAGTCAGCTGCTCTGCCAATTGAGCTAATGCCGCGTGGTGAAGCGAGAAGAACGCTACCAGTGGGAGGCGGGGAGTCGAAATCGAGGGTGCTGGAGCCCCGGTCAGCGAGCTCTCGAGCACTGCGTGGGCCGCGTGGTGACCGCCCAGTCCGGACACGGCGCCGCCCCTGCGGCTGCCCGAGCCGCACAGCAGCACCTGGTCGACACCCGTGGCGACGCCCCACCGCTGCGCAGGGGTGTCGAGGCGCGCGCGGTGCGGGGCCCAGGGCCAGTCCAGGTCACCGTGGAAGATGTGCCCGCCGGGCATCGCCAGGTCGGTCTCGATGTCCTGTGGGATCTTGGCCTCGATGCAGGGGTTGCCCTCGGCGTCGCGGGCGACGACCGACGAGATCGGCTCGACGAGGTGCTCGTCGAGCGCGGCGAGCGCCCGCTGCACCGCGAGCTGCTTGGTCGCCTCGGTGTCGTGCTCGAAGAGCGTGGCCGGGGTGTGCAGCCCGAAGTAGGTCATCGTGTGCATCCCGGGCGCGGCCGAGCCCAGGATCGAGGGGTCGCTCAGGGAGTGGCAGTAGACCTCGCCGGGCATCTGCGTGGGCACCCGGCCGGCCGCGGCGTCGGCGTAGGCGCGCTCGACCTGGGAGTAGTCCTCGGCGAGGTGCAGGGTGCCGGCGAAGGCCTCCGCCGGGTCGACGCCGGAGCGCAGCCGGGGCAGCCGGTCGAGCAGCAGGTTGATCTTGAGCTGGGCGCCCACCGGCTTGGAGGCCGCGTCCGCGGGCTCGCCGAGCAGGATGCGCAGCACCCAGGGCGCCACGTTGGCCAGGACCGTGGTCGCGGTGATCGTGCGAGCGCCCACCGAGGTGTGCACGTCGATCTCCGCCGGGTCGTCCCCGCCGGGTCGGATGGCCGAGACGCCGGCGGAGGTGACCAGCTCCGCACCGGCGCGGAGCGCGGCCGTGGCCAGGGCGTCGGTCACCGAGCCCATGCCGCCCACCGGCACCCGCCACTCGCCCGTGCCGTTGCCGATCAGGTGGTAGAGGAAGCACCGGTTCTGCACCAGCGACGGGTCGTGCAGCGAGGCGAAGGTGCCGATCAGGGCGTCGGTGCCGACCACCCCGCGCACCGTGTCGTCGGCGAAGCGGCGCTCGATGGCCTCGGCGAGCGGGCGCTCGACGATGTCGCGCCAGGTCGTGGCGTCGACCTGGGCGCGCACGTCGCGCTCGTGCGGGAGCGGCGCGAGCAGCGTGGGCGCCAGGACCTGCGCCAGCTGCCCGACCCCGGCGTAGAAGTCGGTCCACGCGGCGTACTCGTCGTCGCCGCCCGTGAGGTCGCGGAAGGACCGCGCGGTCTCCTCGCCCTCGGGGCGCTGCACCATCAGGCCGCCGGGGACGCCGCCGCGCAGGGTGGGGGTGTACGACGCCGTGCTGCGCGAGGTGAGCCGCACGTCGAGGTCGAGGTCGCTGATCAGCTCGTCGGGCATCACCGAGACCAGGTAGGAGTAGCGCGAGAGGCGCACGTCGTGGCCGCTGAAGGCGGGCGCCGAGACCGCCGCTCCACCGGTGTGGTCCAGCCGCTCGAGCACCGCGACGGACAGACCGGCGCGAGCCAGGTAGGCGGCGGCGGTGAGGCCGTTGTGGCCACCGCCGACCACGGCGACGTCGTAGTGGGTCTGCGTGGGGGCTGAGCTCATCGGGCCAACCTAGACGAGCGGTCGCGTCGTCCAGCCCACCCGTGGTGAAGGTGAAGTAATTGCAGTCGAGGAGACGATCGGTGCGGGAAGGCCACGCAGCGGCGGAGGAGGTGTCACGATGCTGGCGCCCGTACCACGGGCCGATCGGGAGGGTCGAGGTGTCACCAGACTGGGTGCGGGCGTGGCAGCTGCGCGCGGCGGTGCTGCTGGTGCTGACGGTCGCCCTCGGGGCGCTCACCGTCCGCACCGCCCCAGGCACCGGGCAGGTGGTCGGCACCTGGCCGGTCGGTCTGGCGACCGGGTTCGTCCTCGTGGCGCCGCGACGGGCTGCACCGACGATGCTCGGGCTGGTGGGACTGGGCGCCCTCGTGTCCCTGGTGCTGGCCGACCGCCCCGCCGGGGTGGTCGTGGGCTACGCCCTGACCATCGTGCTCGAGACGGCGCTGGTCGCCCGGTTGCTGCTCGGTGGCAGGGAACGGCCCTGGCGGCTGCGCCGCGACGCCGACCTGCGGCGCTACCTCGCCGCCTCCCTGCTCGGCGGCGTGGTGGCGGCCGTCGGCGGGGGCGCGACCTCGCTGCTGACCGGGTTCGGCGACCCCGGGTTGGTCGCCCTGTCCCTGGGGGCGGCCCACCTGGCCTCCCAGCTGGTCTTCACTCCGCTCTGGGCGCGGCTGCCCTCGCACGGCAGCCTGGCCGGTCGGCGCGAGCAGATGCTGCAGTGGGGCGCCCTGGCGGTGGTCGCACCGGCCGTCTTCGCCCCCGAGCTGTCCCTGCCGCTGGTGTTCCTGGTCATCCCCCTGCTGGCCTGGAGCGCGCTGCGGACCAGCCCGCTGCGCGCCCTGGGGCAGCTGGTCGCGGTGCTGGCCTTCGCCGTGGCCATGACCACCTTCGACCGGGGGCCCTTCGCCGCGCTGCCCTCGCTGCTCGGGATGGCGCTACGACGTGCGCGGTCTCCTCATCGCGGCGTACGCCGCTGCCTGCGCCCTCATCGTGGTGCCCCTGCTGCTGCGCGTCGGCGAGAGCGTCGAGGCGGCCCGGATCGCCGCGGCCGAGCGCGACACGCTGGACCGCATCGTGCGCAGCGCGACCGGGACCGCGATCGTGGGCACGGACGACCAGGGGCGCATCACCCTCTTCAACCCGGGCGCCGAGCGGCTGCTGGGCTACTCGGCCGACGAGGTCGTGGGGACGACCACCCGCGTCTTCCACACGGCCGACCAGATCGAGGCCAAGGCACGCCGAGCTCGGCGTGGAGCCCCGCTTCGCCTCGGTGGTGCGGCGGATGTCGGAGCCCGACATGGCGGGGGAGGACATGGGCTTCGTTCGCAAGGACGGGGTGGAGCGCACCCACTCGATGACCCTGGGCCGCGATCACGGACGACTCGGGTCGGACCCTGGGCTACGTGAGCACCTCCGAGGACGTCACCGAGCGGGTGCACACCGAGGAGGCGCTGCGCGAGGCGCTGGCGCGCATGCAGGAGGTCGATGCGGTCAAGGACGCCTTCGTCTCCAGCGTCAGCCACGAGCTGCGCACGCCCATCACCAGCATCCAGGGCTATCTGGAGATGCTCGAGGACGGCTCCTTCGGCGAGCTCACCGCGCAGCAGAGGTCGGCCGTGGCCCGGGTCGCCGGGAACAGCGAACGGCTGCTCGTCCTCATCGACGACCTGTTGACCCTCTCTCGCGTGCAGGAGGACGGCCTGGGGCTGCGGGACAAGCTGGTCGACCTGTGCGAGGTCGTCAGCACCGGGTGTGCAGTGGTGGCTCCGGGCGCTGAGCGGGCCCGGGTGGTGCTGGTGATCGACGTGCCGGCGGAGCCGGCGCCGTTCCTGGGCAACCGAGAGATGCTCGAGCGGGTCGTCATCAACCTGGTCGGCAACGCGATCAAGTTCACGCCCGCGGGCGGCCGCGTCGACGTCGGGCTGAGCTCCGGACCGGAGGGCTCGATGATCACCGTGACCGACACCGGCATCGGCATCCCGCCCGAGGAGCAGGCACGGCTGTTCACCCGCTTCTTCCGCTCCTCGCTGGCGCAGGCCCAGGCGATCCCGGGCAGCGGGCTGGGGCTCTCGATCGCCTACTCCGTGGTGGGACAGCACGGCGGGACGATGCGCGCGGAGTCGGTGCCGGGGCAGGGCACGACGTTCTTCGTCGACCTGCCGGCGCCGGCCTGATCCTGCGGCCTCCACCCCTGCTGGAACAACAAGAATTCAACTAGTGTTGGACACGGTGTCCGGCCGGACCGTGCCGCGACACTCCTGCTGCGAAGCGAGGTGGGCCCATGCCCGCGATCACCGTCGACGACCTGACCGTCCTGTCCCGGGTGCGTGCTCCCGGCCTGGGTGACCAGCCGCGGCCCGTGCGCCAGGTGACGACCGCGCCCGAGGGGCACGAGGGGGAGGGCTTCCCGGTGCGCCGCGCGTTCGCGGGCATCGACATGGCCCTGCTCGACCCGTTCATCATGATGGACCAGATGGGCGAGGTGGACTACGCGCCGGGGGAGCCGAAGGGCACCGCCTGGCACCCGCACCGCGGCTTCGAGACCGTCACCTACATGATCGACGGCGTCTTCGACCACCGTGACTCCCACGGGGGCGGCGGCTCGATCACCAACGGCGACACGCAGTGGATGACCGCCGGCTCCGGGCTGCTGCACATCGAGACCCCGCCCGAGTGGCTGGTGACCTCCGGCGGGCTCTTCCACGGCATCCAGCTGTGGGTGAACCTGCCGCGGGACACCAAGATGACCGACCCGCGCTACCAGGACATCCGATCCGGGGAGGTGGGCCTGCTGACCAGCCCGGACGCCGGTGCGCTGGTCCGGGTCATCGCCGGCACCGTGGACGGCCATGCCGGGCCGGGGTCGACGTACACGCCGATGAGCCTGGTGCACGCGACCATCGAGCCCGGGGCCCGCCTCGACCTCCCGTGGGAGGTCGAGCACAACGCGCTCGTCTACGTCCTGTCCGGTCAGGGGACCGTGGGTGTCGAGGGGCGCCCGCTGCGCACCGGCCAGACGGCCGTGCTCGGCGCCGGCGACTACCTCACGGTCGCGGCCGACGCCCGCCAGGACAGCCGGACCCCGGCCCTGGACGTCGTGGTGCTGGGCGGCCGACCGATCCGCGAGGCCGCTGGCCTGGGCCGGACCGTTCGTGATGAACACCCGCGCCGAGGTGATGGAGGCCTACCAGGACTTCCAGCAGGGCCGGTTCGGCCACATCCCCGCCTGAGGGACACCGACGAGAACGGCCCCGGCGCGTGCGCCGGGGCCGTTTCGTTGACTGGGGTGAGTAACGGGACTTGAACCCGCGACATCCGCCACCACAAGGCGGCGCTCTACCAGCTGAGCTATACCCACCGTGGGCCCGGCGTTCCAGCCGGACCGTCGGAGATCGTACTAGATCGTCGGGTCGCTTCCCGCATCGGGAGCATCCGCGGTCGATCCGGTGATCGAGCCGCCGTGCCGGGCCGCGATCTCCTTCGCGGTGGCGCTGTCCGGACCGGGCGGAGCGACGAACACGGCCTCGCGGTAGTAGCGCAGCTCCTCGATGCTCTCCTGGATGTCGGCGAGGGCCCGGTGGTTGCCGCGCTTGTCGGGGCGGCGTAGTAGGCGCGGGGGTACCAGCGGCGGGAGAGCTCCTTGATCGAGGAGACGTCGACGATGCGGTAGTGCAGGAACGACTCGAGGGCCGCCATGTCGCGCGCCAGGAACGCCCGGTCGGTGGCGACGGTGTTGCCGGCCAGCGGCGGTCGGCTGCCGTCGGGGCAGTGCTCCTTGATGTAGGCCAGCACCCGCTCCTCGGCCTCGGCCAGGGTCACGCCGTGGTCGAGCTCGACCGAGCAGCCCGGACTTCTCGTGCATCTCGCGGACGAACGGGATCATCTGCTCCAGCGCCTCGGCCGGGGGCTTGATGATGATGTCGATCCCCTCGCCGAGCACGTTCAGCTCGAAGTCGGTGACCAGCGCCGCGACCTCGATCAGGGCGTCGGCGCCCAGGTCGAGGCCGGTCATCTCGCAGTCGATCCACACCAGTCGGTCACTCATGGGCCACCACCCTACGCGGGGCCGGCCCCCTCTCTCAGGGGGTCCTCAGCCCGGTCTCCTACCCTCAGGGCGTGAGCAGCGCGGTCAGGGAGTGGATCGGCCTGCTCGCGCGCCTGGTCATCGGCGGCGTCTGGATCGCGGCGGGTGCGGTCAAGCTGCCCGGCCCCCCACGAGTCCGTGGCGGCCGTGCGCGCCTACGAGCTGCTGCCCGAGGTCGTGGTGCCCACCGTCGGCCAGCTGCTGCCCGTCCTCGAGGTCGTGATCGGCCTGGCGCTGGTCCTGGGCGTGCTGACCCGGGGCGCGTCCGTGGTCTCCGCGGTGCTGTTCGTCGCGTTCATCATCGGCATCGCGTCGGTGTGGGCGCGGGGCATGACCATCGACTGCGGCTGCTTCGGCGGTGGGGGCAGCGACCCGGACGCCGCGTCGCAGTACCCCTGGGAGATCGCCCGCGACATCGGCCTGCTGCTGGCCTCGGCGTACCTCGTCGCGCTGCCGCGCACCCGCCTGGCCCTCGACAACCTCCTCTTCCGCGGCGTGCGCCGCTCCCGCTCGACCTGACCGACCCCATCCCCGAGGGAGAACGATGAGCAGCAAGCAAGTCCCAGGCAGTCGACCGCACCGCGCGCGCCCAGCAGGCCCGTGCCGAGCAGGAGCGCGCCGAGCGGCGCCGCCGGCTGCTCTCCATCGGAGGCGTCGTGCTCGCCATGGTGCTCATCATCGGCGTCGGGTTCGCGATCCAGCGCTCGCGCGACACCAGCACCGACGTCGCCGCTCCGGCCGCCGGTCAGGGCGAGTACGGCGTGACGATCGGCGCGGCGGACGCGCCGCACGACATCGTGATCTACGAGGACTTCCTCTGCCCCTTCTGCGGCGCCCTCGAGGAGGTCGCCACGCGACGACCTCGCCCAGCTCGCCGAGGAGGGCAAGGTGACCGTCGAGTACCGGCCCTTCAACCTGCTCTCGCGCATCAGCGACTACTCCGCACGCGCCACCAACGCCTTCGCGGTCGTGCTCGAGGAGTCCGGCCCCGAGACGCGCCAAGGCCTTCCACGACCTGCTGTTCGAGAACCAGCCCTCCGAGAGCGGACCCTTCCCCTCGGACGCCGACCTGGTCGCCCTGGCCGTCGAGGCCGGAGCCGAGGAGAGCGACGTCGCCGACGGCATCGAGTCCGGCGCCCGCATGGACTGGGTCGAGGAAGCCACCCAGGCCGCCCAGGACGCCGGCGTGCGGGGCACCCCGACGGTGCTGCTCGACGGCGAGGTCGTCAACGGCGGCACCGTCGAGGAGATCGCCGATGCGCTGGTGGCCGGGGTCGAGTGAGTAGGTTCGGTGCGATGAGCGCCGAACACCCCCACGCACTGGACTCCTTCATCGCCGGGCTGCCCAAGGCGGAGCTGCACGTGCACCACGTCGGCTCGGCCTCGCCGCGGATCGTCTGCGAGCTCGCCACCCGCCACCCGGGCGTGGTGCCGAGCGACCTCGAGGAGCTGCGAGCGGTTCTTCGAGTTCCGCGACTTCGCTCACTTCATCGAGGTCTACCTCGCCGTGGTCGACCTGATCCGCACCCCCGAGGACATCCGCTACCTGACCTACGAGGTGGCCCGCGAGATGGCCACGGCGCAGCAGGTGCGCTACGCCGAGCTCACGTGCACGCCGTACACGTCGGTGCGCCCGCACAGGACGGGTCGGGATGCCGATCGAGGCCTACATCGGAGGCGATCGAGGACGCCCGCGTCGCGGCCGAGCGCGACTTCGGGCTGGTGCTGCGCTGGATCTACGACATCCCGGGCGAGGCCGGGCTGCCCGGCGGCCGAGACGACGCTGGAGTACGCCCTCGAGCACCGCACCGACGGCGCTGGTCGGCTTCGGTCTCGGCGGCCCCGAGATCGGGCGTGCCGCGCCCGCAGTTCCAGCCGTACTTCGACGCGGCCCGGGCCGCCGGGCTGCGCAGCGTGCCCGCACGCGGGGGAGACCACCGGCCCGCAGACGGTCTGGGACGCCCTGCACCTGCTCGGCGCCGAGCGGATCGGGCACGGCACCTCGGCGGCGCAGGACCCCGAGCTGCTGGCCCACCTGGCGAGCACCGGGATCGCGCTCGAGGTGTGCCCGTCGTCCAACATCGCCACCCGCGCCGTCGCCTCGCTCGCGGAGCACCCGATCCGCATCTTCCGCGACGCCGGCGTGACGGTGACGGTGCACTCCGACGACCCGCCGATGTTCGGCGACCACGCTCAACCGCGAGTACGGATCGCCGCCGACCTGCTCGACCTGGACCACGACGGGGGTGCGCGACCTGGCCCGAGGCCTCGGTGCACGCCTCGTTCGCCCCGGACGACGTCCGCGCCCGGCTGCTCGACGAGATCGACGCTCACACGGTCTGACGCAGGTCGTCCTCGTCGCTCAGGCCGCCGCCGTCCGGGGCATCCGCCGCCGCGGTCACCACCAGGTGCTCCACGGGGATGGTGAAGTGCGCCAGCATCGGTCCGCTCAGCGCCGGCGGGTCCTCGGGGGAGAGGGCACGCACCTGGGTGACGTGCGCGCGGATCGCGGCGAGCTTGCCGTCCAGCACGTCCCGGGCGAGGTCGACGCGCACCATCTCGTCCCAGGGCGCCTCCTCCGGGGTGCGCAGGCGCCACATCACCAGGGGGTACTCGACGAGGCGGGCGCCGGTCAGGCGTCGCCACCTCGGCCGCGGCCCGGCCGGCGGCGTCGTGGTCGGGGTGGCCGTCGTGGCGCCACGGTGCGACCAGCAGGGTGTGGGTGCCGTCGCCGACGATGTCCGTCAGGGCGGTCACCATCTGGTCCTCGACCTCCGCGGCGCCGCCGTCGGGTGCGCCGAGGAACACCACGGGGGCGCCGGGGGCCAGCAGTGCGACCGCGGCCTCCATCTCGGCGAGCCGCTCGGTGGCCAGTGCGTGGCGAGTGATCTCCCGACCGGGCGGGTGCGAGGCCTCGCCGGCGGTGAGCAGGACGACGTACACGTCGATCCCGGCGCGGTGGGCGGTGGTGATCAGCCCGCCGACGCCGAGGCTCTCGTCGTCCGGATGCGCCGACACGACGACGAGCCTGCGGATCCGGGCCTTGCCCGTCCCCAGGTCGAGCGGAGGCACCTGGCCCCACGCGGGGTGCTGCTGCCACTTCTCCGGCAAGGTCTTTCCCCTCTGACCGCCCGCCGCGACCGGCATCCCTGCCCGGCGGCGACGGAGGTCGCATTAGGTAAAGGGTAAGTATCCCTCGTGGGGAGACACTTCCCCCGCCCGGGTGACGCGATCCC
The DNA here is from genome assembly GCA_963722135.1 of uncultured Actinomycetota bacterium. Taxonomy (GTDB): domain Bacteria; phylum Actinomycetota; class Actinomycetes; order Propionibacteriales; family Nocardioidaceae; genus Nocardioides. The sequence goes on from CAVRJT010000003.1 coordinate 394,538, forward strand.
CGACATCGGTCAGGAGGTCCTGCGGGAGCGCCCCCGGCAGGATTCGAACCTGCGACCGGCGGATTAGAAGGCCGCTGCTCTATCCAGCTGAGCTACGGGGGCGGGGGATCGGAAGCACCGTCGGAACGAACAGCGGGACAACCCCCGTGTAGTTCAACGGCACCTGCCGACCCGGTCGCCAGTATGGCTTGCGCACCGCGTACTGCGCGAACGGACATCGAAGGCACAGGAGAACTAGATCGTTTTCTCCTCGGGGAGACAGCCCGCTCATCGGCACGAGCGGAGGGTGCGAGGGCTTCGTAGTCGGAAGGACCGAACAGCCTTCGCGTCGACGGGCCCCCCTCCGGGATCCGCCGCGGGACCACGCTCGGCCGAGCTGTTCGGGCTGGTCAGAACTGTGCTTCCTACCCCCCCACGGGGGCGGGGGATCGGACATACCGTCGGGACGAACAGCGGGACAACCCCGGTGCAGCTCGACGGCACCTGCCGACCCGGTCGCCAGCATGCCGTAGCGGGTCGTTGCGACGCTCCGGGGTGGATCACCCGGCTCTACTCCGGGCTTCGTAGTCAAACGGGCACAACGCAGTCGCCCGTCGGCTGAAGCCCCGTGCCACGCGGGAGCCCCGCGCGCGATGGGCCGTTGTGCCCGTTCGACTACGAGCGACCCCGGTCGCAGGTGTCGTCGGCGATGCGCCCGGGGGTGTTCGGATGAAGGCCGCCGAGACAGGTAAAGCCGGATACGCTGCGGATGTGGACGACTCGGCGGGACCTCTCTCCGCCGTCGCGGCTCCCGACCAGAACGGCGTACGTCGGCTGCGGGTCCTGGTGGTCGACGACCAGGAGGACATCCGCGAGATCATGGTCCGGATGGTCGCCCGCCTGGGACACGAGGCGGTCGAGGCCGAGGACGGCCAGCACGCCGTGGAGACGCTCTCGGCGGATCGCTTCGACGTGATGCTGCTGGACCTCTCGATGCCACGGATGACTGGCGAGGAGGTCGTGCGGTGGCTCCGGGACCGTCCTGAGGTGGCCCCGGGCCTGCGGGTCGTCGTGGTCAGCGCCTGGGCCGGGGACAAGCGGCCCGCCCTGCACGAGCTGGGCGTGGACGCCGTCCTGCCCAAGCCGTTTCGCAAGCAGCAGCTCGTCGACCTGCTCGACGAGCTGGCGGCGAGGACCTGAGCCCGGCTGCACGAATTGCTGGTCGTGGGGTCGGCCTGGTCCTTAGGATGAGCCCAGCCGTGCCGGGGAGGGTCCGGGGTGGCTCGTCGCTGGGTAGGTGCCCGGGGACGTTGGTCTCGTCCGAGGGAGGAACATTCCATGCTCAAGTTGATCCAGAAGCGTCGCGTCGCTCGCCAGCTCAGCTGCCGTCTACGGATGGCGTCCGGGCCGCTGACGGTGGTCCGACCATCGAGGAGCGGACCCGGATGACGGGTCCGTTCCCCAGCCTCGGCACCGAGGCGCCTTCCGGGCGTCTCGGTGCCGTTCTACGTGCGGTGGATGCCGACGAGCCGGTCGCGATGGGACGGACCGGGCCGTGGCTGGTCACGAGCCCGGCCGACTCCCGGCGGGTGCTCACCGACACCGCGTGCTTCGACTTCCCCCTCGACGTGAGTCGCCGAGCAGTACGCCGGGGCGGAGGCCGCGCTGCCGCGTCCGGCCCGCCGACCCCGCACGAGACCTTCGCAGCGTTGGGCCCGGCGGCCGTCGCGGTGGGCCGCCAGGTCGTCGCTGACGAGCTCCGGAGCCGCGGCGACGGCCCGGGGAGGGTCGTGGAGGCGATGGACCTGCTGCGCGCCCCGGTGGCGCGCTCCACGGCCGCGGCCGCACTGCCGGACCTCGACCCCGCGGCGCGTGACGAGGTCGCCGACCTCGTGCTGTCGTGGGTCGACGCGCTGGGCCCGGTCATCGCCCATCGCCGCAACCCCGCACGGTTCTCCCGCGTACGACGCCGCGAGTCGGCGGCACGTCGCCGTCTGGAGCAGCGGCTCACGGAGGCCGGCGAGCTGGACCCCGCCACGGTCGCGACCTTCCTGGCCGCCGGCACCCAGGTGCCGATCGCGGCAGGGGCGTGGCTGCTGGTCGCGCTGGCCGCGCACCCCGACGTGGCCGCCGACCTGCGTGCGGGGGCGACCGAGCCTTCTGCCGTCGTCTGGGAGACCCTGCGGCTCACACCGCCGACGTGGGTGACCGGACGCGTGACCGCGGCGCCGTGGAGCTGGGCAGCACCCGGCTGCCGGCTCACGCAGTGACCCTCGTGAGTCCGCTGCTCCTCGGGCGTCGTGCTGAGCTCGTGCCGGGTCCGGAGCACGGTGGGGCGGATCGTGCCGTCTTCAGTCCGCGTCGCTGGACGGGCGTCGCGATGAGACCGGGGGCCTGGCTGCCGTTCGGCGCCGGGCCGCACGCGTGCCCGGGGCGTAACCTGGGCCTGGCACAGCTTCTCGAAGTGGTCGCCTGGGCGGGTCGGCACGACCTGGAGCCCGGAGCGGTCGCCCGGGTGGACCAGAGCCGCGGCATCTTCCCCGCCCCTTCCACGCTGGTCGTGCATCCCCGGCACCCCGACAGGAGCAGCAGTGACTGAGCCCGGCCCCCTCCAGGTCCTCGGGGACCACGCCCAGCCGACGGCCGCGGCCACGAAGCTCGCACAGGCGATCCTCCAGGGCGCGCTCAGCGGCGCCGAGGCGGTCGAGGCCATCGCCGACATGTTCCTGCCGCACCCGCGCGTGGACGCCGTCACGGTGGCGCTGACGACGTACGAGCCCGAGAGCAAGGACGGCTGGATCGAGCTGGGGCAGCGCGCCTGGCTGCGCGAGTGGGTCAGCCCCGGGAGCCTCGTGTCGGTGGTGCCGCACGGTGACGCCGGGCCCGAGGCCGCGCTGACCATGCCGTGGATGTCGCCCCGCTCGCGCGAGGGCGTCGTCGTCATCACCGACGTCGAGCTGCTGCCCACCGAGGCGGCGCAGGACCGCCGCGAGATGCTCGCCTGCGGGGTCCGCAGCCTGGTCAGCTCCTCCCAGGTCAACGACGGCGTCATGTTCGGCAGCATCTCGCTGCTGAGCGCGGCGGCCGGCTCGTGGCCCGACGGCGACATCGCCGACCTCACCCTGCTCGCCGCTGCCCTGCGCTCCCGGCTCCAGGTCCTCGCGACCCGGCACTCGCTCGCGGACGCGATCGCGCGCGGCGACCAGGCCAGCGCCGTCCAGCAGCAGTTCTTCGCCGCCACCGGCCACGAGCTGCGCACCCCGATCAGCGCGATCCTCGGCTACGCCGAGGTGCTGCAGTCCGACGCGGAGGACCTGGCCGGGGTCACCGACCCCGAGCGAGCTGACGCGGTTCGTGGCCGGCGTGCACCGCGACACCGGGATCATCGTCGGCGCCGGCGAGCAGCTGCTCGCGATCGTGGAGGAGCTGCTGAGCACGGCCCGGGTCCTCGGAGACGCGCCCCGCGAGCCGGTGGTGGTCGCCGAGGCGGTCCAGGACGTCGTGCACTGGGTGCGCACCCCGGCGGCCACGGCGCAGGTGGACGTGAGTGCGTCGGTGCCCGCGGACCTCGCGGTGCTGGGCACCCCGGCGGGCGTGCGTCAGGTGCTGACCAACCTGGTCGGCAACGCGGTGGCGCACAACCGTCCCGGCGGCCGGGTCACCGTCTCCGCCACCCCGACCCGCGGGCGAGGCCGGTGAGCCCCGGGTCCGGATCAGCGTCAAGGACACCGGGCCCGGGCTGACCCCGCGTCAGCTCAGCCAGGTCTTCGAACCCTTCGTGCGCTTCGCCGAGCCGGGCGTGCGCGGGACCGGGCTCGGTCTCTCCCTGTCCCGTGCCGTCGCCGAGCGCGACGGCGGGCTGCTCGGCGTCGAGTCGCGCTCGGGCGAGGGATCGACGTTCTGGTTGGACCTGCCGGCCGCCACCGAGGGCTGAGCCCCGCAGGGGCCGCCCAGGGACCCACCCCGGTCAGAGGCGGGCGCCCATCCAGGCCTCGACGTCGTCGGCGCTGCGCGGCAGCGCTGCGGAGAGGTTGCGGTGGCCGTCGGCGGTGACCACGAGGTCGTCCTCGATGCGGATGCCGATGCCGCGCAGCTCCTCGGGGACCAGCAGGTCGTCCTCCTGGAAGTACAGGCCCGGCTCGACGGTCAGGACCATGCCCTCGGCCAGGGTGCCCTTGGCGTAGGACTCCGGAGCCGCGGCGCCGCAGTCGTGCACGTCCATGCCGAGCATGTGGCTGGTGCCGTGCAGGGTCCAGCGGGCGTAGACCTTGCTCTCCGGGTCGAGCGCCTGCTCGGCCGGCACCGGCAGCAGGCCCATGTCCTCCAGGCCGTGGGCCAGCACCGTCATCGAGGCGGTGTGCACGTCGGCGAAGGCGGTGCCGGGGCGCACGGCCTCGATGCCGGCCTCCTGGGCGGCGAGGACGAGGTCGTAGAGCTCGCGCTGCAGCGCCGGTGAAGGTGCCGTCGACGGGCAGCGTGCGGGTCACGTCGGCGGTGTAGAGGTTGTGGCCCTCGACGCCCATGTCGAGCAGCACCAGCTCGCCGGGGGTGATCGGGCCGGAGTTCTCGATCCAGTGCAGCGTGGTGGCGTGCTTGCCGCCGCCGACGATCGAGTCGTAGCCGATGTCGTTGCCCATCGCGCGGGCCCGGCGGAAGAAGGTGCCCTCGATCCAGCGCTCGCCGTACTTGAGCACGTTGGCCCAGTCGCGACACGGAGTCCTCGAAGCCGAGCGTGGTGGCGTCGCAGGCCTCCTGCAGCTCGGCGACCTCCCAGTCGTCCTTGACCAGGCGCATCTCGGAGACGACCCGCGCCAGCTCGTCGTCGAGCCCGGCGTCGGCGCTGACGAGGCGGTCGACGTCGGCGGAGACCCCGCGGTGCACCCGGGTCTTGGGCGCAGCGCCGGACGAGGTCGTCGGCGAGCCGGTCGACGTGGCGCACCTCGATGCCGAGCGAGGTCGGAGATCTCGTGCGCCGACGGGCGGCGTCCGGCCCACAGCTCGCCGTACTGGCGGTCGCGGAAGAACTCGTCGGTCTCGCGCGAGGAGCGCGGGCGGGCGTAGAGCACGGCCTCGCCGTCGGTGATCACCAGCACGGCGTCGCAGGTCTGGTTGCCGGTGAAGTAGGTGTGGGCGGTGTCGCTGCGGAAGCGGTAGTCGGTGTCGTTGGCGCGCACCTTGTAGGTGCCGGCCGGCAGCACCAGCCGCTCGCCGGGGAAGGCCTCGCCCAGGCGCGCCCGGCGCTGGGCGGCCAGGTCGGCGACGGGGTGGCGCGGCAGGTCGAGCTCGCGCTCGCCCCAGCCGGTGCGCATGAAGGCGGAGTAGGCCTCCGGCACGGCGGGGTCGTGCGACTCGGTCTTGGGCTCGGTCGGCGCGGGGTGCTCTGCTCGCTCATGCGCGTCATGGTACGTCGCGCTGGTCGCGCCGGCGACGCCGTGTGCCCGGCTCGCCTGCCGATAGGCTCCGCGCCATGGTGCCGACCCGTCGCGACAACGTCGCCTTCACGGTCGTGGTCACGGTGCTCGTGGTGCTGGGCGCGCTGCCGATCCTGCTGGTCATCGCGCTGTCGGGCGGCCCCGACTCGCTGGTCCTGGCCACCGTGCTCGCGGCCCTGCCGGTGGGCCCGCTGGTCGCCTGCTACCTGTGGCTCGACCGCTACGAGCCCGAGCCGCGCTCGCTGCTGCTGCTGGGCCTGCTGTGGGGCGGGTTCGTGGCCACCGCGGCCGCGCTGCTGGTGCAGGGCATCGGCGGCCTCTTCGTCGGGGTCACCGAGGCGGCCAGCCTGGCGATGGTCGCGCCGGTCACCGAGGAGCTCTTCAAGGGCGCGTTCCTGGTCCTGCTGCTGTGGTGGCGCCGCGCCGAGCTCGACGGCGTCCTCGACGGCATCGTCTACGCCGGCATGGTCGGCATCGGCTTCGCCTTCGTCGAGAACATCCTCTACCTCGCCGCGGCCTACAACGGCACCGACGGGATGGGCCCCGGCGGCACCGAGGCGCTGACCGACGACCTTCGTGGTGCGCTGCCTGTTCAGCCCGTTCGCGCACCCCTTCTTCACCACCTTCATCGGCATCGGGGTCGGCCTGGCGGTCGGCTCGCGCTCCACCGCGGTGCGGGTGCTGGCCCCGCTGGGCGGCTACGCCCTCGCGGTGCTCGCCCACGGGCTCTGGAACGGGTCGACCATCTACGGCTTCGGCGGCTTCGTCGTCGTCTACGTCGTGCTGATGGTCGCCGGCGCTCGTGGCCATCGGCGGTGCTCGCGGTGTGGGCGCGCCGCTCCGAGCGCCGGATGCTGGCCGCCGCGCTCGGCGACGCCGCCCAGCGCGGGCTGCTGCCGGCCACCGACATCGGCTGGGTCGTCGACCTCGGCGCCCGTCGCCGGGCCCGCAGCCACGCCCGACGGCTCGGTGGTGCCGCCGGCGAGCGGGCCATGCTCGACTACCAGCAGGCCGTGATCGAGCTCGGGTTCCTGCACCACCGCTACCTGCGCGGCACCCCTCCGCCAGACTTCGCACTCCGCGGACAGGACTACGTCGCCCGCATCCGCGCGGTCCGTCCGTCCATCGCCTTCCCCGGACAGGTGGTTCCGACCCGATGACAGCCCGCCCCGACGCCAGTCCCGAGCGGCGCCGCAGGGGACGCCGCAGATGCTCACCGCGCTGGTGCGCCTGCGCGGCGCGCTGCAGGGCGCCGACCCTGCCGCTCGACCTGCCCGGCGTCGACGAGCTGCGCGCCTCGCACGACGAGATGGTCGACCAGCTCGAGGACTACGTCATCCCGCGCGTGATGACCATCGACGCGCCGCTGCTGGCCGTCGTCGGCGGCTCGACCGGCGCCGGCAAGTCGACGCTGGTCAACTCGCTGGTCGGGCGCCGCGTCACCGAGCCCGGGGTGCTGCGCCCCACCACCCGCTCGCCGGTGCTGGTGCACCACCCCGACGACGGCCACTGGTTCGGCCAGGACCGGCTGCTGCCCGACCTGCGTCGGGTCGAGCACTCCACCAACGACCCGGACGCGCTGCAGCTGGTGGCCTCCGAGACCGTCCCGCAGGGCCTGGCGATCCTGGACGCCCCCGACGTCGACTCCGTCGAGGAGCGCAACCGCACCCTGGCCGCCCAGCTGCTGGCCGCCGCCGACCTGTGGCTGTTCGTCACCTCCGCCGCCCGGTACGCCGACCAGGTGCCGTGGGGCTTCCTGAAGCAGGCCGCCGACCGCTCGACCGCGGTCGCGGTGGTGCTCGACCGCACCGCCCCCGAGGCGGTGCAGACGGTCTCCACCCACCTGGCCCGGATGCTGGCCTCGCGCGGTCTCAAGGACTCCCCGCTCTTCGTCGTCCACGAGGGCCCGGTCGACGCCGAGGGCCTGCTGCCGGCAGCGCACGTCGCCGACGTGCGCGGCTGGCTGGACTCGCTGGCCGCACGACGCCGGCGCCCGCGCCGCGGTGGTCAAGCAGACGCTCGACGGCGCGATCCGCAGCATCACCCACCACGTGCACCCGGTCGCCGACGCTGCGGCCGTGCAGCTCGAGACGGCCGCCACCCTGCGCCACGAGGCGGAGCGCGCCTACGAGCGCGCCGCCGCCGACGCCGTCAAGGCGACCGCGGACGGCACCCTGCTGCGCGGCGAGGTGCTGGCCCGCTGGCAGGAGTTCGTCGGCACCGGTGAGCTGCTGAAGTCGCTCGAGAACCGGGTCGGCTGGCTGCGCGACCGCGTCGTCAACGCGGTCAAGGGCAAGCCGCAGCAGGCCGAGCGGGTCACCGTCGCCGTCGAGTCGGGGCTGGAGCTGCTGATCCTCGAGCACGCCGAGCAGGCCGCCGAGCGCGCCGAGGCCGCCTGGCAGCAGCACGCGGCCGGGGTGGGCCTGCTCGCGCAGGCCGGGCCCGACATCGGTCGCGCCTCGCGCGACCTGCGTCGCCGCGCCGAGCGCGCGGTGCGCGACTGGCAGGGCGACGTCCTCGAGATGGTCAAGGCCGAGGGCGCCGACAAGCGCTCCACCGCGCGCTTCCTGGCCTTCGGGGTCAACGGGCTCTCGGTGGCGCTGATGGTCGTGGTCTTCACCCACACCGCGGGCCTGACCGGCGCCGAGGCGGGCATCGCGGGCGGCTCGGCGGCCCTGGGCCAGAAGCTGCTGGAGGCGGTCTTCGGCGACCAGGCCGTGCGCGGTCTCGCCGACCGGGCCCGCACGATGCTCGAGGAGCGCATCACCGGCCTCTTCGACACCGAGCGCGTCCGCTACACGTCCCTGGTCGACGGGCTCGGCCTCGTGCCCGGCTCCGCGGAGCAGCTGCGGCAGGCGGCGCGCCGCGTCGACGACGTCCGCTTCGCGGCCGCACCCCGGCAGGGCTGAGCCCTGATCGCGACCTGGCGCCCGGGGCACCCTAGGCTGTCCTCCAGCACTGACCGCACGCTGAGTGGGAGAACATGACGTCCTTGCTGGACGGGGCCAAGAAGCTGGTCACCCGTGGCACCGACACCGGCGCTCGCATCGAGGGGCTCGCCACCGCCGTCGAAGCAGCCCGCGGGCGGCTCGACGACGACCTCGTCGACGCCGCCGAGTCCGTCGTCGACCGCGCCACCAGCCGGCTGCGGCTCTCCGCGTCCCACACCGTGGTCGCGATCGCCGGCGCGACCGGCTCCGGGAAGTCCTCCACCTTCAACGCGCTGACCGGGCCTGGAGCTCTCCGCCGTCGGCGTACGCCGCCCGACCACGTCGTGGGCCACGGCCTGCGTCTGGGGCAGCGACGGTGCCGGCGAGCTCCTGGACTGGCTCGGCATCCCGCCGCGCCACCAGACCACCCGCGACTCGATGCTCGACACCCGTCGGGAGTCCCAGGCGCTCGAGGGCGTCGTGCTGCTCGACCTGCCCGACCACGACTCGACCGAGGTCTCGCACCACCTCGAGGTCGACCGTCTCGTGGCGCTCGCCGACATGCTCGTGTGGGTCCTCGACCCCCAGAAGTACGCCGACGCCGCCATCCACGACCGCTACCTCGCCCCGTTGAAGACCCACGAGGGCGTCATGGTCGTGGTGCTGAACCACATCGACACCGTGGCCCAGGACGGCCGGGAGGCGATGGTCGCCGACGTGCGCCGCCTGCTCGAGGCCGACGGTCTCGGGCAGGTGCCGGTGATCGCCGTCAGCGCCCGCGAGGGCATCGGCATCGACGCGCTGCGTCGCGAGATCGAGTCGCGGGTCAGCGCCAAGAAGATGACCGCCGCGCGGATCGAGGCCGACGTGCGCGCGGTGGCGGATCGCCTGCAGGAGGCCGGCGGCGACGCTGCGACCCGGGCGCTGCCCGACCAGCGGGTGCGCGCGATGCAGGACGCCTTCGCGGAGGCCGCGGGGGTCCCCACCATCGTGGAGGCCGTCGAGCGCTCCACCCGCCTGCGGGCCGGTCGGGCCACCGGGTGGCCCCTGGTCTCGTGGGCGAGCCGGCTGCGCCCCGACCCGCTCAAGAAGCTCCAGCTCGACCTCGGCTCCTCCTCCCGGGCCCTGCGCGGCACGCACGCGGCCGTGCCCGAGACCACGTCGGTGCAGCGCGCCCGCGTCGACTCCGAGGTCCGGGCCCTGACCGACGAGGCCACCCGCGGGCTGGGCCGGCCCTGGGCCGACGCCGTGCGCCGGGCCTCGGTCGACCGGCTGCCCGAGGTCGGCGACCGCCTCGACGAGGCCCTGCGGGGTGTGGACCTCCAGGTCGCGCGCATCCCGGTGTGGGCCGGGATCGTCCGGGTGCTGCAGTGGGTGCTCATCGTCACCGCGCTCGTGGGTGCGGCCTGGACCGCGGCCGCCGGGCTCTCCGGCACCCTCGCCAGCACCCCCAAGGTCGGCGGCGTCGCGCTGCCCCTGGTGCTGCTGATCGGCGGGGTGGGGCTGGGCATCCTGCTGGCCCTGGTCTGCCGCGGGCTGGTGGCCGGGACGGCCGCCCGGCGCGCGGGGAGCGCCGACTCCCGGTTGCGCGCCGCGGTCGACAGCGTCGCCCACGACCTCGTCGTCAGCCCCGTGGAGGCCGAGCTCGCGGCCTACACCCGCGCTCGCGCCGGGTTGTCGAAGGCGCTGGCCTAGCACCAGGCCGCGCCCCGAGCCGGCTCCGGGCCGCTCCGGGCCGCCCCGTGTCCACAGCGACGCCGTCACGCAGCGTCCTGCACCGCCGGCCCGTGCCGGCCCGCGGTCGTGCCCGCCCGGCAGGAGGGTGGGGTCATCCGGGGACGGCCGTCCCCGGTCGACGGCCCGGCACCCGGGCGAGAGCGGAGGACGCATGCTCAACGAGACGACCGTGACGCTGCAGGGCTGGCTGGGCAGCGACGTGACCGTGCGCGAGGCGGCCGGGAACCCGGTGGCCAGCTTCCGGGTGGCCAGCACCCCGCGCCGCTACCACCGCGGGACGGGGGAGTGGGTGGACGGCGTGACCCAGTGGTACACCGTCAACGCCTGGCGGGCCCTCGCGGGCACCTGCGCCGACTCGCTGAAGCGCGGGGACCCGGTCGTGGTCCACGGCCGGCTGCTGCCGCGGGTCTGGGTCAACCAGGCGGGGGTGGAGGTGACCACCGTCGAGGTCGACGCCGTCCTGGTCGGCCACGACCTGAGCCGCGGGACCACGGTCTTCACCCGGACCCCGCGCACCGCGCCCGCCGTCGAGCAGCACACCGCCGACCAGCCCGCCGGTCCCACCGCTGACCACGCCGCGGCCTGACCGCGACCGAGGGCCCCGATCGGGCCAGGACGCCGCTCAGCAACTAGGCTCGCTGACCATGGCGGATTATGTTTTCACTCTGCGCAACGTGCGCAAGGCCCACGGTGACAAGGTCGTCCTCGACAACGTCACCCTCTCGTTCCTGCACGGCGCCAAGATCGGCGTGGTGGGCCCCAACGGCACCGGCAAGTCGTCGCTGCTGAAGATCATGGCCCAGCTCGACCACGCCAACAACGGCGACGCGATCCTCGACCCCGGCGCGACCGTCGGCATGCTCCAGCAGGAGCCGCCGCTCAGCGAGGGCAAGACGGTGCTCGAGAACGTCGAGGAGGCCGTGGCCGAGACCAAGGCCAAGATGGCGCGCCTCGACGAGCTCTACATGATGATGGGCGACCCCGACGCCGACCAGGACAAGGTCGCCACCGAGGCGGGGGACCTGCAGAGCGAGCTCGACGCCGCCAACGTGTGGGACCTCGACAGCCGGCTCGACCAGGCCATGGACGCCCTGCGCTGCCCGCCGGCCGACGTCGTCGTCGACCACCTGTCCGGTGGCGAGCGTCGCCGCGTGGCGCTGTGCAAGCTGCTGCTCCAGCAGCCCGACCTGCTCCTGCTCGACGAGCCCACCAACCACCTCGACGCCGAGTCGGTCCAGTGGCTCGAGGGCCACCTGGCCAACTACCCCGGTGCGGTCCTGGCCGTGACCCACGACCGGTACTTCCTGGACAACGTGGCCTCCTGGATCCTCGAGCTCGACCGGGGCCAGGCGCACCCCTACGAGGGCAACTACACGACGTACCTCGAGACCAAGAAGGACCGGCTCAAGATCGAGGGCCAGAAGGACGCCAAGCGCGCCAAGGCCCTCGAGCGCGAGCTCGAGTGGGTCCGCTCCAACGCCAAGGCCCGCCAGACCAAGAGCAAGTCCCGCCTCGCGCGCTACGAGGAGATGGCGGCCGAGGCCGACCGGATGCGCAAGATCGACACCTCGGAGATCAACATCCCCGCGGGTCCGCGTCTCGGTGACGTGGTGCTGGAGGCCAACGGGCTGAGCAAGGGCTTCGAGGACCGGACCCTGATGGACGACCTGAACTTCTCGCTGCCGCGCGCCGGCATCGTCGGCGTCATCGGCCCCAACGGCGTCGGCAAGACCACGCTGTTCCGGATGATCACCGGCCAGGAGCAGCCCGACGAGGGCGAGCTCAAGGTCGGGCAGACGGTGAAGATCTCCTACGTCGACCAGAGCCGTGGCGGCATCGACCCGAACAAGAACGTCTGGGAGGTCGTCTCGGACGGGCTCGACTTCATCAAGGTCGCGAACTTCGAGATGAACTCGCGCGCCTACGTCGCCTCGTTCGGCTTCAAGGGCCCGGACCAGCAGAAGAAGGCCGGGGTGCTCTCCGGCGGCGAGCGCAACCGCCTCAACCTCGCGCTGACCCTCAAGATGGGCGGCAACATGCTGCTGCTCGACGAGCCCACCAACGACCTGGACGTCGAGACGCTGTCCTCGCTCGAGGACGCGCTGCTCGACTTCCCGGGCTGCGCCGTGGTCACCTCGCACGACCGGTGGTTCCTGGACCGGGTCGCCACCCACATCCTGGCGTGGGAGGGCACGGACGAGAACCCCGCCTCGTGGTTCTGGTTCGAGGGCAACTACGCGGCCTACGAGGAGAACAAGATCGAGCGGCTGGGCGCCGAGGCGGCTCGACCGCACCGGGTCACGCACCGTCGCCTGACGCGCGACTGACGCATCACTGGCCAGCACCGGCCCGAGACGGGCCCGGCGTCCACCCGGGGAGCTAGCGGATCTCCCTCTCCGGGTGGGCTCCGACCAGGGCGTCCGCGACGGCGTTCATCACGCGCCCCATGGCGGCGAAGTCAGCCGGGTCGACGAGGTCGACCAGGTGGTCGCGCACCCCGTTGACGTGCACCGGCGCGAGCTGCTCGAGCGTGTCGCGGCCCTCGTCGGTGAGCCGGCACTCGATGCCGCGGCCGTCGTCGGGGGAGGTGCGCCGCTCCACCAGCCCGGCCCGCTCCATCCGGGCCACGGTGTGGGTCACCCGGCTGCGGCTGTGGGCCAGGGCGTCGGCCAGCTGGGCCATCCGCAGCGACCCGTCGCGCTCGGAGAGTCGGACCAGGATCTCGTACTCGGTCAGTGACAGGTCGCACTCGCGACGCAGGTCGTCGTCGAGGCGGTCCAGGAGCAGCGTCGATCCCAGCACGAGTGCCCGCCAGGCGCGCTGCTGGTCGCTCGTCGAGCCACCGACCCTCGACGGGGGCGGTGGCGGGAGCCGGGGACGCGGAGCGGGGGGTGCCTGTCACGGCGCAGAGCCTAGTGCGGGGCCGCGGCGTCCTGAACACCCCCCGAGATCCCGCCCGGGACCCTGCCGCGCCCCGTCCCGCCCACAGCGCAGCGGACCCCCCGGCGCCGGGTGCCGGGGGGTCCTGCGTGCGGGGTGGTGCGGGGAGCCGCTCGGGTCAGAGGCGCTCGAGGATCAGCGCCATGCCCTGGCCGCCACCGACGCACATGGTGATCAGGCCGGTGCTCTTGTCGTGCCAGTCCAGGCTGTTGAGCATGGTGTTCTGCAGGCGGGCACCGGTCATGCCGAAGGGGTGACCCACGGCGATGGCGCCGCCGTTGACGTTCAGGCGGTCGAGGTCGATGCCCAGGTCCTGGTAGGACGGCACGACCTGCGCGGCGAAGGCCTCGTTGATCTCGACCAGGTCGATGTCACCGATGCTCATGCCGGCGTACTTCAGGGCGTTCTTCGTCGCCTCGACCGGGCCCAGGCCCATGATCTCGGGGGACAACCCGCTCACACCGGTGGAGACGATGCGCGCGAGGGGCGTGAGGCCCAGCTCGGCGGCCTTGGTGTCGCTCATGATGACGACCGCGGCGGCACCGTCGTTGAGGGCGCAGCAGTTGCCGGCGGTCACGACGCCGTCGGGGCGGAAGACGGGCTTGAGGTCCTTGAGGCCGTCGTAGGTGACGCCGGCGCGCGGGCCGTCGTCAGCGGAGACCACGGTGCCGTCGGGCAGGGTGATCGGGGTGATCTCCCGGGCCCAGAAGCCGTCGTTGATCGCCTTCTCGGCCAGGTTCTGGCTGCGGACGGCGAACTCGTCGAGCTCCTTGCGGTCCAGGCCGCGCATCTTGGCGACGTTCTCGGCGGTCTGGCCCATGGCGATGTAGGCGTCCGGCAGGAGGCCGTCCTCGCGGGGGTCGTGCCAGCCCTGACCGCCCTCGGCGGTCTTCGTGGTGCGCGCCTTGGCGTCGTCGAAGAGGTGGTTGTGGGTGTCGGGCCAGTGGTCGGAGGTGCCCTTGGCGAAGCGGGACACGGTCTCGACGCCCGAGGAGATGAAGATGTCGCCCTCGCCGGCCTTGATGGCGTGGAAGGCCATCCGCGTGGTCTGCACCGAGGAGGAGCAGTAGCGGGTGATCGTCGCGCCGGGCACGTCGTCCATGCCGTTGAGCACGTTGACGATGCGGGCCATGTTGTTGCCGGACTCGCCACCGGGCAGACCGACGCCCATGTAGTGGTCGTCGACGGAGTTCGGGTCGAGCGCGGGGATCTTGTCCAGGGCGGCCTTGATGATGGTCGCGCTCAGGTCGTCGGGGCGCAGGTCCTTGAGCGAACCCTTGTTGGCCCGCCCGATGGGCGAACGGGCGGTGGAGACGATGACTGCCTCAGGCATGGATGGGAACCGGCTCTCTGGTGGGGAACGATGAGTCGGCCCCAGCCTAGTCCAGCCGGCGCGTCGGCGGCCTGGGGACCACCGCGTCGAGCAGCAGCCCCAGCCAGCTGGTCAGCGCCCGGTCCCGCTCGGCCTCGGGCCGGGCCAGGGCGGCCGCCAGGACGCCGTCGAGGGCGGCCACCAGCATCTCTGCCACGGGCGTGGCCGTGTCGGGGCCGGGGGGACGGCGGCCGGATCCAGGCGGCGTACGACCTGCCGGACGGTCTCGACCAGCGGGACCCGCCACTGCGCCAGGAGGTCGGCGAGCGCCGGGTCGCGTGCGGCGGCCAGCCCCAGCTCCAGCGAGACGAGGTACGCCGTGCGCTCGCGCAGCCAGCGCCCGCACAGCTCGTGCACCAGGGCGACGGCCTCGGGACGCGAGGGGACGGGGTCGCCCAGCGCCCGGGCCAGGTCCTCGACGTCGGCGCTCAGCTCGGCCACCACATCCTCGGCGAGCGCCGTGCGCAGCGCGTGGCTGGTGCGCAGGTAGGCCGAGCAGGTGCCGAGGGGCAGTCCGGCCTCCCGGTCCACCGCACGGTGGGTCAGTCCGCGCAGGCCCTCTCGGGCGGCCACGGTCCGCGCGGCGTTGAGCAGCTCGACGCGGCGACCGCCGGCGGGGCGCGGGGGAGTGACGGACATCGCTCCTCCTGGGGCTGGGGTCCTGGTCGTGGCGAGCGTACTGTCGGCAGCACCGAAGTTCTACAAATGTAGAAGGAGAGTCCCATGGTCAACCTGACCACCGCCGTCCTCGTCCTGCTCCTCCTCACCGCGACGGCCGCAGGGCTCGCCGCCCTGCTGGTCGCCGGCGTCGTGACCACCGTCGTGGCCGCGCACCGCCGTCGGCGCCGGGCCGCCGCGCTCACCATCCCCACCTACTACCGCGGTCTCGCCCTGTCGCGCTGACGCTCCGGCGAGCGCGCCGTCTGACACCATCGCGAGCGTGCGACATCGCTACGAGTGCCCACTGCGCTGGGCCGACCTCGACCTCCTCGGCCACGTGAACAACGTGGTCTACGTCGACTACCTGCAGGAGGCGCGCGTCGACATGCTGCGCCACCACCGCGGCGAGGCCTCCGCCGAGGGGTTGGTCGAGGGCCTCGTCGTGGTGCGCCACGAGGTCTCCTACCTCGCGCCGCTGGTCTTCCGGTTCGCCCCGGTGACCATCGAGTGCTGGGTCGTGCAGATCCGGGCCGCCAGCTTCACGATGGGCTACGAGATCTTCGACGAGCACGAGGACGGCAGCCGCACGGTCTACCTGCGCGCCAGCACCGTGCTCACGCCGTACGTGTTCACCCTCGAGCGCCCGCGCCGCGTCTCCGCCGAGGAGCGCCTGGTGCTCGAGGCGTACCTGGGCACCGAGACGCCGTCGCCCCGGCCGGCGCGCAGCGCGCCGCACCACGAGGAGCTCGGGCACTACCCGGTGCACGTGCGGTTCAGCGACGTCGACGTCTACGGCCACGTCAACAACGTCGTGTACTTCGAGTACATCCAGGAGGCCCGGATCTCCCTGATGGCCCGGCTGTGGCCGGACCCGAGGGAGGCGAGTGCGGGGAGCATGGTGGTCGCCCGCACCGACGTCGACTACCGGGTGCCGATCCTGCAGCGCCAGGCGCCGTACGACGCCTGGTCCTGGGTCAGCCACGTCGGCACCACGTCGGCGATCATCGAGACCGAGATCCTGGACGGAGACGTGGTGCTGGCCCGGGCACGGGTGGTGATGGTCTTCGTCGACGCGGAGACCGGGCGCTCGCGCCCGCCGGCCCCCGAGCACCGCGACCCGCTGGCCGCGATGCTGCAGCGGGCCGGCTGAGCCGCGCTCGACGCTCAGTCGAGCGTGTTGACCATGAACTGCGCGGCGTGGGTGACGTAGTCGTTGAACGTCGCGCGCTGCTCCGCGGTCAGCTCGCTCTCGTCCAGGGCGGCCCGGAAGTGCGTGAGCCAGTGGTCGCGTGCCTCCGGGTTGACCGCGAACGGCGCGTGCCGCATCCGCAGCCGGGGGTGCCCGCGCTGGTCGGAGTAGGTCGTGGGCCCGCCCCAGTACTGCATGAGGAACATCGCGAACCGGTCCTCGGCCGGCGCCAGGTCCTCCTCGGGGTACATCGGGCGCAGCACCTCGTCGGTGGCCACCCCTTCGTAGAAGCGGTGCACGAGAGCGCGGATCGTCGCCTCGCCGCCGATCTCGTCGTAGAAGCTCATCGCTCCATCATCTCGTCGTCCTGCGCAGCAGGGGCGGCCGCGTCCCGTTCGTCGCGGTGCCACACGACCCGCTGGGGGAACGGGATCTCGATCCCCTCGATGTCGAAGCGGGCCTTGATCCGCTGGCGCATCTCGCGCGCCACGCCCCACTGCAGGCCGGGGGCGGTCTTGAGGGCCACGCGCACCGCGATGCCGTCGGCGCCGAGGTCCTGCACGCCCCAGACCGAGGGCTCCTCGATGACCTTGCCCTTGAAGTCCTCGTCGTCCCACAGGTCGTGGGCGACGTCCTCGAGCACCCGACGGACCTTGACCAGGTCCGCGGAGTAGGACACGGAGACGTCGAGGACGGTGCGGGCCCAGTTCTGGCTCATGTTGCCCACCCGCACGATCTCGCCGTTGCGGACGTACCAGACGGTGCCGTTGATGTCGCGCAGCCGGGTGACGCGCAGGCTGACGGCCTCCACGGTGCCGATGGCCTCGCCCAGGTCGATCTCGTCGCCGACGCCGTACTGGTCCTCGAAGATCATGAAGATCCCGGACAGGAAGTCGGTGACCAGCGACTGGGCGCCGAAGCCGACCGCGAGGCCCACGATGCCGGCGCTGGCGATGATCGGGGCGATGTTCACGCCGACCTCGCTCAGCACCATGGTGCCGACGATGGCCAGCACCAGCCCGGTGATGATGCTCTTGAGCAGGCTGCCCATCGTCTTGGCGCGCTGGACCCGGCGGGTGGCGTTGCAGCGAGTCGCGGGCCACCTGTGCCTTGGCGGCGCCACCGCGCCGGAAGCGGGTGACGTGGTCGGGCAGCACGCCGTCCTGGGCGCGCGCCACGACCCGGTCCACCACGCGGTGCAGCAGCCAGCGGAGCACCAGGCCGAAGAGGACGAGGCCCAGCACGGCCATCGGCTTGCCGATGAGGATGTCGGCGATGTTGGCGAGCTTGTTGCTGCCGGTCCAGTCCTTGACCAGGTTGCAGACCGTCTCGGTGTCTTCGCAGCGGCCCTTGGTCAGCGAGGTCACGGAAACGAGGGAGAACATGCTTGCCAGTCAAACAGGTGCCTGCTCCTACTCCGAACCCTGAGCGTGTCGACCCCGTCACGTCGACGGGTCCCCGGCCGGACAGGGTTCGATGCCAGCGCCGCGAGCCGATACGATCGCAGGCGTGACCACCCTGATCACCGCCTTCGCCGTCCTCGCCCGTCGCGCCCGCGTGGTGCTGCTCGCACTCGGCCTCGCCGGCACGACCGTCCTGCTCAGTGCCGCCCCTGCGGCTGCCGACGTCCCGGTGGGCTGGTCCGACCCGGCCGACGTCAATCCGCTGATGGCGCTGCTGCTCCTCGTCGCGCTTCCGGTGCTCGGCCTGCTCGTGCTCGCCGCGATGATCTACGGGCCGCCGCTGGCCCGCGGTGAGCGCGTGGCGCCCGGCGCCCCGGCCGTGGTCAACCAGTGGATCGGTGGGCCCCGCAGGAAGACCGGCGAGCTCGCCGGCCCCGACGGCGACGACTCGCAGGCGGGTGGCTCCAGTGCCCGCTGGTGACCCCTTCACCTCCGCGGACCACGCGGCCCTCGACGCGACGATCCGTCGCGCCGAGCAGCTGTGCCGCATGGAGTTCTCGGTCTTCGTCGGCAACGCCGAGGGCGACCCGCGCGCGTTCGCCACGAGCCTGCACAACACGCTCGTCGCGCCGGCGCGCAGCATCCTGATCATGGTCGACCCGACCCAGCGCCTCCTCGAGATCGTCACCGGCGCCTTCGTGCGTCGTACCCTCAGCGACAACCAGGTCGAGCTCGCCGCGCTGCACATGCAGCAGGACTTCGCCAACGACGACCTCGCCGGCGGACTGCGCCGCGGCATCGAGATGCTCGCCGAGCACGCCCGCGCCCCCCGCACCCTGCACGCCAAGACCTGACGGACGAGCGGTCACTTTCGCACCCTCGAGCAGTCACTTCTGACCGCCGAGAGGTGCAACAAGTGACCTCTCGGTGGTGCAGAAGTGACTGCTCGTGCGTCAGCTGCGGGCGTCGCGCTCCTGGGCGGCCATGGCGCGCAGCGCGTCGGCGCGGCCCTCCTGGACGTAGCGCTGCGCCGCGGCGGGCGCCGGCGGTGCGGGCGAGCCAGGCGTCGACCTTCTCCACCAGCTCCGGCCCCGCGAAGGGGCTGGGGAAGATGTAGTTGAGCACGGTCGAGGCGCGGTGGGTGCCCAGGTGGTCCCAGAGCGTCTCGGCGGCCTCGAGGTAGCGGTCGACGTACGGCGCCAGCACCTCCTCCTGGCCGTGGCGCATGAACGAGAACACGATCGAGCGGGCGGTCTCGTTGGGCACGTCGGTGCGCTCCACCGCCAACGACCAGGCCTCGGCCTTGGCCTCGGCGTCCGGGAGCGCGGCCCGGGCGGCGGCGGCGTGCTCCTGGCCCGAGATGGTGGCGTCGCCCGCGAGCTCGGTCGTCGATGCGCGACCCGGCGCGACCCGCCGCGGCCAGACGAGGTGACCAGGGCCCAGCGCAGGTCCTGGTCGACGGTGAGGCCGTCGATCTCCCACGTGCCGTCGAGCAGCCCGGCCACGTCGTCGAGGGCGCTGTCGCTGTGCGCGGCCCCGGCGAAGGAGCGCACGAAGGTCAGCTGCTGGTCGCTGCCGGGCTCGGCGGCCAGCGCGAGCTCGCGCAGGCCGCTCTCCCAGCGGGCCTGCAGGGCGGCGCGCTTGGCCGGGGCGGCGTACGCCGTCGCTGCCGTGGCGGCCGTGCTCGGGATGCGGCTGACGCCCCACGGGTCGGTCTCGGCGCCGATGTTGGCCAGCACCAGGTCGACGTAGTCGGAGGCCGCCATCTCGGCGTCGCGCGTCATGTCCCAGGCCGCGCCCCAGACCAGGGCACGCGCCAGCGAGTCGTCGAGGCGCGAGAGCCCACCGATCGCGGTGGCCAGCGAGCGCTCGTCGAGCCGGATCTTGGCGTAGGCCAGGTCGTTGTCGTTGAGGAGCAGGAGGTCCGGCTGGGTCTCGCCGACCAGCTCGGCGATCTCGGTGAGCTCGCCCTCGACGTCGGTCTCGACGTAGCGGGTGCGCACCAGCCGGCCGTCGACGTCGGAGTACAGGCCGATGCCGATGCGGTGCCGGCGCAGCGTGGGCCAGTCCGGGTGGGCGCTCTGGCGCACCGCGAGACGGGTGTAGCGGCCCTCGTCGTCGAGGTCGAACTCGGCGGCGAGCGTGTTGACGCCCGCGGTCTGCAGCCACTCCTTGGCCCAGCCGGCCAGCTCGCGGCCGGAGGACTTCTCCAGGGCGGCGAGCAGGTCGGCGAACTCGGAGTTGCCGTAGGCGAAGTCCTTGAAGTACTGCTGCAGCCCGCCGAGGAAGTCGTCGAGCCCGACCCAGGCCACCAGCTGCTTGAGCACCGAGGCGCCCTTGGCGTAGGTGATCATGTCGAAGTTGACCTCGACGGCCTGCAGGTCGACGTTGTCCGCGGCGATCGGGTGGGTGCTGGGCAGCTGGTCGGCGCGGTAGCCGGTCTGCTTGCGCGCGTTGGCGAAGCCGGTCCAGGAGTCGGTGAACTCGGTGGCCTCGACCTCGGCGTGGTAGCAGGCCCACTCGGCGAACGACTCGTTGAGCCAGAGGTCGTCCCACCAGCGCATCGTCACCAGGTCGCCGAACCACATGTGCGCCATCTCGTGCAGGATCACCGAGCAGCGGAACTCGTAGAACGAGCGCGGCTGGCGCGAGCGCGGCAGGTACTCGTCGCGCAGCGTCACGGCGCCGGCGTTCTCCATCGCGCCCATGTTGTACTCCGGCACGTAGAGCTGGTCGTACTTGCCGAACGGGTAGGGGAAGTCGAAGGCGTCCTCGAAGAACGCGAAGCCCTGGCGGGTGATCGTCAGGAGGTCGTCGAGGTCGCGCTCGAGGTACTCCACCAGCGACTGGCGGCAGTAGTGGCCCAGCGGGATGGTCCCGTGCGCGCCCTCGTAGGTGTGCTGCACCTCGTGGTACTCGCCGGCGATCAGCGCGGTGATGTAGGTCGACATCGGCTTGGTGGGCTCGAAGTCCCACACGGCGCGGCCGTCGCCGAGCGGCTTCCGGCTGCGGGGTGGGGGAGTTGGAGACGACCTTCCAGTCCTGCGGGGCCGTGACGCGGAAGGTGAAGACCGACTTGAGGTCGGGCTGCTCGAAGGTGGTGTAGACGCGGCGGGCGTCGGGCACCTCGAACTGCGAGTAGAGGTAGACCCGGTCGTCGACGGGGTCGACGAAGCGGTGCAGGCCCTCGCCGGTGTGGGAGTAGGTGCAGTCGGCACGCACGACCAGCGTGTTCTCGGCCTGCAGGTCCGCCAGCGCGATGCGGCTGTCGGCGTACGCCGTGGCCGGGTCGAGCGGCGTGCCGTTGAGGGTGATCTCGTGCACCGTGGCGTCGACGAGCTCGGCGAAGGTCTCCGCTCCCGGCTCGCGTGCACGTGAAGGAGATCGTGGTCGTGGAGGCGAAGGTCTTCTCGCCCGTCGTGAGGTCCAGGTCGATGGCGTACGACGTGACGTCCAGGAGGGCGGCGCGGGTGGCGGCCTCGTCCCTGGTCAAGTTGGTTCCAGGCATGACGCAGATCATTGCACCGGCGCGCGGCAGACGCCGCACCAGTTGCCCTCCCAGCGCCCGTCAGGGGCGGGAGCGTCGGATGAGCGCTCGTGGGACCAGTGGGACAAAAGTGAAAATAAATCGACTCAACCGGCGTGTCGGTGCTTGACGTGGGGTTTAATCCCCACTCGTGATGATGACTCGGGATGCGCTGTGTGCCACCACGCGCCAGCGCTGCACACAGCTGGTGGGTCTCCTCGTCGCGCTGGTCGCGGCGCTCGTCGTGCTGCCGGCGGTGCCGGCCCAGGGGTACTCCACCTACCTGTGCACCGGCTACCAGGGCTGCCAGGACAAGGGCTACTCGCACGCCGGCTACCGCACGGCCGGCCAGCAGATGTGGTGGCGGATGTACGCCGGGCACAACTGCACCAACTACGTGGCCTACCGCCTGGTCCAGAACGGGATGCCGAACGAGCGCCCCTGGACCGGCAGCGGCAACGCCACCAACTGGGGCAGGCGATGTCGCACCTCGTCGACGACCAGCCCGTGGTCGGCGCCGTCGCGTGGTGGCGTGCGGGCACGCCCGGCGGCGGCTCCGTGGGCCACCTCGCCTACGTCGAGGAGGTGGTCTCGCGCGACGAGATCATCGTCTCCGAGGACTCGTGGGGCGGCGACTTCCACTGGCGGCGCATCACCAACACCGGCTCCGGCTGGCCGACCGGCTTCATCCACTTCAACGACAAGCAGATCGAGGCCGAGGAGGCGCCGGTCATCGCCGGGGACGCCGCGGTCGGCGAGACGCTGCGCGCCACCACCGGCAGCTGGAAGCCCGCGGGCACGACCCGCCTGCAGTGGTACGCCGGCAACTCAGCCATCCAGGGGGCCGACGGCCAGACCTTCACGCCCACCCCGGCCCAGCGGCGTACGCGGCTCTCGGTGGCGGTCGTGGCCACCAAGAAGGGCTACGCCGACGGCACGGCCACCTCGCAGCGCACCCGCAAGGTCAAGCCCGGCACCCTCACCACCACCAGCACCCCCGTGGTCAGCGGGACCGCGCAGGTCGACAAGGTCCTGACGGCCGCGAAGGGCAGCTACGACGCCGGCCCCGGCCCGCACGACCCTGCAGTGGTACGCCGACGGCGAGCCCGTCCCGGAGGCGACCACCGCCAAGCTGCGCCTGACGCCGGCGCTGGTCGGGGCCACCGTGGAGGTCCGCGAGAAGAGCACCCTCGAGGGCTACCGCGACCGCGTGGTCGCCGCCGACGCCGGACAGGTCACGCCGGGTGTCTTCCAGGTGACCGAGCCGTTCACCGTGGCCGGCAAGGCACCGCCTCGGCGCGACGCTCGAGGTGGCGCCCGGCACGTTCTCGCCGTCCGCCGACGACGTCACCTACACCTGGCTCCGCGACGGGAAGACGGTCACCGGCAGCGCCGTCGGTGCCGGCGGACGTCGCTTCGCGCTCACCGAGACCGACGTGGGCCGCCGGGTCGCGGTGCGCGTCGAGGTGGCGCGGGCCGGCTACGAGACGCACACGAGCGAGCTCGGCGCCGAGGGACCGGTCACCACCGGCTCCGACCTGGAGGTCGTCGCCGAGGGTCGCAAGCGCAAGGTCCTCGTCGACGTCGCCGTCAGCGCGCCCGGGGTCGACGTCCCCGAGGGGCCGGTGCGGGTGCGGGTCGGCGACCGGGAGGTGGTCGGTGAGCTGAGCGAGGGCACGGTGCGCCTGAGGGTCACGAAGCTCGAGCCCCGGCACCCAGCGCGTCCGGGTCGTCTACGAGGGCACCGAGGTCGTCCGCGGCTCCCGGGAGGTCGTGCGGGTCAGCGTGCCGCGCCGCTGAGGCGGAATAGCCGGAGGCCCGCCGGGCTTGTCACGTCCATGACCTCCAAAGCCGATTTCTGGTTCGACCCGCTCTGCCCGTTCGCCTGGATCACCTCGCGGTGGATCCTCGAGGTCGAGAAGGTGCGTGACATCGAGGTCACCTGGCACGTGATGAGCCTGTCCTACCTCAACGAGGGCAAGGACGTGCCCGAGGAGTACCGCGAGGCGCTCGTGAAGGGCTGGGGCCCGGTGCGGGTCGCCATGGCCACCTGGCAGCAGCACGGCCAGGACCAGCTGCTCCCGCTCTACACCGCGATGGGCACCCGCATCCACGACGACGGCCGCGGCATCGCCCGCGACGTGGTCGTCGAGGCCCTGGCCGAGGTCGGGCCTGCCCGACTCGCTGATCGACGCCTGGGACGACGCGTCGTACGACGACGCCGTGAAGACCTCGCACCACGAGGGCATGGACCAGGTCGGCGACGAGGTCGGCACGCCGACGATCGCCATCGACGGCACCGCCTTCTTCGGTCCGGTGCTGACGTCGATCCCGCGCGGCGAGGAGCGCCGGCAAGGTCTGGGACGGCGCCGTGCTGCTGGCGTCGCTACCCCTACTTCTTCGAGCTCAAGCGCTCGCGGTCGGCGCCGCTCGACTTCAGCTAGCCGCTCGGCCCGCGGTCGCGCGGCGAGCTGGTGCTGCTTGGCCACGATCGTCTGGCGGTGCTCGGGCGAGGCGTCGACCTCGAGGTCGTCGAGCATCGCGCGCAGCCGCCGGGGCACCTGCAGGCTGTCGCGGCCCCAGTGCGCGATCTCGTCGACGGCGAGGTCGAGCAGGGCTCGAGAACGTCGGCTCCCGGGTGACCAGCCGGGCGATGCCGTCGGTCGTCGACGTGCACCGGGTACGGATCGGGCTCGGTCGCCATCCGGTGCAGCAGGTCGTGCAGCTGGTCGACGACCTGGACCGCGGTCGTCGGGTCGTTGATGCCGGGGGAGAGCGCTCGCTCGGCGATGTCGACGAGGCGCCGCAGCCCGAACGAGATGTCCTGCTGCAGCGACCGCTCGCGGGCGAGGTCGACGTGGCGGTGCAGGACCTCGTCCCAGCCGGTCGGCGAGCTCCGGCGCCGTGGACCATCGCGAGCGGCCGGCACTCGACGATGAACGTGCCCAGCGGGTGCAGGATCTCGATGCGGGCCTCGTTGCGGATCGCGAGGGTGCGCAGGTCGCCGAGGTCGAGCGCGTCGAGGTAGCCGCTGCGCGGGCGCGACCACGACGTGCTGGTGGCCCAGGTCGGGCAGGTCGGGCCGGCCCTCGGCCCGGCCCTGGTCGGCGCGCTGCGCCCGCGCTCAGCAGGTCGCGGGTCTCCTCGGCGCCCCGGTGCAGCACGTTGGAGATCCCCACCGAGGCGGTGATGTGGTTGATGAAGGCCAAGAACATCGCGACCGCGGCGACCACGAACAGCGAACGACAGCGTCACCGCCAGCTGGGGCACCGGGTCGTCGCCGGCGTCGGCCAGCGAGCGGAGCACCGTCAGGGCGTAGACGAACGAGGCGGTGAAGACGCCCAGCGTGTGCTGGGTGACGCGGTCCTCCAGGAAGGTCTGCAGCACGCGCGGGGAGAACTGGCTGCTCGCCAGCTGCAGCACGACCATCGTGTTGGAGAAGACCAGGCCGGTCACCGAGATCATCGCGCCCGCGATGCGTCGAGAGCACGCTGCGCGCGCCCTCGACGTCGCCGGGGAAGAGGAAGGGCAGCAGCGTCGGGCAGGCCCGGCTCGTCGAGCCGGGGCGACCAGGAGCCCGAGCGCGATGGCGACCAGCCGACCACAGCGCCGGCACCACCCAGAACGGCCGCAGCATCGCGCGCAGTCGACGCGCGAGGGTCGCCCTGCCGCACCCGGCTCGGCGCCGCTCGTCGCAGGCACGGGGGTGGGGTGCATCGCGGGGTGCTCACCGGCCCATTCCTACCGTGCCCCGGTGCGGCTGCGGCCCGTGACAGGCTGGGACGGACGGGTCAGGGGATCGACACTGTGACTGCATGTGACGCATGATGTTGGAGATGTCTAGTCCACCGATGCAGCGTCGCGCCCTGGTGACGCCGGGCCGCGGCCCTGCCGACCGGGCCCGCCCTCGGCGCGCTCCTGGACCGGCCCCGCTGCGACCGCCGCGACCGCTCGGCGGCGTCGCCAGCCACGAGATCGCCCTGGGTCGGCGAGCGGCTGCGCGCAGCGGCGACGGGCCGCTGGGCCACCGGCCGCCTCGACACGGCGACGTACCGGATGCTCGGCGCGACGTGGACCGGCCAGGCCCCCGGCCTGCGGGTGCGCACCCGCAGCGGCGGCGCTGGTCGCTCGTGGCAGGCGCTGCGGGTGCTCCACGACGGCCCCGACGCACGGCAGCGGCGAGGACACCGGCCGCCGCGGCACCGACCCGCTGTGGCTGCCCGAGGCCGACGGCGTCGAGGTGTCGTGGTCGGCCGTCGCCCCGACGACCTGCGTCTGGTGCTGATCGACCCCGGGAAGCGCGCGATCAGGACGATCGGCGCACCGGGTCCGATCCCGGCCGGGCGCAGCGTTCGCCGAAGGACGACAGCGGCGAGCGTCGGCGAGACCGGGCGAGACCGACGAGCGGCCCGCGAGCGGCCGCGACGCTCGCCGCGGCCGCGGCTGCTGCAGCCGCAGCGGACTGGGGCGCCGACGACTCCTGGCGCGACGGCAAGCCGGTCATGTGCCGCACCATCCAGCAGGTCCACGTGCACCACACCGCCAGCGGCAACGACTACAGCCGCGGCGACGTGCCCGGGATGATCCGCGTCGATGTACCGCTACCACACCCAGTCGTTGGGCTGGTCCGACATCGGCTACAACTTCCTCGTCGACAAGTTCGGCCGCACCTGGGTCGGCCGCGCCGGCGGCCCCGGCCGGCCCGTGCGGGGCGCGCACACGTTGGGCTTCAACAACACCTCGATGGGCGTCGCGGTCATCGGCAACTTCGAGACCGGGAGGGTGACCCCGCGCACCGTGACGGCGCTGGTGAAGCTGGCGGCCTGGAAGCTCGACAAGTACGGCCGCCGCCCCTCCGGCAAGGTCCGGGTCTACTCGACGGGCAGCGACAAGTACTCCCGGGGCTGGGTGCGGCTGCGCGTCATCGACGGGCACCGCGACACCAACGACACCGCCTGCCCCGGCCAGGCGCTCTACGCCAAGCTGCCGACGATCCGACGCCGCACCCGCAAGCGGGCCAAGAAGTACGGCGGCACCGGCCGCTGAGGTGACGCCCGGGGGTCACTCCTAGGATCCCCCATGAGCAGAGTCCTGTCCGCAGTCGCCTGGCCGTACGCCAACGGTCCGCGCCACATCGGCCACGTGGCCGGTTTCGGCGTGCCCTCCGACGTCTTCAGCCGGTACATGCGGATGGCGGGCCACGACGTGCTCATGGTCTCCGGGCTCCGACGAGCACGGCACCCCGATCCTGATCGCCGCCGACGAGGCCGGGGTGACCCCCCAGGCGCTCGCCGACAAGAACCACCGGATCATCGCCGAGGACCTCGCGGCGCTGGGCTGCACCTACGACCTGTACACCCGCACCACCACGCCCAACCACCACGCGGTGGTGCAGGAGCTGTTCACCGGGGTGCACGCCAACGGCTACTTCGTCGAGCAGACCACCCACGGGGCGATCTCGCCGTCGACCGGCCGCACGCTGCCCGACCGCTACATCGAGGGCACCTGCCCGATCTGCGGCGCCGGCGGGGCCCGCGGCGACCAGTGCGACACCTGCGGCAACCAGCTCGACCCGGCCGACCTGATCGACCCGGTCTCGAAGATCAACGGCGAGACGCCGGAGTTCATCGAGACCCAGCACTTCTTCCTCGACCTGCCGGCGCTGGCCGAGGCGCTGGGGGAGTGGCTCGACGAGCGCGAGGCGACCGGGCTGTGGCGGCCCAACGTCATCCGCTTCAGCCAGAACATCCTCAAGGAGATCCGTCCGCGCGCGATGACGCGCGACATCGACTGGGGCATCGCGGTCCCGCTCGACGGCTGGCGCGAGCAGCCCACCAAGAAGCTCTACGTCTGGTTCGACGCGGTGATCGGCTACCTCTCCGCCTCCATCGAGTGGGCCCGGCGCACCGGCGACCCGGAGGCCTGGCGCCAGTGGTGGAACGACCCCGAGGCGCTGTCGTACTACTTCATGGGCAAGGACAACATCACCTTCCACTCCCAGATCTGGCCGGCCGAGCTGCTGGCCTACTCGGGCAAGGGCGACCGCGGCGGCGAGCACCCACACCTACGGCGAGCTCAACCTGCCGACCGAGGTGGTCAGCTCGGAGTTCCTGACCATGGAGGGGCAGCAAGTTCTCCTCCTCCAAGAAGGTCGTCATCTACGTCCGCGACCTGCTCAGCCGCTACCAGCCCGACGCGTTCCGCTTCTTCGTCGCCTCCGCCGGTCCCGAGAACCAGGACTCCGACTTCACCTGGGCCGAGTTCGTGCGCCGCACCAACGACGAGCTGGTCGCCGGCTGGGGCAACCTGGTCAACCGCACCGCGACCCTGATCGCCAAGAACTTCGGCGAGATCCCGGCCGCCGGCCCGCTGGAGCCCCAGGACGAGGAGGTGCTGGCGGCCGCCGAGGCGGCGTTCGGCACCGTCGGCGACCTGATCGGCCGGCACCGCCAGAAGGCGGCCATCGGCGAGGCCATGCGCGCGGTCGGCGTGGTCAACAAGTACGTCTCCGACTCCGAGCCGTGGAAGCTCAAGGGCGACGACCAGCGCGAGCGGCTCGGCACGATCCTGCACGTGGTCGCCCAGTGCGTGGCCGACCTCAACCTCGTGCTCGCCCCGTTCCTGCCGTTCTCGGCCAACGCCGTCGACCGGGCGCTCGGCGGCACCGGCGAGGTCGCCCCGATGCCGCGCATCGAGGAGGTCGAGGACCTCGACGGCGGCCCCGGCTACCCGGTCATCACCGGCGACTACACCACCGCGCCGTCCTGGCAGCGGCACCCGATCGTCGTCGGCACCCCCGTCGGCAAGCCGACCCCGGTCTTCACCAAGCTCGACCCCGAGGTCGCCGAGGAGGAGGTCGCCCGGCTGGCCGACGCCTGAGCCGGCGCGGCAGTAGGTTCTGGGGCCATGACCGCGGAGATGTACGTCCCCTGCTTCTACGTCAAGCAGAAGCTGGCGATGACGACCAACCGTTACGAGCTGGTGGAGGCGGGACCCGACGGGGCCGAGGGCCGGTTGATGGGCTTCGCCCAGCAGAAGCGGCTGGCGTTCAAGGAGGAGGTCACCTTCTACGCCGACGAGTCGAAGGCGCAGCCCGGTCTTCAGCTTCAAGGCGCGCAAGCGCGTCGACCTCAACGCCGGCTACGACATCCACGACGCGACCGGCAGCCCAGCTCGGCTTCTTCCGCAAGGACTTCGGGGCCAGCCTGCTGCGCTCGACCTTCCACGTCGAGGGCCCTGGCTACACCGGCACCGGCCAGGAGCGCAGCCAGGCCGTCGCACTGCGTGCGCCGGTTCACCGACCTGCCCGTTCCTGTCGGTCCACTTCGACTTCGCGACCCCGGACGGGGCTCCGCTGATCAGCGTCGACGCGGCAGTTCAAGCTGCGCGACCGCTACACCGTCACCGTGCCCGATCCAGCGCGTCGACTTCCGGGTCGCGGCCGCGATCGCGGTCGGGCTCGACGCGCTGATGCAGCGCTGAGGAGGACGACGATGCTCTATCCCCAGTCCCGCCGTTCGCTCGAGGCCTCGGCGCTGACCCCCAAGGTCTTCGACCCCGACTTCGACATCGCCGAGTCGCGCCGCCAGGCCCGCGACCTCGCCGCCGGCCAGCCGCGCGAGGACGTCGAGCAGGTCCTCGACCTCGACGCCGACGGGGTGCGCTGCCGCCTGTACCGGCCGCACGACGCCCGTGAGGGGGTGCTGGTGCACCTGCACGGGGGCGGCTTCGTCTTCCACGACATCGACGTCCACGACGCCGCAGCCCGCCGGCTGGCCAACCGCAGCGAGGTGGCGGTGCTCAGCGTCGACTACCGCCGCCCGCCCGAGCACCGCTTCCCGGCGGCGCCCGACGACGTCGACACCGTGCTGCGCTGGCTGGGGCGCGAGGGCGCGTCGTACGACCTGGGCGGTCCGCTCTACGCGCACGGCGACAGCGCGGGCGGCAACCTCGCGCTGGTCGCCGCGCTGCGCCACCCCGGCCGCTTCCGGGCGCTCGCGCTGGTCTACCCGTTCCTGGACCCCGAGGCCGGCTTCGAGAGCTACAGCACGGCCGCGGACGGCTTCGACCCGCGGGAGGCCGCGTGGTACTGGCAGCAGTACGCCGCCACCGCGGAGGACCTCCAGCACCCCGACCTCGCGCCGCTGCGCTCGGACCGGCTGTGGACGCTGCCGCCGACCCTGGTCACCACCGCCGAGCACGACCCGCTCCGCGACGAGGGCGAGCACCTCGCCGCGCTGCTGGCCGACGCCGGCGTGGCCGTCGTGGGGACCCGCTACCTCGGGCAGCTGCACGGCTTCTGGCGGCACCCGGAGGTCTTCGACGCCGCCGAGCCGATGACCCGTCAGGTCGCGGCCTTCCTGGCCATGTACCCCTGAGCGCGCCCGGGTCCCGGGTTCTGGGAGGATCGCCCCCATGCGCGTGCACCTCGGACTCCGACCATGCCGGCCTCGACCTCAAGGCCCACCTCGTCGAGTGGCTCGGCGAGCACGGCTACGAGGCCGTCGACCACGGCCCCTTCGTCTACGACGCCGTCGACGACTACCCCGTCTTCTGCCTGCGCGCCGCCGAGGCCGTGTCCCGCGAGCGCGCCGCCGGGCAGGACTCCATGGGCGTGGTGATCGGCGGGTCCGGCAACGGCGAGCAGATGGCGGCCAACAAGGTCGCCGGCATCCGCTGCGCCCTGGCGTGGTCGGAGGAGACCGCGAAGCTGGCCCGCGACCACAACGACGCCCAGATGGTCTCGGTCGGCGGTCGGATGCACACCCTCGAGGACATGACCCGCTTCGTCGAGGTCTTCCTGGCCGAGCCCTTCAGCGGCGACGAGCGGCACGTGCGCCGCATCGGCCAGCTCACGTCGTACGACGAGACGTCGGTGCTGCCGCCGCTGCCGGCCTCGGCCCAGGGGCTGGGCCCCGACGCGGGACCCGGCACGGGGCTCGATGCCTGAGGGGCACACCCTCCACCGGCTCGCCGGCCACCTCGACGACGCGTTCGCGGGCCGCCGGCTCGAGGTGTCCAGCCCGCAGGGTCGGTTCGCCGGGTCCGCGGCCCAGCTCGACGGGCAGCCCCTCGAGCACGCCGAGGCCTGGGGCAAGCACCTCTTCCTCGACTTCCCCGGGGAGCGGTTCGTCCACGTGCACCTCGGCCTCTACGGCAAGCTCGACGTGCACGCCGACGTCGAGGACGTGCCCGCACCGGTCGGGCCAGGTCCGCCTGCGCCTGGCCGCCGCCGACTCCCGTGGTCGCGCGTACGCCGACCTGCGCGGGGCCACCGCGTGCGAGCTGCTGACCGCGACCCAGCGCGACGCGGTCGTCGCCCGGCTGGGGCCCGACCCGCTGCGGGCCGACGCCGACCCCGACCGCGCCTGGGCGCGGATCCGCCGCAGCCGGACCGCCATCGGCGCCCTGCTGATGGACCAGTCGGTGCTGGCCGGCGTCGGCAACGTCTACCGCGCCGAGCTCCTCTTCCGGCACCGCCTCGACCCGCAGCGCCCGGGCCGCACCCTGCGGGTGGGCCAGTGGCGCGCGATGTGGGAGGACCTGGTCGAGCTGATGACCGAGGGGGTGCGCACCGGCCGCATCGACACGGTGCGGCCCGAGCACACCCCGGAGGCGATGGGGCGCGCGCCGCGTCGTGACGACCACGGGGGAGAGGTCTACGTCTACCGCCGCCACGGCCAGCCGTGCCTGGTCTGCGGCCGGGCGGTGCGCACCACCGACATGGCCGGGCGCAACCTCTTCTGGTGCAGCCGATGCCAGCCCACCTTCCGGTCGCGCGCCCTACGATGAGCCTGCTTCCAGGGAAGGGGCACCGATGAGCGCGGTGTTCGACCACTCCGAGCCGGGTACGGCGTCGGCGAGCCTCCAGCGCCTGCGGCTGGCGTGGCGGCGCGGCCGGATCGGTCAGTTCCGCACCGCCGCTGTGCTGTGCCTGCTGGCGGTGGGGCTGGTCCTGGGCGTCGCACTGCTGCCCGAGGTCTTCCCGATCACCTCGCTGATGGTGCCGCTGCTGGTGGGCAGCCTGGTGCTCAACCCGCGCCAGCTGCCGTGGTTCGTGGCGCTGGATCCTGGTGCTGGTCGGGGTCACCCTGGTGCTCCAGGAGGAGGGTGACCCGCGGGTCCTGGCCGCGGGGGTCATCGAGGTCCTGATGGCCGCGATCGTCCTGGCCACGGCCTTCCGGCGCACCAGCCTCGGCGTGGCCGGCAGCACCGGCGAGTCGATGTTCGTGGACCTGCGCGACCGGCTGCTCAACCAGGGCGGCATCCCCGACCTGCCCGCCGGGTGGCACGTCGAGGCGGCGCTGCACTCCGCCTCCGGCACCCCCTTCGCCGGCGACTTCCTGGTCGCGACGATCCTCGACGACGACACCCGGCTCGAGGTCGTCGTCGTCGACGTGTCGGGCAAGGGCGATGCGGCGGGCACCCGTGCCCTGCTGCTCTCCGGAGCGTTCGGGGGCATGCTCGGCGCCCTGGCTCCCGAGGAGTTCCTCGGCGCCGCCAACGACTACCTGATGCGGCAGGGGTGGGAGGAGGGCTTCGCCACCGCCGTGCACCTCTCCCTCGACCTGCGCACCGGCGCCTTCCAGGTGCGCAGCGCCGGTCACCCGCCCGCGGTGCAGCGCCACTCGGGGTCCGGTCGTTGGGCGGTGCTGCCCAGCGCGGGCCCGGTGCTCGGCCTGCTGGACCGCGCCGACTTCGACGTCGCCAGCGGAGCGCTGGGCCACGGCGACGCCGTGCTGCTGTACACCGACGGCATGGTCGAGCGGCCCCGACGCGACATCGAGATGGGTCTGGACCGGATGCTCGGCCAGGCCGAGACCCTGCTGCGCGGCAGCTTCGAGGGCTCCGCCGACCGCCTCGTCGAGGCGCTCGGTTCGCGCGACGACGACCGCGCCATGGTCGTGGTCCACCGCCGCTGAGCCTCGTCCGGCCAGCGGCGCCGGTTGTGGCCGCGCAGGCCCGGTGTGGCACGATTCAGAGGTCCAGGGGAGCCGCCGCCTGCGCGCCCGCCGTGACCACGGTCCGGGGGTACACGGGGGCGGAGCCCCTGTGCGTGCGGATGTAGCTCAATGGTAGAGCCCCAGTCTTCCAAACTGGCTACGCGGGTTCGATTCCCGTCATCCGCTCCAAGGAGTCCTCGGCGGCGTCGCGACGCGAGCCGAAGGGGAAGCTTTGGCGGGGCGTAGCGTAGTGGCTAGCGCGCCTGCTTTGGGAGCAGGAGACCGCAGGTTCGAGTCCTGTCGCCCCGACGTACCAGTGCCGTAAACCATCACCGAACCATGAGGAGACACCCTGTGAAGAGCGCCGTCGAGACCTTGAGCCCGACCCGGGCCAAGCTGACCGTCGAGGTGCCCTTCGAGGAGCTCAAGCCGAGCCTCGACGCGGCGTACAAGGCGATCGCCCAGCAGATCAACGTCCCCGGCTTCCGCCGCGGCAAGGTCCCGCCGAGCGTCATCGACCGTCAGGTCGGGCGAGGCGCGGTCCTCGACCAGGCCATCAACGACGCGCTGCCCAAGAAGTACGTCGAGGCCCTGCAGGAGAACTCGCTCGAGCCGCTGGCCCAGCCCGAGATCGAGGTGACCAAGCTCGAGGACAACGAGCTCATCGAGTTCACCGCCGAGGTCGACGTCAAGCCGCAGATCGACCTGCCGGCCTACGAGGGCCTCGAGGCCCAGGTCGAGGACATCGAGATCAGCGACGAGGACGTCGACGAGCAGGTCGCGGCGCTGCGTGAGCGCTTCGGCACCCTGGCCGACGTCGAGCGCGCCGCCGCCGAGGGCGACTTCGTCGTGCTCGACCTGAAGGCCATGAAGGACGGCGAGGTGCTCGAGGGCGCCGAGGTCACCGGCATGAGCTACCAGGTCGGCAAGGGCGGCATGATCGACGGCCTCGACGAGGCCCTCGTCGGCATGTCCGCCGGCGACGAGAAGACCTTCACCTCCAGCCTCGTCGGCGGCGACCTGGTCGGCGAGGAGGTCGAGGTGGCCGTCTCGGTCACCCAGGTCCAGGAGCAGGAGCTCCCCGAGCTCGACGACGAGTTCGCCCAGCTGGCCTCGGAGTTCGACACCTCCGACGAGCTCGTGGCCGACGTCCGCAAGCGTCTGGGCAACGGCAAGCGCCTCGAGCAGGCCGCCGAGGCCCGCGACGCGGTGCTCGAGGCACTCCTCGAGAAGATCACCGTCCCGCTGCCGGAGTCGATGGTCACCGACGAGCTCAACGCTCGCCGCCAGAACATCGAGCAGCAGCTGACGATGGCCGGCATCTCGATGGAGAAGTACCTCGAGGACGAGGAGCAGACCCAGGAGGAGTTCGAGTCCGAGCTCGACCGCCGGGTCCGCGACGCCGTCGCCGCGCAGTTCCTGCTCGACGAGATCGCGAAGAAGGAGGAGCTCGGCGTCGACCAGCAGGAGCTCTCCCAGCACCTGATCCGTCGCGCCCAGCAGTCCGGTCAGGACCCGCAGGAGTTCGCGAACCACATGTTCGAGCACAACCACATCCCGGACCTCGTCCAGGAGATCCTGCGCGGCAAGGCGCTGGCCGTGCTCGTCGAGTCGGCGACCGTCAAGGACGCCTCCGGCAACGTGCTCGAGCTGAAGAACCTGCAGCCCGACGGCACCATCATGGAGCAGCCCGGCCGAGGACACCACCGAGGAGCCCGCCGACGAGGCGCCTGCCGAGGACGCCGCCGAGGACGACCACCGAGGACGCGGCCGACAGGCCTGATCCACCTAGCAGCGACAGCACCGACGACCCGCCCGAGCACCTCGGGCGGGTCGTTCGCGTGACGCCGGCCTGTCGAGTGCACATGCGTTCACTCAGAGCGCCTAGGATGGCGCGCATGACCACCGTCACCGCGCCGCCCGCGGGCCCTCGCTCCTCGACGCTCGCCTCGCTGGCCTGCGAGGTGGCCGACGGACTGGTCGTGCGCAGCGTCCGGGACACCCACACCGCGTGGCTCGACCGCGTGCACGGCATCGGCCGTCGCATCACGGGGCGCGGGCCGGGCCTCGTCGAGCAGCTGCACCGCGGCATCGCCGGCGCCGTGTACGGCGGCCTGGGCCTGGGCCTGCGCGCCGCCTCCCGGGGTCTCGACGTCGCGGCCGCCAGCGGCGCCGGCCCGCGGCTCGAGGACTCGCCGCGCGGACGGTTCGTCAGCGCGGCCGTCAACGGGCTGATCGGCGACCGGCTCGCCGCAGGAGCGTCCGCGGATGGCGATCACCGACCGCGGTGCGCCACGAGGGTCGCGACGTCCGACCCGACGCCGACGGCCTCGCTCGGGCCTTCCCGGACGCGACCGGGCGGCTGCTGGTGCTCCTGCCGGGACTGTGCGAGAACGAGTCCTACTGGGAGCGGCACCGCGAGCGCACCGGGACGACGTACGCCGAGGACCTCGCCGGCCGCGGCTGGACCCCGGTCCACCTGCGCGCCAACACCGGGCTCCCGCTGCGCGAGAACGGGGTCGCGGTGACCTCGTTGCTCCAGCAGGTCGTGGACCACTGGCCCGTCGGGGTCACCCGCATCGCGCTGGTCGGGCACTCGATGGGCGGCCTGGTGCTCCGGGCGGCCGGTGCGGTCGCCGCCGACCCGGGCGGCGCGAGCGCGCCCTGGACCCGGCTCGTCAGCGACGTCGTCACCCTCGGGACGCCGCACCTGGGCGCACCGGTCGCGTGGGGGATCGGCCAGGGCAGCAAGGGCCTGTCGAGGCTGCCCGAGACCGCGGCTCTCGGCCGGCTCCTGGACTGGCGCTCGGTGGGGGTGCACGACCTGGTGGCCGGGCTGGCCGAGGACGTCCCGCCGCTGCCGCACGCGCGCTACCGACTGGTGGCCGCCACGCTCAGCGACGCCGAGCGGCACCCGGTGGGCCAGGTCGTCGGCGACCTGCTGGTGCGTCCGCGCTCGGCGTACGGCCGGGACCGGGCGGGGCGCACGCTGTTCCCCGGCGCCACGGTGCTGCACGTGGGCCGCAGCGGCCACTTCGACCTGCTCAACCACCCCGAGGTGCTCGCGGGCGCTGCGGGAGTGGCTGGCCTGATCGTCGGAGGGTCCGACGAAATCCGCTGTCGGCGAACAGGGCCGGGTTGCCCGTGGAACTGTCGGTCCTTCGGGCTAGTGTCGGCGACGTGAACCAGAACTCCAGCTCCGCAGGCCGCGACACCGCCTCCGACCAGAGGATGGGTGGTGGGGCCGGGCTCAACGTGCTCGACGACCACATCTACCAGCGTCTGCTCCG
Organism: uncultured Actinomycetota bacterium; assembly: GCA_963722135.1. Classification (GTDB taxonomy): domain Bacteria; phylum Actinomycetota; class Actinomycetes; order Propionibacteriales; family Nocardioidaceae; genus Nocardioides. The sequence continues at coordinate 429,939 of CAVRJT010000003.1, forward strand.
GGAGCGGATCGTCTTCCTCGGCTCCGAGGTGCGCGACCAGAACGCGAACGCGATCTGCGCGCAGCTGCTGCTGCTGTCGGCCGAGGACCCCGAGGCCGACATCTTCCTGCACATCAACTCCCCCGGTGGCTCGGTGGATGCCGGCATGGCGATCTACGACACCATGAACTACATCCCCAACGACGTGGCGACCGTCGGCATGGGCCTGGCCGCCTCGATGGGCCAGTTCCTGCTGTGCGCCGGCACCAAGGGCAAGCGCTACGCCCTGCCGCACGCGCGGATCATGATGCACCAGCCCTCCTCGGGCATGGGCGGCTCCGCCTCCGACATCAAGATCCAGGCCCAGCAGTCGCTGCACATCAAGAAGGTGCTGCTCGACCTCATCGCCGAGCACACCGGCCAGCCCATCGAGCAGGTCGTCGCCGACGCCGACCGCGACCGGTGGTTCACCGCCGACCAGGCCAAGGAGTACGGCCTGGTCGACCAGGTCGTCAAGAGCGCTCGCGAGGCGGCCGACGAGGGCCGCCCGGCCCACACGAAGTGACGGGAGCACCGGACATGAACTACTACATCCCGCAGTGGGAGGAGCGCACGTCCTACGGCGTGCGCCGGATCGACCCCTACGCCAAGCTCTTCGAGGAGCGCATCATCTACCTCGGGCACGCCGATCTCCGACGACGTCGCCAACGCCGTGATCGCCCAGCTGCTCTGCCTGCAGTCGATGAACCCCGACCAGGAGATCAGCATCTACATCAACAGCCCCGGTGGCTCCTTCACCGCGCTGACGGCGATCTACGACACGATGAACTTCATCAAGCCCGACGTGCGCACGGTCTGCCTGGGCCAGGCGGCCTCGGCCGCCGCGATCCTGCTGGCCGCGGGCACGCCCGGCAAGCGGATGGCGCTGCCCAACAGCCGCATCCTGATCCACCAGCCCTACACCGAGGGCACCTTCGGCCAGACCTCGGACATCGAGATCCAGGCCAACGAGATCCTCCGGATGCGCGAGCTGCTCGAGAAGATGATCAGCGACCACTCCGGCCGTCCGGTCGAGGAGGTCAGCCGCGACATCGAGCGCGACAAGATCCTCACCGCCGCAGCAGGCGGTGGAGTACGGGCTGATCGACTCGGTCCTCGAGTCGCTGAAGGCACCGGCCCTCACCTGAGGGCCGACAAGACGAGGGTATCTCCCCGTGTCCTGCCCCCGAGAGGGCGGTCCGGGGAGTACCTTCGTCCAGATCGGTAACAACGAGCACGACCCCGGGCGTCCCCCACGCCTGAGGTGACTCGAGGAGGGTGACCCCGGTGGCACGTATCGGTGACGGCGGAGACCTGCTGAAGTGTTCGTTCTGCGGCAAGTCGCAGAAGCAGGTGAAGAAGCTCATCGCCGGACCCGGCGTCTACATCTGCGACGAGTGCATCGACCTCTGCAACGAGATCATCGAGGAGGAGCTCAGCGAGGGCACCGAGGTGGGTCTGGCCGAGCTCCCGAAGCCGCGCGAGATCTTCGACTTCCTCAACTCCTACGTCATCGGCCAGGAGCAGGCCAAGAAGTCGCTGGCCGTGGCGGTCTACAACCACTACAAGCGGGTCCAGGCGGGCGTCGCAGCCCGCCGGCGGCAAGCACGCCAAGGACGAGGTCGTCGAGGTCGCCAAGTCCAACATCCTGGTCATCGGCCCGACCGGGTGCGGCAAGACCTACCTGGCCCAGACGCTGGCCCGGATGCTCAACGTGCCGTTCGCCATCGCGGACGCCACGGCGCTGACCGAGGCCGGCTACGTCGGCGAGGACGTCGAGAACATCCTGCTCAAGCTGATCCAGGCCGCTGACTACGACGTCAAGAAGGCCGAGACCGGCATCATCTACATCGACGAGATCGACAAGGTGGCCCGCAAGTCGGAGAACCCCTCGATCACGCGCGACGTCTCCGGCGAGGGCGTGCAGCAGGCCCTGCTCAAGATCATCGAGGGCACGACCGCCTCGGTGCCGCCGCAGGGCGGGCGCAAGCACCCGCACCAGGAGTTCATCCAGATCGACACCACCAACATCCTGTTCGTGGTGGGCGGGGCCTTCGCCGGCCTCGAGCACATCATCGAGCAGCGGGTGGGCAAGAAGACCCTCGGCTTCACCGCCGAGGTGCGCAAGGAGGCCGACCGCACCGAGGACGACCTGCTGTCCCTGGTGCGCCCCGAGGACCTGACCAAGTTCGGCCTGATCCCCGAGTTCATCGGCCGGCTGCCGCTGATCGCCAGCGTCTCCAAGCTCGACCGGCCGGCGCTGGTGCAGATCCTCACCGAGCCGCGCAACGCCCTGGTCAAGCAGTACCAGAAGCTCTTCGAGATCGACGGGGTCGAGCTCGAGTTCACCGAGGACGCCATCGACTCGATCGCCGACAAGGCGATGGAGCGCGGCACCGGTGCCCGCGGACTGCGCGCCATCATCGAGGAGGTCCTGCTCCAGGTGATGTACGACGTGCCCTCGCGCGGCGACGTCGCCAAGGTCGTGCTCAACTCGGCCGAGGTCGTCCTCGGCGAGGAGAGCCCCGAGCTGGTCCTGCGCGAGGTCGAGACCAAGAAGAAGAAGTCGGCCTGACCCGACCCCGGGTCCACGCAGAGCAGCGCCTCGACCGGCCCAGTCGGGCCGCCGACTCGGTCCGGTCGGGGCGCTGCGTGCGCTCAGGACCCGGTCGACCGGGTGCGAGCTCGGCGGCCACGCTGATCTCGGTCGGCGGCGGCGTCGACGGTGAAGACGCAGGTCGCCCACGATCCGGCCGGTGCGCCGCAGGTCGTCGGCGGCCTGCTCGGCGGCCCGGACCAGGGCCTCGGGGCCGCTGACCTCGACGCGGCCCAGCTCGGCGCGCATCGCAGACCTTGGCCTGCGACTTGGCGCCGCGGATGCCGCACCAGGGCGATCGCGACCGCGTCGACGACGATCGGGTCGGCGGCGGCCGCCGAGCCCAGGTCGAGCTCGGTGGGCCACGAGGCCTGGTGGATCGAGCCCTCCTGCCACCACGACCAGACCTCCTCGGTCACGTAGGGCAGGAACGGCGCCAGCAGCCGCAGCTGCACCTGCAGGGCGATGGCCAGCGTCGACCTTCGCCGAGGCGGTCGCGGCGCCGCCGTCCTCGGCGTACGCCCGCTCCTTGACCAGCTCGAGGTAGTCGTCGCAGAACTCCCAGAAGAACTTCTCGACCGCCTCGAGGGCGCTGGTGTAGTCGTAGGCCTCGAAGGACTCGGTGGCCTTGCGGGTCACCAGGGCCAGGCGGCCCAGCAGGGCGCAGTCGACGGGCTCGGAGACCTCGTAGGCGTTGCTCGAGGTCGCGCCCACGTTGCCGAGGACGAACTTGGAGGCGTTGAGGACCTTCATCGCCAGGCGGCGCCCGACCTTCATCTGCGCCTCGTCGAAGGGCGAGTCGAGACCGGGGCGGGCCATCGCGGCGCGCCAGCGCACCGCGTCGGCACCGAACTTGTCGAGGATCTCGGTCGGCACGACGACGTTGCCCTTGGACTTCGACATCTTCTTGCGGTCCGGGTCGAGGATGAAGCCGGAGACCAGCGCGTGCGACCAGGGGGCGACGTGGTGCTCGAAGTGGGCGCGCACCACGCGGGAGAACAGCCAGGTGCGGATGATGTCGTGGGCCTGGGTGCACAGGTCCATCGGGAAGACGCGCTCGAAGAGGTCCGGGTCGCTCTCCCAGCCGCCGGCGATCTGCGGGGTCAGCGACGAGGTGGCCCAGGTGTCCATGACGTCGGGGTCGCCCATGAAGCCGCCGGGCTGGTTGCGCTGCGACTCGTCGTAGCCGCGCGGGGCGTCGGTGGACGGGTCGACCGGCAGCTCGGCCTCGCTGGGCAGCAGCGGGTGCTCGTAGTCGGGCTCGCCCTCGGCGTCGAGGGGGTACCAGACCGGGAACGGGATGCCGAAGAAGCGCTGGCGCGAGATCAGCCAGTCACCGTTGAGCCCGCCGACCCAGTTGTCGTAGCGGTGCTTCATGTGCGCCGGGCAGCCAGGTGATCTCGTCGGCGCGGGACGAGCATCTCGTCGCGCAGCGCCGCGTCGCGGCCGCCGTTGCGGATGTACCACTGGCGGGTCGCGACGATCTCGAGGGGCTTGTCGCCCTTCTCGTAGAAGTTCGCCATCCGCTGGGTCGGCTTGGGCTCGCCCTCGAGGTCGCCGACTCTCGCGCAGCATCGCGACCATCTCCTCGCGGGCGGAGAACGACGGTCTTGCCGGCCAGCCGCTCGTAGGACTCCTCGGCGGCCGCCAGCCAGGGCGGGGTCTCGCGGGTGAAACGGCCGTCGCGGCCGATCACGGTGCGCACCGGCAGGTCGAGCTCGCGCCACCAGGTGACGTCGGTGAGGTCGCCGAAGGTGCAGCACATGGCGATGCCGGCGCCCTTGTCCATCTCGGCGCCGGGGTGGGCCAGGACCGGCACCTCGACGCCGAAGACGGGCGAGGTCACGGTCGTGCCGAACAGCGGCTGGTAGCGCTCGTCGTCGGGGTGCGCGATCAGCGCGACGACGCTGGGGATCAGCTCGGGACGGGTGGTCTCGATGTGCACGGGGCTGCCGTCGGGGGCGTGGTAGGCGACGCGGTGGTAGGCGCCGGCGTACTCGCGCGCCTCGAGCTCGGCCTGGGCGACGGCGGTCTGGAAGGTGACGTCCCACAGCGTGGGCGCCTCCTGCAGGTAGGCCTCGCCGCGGGCGAAGTTGCGCAGGAACGCGCGCTGGCTGACGGTCTGCGCCTTCGGGCCGATGGTCGTGTAGTGCTGCGACCAGTCGACCGAGAGGCCCAGGGTGCGCCACAGCGACTCGAAGACCTCCTCGTCCTGGGCCACGAGCTCCTCGCACAGGGCGACGAAGTTGGGGCGGCTGACCGGGATCTGCTTCTTGGGGTCGGGCTTGGCCGGCGCGGCGAAGTCGGGGTCGTAGGGCAGCGAGGGGTCGCAGCGCACGCCGTAGTAGTTCTGCACCCGGCGCTCGGTGGGCAGGCCGTTGTCGTCCCAGCCCATCGGGTAGAACACCGACTTGCCCTGCATGCGCTGGTAGCGCGCGATCAGGTCGGTGTGGGTGTAGGAGAAGACGTGGCCCACGTGCAGGCTGCCGCTGACGGTCGGCGGGGGAGTGTCGATCGAGTAGACGTTCTCGCGCGGCTGGGTGCGGTCGAAGGCGTAGGTGTCCTGCTCCTTCCAGCGCGCCGCCCAGGTCGACTCGAGACCCTCGAGCGCCGGCTTGTCCGGTACGACGAGGGCACGCGCGTCGGTGCTCGTCGTGTCGGTGGCCTGGGGCGTGGTCTCGGTCATGGGAGAATCCTATGAGTCGCCGCTCGTGCGGGGCGAACCCGCCGTCCGGCGGAACCGGCGGGGTCCCCGCCGAGCCCTAGCGTGCCCGTGACCTCCTACCGCTTCGAGAGCACGACGGACCCCGCGCGCCTTCCTGGACCGCGCCGGCGCCCACCTGGCGCTCGAGCCGGTGCTGGCCACGGTGCTGGCCGGCTCCGCCCACGGGGCGCTGGAGGGCGGCGGCCCTGCGCCGCGCACCCGCAGTGGTGGGTCAGCGTGCTCGGACGGGACCGCGGCGAGGAGGTCGTCGGGGTCGCGATGCGCACCGCGCCGTTCGTGCCGCACCCGATGTGGGTGCACCTGATGCCCGACGACGCCGCGGTGGCGCTGGCCCGCGGGTGCACGAGCGCGGGCGACGACGTCACGGCCGCCAACGGTGCGCTGCCGCGCGTGCCGTCTTCATGGACGAGCTGGCCCGCCTGCGCGGCGCGGCGGCGTACGTGCACGAGCACCTGCGGCTCTTCGAGCTGCGCACCCTGGTCGAGCCGCGTCCGGTGCGCGGGCGCGGCCCGCGCCGCCGGGGCCGCGACGACCTCGACCTGGTGGCCGGCTGGGCGGCGGCGTTCTCGGTCGACGCCGACGAGCAGGCCGGTCGCGAGCCCGAGCCCGGCGAGCACCTCGACCGCGACGTGGACCCGCGAGCCGGCTCGAGCAGCGGCCTGCTGTGGGTGTGGGAGGTCGACGGCGTGCCGGTGCACTTCAGCGCCCGCACCCCGGCGCGCTTCGGTGTCGTCCGCGCTCGGGCCGGTCTACACCCCGCGCGAGCACCGCGGGCACGGCTACGCCAGCGCCCTGGTGGCGCACCTGAGCCGCGACGTGCTCGACGAGGGCGCGCGGCCCGACGCTCTTCACCGACCAGGCCAACCCGGTGTCGAACCGGATCTACCAGGCGCTGGGCTACGAGGCGGTCACCGACACCGCGAACCTGCGGCTCACCACACCAGCACCGGCTTGACGACCCGGCCGGCCAGCACGTCGTCGACCGCGTCGTTGATCTTCTCGAACGGGTAGGTGGTCACCAGGGCGTCGAGGTCGAAGCGGCCCGCCTCGCGCAGCGCGAGCAGTCGCGGGACCATCTCCAGCGGGTCGGAGTCGCCCTCGATCGACGACATCACCCGCTTGCCGCCCTGGAGCAGGTCGATCGCGTCGAGCTGGTACTCCTCGGGACCCAGCCCGAGCGCCGACCAGGGTGCCCCGCGGGGCCAGGGCCTGCTGGGCCTGCTTGACCACGGCCGGCACCGCGGTGGTGTCGACGGCGTACGTCGACCCCGCGCCGCCGGTGAGCTCCTTGACCCGGGCGACCACCTCGGCCGGCTCGAGCCCGCGAGGCGTCGACCGGGGTCGCGCCGAGCCGGTCGCCTCGGCGAGCCGGCCGGCCGACGAGGTCGACGGCCAGCACGGTGCCGACCCCCTCGGCGACGGCCGCCGCGACGACGGCCAGCCCGACGGCGCCGACGCCGTACACGACCAGGGAGTCGTGGGCGCCGGGGTGCAGCACGTTGAGCACGGTGCCGGCGCCGGTCTGGAAGCCGCAGCCGTAGGGCGCGGCGAGGGTCAGGTCGAGGTCCGGGTCGACCACGACGCAGTTGTCGGCGTGGGCGAGGGCGTGCCGGGCCAGGCTGGACTGGCCGAAGAACGAGCCGAAGACGGGGGAGCCGTCCTGGTTCATGGTCGTCGAGCCGTCGGCGCGCATGCCCATGTAGTTGAGCAGCAGGGTCTGGTCGCAGTAGCCGACGCGCCCCTCGCGGCACGGACCGCACTCGCGGCAGGAGCGGAAGGACAGCACCACGTGGTCGCCCACGGCGATGCCCTCGACGCTCGACGCCGACCGCCTCGACGACGCCGGCGCCCTCGTGGCCGAAGACGTTCGGGAACATCTCGGCCGGCAGGAGGCTGCGCATCGTGAGGTCGGTGTGGCACAGCCCCGTGGCCACGATCCGCACCAGCACCTCGTCGCGCGGGGCTCGTCGAGCTCGACCTCGGCGAGCTCGAACGAGCCGCCCTGCTGGGTGACCATCGCCACTGTCGTCCTCATGCCAGAACTAGAACGTGTTCCAGAGTCTGGGTCAAGAGGTGGTCGTCCCTAGACTGGACCGGACATGAGTGAGCCTTCGCCTGACCCCGCCGCCGTCGACCGTCGTGCCCGCGCCGCCGAGACCTTCGCCGAGGTCGAGGACGCCCTGCTGTCGCGCTGGCCCGAGACCCGACTCGAGCCGTCGCTGGACCGGATCGAGGCCTTCCTCGAGCTGCTCGGCGACCCGCAGCGCTCGCTTCCGGCTGGTCCACCTGACCGGCACCAACGGCAAGACGTCGACCTCGCGGATGATCGACGCGCTGCTGCGCGCCCTCGAGCTGCGCACCGGGCGCTTCACCAGCCCGCACGTGGAGACGATGAACGAGCGGATCAGCGTCGACGGCGAGCCGCTCGACGACGAGGCCTTCGTGCGCGCCTTCAACGACGTCGCGCCGTACACGCACCTGGTCGACGAGGACCAGGCGCACCCGCTGTCGTTCTTCGAGACCGTCGTCGGCATGGCCTACGCCGCGTTCGCCGACGCCCCGGTCGACGTGGCGGTCGTCGAGGTCGGCATGGGCGGCGTCGTGGGACGCCACCAACGTCGCCGACGCCGACGTGGCCGTGGTCCTGCCGATCGCCGTCGACCACGCCCGCTACCTCGGCGGCACGCCCGACGCGATCGCCCACGAGAAGGCCGGCATCATCAAGCCGGGCTCGACGGTGGTGATGGCCCAGCAGGAGGCCGAGGCCGCCGCGGTGCTGATGGCGCGCGCCGCCGAGGTCGGCGCCACCGTGGCCCGCGAGGGCCTGGAGTTCGGCGTCGTCGCGCGCACGCGCCGCCGTCGGCGGGCAGATGCTGTCGCTGCAGGGCCTGCGGGCCCGCTACGACGACGTCTTCCTGCCGCTGTACGGCGCCCACCAGGCCCAGAACGCCGCCGTCGCGCTGGCCGCGGTCGAGGCGTTCGTCGCGTCCGGGCCCGACGCGCAGGCGCTCGACGCCGAGCTCGTGCGCGCCGCCTTCGCCGAGGTCACCTCGCCGGCCCGCCTCGAGGTGGTGCGCCGCAGCCCCACCGTCGTGCTCGACGCCGCGCACAACCCGCACGGCGCCGAGGCCGTGGGGGCCGCGCTCGAGGACTCCTTCACCTTCGAGCCGCTCATCGGCGTGCTCGGCGTGATGGGCGACAAGGACGTCGAGGGGCTGCTCGTCGCCCTCGAGCCGCACCTGGCCCACGTCGTGTGCACCCAGAACTCCACCGACCGGGCGATGCCGGCCGACGCCCTCGGCGAGGCCGCCGTCGAGGTCTTCGGCGAGGACCGCGTCACGCGTGGTGCCCGCGCCTGGTCGACGCGATCGACGCCGCCGCCGCGCTCGCCGAGGCCGGCGAGAGCGTCGGCTCCTCGATCGGCTCCGGGCGCGGTGCTGGTCACCGGCTCGGTCGTCACCGCCGGCGAGGCCCGCACCCTGCTGACCCGCGGTCGCCGCGAGCCCGGCACCCCGCGCGAGGAGGAGCCGTCGTGAAGCGGTCGCCCCGCCGCGGCATGTGCGCCGCGATCCTCTCGCTCGAGGCGATCACCCTCGGCCTGACCACGCCGGTGCTGATCTCGCTGACCGACGTGCCCACCGGGCTCGCGCTGCTCATCGGCCTCGGGCTCGCCGTGGTCTGCCTGCTGCTGGCCGGCATGCTGCGCTCCGAGTGGGCCTACACCGCCGGCTGGGTGGTGCAGGTGCGCCGCGATCGCGCTGGGCTTCGTGATCCCGATGATGTTCTTCCTGGGCGGCGTCTTCGCGCTGCTCTGGGCCACCGCCGTGCTTCCTGGGTCGCAAGATCGAGCGCGAGCGGGCCGCCGCCTACGCGGCGTACGAGGCGCAGCAGGGGTAGCCCACCCGGGTCACTCGATCGCTGCCGCCACGACGGCCAGCACCCGGTCGAGCTCGGCGTCGGTGCAGCCGCCGAAGCCCAGCACCAGCCCGTGCCGGCGCTGCCGAGCGGCAGTAGTCGGCGAGCAGCGGCACGTCGAAGCCCTCCCGCGAGCGCCGCCTCTCGGGCCCGCCGGGCGGTGGCCGCGGGCAGGGGCACGGTCGCGTACATGCCGGCGAGCGGGCCCGTCGAGGTGCTCGCCCAGGACCGCGGCGACCCGCGCTGCCCGCGCCGCGTAGGTGCGCCGCGCCGAGCGCACGACGCGGTCGACGTACCCGTCGCGCAGCAGGGAGAGGTAGCGCGCGCTGCACCGGCCACGACGCCGCGTCGTGGGTGCGGGCCCGCTGGGCGTCGATGCGCTCGCCCAGGCCCGGCGGCGGCACCAGCCAGCCCAGCCGCAGGCTGGGGGAGACCGACTTGCTCGTGGTGCCGAGGTAGGCGACCCGCTCGCGGTCGAGGCCGCCAGCGCCGGGATCGGTGCCACGTCGTAGCGGAACTCCGAGTCGTAGTCGTCCTCGACGAGCACCGTGCCCGCCTCGCGGGCGGCCTCGGCCAGCAGCGCCAGGCGCGCGGCCCCGGACATCGTGGCGCCGAGCGGGTGCTGGTGCGCCGGCGTGACGTACGCCGCCGCGAGACCGCCCAGGTCGGCTCCGGCCGCGCCGGGCGGCAGGTCGACGACCCGACGCCCCGTGGCCTCCGACCGTGGCGACGGCCGCCCGGTAGCCGGGGTCCTCCACCCCGACCGGGCCGGGCCCCAGGGCGCTCAGCAGGTGCCGCAGGCCGTCGGTGGTGCCGGCGGTGATGCGCACGTCGTCGGGGTCGACGTCGAGCCCCCGGGTCGCGGACCAGCCGGTGCCGCGATCTCGGCGCGCAGCTCGGGCAGGCCGCGCGGGTCGTCGTACCCGCGCGGCGGGGTGGCGGCCGCGACGTCGCGCCAGGCCCGGCGCCAGGCGGCCGCGTGCCGCGGGTCGATCCACGGGGTGCCGGTGTCGAGGCGGACCAGCGGCGGCCCGACCGGTGCCGCCGGCGCGGGCCGGCGCCGGGGCGCGGGTGCGGGACCGCTGCGACCGGCGGCCACGAAGGTGCCCGGAGCCGTGCCGGCCCTCGAGCCACCCCTCGGCGACCAGCTGCGCCCAGGCCTGCTCGACGACGGTGCGGGCCACGCCGAGCTCGGCGGCCAGGGCGCGGCTGCTGGGCAGCCGCTCGCCGGGCGGCAGCCGGCCGTCGGTGACGCGGTCGCGCACGGCGTCGGCGAGCTGGACGCCGAGCGGGCGGGCGCTGCTGCGGTCGAGGCGGAGGGCGAGCGGGGTCATCGAGTGGCCTGTCGGAGTCGTGGTGAATTGGCCCTGTGCGCGGGCCATCGTGCCCGCAGGATGGACGCATGACCACCGCAGCGCTCTCGCCCACCGCCCGCACCACCGCGACCCGCGGCCGCCACCGCATGGTCGGCGGACCGCGCCGCGCTGCACGCCCTGCTCGGCGGAGGCGCTGGTGGCCCACCTCGGGCTGACGGTCGGGTCCGGACCGGACGCCCACCCGCTGGTCCTGCCCACGGCGTACGCCGCCGACCCGGACGGCCCCGACGACGGCGGCTCGCTCTACCTGCACGGCTCGGTCGCGGCCGGCTGGCTGCCCACGGTGCTCGCGGGCCAGGTCTGCGTGACGATCACCGCTGCTCGACGGGCTGGTCGCGGCCCGGTCGGGCTTCCACCACTCGATGAACTACCGCTCCGCGGTCGTGCTCGGCCGCCCCCGGCTGGTCGACGACGAGGCCGAGCGCGCGCGGGCCCTCGACCTCGTGGTCGACCAGGTGGTGCCGGGACGCTCGGCCACGCTGCGCCCGCACACGCGCAAGGAGCTGGCCGCCACCGCGGTGCTGGCGCTGCCGCTGGCCGAGGCGTCGCTCAAGGTGCGCGCCGGCGGCCCGGTCGACGACGAGCCCGACGTCGCGGCGGGGGTCTGGGGCGGCCACGTGCCGCTGCGCCTGGTCGCCGGCGAGCCGGTCGCCCGACGCCGACGCCGTCGGCGTCCCGGTGCCCGCCGAGGTGGCCGCACGCGCGGCGGCGCTCGGTGCTCGGTAGGGTCGCGGGCATGACCGAGCGCACCCTGGCCCTGATCAAGCCCGACGGCGTCCGCCGCGGCCTCACCGGCGAGATCGTGCGCCGCATCGAGGCCAAGGGCTACACCCTGGCCCGCCTCGAGCTGCGCGAGGCGACGCCCGAGCTGCTCGCCGAGCACTACGAGGAGCACCAGGGCAAGCCGTTCTACGAGCCGCTGGTCGAGTTCATGCTCTCCGGCCCGGTCGTGGCGATGGTGCTCGAGGGCGAGCGCTGCATCGAGGGCTTCCGCTCGCTGGCCGGCGCCACCGACCCGACCGTCGCCGCGCCCGGCACCATCCGCGGCGACCTGGGCCGCGACTGGGGCCTGAAGGTCCAGCAGAACCTGGTGCACGGCTCCGACGCCCCCGAGACCGCCGAGCGCGAGATCGGCATCTGGTTCCCCGCCTCCTGACACCCCGTGTGGCAGATGTGACTCGTGAGGCGCCTGATCCATCGGCGTGGCGTCCCTGATCCGTGGGAGGCGCTCCCTAGTCTCGTGACCGGGTCGTGCCGGGATCGTGCGCGCGGGACGACCCACCTTCCCGGGTCAGCACCGCGCACGAGGGACCACGAGGCGCACCCGCCATGGCGAACAGCTTCTTCGGCCGCGACATGGCCGTCGACCTCGGCACCGCCAACACGCTGGTCTACGCCCGCGGGCGCGGCGTGCTGCTCGACGAGCCGAGCGTCGTCGCGCTGAACGCGACCACCGGCGAGATCCTCGCCGTGGGCCACGAGGCGAAGCGGATGATCGGGCGCACGCCCGACAACATCACCGCGATCCGGCCCGCTCAAGGACGGCGTGATCGCCGACTTCGAGGCGACCGAGCAGATGCTGCGCTACTTCATCCAGCAGGTGCACCGGCGCAGCGTCTTCGCCAAGCCCCGCATGGTCATCTGCGTGCCCAGCGGCATCACCGCCGTCGAGCAGCGCGCGGTCAAGGAGGCCGGCTACCAGGCCGGCGCCCGACGCGTCTACATCGTCGAGGAGCCGATGGCCGCCGCGATCGGCGCCGGGCTGCCGGTCCACCAGGCGACCGGCAACATGGTCGTCGACGTCGGCGGCGGCACCACCGAGGTCGCGGTGATCAGCCTCGGCGGCATCGTGACCAGCCTGTCGATCCGCACCGCCGGCGACGACCTCGACGCCGCGATCGTGGCGTGGATGAAGAAGGAGTACTCCCTCATGCTCGGCGAGCGCACCGCCGAGGAGGTCAAGATGACCCTCGGCTCGGCCTTCCCGCTGCCCGACGAGCCGGAGGCCGAGATCCGCGGCCGCGACATGGTCTCCGGGCTGCCGCGCACCGTCGTGGTCTCCAGCGCCGAGGTCCGCCAGGCCCTCGAGGAGCCGCTGCACGCGATCGTCGACGCGGTCCGCACCACCCTCGACCAGACCCCGCCCGAGCTGGCCGGCGACATCATGGACCGCGGCATCGTGCTCACCGGCGGCGGCGCGCTGCTGCGCGGCCTCGACGAGCGGCTGCGCCACGAGACCGGCATGCCGGTGCACGTCGCCCCCGACCCGCTGAGCTCGGTGGCGCTGGGCGCCGGCAAGTGCGTCGAGGAGTTCGAGGCCCTCCAGCAGGTGCTCGTCACCGACCCGAGGCGCTACTGATGGCCCTGCTCGACCGCGTCAGCACCGCCCGCGCACCCCCGGTACGCCGCGCCGCGACCAGCCGGGCCGGCCCCGGCGTACCCGGTCGCTGATGGTCGCGCCACGACCGCCGCGAGCGCCGGTGGGGCACCGCCCCCGGCGGCGGCCCGGACGCCGAGCAGCAGCAGCCGTCGCGCTCGCTGCTCGTCGCGCTGCTGCTGGCCTGCGCCACGCGTGATGACCCTCGACCTGGCCACCGGCGCCGACTCGCCGCTCGACCCGGTGCGCGGCGTCTCGCCGACACGCTCGGGCCCGGCCCAGGCCGGCGCGACCGCCGTGGTGCGCCCGTTCACGTCGGTCGGCGGCTGGTTCGAGAGCAACGGCTCGCTGCGCGACGAGGTCGCGTCGCTGGAGGCCGAGAACTCCGCGCTGCGCGCCGAGCTCAACACCTCCGCCTACGACCGCAACCGCCTCGCGGAGTACGACGGCCTGACCAGCGTCGCCTCCGACCTCGGCTACTCGCTGGTGCCCGTCCCGGGTCGTCGGGGTGGGCCCGGCGCAGTCGTTCTCCAGCACCGTGACGATCGACGCCGGCACCGACGCCGGCGTGCAGCCCGGACATGACCGTGGTCAACAACGACGGCCTGGTCGGGCGGGTGCTCAGCGCCGGGCGCTCCACCGCGACCGTGCTGCTGCTGGTCGACCCCGAGTCGACCGTCGGCGCCCGGGTGGGCGACTCGATGGAGATGGGCTTCCTCAGCGGCCGCGGCGTCCTCGGCGACGACGGCCGCCTCGACCTCGAGCTGGTCGACACCACCTCGGTGCCCGCGCGCGCCGACAGCGTCGTGACCTGGGGCAGCGACGGCGGCGCGCCGTACCTCGCCGGCATCCCCGTCGGCCGGGTCACCAAGGTCTACTCCTCGCTGCGCGAGACCTCCCAGCGCGCGGTCATCGACCCCTACGTCGACTTCGGCGCCCTCGACCTGGTCGGCGTGGTGGTGCCCACCGGCACCCGCAGCGACCGCGGCGTGATCGGTGCCGACGGCGAGATCACCGGAGGCTCCCGGTGACCGCGGTGCGCGCCGTGGTCGCGGCCGTGGCCGTCGTCGCCGCGCTGGTGCTGCAGGTCTCGGTCTTCGGCGCCGCTGGCCTGGGAGGGCGTCGTGCCCAACCTGTGCCTGCTCGTCGTGGTCGCCGGCGCGCTGACCCGCGGGCCGCAGTTCGCGATGGTGCTCGGCTTCGGGGCCGGGCTGCTGCTCGACCTGGCGCCGCCGGCCGACCACGTCGCCGGTCGCTGGGCCCTCGCGCTGCTGGTCGTGGGCTACCTGGTCGGCCGGGTCCGGCCCGAGTCGCGGCCCACCGCCACGACGGTGGTGGCCACGGTCGCGGCCGCGTCCTTCGTCGGCACCTCGGTCTTCGCGCTCACCGGCCTCGCTCTGCAGACCCCGTCGTCGGGATCGGCCAGACCCTGCAGGTCCTGGGGGTCTCGCTGCGTCTGGGACGTCCTGCTGACCCCCTTCGTGCTGCCTCCGCTGATGGCGCTGTTCCGTCGCCTCGAACCCGCCCACGCCCTGTGACTGCTCCTGTGAGGTCCTGCTGATGCGCGCTCCCACCCGCGGCGAGGAGGCCACCGGCACCCGCCGCTCGCGGCTGCGGATCGTGGTCATCCAGGCCCTCGTGCTCTCGCTGTTCGCGACCCTGCTGGTGCGGCTCTACTACCTCCAGGTCGTCACCGGCGAGGAGTACACCGCCCAGGCGGCCTCGCAGTCGGTGCGCGACATCGTCGTGCAGCCCCAGCGCGGCCTGATCGTCGACGACATGGGCCGCCCGCTGGTCACCAACCGCACCGCGTGGGTCGTCTCGGTCGACCGCACCCTGCTGGGCAAGATGGGCGGACGCGACCGCCGCGAGGTGCTCAACCGCGTCGCCGCGTCGTCACCGGTGACGACCGCAGCGAGGTCGAGAAGCGCCTGGTCACCTGCGGCGACGAGGGCTCGGTCAGCGGCACCTGCTGGAACGGCTCGCCCTACCAGCCGGTCCCGGTCGCCACCGACGTCGAGCGCGGCGTCGCGCTGAAGATCCTCGAGCAGCCCGAGGACTACCCGGGCGTGCTCGCCGAGCAGCAGACCGTGCGCGCCTACCCCCGCCCCTACGGCGTCAACCTCGCCCACGTGCTGGGCTACCTCAGCCCGATCACCGAGGACGAGCTCGACCAGGCCGACAGTCCGACGGCGACGCCAGCGTCAACGGCGCGTCCTCGGTCGGCCGCGCCGGCGTCGAGAAGCAGTACGACGCGTGGTTGCGCGGGATGCCCGGCTACCAGTCGGTGGCCGTCGACTCGATGGGCCGCGTGCTCGGCGAGGACAGCGAGACCCAGGCGCGGCCCGGCGACACCCTGGTCACCTCGATCGACGCCCGGGTGCAGAGCGTGGTGGAGAAGCAGCTCGCCGAGACCATCAGGACGGCGCGCGCCACCACCGACACCGTGACCGGGCGCAAGTACGCCGCCGACTCCGGCGCCGCGATCGTGCTCGAGGCCGACACCGGCCGGGTCGTGGCGATGGCCAGCCAGCCGACGTACGACCCGGAGGTCTGGGTGGGCGGCATCTCCGACAAGGAGCTCGCCCGCCTCTACTCCGAGGCCGCCGGCACCCCGCTGCTCGGGCCGCGCCACCCAGGGCCAGTTCGCGCCCGGGCTCGACGTGGAAGCCGTTCATGACCGCCGGCGCGCTGAGCAACGGCTACGACACCGACACGATGCTCAACTGCTCCTCGGCGTTCCGGGTCGGCAACCGCGACTTCAAGAACTACGAGTCCGGCGCCTACGGCTCCATCGGCTTCGCCAAGGCGCTCGAGGTCTCGTGCAACACCTTCTTCTACCGCGTCGGCCTACGACTACTGGCAGCGCTACGGCTCCGACGTCGACCGACGTGGACGCCAAGGACCCGCTGGTCGAGGAGGCCAAGGACTGGGGCTTCGGCGAGCGAGACCGGCATCGACCTGCCCGGCGAGGCCTCCGGCCGGATCGCCGACCGGCAGTGGAAGCGCGACTACTACGAGTCGATGAAGGACTACTACTGCGGGATCTCGACGAAGCCGCAGGACGCCGACGACCAGCGACTTCGTCTACAGGTTCGCCCGCGAGTTCTGCGTCGAGGGCTACGCCTACCGGGCCGGTGACGCCGTCAACTTCGCCATCGGCCAGGGCGACACGATCGTCACGCCGCTGCAGCTGGCCCGGGCGTACGGCGCCATCGCCAACGGCGGCACGCTCTACGAGCCGCGGGTCGCCAAGGCGGTCGTCGGCCCCGACGGCAAGGTGCTGCGCCGCATCGACCCCGAGGTGCAGGGCACGGTCGACCTGCCCGACGAAGACGATCGGCTACATCGACGAGGCGCTGGCCGGCGTGACCCGCCAGGGCACGATGTCGTGGCGGATGATCGGCTTCCCGCTCGAGGAGGTGCCGATCCGCTCCAAGACCGGCTCGGCCGAGGTCTACGGCAAGCAGTCGACGTCGTGGGTGGCCTCCTACTCCGAGGACTACGTCGTGGTGATGATGGTCAGCCAGGGCGGCACCGGCTCGGGCACCTCCGGTCCGGCGATCCGCACGATCTGGGAGACGCTGTACGGCGTCGAGGGCGAGCAGGTGCGGCCCGCGCCAGGCCGCGATCCCCGGCACCACGCCCCCCGACGGAGCTGCCCACCTTCACCCGCGACGGCTCGGTGCTGCCGCCCGCCCGCGCGAAGGGCGACTCGGTGAGCACCGGCGTACGGCTGCGGTCCGCCGGCGGCACCCAGCCGCGGTTCCGCTGGGCGGGGCTCGACTGGGTGCTGCTCGGCGCGGTGCTGGCGCTGGTGGTGATCGGCACCCTGCTGGTGTGGTCGGCCACCTCGACGCGCGAGGACCTGACCGGCGGCAACCCGCGCGCCTACCTGCGAGAAGCAGCTGTTCAACATCTCGGTGGGCCTGCTGCTGATGGCCGTGGTGGTGGTCGCCGACCACCGCTGGGTGCGGATCGCGGCGCCCGTGGTCTACCTCGCCTCGGTCGTCGGGCTGGTCCTGGTGCTGGTGATGGGCTCGACCATCAACGGCTCGCGCTCCTGGCTGATGCTGGGCGGGATGTCGGTGCAGCCGGCCGAGTTCGCCAAGCTCGCCGTGATCATCGGCATGAGCCTGGTCCTGGCGCACCGCGCCGCGGGTCGGTGGCGACCCAAGGTCGGTCTCGTCGAGGTGCTGCTGATGCTGCTCATCGCAGCCGTGCCGGCGGCGCTGATCCTGCTCCAGCCCGACCTCGGCACGATGCTGGTGCTCACCGCCACCGTCGTGGGCGTGCTCGCGGTCTCGGGCGCCCCGCGGCGCTGGCTGGCGCTGCTGGGCGCGGGCGGCGTGACGGCGGCGGTCGTCGCGGTCGCCGCCGGGGTGCTCAAGGACTACCAGGTCGACCGCTTCCTGGCCTTCACCAACCCCGACCTCGACCCGCGCGGCGCCGGCTACAACGTCGAGCAGGCCCGGGTCGCGGTCGGCAACGGCGGCCTCTTCGGCCAGGGCCTCTTCAACGGCTCCCAGACCCGCTCGGGCTTCGTGCCCGAGCAGCACACCGACTTCGTCTTCACCGTCGCCGGCGAGGAGCTCGGCCTGGTCGGCGCCGGCCTCGTCGTGCTGCTGCTCGGCGTGGTCATCTGGCGCGCCCTGGCCATCGCCACCCGCCACCGAGGACGTCTTCGGCCGGGTCGCGGCCGCCGGCATCGCCTGCTGGTTCGGCTTCCAGGCCTTCCAGAACATCGGGATGTGCCTGGGCATCATGCCGGTCACCGGCGTGCCGCTGCCGTTCGTGTCGTACGGCGGCTCCTCGATGTTCGCCGGCCTGCTCGCGGTCGGGCTGCTGCAGAACATCCACCTGCGCTCCACCGAGCAGGCGCCCCGGCGCTACTCCGCGCCGCGGGTGCTCGTCAGCGCGCGCTAGGGCTTGACCGAGAAGAACAGGAACGTCGCGAACAGCACCAGGTGCACCACGCCCTGCAGGGTCTTGGCTCGACCCTGGGCCAGGGTGAGGGTCGAGATCGCCACGGTGATGGCCAGCAGCACGATCTGCAGCGGCTCGAGGCCCAGCACCAGGTCGCCGTCGATCCAGATCATCGCGACGGCGATGGTCGGGATCGTCAGGCCGACCGAGGCCATGGCCGAGCCGTAGGCCAGGTTGAGGCTGTTCTGCACCCGGTCGCGCTCCGCGTTGCGCAGCGCGGAGATCGACTCGGGCGAGAGCACCAGCAGTGCGATCACCACACCGACCACGGTGTAGGGCAGCCCGAGGCCGGAGACGGCGTCCTCGATCGTGGGGGACAGCGATCTTGGCCAGGCCCACCACCGAGACCAGGGCGACCACCAGCAGGGCCAGGCTCTGCTTCGCCGCGCGGTCCGAGGGCGGGTCGGCGTGCCCGTCCTCGTCCTGGTCGAGCAGCCCGGTGACCCGGCCTGGTCGTCGGAGGGACGGGCAGGAAGAAGTCGCGGTGCTGCACGGTCTGGGTCAGCACGAAGGCGCCGTACAGCACCAGCGAGGCGACCGAGACGTAGGCCAGCTGGGAGGGCGAGTACGACAGCCCGGCCTCGCTGACGGTGAAGCCGGGCAGCACCAGGCACACCGCGGCCAGCGCGACGACCGTCGACAGCGCCGAGCCGGTGCCGCTGGCGTTGAAGCTGACCAGGTGGTGGCGCAGCGCCCCCACGAGCAGGCGAGATGCCGACGATGCCGTTGAGGGTGATCATCAGGGCGGCGAAGACCGTGTCACGGGCGTAGGTGCTGGCTCCGTCGCCGCCCCCGATCATCAGCATCACGATCAGGCCGACCTCGATGACGGTGACCGCCACCGCGAGGATCAGCGACCCGAACGGCTCGCCGACGCGGTGCGCCACCACCTCGGCATGGTGCACCGCCGCGACGACCGAGCCCACCAGTGCGACGGCGACCGCGACCAGCACCGGCCACGCGTCGTGGTTGGCCCAGGTGGCCAGCAGCAGCACGAACGCCACTCCCGGCACGGCCACGGTCCAGCTGACGGGGCGTCGGACCGTGGGTTCGCTCATGTGCCGAAGACTAGAGAGGCGGCGAAATGGCCCGCCGACCGGCACCGCCGTACGCTGGAGCCTTCCCGACCGTTCGCCGAACCACCGCTTGCGAGGTTGCTCCATGTCTGCGTCCACCGTCGAGACCACGCGCCAGGCAGGCCGCTCCGTCTTCGCCGACCTGGAGCCGCACCTGCCCGGCGTCTCGAAGCCGATCCAGTACGTCGGCGGCGAGCTCAACTCGACCGTCAAGGACTGGGACTGCCGCCCCCGAGGGCGAGACGGTCCGCTGGGCGCTGATGTACCCCGACGCCTACGAGGTCGGCCTGCCCAACCAGGGCGTGCAGATCCTCTACGAGGTGCTCAACGAGCGCGACTGGATCGTGGCCGAGCGCACGTACGCCGTGTGGCCCGACATGGAGGCGGTGCTGCGCGAGCACGACATCCCGCAGTTCACCGTCGACGCGCACCGCCCGGTCGGCGACTTCGACGTGCTGGGCCTGAGCTTCTCCACCGAGCTCGGCTACACCAACATGCTCAACGCGCTCGACCTCGCCGGCATCCCGCTGCACGCCGTCGACCGCGGCGAGCACGACCCGGTCGTGCTGGCCGGCGGCCACGCCGCGTTCAACCCCGAGCCGATCGCCGACTTCGTCGACGCCGCCGTGCTCGGTGACGGCGAGGAGGTCGTGCTCGCGATCTCCGAGGTGGTGCGCGAGTGGAAGGCCGAGGGCCGCCCCGGCGGTCGCGACGAGCTGCTGCGCCGCCTCGCGGTGACCGGCAACGTCTACGTCCCGAAGTTCTACGACGTCGTCGTACGCCGAGGACGGCTCCATCGAGGCGTCGTGCCGAACAAGCCGGGCGTGCCGTTCCGGGTCAAGAAGCACACCCTGATGGACCTCGACGCCTGGCCCTACCCGCGCCAAGCCGCTGGTGCCGCTGGCCGAGACCGTGCACGAGCGCTTCAGCGTCGAGATCTTCCGCGGCTGCACCCGCGGCTGCCGCTTCTGCCAGGCCGGGATGATCACCCGCCCGGTGCGCGAGCGCTCGATCGAGACCATCGGCGACATGGTCGAGAACGGCATCCGCTAAGACCGGCTTCGAGGAGGTCGGGCTGCTCTCGCTCTCCAGCGCCGACCACACCGAGATCGGCGACGTCGCCAAGGGCCTGGCCGACCGCTACGAGGGCACCAACGTCTCGCTCTCGCTGCCCTCGACCCGCGTCGACGCCTTCAACATCACCCTGGCCAACGAGTTCTCCCGCAACGGCCGGCGCTCGGGGCTGACCTTCGCCCCCGAGGGCGGCTCGGAGCGGATGCGCAAGGTCATCAACAAGATGGTGACCGAGGAGGACCTGATCCGCACCGTGGCGGCGGCGTACTCCCACGGCTGGCGGCAGGTGAAGCTCTACTTCATGGTCGGCCTGCCCACCGAGACCGACGACGACGTCCTCCAGGTCGCCGAGCTGGCCAAGAAGGTCATCGCCAAGGGCCGCGAGGTCTCCGGGCGCAACGACATCCGCTGCACCGTCTCGATCGGCGGGTTCGTGCCCAAGCCGCACACGCCGTTCCAGTGGGCCGCGCAGCTCGACCACGAGACCACCGACTCGCGGCTCAAGAAGCTGCGCGACACGGTGCGCGAGGACAAGAAGTACGGCCGCGCCATCGGGTTCCGCTACCACGACGGCAAGCCCGGCATCATCGAGGGACTGCTCTCCCGCGGCGACCGTCGCGTCGGCGCGGTCATCGAGCAGGTGTGGCGCTACGGCGGCCGCTTCGACGGCTGGAGCGAGCACTTCTCCTACGACCGCTGGGCCGAGTCTGCGGCCACCGCCCTGGCCGGCACCGGCGTCGACCTCGAGTGGTACACCACCCGCGAGCGCCCCTACGACGAGGTGCTGCCCTGGGACCACCTCGACTCGGGCCTCGACAAGGACTGGCTGTGGGCCGACTGGGAGGACGCCCTCGACCCCGACTCCGTCGACGTCGAGGACTGCCGCTGGACCCCCTGCTACGACTGCGGCGTGTGCCCCGAGATGGGCACCGAGATCCAGGTCGGCCCCACCGGTCAGACGCTGCTCCCGCTCGCCGTCGTCTGACCCCCCGGGCCGAGCAGTCACTTTCGCACCACCGAGCAGTCACTTCTGCACCTGCGAGCGGTCGATCATGGCCCGCGCGACGTACACCGGTGACCGGTGGGTGGTGCGAAACTGACCGCTGGGTGGTGCAGAAGTGACTGCTCGTCCGTCGGGGTGGGTCAGCCGAGGGGCGCGGTGAGCTTCTCGCCGTCGGTGCGCTCGAAGAAGCAGGCGACCTGGTCGCCGGGGTCGGGGTCGGCCACGTCGGTGGCGAACGTCGCGTCGAGGTCGTCCTGGGCGCTGCCGGGCGAGGCGAGGAAGGCCGGTGCGCAGATCTCGGTGTAGTCCCGGTCCGGGTACTGCTCGAGCAGGTCCGCGGTGAGCTCGTAGACGCCGACCACCTCGGCGTCGTGGCCCTCGGTGCACTCGGCCAGCGTGATCGCGGAGAAGGTCTCGGTGCCGCTGCTGTCATCGACGCCGGAGAAGTTCACGCACTGGCCCTCCTCCAGGTCGTCGACCGACTGGACCCGGGAGGCGAACACCACGATGAGCACGACGACGGCGATCGTGGCCAGCAGCACCAGGGTGCTGATGACGATGCCGGCGATGGCCAGGCCGCGGCCGTGGTCACGGCCGTTCTTGCTGCGCCCCAGCACGATGACGCCGAGCACGATCGAGGCGATGGCTGCCACGAACGGGCACGCAGAACAGGAACGAGAGCACCAGCGAGGCGACCGCCATCGCCTTCGACGGCGGACCCTCCTGACGCGGGTCGCCGGCGCCGGGGAACGCCTGCCCGTAGGGATGCTGGGGCGGGGGCGGCGGCTGCTGGTGGTACGGGTCCTCGGGCGGCGGGTTGCTCACGGGCGGGTGCTCCTTCGTGGAGTGCTGCCCCCGAGCTGGTCCTCGAGGAAGTGGGGTCGGGCCAACCACGAGGCCAGGGCCAGCATGGGGACCACCAGGGCCAGCAGCAGCACCAGCGGCACCGTCCACTCGCCGGTCGCATCGTAGAGCAGGCCGACCACGAAGGGGCCGGAAGCGGCCAGCAGGTAGCCGGCCGACTGGGTGAAGGCCGACAGGGCGGCCGTGCCCTCGGGGGTGCGGGCGCGCAGCCCGATCAGGGTCAGGATCAGCGGGAACGTGCAGGCGCCCACCCCGGCCAGCAGCGCCCACAGCACCGCGCCCGCGGCGGGAGCCACCAGCAGGCCGACGTACGCGACGGGGTAGCAGGAGATGACCGCCACCAGGATCCGGCGCTGGTGCGACGACCGGGCCAGGAGCGGGGGCAGCAGCCACGACAGCGGGATGCTGACGCCGGCGATCAGCCCGACCAGCGCGCCCGCGGCGGTGGGGGAGTAGCCGGCGTCGCGCCACAGCTGGGCGAACCACCCGAACATCACGTAGGCGTGGATCGACTGGACGCCGAAGAACGCCGCCATCGCCAGGCCGAGGGGCGTCCGGGCGACCTGTGCGACGGTGATCGGGCCCCCGGGCGTCGGGGTGCTGCGGTCGTGGCGGGCCAGCAGGATCCACGGCAGCACCGCCACGCCGGCCAGCACCGCCCAGGCGCCCAGCCCGCCGCGCCACCCGCCGAGGGCCGTGGACAGCGGGACCGTGAGCAGCAGCGCCGAGGTGAGTCCGATGGCCAGGGCGGTGGAGTAGATCGCGGTCACCGCGCCGATGCGCTCGGGCGCGTGCCGCTTGACCAGCGAGGGCATCAGCACGTTGGCCATCGCCATCCCCGCCACGGCCAGCAGCGACAGCGCCAGGAACGCGACGTCGGAACCGGTGACGGCGCGACCGGCGAGACCCACGACGACCGCGAGCAGCGCGACCAGGGTCACCCGGTGCAGGCCGCCGCGCGCGGCGGCGGCCGGGGCGAGGGCGCCGAAGACGGCGAAGGCGAGGACCGGGAGCGTGGTCAGCAGGGACGCCTCGGTCGCCGACATCGACAACCCCTCGCGGACCTCGGCCAGCACCGGCCCGACGCTCACGGCCGCGGGTCGCAGGTTGAAGGACAGGGCCACCAGCCCGATCAGGAACAGCCATCCACCACGACGAGACACCACCGGATCGTCCCACCCGACGTACCACCCCGTGGGTCGGGCCTCCTCTCGGCGCCGGACAAGGTAAAGGTGCAGGTTCTTGCAGCGCACAAAGCTGAGGTGAGCAGCGGGCCCCACCGGTGATCGTCCGCCCCTACTGTCCTGCGCACCGTGCCGACCGGCACGGGAGCCGCGGGGTGACCCGCGGCGACCTCTTCACTCGGGAGTCCATCCATGACAACCACGTCATCGCGCCTGCGCCACCTCGGTGCCGGCACCGCCGCCGCCGTGGCCCTCGCGGGCCTCGTCGCGCTCAGCCCCACCTGGGCCCAGGCCGCCCCCGACCGGGCCGCCCGGCCCGACGACCGGCCCGCGCCCGTCGTCGGCCAGGGACGCGCCTCGGCCGTCCCGGGCGACTACATCGTCGTGATGGAGGAGCGGGCGAGCGCGTCGGCGGGCGCCGACGCCCGCCGCGCGGCGCGGGACAACGGCGGGCGCGTGAAGCAGACCTACGGCGCGGCGCTCACCGGCTTCTCGGCCCGGCTCCCGCAGCGGGCGGTCGAGGCGCTGCGCAACCGACCCGGCGTCGCCTACATCGAGGCCGACCAGACCCTGTCGGTCGATGCGACCCAGACCGGGGCCACCTGGGGCCTGGACCGCATCGACCAGCGCGACCTGCCGCTGGACGGCAGCTACACCTACACGCCGACCGGCAGCGGGGTCACCGCCTACGTCATCGACACCGGCATCCTGGCCGGGCACACCGACTTCGGCGGCCGCGTGCAGTCCGGCTACACCGCGATCAGCGACGGCCGGGGCACCAGCGACTGCAACGGTCACGGCACGCACGTCGCGGGCACCGTCGGTGGCACGACGTACGGCGTCGCCAAGCAGGTCACGCTGCGACCGGTGCGGGTGCTGGACTGCGCGGGCAGCGGCTCGACCTCCGGGGTGATCGCCGGCGTCGACTGGGTCACCTCCCACCACGGCGCCGGCGCCCCTGCGGTGGCCAACATGAGCCTCGGCGGCGGGGTGTCCTCGGCGCTCGACCAGGCGGTGGGCGCCTCCATCGCCGACGGCGTCACCTACGCCGTGGCGGCCGGCAACGAGAACACCAACGCCTGCAACGGCTCGCCCTCGCGCGTCGCCGCGGCGATCACCGTCGGGTCCACGACCAACGCAGACGCCCGCTCGTCGTTCTCCAACTTCGGCAGCTGCCTCGACCTCTTCGCGCCCGGCTCCAGCATCACCTCGGCCTGGCACACCTCCAACGGGGCGACCAACACGATCTCGGGCACCTCGATGGCCACCCCGCACGTCGCCGGCGTGGCGGCCCTCTACCTCCAGGGCACTCCGAGCGCCTCGCCGAGCACGGTCACCAGCGCCGTCCTCGGCAGCTCCACCAGCGGCAAGGTCGTCGGTGCGGGCACCGGGTCGCCCAACCGCCTCCTGACCTCCCTGCTCAGCGGCGCCCCCGCTGAGCCGCCGGCCCCGTCGGGCAACCTGCTGGCCAACCCCGGCTTCGAGTCCGGTGCGACGGCGTGGTCGGCGACCTCGGGTGTCATCACCAACGACTCCGGCGCCCCCGCGGCCAGCGGCTCCTGGAAGGCCTGGCTCACCGGCTACGGCACGACCCGCACCGACACCCTCACCCAGCAGGTGGGCGTCCCGTCGGCCGGGAACGCCACGCTGTCGTTCAAGCTCTACGTCAGCAGCGCCGAGACCACGACGACCAGGGCCTACGACACGTTGCAGGTCCAGGTCGTCTCGGGTGGCACCACCACGACGTTGGCCACCTACTCCAACCTCGACGAGGGCACCGGCTACGTCACCCGCACCCTCAACGCCTCCGCCTTCACCGGCAAGACCGTCACGGTGCGCTTCGTCGGCACCGAGGACTCCTCCCTGGGCACCAGCTTCGTGGTCGACGACACCTCGCTCACCACCGGCTGACCCTCGGCTGACCCCCGGCTCGCCCGGCACTGCTCCGCACACCCTGTCGCCGACCCTGCGTGGTCGGTGGCAGGGTGTGTGCCGTGCGGCACGTCGACGACCACGAGCGCCGAGCGCGCCTCGCGCGGCGCCACGCGCTCAGCCCTGCCCACCGGGTCGAGGACCCCGAGGCGGCGACCCGTGCCGTGGTCGTGCTGCACGCGACCGAGCCGGCCACCGTCCACCTCTCCCTGCAGGCGCGGGTGGACGGGTTGCGCGTCGCCGACGTCGACCGAGCGCTGTACGACGACCGCAGCCTGGTGCGCCAGCTCGCGATGCGGCGCACCATGTTCGTGTTCCCGCGCGACCTGCTGCCCGCGGCCTGGGGGAGTGCCGCGGCGCGCACCGCCGCGGCCGAGCACGCCCGGCTGCTCAAGGACGTCCGGGCCGCGGGGGTGGCGGCCGACGAGGGGCGTTGGCTGCGGGCACGGCAGGAGGAGGTCCGGGCCGCGTTGGCCGCCGAGCCCGACGGCCTGACCAGCCTGGAGGTCCGCGCCCGGGTGCCGGGCCTCGAGGTCCGGATCAGCGGCGGCACGGTGTGGGCGGCGGGCCGCGTCCTGGGCCAGCTCGGGGCCGCGGCCGAGATCGTGCGCGGACCCAACCTCCTGCACTGGCGCCAGTCGCGGCCGCGTTGGCGACTGGTGCAGGAGTGGCTGGGAGGGCCGCCGGCTCCGCTCGACGCCCCGGCGGGCTACGCCGAGCTCGTACGCCGCTGGTTGCACCGCTTCGGCCCCGGCACCGAGAGCGACCTGGTCTGGTGGCTCGGCGCCACCAAGGGCGCCGTGCGGGCCGCGCTGGCCGAGGTCGGCGCGGTCGAGGTCGGCACCGACGCCGCGGAGGCGGCGTACCTCCTGCCCGACGACCTCGAGCCCGAGCCGTGCGTGGCGCCGTGGGCGGCGCTGCTGCCGGTGCTCGACCCCACGGTCATGGGCTGGAAGCAGCGGGCGTTCTACCTCGGCGAACGCCAGCCGGTGCTGTTCGACCGCAACGGCAACGCCGGCACCACGGCCTGGTGGGACGGTCGGGTCGTGGGCTGCTGGATGCAGGACGAGGACGGCGTGGTCGAGGTGCGGCTGCTCGAGGACATCGGCGTCGAGGGACGGGCCGCCCTGAGGAGTGAGGCCGCCCGGCTCACCGACTGGCTCGAGGGCCAGCGTGTCGGCACCGTCTACCCCTCGCCCGCGATGCGGGCCGACCCCGGTGACCTCGCCTACGCTGTGGTGCGTGCGTGAACAGCCCGAGCAGCAGGCCCCTCCCGTCCAACGGCTCCGCATCCGCTACGCCAAGCGCGGGCGGTTGCGCTTCACCAGCCACCGCGACTTCTCCCGGGCCTTCGAGCGCGCGGTCTTCCGCGCCCGGCTGCCGATGGCCTACTCCTCCGGGTTCAACCCGCACCCCCGCATCTCGTACGCCGGCGCCGCACCGACCGGGTCCGCGAGCGAGGCGGAGTACCTCGAGATCGGCCTGGCCCAGGTGGTCGACCCCGCCGACATCCACGGTGAGCTGGCCGCGGCGCTGCCCGACGGGCTCGACGTGCTCGAGGTCGTCGAGTCGCCCGGCGGCTCGCTGAGCGACCGGCTCGAGGCCAGCCACTGGCGCCTCGACATCGAGGCGATGCCCGAGGAGGCCGCCGCAGCCGTGACCACGTTCCTGGCCACCGACGAGGTGCTGGTGGAGCGGATGATGAAGAAGGGGCTGCGCGAGTTCGACTGCCGCGCGCCGGTGGTCTCGCTGAGCGCCGAGCCCCGCGAGGACGGCGCCTCGCTCGACCTGGTGCTGCGCCACGGCGTGCCCTCGGTGCGACCCGACGACGTGCTGCGCGGCCTCGCGACGCTCACCGGACTCGATTCCGGACGTGCGCCGCTGCTGACCCGGCTGGCGCAAGGCCCCCTCGAGCAGGACGGGAGCGTCGGCGACCCGCTGTCCTGACGTGACATGACGGGACTTGGGGACGCGGTGTGCGATACTCGCCACGGTCCCCGACCTGCGGTCGTACCCGACGAGGGCGCACTCCAGCGCCTGCCCCGAGGGCACAGCCGTGGTCGTCGACCCGACGACGTTCTCGCCGTTCCTCCCAGCTGGAGGGCGGCACACCAGGGAACCGGTCGTCGCCAGACCGCGACGCGGCAGGCAGGCCCGGTGACAGCGAGCCTTCCACCTCCATCCGGAGGCCAGCCCGGCGACCGCGGCAGGTGACGGCGGGGGACGTGGTGACGCACACACGCGGAGGGTGTCGCCGCCACCGAAGGCTTTGCGTCGCCCCGCACCGCGGGAGCCGGCGTCTGACCGTCCGGCACCCGCTGGCGTGCCGGGCAGAGGAGCACCACATGCCCGACGAGAACCAGGTCGGCCAGGAGCCGACCACCTCCGAGGTTCCCACCGCTGAGAGCGGTGCGGCCACGCAGGAGACTGCGGCGCCGAAGGTCACCACCACGACCCGCAGCCGCAAGAGCACCGCCAAGGCACCGGCCAAGAAGGCGGCGACCAAGAAGTCGACCGCCAAGGCCACCAAGCCGGCCGACGAGCCGGGCGAGGCCCAGCTCGACCTCGGTGCGGTCGAGGCCGCCCCGGCGAAGAAGGCTGCTGCCAAGAAGGCCCCGGCGAAGAAGGCCGCTGCCAAGAGGGCGCCGGCGAAGAAGGCCGCTGCCAAGCCTGCCGAGGACCAGAGCGTCGACGCGGCCGCCGCCGAGACGCCGTCCGCCACGCGCACCACCACCACGACCCGGGCGGCGCGCAAGAGCCCCGCGAAGAAGGCGGCCGCGGCCGTCACCGAGGAGACCCCGGCGCCCGCGACCGTGGCCCCCGAGGCCCGGACCGAGCCCACCGCCGAGCCCACCGCCGAGCCCGTCGCCGAGGTCGGCACCGGCGTGGCGCCGCTGTTCCAGGCGCCCTCGGTGACGACCACGACCCGCAAGCGCACCGCCAAGAAGGCCGCGCCCGCCAAGGTCGCCGAGCCCGTCCTGCCCGCCGAGGACGAGGAGGAGGCTGCCGAGGCAGCGCCCGCGGCCCAGGAGAGCAGCGCTCCCGCACGCACGACCACGACCACCACGACGCGGCGTACCCGGGGGACGGCGGCGGCGAAGGCCACCGCGGCCACGGACACCGTCGAGCAGACCGACGAGCAGGCCCCGGCGAAGGCCCCGGAGAAGACCCCGGAGAAGCCGGCCGCGAGGACCCGCAACGACGACCGGGACCGCGACAGCAGCGTCGACCAGGACGACGACAGCGACGACGACGAGAACGACGACGACGAGACCGGTGGGCAGGGCTCGGGCACGGGCCGCCGCCGGCGCCGTCGTGGCGGCCGACGTCGCCGCAAGTCGGGTGACGGTGGCGAGAGCGGCCAGCAGGACTCCGACGACTCCTCGGACTCCACTGACGCTGCGGACGCCTCCGACCACAGCAACAACCGCGGCGGCGGCAACGGTGGCGGTGGCGGTGGTCGCCAGGGTGGCGGCCGCGACGGCAACCGGGGCGGTTCGTCGGTGCCCAAGGAGAAGGCCGAGAACGACAACGGCCCCAGCAACGGCCCCGGCGACGACGACCAGGACGGCGACGAGAGCGGCGGCAGCACCAGCTCGCGCCGCCGTCGGCGTCGTCGCCGCACCGGTGAGGACGGCGGTGAGGGCGGGGACGACCCGAGCAACACCGTCACCCGGGTGCGCAGCTCGCGCACCGGCGAGGACCAGATCACCGCGCTGTCCGGCTCCACGCGGCTCGAGGCGAAGAAGCAGCGTCGCCGCGAGGGCCGCGAGGCCGGTCGTCGGCGCGCCCCGATCGCCAGCGAGGCCGAGTTCCTGGCCCGTCGCGAGGCGGTCGACCGGGTCATGGTCATCCGCCAGCGCGAGGACCTGACCCAGATCGGCGTCCTCGAGGACAAGGTGCTCGTCGAGCACTACGTGGCTCGCGAGTCGCAGACCTCGCTGATCGGCAACGTCTACCTGGGCCGCGTCCAGAACGTGCTGCCCTCGATGGAGGCGGCCTTCATCGACATCGGCAAGGGCCGCAACGCGGTCCTGTACGCCGGCGAGGTCAACTGGGCCGCGCTGGGCCACAAGGAGGGCCAGCCCCGCAAGATGGAGTCGGTGCTCTCCTCCGGCCAGTCGGTGCTGGTGCAGGTCACCAAGGACCCGATGGGCCACAAGGGCGCCCGGCTCACCAGCCAGGTCAGCCTGGCCGGCCGGTTCCTCGTCTACGTGCCCGACGGCACCAGCAGCGGCATCTCGCGCAAGCTGCCCGACACTGAGCGGGCGCGCCTCAAGGCACTGCTCAAGGAGATCGTCCCGGACTCCGCCGGCGTGATCGTGCGCACGGCCGCCGAGGGCGCCAGCGAGGACGAGCTGACCCGCGACGTCGAGCGGCTCAAGGCCCGCTGGGACGACATCGAGAAGAAGGCCAAGGGCAACGGGCCGCAGCTGCTCTACGGCGAGCCCGACCTGACCCTCAAGGTCGTGCGGGACCTCTTCACCGAGGACTTCGCCAAGCTCGTCATCGACGGCGACGAGGCCTGGGAGACCGTGCAGCGACTACGTCAGCCACGTCGCACCGGACCTCGCAGGAGCGCCTCGAGCGCTTCGAGCCGGCCACCGAGGGCAAGCAGGCCGGCAAGGACGTCTTCGCCGCGCACCGCATCGACGAGCAGATCGCCAAGGGCCTGGACCGCAAGGTCTTCCTGCCCTCGGGCGGCTCGCTGGTCATCGACCGCACCGAGGCGATGACGGTCGTCGACGTCAACACCGGCAAGTTCACCGGCTCGGGCGGCAACCTCGAGGAGACCGTCACCAAGAACAACCTGGAGGCGGCCGAGGAGGTCGTGCGCCAGCTGCGGCTGCGCGACATCGGCGGGATCATCGTCGTCGACTTCATCGACATGGTGCTCGAGTCGAACCGCGACCTGGTGCTGCGCCGCATGGTCGAGTGCCTCGGCCGGGACCGCACCCGCCACCAGGTCGCGGAGGTGACCTCGCTCGGCCTGATCCAGATGACGCGCAAGCGCATCGGCACCGGGCTGCTCGAGGCGTTCAGCGAGCCCTGCGAGCACTGCTCCGGTCGCGGCATCGTCACCCTCGACCACCCGGTCGAGCCCAAGCACGACGACGACGGTCGTCGCGGCGGCGGCGGTGGTGGTGGCAGCAGCAGTGGTGGCGGCGGCAACAGCGGTGGCAGCAGCAGCCGACGCTCCCGTGGGGGCAAGGGCGGCGGCAACGACAGCGACGCCGGCAACGACAGCGGTCGCGGCGGCAGGGGTGGCGGCAAGGGCGGATCGTCCGACGACGCCGCCTCCACGAAGGCGCCCTCGCCGAAGGACGTGGCGGCCATGGCGCGCCACGAGAACGCCGAGCAGGACCCGGCCCCCGAGTCGGCCGCAGCAGAGAAGCCGGCCGAGAAGCCGGCGGAGAAGCCGGCGCAGAAGCAGCGGAGACGCCGACCGGGCAGGACCAGCCGGTCGAGCAGGAGCAGCCGCAGAAGTCCCAGCGGACCCGCTCGCGTCGTGCGCCCCAGAACGAGAAGGCCCAGAGCGAGAAGGCCCAGACCGAGCAGGCCCAGCCGGTTGTCGAGCCGGAGACGGTCCCGGTGCCGGACGAGGCGCACAAAGGAGCCGACTCGCAGCCCGCAGGGTCGTCGGGGTCGGCTGAGCCGGCTCAGCAGCCTGCTGCGCCGACCGGGCAGGACAGTGGGCAGGACGCAGCAGCAGCCCCCGGCACCCGGGTCGTGACCCGGACCCGTCGTCGTGCCGCCACGCGACCCGCTGGGCAGCCCACGACGGCCGGTGAGCCGGTGGTCATGACGGCGCCCGACGTCGTACCGGCTCCCGAGGCGGCTGCAGCGCCCGCGACGACGGCCCCCAAGGTCGTCACCCGCACGCGCAAGCGCTGACGCACACGCACGATCGGGCGGGGTCCGGGCTGACGTTTTGCGCCTGTCCGGCCCCGTCCGTAGTATTGCCCCTCGGTGCGTTCACGCGTGCTGTCTCTGTGTGGCACCCCCACTGAAGAGGCACCTCCCCGGAGGTGGCCCGACCGTGGGCGGGCAGCCCCAGACCCAAGACACATCCAGAGTTCGACGAAGGAGACCGCGGTGTACGCGATCGTGCGCGCAGGCGCCACTCAGCAGAAGGTTGCCGTGGGCGACGTCATCGAGATCGACAAGGTCACGACGGCCGTCGGCGAGACTCTGACCCTTCCCGTCCTGATGGCCGTCGACGGTGAGAAGGTCACGGCCAGCGGCCTCGACAAGGCGGCCGTGACCGTCGAGGTCCTCGGCGCCACTCAAGGGCCCCAAGATCATCATCCAGAAGTACAAGAACAAGACCGGTTACAAGAAGCGCCAGGGTCACCGCCAGAGGTACACCCAGGTCAAGGTCACCGACATCTCGCTCTGAGCCCTGGCTCGAGCCTGCTGCAGGCCCTCCTCCGAACGAATCCAGGACTAAGGAACTCGACATGGCACACAAGAAGGGCGCGGCGTCCACCAAGAACGGCCGCGACTCCAACTCCCAGCGCCTCGGCGTCAAGCGCTTCGGCGGCCAGCTCGTCAACGCCGGCGAGATCATCGTGCGCCAGCGTGGCACCCACTTCCACCCGGGTTCGAACGTCGGTCGCGGCGACGACGACACGCTGTTCGCGCTCGCGGCCGGTGCCGTCGAGTTCGGCACCCGTCGCGGTCGCGGGTCGTCAACATCGTCCCGGGCGAGTGACCTGAGGCGACCACGTGTGCGCCGGTCCTGACCGGCAGCTGTCCAGGAGGGCGCCCCGACCCGGGGCGCCCTTCGGCATTTCTGATCCGAGTAGCCAGCGACCCCGAGGAGCACCCCCATGGCCGTCCCCACCTTCGTGGACCGCGTGTCGCTGCACGTCAGCGCCGGACGCGGCGGCAACGGCGTCGCCGCGGTGCACCGCGAGAAGTTCAAGCCGCTCGGCGGCCCCGACGGCGGCAACGGTGGTCTCGGCGGGTCGGTGATCCTGCGCGTCGACACCGACGTCACCACGCTGCTGGACTACCACCACAGCCCCAAGCGCCGCGCCGAGTCACGGCGGGCACGGTGCCGGCGACGCACCGCAACGGCGGGCACGGCAGCGACCTCGTGCTGCCCGTCCCCGAGGGCACCGTCGTCAGCGACCCGCAGGGCAACGTGATCGCCGACATGGTCGGCCCCGGCACCGAGCTGGTGATCGCCCAGGGCGGTCGCGGCGGCCTCGGCAACGCGGCGCTGGCCTCGGCCAAGCGCAAGGCGCCCGGCTTCGCGCTGCTCGGCGAGCCCGGCGACGAGCTCGAGATCGTGCTCGAGCTCAAGGTGGTCGCCGACATCGGCCTGGTGGGCTTCCCCAGCGCCGGCAAGTCCAGCCTGATCGCGGCGATCTCGCGGGCCCGGCCCAAGATCGCCGACTACCCCTTCACCACCCTGGTGCCCAACCTCGGCGTGGTCACCGCCGGTGACCTGACCTTCACCGTCGCCGACGTGCCCGGCCTCATCGAGGGGGCCAGCGAGGGTCGTGGCCTGGGCCACGACTTCCTGCGCCACATCGAGCGCTGCGCCGCGATGGTCCACGTCATCGACACCGCCTCGATCGAGCCGGGCCGCAACCCGCGTCGACGACCTCGACGTCATCGAGAACGAGCTGGCGCGCTACGGCGGCCTCGAGGACCGACCCCGCCTGGTGGCGCTGAACAAGATCGACGTGCCCGACGGGCGCGACCTCTCCGACATCACCATCGACGACCTGCGCGGCCCGCGGCCTGAAGGTGTTCCCGATCTCGGCGGCCTCGGGCGAGGGCCTGCGCGAGCTCGACCTTCGCGATGGGCGAGATCGTGGCCGCCGCCCGCGCCGAGACGCACCGTCGTCGAGCCCCAGCGCATCGTGCTCCGCCCGCCCAGCGCCGACGGCGGCGACGACTTCACCATCACCCGGACCGAGCGACGGCTGGCGGGTGCGCGGCACCAAGCCGGAGCGCTGGGTGCGCCAGACCGACTTCAGCAACGACGAGGCCGTCGGCTTCCTCGCCGACCGCTTCAACCGTCTCGGCATCGAGGAGCGGCTGGTGCGGCTCGGTGCCGCAGGAGGGCGACACCGTGCTCATCGGCCACCCCGACAACGCGGTGGTCTTCGACTTCGAGCCCGGCATCGAGACCGGCGCCGAGATGCTCGGTCGCCGTGGCGAGGACCAGCGCTTCGACGACTCCCGTCCGGCGGCCCGCCGTCGGCGCGACATCGACGAGGCCATGCCCGACCGCGCGGAGGCCGAGACCCGCGCCGACGTGGCGCGTCGTCTCGACACCCCCAAGCCCCGCAAGGCGAAGCTGGCGGGGCCAGCGGCCCGACGTCGTACGAGATCGGCAGCAGGAACGGACCCGGACTGGGCCGAGTCCGACCCCGGCCGCGACCAGGACGTGAGTGACGGCGATGAGCCTGCGTCCGGAGGTCACCGGGGCCCGACGGGTCGTCGTCAAGGTGGGCTCGTCGTCGCTGACGACCGCGGCCGGCGGGATCGATCCCGACCGGGTGCGCGCGCTCGTCGACGTGCTGGCTGCGGCCCGCGAGCGCGGGATCGAGGTCGTGCTGGTGTCCTCGGGCGCCATCGCCGCCGGACTGGCCCCGCTCGGGCTGCGCCGGCGACCCTCCGGGCTCGCCGCCCAGCAGGCCGCGGCCTCGGTGGGCCAGGGCCTGCTCGTGCACCGCTACACCGAGGAGCTGCGCCGCCACGGGCTGATCGCCGGGCAGGTGCTGCTCACCGTCGACGACGTCACCCGCCGCGCGCACTACCGCAACGCCTCGCAGACCTTCGCCCAGCTGCTCGAGCTGGGGGTGCTGCCGATCGTCAACGAGAACGACACCGTGGCGACCTCCGAGATCCGGTTCGGGGACAACGACCGGCTCGCAGCGCTGGTGGCGCACCTGGTGCACGCCGACCTGCTGGTGCTGCTCTCCGACGTCGACGGGCTCTACGACGCCGACCCGCGCACCCCCGGGCAGCCGGCTGCTCGGCTGACGTGCAGGGCCTCGACGACCTCGACGGCGTACGGATCGGGCGCACCGGCGCGGCCGGGCTGGGCACCGGCGGGATGGAGACCAAGGTGCAGGCCGCGCGGATCGCGACCGGTGCGGGCATCCCGGTCGTGCTGACCTCCGCGGACCGGGCCGCGGACGCGTTGAGCGGTGAGCGCGTCGGCACCCTCTTCCACGCCACCGGCAAGCGTCGCGCCAAGCGGCTGCTCTGGCTGGCGCACGCGACCGAGCCGATGGGCACGGTGCACCTCGACGAGGGCGCGGTGCGCGCGGTGGTCGACCGCCGTGCGTCGCTGCTGGCCGCCGGGGTGGTCGGGGCCACCGGTTCCTTCCACGCCGGCGATCCCGTCGACCTGACCGGCCCCGACGGCACGTCGGTGGCGCGCGGGCTGGTGAACTTCGACGCCGAGGAGATGCCCGCGCCTGGTCGGGCGCTCGAGCCACGACCTCAAGCGCGAGCTCGGCGCCGCCTACGAGCGCGAGGTCGTGCACCGCGACGACCTGGTCCTGCTCTGAGATGAGCGCGCGTCGGTTCCGTCTGGTGGGTGCTCCTGGTCGTGACCCTGGTCCCGGCCCTGCTGCTGACCGTCCTGCGGGTCGCCGAGCGTCGAGCAGGGGCAGGCGGTCCGACTGGTCTCCTTCGCGCCGTACGCCGCTGCTGGCCTACGCGGGCGCGCTGGTGCTGCTGCTCGCGGTCGTACGCCGCCGGTGGCGGCGCGGGTCGGGGTGCTGCTCGCCCTGGCGCGGCCTGGTCGTGCACGCCTGGTGGCTGGCGCCGCTGGTCACCGGCGCCACGCGACGAGCAGGCCAGGCCGCGGTGAACCGCTGACGGTGATGAGCAGCAACCTGCTGAGGGGACGCGCCGACGCCACCGCCGTGGTCGCGCGCCGCCGTGGCGGACGACGTCGACGTGCTGGTGCTGCAGGAGGTCACCGCCGCCGTGCTCGGCCGACCTCGACCGGGCCGGGCTGGACGAGCTGCTGCCGCACCGCATCGGCTCTCCCGGACGCCGGCGAGCCGCCGTTCGCCGACACCGTCGGCACGATGGTCTTCGCCCGCTCGAGCCGCTGGAGCAGCCGTGCCGGCTCGGCACCGAGCTGCAGTCGTGGCGAGGTCGAGGTCGAGGGACTCACGCTGCTGGCGGTGCACTCCCACGCGCCCACGGATCCCGCCGGCTGGCTGCGCGACCACGCGGTGCTGCGCGAGGCCGCCCGCGAGCCGCGAGGCCGACCTGCTGGTCGGCGACTTCAACGCCACGCTCGACCACGCACCGCTGCGGCGCCTGGTCGACGACGGCTACCGCGACGCCGTCGAGCAGTCCAACGCCGGCTGGCAGCCCACCTGGCCGGCCAACGGGCTCTTCGACGGGCCTGCCGCTGCCGCCCCTGGTGGCAGATCGACCACGTCCTGACCCAGCCGGGACTGGCGGCCACCGGCGCGGACCGTGCCGATCGACGGCACCGACCACCGCGCCATCCTGGTCGAGCTGCGACGACGCTGAGCCACGAACGGCCCCGACGGGTGCCGCCGCCTCAGCGCTTCCTGCGGTCCCGCCAGGCGAACAGGGCACGGAACAACCGCACCGAGAACGACGGGTCACCGCCGTGCGCCACCGACGATGTGCCGAGGAAGTCCCGCTGGACCGACTGTCGGGCGCCTGCGCGCCCCTCGTAGCTCTCGTTGGACTGGCCGGGTCGACGGGGCTCGGGACTCATCCGCCCAGAGTAAACCCCCCTTCCCACGACTCGGCCCGAAAAAACCAGCCGGCTCGGCGAGGATGGGGTCGTGGACGACGTCGCGGCGGAGCAGGAGGACCCGGAGTTCGAGCGCTGGTACGGCGCGTGGGATCCGCTGCACCCGGCCGGGGCGGCCGCGCTCCTGGACGGCCTCGACCGGCCGTGGTGGATCGTCGGCGGCTGGGCGATCGAGGCGTTCACCGGGATGCCCCGCGAGCACGAGGACCTCGACGTCTCGCTGCTCTCGAGCGACGTGCCGGCGCTGCGCGAGGCCGTCGGTGCCACCGAGCCGGCCGACCACCCGTGGCGGCAGCTCCTCACCCCCGGAGGTGTGGGTGGACCAGACCAGTAGGTGGACGGTGGGGAGATGAGCGATCAGAGCATCACCGTCAGCCGCACCATCGAGGCACCCACCCAGGACGTCTTCTCGTTCCTGACCAACCCCGAGCGGCATCCCGAGCTCGACGGCTCGGGGTTCGTGGTCAGCGACGAGAAGACCGACCGGATCACCGGGACCGGGCAGGTGTTCCGGATGAACATGACCGGGGACCACATGGGCGGTGACTACCAGACCGACAACACCGTCACCGGCTACGACCCCAACCACCTGGTCGCCTGGCAGACCGCGCCCGCGGACACGCCGCCGCCCGGATGGGAGTGGACCTGGGAGCTGAAGTCGCTGGGCTCGGACTCCTGCGACGTCTCGCTGACCTACGACTGGAGCAAGGTCACCGACAAGGACCTGCTGTCGAAGATCACCTTCCCGCTGGTCGAGCGCTCCGCCCTCGAAGGGTCGCTGGACAACCTCGCGTCGGCCGTGTCGGGCTGAACCCGCAGCGGGTGCGACGCGGGCCGGGGACGGGTGCGTCCGGGCGCTGGCCCGCGCCGTAGGCTGGCACCCACATGAGCACGCCCGTCTACCTCGACCACGCCGCCACGACACCGATGGTGCCGGCGGTCCTCGACGGCGATGACCCGCCACCTGGCCGCCGCGGCCAACCCGAGCTCGCTGCACGCCTCCGGTCGTCGCGCCCGCCGGGTCGTCGAGGAGTCGCGCGAGACCATCGCGCGGCGCCCTCGGCTGCCGCCCGGCGAGGTCGTCCTCACCTCGGGCGGCACCGAGGCCGACAACCTGGCGGTCAAGGGCATCTACTGGGCGCGCCGCGCCGCGGACCCGCGCCGGGTGCGCGTCCTGACCACCGCCGTCGAGCACCACGCCGTGCTCGACCCCCTCGACTGGCTCGCCGAGCAGGGCGACGCCGAGGTCGAGCACCTGCCGGTCGACGCCGACGGGCGCCTCGACGTCGACGCGCTGCGCGCGAGCATCGAGCGCGACCCGACGAGCGTCGCCCTGGTGTCGGTGATGTGGGCCAACAACGAGGTCGGCACCCGCCAGCCCGTCGCCGACGTGGTCGCGGTCGCCGTCGAGCCACGGCATCCCGGTGCACACCGACGCCGTCCAGGCCCTCGGCGTGCTGCCCGTCGACTTCGCCGCCTCCGGCGTCGACGCGATGACGGTGACCGGGCACAAGGTCGGTGGCCCGCACGGCGCCGGCGCGCTCGTCGTACGACGCGAGGTCGCGGTGGTCCCGCTCGTGCACGGTGGCGGGCAGGAGCGCGACATCCGCAGCGGCACCCTCGACACCCCCGCGATCGCCGGCTTCGCCGCCGCCGTCGAGCTGGCGGTGGCGGCGCAGGCCGAGCACGCGACCCGGATGGCCGGGCTGCGCGAGCGCCTGGTCGCCGGCGTGCTCGGGGCGGTGCCCGACGCCGTGCTCAACGGCCCCGGTCCCGAGACCTGGGACGACCGAGCGGCTGCCCGGCAACGTCCACCTGTCGTTCCCCGGCTGCGAGGGCGACTCGCTGCTGATGCTGCTCGACACCCGCGGCATCGAGTGCTCCACCGGCTCGGCCTGCTCGGCGGGGGTGCCCCAGGCCTCGCACGTGCTGCTGGCGATGGGCCGTGGCGAGCGGGCGGCCCGCAGCTCGCTGCGCTTCTCGCTGGGCCACACCTCCACCGAGGCCGACGTCGACGCGCTGGTCGCGGCCATCGGACCCTGCGTCGAGCGGGCGCGGGGGGTCCGGCTCTGATGCGCGTCCTCGCTGCCATGTCCGGCGGGGTCGACTCGGCGGTCGCCGCGGCCCGCGCCGTCGAGGCCGGCCACGACGTCACCGGCATCCACCTCGCGCTGTCCCGCAACCCGGCGTCGTACCGCTCGGGGGCCCGTGGCTGCTGCACGATCGAGGACAGCAACGACGCCCGGCGCGCCGCCGACGTCATCGGCATCCCGTTCTACGTGTGGGACATGTCCGAGCGGTTCCACGAGGACGTCGTCGAGGACTTCATGGACGAGTACGCCGCCGGGCGCACCCCGAACCCGTGCCTGCGCTGCAACGAGAAGATCAAGTTCGCCGCGGTGCTCGACAAGGCGCTCGCGCTCGGCTTCGACGCGGTCGCGACCGGTCACTACGCCCAGCTGCGCACCGGCGCGGACGGTCTCGTCGAGATGCACCGGGCCGTCGACCACGGCAAGGACCAGTCCTACGTGCTCGGGGTGCTCGACCAGCGCCAGCTGCGGCACTCGCTGTTCCCGCTCGGCGGGTCCACCAAGACCGACGTGCGCGCCGAGGCCGCGCGAGCGCGGGCTGCTGGTCGCCGACAAGCCCGACAGCCACGACATCTGCTTCGTCGCCGACGGCGACAACGCCGGCTGGCTGCGCGAGAAGCTCGGGGACCGGGCGCCGAACCGCGAGCGGGGCCGTCGTCGACGACGCCACCGGCGAGGAGCTCGGGCGCCACGACGGCACCTACGCCTTCACCATCGGCCAGCGCAAGGGCCTGCGGATCGGGCGCCCCGCGCCCGACGGCAAGCCCCGCTTCGTGCTCGACATCGAGCCCGTCACCGGCACGGTGCGGGTCGGCCCGCGCGAGCGGCTGGCGGTGCACCGGCTGCAGCGGCATCCGGCCGCGCTGGTGCGGCACCCCGCCCGAGGTGCTCGACGGACCCGAGGTCAGCGTGCAGCTGCGCGCGCACGGCGCCGAGCTGCCCGGCGCGGGTCCGGTCGCGGCCTTCGACGGGCCCGAGCACGACGGCGTCGAGGTCGAGCTGCTGGAGCCGGCGTACGGCATCGCGCCGGGGCAGGCGGTCGTCGTCTACGACGGCACCCGTGTGGTCGGCTCGGCCACCATCAGCGCCACCGGAGGAGAGCGATGAGCGTGCTCGCGACCGGCATCGGCTCGATGCCCGGCGACGACACCAGCGGCGAGGGCTACCGCGAGGCGGTGCGCACGTCGTGCTGGGCGAGCTCGCCCGATCTCGCGTACGTGCCCGAGATGCCCGGCCGCGGTCCCGCGGCCGCCATGACCGGCCGCACGCTGGCGGTGGTCGAGGGGCTCGACGCCGACCTCCAGCCCGCCGGCTGGCGGCTCACCGGCGGCTCCGGGCAGCCCCGGGCATCGACCACCGCCGCACCCGCAGCCTGCTCGCCCAGGACCTCGACGCGCTCGAGGAGCTCGGACAGGGCTACGCCGGGGTCGTCAAGCTGCAGGTCACCGGCCCGTGGACGCTGGCCGCCACCGTGGAGAAGCCGCGCGGCGCACCTCGTGCTCGGCGACCACGGGGCCCGCCGCGACCTCGCCGAGGCGCTGGCCGAGGGCGTGCGCGCCCACGTGCGCGACGTACGCCGCCGGATGCCGGCGGCCGCCTCCCTCGTGGTCCAGCTCGACGAGCCCGCGCTGCCCTCGGTGCTCGGCGGCGGCGGTGCCGACCGCCTCGGGCTTCGGCCGGCACCGCACCGTGCACCCGCCCGAGGCCTCCGCGCTGCTCGAGCTGGTCGTCGGCGCGCGATCGTGGCCGAGGACGCCGAGCCGTGGGTGCACTCCTGCGCCGCGGGTACGCCGCTGTCGCTGCTGCGCGGCGCGGGCGCCCGCGGCCTGCTCGTCGACGTCGACCGGCTCACCGCCGCCGACCACGACGTGCTGGCCGAGGCCCTCGAGGCGGGCGAGACGGTGGTGCTGGGCGTCGTCCCCGCGCACCGACCCCGGCGGCCCGAGAGTGCAGTGAGCGACACCGCGCTGACCCAGCGGGTCGCGCGCTGGCTCGACATGCTCGGCCTCGACCCCACCTCGGCGGCCTGGGCGTCTCACCCGACCTGCGGGCTCGCCGGTGCGTCGCCGGCCTGGTCGCGCCGCGCCCTGGCGCTGAGCCGGACCGTGGCCGACAACCTGACGAACCTCGGCTAGCTGGCTCACCCGGCGTGGACCGGGGGGCCGTCGGTCGCGAGCTCCTCGTGCTTGACGTCGAGGAACAGCCAGATCACCAGCGAGCCGACCAGGGCCATGCCCGCGCCGACCAGGAACGCCGTGGTCGAGCCCTCGGTGAAGACCTGGTGGGTCAGCGTGAGCTCGTCGACCGGGACCCCGGCCTGCTGGGCGGCAGCCGCGATCTCGGTCGAGCGGTCCGTGATGACCCGCGTGGCCACCGTGCTCAGGGTCGCCAGGCCCAGCGCCCCACCGACCTGCTGCATGGTGTTGAGCACGCCCGAGCCGATGCCGGAGTCCTCCGTGCGCAGGTGGTGCACCGCGGTCAGGGTGACCGGCACGAAGGTGGCGCCCATGCCCAGGCTCATCAGCACGATGAACGGGAGGATGTCGGTGGCGTAGCTGGCGGTGACGTCGGTGAGCGGCACCGTGGTGTCGGAGGGGATGCGCGAGAAGCCGAAGAGCGCGACGGCGGCCATCAGGGTGCCGGTGCCGGCCAGGAACCGGGGGTCGATGCGGTTGACCAGCTGGGAGGAGATCGCTGCGGCCACGATGATCCCGCCCGAGAACGGCAGGAACGCGAAGCCGGCGTTCAGGGGCGTGTAGCCCATCACGTTCTGGATGTACTGCGAGAGGTAGAAGAACATCGCGAACATCGCCGCGGGCAGCAGCATCATCGCCACGAAGCTCGCGGCGCGGGTGCGGTGCAGGAAGACCCGGAAGGGCAGCAGCGGGCGCTCGGTGCGCGACTCGATGACCCCGAAGAGGACCAGGACCGCGATGCCGCCCAGCAGCGTCACGAGCGTCCAGGTGTCGCCCCACCCGTCGGTGGCGGCGCGCGAGAGGCCGTAGACCAGGCCGAGCAGGCCGGTCGTGCCGGTGATGGCGCCGGGCACGTCGAGCTGACCGGTGTGGCGCTCGGACTCGGCGAGGATGCGCGGGGCGAGGGCCGCGGCCGTGAGGCCGATCGGGGTGTTGATCAGCAGCGTCAGGCGCCACCCGTCGACGGTGACGCCGAGGACGTCGAGGCTCAGGCCGGTCAGCCAGCCGCCCAGGATCAGCCCGACGGCGGCGCCGGCACCCGACATGGCGGCGTACACGGCGAAGGCGCGGTTGCGCTGCGGTCCGGCGGGGAACGTCGTGGTGATCAGCGCCAGTGCGGCGGGCGAGGCGAGTGCCGCGCCGAGGCCCTGGAGCCCGCGGGCGGACAGCAGCAGCGCCGGGCTGGTCGCGAGGCCACCGAGCAGGGAGGCGACGCCGAAGATCGTCAGACCGATGGCGAAGACCCGGCGACGGCCGTAGAGGTCACCCAGCCGCCCACCCAGCAGCAGCAGGCCGCCGAAGGCGAGGGCGTAGCCGGTGACCACCCAGGGCAGGTTGCCCTGGCTGAAGCCGAGGTCGGCCTGGATGTAGGGCAGGGCGATGTTCACGATGGTGCCGTCGAGCACCACCATCAGCTGGGCCACGGAGATCAGCACGAGGGCCCAGCCCAGGTGCGCGACCGGCGTCGAGGCGCTCGCTTCCGTGGTGGAGCCGCCGGGCGGGGTCGCCGGCTCGACGATGTCGGTCATGGGTGTTCCTTCTGGTCCGGTGCACGGTGAGCGGGACGCGGTGGCGTCGCCGCGGGCAGGATGATCTGGTCGATGAGGCGGGAGACGGTGTCCGGGTCGGGCGCGTGGCCCAGCACCACGACCCGGTGCAGCACGATGGCGGCGAGCGCCGGCTCGACGAGCTCGAGGTCGAGGTCGTCACGGACCTCGCCCCGGGCACGCGCGCGGGCCCACACCAGGTGGGAGGCCTCGAGCCTGGGCCCCAGGACGTCGCGACGGAAGGCCGCGGCGAACTCGGGGTCGTGCCCGACCGCGGTGACGATGCTGGACAGGGTCGCGGTCGCGGTCGCCCCGGCCAGGCCGCCGGCCCCGCAGTAGAGCGCGTGCAGGTCGCCACGCAGCGAGCCGGTGTCGGGCACCTCGAGGGGGCCCTTGGCCTGGCGCAGGGCGTCGACGACGAGGCTGGCCTTGCTGGTCCAGCGCCGGTAGAGCGTGGCCTTCGAGGCTCGCGCGCGAGCGGCCACCGCGTCCATGGTGAGCCGGTCGTAGCCGTCCTCGAGGAGGACCTCGAGAGCCGCCTCGAGGACCTCGCGCTCGCGGTCGCCCTGGACCCGGGGGCGCACGGTGCCGTCCGTGGACGTCATGGCTGCCCCCGCGTGGTCGATGGAACGGAACGGTTCCGTTCCGAA
This sequence comes from uncultured Actinomycetota bacterium, assembly GCA_963722135.1. Lineage (GTDB taxonomy): Bacteria > Actinomycetota > Actinomycetes > Propionibacteriales > Nocardioidaceae > Nocardioides. Next base: position 472,324 of record CAVRJT010000003.1, read on the forward strand.
GGACACCAACCAGGCGGACATCCTGGGTATTCCCCGTCCCAGCGCGACCGGCTCGGCCCGCGTCGGCCGGCGTCGGGCGGGGTCCCCGGGAGGGTGTCCCCGGCAGCGGGCAGGATGTCTGCCATGAGCGATCCCACCCCGGCCGGAGACGCGGCCCGCGAGGAGCACCGCCAGCTGGCGGAGGAGGTCGAGGACGCGCGCTGGCGCTACTACGTGCTGGACAGCCCCACCGTCGACGACGCCGACTTCGACGCGCGGATGCGCCGGCTGGAGGAGCTGGAGGAGGCCTACCCCGAGCTGCGCACCCCGGACTCGCCGACGCAGAAGGTCGGGGGAGCGGTCTCGACGCAGTTCACGGCCGTCGACCACCTGGAGCGGATGGAGAGCCTCGACAACGCCTTCTCCTACGAGGAGCTGCAGGCCTGGCACGAGCGGCTGCGCCGCGACGGCGTGGACGACCCGGCGCTGCTGTGCGAGCTGAAGGTCGACGGGCTGGCGATCAACCTGCTCTACGAGGACGGGCCGGCTGGTGCGGGCGCTGACCCGCGGCGACGGCCGCACCGGCGAGGACGTCACGCCCAACGTCAAGACGATCGACACGATCCCGCACCGGCTCACCGGCACCGACGAGTTCCCGGTGCCCGAGCTCGTCGAGGTGCGCGGCGAGGTGTTCCTGCCGGTGGCCGCGTTCGAGCGGCTCAACGAGGCGATGACCGAGGCCGGCAAGCCGGTCTTCGCCAACCCCCGCAACGCCGCCGCCGGCTCGCTGCGCCAGAAGGACCCCCGGGTCACCGCGACCCGCGCGCTGGGCATGGTCTGCCACGGCATCGGCGCCCGGCGCGGCTTCGAGCCCCGCTCTCGCAGTCCGAGGCGTACGACGCCCTGCGGCGCCTGGGGCCTGCCGACCAGCGACCCGTGCCACGGTGCTGGCCACGCTCGCCGAGGTCGAGGCGCTCGTCGCCCACCACGGCGAGCACCGCCACGACGTGGAGCACGAGATCGACGGCGTCGTGGTCAAGGTCGACGACGTCAGCCTCCAGCGCCGCCTCGGCTCCACCAGCCGTGCGCCGCGCTGGGCGATCGCGTTCAAGTACCCGCCCGAGGAGGTCAACGCCGAGCTGCTCGACATCCGGGTCAACGTGGGCCGCACCGGCCGCGTCACGCCGTACGGCGTCATGGTGCCCACCCGGGTGGCCGGCTCGACGGTCGAGAACGCCACCCTGCACAACGCCCACGAGGTGCGCCGCAAGGACGTGCGCCCCGGCGACACGGTGATCCTGCGCAAGGCCGGTGACGTGATCCCGGAGATCCTCGGCCCGGTGCTGGCGCTGCGGCCCGAGGGGCTGGAGCCGTGGGTGATGCCGACCCACTGCCCGGCCTGCGGCACGGAGCTGGCCGAGCAGAAGGAGGGCGACAAGGACCTGCGCTGCCCGAACCACGAGCAGTGCCCCGCCCAGGTGCGGGAGCGGGTCTTCCACGTCGCGGGTCGCGGCGCCTTCGACATCGAGGGACTCGGCTACGAGGCCGCCTCGGCGCTGCTCGACGCCGGCGTGATCACCAACGAGGGCGACGTCTTCGCCCTCACCGACGACGACCTGCTGCGCACCGAGCTGTTCACCCGGGCCGCCAAGAAGACCGAGGTCGACACGGCCACCGACGGCCGGGTCCTCTCGGCCAACGGCCAGCGGCTGCTCGACCACCTGCGAGCAGGCCAAGCAGGTGCCGCTGTGGCGGGTGCTCGTGGCGTTGTCGATCCGCCACGTCGGTCCGACGGCGGCCCGTGCGCTGGCCCAGGAGTTCGGCTCGATGGCGCGCATCCGCGGGGCCACCGAGGAGCAGCTGGCGGCGGCGGAGGGGGTCGGCCCCACGATCGCCGAGGCCGTCATCGAGTGGTTCGACGTCGAGTGGCACCGCCGGATCGTCGAGAGGTGGGCCGACGCCGGGGTCACGATGGAGGACGAGCGCGACGAGTCGGTGCCGCGCACGCTCGAGGGGCTGACGATCGTGGTCACCGGCTCGCTGGTCGACTTCAGCCGCGACTCGGCCAAGGAGGCGATCCTGGCCCGCGGGCGGCAAGGCCGCGGGATCGGTGTCGAAGAAGACCGACTACGTCGTGGTCGGCGACAACGCCGGCTCGAAGGCCGAGAAGGCCGAGCAGCTCGGTGTGCGGATCCTGGACGAGGACGGGTTCAAGTCGCTCCTCGCCGATGGTCCGGTCCCAGCACAGTCGGAGGCGGAGGGCGAGGACTCCTAGGCCTGCACCATCGCCAGCGCCGCCGGGAAGTCGCGCAGCTGGTGGGCCAACGCCTCCCACAGCTGGTCGACGCTGGCAGGGCCGCCGCCGCGACCGGTCAGGACCTCGCGCAGCCAGGCCCGGGTCTCGACGAGCACCGAGACGTCGTCGCACAGCAGCGCCCCGACGAGGGAGTCCACGACGTGAGGGGTGTGCGTGGCCAGCACGACGCGCCAGTCGTCGGGCGGCAGCGCCAGGCTGCCGAGGTCGAGGGCGGCCAGCACGTCGCGCGCGATGGCGTCGGCACGCGCCTGCAGCGTCCGCGCCTCGGCTGCGCCCCGGTGGCCGAGGGGAGGGGCGGCGTCGACGTGGCGGGGCAGTCCGGCCAGCACCTGCAGCGCCTCCGCGGGGGAGCCGGCGTACGCCGTCGCGCCGAGCCGGCGCGCCCGGACCCCGCCGCTGTCGAAGGCCCGCCCGCCGACCACCACGGGCGTGCTGGTGCCTCGCACCGCCTCCACCTGGCGCCGCAGCCGGGGCAGGGAGGACGAGAGCGACGCGCTGAGCAGGACCGCGCGGGGCCCGCGGTCGAGGATGGCCGAGACCAGGTCGTCGCGGGAGGTGGCGGCGCCGGCGTACTCGGCGGCCAGCCCCCGCGCCCGCAGCACGGTGGTGAGCACCAGGGCCGGCATCGCGTGCCACTCCCGCTCGACGCAGGCCACGAGCAGCAGCGGTCCGGCCCCGACGGGCAGCCCGTCGGCGACGCGGTGCACGACCGCCTCGGAGACCGCGGTCGCGGCGTGCTCGCGCGCCACGCTCCACCGGTGGGTGGCCCACAGCTCACCGACCCGGCGCTGGGCGTCGACGACGACGTGCTCGAGGAGGTCCTCGACGCTGGTGCCGCGGTCGAGCACCCGTCGCGCCACGACGTGCGCGGCGGCGGTGTCGGCGTCGGACACCGCGCGCCAGTAGTCCTCGCGGTCGGCAGGCTCGACCTCCGCCCGGACCGGGGTCATGCAGGCTCCGCGCCGTCGTTGTGCAGCACGAGCAGCGCGATGTCGTCGTGGGCGCGCTCCCCGAGGTGGTCCGAGACCGCCAGGGCGACGGCCTCGACGACGGCGGCGGCGGACATGCCCGCCACGGCGGCCAGGACGGCCTCGAGCCGGTCCTGGCCGAAGAAGTCGGTGACCCCGCGTGCCTCGGTCACCCCGTCGGTGTAGAGGACCAGGCTGTCGCCGCGGTGCAGCGTGGTGGTCGCGGCGGGGAAGTCCTCGTCGGCGAGGAGCCCGAGGGCCACGCCCTCACCGGCGACGGCCTCGACCCCGCCGGCGGCGCGCAGCACCAGGGAGTCGGGGTGCCCGGCGCCGGCCAGCTCGACGTCGAGGTCGTCGCCGTCGGCGGCGCAGGCGCCCGCACACCGCGGTCGCCAGCCGCTCGCTGAAGACCTCGTCCTGGTCGGCCTCGGTCACCAGCACCCGGTTGGTGAGCGCGAGGATGCTGCCGGGGTCCTGGTGCACCAGCGACGCCGTGCGGACGGCGTTGCGGATGCGCTTGGCGTGCACGGCGGCCTCGACGCCCTTGCCGGTGACGTCGCCGCACAGCACCAGCAGGTCGTCGGGCTCCCCGGGCACCCGCAGGACGTCGAGGAAGTCGCCGCCCACGGCCTGCGCCTCGTGGGCGACCCGGACGTGGCTGTGGATCTGCAGCCCGGGGACCTCGGGCAGCCGGGCCGGCTTCAGCGAGCGGCGCAGCACGTCGGCGACGTAGCGGCTCTCGGCCACGAGCAGGGTCGCGTCGAGCCCGACGGCGACGCGGTCGGTCAGGTCGCCGAGGAAGGCGTGGGACCCGGAGAAGTCACCGCCGCGGTCACGGCCGACGACCAGCGCCCCGAGGGTGCGTCCGCGGGCCGTGAGCGGCAGCACCGCCAGCAGCTCGACCTCGCTGGCGGCCACCTGAGCGACGAGGTCCTCGTCGACCAGCAGGGACCGCAGCGCCTCGAGACGGGTCGGCCCGGAGCGCGGCAGCACGACCTCCGTCGAGAGACCGGTGTCCAGCGTGGTCCCGAGGTCCTCGGGCAGCGCGTCGACCAGCGGGCGTCGCGCGGACGCCGGCTCGGCCCGGTGGGTCCCGCTGCACACGAGGTGGTGCGGGCCCGAGCGGACCACCACCTGGGCCACGTCGACGACCTCGTCGAGCAGCAGGTCGACGAGGGACGCGAGCCCGCGGTCCGGGTTCTGCACCGCGGAGACGGTGCGGGAGAGCCGCAGCAGGAACTCGGCGCGGCTGACCGCCTGGGCGAGACGGGCCCGGGGCTCGGCGGAGCGCGAGTCGGCCAGCAGACGGGCAGGGCGCTCCCGCGTCATCGCCGTCACGGGGCCTCCTGGGCGGTCTCCGGCACCGGCTGGTGCCGGTGCCAGTCGTAAGGAACAAGCCCGCGCGGCGGTGCTTTCCCCGCAGACCCACCCGGTCGGGTGACCCGCGGCGGGCCTCCTAGGATGGCCCTCATGCCCGAGATCTCCCGAGACGAGGTCGCCCACCTCGCGACCCTGGCCCGGATCGACCTGTCCGACCACGAGCTCGACCACCTGGCACCCCAGCTGTCGGTCATCCTCGAGTCGGTCGCATCGATCCGCGACGTGGCCGGCGCCGACGTGCCGCCGACGTCGCACCCGCTGCCGCTGACGAACGTCTTCCGCGAGGACGTCGTCAGGCCCGGCCTGAGCGCCGAGGAGGCGCTCGCCGCCGCCCCGGCCTCCGAGCAGCAGCGCTTCATGGTGCCGCGGATCCTGGGGGACGAGCAGTGAGCATCGACCTGACCCGCGCCAGCGCCGACGAGATGGCCCGCGCCCTGGCCGCCGGGGAGACGACCTCGGTCGAGCTCACCCGCGCCGCTCTGCGGGCGACCGAGCCGTCGACGGCGCCGTGCACGCCTACCTCCACGTCGACGCCGAGGGCGCGCTGGCCGCGGCCGCCGAGTCCGACGCCCGCCGCGCCGCCGGCACCCCCGCCTCCGCGCTCGACGGGGTCCCGATCGCGGTCAAGGACGTGCTGACCACCACCGGCCTGCCGACCACCTGCGGCTCGAAGATCCTCGAGGGCTGGATCCCGCCGTACGACGCCACGGTCGTGGCGCGCCTGAAGGCTGCGGGCCTGCCGATCCTGGGCAAGACCAACATGGACGAGTTCGCGATGGGCTCCTCCACCGAGCACTCCGCCTACGGCCCCACGCACAACCCGTGGGACCTCGAGCGCATCCCCGGCGGTTCCGGCGGCGGCTCCGCGGCCGCGGTCGCCTCGTTCCAGGCGCCGCTGGCGCTCGGCACCGACACCGGTGGCTCGATCCGCCAGCCCGGCGCCGTCACCGGCACCGTGGGTGTGAAGCCGACGTACGGCGGGGTCTCCCGCTACGGGCTGGTCGCGATGGCCAACTCGCTCGACCAGGTCGGCCCGGTCACCCGCACCGTCCTCGACGCGGCGCTGCTGCACGAGATCATCGGCGGGCACGACCCGCTCGACTCCACCTCGCGTCGACCAGCCGCTGCCGCCGCTGGTCGAGGCCGCCCGCCAGGGCGCGACCGGCGACCTGTCCGGCCTCAAGGTCGGCGTCATCACCGAGCTGTCCGGCGAGGGCTACCAGTCCGGGGTGCTGGCCCGCTTCGACGAGTCGGTCGACCTGCTGGTCGCGGCCGGCGCCGAGGTCGTCGAGGTGTCGTGCCCGAACTTCGTGCACGCGCTGGCCACCTACTACCTGGTGATGCCGTGCGAGGCGTCCTCCAACCTCGCCAAGTTCGACGCGATGCGCTACGGCCTGCGGGTGCTGCCCGAGGGCGTGGAGTCGCCGTCCGCCGAGGAGGTCATGCGCGCGACCCGCGACGCCGGGCTTCGGCGACGAGGTCAAGCGCCGCATCATCCTGGGCACCTACGCGCTCTCCAGCGGCTACTACGACGCCTACTACGGCACCGCCCAGCGGGTGCGCACGCTGATCTCGCAGCGACTTCGCCGCGGCCTTCGAGAAGGTCGACGTGCTGGTCAGCCCGACCTCGCCGACCACGGCCTTCAAGCTCGGCGAGAAGCTCGACGACCCGCTCGCGATGTACCTCAACGACCTCGCGACCATCCCGGCCAACCTCGCCGGCGTCCCCGGCATCTCGGTGCCCAGCGGCCTCGCCGACGAGGACGGTCTGCCGACCGGCTTCCAGGTGCTGGCCCCGGCGCTGGCCGACGACCGGCTCTACCGCGTCGGTGCGGCCCTCGAGGCCGCACTGGAAGCGATCTGGGGCGGTCCGCTGCTCGACAAGGCCCCCACCCTGGAAGGAGCAGCCCGATGAGTGCCGCCGAGAAGCTCGTGCCGCTCGACGACGTGCTCGCCGCGTTCGACCCCGCCCTGGGGCTCGAGGTGCACGTCGAGCTGAACACGGCCACGAAGATGTTCTGCGGCTGCCCGACCGAGTTCGGTGCCGAGCCGAACACGCAGGTCTGCCCCACCTGCCTGGGCCTGCCCGGCGCGATGCCGGCGGTGAACCGGGTCGCCGTCGAGTCGGCGATGCGCATCGGCCTGGCGCTGCACTGCGAGATCGCCGAGTGGTGCCGCTTCGCGCGCAAGAACTACTTCTACCCCGACATGCCGAAGAACTTCCAGACCAGCCAGTACGACGAGCCGATCGCGTTCGAGGGCTGGATGGACGTCGAGGTGGACGGCGAGACCTTCCGCGTCGAGATCGAGCGCGCCCACATGGAGGAGGACACCGGCAAGTCGCTGCACGTGGGCGGCTCGACGGGTCGCATCCACGGCGCGGACTACTCGCTGGTCGACTACAACCGGGCCGGCATCCCCCTGATCGAGATCGTCACCAAGCCGATCACCGGCATGGGGGAGAAGGCGCCGGCCGTGGCCCGCGCCTACGTCCAGCAGCTGCGCGAGCTGCATCGTGGCCCTCGGCGTCTCCGAGGCCCGGATGGACCAGGGCAACCTGCGCGCCGACGTGAACCTCTCGCTCGCCCCGAAGGGCAGCGAGGTGCTCGGCACCCGCACCGAGACCAAGAACGTCAACTCGTTCCGCTCCGTGGAGCGGGCGGTGCGCTACGAGATGCAGCGCCACGCCGGCATCCTGCAGGCCGGTGGGTCGATCCTGCAGGAGACCCGGCACTGGCACGAGGACACCGGGGTCACCACGAGCGGCCGCGAGAAGTCCGACGCCGACGACTACCGCTACTTCCCCGAGCCCGACCTGGTCCCGGTGGCTCCCTCGCGCGAGTGGGTCGAGGAGCTGCGCACCACTCTGCCCGAGAACCCGACCGCAGAAGCGGGCCCGGCTGCAGACCGCGTGGGGCTTCACCGACCTCGAGATGCGCGACACCGTCGGGGCCGGCGCGTTCGGCCTCGTGGAGGAGACCGTCGCGGCCGGGTGCCACGCCGCAGGCCGCCCGCGAAGTGGTGGCTGGGGGAGATGGCGCGCCGCGCCAACGACTCCGGCGCCGACATCACCGACCTCGGTGTCACCCCGCTCGACGTGGCCCGTGTGCAGGCCCTGGTCGACGAGGGATCGCTCAACGACAAGCTGGCCCGCCAGGTCTTCGACGGCCTGCTGGCCGGCGAGGGCAGCCCCGACGAGGTCGTGGCCGCCCGCGGGCTGGCGATCGTCTCCGACGAGGGTGCCCTCGGCGCGGCGGTCGACAACGCGATCGCCGCCAACCCCGACGTCGCCCAGAAGATCCGCGACGGCAAGGTCGCCGCGGCGGGCGCTCTCATCGGCGCGGTGATGAAGGAGATGCGCGGCCAGGCCGACGCCGGGCGCGTGCGCGAGCTCATCGTCGAGAAGCTCGCCTGAGGGACCCGTGCCGCCGCCGGTCACCGGCGGCGGTACGCTCCGCTCACCAACTCCATACGCACGCCCACGCAGGGGGAAGCCGGTCCAAGTCCGGCGCTGACCCGCAACCGTAGACCGCCTTCGGGCGGTGAGCCGGAGCACCCACGTGTCGCGTACCGATCACACGCTGTCGAGGACCGCAGCGGTGACGTCCTCGCCGCGGGCGGGGTCGCCGCCGCTGCCTGTGCAGCGGAAGGGACCCTCATGTCGCACCGACTGACCCGCGGGGTGGCGCTCGTCGCCACCACCGCCACCCTGGCGCTCGTCGCCACCACCGCGCCGGCCGTCGCCGGCCCGGCCCAGGACCAGAAGCAGGCTGCGCGCTGGCTCGCGGGCGAGCCGATCGACGGCCTCGTCGAGACGGCCTACGAGTACAAAGGCAAGATCTACGAGTTCACCGACTACGGCCTGAGCATCGACCTCGGCCTGGCCCTGCGCGCCCAGGGGCGCCGGGGCGGCACCGTGGCCGTGATCAGCGAGCGGCTGGCCGGCGCGGCCGACAGCTACACGACCGGCGTCGACTTCGGGACCGACGACGTGTACGCCGGCGCCACCGCGAAGCTGGCCTCGTTCGTCACCTTGACCGGCGGCGACCCGGCCGCGTTCGGTGGCGTCGACCTCGTCGAGCGCCTCGAGGGTCTCGTCAGCAGCGACCCCGCCACGGTCGGGCGCCTCGAGGACGTCGCCTACGGCGACAACGCCAACACCATCGGCCAGGCCTTCGCCGCCCACGCCCTCACCGAGGCCGGTGCTGCCGCGGCCGTGCCCGTGACGTCGTACCTGCTGGACCAGCAGTGCGCGGCCGGCTACTTCCGGCTCGCCTTCACCAGAAGAAGAACGCTGAGGACCAGACCTGCGACGGCGGCGACCCTGCTGGGCGACGCTCGCCCGACACCGACGTGACCGCCCTGGCCCTGCTGAGCCTGGTCGAGATCGAGGCGCCCTCCGCCAAGGTGCGCAGCGCCATCAAGCGGGCCGGTTCCTGGCTCGCGCGCACGCAGCAGGACGACGGCAGCTTCGGGGGCGGCGACCCGACCACGGCCGGGTCGAACGCCAACTCCACCGGCCTGTCCGGCTGGGCGCTCGGCGAGGTCGGCTCCTGCACCAAGGCCCGGCAGGCCGCCCGCTGGGTCAAGAGGCTCCAGGCGGGGGCGAAGGACGAGGCCCTTGCCCCCGACAAGGGCGCCATCGCCTACAACCGCAGGGCGTTCCGGACCGGCAAGAAGGACGGCATCGAGGTCCTGGCTCGTGACCAGTTCCGCCGCGCCACGGCTCAGGCCGCGCCGGCGCTGGAGAACCTGCGCAAGGCCCAGTGCAAGGCGTGACCCGGGTGCTGCGCACCGCCGCGGCCGCGCTCGTCGCGGTCGCGGTGGGCATGGTGCCCCCGGTGGTCGGGGCGCCCGGCGCCGCGGCGGCCACGTGCTCGGGGGTCGGCGGGATCTCGGTGGTCGTGGACTTCAACGGCCTCGGTGGCGCCGAGAGCACCGGGTGCGTCACCGGCAAGGGCGGCAACAGCGCGGCCGCTGTCTTCGGGGCGGCTGGGGTCGACCTGACCCGGGCCCGCAACCAGCCCGGCTTCGTGTGCCGGGTCGAGGCAGTCCCTGCCGACGACCCCTGCGTCAACGCCTCGCCGACCGATGCCTACTGGTCGCTGTGGTGGTCCGACGGCTCCTCGGGCAGCTGGAGCTATGCGAGCCTGGGCGTCGACCAGCTGAAGATCCCCGAGGGCGGCTCGGTCGCGTTCGCCTGGGACGACCAGGAGGGGCAGGTCCGCCCGAGCACGCCGCCGCCGACCAAGCCGAAGCCGGCACCGGCGCCCTCCCCGACGTCGTCGCCGACGAAGAGCGCCCCGGCTCCGACCGGCACGACCGGTCCGGCCTCGAGCGCCCCGGCGCCGTCCACGGGCGCCGTGGCGCAGGAGGACGAGACCGGGACGGACGAGTCCACCTCGTCGGGCAAGGCGGAGGAGCAGGGCGAGGGCAGGAACGGCAAGGCCGGCAAGGGCCAGGCCGGCAAGGGCGGGCCCGAGAAGGCGGAGCGGGGCCCCTCGCCGACGCCGACCGCGGACTCGACCGCCTCCTCCTTCGACGACGACCTGACCGGCAGCGAGCCGACCGCGGCACCGGCCGACGAGGCCGGCCTGCCGACCTGGGTCGCACCAGCCCTGCTGGGCGTGCTGGGGCTCGCCCTGGCCGGAGTGGCCGTCGTACGCCGTCGCCGCAGGCCCTGAGGGACGCATGCCGCCGCCGGGTGCCGGCGGCGGTATGCTCCTGGGACCAACCACCCACCGCGCACGCTGGGGGAAGCCGGTCGAAGTCCGGCGCTGACCCGCAACCGTAGGCCGCCACGAGGCGGTGAGCCGGAGCACCCACGTGGGCGTACCGATCACACGCTGTCGAGGCCACAGCGGTGACGTCCCCGCTCCCCAGGGTCGCCGCCGCGTGCAGCGGAGAGGACCCCCGTGCAGAGCTGGAGGACCCGTCTCGCCGCGCTCGTCGTGGGCGTGGCCGTCGTGGTGGCAGCGGTGCTGCCGTGGCCGGGCGGCACCGACGACCCCGATGAGGCCCAGCGCCCGCCGACGAGCGCCCCTGAGGCCGTCGAGCCCGGCCTGACTGCCGACTGGTTGACCGCCCAGCTCACCGACGGGCTGGTGCACAACGACCAGTACGACATCGACGATCACGGGCTGAGCATCGACGTGGCCCTGGCGCTGCACGCCCAGGGCGGCCACGACGCCACCGTCGCGCAGGTCAGCGACGCGCTCGCGGGCGAGGTCGACGCCTACACCCGTGGTGGCACGAAGGACCTCTACTCGGGCTCGGTCGCCAAGCTGGCCTCCTTCGTGACCCGCACCGGCGCCGACCCGGCCTCGTTCGGCGGGGTGGACCTGCTGGCGCGCCTCGAGGGCCTCGTGAGCACCCGGCCCGTCTCGGCCGGTCGGTTCGAGGACCGCTCCGCGGCGGGCGACTTCGCCAACACCATCGGCCAGGCCTTCGGGGCGCACGCCCTGACCGAGGCGGATTCACCGCTGGCTGCGCCGGTGACGGCCTACCTGCTCGAGCAGCAGTGCGAGGGCGGCGGGTTCCGGCTCCTGCTCACCGAGGACAAGACCGCACGGGACCAGTCCTGCGACGCGGACTCGGCCACCCCGGAGATCGACGCGACCGCGCTCGTGGTGCTGGCGCTCCTCGAGATCGAGGACCCCCCGGACGAGGTGCTCGACGCCGTGCAGGACGCCCGGTCGTGGCTGCTGGAGCAGCAGCAGGACGACGGCAGCCTCCCGGGCAGTGCCAACGCGACCGGGCTCGCCGGCTGGGTGTTCGGCCGGCTCGGCTCCTGCGACCCGGCGCGGCGGGCCGCCCGGTGGCTCAGCGACCTCCAGGTACCGGCAGGGGAGCCCGAGGCGGGCGCCGTCGCCTACGCGCCGCCCGCCCTCGACGCGCTGCCCGCCTCGGGGCGCATCACCACCCGCGAGCGCGACCAGTGGCGCCGCGCCACCGCGCAGGCGGCACCCGCCCTCGAGCACCTGCGACCGACCCGCTGCCAGGCGGGCGACACGGCCCTGCCGGGCTGCGACCCCGACACCGAGATCGCGGTGGTGGTCGAGTACCGCGCCCTCGGCGGCCCCGAGCGCCCTGACCTGTCCACCTGCGTCGTCAGCGACGCGGCGGTGGCGAGCGAGCTGCTCATCGAGGCCGGCGTCGAGCTCACCACCGCGCGCACCGTGCCGGGCTTCGTGTGCCGCGTCGACGGCGTCCCGGCCGACGACCCGTGCGTGACCGCGGCTCCCGCCGACGCCTACTGGGGCGTGTGGTGGGCCGACGACGCGACCGGGTGGACCTACTCGACGCTCGGCGTGGACCAGCTCGAGGTCCCCGTCGGGGGGTCCGTCGCCATGGTCTGGGATGACGAGGAGGGCGACGTCGCTCCTGCGGTCGGGGCGGGCGCCCCATGAGTGGCGGCAACGCCAGGCTGCCCCGTGACCTGCACCCCGTCGCCTGGTGGGTCTGGGCGATCGGGCTGGCCGCGGCCGCCTCGGCGACCAGCAACCCGTTGAGCCTGCTCCTGCTCGTCGGCACCGCGGCGCTGGTCGTGACGGCCCGCCGCTCCGACCAGCCGTGGGCGGGCTCGTTCCGCCTCTACCTGTGGCTGGGCCTGGCGATCGTGGTGATCCGGGTGCTGTTCCGCATCCTGCTCGGAGGCGGGTACGCCGCCGGGCCGGTGCTGCTGGACCTGCCCGAGATCCCGCTCCCCGACATCGCCGCCGGCATCGTGCTGCTCGGCCCGCTCAGCTCGCAGGCCCTGCTCGCCGGTCTCTACGACGGCATGCGACTCGCCACGATCGTGATCTGCATCGGTGCCGCGAACTCCCTGGCCAACCCCAAGCGGCTGCTGCGCTCGGTGCCACCGGCGCTCTACGAGATCGGCACCGCCCTCGTGGTCGCGGTGACCGTGCTGCCGCAGCTCGCCGACTCGGTGCGCCGGGTCCGGGCAGCGCAGGGCCTGCGCGCCGGCGCCAGCGGGCGCCTGGGGCTGGTGCGCCGCTCGTTGGTGCCGGTCCTGGAGGACGCCCTCGACCGCTCGCTGGCGATGGCGGCCGGCATGGACGCCCGCGGTTACGGGCGCAGCCCGGAGCAGTCCCGCAGCGCCCGCCTGCTCACCGGGACCCTGATGGTCAGCGGGCTGATCGGGGTCTGCGTGGGCACCTACGCCGTCCTCGACAGCACCGCGCCGCGGGTGCTGGCCCTGCCGATGCTCGCCCTCGGCGTCCTGCTCGCCTTCGCCGGCCTGGCCAGCGCCGGTCGTCGGGTCGAGCGCACCCGCTACCGACCGGACCGGTGGCGCTGGCCCGAGGTCGTCGTCGCCGTGGCCGGCGTCGGTGCCGGGGCCGCGGGGCTGTGGGTCGGACGCGCCCAGCTCGACATCGCCCACCCACCGCTCGACGCGGTCCCGACCGTCAGCCTGGCGGTGCTCGCCGGGGCCGCTCTGGCGCTCGCCGGGGGCCTGGCCGCGCCCTGCGCCCCGACCGCCCCCACCGCCCAGGTCTCTGCTCCGGCGGTGGCCGCATGATCGAGCTGCGGGGCCTCACCTTCGCCTACGACCCCGACCAGGCGCCGGTCCTCGACCGGGTCGACCTCGAGGTCGGGGAGGGCGAGCTGGTGCTCGTCTCCGGCCCCACCGGGGTCGGCAAGTCCACGCTCCTGGGGGTCGTGACCGGTCTGGTGCCCCGTTTCTCCGGCGGCACCCTGGACGGTGACGTGCTGCTCGACGGCGCCAGCATCGTGCGCACCCCGCCCCGCGAGCGCGCCCACGCCATCGGCTACGTCGGGCAGGACCCGGCCCGCGGGTTCGTCACCGACACCGTCGAGGAGGAGCTCGCCTACGGCATGGAGCAGCTGGGCCTGCCCGCCGCGACGATGCGCCGCCGCGTCGAGGAGACCCTCGACCTGCTCGGCATCGCCGACCTGCGCGCCCGCGACCTGCGCACCCTGTCGGGCGGGCAGCAGCAGCGGGTCGCCATCGGCGCGGTCCTGACGATGCACCCGCGCCTGCTCGTGCTCGACGAGCCGACCTCCGCGCTCGACCCGACCGCTGCCGAGGAGGTGCTGGCCACCCTCACCCGGCTCGTGCACGACCTCGGCGTCTCGGTGCTGCTGGCCGAGCACCGGCTCGAGCGGGTGGTGCCCTTCGCCGACACCATGTGCCTGCTGCCCGGGGACGGCCGGCTGCTGGTGGGCGAGCCCGCCGAGCTGCTGCGCACCTCGCCGGTGGCCCCGCCCATCGTCGAGCTGGGGCGCGCCGCCGGCTGGTCGCCGCTCCCGCTCAGCGTCCGCGAGGCGCGCCGGCTCGCTCGCGACCTGCGGCCGCGACTGAGCGGCGTACCCGAGGAGGCGGTGGTCGTCGAGGCGGCTCGGGGGGCCGGGCTCCTCGCCCGCGGCGTCACCGTCGTCCACGGCGCCACCGTCGCGGTCCGCGAGGTCGACCTGCACCTGCCGCCGGGGCGGGTCACCGCGCTGATGGGGCGCAACGGGTCGGGCAAGTCGTCCCTGCTGTGGGCGCTGCAGGGCACCGGTCGCCGGTACGCCGGCAGCGTCACCGTCGCCGGGACCGACCCGGCGACCCTGGGCGCGACCCGCCGGCGGGCGCTGGTCGGGCTGCTGCCCCAGAACGCCGCGGACCTGCTCTACCTCGAGACGGTCGGCGAGGAGCTCGCCGCCGGAGACCCCGAGGGCTCCCCGGGCGCCTGCCGCGCACTGCTGGACCGGCTGGTGCCGGGCATCGGCGACGAGGGCCACCCCCGCGACCTCTCCGAGGGCCAGCGACTGGCGCTCGCGCTCGCGCTCGTCGTCGCCGCGCGACCGACGGTGGTGCTCCTCGACGAACCGACCCGTGGCCTGGACTACGCCGCGAAGCGTGAGCTGTCGCGGGTGCTGCGCGCGCTGGCCGCCGACGGGCACGCGGTCCTCGTGGCCACCCACGACGTGGAGTTCGTGGCCCTGGGCGCCGACGACGCCGTGGTGCTGGCCGAGGGCGAGGTCGTCTCCTCCGGGCCCGCCCGCCGGGTCGCCATCGAGTCGCCCGCCTTCGCCCCGCAGGTCACCAAGATCCTGGGGTCGCCGTGGCTGCGCGTCGACGAGGTCGTCGCGGCCCTGGAGCCGGTGTGAGCGCCGGCACCAGGGCGGTCCCGCTGAGCCGTCGCTCGGCCCTCGTGCTGTCCCTGGCCTCGCTGGCCGGGCTGATGATGCTGGTCTGGCCGCTGCTGCTGAAGGTGCCCGAGGGCACCCGGGTGGACCCGCCGTTCCTGTTCCTGGCGCTGCTGCCCGTGGTGGTGGCCGTCGTGCTGGCCGAGGTCAGCGAGGGCGGGCTCGACGCCCGGGTGCTCGCGGTGCTGGGCGTGCTCAGCGCCGTCAACGCGCTGGCCCGCGCCGTCTCGCCGGGCATCGCCGGCGTGGAGCTGGTCTTCTTCCTGCTCGTGCTCGGCGGCCGGGTCTTCGGTGCCGGGTTCGGCTTCGTGCTCGGCTGCACCAGCCTCTTCGCCTCGGCCCTGGTCACCGCGGGGGTGGGGCCCTGGCTGCCGTACCAGATGCTGATCGCGGCCTGGGTCGGCATGGGCGCCGGCCTGCTGCCCCGCCGGGCGGTCGGCCGCGCGGAGATCGCGATGCTGGTGGTCTACGGCGTCGTGGCGGCCTACCTCTTCGGGGCCCTGATGAACCTGTCGGGCTGGCCGTTCCTGCTCGGCGTCGCGGTGCCCGGGCACGAGGGCGACCTGACCTACGTCGCCGGGGCGCCGGTGCTGGAGAACCTGCACCGCTTCCTGATCTACACGCTGCTGACCTCGACCGGGGGGTGGGACACCCTGCGGGCGGTGACGAACTCCGTGGCCATCGTGCTGCTCGGGCCCTCGATCCTCGCCGTCCTGCGCCGCGCGGCCCGCCGGGCCACGGTGACCGGGCAGGTGACGCACCCGGCCCCGGCTCCGGTCAGGGACGGATCCTGAGGATCCGGTCGTCGTCGGCGCCGGGGGAGCCACGGCCGTCGCGGTTGCTGGTGGTCACCCACAGCGACCCGTCCGGCGCCTCGACCACGGTGCGCATCCGGCCGTGCTCCCCGACGAAGTACGCCGTCGGCTCGCTGGCGGTGCGTCCCGTCGCGGTCGACCTCGACGCGCCACAACCGCTCGCCCTGGAGCGCCGCGAGCCACAGGTGACCGGCCGCGAACGCCAGCCCCGAGGGCGAGGCCTCGCCGGTCTCCCAGGTCAGCTGCGGGTCGGTGTAGCCCTGCTCGGTCCCGCCGGTGCCCTCGACCTCGGGCCAGCCGTGGTCCTCGCCGCCCTCGACCAGGTTGAGCTCGTCGGCCTCGTCGGAGCCGAACTCCGAGGCCCACAACCGGTCACCGACGAAGGCCAGGCCCTGCACGTTGCGGTGCCCCGACGAGAAGACCGGGCTGTCGGGCTCCGGGTTGCCGGGGGCGGGGTCGCCGTCGGGGGTGATCCGCAGGATCTTCCCGCCGAGGCTGTCGGGGTCCGGCGACCGCGAGGGCTCGCCCGCGTCGCCGGTGGAGACGTAGAGGAGGTCGTCGGGACCGAACTCGAGACGACCTCCGTCGTGGATGAACCCGTTGGGGATGCCGGTCAGCACCGGCTCCGGCTCCCCGAGCCGGGTGCCGCGCAGCCGGGCCCGCACGACGCGGTTGTCCTCGGCGGTGCTGACGTAGAGGTAGAGCAGCCGGTCCTTCTCGAAGTCGGGGGAGACCGCCACGCCGAGCAGTCCCGCCTCACCCTCGGGGGCCGCCTCGTCGACGGTGCCGGCCTCGACGACGCGGTGCTCCTTGCCGCGCAGCAGCAGCACCCGGCCGCTGTCGCGCTCGGTCACCACGGCGTCGCCGCTCGGCAGGAAGTCGAGCCCCCAGGGGACCTCGAGACCGGTCGCGACGGTGTCGAGCAGCCGCGGGTCGGATGCGGGGGCCGAGGGGGCGTCGGGGGAGTCCGATGACGGCGCGGGCGTCGTCGGCAGCGGCGTACCGCTCGGGGTCGTCTCGATCATCCGCACGTCGGTGGTGTTGCCCTCCTCGAGGCAGCCGGCCAGCAGCGGCACGCTGAGCGCGCAGCCGGTGAGGGCGGCGACCAGGCGGCGGTTCACGCGACCCGCTCGAGGAAGTCGAGCAGCAGTGCGTGCAGCTCGTCGGGGCGCTCCAGGGACAGGAAGTGGCTGCCCGGGAGCTCGTGGTAGGTGGCGTCCGGCAGGCGGGCAGCGGCGCTGGCCATGTCGCGGGCGCCGGCCAGGACGTCCCAGGTGCCGGCGACGAAGGCGACTGGCACCCGGATGCGGCGCAGCGAGACCCGGGAGTGCTGGGAGGTGCGCAGCGCCAGGTGGAAGTACCAGTCCAGCGGTGTGGTGAGGAACTCGCGGACCGCCCTCGCCGCCATGTCGGGCTCGCTGACCGGAAGCATGAAGCCGGTGTGGCTCAGCGCCGTGATGGTGCGCCGGCCCACGGGCAGGCGGCGGGAGATCGGGGTCAGCGCACCCCCGGCGTGCTTGGCGGCGTGCGCCAGGGTGACGGTGAGCGTGCGGACCACCGGGCGGGGCAGGCGCAGCGGGGCCAGCATGGTGGCGAAGGTGTCGCCCGGCACGCCCGCGACGGCGAACAGGCCGCTGACCCGCTCGGGGTGGTGCAGGGCCAGCTCGAACATGGCGTTCACGCCCATCGACCAGCCCATCAGCACCGCCCGGTCGATCCCGAAGGCGTCCATGACCGAGAGGCCGTCGTCGACGATGTCGGCGATGCCGCAGTGCTTGCGGTCCAGCGGCCGGTCGGAGCCGCCGACGCCGCGGTGGTACCAGGACACGACGCGCACGCCGCAGTCGGGGCGCAGCAGCGCCGGCCAGGCGTAGGGGCTGGTGCCCAGGCCGTTGCAGAGCACCACGGTCGGGCCGCTCATGGTCTGGTCGGGGTCGTTGGTCCAGGCGCGCAGCCGGGTGCCGTCGTCGGAGAGCACGTCACGGAACGCGAGCGAGGGCGAGGTGCTGGTGCGGGCCTCGGAGGTCGGCATGCGCAGATTGTGCCGCACGGGCGCAGCGGCCGCGGATCAGTGGTGGTGCGCCTGGTCCTGCTCGATGGGGAGTCGCCGGGCCTCGAGGTGCTGGAGATAGTCCTCCACCTCCTGCCGCTCGACCCGACGCCGGGTCGTGGCGGTGCAGGCCACCATGGCGTTGCGCTGGGCGCCGCGCTGCGCGTCCACCGGCCAACGGCGGGCAGCGCCGGCCAGACCGAGGACCGGCAGGACGAGGCGAGCGTCAGGCACGACGGGGGCTCCAGGAGGTCGAGGAGCCGCTGACATCTAGGACCGCTCTCGTTGCTCGGGGGAGCCCGCAGCGTGACAGGTGCGTGAACACGCCAGGTCAGTCGATCAGGGCGACCGGCCGCCGCTGGGAGCGGGTCGCGCCGATGCTCGCCAGCACCACGCACGCGACGGCGGCGTACTGCACCGGTCCGAGCAGCTCGCCCAGCACGACGATCCCGGCCAGGGCGGCCGCGGCCGGCTCGAGGCTCATCAGGATGCCGAAGACGGCCGGGCGCAGGCGGCGCAGCGCCACCAGCTCGCAGCTGTAGGGGATCACCGACGACAACAGGCCGACGGCGGCGCCGATGAGCAGGATGCGCGGGTCGAGCAGGTCGCTGCCGCCGATCCCGACCGCGAAGGGCATCAGCAGCAGGGCCGCCACGAGCTGGCCAGCACCAGGCCGTCGACGCCCTCCCAGTGCCGCCCGGTCTCCGCGCTCAGCAGGATGTACGCCGCCCACGCGGCGCCGGCCAGGAGCGCGAAGCCGACCCCGGCCCAGTTCAGGTCGGCGCCGTCGAGGCCCAGGAGCGCCACGCCGAGCCCGGCCAGCGCGACCCACACGAGGTCGCGCGCGCGCCGCGAGCCGAGCACCGCCAGGCTGAGCGGGCCGATGAACTCGATCGTGACCGCGACGCCGAGCGGGATGCGCGCGAAGGACTGGTAGATCGCCCAGTTCATCAGGCCGAGGCTCAGCCCGAACGCGACGACCACCGCCCAGTCGCGCCGGCTGCGACCACGGAGCCGCGGGACGCACCACGAGGGCGAGCACCAGCACGCTCGAGGCCAGGCGCAGCCACACCATCGTGGTGGGCGCCGATCTCGTCGAAGATCGACTTCGCGACGCTGGCGCCGAGCTGCACCGAGGCGATGCCGATGAGCACCAGCCACACCGGTGACACTTCCCGCGGGAGGCGCGACGATGAGTTCAGGCCGAGCACGCGGTCAATGTACGGGTGGGCCTTGACGGCGAGGACATCGATGGAGATGCAGATGACTGACGAGCCAGGGCAGGACGGTGCTGATGGTGGGCACCCGCAAGGGACTGTGGGTCGGGCACGTCCGACGACCGCGCGAGGAGTGGTCCTTCACCGGGCCGCACCTCGACATGCAGGAGGTCTACTCCTGCCTGGTCGACACCCGGGTGCGCGACGCGCAGGGCCGGCCGCGGCTGCTGGCGGGCGCCTCGTCGACCTGGTTCGGCACCGCAGGTGCAGGTCTCCGACGACCTCGGGGCCACCTGGCGCGCCGGGCAGCGCGCCGCCGGCCTTCCCCGCCGACGTCGACGCCTCGGTGGAGCGCGTCTGGCAGCTGGCGCCGGGCAGCGAGCCGGGCGTCGTCTGGGCCGGCACCGAGCCGGGCGCGGTCTTCCGCTCCCGCGACGACGGCGAGACCTGGGACCTCGAGCGTGCCCTGTGGGACCACCCGCACCGGCCGAGCTGGTCGGAGGGCTTCGGCGGCCAGGCCTTCCACACCGTGCTGCCGCACCCCACCGACCCGGGCTCGGCGTCGTCGCGCTGTCGACCGGCGGCGTCTACCGCACCACCGACGACGGGGCGTCGTGGGAGCCGCGCAACGCCGGCATCCGCGCCGAGTTCCTGCCCGAGGGCGAGCAGTACCCCGAGTTCGGCCAGTGCGTGCACAAGGTCGCGCGCCACCCCTCCCGCCCCGAGCGGCTCTACGCCCAGAACCACGGCGGGGTCTACCGCTCCGACGACGAGGGCGGCAGCTGGACCTCGATCGCCGACGGGCTGCCGGCCGACTTCGGCTTCCCGGTCGTGGTCCACCCCCACGAGCCCGACACCGTCTACGTCTTCCCGCTGGGCGGCGCCGGCGGACGCTACCCACCCGACGGGCGGGCCCGCGTGTGGTGCTCGCGCGACGCCGGGGCGAGCTGGACGGAGCTGGGGGAGGGTCTGCCCGACGGCTTCTTCGTCGGGGTGCTGCGCGACGCCATGAGCAGCGGACGACCACGCCTCGACCGGGCCTCTACATCGGCGGCCGCAACGGCTCCGTCTGGGCCTCCGCCGACGCGGGGGAGACCTGGCGCAGCATCGTGACCGACCTGCCCGACGTCGTGTGCGTGCGCGCAGCGTCGTACTGACACCCCGAGCCCCGCTGATCCGCGGAGCGTGCGTGTCCTAGGTGCGTCGGTGGAACCGGACCTCGTGGTCGGGGCCGACGTCGACCTCGTAGTCGGGGTCGTGGATGCGCCGGTGGTGGAAGGGACAGAGGAGTCGCCCCCGGGCGAGGTCGGTGCGCCCGCTGCGTGACCAGGGGTCGTCGTGGTGGGCGTGGCACATGGCCGGTGGGGCGTCGCAGCCTTCCGCGGTGCAGCCGCGGTCGCGCACGCCCAGGGCGACGCGTTGGGCGTACGTGAAGAACCGCCGGGCCCGGCCGACATCGAGGGGCTGGCTCTTCCCGCCCAGCACCACCGGGACGATCCCAGCCTCGCAGGCCATCCGTCGCGCGGTGGCGGCGGAGATGCGTGCGCCGGTGTCGAGGGTGGCTGCGGCCAGTCCGCCCATGAGGGATGCCAGGCTGATGGTGACCACCACGGTCGCGTTCACGCCGCCCGCCCGCGGCAGGATCGCGGGGTCGAGGCGCTCGATGAGCTCCACGAACGCCGCACCGAGTCGCTGCGCCGTGGGACGGCGTACCGGCACCGACGCCTGCTCCCCCTGCTGCTCCTGCCCGGTGCGCTTCGAGATCTGGTGCTTGGGTGCGGCGAACGCCAGCAGGGCCCGCTCCAGCATCTGGCCGACCAGCAGCGGCACCGTGAAGGACCCCTTGCAGCGACCTTGGTCGACCTCGCGGATCCGGAACGCCACCGCCTTCTCGGCCTCACGCTCGGCCTTGGCGAGCTGCTCGGCCTCCCACGCCTCGGCGACCTCGGGGGCGACGACCTCGAGGATGCGACGCCCCAGGATCTTCAACGCTCGCGCGTCGTGGACCTCGGCGAACGCGACCAACGCCTTAGCTGCCTGTTCGAGCACTCCCGGGTCGAGGTCGTCGGGCAGGGTATCGAGCGCGTTGAAGATCACTGTTGTCATGCTCGGCGACCAGGTCACCGCGCCCCAGCGCCTCCCGCACCACCCCGTACCGGGCCAGGCCGGTGGCGAGGCGCACCTCGCGGAACGACTCGCGCTTCGTCGACCCGGTCGCGTTGGCGTGCCACACCGCCAGCGACGGCGAGGCGTTGCGCTCCTGCACCGCCACCTCCTCGGCATGCGCCAGCGTCCGCGAGCGCAGCTCCACGAGTCGGGCCTCGGCCCGCGCGATCTCCACCAGCACCCGCGCGGTCGTCTCCTGACCCATCGACCACGCCGGCGCCTCGGCGACCTCGTCCAACACCGAGTGCACGCGCGCGACGGCCCCGTCGATGGGGTGCGCCGCGAGGGTGGCCATGAGAGAAGTCTCCCAGGCGCCACCGACAAAGAAGCAGGTCAGAAGCGGTCTTCCACAGGCCCGACGAAACCTTTTCAGATTACATTCCTCAACCACCTGGACATGGCCCGAGGGAGCGGAGCGCGGTCAGAACCGGATCGATCCCGCGAGACACACATCGGACTCGGAGGCCGAGCACAGCCTCTGCACAGGTTCGCTGGGGATGGTCGAGATCGAACGAACGACACGATCACGACAAGGAGTCCTCATGAACAGATCCACCAACATCCGACGCGGCGTGGCCATCGGCATCGCCGGAGCAGGTCTGGCCGTGGGCGGACTCGGGATCGCCTCGGCGGCCGAGGACGGAGCCCCGTCCGAGAGCTCGACGCCCGCCGCGAGCTCCGCCACCGACACCGGCGCGGCCGAGCGCGGCGGACGCGATCGCGGTCACGGCCCGGGGCGCGGTCATGGGCCCGATGGCCCGGAGCTCGCCGAGGCCCTCGGCGTCAGTGAGACCGAGCTGCAGTCCGCACTCGCGTCGGTCCGCGAGCAGCTCGAGCCGTCGCAGACCGACCGGTCCACCCCGCCGGCCGACGGCGAGCGCGAGGAGCGGCGCGACCAGATGATCGAGGCGCTCGCAGAAGAGCTCGGCCTTCCCGCAGCCGAGGTCACCTCGGCCTTCGAGGAGCTGCAGCAGGGTCTCGCGGACGAGCGGCGCACCGTGCTGGGTGACCGGCTGGACGAAGCGGTCTCCGACGGCGACCTCACTGCCGAGGACCGGGCCTCGGTGCTGAAGG
This sequence comes from uncultured Actinomycetota bacterium, assembly GCA_963722135.1. Lineage (GTDB taxonomy): Bacteria > Actinomycetota > Actinomycetes > Propionibacteriales > Nocardioidaceae > Nocardioides. Next base: position 494,448 of record CAVRJT010000003.1, read on the forward strand.
CCTTCGACGCCGGAGTGCTCGGTGGTGGGGCCGGGGGAGGCCACCGGGCTCGCTGAGCCCGCCGGCCCCCGGTGGGCCGCGCGCCCCTGAGCACAGGGACGCCCGGTCAGATCGTGGGGGCCGGCACCCCCGCGGTGATCCGGCTGCCGTCGGCACGGGTGCCGCCGAGCTGCGGCCGCTCGTCGAGCGGGTGCGGGAGCCGGGTCCCGCGGGCGTCGAGGTCGATCTCGAGAGGTCGCTCGGCGCTCACCGTGTGCTCGGTGCCGCGCACGCTCAGGTGCACCGGACCGGTGCCCTCGACCATGGTGACCAGCAGCCGGGTCGCCGTCAGCTCGAGGCGCAGGCGGTGCTGCTGCCAGCGCAACGAGCAGCGCAGCACCGGGAAGGCGTCGGGCAGGCGCGGGTCGAAGGACAGCCGGCCGCCGTGGTCGCGCATCCCCGCGAAGCCGTTGACCAGCGCCGCCCACACCCCGCCCGCGGAGGCGATGTGCAGTCCGTCGTCGGTGTTGCCGTGCAGGTTGGCCAGGTCGACGTAGAGCGCGCTTGCGGAAGTAGCTCCAGGCCGCGTCGGCGTAGCCGACCTCGGCCGCCACCACCGACTGGACCACGGCTGAGAGCGTCGAGTCGCCGGTGGTGATCGGGTCGTAGTACTCGAAGTCGGCGCGCTTCTCCTCCGCGGTGAAGCGGTCGCCCTGCAGGAAGAGCGCCAGCACCACGTCGGCCTGCTTGAGCACCTGGAAGCGGTAGATCACCAGCGGGTGGTAGTGCAGGAGCAGCGGGCGCAGCCGGTCCGGGGTCTGCGGAGAGGTCCCACACCTCCCGGTCGAGGAACGCGTCGGCCTGCGGGTGGATGCCCAGGCCCTCGTCGAAGGGGATGTGCATGCCGGCGGCGCAGCGGGCCCACTCCTCGACCTCGTCGTCGCTCAGGTCGAGGCGGGCGCAGCATCTGCGTGAAGTCCTCGGGATGCTCGCGGCGCACCATCTCGACGGCGGCCACCGCCTGCTCGAGGTTGTCGCGCGCCATCACGTTGGTGAACAGGTTGTTGTTGACCACCGTCGTGTACTCGTCGGGGCCGGTCACACCGTGGATGTGGAAGGACGGGGTGCCGTTGCTGCGCCAGAAGCCGAGGTCGACCCACATCCGGGAGGTCTCGACGAGGATGTCGATGCCGTCGCGCACCAGGAAGCCCACGTCGCCGGAGGCGGCGACGTACTTGGTCAGCGCGTGCGCGACGTCGGCGTCGATGTGCACCTGGGCGGTGCCTGCGGCGTAGTAGGCCGAGGCCTCCTCGCCGTTGATGGTGCGCCAGGGGAAGAGGGCGCCGTTCTGGGCCATCTCGCGGGCCCGGTGCCGGGCGGCGGGCAGCATCCGGCTGCGGAAGTGCAGCAGGTTCCGGGCCAGGTGCGGCTGGGTGTAGGTGAGGAACGGCGCGACGTAGATCTCGCTGTCCCAGAAGTAGTGACCCTCGTAGCCCGAGCCGGTGACGCCCTTGGCGGGCACGCCCTGCTGGTCGGCGCGGGCGGTGGCCTGGGCCAGGGAGAACAGGTTGAAGCGGATCGCCTGCTGGACCGCGATCTGCTCGTCGTCGGCGTCGGGCTCGGTGACCTCGACGTCGGCGGCCGACCAGAAGTCGGCGTACCAGTCGCGCTGCTCGTCGAGGTAGTGGTCGAGGCCGTGGCGGCGGGCCCGGTCGAGGGTGCGCTCGCAGCGGTCGGCCAGCTCGCGCACGGGGACGCCGCGCGAGGTGTGGTAGGCCACGGTCTTCTGCAGCCGCACCGGCTGGCCCTCGGTGGCCTCGACGCGGAAGACCATCTTGGTCAGGTCGGCCTCGGCACGGCGCACGACCTCGCTGGGGTCGTGGTGGTGAGCTGGTGGTCGGCGGCGACTGCGATCGTCATCCGGGAGTTGGCACAGCTGTAGCCGAGCATCATCCGCTCTCCTGGGCCGAGTGCAGCCGCGGCACCAGCACCCGGTCCTCGAACGCCGACGGCCTTGCGGGGGTCGACGCCCTCACCCATCGCCGCGCGCGGGTCGTGGTACTCGTCGGTGCCGTCCTGGCGGTTGAGCAGCTGCGAGGAGATGGTGATCGGCGCGTCGCCCTCGAGCATCGTCACCGTCAGGCTCAGCAGCGCGAGGTGGCGCTGGGTCATCGAGACCATCCGGGTCGACTCGACCTTGACCCGCTTGCCCGACGGGGTGCGCCACACCAGGGAGCGGCGCAGCACGCCGTCGCGGAAGTCCAGGGAGCGCTCGTAGCGCTCGAGGTCGGCGGTGCCGAGGATGAGCGGCTCGTCGTCGACGTAGAGCTTCATCAGCTTGGCGTCGGGGACGTTGACGATCGTCTGCCCGGTCTGGGCGAAGCCGAAGGCGGACTCGGCGTGCCGGATCGGCCAGGTCTCGTGGAAGCCGTTGACGAAGGTGCCGTGCGCGTGCGCGTCGCGGCCCTCCTCGGGGTTGGCGCGCATGCCGAGGTAGCCGTTGGCCACCGCGAAGAGCGTCTCGGTGACGCCGAGGTCCTCGGCGCGGTGCGCCGCGCTCGACCAGGCGCCAGGGGTGCACCGGGAAGCGGCCCCGGTCCATCGGGTCCTGGCCGCCGCCCAGCCGTCGCGGTTCACGCGTCGGCCCCGGGGACCAGCTCGGCGAGGTCGCCGACGACCAGGTGGGCGCCCGCCTCGCTCAGCGCCTCCGCGCCGGCGCCGCGGTCGACGCCGATGACCAGCGCGAAGCCACCGGCCGCGCCGGCGCGGACGCCCGGAGACGGCGTCCTCGAAGACGACCGAGCGCTCGACGGCCGCACCGAGCTCGCGGGCGGCGTGCACGAAGGTGTCGGGCGCGGGCTTGCCCGGCAGGCCCAGCTCGACCGCGACCGCGCCGCTGACGACGGTGCCGAAGCGGTCGGCCAGGCCCGGCCGCCTCGAGCACGGCCGGGGCGTTGGCCGAGGACGAGACGACCGCCAGCGGCACCCCGAGGTCGCGCAGGTGGTCCAGCAGGGCGACCGAGCCGGGGTAGGCCACGACGCCGTCACGGGCCAGCACGTCGTTGAAGGCGTCGTTCTTGCGGTCGCCGAGCTCGCGGATCCGCTCCTCGGACAGCTCGATGCCGCGCGAGGTGAGGAAGTCGCGCACCCCGTCGTAGCGGGGCTTGCCGTCGACGTGGGCGAAGTAGTCGGCGTCGGTGTAGGTCGAGAGGTCGGTGGCCGCGCCGTCGTAGGAGTCCAGGAAGGCGTTGAACATCTCTGCCCAGGCGCGCATGTGCACCTCGGCGGTCGGGGTGATCACGCCGTCGAGGTCGAGGAGCACGGCGTCGTGGTCGGTCCAGGTCACAGGCATCACGGAACGAGGCTAGGGCCCACCCCGTCCCGCGCGCAGGTCGACGGGGTGAGACGCAGCGGTGGGTGCGACGAGGCTCACGGATAGCCTGACGCCATGACCGGACCGTCCGAGCGCCCCGACCTCAAGCCCCGTTCCCGCGACGTCACCGACGGCCTCGAGCGCGCTGCCTCCCGCGGCATGCTGCGCGCCGTCGGGATGGGCGACGACGACTGGGAGAAGCCCCAGATCGGCGTCGCGTCGAGCTGGAACGAGATCACCCCCTGCAACCTCTCGCTGGACCGCCTGGCGAAGGCCGTCGAAGAACGGCGTGCACGCCGCCGGCGGCTACCCGCTGGAGTTCGGCACCATCTCGGTCTCCGACGGCATCTCGATGGGCCACGAGGGCATGCACTTCTCGCTGGTCTCCCGTGAGGTCATCGCCGACTCCGTCGAGGTCGTGATGAGCGCCGAGCGCCTCGACGGCTCGGTGCTGCTCGCCGGCTGCGACAAGTCGCTGCCCGGCATGCTGATGGCCGCGGCACGCCTCGACCTCGCGTCGGTGTTCATGTACGCCGGTTCGATCATGCCCGGTCAGGTCGACGGCGAGGACGTCACGATCATCGACGCCTTCGAGGCCGTCGGTGCCTGCCTGGCCGGCAAGATCAGCCGGGAGCAGCTCGACCGCGTCGAGCGGGCGATCTGCCCGGGCGAGGGCGCCTGCGGCGGCATGTACACCGCCAACACGATGGCGGCGGTCGGCGAGGCCCTCGGCATGTCGCTGCCCGGCTCGGCCGCTCCGCCGGCCGTCGACCGGCGCCGCGACGGGTTCGCGCACCGCTCCGGCGAGGCCGTCGTCGAGATGCTGCGCCAGGGCATCACCGCGCGCCAGATCATGACGATGGAGGCCTTCGAGAACGCCATCACCGTCGTGATGGCCCTCGGCGGCTCCACCAACGCCGTGCTGCACCTGCTCGCGATCGCCCGCGAGGCCGAGGTGCCGCTGACCATCGACGACTTCAACCGGATCGGCGACAAGGTGCCGCACCTCGGCGACCTCAAGCCTTTCGGCCGCTACGTGATGAACGACGTCGACAAGATCGGCGGCATCCCGGTGGTCATGAAGGCGCTGCTCGACGCCGGGCTGATGCACGGCGACGTCATGACGGTCACCGGTCGCACGATGGCCGAGAACCTCGAGGCCCTGGCCCCGCCGGCGCTCGACGACGACGTCATCCGCAGCCTCTCGCGCCCGATCCACGCCACCGGCGGCCTCACCATCCTCAAGGGCTCGTTCGCTCCCGAGGGTGCGGTCGTCAAGACGGCCGGCTTCGACGAGACGGTCTTCGTGGGCACCGCCCGCGTCTTCGACGGCGAGCGCGCCGCGATGGACGCGCTCACCGCCGGCGAGATCAAGGCCAAGGACGTCGTGGTCATCCGCTACGAGGGCCCCAAGGGCGGTCCCGGGATGCGCGAGATGCTCGCCATCACCGGCGCCATCAAGGGCGCCGGCCTCGGCAAGGACGTGCTCCTGCTCACCGACGGCCGATTCTCGGGCGGCACCACCGGCCTGTGCGTGGGCCACGTGGCGCCCGAGGCCGTCGACGGCGGCCCGATCGCGTTCGTCCGCGACGGCGACACGATCACCCTCGACGTCCTCAACCGCTCGCTCGAGGTGGAGCAGGGCGAGGACTGGGAGTCGCGCAAGGAGGGCTGGGAGCCGAACCCGCCGAAGTACACCCGCGGGGTCCTGGGCAAGTACGCCAAGACGGTCTCCTCCGCCGCCCACGGCGCAGTCACCGGCTGACCGACGAGCGGTCACTTCTGCACCACTGAGCGGTCACTTCTGCACCCGGCCAGGTGCGAAAGTGACCGGTCGGTGGTGCAAAGGTGACCGCTCGTGCGCGGGGCCGGTGGGGTAGACATGCGCTCGTGACCGCCACCGCCTTGGATGCCGCTGCCCTGGACGCCGCCGACCCGCTCGCCGCCCACCGTGACCTCTTCGTCGGCGCCGAGACGCCGTTGGTCTACTTCGACGGCAACTCGTTGGGGCGCCCGCTGAAGGTCACCGGGCCCCGGATCGCTGCGTTCGTCGAGCAGCAGTGGGGCGGTCGGCTGATCCGCGGCTGGGACGAGGCGTGGATGAGCATGCCGTCCACGGTCGGCGACCGGATCGGCTCGATCTGCCTCGGCGCCGCCCCCGGTCAGACCGTGGTGGGCGACTCGACCACGGTGCTGCTCTACAAGGCGCTGCGCGCCGGCGTCGCGGCCCGACCGGGACGCACCGAGATCGTGCTCGACAGCGACAACTTCCCCACCGACCGGTACGTCGCCGCCGGGGTGGCCGAGGAGCTCGGCCTGACCCTGCGCTGGATCGACGTCGACACCAGCGCCGGGGTCACCCTCGCGCAGGTGCAGGAGGTCGTGGGCGAGCAGACCGCCGTGGTGCTGCTCAGCCATGTCGCCTACCGCTCCGCCTGGCTGGCCGACGCGCCCGCGATCACCCGCGCCGTGCACGACTCCGGCGCCCTGGTGCTGTGGGACCTGAGCCACTCCGTCGGGTCGGTGCCGCTCGAGCTGGACGCCTGGGAGGTCGACCTGGCGGTCGGCTGCACCTACAAGTACCTCGACGGCGGACCCGGCGCCCCGGCGTTCGTCTACGTCGCCGAGCACCTGCACCGGGACCTGCAGCAGCCGATCCCCGGGTGGTTGGGCCACGCCGACCCGTTCGCGATGGGTCCGGGCTACACGCCGGCTCCGGGGATCCGGCGGATGATCTCGGGCACCCCGGCGGTCGTGGGGATGCTGGCGATGCAGGACATGCTCGACCTGCTCGGTGCGGTCGGCATGGCTGCGGTGCGGGAGAAGTCGCTGGCGCTCACCGACCTCGCCCTGCGCCTGGCGGACGAGACGCTCGCGCCGCTGGGGGTCGGCGTCGCCTCGCCGCGCGACCCGGAGCGTCGCGGCGGCCACGTGACGCTGACCCACCCCGCGATGCGCGAGGCCACGGACCGGCTGTGGGCCGACGACGTGATCCCCGACTACCGCGACCCCGGCGGCCTGCGGCTGGGGCTCTCACCCCTCTCGACGTCGTACGCCGAGGTGGCCACCGGCATGGAACGCATTCGCGAGGTGCTGGTCGACCTGACAACCTCGGGCGCATGACGAATCCCCAGTCGGCCACCGCGGTCCGCTTCCCCCGCCCGCTGCGCCCCGGCGACACCATCGGTGTCACCGCGCCCTCCGACGGGGTGGCGACGCCGCTGGTGCCGCGGCTCGACCTCGCCTGCGACCAGCTGCGTGGGCGCGGCTACGAGGTGCGTCGCGGCGAGGTGCTCACGACCCCCGACGGGGGAGTGGCCGGCACGGCCGCGCGGCGCGCCGCCGAGCTGACGGCCATGCTCTGCGACCCCGACGTCCGCGCGGTCGTCCCGCCGTGGGGCGGTGAGCTGGCGATCCAGGTGCTCGACCACCTCGACTGGGACGCCCTGGCCGCCGCCGAACCGACCTGGCTGGTCGGCTGGAGCGACCTGACGACGCTGATGGTGCCGCTGCTGACCCGCCTCGGGTGGGCGTCGCTGCACGGCGGCAACCTGATGGACACGCCCTACCGCCAGCCCGACGGGCTGGCGCACTGGCTCGACGTGCTCGAGACCGAGCCGGGCGAGCCGGTGCGGCAGTCGTCGCCGGGCCGGCACCGCACCGGCGGGTTCGACGACTGGGCCGCCGACCCGAGCGTCACCGAGCAGCGCCTGGAGGCGACCGGGTCCTGGGAGGTCGTCGGTGGCGGCGGGCTGGACCTGACCGGACGCCTGGTCGGCGGCTGCATCGAGGTGCTCGGCCCGCTGGTCGGCACGCCGTACGCCGACGTGGCCGGCTGGGGTCGCAGCCAGCACGAGGAGGGCCTCGTGGTCTACCTGGAGGCGGCCGAGGACGCCGCCTTCGACGTGTGCCGCACGCTGCACGGGATGCGGATGGCCGGCTGGTTCGAGGAGGCCGAGGCGGTGCTGATCGGCCGCACCTCGCGCCCCCGACTGCCCCGGGCTCACCCAGCGCGAGGCGGTGCTCGACGCGCTCGGCCCGCTCGAGGTGCCGGTCGTGCTCGACGTCGACCTCGGCCACGTGCCGCCGAACCTGTCGCTCGTCAACGGCGCGTCGTGCCGCGTGGTCGTCGACGGCCGACGCAGCCAGATCACCCAGACGTGGGGCTGAGGCGAGACCTCGACCTCGTGGGCCAGCATCACGGCCTGACCGCTCACCGGTTCCATGTGCGCAGCCCCGCCGGGCACCACGTCGTTGACGTTGACACCGGCCCGGCTCGCGCGCCCGCCGGGCGCCGCTGCGGGCGTGGCCCCAGCCGTGGGGCACCACGACGACGCCGCGCGCGACGTCGGTGGTCAGCGCGACCGGCAGCCGCACCGCGCCGGCGCGCGCCGCGCACCTCGACCTCGTCGCCGTCGGCGATGCCGCGCTCGCCCGCGTCGAGCGGGTGCAGCAGTGCGGTGTTGCCGTCGGGCTGCTCGATGTAGGGGTTGTTGTGCATCCAGCTGTTGTGCGAGCGGCGGTCGCGCCGCCCCACCAGCCGCAGCACCCCGGGCCGCGACAGCTCGGCCTCCGTCGCCGCCAGCCGGGCCAGGTCGGCGACGAGGTCGGCGGGAGCCAGGTCGACCAGCCCGTCGGGGGTGGCGACCCGGTGGCCCAGGAAGGAGCCCGGCTCGGTCGGGGGCAGCAGCACGCCCTCGGGGCGGCGTCGCAGCTCGCCGAGCGTCGTACGCCGCCCCCAGCGCAGCAGCACCGCCAGCAGCTGGTCGAAGCCGACCTGCGGTGAGCGCGGCAGCCGGGCCAGCAGGCGGTTGAGCGCGGGGGAGCAGGTGGGCCGGGGTGGTGCCCCAGGGGCGCACCCCCGAGGCCAGCGCGAGGTCGGAGAAGATCTGCCACTCGGTGCGGCGCTCGCCGAGCGGTGCGACGACCGGCGGGGTCCACTGGGCGTGCGGCACCACCTGCAGCGACTGGTGCGAGGCCGGGAAGTCGCTGCGCTCGAGCATGTCGGTGGCCGGCAGCACGTAGTCGGCGTGCGCCGCGGTCTCGTTGCGGTAGAGGTCGACGCTGACGACCAGGTCGAGCCGGTCGAGCGCCGCGGCCAGCCGTCCGCCCGGCACCGAGTGCACCGGGTTGCCGGCGGTCACGAAGAGCGCCCGGATGCGGTCGGGGTGCTCGGTGGTGATCTCGTCGGCGAGGGCGGCGACGGGGAACGCGCCGGCCACCCGGTGCCAGCGCCCGTCGGTGGTGCGGTGCTCGTCGAAGCGGCCCAGCCCGACCAGGCCGGCCAGGCGCAGGGTGTCGAAGGCGCCGCGCGGCACCAGCAGCCCGCCGCGGCGGTCGAGGTTGCCGGTGATGCAGGTTGAGTCCCTGCACCAGCCAGGTGCAGATCGAGCCGAAGGGCCCCATGTTGACGCCGGTCGAGCAGTAGAGCGCGGCCCCGTCGGCGGCGGCGTACGCCGTGGCGAGCTCGCGGATGGTGGCGGCCGGCACCCCGGTCACGCGTCTCGGCACGCTCGGGGGTCCACGGGGCGCCGGCGGCCACGAAGTCGTCGACGCCGCGGGCGACCGCGCGGGCCGGGGCGAGGTCGACGCCGACCTCGCGGGTCACCACGTGCAGCATCGCGGCCAGCAGGTAGGCGTCGGTGCCGGGTCGGATCGGCACGTGCTCACCGACGCGGCGGGCGGTCTCGGTGCGGCGCGGGTCGACGATCACGACCCGACCGCCGCGCTCCTCGATGGCGCGCAGCACGCCCGGCGGCGTCGGCGACCTGCACCACCGACATCTGGCTGACCAGCGGGTTGGAGCCCAGGCACACGAACATCTCGACGTGGTCGAGGTCGGGCACCGGCTGCACCAGCGAGAGCCCGTACATCTCGGTGGAGACGTGGAACTTGGTGTTGACGTCGATGGAGTGCGAGGCGAAGACGTTGGGGCGAGCCGAGCGCCTCGACGAAGCCCGCCGACATCAGGGTGCCGGCGAGGGAGAAGAAGGTCGGGTTGCCCTGGTACATCCCGATGCGCGCGCGGTCCGTGCTCGTCGACGAGGGCGCGCACCCGCGCGCCGATCTCGCGGTTGGCCTGCTCCCAGCTGATCGGCACCAGCTCGCCGTCGACCCGCTTGAGCGGGGTCTCGAGCCGGTCCTCGTCGTGGTGCAGCGCGCCGAGCCCGAGGCCCTTGACGCAGCAGTAGCCCTGCGAGACCGGGTGCTCGCGGTCGGGGCGGACCTTGACGACCCGCTCGCCCCCGTCCGACCCCGGGGGCGCCCTCGACGTCGACGACGAGGCCGCAGTGCACCTCGCAGATGCGGCAGAAGGTGCGCACGCTGCGGGTCACGACGTCAGCTGCCTCTCACGCGTGCGGTCGCTCGGGCGGTCGAGGAGCGCCAGCACGCCCAGCAGCGCCACGAACAGACCGGTGATCGCGACGCAGGTGAGCACCACGGCCGCCCAGCCGTCCTCGCGGTGGTCCAGGAACGGGTAGGGGAACCACCCGGAAACCAGGCCCACGACCAGCGTCCAGCCCAGCCAGGCCAGCGGCCACACCAGCGCCAGGCCCGCCGTACGCCGCGTGACCTGCGGGCGCGGCCCGACCAGCAGGAACCCGCCGAGCGCCAGCACCGGCACCACGAGGTGCAGCAGCGCGTCGGCCAGCGCGTCCGCGCCCGAGAGGTCCAGCAGCGGGCGCAGCAGCACGAAGTGCACCAGGCCGGTGATCGTGATGCCCACGACCGCGTCGAGCCGGGCCACGGTCCAGGCGGTGCTCCCGCGCCCCGGGGCGCGCGTCGCGGTGCGGGCCAGGTGGACGGCGGTCACCGCGACGAGCAGGTTGCTCTGGATGGTGAAGTAGGAGAGCAGTCGGCCCAGCCGGATCCCCAGCGGGGGCACCGTCTGCTCGTCGAGCACCCGCCCGCCCTGGACCACCAGCACCAACTGCAGGAGCAGGGCGGCACACGCCACGAGGGCCACCAGCGCGTACCAGGACCGGACTCTCGTCGACATGGAGCCCGAGGCTAGGGCATCTGGCAGCATCGATGTGGTGGACCAGCGACTCAGCTTCGTGACCCTGGCCGTCGACGACCTCGACGCCGTACGCCGCTTCTACCTCGACGGTCTGGGGTGGCAGGCCTCCTTCGACGGAGACGAGGTGCTGATGCTGCGCGCCGGTCCGCTGCTGGTGCTCTCCCTCTGGCGACGCGAGGCGTTCGAGGCCGAGGTCGGCCCGATCGGCACCGGCCCGGCTCCGGTGACCCTGGCCCACAACGTCGCCACCCGTGCCGAGGTCGACAGCGTGCTGGCCGAGGCCCGCGCGGCGGGCGCAGTGCTGGCGCACCCGCCGGCCGAACGGATCTGGGGCGGCTACACGGGTTACTTCACCGATCCGGCGGGCTACCGTTGGGAGGTCGCGTGGAACCCCGGGCCGATCGGACAAGAGGTGCTGCCATGACCATTCCCGCCGAGGACCGGCAGGTCCTGACCGGCCACGACGTGGCCGCCGAGCTGCTCGACGACTGGCGCTTCGTGCTCGGGGCGCTGCACGCCCGCTTCCGCACCGGCGACTTCGCCACCGGCGCCCGGCTGGTGCAGTGGATCGCCGAGGCCGCCGACGAGATGGACCACCACCCCGACGTCGACCTGCGCTACCCCCACGTCGACGTGCGCCTGGTCAGCCACGACGTCGACGGGGTCACCCAGCGCGACGTGCGCCTGGCCCGCACGATCACCCGGCTGGCCAGCGGCACCGCGAAGGCGGCACCCGACGAGGTGGTCGCGGTGGAGTGGGCCCTGGACACCCCCGACCACGCCGAGGTCAAGGACTTCTGGGCCGCCGTGCTGGGCCTGGCGGGTCACCAGCCCGACGACCTCGTGGACCGGGGCGGCCGCTGGCCGGGCGTGTGGTTCCAGGAGTCGGAGCGCCCCGAGGACGGCGCCGTGCCCGCCCAGCGCTGGCACGTCGACGTCCACGTGCCGCCCGAGCAGGCCGAGAGGCGTATCCGCGCAGCCCTGGAGGCCGGCGGCACCATGGTCGACGACGGCTGGGCGCCCGCCTACTGGATCCTGGCCGATGCCCAGGGCAACAAGGCCTGCGTGTGCACCTGGTTGGGCCGCGACCGCGAGCCGGAGAGCCACCCGTCGGGCGAGTGATGCTCAGGATGTGGGACCCGCGTCCCAGATGTCGGGACGAGTGGCAGGCTGGGATGACGAGGCGAGTGGCCCCGAGATAGCATGCGGCCATGTGCTTGGACCTTCTCGTACCCACGCGACGCGTGAGCTGAGCCGTCCGGCACCAGCCAGCGCGTCACCCCTCGTTGCCCACCGGGCCGAGGGGCTTTTTCATGAGCAGGCGACACCATGCACCATCAGGGGCACGAGCAAGGGAAGCGGCAGGGCATGAGCACTGAATCCTCCGGCACACAGACCACAGGCACCGCGATCACGGGCGCGCAGAGCCTGGTCACCTCGCTCGAGGCGGCCGGTGTCACCGACATCTTCGGCATCCCCGGTGGCGCCATCCTGCCGGCGTACGACCCGCTGATGGACTCCTCGATCCGCCACATCCTGGTGCGTCACGAGCAGGGCGCCGGCCACGCCGCGCAGGGGTACGCCGCCGCGACCGGCCGGGTGGGCGTCTGCATGGCCACCTCGGGCCCGGGGGCCACCAACCTGGTCACCCCGATCGCCGACGCGCACATGGACTCGGTGCCGATGGTCGCGATCACCGGACAGGTGGGCGCCTCGCTGATCGGGACCGACGCCTTCCAGGAGGCCGACATCCGGGGCATCACGATGCCCATCACCAAGCACAACTTCCTGGTCACCGATCCTGCGGACATCCCGCAGCGCATCGCCGAGGCCTTCCACATCGCCTCCACCGGCCGGCCCGGCCCCGTGCTGGTCGACATCGCCAAGTCCGCCCTGCAGGCGATGACGACCTTCCGCTGGCCCACCGAGCTGCACCTGCCCGGCTACCGCCCGGTGACCAAGCCGCACAGCAAGCAGATCCGCGAGGCCGCGCGGCTCATCCTCGAGTCCCGGCGCCCGGTGCTCTACGTCGGCGGCGGCACCATCCGCGCCCACGCCTACCGGGAGCTCAAGGTGCTCGCCGAGATGACCGGCATGCCGGTGGTCACCACGCTGATGGCCCGCGGCGCCTTCCCCGACAGCCACCCCCAGCACCTGGGCATGCCCGGCATGCACGGCACCGTCGCGGCGGTGGCGGGGCTGCAGAAGAGCGACCTGATCATCAGCCTCGGCGCCCGCTTCGACGACCGGGTCACCGGGAACCTCGACTCGTTCGCCCCGCACGCCAAGGTCATCCACGCCGACATCGACCCCGCGGAGATCGGCAAGAACCGCTACACCGACGTGCCGATCGTGGGTGACTGCCTCGAGGTCATCTCCGACCTCATCGTCGCCCTCAAGGCCGAGGCCGACGCCGGGAACACCGGTGACTACGAGGCCTGGGTGGCGTTCCTGTCCGGGGTCAAGAAGAAGTACCCGGTGGGCTACGAGCAGTCCCCGGACGGGACCCTGGCGCCCCAGCACGTGATCGAGCGGCTCAGCGCGATCGCCGGCCCCGAGGCGATCTACACCTCCGGGGTGGGCCAGCACCAGATGTGGGCCGCGCACTTCGTGCAGTACGAGAACCCGCGCACCTGGCTGAACTCCGGCGGCCTGGGCACGATGGGCTACTCGGTGCCGGCCGCGATGGGCGCCAAGGTCGGCTGCCCCGACACCACGGTGTGGTCCATCGACGGCGACGGCTGCTTCCAGATGACCAACCAGGAGCTGGCCACCTGCGCGATCGAGGGCATCCCGATCAAGGTCGCGGTGATCAACAACGAGTCGCTCGGCATGGTGCGGCAGTGGCAGACGCTCTTCTACAACGAGCGCTACTCCAACACGAACCTGCAGCGCCAGGGCGGCACCGTGCGGATCCCCGACTTCGTCAAGCTCGCCGAGGCCTACGGCTGCGTGGGCCTGTCCTGCGACAGCCCCGCCGACCTCGACGCCACGATCAAGAAGGCCATGGAGATCGACGACGTGCCCGTGGTCGTCGACTTCCGCGTGCACCGCGACGCGATGGTCTGGCCGATGGTCGCGGCCGGCACCGGCAACGACGACATCAAGTACGCCCGTGACCTGGCCCCCGACTTCGACGAGGACGACCTGTGAGGACGCACCGATGACCCAGCACACCCTGTCGGTCCTGGTGGAGGACAAGCCCGGCGTCCTGACCCGGATCGCCGGCCTCTTCAGCCGCCGCGGCTTCAACATCCACAGCCTGGCGGTGGGCCCCACCGAGCACGCCGAGATCTCGCGGATGACGATCGTGGTCAACGTGGACGAGTCCCCGCTCGAGCAGGTGACCAAGCAGCTGAACAAGCTGGTCGAGGTCATCAAGATCGTCGAGCTCGACGCGGCCGCCTCCGTCAACCGTGAGCTCGTGCTCGTCAAGGTCGGAGCCACCGCCGAGACCCGCGGACAGGTGCTCGACACCGTGCAGCTGTTCCGTGCCAAGGTGATCGACGTGGCACCCGACGCGGTGACCATGCAGATCACCGGCAACGATGCCAAGATCGCCGACTTCCTGCGGATGCTGGAGCCCTTCGGCATCCGCGAGCTGGTGCAGTCCGGGATGGTCGCGATCGGGCGCGGTCCGCGCTCGATCTCCGAGCGCAGCCAGCGCCCGGTCGCCGTCCCGGCACCGCCCCCCGCAGTCTGACCCCGCCCAGCACCACCGTGACACCCCAACCAGAAGGAGAAGCCAACCGTGGCTGAGATGTTCTACGACGACGACGCCGACCTGTCCCTGATCCAGGGCAAGAACGTGGCCGTCATCGGCTACGGCAGCCAGGGTCACGCGCACGCGCTGTCCCTGCGCGACTCCGGCGTGGACGTGCGCATCGGTCTGCAGCCCGGCTCCAAGAGCCGCGCCAAGGCCGAGGCCGAGGGCCTGCGCGTCGTGACCCCGGCCGAGGCCGCGGAGGAGGCTGACGTCATCGTCATCCTCGCGCCCGACCAGCACCAGAAGAAGCTCTTCGCCGAGGAGATCGCCCCTCAGCTCGCCCCGGGCGACACCCTGGTCTTCGGGCACGGCTTCAACATCCGCTTCGGCTTCATCGAGCCCCCCGAGGGCGTCGACGTGTTCATGGTCGCCCCCAAGGGTCCCGGCCACCTGGTGCGTCGTGAGTACGTCGACGGTCGCGGCGTGCCCGTGCTCGTCGCGGTCGAGAAGGACGCCTCGGGCTCGGCCTGGCAGCTCGCGCTGTCCTACGCGAAGGCCATCGGCGGCCTGCGCGCCGGCGGCATCAAGACGACCTTCACCGAGGAGACCGAGACCGACCTCTTCGGCGAGCAGGCCGTGCTGTGCGGCGGTGCCTCGCAGCTGGTCATGTACGGCTTCGAGGTCCTCACCGAGGCCGGCTACCAGCCCGAGGTCGCCTACTTCGAGTGCCTGCACGAGCTCAAGCTGATCGTCGACCTCATGTACGAGGGCGGCATCGCCAAGCAGCGCTGGTCGGTCTCCGACACCGCCGAGTTCGGCGACTTCGTCTCCGGCCCCCGGGTCATCGACGAGCGCGTGAAGCAGAACATGGTCGGCGTCCTCGAGGACATCAAGAACGGCTCGTTCGCCGAGCGGTTCATGACCGACATGGAGAACGGCCAGCCCGAGTTCACCAAGTTCCGTGAGCAGGGCGAGGCGCACCCGATCGAGAAGACCGGGCGCGAGCTGCGCAAGCTGATGGCGTGGGTCAAGAGCCACGACTCGGACTACACCGAGGGCTCCTCCGCGCGCTGACCCGCCCGGACCCCAGACAGGGGAGGATCTTCTGCACCAGGTGCGGAAGATCCTCCCCTGTCGGCGTGCGGGGCTACGTGACCTCGACGCGGGCGACCCGCCACAGACCCAGTGCGAGGGGCAGCACCAACCACAGCAGGCTCGTGGCGCCCAGCTGGGCCCAGGCCTCCCCGGTCTCGGGGAAGCGCTCGAAGAGGGCGCCCTGCGTGTAGTTGAAGTCGACCCACGGCTGCAGGTCGGCGAACCACTGCTGGGCCTGGGCCAGGGTGAAGGTCAGGCCGGTGAAGACGTAGACGTAGACCAGGTAGCCGACCAGCGCGGCCGACGAGCTGCGCAGCACCACCCCGAGCATGAAGCCGATCAGGACGCCGAGGACGTTGGCGAGCACGATGGCGGAGAAGTCCGCGAGGGAGACGTCCCACACCGTGGGCGTGCCGGCCAGGGCCGAGCCGATCAGGTTGCCCACGGCCCCGACGCCGGCGGCCACGAGCATCCCGGCGACCGCGACCGCGACGGAGTCCACGGTCTTGGCGGCCACGACCCGTCCTCGGTGGGGCACGAGGGTGAAGGTGGTCAGCCCGCTGCGCTGGCTCCACTCGCTGGTCACCGAGAGGATCGCGATCACCGGCAGCAGCACCGCCATCGGGAAGCCGACCGCCTGTGCGAAGGCTGCGTAGGTGATGGCGTCGTCGGGCGCCCAGAGCACCACCGCGCCGCTGGCCATCGCCGACAGGACGCCCACGCCGATCATCAGCCAGGCACCCGAGCGGGTGTCGAACATCTTGCGCAGCTCCACGCCCAGCAGGCGGCGGAACGGGATGGGCGCCGGCGCCGGGCGGGCGGCGTACGCCGGGGGAGCGGTGCCGGTGACGAGACCGCCCGGGTCGAGGATCGTGGTGCTCATGCTGCTGCTCCTGCACTGGTCGGGGCGCTCTCGCGCTGGGTGTCGGCCGTGAGCTGGAGGAACATCTCCTCCAGGCCGGCGCCGTCGGCGGCGCGCAGCTCGGACAGGGCGATGCCTGCGTCGAGGGCGAGCCGGCCGACGAGGTCGGGCGCGGCGTCGGTGGAGAGGGCGCCGTCGCCCGCGCGTTCGGCGGTGTGCCCAGCGGCGGACAGCGCCCGGGCGAGGGCGTCGGGGTCCTGCGAGCGGGCCACGGTGCCGATCGACGACAGCAGGTCGGCCTTGGCGCCCTGGGCGACGATGCGGCCCTGCCCGATGACCACGAGGTCGTCGGCGATCACCTCGATCTCGTGCAGCAGGTGGCTGGAGAGCAGGACCGTGCCGCCCCGGTCGGCGTAGCCGCGGAGCAGGTCGCGCATCCACCGGATGCCGGCGGGGTCGAGGCCGTTGGCGGGCTCGTCGAGCACCAGCACCTCCGGGTCGCCCAGCAGTGCGGTGGCGATGCCCAGCCGCTGGCGCATCCCCAGCGAGTAGTGCCGCACCCGGCGCTCGGCCTCCTCGTCGGTCAGGCTGACCAGGTCGAGGCTGCTCTGCACACGGGCGCGGGGCAGACCCATGGTGCGCTGGGCCAGGGTGAGGATCTCGCGGCCGGTGCGCCCGGCGTGCTGGGCGGAGGCGTCGAGGAGCACGCCCACCTCGAGCCCGGGGTTCGGCAGGTCGACGTAGCGCCGCCCGAGCACGGTGGCCGAGCCCGCCGTTGGAGCGGTGAGCCCGACGAGCATCCGCATGCAGGTCGACTTGCCGGCGCCGTTGGGGCCCAGGAAGCCGGTGACGCGACCGGGTCGTGCCGTGAAGGTGACGTCGTCGACGACGGTGCGGGCGCCGTAGCGCCGGGTGAGGTTCTCGATCGTGATCATGGCCCGAGCCTCGGCCAGGTGGGGGTCGTCGCGCATCGGGGATGGTGCTGATCTCCACCCCGGACCGACCCCGGGACACCACCGGGGAAGAACCGGGGTCGGTTCGGGGTTGGCCCCACATGCGTATCGAGATCTGGTCCGACATCGTCTGCCCGTGGTGCTACATCGGCAAGCGCCGCTTCGAGACCGCCCTGGCGGGTTTCGAGCACCGTGACGAGGTGGAGGTCGTGTGGCGCTCCTTCCAGCTGGACCCGGGTGCGCCCGCGGTCGCGGAGGAGAGCATCGCCGAGCACCTGGGCCGCAAGTACGGCGGCGGCCCCGAGGCCGGCCAGAAGATGGTCGACCAGATGGAGGCCGTGGCCGCCGAGGAGGGCCTGGTCTACCGGCTCGGCCAGGCGCACCGCGTCGGCACGGCCGACGTGCACCGGGTGCTGCACGCCGCGGCCGACCACGAGCAGCGCGGGGTGCTGAAGGAGGCGCTGCTGGCGGCGTACTTCCTCGAGGCCCGCAACGTGGCCGAGCACGACGTGCTCACCGAGATCGCGGTCGGCGCCGGGCTCGACGAGGCGCGCGTGCGCGAGGTCCTCGCGAGCACCGAGTACGCCGACGAGGTCGAGGCCGACATCGCTCAGGCGGGTGCCTACGGCGCGACCGGGGTGCCGTTCTTCGTCATCGACAGCCGCTACGGCATCGCCGGAGCGCAGCCGGCCGCGACCTTCGCCGACGCGCTCGAGCGAGCCTGGTCCGACCGCCACCCGGCCGTCGAGATGGTCGGTGCCGGCACGGGTCAGGACGGCGCGGTCTGCGGACCGGACGGTTGCAACTGAGGGTAACCTCACTTTGGTTAGGCAAACCTAACTAACTTCCAGTACTGTCCAGCGGGTGCTGGGCAACTTCCTGATCGGGCTGCGCGAGGGCCTCGAGGCCTCTCTCGTGGTCGGCATCCTCGTCGCGTACCTCGTGACCTCCGGGCGACGGCACCTGCTGCCGCGGATCTGGACCGGGGTGGCGCTGGCGCTCGGGGTCTGTGCGGCGCTGACCGTCGGCCTGGGCCTGCAGGCGCGCCAGCTGACCTTCCAGACCCAGGAGATCATCGGCGGCACCCTGTCGATCGTGGCGGCCGGGTTCGTCACGTGGATGATCTTCTGGATGGCGACGGCCGCCCGGTCCATGGGTGCGCAGCTGCGCGGACGCGTCGACACCACGGCCGACGGCCCCGCCTGGGGGCTGGTGCTGGTGGCCGTCCTGGCGGTGGGGCGCGAGGGTCTCGAGACCTCGCTGATCCTGTGGACCAACACCCGCCAGGCCACGGGTGCCGGCGCCGGTCAGCAGACGGCCACCCCCATCATCGCCGCACTGCTCGGCATCGGCGTCGCCGTGCTCCTCGGCTGGCTGCTCTACCGCGGCGCGATCAGCATCGACCTGACCCGCTTCTTCACCTGGACCGGCGCACTCCTGGTCGTCGTCGCCGGCGGGGTGCTCGCCTACGGTTTCCACGACCTGCAGGAGGCCGGGGTGCTGCCCGGCCTGTACTCCTACGCCTTCGACGTCTCGGGCGTGATCAGCGCCGGCGGCTGGCTCGGCACGCTGCTCAAGGGCGTCCTCAACTTCTCCCCGCAGACGACCTGGCTGGAGGCGGTGGTCTGGGTGGCGTACGTCGTACCCGTGCTGGCCCTCTTCCTGCACCGGGTCCGTCGTCCCGTCCCGGCTCCCAGCCACTGACCTGATGAGGAACCCACTCGTGCGCACGAAGATCTCCCGCCCCCTGGCCACCACCCTGGTGCCCCTGGTGCTCGCCGTACCGGCCCTGGCCGGCTGCACCGAGAGCACCGAGACGGCCGGCACGTCCGACGGCGACGCCCGGTCGGTCACGGTCACCTCCACCGACGACGCGTGCGACGTCTCGACGCTCGAGGCGCCCTCGGGCACGCTGCGCTTCGACGTCACCAACGACGGCTCGCAGGTCACCGAGTTCTACCTCCTCGCCGAGGACGGGCTGCGGATCGTGGCCGAGATAGAGAACATCGGGCCGCAGGCGACCCGCCAGCTGGTCACCGACGTGACCCCCGGCTCCTACCGCACCGCCTGCAAGCCGGGGATGACCGGCGAGGGCATCCGCGCCGACTTCACCGTCACCGACTCCGGCGAGGAGCGCGAGGTCCCCGCCGGCGAGCAGCAGCTCGTCGACGAGGCGCTCGCCGGCTACCAGGCCTACGTCGAGGACCAGTCGGCCCAGCTGCTGCAGAAGACCGCGGACTTCGTCGAGCTCTACGAGGCCGGCGACGACGACGAGGCGCGGGCGCTCTACCCGGTGGCACGCACCCACTGGGAGCGCATCGAGACCGTGGCGGAGTCCTTCGGCGACCTCGACCCGCAGATGGACCTGCGCGAGGCCGATCTCGAGCCCGGCCAGGAGTGGACCGGCTGGCACCGCATCGAGAAGGACCTGTGGCCGGCGCGCGCCGAGGACTACACCGCGCTCACGTCGCGGCAGCGCTCGACGTACGCCCAGGACCTGCTGGCCAACACCGAGACGCTCGACGCGCAGATCCAGGGCCTCGAGTTCACCGTCGACCAGATCGCCAACGGCTCGCGCGGCCTGCTCGAGGAGGTCGCGACGGGCAAGGTGACCGGCGAGGAGGAGTACTGGTCGCGCACCGACCTCTACGACTTCCAGGCCAACGTCGACGGCGCCCGCGTCGGCTTCGACGGCGTCGAGCCGATCGTGGCCGAGAAGGACCCCGAGCTCGCCGAGACGCTCGACGAGCGCTTCGCCGCGCTGCAGGAGCTGCTCGACCAGCACCGCGCGGGCGACGGCTTCGTCTCCTACGACGACCTGTCGGCCGACGAGGTCAAGGCGCTAGCCGACGCGGTCAACGCGCTGTCCGAGCCCCTGTCGCGGCTGACGGCCGCCGTCCTGGCGTGAACGTGGGAGGGATCTCCCGGCGCGGGCTGCTCGGCGGGAGCGGGGCCGCTGTCGCAGGAGTGGCCGGCGGGTTCGCGCTGAGCCGTGAGGTGGAGGCGGCCGGTGGGGTCGACGACGCGACGACGACGTACGCCTTCCGCGGTGAGCACCAGGCCGGCATCACCACCCCGGCGCAGGACCGGCTGCACCTCGTGGCCCTGGACGTGACCACGGACTCCCGCGAGGAGCTGGTGGCGCTGCTGGAGGAGTGGACCGCGGCGGCCGAGCGGATGACGCGCGGCGAGGACGCCGGGCCCGAGGGGGCGGTCGGTGGCAGCTACCTGCTGCCGCCCGACGACACCGGCGAGGCGATGGGCCTGGGCGCGAGCGGGCTGACGCTCACCTTCGGCTTCGGGCCCGGGCTCTTCCGTGACGCCGACGGCGGGGACCGCTTCGGGCTGGCGGACCGGCAGCCCGAGGCGCTGCGCGACCTCCCGCACTTCCCCGCCGACGTGCTCGACCCGCGCCGCTCCGGCGGCGACCTGTGCATCCAGGCCTGCGCCCAGGACCCTCAGGTCGCCGTGCACGCGGTGCGCAACCTGATCCGGATCGGCTTCGGCCGGGTCTCGGTGCGCTGGTCGCAGCTCGGCTTCGGGCGCACCTCGTCGACCTCGACGACGCAGGACACCCCGCGCAACCTGTTCGGCTTCAAGGACGGCACCGCCAACGTCAAGGCCGAGGAGCCGGCCGCCCTCGACGAGCACGTGTGGGTGGCGCCCGGGGACGATCCCGACGCGTCGTGGCTCGCCGGGGGGACCTACCTGGCGGCGCGGCGCATCAACATGACGATGGAGGTCTGGGACCGCCAGCCGCTGGGGGACCAGGAGGCGCTCATCGGCCGCGCCAAGGGCAGCGGGGCGCCGCTCTCGGGCGGGGAGGAGCACACCGCACCGGACTTCGACATGCCGGGCAGCAACGACACCACCGTGATCGCGCCCGACGCGCACGTCCGGATCGTGCACCCCGACGCCCACGGCGGCGCCCGGATGCTGCGGCGCGGCTACAACTTCGTCGACGGCACCGACGACCTCGGGGGACTGGACGCGGGGCTGTTCTTCATCGCCTTCGTGCGCGACCCGCGCACCCAGTTCATCCCTGTCCAGAACGCGATGGCGAAGAACGACGCGTTGATGGAGTACCTGAGGTTCACCGGGTCCGCGCTGTTCGCCGTGCCCGCCGGGGTCGCCGAGGGCGAGCACGTGGGGCAGGCGCTCTTCAGCTGAGCGGCGCCTCGTCGAGGCGCACCAGCACGACGGTGTCGGCGTAGCCGAGACCCTGGCGGCCCTGCGGTCCCAGCCGGGCGAGCAGCTTGGTCACCTTGGTCATGAAGCCGTACTTCTCGCGCACCTTCCCGTGCACCTCGTCGAAGAGCGCGCCCGACTGCACCATCTCGGCCCGCCCGTCGGTGGGCTCGGTGGAGTCCTGGGTGCGCCCGCGCGCGTCCGACGGCTCGACCTGCACGCGCGACGTGTGGTGCAGCCGCTTGGTCTTGCCGGTGCCCATCGCGGTCCAGAACCCCAGGCGCCCGTCGCTGACGGGCACCACCCAGACCGGTGAGGTCACGGCCTCGCCTGAGCGCCGGAAGGTGGTGAAGGCCAGGTACTTCCCGGACGCGAGCTGCTCGGAGGTGGCCACGGAACTCAGCCTGCCACCGCGGCGTCGCCCAGGTCGAGGACCCGCCCGAGGTCGAGGTCGTCGAGGAACGCCTGGTCGTGGCTGGCGACCACGAGCGCGCCCCGGTAGCCCGCGAGGGCGGAGACCAGGGCGTCGTACGACGCCAGGTCGAGGTTGTTGGTGGGCTCGTCGAGCAGCAGCAGGCGCGGCGCCGGGTCGGCCAGCAGCAGGGCCGCCAGCGTGGCCCGCAGGAGCTCACCGCCGGAGAGCGATCCGACGAGGCGGTCGCCGGCTGCGCCGCGGAAACCGAAGCGGGCGAGCCGGGCGCGCACCTGCTCCGGCGCCGCGCCCGGGTTGCGGCGCGCCACCTCCACGGCCAGGGGGGCCGCGTCGTCGAGGACGTCGAGCCGCTGGGGGAGCAGGGCCACCGGGACGTGGGCGCGGACCTCGCCCTCGCGCGGGGCCAGCAGCCCGGCCCAGGTGTGCAGCAGCGTCGTCTTGCCGCAGCCGTTGGGACCCACCAGCGCGATCCGCTCCGGGCCGACGAGCTCGGTGTCGACGGGGGTGCCGGTGCGCAGCACCAGGTCGCGGCTGCTGAGGACCCGGACACCGCGTCGCACCTCGGTGCCGGGCAGGTCGACGCGGATCGCGGTGTCGTCGTGCAGCAGCTCCTCGGCGCGGTCCAGCCCGGTGCGGGCGGTGTCGAGCCGGTCGGCGTGCACGTGGCGGTAGGACGCGGCCGACCGCTCGGCCCGGCCCTTCAGGTAGTCACGGGCGGCCTTGCCGAGGCCCGTGGTGCGCTCGGCCTTGGCGGCGACCCGACGACGCCGGGCCAGGGCCTGCTCGGCGTCGAGGACGTCTCGGCGCTGGCGACGGACCTCGGCACGGGCGGTCACCACCGCCTGCTGCGCCGCCTCCTGCTCGGCCGCGACCTGAGCGGCGTACGACGACCAGCCGCCGCCGTACCAGCGCACCACGCCGTCGCGCAGGTCGGCGATGCGATCGACGCGCTCGAGCAGCTCGCGGTCGTGGCTGACCACCAGCAGGGTGCGCGGCCAGGTCGCGACGAGGTCGTGGACCCGCTCGCGCCCGGCCCGGTCGAGGTTGTTGGTGGGCTCGTCGAGCAGCAGCACGTCGGGGCGACGCAGCAGCACCGCGGCCAGGGCGAGGCGGCTCACCTCGCCGCCGGACAGCTCTCCGAGACGGCGGTGCAGGGTCCGCGCGGGCAGTCCGAGCCGGTCCAGCTCGGCGGTGGCGCGCTCCTCGACGTCCCAGTCGTCGCCGACCAGGTCGAAGTGGCGCTGCTCGGTGCTGCCGGACTCGATCGCGTGCAGCGCCTCGAGCGTCGCGGCGATGCCGAGGAAGTCGGCGACGGGCCGGGCGGGGTCGGCAGTGAGGTCCTGCGGCAGGTAGCCGACCTCGCCGGTGACCGCGACGTGCCCGGCCGTCGGGACCAGCTCGCCCGCCAGCACCCGCAGCAGCGTCGACTTGCCGGACCCGTTGAGCCCGACCAGCCCGGCCCGGGCGCGGCTGAGGGTGAGGTCGAGGCCGCGCAGCGCGCTCCCGCCGTCGGGCCAGGTGACGTCGAGGCCGGAGACGACGCAGACGGGTCGGGTCGAGGACATGGCTGCTCCAGGTGAGGGGTCGGGTGCGTTGCGACGGACGCGGGGACGGACCTCAGAGGAACAACGTGACCTCGCCGGGCTGGGGGAGTGGGACTCCTCGAGCGTAGGGCGGCGGGTCGGGAGGTGCACCTGCTTTTCGTGGTGCACATGAGCCGGTCGCTCCGGGGGGATCAACATCGCTGTCTCGTAGTCGAACGGGCACAACGCGACGACCCAGGTCGTGCGGGCGCGCCGCTTGGGGCCTGCACCAGCCCAGTGGGCTCGGTATGCACGTTCGACTACGGAGGTGACCCCGCTGATGCCTCAGGAGGGTGGCTCGCGGGGTCTCGACGGGCGTTCCTCGCTGGCGCTCGTCTCTGCTCGACCAGCGCCGGGTCGCTCAGGCCACCATCACCCGCGTACCGCGCCGCACCCGCGAGGCGGGGGCGTCGCGGACGTCCGTCCAGGCGCGGGCGAGGCGCTCCACGGCGAGGGCGAGCTCGTCGGGGCGGCGGGTCCACGGCACCCGCACGAACCGGTCGAGACCGCCCTCGGCGGCGAAGACCGGGCCCGGGGCGACGATCACGCCGTGCTGCTCGGCCGCGGCGGCCAGGGCGCTGCCGCGCGCTGAGGGCAGCTCGATCCACAGCGCCAGCCCGCCGCCGGGCACGTGGAAGCGCCACTCGGGCAGTCGGGCGGTCATCTCGGCGACCAGGCGGTCGCGCTGCGCCCGCAGCTGCTCGACGTGGCCGGGCAGCACCGGGCCGGTCTCCAGCAGCCGCGCCAGCGTCAGCTGCTCCAGGACGGGTGCGCCGAGATCGAGCGCCAGCCGCGCCTCCTGCAGCACGTCGAGGCACTCGTGCGGCGCCCGGATCCACCCCAGGCGCAGCCCGCCCCAGAAGCTCTTGCTGGCGCTGCCGATCGTGATCGTGCCCGGGGAGTGGGCCGCGAAGGGCGCGGGCATGGTCTGCCCGTCGAGCGCCAGCGCCTGGTGCGCCTCGTCGACGACGGCGCCGGGTGCCGGCGGCGCGCAGGTGGGCGGCGTACGCCGCTCTCTGCTCGTCGCTCATCACGTGCCCGGTCGGGTTCTGGAAGTCGGGCACCAGGTAGGCCAGCCGCGGCCGCGCGGCGCGCAGCGTGGCGCCCACGGCGTCGAGGTCCCACCCGCCCGGGTCGACGTCGCTGGGCACCAGCCGGGCCCCGGCGTTGCGCAGCGCCTGGGTGGCGTTCGGGTAGACCGGGGACTCCACCAGCACCCGGTCGCCGCGACCCGTGAAGGCCTGCGCGACGACCGCGGCGGCCGACAGCGCGCCGGGCGTGACGAGCACCTGGTCGGGATCGGTGGGCAGGCCGCGGGAGGCATAGGCCTCCGCGATGCGCTGCTGGAGCCGGGGGAGCCCGGCGGGGAAGTAGCCGTGCCCGCCGAGGTAGGCCGGCAGGTCGCCGGCGGCATCGGCGTACGCCTGCAGGAGACCGACCGGCGCCGCGGCCGCGGCGCAGTTGAGGTCGACGGCGTCCCCGTCGTCCACCCCGGGCAGCAGCGCGCGGTCGTGGGAGCGGGCGCGGCCACCGGGCACCCGGGTGAAGGTGCCCGAGCCCTGCCGGGAGGCGGCGTACCCGTTCTCGCGCAGCAGCGCGTAGGCGCGCGTGACGGTGGTGCGGGAGACGCCGAGCGCCTCGGTCAGCTCGCGCTCGCTGGGCAGGCGCACGTCGAAGCCGATCCGGCCGTCGCCGATGAGCAGCGTGAGCGCGTCGGCGAGGCCGAGGTAGGCCGGTGAGCGGTCGAAGGCGCCCACCAGCGACGCGACCCGGGCAGCGGACACGGACGAGACGGGGGCGACCATGCAGACCACTGTCGCACGATTGGCTATTTCCTGACAGGCCAATCCGACGGCATCCTGGAGCCATGCTCCTCGCCGACCTCGGACCCCTCGCCCAGCTGCGCGCCGGGCGGCTGGGGCGCCGCCTGCCCCAGCTCTACGTCGGCCTGTGGCTGTACGGCGTCTCGCTGGCCATGATGGTCCGCGCCGACCTGGGCGTGTCGCCCTGGGACGTGCTGCACCTCGGCATCGCCCGCTACGTCCCGCTCAGCCTCGGCGAGGTGCTGATCATCGTCAGCCTCCTGGTCCTGCTGCTCTGGATCCCCCTGCGCGAGATGCCCGGCCTGGGCACGATCTCGAACGCCCTGGTCATCGGGATCGCGACCGACGTGACCCTGGCGATGCTCGACAGCCCCGACCACCTGGCCCTGCGGATCGCCCTGATGGTGGCGGGCGTGCTCGGCAACGGCGCGGCGACCGCGTTCTACATCGGCGCCCAGCTGGGCCGCGGCCCCCGCGACGGCCTGATGACCGGGCTGCACCGGCGCACCGGGGTGTCGTTGCGTCTGGTGCGCACCGGTCTCGAGATCACGGTCGTGGCGATCGGGCTGCTGCTCGGGGGCGCCGCCGGCGTCGGCACGGTGCTCTACGCGCTCACCATCGGACCGGTCACGCAGGCACTGCTGCCCGCCCTGACGGTGCGGCTGGGGCCGGCGGTCGACCCGCCCGGCGCCGACGCCGCGACGGCTACCGCTTCGTCGCGATGATGGTCGAGGCGTCGGAGGCCACCATCACCTCGACCGCGGTGAACCGCGGGTCGGTCAGCCACTGCTCGCGCAGCACGTCGACGCGCCCGTAGGTCACCGGCGGCCACTGCTCGCAGGGCGTGAAGTCGTCGAGCACCACGATGCCGCCGTCGGCGACCAGGTCGGCCAGGGCGTCGACACCGACCGCGCCGGGCTGCTCGGAGTCGAGGAACAGCAGGGAGAACGGCCCCTTGTCCAGGAGCGTGGACCAGTCGGCGGCCAGGACCTCCACGAGCGGGTCGTCGGCGAAGATCTCGCCGGCCGCCTGCGCGAGCCGAGGGTCGAGCTCGGCGGTGAGGATCCGCGCCCGCTGGTCGCGCACACCGCTGCGCAGCCAGGCCGTGCCGACGCCGCAACCGGTGCCGAACTCGGCCATCGTGCCGTCCCGCGTCGCAGCCAGGGTCGCCAGCAGTCGACCGGTCTCGTTGCGGCAGAACGAGACGTAGCCGGCGCGGCGGGAGACCTCGAAGGCGCGCCGTACGACGTCCGGCAGCTCGGGAGGGGCACTCATGGCCGCGAGTCTGTCATCCCCGGGCCCGCGTCTCGGATCGCGGACACATTCCGGAAATCGGTAGCCGCCGTCCGCTGGGCGGGCCTACGCTGTGTCCATCATGCGGAGCATCCTCGTAATTATCGAGCGCCGCGGCGAGGCCCAGCAGCAGTAGCTGCCAGTGAGGCCCCCTCGCCGCGGTGGTTCGGCGTTGCGTGCGGTCTCACGGCACATCTGAAGATGTCTCCGCGGCGGGTCCTGCTTCGACTGGACGCGCGATCCGCTCCTCTCGAGGTCTACGCCTCCCATGCGATCCATGGGTTCCTCCGTCCCCACCGCGGGGTCATCTCCGGCTGTGGCGTCATGCCGCCGGAACAACCGCGCCACACCGCGCAGGAACCCGTCAGATCAGCAACCGAGAAGGAGACACGACATGTACGACATGTACCCCGAGTGGGGCCCCGCCGCGCACAACCTGGAGAACCCCCGGAGCTGGGAAGCGGTCCAGCACTCGCTCGACCTGCGGGACAACGGCGGTCAGCGCCCCGACGACAACTAGCGTTCGGCCCATGACCACCACTCCTGCCGCCACCGGTTCCGTCAACCTCGCCGTCATCCCCGGCGACGGCATCGGCCAGGAGGTGACCACCGAGGCGCTCAAGGTCCTCGAGGTCGCCGCCCCGGCGGGAGTGCACTTCGCCCAGACCAGCTACGACCTCGGCGCGGAGCGCTACCTCGCGACCGGCGAGGTGCTGCCCGACACCGTGCTCAGCGAGATCCGCGGGCACGACGCCATCCTGCTCGGCGCCGTCGGTGGCAAGCCGAACGACCCGAACCTGCCTCCGGGCATCCTCGAGCGCGGGCTGCTGCTGCGGCTGCGCTTCGAGCTCGACCACTACGTGAACCTGCGCCCCTCGCGGATCTTCCCCGGCGTCACCTCGCCGCTGAGCCGCGAGATCCTCGGCGACGACGAGGTCGACTTCGTCGTCGTGCGCGAGGGCACCGAGGGCCCCTACACGGGCAACGGTGGCGCGCTGCGCGTCGGCACCCCGGCCGAGGTCGCCACGGAGGTCTCGGTCAACACCGCGTACGGCGTGGAGCGGGTGCTGCGTGACGCCTTCGCCCGCGCCGAGCGCCGCCCGCGCAAGAAGCTGACCCTGGTCCACAAGACCAACGTGCTCGTCCACGCCGGTGCGGTGTGGTGGCGCCTGACCCAGGAGGTCGCCGCCGAGCACCCGGACGTCACCGTCGACTACATGCACATCGACGCCGCGATGATCCACATGACCACCAACCCGCAGCGCTTCGACGTGATCGTCACCGACAACCTCTTCGGCGACATCATCACCGACCTCGCCGGTGCGATCAGTGGCGGCATCGGCCTGGCCGCCTCCGGGAACATCAACCCCGACCGCACCGCGCCGTCGATGTTCGAGCCCGTCCACGGCTCGGCGCCGGACATCGCCGGTCAGCAGATCGCGGACCCCACCGCCGCGATCCTCTCGGTCTCGCTGCTGCTCGACCACCTCGGGCACGCCGAGGCGGCGAGCGTGGTCGAGCAGGCCGTGATGGCCGATCTCGCCGAGCGTGGCACGACCACGCGGCGCACCTCCGAGGTCGGCGACGCGATCGCGAAGCGCGTCGCAGGCTGACTCCGCCCTGCACCCGACCGGCCTGCACCCACGACACGAGAGCGCGTAGTTTGATGCCCATGGAGATCAGCGTCACCGGCAACGCCGCGCCCGTCCCCGACGACCGTCTCGCCGAGATCCTCGCGGCGCCCGGCTTCGGTGTGCACTTCACCGACCACATGCTCACGGTGGAGTGGACCCCCGAGAAGGGGTGGCACGACGCGCGCATCACGCCGTACGGCCCGATCACGCTCGACCCGGCCACGGCGGTCCTGCACTACGCGCAGGAGACCTTCGAGGGGATGAAGGCCTACCGGCACGAGGACGGCTCGATCTGGAGCTTCCGCCCCGAGGAGAACGGTGCGCGGATGGCGCGCTCCAGCCACCGGCTGGCGCTGCCGGTCCTCGAGGTCGAGGACTTCGTCGCCGCGGTCGACGCCCTCGTGCGCGTCGACGAGCGCTGGGTGCCGGACGGCGCGGGGGAGAAGAGCCTCTACCTGCGTCCCTTCATGTTCGCCTCGGAGAAGTTCCTGGGCGTGCGCCCCTCGCAGCACGTGACGTTCATGGTCATCGCCAGCCCGGCCGGCGCCTACTTCAAGGGCGGGCTCAAGCCGGTCAGCCTGTGGCTGACCGAGGAGTACACCCGCGCCGGGCGCGGCGGGATGGGCGCGGCCAAGACCGGCGGCAACTACGCCTCCTCCCTGGTCGCCCAGCAGGAGGCCACCAGCCACGGGTGCGACCAGGTGGTCTTCCTCGACGCGCAGGAGATGCGCTACGTCGAGGAGCTCGGCGGGATGAACATGTACTTCGTCTACGACGACGGCCACATCGTCACCCCGGCGACCGGCACCATCCTCGAGGGGATCACCCGGGCCTCGATCATCGAGCTCGCCGGCAAGCTCGGCCACAGCGTGGAGGAGCGCCGCTTCTCCATCGAGGAGTGGCGCGACGACGTGTCGTCGGGGCCGGATCCGCGAGATCTTCGCCTGCGGCACCGCGGCGGTCGTCACCCCGGTCGGGTCCCTCAAGCACGCCGGCGGTGAGATCCCCGCGCCCGCCGACACCGGCGAGGCCGGCGGCGAGCTGACCGGGCGCATCCGCGCCGCGCTCGTCGACCTCCAGTTCGGCCGCGCCGAGGACACGTTCGGATGGATGCACCGGATCGTCTGAGCGTCCCCGAGGAGCGCGCCTCGCGCGGGTAACCTCATCGGGTGAGCACCTCGCCGGGCAGCGACGCCCTCGTCACCGTCGGCGAGTACACGCTGCTGACCAAGCTCGGCGAGGGCGGCATGGGCGTGGTGCACCTCGCGCGTCGTCCCGGTGGCGACCGGGTGGCGCTGAAGGTGCTGCGGCCCCAGGTGGTCGGCGGCGACGAGGCCCGGCAGCGCCTGGAGCGTGAGGTCGCCTCCCTCTCACGGGTGCGCAGCCGGTGGGTGGCCGAGGTCCTCGACGCCGACCCGTGGGGCGACATCCCCTTCGTGGCGACCCGCTACGTGCCCGGCCTCTCGCTGCACGACCACGTGGTGGAGGAGGGCCCGATCCAGGGGCGCGACCTGCTGTGGTTCGCGGGCTGCCTGGCCGAGGGCGTGACCTCGGTGCACGACGTCGGGGTGCTGCACCGCGACATCAAGCCCTCCAACGTGCTGATGGAGGGGCGCACCCCGATCCTCATCGACTTCGGCCTGGCCCGCGTCGCCGACGACCCGCGGCTGACCCACACCGGCTGGCTGATCGGCACCCCGGGCTACCTGGCCCCCGAGATCCTCTACGGCGACGACGCCAGCGCCGCCTCCGACGTGCACTCGTGGGCGGCCACGGTCGCCTACGCCGGCACCGGCCGCGCGCCCTTCGGGCGGGGGCCCTCGATGGCGGTCATGGACCGGGTGCGCCGCGGCGAGCACGACCTCACCGGGCTGCACGGCGACCTCGCCGACGTCGTCGAGGCCGCGCTCGACCCCGACCCCGAGCGGCGGCCCACGCTGGACGAGATCCTGGCCTGGTTGCGCCCGCAGACCACGCAGGTGCACCGGCGACCTGTCGCCGGCCCGCTGCCCGAGACGCTGCCGGTGCACGTCGCGGCCTGGCCGGACGACGCGACCCGCGTCGAGCCCCTGCCGACGACGGCCACGGCTACCCGGACGAGGCCGGCCACACGGCGGTGCTGCCGACCGAGCGGTGGCCCGACCAGCCCTACGACCAGCCCTACGACCAGTCCTACGACCAGATGCCGGAGCAGCCCCGCGTCCCGCCGCTCGAGCGGGCGCGACGCGGTCTGCTCCTGCTGGCGCGGCGGCATCGGCCGTCGGGGTCGGCGTCGCGTCGGCGCCGTACCTCGGGCTCGCGCTGCTGCTGGTGCTCGTCTGGCTGCTGCGCAGCGGCTCGCTGGCCGCCGGCCACGTGGGCGAGCGCCGCCGCCTGCGCGGGCGGCGCTGGTACGACGCGCCGCTGCTGCTGGTGCGCGCGCCCTGGGACGTGCTGCGCTCGGTGCCCTCGACGCTGGTGCTGCAGCTGCTGGGCGATCGGGCTGGCGCTGGCGGCCGGGCTGCTGTGCTACGCCGTTCGCCGTGGGCACGACCACGACGCTGCTGGTCGGCTCCGGGGCCGCTGCTGCTCGGTCTGTGGTGGGGCCCGGGCGGCTCGCGGGTCCGGTCGCCCGCTGGGGCGGGTGGTCCGCCCGCTGTCGGCGCGCCCCGGCCCCTGGGTCGCCGCGGTGCTGGCTGGCGCTGGTGCTCGCCGCCGGGGCGGCGTACTCGCTGGACCAGCGGGGCCCGCAGTGGAGCGCCGGCGCAGGACCAGCCGATCGGATCGCGAGACGCCGGGCAGGGCAGCGGCCTGAGTGGCATCATCGGTCGTGTGCAGCACCGCGTCCTCATCATTCGCTAGCGCGCCGGGTCCACCCCGACGCGCCAACCTCTCGTCCGCGAGAGGTTTTTTTGTTGGGCGCACCCATGACCTCCCACCCCTGACGGAGCAGCAGCGATGGACCTCCACGGCGCTTTCCACGTCTACGACACGACCCTGCGCGACGGCGCCCAGCAGGAGGGGCTGAACCTGTCGGTCGCCGACAAGCTCGTCGATCGCCGCGGCAGATCGACGGGCTCGGGGTGGGCTACATCGAGGGCGGCTGGCCCGGGGCGAACCCCAAGGACACCGAGTTCTTCCGGCGCGCCGTCGACGAGCTCGACCTGCGCCACGCGCGGCTGGCGGCGTTCGGCGCGACCCGGCGCGCCGGGCTCGTCGCCGCCGACGACCCGCAGGTCGCGGCGCTGCGCGACAGCGGCGCCGGGGTGGTCACCCTGGTGGCCAAGTCGCACGACCGCCACGTCGAGCTCGCGCTGCGCACCACGCTCGAGGAGAACCTCGCGATGGTGCGCGACACCGTCGCCCACCTGCGCGCCGAGGGCCAGCAGGTCTTCCTCGACGCCGAGCACTTCTTCGACGGCTACCGCGCCAACCGCGACTACGCGCTCGAGGTGCTGCGCACCGCCTTCGAGGCCGGCGCCGAGGTGGTCGCGCTGTGCGACACCAACGGCGGGATGCTGCCGCCGTGGGTCGCCGACGTGGTCCACGACGTGGTCGAGACGCACCGGCGGGCGCGTCGGCATCCACTGCCACAACGACACCGGCTGCGCGGTGGCCAACTCGCTGGCCGCCGTCGACGCCGGCGCCACCCACGTGCAGGGCACCGTCAACGGCTACGGCGAGCGCACCGGCAACGCCGACCTCGTCACCGTGGTCGCCAACCTCGAGCTCAAGCTGGACCGGCCGGTGCTGCCGGCGGGGCTGCTGCGCGACGCCACCCGCATCGCGCACGCGGTCGCCGAGGTCACCAACATCGCCGCCCGCCGCCCGCCAGCCGTACGTCGGCACCTCGGCCTTCGCGCACAAGGCCGGCCTGCACGCCAGCGCGATCAAGGTCGACCCCGACCTCTACCAGCACATGGACCCCCTCGGTGTCGGCAACGACATGAGGCTGCTGGTCTCCGACATGGCCGGGCGGGCCACCATCGAGCTCAAGGGCCGCGAGCTCGGCTTCGACCTGTCCGGCGACGAGCCCCGAGGCCAAGGAGCTGGTCACCCGGATCACCGACCGGGTCAAGGCGCTCGAGAGCCGCGGCTACACCTTCGAGGCCGCCGACGCCTCCTTCGAGCTGCTGCTGGCCGAGGAGGTCGAGGGCGAGCGGCCGTCGTACGTCGAGGTGGAGTCGTGGCGCGTCATCACCGAGACCCAGTCCGGCCCCGGGCAGGAGGCGCTCTCGGAGGCGACGGTCAAGCTGCGGGCCGCAGGGCGTGCGCTACGTCGTGACCGGTGAGGGCAACGGTCCGGTCAACGCGCTCGACCAGGCGCTGCGCGTCGGCGATCGGGCAGGCCTACCCCGAGGTCGCCAAGCTCGAGCTGGTCGACTACAAGGTGCGGATCCTCGACCAGGGCCACGGCACCGACGCCATCACCCGGGTGCTCATCGAGACCTCCGACGGCGCCGGCACGTGGGTCACCGTCGGGGTCGGGCCACAACGTCATCGAGGCCTCGTGGGAGGCGCTGCTCGACGCGCGTGACGTTCGGCCTGCGCCGCCACCACCGCTGACACCGACGAGCGGTCAGTTCTGCACCATCGACCAGTCACGTCTGCACCCATCGACCGGTCAGTTCGGCACCGCCGAGCAGTCGATCGGGCCGCCGCTCGTCGCCGGCATCGGCGTCGCGCCGGCAGTGCTTGCCGCCCACGAGTCGGGTGCAGAACTGACTGCTGGATGGTGCAGAAGCTGACCGCTCGGCCGTCGGGGCTGGGGAATGACGCCGAGACGAGGTTCGGTTGAAACGTTGTATGACTTCTACTCGTGTCGCCGTCCTGGTCGGCAGCCTCCGCGCCGACTCCCTCAACCGCCGTCTCGCCGAGGGCCTGGTCGCCTCCGCCCCCGAGGGCGTCGAGCTCGAGATCGTCGACGGCCTCGGCGACCTGCCGTTCTACAACGAGGACATCGACGGCGAGACCCCGCCGGCCGCGGCCGTGCGCCTGCGCGAGAGCGTCGCCGCTGCGGACCGCGTGCTCGTGGTGACCCCGGAGTACAACGGCACCATGCCGGCCGTGCTCAACAACGCCATCGACTGGCTCTCGCGCCCCTACGGCGCCGGCGCGCTCGTCGGCACCCCGCTCGGCGTCATCGGCGTCACCCCGACGCCGTACGGCGGCCGCTGGGCGCACGCCGACGTGGTGCGCTCGGCCGGTGTCGCCGGCGCGACCGTGGTCGAGGACGTCACCGTGTCGCAGTCGGCCCTCGAGGTCGACCCGCTGACCGACCCCGAGGTCCAGGAGAAGCTCGCCGCCGCGCTGCGCCGACTCGTCGACGTCGCCCCGGTCGCCGCGCCTGACGCCTAGGGTCGGGGCGTGAGTCGACCTCCACGACCTGACCGCCCTCGAGCAGGGAGCGCTCGTCCGCCGCGGCGAGGCGTCCCCGCTCGAGCTGGCCGAGCACTACCTCGACCGGGTCGAGCGGCTCGACGACGTCGGCGCCTTCGTGCACCGCACCGCCGAGCAGGCCCGGCGAGCGGGCCGCCGCTCTCGGCGACCGCGCCGCCCGACGGGGCCGGGCCGCTGTGGGGCGTGCCGACCGCGGTCAAGGACCTCAACCTCACCGCGGGCGTGCGCACCGCCTTCGGCTCCGCGGCCTACGACGACTACGTGCCCGAGGTCTCCGACGGGGTGGTGCTCTCCATGGAGGCCGCCGGCCTGGTCAGCCTCGGCAAGACCGCGACGCCCGAGTTCGGCTCGCCCTGCTACACCGAGCCCGAGGGGCACCCGCCGGCGGTCACGCCGTGGGACCGCACCCGGATGGCCGGCGGCTCCTCCGGCGGCGCGGCCGCGGCCGTCGCCGCCGGGCTCGTGCCGCTCGCGCAGGGCTCCGACGGCGGCGGCTCGATCCGCATCCCGGCCTCCTGCTGCGGCCTGGTCGGCCTCAAGCCGTCGCGCGGACGCATCAGCGGCACCCCGATGTACGGCGACCCGATCGGCCTCTCCACCGCCGGCCCGATCGCCCGCACCGTGCGTGACGCCGCCGCGCTGCTCGACGTGCTGGCCGGGCCACCGCACCGGCGACCCGACCTGGGCGCCCGAGCCGGACGGCACCTTCCTCGACGCCTGCGACCGCGAGCCCGGCCGGTTGCGGATCGCCCGGTTCATCGAGCCGGTGATCGCCGACACCGACGTCGACCCCGAGTGCCTGACCGCCTGGGAGGACGCCTCCCGGCTGCTGGAGGGCGCTGGGCCACGAGGTCGTCGACGTGCCGGTGCCGATGAGCCGCGAGGCAGTGCCGGTCTTCGAGACCTGCTGGGCGGTGCTGACCGCGATGTCGACCGCGCCCGCCGGGCGCGAGCACCTGCTGCGCCCGCTCACCCGGTGGCTCAGCGAGCGCGGCCGCGCCGTCAGCGGCCCCGAGCTCGGGCCTGGCCATCGGGGCGATGCGCCGGCACGCGGCCGAGGCGGTGCGCGCCCTCGCGGCGTACGACGCCGTGCTGACGCCGACCCTGGCGCACGCCGCCGCTGCCGGTCGGGGCGCTGCGCGACGACGCCGACCCGGCCGCCGACTTCGAGGCCCAGAAGCGCTTCACCCCGTGGACCTCGGCCTGGAACGTCACCGGGATGCCGGCGGTCTCGCCTGCCGCTGCACTGGACGGCCGACGGGCTGCCCGTCGGCGTGATGCTCGCCGGGCGCCCCGCCGGCGACGCCGACCTGCTCGCGCTCGCCGCCCAGGTCGAGCAGGCCGCCCCCTGGCACCACCGCCGCCCGCCGGGCTGGTGAGCCGGGTCGCGGCTGGTCCTGCAACCGACCGCCCTGGTCGAGCCAGGGCTGCTGGCGGACGCGCGGGCGCTCATGGACCTGGCCTTCGACGACATGGAGGACGACGACTGGGAGCACGCGCTGGGCGGCGTGCACGCGCTGGTGGTCGATGGCGACCGGGTGCTGGCGCACGGGTCGCTCGTGCATGCGGCGGCTGCTGCACGGCGGTCGAGCCGCTGCGCTGCGGGTACGTCGAGGCGGTGGCCACCCACCCCGACCACCGCCGCCACGGGCTGGCCACCCGGGTGATGGACGCGCTCGAGGCGCTCGGCCCCGGCTACGACCTCCTGGCGCTCGGCACCTCCGACGAGGGGCTGGCCCTCTACGCCGGCCGCGGGTGGGTGCCGTGGCGCGGCCCGACCTCGGTCCTGGCGCCCGACGGGATCCGTCGCACGCCCGACGAGGACGGCGCGGTGCTGGTGCTCGGGTGCGGCCGGCCTCGACCTCGACGGCGGGCTCATCTGCGACTGGCGCGACGGCGACGTCTGGTAGTCACAGCTTCGCCGTGCCGGGTCTCAGCCCGCGCGGCGTGCCACCCAGAGCAGAAGCTCCCACTGCATCGCCCCGCCGCCGAGATCGTGGCGGTGGGCGAGATCCAGCACGGCGGCATCGAGCTCGCGCGCCCGCTCGGGGGTGCCTGCGAGGGACCGGTAGACCGCGATCGTGGGTCCGTACCTGGTCTTGAAGAAGTCGAGGAACGCCTCGGCACTCGCGAAGCAGTCGACCACCAGGGGTACCGCGTGCGCAGAGACCTCCTCGACCCCGTCGCCGAAGAGCTCGCCCAGATGGGCGGCGTCGCCCCACAGCGGGGGCGGTAGGGCGCCGGGAGGCGGCGGCGGCGCGTAGGGCCCCAGAGTGCTGAGGAGCTGGCCGATGAAGCCGCCCGGAGTCCAGCTGGCCAGTGCGATCCGTCCACCCGGTCGTACGACGCGCAGCAGCTCGCGGGCGGCGTCGTGGTGGTGCGGGGCGAACATCACCCCGACGCAGGAGAGCGCGACGTCGAACTGACCGTCCGCACAGGGCAGGTCCTCAGCGTCGGCGACCATCCAGACGAGGTCCAGGTGCTGCGCCTCCGCTCGAAGGCGCCCGACCTCGAGGAGCTCGGGCGTCAGGTCGCTCGCTACGACCTCGGCACCGGTGCGGGCCGCGGGGAGGGAGGCGTTGCCGGTGCCGGCGCCGACATCGAGGACGCGCTCCCCGGCCCTCACCCCGGCGGCGTCGACCAGGCTCTGGCCCAAGGTGGGAATGACGGTCTCGGCGACGCTCTCGTAGTCGCCGAGCGCCCACATGGCGCGGTGCTTGTTCTTGAGCTCGGACATGCCGGCGCTGGTATCGATGCTCATCGCAGGTCTCCTTGGTGGTGGCGTCCTTCGAGCGTGCTCGCCTCGGTGGCCCGCCTCTAGTGCTGGATCTGAACCCCCGCCGGTCCTGGGTGGGTACGCCTGCTGGCGCTCGCTCGGTGCACGGCGTCTACTGGGGTACGAGGGGAGGGGCGATGGCCGGCTACGGACAGTTCTGCCCAGTCGCGAAGGCGATGGAGATCCTCGACGAGCGCTGGACGCTGCTGGTGGTGCGCGAGCTGCTCGCCGGCAGCACGCACTTCAACGAGCTCCGTCGGGGCAACCCGCGGATGTCGCCGGCCCTGCTGTCCAAGCGGCTGCACTCCCTCGAGCGCGCCGGCCTCGTGCGGAAGATCGAGCGACAGGGCCGCCTGCGCTTCGATCTCGACGACGTCGCGATCCGGGCCGCCCGCTGGTGGTTGGTGGTGCAGGGGGACGAGGTCGACGTGTGCGACTCCGACCGGGCCACGAGGTGGCAGCGGTGGTGCGCAGCAGCCTGCGCTCCCTCGTCGAGGTGTGGCGCGGTGACCTCAGCTGGGCCAGGGCGCTGGGCACGTCGAGGGTCGCGCTGTCCGGACCGAGCGAGACGGTGCGTCGCCTGCCCGCATGGATAGGGCAGATGGGTCTCGCCCAGGCTGCGTCGTCCTCGGCCCAGGCGGGCTCGTGAGCTTCGCCGCCGACCGCCCCCCGCTCGGTGGAGCCTCAGTCGTCGCCCAGACCGCGCGCGTGCAGCGCGTCGCCGGTCTCGTGGGCGCGGGCGACGACGCGGATGACGAACGGCGTGACGTAGGCGCGCGGGTGGCGGCCCAGGCCGCGAGCCCGGGCCGCGTCGCGCGTCTCGAGCGCCAGGGTGACCGTCCCCGGGAGCGCACCGATGGCCATCGAGAAGGTCAGGGCCACGCGTTCGGGGTCGACACCGACCCGGCGGAAGGGACCCACCCAGCGCACGATCGCGTCCAGCATCGCGTTGACCGACGTCGTCGCGCTGACCACGATCGCGGCCAGCGCGAGGGCGAGCAGGTCGACGAGCGTCTCGATCGCCTTCGCCGGTCCGTCGATCCACCACTGGAACGCCGAGACCACCAGCGCCAGCAGGAGGATCGTGCGGGCGGCGCGCAGCAGGGTGGCCAGGTCGATGCGGGCGCCAGGACCGCCAGCAGGAGGGCGATCGCCAGCCAGACCCCCGAGGCCGGCATCGAGCGGACCAGCACCACCGACAGGCTGAACAGCGCGAGCCCGGCCAGCTTCACGCCCGACCGGCAGGCGGTGCAGGAGCGTGTCGCCGGGGCGGTAGACCGCCGACCAGCACGGCGCTGCTCATCGGCTCGTCACCCCAGCACGCTCGCCTCGTACGCCGCCACCGCGGCCGCGGCCGGTCCGTCGTGGACCACGCGGCCGTCCTCGACCACGAGCACCCGGTCGCAGCGCCGGGCCAGGTCGAGGTCGTGGGTGACGAGCACCAGCTGCTGCTCCAGGCCCGAGCAGCAGGTCGCCGATCCGGCGGGTGTTGGCCAGGTCGAGCAGCGTGGTGGGTTCGTCCGCGACCAGCACCGCGGGGTCGGTGGCCAGCACGCCGGCCAGGGCGAGCAGCTGGCGCTGACCGCCGGAGAGGGTGTGCACCGACACGTCGGCGTGCGCGGCCAGGCCGTAGCGCTCCAGCACCGCCAGCGCCAGCTCGCGCCGGCGTCCGGCGTGGCGCTCGCGCCGGCGCAACGACAGCTCGACGTCCTCGACACAGGTCGGCATCACCAGCTGCGCCGCGGGGTCGGTGAAGCAGAAGGCGACCTGGCGACGGACGGCGGCTCCCCGGGAGGCGACGTCGATGCCGTCGACGCGCACCGCGCCGGTGGTGGGCACGACCAGGCCGTTGAGCAGCCGCGCGAGCGTGGACTTGCCCGAGCCGTTGGCGCCCACGACGCCGATGCGGTGCTCGGTCAGCGTCAGGGTGGTGGGCGCCAGCAGCACCCGGTCGCCGTCCGGGGTCGCGACAGCGACCCCGGCGGCGTCGAGCTCGATCAGCGGCACCGTCGGCCCGTCAGCGCCGCGCGCGCAGCAGCTGCGGGAAGGCGCGGTGGACCTCGGCGGCGACGAGGGCGACGAGCGTGGTCTTGAGCAGGTCGCCGGCCCAGTAGAGGACGTCGATCTTGAGCGCCTCGGCCAGCGAGAGGTCGAGGTAGAGCGCGAGGCCGGCGATGCCCATCGGGTGGATCACCAGGATGCTGGCCGCGATCGAGCACCCGAACACGACCAGGGCACGGGTCTTGCCGCGCTCGCCGGCGGCGTACTTCACCAGCAGGCCGCCGACCAGGGCCGCGATCGGGAAGGACCACAGGTAGCCCGCGCTGGCGCCGGTCATGGCCCCGAGCCCGGAGGAGTGCTCGGCGAAGACCGGGAGACCGATCGCACCGAGGGCGAGGTAGAGCGCCACGGCCAGGAACCCGCGGCCGGGGCCGAGCAGGCAGCCGGCCAGCATCACGCCGGCGGTCTGCAGCGTGATCGGGACGCCCGCGCCGCCGACCGGGATCGCGCCGATGTAGGCGAACGCGGAGATCAGGGCCGCGAAGGAGGCGATGAGCGCGAGGTCGGTGGGCGTCATCCGGCGTCGGCGGGTGGTCGGAGCAGGAGTGCCGGAGGGGGTGGTCTGGTCGGTCATCGCCACGGAGGAGCCTTCGGGTGCGGGGGAGGAGAGGGTCGCCTCCTGAACGGTGTTCAGGTTAGGGTGGGCCGCGCCGCCCGGTCAATCGGGTGTCCCGATCGGAGGTCCGTGACATGCGCCACCACCGCGACGACGTCGTGCGGCACGCCATCGTGCGTGCTCGACACCTACGGCCTCGCCGACCTCACGATGCGCCGCCTCGCCAGCGAGCTCGACGTCCGGCCCAGCGCGCTCTACCACCACTTCCGCGACAAGCAGTCGCTGCTGGCGGCGGTCGCCGACGAGCTGCTGCGCCGCGGCGACCGCCCGCTCGTCACGCAGGCGTGGGACGAGCAGGTGGTCGAGCTGTGCTCGGGCCTGCGCGACGCGCTGCTGGCCTACCGCGACGGCGCCGAGCTCGTCTCCACCGTGATCGCCTTCGGTCTCGGTGCCTCCCAGCCGTACGACGACCTGGTCACCGCACTGGCCCCCGCCCGGTTGGGCGAGGAGCTCGCAGCGACCGCGGCGCGCACCCTGCTGCACCTCGTGCTCGGCCACACCCTCGACGAGCAGACCCACCTGCAGGCAGGCAGCGCCGGTGCGATCGGGGACGACCCGCGGCCGCGCTCGGACTTCGGCGCCGGGCTCGGACTGGTCGTCGACGGCATCCGGCTGCGCGCCTCACGAGGCGTCGACGCGCGCGCCTGACTGCTCGGCCAGGAGGACAGCCCCGTTGACGTCGAGGCGGGTGGTGGCCAGCCGCGCCTCGACCAGGTCGAGCTCGTCCAGGGTGGCACCGCGCAGGTCGGTGCGGACCAGGGTCGCCTCGCGCACCGTCGCCCCGCTGCAGGTCGACGCCGCGCAGCACGCTGCCGGTCAGGTCGCACGCCGACAGGTCCGCGTCGCGGAGGTCGACGCCGGAGAGGTCGAGCCCGGCGAGGTTGGCCCCGCTCATCGCCACCCCGCGCCACTGACCGCCGCGCACGGTCATCGGCCGCAGCGTGCAGCGCTCCAGCACCGATCCGGTGAGCTTGCAACCCTCCAGGGTGGCGCCGAAGAAGGAGGTGCCGCGGAAGGTGCAGGCCACGAAGGCCGAGTCGACGTGCGTCGAGGCGTTGAACCGGCAGGTGTCGAAGGTGCATCCGGTGAAGACCGCGCCCCTGCTCCGGGCCTCGGTCAGGTCGACGTCGCGGAAGGTGCAGTCGGTGAACCGGGCGGCGCCCAGGTCGGTGGCGTACCAGTCGTCACCCTCGAAGGTCCGGCCGTCCTCCACCCACTGCTCACGCACGCAGCGGAGGCTACGCGGCGGGTGCAGGGGCGCCTCAGCGAGGGCGGCGCTCGCGCTTGTTCAGCAGACCGTGGCCCCGCGAGAAGGAGTACGCCGCCCCGCGGCCGGCCGACGAGCTGCCCAGCAGGTCGGAGTCGGTGCCGGGCCGCTCCGGGCCGCCCAGGCCGCGCTGCTCACGCCGGGACAGCAGGTGGTCGACGCCGAGCACCACGACGGCGGCAGCGATCAGGACGAGGACGACGACGGTGGTCATGGCCCGACCCTAGGACAGGGGGACACCCAGGGCGAGCAGGGCGATGTCGTCGCGCGCGATGCCGTCCTGGAAGTCGAGCACCTGGGTCAGCACCGTGTCCACGACCTCGGTCGCGGTGCCGCCGGCGCCGTCGTCGACGACCCGCAGCAGCCGGTCGTCGCCGAAGAAGCCGGCCGCCCCGGAGGCCTCGGTGACCCCGTCGGTGTAGAGCAACAGGGTGTCGCCGGGGCTCAGGAGGACCTCGTGGTCGGTGTAGGTCGCATCGTCCATCACCCCGACGAGGGGGCCGAGCAGGTCCAGCTGGCGCGCCGAGGTGTCCGCGGACAGCAGCAGCGGTGCCGGGTGGCCGCCCACGCTGACCACCGCGCGCCAGCCCTCGCCCTGGCGCTGCAGCCGGGCGAGCACCACGGTGCAGAAGCGGTCGGTGCGGTGCTGGATGACCGCCTCGTTCAGCTTCTCGAGCAGCAGGCTGGGCTGGCGGGTGCCGACGGCGAGGGCGCGCACGGTGTAGCGCACCAGGGCCGTGACCACGGCTGCCTCCGCGCCCTTGCCGCACACGTCGCCGAGGATCACGAACCAGTCGTCCTCGCCGAGGTCGAACACGTCGTAGAAGTCCCCGCCCACCTCGGAGCCGTCGCCGGCCGGGCGGTAGGCAGCCGCCACGTCCAGGTCGGCGATCTGCGGAGGCGACGGCGGGATCAGGGTCTCCTGGAGGGTGCGGGCCAGCATGCTGGCCCGTTCCTCGGAGGCCTCGGCCCGCTCCTTGGCGCCCACGAGCTCGCGCTCGTAGCGGCGCCGCTCGGTGGCGTCGAAGACGGCGATCCGGACCGTGCCCAGGCTCCCGTCGGGGGTGCTGCCCATCGTCGCGTTGACCAGCACCGGCAGGCGGGTGCCGTCGCGGCGGCGCAGGTCCACCGCGATCTCGCGGGCCTCCCCGTGCATCCGCAGCAGGGGGGCGAAGTGGGTCTCGTGGAAGATCCGACCACCGGGGGTCAGGAGGTCGATGAAGGCCCGCGACAGGAGATCCGTGACCTCCCATCCGAGCCAGGTGGCCAGCGTCCGGTTGATCTGGAGGATCCGGCCGTCGGGGTCGGTCGACAGGTAGCCGCAGGGTGCGCGGTGGTAGAGGTCGTCGGCGTCGTCCGCTGCCGGTGCGACCACTGGGACCAGCCCCGCCTCACCTGTCACGCGGGCACGACGTCGAGCCCGTGGACGAAGGAGTCGATGGCCGCGGTGGTCTGGGTCGGGGCGCTGAGGTTGGGGCAGTGCCCGGTCGCCTCGAGCAGCACCAGGGAGCCGTCGGGGATCTGGTCGGCGACGTACTCGCCCACGGTGATCGGCGCGATCACGTCGTTGGTGCACTGCAGGACGAGCGTGGGTGCGGTGATCCGGGGAAGGAGGTCGCGGCTGTCGGAGCGGAAGGTGGCGGTGGCGAAGCGGCGCGCGATCGCCGGGTCCATCCGGCAGAAGCTCTCCGTGAGCTCCTCGCCGAGCTCGGGCCGCTCCGCGTTGCCCATGATCGCCGGCGCCATGGCGGCGGACCAGCCGAGGTAGTTGCTGCCCAGGGACTCGAGCAGCTCGTCGATGTCCTCCTCGGCGAACCCGCCGGTGTAGTCGCCGGTGTCGGTGTAGCGGGGGGAGGGCGCGACCATCACCAGGGCCCGGACGCGCTCCGGCTCGGCCAGCTGGGTCATCGCCACCAGCATCGCGGAGACCGAGTGGCCCACCAGCACGGCGTCGCGCAGGTCGAGCTCGCGCACCACCTCGGTGACGTCGGCGGCGTACCCCTCGAGCGTGGAGTACCGCTCCGGGTCGTAGGTCGAGAGGTCGGACCCTCCGGCGCCCATCAGGTCCATCAGCACGACCCGGTGCTCGGCCTCGAAGGCCGGAGCGACGTGGCGCCACATGTTCTTGTCGCAGCCGAAGCCGTGCACGAACACGATCGGGGGACCGTCGGGCAGACCCGACACGGACACGCTGTG
Organism: uncultured Actinomycetota bacterium; assembly: GCA_963722135.1. Classification (GTDB taxonomy): domain Bacteria; phylum Actinomycetota; class Actinomycetes; order Propionibacteriales; family Nocardioidaceae; genus Nocardioides. Next base: position 536,686 of record CAVRJT010000003.1, read on the forward strand.
ACGGATCAGGGCACTCATGAGGTAAATCCTATCGTTCCTCGGGCGCCGCGGGGGCTTCCCGGAGGAGCCGCTCGCACTCCTGCGCCAGGCGGAGACGCAGCGGAGCCCCGCGCTCGGCGAACGCGGCCTGTGCTGCGGCGTACTCGCGCTTGCCCTCGGCCGTCTCGATGCGCACCGGTTCCAGAGGGCGGCCGTCGACCTCCAGGTCGCTCAGGTCGTACGGCGCGGCGCGCATGTCGAGCTCGCGGATCTCGCGGGCCAGCTCGAAGCAGTCGGCCACCAGGTCCGAGCTGATCATCGGGGTCAGCCGGAACGCGTGCTTGTACAGATCCATCCCCGCGTGGAGGCAGCCGGGCTGCTCGAAGTCGGGCCGGTCGACGGCGGTGGGGGAGAGCGTGTTGAGCGGGCGGGCGGGGCCGGTGAAGAAGCGGTAGGCGTCGAAGTGGCTGCAGGCGATCCGGTGCGACTCCACGACGGCGTCGGTGCCCGACGGCCCCAGGCGCAGCGGCCAGTCGGCGTGCCGGGTCTCGTCCTGGTCGAGGCGGTAGACCATCGCCCACTCGTGCAGCCCGAAGCAGCCCAGCTGGGCGGGGCGCGAGGCCGTGGCGCGCAGCAGCCGTCGGGTCGCCTCGAGCAGCGGGCGCTGCGAGGAGACGTGCTCCGTGGTGACGCTCACGACACCGTCGACCTCGGCGTACCCCTTGAGCCCCGCGTGCTCCGCCGCCCCTCGGAGCGCGGTGCCGAAGCCCGGGTGCCAGCGCCGCAGCTGCGCCGGTCGCTGGGAGTAGTAGGTGAAGAGGAAGTCGTGCACCGGGTGCTTGACCCGTGCCTCGCGGCGCGCCAGGTGGGGTGCGACGAACGCGTCGACCCGGGCCGCGTGTGACGCGGCCCGCGCCTGCCACTCCCACTGATCCAGCACCTCCACGGGCACCAACCGTAGGTCGCTAGGGTCGGGGAGTGCGCATTGCGAGATTCACCACTGGCGAGGACCCGCTCTACGGCGTGGTCACGGGCGAGATCGACGAGCTCGGGCAACCGAGCGAGGACAGCGTGGTCGTGGCCCTGGCCGGCGACCCGCTGTACGTCGGCGTGAAGCTGCTGGACCAGCAGTTCCGGCTGCCCGACGTGCGGCTGCTCGCCCCCGTGCTGCCGCGCAGCAAGGTGGTGGGCATCGGGCGCAACTACGCCGCCCACGCCGCGGAGCTGGGCCACGACGTGCCCACCGAGCCGATGATGTTCCTCAAGCCCAACACCAGCGTGGTCGGGCCGAACGACCCGGTCTTCTACCCGTCGCAGACCCAGGACCTGCACTACGAGGGCGAGCTCGCCGTGGTGATCGGCCGGATCTGCCGCGACGTGCCGGTCGAGAAGGCCACCGACGTGATCCACGGCTACACGATCGCCAACGACGTGACGGCCCGCGACCTGCAGCGCCGCGACGGCCACTTCACGCGGGCCAAGGGGTTCGACTCCTTCTGCCCGCTGGGGCCCTGGGTCGAGACCGACCTGGACCCCCAGACCTTCAAGGACGGGGTGCGGTTGCAGACCCACCTCAACGGCGAGCTCGTGCAGGACGGCTCGACGGCCGACATGGTCTTCGACATCCCCACGCTGATCGCGCACGTCTCCAGCATCATGACGCTGCTCCCGGGCGACGTCATCCTCACCGGCACCCCCGAGGGCGTCGGTCCCATGGAGGTCGGTGACGAGGTCGAGATCTCGATCGACGGCCTCGGCACCCTCACGAACAAGGTGGCACAGCGATGATGGCCTCGACCGGCTCGACCGACGGACGCGTCCGCGTCCGCATGGCTCCCTCCCCGACCGGATCGCCGCACGTCGGGCTGGTCCGTACCGCGCTGTTCAACTGGGCCTTCGCCCGGAATGCGGCGATCCAGGGCCAGGACGCCACCTTCGTCATGCGCATCGAGGACACCGACAAGGAGCGCTCGACCGAGGAGTCCTACCAGGCGATCCTCGACCTGTTCCGCTGGGTCGGGCTCGACTGGGACGAGGGCGTCGAGAAGGGCGGCCCCTACGGCCCCTACCGCCAGTCCGAGCGCGGCGACCTCTACCGCGACGTGCTCGCCAGGCTGGCCGCGTCGTCGCACACCTACGAGTGCTTCTGCACCAACGAGGAGGTCGACGCGCGCCGCAAGGCGTCGGGCTCCAAGGTGATGGGGTACGACGGCTTCTGCCGCGACCTCTCCGCCGAGCAGCGTGCGGCCTTCGAGGCCGAGGGCCGCAAGCCGCTGGTGCGCTTCCGGATGCCTGACGGCTCGATCACCTGGGACGACCTGGTGCGCGGCGACGTGACCTTCGACACCACCCACGTGCCCGACTTCGCGCTGTGCCGGGCCAACGGCGACCCGCTCTACACGCTGACCGCGCCGGTGGACGACGCGACGATGCACATCACGCACGTGCTGCGCGGCGAGGACCTGCTCTCCTCGACACCGCGCCAGATCGCGCTCTTCGAGGCGCTCAAGGCGATCGGTGTGGCCGAGGTGACGCCCGCCTACGGGCACCTGCCCTACGTGATGGGCGAGGGCAACAAGAAGCTCTCCAAGCGCGACCCGCAGGCGCACGCCCTCGCCTACCGCGACCAGGGCTTCATCCCCGAGGGCCTGATGAACTACCTGGCGCTGCTGGGCTGGGCGATCGCGGCGGACCGCGACGTCTTCAGCCTCGAGGAGATGGCGCACGCGTTCGACATCAAGGACGTCAACCCCAACCCGGCGCGCTTCGACCTCAAGAAGGCCGACGCCATCAACACCTCGCAGATGCGGCTGCTCCCGGTCGAGGAGATCACCCACCGGGTGCTGCCGTTCCTGAAGGACGCCGGGGTCGTCGCCGACCCCGTCTCCGACGCCGACGCGCAGCTGCTCGAGCTGGCGATGCCGCTGATCGCCGAGCGGATCAACAAGCTCACCGAGGCCCCCGGGATGCTCGGCTTCCTCTTCGTCGACGAGGCCGACTTCAGCGTGGACGAGGCGGACGCCGAGAAGCTGCTGAACGAGGACGGCCTCGCGGTCGTCCGAGCGGCGCTCGAGGCGGTGGAGCCGCTCGAGCAGTGGTCCACGGCCGCGATCCAGGACGCGCTGACGGTCCGGCTGGTCGAGACGATGGGCCTGAAGCCCCGCAACGCCTACGGCCCGGTCCGGGTGGCGATCTCGGGCCGTCGCGTGAGCCCCCCGCTCTTCGAGTCCATGGAGCTGCTGGGCCGTGAGCGCTCGCTCGCACGGCTGCGCAGCGCCCTGGCCTGACGGGGACCGCATGCCCGACCTGGCTTCGGACCGCTTGCGCTACCACCAGCTCCTGCGGGCCGCGCCCCGCGGGCGCTGGTGGGCGCTGCTGGGCATCGCCGTCCTAGGGCTGCTGCTCCTGGTGCTGCAGATCACTGTTCTCTTCGCAGTCCTGAGAGTCAGCGGTCTCGATGCCGACGAGGCTCTCGAACGCCTCGGTGGGGAGGGTGAGATCACACCGGCGTTCCTGGCGGGGCTCAACCTCGGTTGGGCCGTGATGATCCCGGTGGCCCTCGGGCTCGTCTGGGCCGTGCACGGTCTGCGTCCGGGCTGGGCCTCGTCCGTGCTGGGTGGGTTGCGCTGGCGGTGGATGGCGACATGCCTCGGGCTCTCGTTCGTCGCTCTGCTCGCCACCCTGGTCGTGGGGGCGCTCGTCCCGGTCCATGGGGGCGTGGAGGTCGAGGGCACGCTCAACGACTTCACCAGCACGACCCGCGACTTCCTGCTCGTCGTGCTGCTGCTGACCCCGCTGCAGGCAGCGGGTGAGGAGTACGCGTTCCGTGGCTACCTGACCCAGGCCTTCGGTGTGATCTTCGACAACGCCCGGCTGGCTCTTGTCGTGGCCGTCGTGGCGCCCGCCGTGCTGTTCGCGCTCCTGCACGGCGCACAAGACGGGCCGACCTTCGTGTCGCGCCTGGCGTTCGGGCTCGTCGCGGGCGTGTTGGTGGTGCTCACCGGCGGCCTCGAGGCCGGGATCGCGATGCACGTGCTCAACAACTTCCTGGCCTTCGGCCTCGCCCTCGCCTTCACCGACATGACCAGCGCGTTCAACCCCACGGGGGGCAGCTGGTGGAGTCTGCTGGTCACTCTGACCCAGAGCCTGGCCTATCTCGTTCCTGGTGCTGTGGTGGGCCAGGAAGCGCGGGCTGGTGACGTCGGTGGCGGCTCGGGACGTGGCCGTTTTGTCTGCCCGGCGGACCCGCGTGTAAGGTTTCGACCGTTCCTGAGGGAGGCCGCAAGGCGGATCTCGGGACGCCCCATTGGGATATGGTGTAATTGGCAACACGACTGGTTCTGGTCCAGTTATTCTAGGTTCGAGTCCTAGTATCCCAGCGAGCAGCACGATTTTGTGCGGACCTCAGCTCCGGCTAGAGTTCCGCACGTTGCTCCGGAGAGACCTTCGCGTCGCTCCGTCTTGCATGCCCCCGTTGTGTAGCGGCCTAGCACGCTGCCCTCTCACGGCAGTAGCGCCGGTTCGAATCCGGTCGGGGGTACCACGCAGGACAGCAGGCCCCAGCCCTCAGGCTGGGGCCTGCTGTGTCTCTCGCCGACCCGGCCCAAATCTCTCGCCGACCCGGCCCGAATCTCGCGCCGCCGTCCCCTCTGCGAGCGAGGTGTGTCAGATCGTGATCTGCGGACACCTCCGCACCTGCCTGGTTGCGAGAGCCGCGGTGACCTGGCAACCAGGTGCAGCCGGCGAGTTCAAGCAGCCAGAACGGTTGCTGACGCACCGTCGACCACGCGGAACTGCCGCGCTCCGCCCACACTCCGTCATCGCAGAGAGTGGGCCGTCCCTTCTCGGGAGTCGCGAGATGTGGGCCGACTCGATGGGCGGGATCTGGGACGGGTCAGGCGCAGAGACCGTTGGCGAGTGCCTCGGCCTTCTCGATCTCGCTGGGAGCCTTGTCCTGGCCCGACCCCGGGCTGGCGCTCGGAGAGCCGCTGGGACCGCCCACGGGGTCGGCCGCGTTGATCGAGCCCTGCTTGAGCGAGGTGCTGAGCGGCTTGTCGCGCTTGATGCGGGTCCAGAGCTTGTCGGCGTCCTCGGTCCACACCAGGCGGTTCGGGTCGGGCTCGTAGGCCTCGAAGGGCACGCTGATGAACTTGATGTCGCTCAGGCCCGTCTTGCGGAACTGCATCGCCAGGTCGGCGAGCTTGCTGAGGCTGTCGAGCTCGGCGTCGAGCGTCAGCGACCCGGTGGCGGCCTTGAGGAAGCCGTAGACCCGGTCGGGACGGGTCAGGGTGCCGGCCGAGACGACCTTGTTGACCATGGAGGCGATGAAGGCCTGCTGGCGCTTCATCCGGCCGATGTCGGAGTTCGCGGAGAGCACCGTGCGTTCGCGGACGTACTTGAGCGCGTCGTCGCCGTCGAGCACCTGGGTGCCGGCGTCGAGGTAGATCTTGGTCTTCGGGTCGGCGACCGCCTTCGGCAGGCAGACCTCGACGCCGCCGACGGCGTCGACCATGTCGACGAAGCCGTTGAAGTCGACGGTGACGTAGTGGTCGATCAGCACCCCGGTCAGCTGTTCCAGCGTCTGCACGGTGCAGGCCGCGCCGCCCTCGGCGAAGGCGGTGTTGAACATCGCCAGGTCGGCGCCGGGGATGGTGCTGCCGTCCTCGGCCATGCAGTCGGGCCGGTCGACGAGCGCGTCGCGCGGCAACGAGACGCCGTACGCCTCCTGGCGGTCGGCCGAGACGTGGATGAGCAGGGTGGTGTCCGAGCCGCCGCCTCCGGCCTCGCCGTCGATGCCGCAGCCCTCGCAGCCGCGGTCGTCGGTGCCCAGCACCAGGATGTTCAGCGGCTCCTCGGGACCCTCGACCTCCATCTTCTCGGGGCGGTCCATCAGCTGGTCCTCGATGTCCTGCACGTCGAGGCCGGAGTCGAGCCGGTCGTAGGCGAACGCGACCGTGCCGGCGGTGAGCAGGGCGAGGCACAGCTGGGTGATCAGGACGACGCGGACCACCGTGCGCCGGTGCGACGATCGGGGTCGGCGCCGCGGCGCCGCCCGGGCGTGGCGCGGGCGGCTCGCTGCGCGGGGTGTCGGTCGTCGTCCACCGAACCGATTCTCCCCGACCACTGGTGATCTGCGCGACACCCGCAGTCCCCGGAGGTCGTCACCGCCCGGCCGTGCTGTCCGATTCCCGCCAGTCACCGCTGGGGTGGTGGGGGAGGATGGGGCCATGACGACGCGAGGGAGCCCCGGACCCGGCTCGACGCCGAGTCCTGCTACGCCGCGGTCAAGGCCCGCGACCGGCGCTTCGACGGGGTCTTCTGGACGGCGGTGCGCACGACCGGCATCTACTGCCGTCCGTCGTGCCCGGCGCGCACCCCGGCGGCGCGGCAACGTCACCTTCCACCCCAGCGCCGCCGCGGCCCAGGGGGCCGGCTTCCGGGCCTGCAAGCGATGCCTGCCCGACGCGACCCCGGGCAGTCCCGAATGGGACGTCGCAGCCGGTGCCGCCGGGCGCGCGATGCGTCTGGTCGCCGACGGGGTCGTCGACCGCGAGGGCGTCGACGGCCTGGCCCGGCGGCTCGGGCTACAGCCCGCGGCACCTGACCCGGCTGCTGACCGCCGAGCTGGGTGCCGGTCCGCTCGCCCTGGCCCGGGCCCGGCGGGCCCAGACGGCGCGGGTGCTGATCGAGACCACCGACCTCCCGCTGACCGAGGTGGCCTTCGCCGCCGGCTTCGCGAGCGTGCGCCAGTTCAACCAGACACGATCCGCGAGGTCTACGCCCTGACACCCAGCGCAGCTGCGCGGGCGCCGGAGCGCGCGGCCCCGAGCGACCGGCGGGCATCTCGCTGCGGCTCGCGGTGCGCACGCCGTTCGCCGGCCAGGCGCTGCTCGCGTTCCTGGCCTACCACCTCGTCCCGGGCGTCGAGACCGCCGGAGCCGGGCTGGTACGCCCGCACCCTCGACCTGCCGCACGGCCCCGGCACCGTGCGCGTCGACCTCGACCCCGCGCTCGACGAGGTGCCGGCCGGGGGAGTCGCGATGGTCGACGGCACACTTCCGGCTCACCGACCTGCGCGACACCGCCGCGGCCGTCGAGCGCGTACGCCGCCTCGTCGACGCCGACTGCGACCCGCTGCCGGTCGCCGAGCACCTCGGCGCCGACCCGGTCCTCGGGCCGCTGGTGCGCCGCCCGCCGGGCCTGCGGCTGCCCGGACAGGTCGACGGTGACGAGACCGCGGTGCGCACCGTCATCGGCCAGCAGGTCTCGGTCACCGGCGCCCGCACCGTCGGCGGGCGGATCGTGGCCGCCCACGGTCGTCCGGTCGAGACCGGCGAGCCCGGGTCTGACGCACCTCTTCCCCGACGCCGCGACCCTGGCCGAGGTCGACCCCGAGACCCTGCCGATGCCGCGGGCGCGCGGACGGGCGCTCGTCGGGCTGAGCGCGGCGCTGGCCGCCGGGGACCTCGCGCTCGACCGCGGACCCGAGCGCGACGAGGTCCGTGCCGCGATGGTCGCGCTGCCCGGCATCGGGCCGTGGACCGCCGACTACGTCGCGATGCGCGCGCTGGGCCACCCCGACGTGTTCCTGCCCACCGACCTCGGGGTGCGCACCGCGCTGAAGCGCCTGGGCCACGACCCCGCGGCCGAGATCGCCCGCGCGCCCGGAGTGGAGCCCGTGGCGCTCCTACGCCCTGATGCACCTGTGGCAGACCCTGATGCCCGCCCCGCCCCGAGCAGCCACGACCGGAGGACGACTGAGATGTGGACCGAGACCGACAGCCCGATCGGGCCGCTGCGCCTGGTCGAGCACGACGGTGCCCTGAGCGGCCGTCGAGTTCTCGCCCTACCGCGAGGACGGGTGCCCCGGCGCGGGCGAGCGCGCACGACGACCACCCGCTGCTGGTCGAGACCGTGCGCCAGCTCGCGGCGTACTTCGCCGGCGAGCGACGCGACTTCGACCTGCCGCTGGCGCCGGTGGGCAGCGACTTCCAGCAGCGGGTGTGGGCCCAGCTCGCAGCAGCATCGGCTACGGTGAGACCGCGTCGTACGGCGAGGTGGCGCGCGCGCTGGGCATGACCAACGCCGCCTCACGCGCGGTCGGGCTGGCCAACGGGCGCAACCCGATCCCGGTGGTGATCCCGTGCCACCGGGTCATCGGTGCCAACGGCACCCTCACCGGGTACGCCGGCGGGCTGGAGCGCAAGCAGGTGCTGCTCGGCCTCGAGCAGGACTCGTGTCTCTGAGTCGGCTGCTCAGGCGCTCTCGGCGGCGGCGCGGCGCAGCGACTCCGAGAGCCGCTCGGCCGCGGCGAGGACGGCGGGGGCGTGCATCCGGCCGGGCTGGCGCGAGAGCCGCTCGAGGGGGCCGGAGACGGAGACCGCGGCGATGATCTTGCCGCTGGGGGAGCGCACGGGGGCGGAGACCGAGGCCACGCCCTGCTCGCGCTCACCGACGGACTGGGCCCAACCGCGGCGACGGATGCCGGAGAGCGCGGCGGCGGAGAAGGCGGCGTTCTGCAGCCCGCGCTGCATCCGCTCGGGGTCCTCCCAGGCCAGCAGCACCTGGGCGGCGGAGCCGGCGCGCATGGTGACCTGCGAGCCGACCGGGATGGTGTCGCGCAGTCCCGAGGGACGCTCGGCGGCGGCGACGCACACGCGGTGCTCGCCCTGGCGCCTCCAGAGCTGGGCGGACTCGCCGGTGATGTCGCGCAACCGGGCGAGCACCGGGCCGGCGGTGGCCAGCAGGCGGTCCTCGCCGGCAGCGGCGGACAGCTCGGCCAGACGCGGGCCCAGCACGAAGCGGCCCTGCATGTCGCGGGCGACCAGCCGGTGGTGCTCGAGGGCCACCGCCAGACGGTGCGCCGTGGGGCGCGCGAGCCCCGTCGCGGTCACGAGCCCCGCCAAGGTCGCCGGTCCCGCCTCGAGCGCGGTCAGCACGATGGCTGCCTTGTCGAGAACTCCCACTCCACTGGTGTCCATATGCCAATACTCGCGTCTCAGAAGATGGGATGCAAGTCCTGTGACCGCACTCCTCACCAGGCGTAGGGCTGCGGGATTCCCCCGCTCACATCTCGAACTGTGAGAACCGAGTCTCACGAGGTGGGATCGACGACGTACTGTTCCTCCTGTCGCAACGACGTCCACGAACCCGTCATGAATGGAGCACGTCATGGGCAGGACCCTGTCGGAGAAGGTCTGGGACGAGCATGTCGTCCGCTCGACCGCGGGAGAGCCGGACCTGCTCTACATCGACCTCCACCTCATCCACGAGGTCACCTCGCCGCAGGCCTTCGACGGTCTGCGCCTGGCCGGTCGCCCGGTGCGCCGGCCCGACCTGACGCTGGCCACCGAGGACCACAACGTCCCGACCCTCGACTGGGACAAGCCGATCGCCGACCCCGTCTCGCGCACCCAGGTCGAGACCCTGCGTCGCAACGCCGAGGAGTTCGGCGTGCGCCTGCACCCCCTGGGCGACATCGACCAGGGCATCGTCCACGTCGTCGGTCCGCAGCTGGGTCTGACCCAGCCGGGGATGACGATCGTCTGCGGCGACAGCCACACCAGCACCCACGGTGCCTTCGGTGCCATCGCCTTCGGCATCGGCACCTCCGAGGTCGAGCACGTCCTCGCGACCCAGACCCTGATGCAGGCCAAGCCCAAGACGATGGCGGTCACCATCAACGGCAGCCTGCTCCGAGGGCGTCACCGCCAAGGACATGGTGCTGAACCTGATCGCCCACACCGGCACCGGTGGCGGCCAGGGCTACATCGTCGAGTACCGCGGCCAGGCCATCGAGGAGCTCTCGATGGAGGCGCGGATGACCGTGTGCAACATGAGCATCGAGTGGGGCGCGAAGGCGGGCCTGATCGCCCCCGACCAGACGACCTTCGACTACATCGAGGGCCGCCCCGAGGCGCCGAAGGGCGCCGACTGGGACGCGGCCGTCGAGCACTGGAAGAGCCTGCGCAGCGACGACGACGCGACGTACGACGCCGAGATCGTGCTGGACGCCTCCACGATGACGCCGTTCGTCACCTGGGGCACCAACCCCGGCCAGGGCGTCCCCCTGGGGGCGTCGGTGCCGCACCCGGACGACTTCGACGAGCCCTCGGACCGCGTCGCCGCGGAGAAGGCGCTCACCTACATGCAGCTGGTCGCCGGGACCCCGATGCGCGAGGTCAGCGTCGACACCGTCTTCATCGGCTCCTGCACCAACGGACGCATCGAGGACCTGCGGCTGGCGGCCGAGGTCATCCAGGGCCGCACCGTGGCCGCGGACACCCGTCTGCTCGTCGTCCCCGGCTCGGTCCGGGTCCGCCTGCAGGCCGAGGCCGAGGGGCTCGACGTCGTCTTCAAGGAGGCCGGCGGGGAGTGGCGCGGAGCGGGCTGCTCGATGTGCCTGGGCATGAACCCCGACACGCTGGCCCCGGGTGAGCGCAGCGCGTCCACCTCGAACCGCAACTTCGAGGGCCGGCAGGGCAAGGGCGGGCTGACCCACCTCGTCTCCGTGCCCGTCGCTGCCGCGACCGCCGTGCGCGGCACCCTGTCCTCGCCCGCGGACCTGGACTGAGACGAGAGAGATGACCATGGACAAGTTCACCAGCCACACCGGCATCGGCGTCCCACTGCGACGCAGCAACGTCGACACCGACCAGATCATCCCGGCCGTCTACCTCAAGCGCGTCACCCGCACCGGCTTCGAGGACGGCCTCTTCGCCGCCTGGCGCAACGACCCCGAGTTCGTGCTCAACGACCCGGTCTACTCGCAGGGCACCGTGCTGGTCGCGGGCCCCGACTTCGGCACCGGCTCGTCACGTGAGCACGCCGTGTGGGCCCTGCAGAACTACGGCTTCAAGGCCGTCATCTCCTCGCGCTTCGCCGACATCTTCCGGAGCAACTCCGGGAAGGCCGGCCTGCTCGCCGCCCAGGTGGACGAGAAGGTCCTGCAGCAGCTGTGGGACCTCCTGGCCTCGGACCCGGGGGCCGCGATCACCGTCGACCTCGAGTCGCGGACCGTGCGTGCCGGTGAGGGTGCGGACGCCATCGAGGAGTCCTTCGACATCGACGACTACACCCGGTGGCGTCTCCTCGAGGGCCTCGACGACGTCGGCATCACGCTGAGCCACGACGAGCTCATCGGCTCCTTCGAGAACGACCGTCCGGCCTGGAAGCCGGTCACGATCCACTCCTGAGCGATCTGGTTCCCCGGCACCTTTCCCGGCGTGGTCGTTGTGGCGCAGCCCACATTTCCCTACCGTGCTTGGAACATCGCGCAGCGTGCCTCGCTGTCGAGGTCAGGTGAAGGGGAACCGGAGTGAACAAGTCTCAGCTCATCGACGCGCTCGCAGCGCGATACGAGGGGAACAGGAAGGCGGCCGCGCACGCGCTCGAGTCGGTCCTCGACACGATCACGCGTGAGGTGTCGAAGGGCGAGAAGGTCGCCATCACCGGCTTCGGGTCCTTCGAGAAGCGCATCAGGGACGCTCGCTGGGTGCGCAACCCGCGCACCGGCGAGAAGATCAAGGCCAAGAAGACCGCCGTGCCGAAGTTCACCCCGGGGGCGAACCTGAAGGGTGTCGTCTCGGGGGCCAAGAAGCTGCCGAAGCTCACCGTCGCAGCCGCGACGGCTCCGGCGGTGATGGCGGCCGGAGCGGTCAAGAAGGCCGCCCCCGGTGGTCGCTCGACGGCGAAGAAGGCGCCCGCCAAGAAGTCGTCCACCACGACCTCGACCCCGGCCAAGAAGTCCGCGGCCAAGAAGGCTCCTGCCAAGAAGGCTCCCGCGAAGAAGGCTGCTGCCACCAAGGCCCCGGCCAAGAAGGCTCCCGCGAAGAAGGCGCCGGCGAAGAAGGCTGCTGCCACCAAGGCCCCGGCCACCAAGGCGCCGGCGAAGAAGGCGACCGCCACCACGACGGCAGCGAAGAAGGCCCCGGCGAAGAAGGCGCCGGCGAAGAAGGCGACTGCCACCAAGGCTCCCGCCAAGAAGGCGACTGCCACCAAGGCCCCGGCCAAGAAGGCCCCGGCGAAGAAGGCCCCGGCCAAGAAGGCCGCGAGCAGCAACGGCTCGTCCAGCACCACCTCGTCGGGCAGTACCTCGTCGGGCAGCACCTCGTCGGGCAGCACCTCGTCCAGCACCACCCCATCGGGCAACGGGGGCTCGTCCTCGTCGTCCTGACGAGGCCGACCTCAGAACAGGCGGAGGGCCGCCACGACCTCGGTCGTGCGCGGCCCCAGCCCGAGGGCGACGGCCGCCTGCAGGTCGACCAGGTCGTCGACGTCGTGGCGCAGGGTGAGCGGCGCGTCCGCCATCTCCGCGCAGCCGGCGTCGAGGTGGGCGCGTCGCGACGGGCCGCCGTACCTCGGCTCGAACGACGCGTGTGGCGCGGCGTAGAGGGTGGTGCCCAGGCCCGCAGCGTCGGGCACGAAGGCCGTGGCGGGTGCGCCGGCCGCGGCGATCCTCGCCAGTGCGTTCGCGAGGTCGGCGGCCTGCAGGGACGGCAGGTCCGCGCACAGTGCGACCGGGCGCAGGTCGGGCCAGCGTCGTCGCGCCTCGGCGGCGCTCTGGCGCAGGGTGGCGTTCAGGTCCCCGGACGCGCCATCGGGCAGGCAGGTGGCCCCCAGGGCGCTCAGCGAGGCGGCGAAGCCCGCGTCATCGGTCACCGCCAGCACCTGCGCCACGCCCGGGGCCGCGAGGCATGCTGCGACCGTGTCGAGAGCGAAGGCCGCGGCCAGCTCGCGCCGTGCCTCGTCGTCGAGGCCCAGGAGCCGCGACTTGCCGTGGGCGGGCGGCTTCACCGGCACCAGCACGACCCAGCCCACGGTCGGGTGCCGGACCGGGGGCTGCTCGTCGGGGGAGGGGGGCGTCGTGCTCATCGCGGTGCATCCTCTCAGGCGTCGCTGCCCGCGGTGGAGGACGGCTGCTAGTAGCCTGCAGATCGACGTCGCGGGCGGCCCGCTCCGACACGGGAGACGAGGGAGTCGTGTGAGCGTTCGCGAGGTGCAGGAACCCCGCGGTTGGGCGTGGCGGATCGCCGTGGCGATCGTGAAGCCGCCGCTGCTGGCCACGACCCGTCCGGACTGGCGCGGCGGCGAGCACATCCCCGCCTCGGGCGGCTTCGTGCTCGTGCTCAACCACATCTCGCACGTCGACCCGTTCACGGCGGCGCACCTGGTCCACGCCCACGGGCGGCTCCCGCGCTACCTCGCCAAGGCGGACCTGTTCAGGCATCCGCTGCTGCGCCGTTTCCTCCACGCGCTCGGGCAGATCCCGGTGCACCGCGCGAGCAGCACGGCCGCCGGGGCGTACGCCGCCGCGGTCGCGGCCGTGCGCCGCGGCGAGTGCGTCGTGGTCTACCCCGAGGGCACCATCACCCGCGACCCCGGGCTGTGGCCGATGCGCGGCAAGTCCGGCGCGGCCCGGATCGCGCTCGCGACCGGCTGCCCGGTGATCCCGGTCGGCCAGTGGGGCGCCCAGGACCTCCTGGCGCCCTACGCCAAGCGACCGCACCTCCTGCCCCCGCGCAAGCGGATCTCGATGCTGGTCGGCGAGCCGATCGACCTGTCGGACCTCGGGTCCGACCCGGCTGCCCCGACCACGCCCGAGGCCGTGCTGCGAGCCACCGACCGGATCCTCGACCGGATCACCGGGCTCGTCGAGGAGCTGCGCGGCGAGCAGGCGCCCGCCGCACGCTTCGACATGCGACGCTCGAGCAACGACCTGGCCCAGAACCGGGACCAGGACCAGGACCGGTACCAGGCCCCTGACCGGAAGGACCCCGCATGACCTCCGCACCGCACGGCAAGGTGGCCGTCTTCAGCGCAGGTTCCTGGGGGACCGCCTTCTCGATCGTGCTGGCCGACGCCGGCAACGACGTCACCCTGTGGGCGCGGCGTCCCGAGGTCGCCGACGCCATCAACGCCCGGCACGAGAACGTCGACTACCTGCCCGGCATCGAGCTGCCGCCGAACGTCGACGCGACCACCGACGCCGAGAAGGCGCTGCACGGAGCCGACGTGGTCGTGCTGGCGACGCCGTCGCAGACGCTGCGCGAGAACCTCACCGAGTGGGCGCCCTACATCGAGGACGACGCGGTCATCGTCTCGCTGATGAAGGGCGTCGAGCTCGGGAGCCTGAACCGGATGAGCGAGGTGATCCACCAGGTCACCGGCGCCGGTCCGGAGCGCATCGCCGTGATCAGCGGACCCAACCTCGCCAAGGAGATCGCGCGCCGGGAGCCCGCGGCCTCCGTGGTCGCCTGCGCTGACGAGGAGGTCGCCAAGCGCCTCCAGCAGCGCTGCCACTCGCCGGCGTTCCGGCCCTACACCTCGGTCGACGTGCTGGGCTGCGAGCTCGGTGGCGCCTACAAGAACGTCGTCGGCCTCGCGGTCGGCATGGCGGTCGGCCTGGGCTTCGGTGACAACACCACCGCCTCGATCATCACCCGCGGCCTCGCCGAGACCGCCCGGCTCGCGATGAAGCTCGGCGCCAACCCGCTGACCCTGATGGGCCTGGCCGGCCTCGGTGACCTGGTGGCCACCTGCTCCTCGCCGCTCTCGCGCAACCGCTCGTTCGGCGAGAAGCTGGGCCAGGGCATGACCACCGAGGAGATCTACGCCAGCACCCGCCAGGTGGCGGAGGGCGCGAAGTCCTGCTCGTCGCTGCGGGCGCTCGCCGAGCAGTACGGCTGCGACGCCCCGGTCGCCCGGTACGTCGACGAGGTCGTCGCCGGCACCATGACCGCCCAGGACATGATGGACGCCGTCCTGGCGCGCGACACGAAGGCCGAGACTGACTGAGCCTGGTCGCGAGGCCGGGCGGCGGTCAGGGGTGCGTCACCTCTGCGCACCCGGCGCCATGGTCCTGCTCCAACCGCTCGCCGATCGCGCCGGTGTCGAAGAGGCAGTCACCGTCGCTGATCGCCGCGAGCAGCGTCCGACCGCTCGTCAGGTGGTAGAACGCCCTCTCGGGTCCGCCGAGCGACCGGAGGTGCCGGCCCAGCACGGCAGAGGCCTCCTCGGGTGACGTGTCGGCGGGCAGCTTCGCCTCCGCGAAGTCCTCGTCGTACAGCAGGACCGTGGCGCCGTCGGGGAGCCCGTCGCCGAGCTCGTCGAGGAGGGCGAGCATCTCAGGGCCGGGGAACCCCTCGTCGGCAGTGACCAACCAGCCGGACCGGCCGCCGCTCTGCACGCGCCAGCCGGCGTCCGGGATGTCGGCGTGCTCCCTCTCGAGCGTCGCGAGCTTCTCCAGCAGACTCTCCCGGCCCGGCTCCTCGACCGCCACGCTGAACGTGGTGGACACGTGCGGCGCCTTCGAGACGTCCTGGGTGTTGATGTCCGCACGTACCTTCCCGCTGGGCAGCACGGCGACGGCCTGCGCGGCGGCCTCCTGGACCGCAGCGACGTCCGCCTCCGGCTCGAAGCTGCGCAGGTGCAGGACGTCACCACCGACGCGGACGTCCAGGTCACCCTCCTCGGCGCGGTGAGCGTCGGCGAAGGCGGCGTACGTCGTGGCGACGACCTCGGTGACCTGGTCGGCGTCGGCATCCTTCGACATCGCGACCCGCAGCTGCAGCTTGCCGGAGTCGAGGGTCACCGGCTCCGTGTAGTCGAGGGTCGCCTTCGAGACCCCGGGCAGTGCCGCCAGCTGCTCGCGGAGGGCCTCTGCGTCGCTCTGGTGGCTCGGGCTCGCGCAGGCGGCGAGCAACGGCAGGGAGAGGGCGGCGAGACCCACGAGTGCAGCGGTGCGTGTCATGGATGCAGCCTGGCCTGTCACGTGGCCTGCGCGCGTGAGCCGGCGTACTCAAGCAGGTGCGGCAACAAGAGTGTGGTGCTCCCGATCAACAGGGCTCACCCAGGACTCCACACTCTGCCCGGGCCGGAGGCAGGGTCAGCCGGCGCCGGGCACCGTCAGGTCGTCCAGGGCACCGGCGAGGTCGGCCCAGAGGTCCTCGACGTCCTCGACGCCGACCGAGAGTCGCACCAGCGCGTCGGAGACGGTGGCGGACTCGGTCTTCCAGCGGCGACGCCGCTCGAAGGTGGACTCGACGCCGCCGAGGCTGGTGGTGTGCACCCAGAGACGGGTCTTGCGCGTCAGCAGGTCGGCGGCCATCGCGCCGCCGGCGAGCTCGACCGAGACGATCGCACCGAAGCCGGGGTAGCGCACGAGCTCGACCGCGGGGTGCTCGCGCAGCCGGCTCACCAGCTCGGCGGCATTGGCGGTGGCGCGCTCGACGCGCAGGTGCAGGGTGCGCATGCCCCGCAGGGCGAGCCACGCCTCCATGGTGCCGGGCACCGCGCCGAAGAGGTCGCGCCGGCCCTTGAGGACGCCGGCGAGGGTCTCGTCGTCGGTCACCAGCGCGCCGAGCAGCAGGTCGCTGTGCCCACCGAGGTACTTCGTGGCCGAGTGCACGACGATGTCGGCACCGTCGGCCAGCGGGGTCTGCACCAGGGGAGTGGCGAAGGTGTTGTCGACGACCACGTAGGCCCCGGCCGCGTGCGCAGCCTCGGCGATGCGGCGTACGTCGGCCACGTCGAGGTTGGGGTTGGTGGGCGTCTCGATCCACACCAGGGCCGCGTCGTCGCAGGCGGCCACGACGGCGTCGGTGTCGGCCACGTCGACGAGCAGGCTGCGCACCCGCCCGCGCATCTCGAGGTCGGCCAGCTGTCCGAGGGTGCCGTTGTAGGCGCTGTCCGGGGCCACGACGAGCGCGCCGTGGCCGACGAGGTCGAGCACCGTCGCGACCGCGGCCAGGCCCGAGGAGAAGGCCAGTGCAGTGCCCCCCTCGAGCTCGCCCAGGGCCTCCTCGAACGCCTGCCAGGTCGGGTTGCCGTAGCGGCCGTACTCGCGATCACCCAGCGCCACGAAGGTCGACGCCATCGTCAGGGGGTGGTTCAGCGGCTGGTCGGGCTCGTGCGGCGGACGGCCCGCCGTCACCGCGACGGTGGACGGGCGGAGTGCAGCGGGCAGGGAGTCGTCGGCCATGCCCCACACACTAAGGTGACGAGCCATGACCTCGATGCCCGGGACCGCACCCGGAGTGGCCCCCGGAGCAGCACTGTGATCGCCCTGACGCTCGCCCGGATCGCCGAGGTGGTCGACGGCGAGGTCGTCGCCGCCCCCGCAGTCGGCAGCGAGCCCGTCACCGTCACCGGACCGGTCGTCATCGACAGCCGGGAGGCCCAGCCCGGCAGCCTGTTCGTCGCGTTCGTCGGCGAGCGGACGGACGGCCACGAGCACGTCCCACAGGCCGCCGAGGCGGGCGCGGTCGCGGTGCTCGGCAGCCGGCCGACGGCCCTCCCGACCGTGGTCGTGGCCGACCCGCAGCAGGCGCTGCAGCAGCTGGCCGCCCACGTCGTCGCCGAGGTGCGTCGCGACGGCCACCTCACCGTCCTCGCGATCACCGGCTCCCAGGGCAAGACGTCGACGAAGGACCTCCTCGGCGCCGTGCTCGAGCACGCCGCGCCGACCGTGGCCACGCGGGGCTCCTTCAACAACGAGCTGGGGATGCCGCTGACGGCGCTGCGCACCGAGGCGGACACCCGCTTCCTGGTGCTCGAGCTCGGTGCCCGCGGGCGGGGGCACATCGCCGAGCTCACCGACCTCGTCCGGCCCGACATCTCCGTGGTCCTCAACGTCGGCCAGGCGCACCTGGGCGAGTTCGGGTCGCAGGACGCCATCGCCGAGGCGAAGGGCGAGCTCGTGCAGGCGCTGGCAGCGACCGGGACCGCCGTGCTCAACCACGACGACGAGCGGGTCGCAGCGATGGCGCGGCTCACCGACGGACCCGTGGTCACCTTCGGAGACGGTGCGGGGGCCGACGTGCGCGTCGAGGACCTCACCCTGGACCGCCTGGGGCGACCGTCCTTCGTGCTCGCGACCCCGCAGGGATCGGTACCGGTGGCCCTCCGGGTCGTCGGCTCCCACCAGGCGCTCAACGCAGCCGCCGCGTGCGCCGCCGCCCTGACTGCGGGCCTCGACCCGGCCCAGGTCGCCCGGGCGCTCGCCGAGGTCGCCACGCTCTCGCAGTGGCGCATGGAGCTGCGCGAGCTGGACCGCGGCGTCATCGTGCTCAACGACTCCTACAACGCCAACCCCGAGTCGATGCGCGCCGCGCTCGACGCGCTCGCCTCGATCGGTGCCGACCCCGGCGTACGCCGCACGGTCGCCGTGCTGGGCGAGATGCGCGAGCTGGGGGACTCCAGCCACGAGGAGCACGAGGGAGTCGGCTCCTACGCGGCCGGGCTGGGTGTCGACCTGGTCGTCGTGGTCGGAGACGCAGCGCGCGGCATCCGGGACGGGGCCGGCGAGCGGGCCGTCGCGGTCGCCGACAACGTCGAGGCCGTCGCCTGGGTCCACGAGCACATCGGCGACGGTGACGCAGTTCTCTTCAAGGCCTCGCGCGGGGCGCGCCTGGACGAGGTCGCTGCGGCGCTTCAGTAGGGTCGCGGACCATGACCGAGACCCCTCCCCGCAAGATCCGGGTGGCCCTCGTCTTCGGCGGCCGGTCGGGCGAGCACGCCATCTCCGCCGCCACCGCCGGTGGCGTGATGAAGGCGATCGACACCGACGTCTACGACGTGCTGCCGATCGGCATCACGCGCGAGGGCCGGTGGGTGCTGGCCAGCGGCGACGCGTCGCGCTGGCAGCTCAGCGCCGGGAACCTGCCCGAGGTCACCGCCGACTCGGGCCTGGAGATCGCCAGCCTCAGCGAGGCCGGCCCCGTGGACGTCGTCTTCCCCCTCCTGCACGGGCCCTACGGCGAGGACGGCACCATCCAGGGCCTCCTCGAGCTCGCCGGGGTCCGCTACGTCGGTGCCGGCGTCCTGGCCTCCGCGGTCGGGATGGACAAGCACTACATGAAGCTGGTCTTCGCCGGCCACGGACTGCCCGTGGGGCCGTACGTCGTCGTGCGGCCGAGCGACTGGGAGCGGCGCCAGTCCGAGGTCGTCGACCGGGTCCAGGCCGAGCTGGGCTTCCCGGTGTTCGTGAAGCCGGCCCGGGCCGGGTCGTCGCTCGGGGTCACCCGCGTCGACGACGTGACCGGGCTCGCCGACGCCATCGAGGAGGCCCGCTTCCACGACCCGAAGGTCCTCGTCGAGCAGGGACTCGAGGGCCGCGAGATCGAGTGCGCCGTCCTCGGTGGTCGCCACGGCGGCCCGCCGCGCGCCTCGGTGCCGGGCGAGATCGTCGTCGACCACGGCGCGGCCTCGTTCTACGACTTCGAGGCCAAGTACCTCTCCGACTCCCAGGCGCGCACCGAGGCGCCGGCCGACCTGCCCGACGACGTCGCGGAGCGGGTGCGCGAGGTCGCGGTCCAGGCCTTCGAGGCGATCGGCGGCGAGGGGCTCTCGCGGGTCGACGTCTTCGTGGCCCCGGACGGCGAGGTGGTCGTCAACGAGATCAACACGATGCCCGGGTTCACCCCGATCTCCATGTACTCGAAGATGTGGGAGGCCTCGGGCCTGTCCTACACCGAGCTGGTCGACGAGCTCATCCAGCTCGCGCTGGAGCGCCCCCTCGGCCTGCGCTGAGTCGCCCCGGCGCGAGGTGCTCAGCCGCGCAGCACGCGCCGGACCGAGTCCAGGGTGACCTGGCCCAGGCTGGTGCCCGACAGGGTGCACGCGTAGGGCATCACCGAGGTCTCGGTGGTGCCCGGGGTGATGGCGACCTCGAGCACGACGTAGCTGCCGTCGGGGGAGACGATGAAGTCCGAGCGCGACACGTCGCGCAGCCCGAGCACCCGGTGCGCCTCGACGGCGGTGCGCCCGAGCTCCTCGATGAGCTCCTCGGGCAGGTCGGGGCGGGAGAACGAGACGAACTCGGCGGTGTAGCGCGCCGCGAAGTCGAACTGGTGGCCCTTCTCGTACTCCACCGCCACCGGCGTCAGTGCCTGGACACCCTCGTCGGTCTCGACGCACACGACGCTGACGTCGGTGCCGTCGTGGAAGCGCTCGACCAGCGCGTGCTCGCCGTAGGAGTAGGCCGTGACCAGGGCCGAGGGCAGCGCGGCCAGGCCGTCGACGCCGGTGACGCCCAGGGCGCTGCCGCAGCGGGTCGGCTTGACCACGACCCGCTCGCCGAGGCGGTGCATGACGTGCTCCATCAGCGCGGGCGCGCCGATGTCGCGGAAGGTCTGGGCCGAGAGCCCGACGCTCTGGGGCACCGGCAGCCCGGCGCGCCGCAACAGCTCCCGCGCCGACCCCTTGTCGTAGGCGACCCGGCAGGCGCGGCTGTGGGAGCCGACGTAGGGCAGGTCGATCAGCTCCAGCAGCGTCTGGATCTCGCCGTCCTCGCCGAACTGGCCGTGCAGCGCCGGCACCGCCGCGACCACCTTGTGCTGCTCCAGCATGTGCAGCAGGTTGCGGTCGAAGTCGTAGGCCTCGGCGTCGACACCCACGGCGCGCAGCTCGCGCACCAGGTTGCGGCCACTGGCCAGGGACACGTCACGCTCGTGGCTCAAACCGCCGGCGATGACGGCGACAGGTCCGGGAAGCAGGTCCTCGCTCATGGCACGAGCGTCCCACACGCCTCCGACGACCCCGCACGTCACCGGCAGCGCTGGACGAGGTCGAGGTGCTCCTCGATCGGCGCGGCCAGCGCGGACAGGACCGCGAACGAGGTCCCGCCGCGGTAGCCCTCGGGCACCTCGAGCTCGACGCGGGGCCGGTAGCCGATGGTGGTGCCGGTGACGGGACCGTCCTCGCGCCCGAGCTGCTGGGGCGGGAAGAACCAGCCGATGCCGACGATCTCGTCACACGACGGCGCGATCAGCTCCTGGAAGGCGGGAGGCTCCTCGACGCCGCAGGTCACCACGAGCCCGTCGCCCCACGCGCGCGCCGGGGCGTCGGCCGGGGAGATCTCGGCGCTCTCGAGCCCGGCCAGCTCGTCGGGCAGGTCGTCGAGGAACGTCGAGCAGGTGGCAGCGTCGTCGGTGCTCAACGCCGGAGCAGTGACCTCGACCGCCCCGCTGCACGCGCCCAGGAGCAGGGCCAGCGACAGCGTCAGGGCCGGGGCGCGGGTGGGGTGGATGCTCAGATGTGGACGACGGGGCAGGTCAGGGTGCGGGTGATGCCGTCGAGGACCTGGACCTTCGACACGACCAGCTTGCCGAGCTCGTCGACGTTGCGGGCCTCGGCGCGCACGATCACGTCGTACGGACCGGTGACGTCCTCGGCCAGGGTCACGCCCTTGACCTGGGCGATCGCGGTGGCGACCTCTGCGGCCTTGCCGACGTCGGTCTGGATCAGGATGTAGGCCTGCACGACCATCGTGGAGCTCCTCAAAGGTTGTCGGCACGGCACGAGGCCGCGGACACGTCAGCCGGATGTGTCGGCGACAACCTACCCGCTGGGAGCCACCTGGTCACCGTCCGGCCCGGCAGGTGCATCGAGGGCCCCACCGTCTGGTGGGATGGGGACATGGCCACCGACCAGCACACGGACCCCGCAGCCACGTTCGAACCCGGGGCCACCTTGGGCGACATCGGTGAGTTCGCTCTCATCTCGGCGTTGACGCAGCGCTTCCCGCAGGGCGAGCAGGTCCTGATCGGACCGGGCGACGACGCGGCGGTGCTGCGGGTGCGCACCGGTCACGTCGTGGTCTCCACCGACCTGATGGTCGAGGGTCGGCACTTCCGTCGCGACTGGGCCTCGGCCGCCGACGTCGGGCACCGGGCGGCGGCCCAGAACATCTCCGACATCAACGCGATGGGCGGCACCGCCACCTCGCTGACCATCGGGGTCGCGGCCCCCGCCGACCTGGAGGCCCAGTGGCTCCTCGACTTCGCCCAGGGCTTCGCCGACGAGTGCGCGCTGGTGGGCGCCAGCGTCGTGGGCGGTGACCTGACGCGCGGCGACCAGGTCGTCGTCGCGGTCACGGTGCTGGGGGCCTGCACGGTCGCGCCCGTCGTCCGCTCCGGGGCCGAGCCGGGTGACGTGCTCGCCGTGGCCGGGCGCCAGGGCTGGGCCGCCGGGGGACTGGCCGTGCTCGGGCGGGGCTTCCGCTCCCCGCGCGTGCTGGTGGAGGCCTACCGCCGACCCGAGCCGCCGTACGCCGCCGGGCCGGCCGCCGCCGACGCGGGCGCCACCTCGATGATCGACGTCTCCGACGGCCTGCTCTCCGAGGTCGCCCACCTCGCCACCGCCTCCGGGGTCCGCATCGACGTGCGCAGCGCCGACCTCGAGGTGCCCGAGCCGCTGCACGCGGTGGCCGCGGCGCTGGGCGGGGTCGACCCGGTGGGCTTCGTGCTCTCCGGGGGCGACGACCACGCGCTGCTCGCGACCTTCCCGGCCGGCGCCGAGCTGCCGGAGGGCTGGGCCGTCATCGGCAGCGTCGCCGAGGGCGAGGGCGTCACCGTGGACGGGGCGGCCCACACCGGCGACACCGGGTGGACGCACTTCTGACGCACGAACGGCCGCCACCCGGTGGGGTGACGGCCGTTCGACGGCGGAACGAAGGGGGAGGTCAGCGAGAGACCTTGCCCGCCTTCAGGCAGCCGGTGCAGACGTTGAGGCGCTTGGGGGTGCCGTTGACCGTGGCACGCACCCGCTGGATGTTGGGGTCGAAGCGGCGCTTCGTGATCTTGCGCGACCACGGCCGGTTGTTGCCGAAGCCAGGCTTCTTGGCGCAGATGTCGCAGACGGCAGCCACCGTGAACTCCTGAAGGATCGAGGTTAGGACGTAAATGTTCGAGCTTGTCGAGCGAGGTTCGAGCAAAGATCGAGGGGCCCGATGCTTCGGGCAACCGGTCCAGAGTATCCGAGGGCCCCGGTAGGTCGGGAAATCCTGGTGCCCTGGCCCCCCTCGTGCGCGTCACACCGCGCCTCCGGGGTCGGTGCACACTAACGTGTCGCCCCGTGAAGGCAGTGGGAGCGACCGGTCCGGGGGTCAAGCTGGACGTCGTGCTGCTCTTCGTCGACATCGCCGTCGACGCCCTGGGAGCGGCGCGGGAGGAGATCGACGCCCTCAACGTCTACCCGGTGCCCGACGGCGACACCGGCACCAACATGTACCTCACCGTCTCCTCCGCCCGCGACGCGGTGCGCGAGGCCACCGGGGGCGACCCGGACGCCCACGTCGGCGAGGCGCTCGCGGCCTTCAGTCGCGGGGCCCTGCTCGGGGCGCGCGGCAACTCCGGGGTCATCCTCAGCGAGATGATGCGCGCGATCGCCCGCCGCCTGGCCCGGGCGACCCCCGGGGAGCGCAACGCCGAGGTGCTCGCCGACGGGCTGCGGCTGGCCACCGACGCGGCGTACGCCGCCGTGGGCACCCCCGTCGAGGGCACGATGCTGACGGTGGCGCGCGCCGCCGCCGACGCGGCCGAGGGCGCCGCGAGCGTCCCCGCCGCCCGGACCCGCGACGTCTTCACCAGCGCCGCCGAGGCGGCCCGGACCGCGCTGGCCGCCACCCCCACGCAGCTGCAGGCGCTCGCCGACGCCGGGGTCGTCGACGCCGGCGGTCGCGGGCTCAGCGTGATCCTGGACGCGGCCGACACCGCGCTGACCGGCCGCCGCCACGACCCCCTGCCGCCGCGCCTGGGCCGGCACGCACTCCCGGTCACGGGCCACGGCGTCCCCGGCGCCGACCTCACGCCCGGCGGTCCGTCGTACGAGGTGATGTACCTGCTCGACACCGACGCCGAGCACGTGCCGGCGCTGCGGGAGCGGCTCGCCGCGTTGGGCGACTCGCTGGTGGTCGTGGGCGACGAGCGCCTGTGGAACGTCCACGTCCACGTCGACGACGTCGGCGCCGCGATCGAGGCCGGCATCGAGGCCGGTCGCCCGCACCGCATCCGGGTCACCCACTTCCACGACCAGGTCAGCGAGCAGGCCGAGCAGGCGCAGCCGGTGCGCCCGCGTCGGGGCCGGTGCGTCGTGGTCGTCGCGGCCGGGCCCGGTCTGTCCACCCTGTTCAGCGGCGCCGGCGCCGTCGTCGTCGAGGGCGGCCCCGGACGACGTCCGTCGACCGGCGAGCTGCTCGAGGCCATCACGGGCTGCGGTGCGCAGGAGGTGGTGGTGCTGCCCAACGACGGCGACTCGGTGCGCTCCGCGCAGGTCGCCGCCTCGACCGCCACCCAGGACACCGGGGTGCGGGTGGCGGTGATCCCCACCCAGGCGCAGGTGCAGGGCCTGGCTGCGCTGGCCGTGCACGAGCCGGGCCGCGCGTTCGACGCCGACGTCCTGGAGATGACGGCCACCGCCCGCCACGCCCGCCACGGCGCGGTCACCGTCGCCGCGCGCCGGGCGATCACCATGGCCGGGCCGTGCGAGCCCGGCGACGCCCTCGGCGTCGTCGCCGGCGACTTCGCGGTCGTCGGCTCCGACCTCGCTCTCGTCGCGACCGACGTGCTCGACCGCCTGGTCGCCGGTGGCGGCGAGCTCGTGACGATCGTCTCGGGCGCCGACGACGCGGACAACGCGCTCGCCGATCGCTGCGTCGCCTGGCTGGCCGACCACCACCCCTATGTCGACGCCGTGGTGTACGACGGTGGGCAGGAGCGCTACCCGCTGCTGCTCGCGGTGGAGTGAACGACGAGGAGGTGGTGCAGTCGTGGTGATCTCGATGGACTCACCCGTCGAGAGCGTGCTCGGCGACACCCGGACGAAGGTCGACAAGATCGTCAAGGGCCTGCGGCTGCGCACGGTCGGCGACCTCGTGCACCACCTGCCGCGGCGCTACGTGCAGACCGGCGAGCTGACGACGGTCGACTCGCTGCAGGACGGCGAGCTGCTCACCGTCGTCGGCCAGATCGGGGAGACCCGTCGCTACGAGTACACCGACCGGCGCACCGGCCGCACGGCGTACCGCGTCGACACGGTGCTGCGCACCGACGGGCCGAGCCTGCGGATGTCGTTCTTCGCCAAGAAGGCGCACATGGCCGACTGGCACGTGCGCCGCCTGCCGACCGGTCGGCGGGGCATCTTCCAGGGCAAGGTCGGACGCTTCCGCGACGAGTGGCAGCTGACCAACCCGCAGATGGTGCTGATGGGCACCGAGGGCGAGGACTCCGCGCAGCTCTCCCTGGAGACCCTCGGCGACCTCTACCCGATCTACCCGCTGACCAAGGGCGTCGACACCTGGGACCTCCAGCGCGCGATCACCTTCGCCCTGACCGTGCTCGACGAGGTGCCCGAGCTGCTGCCGGAGGCGGTGCGTGCCGAGGCCGGGCTGGTCGACGCCGGCACCGCGCTGCAGTGGGTGCACCACCCCCTGGACCACGCCCAGGTGACCCGCGCGCTGCAGCGGCTGCGCTTCGACGAGGCGATCGTGACGCAGCTGGTGCTGGCCAGGCGGCGCCGGGCGCTGGCCGCGCAGGGCGCCCGGCCGCGGACCGGACGCAGCGGGGGACTGCTCGACGCCTTCGACGCCCGTCTGCCCTTCGTGCTGACCGGCGGGCAGCGCGAGGTGGGGGCCGAGATCGAGGACGACCTCGACCGCGACCGGCCGATGAACCGGCTGCTGCAGGGCGAGGTCGGCTCCGGCAAGACGCTCGTCGCGCTGCGCGCCATGCTGCGGGTGGTCGACTCCGGCGCCCAGGCAGCCCTGCTGGCGCCCACGGAGGTGCTGGCCCAGCAGCACCACCGCTCCATCACCGCCCTGCTCGGCGACCTCGCCGCGGGCGGGCTCCTGGGGGGTGCCGACGAGGCCACCGCCGTCGAGCTGCTCACCGGCTCGATGGGCCGCACCCAGCGCCGTGGTCCGCTCTCGCGGCTCGCCTCGGGGGAGGCGGGCATCGTCATCGGCACCCACGCGCTGCTGGAGGAGGCCGTCTCCTTCGCCGATCTCGGTCTGGTCGTGGTCGACGAGCAGCACCGCTTCGGCGTCGAGCAGCGCGCCGCGCTGACCGACAAGGCCGGGACGCCCCCGCACGTGCTGGTGATGACGGCCACCCCGATCCCGCGCACCGTGGCCATGACGGTCTTCGGCGACCTCGAGGTCTCCACCCTGACCGAGCTGCCGGCCGGCCGGGCGCCCATCCAGACCACCGTCGTGCCGCTGGCCGATGCGCCCCGCTGGATCGACCGCGTCTGGCAGCGGGTGCGCGAGGAGGTCGAGCGCGGGCACCAGGTCTACGTCGTGTGCCCGCGCATCGCCGGAGACGAGCAAGAGGCCGGCGACAGCGCCGACGCACCCGACGACGACGCGCCGGACCGGCCCCTGGCAGCTGTCGAGGAGGTCGTCGAGGAGCTGCGGGACGGGCCGCTGACGGGCCTGGAGGTGGCGGTGCTGCACGGGCGGCTGCCCGCCGACCAGAAGGACGCCACGATGCGGGCCTTCACCGCCGGCGACGTCGACGTGCTGGTCTCCACCACGGTCATCGAGGTCGGCGTGGACGTGGCGAACGCCACCGCCATGGTGCTGCTGGACGCCGACCGCTTCGGCGTCTCCCAGCTGCACCAGCTGCGCGGACGGGTCGGGCGGGGCGGTCTGCCCGGACTCTGCCTGCTGGTCTCCCATGCCGAGGTGGGCAGTCCCGCCCGGGGACGTTTGGAGGCGGTCGCGGCCACCACCGACGGCTTCGAGCTCAGTCGGGTGGACCTCGAGCAGCGTCGCGAGGGTGACGTGCTCGGGGCCCACCAGTCCGGCTACTACTCAAGCCTGCGGACCCTGCGGGTGCTGCGCGACGAGGAGACGATCCTGGCCGCGCGGCGCGTCGGCGTCGAGCTGCTCGAGCACGATCCGGACCTGGTCGGCGCCCCGCTGCTCGCGGCGGCCGTCGACGAGATGGAACGGTCCGTGGCGGGCGAGTTCGTCGACCGCTCCTAGGATCGGACCCCATGACCCGCATCATCGGCGGCAGCGTCGGCGGCCGCCGGCTGGCCACCCCGCCCGGCACCGCCACCCGTCCCACGTCCGACCGGGTCCGCGAGGCGCTGTTCTCGTCCCTCGAGGCGACCTTCGGCCCCTTCGCGGGCCTGCGCTTCCTCGACCTGTACGCCGGCTCCGGTGCGATCGGTCTCGAGGCGCTCTCGCGCGGTGCCGAGGCCGCCACGCTCGTCGAGTCCGACCGGGAGGCCGCGGCGCTGATCGCGAGCAACGCCCGCACCCTGGGGTTCCTCAGCGCCCAGGTCCTCGCCGCCCCGGTCGCCTCGACGCTCGCCCGGCCCGCGGCGGCGGCGTACGACGTCGTGTTCAGCGATCCGCCCTACCCGTTGGGCGAGGAGGAGCTCGGCGCCGACCTCGCGGCCCTGGCGGGCCACGGCTGGCTGGCACCCGATGCGCTGGTCGTCGTCGAGCGATCGCGACGCAGCCCGCAGCCCGCCTTCCCCGCCGGGTTCGTCGAGGTCCGCTCGCGCAAGTACGGTGAGACGATCCTGTGGTCGGCCCACGCACCCGTGGCAGCGCCGACCGCACCACCACCAGCACCGGAAGCAGGGGAGCAGTGATGCGTCGAGCCGTCTGCCCGGGGTCCTTCGACCCCGTCACCAACGGGCACATCGACATCGTCGCGCGGGCCGCCTCGCTCTTCGACGAGGTCGTCGTCGCCGTCGGGGTGAACAGCTCCAAGAACCGGATGTTCAGCGCCGAGGAGCGGATCGCGATGCTGACCGAGGCCTGCGCCGACTTCGACAACGTCCGCGTCGACCACTTCAAGGGCCTGCTGACCGACTACTGCTCCTCGAACGGCATCCACGCCATCGTCAAGGGTCTGCGCGCGGTCAGCGACTTCGACTACGAGCTCCAGATGGCGCAGATGAACTCCTCGCTCACCGACGTCGAGACCGTCTTCGTGCCCACGAGTCCCGAGTACTCGTTCCTGGCCTCCAGCCTCGTCAAGGAGGTCGCGACCTTCGGCGGCGACGTCTCCTCGCTGGTGCCCGACTTCGTGTACTCCCGCCTCACCGCCCGCATCGCGGAGCAGCGCGGATGACCCGGGGCGCGCGTTTTGCTCCCCTGTTCACCCGGGGGATACGATTCCCGCTGTTCTGTTCGTGCCCGGACCCGGAAGTGATCCCCTGACCAGCCTGGACCCGAGAGCGCCGCTCGTGATCGACACCCGCGAGCTCGGTCGCCAACCCGGGTCCCAGCGTGAGGTGACGCTGTCGGTGCCGGCACCGGCGGATCTGGGTATCGACGTCCTCAGTGTCCCCGAGGGTGCGCAGGTCGAGCTTGACCTGCGACTCGAGGCGGTCCTGGAGGGAGTCCTGGTCACGGGAACGGCGCGAGCCGAGCTCGTCGGCGAGTGCGCACGGTGCCTGGAACCTCTCCACGAGGACCTCGAGGTGAGATTCCAGGAGCTGTACGTCTACGCCGAGCACCAGACGCCGCACGACGAGGACGACGAGGTCAGCCGGCTCGAGGACGACCTGGTCGACCTGGAGCCACAGCTGAGGGATGCAGTGGTGCTGGGACTGCCGTTCCAGCCCCTGTGCACCGAGGACTGCCCCGGCCTGTGCCCCGAGTGCGGGGCACGTCTGGCCGAGGATCCAGACCACGCGCACGACGACCCGATCGACCCGCGCTGGGCCGGACTGGTCGCACTGGCTCAGGACGACCCGCCCGAGAAGTAGCGGTCCGACCACGCAGGACCACCCAGCAAGACCACCCCAGGCCGGGGAGATCACCCGGCCTCGCAACGAGGAGAAAACAGTGGCTGTCCCGAAGCGGAAGATGTCGCGCAGCAACACCCGTCACCGTCGCTCGGCCTGGAAGGCCGTCGCCCCGACCCTGGTGACCTGCGCGAACCCCGCGTGCCTCGCCAAGCACCTCCCGCACCGCGCGTGCGGGTCGTGCGGCCAGTACGGCGCCAAGGCGGCGCGTCGTCAGGTCCTCTGAGACTCTCAGTTCCCTGAACGACTACGCCGAGCTGCGTGCAGCGCTCGGGGATCCTGTCCTGGACCCCGGGCTGCTGGACCGCGCCCTGACGCACCGGTCCTTCGCCTACGAGAACGGCGGCCTGCCGACCAACGAGCGCCTGGAGTTCCTGGGTGACTCGGTGCTCGGCCTCGTCGTGACCGAGGCGTTGTACCGGACCCACCCGGACCTCTCCGAGGGCCGGTTGGCGAAGCTGCGGGCCGCGGTCGTCAACGCGCGCGCCCTGGCCGAGGTCGGGCGCGCCATCAGGCTCGGCGAGCAGGTCAAGCTCGGCCGCGGCGAGGAGAGCACCGGGGGCCGCAACAAGGCCTCCATCCTCTCCGACACCGTCGAGGCGGTCATCGGGGCCGTGCACCTCTCCGGTGGCGGCATCGAGACGTCCTCCGCCGTGGTGCACCGCCTCTTCGACCCGCTCATCGAGGCCGCCTCGGCGATGGGCGCCGGGCTGGACTGGAAGACGTCGCTGCAGGAGCTGTCCGCCGAGCACGCCCTCGGGGTGCCCGAGTACGTCATCGCCGACAGCGGCCCGGACCACCAGAAGACCTTCACCGCGCAGGTGCGGGTCGGCGACCGGCTCTACGGCAACGGCACCGGCCGCTCCAAGAAGGAGGCCGAGCAGGCCGCCGCGGAGACGGCGTACGGCGAGATCGCCGCGCAGCTCGGCGTCACCGACCCGGCCGAGACCGCCGCCGAGGCGGCCGCCGGCAACGCCGCCGCCGGCAAGTCCGGCACCGGTCCCAGCGGCTCCTAGGCCACCGCGTGCCCGAGCTCCCCGAGGTCGAGGTCGTCCGTGCCGGTCTGGAGCGCCACGTCGTGGGCGCCCGCGTCGTCGGCGTCGACGTGCTGCACCCCCGTCCGCTGCGCCGCGACGCCCGCGGGCCCGAGGGGTTCGCCGCAGCCCTCACCGGGCGCACCCTCGCCGGGGCCCGGCGCCGGGGCAAGTACCTCTGGCTGCCGCTCGACGACGGTGACGCGCTGCTGGCCCACCTCGGCATGAGCGGACAGATGCTCGTCCAGCCCGTCGACGCCGTCCCCGAGAAGCACCTGCGGGTGCGACTGCGCCTCGACGGCGCGGCGGACGCCCGCAACCTGCACTTCGTCGACCAGCGGATGTTCGGCGGCCTCTCCCTCTCCGAGGGCGGCGCCGAGCTGCCCGCCGAGATCGCCCACATCGCCCGGGACCCCCTCGACCCCGACTTCGACGAGGACGAGTTCGCGGCGCGGGTGCGCCGCCGCGCGTCCGGCATCAAGCGGCAGCTGCTCGACCAGAACCTGGTCTCCGGCGTCGGCAACATCTACGCCGACGAGGCGCTGTGGCGCGCCGGCATCCACGGCGAGCGGCCGGGGGAGCGGCTGACCCGGACGCAGGTCCTGGCCCTGCTCGGGCACGCCCGTGAGGTGATGACCGACGCGCTGGCCCAGGGAGGCACCTCCTTCGACGCGCTCTACGTCAACGTCAACGGCGAGTCGGGGTACTTCGACCGCTCGTTGCACGCCTACGGTCGCGCCGACGAGCCCTGCGACCGGTGCGGGACCGCGATCCGTCGGGTGCCCTTCATGAACCGTTCGTCCTACTTCTGCCCGGCCTGCCAGCCGGTGCCGCGGCGCCGTCGGGTGGTCGCCGCGGGGACCGCAGCGCTCGATTGACCCCCCGGGCCACCGGTGGGACTCTTGAAGATGGTCCGCATGCCGGACCCGCCCCCATCGCACGCCCCCACTCCGAAAGGTCCACCCCATGGCCAAGGCGCTGATCGGCTACCGCAGCAGCGACCTGTTCGACCCGCACCTGGCGGCCGACAACGCGCGGCTGCGCGCCCGCGTCGGTGAGCTCGAGGCCCTCGTGCTGAGCCTGTGCTCCGAGAACGACCGGCTGAGCGCCCAGCTCGCGGAGCACGGGCTGCGCGAGGAGATGCAGGACCTGTCGGAGATGCAGCCGGCCTGAGCCTGCGTGACCCTGGCGGTCACGGGTCGTTGGGACGGCATGACCCGTCGTCCTCGTCACCTGCCCGTCGCGCTCGCTGCTGCAGCCGTCGCGCTCACCACGATCGGGATCGCGGCACCCGCGAGTGCCGCCGACAGCGACGAGGTGCGCGAGCAGATGCGTGAGCGGGCCGCGCAGCAGCCCGGGACCACCGCCTCGCTGGTCTCCAGCGACAACATCGCCCAGGTCTCCACGAACCCCACCCAGGTCGGGATCTCGGGCTGCTTCACCTCGACCGCGCCCCTGTTCGTCACCAGCGGCCTGGACACCTTGCGCGTCTACGACGTCTCCGACGCCGCGAGCCCCGCCCTGACCGGGGTGCTGCCCAGCGTGATGTTCGAGAACGAGGCGATGAACTGCGGCGAGCGGCGCACCAGCAGCGGCACCCGACGGTTCGCGCTGATCGGGGTCGACCTCGTGCAGGCCTCGCCCGACGACATCGAGCACGTCAACGTCGGTGGCGGCGAGCTCGTCGTGGTCGAGGTGACCGATCCCTCCGCGCCCACCGTGCTCTCGCGCGCCCCCGGCACGACCAGCACCCACACGGTCGCCTGCATCGACGACACCAACTGCCGCTACGCCTACTCCGCCGGAGGCCGATCGACGTT
This sequence comes from uncultured Actinomycetota bacterium, assembly GCA_963722135.1. Classification (GTDB taxonomy): domain Bacteria; phylum Actinomycetota; class Actinomycetes; order Propionibacteriales; family Nocardioidaceae; genus Nocardioides. Next base: position 568,067 of record CAVRJT010000003.1, read on the forward strand.
CTCGATCTTCGACCTGCGCGACCTGGAGCACCCGGTCGAGGTCGACTCCGACCGCTCCACTCCCGGGGTGCAGCCCTTCGAGACGCCCACCGGCGGGCACAAGTGGAACTTCGACGACGCCGGCATCGGCACCCACACCGGGTGGAACGGTGCCTCCATGTGGGACGTCTCCAAGCCCCGGCGCCCCCGCGTCCTGACCACCACCGGCGAGGCCGGGCAGGGCGTCGACCCCGACCACGAGGGCTGGAACGACTTCATCCTCCACAACGCCTACCGCCCGCACGCCGAGCGGTTCAAGCCCGGGCGCAAGCCGTCCCTGCGCCGCGGCAACGTGCTGCTGGTGACCGAGGAGGACTACGAGCAGACCGACTGCAGCCAGGCCGGCTCCTTCCAGACCTGGTGGGTCAAGAAGCTCAACGGCAAGCCCGGCAAGATCGTGCCGCTGGACAAGGTCGAGCTCTCCGACCTCGGCACCTTCCCGCTCCCGCGCGGCGCCTTCTGCTCCTCGCACTGGTTCGACTACCGCCCTGGCGGGCTGGTGGCGGCCGGCTTCTACGGCGGCGGCACCCAGGTGCTCGACGTCAGCAACCCCCGCCGCATCCGCACCCACGCCCACGCCGTGTGGGGGCTCTCGGAGGTCTGGGACTCCATGTGGGTGCCGGTCTTCGACGCCCAGGGCCGCCGGACCTCGAAGCGCACCAACCTCGTCTACAGCATCGACCTGGTGCGCGGTCTCGACGTGTACGCCGTCGACGTGCCGGGTGACGGACGTGGCGCGGAGCCGCCGGCCGACGCCCTCGCCCCGGTCTCGGCCTCCGACCGGGCCGCGGCCAGTGCGTTGCCGCTGGGGCTGGTGGGGGTCGCGACGGCCGGCGCGCTCCTCCTGCGGCGCCGGCGCGCCCAGGGGTAGCCTGAGCCCCTCCGCGGCGGAAGGGCGCCAGCCTTGTACCTGAAGAGCCTGACCCTGAAGGGGTTCAAGTCCTTCGCGTCCTCGACGACCCTCCAGCTCGAGCCGGGGATCACCTGCATCGTGGGGCCCAACGGCTCGGGCAAGTCGAACGTGGTCGATGCGCTCGCCTGGGTGATGGGCGAGGCCAGCGCCAAGAGCCTGCGCGGCGGCAAGATGGACGACGTCATCTTCGCCGGCACGTCCGGCCGCCCGCCGCTGGGGCGCGCCGAGGTGATCCTCAGCATCGACAACACCGACGGTGCGCTGCCGATCGAGTACGCCGAGGTGACGATCAGCCGGACCATGTTCCGCTCGGGGGGCTCGGAGTACGCCATCAACGGCCAGACCTGCCGGCTGCTCGACGTCCAGGAGCTGCTCAGCGACTCCGGCATCGGCCGCGAGATGCACGTCATCGTCGGCCAGGGCCAGCTCGACCAGATCCTGCACGCGACCCCCGAGGACCGCCGCGGCTTCATCGAGGAGGCCGCCGGGGTCCTGAAGCACCGCAAGCGCAAGGAGAAGGCGCTGCGCAAGCTCGACTCGACCGAGGGCAACCTGACCCGGTTGAACGACCTGCTCAGCGAGATCCGCCGCCAGCTCAAGCCGCTGGGCCGCCAGGCCGAGGTGGCCCGTCGCGCCGCGACCGTGCAGGCCGACTTCCGCGACGCCCGGGCCCGGCTGCTGGCCGACGACCTGCTCACCGCACGCACCGCGCTGGCCCAGGAGATGGCCGACGAGTCGGTGCTGGTGAAGCGGCGCGAGGAGGTCGAGGCCGCGATGACGCAGGCGCGCGAGGCCGAGGCCGCCTTCGAGGCCGCCCTGCGCGAGGACCTGCCGGTGCTCGCCGCGGCCCAGGACACCTGGTACGCCCTCTCCGGCCTGCGCGAACGCCTGCGGGGCACCCAGTCCCTGGCGGCCGAGCGGGTCCGCAACGCCGCGGCCAGCACCGAGGTCGAGACGGCGAGCGGGCGCGACCCCGCAGACCTCGAGACCGAGGCCGCCCGGGTGCGCGAGCAGGAGCAGCGCACCGCCGCCGACGTGGACACCCGCCGGACCGCGCTCGAGCAGGCCGTGACCGCCCGCAAGGCCGCCGAGGACGCCGCCAGCGAGGAGGAGCGCCGCATCGTCGCCCTCCAGCGGGCCGCCGCAGACCGGCGCGAGGGTCTGGCGCGCCTGCACGGCCAGGTCAACGCGCTCAGGTCGCGCGCCGCCGCGGCCGACGAGGAGGTCGGTCGCTTGCGGCACAGCCGCGAGGAGGCGCTGGCCCGCGCCCAGCAGGCGCAGAAGGCCTTCACCGCGCTCGAGACCGAGGTCGCGGGCCTCGACGCGGGCGAGGAGGGCCTCGACGCCGAGCACGAGCATGCCGTCGAGGCGCTCGACGAGGTCGAGGGCCTGCTGGCGCAGGTGCGGGAGCAGGCCCAGGCCGCCGACCGCGACCGGCACACGCTCGCCGCCCGCAAGGACGCGCTGGAGATGGGGCTGAACCGCAAGGACGGTGCCGGTGCTCTCCTGGGCGCCACCGACGTCACCGGGCTCCTCGGCTCGGTCGCCGCGCTCGTGTCGGTGCGACCGGGCTACGAGGCCGCGGTCGCGGCGGCCCTGGGCCCGCACGCCGACGCCGTCGCCGCCGAGGGCGCCGGGGCCGCGCTCGGCGCCGTGGACCACCTCAAGGCGGGCGACCTCGGCCGCGCCGGGCTCCTGCTCGGCGACGGCCCCGAGGTGCCGGGACCCGAGACCTGGCCCGCCCTGCCCGACGCGGCGGCGTACGTCGTCGACGTGCTGGAGTGCCCCGCACCGCTGCGCCCCGCGCTGACGCGGCTGCTGGACCGGGTCGCCGTCGTCGAGGACCTCGACGCCGCGCGGTCCCTGGTCGGGCTCGACCCGACGCTGGGCGCGGTCACCCGCGACGGCGACGTCGTGGGCGCGCACCTGGTGGCCGGTGGCTCCAGCGCCCAGCCCAGCCTGATCGAGGTGCAGGCCGCCGTCGACGAGGCCGCCGCCTCCCTGGCCGAGGCGGTGGCCGCCAGCGAGCGCGCCGGCTTCGAGATCTCGCGCCTGGAGGCGCGCCGCCACGACGCCCAGCAGCGCGTCGACGTGGCGCTGGCCCGGCTGCACGAGTCGGACGCCACCCTGGCCGCTGTCGCCGAGGAGCTCGGCCAGCACGGGTCGCAGGCCCGCTCGGCCCGCGCCGAGGCCGACCGCGTCGAGCAGGCCATCGCCAAGGCCGAGCAGGCCCGGGTCGATGCCGTGGCCGGGCTCGCCGACCTCGAGAGCCGCCTGGATCGAGCCGAGGAGGCGCCCGAGGAGGAGCCGGACACCACCGGACGTGAGCGGTTGACCGAGACGGCCCGCGAGGCGCGGCAGACCGAGATGGACGCCCGGCTCGCGCTGCGCACCGCGGAGGAGCGCGCCCGCGCCATCCACGGACGAGCCGACTCCCTGCTGCGCGCGGCGGCCAAGGAGCGCGAGCAGCGGGCCAGGGCCGCCGAGCGGCGCGAGCGGCTGCTGCGCGAGGGTCGGGCCGCCGAGGCGGTCGGTGCGGCGGTCACCTGGGCGCTGACCCGCCTGGAGGTCTCGGTGCACCAGGCCGCCGACGCGCGCGCCGCGGTCGAGGAGGCCCGACGAGAGCGCGAGGAGAAGCTCCGCGAGGCCCGCGGGCTGCTGCGCGACCTGGCCCGTGAGCACGAGGAGCTCGTGGGCTCGGTGCACCGCGACGAGATGGCGCGCGCCCAGCAGCGGATGCGCATCGAACAGCTCGAGGAGCGCGCGCTCGACGAGCTCGGGATCGAGCCCGACGGACTGGTCGCCGACTACGGTCCCGACCAGCCGGTGCCCCAGGAGCCGGCGGAGGACGCCCCGGACGACGCCCCGACCAGCGTGCCCTTCGTGCGCGAGCAGCAGGTCAAGCGGCTCAAGGCCGCCGAGCGGGCGCTGGCCATGCTCGGCAAGGTCAACCCGTTGGCGCTCGAGGAGTTCTCGGCCATGGAGGAGCGGCACAAGTTCCTCACCGAGCAGCTCGAGGACCTGCGGCGCACCCGCAAGGACCTCCTCGACATCGTGCGCTCCGTCGACGACCGCGTCGAGCAGGTCTTCCGCGAGGCCTACGCCGACGTGGAGAAGGCCTTCGACGCCACCTTCGCCCGGCTCTTCCCGGGGGGCGAGGGGCGGCTGGTCCTCACCGACCCCAGCGACATGCTCACCACCGGCGTCGAGGTCGAGGCGCGCCCGCCGGGCAAGAAGATCAAGCGCCTCTCGCTGCTCTCGGGCGGCGAGCGGTCGTTGGTCGCGGTGGCCTTCCTCGTGGCGCTCTTCAAGGCCCGGCCCTCACCGTTCTACATCCTCGACGAGGTCGAGGCGGCGCTCGACGACACCAACCTGGGCCGGCTGCTGGAGATCTACGAGGAGCTGCGCGAGAGCTCCCAGCTGCTGGTGATCACCCACCAGAAGCGCACCATGGAGGTCGGCGACGCGCTGTACGGCGTGACCATGCGCGGCGACGGCGTCTCGACGGTCATCAGCCAGCGACTACGAGAGACGGAGACCGGATGAGCGAGCGACCCGGCCGGACCGACCGGCCCACCCGCGGCGACTACGTCGCCTGGCGCACGGTGACCACCCGCTGGCGCGACGACGACGCCTACGGCCACCTCAACAACGCGACGTACTACGAGATGTTCGACACCGCGGTGAACGCCCACCTCTTCGAGGCCACCGGCTCGAACGTGCGCCTGCTGCCGCAGATCGGTGTCGTCGCCGAGACCTCCTGCCGGTACTTCCGCGAGATCGGCTTCCCCGACCCGGTCGAGACCGGTCTGGTCGTCGACAAGGTCGGCACCTCCTCGATCGTCTACCGGATCGGGCTCTTCCAGGGGGAGAGCGACGAGGCGGCCGCGGAGGGCCGGTTCGTGCACGTCTACGTCGACAACACCGACCCGGCACGGTCGGTCACGCCGATGCCCGACGTGATCCGCGCCGCAGTCGAGCCCCTGCTGCGCGGGCCCGGGAGCGCCTGACACCTGGGTGTGCCACCGTGGGGGTTCCTGCTCAGCCCACTCCCCGGAGGACCCCGTGCTCTCGATCGTCGTCGCGATGGTGGTCATCGTGGCCGTGGCCGCCCTGGTCCTCTACTACGTCGCCTACCCGCACCGCGAGGGCAGCGAGGGCGAGGGGACCTGGCTCGGCCGGGCCCTGCGCCGGGCCCGCGGGTCGATGCGCACGCTCGGTGACCCCGACGACCGGGACGACCCGCCCGCTCGCTGAACCACCCCCTCCCGGTGATTGGATGAGGGCATGGAAGCCGTTGCCTTCGTGATCCTCGCCATCGCCGTCCTCGGCGTCGCCCTCGTCGGCACCGTCCTCGGTCTCGTCGTCACCCGGCGCCGCAAGCCGGCGCCGCTGCCCGACACCCACACCGACGTCCTCGTCGTCCCGCCGGTCGACCCGGACGCGCCCCCGGTCGAGCTGAGTGCGCCGCCCGCGACCCTCGAGCCCGAGGCGCCCGCAGAGTCGCTGGCCCCCGAGGTCGAGCGCCCGGAGAGCACCGCCTCCCGCCTGGTGCGGCTGCGCCAGCGGCTGGCCGGCTCGCAGGGTGCGCTGGGCCGCGGCCTGCTCGCGCTGCTCTCCCGGGACCGCCTCGACGAGGACACCTGGGAGGACATCGAGGACACCCTGCTCACCGCCGACATCGGTGTCGCGCCCACCCAGGAGCTCGTCGACCGCCTGCGTGCGCGGATGCGCGCCGAGGGTGGCGCCGACGCGCGTGCGGTGCTGCGCGAGGAGCTGCTGACCCTGGTCGACCCGACCATGGACCGCAGCCTGCGCATCAGCGGGGAGGACGGCAACCCCGGCATCGTGCTCGTGGTCGGCGTCAACGGCGCCGGGAAGACCACCACCGTCGGCAAGATCGCGCGCATCCTCGTGGCCGAGGACCGCAGCGTCGTGCTCGGTGCCGCCGACACCTTCCGCGCCGCCGCCGTCGAGCAGCTGAGCACCTGGGGTGAGCGTGTGGGCGTCGACACGGTCAAGGGCGAGGAGGGGGCCGACCCCGCCAGCGTGGCCTTCCGGGCCGTGGAGGAGGGCCGCCGCACGGGCGTCGACACCGTCATCGTCGACACCGCGGGCCGGCTGCAGAACAAGCAGGGCCTGATGGACGAGCTCGGCAAGGTCAAGCGCGTCATCGAGAAGCAGGCGCCGGTCACCGAGGTGCTGCTGGTCCTCGACGCCACCACCGGCCAGAACGGGCTGATCCAGGCCCGGGTCTTCAGCGAGGCCGTGGCCGTCACCGGGATCGTGCTGACCAAGCTCGACGGCTCGGCCAAGGGCGGCATCGTCGTGGCCGTGCAGCGTGAGCTCGGGGTGCCCGTCAAGCTCGTCGGCCTCGGCGAGGGCGCCGACGACCTGGCCCCCTTCGACTCCGGCGCGTTCGTCGACGCCCTGCTCGGCGGCTGAGGCGCTCGTTCACAGCGATGTAACACCGGCGACGTACTCGTTGCCGCGGCGTAACACTCCCGGCCGGATCCTGAAACCTGCGCTCGAGAGGGTCCTCTCGATGGGGACACACCCCGTGCCCGACACCGCTGTCGGGGACCGGGGTGTGTCCGTCAAGAGATGATCCTGGAGGTCCGATGGACGGCTACTACGCGTTCATGCTGGTGGCGACGCTGCTGGTGCTGATGATGACGATCCCCGCGCTTGCGCTGTTCTACGGCGGGATGTCGCGGTCCAAGTCCGTGCTCAACATGATGATGATGTCGTTCGTCTCGGCGGGCATCGTCGGGATCCTGTACGTGCTGTGGGGCTGGTCGATGGGCTTCGGCGGCGACGGCACCTTCACCGCGAGCCCCTTCGAGCTGTTCGGCCTGCGTGGTGTGGAGACCTCCGACTACATCTTCGTGATGTTCCAGATGACCTTCGCGGTCATCACCGCTGCACTGATCAGCGGCGCGATCGCCGACCGGGTGAAGTTCTCGGCCTGGGTGCTGTTCCTGCCGCTGTGGGTCACGATCGTCTACTTCCCGCTGGCCCACATGGTCTTCGGCTGCTCCGACGCAGCCCTGATCTGCACCCGCATCGGTGCCCAGGACTACGCCGGCGGCACGGCGGTGCACATCAACGCCGGTGTGGCCGCGCTGGTGCTGGTGCTGGTGATCGGCAAGCGGGTCGGCTTCGGCAGCGAGCCGATGCGCCCGCACAACCTGACCCTGACGATGCTCGGCGCCGGTCTGCTGTGGATGGGCTGGTACGGCTTCAACGTCGGCTCCATCGTCTTCACCGGCGACACCGACGCCGCCAACATCGAGCAGTTCTACTCCGAGACCGGGCGCACGTTCGCCAACACCACGCTGGCTGCCATGGCCGCGATCCTGGGGTGGCTGCTGATCGAGAGGTTCATGCACGGTCGGGCCACCTCGCTCGGCGCGGCCTCCGGCATCGTCGCCGGCCTGGTCGCCATCACCCCGGCCGCCGGTGCGGTCGACATCTCCGGCGCCATCGCCATCGGCGCCATCTCCGGCGCGGTCTGCGCCTGGGCAGTGGGCTGGAAGTTCAAGCTCGGGTACGACGACTCGCTCGACGTCGTCGGCGTGCACCTGGTCGGCGGTGTCGTCGGCACGGTGCTGATCGGCTTCCTCTCGACGGCCGACGGTGCCGGCGGGATCGACGGGCTGTTCTACGGCGGGGGAGTGGACTCGCTGGTGGCGCAGGTCCTCGGCGTCCTGGTCGCGGTCGCCTGGTCCGGTGCGCTGACCCTGGTGCTGGCCCTCGCGATCAAGTACACCCTGGGGTGGAGGATCGACGAGCAGGCCGAGGTCGAGGGCATCGACCTCGACCAGCACGGTGAGTCCGCCTACGACCTGCACACCAGCCTCTCGGGTGGTCAGCGGTCCAGCGTGCTGGCCGGCTCCGCCGCCGGCCCCGGCGCCGCGGCCCGCACCACCACCACCCGCACCACGGAAGGGAACCACGCATGAAGCTCGTGACAGCGGTGATCAAGCCGCACAAGTGGGAGGACGTCCGCGGGGCCCTCGAGACCTTCGGCGTGACCGGGATGACGGTCAGCGAGGTCAGCGGCTACGGGCGCCAGAAGGGACACACCGAGGTCTACCGCGGTGCCGAGTACGACGTGGCGCTGGTGCCGAAGATCCGGCTCGAGATCGTGGTCGACGACGGCGACGCCGACGACGTGGCCGGCATCATCGTCACGGCCGCCCGGACCGGTCGCATCGGCGACGGCAAGGTGTGGACGAGCCCGGTCGACAGCGTGGTGCGCGTGCGCACCGGCGATCGGGACTCCACCGCCCTCTGAGCGACGCATCACCCGGCCCGTGACCCGGCCCACCCGTGCGGTGGGCCGGGTCCCGGCCGCTTCCGGCATGATCGAGCCCCCACCCACGCGCTGCGACGACCCCAGGAGACCGATGTGACGGCCACCGAGCGGGAGCAGCGCAGCACCGGGGCCGACGCCCTGTGCGCGGCGGCGTACGAGGAGGTGGGCGGCGCCCGGACCGGCATGGCGCTGGTGGCGGTCGGCGGCTACGGCCGCGGCGAGCTGGCGCCGTACTCCGACCTCGACGTGGTGCTGGTCCTCGACGAGGGCGTCGAGGCGGGGGAGGTCGCCGAGCGGCTGTGGTACCCGCTGTGGGACTCCGGCACCGCCGTGGACCACTCGGTGCGCACCCTGCCCGAGATGGTCGCCGCCGCCGACGGCGACCTGCGGGTCGCGCTCGGACTGCTCGACGTGCGCCACCTGGCCGGCGACGCCGACCTCACCCTGCGGCTGCGGGGCACGATGCTGGCGCACTGGCGTCGCCACGCACGGGAGCGGCTGCCGGCGCTGCGCGAGCTGGTGCGGGGTCGGCACGAGCTGGTCGGCGAGCTCGCGCACCTGTCGGTGCCGGACGTGAAGGAGGCCGAGGGCGGCCTGCGGGACGCGACCGTCCTGAAGGCGCTGGTCACGACCTGGCTCGTCGACGTGCCGCACACCGAGCTCGAGAACGGCCGGCAGGCGCTGCTCGACGTGCGCGACCTCGTGCAGCAGAGCGCCGGCCGGGCCAGCGACCGCATCCACCCCGAGGTGTGGAGCGAGCTGGCCACCGGGCTCGGGCTGGCCGACGCGCGCAGCGCCCAGGTGCACGTGCGCACCCTGGGGCGGCGCCTGACCCACCTCTCCCGGCTCACCTGGCGCCGGGTGGACGACTACCTGGCCCGGCCGGCGTCGGTGCGCTCGGCGCGGCGTCCCGCGCTGTTCCCGATCGCCCAGGGCGTGGCGCTCTCGGGCCGCGAGATCGTGCTCGACCGCACGGCGCGTCCGGCCGAGGACCCGGTCCTGCTGCTGCGGGCGGCGGCGGCGGCGGCCGAGATGGACGCCGTGCTCGCGCCCCCGACGGCGGCGCGGCTGGCCCGGGAGGTCGTCGACCTGCCGGACCCGTGGCCCGACGAGGCCCGCCACCTGCTGGTCCGTCTGCTCGCCTCCGGGCGGGGACTGCTGCCGGTGTGGGAGACGCTGGAGGAGACCGGGGCGCTGCCGCGGCTGCTCCCGGAGTGGGAGCGCATCCGGCTGCTGCCGCACGCCTCGGCCATCCACCGCTTCACCGTCGACCGGCACGTGGTCGAGACCTGCATCGAGGCGTCCTCGCTGATCCGGCAGGTGAACCGGCCCGACGTGCTCATGGTCGCCGCGCTCCTGCACGACATCGGCAAGGGCAGCCTCACCGAGCACAGCGTGGCCGGCGAGCCGATCGCCCGGGAGATCGCGACCCGGATGGGCTTCGAGCCCGCCTCGGTCGACCTGGTGGCGACGCTGGTGCGCTGGCACCTGCTGCTCGCCGAGACCGCCACCACCCGTGACCACGACGACCCCGCCACCATCGAGCGGGTCGCCTCCCGGGTCGGGTCGACCGAGGCGCTCTCGCTGCTGACGGCACTGACCGAGGCCGACGCCAAGGCCGCCTCGCCGCAGGCCTGGTCCAGCTGGCGCGCCGGCCTGGTCCTCGAGCTCTCCCGCCGGGTCCACACCTCCCTGGACACCGGGCGGCCCTTCCCGTCCGCGGTCGACGAGGAGGTCGAGATCCCGCGCGCCGTGCGCAACGGCGCGGTCTCGTTCGCCGTCGAGGCCACGCCCGGCGGCACCCGGGTCACCGCGATCGCGCCCGACCGGGTCGGGCTGCTCGCGGACTTCTCCGGTCTCTTCGCCCTGCAGCGCCTCCCCGTCCGCTCGGCCCGTGCGTGGGTGCAGGAGGGCTACAGCGTCTCGTCGTGGGACGTGGCGGAGAGCGGGCTCGACGTCCCCTTCCTGCGCGAGCGGTACGCCGCCATCGCGGAGGGCCGGGTCGACCCCACCAGCCGCCTGCGGCCCGACCCGCGTGCCCTGGCGCCCACGGTCGAGGTGCGCGGCGACGCCTCGCTCGCCGCGACCGTGCTCGAGGTCCGCGCCGCCGACCAGCCGGGCGTGGTGCACCGGGTCTGCGCGGCGCTGGCCCAGCTCGACGTCGCGGTGCGCTCGGCCCACGTGGAGACGCTCGGCCCCCAGGCCGTGGACGTCTTCTACCTGCAGGAGGCCGCGGCCGGGGTGCTCTCGGACACCCGGGCCTCCGAGGCAGCGCACGCTGTCCGTGCGGCTCTTGCGGGCCAGCCCGGTTAGGCTGGAGCCAGCTCCGCCCGTTGCCGACTCACCTGAGGGACGCCCTTGTTCGCCACACTGTCCGACCGGCTCGCCGACACCTTCAAGAACCTCCGAGGGAAGGGTCGCCTGTCCGAGGCCGACATCGACGCCACGGCACGCGAGATCCGCATCGCGCTGCTCGAGGCCGACGTCGCCCTGCCGGTCGTCAAGGAGTTCGTCGGCGCGGTCAAGGACCGGGCCCGCGGCGAGGAGGTCAGCGGTGCGCTGAACCCCGCCCAGCAGATCATCAAGATCGTCAACGAGGAGCTCGTGACGATCCTCGGCGGCGAGACCCGCCGGCTGCGCTACGCCAAGACCGGCCCGACGGTCATCATGCTCGCCGGCCTCCAGGGCGCCGGCAAGACCACGCTGGCCGCCAAGCTGGCGCTGTGGCTCAAGGAGCAGGGCAAGGCCCCGATGCTGGTGGCCGCCGACCTGCAGCGCCCCAATGCCGTCAAGCAGCTCCAGGTCAACGGTGAGCGCGTCGGCGTCACGGTCTTCGCCCCCGAGCCCGGCAACGGCGTCGGGGACCCCGTGTCGGTGGCCCGCGCCTCGATCGAGCAGGCCAAGCGCACGCTGCACGACGTGGTCATCGTCGACACCGCCGGTCGCCTCGGCATCGATGCGGAGCTGATGAAGCAGGCCTCCGACATCCGCGACGCGGTCAACCCCGACGAGGTCCTCTTCGTCGTCGACGCGATGATCGGCCAGGACGCCGTCACGACCGCGCAGTCCTTCCTCGAGGGCGTCGGCTACGACGGCGTCGTGCTCACCAAGCTCGACGGTGACGCCCGCGGTGGTGCGGCGCTGTCCATCGCCTCGATCACCGGCAAGCCGGTCATGTTCGCCTCCAACGGCGAGAAGATGACCGACTTCGACCTCTTCCACCCCGACCGCATGGCCTCGCGCATCCTCGACATGGGCGACGTGATGACCCTGATCGAGCAGGCCGAGAAGAGCTTCGACTCCGAGCAGGCCATGAAGGCCGCGCAGAAGCTCAGCGGGCAGGGCGGCGAGTTCACCCTCGACGACTTCCTCGAGCAGATGCAGCAGGTCCGCAAGCTCGGCTCGATGTCCAAGATCATGGGGATGCTGCCCGGCATGGGGCAGTTCCGCGAGCAGCTCGAGAACTTCGACGAGCGCGAGATCGACCGGATCCAGGCGATCATCCAGTCGATGACGCCGGCCGAGCGCGCCAACCCCAAGATGATCGACGGCTCGCGCCGCGCCCGCATCGCCAAGGGCAGCGGGCGCCAGGTCTCCGACGTCAACCACCTCGTCGACCGCTTCTTCGAGGCGCGCAAGATGATGATGCAGATGGCCCGCGGCGGCGGCATGCCGGGGATGCCGGGCATGCCCGGGATGCCCGGCATGGGCGGCGGCAAGCGCGGCAAGGCCAAGGCGCAGCCCAAGAAGGGCAAGGGCGCCAAGCGCTCGGGCAACCCGGCCAAGGCCGCCCAGGAGGCTCAGGCCGCCAAGGAGAAGGCCGCTGCGGCACCGAGCAACCCGTTCGGCACACCGGGCGGTCAGCCGGTCGACTACGCGCAGGCAGCAGCCGACCTGGACCTGAGCAACGACTTCTCGAAGTTCCTCAAGTGAACGCCGTCGTGGTCGTCGACGCGGCCAACGTCGTCGGCAGCCGTCCGGACGGGTGGTGGAAGGACCGCGCCGCCGCGACCCGGCGCCTGCACGAGGCGCTGCTCGTCGGCGACGTGCCCGGAGACGAGATCATCATGGTCCTCGAGGGCGGTGCACGCGGCGGTGCCCGACCGGGCAAGGACGCCCACGTGCGGATCGTGCACGCGCCCAAGGAGGGCGACGTGACGATCCTCGCCGAGGCCCAGCGGGCCGCCAAGCGTGGCTGCACCGTCACCGTGGTGACCGCCGACCTGGCCCTGGGGGCCAACGCGGCCGCCACCGGTGCCACCGTCGTCAGCCCGTCGTGGCTGCTGGACCACCTCGAGCAGGTCTGAGCACGCGCTAGCCTCGCGTCCATGAGCGCGCTGAGGTTCTCCGGACCGGTCCTGCCCGACGGCGAGAGCCGCGACCTGTACGTCGTCGACGGTCGGGTCACCTTCGAGGCCCAGCCGGGGGCCGAGACCGCCGCCCGGGGCTGGATCGTGCCCGGGCTCGTCGATGCGCACAACCACCTCGGCCTCGAGGACCACGGCGCAGTCGAGGACGACCGGGTCGAGGAGCAGGCGCTCGCCGACCGCGACGCCGGCGCCCTGCTGCTGCGCGACTGCGGCTCCGCGGCCGACACCCGCTGGGTGCACGAGCGCGACGACCTGCCCCGCCTGCTGCGCGCCGGGCGGCACATCGCCCGCACCCGGCGCTACATCCGCGACTACGCCCACGAGGTGGAGCCCGAGCAGCTCGCGGCGTACGTCGCCCAGGAGGCCGACGCCGGGGACGGCTGGGTGAAGCTGGTGGGGGACTGGATCTCCCGCGACAGCGGCGACCTGGCCCCCTCGTTCCCCCAGGACAGCTTCGCCGCGGCCATCGCGGTCGCCCACGAGCACGGTGCCAAGGTCACCGCGCACTGCTTCGGCCACGAGGTGCTGCAGGGCCTGCTGGACGCGGGCATCGACTGCGTCGAGCACGGCACCGGGCTGGCCCTCGACCAGATCGAGCAGATGGCGGCCGGCGGCGTGGCGCTGGTGCCGACCGTGATGCAGACCGGCAAGTTCCCCGAGTTCGCCGCGCAGGGGCGCGAGAAGTTCCCCGTCTACGCCGCCACCATGGACCAGCTCCACTCCCGGCGCCGCGAGGTGCTGATGTCGGCGCACGAGGCCGGGGTGGCGCTCTACGTCGGCAGCGACGGCGGGGGAGCCCAGCGCCACGGCCACCTGGCCGGCGAGGCGCTGGCGATGGCCGAGATGGGGATGCCCGCGGGCGACGTGCTCGCCGCGGTGTCCTGGAAGGCCCGCGAGTGGCTCGGCTTCGAGGGCCTCGTCGAGGGCGCGAGCGCCGACTTCGTGGTCTACGACCGCGACCCCGCCGCGGACCTCACCGCCCTGTGGGAGCCGACCTGCGTGGTGCTGCGCGGACGCGTCGTGGCCTGAGTCCCGGCCGTTCTCCTGGCCGATTTCTCCCGGCCCCGCGGCGTCTGGCATCATCGGACGCTGAGTCCTGCGTCGCTGGCCCCTCTCAGCCGGTGGCGCAGAGCCCATCGAGGCGTCCGTCCCCGGTCCCCACCTGGAGTGCCGGCCCTCACCACCACGACCTCAAGGAGACACCACAGCTGTGGCCGTCAAGATTCGTTTGAAGCGCCTGGGCAAGGTCCGGGTGCCGCAGTACCGCATCGTCGTCGTCGACTCGCGCAAGAAGCGTGATGGTCGAGTGATCGAGGAGATCGGCAAGTACCACCCCAAGGAGGAGCCGTCCTACATCGACGTCGTCTCCGAGCGGGCGCAGTACTGGCTCGGCGTGGGCGCGCAGCCCAGCGACGCCGTCGCCGCGATCCTCAAGATCACCGGTGACTTCCAGAAGCACCACGGGCTCCCGGGCACCGAGGGCACGCTGAAGGTCGCCGAGCCCAAGCGCGACAAGCTCGAGATCTTCAACGAGGCCCTCAAGGAGGCGCACGGCTCCGCCGGCGCCGCCGCGACCACGAAGAAGGCCGCTGCCAAGAAGGCCGACAAGGCTGACAAGGCGGAGAAGTCCGACGACAAGGCCGAGGCCAAGTCCGACGACAAGGCTGACGCCAAGGTCGAGGCCAAGGCCGACGACAAGGCCGAGGCCAAGGCTGACGCCAAGGTCGAGGAGCCGGCTGCCGCCGCCGAGCCGGAGGCCACCTCCGACGACGCGACCAAGGCTGAGGCCTGAGCGCCATGCTCGCCGAGGCGCTGGAGCACCTCGTGCGCGGCATCGTCGACAACCCCGACGACGTCAGCGTGCGTGACAAGCAGCTGCGCCGCGGCTCGGTCCTCGAGGTCCGGGTCCACCCCGACGACCTCGGCAAGGTGATCGGCCGCAGCGGTCGGACCGCTTCGGCGTTCCGCACCGTGATGGGTGCGCTCGCCGGTCGCGACGGGACGCGCGTCGACTTCGTCGACGTCGACCGCCGGAGCTGAGCCAGCACCACCCCAGCACGTCTGTACGTCGACCCGTCCGGGGCAGCTCGGGCGGGTCGACGTCATTTAGCGGCACTCATCTCTCGTAAGCACTTCAGGAGGCAGCGGTGGAGACCATCGACGTGGTCGTGGGTCGGCTCGGCAAGCCGCACGGGCTCAAGGGCGAGCTCACGGTCGACGTGCGCACCGACGAGCCCGAGCACCGGTTCGCGGACGGGGCGGTGCTCGAGGTCGAGAAGCCGCGGGACTCCACGACCACCTTCCGCACGCTCACGGTGGCCCGCACCCGCTGGCACCAGGGCGTGCTGCTCGCGACGTTCGAGGAGATCAGCGACCGGAACGAGGCCGAGGCGGTCCGCGGCATCGTGCTGCACGCGCAGCTGCGCGTCGACGCGACCCCGGCGGACCCCGACGAGTACTACGACCACCAGCTGGTCGGTCTCGACGTCGTCGACCTCGAGGGCGCCCCGCTCGGGGTGGTGACCACCGTGGTGCACGGCGGCTCCCAGGACCTGCTCGGGATCCGGGCGCTCGACGGGCGCGACACCCTCGTGCCGTTCGTGGCCGTGCTGGTGCCCGAGGTCGACCTCGAGGCCCGTCGGGTCGTCGTGGCCGACCGTCCGGGACTGGTCGCGCCGCTGCCCGAGGACGCCTGAACCCCGTGCGTCTCGACTACCTCACGATCTTCCCCGACTACCTCGCACCGCTCGGGCTCTCGCTGCCCGGCCGCGCCGCGACCCGGGGCCTGGTCGAGATGCACGTCCACGACCTGCGCGACTGGACCCACGACCGGCACCGGACCGTCGACGACACCCCGTACGGCGGTGGCGCGGGCATGGTGATGCGCCCCGAACCGTGGGGCGAGGCGCTCGACGACCTGCTGGGCCCGTCGGTGGGCGGGGGAGCGGCGACCGTCGTGGTGCCCAGCCCCGCCGGGCGGCCGCTGACCCAGGCGCTGGCCCGCGAGCTGGCCACCCGGTCGCGGCTGCTGTTCGCGTGCGGGCGCTACGAGGGCATCGACCAGCGGGTCATCGACCACGCCCGCGTCGCGCCCGGACGTCGAGGAGGTCGTGGAGATCTCCCTGGGCGACTACGTCCTCAACGGCGGGGAGGTGGCCGCGCTGGCCGTCACCGAGGCCGTCGTGCGGCTGCTGCCGGGCTTCATGGGCAACGCGGCGTCGCTGGAGGAGGAGTCCCACGAGCAGGGGCTGCTGGAGTACCCCGTCTACACCAAGCCCGCGACCTGGCGCGACCACGAGGTCCCGCCGGTGCTGCTGAGCGGCAACCACGCCGCCATCGCCGCCTGGCGCCACGAGCAGGCCGTGCAGCGCACCGCCGAGCGGCGCCCCGACCTGCTGCACCCCAGCCACGCCGCGGGGCAGTGGCAGGTCGTCCCGGCCGTGCCCTCCGACGCCGCCGAGCTGCACGTGCTGACCCTGGCCTGCTGGGTCGAGGAGGCGCTGGTCCACGACGACCTGACGATCCCCCCGCTGCAGGAGGGGGTCGAGGACGCCGTCGCCGCCCTGACGGAGTGGGACACCTACGTCGTGCGCGCCGGCGGCCGGCTCGTGGGCTCGGTCCGGGGGCGCCTCGAGGGCACCACGTGGCAGATCGGCCGGCTGATGGTGGCCCCGGACCTGCGGGGACGCGGGCTGGGCCGGGTGCTCCTCGAGCACGCCGAGCGGGTCGCCCCGCCCGCGGCCTCGACGTACCTGCTGCACACGGGGAAGGGCAGCGAGGCCAACCTGCGCCGCTACAAGCGCGCCGGCTACCGGATCCGTGAGGTCCTCGCCGGGCCCTCGGGGCCCGCGGTGCTCACCAAGCAGCGCCGGCGCACCGGCCGCGACTGACCCCCGGCTGGTTCCGGGTCGGTCCTGGGCTGATTTCGGGGCCCCGCCTCCGCTGTGGCAGACTCGGACGCTGGTCCTGTCGGACCGGAGGGCCGCCCCGAGGAACGCACGGGGGACCCGCGTCGGACGCCTGCCACAGAGGGCGGCCCACGCAGCCGGAGCTGTCGACGGACCGACCCCGTTCACGCACCACCTGATTCCGCGGCTGATCTGTGGCACTCGCGAGGAGACAACCATGCCCAACATCCTGGTCGCCCAGCTCGGTAATGACCTCAAGCGCGAGGACCTCCCGCACTTCCGTGCCGGTGACACCGTCAAGGTCCACGTCAAGGTCGTCGAGGGCACCCGCGCGCGTGTCCAGATCTTCCAGGGCGTCGTCATCCGCATGCACGGTGCCGGCGTCGGTCGCACCTTCACCGTCCGCAAGGTCTCCTTCGGCGTCGGCGTCGAGCGCACCTTCCCGCTGCACTCCCCGATCTTCGAGACCATCGAGGTCGTGACCCGCGGTGACGTGCGTCGCGCCAAGCTGTACTACCTGCGCAACCTGCGCGGCAAGGCTGCCAAGATCAAGGAGCGTCGCGACTTCTGATCCGCGACCTCAGCCTTACACTCGCCGCGTGAGCAGCGACGACCGCGACCCCGCCGGCCCGACCACCGTGGCCGACGGGGTCGTCCCGTCCCCGGCCGAGCGCGTGGCCGCGGCCCGGCAGAAGCACCAGCGCAGCGGGCTGCCCGTCTGGCAGGAGTCGCTCCTGCTGCTGGGGCTGGCCGTGGTGCTGGCGGTCCTGCTCAAGACGTTCGTCGTGCAGGCCTTCTACATCCCCTCCGAGTCCATGGAGCCCGGGCTCGTCGAGGACGACCGGATCGTGGTCGAGAAGTGGTCGGGCTGGTTCGGCGGCGAGGTCGAGCGCGGGGACGTCGTGGTGTTCGAGGACCCGGGCGGCTGGTTGAACGCCGGTGAGATCGAGGAGCCGGGCAACCCCGTCTCCTCCACCCTGGCCGCCATCGGGCTGGTGCCGGACACCGGCTACCTGGTCAAGCGGGTGGTGGGCGTCGAGGGCGACGTCATCGAGTGCTGCGACAGCGAGAAACGGCTCACGGTCAACGGGGTCGCGCTGGACGAGGACGACTACGTGCTCGAGGACCAGCGCGTGCGCGGCTGCCGTGGCCCGATGACCGGCAACTGCAGCTGGAAGGCCGGGCCGGTGCCGAAGGGGTCGGTCTTCGTGATGGGCGACAACCGTGGCCGCTCGGCGGACTCGACCGTCCACATGTGCCTCGAGGACGAGACCGACTGCGTGCCCGGCGCCGAGTTCGTGCCCACGGACCTGGTGGTCGGCAAGGTGTGGCTGCTGCTGTGGCCCGGCGACCGCTTCGGTCGTCCCGACCAGGTCGACGCGTTCGACGACGTGCCCGACGCCTCCTGAGCCGATGTCCGTCCTGCCCCGAGGGTCCACCGTCCGGCGTGATGCCGGGCTCTACGGCTACGAGCGCGCCCTGCGCCGCCACGGCATCGAGACGATCGCCGGCGTCGACGAGGCGGGGCGCGGCGCCTGCGCCGGGCCGCTGGTCGCCGGCGCCTGCATCCTGCCCCCGGGCCGCGCGGGCATCGTGCCCGGTCTCGCCGACTCCAAGCTGCTGACGGAGAAGGCGCGCGAGCGTTGCTACGACCAGGTGGTGCGCCGCGCCGTGGCCTGGTCGGTGGTGGTGCTCTCGCACGAGGAGTGCGACCGGCTGGGCATGCACGTGGCCAACATCGAGGCGCTGCGCCGGGCCGTGGCGCTGCTCGACGTGCCGGCCGACTACGTGCTCACCGACGGCTTCCCGGTCGACGGCCTCGGCGTGCCCGGCCTCGCGGTCTGGAAGGGCGACCGGGTCGCGGCCTGCATCTCGGCGGCCTCCGTGCTGGCGAAGGTGACCCGCGACCGCCTGATGCGAGAGCTCGACGGCGAGTGGCCGGCGTACGACTTCAAGACGCACAAGGGCTACATCACCGACACCCACACCCGGGCGCTGGCCGAGCACGGGCCCTCGCCGGTGCACCGGATGCGGTTCGTCAACGTGCGTCGCGCGGCCGGGCTGGTCTGACCGGACCGCGCGTAAGGGGTTTCGGCCGCCGAGCTGCTGAGCAAAGGCAGGGTCATCACCGTTGCCTGAGCGTGAACAGAGCCACTCTGGCGGACCATTGCTCAGCACTTCGGCGACGGAGTCCGTCCTGAGGTGGGTACTGGTGTCCGCCGGGCTCGGTCAGAGCGGCTGCGGGAGGCCGAACTGGGTGCGCACTCCGGGGAGTGCAGGACCGAGAGGGGCTCGGTGGTCGTGACGCCGGGTAGGCCCGCGGCGCGTGACGAGCTCGTCGTGCAGGTCACGGAGCCGGGCCCGGCGCAGCGGCCACGGGCCGTGCGTGTTCGGCACCCACAGGGTGCGGCCCAGGACCGAGGTGTGCAGGCCGAAGCGGGCGGTGAGGAACAGCTCGAGCGGGTCCGGCTCGATCGGTGCGCCGACCTCGACATCGATGAGGCTCCGGGGCCGGGAGCCGGTGCGGCGGCGCATCTCGTAGCGCCACCCGCCGTCGGTCTCCTCCGCCGCCATCCGCGCCCACTTGTAGGGCACCCCGAAGCCGGCGTTGGCGCCGGCGACGACGGCCAGGCGATCGGCGTCCAAGGAGCGGAAGACGACGCCACGGCGGCCGCGGTCGTCGGTCGAGTAGAGGCGCACGTTGGTCTCGAGGAAGCTGCCCAGCCACGGCACGGGGTGCCCGGCGCCCACGCCCGCGTCGACCATCCGGAACGGGATCAGGCCGACCCAGGCGGCACCGTCGTACAGGTCCGGGCGCACGCCGCGCGGCAGCAGCGGCGCCACCGCGGCGGGGTCGACGGGCCAGTGCAGGAACGTGATGTCGCGCCACCACTGGTCCATGATCGGTCGGCCGGGCAGCGGTGGGCCCTGGCCCGGGGGAGTCGTCTGCGAGTGTGGTCCCACGCGTCTACGATGCCAGTGCCGACCTCACCAGCAGGGTGGGCGAGCAGCGGACGAGGTCGAAGGAGCACGTGTGAGCGCCGAGGAGCTCGAGCAGTACGAGGCCGAGATGGAGCTCACCCTCTACCGCGAGTACCGCGACGTCGTCTCGATCTTCAAGTACGTCGTCGAGACCGACCGCCGCTTCTACCTGTGCAACCAGGTCGACGTGAAGGCGCGCACCGAGCAGGGCGACGTCTTCTTCGAGGTCTCGATGAGCGACGCGTGGGTGTGGGACATGTACCGCCCGGCCCGCTTCGCCAAGAACGTGAAGGTGCTGACCTTCAAGGACGTCAACGTCGAGGAGCTCCAGTCCTCCGACTTCGACCCGCCCAAGACCTGAGCGGTACGCCACGTCGCGAAGTGGCCGAGCGACCACGATGACTAGTCCTTCTGGGCCATACGACCCCGCGAACCCGCCCGCGGCGCCCCACGGCTCCCTATGGTCGACGAGACGGATGGGGAGTCCGTCGAGATGACGGGTGGGGAGCATGGTCGGAGGGGATCGGCGCGAGCGTGAGCGCGGCGCCGCTGCGGTCGAGTTCGCCCTCGTGGTGCCGCTGCTCCTGCTGCTCGTGTTCGGGATCATCAGCTACGGCTACATGCTCAGCTTCCGCCAGGCGATGAGCCAGGGGGCCGCCGAGGGAGCCAGGTCCGCCGCGGTGTGGGCATCGGCGTACGCCGCCTCCCAGGACACCCAGCGCAAGTCGGCCGCCACGACCAGCGTGGACGAGGCCCTGAAGAGCTATGGCGTGACCTGCGCGTCGGGTGCGACCTGCACGACCGCGATCGCCGCGTGCGGAACCGCCAAGTGCGTGACGGTGACGGTCAGCTACCCCTACGGGACCAACCCGCTGACCCCGAAGATCCCCCTCGTCCCCCTTCCGGCGTCGCTGAGCTACACCGCGAGTGCCCGAGTCAGCTGATGCGTCGACCCCCCAGTGCCGAGCGGGCAGACCTCCCAGTCCTCCTGGGTCATCTGCGCTGCGGCGGTACCTCCGGCGGCAGTCGGGGCCCTCAGCTGCAGGCGAGGGATGGGGACTTCATGTCGACGACGGGTGACGAGCATGGCTGAGAGGTGCCGGCGCATGCGCGGTCGCGGTTCACGGTCCGACGAGCGGGGCGCTGTGGCCGTCTTCCTGGCCGTCACGGTCTCCCTCCTGGTCCTCATGGGCGCCTTCGCGGTCGACCTCGGCATGCAGCGGGTCGTGCGTCGGGACATGCAGGCTCTCGCCGACGTCGTGGCGCTGGACCTGGCCCGTGAGCTGGATGGTCGGACCCAGGCCCAGCTCGCTCCTGCGCTGAACCTGGGGTCGTCCTCGAGTGTCATCAGCCGCAGCCTGGCCGGGAACAGGACGACGCTGGGCGAGAACCTCCAGGTCGTGGCGACCTGGGGTGCATGGAACGGCACGACGTTCAACACCGCGGTGAACCCCCCGACCGCGGTCCGCGTCACCGCCGGCGCCGATGTGGACTTCAGCTTCGTCGGCGGCCGCGGCGCTGCCACCCGGACGGCGTACGCGGAAGCATCCACGACCGCGTGCCACGAGCTCGGTTCGGTCGCCGTGGCGGTGCAGTCGGGCGACTCCGCGCTCCTGTCTCCGCTCAACGCCCTGCTGGGGCTGGACCTGAGCCTGCTCTCGTACCAGAACATCGCCGGGGTCAAGGTTACTCTCGCGCAGCTGGCCGCCACGTCCCGCGTGGGCACGGAGACCGACCTGCTCACCGGGCTCGTCGACTTCGGCGATCTCGTGCAGGCCACGGTCGACGTGCTGAACAAGGAGGAGCCCACCGGCTACGCTGCCGCGGTCACTGCTCTGGGTGCATTCCTCGCGGTGGAGAGCACGGTGCCGGCCCTGCGGTTGGGCAACCTGCTGAGTGTCGCCCCGTCCGACCGCGCTGCCCTCGAGACCGGACTCAACGTGCTCGACCTCCTCTCCGGCTCGCTCCTGGTCGCGGATGGGAGCCACGCCCTCACCGTCGACAAGCTGCAGGCCAAGATCCCGGGCCTGGGCGGTCTGGCCGGCACGATCTACGTGCAGGAGGGCAAGCGGCTGGCCTGCGGGTCCCCCAACTCCGATGTGGCCTCGGCGAGGACCGCCCAGCTCTCGACGACGATGGCGCTCGACCTAGCCTCCAACGGCGGCATCAACAGTCCTAGCCTCGGTATCGACCTCGCACTCGTGAAGGGCACCCTGCAGACCGATGCCGCAACAGGCAGCCTGCAGGTCGAGCTCGGCAACGCGACCTCACGCCTGGTCGACCCGCCACCGGTGCGCTGTGGCCAGGGCACGGTCGCGTCCCCGCACACGTTCTCCGTCGACGTGCAGTCCGGATTGGCGACCTACCGTCTAGGCGCTGACGTCTCGGTCAAGGGCAAGCTGCAGGTGGGGGTTGGGTCCCTCAAGGTCGACGTCGATGTCGACCTGGTCGTCGGCCTGGCCATCTCGTCGGCGCCGGCCGGCGCAGCGGGACCCGTCGCGCTCAGCCTGCCGCCCAACGACAAGGTTCCGAAGCAGACCGGCTCCGCGCCACAGCTGCTCACCACCGTGGTTCCCGTGGTGAAGTCAGGCGGCATCCTGGGTGGCGCCGGGCTGGGTGCGATCCTCTCGGGGGTCGGCTTCACCAGCCTGTCCTTGAGCCAGGCCATCGCGACCGCTCTCGTCGAGGACTCCAACGGGCTGGTGCAGAAGTCCTTGCTGCCGTTGGCGGCGAAGATCGATGGGTCCGTCATCGGTCCGCTGGCCCGCCTGTTGGGCATCCGCATCGGTGGTGCCGATGTCTTCGCCGTCAACGCGGTGTGCGGGGTGCCGGCCCTGCGCGGCTGAGTCGGGCCACCTGAGCTCCACAGCGACCCGGCTCTCGAGCCGTGTCCACACCCGGGCGCTGACGCCGCTCGTAGCGGCCTGTTCGCGGTGACTCTCTGACCAGGAGGTCGGAGATGACGGCGACAGCAGCGAGCAGGCAGGCCCTGGGGGCCTATGGCGAGAAGGTGGCGGCCCGCCACCTCGTGGCGCAGGGGATGACCCTGCTGGAGCGCAACTGGCGGTGCCCGGTGGGCGAGGTCGACCTCGTGCTGCGCGAGGGCGACGTGCTGGTGGTGTGCGAGGTGAAGACCCGGGCCGGCGAGCTGGGCGGCACGCCGCACGAGGCCGTGACCCCCGCGAAGCTCGAGCGGCTGCAGCGGCTGGGGGAGGAGTGGCAGGTCGCCCACGAGGTGCGCGTGCCCGAGATGCGCGTCGACCTGGTGGCGGTCCGGCTCGCGGCGCGCGGTGCCGCTGAGGTCGAGCACGTGCGGGGGCTGGTCTGATGCCGTTCGCGACAGCCCGCACCGTCTCCCTGCACGGCGCCGTCGGACACCTGATCCACGTCCAGGCCGACGTCTCGCCGGGCCAGGTCGGCACCACGCTCGTGGGGCGGCCCGACATCGCGATCAACGAGGCCCGTGACCGGGTCCGGATGGCGATCATCAACTCGGGGCTCGGCTGGCCGGCCACCAAGCGGATCACGATCCTGTTGTCCCCGGCCGACCTGCGCAAGCGGGGCACCCACTTCGACCTGGCCATGGCCCTGGCCGTCCTGGCGGCCGACGACGCCCTCACCGAGACCTCGCTCGACGGCTGCCTCTTCATCGGTGAGCTCACCCTCGACGGCGGGTTGCGCTCGGTCACCGGGGTGCTGCCGATGGTGCTCGCGGCCCGCGAGTCCGGCATCCGCACCGTCTTCGTGCCCGAACCGCAGGCTGCCGAGGCCGCGATGGTGCCCGGCACGACGGTCTTCGGGATGCGTTCGCTGCGCCAGGTGGTCGCCCAGCTCAGCGGTGCCGAGGTCCCCGACGCCGTACCCGTCGCCGCCTCGTCCGGGGCCAGCCTGCTGACCTGGCGCGGTTCCCACCGGCACGACGAGGTCGACATGTCCGACCTCATCGGAATGGCCGATGCGCGGTACGCCGCCGAGGTCGCCGCCGCCGGCGGGCACCACCTGCTGCTGGAGGGGCCGAAGGGGTCGGGCAAGACCACGCTCGCCGAACGGATCCCGACGATCCTCCCGGACCTGGGCCCCGAGGAGTCCCTCGAGCTGACCGCCATCCACTCGCTGGCCGGCGTCCTCGACCCGGCGCGCGGCATGCTCACGCGGCCGCCGTACGCCGCGCCGCACCACGACGCCAGCAAGGCCAGCATCGTCGGCGGTGGGAGCGGACAGGTCCGGCCCGGTGAGCTGAGCAGGACGCACTGCGGTGTGCTCCTGATGGATGAGTTCCCGCTCTTCCGCGCCGACGTGATCGAGGCGCTGCGCGAGCCCCTGGAGAACGGTGAGATCACCGTGGCCCGCGCCGAGGAGCTGGTGACTCTGCCGGCGCGGGGCATGGTGGTGCTCGCCGCCAACCCCTGCCCCTGCGGCGACTTCCGCGCCACAGCTGGGGCGAACCGCTGCACCTGCCGCGAGATCGTGCGGCGCGACTACCGCCGCAAGGTCACCGGCCCGGTCACCGACCGCATCGACATCACCCGCCAGGTCGACCCGCTGCGTCCCCACGAGCGGCGCGACCCCCTCGCCGTCCGGGAGACCTCCGAGGTCGTGCGGGCCCGGGTGACCCGGGCCCGGCGGCGACAGGCCGGTCGGTACGCCGGCTGCGCCTGGCGGCTCAACTCGCAGGTGCCCGGCGCCGCCCTCCGCGAGCGCTGGCCCCTGGGCGAGGACGGCCAGGCCCTGCTGGACGACGGGCTCTACAAGGCCGAGGTCACCAGTCGCGGCGCCGTACGCGTGCATCGCCTGGCCTGGACCGTGCTTGACCTGTCGGCCGAGGCCGACGACGACCGCCGACCCGGCGCCGCCGAGGTCGACACGGCGCTGCGGCTGCGCTCGGGCGCCCCGCTCCTGCTCAGCGCCCTCGAGCGAGGTGCCTGATGCGGGTCTGGCAGGACGACCGCCTCGCCCGCGTCGCGCTCTCACGCATCATCGAGCCGGGCGACCCGCGCTTCCTCGCGAGCGTGAGCAGCATCGGCGCCGCAGAGACGCTCCAGCAGCTCGCGGACCAGGGGGCCGCTCAGGGCACCGACCTGGCGCAGATGCAGGGCGAGACCCAGGCGCGCAGCGACGGTCTCGAGCCCGAGCGGGTCCTCGCCACGGCGGCCCGGCAGGGCATCCGCTTCGTGATCCCCACCGACGACGAGTGGCCGGACCAGCTCGCCGACCTCGAGCACCCCCGGGTCCAGGGTCGCGGGGGAGTGCCGGTCGGGCTGTGGGTCCGCGGACCACAGCGCCTCGACACCCTCACCGGGTCGGTCGCCGTGGTCGGCGCCCGCACGGCCACGGGGTACGGCGGATCGGTCGCCGCCGAGATCGCCGCGATCGTGGCCCGCGAGGGTCACCCGATCATCTCGGGTGCGGCGTTCGGCATCGACCAGGCCGCCCACCGCGGAGCCCTCGGCAGCGACGGGTCCACCGTGGCGGTGCTGGCCTGCGGCGCCGACCGGATCTACCCCTCGGCCCACCGGGACCTGATCGAGCACCTCGCCGCCCGGCACGCCGTCATCTCCGAGGCGCCGCCCGGCTGGTCGCCGATGCGGGTGCGCTTCCTGAGCCGCAACCGTCTCATCGCAGCGCTGAGCCGCGGCACGGTGGTCGTCGAGGCGGCGCTGCGCAGCGGCGCGCTCAACACCGCCAACTGGGCCCAGCAGCTCAACCGCACGGTGATGGGCGTGCCCGGCCCGGTCGGCTCCGCCCAGTCGCAAGGGGTGCACCAGCTGATCCGCGCCGGTGCGGCCCACCTGGTGACCTCAGGGCCCGAGGTGCTGGAGATGGTGGCCGAAGCAGGCCAGCACCTGCTCGAGATCCCGCGGGGACCCGAGACGCTGCGCGACCAGCTGAGCCTCGTCGACCGGCAGGTGCTCGACGCCGTGCCCGTCTCCCGCGGGGTCCCCAGCGACTCGATCGCGCGCACCGCGGGAGTGGGGCCCACTGCGGTGCTCGCGGTGCTCGAGCGGTTGCAGGAGCTTGGCCTGGTGCGTGCAGAAGGGAGTGGCTGGCGGCTCGCCGGGCTCGCTCTGCCCTGAGCGGCGGGCGGCTTCCTAGACTCCGGACATGACCGACGCCGAGGTGGACCTGCTGCCGGAGGCGTTCGTCCGGGTCCTGGGCGACTACGAGCAGCACCTCGCCGTCGAGCGGGACCTCACCCCGCACTCGGTGCGGGCCTACACCACCGACATCGCTGGTCTGCTGGAGCACGCGCGCCGGCTCGGGATCGCCGACGTCACCCGCGTCGACCTGCGCACCCTGCGCAGCTGGCTGGCCCAGCAGCAGAGCCTGGGCCGCTCGCGCACGACGATCGCGCGGCGGGCCAGCGCCGCGCGGGTCTTCACCGCGTGGCTGGTCCGCACCGGCCGGGCGGAGCAGGACGCGGGCGCCAGCCTCGCCAGCCCCAAGGCCCACCGGCCCCTGCCGCCGGTGCTGCGCCGCGACGAGGCCGACGAGCTGATCCGCGCCGCCACCGAGGTCGCCGACGACGGCGGGCCCGTCGGGCTGCGCGACGTCGCGATGCTCGAGCTGCTCTACGCCACCGGCATCCGCGTCGGCGAGCTGGTCGGCCTCGACGTCGACGACGTCGACCGGGAGCGCAACGTCGTCCGGGTCCTGGGCAAGGGGCGCAAGGAGCGGATGGTGCCCTTCGGGCGACCCGCGGCCCGGACCCTCGACTTCTGGACCAAGCAGGGGCGCCCCCACCTGGTCGTCGAGGGCTCCGGACCGGCGCTCTTCCTCGGCGTCCGGGGGAAGCGCATCGACCAGCGCGCGGTGCGGACCCTCGTGCACCGCTGCGTGGGTGACGTGCCCGGTGCCCCCGACATGGGGCCGCACGGCCTACGGCACACCGCTGCCACCCACCTGCTCGAAGGCGGCGCCGACCTGCGCTCCGTGCAGGAGCTGCTGGGCCACGCCTCGCTGGCCACCACCCAGATCTACACCCACGTCACCACCGACCGGCTCCGCGCCGCCTACCGGCAGGCACACCCCCGGGCCTGACCG
Organism: uncultured Actinomycetota bacterium; assembly: GCA_963722135.1. GTDB lineage: Bacteria > Actinomycetota > Actinomycetes > Propionibacteriales > Nocardioidaceae > Nocardioides. The sequence goes on from CAVRJT010000003.1 coordinate 594,641, forward strand.
GAGCCGGTCCGCAGGGTCATTTCGCGCCGGCTCGGCGAGACATATGGGCCGGGTCGCGGTGGTCGGAGCGCCCTCGAGGGGCAGGAGGCGGACGGGTCCCTGCCCGACGAGGCGCAGCGGGTCGAGGTAGGTGTCGCCGCCGCCCTCGATCCGGGCCCGTTCGATCCAGCCCCAGTGCAGGCAGGTGCGGGGGACGCAGTGCGACGGCGCCACCTCGAGGCGGCCCAGCACGTCGCCGGCGACGACCGGGTCCCCGACCGTGGCGCTCGCCGCCACCGGTTCGTACGTCGTCCGCGTCGCGCCGTGGGTGACCACGACGACCCCACGGCCGGCGATCCGGCCCGCGAAGGAGACCTCGCCGTCCAGCGCGGCCCGGACGGGCTGGCCCGCGCGACCCAGGAGGTCGACCCCGCGGTGCCCCGGCCCGTAGGGCGAGGAGGGTGGGTGGAAGGCCTCGACCACCTCGGGCTCGGGTCGCAGCGGCCAGGTCCCGACCGGGTCCGGCCCGGGGTCGAGCGACGGCACCCAGGACAGGGCCAGGGTGGCGAGCAGCGTGACGGCGGGGGAGAGCAGCATCGGCCCAGCCTCGGACGGTCCCGGACCCCGGTGTGCGCCCCGATCGTCGCTCTGGGGACAGGCGGTGCGTGAGCGCAAGCTGTGCGCACTCGGAGGCTCCTCGACGGATTGGCGGGCACCGGCACGACTGGCGTACGCTGGCGGACGCAATCCTCATGGATTGACTTCGCACGTCCGCAGACCGCGACACCCCTTCGCAAGGAGGAGTGGCCACCCGTGGGCGACGATCCTCGGTCCCGGACCGACAGGCGTGAGCCTGGAGATCCGGGTCGGGATCGCGCGCAGACGTCAGGGCGACCAGCAACCGCTGGCCGCAGTGAACTGAAAACCCCAACCGGAGCGTGACCCCGGCGCGTCCTGGCCACCAGGCCTGAAGGACGCCACCGACGGGAGTCACCTCCACCACAGGAGAACACCACCATGGCAGTTGTGACCATGCGCCAGCTCCTCGAGAGCGGCGTCCACTTCGGGCACCAGACCCGTCGTTGGAACCCCAAGATGAAGCGCTTCATCATGACCGAGCGCAACGGCATCTACATCATCGACCTGCAGCAGTCGCTGAGCTACATCGACCGCTCGTACGCCTTCATCAAGGAGACTGTCGCCAAGGGCGGCACCGTGATGTTCGTCGGCACGAAGAAGCAGGCGCAGGAGGCGATCGCCGAGCAGGCGACGCGCGTGGGCATGCCCTACGTCAACCAGCGCTGGCTCGGTGGCATGCTCACCAACTTCCAGACCGTGCACCAGCGGATCAACCGCCTCAAGGAGCTCGACGAGATCGACTTCGACGCGGTGGCCGGCTCGGGTCGCACGAAGAAGGAGCTCCTGCAGATGAAGCGGGAGCGCGACAAGCTCGACAGCACCCTGGGCGGCATCCGCGAGATGGGCCGCGTGCCCTCCGCCGTGTGGATCGTCGACACCAAGAAGGAGCACCTCGCTGTCGAGGAGGCCCGCAAGCTGCGGATCCCGATCATCGGCATCCTGGACACCAACTGCGACCCGGACGAGGTCGACTTCCCGATCCCGGGCAACGACGACGCCATCCGCGCCGTCGGGCTGCTGACCCGCGTCATCGCGGACGCCGTCGCCGAGGGCCTCATCGCCCGCTCGGGCGGCAAGTCCGAGTGCGGCCTCCGGCACCACCGACGAGCCGCTGGCCGAGTGGGAGCGCGAGCTGCTGGCCGGCGAGGCCGACAAGGCCGCCGAGAAGGCCACGTCCGCCGACGACGCCGCGGCCTCCGAGGCCACCGGCGCGTCGACCGAGGCCGCTGCCTCCGACGAGGCCGCCGCCGAGGCGACCGAGGCCCCCGTGGCCCCCGCGGCCGAGGAGACCACCGAGGCCCCAGAGGCGACCGAGGCCCCGGGCCACGGACGCCCCCGAGGTCAAGGACGAGGCCAAGGCCTGATCGCTCTGTGCTGAGCGCCGTCCGCGAACCCCCGGGTTCGCGGACGGCGGCACGCCCGGGGCTCTCCCTGCTACTCCCACCACTTTCTCTTCGAGGGACGGAACGTCAATGACGAACATCTCCGCGGCCGACGTCAAGAAGCTCCGCGAGCAGACCGGCGCCGGCATGATGGACTGCAAGAAGGCGCTGACCGAGGCCGAGGGCGACCTGGACAAGGCCGTCGAGATCCTGCGGGTCAAGGGTGAGGCCAAGGCCGCCAAGCGCGGCGCCGAGCGCGAGGCCTCCTCGGGTCTCGTCGTCACCGCTGGTGGCGCGCTGGTCGAGCTCCGCTCCGAGACCGACTTCGTGGCCAAGAACGCCGACTTCGTCGCCACCGCCCAGAAGATCGCCGACGCGGCCGACGAGGCGAAGGCCGGCGACGCCGAGGCGCTCAAGGCCGCCCCGCTCGACGGCAAGACCGTCGGCCAGGTCGTCGAGCAGCTCGCCATCACGATCGGTGAGAAGATCGAGCTCGGCCGCGTGGCCTACTTCGAGGGTCCGGTCGTGACCTACATGCACAAGCGTGCCGCCGACCTGCCGCCCGCGGTGGGGGTCCTGGTCGAGTACGACGGCTCCGACGAGGCCGCCCGCGGTGCCGCGATGCAGATCGCCGCGATGCGCCCGCAGTACCTCACGCGCGACGAGGTCCCCGCAGACGTCGTGGCCCAGGAGCGCTCCATCGCCGAGCAGAAGTCGCGCGAGGAGGGCAAGCCGGAGCAGGCGATCGCCAAGATCACCGAGGGCCGGGTCAACGGCTTCTTCAAGGAGGTTGTCCTCCTGGAGCAGCCCTCGGTGACCGAGGCCAAGAAGAGCGTCGAGGCCGTCCTCAAGGAGTCCGGCACCACGCTCAAGCGCTTCGCCCGGTTCGAGGTCGGTGCCTGAGAGGCACTGATCCGCTAGGTTGCACCTGACGCCAAGGAGGCCGGTCCGCTTGATCCCCCACCAGATGGATCAACGGGCCGGCCTTCGTGCTGTGCCCACACCCCCACGAAGGGAATCTCGATGACCCAGCCGACGACCGAGCCGACGACCCAGCCGGTGACCCAGCCCACGCACCAGCCCTACCAGCGTGTCCTGCTCAAGCTCTCGGGCGAGGTGTTCGGCGGCGGCCGGGTCGGAGTCGACCCCGACGTCGTGCAGAAGATCGCGCTCGACATCGCCGAGGTCGCCCGCTCGGGCGTCCAGATCGCCGTGGTGACCGGTGGCGGCAACTTCTTCCGGGGCGCCGAGCTGCAGCAGCGCGGCATGGACCGGGTGCGAGCCGACTACATGGGCATGCTCGGCATCGTCATGAACTGCCTGGCCCTGCAGGACTTCCTGGAGAAGATGGGCGTCGAGACCCGCGTGCAGACCGCGATCACGATGGGCCAGGTCGCCGAGCCCTACGTGCCGCGCCGCGCGATCCGGCACATGGAGAAGGGGCGCGTGGTCATCTTCGGCGCCGGCATGGGCATGCCGTTCTTCTCCACCGACACCGTCGCGGTCCAGCGGGCGCTCGAGAGCCGCTGCGACGCGGTCTTCTTCGCCAAGAGCGGGGTCGACGGCGTGTACGACGCCGACCCGCGCAAGGACCCGAACGCCACCAAGTTCGACACGATCACCTACACCGAGGCCATCCAGCGCAAGCTCGAGGTGGTCGACCAGACCGCCTTCACCCTGTGCGCGGAGAACAAGCTGCCGATGGTGGTCTTCGGCATGGAGCCCGAGGGCAACATCCCGCGGGTGCTCAAGGGTGAGAAGATCGGGACGCTGGTCAGCGCCGACTGACCCACCGACCTTCCACCGACGTACGCGACGAACCCAGGAGCAGCCGTGATCAACGACATCCTCAACGAGGCCGACAGCAAGATGCGCAAGTCGGTGGAGGCGACGCGCGAGGAGTTCGCCGCGATCCGCGCCGGCCGCGCCCACCCCTCGATGTTCAGCAAGATCGTCGTCGACTACTACGGCTCGCCGACCCCGCTGCAGCAGCTGGCCTCCTTCACCGCCCCCGAGGCGCGCGTCATCCTCATCGCGCCCTTCGACCAGAGCGCGATGAAGGGCATCGAGCGGGCCATCCGCGACTCCGACCTCGGCGTGAACCCCGCCGACGACGGCAAGATGATCCGCTGCGTGTTCCCCGAGCTGACCGAGGAGCGCCGCAAGGAGTACATCAAGGTCGCGCGCGCCAAGGCCGAGGACGGCCGGGTCGCGGTCCGCAACCTGCGCCGGGCCGCCAAGCAGGGCCTGGAGAAGCTCGAGAAGGACGGCGAGGTCGGCAAGGACGACGTCACCGGCGCCGAGAAGAAGCTCGACGTGACCACCAAGAAGCACACCGACGCCATCGACGAGATGCTCAAGAGCAAGGAAGCCGAGCTGATCGAGGTCTGAGGACCTCGAGACAGCTTCGCAGATGACGACCCCGACGCCCCCGACGGCCCAGCCTGCCCCCGTGAAGAACCACGGCCGGGCGGGCCGTGACCTGCGCGCCGCCTTCCTCTCGGCCTTCGTGCTGATCGGGGCGATCCTCGCCTCGCTGCTGCTGTGGAAGACCGCGTTCATGGTCATCGTCGTGGTCGCGGTCGTCGTCGCGATCTGGGAGCTCGGTCGGGGGCTCAGCGCCAAGGGCATCGACCTGCCCGAGGAGCCGCTGATGCTGGGCGGCGCGGTGATGGTGGTCGTCGCCTACGTCTTCGGGGCCGACGCGCTGGTCACGGCCACGGCCGTCACCGCTCTGGTGACCATGCTGTGGCTGCTGCGCCGCGGCATCGACGGCTACGTCCAGAACGCCTCCGCCTCGCTGTTCACCCTCGTCTACGTGCCCTTCCTCGGGGCGTTCGTCGCGCTGCTGCTGCGCGAGGGCGGCCTGTACGGCGGCGGCCTCGAGAACGACGGTGTCCGCGGGATCATCGTCTTCATCGCGGTGACCGTGTTCTCCGACACCGGCGGCTACACGTTCGGCGTGCTGTTCGGCAAGCACCCGATGGCCCCGGTCATCTCGCCCAAGAAGTCGTGGGAGGGCTTCGTGGGCTCCGTGGTCTTCAGCGTGGCCGGCGGCATCGGCCTGATGGTGTGGCTGCTCGAGGGGCGCTGGTGGGTCGGGCTGCTGCTCGGCCTGATCGTGGCGGTGATGGCGACCCTGGGCGACCTGTGCGAGTCGGTCGTCAAGCGCGACCTCGGCATCAAGGACATGAGCCAGGTGATCCCGGGCCACGGCGGCCTGATGGACCGGCTCGACTCCTTGCTGGCCACCATCGCCCCGGTCTGGCTGCTGCTGCACCACCTCGTCTTCCGGGCATGAGCCTGCACCTGGTCCGCCACGGACGGCCCCTGGTCGTGCCCGGGACCCCGGCGGCCACCTGGGAGCTCGACCCGGCCGGCTTCGACGACGTGTGGGCGCTGCGCGAGTCCGGGCGCCTGCCGCGGGGCGCGGTGTGGTTCTGCTCCCCGGAGCCCAAGGCTGTGGGCACCGCCCAGCTGCTCACCGAGGCCGAGGTCGGCATCGTCGACGACCTGCGCGAGCACGAGCGCGGCCCGGCCTGGGTCGAGGACTTCCCCGGGGCGGTCGCGCACGCGTTCGCCGACCCCGACCGGGCGGCGTACGAGGGCTGGGAGCCGTTGGCTCGCTGCCGCGAGCGCGTCGTGACCGCGGTCGGCCTGATCGCCGACGTGCACCGGGACCAGGACGTCGTGCTCGTCGGCCACGGCACGGCCTGGACGCTCGCGGTGGCAGCCCTGACGGGCACCGAGCCCGACCTGGTGCGCTGGCGCGCCCTCACGATGCCCGACGTGCTGGTCGTCCCCATGGTCGCGCCTGAGAGCCAGGGCCGCGACGGGGTGCGAGACTGAGCGGATGGTGGACATCGACGACTCCACGACCTCGCGATCGGTCGAGACCGACGCAGCGCCGAGCTGGTGGCACCGCAACCATCCTGTCTTCACCTCGCTGGCCGGCTTCTTCACCGGGCTGGTGTTCGTGCTCGTCGTGCCCAGCGCCTACGCCGGGATCCTGAACGCCGTCACCGACGACGAGACCGCCACCGCGCTGTTCCCCTTCGTGCTCGTGGCGCTGGCGCTGCCGGTCGGGCTGCTCGTCGCCCCGCACACCCGCCGGTTCGGGCGCTACATGCTGCTCGGGGTCGTCTCGACCGCCCTCGTGGTGGTCGGCGTGGCCGCCCTCGTCCTGTGGATCCTCATCAGCAGGACCTGACGTGTAGAACCCCGACGAGGTGGGTAGGGGAGGTGACGCACCTCACATCCACCCACTCGGAGGACTGATGTCACGCCACCCCAGACCAGCCATCGTCGGCGAGGTGTGTGCCGAGTTCGCCGGCACGATGATCCTCATCCTCTTCGGGGTGGGGGTGGTGGCCCAGGTGGTCACGGCCCCCGACGGGTCGCTGGGCGACCACGACTCCATCGCCTGGGCATGGGGCCTCGGCGTCACCCTGGGGGTCTACGTCGCGGCCCGGATCTCCGGGGCGCACCTGAACCCGGCGGTGACCCTGGCGTTCGCGGTCTTCAAGGGCTTCGAGTGGCGCAAGGTGGCGCCGTACGTCGCCGCCCAGACGCTGGGTGCGTTCGTGGCGGCGCTGATCGTGCGCGTGGGCTACGCCGACCTGCTCGCGAGCGTCGACCCGGAGCACACCATCAAGACGCAGTTCGTCTTCTCCACCCTGCCCGGCAACGGTTCCGGCCCGGCCTCCATCCAGACCGCGTTCTTCGACCAGGTCGTGGGCACCGCGATCCTGGTGTTCCTGGTCTTCGCGCTGACCAACGCCTGGAACAACCCGCCGATGGCCAACCTCGGCCCGTTCATCATCGGACTCGTCGTGGTCGCGATCGGGATGGCCTGGGGCGCCAACGCCGGCTACGCGATCAACCCGGCACGCGACTTCGGGCCCCGGATCGCCTCCCTGATCACCGGCTACGGCGGCGCGATGCGCGACCAGAACGGCTACCTGTACTTCTGGTTGCCGATCGTGGCGCCGCTGCTCGGTGGGCTCGTGGGCGGGGCCGCGTTCAAGTACCTCGTCGACATCCACCTCGAGCCCGACGAGGATGAGGCCGAGCTGGGTGAGACCGTCGGGGAACCGATCCCGGAGCCCGGCCGCGGACCGGCCCGCCGGACCCACCACCTGATCCCGCCACCTGATCCCGCCACCTGAGGAGAGCACAGCATGGCCGACTACATCGGAGCTGTAGACCAGGGCACGACGAGCACCCGCTTCATGATCTTCGACCACGACGGTGAGGAGGTGGCGCGCCACCAGCTCGAGCACGAGCAGGTGATGCCGAAGGCCGGCTGGGTCGAGCACGACCCGGTGGAGATCTGGGAGCGCGCCCGGTCGGTGATCCAGAAGGCGATGGCCAAGGCGAGCCTGCAGGCAGACGACCTGGCCGCGATCGGCATCACCAACCAGCGCGAGACCACGGTGGTGTGGAACCGCTCGACCGGCCGGCCCTACTACAACGCGATCGTGTGGCAGGACACGCGCACCGACAAGATCGCCTCCAAGCTCGAGCGCGACGGCCACGGCGACCTGATCCGGCACCGCGCCGGGCTGCCGCCGGCCACCTACTTCGCCGGCGGCAAGATCCAGTGGATCCTCGAGAACGTCGACGGCGTGCGGGAGGCCGCGGAGAAGGGCGAGGCGCTCTTCGGCACCACCGACTCGTGGCTGATCTGGAACCTCACCGGCGGCACCGACGGGGGCGTGCACGTCACCGACGTCACCAACGCCAGCCGCACCATGCTGATGGACCTCGAGACCTGCGAGTGGGACGACGAGCTGCTCGCGCTCTTCGACATCCCGCGCGCGATGCTGCCCGAGATCCGCTCCTCCAGCGAGCCCGAGGGCTACGGCAGCACCCGCGCGGACGGCCCGCTCAGCGGTGAGGTGCTGATCACCGGCATCCTCGGTGACCAGCAGGCGGCCACGGTCGGGCAGGTCTGCTTCGAGCCCGGCGAGGCCAAGAACACCTACGGCACCGGCAACTTCATGCTGCTCAACACCGGCACCGAGCTGATCCGGTCGAAGCACGGCCTGCTCACGACGGTCTGCTACCGCTTCGGCGACGAGGCCCCCGTCTACGCCCTCGAGGGCTCGATCGCGGTGACCGGCTCGGCGGTGCAGTGGCTGCGCGACCAGCTCGGCATCATCTCCGGCGCCTCGCAGAGCGAGTCGCTGGCCCGTCAGGTCGAGGACAACGGCGGGGTCTACTTCGTGCCGGCCTTCTCCGGGCTCTTCGCCCCGCACTGGCGCTCCGACGCGCGTGGCGCGATCGTCGGGCTCTCGCGCTACAACACCAACGCCCACCTGGCCCGGGCCACGCTCGAGGCGATCTGCTACCAGAGCTGCGACGTCGTGGCGGCCATGGAGCAGGACTCCGGGGTGAAGCTCGAGGTGCTCAAGGTCGACGGCGGGGTGACGGCCAACGAGCTGTGCATGCAGATCCAGGCCGACACCCTCGGTGTCGAGGTGAGCCGGCCGGTGTGCGCGGAGACGACCTGCCTCGGGGCGGCGTACGCCGCGGGGCTCGCTGTCGGCTTCTGGTCGGGCACCGAGGAGCTGCGCAAGAAGTGGAACGAGGGCAAGCGCTGGTCCCCGCAGTGGGACGACCAGCAGCGCGCCGAGGGCCACGCGATGTGGACCAAGGCCGTCCAGCGCACCCTGGACTGGGTCGACGTCGAGTGACCCGGTGGGCCCGGCGCCCACCCGTCGGGCATCGTGGTCAGCCCATCACCCCGAGCAGTTCCCCAGACCCGAGAGCGTGAGTGAGTCCCGTGCAGTCGGTTGCCCTGTCCCCGCAGTTCCGTGAGAGCTCCTTGCAGGAGATGGCCGCCCAGGAGCTCGACGTGCTCGTGGTCGGGGGAGGTGTCGTCGGCACGGGCGCCGCCCTCGACGCCGCCACCCGGGGGCTGCGCGTCGGGCTCGTCGAGGCCCGCGACTTCGCCTCGGGCACGTCGAGCCGCTCCAGCAAGCTCATCCACGGGGGTCTGCGCTACCTGGAGATGCTCGACTTCGCGCTCGTGGCGGAGGCGCTGAAGGAGCGCGGGCTGCTGATGCAGCGGCTGGCCCCGCACCTGATCCGACCCGTCGGCTTCCTCTACCCGCTGCAGCACCGCGGGTGGGAGCGGCTCTACGCCGGCTCCGGCGTCGCGCTGTACGACGTCCTCTCGCGCATCTCGGGCCGCTCCGGGCTGCCGCTGCACCGGCACCTCACCCGTCGCGGCGCGCGCAAGCTGGTGCCGGCGCTGCGCAAGGACGCCCTCGTCGGGGCGCTGCACTACTACGACGCCCAGGTCGACGACGCGCGGCACACGATGTTCCTGGCCCGCACGTCCGCGGCCTACGGCGCCCACGTCGCCTCCCGGGCCCGGGTCGTGGAGCTGCTGCGCGAGGGGGAGCGGGTCACCGGTGCGGTGGTGCACGACCTCGAGAGCGGCGAGCACATCACGGTGCGCGCCAAGCAGGTCGTCAACGCGACCGGGGTCTGGACCGACGAGACGCAGTCGCTCGGCGGGCAGCGCGGGGTGTTCCGGGTGCGGGCCAGCAAGGGCGTGCACCTGGTCGTGCCCAAGGACCGGATCCGGTCGGAGAGCGGGCTGATCCTGCGCACCGAGAAGTCGGTGCTCTTCGTCATCCCGTGGGGCCGGCACTGGATCATCGGCACGACCGACACCGACTGGGAGCTGGACCGGGCCCACCCCGCGGCCAGCAGCGCCGACATCGACTACCTGCTCGACCACGTCAACGCCGTGCTCGAGACCCCGCTGACCCGCGACGACGTCGAGGGCGTCTACGCCGGGCTGCGCCCGCTTGCTCGAGGGCGAGTCCGACGCGACCTCCAAGCTCTCGCGCGAGCACGCCGTGGGCCACCCCGCGCCCGGCCTGGTCGTCGTCGCGGGCGGCAAGTACACGACGTACCGGGTGATGGCCAAGGACGTCATCGACGAGGCCGTCTTCGGGATGGTCCGCCACGACGACCGGCAGGTCCCGCCGTCGGTGACCGAGGACGTGCCGCTGCTGGGGGCCGAGGGCTACCAGGCGCTGTGGAACGCCCGGCACCGGCTGTCGAGCGAGTCCGGGCTGCACCAGGTGCGCATCGAGCACCTGCTGGGGCGCTACGGCTCGCTGGTCCACCAGCTCCTCGCGATGGTCGCCGAGGACCCGTCGCTGGGCGAGCCGCTGGCCGGGGCCCCGGACTACCTGCGCGCGGAGGTCGTCTACGCCGCCACCCACGAGGGCGCTCGGCACCTCGACGACATCCTCTGCCGCCGCACCCACATCTCGATCGAGACCTTCGACCGGGGGCTGAGCTCGGTCGAGGAGGTCGCGGGCCTGGTCAGTGGTCCGCTGGGCTGGAGCGCCGACCAGGTGGAGCTCGAGATCGAGCACTACCGGGCGCGGGTGGCCGCGGAGCGGGAGAGCCAGCAGCAGCCCGACGACGAGACCGCCGACGCCGCGCGTCTCGGCGCGCCCGACGTGGTGCCGCTGACCTGAGGTCGGTGCCGTGAGTTCGCCGGGGCGACCGGGCCGGTGGGAGACTGGGCGTGCTATGCCCGAGAACCCCGCTGCCCCCGTGCCCGCCGTCGCCGCCGTCCCGCCGCGCGCTCCCGAGCCCGCCGAGGGCGTGACCGCGCTCCCGCTGGTCTTCGAGGAGCCGCGCGGACGCAAGAAGCCGCCGCGCCACCTCGCCGACCTCACCGCGCCCGAGCGCAAGCAGCTGCTCGAGGACAACGGGCTGCCGGGCTTCCGGGCCAAGCAGCTCTCGACGCACTACTTCGCCCGCCTGGTCGACGACCCGGAGCAGATGACCGACCTGCCCGCCGGGCAGCGCGCCGAGCTGGTCAGCACGCTGCTGCCGCACCTGATGACGCCGCTGAAGACGATGGAGGCCGACAAGGGCACCACGCGCAAGACGCTGTGGAAGCTCTTCGACGGCGCCCTCGTCGAGTCGGTGCTGATGCGCTACCCGGGCCGCACGACGATGTGCGTGTCCAGCCAGGCCGGCTGCGGCATGGCCTGCCCGTTCTGCGCCACCGGCCAGGGCGGCCTGCAGCGCAACATGAGCACCGCCGAGATCGTCGAGCAGGTCGTCGCCGGGGCCCGCTCGCTCGACCGTGACGAGGTGCCCGGCGGCCGGGGCCGCGTCAACAACGTGGTGTTCATGGGCATGGGCGAGCCGCTGGCCAACTACAAGGCCGTCATCGGCGCCGTACGCCGCCTCACCGACCCCGCGCCCGACGGCCTGGGCATGTCGGCGCGCGGCATCACCGTCTCGACCGTCGGTCTGGTCCCGCGCATCCGCCAGCTGACCGAGGAGGGCATCCCGGTCACCCTCGCGCTGAGCCTGCACGCCCCCGACGACGAGCTGCGCAACACGCTGGTCCCGATCAACACCCGCTCCTCGGTCGCCGAGACCGTCGAGGCGGCCTGGGACTACGCCCGGGTCACCAAGCGCCGGGTCTCCATCGAGTACGCCATGATGCGCGGCATCAACGACCAGGCGTGGCGCGCCGACCTGCTCGCCGACGTGCTGCGCGGCTACGGCGACTGGGGCTGGGTGCACGTCAACCTGATCCCGCTCAACCCCACCCCGGGCAGCAAGTGGACCGCCTCGGACCCCGCCGACGAGCGCGAGTTCGTGCGCCGGCTCGAGGCCAAGGGCATCCCGACCACCGTGCGCGACACCCGCGGCTCGCGAGATCGACGGGGCCTGCGGCCAGCTGGCCGCCACCGAGGACTGAGCCCCGGGGCGACCGGCCGGCCCGCCTCAGCCGCGCAGGCGCGGCTTCGGCAGCACCAGCTCGCAGTTGCGGTCGCGCTTGCCGCCGGCCCGGTCCTTGGTCCCCTCCTGCCAGTCGTTGGCCGCGAGCTCGCGCGCCAGCGCCGCCAGCGCCAGCGGCGAGTCGAGGCCGGGGGCGCCCACCGGTGCCGCGTGGTCGAGGACCGTGGTGAAGATCGACAGCGTGCCGTCGCGGTTGTCGGCGACCTCGAGGATGCGCGACTGCTGAGGCCAGTCGATGTGCGAGGCCGTGTTGATCTCCCAGAAGCCGCCGCCGCCCTCGCGGGCGTGCGGCGTGATCCGGTTGCGGTGCGAGTGCCCGTTGACCCAGGCGATCACCGTGGGCGCCCCCAGCAGCGCGGCCACGACCTCGGGGCCGAGCACCCGCGGCGCCACGTCCCCGCCGGTGCCGACCAGCCGGTTGCCCATCGACGTCGAGGTGTGGTGGCTGGCCACGACGACGTACCGGTCGGTGCTCGCGGCGAGCAGCTCCTGCAGCCAGGCGAACTGGCCTGCGTCCAGGGACCCGTCGGACTGGCCGTTGGGGTTGACCGAGTCGAGCACCACGAACCGGAAGTCGCCGGTGTCGAAGGAGTAGTACGCGGTGCCGGCGGTGCGGTTCTCCTCGGTGAAGCCGTGCCCGACCGGGAGGCCGCCGGTGCTGAAGTGCTCCTCGACGACCTGGGCGCGCGAGAGCAGGCGTCGGCCCTCGTCGGGGGTGACCTGCTTGGTGCCGGGGCCGTCGACGAGCTTGGCGAGCAGGTCGGTGACCTTGCCGGTGGCCAGCGCCTGGAGGACCTCGCTCTGCTTGACGCTCGGCGGCGGGGTGATGACCTTGAGGTCGCCGCGCGCGAAGGCGTCGAAGACCCCGTCGGCGGGGAAGTTGCCCTGCACCAGACCGTCGTGGTTGCCGAAGGCGGTGTACCAGGGCAGGCGCAGCCCCTGGGCCCGGAAGGGCCGGCGCACGGCGTCGAGCAGGCCGGGCACGACCGGGAAGCCGTAGCGGCTGCGCGGCAGGTCGTCCTCGGCGCCCTCGGGAGTGCCCTCGGGGTGCCAGTAGCTCGGGTCGTACGTCGCCGGGTCGGCGTCGGCGACACCCTCGTAGCGCGTCAGGTCGCCGGAGTCCGGGGTGACGGTGGCGCCGTCGAGGACATCGATGTTCCACCGGATCTCGTTGAGCTGGCTGTTGTCGGAGTTGTCACCGGTCTGCACGACGAGGTCCAGACGGCGTCCGGTGGCCGGGCCTCGGCGGATCGCGTTGATCTGGCGCACCATCGAGTCCGCGACCTGGGCGGAGAGCACCTCCTGCGGTCGCCACGCCGAGCTGAAGAGGCCCAGCGCCAGCGGCGAGCCGGGGTCGTCGTACCGGTCGGTCCACTCCACCCGCAACGGCGACTGCGCGTCGACGATGTGCACGTCGGAGATCTGCACGAAGGCCAGCAGGGGGCGGCGCCGGCGGCGGCGGCCGCGACGCGGCCGCTCCGAGAGCGCCAGGCGCATCCGGTGCCGCTCACCCGGGCCGGTCACGATGCCGCGCCACCCGTTCGCGCCGGGCTCGCCGCGCTGCAGCACCAGGTCGAGGGTGGTCAGGCCGCGGACCCGGGCGCGGCCGAGACCGGCGACCGCCTGGCCGGCGAGGCCGCTCGCGGAGCCGGCCATCCCGGCCAGGGCGCCGGCGACCCCGATCCCGGCGCCGCCGCGCAACAGCTGGCGGCGCCCCAGAGCGGTGCGGGCGGTGCGCGGCTGACGTGTGCGACTCAGGGGTCGCAGATGACTCGGACGACAAGGTCCCTCCCCAGGGTGTGACGACCGGCTCACCCTAGGGCTGGGACGCCTCCCGCGGAGGCGCTTTGCACCACCTCGAGTGCTTCCTCGACGGTGTCGACGAGGTGCACGTGCTCCTCCATCGCCCGTCCGGCGGCCAGCGCCTGCAGCAGCGGCCAGGCCGGCAGGTCGACGGTCCAGTGCTGGCGGCCGACGAGCACCATCGGCGCGACCGAGGCCTCGTCGGCGTAGTAGTTCTCGCAGGCGTCCTGGAACACCTCCTGGACGGTCCCACCCGCGCCGGGCAGGAAGACGATGCCGGCGTCGCAGACCTCCAGCAGGATCGCCTCCCGGGTCGCGTTGCGGAAGTACTTGGCGATCGCGGTGCCGAAGACGTTGGGCGGCTCGTGGCCGTAGTGCCAGGTGGGGATCGCGAGGTTCTCGGCCGGGCCGCCGTCCTCGGCCGCGGTGTCCAGCGCCGCGAGCACGTCGAAGGCGGCGAGGATCCAGGCGTCCACGGACGGGCGGTACGACGGCACCGTCGCCAGCATCTCCAGGGCGTGGGCGAGCACGTCGTCACCGCGGGCGGAGAAGCGGGCGCCGAGGTTGGCCGCCTCCATCGCGCCGGGGCCGCCGCCGGTCGCCACGGTCAGCCCCGCTGCGCCCAGGCGGTGCCCGAGCCGCGCCGCACCGGCGAACAGCGGCGTACCCCTCGCGGCGGCGTGGCCGCCCATCACCCCGACGATGCGCCGGTCGGCGCGCCAGCGGTCCAGGGCGGTGTCGATGGCGTGGTCGTGGAGCGCCTGGGCCAGGGAGGTCTCGCCGGTCGACCGGCCGGTGTCGCCGGGGGTGGCCTTCGACCAGGCGTAGGCGCGCCCGTCCAGGGAGTCGTTCCAGCGCAGCGTGTCGAAGAGCTCGCGGGCGACGTACAGGTCGTGGCGCGCGGTCTCGACCGGGACGTCCACGATCGCGGGCAGCACCAGCGCGCCGGCGTCCTCGACCCGCTCGGCGTCGCCCTCGGCGAACCGGCAGCCGAGGAAGGTCGCGCCGGCCAGGCGGCAGCTCCGCAGCGCGTCGCCGCGCTCGCGGAGGTCGACCGAGTGCACCCGCCAGCCGGTCAGGTACCACGCTCCGTCGTCCAGCCGGCGGTCGAGGTCGGCCAGGGTGGTGATGTCGACGATGCGTCCGCGGGTGTGCCTCACCCGGGCAACGTATCGGGTGGCGGCACCGGGTCACCGCGGTCCACCGCATCCGCCGCGCGGCGCAGCTCCTCCAGCGCCAGCGCGATCTCGGGTTGACCGGCGGTGCCGCGGCGCACGCCGGTGCGGACGTGGCGCACCGGTGTCGCCGCCCCGCGCAGCGGGACCCGCACCAGCTCGTCGTCGGCGGGCAGCCGCGCCATCCGGGGCACCAGGGCCACCCCGAACCCGGCGCCGACCAGCGCCGCGCCGGTGTCCCACTCCGTCACCTCGTGCACCTGGTGCGGGGTGAAGCCCGCCGCGGCGCAGGCCGTGCTGACCATGTGGTGGTAGGGCCGCCCGGGTCGGTCCATGATCCAGGGCTCCCCGGCGACCTCGGTGAGGGAGACCCAGGACCGGCCGGCCAGGCGGTGCCCTTCGGGCACCAGGAGGTCGAGGCTGTCCTCCATGAGCGGCTGCTGCTCGAAGCGCGGGTCGTCGATCGAGGGCAGCACGTCGGTGGCCACCACCACGACGAGGTCGACGCGGTCGGCGAGCAGCATCTCGAAGCAGACCTCCGGGTCGGCCTCCGTGATCCGCACCGTCGAGCGCGGGTGGGCCCGCATCACCGCCGTGGCCACGGAGGGCAGCAGCACCGAGGCTGCGGTCGAGAACCCGGCCAGGCGCAGCTGCCCGACGCCGGTGAGCGAGGTGCCCAGCACGTCGGTGCGGATCTCCTCCCAGAGCGCGTGCAGGTCGGTGCTGCGCGCCAGCAGGGTCAGGGCCGCCGGGGTCAGCCGGACGCGGCGCCCGTCCGGCTCGAGCAGGCGGACACCGAGGTCGCGACCGAGGGTCCGCAGCTGGTGGGAGACGGCGGACGGGGTGTAGCCGAGGTGGTCGGCGGCGGCGGAGATCGTGCCGCGCTCGGCGACGACCTGGAGCACCCGCAACCGGTGATCGATCATGTGACCAGATTGCATGATGATGGACGAAAACGTGCGCTTTTCTTCGTGATTATGTGATGCGCATCATGGTCGTGTGCACCAGCTGGACCCGCTGCTCGGGGAGTACCTGCTCCGCGGGGTCGCTCTGCGCAACCGCGTCGTCAGCACGTCGCACGAGCCGGCCTACACCGAGGACGGGATGCCGAAGGACCGCTACCGGCTCTACCACCTCGAGAAGGCCCGCGGCGGGGTCGGGCTGACGATGATCGGCGGCTCCGCGGTGGTCTCGCCGGACAGCCCACCGGCCTTCGGCAACATGCTGCTCTACCGCGACGAGGTCGTGCCGTGGCTGCGCCGGCTCTGCGACGACGTGCACGAGGCCGGCGCTGCGGTGATGTGCCAGGTGACCCACCTCGGGCGGCGCACCAGCAGCGCCAGCGGCGACTGGCTGCCGCTGGTCTACCCCTCGCGGCTGCGCGAGCGCCAGCACCGCTCGTTCCCCAAGGTCGCCGAGGCGTGGGACGTCGACCGGATCGTGCGCGACTACGCCGACGCGGCCGCCCGCTGCCAGGCCGCCGGCCTGGACGGCATCGAGATCGAGTCCTACAGCCACCTCTTCGACTCCTGGGCCTCCCCGGCCACCAACCTGCGCACCGACGCCTTCGGCGGCGACCCCGAGGCCCGGCTGGTCTTCCCGCTGCGGGTGCTCGACGCCGTGCGGGCGGCGGTGGGTCCCGACTTCGTGGTCGGGCTGCGGATGGCGATGGACGAGGACCTGCCCGACGGGCTGGGCCTGGAGGACACCCTGCCGATCGCGCGGCGCTACCTCGAGCACGGCGTCGACTTCCTCTCGGTCATCAAGGGCGGTCTCGACAGCGACGCCCGGCTGGCCGCGACCATCCCGTCGATGGGCACGCCGTCGGCGCCGTTCCTCGAGCTCGCCGGCACCGTCCGGCGGGCCCTGGGGGTCCCGGTGATGCACGCCGCCCGCATCGGCGACGTCGCCACCGCCCGGCACGCGATCCGCGAGGGTCTGCTCGACCTGGTCGGGATGACCCGGCCCCAGATCGCCGACCCGCACCTGGTCGCCAAGGTCGCCCGCGGCGAGGAGGACCGGGTGCGGCCCTGCGTGGGCGCGAGCTTCTGCCTCGACGCGATCTACGAGTCCGGCGACGCCAAGTGCGTGCACAACCCTGCCACCGGTCGCGAGCAGTCGTTGCCGCACGTCATCGCGCCGACGCTCGGTCGGCGCCGGCGGGCCGTGGTGGTGGGAGCCGGTCCTGCTGGCCTCGAGGCCGCCCGGGTGCTGGGGGAGCGCGGCCACGACGTGCTGCTCCTGGAGGCCGGCGACCGCCCCGGCGGGCAGCTGCTCCTGGCCTCCTCGACGCTGCGCCGCCGCGACCTGATCGGCATCGTCGACTGGCGGGTCGCCGAGCTCAAGCACTCCGGCGTCGACGTCCGCTACGGCGTGTACGCCGAGGCCGCCACCGTCCTCGCCGAGGAGCCCGACCTCGTGGTCGTCGCCACCGGCGGGGTCCCGGACCGCTCGGTGGCCGGGGCGGGGAGGACCTGGTGCTCGACACCTGGGACGTCCTCGGCGGCACCGGTCCGCGGGCCGGTGAGCGGGTGCTGGTCTTCGACGACCACGGCGGCGAGCCCGCCCTCGACGCGACCGAGCACCTGGCCCGCCTGGGCGCGCACGTCGAGCTGGTGACCCCGGAGCGGATGGTCGGGATCTCGGTGGGCAGCATGAACAGCCCGGCCTACCTGCGCGCCTTCGCCGAGCACGACGTACGGCTGAGCGTGGCCCGGCGGCTGCTCTCGGTGCGCCGCGCCACGCCCGAGGAGGGCGGCCGGCTGGTGGCGGTGCTGGGCAGCGACTACGCCGACGCGGTCGAGGAGCGGGTGGTCGACCACGTCGTGGTGGAGCACGGCACCGTGCCCAACGACGAGCTGTACCTCGAGCTGGTGGCCGGCTCGCGCAACCTCGGTGAGGTCGACCACGTCGCTCTGCTCGCGGGGCTGCCGCAGGAGGTCGCCACCCACCCCGAGGGCCGCTACCAGCTCTTCCGGATCGGTGACG
Organism: uncultured Actinomycetota bacterium; assembly: GCA_963722135.1. Lineage (GTDB taxonomy): Bacteria > Actinomycetota > Actinomycetes > Propionibacteriales > Nocardioidaceae > Nocardioides. Next base: position 612,402 of record CAVRJT010000003.1, read on the forward strand.
CCGTCGCCAGTCGCAACATCCATGCCGCCATCTACGACGCGCTCCGGCTGTGCGTCACCGTCTGACCCGTCCGCTCAGGAGGAACCGATGACGCTCACCACCACGACCGCTCGACTCGATGCCGAGTGGCTGCTGGACCTCCTGGACGCGCGCCCGGCAGGGCACTCGCTGCCCGGCGCCTGCTACTCCGACCCCGCCGTGCACGAGCTCGACCTGCGGCTGATCTGGCAGCGTCAGTGGATCTTCGTGGGCTCGGTCGCCGAGGTGCCCGAGGAGGGCGACTTCCTCAGCATCGACCTGGGCAGCGCCTCGGTGGTGGTGCTGCGTGACGACGACGGTCGGCTCCAGGCGTTCCGCAACGTCTGCCGCCACCGGGGGTCCCGGCTGGTCACCGAGTCCCACGGCTGCGTCGGGAACATCGTGTGCGGCTACCACCACTGGACCTACGCCACCGACGGTCGCCTCCTGCACGCCCCCCAGCTGCCGCCCACCGCCGAGCGTGCCGCTCTCGGGCTGCGCACGGTCCACCTGCGTGAGGTCGCCGGGCTGCTGTTCGTCTGCCTGGCCGCGGAGCCGCCGGGCGACATCGAGGACGTCGCGCGCGTGGTGGCGCCGTACGTCGCCCCGCACGTGCTGGCCCGCACCAAGGTCGCCGCGCAGACCGACCTGGTCGAGCACGGCAACTGGAAGCTGACCATGGAGAACAACCGGGAGTGCTACCACTGCGACGGGCACCCCGAGCTCCTGTGCTCGTTCTTCCCGACCTGGGGGCTGGCCGACCACCAGGTGCCCGAGCGGCTGCGCGCCGACCACGACCGCTACCTGCTGGCCCAGGTCGACCTCGAGCGGCGCAGCGAGGACCTCGGCCTGCCCTACGCGCTCGTGGAGGACCTCGCGCGTCCGGTCGGCTTCCGGCTCCACCGCGAGCCGCTGGACGGGGCGGGGGAGTCCTTCAGCCCCGACGGCACCCGCCTGGTCGACCGGCTGCTCGGGGACCTGCCCGACGCACGGCTGGGCCGGCTGGGGCTGCACACCCAGCCCAACGCGTGGTTCCACGCCCAGGCCGACCACGTCGTGACGTTCGCGGCGCTGCCGGTGTCCGTCGACCGGACCCTCGTGCGCACCACCTGGCTCGTGCACGAGGACGCCGTCGAGGGTGTCGACTACGACGTCGCGAGCCTCACGGCCACCTGGCGGGCCACCAACGAGCAGGACGCGGCGTTCGTGGCGCTGACCCAGGCCGGGGTCGCCGACCCCGGCTACGAGCCGGGGCCCTACTCCGAGGCGGAGGAGCAGGTGGAGGCGTTCGTCGCCTGGTACGACGCCCGCATCCGCGAGGAGGCCGCCCGATGAGCGAGCTGCAGCCGTTCCTGTGCCCCGCCGACGAGGCGGCCGTCGCCGCCGTCCCGGCGCTGCGGGTGGTGCCCGACCCCGCGCGCGTGGTGCGGCCGCTGGGCGACGGGTTGCTCGCTGAGGAGGTCGACCTCGACACCGAGCTGGTGCTGCGTGCCCGGGTCCGCGAGACCCACGACGTCGTGTCGCTGGTGCTGGAGCCGACCAGACCGAGCACGTTCGCCTTCCGTCCCGGGCAGTTCCTCACCCTGGGCGTCGACGTCGACGGGCAGCGGGTCGAGCGCTGCTACACGATCTCGTCGCCGCCGACCCGGCCGCACCTGCTGAGCATCACGGTCAAGCGGGTCGAGGGCGGCGGGCTGTCGCCGTACCTCCACGACCGGCTGGCGCCCGGGGACCGGGTCCGCGTCAGCGGGCCGCGCGGCGCCTTCACCGTCGCCGCGCACCCGGCCGCGCGCTACCTGCTGCTCTCGGCCGGCAGCGGGATCACCCCGACGCTGGCCACGCTGGGCACGATGGCCGACCTCGCCGAGCTGGGCCCCGGGGCCCTGGACGTCGTCGTGGTGCACAGCGCGCGCACCCCCGACGACCTGGTCCGCCGCGACGAGCTCGAGCACCTGGCCGCGGTCCACGAGGGCCTGCGGGTCGTGTGGGTGTGCGAGGACGACGCACCCGGTCGGCCCGGCGCCTGGCTCGGCCCGCGGGGCCGCCTGGACGCCGCGATGCTGCTCGGCGCGGTGCCCGACGCGGCCGACCGCGAGGTGCTGACCTGCGGGCCGCCGGGCTACATGGCCGGCGTCCGCAGCGTGCTCGCCGAGGTGGGGGCCGACCCGGCGCGCTGCCACGAGGAGAGCTTCGTGCTCGGCGAGTCCGGTGCGCCGGTGGCCGGGCAGGTGGCTGGGCCGGTCGCCGACGGCGCCCCGGAGGCGCGGGTGCGCTTCGGCCGCAGCGGCCGCGAGGTGCGGTGTCCCCCCGGCATGACGGTGCTGGCCGCTGCCCAGGAGGCCGGCGTACGGCTCCCGTCGTCGTGCGCGGAGGGCCTCTGCGGCACCTGCAAGTCCACCCTGCTCTCGGGCCGGGTCGACATGGTGCACCAGGGCGGCATCCGGCCCCGCGAGATCGCCCAGGACAAGTTCCTGCCCTGCTGCTCCACCCCCGACGGCGACATCGTCGTCGACGCCTGACCGACCACCCGCCCGACCACCACCGGGGAGAGACCTGTGACCCACACCCTGACCGCTGACGCCGTCGTCGTCGGCTCCGGCGTCATCGGCTCGGCCGTGGCGCTCGAGCTGGCCCGCGCCGGCCGTGACGTGCTCGTGCTCGACAAGGCGGGGGGGCCCGGGCACGGCTCGACGAGCGCCTCGAGCGCGGTCATCCGGTTCCTCTACTCCACCTACGACACCGTCGCGACGTCGTGGGAGGCCAAGTTCATGTGGGAGCAGTGGGCCGAGCACCTCGGGCTGCCGCGCTTCGAGCCGCTGGCCGACCCGCCGGCGCTCTCGCGCTTCCACCGCACCGGGATGCTGCACCTCGACGTGCCGGCCGTGCCGCACGACGAGGGGATGCGGCTCCTGGAGGCCGCCGGGGTGCCGTGCGAGCACCTCGGGGCCGACGAGCTCGCCGCCCGGTTCCCGCACCTCGACACCGGTGCCTACTGGCCCAACAAGCCGGTGGCCGACGACGCGTTCTGGGAGGACGCACCGGCCCGGCTCGGGGCGATCTGGACCCCCGACGCCGGCTACATGGACGACCCGCGGCTGGCCGCCGACAACCTCGCCGTCGCGGCCCGCCTGCACGGTGCGACCACGGCGTACCGCGCCCAGGTCGTGGCCGTCGAGCGTCGCGGCTCGACGTGGCACCTCGCCCTGGCCGACGGGCGACGGGTCGAGTCGCCGGTCGTGGTCAACGCGGCGGGCCCCTGGTCGGGGGCCTTCAACGCGATGGCGGGCATCGGTGCGGAGTTCACCGTCGGCGTCCGGCCGCTGCGCCAGGAGGTGCACCAGGTGGCCCAGCCGGCGGGCTACGGCACCGACGCCGCGCCGGGCCCGGGCGTCTTCGACATCGACCTCGGCACCTACATGCGTCCCGGCCCGCAGCAGGCCTGGGTCGTCGGCGGCACCGAGCCCGCGTGCGACCCCTTCGACTGGATCGAGGACCCCGACACCGTCGACGACCACGTCACGCTGGCGCGCTTCGAGTCCCAGGTGACCCGGGCTGCCCGGCGGCTGCCCGAGCTGCGGGTGCCCAACCGGCCCTGCGGCGTCGTCGGGGTCTACGACGTCGCCGACGACTGGACGCCGATCTACGACCGGACCGACGCCGACGGCTTCTACGTCGCGATGGGCACCAGCGGCAACCAGTTCAAGAACGCCCCCGTCGCCGGGTGCTTCCTGGCCGCGATCATCGCCGCGGTGGAGGACGGCGGCGTCGACCACGACCGTGACCCGGTCACCTACGTCGGTGCGCACACCGGGTCTGAAGATCGACCTGGCGGCGTTCTCCCGGATCCGTCCGGTGAACGCCGCCAGCACCCGCACCGTGCTCGGGTAGCCCGGCTCCCGGCGGCTCAGAAGGCGTGGGCCATGAGCTCGCCGAAGAGGTCGTGCTCGTCGACGGCCAGGCCGCGGGCGCGGAACCAGGTGGCCATGTGGGTGCAGTCGCGCAGCAGGAAGTCCATCCCGTTCACGTTGCCGACCAGGTCGACGACCTGTGGCAGGTCGATGACGACCAGCCGCTCGCCGGCGGCCAGCACGTTGTACGGCGACAGGTCGCCGTGCACGATGCCGGCCTGCACCATCAGCGCCATCGCGTCGCGGGTCTGGTCCCAGTACGACGCCAGCAGCCCCGGCTCCGGTCTCGTCTGGGCCAGCCGGGGCGCGGTCTCGTGCCCGTGCTCGCCCTCGACGGTGATCCACTCCATCAGCAGCTCGGTGCCGTCGACCTGCACCGGGTAGGGCACCGGCAGGCCCAGCGTCCAGAGCCGGCTCAGGGCCTGCCACTCGGCCCAGGCCCACTGGCCCGCGGCGACCGCCCGGCCGTGCGCGGTCTTCTTGGCCATCGCCCGGGCGTCGCGCGTGTTCCGGACCCTGCGCCCCTCGGTGTAGGCGCCGGAGCGGTGGAAGGTGCGGTGCTCCTCGCTGCGGTAGCGCTTGGCGACCATCACCACCGAGCGCCCCGGTTCGCCCGGGACGTGCGTCGGGTCGGTGTCGGGGACGGCGCGCTCGAGCAGGAACGCGTCGGCCTCCTTGCCGGTCTTCAGGACACCGAGCTCGGTGTCGACGGCCGCCTGGCTGGTCACGACCCAGTCGGGCCGGGGCTCGGGGCCGCGCGAGAGCGGCTCGACCTCGAGCCAGGTGGACCAGCGCTGGTCCTCGTCGAGGTCGTCGAGCGGGCGGAAGTCGAAGTGAGAGGACGCGGGAAGGGTCAGGGGTGCTGCGGTCCTGCGGGTGCTGCGAGACGTCGTACGTCACGGTGGGTGCTCCATCGGGAGAAGAGGGGGTGGTCTGCGGACAGGCCAGGGACAGTCGTCGACATGTCTCGCTCCTCTCGACGTCGCACGGCTCGGACGCCGCGCTGCTCCGGTACCAGGGTGGGCGGTCGCTGGACGCGGCGCAACGGATTTTCGGCTGCCGCCGACCACCACGCCTTGCCGGTTCGTCGATCGGTTGATCAACGGCTCCGTCGACGGATCAACCGATCGACGAACTGGGAAGGCGGCCCCGGTGCTCGGTGCCGCGGCGCTCGGCTCAGGCCGTCGGCGCTCCACGCAGCCGCACCGACAGGCAGGTCACGCAGCCCTCGAGCTTCTCGTACTCGCTCATGTCGACCGCGACCACCCGCAGCCCGCGCTCCTCGAAGAGCGCCCGCGTCCGCGGGGCGCTGGTGGACATCAGCACGGTGTCGGGGTCGAGGAGCCACGACGTGGGCGCCCGGCTCCTCCGGCACGGCCAGGTAGGACTCCCACACCGACGCGTCGTCGACGACCGGGTCCCAGCCGACGACGGTGCCGTCGGGCAGGGCGGTGACGGCCGACTTCAGGTGCAGCACCTTCGCCAGCGGTACGCCGACCACGTGCGCGCCGAGCGGAGCCAGCAGGGCGCCGGAGCTGGTCGACGGCCCCGGGGGTGGTGCGCCCGCCGAGACCGACCCAGACGGTGCCGTCGTGCTTGAGCACGTCGCCGCCGTCGAGGGTGTCGGGCGCCTCGATGTGGGCGACGCGGTAGCCGAGCCGGCGCAGGGCGTCCTCGGTCGCCGGCGTCTCCGGCTTGCGCTCGTCGGCGCCGGGGCGGGCGATGACGGCGAGGTCGGCGTACACGACGACGGTGTCCTCGACGAAGACCGCGTCGGGGCAGTCGTCGACGGGGTCGACCTCGACGGTCTCCCAGCCCTCGGCGTGCAGCGCGGCGACGTAGCCGTCCCACTGGCGCTGCGCCAGGTCGAGGTCGACGGGGGAGCGGTCGATGTGGGTCACGATGCCGTCGGCCAGGCGCGGACCGGGACGGCGGACCAGGGCGAGCTTCCTCATGAGGTCATCCTGCTCCCTCGGGGGCGCTCAGCCGAGCAGCGGCGCGACGGCCCGGGCCACGAGGGAGGGTCGCCGGGTCAGCGACTCCTCCGCGTCGGCGAGCGTCATCGCGCGCAGGCCGGCGTTGATGCCGAGCCAGCGCAGCGGCTCGCGCTCCCAGTCGCGGGGAGCGGTGCCCGACCCAGGGCAGCGCGGTGAGGTCGGTGTCGTGGCCCAGGACGAGGTCGCGCAGCGTGCGTCCGGCGAGGTTGGTGGTGGCCACGCCGTCGCCGACGTACCCGCCGGCCCAGGCCAGACCGGTGCTCCGGTCCAGGCCGACCGAGGCGCACCAGTCGCGCGGGATGCCGAGCGCGCCGCCCCACGCGTGCGTGACCCGCACGTCGCCGCGGTGCGCCCAGCACCGGGAACAGGTCGGTCAGCGTCGCCAGCAGCGCGGCGATGCACGCGCGGGTCGCGGTCGTGGCCCGGCCGGATCGCCGAGCCGAGGTGGTACGGCGCACCACGGCCGCCGAAGACCAGCCGCTCGTCGGCGGTGCGCTGGCCGTAGACGATCAGGTGCCGGTGGTCGGTGAACGTCTCGCGCCGCGCCAGCCCGATCTCGTCCCACACCGCGTCGGGCAGCGGCTCGGTGGCGATCACCAGCGAGTAGCACCGGCACCACGGCCGCGCTCGTGCCCGGCCAGCCGCGGGCGTGTAGCCCTCGGTGGCGCGCACGACCACGTCGGCGCGCACCACGCCGTACGGCGTCTCGCAGCGGCCCGGCGCGATCGACGTGACCGGCGTGCGCTCGAGCACCCGGACCCCGCGGCGCTCGACGGCCCGGGCCAGCCCGCGCACGAGCCGGGCGGGGTGCAGCGCCGCGCAGTCGGGGGTGTACGTCGCCCCCAGGGTGCCGCTGGCCCGCAGCGAGCGCTCTCGGCCTCGGCCCGGTCGAGCAGCCGCAGGTCGTCCTCGCCGCGACCCCAGGCGCGGGCGTGCGCGACCTCGGCCCGGGCACGGGTCAGCTGGGCGGGCGTGCGGGCCAGGTCGATCGGTGCCGCCCTTGGCGACGTGGGCATCGATGCCCTCGGCGGCCGCGGCCCGGACGACCTCGTCGACGGTGGCGCGCATCGCTGCGTGCTGGGCCAGCGCCCCGGCGCGACCGTGCGGCCGACTCCCGGGCCGGGCAGCGCGGCGAGGGTGTCGAGCGAGGCGGGGAAGAGCGCCGAGCACCAGCCGCCGTTGCGCCCGGAGGCGCCGTAGCCCGGCGACCTCGGCCTCGAGCACCGCGATCCGCAGCGTCGGGTCGGCCTCGGCCAGGTAGTGCGCGGTCCACAGCCCGGTGAGGCCCGCGCCGACGACGGCCACGTCGACCTCGAGGTCGCCGGCCAGCGGCGCCCGCGGGGTCCAGTCGTCGCTCGGCGGTGGCGTGCCACAGCGAGAGGACGCGGTAGTCCTCCGGCGGGAGCGGACGCTGGCTCAGCGCACGCCCCACGAGTAGGTCTGCTTGCGCAGCTTCAGGTACATGAACGTCTCGGTGGCCACCACGCCCTCGATCGTGCGGATGCGCGACGAGATCAGCTCGAGCAGGCGCTCGTCGCTCTCGGCGACCACCTCGGCCAGCAGGTCGTAGGCGCCGGCGGTGATGACGACGTAGTCGACCTCCGCGATCTCGCGCGAGCGCGTCGGCGACCGGCTCCAGGGGCCCGGTGCACCTGACCCCGACCATCGCCTGGCGCGCGAAGCCCAGCTCGAGCGGGTCGGTGACGGCCACGACCTGCATCACCCCGCCGTCGACCAGGCGCTGCACCCGCTGGCGCACGGCGGCCTCGGACAGGCCGACGACCTTGCCGATCGCGGCGTACGAGCGGCGTCCGTCCTGCTGGAGCTGCTCGATGATCGCCTTGGAGACGTCGTCGAGGGGAGTGGTCGGACGGGCCCGGCGCTCGTTCATGGCAGCAACCTACCGTCTCCGGACATGAGGGGAACGATTCCGGGCATGTGGCTTGACGATGGATTTCGTTGCAAACGTGTTTCGTCTCAACGGTTTCCCTTGTCCTCAGTGCCCGACCAGTGTCACGATCCTGGTTCAGCCATCACTGGAGGTAACCCATGTCCGTGGACCCCGCCCGTCTCGATGAGCTCACCCGCGCCGTGCACGCCGCCGGAGGTCGCGGCGTCGGTCGCCGCTCGCTCCTGCGCGGGGCGTCGCTGTCGGCGCTCGCTCTGGGGGTGCCCGGTCTGCTCGCGTCCTGCGGCACCGACTCCCAGGTGCAGACGTCGGACTCCTGCACCTCCGAGGACCTCTCGGGCACCGAGAAGGCCCTGGTGTTCTCCAACTGGCCGGAGTACATCGACCGCAAGGGCAAGAAGATCCCCACGCTGGCGGAGTTCGAGACCAGCAGCGGCATCTCGGTCACCTACAACACCGACATCAACGACAACACCGAGTTCTTCGGCAAGGTCAAGGACCAGCTCGGCGGCTGCGAGCCGGTCGGGCGCGACATCATCACGATGACCGACTGGATGGCGGCGCGGATGGTGGGCCTGGGCTGGATGCAGAAGCTCGACAAGAGCGCGATGCCGAACGTCGAGGCCAACCTCAAGCCGGATCTCCGCGAGCCCACCTGGGACCCCGAGCGCGACTACAGCGTGCCGTGGCAGAGCGGCCTGACCGGCATCGCCTACAACGCGAAGTACACCGGCGAGGTCGGCAGCTTCGAGGAGCTGATGACACGCAGCGACCTCAAGGGCAAGATCAGCCTGCTCTCCGAGATGGGCGACACGATGCTCTTCATGCTGCTCCTCGAGGGCGCGGACCCCGAGGAGTTCACCTCCGAGCAGTGGTCGGGGGCCCTGGGCCGCCTCGAGGGGTACGTCGGCTCCGGCCAGGTCCGCCGCTTCACCGGCAACGACTACATCCGCGACCTCAACGCCGGCAACGTGGTGGCCTGCGAGGCCTGGTCCGGCGACGTGATCGCCATGCAGTACGACAACCCCGACATCAAGTGGGTGGTGCCCGAGGAGGGCCTGTCCCTGTGGTCGGACAACATGCTGGTGCCGAACCGAGCCGATCACAAGGCGAACGCCGAGGCGATGATGGACTTCTACTACCAGCCCGAGATCGCGGCGAAGCTGGCCGCCTGGGTCAACTACATCTGTCCGGTCGAGGGCGCCCAGCAGGCGATGGAGAAGATCGACCCGTCGCTGGTCGACAACCCGCTGATCTTCCCCAGCGACGACTTCCTGACCAATGCCTACGGCTTCATGGAGCTCGACGAGTCGACCCGGCAGCAGTACGACAAGGACTTCGCCCGGGTGATCGGGGCCTGATGGCGACGCCCACGACCGTCCCGACCGGAGGCGCCATGACCCAGGAGACCGCACCACCGCAGACGGGCTCCGACCTGGTGCTGCGCGGCCTGACCAAGAAGTTCGCGAGCTTCGTCGCCGTCGACGCGCTCGACCTGACGGTGCCGCAGGGCTCGTTCTTCGCGCTGCTCGGGCCCTCGGGCTGCGGCAAGACGACGACGCTGCGGATGGTGGCCGGACTCGAGGAGCCCACGGGCGGCAGCATCACCCTCGGGTCCGACGACATCACCCACCTCAAGCCCTACAAGCGCCCGGTCAACACGGTGTTCCAGAGCTACGCGCTCTTCCCGCACCTGACCATCGCCGCGAACGTCGCGTTCGGGCTGCGCCGGCGCGGACGCAAGAAGGTGACCGAGGACGTCGAGCGGATGCTCGACCTGGTCGAGCTCACCGAGCTCGCGGACCGCCGCCCCGCCCAGCTCTCCGGGGGTCAGCAGCAGCGGGTCGCGCTCGCCCGGGCCCTGATCAACCAGCCGCAGGTGCTGCTTCTCGACGAGCCGCTCGGCGCGCTGGACCTCAAGCTGCGCCGCCAGATGCAGATCGAGCTCAAGCGCATCCAGACCGAGGTCGGCCTCACGTTCGTGCACGTCACCCACGACCAGGAGGAGGCCATGACCATGGCCGACACCGTCGCGGTGATGAATGCCGGCCACATCGAGCAGATGGGTCCACCCGAGCTGCTCTACGAGAGCCCGGCGACCACGTTCGTGGCCAACTTCCTGGGTCAGTCCAACCTGGTCGCGGCCCGGGTCACCGGCAGCGCACCGGGCGACGGCGACGGCGACCTCCTGCTCGACGTGCACGGCACCACGGTGCACGCCGCCCGCTCCCGCGCCGTGGTCACCGAGGGCGACGTCTGGGTCGGCGTACGGCCCGAGAAGGTGGTGCTGACCCCGGCCGGCGGCGCGACCACGGGACCGGAGGACAACTGCCTGCGTGACGGCGTCGTCAGCGACGTGAGCTTCGTGGGGGTCAGCACGCAGTACCTCGTGCGGATGCCCTGGGGCCAGGAGCTCACGGTCTTCTCGCAGAACACCGGTGCCCACGAACGCCTCCGCGGCGGGGACGAGGTGGACCTGCACTGGTCGGGCGCCCACACCTTCTGCCTCGATGCTTCGCAGGACGCGGCGGCGGGCGTGGAGCCGGAGGACCGGTGAGCACGCGGCGCGGACTGAGCGGCTACCTGCTCCTGCTGCCGGGCGGGGTCTGGCTGGCGCTGTTCTTCGTGGTGCCCACCGTGACCCTGGTGGCGACCAGCCTCTACGACCCCAGCGGGTCGCTGCAGCTGGGCTACCAGATGACCGGCCACGTGCAGAACTACGCCGACTCGCTGCAGGCCTACTCCCCGCAGCTGGTGCGCAGCTTCGTGTACGCCGGCACCGCCACGGTGGCCTGCATGCTCCTGGGCTTCCCGCTCGCCTACGCCATCGCGTTCAAGGCGGGGCGTTGGAAGAACCTGATGCTGGTGGCCGTGATCGCGCCGTTCTTCACCAGCTTCCTGGTGCGCACCCTGTCGTGGCAGTACATCCTGGGCGACAACGAGCCGCTCGTGTCGTTCCTGCGGACCATCCAGGTGCTCGGCCCGGAGGGGCACCTGCTGGCCACGCCGTTCGCGGTCGTCACCGGCCTGACCTACAACTTCCTGCCGTTCATGGTGCTGCCGCTCTACGCGTCGCTGGAGAAGATCGACCACCGGGTCCTCGAGGCCGCCGCCGACCTCTACGCCTCTCCGATCACCGCGTTCCGCACGGTGACGCTGCGCCTGGCGATGCCCGGTCTCGTCGCCGGCACGCTGCTGACCTTCATCCCCTCCGCCGGTGACTACATCAACTCCGAGCTGCTCGGGAACCCGCGGACGCGGATGGTCGGCAACGAGATCCAGGACCTCTTCGCCGCCGGCGACTACCCGACGGCCTCGGCGCTGTCGGTCACCCTGATGGCCGCGATCGTGGTGCTGGTCTTCGTCTACGTACGCCGCGCCGGCACCGAGGAGCTGCTGTGAGCACCGCTGCCCCCACCTCTGGGCCGACTTCTGGCCCGACCTCCGGTCCCTCCTCCACCCAGGCCGTGGCGCGGCGTCGGCGCGGGCCGGTCCGCTGGCTGGCCGACCACCTGGTGCTGGTGCTCGGGCTGCTGGTGCTGCTCTACATGTCGGTGCCGGTGCTCGTGGTGATGCTGATGTCCTTCAACGACCCGGCGAGCCGCAACAGCTACAGCTTCGATGGCTTCACGACCGGCAACTGGACCGACATCTGCGGCCCCTACCAGCTGTGCGAGTCGCTGGTCAGGAGCCTGCAGATCGGGCTGCTGGCGACCGCGGCGGCGACCCTGCTCGGGACCCTGATGGCCTTCGCGATGGTCCGGCACCGCTTCCGTGGGCGCAGCGCGGCGAACCTGCTCATCTTCCTGCCGATGGCCACGCCCGAGGTCGTCATGGGCTCCTCGCTGCTGGCGCTGTTCGTCAACGTCGGGGCGGCCGGGTTCCTCGGCTTCTGGACCATCTGGATCGCCCACGTGCTGTTCTGCCTGTCCTTCGTGGTGGTCACGGTCAAGGCACGCCTCGCCGGCCTGGATCCGCGCCTGGAGCAGGCGGCGATGGACCTCTACGCCAACGAGTGGCAGACGTTCTGGCGGGTCAGCTTCCCGCTGGTCTTCCCCGGCATCCTCGCGGCCGCGCTGCTGTCGTTCTCGCTGTCCTTCGACGACTTCATCATCACCAACCTCAACGCCGGCCAGGAGGTCACGTTCCCGATGTTCGTCTGGGGTGCTGCGCAGCGGGGCATCCCGCCGCAGATCAACGTGGTGGGCACGATCATGTTCCTGGTCGCGATGACGGTCGTCCTCGTCGGCGAGGTCGGCAGCAGGCGCCGGGCAGGTCGGTGACCTCGGCCGCCGCCCGGGCCCTGCGCGACGCGGCCCCGCGGACCTTCTGGCTCGACGACCCGGAGCGTCCCGAGCCCCGGCCTGCACTGGCGGGGCGAGACGTGCGCCGACCTCGTGGTCGTCGGCGGCGGGTACACCGGGTTGTGGACCGCCCTGCTGGCCCGGGAGCGCGACCCGTCCGCGTCCGTGCTGCTGCTCGAGGCAGGGGAGTGCGGCGGCCAGGCGAGCGGGCGCAACGGCGGCTTCGCCTCTGCCAGCCTGACCCACGGCTTCGGCAACGGGCTCGAGCGCTGGCCCGAGGAGCTGGCCCTGCTCGACCGGCTGGGCGCCGAGAACCTCGCCGAGATCGGCGCGAGCATCGCCCGGCTCGGGATCGACTGCGACTGGCGGGAGGTCGGCGAGCTGACGGTCGCCACGCAGCCCCACCACGTGGCCGAGCTCCAGGAGCTGGGGGCCGCCTGGCCGAGCACGGCAGCGGGGCGACCTGGCTGGACGCCGCCGAGGCACAGGCCCTGGTCGCGTCGCCGACGTACCTCGGGGCGTTGAGCGAGCCGCACGGCACGGCGCTCGTCGAGCCCGCGCGGCTGGCCTGGGGCCTGCGACGCGCGTGCCTGGAGGCCGGCGTGGTCGTGCACGAGCAGACGCGGGCGGTCGGGCTGGAGCGGGCCGGGGCCGGGGTCGAGCTGACGACGCTCGGACCCGGGGGGCCCGGGCGGGTGCGTGCGGGCCGGGTCGCGCTGGCCACCAACGCCTTCCCGCCGCTGCTGCGCCGGCTGCGGCTGATGACCGTGCCCGTCTACGACCACGTGCTGATGACCGAGCCGCTGAGCGCCGAGCAGAAGGCGGCGATCGGGTGGCACGGGCGGCAGGGCGTCGGTGACGCCTCGAACCTGTTCCACTACTACCGCCTGACCCGCGACGACCGCATCCTGTGGGGCGGCTACGACGCGGTCTACCACTGGGGCAGTCGCATCGACGCCTCGCTCGAGCAGCGCGAACGTACCCACCGGCTGCTGGCGGAGCACTTCCTCGAGACGTTCCCGCAGCTGGCCGGCATCCGGTTCACGCACCGCTGGGGCGGGGTGATCGACACCTGCACCCGCTTCTCGGCGTTCTTCGGCACCGCGGTCGCGGGTCGGGTCGGCTACGCCCTGGGCTACACCGGCCTCGGGGTCGCCGCGTCGCGCTTCGGCGCCCAGGTGGTGCTCGACCTCCTCGACGGCGCCGACACCGAGCGCACCCGGCTGCGGATGGTGCGCGAGCAGCCGCTGCCCTTCCCGCCCGAGCCGCTGCGCTCGGTCGGCATCAACCTGACCCGCTGGTCCCTCGAGCGGGCCGACCGCTCCGCCGGCCACCGGAACCTGTGGCTGCGCGGCCTCGACGCCGCCGGCCTCGGTTTCGACTCCTGACCCGGCCCAGATATCTCTCCCACCCGGCCCAAATATCCCTCCCACCCGGCGCCAAATGTCGCCGCGAGTCGGCCCGGATGTCGCGGTCGGTCCGGGTTGTCCACAGGCTGCAGGAGCACCCTGGCGCGGGGACACCGGTGAGCGCACGCTGTCGGCATGGCACAGATCTTCGACCTCGGGCACTCGTTGCCGCTCGACCGACCCTTCACCACCGCTGAGGCACGCGATCTCGGGCTGAGCGACCGTCGCCTGCGGCGCATGGTGGCGCACGGCTGGCTGCGGCGACCGGCCCACGGCGTGTACGTCGTCGGCAGCCTCGAGGACACGCTCGAGCTGCGGTGCGCCGTGCTGTCGCTCGTCGTCCCGAGCGATGCGTTCATCTGCGACCACACCGCGGCGTGGCTGCACGCCGGCGACCGTGCTCTGGCACCCAACGACCACCTCTCGACGCCGGAGATCGCCTGCTTCCGGCCCAGCGAGGTCGGGACGGCTGAAACGGAACACCGTGCGCAGCGGTGAGCGCGCAGTCCTCGACAGCGACCTGGTGCAGGTCCACGGCCTGGTCGTCACCACACCGCTGCGCACGGCTCTGGATCTCGGCCGGCTGCCGCGGTCCCACGACGCGCGGCTGCACGGGATGGACACCATGCTCTCCCTCCATGTCTTCACCCACGACGAGATGCTGGAGGCCATCCCGCGTTTCGCCGGGCAGCGAGGAGTGGTGCCGCTGCGGGTGCTGGCACCCCTCGCCGACGGTGGCGCGGAGTCCTTCGGCGAGTCCGCCCTGCGCCTGCGCTGGCACCAGGCCGGTCTGCCGCGTCCGCTCACGCAGCTCGAGGTCGACAGGGGCGGAGCGTCGTACTTCCTCGACATGGGCCTGGCCGAGGAGCGCGTGGGCGGCGAGTACGACGGCGAGGAGTTCCACTCCTCCGTCGAGCAGGTCGAGCACGACCGAGACCGACGGTCCTGGCTGCAGCGGGAGGCCTGGACCGTCGAGGTCTTCCGCAGGTCCAGCGTCTTCGGAAGCCAGCAGGACGCCGAGCGACGGCTCCGGGCGCTCTGGCAGAGCGTCCGGGGATCGCGCCGGCGCCGCCGGTACCTGTAGGGGTCACTCTGCGCCGACTCGGCGGGATATTTGCGCCGGGTCAGGAGTGCTGGGGGAAGCCGAGGTCGATGCCGGGGCGCGGCAGGTCCGGGGTGGGCCAGCGGGAGGTGACCACCTTCCCCCGGGTGTAGAAGTGGATGCCCTCGGTGCCGTGGGCGTGCGAGTCGCCGAAGAGCGAGCTCTTCCACCCGCCGAAGGAGTAGTAGGCCATCGGCACGGGGATCGGCACGTTGACGCCGACCATGCCGACCTCCACCTCGTGCTGGAAGCGCCGGGCGGCGCCACCATCATGGGTGAAGATCGCGGTGCCGTTGCCGTACGGGTTGGCGTTGACCAGCTCCAGGGCCGCGTCGTACGTCGGCACCCGCAGCACCGACAGCACCGGCCCGAAGATCTCGTCGGTGTAGACCGACATCGCCGGAGCGACGTGGTCCAGCAGCGTCGGACCGAGCCAGAAGCCGTCCGGTGAGCCGTCCGGCTGCACGCCGCGCCCGTCGACCACGACCGAGGCGCCCTCGGCGGCCCCGGCCTCGACGTACGACGCCACCTTGTCGCGGTGCGCGCCCGTCACCAGCGGGCCCATGTCGCTGCCACGGCGCCCGTCGCCGGTCACCAGCGCGGCCATCCGGGATGCGATCAGCGGGACGAGCCGGTCGGCGACGGGGTCGACGCAGACCAGCGCCGAGATCGCCATGCACCGCTCACCGGCCGAACCGAAGCCCGCCGAGACCGCGGCATCGGCGGCGGCGTCGAGGTCCGCGTCGGGCAGCACCACCATGTGGTTCTTGGCGCCGCCGAGGGCCTGCACCCGCTTGCCGTGCGCGGTGCCGGTTTCGTAGACGTAGCGGGCGATCGGGGTCGACCCGACGAAGGAGACCGCCTTGACGTCGTCGTGGGTCAGCAGCGCGTCGACCGCGACCTTGTCGCCCTGGACGACGCTGAAGACGCCGGCAGGCAGGCCGGCCTCGGCCCAGATCTCGGCGAGGAGCAGCGAGGTGGACGGGTCCTTCTCCGACGGCTTGAGGACGACGGCGTTGCCGCACGCGATGGCCACCGGCACGAACCACAGCGGCACCATCGCCGGGAAGTTGAACGGCGAGATCACCGCCACCACGCCCAGCGGCTGGCGGATCGAGTAGACGTCGACGCCGCTCGAGACCCCTTCGCTGAACCCGCCCTTGAGCAGGTGCGGCGCCCCGCACGCGAACTCGGCGACCTCCAGCCCGCGCTGCACCTCGCCGAGCGCGTCGTCGAGCACCTTGCCGTGCTCCGCGGTGATGGCCGCGGCCACCTCCTCGCGCCGACGGTGCAGGGCTTCGCGGAACCCGAACAGCACGCCCGTACGCCGCGACAGCGACGTCTCCGCCCAGGCCCGCCCGGCCACGACGGCGTCAGCGAGCACGGCGTCGACATCCGCCCCGGACGCGAGCGCTACCCGTCCGGTGGTCTCGCCGGATGCAGGGTCGTAGACGTCGGCGTACCGCTCGGGCTCGGCGCTGGGGCCGGGCCAACGGGCCCCGCCGCGCCAGTGGGGGATCAGAGTGCTCACGGGGCTCCTGTGCGGGTTCGGGCCGACTCGGCGCGACATCTGCGCCGGGTCGGCGCGATATTTGCGCCGGGTCGGCGGGTCAGATGAGGGTGCCGGCCTTGTCGAGGACGACGCGCAGGATCTGCTCCATCTCCTCGAAGTGGGACGGCTCGCAGATCAGCGGAGGGGCGAGCTGGACGACCGGGTCGCCTCGGTCGTCGGCGCGGCAGTAGAGGCCCTCGGCGAAGAGCTGCTTGGAGACGAAGCCGTAGAGCAGACGCTCGGACTCCTCGTGGGTGAAGGTCTCCTTGGTGGCCTTGTCCTTCACCAGCTCGATGCCGTAGAAGAAGCCGTCGCCGCGGACGTCGCCGACGATCGGCAGGTCCTTGAGCCGCTCGAGGGTGGCGCGGAAGCCGCTCTCGTGCTCCCGCACGTGCTCCAGGACGCGCTCCTCCTCGAAGATCTGCAGGTTCTTCAGCCCCACCGCGGTCGAGACCGGGTGGCCGCCGAAGGTGTAGCCGTGCGCGAACGACTCGGCGCCGTGCAGGAAGGGCTCCATCAGCCGGTCGGTCGCGATCATGGCGCCCAGCGGCGAGTAGCCCGAGGTGAGGCCCTTGGCGCAGGTGATCATGTCGGGCTGGTAGTCGTAGCGCTGCGCGCCGAACATGTGGCCCAGCCGGCCGAAGGCGCAGATCACCTCGTCGGAGACCAGCAGCACGTCGTGCTCGTCGCAGATCTCGCGGACCCGCTGGAAGTAGCCCGGGGGCGGCGGGAAGCAGCCGCCGGCGTTCTGCACCGGCTCGAGGAACACCGCGGCCACGGTGTCGGCGCCCTCGTTCTCGATGGCGATGCCGATCTGGTCGGCGGCCCAGCGGCCGAAGGCCTCGGGGTCGCTGCCGTCGAGGAAGCCGCCGGTCATCTCGTGGGCGCGGTAGGCGTTGGTGTTCGGCACCCGGAAGGTCGAGGGCACCAGCGGCTCGAACTGCGCCTTGAGCCCCGGTAGACCGGTGATGGACAGGGCCCCCTGGGTGGTGCCGTGGTAGGCGATCGCCCTGCTGATGACCTTGTGCTTCATCGGCTTGCCGGTGAGCTTGAAGTAGTTCTTGGCCAGCTTCCAGGCCGTCTCGACCGCCTCGCCGCCACCGCTGGTGAAGAAGACCCGGTTCAGGTCACCGGGGGCGTTGCTCGCGATCTTCTCGGCCAGCTCGATGGCGCTGGGGTGCGCGTAGGACCACAACGGGTGGAAGGCCAGCTCGGCGGCCTGCTTGGCGGCCGTCTCGGCGAGGTCGGTGCGTCCGTGACCGAGCTGGCTGACGAAGAGGCCGGCCAGGCCGTCGAGGTAGCGGCGTCCCTTCGCGTCCCAGATGTAGGCGCCCTCGCCCTTGACGATGATGGGGACGTCGGACTCCTCGTACTGCCCGTGGCGGGTGAAGTGCATCCACAGGTGGTCCTTGGCGGCCCGTTGCAGGTGGTCGTAGTCCATGGAGCCATGGTGCGCCGAGAGAGGACACTTCTGCAAGTGAATCCGTGGTGATTTAGCGCGCAGGACGCGGAATCCGTCGTGAAGTCACGGAAACGCGGGTCTGATAGAAAGCCCCCATGGCCGCTACCGTCTTCCGCAACGGCACCCTCTTCGACGGGCACCGGTACGCCGGCCCCGCCGAGCTGCTCGTCCACGACGGCCGGGTCGCCGCCGTGGCCACCGGCGGCGAGCACCTCGAGGCGCCCCAGGGCGCCCAGGAGGTCGACCTGGCCGGGGGACTGCTGGCGCCCGGCTTCGTCGACGCGCACGTGCACGCCGTCCAGGGCGGGCTGGAGCGCACCCGGTGCGACCTCTCCGAGCTGAGCACCCGCGAGGAGTACCTGGCCGCGGTCCGCCGCTACGCCGACGCCCACCCCGAGCGGCCCTGGATCCTCGGCGGCGGCTGGGCGATGGCGGCCTTCCCGGGCGGCACCCCGCTGGCAGCCGACCTCGACGCCGTCGTGCCGGACCGACCTGTGCTGCTGCCCAACCGCGACCACCACGGCGCCTGGGTCAACACCCGCGCCCTCGAGCTCGCCGGCATCACCCGCGACACCCCCGACCCGCCGCACGGCCACCTGGAGCGCGACGCCGACGGCCAGCCCGACGGGCACCCTCCACGAGGGCGCGATGGAGCTGGTGTCGCGGCTGCTGCCGGCGGTCACCGAGGCCGAGCTCGACGCGGGCCTCGCCGCCGGCCAGTCCTACCTGCACGCGCTGCGGGATCACCGGCTGGCAGGACGCGATCATCGGCGCCTACGCCGGGATGGACGACCCCGGGCCGACGTACCGGCGCGCCGCCGAGCGCGGCACGCTGACCGGGCACGTGGTGGGTGCGCTGTGGTGGGACCGCGGCCGCGGCGTCGAGCAGCTGCCCGACCTCGTCGGCCCGACGCGAGGAGTACACCCGGGCCGGTTCCGGGCCACGAGCGTCAAGATCATGCAGGACGGGGTGGCCGAGAACGGCACGGCCGCGCTGGAGGCGCCGTACCTCGACCGGTGCGGGCACGCCACCAGCAACACCGGCCACTCGTTCCTGCCGCCCGCCGCGCTGGCGGAGGCGGTCGTGGCACTGACGCGGGCGTCCTTCCAGGTCCACGTGCACGCGATCGGGGACCGCGGGGTGCGCGAGGTGCTCGACGCGTTCGAGGCGAACGGCCCGGACGTGGGCGACCTGCGCCACCACGTCGCCCACCTCCAGCTCGTGCACCCCGACGACCTGCGCCAGGTTCGCGACGCTCGGCGTCGCGGCCAACATCCAGGCGTTGTGGGCCTGCCTCGACGAGCAGATGGTCGACCTGACCCTGCCGTTCCTGGGGCCCGAGCGGGCGACCTGGCAGTACCCCTTCGGCGGCCTGCACCGCGCCGGGGCCCGGCTCGTGGCCGGCAGCGACTGGCCGGTCTCCACTCCCGACCCGCTCGCCGCGCTCCACGTCGCGGTCAACCGGTGGGCCCACGGCGAACCCGGTCGGGCCGGGGCGGAGCCGTTCCTGCCCGAGCAGGCGCTCGACCTCACGACCGCGATGGCCGCCGCGACGTCGGGCAGCGCCTGGGTGAACCACCGCGACGACGCCGGGGTGCTGCGGCCCGGGGCGGTGGCCGACCTGGTGGTCCTCGACCGGGACCCGTTCACGGGTCGGGCCGACGAGATCGGGGCGGCCGGCGTGGCCAGCACCTGGGTGGACGGGCCGACCGGTCCATCAGGCCTGACGACGGAGCGTTTCCCGTCTCCAGGAGTCTCAGGCGACGGAATCGGTGTCCATCCGCGCTCAGCCCTACCGAATCCGCACCAGTGTCACTAGAGTCGCGCCATGGCGGACACCACTTTCCAGAACGTGATCAACGGCCGGCTCGTCGACAGCGCCTCGGGTGCGACGTACGACGTCATCGATCCGACTACCGGCGAGGTGTACGCCCAGGCGCCGGCCTCCGGCGCCGAGGACGTCGACCGCGCGTACGCCGCCGCTGACGCCGCGTTCGAGGGCTGGGGCTGGGGCAGCACCCCGCAGGACCGGGCCCGGGCGCTGCTGCGGATCGCGGACGCGATCGAGGACCGCGTCGAGGAGATCAACGCGGTGGAGTGCCGCGACACCGGCAAGCCGCTCGGCCTGACGATGGCCGAGGAGATGCCCTACGCCAGCGACCACTTCCGCTTCTTCGCCGGCGCCGCGCGGCTGCTCGAGGGGCGCTCGGCGGGGGAGTACATGGCCGAGCACACCTCGTGGGTGCGGCGCGAGCCGATCGGGGTCGTGGGGCAGGTGACGCCCTGGAACTACCCGCTGCTGATGATGATCTGGAAGATCGCCCCGGCGCTGGCCGCCGGCAACACCGTGGTGCTCAAGCCCAGCGACACCACGCCGGCCTCCTCGACCCTGCTGGCCCAGATCTGCCAGGAGTTCCTGCCGCCGGGCGTGCTCAACGTGGTGTGCGGCGACCGCGACACCGGTCGGGCGCTGGTCGCGCACCCGACCCCGCAGATGGTGGCCATCACCGGCTCGGTGCGTGCGGGCATGGAGGTCGCCGGCACCGCGGCCGCCGACGTGAAGAAGGTGCACCTCGAGCTGGGTGGCAAGGCCCCGGTGATCGTCTTCGACGACGCCGACATCGCCAAGGCCGCCGAGGGCATCGCCGGCGCGGGTCTCTTCAACGCCGGGCAGGACTGCACCGCAGCCACCCGGGTGCTGGTCGCTCCGGGCGTCCACGACGAGTTCGTGGCAGCGCTGGCCGAGGCCGCCCGGGGGATGCCGACCGGCAGGCCCGAGGTCGAGGGCGTCTACTACGGCCCTCTCAACAACGCGCACCAGCTGGCGCACGTGAGCGGGATGGTCGACCGGCTCCCGGACCACGCCCGGATCGACACCGGCGGCACCCGTCAGGGCAGCGCCGGCTACTTCTACGAGCCGACCGTCGTCTCGGGCCTGCGCCAGGACGACGAGCAGGTGCAGACCGAGATCTTCGGACCCGTCATGACGGTGCAGAAGTTCACCGACGAGGCCGAGGCCCTGCGCTGGGCCAACGACGTGCAGTACGGCCTGGCCTCCAGCGTCTGGACCAGCGACCACGCCCGGGCCATGCGGGTCTCGCGGCGCCTCGACTTCGGGGCGGTGTGGATCAACACCCACATCCCCTTCGTCTCCGAGATGCCGCACGGCGGTTTCAAGCACTCGGGCTACGGCAAGGACCTGTCGATGTACGGGCTCGAGGACTACACACGGATCAAGCACGTGATGTCCTACATCGGTCAGGAGTAGAACGGTGAGCAGCATGCGGATCCTGCTGGTCGGTGCCGGCGGTGTCGGGGCGGCCTTCGCCGCGATCGCGTCCCGCCGCGACTTCTTCGAGGCGATCGTCATCGCCGACCACGACCTGGCCAGCGCCGAGCGGGCCGCCGCGGTCGACGAGCGGTACGCCGCCGCTCGCGTCGACGCCTCCGACGCGGGCTCGGTCGCCGCACTGTGCCGCGAGCACGCCATCACCCACGTGATGAACGCGGTCGACCCGCGCTTCGTGATGTCGATCTTCACCGGGGCCGGCGAGGCCGGGGCGCACTACCTGGACATGGCGATGTCGCTCTCGCGCCCGCACCCGGAGGCGCCGTACGAGAGGACGGGCGTGAAGCTCGGCGACGAGCAGTTCGCGGTCGCCGGGGACTGGGAGTCGGCCGGTCGGCTCGCGCTGGTCGGGATCGGGGTCGAGCCGGGGCTCTCCGACGTGCTGGCCCGCTACGCCGCCGACCACCTCTTCTCCGAGATCGACGAGCTCGGGGTGCGCGACGGGGCGAACCTGACGGTGGAGGGCCACGAGCTTCGCGCCGTCGTTCTCCATCTGGACCACCATCGAGGAGTGCCTCAACCCGCCGGTGATCTGGGAGGACGGCGCCTGGCGGACCACGGCGCCGTTCTCGGAGCCGGAGGTCTTCGACTTCCCCGAGGGCATCGGCCCCGTCGAGTGCGTCAACGTCGAGCACGAGGAGGTGCTCCTGATGCCGCGCTGGATCGACGACCCGGCGCGCGACCTTCAAGTACGGCCTCGGCGACGAGTTCATCGAGGTGCTCAAGACCCTGCACAAGCTCGGCCTGGACAGCACCGACCCGGTGCGCGTCCCGGGCGGCGAGGTCAGCCCGCGCGACGTGGTGGCGGCGGTGCTGCCGAACCCCGCCGAGCTCGGGTCCGCTGATGAGCGGCAAGACCTGCGCGGGGGTGTGGGTCACCGGCCGCGGCAAGGACGGCGAGCCGCGCTCGACGTACCTCTACCACGTCGTCGACAACGCCTGGTCGATGCGGAGTACGGGCACCAGTGCGTGGTGTGGCAGACCGCCGTCAACCCGGTCGTGGCCCTGGAGCTCCTGGCGACCGGGGTCTGGGCCGGCGTCGGCGTGCTCGGCCCGGAGGCCTTCGACGCGGTGCCGTTCCTGGACCTGCTCACCGCCTACGGCAGCCCCTGGGGCATCAAGGAGATGTGAGGAGGACCGCCTCGGCGGAGCGGGGCAGCGGCGCACGGTCGGTGCGCCCGGCCCGCAGGAAGCGACCGGTGCGCTCGCGCTGGACGACGTCGGTGGGTGCGCCCTCGCGGTAGACCACGCGCCCGCCGACCATCACCAGCGGCACGGTCGCGTCGTTGCGGTTGACCATCCGCGAGAGGCCGTCGTACTGCTCGACGGGGGCCTCGGCGTACGCCTCCAGGGTGTCGTCGAGGCGTGCGGGGTCGAGGACCAGCAGGTCGGCGCGGTCCCCGACGCGCAGGTGGCCCGCGTCGATGTCGTACCAGTCGGCCAGCTCGCCGGTGAGGCGGTGCACGGCCTGCTCGGCGCTCAGGAAGGGCCGCCCGGCCCGGTCGGCGTCGCGCACGTGCTTGAGCAGCCGCAGCCCGAAGTTGTAGAAGGACATGTTGCGCAGGTGCGCACCCGCGTCCGAGAAGCCCATCTGGACGCCGGGGGACTGCGCCATCCTGCGCAGCACCCGAGGACGGTGGTTGGAGATCGTGGTGCGCCAGCGGATCGCCGTGCCGTGCTCGAGGACCAGGTCGAGGAAGGCGTCGACGGGGTGCACGCCACCGCGCTCGACGCCGACCTGCCCGAAGGACAGGCCCACCACGTCCTCGTCGGGACACGCGACGATCTCGGCGTCGAAGAAGTCGCGGTGCCACACCCGGGGGCCGTACTTCGAGTCGTAGTCCTTGCGGAACCTGCGGCGGTAGTCCTCGTCGCGCAGCAGCTCGTTGCGCGCGACCTCCTCGGCCAGGTGCAGCGCGGCCGCGCCGGAGCCGAACTCCTCGAAGATCACCAGGTCGATGCCGTCGGCGTACACCTCGAACGGGACCGGCAGGTGCTGCCAGCGGAAGTCGGCGCCGGCCCGGTTGACCGCCCCGGACAGACCGCGCATCAGGTGGATGATGAACGGGATCGCCTTGATGTCGGCGGCAGAGAGCAGGCTGGTCTTCAGCGCCGGACGACCGCGTCCGCCCCGGCCCCAGCCGATCGAGTGCAGCGCCTGGAGCAGGATCGTGTGCGGGTGCGAGGCGTCCGGACCGGCCTGCAGGGCCCGGCCACGGCGACGCAGGATCTCGCGCAGGCCGCGCATCTCACGCCGCTCGGCGTACGTCGAGGGCAGCGTGCGGGAGCGGCAGGTGTCGCCGTCGAGCTTGTCGAAGAGCAGCTGCTGGGCCGACATGCCGACGAAGCCGGCGTCGAGCGCCTCGGTGAGCATCCGTTCCATCCGCGCCTGCTCGGGGCGGCTGGGTCGGACCTCGGGGCGGGTGGCCCGGTCCAGGCCCATGGTGGCGGTGCGGATGTCGGAGTGGCCGATGAACGCGGCCAGGTTGGGCCCCAACGGTCGGTCCTCGAGCGCGGCGACGTACCCCTCGGCGTCGGACCAGGTCTTGGCGGCGTCGACGGAGCGGATCACGTGGCGGCGAGGGATCGCCTCGACCCGGCCGAACAGGTCGCCGGCGTCGACCGGGTCCACGTGCACCGTGGAGAGCGAGCACGAGCCGATCAGGATCGTGGTCACGCCGTGCCGCAGCGACTCGGGCAGGTGCGGGTCGTCGAGGACCTCGACGTCGTAGTGGGTGTGGATGTCGACCATCCCGGGCAGCACCCAGCGTCCGGCCGCGTCGACGACCTCGGGGCAGCCGCGCTCGTCCAGCGGCTCCTCGGAGACCGCGACGACGACGCCGTCGCGGATGCCGAGGTGCCGCACCGCCGAGGGTGCGCCGGTGCCGTCGAACCAGCGGCCGCCGCGGAGGATGGCGTCGTACGTCGGGAAGTCCGTCATGTCCGAATGGTCGGGGGTCCCGGCAGGGACGTCAACGACCTGGGCCGAACCGGACAGGCGGTCCAGAGGTCTCGCCCTGGCGCGCTCGTTCTCCTAGGCTGGGCCCATGACCAGCACCCCGTCCTCCGGTGGACCCTCGCTGCCGCAGGTCCGCCGCCTCGTGACCGACATCCCCGGACCTCTTTCGGTCAAGCACCTCGAGCGCAAGAAGTCCTTCGTCGCCGACGGTGTCGGCACCGCGCTGCCGGTCTTCGTCACCGCCGCGGGCGGCGGGGTGATCGTCGACGTCGACGGCAACTCGCTGATCGACCTCGGCTCGGGAATCGCGGTGACCTCGGTCGGCAACGCCGCGCCGGCCGTCGTGCGCAACGTGCACGCCCAGGTCGACGCCTTCACCCACACCTGCTTCATGGTCACGCCCTACGAGGGGTACGTCGACGTCTGCGAGGCGCTGGCGCGACTCACCCCGGGTGAGCACGCGAAGAAGTCGGCGCTGTTCAACTCCGGTGCGGAGGCGGTCGAGAACGCCGTCAAGATCGCCCGGGTGGCCACCGGCAAGGACGCGGTCGCGGTGTTCGACCACGCCTACCACGGCCGGACGAACCTCACGATGGCGATGACGTCGAAGAACATGCCCTACAAGCACGGCTTCGGCCCGTTCGCCGGTGAGGTCTACCGCGCGCCGATGTCCTACCCGCTGCGTGACGGCCTGAGCGGTCCGGAGGCCGCGGCGCGGGCGATCGACGTGCTCGACAAGCAGGTCGGCGCGACCAACCTCGCCTGCGTGGTCATCGAGCCGGTGCTGGGCGAGGGCGGCTTCGTCGTGCCCGCGCCCGGCTTCCTGCCCGCGCTGCGCGAGTGGTGCACCGCCAACGACGTGCTGCTGGTCGCCGACGAGATCCAGACCGGCTTCTGCCGCACCGGCGACTGGTTCGCCTGCGACGACGAGGGCGTGGTGCCCGACCTGGTCACCAGCGCCAAGGGCATCGCCGGCGGGCTCCCGCTCGCGGCCGTGACCGGGCGCGCCGAGCTGATGGACGCCGTGCACGCCGGTGGGCTGGGCGGCACCTACGGCGGCAACCCGATCGCCTGCGCCGCTGCGCTGGGCGCCATCGAGGAGATGGAGGGCAACGACCTGGCCGCCCGGGCTCGCGAGATCGAGGCGCTCGTGCGCCGCCGCCTCGAGGCGCTCGCCGCGGAGCACCCGGTCGTCGCCGAGGTCCGCGGGCGTGGCGCGATGATGGCGATGGAGCTGTGCGCGCCGGGCACCACGACCCCCGACCCGGCGCGCGCCGCGGCAGCGTCGGCGTACTGCCATGCGCACGGGGTGGTGACCCTGACCTGCGGCACCTGGGGCAACGTCTTCCGGTTCCTGCCGCCACTGACGATCTCCGACGAGCTGCTGGAAGAGGCCTTCGACGTGGTCGCGGAGGCGTTCGCGGCTACCGCCTAGGGGTCGGCGCGGGCGGTTCCTCGGGGGCCGGCTCGGGGGCCGGCGGGTGGATCGTCACCAGCGCGTCCGGACGGGCCAGACGGACGTTCCGCGCGCCGCTGAGGCGCAGGAGGAACGTCTCCACCTCCTCCTCGGGCGGTCCGGGCAGCACCGTCACCGGCACGACGACCGTGCGCTGGCCGGGTGCGAGGCGCACCGTCCGGCTCACCTCCTCGAGGTCGTCGGGGCCGGCGCTGAGCAGCACCGTGGCCACCTGCACCCGCACCCGACGGGCGCTGGGCACGGCGAGGCGGAGCCGCACCTCGACGACGACGGGGTCGGTCTCCGACGCGGTGACCTCCGCGTCGATCGCCGTCAGGCGGGGGGCCGGGTCCCGGTCGCGGATCGCCATCGTGACCCGGTGCGGTCCCAGGACCAGGCCCGCCGGCCGGTCGAGCCGGACCTCGATCCGCTCCGTCGGCTCGTCCAGCCGGTCCCGCAGGATCGCCAACGGCACCCGCACCTGCTGCACCCCGGCCGGCACGGTGACCAGCGCGGGCGGGCGCTGCACGTCGACCCCGGGCTCGGCGCTGCCGGCGTGCAGCCGCAGCCGCAGCGTCGTCGCCCGGGCGGTCGGCCGGTCCAGGGTCACCACGGCCGCGGCGGGCCGGCCCTCGGCCGCGCCCCGGCGGGGCGTGCGCAGCGTCAGGCTCGCGCGGGGCGTGGGGAAACCGGGGCGGCCCTGCTCGTCGAGCGCCACGAAGCAGTAGCCGCGACGCCGGGCCTCGGCGACGATGCGCGGCACCGCGTCCACCGAGGCGGGGGAGTTGCCGACGCCGTCGTGCTGCAGGACCACGTTGCTCCGTCCCGGCCGCAGGCCGGCCAGCACCCTCGACGCGATCGCCTGAGCGCTCAGCCCGGTCCAGTCGCGGGAGTCGACGTCCCACATCGTCGTCACCCCGCCGGTCGACCTGATGGCGGCACGGACCCGGTCGTCGACGGCGCCGTACGGCGGTCGCACCAGGCCGGTCGGGACCAGGCCGGCCTGTCGCAGCCGGCGGTCGGTGGCCCGCAGCGTCGCGCGCACCTGCTCGGAGGTCTGCGAGGTCATCCGCTGGTGCGCCCAGCTGTGGTTGGCCACGAGGTGGCCGGCGGCCGCGACCTGCTGGGCGACCCGGGGTGCGGCGTCGACACGCGTCCCGACCATGAAGAACGTCGCCGGGACCCCGGCCTTCGCCAGCACCCCCAGGAGGCGTGGTGTCGACGTGGTGGAGGGCCCGTCGTCGAAGGTCAGCGAGACCTGCCCCGACGAGCACGTGCCCCGCGCCGCGGGCGGGCCGGCCGCCGGCGCCGGGAGCGGCGCGAGCAGGACGGCGGCGAGGACGAGGGCGACGGCCGGGCGGGTCACGGCTCCACTGTGCGCGCACCCGGGTCCGCGGGAGGCCCGTAGCGCGGAGTCGTCGAGCTGGTCTGGTCCAGGGCTCAGAAGCCGCCCGAGCCCCCGCCACCGCCTCCGCGACCACCGCCGAAGCCGCCGGAGCCGCCGCCGCCGAAGCCGCCGCCTCGTCCGCCGCCGCCGAAGCCTCCGGAGCCGCCTCCACCGAAACCCGAGCCGCCGGAGCCCGAGCCGCCGAAGCCACCGAACCCCGTGCCGGAGTGACGGGACCTCGACGCCGCCGCGGCGGCCGCGGCGGCGGCGCGGCGCTGGGCGTCCTCGTGCTGGCGGATGGCGTCCCGGGCCTCGTCGACCGCCCGCCGGGCGAGGGCCTCGGCCTCCCGGGCGTGCTCGAGGCGCTCCTCGAGGACGGCGATGCCGATGCCCGAGGCGGCGCGCGCCAGTCCGAGCCGCCGCTCGGCCTCGCGGCAGGTCTCGCGGGAGCGGCCGCCGGCGTGGCTGCGGCCGGTCTCGACGCGCGCGTCGTCGACCGCGGAGTCGGCGTGGGCCAGTGCCTGCACGGCAGCGTCGTACGTCGCCACCGCGGTGTCGGCGAGCCGGCGGTCCAGCGTGACCGCGTCGACCAGCACGCCCAGGTCGGCGTCGGCGCCGACCAGGCGGGGGCGCTGCTCGTCGAGCCGGTCGGCGATCGAGGCCCGGTCCCGGTCGTGGGCGTCGAGGTCGGGGGAGGGGACGAGGTGGGCCAGTGCGTCGGCCCGGGCCCGGACGAGTCCCCGCAGCTCGTCGAGCGCCTGCGTGGCGGCGGCGAGGCGGTGCGGCAGCGTCGCTCGCAGCTCCGTGAGCGAGGCCCGGCGGCGGTCGGGCTCCGCCACGGCCGCGGTCGCTGTGACCAGCAGGGCGGCGATGCGGTCGCCGGTGCGATCGGCCTCGTCGAAGCGCTGCTCGTCCATGGACGTCTGCCCACGCATCCGCGCCAGGTCGGTGCCGACCGTGGCCAGCGCCCGGTCCGCCTCGCCCAGGCCGTCCCCGAGCCCGGCGACGCACTCGGCCGCATAGGTCTCGGTGAGCCGGGCCAGCAGGTCACGCGCCGCCGGCAGCCGGGCGCCCAGCGCGGCGGCCTCCTGCGAGAGCAGGTCGTGGCGCGTTCCCAGGGCGCGGTGCCGCTCCGGCAGCTCGTCGAGGGCCGCACCGGCCCCGGTCGCCGTGCGCAGCGCCGTGCCGGCGTCGCCGTGGGCCTGGCCCCAGCGGTGCGCACGCAACCGGTCCTCGGCGGCCAGCAGGGCGGGCTCGACGCTGTCGAGGAGCTCGATCACCGCGTCGACGCGGAAGCCATCGGCACGTCGGGTGACTGCGACCGACCGGGCCCGGAGCACCTCGGCGCGGGCCCGCTCGACCAACCCCGGCACGGCGTCGCGACGGTCCTCGAGATCGTCCACGGCGGCCGAGACCACCTCGAACTCCGTGTGGATGCTCTCGAGCTGCGCGGTGAGCTCGTCCAGCTGCGCCACCGCCTCCCGGGCCGCGTCGGCGTCCAGGCGCGCGATCGCCTCGGGGCGGTAGGTGTCGTTCAGCTCCAGCTGGCGGTTCGTGGCAGCGGCGTACGTCGCGGACACCGCGGCCCACGCCTCGCGGACGGAGACGAAGGCCGGGTCGTCGACGCCGGGCAGGGCGCCGACGCGGGCCCGGAGCAGCTCGAGGTCCTCCTCGGTGGACAGGAACGCATCGCCCGCCCGGCCGCCGGCCGCGAGCGCTGCTGCCCGGGCCTCGGCCCGAGCGCGCCGGCGCCGGTGCAGCACGAGCCCGCCGTAGCCGGCGCCGCCGAGCGCCGGGACCGCCAGGACGGCCAGCACCACTCCGGGAGAGGCGCCCGAGCCGGAGTCGGCGGCGGCGCTCGGCTCCTCGGGGGGCACCCCGTTCCCGGTCCCGTTGCCGGTGCCGGTGCCCCTTCCGGTGTTGCGGCCGCCACCACCGCGCCCGTCCTCCACCAGGACGGTGCGGTAGCGGTCGAGACCGGCCACCACCCCACCGGTGAAGTCCCCGGTCCGCATCCGCGGGCCCATCAGCTCGGTGCGGGTGCGCTCCTGGGCCCGGTCGAGCGCCCGGGTGCCGAGCCCGTCGAAGTAGGACCCGATCAGCCGGTCGTCGACGCTGACGGCGATCACGACGAGCGTGGCGGCGTCGCTGCGGCCGAAGCCCCACGAGTCGCAGGCCCGCTTGCGACGCTCGGCGTACCCGTCGAGGTCGCGTCCCGGCACGGTGTCGACCGTGATCACCCGCACCACCGCGCCGTCCCGGGTCCGGGCGAGCCGCGCGGCCGCCTTCTCCACGACCGGGTCGTCGAGGGCGTCCGCACCGTCGTCGACGACGCCGCGGCAGGCGGTCGAGCCACCCGGGGCCACGGCGGTCGCCGTCGCGGTCGGGGTCAGCAGCGCGAGGGCCGCGGCGGCGAGCGCACAGACGAGCAGGACGAGCGAGTCGGACCGGCCGACGACGGGGTCGGGTCCCCGAGAGAGATCCACGGGAGCAGGGTAAAGCCTGCGCGCTCGAGCAGGCGTGCGTCGCTACCGCGCGCGGCGGGACCGAGGCCGGACGAGGCCCAGCCCGGCCCGGACGATCCAGACGACGGCGGCGCCCAGCAGGGACAGCCGCAGCAGGACCAGCACCGTGATGCCGGTGCCGGCCGCGACGTCGGCCGGGGCGAACGCCAACACCGCCAGCGCGGGCAGCGCCAGGGCCAGCAGCACCAGGGCCAGCCGCGCGTAGCCGGTGGACCCACGGGCCACCCTGCCGATCCAGCCGCCCGGCCCGCGGGGGAGGTCGCGCAGGAACGACCGGGTCACCAGCGCCACGCCGACCAGGAGCGCGGCGCCGGTGAGCGCACGGACCGGCCAGGAGGCCCGGTTGCCCAGCTCGATGCCGAGGACGACCGCCGCCACGGCGGCCACACCCAGCAGCCGGAGCGCGAAGCGCGTGACCACGACGGGCAGGAGCCGGTGCAGCACAGCCTCGCCCGGGTGCTCGGCCAGGGCCGCGGTGAGCCGTCGGGCACCGCGGCGCAGCCGGCCGCCCTCGGCGTCGAGCCCCGCGAGGTTCGCGCCGGCCAGCACGTGCTGGGGGTCCAGGCGCAGCGCCTCCTCGAAGGCGGTCCTGGCCTCGTCGGGGCGCATCATCGCGTCGAGGCACACCCCGGCCAGGTTGTGCAGGCTCGGCTCGTGCGGAGCGGTCCGCAGCCCGCGGTTCACGCAGTCCAGCGCCTCGGCCGGTCGCGGCCGGGGGCCCGTCAGCAGGGCGCGGGCCCTGGCGTAGTGGCTCGTCCAGCTGTCCGGGTGCAGCGCCAGCGCCCGGTCGGCCGCCCCGAGCGCCGCCGTGACGTCGTCCTCCCTGGTGCTCACGTCCACCAGGGTCAGCACCGCTGAGTAGTGCTCGGGGTCCAGCTGCAGGGCTGCCCGCACCACCCGGCCCCCCTCGTCGTGCCGGTCCTGGTCCATGAGGGCGCGCGCCAGCAGCACCAGCGCGTCGACGTCCTCCGGCTCCTGGCCGAGGTGCACGCGGACGACGGCCTCGGCCTCGGCCGGGCGACGCAGGTCGAGGAGCTGTTGCGCGCGCGAGCGGACCTGCTCCCGGCTCACCGCCGCCCGCGCTTGCGCAGGTAGCGGGCCAGCTCGTCGTACTGACCGTCGTTGTTGGCGAAGAGGGCCACGTTGCGCGCCGTCTCGAGCCACGGGTCGATGGAGGGGCGCACCTCCTCCAGCGCGGTGGTGAAGTCGGACATCCGGATCATCCGCGTCGTCCCCGACCGCACCGAGTCCATCAGCGCCACCTCGGCGGCCGACTCGCACAGGTGCGCCAGGTCGGCCCCGCTGAGGCCGTCGGTGCGCTTGGCGAGCGCGGACAGGTCGATGTTCTCGATCGGGCGTCCGCGCAGGTGGGTGCGCAGGATCGCCTCGCGTGCGGGCCGGTCGGGCGGCAGCACGAGCAGGGTGCGGTCGAGCCGACCCGGTCTGCGCAGCGCCGCGTCGACGTCCCACGGGTGGTTCGTCGCGGCCAGCACGTAGACGCCCTCGTTGTCGCGCCCGATGCCGTCGAGCTCGGTGAGCAGCTGGTTCACGGTGGTGCGCATGCCGCTGTTGCGGCTCAGCGAGCGCTTCTGCCCCAGGGCGTCGAGCTCGTCGAGGAACAGCACGCACGGGGCGGACTCGCGGGCCACCGCGAACAGCTCGGCGATGTTGCGCTCGCTGGAGCCGACGTACATGTCGAGCACATCGGCCAGGGCGACGTGCAGGAAGGCCGCCCCCAGCTCGCCGGCGACCGCCTTGGCCAGGTAGGTCTTGCCGCACCCCGGCGGACCGTAGAGCAGCAGACCGCCCCGCAGGGACTTGCCGTAGAGCTCGCGCAGCTCGGGGTTGCGCAGCGGCGCCAGGAAGCTCGCCTCCAGGCGCTCCTTGACCTTCTCCAGCCCGCCGACGTCGGCGAGGCGGACGACACCGCGCTCCACGTCGAAGGCACGCTCGTGCGGCACGGGTGCGTCACCGACGTACATCGGCGGGGCCAGGTCGCCGACCTCCTGCTCCGCGCGGGACCAGTCGAACCCGCCACCGGCGGGGGCAGCACCCGCGACGGACTCCTCGGCCGGGACCGGGGGCGTCTCGCTGGCGCCGGTGTCCTCGGCCAGCGCGTCGGCGAGCACCGTGCGGGCCGCGACGGAGGTGGGGTCGGCCGCCAGCGCGGTGGCGGCGTGCCGCAGTGCCTCTTCGCGGCGCCCGGCAGCCAGCAGGAGCTCGGCGAGGTGCACCCGGAGCACGGGGTCATCGGGAGTTGCCCCGACCGCGGTCTCGAGGCTGGCGATGATCCGGTCGTCCATGATGGTCGGCCCTTCCGAGTGGCTGCCCGCAGCGTACGGCGTCGGCGTTGGCACACTGGGACGGTGAGCCAGCGTCGCGACATCGTCATCCTCGGTTCGACCGGGTCGATCGGCACCCAGGCCCTCGACATCGTGCGGGCCAACCCCGACCGGTTCCGGGTGGTCGGCCTCACTGCGGGCGGCTCGCAACCCGACCTGTTCGAGCAGCAGGTCGCCGAGCTGGCGCCCGCGTTCTCCGGGCTGGGGGAGGAGGCGTCGGTCGAGGCGGCCGCGATGGACTGCGACGTGGTGCTCAACGGCATCACCGGCGCCGTCGGCCTGCGGCCCACGCTCGCGACCCTGGAGGCCGGTACGACGCTGGCGCTGGCCAACAAGGAGTCGCTGATCATGGCCGGCCCGCTGGTCCTCGAGCGGGCCCGGCCCGGCCAGATCGTGCCGGTCGACTCCGAGCACTCCGCGATCGCGCAGTGCCTGCGCGGAGGCTCGCCCGAAGAGGTCCGCAAGCTGGTGCTGACCGCCAGCGGCGGACCCTTCCGCGGACGCACCCGCGACCAGCTGGCCGACGTACGCGTCGAGGACGCGCTGGCGCACCCGACGTGGTCGATGGGCCCGGTCGTCACCATCAACTCCGCCACCCTGGTCAACAAGGGGCTGGAGGTGATCGAGGCGCACCTGCTCTTCGGCATCGACTTCGACCGCATCGAGGTCGTGGTGCACCCCACGAGCGTCGTGCACTCGATGGTCGAGTTCGTCGACGGCTCCACGCTGGTGCAGGCCAGCCCCCCGACCATGCACATCCCGATCGCGCTCGGCCTGGCCTGGCCCGACCGGGTGCCCGACGCCGCCCCGGCCGTCGACTGGACCCGCGCCGAGACCTGGGAGTTCCACCCCCTCGACGACGAGGCGTTCCCGGCCGTGGCGCTGGCCCGCGAGGCCGGTGAGCGCGGGGGCACGGCGCCCTGCGTCTACAACGCCGCCAACGAGGCCTGCGTGCAGGCCTTCCGCGACGGACTGCTGCCGTTCGTGCGGATCGTGGAGATCGTGGGCGACGTGGTGCGGGCCCACGACGTAGGCTCGACGACGCACCTCACTCTCGACGACGTGCTCGCGGCCGACACCTGGGCCCGCGAGGCCGCCACCGACCTGATCCGGCAAGGAAGCCCCGCATGACGGCCCTGCTCTACCTCCTCGGCGTGGTGCTGTTCGTCGGCGCCATCCTGGTCTCGATCGGCCTGCACGAGCTCGGCCACATGATCCCGGCCAAGAAGTTCGGCGGGAAGGTCACCCAGTACTTCATCGGCTTCGGCCCCACGGTGTGGAGCAAGCAGGTGGGGGAGACCGAGTACGGCGTCAAGGCGATCCCGCTCGGCGGCTACGTCAAGATCGTCGGGATGCTCCCGCCCGGTGCCGAGCAGCTCGGCGAGACCACCGTCGACGCCGAGGGCCACACCGTGACCCGGGTGCGGAAGTCCAACACCGGCATGTTCACCCAGCTCATCTCCGACGCCCGCGCGGCCGAGTGGGAGCTGGTGCGTCCCGAGGACGAGGACCGGCTCTTCTACAAGATGGCGTCGTGGAAGAAGATCGTCGTGATGTCCGGCGGTCCGTCGGTCAACATCGCGATCGCGTTCCTGATCTTCCTGGGCATCTTCGCGACCTACGGGCAGCGCAGCGTCGAGCCCGACGCCGGGGCGCCGGTCATCGACACGGTCTCGGTCTGCGTCATCCCGTTCGAGGACGGCGCCCGCGAGTGCACGGCGAGCGACCCGCGCAGCCCGGCGTACGAGGCAGGGCTGCGCCCGGGGGACACCGTCACCTCGTTCAACGGGGTCACCGTCACCGGGTGGGACCAGCTGCGCACCCTGATCCGCGACAACGCCGGCGGCGAAGCGGTCATCGGCTACGACCGCGACGGCGAGCAGCTCAGCGGCTCGACCTCCACCACCGTGCAGGCGCGTCCCACCTCGGAGTCCGACGTGACGCTGACCCAGGTCGGCTTCCTCGGCGTGACGCCCACCTCGCACCTCGAGGTCGTCCGCGGCGGGCCGATCTTCACGCTGCAGCAGATGGGCGTGATGGCCAAGGACACCGTCGTCGCCCTGGCGACGCTGCCGGTCAAGGTGTGGGACGTCGCCCAGGCCATCGTCGGGCTCGAGGAGCGCGCCGCCGACAGCCCCATCTCCATCGTCGGTGGCGGCCGGATCGCCGGTGAGGTGACCTCCGCCGAGAGCTTCCCGGTCCTCGAGAAGTCGGTCTTCCTGCTCTCGTTGATCGCCGGGTTCAACTTCTTCATCGGCGTCTTCAACTTCGTGCCGCTGCTCCCGCTCGACGGCGGCCACATCGCCAGCGCCGCCTGGGAGTGGATCCGCCGCGGCTGGGCCCGCCTGCGCCGCCGCCCCGACCCGGGCTACGTCGACGCCGCCAAGCTCCTGCCCGTCGCCTACGTCGTCGCCTCCGCCCTCCTGGTGATGGGCGTCATCCTCATCGTGGCCGACCTCGTCGTCCCGATGAACCTCAACATCCAGTAGCCGCCGCCGCCGGACGTCATACGGGCGGGACGTCCGCCGCTGCGGAGCGTATGACGTCCCGCGGAGCCGGCAGCCGCGCACAGGACGGGGGCGTCGGGCGGTCCTCCCCAGGTCGCCCGGGTGCCGGACAACGAGGCCCCCGCGGCGGCAACGTCATCGGCATGAGCCGCAACCTGCGTCCGCACGACCAGCTGCTGAACACTGCCCGCGCCCTGGGTGCTGACCAGGGTGACGTGGTCTCCCGCCCCCAGCTGTACGACGCCGGGGTGCCCCGGTGGCTGGTGGCCCGCGAGGTGCGTGCGCGGCGGTGGCGGCGGCTCGGTGACCAGGCGGTGTGCTTGCACAACGGTCCGGTCGAGGACGTGGGGCACTGGTGGGCGGCCGTCCTGCAGGGCGGGCCGCGGGCGCAGCTCGACGGTGCGTCGTCGCTGGTGGCCGGCGGACTGAGCCGGTTCACGGTGGACCGGGTCCGGGTGTCCGTGCCTCGCGGCGCCCGCATCCGGCGCACCGCCCGGTACGACATCCGCCAGACCCGGCGCTGGCAGGCCGCCGACACCACGCCGTCGGGCGTCCCCCGCACCCGCAACGAGGTCGCAGCGGTGCGTGGCGCGTTGTGGGCGCGCACCGAGCGCGAGGCGGCGTACCTCCTGACCGTCTGTGTGCAGCAGGGCTTGGTGTCACCGACCGCCCTGGGGCAGGAGATCCTGCGGGTGCGGCGGGATCGTCGGCGCGGGCTCCTGCACGCGGTCGTCAACGACCTCTTGGACGGGGCACGTTCCCTGGGGGAGATCGACATCGCACGCGACCTCGAACGTCGGGGGCTGCCGCGGCCGCAGCGGCAGGTGCTGCGTCGCGATCGGCGCGGCCGCTACTACCTCGACCTCTACTGGCCGCGCTACCGGTTGGTCCTCGAGATCGACGGCATCCACCACTCCTGGGCCGAGAACGTCGTCGGCGACGCGCTGCGCCAGAACGCCCTGGCCCTGCAGGGCGACACCGTCCTCAGGCTGCCGCTGCTGGGGTACCGCCTGGAGCCGGAGGAGTTCTTCGCCCAGCTCCGGACGGCACTGAGCGCGGCCGGCTGGTCGGCTCGGGCGGCCTGACCCGGGGACGTCATACGCTCCGCACCGACGGACCTCCCGCCCGTATGACGTCCGGCGGGGGCCCGGTCAGTAGCCTGGGGCGCATGACCGAGATCAACCTGGGCATGCCCGCGGCCCCGCCGCCGGTGCTCGCCCCGCGCCGCCCGACCCGCCAGATCCAGGTCGGGAAGGTGGGGGTCGGCAGCGACCACCCGATCTCGGTGCAGTCGATGACCACGACGCTGACCTCCGACATCAACGCGACGCTGCAGCAGATCGCCGAGCTGACCGCGAGCGGCTGCGACATCGTGCGGGTGGCCTGCCCGAGCCAGGACGACGCCGAGGCGCTGCCGGCGATCGCGACGAAGAGCCAGATCCCGGTCATCGCCGACATCCACTTCCAGCCGAAGTACGTCTTCGCGGCGATCGACGCCGGCTGTGCCGCGGTGCGGGTCAACCCCGGCAACATCCGCAAGTTCGACGACCAGGTCAAGGAGATCGCCCGCGCGGCGCAGGACCGGGGCACCAGCATCCGGATCGGCGTCAACGCCGGCAGCCTCGACAAGCGCCTGCTGGAGAAGTACGGCAAGGCCACGCCCGAGGCGCTGGTCGAGTCGGCGAAGTGGGAGGCCGGGCTCTTCGAGGAGCACGGCTTCCGCGACTTCAAGATCTCGGTGAAGCACAACGACCCCGTCGTGATGGTGCGCGCCTACGAGATGCTCGCCGCCGAGGGCGACTGGCCGCTGCACCTCGGTGTCACCGAGGCGGGCCCCGCCTTCCAGGGCACCATCAAGTCCGCCGTCGCCTTCGGGCACCTGCTCAGCCAGGGCATCGGCGACACGATCCGGGTCAGCCTCAGCGCCCCGCCGGTCGAGGAGGTCAAGGTCGCGCTCCAGATCCTGGAGTCGCTGAACCTCAAGCCGCGCCGCCTCGAGATCGTCTCGTGCCCCTCGTGCGGGCGCGCGCAGGTCGACGTCTACAAGCTCGCCGACGAGGTGACCGCGGGGCTCGAGGGCCTCGAGGTCCCGCTGCGGGTGGCCGTCATGGGTTGCGTCGTCAACGGTCCGGGCGAGGCCCGCGAGGCCGACCTCGGTGTCGCCTCCGGCAACGGCAAGGGTCAGATCTTCGTCAAGGGCGAGGTCATCAAGACCGTCCCGGAGTCGAAGATCGTCGAGACCCTCATCGAGGAGGCCATGCGCATCGCGGAGGGCATGGAGAGCGTCGACGGCTCGTCGGCCGAGATCTCGGTCGGCTGAACACCCCCGACCACCCGTAGGCTCGCAGTGTGCTGACCACCCGCCACGGAGTGCGCCCCCTCGGGGCCGCTGACCTCGCGGACTTCCTTGCGCTGAGCGACCTCGACCCGGTGGTCAACGTCTTCGTCGACCACCGCGCCCGCAGCACCAACCTCGAGCCCCGCTGGCTCGGCGGCGAGGTCTGGGGCCGGTACGTCGACGGGCGCCTGGTGGCGGCCTGCCACGTCGGCGCCAACCTGGTGCCGGTCAACGCGAGCCCCGACGACGCCCGCGCCTTCGCCGAGCGCGCGCTGGCCCGGGGGCGGACGGTCTCGACCATCGTGGGTCCCCACGAGGCGGTGCGGGCGTTCTGGCAGGTCGTCGCGGACGCCTGGGGCCCGCCGCGCGAGACCCGGTGGCGCCAGCCGCACCTCGAGCTCACCGCCCCGCCCGCGGTCGAGGCCGACCCGCGGGTGCGGCGTACGACCCGCCAGGACCTGGACCTGCTCTACCCGGCGTGCGTCGCGATGTACACCGAGGAGGTCGGGCTGTCCCCGGAGGCAGGGGGAGGCGCCGACCTGTACCGCGCCCGGGTCCTCCAGCTGGTCGGCCGCGGCTGGTCCTTCGCCCGCTTCGACGGCGGTCGCCTGGTGTTCAAGGCCGAGGTCGCCTGCACGTCCCCCCATGCCGCTCAGATCCAGGGCGTGTGGGTCGCGCCGGACCGGCGCGGGGAGGGCCTCGCGGTGAGCGGCATGGCGGCGGTCGCCGACATCGTGCGTCGTGAGATCGCTCCGACCGTGTCGCTCTACGTCAACGAGTGGAACACCCCCGCCCGGCGCGCCTACCGCCGGGTCGGGTTCGCGGAGACCGCCCGGTTCTCCACCGTCATGTTCTAGCGGGCCGTCTGCTCAGCCCGTCCGCTCAGTCGTAGCGACCGCTGTCCCGCAGGTCGCCCGCGAGCTCGCAGGCACCGTCGACGCACCGCACGAGACCGGCGTGCTGGCTGGTGTTCACCTCGAGCAGCAGGGTGTCGGCGTCCTCGAAGAAGAGGTCGCGGATGTGGAACCCGGTGGCCGAGCGGTAGTGCCCCACCTCCCTGCCGTCCACGGTGCGCACGCGGACGTCTCGGAACTCGATGGAGCCGCCGTAGAAGACGTCGGGATCCACCATCGCGACGTGGCTGCCGTCGGTCGAGAACTCGGCAGCCGCCTGGCGGCACGAGCGCGACAGCGTCGTGCCGGGCTCGGAGACGGTGCTCACGACGTTGCAGCCGCCCTGGTTGGGGTCCTCGGTGAAGGCGGCGAGCCGATCGGTCTCCAGGTCTGCGGTCAGGCCGTACGAGCGGCTGATCCGATCGGCAGCCCCGCTGGTCAGGTCCCAGGACGACACCGCTGGTCGGTCGCGGCGGGCGAGCAGGACGGTGCCGGCGTCGACGTCGAGCACCTCGCGGAAGCCTCGGACCACCCGCTCGTGCAGCAGCTCGAGGGTGACCGCGTCGAGGACCCGGAGCCGCGTGCGTCCAGGGCTGTGCCCCTTGTTGCGCGAGACGGCCAGAGTGGTGCCGTCGTCCGACAGCGTCAGGTCTGAGCTGCGGTACAGGTCGCGCAGGATCCTGCGCGAGCTGCCGCCCGGTGTCACCACGCGCCACTCCGAGTGGCCCGGACGCCAGTCCACCTCGGCTCTGCGCCACACGCGTACCAGGTAGCGGCCGTCGGAGCGGGTCCCGAACAACGTGAGCAGCTGTCCGGGGACCCGTGTCGTGGTGATGCCGTCGACGATGAACTTGTTGGCGACGTAGGGCACGGAGGCGTCGGGGCCCCGTTCGAGCTTCTCGAGCCGGATGGCGGTCCGCCGCTCCTGAGCCGCGCCGGGCTCCGCAGCGACCGAAGCGGTCAGCAGGCCCGGGGCCAGCGTCAGAGCGGCGAAGGCCGCGATGGCAGTGGTCAGACGATTCATCAGCATCTCCTGTAGGTCGTCAGAAGCTCTCCCCCGGACCGAGGTCCGAGGCCAGCTCGCAGCGACCGTCGTCGCAGCGCACCACCCCGGAGGCCTTCTGGGTGGCGATGTCGAGCAGGAGGGTGTCGGCGTCCTCGAAGAAGAGCGACCGGAAGTACCCGTCGGCCACGCTGTAGCGCCCGGTCCGGGCGCCCTCGTCGGTGCGTACGGTCACGTCGGCGGGGCCGAGCCCGTCGGCCAGGATGTAGGTGGTGACCATGTGGCTGCCGTCGGTCGAGAAGTGCCAGACCGCCTCGTCGCAGGAGCGCCACAGCGTGGTGCCCGGGTCGGAGATCGAGCTCACGACGGTGCAGCCGCCCTGGTAGGGGTCCTTGGTGAAGACGGCGAGCCGGTCGTGCGCCAGGTCGGCCTCGTAGCCGTACCGCTCGGTCACCCGCTCACCGGTGTCCGTGGTCAGGTCCCAGGCCACGACCGGTCCGTTCTCGCCGCTGTAGAGCACGGTGTCGGTGGCCGAGTCGAGCGTCGTGAGGTACCCCTTGCGCTTGCGCGAGCCGAGCAGCTCGCCGGTGGTGCTGTCGTAGGCACGCAGCAGGGTGTGACGGCTGCGGTACTTGAACCGGCCGGTGACCAGGGTGGTGCCGTCGCCGGAGAGGGTCACCTCCAGCTGGCTGGTGCTGCCGAAGATCTTGCTGGAGCCGCCTCCCGGCTTCACCGCGCGGACCCGGTCATGGTCGCCGCGCTGTACGACGACGACGTAGCGCCCGTCCGGACGGGTGCCGAGCAGCCGCAGCTGCCGACCGCGGACCCGGGTGCTCTGCGCTCCGTCCACGATGCGCTTCCCCCGGACGTAGGGCTGCGCGGCATCGGCACCGCGGTCCAGCTTCTTCAGACGGATGGTGGTGGCCGGGGCCCGAGCCTCGGACCCGGCCGTCGCGCCGGGTGCTGATCCCAGGGCGGGGGAGCCGGTCAGCACCAGGGCCTGGGAGAGGGCGAGCGTGGTCAGGGCGGCCAGGGCCGCGGCCAGGGAGCGGTGCGTCATGGTGGTCTCTTCTCCGAGAACGTGGGGCCGACGCCGGTGCCGGCCTCTCACTGGGAGAGACGCAGCCCGGCCCGGAAAGGTTGCGAGGAAACCGGTGCGACCCGCGTCCGGGCCCCGCCGTACCCTTGCGCGCATGACTGCCTCGACGCGGAGCTCCGCCCGGATCCTGCGGATGTCCCAGCTGTTCGTCCGCACCCTGCGTGAGGACCCGGTCGACGCCGAGGTGCCCAGCCACCGGCTGCTGGTGCGCGCCGGCTACATCCGCCGCGCCGCCCCCGGCATCTACACCTGGCTGCCGCTGGGCCTGCGGGTGCTGCGCAACATCGAGGCGATCGTGCGCGAGGAGATGGACGGCATCGGCGCCCAGGAGCTGAGCTTCCCGGCGCTGCTGCCCCGCGAGCCCTACGAGGCCACCGGTCGCTGGACGGAGTACGGCGCCAACCTGTTCCGGCTCCAGGACCGCAAGGGCAACGACTACCTGCTCGGCCCCACCCACGAGGAGATGTTCACCCTCGTCGTCAAGGACCTGTACTCCTCCTACAAGGACCTGCCGCTCTCGATCTACCAGATCCAGACCAAGTACCGCGACGAGGCGCGTCCGCGCGCCGGGCTGCTGCGCGGGCGCGAGTTCGTGATGAAGGACTCCTACTCCTTCGACATCGACGACGCCGGTCTCGAGCAGAGCTACCAGCAGCACCGCGACGCCTACGTCCGGATCTTCGACCGCCTCGGGTTCGAGTACGTCGTCGTCAAGGCCACCTCGGGCGCGATGGGCGGCTCGCAGGTCCGAGGAGTTCCTGGCCAAGGCCGCCGTCGGCGAGGACACCTACGTCAGCTGCACCACCTGCGACTACGCCGCCAACGTCGAGGCCGTCGAGGTCCGGGCCCCCGCGCCGGTGCCCTACGACGACGCGCCGGCCGCGCACGCCGAGCAGACGCCCGGCCACGCCGACCATCGAGACGCTGGTCGACCACCTCAACGCCGAGCACCCCCGCGACGACCGGTCCTGGACGGCCGCCGACACGCTCAAGAACGTGCTGGTCCAGCTCCGGCACCCGACCGGGGAGCGCGAGGCGCTCGCCATCGGCGTGCCCGGCGACCGCGAGGTCGACCTGAAGCGCCTGGAGGGCCAGCTCGAGCCCATCGAGGTCGAGCCGATGGACGAGGCCACGCTCCGGGAGCACCCGGCACTGGTCAAGGGCTACATCGGCCCCGGGGTGCTGGGTGAGGAGAGCGCCTCGGGCATCCGCTACCTCGTCGACCCCCGCGTCGTCGAGGGCACCCGCTGGGTCACCGGCGCCGACGTCGACGGCAGCCACGTGCTCGACCTCGTGGTCGGGCGCGACTTCACCCCCGACGGCACCATCGAGGCCGCCGACGTCCGCGCCGGCGACGCCTGCCCGCGCTGCGACGACGGCGTGCTGGAGCCGGCACGCGGCATCGAGATGGGCCACATCTTCCAGCTCGGGCGCAAGTACGCCGAGGCGCTGGACCTGCGCGTGCTCGACGAGAACGGCAAGCTGGTCACCGTCACGATGGGCTCCTACGGCATCGGCTGACTCGCGCGCGGTCGCGGCGGTCGCCGAGGGCACCCTCGACGACATCGGGCTCTGCTGGCCGCGCAACATCGCCCCCGCCGACGTGCACCTGGTGGCCGCCGGCAAGGACGAGTCGATCCTGGCCGCCGCGGAGCGGATCGCCCACGAGCTGGCCGGCGCCGGCATCGAGGTGCTCTACGACGACCGCGTCGGCAAGGTCAGCCCCGGCGTGAAGTTCAAGGACGCCGAGCTCATCGGCGTGCCCACGATCGTCGTGGTCGGCCGCGGTCTCGCCGAGAGCGGCGAGGTCGAGGTCAAGGACCGCGCCAGCGGCGAGAAGACCGCGGTCGCAGCCGACCACGTGGTCTCCCACCTGGTGGACCTGGTCCGCCGGTGAGCGCACGCCCCGGTCGTGGGGCCGTCCCCGGGGCGGGCCTCGAGGCGGTCATCTTCGACTGGGGCGGGACGCTCACGCAGTGGCACGACGTCGACTTCCACGCCGAGTCGCTGGCCCTGGCCGGCGCCGTGCGCCGCACCCCCAGCACCGCGGACGACGCGCTGCTCGACGACCGCGGGGAGCACGCCGCCCGGCTGCTCTCGGCCGGCGACGTGGTGTGGGGGCGCAGCCGTGACCACCAGCGCAGCGCCACGGTCGCGGACCTCTTCGAGGAGGCGGGCCTCGACCACGACCCCGACCTCCTCGCGGCCTACTACGAGTTCTGGGAACCGCACACCACGACCGACCCCGAGGTGCGTCCGCTGTTCGAGGCGCTGCGCGCCGACGGGCTGAAGGTGGGGGTGCTCTCCAACACCCTGTGGCCGCGTGAGTGGCATGTCGGGTTCTTCGAGCGCGACGGCGTCTACGACCTGGTGGACGGCGACGTCTACTCCAGCGAGATCGCGTGGACGAAGCCGTCCCCGCTCGCCTTCCGGGCCGCCATGGAGGCCGTGGGGGTCACCGACCCGGCCCGCTGCGTCTTCGTGGGGGACCGTCTCTTCGACGACGTGTGGGGAGCCCAGCACGCGGGGATGCGGGCCATCCACCTGCCGCACAGCCGGATCCCGCGCGGGCAGGTGGGCCACACCGAGGGCGTGCCCGACGCCGTGGTGCACCGGCTCGGCGAGGTGCACGGGATCGTCTCCGGCTGGGCCCGGCTGTCCACCTAGCCGACCCGGCCCAAATCTCACGTCGACCCGGCCCAAATCTCACGTCGACCCGGCCCAAATCTCACGTCGACCCGGCGCAAATCGCAGGTCGCCGAGTTCGCCGGCGCGCACATTTGCGCCGACTCAGTGGGACATGTGGGCCGGGTCGGCATGCCCGGTTCCTGCCACTTTGTGCAATGCACGTTTGTGAGGCACGCGGGACGTGTGAGCCCGCTGCCCCACCGGGCATGATCACCGTGTCAGGAGCGCAGGCGCCCCCCAGCCCCGCGCTCCTGACCCGGCCGGACCGGCTCCGCGACCGCGGCGGCGTCCCTCTGGGAGAGATCTCGGGCCTCTCTCACAGGGACGACACCGCGGTCGCGGCGGGTCAGCCCTCCGGTTCCAGGCCGGGCAGCGCCTCGGCCGGTCCGCCGAAGGCCAGCACCGTGACCGCCGCGTCGCCCAGCAGCTGCACGGCGGCGCGTCGCCGTGAGCCGGCGGTGGCCGCGACCAGGGCGGCGTACGACGCGGCGCAGCGGCGCTCGATGAGTGCGGCCGTCGCAGACACCTGCTCGGGCGTGCCCGTGGGCCCCGGCACCTCGTAGAAGGCCGCGGTGCCCACCGGCTCCTCGCCCAGGTCGCGCAGCTCGACCTCCAGCGCGTCGCGCCGTCCCCGGTGCGCGGTCCACGCCTGCGAGATCCGCTCGTAGAGCTCGGGGCTCGCCGACATCGACGTGGCGGCCCCGAGCACGCCGTAGACGTGCACGGCCGCGTGCTCGGCGAGCAGCGTCGCCTGCAGGGCCTCGAGCGTCCTCATGCGCTGCTCCCGGCGGTCGGGGCGGTGCCGGTGGTGGCGAGCAGCACCTGCTGCTGGGCGACCCCGGCCGTCACGGCAGCGACCAGCCGGGCCAGGGCGCCGCTGCGGGCGTCGACGGCGTACGACGTGAGCCGGCGCCGGGCGGTCTCCTCGCGCCGGCGCAGTGCGTCGAGGGCCGCCGCAGGTGTCCCCGCCACGCGGGGACGAGGCGCCGGGTCGGGGGCGTCGGCGCCGGTGGCGAGGAGCGCGTCGAGCTGGGCGCGGTGCACCCGGAGTGCGGGGGCGAGCGCCGAGCGCAGCGGCGCGTGCCGGGCCCGGGTCCGCTCGAGCAGGGCGACCAGGGCGGCCAGCTCGCCGAGCACGCCGGCGACCACCACCAGGTCCGGGTCGGACACGTCGTCCTGGTCGGCGGCGCCGGGTGTGAGATCGGTCGCGGGCGCACCCCCGCAGGCGGCCAGCAGGG
This sequence comes from uncultured Actinomycetota bacterium, assembly GCA_963722135.1. GTDB lineage: Bacteria > Actinomycetota > Actinomycetes > Propionibacteriales > Nocardioidaceae > Nocardioides. The sequence continues at coordinate 655,848 of CAVRJT010000003.1, forward strand.
CGGGCAGCGCGGCCGTGAGCGCCAGGGCGCGCAGGGCCGTACGACGCGTCGCAGCAGGCTCGTGGGGCACCGCAGGAGCCTAGCGGCCGTGCTGCCCGGGGGAGCGCCGGACCCGGTCCGGCCGTTGCGCGTGCCGACGCCCCGAGGGGCTATCGTGACCGGACCGCACCGCCCGCACCAGCACAAGAGAACACCGGAGGCTTCCGACCCGTGAGCACCCCCAGCCAGGACACCACCAGGGACCGGATCGAGGCCGAGCTCGTCGAGCCGTTGCAGGCCCTCGAGCTCGACGTGGAGGCCGTGGAGATCAGCCCGGCCGGGAAGCGCCGGGTCCTCCGCGTGGCGGTGGACAAGGACGGCGGGGTCACCCTCGACGACGTCGCCGAGGCCACCCGTGAGGTCAGCCGGGTCCTCGACGCCTCCGACGTCATGGGCGAGCAGCCCTACACCCTCGAGGTCGCCTCGCGCGGCGTCGAGCGCCCGCTGAGCCTCGAGCGGCACTGGCGCCGCAACACCGGCCGCCTCGTGAAGGTCACCACGACCGACGGCACCACGTTCACCGGTCGTGCGACGAGCGCCGGTGAGAGCGCCGCGACGCTGGACGTCGACGGCCAGGAGCGCGAGGTCGCCTACGCCGACGTCACCAAGGCCCTGGTCCAGATCGAGTTCAACCGCCCGGGCTCCGCCCAGGCCGCCGAGTCGGAGGAGGACGCCTGATGGACATCGACATGAGCATCCTGAGGATGCTGGAGCGCGAGAAGGAGATCTCCTTCGAGGTCCTGGTCGAGGCGATCGAGCAGGCCCTGCTGATGGCCTACCTGAAGTCGCCGGGCGCCTTCGAGGAGGCGCGGGTCGAGCTGGACCGCAAGACCGGGCACGTCACCGTGCTGGCCGCCGAGCTCGACGACGACGGCAAGAAGGTCGGCGAGTTCGAGGACACCCCGAAGGGCTTCGGCCGGATCGCTGCGACCACGGCGAAGCAGATCATGCTGCAGCGCCTGCGCGACGCCGAGGACGACATCCGCTTCGGTGAGTTCGCCGGCAAGGAGGGCGACATCGTGTCCGGGGTGATCCAGCAGGGACGCAACCCCGACGACGTGATGGTCGACCTCGGCAAGATCGAGGCCCTGCTGCCGGTCAGCGAGCGGGTGCCCGGCGAGAGCTACACGCACGGCACCCGCATCAAGTGCCTCGTGGTCTCGGTGCGCCGGGGCATGCGCGGGCCGCAGATCACGCTGTCGCGCTCCCACCCCAACCTCGTCAAGCGGCTCTTCGCGCTCGAGGTCCCCGAGATCGCCGACGGCACCGTCGAGATCGCCGCGATCGCGCGCGAGGCCGGGCACCGCACCAAGATGGCCGTGATGAGCGACGCCCCGGGGGTCAACCCCAAGGGCGCCTGCATCGGACCGATGGGCCAGCGGGTGCGCAGCGTGATGGCCGAGCTCAACGGCGAGAAGATCGACATCGTCGACTGGGCCGAGGACCCCGCCAGGCTCGTGGCCTCGGCACTGTCGCCGGCCCGGGTCACCTCGGTGGAGATCATCGACGCGGCGGCCCGCTCGGCGCGCGTGGTCGTCCCCGACTTCCAGCTCTCGCTGGCCATCGGCAAGGAGGGGCAGAACGCCCGCCTGGCCGCCCGGCTCACCGGCTGGCGCATCGACATCCGCAGCGACGAGGCCGACGACGACGACGGCGCCGCGCCCTCTCGCTGAACCGCTTCTCCGGGGCCGGTGACCGCCGCTCCGACCGGTGCCGGTTCGGTCCTGAGGGGGTCGACGCGCTAGGGTTGTCGGCGGTGGACCACCCAGACGTACGCCCTGCGCCCACGGCCGATCCCGCTCTCAGCGGGCCCGTCCGGACCTGCGTGGGATGTCGTCGGCGGACCGCCAGGAGCGAGATGCTGCGCGTCGTCGTCGGCTCGGACGCACACGGCCACCCGGCCGTGGTGCCCGATCCTGGAGGCAGCGCAGCCGGTCGGGGGGCGCACCTGCACCCCACGACCGCGTGCTACGACCTCGCGGTGCGTCGCAAGGTCTTCGCCCGCGCCCTCCGCTACCGCGGTGGGACGGGGCTGACCAGCGCACCGGTGGGGGAGCACCTCGCCACTCGCACCACCGGCACGACCCGCACGACCACTGACAGCGAGGCGGTCACATGACCGCCCGGACGACCAGGAACTGGAGCAGCAGCTCATGAGCACTCGATGAGTTCTTCCCGATGAGTTTGCACCACCACTAACGGTCCCCAGAGACGCCCGTGACCGGGTCTGGGGCCAGAAGGAGAATTGTGGCCAAGACCCGCGTACACGAGCTCGCCAAGGAGTTCGGCGTCGAGAGCAAGTTCGTTCTCGAGAAGTTCAAGGAGATGGGGGAGTTCGTCAAGTCGGCGAGCTCCACCGTGGAACTGCCTGCGGAGATGCGTTTCCGCAAGGAGTACGGCGACAAGCTGAAGGCCGAGGCCCCCTCGAGCCCGGCTCCCGCCCCGGCCGCGCCCAAGCCCGGCCCCAAGGCGCCCAAGCCGGCGCCCAAGCCGGAGGCCACCCAGGCCCCGGCCGCCCCGGAGACCCCGGCACCTGCTGCGGAGGCCCCGGCCGCCGCTGCGGCCCCCGAGGCACCCGCGGCCGAGGCACCCGCTGCCGAGGCCCCCGCCGCCGAGGCCCCCGCGGCCTCGACCGGTCCGCGCCCGGGCCCCAAGCCCGCCCCCCGGCCCGCTGCCAAGCCGGCCGCGGCCGAGCCGCAGGCCCCCGCCGCCCAGGCGGAGACCCCGAGCGCTCCCGGCGACGCCGCACCCAAGTCCCCGGCCCCGCGTCCGGTCGGACGTCCCGGCGCCCCGCGCCCGGGCAACAACCCGTTCGCCCCCAGCCAGGGCATGGGCCGCAAGCCCGCCCCCGGCCCCGGTGCGGACCGCGGTCCCGCGGCTCCCGGTGCGGGCGACCAGCGTCCCCCGCGTCCCCCGGCCGGCCGTGACGGCGGCGCCCCCGGGCGTCCCGGCATGCCCCGCCCGAACCCGGCGATGATGCCGAAGTCCCCGGCCGCGTTCGGCCAGGGCCCCGGCGGTCGTCCCGCTCCCGGCGGCGCAGCTCGCCCCGGCCCCGGTGGCCGTGGCGGTGCGCCCGGTCGCGGCGGTCCCGGCGGTGCCCCGGCACGTCCCGGTGGCGCTCCTGGCGGCTTCGCCGGTCGCCCCGGTGGCGGCGGTCGTCCCGGCGGCGGTCGTCCCGGCCAGCGCGGCACCACCCAGGGCGCCTTCGGTCGTCCCGGCGGTCCCTCGCGTCGTGGTCGCAAGTCGAAGCGGGCACGTCGTCAGGAGTTCGAGGCCATGGAGGCCCCGACCCTGGGCGGCATGCGCGTCCGCAAGGGCAACGGCGAGACGGTCCGGCTGGCACGTGGTGCCTCGCTGACCGACTTCGCCGACAAGGTCGGCGTCGACGCCGCCCAGCTCGTGCAGATGCTCTTCCACCTCGGCGAGATGGTCACCGCGACCGAGTCGGTCAACGAGGCGGTGCTGGACCTGCTCGGCGAGGAGCTCAACTACGTCGTCCAGGTCGTCTCGCCCGAGGACGAGGACCGCGAGCTGCTGTCCTCCTTCGACCTCGAGTTCGGCGAGGACGAGGGCGACGACTCCGACCTCTCGGTGCGACCCCCGGTCGTCACCGTCATGGGTCACGTCGACCACGGAAAGACCCGGCTCCTCGACGCGCTGCGCAGCGCCAACGTCGGCGACAAGGAGGCCGGTGGCATCACCCAGCACATCGGCGCCTACCAGGTCACCACCGACGTCGACGGCACCGACCGACGCATCACCTTCATCGACACCCCGGGTCACGAGGCCTTCACCTCGATGCGTGCTCGTGGCGCCCAGGCGACCGACATCGCGATCCTCGTGGTGGCGGCCGACGACGGTGTCATGCCGCAGACGGTCGAGGCGCTCAACCACGCCAAGGCCGCCGGTGTGCCGATCGTGGTCGCGGTCAACAAGATCGACAAGGAGAGCGCGGACCCGACCAAGGTCCGTGGCCAGCTCTCCGAGTACGGCCTGGTGCCCGAGGAGTACGGCGGCGACGCGATGTTCGTCGACGTCTCGGCCAAGTCCGAGCTCAACCTCGACAAGCTGCTCGAGGCCGTCGTCCTGACCGCCGACGCCTCGCTCGACCTGCGGGCCAACTCCGAGCAGGACGCCCAGGGCCTGGTCATCGAGGCGCACCTCGACCGTGGTCGCGGTCCGGTCGCCACGGTGCTGGTCCAGCGCGGCACGCTGCGCGTGGGCGACTCGATCGTGGCGGGCCCGGCGTACGGCCGGGTGCGCGCCATGCTCGACGAGCACGGCGAGAACATCACCGAGGCCGACCCGTCGCGTCCCGCGATGGTGCTGGGTCTGACCGCCACCCCTGGTGCCGGGCAGACGTTCCTCGTCGTCGACGACGACCGGATGGCTCGTCAGATCGCCGAGAAGCGCGAGGCGCGCGAGCGTGCGGCCATGCAGGCCAAGCGTCGTGTCCGTCGCACCCTCGAGGACTTCATGGCCTCCATGGAGAAGGGCGCCAGCCAGGACCTCAACCTGATCCTGAAGGGCGACGTCTCCGGTTCGGTCGAGGCGCTCGAAGACGCTCTGGCCGGCCTCGATGTCGGGGACGAGGTCAGCCTGCGGATCATCGACCGCGGTGTCGGTGCGATCACCGAGACCAACGTCGACCTCGCTGCCGCCTCCGACGCGATCATCATCGGGTTCAACGTCCGGCCGCAGGGCAAGGCGAGCGAGATGGCCGACAAGGAAGGTGTCGAGATTCGCTACTACTCGGTCATCTACCAGGCCATCGAGGAGATCGAGGCGGCCCTCAAGGGCCTGCTCAAGCCGGTCTACGAGGAGTCGGTCCTGGGCCAGGCGCAGATCCGTGCGATCTTCCGCTCGTCCAAGCACGGCAACATCGCGGGCTGCATGGTCACCAGCGGCCTGATCCGTCGCAACGCCAAGGTGCGGGTGATCCGCGACGGCAACGTCATCGCGGACAACCTGGACCTGGCCTCGCTGAAGCGGGAGAAGGACGACGCGTCCGAGGTCCGCGAGGGCTTCGAGTGTGGTCTGGTGCTCAAGAACTTCCAGGACATCAAGGAAGACGATGTCGTGGAGTCCTTCGAGATGCGCGAGATCCCGCGGAGCTGAGCGGCTCCGCACCCGGGTGAGAGCCCGGGCGCACCATCGCGACCCAGGCGCCCGCCCCCACCTCGTGTGGGGGCGGGCGCCGGTGTCGCTCCACCGAGCAGAACCACTTTCATTGAGGTAGGAACATGGCCAACCCCCGGGTGCGCAAGATCGCCGACCGGATCCAGGTGATCGTCGCCGAGATGCTCGAGCGTCGGGTCAAGGACCCACGGCTCGGTTTCGTCACCATCACCGACGTCCGGGTGACCGGTGACACCCAGCACGCCACCATCTTCTACACCGTCCTGGGCATCGGCGTGAGCGCCGCCGCGCCGGACGACGAGATGCAGCTGGCCGCCACCGCCGCCGCCCTGGAGTCGGCCAAGGGCCTGATCCGCTCCGAGGTCGCCAAGCAGCTCGGCATGCGGCTGGCGCCGACGCTCGAGTTCGTGCACGACGCGCTGCCCGAGACCGCGCGCGCCCTCGACGAGGTGCTGGCGCGCGCCCGCGCCCAGGACGAGGCCGTCGCCGCCCAGCGTGGCGCGGCGTACGCCGGCGAGGCCGACCCGTACAAGAAGCCCCGCGAGCAGGCCGACGCGGACGCTGACGGGGACTCCGACGGTGACTCCGACGGGGACCCGGGCGCCGGCGAGGACGAGCCGGAGGCGTGAGGCCCTCGGCCCCGGTGCCGCCCGGGCTCGTCGTCGTCGACAAGCCCGCGGGGATCACCTCCCACGACGTCGTCGCGCGGGTCCGCCGGCTCGCCGGCACCCGCAAGGTCGGCCACGCCGGCACGCTGGACCCGATGGCCACCGGCGTGCTGGTGCTGGGCGTGGACCGCGCGACCCGGCTCCTCGGCCACCTGATGCTGACCGAGAAGGCGTACGACGCCACCGTGCGGCTCGGGGTCAGCACCGGGACCGACGACGCCGAGGGCGAGACCACCCAGGCCCTCGGGGCGGGGTCGGTCACCGAGGCGGCCGCGCGCGAGGTGCTCGCCACCTTCGTCGGTGACATCGAGCAGGTGCCGACCGCGGTCTCGGCGATCAAGGTGGACGGCAAGCGTGCCTACCAGCGGGTCCGCGACGGCGAGGAGGTCGCGCTGAGGGCGCGGCCCGTGACCATCCACGAGCTGGTGGTGCACGAGGTCCGGCCGGGGCAGGCCGAGGGGCCGGGTGGCGAGAGCCTCGCGGTCCTCGACGTCGACCTCAGCATGCGCTGCTCCTCGGGCACCTACGTACGGGCCGTGGCGCGCGACGCCGGCGCCGCCCTGGGCGTCGGCGGGCACCTCACCGCGCTGCGCCGCACCGCGGTCGGCCCCTACGACCTCGGGCTCGCCCGCACGCTCGACGAGCTGGCCGACGGATTCGCCGTGCTGCCGCTGGCGCAGGCGGCGCGGGCCGCCTTCCCGGCCCTGGACCTCGACGAGCAGCAGGCCGGCGACGTGCGGGTCGGGCGGGCGCTCGATCTCGATCTGGAGGTCCTGACCGGCCTCTTCGACCCCGACGGGGAGTTCCTCGCGCTCTACGAGCCGCGCGAGGGCCGCGCCCGGGCCGTCGCCGTCTTCGTGCAGGGCGCGGCGGGTTAAGGTCGTGCCCGTGCAGATCTGGCGTTCCCTGGACGACGTGCCCGCCGACCTCGCGGGCAGCACGGTCTCGATCGGCAACTTCGACGGCGTCCACCTCGGTCATCGCCAGGTCCTCGCGCGGGCTCGACGGGTGGCCGACGAGCAGGGTGGGCCGCTGGTCGCGGTCACCTTCGACCCGCACCCGATGGCCGTGCTGCGACCCGACCACGCACCCACCTCGCTGACCACCCTCGAGGCCCGCGCCGGCCTGCTCGCCGACGCCGGTGTCGACGCGGTCCTGGCCCTGCCCTTCGACCGCGACGTGGCCGCCTGGTCGCCGACGGAGTTCGTCGACCGCGTCCTGGTGGAGGCGCTGAAGGCCGCCGCCGTCGTCGTGGGTGCCAACTTCCGGTTCGGCAACCGTGCCAGCGGCGACGTGGCCTCCCTGATCGAGCTCGGCCGCGCGCGTGGTTTCGCCGCCGAGGGGATCACCCTCGACGGGGGACCGCAGGTGTGGTCCTCGACCTACGTGCGCACCTGCCTGGGTGCCGGCGACGTCTCCGGTGCCGCCGAGGCGCTCGGGCGCCCCTACTCCGTGCGCGGCGAGGTCGTCCGTGGCGACCAGCGTGGTCGAGAGCTGGACTACCCGACCGCCAACGTGCCCACCGACGCCGCGACCGCGACCCCCGCCGACGGCGTCTACGCCGGCTGGTTGCGCCGTCTCGACACGGGGGAGTCCTTCCCCGCGGCGATCAGCGTCGGGACCAACCCGACCTTCGAGGGCCTCCGGGAGCGCCGGGTGGAGAGCTACGTGCTCGACCGCACCGACCTGGACCTGTACGGCGTCGAGGTCGAGGTCAGCTTCGTGGAGCGGGTGCGCGAGATGGTGGCCTTCGACTCCGTCGAGGCGCTCGTCGAGCAGATGGCCGACGACGTGCGCGTCACCCGCTCGATCCTCGGGGTCTGAGCCGGTGCCCTCGCGCCCCTCGCTGCCGCTGCGCGGTCGCTCCGCGTCGGGCGACGACCCGCTGGAGCGCACCGACGCGTGGTTCCTGGCCAACGGGCTCTCCTACTTCGTGCCCGAGAAGCGTGCCCAGGCGCACGCCGCGCTGTCGCCGCGACGCACCGTGCCCCGGCTGGTGCTGGTCGCGCTGCTGGCAGCGGGCGGCGGGGGGCTGCTCGCCTGGGTCACCGGACAGGTCAGCGCCGCCCCGGCCGTGGTGCTCTCGCTGGTCATCGCCGCCGTGGTGGTCTACGCGCTCACCGTGCTGCACGCCCGTCCCATCGTGACCTGGGCGCTGGCGCGCACCGTCGCCGGACTGCGCTCGCTGCTGCCGCTGGCGACCCGGGCGCTGCCGCTGCTGCTGGTCTTCGTCACGTTCCTGTTCATCAACGCCGAGGTGTGGCAGCTCTCCGCCGCCCTGGAGACCGGCGCCCTGTGGCTGGTCGTGCTGCTCTTCGCGGTCCTCGCGGTCGCCTTCCTCGCGGTACGGCTCCCCGAGGAGGTCGACAAGGTCGACGACGAGGTCGACGACGCGTTCCTGGTGCGCGCCTGCGCCGGCACCCCGCTGGAGTCCGAGTGTGCGCGGCTGCTCGCCGACCCCGACGCCGACCCGGCGTCGTACGCGACCGTGACCGGGTTCGAGCGCGCCAACCTGGTGCTGTTCATGGTGGTCATCCAGGCCGCGCAGGTGCTGCTGATGGCCGGCGGCGTCTTCGTCTTCTTCCTGCTCTTCGGCGCGCTGACGATGGGCGTGGACGTGCAGTCGGCCTGGACCGGCATCGACAAGGGCGACATCACCACGCTGCCCTACCTGGTGCAGGTCTCCCTGCCGCTGGGCAAGGTCTCGCTGTTCCTGGCGGCCTTCTCGCTGCTCTACCTGGCCGTCGCGACCGTCACCGACGACACCTACCGCGAGCAGTTCTTCGGCCGCGTCGTGCGCGAGCTCGAGCGGGCCGTGGGGGTCCGGGCCGTCTACCTGGCCCTGCGCGCCGAGCGGTCCTGACCCCGCACGTCAGCCCCTGCGCGGCCTCGCCGGTATCACGCGCGACCCGGTGCCGACCCGGTGGGGAGGGGGGTCGGCGGCTCGGAGGTGGGCTAACTTCGATGGCTGGTCGTCGCCCCGGCCGCTCGGGAGACAGGGCAGTCCGCGCGACCATCCCACGTCCGGGCCGGAGGTCTCCTCCGGCCCGTGCACGTGCCCGGGTGGCCGCGTCCAGTGGCGCCGGCAGCAGGTCGGGCCCCCGAGTCGGAAGTCGAGCACCCCACGTGCCAGTGATCGAGGCGAACAACGTCTACAAGGTCTTCGGGCGTCGTCCCGAGCGCGCCGTCCAACGCCTGCGCGACGGCGCCGGCCGCGAGGAGCTGCGTGAGAGCGGCCAGACCGCCGCGGTGATCGACGCCTCGTTCACCGTCGACCAGGGCGAGATCTTCGTCGTCATGGGCCTCTCCGGCTCCGGCAAGTCGACGCTGATCCGGATGGTCAACGGGCTGCTGCTGCCCACCGCCGGCCGGATCGAGGTCGGCGGTCGCGACATCGGGTCCCTGGACGCGCGCGGCCTGCGCCGGGTGCGTCGCGACACCGTCAGCATGGTCTTCCAGCACTTCGCGCTGCTCCCGCACCGCACCGTCGGCGAGAACGCGGCGTACGGCTTGAAGCTGCAGGGCGTCAACCGCTCCGAGCGGGAGAAGCGCGCCGGCGAGGCGCTCGAGATGGTCGGCCTGGACGGTTGGGGCGGGTCGCTGCCCGGCGAGCTGTCGGGCGGCATGCGCCAGCGGGTCGGGCTGGCCCGCGCGCTGGCGGCCGGCACCGACGTGCTGCTGATGGACGAGGCGTTCAGCGCGCTCGACCCGCTGATCCGCCGCGAGATGCAGGACCAGCTCGTCGAGCTGCAGCACCGCCTCGGCAAGACCGATCCTCTTCATCACCCACGACCTCAACGAGGCGATGCGCCTGGGTGACCGGATCGCGATGATGCGCGACGGCCGCGATCGTGCAGCAGGGCACAGCGGAGCAGATCCTCAACGACCCCGCCAACGACTACGTGGCCCAGTTCGTGCAGGACGTCGACCGCACCCGGGTGCTCACCGCCGGCGTCCGTCATGGAGCCACCGGTCGCGGTGCTCGGCGGGGACCAGGGTCCCCGGGCCGCCCACAAGCTGATGCGTGAGCACCAGACGGCAGCCCTGATGGTCGTGGACCGCCAACGCCGGCTGCTCGGGGTGGTGACCGAGGACGACGTGGCCCGCTCGAGCGTCGACGACGTCCGCGCGACGCTGCGTCCCGCCGTGACCGTGACGCGCCGACACCGCCGTCGCCGATCTCTTCGCCGCCTCTGCCGACAGCCCCACCGCGCTCGCGGTCGTCGGTGCGGACGACCGGCTGCTCGGGGTGATCCCGCGGGTCACGCTGCTCAGCGCGATGGGCGCCCTGTCGGCACCCGACGTCACCGGCACCACCAGCACGCCCGCGACGACGAGCAGCACCGGAGAGAGGGTCCTTCGATGAGCACCCAGGCAGCTTCGAGCACCTCGGACCCGATCGTGCCCCGCATCCCGGTGGGGGAGTGGATCGACTCCGGCTTCGACTGGGTCAAGGAGAACCTCGGCGAGTTCTTCGACACCGTCTCGGACGGCACCGAGACCGTGATCGGTGGGCTCTCGGACGCGCTGAACTCGCCGGCCCCCCTGCTGATGGTCGGGATCCTGTCGGTGGTCGCCCTGCTGGTCGCCGGGTGGAAGGTCGCCCTGACCTCCCTGGTCGGACTGACGCTGGTGATCGGGATGGACCAGTGGGAGAACGCCATGGTCACCCTGGCCCTGGTGCTCACCGCGACCGTCGTGGCCCTGCTCATCGGCATCCCGGTCGGCGTGCTGGCGGCCACCTCCGACCGGGTCAGTCGGGCAGTGCGACCGGTCCTGGACCTGATGCAGACCATGCCCGCCTTCGTCTGGCTGGTGCCCGTCGTGACGCTCTTCAGCATCGGCGTCCCGGCCGGGCTCGTGGCCACCGTCATCTTCGCGGTGCCCCCGGGCGTGCGCCTGACCGAGCTCGGCATCCGCCAGGTCGACGCCGAGGTCGTCGAGGCCGGGAACGCCTTCGGTGGCACCCGGCGCCAGATCCTCGGGGGCATCCAGCTGCCGCTCGCCCTGCCGACGGTGATGGCCGGGGTCAACCAGGTGATCATGCTGTCGCTCTCGATGGCGGTCATCGCGGGGCTCGTCGGAGCCGGCGGCCTCGGCGGCGCGGTGACCAGCTCCATCGCCCGCCTCGACATCGGGCTCGGTTTCGAGGCCGGGCTCGCCGTCGTCGCCCTGGCGATCTACCTGGACCGCGTCACCGCGGCGGTCAGCGAGCGCGGTCGGCGCAGCCGGCCCTCGCTGCGTGGGCTGGTCGCGCGGCGCGAGCAGCGGCGCGCGGTCCGGTCCGCCGCCTGACCCGGACCACCACCACCCACCCGCCCCGACCAGCACCGACCAGCACCGACCAGCCCAACCAGCCCAACGCACCAACCAGTGAAAGCACCACGAGAGGAACGAGACATGCGCAAGACGACACTGCGACGCGTCGGACTGGCAGCCGCGCTCCTGGCCATGGGCGGCACTGCCGCTGCCTGCGGCAGCGACGAGGGCGAGACCCAGGCCTCCGGTGGCGAGGGCGGCACCATCACCCTCGGCATCATCCCGTCCTGGACTGACGGTCTCTCCATGGCCCACCTGTGGCAGAACGTGCTCGAGTCCGAGGGCTACGAGGTGGAGATCAAGGAGATCGCCGACGCGGCACCCCTCTACACCGGGGTCGCCGAGGGCGACATCGACGTCTACCCCTCGGCCTGGCCGGAGGTCACCCACGCCTCCTACATGGAGAAGTACGGCGACGACCTCGAGGACCTCGGCGCCTGGTACGAGGGTGCCAAGCTCACCTTCGCCGTGCCGGAGTACAGCGACCTGGAGTCCATCGCCGACCTCGAGGGCCGTGCGGACGACTACGACGGCAAGATCATCGGCATCGAGCCCGGCGCCGGCCTGACCGAGACCACCAAGAACAGCGTCATGCCGACCTACGGACTGGACGAGGACTACACCCTGGTGGAGTCCTCGACGACGGCGATGCTGGCCGAGCTCAAGAAGGCGACCGAGTCGGAGGACGACATCGTCGTCACCCTGTGGCGTCCCTTCTGGGCCAACTCCGAGTTCCCGGTCAAGGACCTCGAGGACCCCGAGGGCGCGCTCGGTGACGCCGAGACCCTCAACGCCATCGCGACCGACGGCTTCTCCGAGGAGTTCCCGGAGGCGGCCGAGCTGTTCACCAACTTCACGCTGGACGACGAGCAGTACGGGTCGCTGGAGAACCTCGTGGTCAACGAGTACGGCCAGGGCAAGGAAGGCGAGGCCGTCGAGGCCTGGCTGCAGGAGAACCCGGACTTCGTGGACTCCCTGCAGGGCTGACCCCATCTCGACCCGGCTCCGGCCGGGCCCAGCAAGGCCTGGACCGGGCCATCCCTGCGGGGGTGGCCCGGTCCGGTGCGTCAGGCGTCGAGGTCCTGCTCGACCAGGGCGGCGATCGTGTCGACGTCTCCCTGGTCGTCGCCGGAGACGATGACCTTGTCACCCTTGCCGGCGCCGAGGGTCATGATGAGCAGGGCGGACGACGCCTCGACGGGCTCCCCGCCCTCGACGGCGAGGAGGACCTCGCTGTCCAGCTCGGCCGCGGCCTCGGAGATGGTGGCGGCGGGTCGTGCGTGCAGCCCGACGGCGGAGCCGACGAGGACGGTCGTGGTGGGCATGGTGCTCCTTCAGTGGGGTGGTGCGGTGGGGGCGGGCGGATCAGACAGTGACGAGCGGCGTCTCGACCGGCGCCGGCGCAGTCGACTTCAGGGCCAGGACCGCGGCACAGGCCACGGCCACACCGGCGACCAGGGCGATGACGAAACCCAGCACGCCGTCGACCGCGAAGAGCACGAAGATGCCACCGTGCGGGGCTCGCAGGCTGACGCCGAAGAGCTCGGCGAGGCCTCCTGTGACGGCGCTGCCGAGCATGATCGACGGGATCACCCGGAGAGGGTCGGCGGCGGCGAACGGGATGGCGCCCTCGGTGATGAACGAGGCGCCGAGCAGCCAGCCCGCCTTGCCGTTCTCCCGCTCGGCCACGGTGAACAGGGACGGACGCAGGACGGTGGCCAGCGCCAGGGCGATCGGCGGCACCATGCCGGCGAGCATCACGGCGGCCATCACCTTGAGCTGCGGTGCGTCGGTGGCGGTCGCGGCGGCGGCGAGCCCGGTGGTGGCGAAGGTGTAGGCGGTCTTGTTGAGCGGGCCGCCCATGTCGAAGGCCATCATGGCGCCCAGCAGCGCGCCGAGCAGGACCGCCAGACCGGGACGGTCGCCCATGTAGACGAGGCCGGCGTCGAGCCGCTCCATGACGAAGCCGAGCGGGCGACCCAGGATCACGACCATCACGAAGCCCACCGACAGGGTCGTGAACAGCGGGATGACGAGCACCGGCATCAGGCCGCGGGCCCAGGTGGGCACGGGGCGTCGGGCGATCCAGTGCGCCACGAGGCCGGCGAGGACGCCGCCGATGATGCCGCCGAGGAATCCGGTGCCCAACGTGCCCGCGAGGGCGCCCATCACGAAGCCCGGGGCGATGCCGGGGCGGTCCGCGATCGCGAAGGCGATGTAGCCGGCCAGGGCCGGGACGAGGAACCCGAACGCGGTGCCGCCGAGGACGAAGAACAGGGCGCCGAAGTAGGCGAGGAGCGGGCTGCCGAAGAGTGCGTGGTCGAGCCCGAGCGCGTCGAGGTCGGGCAGGTTGAACAACGAGCTGTCGGTCGCGACGGCGCCGTGGTCGACGATCTCGTAGCCGCCGAACAGGAAACCCAGGGCGATCAGGAGGCCGCCGGCTGCGACGAAGGGGATCATGTAGGACACGCCGGTCATCAGGATCCGGCGGACCCGCCCGCCCCAGGTCTCACCGCTCGAGCCGCCGGTGCCGGCGGACGCGCCGGCACCGCCGTCGCCTGCGGAGCCCTCGACCCGGGGTGCCGACGGGTCGTCGGCGCGCTCGAGGGCCTCGGCGACCATCAGGTCGGCCTCGTCGATCGGACGCTTGACGCCCGAGCTGACGAGGGGGAGGCCCGCGAACCTGGCCCGGTCCCGTACTCCGACGTCGACGGCGAAGATGACGGCGTCGGCGGCCTCGATGGTCTCCCGCGCCAACGGGGTCGAGCCCGCCGAGCCCTGGGTCTCCACCGCGAGGTCGACACCGGCGCGCTCGGCCGCGGCCTCCAGCGCCTCGGCGGCCATGTAGGTGTGGGCGATGCCGGTGGGGCAGGCGGTCACCGCGACGAGACGACGTCGTGCGGTCGGGGCAACGGCGGCGGGAGCGGGCTCAGGACGGGACGGCACCGCCTCGGTGGTGGCGACCGGCGGCGCCGGGGCCAGCACCTCGCTCACGAGGCCCACGAGCTCCTCCGCGGTGCCCGCGGCGCGCAGGGCGTCGGTGAAGGCGGGCTTGACCAGGGCGCGGGCCAGCTGGGTGAGGAGCGTCAGGTGGGTGGCGTCCCCACCCTCCGGAGCGCAGATCAGGAAGGCCAGGTCCGCCGGGCCGTCCTTGGCGCCGAAGTCGACGGGCGGGGACAGCCGGGCGAAGGCGAGGGTCGGCTCCTCCACGGCCGCGGTGCGGCAGTGCGGGATCGCGATCCCCCCGGGCAGGCCGGTCGCCGACGTCGCCTCACGCGCCCAGGCGTCCTGCACCAGCTGGTCGAGGTCATCGGGTGCGACCGGCGTCCAGCAGCAGGGCGGCCAGCCCTCGGATCGTCTGGTGCTTGTCGGCACCGAGGTCCGCATCGAGACGGACGAGGTCCTCGTGGATGAGTTGTGACATGTCACCCTCCCTGGGTGTGGGCAGTTCGCGCACGATGGCCGGGTCGGGATGGACCCGGCGGCATTCCTAGGGCGTGATCGGGTGTTCTGATGGTGATGCACACACTGTCGCGTAAATGTTGGTTTGTGCCGGACTGTGTTGTGAAGCAGCTTCAGGCGATCCCCGTCGGTGGGTGTCGCAGGTGGTCTGGTCGGGACCGGTCCCGGAGGTTTGAGATGCGTGCCGCGCGGACAACCTGATCCACGGCGTCCCCCCAGATCCACCCCTGACCAGGGGCGCCGCCGATGAGAGGACACACCATGGGTTACGGACTCGGAGCCTTCCTGATCGCCCTCGGCCTGATCCTGGCGCTCGCCGTGCAGGACGCCGTCGACGGCGTGGACCTGCAGATGATCGGCTGGATCCTCACCCTCGTCGGTCTCGGGGTGCTCATCCTGACCGCGGTGACGCTCAACTCGAGCCGCCGCAAGGGCACCGTGCAGACCACGACGCACACCGACGGCTCGGTGAGCGAGCGTCGTACGCGAGCACGACCTGTGAGCTCTCGAGCACTGAGGCGACCGCGAGCGGCGTCCGACCCGGATTTCGGGTTGGGCGCCGCTCGTCGTTATGGTGGTCGTTGCCGTAGAACGGCCGCGGACCAGTAGTGCCCGGGTGAACAGGCCCCGGCGCGCCGCGCAGCGAGTGCCCCAGCTGGGGCGAAGAAGGGAGCCCGCATGTCGATCGGAACCGACGCGGAGACCAAGAAGAAGATCATCGCCGAGTACGCCGTCGCCGAGGGCGACACCGGCTCGCCCGAGGTGCAGATCGCGCTGCTGAGCCACCGCATCAGCCACCTGACCGAGCACCTCAAGGACGCACAAGCACGACCACCACAGCCGTCGTGGTCTGCTGCTCCTCGTGGGTCAGCGCCGTCGGCTGCTGAACTACCTCGAACAAGTCGGAGATCGCCCGGTACCGCTCGATCATCGAGCGCCTGGGTCTGCGTCGCTGACCACGCACCACTCGTGAGGGCGGAGCGGCTGCCCGACGGGCAGCCGCTTCGTCGCATTCCGGGCCCGGAGCACTAGGCTCGGGCCTGCACAACTGAAGAACCCACCACCAGGAGCGACCCGCGCGCATCGGCCCGGTCCTCGGTAGTGGCCCTCAGCACCGCCAGTGAGCGGTCTGCGGGCCTCGATCGAAGACCGGCCCCCGCACCAACGGCGGGCCTGGCATCGCCCCCCGCCGCAGCAAGCGGGACGCAGCGGATCGCTCCGTGAGAAGGACAAGGATCCCTTTGACTGAGAACACCATGGCCGAGCCCGTCATCTCCGCCGTCGAGACCGTGCTCGACAACGGCAAGTTCGGCACGCGCACCATCAAGTTCGAGACCGGACTGCTGGCCCGTCAGGCCGCCGGTTCCGTGACCGCCTACCTCGACGACGACACGATGCTGCTCTCGGCGACGACCGCCGGCAAGCACCCCAAGGACCACTTCGACTTCTTCCCCCTGACGATCGACGTCGAGGAGCGGATGTACGCCGCGGGCCAGATCCCCGGCTCGTTCTTCCGCAGCGAGGGTCGTCCCGGCGAGGACGCGATCCTCACCTGCCGCCTCATCGACCGGCCGCTGCGCCCGACCTTCAAGAAGGGTCTGCGCAACGAGGTCCAGGTCGTCATCACCGTGATGGCGCTCGACCCCGACCAGCCCTACGACGTGCTCGCGATCAACGCCGCGTCGATCTCCACCCAGCTCTCCGGCCTGCCGTTCTCCGGCCCCGTCGGCGGCGTGCGCGTGGCGCTCATCGAGGGCCAGTGGGTCGCCTTCCCGACCCACAGCCAGCTCGAGGACGCCGTCTTCGACATGGTCGTGGCCGGTCGGGTCACCGACACCGGCGACGTCGCGATCATGATGGTCGAGGCCGAGGCCACCGAGCAGTCCTGGACCCTGATCCAGGGCGGCGTGCAGGCGCCGACCGAGGAGGTCGTGGCCGGCGGCCTCGACGCCGCCAAGCCCTTCATCAAGCAGCTGTGCGAGGCCCAGGCCGAGCTGGCCAACGTGGCCGCCAAGCCGGTCGCAGGACTTCCCGGTCTTCCTCGACTTCGAGGACGACGTCTACGAGGCCGTCTCGTCAGGCCGTCAAGGAGCGACCTGAGCGCCGCGATGACCATCGGCGACAAGCAGGAGCGCGACGGGCGCACCGACGAGCTCAAGGCCGGGCTGCTCGAGAAGCTCGCCGGCCAGTTCGAGGGTCGCGAGAAGGAGATCGGCGCCGCGTTCCGCGCGCTGAACAAGGAGGTCGTGCGCGAGCGCGTCCTGCGCGACAAGGTCCGCATCGACGGTCGCGGCCTCGCCGACATCCGTCCGCTGCACTCCGAGGTCGGCCTGATCCCGCGCGTGCACGGCTCGGCGCTGTTCGAGCGTGGCGAGACCCAGATCCTGGGCGTCACCACCCTGAACATGCTCAAGATGGAGCAGCAGCTCGACACGCTCTCCCCGGAGAAGCACCGCCGCTACATGCACAAGTACGTCTTCCCGCCGTTCTCCACCGGCGAGACCGGTCGCGTGGGCTCGCCCAAGCGCCGCGAGGTCGGCCACGGTGCGCTCGCGCGCCGCGCGCTGCTGCCGGTGCTGCCCAGCCGCGAGGAGTTCCCCTACGCGATCCGCCAGCTCTCCGAGGCGATGGGCTCCAACGGCTCCACCTCGATGGGCTCGGTCTGCGCCTCGACGCTGTCGCTGCTGCAGGCCGGTGTGCCGCTGCGCGCCGCCGTGGCCGGCATCGCGATGGGCCTGATCTCCGGCGAGGTCGACGGCAAGACGCAGTACGTCGCGCTGACCGACATCCTCGGCGCCGAGGACGCGTTCGGCGACATGGACTTCAAGGTCGCCGGCACCCGCGAGTTCGTCACCGCGCTCCAGCTCGACACCAAGCTCGACGGCATCCCCGCCGAGGTCCTGGCCGCTGCGCTGACCCAGGCCCGCGACGCGCGCCTGGCGATCCTCGACGTGATGGCCGAGGCCATCGACGCGCCCGAGGAGATGTCGCTGCACGCGCCGCGGATCATCACCGTCAAGGTGCCCGTGGACAAGATCGGCGAGGTCATCGGCCCCAAGGGCAAGGTGATCAACCAGATCCAGGACGACACCGGCGCCACGCTGTCGATCGAGGACGACGGCACCGTCTACATCGGTGCCACCAACGGCGAGGCCGCCGAGGCGGCCCGCGCGGCCGTCAACGCGATCGCCAACCCGACGATGCCCGAGATCGGTGAGCGCTACCTCGGCACCGTGGTCAAGACGACGAACTTCGGCGCGTTCGTCTCGCTGATGCCGGGCAAGGACGGGCTGCTGCACATCAGCAAGCTGCGCGGCCTCGCCGGCGGCAAGCGTGTCGACTCCGTCGAGGACGTCGTCTCCGTCGGCCAGAAGATCCAGGTCGAGATCGGCGAGATCGACGACCGCGGCAAGCTGTCGCTGGTCCCGGTGCTCGAGGAGGGCTCGCAGGACGCGGCCGAGGACCGAGAGCACCGAGCAGGAGTGACCTCCCGCGCCTGATCGCTCCACCGGTCGACCCGCTCGAGATCTCTCGGGCGGGTCGACCGCTTTCTCCAGGAGGAACCCGTGAGCCACCCCCAGCACGTCGCCCCCGCCCCGTCGGCCGCCGAGGACCGAGCCCCGCACCCGGCGTACGCCGCACGGTGCTGCCCTCGGGCCTGCGCGTGGTCACCGAGCACATGCCCGACGTCCGCTCCGCCAGCGTCGGGGTCTGGGTGGGCGTCGGCTCCGTCGACGAGGACGACACCCTGCACGGCTGCTCGCACTTCCTCGAGCACCTGCTCTTCAAGGGCACCAGAGCCGGTCGGCCCTCGACATCTCGATCGCCCTGGACACCGTCGGCGGGGAGTTCAACGCCTTCACCGCCAAGGAGTACACCTGCTTCCACGCGCGGGTCCTCGACGAGGACCTGCCGCTGGCCGTGGACGTGCTCGGCGACATGATCACCGACAGCCTGCTCGAGCCGGACGACGTGGAGGCCGAGCGCGAGGTGATCCTCGACGAGATCGCGATGCACGACGACGATCCCGACGACGTGGTGCACCAGCTCTTCGCCGAGCAGGCCTACGGCGCCAGCTCCGACCTGGGCCGCTCCATCGCGGGCACCGAGGCCAGCATCCGCGCGCTGACCCGCGAGCAGGTGCACGACTTCTACCGTCGGCACTACCGGCCCGCCACGATGGTGGTCTCGGCCGCCGGCAACGTCGACCACGACGAGGTGGTGCGCCTGGTCGAGGAGGCCTTCGGACGCGGCGGCTTCCTCGACGTCGTCGAGGAGCCGGTGCCGGTGACCGGCACCGGGCGCCGCGTGCCGGTGACGCCGGGCACGCTCCAGCGAGCCCGGCCGTTCGAGCAGGTCAACGTGGTGCTGGGCATGGAGGGGCTGACGCCGCGACGACCCGCGCCGCTTCGCCCTCGGAGTGCTCAACACCGCCCTCGGCGGCGGGCACGTCGAGCCGTCTCTTCCAGGAGGTCCGCGAGATCCGCGGCCTGGCCTACTCGGTGTACTCCTTCGCCGGCCACCACGCCGACTCCGGGCTCGTGGGCGTCGGGGTCGGCTGCCTGCCGGACAAGCTCGACGCCGTGCTCGAGGTCGTGCGCGCCGAGCTGGCGAAGGTGGCGGCCGACGGGCATCACCGACGAGGAGCTGACGCCGCGGCCAGGGCCAGCTGCGCGGCGGCCTGGTGCTCGGCCTGGAGGACTCCGGCTCACGGATGGCCCGCATCGGCAAGGCCGAGCTGGTGCACACCGAGCTGCTGGGCATCGAGGAGGTGCTGCGCCGCATCGACGCGGTCACCCTCGAGCAGGTGCGCGAGGTGGCCGCCGAGGTCTTCGCGCGCCCCGAGATCCTCGCGGTGGTCGGCCCGGCCTGAGCCGGGCCGACCGTCGCGGCGGGTCAGCCCGCCGACGGGGCCCTCGTTGACGCGCCGCGTCGAGCACCCGGCGGACGTCGTCGGCCGGCGTGGGGGAGGCGGCCGGCATCCCGGCCGCCTGGCCCGGGCTTGGCGCCCGAGGCATCGGCGTCGGGGTCGAAGTAGACCGCGCCGTACGCCGGGGTGCCCGGCTCGAAGCGCCAGCTCTCGCGCGAGGTCGCCGGCCACGACCGTGTCGTAGCCGAGCGTGTCGAGGAACGCGGTGGCCTCGCGCAGCGCGGCCGCGTCGTCACCGGCGATCGGCAGCGCGGAGCGCTCCGGCGAGCCCGAGGGGCGCGCCAGCTCGGGCAGGTGGCCGTAGAAGATGTTGTTGAAGACCTTCACGACCCGAGCGCCGGGCAGGTGCTGCTGCACCCAGGCGCTGGTGGTGGTGCTGCGGTCGTCGAGCTCGGCGATGTTGCCGTCGCGCTCGGGGTAGTAGTTGCTGGTGTCCAGCACCAGGCGGCCGGCGAGCGGCGCGGCGGGCAGGGAGGGCACGGCCTCCAGCGGGACCGTCACCACGACGACGTCGCCGGCACCGGCGGCCTCCTCGGCCGTGGCGGCGCGGGCCCGGGGTCCGAGCTCCTCGACGAGATCGGTGAGGGTGTCGGGACCCCGGGAGTTGCTGAGGACGACGTCGTGGCCGGCGGCGACCGCCAGGCGGGCGACGCCGCTGCCGATGTTGCCGCTGCCGATGAGAGCGAGAGTAGTCATGTCAGGTCAGCGCCCGCGGGCGCCTCGGCGATTCCACGGGCCCGCGTGTCGAAGGGCACCAGGAGGAGCGTGCGTCAGCCGATCCGCTTGCCGATGATGCCGACCACGGCGGGGTTGCCTTGCGCTGGACCACCGAGACGCGGAAGCCGCCCTGGGTCAGGGACGCCGGAGGCCTTCTCGACGATCATCGGCACCTGCTCGGGCCGGGTCGCCTCGAAGAACAGGTAGACCGCCCCGCCGGGCAGCACGCCGCTCGTGCAGCAGGGCGATCTCGTCGGCGCAGTCGCGCACCCAGAAGAGGTTGACGTTGAAGGCGTAGACCTTCGTCAGTCGCTTGACCGGCACGCGCAGCGTGGCCAGGTCGATCTGGCGCACGGTCAGCCGACCGGACTCGACGTACTGCGCGCAGCGACGCTTGGTGCGGTCGACGCCGGACTCCGAGCGGTCGATCGCGAAGACCTTGCCGGCCGTCACCCGGCTGCAGATGAGCTCGGCTCCAGCGCCCTGGTCCGCACCCGATCTCGAGCACGTGGTCGTTCGGCTGGAGGTCCATGATGTCGACCGCCCAGCGGATCCGCGCCGGGATCGTCTGCAGCACCATGGGCAGCAGCCTGCCAGAAACCTCCGCCGCTGTGTCGGTGAGGTCCCCCCTGGACGCACTCAGCGTGTCGCAGGGCACGTGTGCCAGGCTGGTCCACCGTGACGAACGACGCGCGGGGCCAGGACGTTTCCGGAACGCTCACCGACGTGCTCCGGGTGGGAGTGCTGGGGGCACGCGGCAAGGTGGGTCGCGAGGTCTGCCGGGCCGTGGCCGAGGCGTCGGACACCGAGCTGGTCGCCGAGATCGACGTCGACGACGACCTCGAGAGCCTGGTCGAGGCCGGGGCGCAGGCCGTCGTCGACTTCACCCACCCCGACGTGGTGATGGACGAACCTCGAGTTCTGCGTGTCGCACGGCATCGACGCGGTCGTGGGCACCACCGGCTTCGACGAGGAGCGGCTGGCCACCCTGCGCGGCTGGCTCGCGGACGCTCCCGGCACCGGGGTGCTGATCGCGCCCAACTTCTCGGTCGGTGCGGTGCTGATGATGCGCTTCGCCGCGGCTGCTGCACCGTTCTACGAGTCGGTCGAGATCGTCGAGCTGCACCACCCGGACAAGGCCGACGCGCCGTCCGGCACCGCGCGGCGTACGGCCGAGCTGGTCGCGGCCGCGCGCCGCGAGGCCGGCTGCGCGCCGGTGCCCGACGCGACGACCACCGCCCTCGAAGGCGCCCGGGGCGCCGACGTCGACGGCATCCGGGTCCACGGGCTGCGCATCCGCGGCCTGGTGGCCCACCAGGAGGTCGTGCTCGGCGGGGTGGGGGAGACGCTCACCATCCGCCACGACTGCCTCGACCGGGCCTCCTTCACCCCGGGCGTGCTGACGGGCCCTGCGGGCCATCGGCACCCGGCCCGGGCTCACCGTCGGCCTCGAGGAGCTGCTCGACCTCGACGTCTGAGCAGCCCGGCCCACCTGTCTTCCTGCCTCACCTTCCTGCAGGGCGAGAAGATGAGGCAGCTGCACGGTTCCTCCCGACCCGGTCCCTGCGACAGGGTCGGTGCCGCGCCGCCCGCTCGGAGGCGGCGCAGGAGAGAGGAACCAGATGCGAACCACCATGGGGCTGGCCACTGCCGCCGTCCTGGCCGTCGGAAGCCTCGGCCTCGGCGCCGCGACCGTCACCACGAGCCAGGCGGCGCCGGCCGCACCGGCCGCCCGGCCGCGCTGAGCGCACCGACGTCGCGCAGGCCGCCATCGACGCGTTGCGCGCCCACCCGGGCGCCGCTCGCTCCAGCGCAGGGCCAGGGGCTCGTCGTCGTCGACACGATCGTCGACGCGGACGGCGGCACCCACGTGCGCCTCGACCGCACCTACCAGGGCCTGCGGGTCCTGGGCGGCGACCTGGTCGTCCACCAGGGCGCCGGCAGCGGCCTGGGAGGGCGTCTCCCAGACCCTGCGGACGCCGATCGACGCTCACGACCACACCCCGGGTCGGCAGCGACGCCGCTGCGACGCAGGCGCTCGCCCCGACCAGGCAGCTGCGGACGGTGAGCGGGCTGCGCGGCGCCGGCCGTCCCGACGCTGGTGGTCGACGCGACCGGCGCGCAGCCGACGCTGGCCTGGGAGGTCCTCTCCACCGGGGTGCGCGACGACGGCACCCCGAGCCGCCTGGCCAGCTACGTCGACGCCGCGCACCGGCCAGGTGCTGCGCCGCGAGGAGCAGATCCACACCGCCGACGGCCAGGGCCAGTCCCTCTACAGCGGCACGGTCCCGCTGCAGGTGACGCAGCGGGGCTCGACGTACGAGCTGCGCGACGCGCACACGGCGGCGGCACCTACACCACCGACATGGACAACGCCACCGACAGCATCGCCTGCTCGGTCTTCGGCTGGGGCTGCAAGACCGGCACCATCGTGCACCAGCCCGAGCACCACCTTCGGCAACGGCACCAACGCCAACCGGCGAGCGCCGCCGTCGACGCGCAGTACGGCACCGCGATGACCTGGGACTACTTCAAGTGCGAGCACGGTCGCAACGGCATCTTCGGCAACGGCTCCGGCTCCTACAACCGGGTGCACTACGGCCAGAACTACGTCAACGCGTTCTGGGACGGCACGAAGATGACCTACGGCGACGGCGACGGCGTCGAACTACGGCCCGCTGGTCTCCCTCGACGTGGCCGGCCACGAGATGACGCCACGGCGTCACCGAGAACACCGCCAACCTGACCTACTCGGGCGAGTCGGGCGGTCTCAACGAGGCCACCTCCGACATCTTCGGCACCATGGTGGAGTTCCACGCCGCCAACGCCGAGGACCCGGGCGACTACCTGATCGGCGAGGAGTTCGACCTCGCGCAACGGCCGCGGCTTCCGCCGCATGGACAACCCGATCGCCGACGGCAAGTCGCCCAACTGCTGGTCGCGCGAACACCAAGAACCTCGACGTGCACTACTCCTCGGGCGTGGGCAACCACTTCTTCTACCTCCTGGCCGAGGGGTCGGGGTCCAAGACGTTCGGTGGGGTCGCGCACAGCTCGACCACCTGCAACGGCTCGACGGTCACCGGCATCGGTCGCGACGCAGCGGCAGCGCATCTGGTTCCGTGCGCTGGACGTCTACATGACCTCGGGCACGACCTACGCCCAGGCCCGCACCGCGACGATCAACGCGGCCGCGCGACCTCTACGGCGCCGGCAGCACCCAGGCGGCGACCGTCGCCGCTGCCTGGAGCGCGGTGTCGGTGTCCTGAGCCGGCGACGTGCCGGCGTCCGCCCGTGGGGGGCGGGCGCCGGCACGCCGGCATCCGGCGGCCCCGCCTGAGCAGGCGCAGCAGGGCCGCGGTCGCCGGCGGCACCGACGACCACGACCAGGAACGGGCGCCCGCAGCCACGAGCAGCACGACGGCGGCCCCGAGCCCGGCCACCCGGGCGTCGAGGACGAGCCGCTGGCCCGTCGCGCACCACCTGCACCGCGACCAGCGCGGCCAGCAGGGCCACCGGCATCAGGTCGGCCGTCCGCGCGCACCCAGGGCCGCTCGAGCACCGGGCCGGCACCGAGAGCCCGGCGAGCTTGAGCAGGTAGCACCCGACGCCGCCGACCAGCACCGCCACCCACAGCCGCTCATCGGGCACCGCGCCCGCCGCAGCAGGCCCCGACCAGCAGGGCGACGCCGCCGGCGGCCAGGACGGGGACGCCCGCCGCGCGTGAGCGGGCACCAGCCCGAGCGCCACCGCAGCGGCCAGCACCGCCACGACCCGGTGCGCGGGTCGGCCAGCCGCGGCCACAGCAGGGCCAGGAAGGCAGCGCCCGACGGCCGCGTCGAGCCCGTAGGTGCGCGGGTCGCCGAGCACGGTGCCCGCCGACGGCACCGAGCAGGGTGAAGAGGTTCCACAGCACGAAGATGCCGCCGCCGGTGACCAGGAAGCCCAGCCGGGCGGTCGGTGGTGGGCCGGGTCACCGACATCGCCGTGGACTCGTCGATGAGCAGGTGCGCCGCCAGCGACCCGCCGGCGCCCCGCCACGCCGAGCAGCGGGGCCAGCCGCAGGCCGTAGAGGGTGTTGCGGGTGCCCAGGAGCCACGCCGTCGCCGCTGCGGAGAACGGGGCGCCGCCCGCGGCCACGACGCCGACCATGCGCGAACTGTGAGGCGCCGGTGAACATCAGCAGCGACAGCACGCAGGTCTGGGCGACCGAGAGCCCCGACGCCACCGACACCGCTCCGAACGAGACGCCGTAGGTGCCGGTGGCCAGCGCCGACCCCGAGGCTGTCGCGGACGATGCGCACGGCGAGCGGCGGTCGCCAGCGGGTGGGTCGGGGAGGTCGCTCGGAGGCTCAGGCGCCGGTCATGGCGCGGACGTCAGGACGCCGGGGTCAGCGACGTACGCGCACGGTGGGCCGGCGCCACGGGCCGGCTGCCGTCGAGCGGCCAGCGCGAGCAGCGCGCCGGCGCCGGCGCCCGCGACCAGCGCCCACCGTGGCGCGGCAGGGCCGGGGTCGCCGATCGGCCACGACGAGGCCGCCCAGCGGCGCCGAGCAGGACCAGCAGCGAGAAGACGAGCGAGCGGTGACGACGAGGAAGCGGTCCGAGCATGAGTGTGTCCTTCGATCCGGTGCGGCCACGGTGGCCGCGTCCATCCACCTGGCTCGTTACCCTGTCCCGCTCCGAGGCCAAGCCCGCCCGATAGGGGTGGCACGGTCGGATCCGGTCTCGGCTCACGCGAGCCGGTGTGCAGCCGCACCTGCTTGAGGGTGACCGCGCCGGTGCCGTCGAGGTCGAGCTCGCGGTGCGCGCCGTCGGTGTCCCAGCCGGCGCTCGACCAGGAAGCGCCGCAGCGCGTCGTCGGCGGCGACCGCCCACGTCACGGCCCGGGTGAACCGGTCGGCGCGCAGCGGTGTCGACGGCCGCCTGCAGCAGGCGCGAGCCGTGCCCCTTGCCCCGCTCGTCGGGGTCGACGATCAGCTCGGTCAGCTCGCCGTCGGCGATCGGGTCGCAGTCGGGGTCGGTGGCGGGGGTGGTGATCGCGAAACCGACGACCCGGTTGCGCTCCAGCGCGACCAGGGTGCGGTGCCGGGCGTCGGCGGCGCGGGTCAGCGCCTGCGCCCACGCCGCGGTGGCGGCGTCGAGGGCCTCGCGGGCCCGAGGGCAGCGACTCGGCCGGGCACCAGGCCGGCGTACATCACGGGCCAGGCGCGCAGCTGGAGCTCGGCGATCGCGGCGGCGTCGTCGGCCCAGGCCACGCGCACGGAGACGTCGGCGGTCGGGCTGCTCATGGCTCGATCCTCTCAGGACGGTGGCGGCCGTGGGGTGAGGCGGCGTGGGTAGGGTCGACGCCATGGAGATCCGCAACCTCGGAACGAGCGGCCTGAAGGTCTCGGCCATCTCGTACGGCAACTGGCTCACCCACGGCTCCCAGGTCGAGGAGGACGCCGCGACTCGCCTGCGTGCGCCGCGCCCTCGACGAGGGCATCACGACCTTCGACACCGCCGACGTCTACGCCGACACCGCGGCCGAGACGGTGCTCGGCAAGGCGCTGGCGGGGGAGCGGCGCGAGGGGCTCGAGATCTTCACCAAGGTCTACTGGCCCGACCGGCCCGGGCGCGCACAACGACCACGGTCTGTCGCGCAAGCACATCATGGAGTCGATCGACGCCTCGCTGCGTCGGCTGCAGACCGACCACGTCGACCTCTACCAGGCGCACCGCTACGACCACGAGACGCCGCTGGAGGAGACGATGGAGGCCTTCGCCGACGTCGTGCCGCGCCGGCAAGGCGCACTACATCGGCGTCTCGGAGTGGCGCGCGGAGGAGATCCGGGCCGCGCACGCGCTGGCCCGCGAGCTGCACGTGCCGCTGGTCTCCAACCAGCCGCAGTACAACCTGCTGTGGCGCGTCATCGAGTCCGAGGTCGTGCCGACCTGCGAGGAGCTCGGCATCGGCCAGGTCGTCTGGTCCCCGATCGCCCAGGGCGTGCTCACCGGCAAGTACCGCGTCGGCCAGGACCACCCGAGCGGGCTCGCGCGCGACCGACGAGAAGGGCGGCGACAAGATGATCAGCCGCTGGCTCCAGGACGACGTGCTCCAGCGGGTCGAGCAGCTCGCGCCGCTCGCCGACCAGGCCGGGCTGACGATGGCCCAGCTCGCGGTCGCCTGGGTGCTGCAGAACCCGAACGTGTCCTCGGCGATCATCGGCGCCAGCCGCCCCGAGCAGGTCAGCGACAACGTCAAGGCCGCCGGCGTGCGGCTCGACGACGACCTGATGGCGGCCATCGACGAGGTCGTCGACGCCGGTCGTCGAGCGCGACCCGGCGAAGACGACCTCACCGGCGCGGCGCGAGTTCGGCTGAGCCCGGCGCGCCGCTGCGCTCGGGACGGGCGAGGTCGGCGGCGCGCCCCAGCCGCACCGCCCCCCACGTCGAGACGACCAGGCCGAGCAGCACCACCCACCACCACCCCGGGCGCACGGTGTCGCCCGAGGAGCGCCACGCCGACGGCCGCCGGGACGAAGGTCTGCCCCACGTTCATGGGGGCGGTGGCCGACGAGACCGAGGCGCGGTCCATGCCGAGCGAGTAGAGCCAGAAGGCCACCAGGCTGAAGGCCGGCACCGCGAGGGCGCAGGTCAGCGGTCAGCGGCAGACCGCTCAGCGGCAGCTCGACCCCGCGCACCGCGACCGCCGAGCCGGCGTAGCCCAGGCCCGCGAGGCACGCCCAGCCCGGCGGCGCCCAGGTGGTGCCGCGGCGAGGCTGGCCGGCCGCGAGGACGAGCGCCGCGCCGGCCAGGGCCGCGGCGAGCAGGGGGTCCGACCGGGTGGCGCCCGCCGCACCCGAGCCCGCGGCCAGCAGCACCAGGCCGCCGACGACGAGCGCGACCGACCCCCAGTGGCTGCGACCCAGCGGCTGCCTCGACGTGGCGCTGGGCCAGCGCCGCCACCGGCAGCGCCATCGCGACCGTGGCCTGGGCGAGGTAGAGCGGCAGCCACCAGATGGCCACCACGTGCAGCAGGAAGCCCAGCAGGTAGGCGACCAGCACGAGCCAGCGTCCAGGGGTCGCGCACCGAGCGGCCCACGAACCCCACGAGGTCGGTCGGCGGCGCCGGGTGTCGGCGTACGCCGTGCGCCTGGGCGACCGCGCCCACGCCGAAGAGGACCGCGCCGAGCAGCCCGGCGGCCAGCCCCGCGAGCTCGAGCGGGCCCACGGCGTCGACCTAGCGGTAGTGCTCGGGCAGGGTCTGCCCGATCTTGACCTGCGTCTTGGGCAGGCGCATGAAGCGCATCTGCATCGCGCGGGTGATGGCGTAGTACGTGGTGCCCTTCAGCGACTCGTCGGGGAAGCGGGTCGCCAGCTCGCGGCGCAGGCGGAAGCGCAGCAGCACCATGTCGAGCACGACGAGGAGCATCGCCAGCAGCAGCACCGAGCTGCCGAAGCTCTGGCCAGGCCCGGCGTTGCCGGAGTAGCTGAGGACCATCGTGAGCACCAGCAGCGGGATCATCAGCTCGATGAAGGAGAAGCGCGCGTCGACGAAGTCGCGGGTGAAGCGGCGCACCGGGCCCTTGTCGCGCGCCATCAGGTAGCGCTCCTCGCCGGCCTTCATCCCGGCCTTGACCCGCGCGGTCGACTCGCCGCGGGTCGAGCGCTGGGCCTGGGCGATCTCGCGACGGGTGCGCGGCGGCTTGGCCCGGGCCCGGGCCATCGCCTCGGCCTCCTTGCGCGTCGGCGTCGGGCGCCCCTTGCCGCCCGGCTGGGCGTGCTCGGGGCCCGTGGCGGAGGTGGACGTGGAGGCGTCCGGGACGGACTCGCTCTTGCTGCGACGGAACAACGCTGGACCTTCGGTGGGGCCGCCGTGCGGCGGCTGGGGGTGTGACGCTGGGCCGTCCAGCCTACTGGCGGCTGCGCGCGACCCCCTCGCGGCACCTTGCCGCGCGCCGTAAGGTGAGGTGACCGCACGCGACCGATCCGGAAGAGGGACCGCACCACCATGAGCCTCTGGAAGCGCATGACCTTGATCTTCCGGTCGAAGGCCAACACGGCCCTCGACCGTGCCGAGGACCCCCGCGAGACCCTCGACTACAGCTACCAGCGCCAGCTGGACCTGCTCTCCAAGGTACGCCGCGGCGTCGCCGACGTCGCCACCTCGCGCAAGCGGGTCGAGCTGCAGGTGAACCAGCTGCAGCAGCAGTCCGACAAGCTGCAGACCCAGGCGGAGAAGGCCATCTCGGTGGACCGCGAGGACCTCGCCCGTGAGGCGCTGACGCGCAAGTCGGCGCTGACGCAGCAGATCGAGGACCTCCGCGCCCAGCACGCGCAGCTGCAGGGCGAGGAGGAGAAGCTCACCCTGGCCCAGCAGCGCCTGCAGGCCAAGGTCGAGTCCTTCCGCACCCGCAAGGAGACGATCAAGGCGACCTACACCGCCGCCGAGGCCCAGACCCGCATCGGCGAGGCCATGTCCGGCATCGGCGAGGAGATGGGCGACGTCGGCCTGGCCATCCAGCGCGCCGAGGACAAGACGGCGAACATGCAGGCCCGGGCAGGTGCCATCGACGAGCTGATCGCCTCGGGCGCGCTCGACGACGCCAGCTCGATCAACCGCGGCGACGACATCTCCCGCGAGCTCGACGCGATGAGCAGCCACTCCGACGTCGAGGCCGAGCTGGCCCGGCTCAAGGGCTGCCACGCAGCCCGAGGCCCGATCGAGGGCGGCGGCGACATCCTCGAGCCGAGCGCCGAGAAGGAGATCGCGGAGCGTCCGGAGGACCGGTCATGATCGTCCGCATCCTCGGCGAGGGCCAGGTCGACGTCCCCGACGAGGCGCTGGAGCGGCTCAACGACGCTCGACGCCACGGTCGAGGCAGCCGTCGAGGCCGGCGACGAGGCGGCCTTCAGCAGCCGCCCTGGACGCGCTGCTCGCCGCGGTGCGGCGCCGAGGCCACGCCGCACGACGTCGACAGCCTCGACGAGTCCGACCTGATCCTGCCGCCCGCCGACGCCACGATGGCCGAGGTCGCGCAGATGCTCACCGGCGACGGGCTCATCCCCGGCTGAGCCCGGGCCCGACCCTCCGCCCGGGCCCGCTTGGACCCTCTGGGAAGAATAGAGTCATGGCACGCACCCGTTTCGTCGGCGATCGTGGGCTCACCGCCCGGATGACGCTGGTCATGTTCCTGCTCGGCGGGCTGTTCGTGGTGCTCATCGGCGGGCTGATGGCGGCGGCCGCAGGTTCGGGGTACACCGGCTTCGTCCCGCTCATCGGGGTGGTCGGCATCGGCGATCGCGGTCTACCAGTGGTGGCGCAGCGACACCGTGGCGATGAAGGCGATGCGGGCCCGCGAGGTGAGCCCCGAGCAGGCTCCCGAGCTGCACGGCATGATCGACCGGCTCTGCGCCATGGCCGACATGCCGAAGCCCCGGGTCGGCGTCGCCGACTCGCGCATCCCCAACGCCTTCGCCACCGGACGCTCCCCGGAGCGCTCGGTGGTCGTGGTCACCACCGGCATCATGCAGACGCTGAACGCCGAGGAGCTCGAGGGCGTGCTCGCCCACGAGCTGTCCCACGTCGCGCACCGCGACGTGCTGGTGATGACCGTGGCGTCGTCCGCCGGCATCGTGGCCGGGATGCTCACCTCGGGCGCGCGCTACGGCATGTTCTTCGGCGGCGGCAACCGGGGGCGTGACAACAACAACAACGGGCTGCCGATCTGGCTCCTGGTCCTGCTGGTGAGCGTGGTCGTCTACGCCGTCAGCTTCGTGCTGCTCAAGGTGCTCTCGCGCTACCGCGAGCTCGCCGCCGACCGGGCCGGGGCCTACCTGACGATGAAGCCGCAGGCGCTGGCCTCGGCGCTGCAGAAGATCACCGGCGAGATGAACACCATCCCGGAGAAGGACCTGCGCGCGAACGCCGCCATGAACGCCTTCTTCATCGCCCCGGCGATCAAGGGCGTCTCGATGCGCAGCCTGACCTCCACCCACCCCAGCCTCGAGCAGCGCCTCGAGCAGCTGGCCAAGATCCAGGCCGAGCTCGGCCGCCCGACCGGCTGAGCGCCGGCATGGGATTCCTCGACTCGATCCTCGGCCGCAGCCGGCCCAAGCAGGCCGACCTCGACGCGCTGTTCATGGTGCCGAGCGCCGCCATCACGCTCGAGGCCTCGCTGGGGCTGCGCCCCACCGGGCAGGGTGCGGTCTGCTACCGCGCCGCCGGCGGCGCCGCGTTCGCGCAGACCGAGAACGAGATCCTCAGCCTGCTGCGCGACGCTCCGGACGCGCCCGGTGTCACCACGTCGCACGACGAGTTCGGCTACACGTGGCTGGTGGTCGACGACGACCCCGACGACGTCGGCCGGGCTGTGCACCGACCTGCACGGCGTGAACACCACCTTGGAGGCCCAGGGCTTCGGGCCGGGGCTGCTGTGCTCGCTGGTGCCGTTCGTGGACCCCGCCGGCCGTCGCGTCGGGCTGGTCTACCTCTACAAGCAGGGCACCTTCTACCCCTTCGCGCCCCAGCCCGGCGGTGCGCCGCCAGCGCGACACCCTCCTCGAGATCAACCTGCGCGAGACGCTCGCCGGCGAGCTGCCGGTCGAGCAGGAGACCTCGCGCTGGCTCGCGATCTGGGGTGCGCCGGGCCTGTGACCCGGCGGGCTCGCTGTTCGGCTGCACCAGCCGCAGCGGCCTCCCTACACTGACCACGCCGCGACGCGCTCGATCCCGAGCGCGCCGGGCCCCCCGAGGAGAACCTGTGACGAGCCAGCGCACCGACCCTGTGGTCGGCTTCCCCGACGACCGGACCGTTGACCCGAGCAGGGACCGGGCCCGGGTCGTCGAGATCGACCGCTACCAGGTGCTGCTCGACCCGCCGCGCAGCGACCTGGTCGCGCTCGTCGACATCGCCGCCCAGGTGGCCGGCGGTCCCGCTGGCCACGATCAACCTGATCACCGACGTCGCGCAGCACCAGATCGCCACGAAGGGCTTCGACGCCTCGGTCTGTGCCCGGGCCGACTCGATGTGCAACGTCGTGCTCCACGACGGCGCGCCCGGTCGTGGTGCCGGACGCCTCGCAGGACCCCCGGTTCGCCGACAACCCGTTCGTGACCGGTGAGATCGGGCAGGTGCGCTTCTACGCGAGCCACCAGCTCGTCACGCCTCACGGTGTCACCATCGGGACGCTGTGCGTCTTCGACACCGAGGCTCGCGAGATCAGCGACGACCAGGAGCGTGCCCTGGTCGAGCTGGCCGAGCGGGTCGTCGACCTCCTCGAGCTGGAGCTGCGCACCCGCGAGCTCGCGGTCACGGTCACCGAGCTCGAGCGGGCCCGCGACGAGCTCCAGCGCTCGAACAGCCAGCTCGCGGCCTTCGCCGGCCAGGTCAGCCACGACCTGCGCAACCCGCTGACGACGGTGCGGATGTCGCTGTCGATCCTCGCGGAGGACCCCGAGGTCGGCTGCACACGGACCCCGACGCCGGGTCGTTCCTGATCTCGCGGGCCGAGAGGGGCGCCGGGCGGATGCAGGCGCTCATCGACGACCTGCTGGCCTACGCGCGCATCGGTGGCCGGATGGCGAGCAAGCAGGTCGACCTCGCTGCCGTCGCGGCCGACGTGCGCGACGACCTGGCGGAGGCCCTCGACGGTGCGTCGCTCGAGGTCGGCGATCCTGCCCGTCGTGACCGGCGACCCGGTCCAGCTGCGGGCGGTCCTGCAGAACCTGGTCGCCAACGCCGCCAAGTTCGTCCCCGCCGGGCGAGCCTGCCCGCATCCGTCTCGGGGCTTCCCGGGTGCGGACCGGGTGGCGCGTCGAGGTGGTCGACCACGGGCCTCGGCATCGCCCCCGAGGACCGGGAGCGGGTCTTCGAGCCGCTCGCCCGCGCCCACGACGACGTACCCGGCACCGGCATCGGGCTGGCCACCGTGCGCCGCATCATCGACGCCCACGGCGGCTCGATCGGCATCGAGGAGACCCCCGGCGGCGGCACCACCGTCTGGTTCGTCCTCCCCGCCGACACCCCCGAGCACGAGCGGTCACTTTTGCACCATCGACCAGTCACCTATGCCCCTCGGTAGGGGCAAAAGTGACCGGTCAGTGGTGCAAAAGTGACTGCTCGGCCGTCAGTCCTTGGCGGTCTTGCCGGGGAGGGCGAGCATCCGCTCGAGGGCGACCAGCGCCTGCTCCGTGGTCGTCGGGGTCGACGTCGATGCGGTTGACCACGGTGCCGGCCACCAGCGACTCCAGCGCCCACACCAGGTGGGGCAGGTCGATGCGGTTCATCGTGGAGCAGTAGCAGACCGTCCGGTCGAGGAAGGCGATCTTCTTGTCCGGGTGCTGGTCGGCGAGGCGCTTGACCAGGTTGAGCTCGGTGCCGATGGCCCACGACGAGCCGGCGGGCGCGGCCTCGATGGTCTGGATGATGAACTCGGTGGAGCCGACCAGGTCGGCCTTGAGCACCACCTCGTGGGTGCACTCGGGGTGCACCAGGATCTGGATCTCGGGGTCCTGGGCGCGCAGCTCGTCGACGACGTCGGGGGAGAAGCGCCCGTGCACCGAGCAGTGGCCCTTCCACAGGATCATCCGCGCGTCGCGGAGCTGCTCGGGGGTCAGCCCGCCGCCGGGGCGGTGCGGGTCCCAGACGACGCAGTCGTCGAGGGTGAGGCCCATCTGGAGCACCGCGGTGTTGCGACCCAGGTGCTGGTCGGGCATGAAGAGCACCTTGGCGCCGCCCTCGGCGTCCGGCTTCTGCGCGTAGGCCCACTCGAGCGCGGTCTCGGCGTTGCTCGAGGTGCACACGACACCGCCGTTGCGGCCGCAGAACGCCTTGATGTCGGCGCTGGAGTTCATGTAGGTGACCGGGACGACGGCGTCCTGGATGCCGGCCTCGGCCATCGCGTCCCACGCGGTCTCGACCTGCTGCAGCCGCGCCATGTCGGCCATCGAGCAGCCGGCGGCGAGGTCGGGCAGCACGACCTGCTGGGCGGGGGAGGTGAGGATGTCGGCCGACTCGGCCATGAAGTGCACGCCGCAGAAGACGATGAACTCGGCGTCCGGTCGGGCCGCGGCCTCGCGGGCGAGCTTGAAGGAGTCGCCGGTGACGTCGGCGAACTGGATGACCTCGTCGCGCTGGTAGTGGTGGCCCAGCACGAAGACCCGCTCGCCCAGCGCCTCCTTGGCGGCGCAGCGCACGCGCGACCAGGTCGGGGTCGGAGGCGGCCGGCAGGTCGCCGGGGCACTCGACCCCGCGCTCGGACTGCAGGTCCACGCCGCGGCCCAGCGGCAGGAGCGGGAGGTCGACGGTCGACATGACCCCATCGTAGTCGTCGGGATCAGAGCAGCGAGCCGTGGTGCAGGTACGCCGCGGGCGGGCGCATCCCGCGCAGGGCCAGGTAGCCGGACGGTCCAGACCTCGAGCCGACCGGCCAGCCCGACGTCGAGGGCCCACTCGTTGGCGCTGGTGACGTGCGCGACCTCGGTCTGCTGCGGGCCGTCGGCCAGCGCCGCCCACAGCAACCGGGTCGCGGTGCGCCGGTTGGTCGCGGCGAGCAGCGCGACGCCCCCGTCGGGGTAGGTGTAGGCGTAGCCGGAGCCGGTCGAGGTCTCCGAGACCAGCAGCCGGGTCAGGCCCATCAGCAGCGGATGGTCCGGGCCGTGGGCGCTGCCGCGGGTGCCGCGGTCGACGGAGTCGAGGAGGTCCACGTCGCCGGCCGCGCCCTCGCGGACCTTGTCGCCGGTGCCGAGCGGGATCGCGGTGCGGTCGAGGGTGCCCCGCAGCACCATCTGCGGGTGCAGGGAGAAGCCGGCCTGACGGTAGACCCGGACCGCGCGCGGGTCGTTCGAGCTCGACAGCATCCCGCGCAACGAGGCCCGGCCGTGGTGCAGCGCGGCCGCGAGCAGCGGCTTGCCGACGCCACGGCCCTGCTGGTCCGGCCGGACGGCGTACGTGGAGAGGATCCAGGTGCCCTCGCGCACCAGCGAGGTGGCGAAGCCGACCATCCGGCCGTCCTCCTCGGCGACCCAGCAGCCGCCGGGGTCGGTGCGCAGCAGGTGCTCGGTGCGGGTCCGCCAGGCCGCGCTGCGACCCGGGCGCCGGGGCTCGGGGTCGGGCCAGGCCCGGGGGAGGGTGCGCTGGTCGACGGCGTGGAAGCTCTCCGCGCTCAGCGCCGCGGCCTCGGCGACGTCGCCCACCTGCATCGGGCGGATGGCGGCGGAGGGTGCGGGCACCGACCCACCGTAGGCGTCGGGGGCGGGCGGTGTCGGGAGGGCCTGCGAGGATGCGCGCATGCGAGTCCTGGTGGCCCCTGACAAGTTCGCCGGCACCCTCACCGCCGTGGAGGCGGCCGAGGCGATCGCGGCCGGCTGGCGCCGCCACGCCCCCGACGACGAGCTCGACCTCGCCCCGATGTCGGACGGCGGGCCCGGGTTCGTCGACGTGCTGCACGCCACCTTGGGCGGCGAGCTGCTCGTGACCACCGTGGAGGGTCCGCACGGCGAGGAGGTGCCCGCGACCGTCCTGCACGTCGGGGACGTCGCCTACGTCGAGAGTGCCCAGGCGATCGGGCGGCACCTCGTCACTGAGGGCGGAGCCGAGTTCGCCACCACCGTCGGGGCCGGCGAGCTGCTCCTGGCCGCGCTGGGCACCGGCGCCCGCACGGTGATCGTCGGTCTCGGGGGCAGCGGCACCAACGACGGCGGCGCCGGGCTCCTCGGTGCGCTCGGGGCTGTGGCCGACGCCGGCCAGCTCGACGGGGGGCCGGTCCTCTTCGCGGGCCTGTCGTCGGTCGACCTGGCCCCGGCCCGGGCGGTGGTCGCCGGGGTTCGCCTGGTCGCGGCCACCGACGTCGACAACCCGCTCACCGGGCTCTTCGGCGCGACCAAGACCTACGGGCCCCAGAAGGGGATCGCGGAGGACCGTCTCTACGAGGTCGACGGCTGGCTCGAGCAGCTGGCCGAGGCCACCGACCGCCGCACGTCGCTGGTCAAGGGCGCCGGCGCGGCCGGCGGGCTGGGACACGCGCTGCTGTGCCTGGGCGCGGTCCGCGAGCCCGGCATCGCCCTGGTCGCCGAGGCCGTGGGGCTCGCCGCCCGGGCCCGCGCCGCCGACCTGGTCGTCACCGGCGAGGGTGCCTTCGACTTCTCCAGCCGCTCGGGCAAGGTGCCGTACGGCGTCGCCGAGATCGCCGCCGAGGCGCTGCGACCCTGCATCGCGATGGCCGGGCAGGTGCTGGTCGGGTCCCGGGAGATGCGCGCGCTCGGCGTGGAGAACGCCTACTCGCTCGTGGACCTGGTGGGGGAGCAGCGGGCGTTCGAGGACCCGGCGGGCAGCCTCCGGGCCCTCGGCGAGCGGGTCGCCCGGCAGTGGTCGAGGGAATAACCGCGCGTGGCCTACCCTTGACCCCAGGACGCACCCGCACCACACCGAAAAACCACGTTGGGAGCACAGACATGACCGAGCAGGTGGACACCACCACGGAGCACCGCACCGACAGCATCAACCTCAGCCCGGTGGCGGCGGCCAAGGTGAAGAGCCTCCTCGAGCAGGAGGGTCGCGACGACCTGGCGCTGCGCATCTCGGTCCAGCCCGGAGGCTGCTCCGGTCTGCGCTACCAGCTGTTCTTCGACGAGCGCACCCTCGACGGCGACGCCGTCGTCGACTTCGACGGGGTCAACGTCGTCGTCGACCGGATGAGCGTGCCCTACCTCAACGGCGCGACGATCGACTTCGTCGACAGCATCGAGAAGCAGGGATTCACCATCGACAACCCGAACGCCACGGGTTCCTGCGCCTGCGGCGACTCGTTCAACTGATCGAGTCGCGCCAGCGGCACCGAGACACAGACGAAGCCCCCGGACCGACCAGGTCCGGGGGCTTCGTCGTGCTCAGCGTGTGAGCACCTGCCTCAGTCCAGATGCAAGGACAACGCATTGGCGAGGCGCAGAGCGGCGTCGCCGACCTCGATGTCGCGCTTGCGCACCTCGCGGGGGAAGTCGGCGAAGTGGATGCTGGGCGCCGGTCGGCGCGCGGCGCGGGTCAGTGCTGCGGCGGCCGCGGCCTCGCGGCCCACGGACAGGTGCAGCGCGCGACCGGCCGCGTGGCAGTCGACCTCCATGTCGGAGACGCAGGCCAGGTCGTCGTAGGGGAGCCGGCTGCCGGTCCCGTGGGGGCCGGACGAGGGCGTGGGGGAGGTCATGAGGTCGACGCTAGGGGCTACTCGGGGGTACTCCCAGCGCTACCCGCAGGTAGTGTGCCCGCCGTGCCCGACACCTCCTCGACGCCCCTGACCCCTGCTCCCGCGAGCGGCCCGCTGCTGGTGGCCGGGTCGATCGCGACCGACCACCTGATGAGCTTCGCCGGCAAGTTCGAGGACTCCCTGGTCGTCGAGCAGCTGCACAAGCTCTCGGTCTCCTTCCTCGTCAACGACCTCGAGATCCGCCGCGGCGGCGTCGCCCCCAACATGTGCTTCGGCATGGCCCGACTCGGTCTGCGCCCGGTGCTGGTCGGGGCGGCCGGCGAGGACTTCGCCGACTACCGCTCCTGGCTGGAGCGCCACGGGGTCGACTGCGACCACGTGCGGATCTCCGAGACGCTGCACACCGCCCGCTTCGTGTGCACCACCGACACGACGATGGCGCAGTTCGCCTCCTTCTACCCCGGGGCGATGCAGGAGGCACGGCTGATGGAGCTGGCCCCCATCGTGCGCCAGGTGGGCGAGCCGTCGTACGTGCTGATCGGCGCCGACGACCCCGACGGCATGCTGCGCCACACCGAGGAGTGCCGCCAGCGCGGCTACCCCTTCATCGCCGACCCCAGCCAGCAGCTGGCGTTCGGTGAGGGCGACCTGATCCGCCGCCTCGTCGACGGGGCCGCCATCCTGTTCAGCAACGAGTACGAGTCGCACCTGATCCAGCAGAAGACCGGCTGGTCGGCCGACGACATCCTGGCCAGGGTCGGCGTGCAGGTCACCACCCTCGGCGCTGCCGGCGTGCGGGTGACCCGGGCGGGCGAGGAGGACATCGTCCTGCCGGCCGCCACGGGCGTCACCGCGGTCGAGCCCACCGGCGTCGGGGACGCGTTCCGTGCCGGCTTCCTCGCCGCCACGGCCTGGGGCCTCGACCTGTCAGCCAGCGCGCGGGTCGGCTGCGTGCTCGCGGCGTACGTCGTCGAGACCGTCGGCACCCAGGAGTACTCCTTCACCGCCGAGCAGTTCCTCGGCCGCCTCGAGGAGTCGTACGGCGCCGAGGCAGCCGCGGTCGTCCGCCCCCACCTGTCCGACCTGCGCTGAGCCGGCGGGCTCAGGACGTGCGGCGCACCAGGTAGCGGGGCACCCCGTCGGGGGCGGCGTCCTCGCCGACGTACTCCTGCCGGCGCATCCGGCACCACGCCGGCACGTCCACGCGCGCTGCGACGTCGTCGGCGACCACGGCCACGACCTGTCCCACCTCCACGTCGGGCAGCGCCCGGGCCAGGTCGATGACGGGCAGCGGGCACATCCGGCCGCGGCAGTCGAGCTCGAGCGCCACGCCCGGACCGGCCCCGCTCACATGCCCACCCGGGCGCGCAGGTCGGCGACGATCCCGGGCAGCACGCCCAGGAGCCGCTCGACGTCCTCGTCGGTCGTGGTGCGGTGCAGCGAGAGCCGCACGTTGCCGTGGGTGAGCGCGCCCATCGCGGCCAGGACGTGGCTGGGCTCGAACGTCGAGGACGAGCACGCCGACCCGCTGGCCACGCCGAAGCCGTGCCGGTCGAGCTCGTGGACCAGCGCCTCGCCGTCGACGTAGAGGAACGAGAAGGTCACCAGGTGCGGCAGCCGGTCGTCGGGGTCGCCGACCACGTCGACGTCCGGCACGCCGGCGACGCCCTCGCGGACCCGGGCCACCAGCGCGTGCTGGCGGGCCCCGACCTCGGCGCGCTCGTCGACGACGGCGCGCAGCGCGGCGGCGGCAGCCAGAGCGGCCGGGACGTTCTCGAAGCCGCTGGCGCGCTCGTCGACCCGGTCGTCGCCGGGGAAGGGCGACGACCAGCGCGCCCCCTTGCGCACCAGCAGGACACCCACCCCGGCCGGGCCGCCCCACTTGTGGGCGGACGCGGCCGCTGCGTCCCACCCGCCGGGGAGGTCCAGCCGTCCCGCGGAGGCGCAGGCGTCGACGAAGAGAGGGGCGCGGCCCCCGAGAGCCGCGGCGACCTCGGCGACCGGCTGGACGGTGCCGACCTCGTGGTTGGCGGCCTGGACCGCCACGACACCGGTGCTCGGGCCGACCGCCTGCTGCACGGCGGCGGGGGAGACCCGGCCGTGCCGGTCGACGGGCACCAGCACCACGTCGGCGGCTCCGGTGCGGCGGGCGTGCCACGAGGCGGCGTGCAGCACGGCCGAGTGCTCGACCGCGGAGAGGGTGCAGGTCGCGGCGGCGCCGGGGCGGACACGCCCCTCGAGCAGCCCCAGCAACCCACGGTGCACGGCATCGGTGCCGGACGACGGTGAACGTGACCTCGTCGCGGCGTACGCCGAGCGACTCGGCCACGACCTCACGCGCGTTGTCGAGCAGCAGACGGGCGTCGCGGGCGTGCCGGTGCAGCCGACGCGGGTCCGCCCAGCCCCGCTCGAGGGCCGCGTCCAGGACGCTGCGGGCGGCCGGGTGCAGCGGCTCTCCGGACGCGGCGTCGAGGTCGACCGGCGCGGGATAGATCACATCGGCCACCGTAGGGCACCCTGCACTGCCCTGCAGGGGGTGGTCGCGGTACTGTGACGCCAACTTCTGATCGCTTGAGAGGAAGGCTCGTTCGTGAGTCTGCAGCTCCCCCAGAGGGCACCAGGACGTCGGTGGGCCACGGCCCGTCGCGCGGGCCTGAGTGCCTCGCTCGGCCTCGGCCTCGTGCTGCTCGCCGGCTGTTCTTCCGAGTCCCGCGGTGAGTGGGAGCGTCTGGCCATGCCAGAGCCCATCACCGAGCAGGGTGAAGCCACCTTGGGCCTGTGGCAGGGCGCGTGGATCGCGGCGCTGCTCACCGGTGCCGTGGTCTGGGGCCTGATGGCCTGGGTCGTGGTGGCCTACCGCCGTCGGCACGAGGACGAGGTCCCCGTGCAGACGCGCTACAACCTGCCCCTCGAGATCTTCTACACGATCGCGCCGATCATGATGGTCGTGGTGTTCTTCGCCCACACCATCCGGGTCCAGGACGTCATCCTCGACGACAGCCCGGCCCGACAACGTCGTCGAGGTCGTCGGCCAGAAGTGGTCGTGGACCTTCAACCACGGGGTCGGTTCGCCCGACCTCGCGGCCAACGAGGACAACACGGACCTGGACTTCCCCTACGACGAGTACGGCCACGTCGTCGGCACCCTGACCGACATCCCGACGCTGCTGCTGCCGCTGGGCGAGACCACGCGGTTCAACCTGCACTCGCCCGACGTCATCCACAGCTTCGGTGTGCCGGGCTTCCTCACCAAGATGGACGTGATCCCGGGTCGGGTGAACTCCTTCCAGGTGACGCCGCAGATCGAGGGCACCTTCAAGGGCAAGTGCTTCGAGCTCTGCGGTGCCCAGCACTCGCGGATGCTGTTCGAGGTCGAGGTCGTCAGCCCCGAGCAGTACGACGCCTACGTGGCCTCGCTGGTCGAGGCCGGCGACTCCGCTGCCGCTCCGCTGCTCGGCGGCGACGCCGCGCGCACCCAGGTGGGCCTTGATGTCACCGAGACCGAGGAGGGCCAGTGAGCGCCGCAACCGCACCGGGCGGGCTCCGCAAGCCGCTGGGCAAGCAGCTCGTCACGATGATGACGACGACCGATCACAAGCTGATCGGCAAGATGTACCTGGTCACCTCGTTCGCCTGGTTCCTCTTCGGGGGCCTGATGGCGCTGGTGATCCGTTCCGAGCTGGCCTTCCCGGGCCAGCAGGTGGTCAACGAGGAGCTGTACAACCAGCTCTTCACGATGCACGGCACGATCATGCTGCTGCTCTTCGCGACCCCGCTGTTCTTCGGGTTCGCCAACGTGATCATGCCGATCCAGATCGGCTCGCCGGACGTCGCGTTCCCGCGCCTGAACATGTTCAGCTACTGGCTGTTCCTCTTCGGCGGGCTCATCGCCGCCTCCGGGTTCCTGACCCCCCAGGGCGCAGCCTCGTTCGGGTGGTTCGGCTACACGCCGCTCTCGGACTCGATCAACTCGCCCGGCGTCGGCGGTGACCTGTGGATCATGGGTCTGTGGATGGCCGGTCTGGGCACGATCCTGGGTGCGGTCAACTTCATCACCACCATCATCTGCATGCGTGCGCCCGGCATGACGATGTTCCGGATGCCGATCTTCGTGTGGAACACGCTGGTCACCAGCCTGCTGGTGCTCATCGCGTTCCCCGTGCTGGCCGGCGCGCTGCTCTCGCTCGAGGCGGACCGGCTCTTCGGGGCCCACGTCTTCGACACCGCCCACGGCGGTGCGGTCCTGTGGCAGCACCTGTTCTGGTTCTTCGGCCACCCCGAGGTCTACATCATCGCGCTGCCGTTCTTCGGCATCGTCACCGAGATCCTGCCCGTCTTCAGCCGCAAGCCGATCTTCGGCTACGTCGGTCTGGTCGGGGCCACGGTGGCCATCGCGGTCCTGTCGATCGCGGTGTGGGCGCACCACATGTTCGTCACCGGTGCCGTCGACCTGCCGTTCTTCTCCGGCATGACGTTCCTGATCGCGGTGCCCACCGGAGTGAAGTTCTTCAACTGGATCGGGACGATGTGGGGGGGATCTCTGTCCTTCGACACCCCGATGCTGTGGTCGATCGGCTTCCTGACCACCTTCCTCTTCGGTGGCCTGACCGGTGTCATCCTGGCCAGCCCGCCGCTGGACTTCCACGTCTCGGACTCCTACTTCGTGGTCGCGCACTTCCACTACGTCGTGTTCGGCACCGTGGTGTTCGCGATGTTCGCCGGCTTCTACTTCTGGTGGCCCAAGTTCACCGGCCGGATGCTCGACGAGCGCCTGGGCAAGCTGCACTTCTGGACGCTGTTCGTCGGCTTCCACCTCACGTTCCTGGTCCAGCACTGGCTCGGCGTCGAGGGCATGCCCCGTCGCTACGCCGACTACCTGCCCGATGACGGCTTCACGGTGCTGAACCAGGTCTCGACGGTCGGTGCGTTCCTGCTGAGCCTGTCGATGCTGCCGTTCTTCTACAACGTGTGGATCACGCGCAACGCGCCTCGCGTCGAGGTCGACGACCCGTGGGGCTGGGGCCGCTCGCTGGAGTGGGCGACCTCGTGCCC
Source organism: uncultured Actinomycetota bacterium (assembly GCA_963722135.1). Classification (GTDB taxonomy): domain Bacteria; phylum Actinomycetota; class Actinomycetes; order Propionibacteriales; family Nocardioidaceae; genus Nocardioides. The sequence goes on from CAVRJT010000003.1 coordinate 697,358, forward strand.
GCCGCCGCGGCACAACTTCGTCAGCATCCCCCGGGTCCGCTCGGAGTCGCCGGCCTTCGACCTGCACCACCCGGAGATCGCGGCCATCGAGCTGGACCAGAACGAGGCCGCCCGCAACGGCGACCGCGCCGACGCCCCCGACATGCAGGGCCGCGAGGAGCTGCTGGCCGAGCGCGGCACCGCCACCACGACCACCGACGACCCGGAGGGCACCCGATGAAGGTAGAAGCGAAGATCTTCGGTGGCTGCACGGTCTTCTTCGGACTGGTCGCTCCGGCCTACTGGTTCGTGACCAGCGCCGGCGAGCAGGGCGGGGACTGGACCGGAACGTCGGCGTTGACGATGACGGCGCTGCTGACCCTGATGGTCACGTTCTACCTCGGCTTCCATGCCCAGAAGATGGAGCCGCGACCCGAGGACCGGCTCGACGCCGAGATCGCGGACGGCGCCGGTGAGCTGGGATTCTTCCCGCCCTACTCCTGGTGGCCGCTGTGGGCGGCGCTCACGCTCGGCACCATCGTCTACGGCCTCGCCATCGCAGCCTGGTGGCTGGCCATCATCGGCGTCGCACTCGGCGCCGTGGCCACTTGTGGGCTGGTCTACGAGTTCTACCGCGGGGAGCACGCCCACTGAGGCGTCCCCGCTGCGCACCGCCGACGACTCCGCCACCCCGACCCGGGGTCGCGGAGTCGTGGCGTTGTGCGGCGGGCCTTTACCCTGGAGGGCATGAGACTCCTGCGCCCCCGAGTCGGTGGCCCTCGACGACTGCTGGGCACCCTGGCCGTGCTGGCGCTGGCCAGCAGCGCCCTCAGCGCCTGTGACGCCGCTCCAGGTGGCCCCGAGGCCGACGGCGACGAGACCACCCCGCAGGCCGGTCAGGAAGCGGTCCAGCCCCGTGACGTGGTGCTGCGCAGCAACGTGCGCAAGGGCGCCCAGGACGTCCCGGTCGACACCCTCCTCGAGCTGAGCGCCGAGGGCAGTGACCTGGACCGGGTCGTGGTGACCTCGCCGCAGGGACGGCTCCCCGGCCGGGGCACCGACCGCGGTGCCTGGCGGGCCACCGAGCGGCTCGAGCCCGGCACGACGTACGCCGTGGAGGTGCGGGTGGGCGCCGGTGGCGAGACCGAGGTCCGCCGGCGCACCTTCCGCACCGTCGACCTGAGCCTCGCACAGCAGACCTACGCCTCGGTCGCCCCGCTGGACGGCGAGACCGTCGGCGTCGGGATGCCGGTGGTCGTCGGCTTCGACCTGCCGGTCACCGACCGGGCCGCCATGGAACGCCAGATGCAGGTGACGGCCACACCTCGCCAGGCCGGCACCTGGCACTGGATCAGCGACACCGAGGTGCACTACCGGCCCCGGGAGTACTGGAAGGCCGGGAGCGAGGTCGGTGTCGACCTCGACATCAACGGTGTCGACGCCGGCGGTGGGATCTACGGCCAGGAGAGCCGGCAGGTGACCTTCACGGTGGGGGAGGCGCACGTCTACCGCGTGGACGCCCGCAGCCACACCATGGAGGTCTTCTCCGACGGCGACCTGCTGCGCACCATCCCCATCACCACCGGCAAGGCCGGCTTCACGACCCGCTCGGGCACCAAGGTCGTGATGGAGAAGCACGACACCAAGCGGATGGACTCCGAGACCGTCGGCATCGGCGGCTCCGAGGCCTACGACATCGCGGACGTGCAGTACGCCATGCGCCTGACCAACTCGGGGGAGTTCATCCACGCCGCGCCCTGGTCGGTCGGCAGCCAGGGGAGTGCCAACGTCTCCCACGGGTGCACCGGCCTCAGCACCGAGGACGCCGGCTGGCTCTACGACATGACGCGCCGCGGCGACGTCGTCGAGTACACCGGCACCGACCGCCCGATGACCCTCGACAACGGCTACGGGGACTGGAACGCCTCCTGGGCCAGCTACCGCCAGGGCTCGGCCCTGTCCTGATCGGCCTGTCCTGATCGCCCTGCCCTGATCGCGCTGCCCTGATCGCGCTGGCCTGACCATGGCGAAGGCCCCCACCCGATCACTCGGGTGGGGGCCTTCGACGTCAGCCGGCTGGTGCCGGCTCAGTGCTTGCCGCGCAGGGTCTCCCCCTCGACGGCGTGGTGGCCGTCGAACTGGTGACCGTCAGCGGAGTGACCCTCCATCGGCGCCTGCAGCTCGTGCTCGTGCTCGGCGTGGTGGTGCGCCTCCTCGAGCTCGGCCGCCGTGGGCTTCTGGACGTTGTCGGCGTACCAGAGCTCGTTGAGCTTGGCGCGCAGGCCGCTGAGACGACCGCCCGGTGCCGCGACACCGTTCTGGTCGGTCTCCGAGCCCGGCGTCCAGACCTCTTCACGCTCACGCGCGGTGAGCGTGTAGGCCGACGACGGGGCGATCGGCAGGTGCCGTTCGGAGTACCCGCCCTCGGGGGAGCGCATGATGACGCCCGTCTCGTAGCCGTGCAGCAGCTTCGACTCGTCGTGGCGCTGCAGCGAGATGCACCAGCGCCGCGTGATCATGAAGGCGATGACCGGCCCCAGGAACACCGCCACCCGCATGAAGTAGGTGATCTGGTTGATGCTCAGGTTCAGCTTGATGGCGATGATGTCGTTGCCGCCCGCGGCCCACATCAGGCCGTAGAAGGTCATCAGGGCCACCATCAGCGCGGTGCGCGTCGGTGCGTTGCGGGGACGCTCGAGGAGGTGGTGGTCCCGCTTGTCGCCGGTGATCCACGCCTCCAGGAACGGCAGCAGCATCAGGATCGTGAACATCAGTCCCGGCAGCACGATGATCGGCAGGAAGACGTTCCAGGCCATCGTGTAACCGAAGAGGTGGGTCTCCCACCCGGGCATGATGCGCAGCGCGCCGTCGGGCCATCCCATGTACCAGTCGGGCTGGGAGCCTGCCGTGACCTTGGTCGGGTCGTAGGGGCCGAGCTTCCACACCGAGTTGATGTTCAGCAGCCCACCCATGAGGGCGGTGACGCCGAAGACGATGAAGAAGAAGCCCCCGGCCTTGGCGGCGTAGACGGGCAGCATCGGGAAGCCGACGACGTTCTCCTCGGTGCGGCCGGGACCGGGCCACTGCGTGTGCTTGTGGTAGACGAGCAGCAGCATGTGGGCCGCGATCAGGGCCAGCAGGATGCCCGGGATCAGCAGCACGTGGATGGTGTACAGGCGCGGGATGATCGAGTCGCCGGGGAACTCGCCGCCGAACAGGAAGAACGACATGTAGCTGCCGATGACCGGCATCGACTTCATGAAGCCGTCCGCGGCCCGGATGCCGGTGCCGGAGAGCAGGTCGTCGGGCAGCGAGTAGCCGGTGAAGCCCTCGAGGGTGCCCAGCAGCAGCAGCAGCGAGCCGATGACCCAGTTGAGCTCACGGGGCTTGCGGAACGCGCCGGTGAAGTAGACGCGCAGCAGGTGGACCATCATCGAGGCGATGAAGATGTTGGCGGCCCAGTGGTGCATCTGACGCATCAGCAGCCCGCCGCGCACGTCGAAGCTGATGTTCAGCGTCGAGGCCATCGCCTCGGACATGTGCAGTCCGCGCAGCTGGTCGTAGGAGCCCATGTAGGTCACCTCGGCCATGCTCGGCCGGTACCAGAACGTCAGGAAGACGCCGGTCAGCAGCAGCACGACGAAGCTCCACAGAGCGATCTCGCCGAGCATGAAGGACCAGTGGTCGGGGAAGACCTTGCGCAGGTTCTTCTTCATGACCGTGCCGAGGCCGAGGCGCTCGTCGGCCCAGTTGGCCACGACGCCGGCCTTGCCCGGCTTCTTGGCCGTCGCGGCTGAGTCGTTGCTCGTCGCGACCTTGCTGGTGTCCATGCTCACAGATCCGCCTCACCCTGGTCGCCGATGTCCTTGTGGTCACGCTCCCAGTAGCTGGGCCCCACCGGCTCGGTGAAGTCGCTCTGGGCCACCAGGTAGCCCTCGGCGTCGACAGCCAGCGGCAGCTGGGGCAGGTGCCGGCCGGCCGGACCGAAGACGACGCGACCGGAGTCGGCGAGGTCGAAGGTCGACTGGTGGCACGGGCACAGCAGGTGGTGCGTGGTGCGCTCGTAGAGCGAGATCGGGCACCCGACGTGGGTGCAGATCTTGGAGTAGCAGACGATGCCGTCGACCGACCAGTTGTCGCGACCCTCGCCGGGGACGAGGTCGTCGGGGTCCATCCGGACCACGACCACGGCGGCCTTCGACTTGGCGACGTTGAGCTCGACGCCCTCGATCTCGGGGTAGCCGTTCTCCTCGGTCGGGAAGATCGCCTCGGGCTCGGCGTTGACCAGGTCGCCGACCTCGAGGTCGGCGGCGCGGATCGGGGTGCCGACGACGTCGCGGACGACGCGCATGTCGGGCTTCCAGATGGTGTTCTCGAGCCCGGCGTTCGGGCCTTCGGCAGCAGCCTGGCTCGGGGTGGGACCCAGGTCGCGGAAGAGCACGACGGCCGGGGCGAGCAGCACGGCCACCGAGCCGATGAGCGAGTTGCGCACCAGCGGGCGGCGGGCGAGGCCGGACTCCTCGAGGCCGGCGTCGAGCGCGGCGAGCGTCTCGGTGCGGTCCTCGTCCGAGGAGCGGGCCGGGTGGCGCATCTCGACCATCTCGTGGTCGGCCATCAGCTTGCGGGCCCACTGGATGATGCCGATGCCGATGAGCAGCAGCGCGCTGCCCAGCGTCACGCCCAGGGCGACGGTCGAGGCGCCGAGGCCGGCGGCGGTGTTCCAGTTGTCGCCGATGTCGAGGGTGAAGTACGCGACCATGAAGAGCACGACGAACACCGAGGACAGCATGAACATCGCTGCGACCTGGCGCTCGGCGCGCTTCTCGGCCTTCGGGTCGACGTCGGTGGGGCGCCAGGTGTGCTCGGGCAGTCCCGGGTTGGCGAGGGGCTCCTCGGCCGTCGTCGCCGGCAGGTGGTCAGGGTCGTGCTGACCGTGCTGGAGGTCGGTCACGCCGCCACCTTCTTCTTCTTCGAACGGGTCGTGTGGGCCGCGATCCAGATCGCGAAGCCGACGAGGCCACCGATGCCGACGACCCAGGCGATGAGGCCGTCGGACACCGGGCCGAGGCCGCCGATGCCGAAGCCGCCGTACGCCGGCTGGTCCTCGAGCGACTTCAGGTAGGCGATGACGTCGCGCTTCTCGTCGGGGGAGATGTTGCCGTTGCTGAAGCTCGGCATGTTCTGCGGGCCGGTCAGCAGGGCCTCGTAGATGTACTTGGACTCCACGCCGTGCAGCGCCGGGGCGTAGCCGCCGCGCGGCATGGCGCCACCGGAGCCCTCGAAGTTGTGGCAGGCGGTGCAGTTGGTCAGGAAGATCTGGCCACCGCGGACGATCGCGGCCTGCTGGGCGTCGTCGTCGAGACCGTCGATGGAGTAGTCGGACTCGTCGGGGATCGCCGGGCCGGGGCCCAGCGAGGCGACGTACGCCGCCAGCTGCGCGGGTCTCCTCCTCGGAGTACTGCGCGGGCTTGCGCGGCGCCTGGGCGCCGGGCTGGGCCATCGGCATCCGGCCGGTGCCGACCTGGAAGTCGACCGCAGCGGCGCCGACGCCGACCAGCGAGGGGCCGAGGTTGTTGCCGTTGAGGGTGCTGACGCCCTCGCCGTTGAGGCCGTGGCAGCTCGAGCAGCCCACGAGGAACAGCTCGCGACCCTTCTCGACCTCGATGGCCAGGGTGTCGGAGTCCTGCGCCTGGGCCGGGGCCAGGGCGGTGTAGAGACCGCCGGCGGTCACGAGACCGACCAGCAGCAGGACGAGGCCGGCCAACGGCCCGCGACGGTGGCGGGAGAGGCGACCGGCGGAACGGTTCACGAAGCGCACTGGGGGTCCTTGGGTTCGGGGTGCAGCGTCTCGGGGCGTTACTTCACAAGATAGATCGTGGCGAAAAGCCCGATCCAGACGACGTCGACGAAGTGCCAGTAGTACGAGACGACGATGGCGCTGACGGCCTGCTCGTGGGTGAACTTGCGGGCCAGGTAGGTGCGTCCCAGCACGAGGAGGAAGGCGATCAGGCCGCCGGCCACGTGGATGCCGTGGAAGCCGGTGGTCAGGTAGAACATCGTGCCGTAGGCCGAGTCCTGGATGGTCACGCCCTCCTGCACCAGCGGTGGCGTACTCGATGGCCTGACCGGCGACGAAGATCGAGCCCATCAGGTAGGTCAGGACGAACCACTCGCGCAGGCCCCACAGCTTGACCTGCAGCAGCGAGCCGGTGCGGCCCACCTGGCCGCGCTCGGCGGCGAAGACGCCGAGCTGGCAGGTCAGCGAGGACAGCACCAGGATCGTGGTGTTGACCAACGCGAACGGCACGTCGAGGAGCTGGGTGTTCTGCTCCCACAGGTCCGGACTGACCGAGCGGATCGTGAAGTACGACGCGAAGAGCGCCGCGAAGAACATCAGCTCGCTCGAAAGCCAGATGATGGTCCCGACACTGACCATGCTGGGTCGGTCGTGGTGCCCGTGCAGACGGGATGCTGGGATGGTTGCCGCTGTCGCCACAGGAGCATTATGGCCCGTCGCGATCCGGGAGGGCCACCCCGACCCCCGGTTAGTGCGGGGTCATAAAGTTCACACCGTGCAGATCCCGCTTCCCCGGCTCAGCCGGCCGTCTTCACGGTGGCCTCGTGACGACCCTGTTCTCGGCCGGTCTCGACCTCCCCGCCTTCTCGCTGGGCCAGATCCTGGGCCAGTGGTCCTGGTCCCGGTGCCCACGATCGCGACGGTCTGGATCGTGGGTCTCTACCTCTACGGCGTCTCGCGCCTGCGCGCGCGCGGGGACCAGTGGCCGGTGGGGCGCACCGTCGCCTTCGTCGGGGTGGGCATGGGGTCGTTCTACGTCGCGACGACGTCGGGGCTGGCGGCGTACGACACGACGCTGCTGAGCGTGCACATGGTCCAGCACATGATCCTGTCGATGCTGGTGCCGCTGGCGCTGGCGCTGGGCGCCCCGGTGACGCTGGCGCTGCGCACCCTGCCCAGGCGGCCGCGCGAAGCTGGCTGCTGGCGCTGCTGCACTCGCGGCTGGCCAAGGTGCTGTCCTTCCCGCCGCTGGCCTTCCTGCTCTACGTCGATCTCGCCGTGGGCGCTGTACTTCACCGACTGGTACCGCGCCTCGCTGGAGTCGGTGCTCGTGCACGAGATGATGCACGTCCACCTCGTGGCGGTCGGCGCCCTGTTCTTCTGGCCGCTGATGGGCGTCGACCCGGTCCCCGGGCGGCGTCGGCTACCCGTTCCGGATGCTGCTCACGGTGCTGACGCTGCCCTTCCACGCCTTCCTGGGCGTCACGATCATGGGCCAGTCGACGCTGCTCGGCGGCGACTACTACCCGCGCCTGGCCGAGGGGCCGATGGGGTCGTGGCTGCCGGATCCCTTCGACGACCAGCACCTGGCCGGCGGCATCCTGTGGGGCTCGGGCGACCTGATCGGGCTGTCGTTCTTCGCGGTGCTGTTCGTGCAGTGGGTGCGCTCCTCGATGGCCGAGGCGAAGCGGGAGGACCGCCGCCTCGACCGGCTCGAGGCGCGCGAGCGGGCCGCGGCGTCCGCCGGGGACCGCCGACGGGTAGCATCGCCGGCGTGAGCGACACCACTTCCTCCCGCACGCCGCTGAAGGTGCTCGTCTACAGCGACGACGTGAACACCCGCAAGCAGGTCATCCTGGCGCTGGGCCGACGCCCGCACCCCGACCTGCCCGAGCTGGAGTACGTCGAGGTCGCCACCGAGCCGGTCGTCATCCAGAACATGGACGCCGGCGACATCGACCTCGCGATCCTCGACGGCGAGGCCGTGCCCGCCGGCGGGATGGGCATCGCCAAGCAGCTCAAGGACGAGATCTACCAGTGCCCGCCGGTGGTGGTGCTGACCGGCCGCCCCCAGGACGCCTGGCTGGCGACCTGGTCGCGCGCCGAGGCGGCCGTGCCGCACCCGCTCGACCCGATCCAGCTGGCCGAGACCGTCGTGGCGCTGCTGCGCTCGCGCGTCCCGGCCACCACGCGCCTGAGCGTGACGACCTGGCCCGAGGTCCTCGGCGCCCTCGTCGCAGGGGACGACCTGTCGGCGCCGCAGACCGCCTGGGCGATGGGGGAGATCCTCGCCGGCCAGGCCAGCGAGGCGCAGATCGCCGGCTTCGCCGTCGCGCTGCGCGCCAAGGGCGAGACGATCGAGGAGGTCCTCGGCCTGGTCGAGGCGATGTACGCCGTCGCCACCCCGCTCACCGTCCCCGGCCGCACCCTCGACGTCGTCGGCACCGGCGGGGACCGCTCGATGTCGGTCAACATCTCGACGATGGCGGCGATCGTGGCCGCCGGCGCCGGCGCCCGGGTCGTCAAGCACGGCAACCGCTCGGCCTCCTCGAAGTCCGGCACCGCCGACGTGCTCGAGATACCTCGGGCGTGCGCCTCGACCTGCCGCCCGACCGGGTCGCCGAGGTCGCCGCGGAGAGGCCGGCATCACCTTCTGCTTCGCCTCCGCCTTCCACCCCGCGCTGCGCCACGCCGCGGTCCCGCGCCGCGAGCTGGGCATCGGCACCACCTTCAACCTGCTCGGCCCGCTGGCCAACCCCGCCCGGCCCGCCGCCCAGGCGATCGGCTGCGCCTACGCGGGCAAGGTCGCCGCTGATGGCCGGCGTCTTCGCCCGACGCGGCGTCGACGCCTGGGTCTTCCGCGGCGACGACGGGCTCGACGAGCTGACCACGACCACGACCTCGTCGCTGTGGGTCGTCCACGACGGGCGAGGTCAGCACCGCCACCGTCGACCCCGCGGCGCTCGGTCTCGCGCCCGGCGACCACCGAGGACCTGCGCGGCGGCGACGCGGCCCACAACGCCGACGTCGTACGCCGGGTGCTCGCGGGGGAGCGCGGAGCGGTGCGCGACGCGGTGCTGCTCAACGCCGGCGCGGCCCTGGCCGTCCACGACGAGCCCGGCGCCGACCCGGTGACCGCCCTGGTGGCCGGCATGGAGCGGGCCGCGCCGCAGGCCGTCGACTCGGCGAGCAGCCCGCTGACCGGCCGACGCTGCCAGGCGAACTGGGTCGAGGTCTCCTCGCGGCCTGACCCGGGTGCGGAGAGGGCCGACCGCGGTCCGGGGTCACGCTCGGCCGAGCGGCTCGGGCGGCGGTCAGGCGGGGTCGAGGTCGAGCACGTGCACGTCGCCCTCGCGGCGGAAGCCCAGGTGGTCGTAGTAGGCGCCGACCATGCTGCGGCGCGGTGACGGACCTGGCGGAAGCCGAGCTCGCGCAGCGACGTCGCTGCGCCGCCAGACGAACTCGCCGGGGGTGAAGTCGCGGAAGCGGCGGGGTGACGTAGTCGAGGCGCACGTGGGCGACGTCGCCCGATCGCGGCGCACCACCACGACCCCGACGGTCTCGTCGCCGCGCAGCACGAGGAAGACGTGGTCGTGGGCGGGGTCGGGCCGGCCGTCGAAGTCGGGCTGGAAGCGCACGATGTCGCGCTGGTGGGTGCGCAGCACGTGCTGGAGGTAGGTGTCGTCGGCGCCGACCTCGAGCACCTCGAAGACGTGGTCGTCGTGGCGCTGGCCGAGCAGCCGGACCAGGAACCAGACGTTGATGGCGCTGGTGACGGCGTTGAGCCCGACCATCGGCCAGACCTCGATGAGCGCGTTGAAGACCAGCAGGGCCACGCCGGCGGCGAGGTTGAGCACCCGGAAGCGCAGCACCCGCTGCTGCATCAGCGAGAAGACCAGCAGCGCGCTGCCGCTCCAGCCGAGCGCGTCGAGCCAGTACTCGGCCAGGAGGTCCACGGGGTGGCCTCAGTCGAGACCGAGGGAGAAGGCGCTCTCGAGGTCGTGCCGGGAGTAGGCGCGGAAGGCGATGTGCGTCTCGGTCGACGTCACGCCGGGGACCTTGTTGAGCCTGTCGGCCACCACGGTGGCGACCTCGTCGTGGTCGCGGACCCGGACCAGGGCGATGAGGTCGATCTGGCCGGTGACGGAGTAGACCTCGGAGACCCCGTCGAGGGCGGCGATCGGCCTCGGCCACCTCGGGGATGCGGGCGACGTCGGCCTTGACGAAGACGATGGCGGTGATCACGGGGCCACGGTAGCGGCTCCGCGCGCGCTCGAGGTGCGCGACGGGAGTCGGCCACCGCGTCGTGGACCGCCAGGTGTCCGACCGGCGCCGGCGACCGGGCAGGCCCACTCGCCGGTGACGTCGACCAGGCGCACCTGCGGCGACTCCAGCCAGCGCAGGATCTTCTCGGTCTCCTCGGCGCTGGCGGCCGGCACCGGGCCGGGTGCGGTCGCGCACGGTCTCGGCGGCGGCCCGCAGCGAGGTCGACGTAGCCGTGCGCGTCGGTGGCGGGCGGGATCACCCCGGCGCCGGCGAGCCGGCCGTGGCGCACCACGTGGACCGCCCAGCGTCCGTCGTCCTCGCGGCGGGCGGCCACCACCTCGGGGCAGCCGCTCAGCGCGCTGAGCCGCTGGGTGCGGGCCGCGGCGCGCACGAACGAGGCGAGCCGGTCGCGGTGCGTGCCGGCCTCCTCGAAGCGCTCGTCGGCGGCCAGCAGGCTCATCCGGTGGTTGATGGTCTCGACGACGTCGTCGGGACGGCGCAGCAGGGTGTCGCGCAGCTGCCGCACCACGGCGGCGTACGACATCTCGTCGACGCTGCCGTCGCAGGGCGCCAGGCACTTGCCCATCTCGGCCAGCACGCAGGCGGTGCGCGAGGGCCGGCGGGCCAGCCGGTCGGTGCACTGGCGCACCGGGAAGGTCTCGTGCAGCGCCGAGAGGCAGCTCTCGGCGGCCTTCTTGGAGGAGAACGGGCCGAGGTAGTCGGCGTCGTCCTCGAGGACCCGGGCGACCAGGGACAGCCGCGGCCACGGCTCGCGGGTGAGCTTGATGAAGTGCATCTTCTCCGGGAAGCGCGAGCGCCGGTTGTAGCGCGGCTTGTGCTCGGCGATCAGGCGCAGCTCGCGCACCTGCGCCTCGAGCGGCGGTCGCGCACTCGACGTGGTCGACGCGGCTCGGCGAGCCGGACCATCTCGCCCATCCGCGAGCGGGTCTCGGAGGCGGTGAAGTAGGAGCGGACCCGGGTGCGCAGGTCGCGGGAGGTGCCGACGTAGAGGACCCGCTCCTGGTCGTCGCGGAAGAGGTAGACGCCCGGGGCGTGCGGCAGGTGCTCGGCGAGGTGGCGCTTCTTGCGCTGCGCGGGGCTGACGCGCGCGGAGAAGGTCTGGAGCTCCTCGAGGGTCTGCACGCCGACGCTGCCCAGGCGCCCGAAGAGACCGTGCAGCACGTCGACGGTGGCCCGGGCGTCGGCCAGCGCCCGGTGGTTGGGCGTGGTCGTGGCGCCGAAGAGCCTGGGCCAGGGAGGAGAGCTTGCAGTTGGGGGCGTCGTCGCGGGTGATGACCCGGCGCGCGATCTTGGCGGTGTCGACCACCTCGAAGCGCGGCCAGGGCCGCTGCTGCTCGGCGGCGAAGTGCCGGAGGAAGCCGACGTCGAACGGGGCGTTGTGGGCCACCAGCACGCACCCGGCTGCGAACTCGAGGAACGCCGGCAGCGCCGACTCGATGCCGGGGGAGTCGGCGACCATCGTGTTGGTGATGCCGGTCAGCACCGAGATGAACGGCGGGATCGAGGTGTGCGGGTTGACCAGGGTCTGGAACTCCCCGAGCACCTCGCCGCCGCGCACCTTGACCGCACCGATCTCGGTGATCATCGCGCCGTGCGCGGCCGAGCCGCCGGTGGTCTCGAGGTCGACGACGCAGAAGGTCAGGTCGCGCAGCGGCCGGCCGAGCTCGTCGAAGCTGAGCTGGGCCTCCCGGGGCGGTGGGGTGGGCGCGGTGGATCTGGTGGGCGCCGGGGACCTGCTCATGGTCGTGAGGCTAGGTGGGCGTACCGACAGTGCGGTGCAGGCGCGCGCCCTAGGCTGGCGGAGACGGCACGAGACGGGCACGAGCCGGTGGACGAGCCGGTGGACGAGATGGCAAGCGAGGCGGGAGAGCGCGTGGACGAGCGGGAGCAGGTCGACGAGTCGGCCGAGGTCGCGCTCGCGGACCTGCCGGTCGAGGTGCGCACCCGGGTGGTCGCCGTCGTGGCCTCGGTCCTGCCGGGCGTCACCGGGCTGCCGCCGGCGCTGCGGCGGGTGGCCGGCTTCGCGCCGGCGCGCCGCGCCCGTCTGGGGGGTACGGCGATCGCGGCCGCGCTGGCCGACCGCGGACTGCGCGAGCGGGCCGCCCACCAGGTGGCGGTCCAGCGTGCCGACGAGGTGCGCGCGCTGCGAGCCGGTGGCTCGGGCGACGCGCTCGAGGACGCCGCGCTGGGCTGGCTGCTGCGCCCGCAGGGCTGGACGCGACGTCTCGACGCCGCCGTCAGCACCGTCGCGGCCCGTGAGGAGAGCGCCGAGCGCAGCCGCGAGGCGCGGCTGCGCGAGCGGACCGAGCAGGCCGAGCAGGCGCTGCGCGAGGCGCGGGCGGCGCACCGCCAGCAGGTGGAGGAGCAGAAGGCCGAGATCGTGACGCTGCGGCACCGGCTGGGGGAGACCCGCACCGCCGAGCGGAGCGTGCGGGAGGAGGTCGAGCGGCTGCGCGTCGAGCTCGACGAGGCCGGCGCCCACGAGCAGGCCGCGCTGGCCCAGCAGGACAAGGAGCTGCGTCGGCTCCGCAGCCGGGTGGAGGAGCTCGAGACCCAGACCCAGACCCAGCGTCGGGCCGGGCGCAGCGAGCGCGAGGAGGCCAGCGCCCGGGCGCGGGTGCTGCTCGAGACCGTGATCGACGCCGCCTCCGGGCTGCGCCGCGAGCTGGCGCTGCCGACCGGGTCGACCTCGCCCGCGGAGGCCGTCGAGCAGGCCCTCGAGGACGACGCGGCGCGGGGTGGGCCGTCGGGGCGGCCGACGAGCACCCCGATCAGCGCCACGGTGCTGGAGCAGCACCTCTCGCTGCCGCACTCGCGGCTGGTCATCGACGGCTACAACGTCACCAAGGCGGTGTGGTCGGGGTCCTCGCTGGAGACCCAGCGCAGCCGGCTCCTGGCGCTGCTCGCGCCGCTGGTCGCGCGCACCCGGGCGGAGACGACCGTGGTCTTCGACGCCGCCGACGTCGACATGCGCCCCGCCGTCTCCGCACCGCGCGGCGTCAAGGTGCTCTTCAGCCCCTACGGCGTCATCGCCGACCGCGTCATCGAGGACCTCGTCGGCGTCGAGCCCGAGGGACGGGTCCTCGTCGTCGTCACCGACGACCAGGAGCTGCGGGCGCGGACCAGCGAGCGCGGGGTGCGGCACGTCGCGGCGCGGGTGCTGCTGGACCTCCTGGCGCGGTGAGCGGCGACACGCCGCGACACGCCGCGACACGCCGCGGCGGGTCGTCCGCGGAGCCCGTTGTCGGTGCTGCCTGTCAGCGTCTGGCACATGACGAGAATCGATTGCGACACCTGCGTGGTCCGACACATCGCGTGCCACGACTGCGTGGTCAGCGTCCTGCTCGGTCCGATGCCCGACCTGAGCATCGACGACGACGAGAAGCGTGCGCTGGACGCGCTGGCGGCCGGTGGCCTGGTGCCGCCGCTGCGACTGGTCGAGCCGGTGGTCGGTCCCCAGGCCGAGTCGGCCTGAAATGACCTCTCCGGTCCAGACATGAGGGGCCCGTAGCGGACGGGTCTGTGACGCGTGTGACGTGTGTGACACGTGCGCCCCACGAGTCCCGAATTTGCTCGGCGACTCGCCCCGAAGGTTTGGCCTGGGGTCGTCCCACCGATTACCGTCCGTGGCTGGTGTGCGTGGGAGTGGACCGTCCTGGTCCGCGCGGACACCGCGCTCGAATCCGGAGCGCTGTGCGCTCCGGAACCGGGGAACCATCGGTCGTGGGGTCACACCCTCCTGCGCACCCGGTCGGCGCCGACAGCTGAGGGAGACCGCCCACTCGTGCTTCACGGTCGCAAGCGACTGACCACTGCCTTCGCCGGCGCCCTGCTCATCGGGGCGGTGGCCTTCGTGCCGACCAGCCCCGCGCAGGCCGAGCCGGACATCGATGACGTCCAGGCCCGCGTCGAGAAGCTCTACCACGAGGCCGAGCAGGCCTCGGAGCGCCACAACGACGCCCGCATCGAGCTCGAGGAGCTCGAGCGCGAGCTCGAAGGCCGTGCGCGCCGACCAGAGCTCTGCAGGACGCCCAGATGAGCCTCGGTCCGCGACCAGGTCCGCGACTCCATCGTGCGCACCTACCAGGGCCAGAGCCTCTCCGCCGTCGGCCAGGTCGTGCTCTCCGACGACCCCAGCGCCTTCCTGGCGCAGATGTCGACGCTCAGCGCCTACGACGGTCTGCAGGACCAGCTCTTCGACACCTACTCCACCGAGGTCAAGGCGCTCGACATCCGCCGGCAGGCCACCGCGGCGCAGGCCGCCGAGCTCGCCGACGTCGAGGCCCGGCTCGCCGAGGAGAAGGCGACCATCGACGACAAGGTCGACGAGGCCGAGTCGATGCTGTCGCGCCTCGAGTCCGAGGCCCGCGAGGCCGTCGTCTCGCGCGACGACTCTCGCGCGACGCGGCCAGCACCGAGGAGCCCGCCCCGGTCGTCCGCGCCCGCCTCGGGCCGCGCCGCCGCCGCCGTGCAGTACGCCATGGCCCAGGTCGGCAAGTCCTACGTCTACGGTGCCGCCGGCCCCAGCTCCTTCGACTGCTCCGGCCTGACCATGATGGCCTGGGCGCCAGGCCGGCGTCTCGCTGCCGCACTCCTCGAGCGCCCAGTACAGCGGCGGCACCAAGGTCTCGACCTCGTCGCTGCAGCCCGGCGACCTGGTCTTCTACTACAGCCCGATCAGCCACGTCGGCATGTACATCGGCAACGGCCAGATCGTGCACGCCGCCAACCCCAGCACCGGCGTGCAGGTCACCGGCGTGAACACCATGCCCCTCGTCGGGGCAGTCCGCCCCGGCTGATCCGCTGGAGCGCACCGAGCACCGGGAGGCCGGCCGTCCACGTTGGTGGGTGGCCGGCCTCTCGCTGTGCCTGCTGCTCCTCGTCGGGGTCGTCGCCTGGCAGGTGCTCGACGACCCGTACGTCGCCACCCCCGCCGACCGCAGCGCGGCCGGGCCGACCGCGCGGCCCGGTGCAGGCAGCCCAGGCGTTGGCGAACCTCGAGGACGCCATCGGCCGTGGGGACGCCGACGCTGCGGCCGCACTCGCCCCGCGCGACGACCCTGCCGCCGCCCGCCGGCTCGCGGACATCGTCGAGAACGCCGAGGAGATCGGCCTCGAGGGCGTCACGCTGCGCTACGTCGACCAGGACGGCGGCATCGACGCCGAGGGCGGGTGGCGCGCTGACGTCGACGTGACCTGGCAGGTCGCCGGCTTCGACCCCGGCCCGGCCCGCAGCGAGGTCACCTTCGCGCTGCGCGACGAAGCCGCGGACAGTGGCGCGCGGGTGGCCCTGACCGCGGCCGGGGTCGGCGGCGGCCGGGCCCCGCTGTGGCTCACCGACGACCTGCGGGTGCGGCGTACGGACTCGCGGGTGGTGATGGTCGCCGGCACCCGCCGCGACCTGGACCGCTACGACCGCCTGGTGCGTACGGCGCTGCCGGTGGTGCGGCGGGTGCTGCCGGCCACCGAGTCGCGGGCTGGTGGTGGAGGTGCCGCGCGACCGCCGCGGCGCTCGACGCCGCGCTCGGCGCCGACGAGGGCACCTACGCCGAGGTCGCCGCGGTGACCACCAGCCCCGACGGGAGCTCGTCGACGCCGTCGGCGCCGCGTGCACGTGCTGGTCAACCCCGACGAGATGGACCGCCTCGAGCGCATCGGCGCGCAGGTGGTGATGAGCCACGAGGCCGTGCACGCGCTCACCGACGCCCCGATGAGCCAGGCGCCGCTGTGGCTGGTGGAGGGCTTCGCCGACTACGTGGCGCTGCGCGACGTCGACCTGCCCGACACCACGCTCGCGGCGCAGGCGCTCGAGCAGGTGCGGGAGAACGGTCTGCCCGACGCGCTGCCGGGGCCGGCCGAGCTCGGCGTGGGCGCGCCGTACCTCGGGGCGTCGTACGAGGCGGCCTGGCTGGCCACCCGGGCGGTGGCCCGGGCCGCGGATGAGGACCTCCTGGTCGAGCTCTACCGGGCGACCAGCGCGGGGCAGCCCTTCGAGGCCGCGCTGCGCAACGTCGTCGGGATCAGCGCCCCCGAGCTGACCCGGCGCTGGCGCGACGAGCTGGAGCAGCTCGCCGACGAGGCGGCGCCGTGAGCGCCCGCCCGCACCTGCGGACCTCGTGGCTGGTGCTGCTCGTCGCGGGGGCGGCGTTCGTCCTGCTGGCGTGGTGGCTGATCCCGTGGGATCCGGTGCCCGGCGGCCGACCGGAGCCGGTGGACCCGGAGGACTACTTCACCGCCGCACAGATCGCCCGCGCCGAGTGAGTTCTCCGGCTGGGTCCGCACCTGGAGCCTGTCCTCGCTGGCGGTCTCGCTGCTGGTGGCGTGCGTGGTCGGCTTCACCTCGCTGGGTCGCCGGCTGGTGGCCCGGCTGCCCGGCCCGTGGTGGGCGCAGGTCGTGCTCATGGTCGCGACGCTGGAGGTCGCGGGTCGCGTCATCACGCTGCCGTTCGCGGTGCTGGTGCGTCGACTGGTGCTGGACTACGGGCTGTCCACCCAGTCGTGGTGGGGCTTCGCCCGCGACCTCGCGGTCCGCGAGAGCGCTGACCGTGGTCGTGACGCTCGGTGGGCCTGCTGGCGCTGATGGTGTGCGCACGGCGCTTCCCGCGGCGCTGGCCGGCGATCGCCGGGGGAGTGCTCGGCGTGCTGGTGCTGCTCGGGTCGTTCGTCTACCCGCTGCTGGTCGAGCCGCTCTTCAACGACTTCGAGCCGCTCGAGGACGGCTCGCTGCGCAGCAGCGTGCTCGCGCTGGCCGACGCCGAGGGCGTCGACGGTCGACGAGGTGCTGGTGGCCGACGCGTCGCGGCGTACGACGACGCTGAACGCCTACGTCTCCGGCTTCGGCAGACCCGGCGGGTGGTGCTCTACGACACGCTGGTGCAGCGACCTGCCCGAGGACCAGGCGCTGTCGGTGGTGGCGCACGAGCTGGTCGCACGCCCGCACGACGACGTGCTGGTCGGCTCGGTGCTCGGGCGCGGTCGGTGTCGCCGCCGTGGTCGGCCTCGGCGGGGTGCTGCTGCGCCGACGCGACGTGGGACGGGCGAGCACGGTGCCGCTGGTGCTGGCGCTGCTGGCCGTGGGCACGGTGCTCGCTGCTCCGCTCCAGAACGGCCTCAGCCGGACGGTGGAGACCCGGGCCGATGTCGAGGCGCTGCGCTACACCGGGGACGCCGGAGCGCTTCGTCGAGCTGCAGCGGCAGCTGGCGGTGCGGTCGTTGAGCGACCTGACGCCGCCGGGGTGCTACGGACTGGTGGTTCGCCAGCCATGACGGCTTGCGACGCGACACGGGCGTACGGTATGGCCGACCCGACACCGACCCTCGGTTGCTCGAGTGGTGGTTCGCCAGCCACGACGGGGCGCTGCGCGCGCGATCGGGCTGGCGCTGCGCGACTGAGGGCGCTGAGCCGACGTCAGCCCCGGATCAGGCAGAACGGGTGGCCCACCGGGTCCGTGTAGACCCGGAAGCCCCCGTCCTCGGAGGGCTGGTGCTCGTGGACCTTCGCGCCCGCCGCGAGCACTGCAGGCTCGGCGCGCGCGATGTCGGGCACCGAGAGATCCAGGTGGAACTGCTGCGGGTGGCTGCCGCCGGGCCACGTCGGCGGCGACCCAGTCGTCGATGCGCTGGAAGGCCAACGTCGCACGTCCGTTCGGGGTTGTCCGGGCTCACGCCGCCTCCCGGCGGGACCAGGGTCGCGAATGCCTGGTCAGACCCCGCCTCCAGCTCCCAGCCGAGCACCGCGGCGTAAAAGCCGGCCAGCGCCAGGGCATCAGGGCAGTCGAGGATCACCAGGTCGAGCTTGGGAAGCGGGGTGTCAGCGCTCACCGCTTCACCCTAGCGCCCGAAATGCGACGAGCACGGTGCCCGTGTTGCTGGCCGTGGTGGCCGTGGGCACCGTGCTCGTCGTGTCCCTCCCAGGACGGCATCAGCCGGACGGTGGAGAGCGGGCTGATGCCGAGGCGTGTGTCACTCAGGTGGAGGTGCAGGCGATGCGTTCATGCCAACGCTGCGGCCATTCGGCGGCTGCGATCGCTCGGTGAACCGTGCCGTCAGCAATGCGTGCCGCTGGTCACTCGCAGGCAGTCAGCGCGTCAGACGCTTCGGCGTCGTCCATCACGGTGGCGGGGGCGGTCTCACGGCCGTAGCCGATCTGGTCGCGGTGTCCGGTGAAGACGCGCGTTGATCGTGCCGCTAGAAGAGCCAGACACGATGACGATGACAGGCGGCGATGCCGGCGATCAGCAGGCCGTACTCGACGGCGGAGGCGCCGCGCTCGTCCATCTTGGCCTTCTGGCCGGCGAGCAGGTCATCAGGTACTGCATCATGGTGGTCTCCCTCAAGACACGGTCCCGAACAGGGGGTGGGACCTGATGCGTCCAGCCTGCTGCGAGGGCACCCTGCCGGCGGATCGGGAGACAGTGCGCGCTGCGAGTAGTCCGTTCGGACTACGCCGCGCTCGCGGCCGGTCAGCGCTGGCTCGGGTTCGCGCTGAACCGAGGACAGCAGCCCGACGCGCATGGCAGTGACCAGGGCCTGGGCCCGGTTGGACGGCGCCGAGCTTCTGGTAGATCTTCGCGATGTGCGACTTGGCGGTCGACTCGCTCATGTAGAGCTTGTCGCCGATGGCGGCCGCGCCCAGGCCGTCGGCGAGCAGCATGAGCACCTCGTGCTCGCGGTCGGTGAGCCGGGTCGACTCGGCGGCGCCGCGGCGCATCATCGCGCCGACCAGGCCGGCGCAGACGAAGGAGCGGGGCGAGACCTTGGCGTGCCGGGCGGCCTTGACCACCTCGTCGGAGGGGGCGTCCTTGCCGACGAAGCCGGAGGCGCCGGCCTCCATCGCGGCGAAGATCTGGTCGTCACCGGAGTGCATGGTCAGCACCACGAGGCCGACCTCGGGGTGGTCGCGGCGCAGGGCGCGCACGATGTCGAGGCCGGTGCCGTCCTGGAGCTGCAGGTCGGTGACCACGACGTCGGGCCGCAGCTCGGCGAAGCGCGCGAGTGCCTCGGTCACCGAGGCGGCGGTGCCGACCACGCGTCATGTCGGCCTGCATGTCGAAGACGCCGCCGAGGCCGTCGCGGATCAGCTGGTGGTCGTCGACCAGCATCACCCTGGTCAGACTCGGTCATCTGCGTCACCTGGATCTCTCGGGGGGACTCGCTCGTGGCCTGGTGGCGCCCGGTCCCCGGACGGTACCGCGACCGAGACCCGCAGCCCGCCACCGGGCGGCTCCTCGATGTCGAGTCGGGCACCGATCAGCGCGGCGCGCTCGCGCATGATGCCCAGGCCGTAGGAGTCGGCGCGCGCGTCGAGCCAGGCGGCCGGAGCCGGTCGCCGAGACCGCGTCCGTTGTCGGTCACCGAGATGCGGGCGCCCGGTGCGTCGACCAGGCAGTGCACCCGCACCAGGGTGCACTGGGCGTGCTTGACGGCGTTGTTGAGCGCCTCCTGGGTGATCCGGAAGAGCTCGGCCTCGATCTCGCTGCGCAGCCGCTGCGACGTCTCGTCGAGGGTGACCTCGATCGCCACGCCCGAGAGCTGGCTGAGGTTGCGGGCCAGCGAGCCGATGGCCGCGCCGAGGCTCTCGCTCTCGCCGACGGTGGTGCGCAGGGTGACCACGGAGCGCCGCACCTCGGCCACCACCTCGGTCACCCGCTCGCGCAGCGTCGCGAACCGGGCCGCCTGCTCGGGGGAGGTCGGCCTGGGAGGCCAGGGCGTCGACGAGGTAGCCCAGCGAGGCGATCTCCTGGGCGACGCCGTCGTGCATCTCGCGGGAGAGCCGGCGGCGCTCGTCGGCGGTCGCGGCGTCGCGGAACGCCGTGAACTGCAGCGCGGTCTCGAGGTGCACGGTGCTGACCTGGAGCTCCCTGCGTCAGCCGGCGCACGGTGCGGGGCAGGTCGAGCGCACCGGGGTCGAGACGGTCGGAGAAGACCCCGGCCACGATGCCGGGGTGCCGGGCCGGGAGGCTTCGGGCGCAGCGGGAAGGCGAAGGTCTGGGCGTCTGTCTCGAGGCGGCCCGAGCGCTGCGCCAGGCGGGCCAGCAGGGCCGTGTGCGCCGAGCCCGGAGTCGTCGAGGGTGCGTGCTCAGCAGCGGCGCGAGCACGTCGTCGCCGACGTAGAGCACCAGGTCGGCGGTGGGCAGCTCGTCGCGCACCGCGCTGAGGATCGCGCCGCCCAGGCTGCGCGGCTCGAGGCCCGAGCTGAGCCCCTCGGAGAGCTGGTTGAGCTCGTGCAGCAGGTCGCTGGCGTGCCGGTAGGGCAGCAGCGGGTCGGGCGCGCTGAGCGTGGCGTGCAGGAACGACGACACCATGCCCAGGCCGAGGCCCATGGTCAGCCAGGTGAAGGCGGTCAGCAGGTCGTCGTCGGTCAGGGTCACCTCCGAGCAGGTCCACCACGCACGACGGCGGTGGCCAGACGGCACGCCAGCGACGGCGAACACACCCTTGGCACCGCAGCGCAGCCCGGCGACGAAGGGCGGGGCCGCGAGGGCGCCGAGGATAGCCGGCGAGCTGGTCGACCACCAGCAGGCAGGTCGTGGCGACCGCGGCCGACTCGACGACGCTGACCGCGACGGCGCGTTGAGGCGAGCGGCTCTCGACGACCAGGGTGACCAGCCAGATGACGCCGAGCACGGCGAGGCCCACGAGCCCGCCGCGGTCCTGGCCCCACAGCAGCGGTCCGCCGATCGCCAGCAGCACGAAGGCGCGGGCGGCGGCGTTGATGCGCAGGGCCTGGCGGTGGGCTAGCAGCACGGTGGTCTCATCAGAAGCTGTCCATGATGCCGATGGCCGCCGGGCCCATCACGGCGACGAAGAGGCAGGGCAGGATGAAGAAGATCAGCGGCACGGTGATCTTCACCGGCACCTGCTGGGCCTTCTCCTCGGCGCGCTGGCGACGCTTGACCCGCATCTCCTGGGACTGGACCCGCAGCACCTGGGCGATCGGGATGCCGAAGGAGTCGGCCTGCACCATCGCGCTGACGAAGGACTTGAGGTCGGCGACGTCGGTGCGCTCGGCCATCGCGCGCAGCGCTGCGGAGCGGCCCTGGCCGATCTGCATCTCGCGCAGCACCCGGGCGAACTCGTCGGCCACCGGGCCCTCGAAGTTGCGGGCCACCTGCTGCACGGCGGCGTCGAAGCCGAGCCCGGACTCGACGCTGATCGTCATCAGGTCGATGGCGTCGGGCAGGTCGCGGCTGATCCGCTGGGTCCGGTCGTAGGCCTTCTGGTAGAGGTACAGCCCGGGCGCGAGGAAGCCGAGCACCAGCCCGACGGCCACCACCACGACCAGGACGGTGAGGGAGAGTCCGAGGAGCAGCCCGATGAGCGAGGCCCACGACGAACCCGACGACCGCGCCGATCACCTTGCCGCTGACCACCCGGTCGACGTCCCAGCCCGCCGGGTTGCCGGCCAGGTCGAGCTTGTGCCGGGTGCGGTCGGCGGAGTCGGCGCCGGAGAGCCGGCGCCCCACGCCCAGGGCGCGAGCCTGCAGCGGCTCGAGCACCCGCTCGGCGAACGGCCGGTCGACCTCGGCGGTCAGCTCCTGCGGCGCGTCGGTCATCGCCCGCAGCACCGCCAGCGACTTGCCGACGCCACCGGCCTCGGCGTCGGTGGTCGTCGCGGCGGCCACGCAGCACGAGCGCGGCCGCGATCATGACGACGCCGAGCAGCAGCAGCACCACCATCTCAGACCTCCACCTTGATGAGCTTGCTCATCCAGAACGCACCGATCGCCAGCCACAGGCCGGCGCCGACGAGCATGACCAGACCACGCGGATCGGTGAAGAGGACCATGACGTAGTCGCGCTGGGTGAGGAAGAGGTAGAGCAGGAACAGCGGCGGCAGGCCGCCCAGCACGTACGCCGACAGCTTGCCCTCGGCGGCCAGCGCCGAGACCTGGCGGCGGATGTAGGCCCGCTCGCGCATGGTGTCGGCGACGGTGTTCGAGCAGCTCGCCGAGGTTGCCGCCGACCTGGCGCTGGATGCCGATCGCCATCACCACCCACTCGAAGTCCTTGCTGTCGAAGCGCACGGCGACCCCCTCGAGCGCCTCCTCGAGGGTGACGCCGAGCCGGGTCTCGGCCAGCACCCGGCGGAACTCGCCGGCGATCGGCTCCTGGCCCTCGCGCACGACGGTGTCCACCGACTGGGTCAGGGACAGGCCGGCCGAGAGCGAGCCGGAGATCAGGCCGAGCGTCTCGGGCAGCAGCTCGTTGAACTTCTTGCGGCGCCGGGAGCGGCGCAGGCCGAGGTAGAGCCACGGGCCGAGCGCGCCGAGGACGAGGAACAGCAGGGCCACGCCGAGGCTGCCGCCGCCGAGCAGCAGGCCGAGGAGGCAGGCGCCGACCAGGATGCCCACGTGCACGAGCAGCCACTCGGGCGGCTTGAGCTGGCTGCCGGCGGCCTCGAGCCGGGCGCCGATGCGTGCCTCCAGGCCACGGTTGCGGCTGCAGCACCTGGCCGGCGGCGTCCTTGGCCTGGGCTCAGCGCCTGCTCGCGGTCCATCTTCGGCTGCAGCGGCGGCCGGCGAGCCCGGTCGAGCGGTCGCGGCGGCGTACGCGTCGACGCGCTCGGCGGGGGTGGCGGCGGCGCGGGGACGGGGCACCAGCAGCACGGCGAGCGCGATCAGGCCGAGGCCGAGGGCGAGCACGCCGACGTACATCGTCCAGCCCGGGGCGCTCCAGCCGTTGTCGCTGGGCACCTGGGCGTCGATGCCGGTGCCGCCGGCGACCGACTCGGCGACCGGGACGAACGCCTCGGCGACGAGCGGGCCGGAGGCGGAGGCGAGGGTGATGGTGACGGTCTGCTCGGTGGCCGTCAGCGCCGCGGGCAGCTCGGCGGTGACCAGCAGCTGCCGATCGAGCGCCTCGGCCTCGGCGGCGAAGGCCGCCGCCAGCGCGTCGGCGCTCGCGGACACGACCCGGCCGTCGCCGGCCTGGGCCAGCTCGCGCAGCGTGCGGGCTCGCGCCCTGCAGCGAGATGACGTCGAGGCCGACCTCCGCTGCCCGCACCGCCGCAGCGGCGTCGGCGAGCGACGTGTCGGTGGTGTCGGCGCCGTCGGAGAGCACCAGCACGGTGCGCTGGCCCTCGCTGCCGGCGAGGTCGACGGCGGCCCGGATCGGCGTCGTGCAGGGCGGTGCCCCGGCTCAGCGTGAGGGTGTCGATGACGTCGCGTGCAGCGTCGCGGTCGTCGGTCAGCACCAGCGGGGTGGCGACCTTGCCGGCGAAGGTGACGACGCCGACGAGCACGTCGTCGGGCACCAGGTCGAGGAAGTCGCGGGCGGCCTGCTGGGCCGCGGCGAAACGAGGACCTGCCATCGAGTTGCTGGTGTCGATCGCGAGCACCGCGCTGCGCGGCGCACCGTGCCCTCGGAACCGGCGGATGCTGCTGTGGCGGCCACCGTCTCGCCCGCCGATGCGGACCTCGACCGAGGCCGGGTCGACGTCGGCGCCGGCCGGCACCGAGACCAGCAGCGAGACCGGGCCGCCGTCGGCGGCGGGCTCGGCGTACGTGATCGTCGCCTCGGACCCGGCCCGGTCGGCGGCAGCGACGCCGGTGCCGCTCAGCACCAGCAGCCCGGCCAGGACCCCAGCGAGGAGTCCGGCACAGATCCGGGCGAAGGGACCGGGCCATCAGATCCGGTCCGTCACGAAGAGCAGCGGGTCGACGCTGACGTTGGCGTAGGCCATCTTGTCGAGGAACTTCGGGCCGCAGCCCGGTGGCCCGCAGCCGCCCGAGCGAGCGGCCGTCGCGGTCGAAGCCCATCGAGTTGTCGAAGACGAAGATGTCCTGGAGCGTGATGATGTCGCCCTCCATCCGCTCCACCTCGGTGATGTGGGTGATGCGGCGGGTGCCGTCCTTGAAGCGGGTCTGGTGCACGATCAGGTCGACGGCCGAGGCGACCTGCTCGCGGATCGCGCGCACCGGCAGGTCCATGCCGGCCATCAGCACCATCGTCTCCATCCGCGACAGGGTGTCGCGCGGGCCGTTGGAGTGCAGGGTGCAGATGGAGCCGTCGTGGCCGGTGTTCATCGCCTGCAGCATGTCGAGCGCCGAGGCGTCGCGGACCTCGCCGACGATGATCCGGTCGGGGCGCATCCGCAGGCTGTTCTTGACCAGGTCGCGGATCGAGACCTCGCCCTTGCCCTCGATGTTCGACGGGCGCGACTCCAGGCGCACGACGTGGTCCTGCTTGAGCTGCAGCTCGGCGGCGTCCTCGATGGTCACGATCCGCTCGTCGTCGGGGATGAACGAGCTCAGCACGTTGAGGGTGGTGGTCTTGCCGGCGCCGGTGGAGCCGGAGACGATGATGTTGAGCCGCCCGCGCACGCACGCCTCGAGGAAGTCGGCGGTCGGGTCGGTCAGCGAGCCGAAGCGGATCAGGTCCGGCCACGGTCGAGCGGGTCGGCGGCGAACTTGCGGATCGTCAGCGCCGAGCCGTCGACGGCCAGCGGCGGCACCACCGCGTTGACGCGGCTGCCGTCGGGCAGCCGGGCGTCGACCATGGGGGAGGACTCGTCGACGCGGCGCCCGATGCGGGAGACGATCTTGTCGATCGTGCGGCGCAGGTGCGCCTCGTCGGCGAACGTGGCCGTCGACCGGCACCAGCCGCCCGCTCTTCTCCAGCCAGATCGAGTCGTGGCCGTTGACCATCACCTCGGAGACGTCGGGGTCGCGCAGGTAGCGGCTCGATCGGGCCGTAGCCGAGGATGTCGTCGCTGATCTCCTGCGAGACCCGCCGCCGGTCGCTGCTCGACAGCGGCCGGTCCTGGTGGGCCGAGCACGTCGGCGAGCACCGTGCGGACCCGCTGGTCGAGCTCGTCGGTGTCCATGTCGGCGTCGTAGAGGTGCGGGCCGAGCTGCTTGACCAGCTCGACGTGCACGCTGGCCTTGAGCTCGCTCGATGCGGTCGGCCTCGCGCCCGCCCAGCGAGCGCGGGCGCGGGGCCGCCGCCGGCGCCGGCGTCGTGGCTGCGTCGCGCCGGTCGACGGCCCCGCTGGTCGGGTGCTCGGGCTCCTCGCCGGCGTCGGCGCCCGGCGTCGACGGGCGGCGGCGAGCCGGTCGGAGAGGCTGCTCATCCTGGTCTCCTCATCCGGAAGCGGGCCCGGCCGCGGCCGGCGTCGGGCTGGTCGGCCCCGTCCTCGGTCGTCGGGGTGCCGGCCCGGCGCGCGGCCGGCACGGGTCGCCGGCCAGGGTCGCGGCCAGCTGCCGCACCGCGGTGCTGGCGGCGTGGTCGGGCGACGTCGACGACGATCGGGACCCCGGAGTTGGTCGACGCGGCGATGTCGATCGACGAGCCGACCTGGGTGGCGATCGGCATGCCCGAGGATGGCCTCGACCTTCTCGGGGCCGATGCCGACGGCGTCGTCGGCGCGGTTGAGCAGCAGGTGCCGGTGGCCGCGGGCGATGTCGAGCATGTCGAGGGTCTCGAGGGCGACCTTGACGTTCTTGAGCGTCGGGACGTCGAGCGTGGCCACGATGATGCACTCGTCGGTCTCGTCGAGGGCGGTGAGCACCTGCTCGTCGAAGGCGGGAGCGGTGTCGACGACGACGAAGTCGAACGACTCGCGCAGCGTGCGCAGCACCCGCGTGACCAGCGCGGGGGTGACCCGCTCGCGCGCGTCGGGGTGGGCCGGAGCGGCCAGCACCATCAGGGACGTGCTCGTGGCGGGTGAGCAGGCCGTCGAGCTGCTCGGCGTCGAGGTCGGACTCCGAGCCGATCGCGTGCTCGATCGAGTGGGTCGGGAAGAGCTGCATGGTGATCGCGACGTCACCGAAGGCCAGGTCGAGGTCGACCAGGCAGACCCGGCGCGCCCCGCGGTCGGCCAGCGCCAGGGCCAGGTTGACCGCCATCGTCGTCTTGCCGACCCCGCCCTTGGGCGAGAAGACGGTGATCACGCGCCCGAGCTGGTGCGCCCCCGCCGGGCCCGCGCAGGGCGACGTGCAGCTCGTGGGCGCGCGCCACGGCGGCGGCCACCGCTGGCGGTCTCGCCGTCCGGGACGACGTCGCGGGCGCCGGCCTGCATGGCGCGGGTGAGCACGTCGGTGTCGACCTCGGCGCGCACCAGCACCACGCTGAGCATCGGGCGGGTGGTGCGCAGGTCCTCGCAGACCTTCAGCGCGTCGTCGAGGTCGAGGTGCGGGCCGAGCACGACGACGTACTCGTCGCTGTGCACGTCCAGCCAGGCGCGCATCCGCTCCGCCGAGTCGACGCCCTGGCTGCCGGGGGGCAGGGCGTCGAGCAGGGCGGTGACGGTGGCGTTGTCGGTGTCGGCGACGACGGGCATCGGTGCTGCCTCCTTCGGTGCTGCAGGGGGGTGCGGGGGAGCTGCGGGGGAGGGGGTCAGCCCTGGAAGAGGTTCTGCGGGGTCGTCGGGGGCGACAGCTTGACCTTGGAGTCCTCGGTGAGCAGCGCGAACGAGAGCTCGCCCTGGCTCTGGCCGAGCAGGACCTTCTGCATCTGCGGCTGGCCGACGGAGAGGGTGATCAGGGTGCGGGGCAGCGTCTCGGCGACCTGCTCGCCGTCCTGGCCCTCGACCGTGGTCGTGGTGGTGATCGGGGTGGTGGACCCGACGGCGATCACCGTGACCCGGGTCAGCAGGACCCGGCTGTAGGGCTGGCCGGTGGTGGTGTCGGTGCCGTTGACGAAGACCGCCACCTCGGAGCCGGGGTTGACGAAGCCGGCGACCCGCGCGGGGTCGGTGAGGTTGATCGACATGGCCATGTCGCCCTTCTCGGGGATCTGCAGCCGCGTCTCCTCGACGGCGCTCCCGCCCAGCTTCTGCGGCACGACCTGCTCGCCGGGGTAGATCGTCGTCAGCGCGACGTCCTGCTCGACCCCCTCGGTGGTGGTCAGGGCGCCGGGCAGGATCTGGCCCTGCGCGACCGGCTGGAAGGCGAGCTTGCCGCTGGCGGAGGCCGCGGCGACGCTCTCACCGCGCTCGATCTGCTGGGTGGCCACGAGGACCTCGCTGGTCTCGAAGGCGTCGCGGGCCCGGTTGTCGGCGCCCTGCACGTAGAGGAGCACCAGCACGGTGCCCAGCGCCGCCACCACCGCAGCCACGATCAGCAGTACTCGTCGACGATCCATCTCGGTGCCCTCTCCCTCGACGGCGCGCGGGAGCCCTGAGGCCCCATGCACCACCTGTCCCTCCGGGCGCAGAGCTGCACCCGTGTTCCCACGACGATGCTAGGGACGAGCGGGCCGGTCCATACAGGTTTCGCTGCACTCTGGACGTAAAGACGAGACGGGTGGTGACCTGCCTCACCCCGCCGAGGGCGGCCCAGGACGGAGTCAGGCGGACGGGCCGCCGTAGAGCTGCTCGATGCGCGTCGCGCTGCTCGTGCACGACGACGGAGCGCTTGAGCTTGAGGCTGGGGGTGAGCTGGCCGCCCTCCTCGGTCCACTCGTCGGGCAGCACCACGAACTTGCGGATCGACTCGGCCTTGGAGACCGCCTTGTTGGCGTCGTCGACGGCCTGGTCGATCTCGGCGCGCAGGTCGGCGTCGTCCAGCAGCGCCTCGAGGTCGCCGGACTTGCCGTGCCGCTCGGCCCAGCCGGGCAGCGCCTCGCGGTCGAGGGTGACCAGGGCGCCGATGAAGGGCTGGCCGTCGCCGACGACGACGCACTGGTCGACCAGCGGGTGGGCGCGCAGCCGGTCCTCGAGCACGGCCGGGGCGACGTTCTTGCCGCCGGCGGTCACCAGGATCTCCTTCTTGCGCCCGGTGATCCGCACGAAGCCCTCGTCGTCGACCTCGCCGACGTCGCCGGTGTGGAACCAGCCGTCGCGCTCGAGCGCCTCGGCGCTCGCCGGCCTCGTTGGCCCAGTAGCCGGCGAAGACCTGGCCGCCGCGGAAGAGCAGCTCGCCGTCGTCGGCGACCCGGACGGCCGTGCCCGGCATCGGGCGGCCCACGGTGCCGATCCGGGTGGCGTCGGGGGTGTTGACGCACAGCGCGGCCGTGGTCTCGGTGAGGCCGTAGCCCTCGAGCACGGTCAGGCCGATGCCGCGGTAGAAGTGGCCCAGGCGCTCGCCCAGCGGCGCACCACCCGAGATGGCGAACTCGCAGCGCCCGCCCAGGGCGTCGCGCAGCTTGGCGTAGACCAGCCGCGAGAAGACCGCGTGCGCGGCGCGCACCCGCAGCGGCGTACGCCCCTTGTCCTGGGCGCGCGACCAGGCGATCGCGGTCTCGGCGGCCCGGTCGAAGATCGCGCCGCGACCCTCGGCGGCGGCCTTCTGCGAGGCGGTGTTGAAGACCTTCTCGAAGACCCGCGGCACGGCGAGGATGAAGGTGGGCTGGAACTCCTGGAGGTCGGCCAGCAGGTTCTTGATGTCGGAGCTGTGCCCCAGGCGGGTGCGCTTCTTGACCGCACCGATCTGGATGATCCGGGCGAAGACGTGGGCCAGCGGCAGGAAGAGCAGCGTGGCGGCGCCCTCGGTGTCGAAGAGGGCGTCGAGCTCGTCGGTGGCCACGCCGAGCTCGAACATGAAGTTGCCGTGGGTGAGCATGCAGCCCTTGGGCCGCCCGGTGGTGCCCGAGGTGTAGATCAGGGTGGCCAGGTCGCAGCGGCGTCGTCGCCGTACGCCGCGCCTCCAGCTGCGCGTCGTCGATGTCCGCGCCCGAGGCGCGTGAGCACGTCGACCGCGTTGTCGGCGAAGGACCACAGGTGGTGGAGCTCGTGCAGCTCGCCGCGCACCGCCGCCACCCGTGCGACGTGCTCGTCGCTCTCGGCGACGACCGCGCAGGCCCCGGAGTCGCGCAGGATCCAGGCGACCTGCTCCTCGCGACGAGGTCTCGTAGACCGGCACGGTGACCGCGCCGGCGAACCAGATCGCGTAGTCGAGCAGGGTCCACTCGTAGCGGGTCTTGGAGATCAGCGCGACCCGGTCGCCGGCCTCGACGCCGGCCGCGACGAGGCCCTTGGCGACCCCGGTGACGTCGGCGAGGAACTGCGCGGCCGTGACGTCCTGCCACCCGGAGCCGTCCGCAGCCGGGCGGCTGAACACGACCGCGTCCGGCGCCTGGGCGGCGTTGGTGACGATGTCGTCGGTGAGGTTCCCGGTCGCGGGGACCTCGATCGTCAGGGGCGTGGAGAACTCACGCACGTCTGTCTCCTTCATGCTCACTGCTCAAGCCACGGTCTCGCCCGCTGCGGTCGTGGCGGGACATCGTGCGGCACGTTACCGCCGCGAACGCGGGACGGCCCATCCGGTACAGTCGCCGCGCACTCGGGCGAGAGACCCGGGTCACCACCGGCAGGGACAGGGGGTCAGTGAAGTGGCCGAGCAGACCACGTCGTCGATCGTGATCGACGCGACACCCGCGGAGGTCATGGCCGTCATCGCCGACTTCGCGGACGTACCCCACCTGGGCCAAGGGCGTGAAGGTCGCCGACGTGCGCTCGACGATCGACTCGGGACCCGACGCGGGCCGCGCCCGCGAGGTCTTCTTCTCCCTCGACGTCTCGCCGATCAAGGACGAGTACACGCTGGCCTACGAGTGGGACGGCGACCGCCAGGTCACCTGGACCCTGGTCGAGGGCAAGATGCTGCGCGCGCTCGACGGCGCCTACGTGCTGGCCGACCGTGGCGGCTCGACCGAGGTGACCTACCGGCTCGCCCTCGACGTCTCCATCCCGCTGATCGGCATGCTCAAGCGCAAGGGCGAGAAGATCCTCATCGACACGGCGCTGAAGGGCTTGAAGAAGCGCGTCGAGTCGATCGGCTGACCGGGGCGGCTGCGTGCGCATCCTGCTGTTCACCGGCAAGGGCGGGGTCGGCAAGTCCACCGTCGCGGCCGGCACCGCGGCCCTGGCCGCTGCCGCCGGGCACCGCACCCTGGTGCTGTCCACCGACGCCGCGCACTCGCTGGCCGACGCCTTCGCCGTCGGTGCGGGCCCCGAGCCCACCGAGGTCGCCCCCCGCCTCTTCGTGCAGCAGGTCGACGCCCAGCTGCGCTTCCAGCAGTCGTGGGCCGAGGTGCAGCACTACCTCCTCTCGGTCCTCGACGTCGTCGGCGTCGACCCGGTGGCCGCCGAGGAGCTCACGGTCCTGCCCGGCGCCGAGGAGGTCCTCGCGCTCCTCGAGCTGCGCCACCAGGCGCTCTCGGGCGCCTGGGACGTCGTCGTCGTCGACTGCGCGCCGACCGCCGAGACGCTGCGGCTGCTGGCCCTGCCGGAGGCGCTGGGCTGGTACATGCAGCGGGTCTTCCCGGCCGAGCGACGCATCATCAAGGTGCTCAAGCCGGTGCTGACCCGCAGCGTGGGCGTGCCGATGCCCGGCGACCAGGTCTTCGACGCGATCGAGCGGCTGCACGCCGAGCTCGACGAGGTGCGCGCGCTGCTGTCGGGCCCGGAGGCGAGCGTGCGGGTCGTGCTGACCCCGGAGAGCGTCGTGCTCGCCGAGGCGCGGCGCAGCTGGACCAACCTCTCGCTCTTCGGCTACCGCGTCGACGGGGTCGTGGCCAACCGGATCTTCCCCGAGGGCGCCGGCGACGAGTGGCGCGCCGGCTGGGTCGCCTCGCAGGCGGCCGTCCTCGAGCAGGTCGACCAGTCCTTCGCCGGTCTCCCGGTCTGGCGCTCGGAGTACCGCGGTGAGGAGCCTGTCGGCGTCGACGCGCTGCGGCGCCTCGCCGAGGAGGTGTACGCCGGCACCGACCCGCTGGCCGTGCCCGCCGGCGACGGCCCCTTCAGCGTGACCCGCACCGACACCGGCGCCGTGCTGCGCCTGGCCCTGCCCTTCACCACCCGCGCCGAGGTCGACCTGGCCCGCAACGGCGACGAGCTGGTGCTCACCGTCGGCTCCTACCGCCGCCTGCTCACCCTGCCCGCCGGACTCGCCCGGCTGCGCGTCGCCGGGGCCCGCGTGGAGTCGGGGAGCCTGCAGGTCCGCTTCGTGGAGGCCGAGCAGCGGCCGGCCGCCGGCGGCGTACGACGAGAGGCAGCGCGATGAACGAGGACCACCGCCGCGCGGCGAGGCCGGCCCCGGCGGCGCGGGGGACGTCGGCTCGCTCGCCGAGGAGGCGGCCAAGCTCTTCGGCGCGCTCTCCGGCTGGGCCCAGGACCAGGCCCCCGACCTCGGCGCCGACGGCGACCTCGGCGACCTCGGCTCCCACCTGGCCGGGCTGGCCGGTCATGCCGTCGACGCGGCCGCCCAGGTGCAGGCCCACCTGTCCGAGGCGCTCGAGGAGAACCTCGCCACCGACGACCCCGAGTGCCGGTGGTGCCCGGTGTGCCGCACCGTGCACGCGGCCCGGCTGCTCAGCCCCGAGGTCAAGGCGCACCTCGGCGCGGCGGCGTCCTCGCTGGTGCAGGCCGCTGCCTCCCTGATGGCGACCCCGCCGCCCTCCGGACGGCGACGCGACGTCGAGACCATCGACCTGGACGACGACCCCGAGGACACCCCATGAGCCTGACCTGCGGCATCGACATCGGTGGCACCAAGATCGCCGGCGGCGTCGTCGACGAGCACGGCACGATCCTCGAGGAGCTGCGGGTGGAGTCCCCGGCGGGCTCCGAGGAGGCCATCGAGAGCGCGGTCGCGGGGCTGGTCCAGGAGCTGCGCACCCGCCACGAGGTCACCGCGGTCGGCGTCGGCGCTGCGGGCTACGTCGACCGGTCGCGCTCGGTGGTGATGTTCGCGCCCAACATCGCCTGGCGCGACGTGGCGATGCGCGCCGACCTCGAGCGGCGCGTCGACCTGCCGGTGGTGATCGAGAACGACGCCAACGCCGCCGCCTGGGGCGAGTTCCGCTTCGGCGCCGGCCACGACGTCGACGACCTGCTGCTGGTCACCGTCGGCACCGGCGTGGGCGGCGGCCTCGTGCTCGGCGGTCGAGCTGTACCGCGGAGCCTTCGGGGTGGGCGCCGAGATCGGCCACATGCGCGTCGTGCCGCACGGCATCCTGTGCGGCTGCGGCAACCGCGGCTGCTTCGAGCAGTACGGCTCCGGGACGGCGCTCGTCCGCGACGCCCGGGCCGCCGCGGCCGGCGGCTCGTTGCTGGCCCGCGAGGTCCTGGACCGCGCCGGCGGTGACCCCGAAGCCATCACCGGCCCGCTCATCACCGAGGCCGCCCGCGCCGGCGACGCCTTCGCCGTCGAGCAGCTCGCCGAGATCGGGCGCTGGCTCGGTGAGGGCATCGCGTCCCTGACCGCTGTGCTCGACCCGGCCGTCGTCGTCCTCGGCGGTGGCGTGAGCGAGGCCGGCGACCTGCTGCTCAACCCGGTCCGCGCCGCCTTCTCCGCGCAGCTGACCGGTCGCGGGCACCGGCCCAGCCTCGAGATCCGCAAGGCCCGCCTGGGCAACCGCGCCGGCCTCATCGGCGCCGCCGACCTGGCCCGGATCTGAGCCGGCCGTGATCGACCCGGTCGTGATCGGCGTCGACGTGGGCGGCACCAAGGTGGTGGCCGCCGAGGTCGGCGTCGACGGCACCCTGGCCAGGGTCGCGCGGCGGCCGACCCCGGGCCGCCGGGTGGCGGTGGCCCTCCTCGAGGACGCCCTCACCGAGGCCGTCGAGGAGGTCGCGGCCGGTCGCCCGGTCGCAGGGGTCGGACTGGCGGCGGCCGGCTTCGTCGACGCAGCGGGGGAGCGGGTCGCCTTCGCGCCGCACCTGCCGTGGCGGGGGGACCGGGTGCGGGCGCGGCTCGCCCAGCGCTGGGGCGTGCCGGTCGCGCTCGACAACGACGCCAACTGCACGGCCCGCGCCGAGTCCGCGCACGGGACGGTCCAGGGGGTCGACGACGCACTGGTCCTCACCGTCGGCACCGGGATCGGGGGTGCGATCGTGGTCGGCGGGGTGCTGCGCCGCGGACGCAACGGGATGGCCGGCGAGTTCGGCCACGCCCGCGTCGTGCCCGACGGACGCGGCTGCGAGTGCGGCGGGCGAGGCTGCTGGGAGCAGTACTGCAGCGGCAACGCGCTCGTGCGCACGGCCCGCGCCGGTCTGGAGGCGGCCGGTCAGGGCAGCGACGGCGCGCTGGCCCGGGCCTGTGGCGGCGACCCGGCCGCGCTCACCGGACCCATGGTCACCCAGGGTGCCGCCGCTGACGACCCCGTGGCGCTCGCGGCCTTCGCCGAGGTCGGGGAGCTGGCTCGGGGTCGGCGTGGCCAACCTGGTCGCCGG
Source organism: uncultured Actinomycetota bacterium (assembly GCA_963722135.1). Taxonomy (GTDB): domain Bacteria; phylum Actinomycetota; class Actinomycetes; order Propionibacteriales; family Nocardioidaceae; genus Nocardioides. Next base: position 730,537 of record CAVRJT010000003.1, read on the forward strand.
CCTGGACCCCGCCGTGGTGGTCGTCGGCGGCGGCGTCTCCGCCGCGGGCGACCTGCTCCTCGAGCCGGCGCGCGCCGCGCTGGCCGACTCGCTCGTCGGCGCCGAGCACCGCGTCGTACCCCCGTTGCTGCGGGCGCGCTTCGGGCCCGAGGCCGGCGTCGTCGGCGCGGCCGACCTCGTGCGTCGCCACCTGGCCTGAGTCGTGCGGGTCAGCGTGACCCTGGAGTCACGCTGAGAGGCACGACCTCAGATCCGGGAGCCGTCGTCCCACGGTGAGCGGGGCTCGCGCGGCATCTGGTGGACCAGGTAGACGAAGCCACCCACGAACCAGACCACCAGCAGCCAGCCGACCCAGGTCGGCAGGTCGATGCCGACCAGCAGCGAGACCAGCAGCACCACCGGGGCACCGAAGACACCGAGCCAGGCGATGCCGCGGTCGGGGGTCGGGATGGGCAGCGGGGCGGGGTCCGGGGGCACGAACCGGTCCTCGTCGTCCGGCACGGGCGCCGGGGGATCGACGTACGGCTCGGGGTCGGCCGGGCGGATCCGGTCCTCCGCGGGCACCGCGGGCGGGGGCGCGACCTCGGCGGCGCTGCCGTCGTCGAGATCGGCACGATCGCCGAAGTTCTCGACGATCGCGCGCCAGGCGTCGTCGTCGTTCTCGCGGGGCACCCTTCGAGCGTAGGCGGTGGCCCTCAGTCCGAGGTCACCCGGGCGATGAAGGCCGCCGACTCCTCGATGAGCAGCGGCAGGTCGTGGTCGAGCGTCGCCACGTGGTAGCTCTCGGGCAGGCGCAGCACGGTGACGTCGCGCGAGGAGACCTTCGCGGTGATCAGCGGCTCCGACGACTCGTCGACCACGTGGTCCACGCTCGAGCGCGCGTAGAGCAGCGGCGCGGTGACCTGCGGCAGGTCGCGGACCAGACCGGGCCAGGCCTGCATCATCGAGTGCACCGCCTTGAGCGGGGTGCGGGTGTAGCCGTGCTCGGAGACGCCGGGCTTCTTGATGTCGTCGGCGATGCCGGGGAACGAGGGCACCAGGTGCTTGAGCACCGGCAGCAGCTTGACGTCGAGACGCTTGCTGGACACGGCCGGGTTCACCACGACCACGCCCGCCACCTCGGTGGCCGAGGGCGTGTCGGCGGCCAGGCGCAGCACCAGCGCGCCGCCCATCGAGAGCCCGGCGAGCACCACCACGTCGCAGCGGTCGACGAGGCGACGGTGCGCGGCGCGCAGCTCGGCGTACCAGTCGTCCCAGCGGTAGGTGTTGAGGTCCTGCCAGGTGGTGCCGTGCCCGGGCAGACGGGGCACCTCGACGGCGTAGCCCATCGCGGCGAGCGCCTCGGCCCACGGCCGCATCGAGGCCGGCTGGCCGGTGAAGCCGTGGCTGAGCAGCACCCCGACCCGGCGCCCACCGGTCGAGGCGGGCTGCGCCTCGGTGGTGAACGGGGAGGCGAGCGGGTGCACCGGCGGCGCGGACTGAGGGGTCATGGCCGAGATCATGCCCTAGGCTGACTCTCGGGTGGACCGACCGACACGTCGTGTCCGCGGCGGGCGCCCCAGGCGGCTCCCGTGGATGCTGTCGTACGCGGTCGGGGAGGGTTGTCTCGGTGTTCTACTGGTTCCTCAAGTGGGTGGCCATCGGTCCGCTGCTGCGGATCGTCTTCCGGCCCCAGGTCGAGGGCGGCGACCACGTGCCCGACGAGGGGCCGGCCATCCTGGCCAGCAACCACCTCTCGTACGCCGACTGGCTGTTCATGCCGCTCACGCTCTCGCGCCGGGTCACCTTCGTGGCCAAGGCGGAGTACTTCACCGGCAGCGGGGTCAAGGGCTGGTTGCAGAAGACCTTCTTCTCCGGCTCCGGCCAGGTGCCGATCGACCGCACCGGTGCCGACGCTGCCGCCGGGGCCCTGCTCTCGGCCAAGCGCGTCCTCGGCGAGGGCGGCCTCTTCGGCATCTACCCCGAGGGCACCCGCTCGCACGACGGGCGGCTCTACCGCGGCAAGACCGGCGTCGCGCGCCTGGCGCTCGAGACCGGCGTGCCGGTGATCCCGGTCGCGGTGGTCGGCACCGACGTGGTCGCCCCGCCGGGCAAGAAGTTCGGCTCCTTCACCCGCCCGGTGGTCCGCTTCGGCGCCCCTGGACTTCTCCCGCTACGAGGGCCTCGAGAACGACCGCTACATCCTGCGCTCGATCACCGACGAGATCATGTACGAGATCATGCGGCTCTCCGAGCAGGAGTACGTCGACATGTACGCCACCCGCGCCAAGGAGGAGTCCAAGCGGGCCGACGCCGCGGCCGCAGCGGCCGCCGAGCCGAAGAAGGCGTCCTGACCCGCTTCACGCGCTTCTTCCGCGGCGCCACCGACCCCGCGGCGGTGGCGGTCGAGGACCGGCTCTTCCAGGCCCTGGCCTGGCTGCGCTGGGTGGTGCTGGCCAACATGGTCGTCGCTCAACGTCTACCGCTACGACAACTTCCAGCGCCCGGTGCTCGGGATGGGCGCTGGTGCGGCCTGCTCGCGGTCTGGACCGTCCTGGCCGGGCACTGGTACGCCGACCCCGCCCGGCGCCGGCTGGCCGCTGCTGAGCGCCGACCTCGCGCTGGCCGTCGTGGCGCTGCTGGCCAGCCCGCTGGTCAAGGGGGCCGACTTCAACGCCTCGGTCCCCGGCTTCTGGGTGATGGCCGCCCTGCTCGCCTGGGCGGTGCACCTGCGCTGGCAGGGCGGGCTGGTCGCGGCCGTCGTGCTGGCCGGCACCGACCTCGCGGTGCGCCAGGACGTCAGCCAGTCGGTCTACGGCAACGTCTTCCTGCTCCTCATCGGCGGCCCGATCGTCGGCTACATGGCCGCCTCGCTGCAGCAGATGGCGACCGAGCGCGACCGCGCCGAGCGGGCCGCGGCCGTCGCGGCCGAGCGCACCCGGCTGGCCCGCGCCGTGCACGACGGGGTGCTCCAGGTCCTCGCGCTGGTCCAGCGCCGAGGCCGCGAGCTGGGCGGGGACGGTGCCGAGCTGGGCCGCCTGGCCGGTGAGCAGGAGGTCGTGCTGCGGGGCCTGATCCGGACCCAGGACGCCGTGGGCGGGGCCCCGGCCGGCCCCACGGCCGGCTCCTCGGGCTCCTCCGAGCCCACGGCCGACCTGGCCGCCGAGCTGGTCCGGCTCGACGCGCGGCCCGGGGTCGAGGTGGCGGTGCCGGCGGCGTCGGTGCGCCTGCCCGCGCACGTCGTGGCCGAGCTGGTCGCCGCGGTCGGGGCCTGCCTCGACAACGTGCAGCGCCACGTCCCGGTCCCGGCCGAGGGCGGGCCCGCACGGGCCTGGGTGCTGCTCGAGGCCCTGCCCGACCGGGTCGAGGTGTCGGTGCGCGACGAGGGCCCGGGCATCCCCGAGGGGCGTCTCGACGAGGCCCTGGGCGAGGGACGGCTCGGGGTGAGCGGCTCGATCCGCGGGCGCCTCGAGGACCTCGGCGGCAGCGCCGCGCCTGAGCACCGGCTCGTTCGGGACCGAGTGGGAGCTGGTGGTGCCGCGATGACCATCCACGACACGCACCCCTTCGCCGACCCCGATCCCGACCCCGTACGCCGCCTCCGCGGGCGACTCGGCGGCGCGGTCTCGCTGTGGGCCGCGGGCGAGGGCGCGCTGCGGGCCGGCCTGACGGTGACGTCGATGGTGCTGGCGCACGGCGAGCCGGCCCGGCTGCTGGGCCTGCTCGACCCCGAGGCCGACCTCACCGAGACCCTGCTCGACACCGGCCGGGCTGCGGTCGCGCTGCTGGCCTGGGAGCACCGCTACCTGGCCGATGCCTTCGCCGGCACCGCTCCGGCGCCCGGCGGCCCCTTCCGGCTCACCGACTTCGAGCAGACGCCCTGGGGTCCGCGGCCGGTGTCCGCGCCCACCTGGGCCGGCGTCGAGCTGGAGGGTCACCGCGAGATCGGCTGGTCGCTCGAGGTGGCCTGCCGGCTGGTGCACGTCGAGGTCGGCGACGACGACGGTCCGGGCGGCGCGCTGGGGCACCGGCGTGGTCGCTATCTCCGCCTCGGCGCCCCCTAGGCTCGGCGCCATGACCGCTGACTCCACCGTCGACGTCACTGCCCACGCCGCTGCGGGTGATGGTGGTCGACGACCACCCGATGTGGCGCGACGCGGTCGAGCGTGACCTGGCCGCCGCCGGGCACGACGTGGTCGCCGTGGCCGCCACGGGCGACCGAGGCGCTGGCCCGGTTCCCCGCCGCGCGCCCCCAGGTCGTCGTGCTCGACCTGCAGATCCCCGGACCCAGCGGCGTCGAGGTCACCGCGGGCGTCCTCGGCGTCGACCCGTCGGCGCGGGTGCTGATCCTGTCGGCCTCCGGCGAGCAGGCCGACGTGCTGGCGGCGGTCAAGGCCGGCGCCACCGGCTACCTGGTGAAGTCGGCGTCCCGCGAGGAGCTGCTGGCCGCGGTCGCCGCGGTCGCGGTGGGCGACCCGGTGTTCACCCCGGGCCTGGCCGGGCTGGTGCTGGGGGAGTACCGCCGGCTCTCCGACACCCCGGACGACGACCCCGACGGCCACCCCGAGCTGACCGAGCGGGAGACCGAGGTGCTGCGGATGGTCGCCAAGGGCTGGTCCTACAAGCAGATCGCCGAGCGGCTCGTCCTGTCGCACCGCACCGTGCAGAACCACGTCCAGAACACGCTGCGCAAGCTCCAGATGCACAACCGGGTCGAGCTGACCCGCTGGGCCATCGAGCGCGGCCTCGACGACGATGAGTGACGACGCCGGCTCCGGGGAGGAACCGTCGCTGCTCGACCTCGCCGAGCGGCTCTACGGCCTGGGGCTCGCCGAGTTCACCGCGGTCCCGGGACGCGCTGGTCAAGCAGCACAAGGGCACCGACCTGGCCCGCGAGCTCAAGGCCCTGCGCAAGCCGTCGACCGCGGCCTGGGTGGTCGACCTGCTGGTGCGCCACGAGACCGAGCAGGTCGAGCAGGTGCTGGCCGTGGGCTCCGCGCTGCGCCAGGCCCAGGCCAGCATGTCGGCCGAGGAGCTGCGCACCCTGACCAAGCAGCGCCGTCAGCTCACTGCTGCGCTCACCACCACGGCGCGGGGGCTGGCTCGCGAGCACGGGTTGCGGGTCACCGAGGCCGTCGCCGAGCAGGTGCAGGCCACGCTCACCGCGGCCATCCTCGACGAGGACTGTGCCCGGGCGGTGCGCAGCGGGCTGCTGGTCGCCCCGCTGGCCACCACCGGGGTCGACGACGTCGACGTCGGCGCGGCAGTCGCGCTGCCCCAGGCGCTGGGCTTCGAGGCCCGGGCGGTCGACCGGCAGGAGGCCGCGCCCCCGGCGCGCCCGGACCTGCGCGTCGTACCCGATCCGGAGGCGGGGGCCCGGGCCCGTGCCGCCGCGCAGGAGGCCCTCGAGGCGGCCGAGGCCGAGCTGGCCCTGGCCCGGGGGGCCCGCGAGGAGGCCGGGGCGCGGGTCGCCGAGCTCGAGGCCCGCGGCCTGCAGGTGCAGTCGGAGATGGACGAGCTGCGCCGCCGCCTCGCCGAGCTCGAGGCGTCGTACGACGACGTCGAGGACGAGCTCGAGGACGCCGAGGAGGAGCGCGCCGAGGCGCAGGCCGCCCTCGAGGAGGCCCAGGCCGAGGCCGAGCGTGCCGGCGCCGCCGAAGCCCTCCGCTGACCCGGCCCAAATATCACCCTGACCCGGCCCAGATGTCCCTGTCACTCGGCCCGGATATCGCGTCGACCCGGCGCACATCTCCCTCGCCAAGGATCGCCTGTGGACCCGGTCGATTCAGGCCGACTCAGCGCGACATCTGGGCCGGGTCGGCGCGATATCTGGGCCGGGTCGGGGGTCAGTGGGTGGGGGTGAAGCGGCGATCGAGGGGCCAGAGGTCGCGCAGCGCGTCGGTGGAGGGCCACAGCCCGGTGCCGAGGCCGGCGAGGTAGCGCCGCGCCCCGCGCGCTGGCGTGGTCCTGCCGGGCCCGTTCGACCGGGCGGCCGGTCCGGTCGGCCTGGAGCTGGCACAGCGGGTCGTCGGCGCTGGCGGGGCCGTCGACGCGCAGCGAGGAGCGCACCGGCATCGCCGCCAGGACGTCGCGGACCCCGGAGGCGACCACCTCGATCGACTCGGCATCGGCGGCGGCATCGGCGGCGGGGGCGGTGCCCTCGAGGGCGAAGGTGTCCCTGCCGGCGGGGGAGCGCCAGGCGGCCGTGGTCAGCAGTCCGTCGTCGGAGCGGACCGGCTCGGCGCCGGTGTGGGTCAGGACCGTCGAGGCGGTGCCGTAGGTGCACTGGGTGTCACCCACGTCGAAGCAGGCCTGACCGACGAGCGCCGCGGGTCCGTGGCCGGCGAGGCCCGTGACGGGCAGGGACAGGCCGAGGAACGAGCGCGGGTCGGTGGTGGCGACCTCGCCCCAGCTCGGGACGACCTCGGGCAGGGCGTCGCGAGGCACCCCGAACAGCGCGCACAGCTCGTCGGACCAGTCGCCGGCGGTGAGGTCGTGGAGCAGGGTGCGGGACGCGTTCGAGACGTCGGTGACGTGCTCGACCCCGCGGGTCATCCGGGCCACGAGGTAGGAGCCGACCGAGCCGACGGCGTACCGGTCCGCCTCGACGAGGCCCCAGGTGCGCGGCTCGTGCTCGGCGAGCCAGGTCAGCCGGGTGGCGGCGAAGCGTGGGTCGAGCGGCAGGCCGGTCAGCTCGCGGACCCGCGCCTCGTGCCCCGCCGCGCGCAGCCGCGCGCAGACCTCCGTCGTACGCCGGTCCTGCCCGCCGATGGCGCGCCGCGGGGCGCCCAGCGTCTCGCGGTCCCACAGGAGCAGGGTGTCGCGCTGGTCGGTGATCCCGATGCCGGTGAGGTCGGCGGCGTCGGTGCCAGCCAGCACCTGTCGCACCGCCTCGAGCGTGGCCTGCCAGATCTCCTCGGGCGCGTGCTCCACCCGCCCTGGCTCGGGGTGGTGCTGCGCGAGGTGCTGGCGGGCGTGGCTGCGCATCGAGCCGTCGGCGTCCACGACGACCGCGGTGACCCCGGTGCTGCCGGCATCGATGCCCAGCACACCGCTCATGCGGTCCCGCGGCGCACGACGGCCAGGATCCGCTGGTCGATCCAGGCCAGGTCGGGTGCGACCCGCATCTCGTAGTTCTCGGTGCCCACCCAGGCCCGGAAGTCGCGGTGCCCGGCGTCGGCGGCGAAGCGCTCGAGCTCGGCCTCGAGCTCCGGGGTGACCGGCACCTTCTCCTCCTCGGTGGAGGCGGTCAGGTAGAGCTCGTTGAGGTCGAGCAGCCGGGCCAGCTCGCCCACCGGCGTGGGGTGGTCGTCGACGCGCAGGTCGACCTCGATGTCGTCGAGGCCGCCGTAGCCCGCCTCGTCGCGCACCACCAGCAGGGCTGCCGACTGCCGGCCGCGGCGGTCCCCGCCGGCGTCGTCGCCGGCGGTGAGCGCGGCGAGCAGCCGCGCCCCGAGCGGGGCGTCGGGGTCCGAGCCGAGGAACGCGGTCTCCATCGCGGCGACCACCTCCTCGCCGACCAGCACGTTGCCCTGGACGGCGTACCCGGCACCGCTGCGCCCGCCGGCCCAGTCCAGGCACGCGGGGCCGGTGAAGGTCGCGGCGCCTCCGTCGACGTCGACGATGCCGACCTGACGGTGCTCGCGCCCCTCGTCCTCCTCGAGCAGCCGGTCCAGCGCGACCGAGGCGGTGGCGCCCTCGTCGAGGTGGGAGAGGGCGAGCCCCTTGTAGGCGACGTTGGCGTCCGCCTGGGTCGCGATCGCGCCGACCTGGGCCACCGCCGCCGGCACCGCGCTGCCGACCGCGAGGAACTTCGAGGCCACCGCCACCCCCCAGGACTCGCCGTCGGCGGACCGGGCCACGATCGAGAACGTCATGCCGCGACTCTAGCGATCCTGGGAGAGGTGGCGGTGCGCCCACCCAGCGGTGAGGATGCTCGCGTGCCGCACCCGACCAGCTGGACCGATCGCCTGGGGTGGCCCGCTCTCGGGGACCACCGCCGCTTCGTGACCGCCATCGCCATCGACGCCGTCGGCAGCGGCGTCTTCATGCCGGTGTCGGTCCTGTACTTCCTGGTCACCACCGACCTCGGCCTGGTCCGCGTCGGCGCCGCGCTCTCGCTGGCGGCGCTCGTCGCGCTGCCCGCCGGGCCGCTGCTCGGCGGGGTGGTCGACCGCTTCGGCGCCAAGACCGTGCTGCTGGTCGGCAACGCGTTCCAAGGGGTCGGGTTCCTGGCCTACCTCGTCACCGAGTCGTTCGCGGCGGTCGTGCTGTGGACCGTGGTCGTCACCCTGGGGCGCACCGCGTTCTGGGGCTCCTACGGCAACATCGTCGCCGCCATCTCGCGCCCCGGCGAGCGCGAGCGCTGGTTCGGGTTCCTCAGCGCGCTGCGCAACGTCGGCTTCGCGCTCGGCGGACTGGCGGCCGGGCTCGCGATCACGCTCGGCACCCCGACGGCGTACGCCGCGGTGGTCGTCGCCAACGCCGTCTCGTACGCCGTGGCCTTCGCGCTGCTGCTCTCGGTGCCGGCCACCGCGGCGGGCGGGCACCGGCCCGAGCCCGGCTCGTGGGGCACCGTGCTGCGCGACCGGCCCTACCGGTTGCTGGTGACCGGCCAGCTGGCCTACGCCCTGGCGATGATGGTGCTCAACGTGGCGATGCCCGTCTACGCCACCACCGTGCTGGGGCTGCCGGGCTGGGTGACCGGTGCGGTCTTCACCCTCAACACGGTGCTCGTGGGGGTCGGCCAGGGGCTGGTGGTGCGAGCGATGACCGGGGCCCGGCGGTGGCGGGTCCTGCTGCTGGCGCACCTCACCTTCGCCCTCTCCTACGCGCTGCTGCTGCTCGCCGGTGCCCTGCCGGTGGCGTTCGCGGTGGTCGCGCTGCTGCTGGGCTCGGTCGTCTACACCGCCGGCGAGCTCCTCGGTGGGCCGGTGCACGGCGCCCTGTCGGCGGAGGCCGCGCCGGAGCACCTGCGCGGGCGCTACCTCTCGCTGGTGCAGCTGGCCTGGAACGTCGCCGGCGCCGTGGCGCCGGTCAGCTTCGCGTGGCTGCTGGAACGGGGGGTGTGGCCCATCTGGGCGGTGCTCGGCGTGGTCGCTGTCGGAGGCGCTCTGGTGGCGGTGCGCCTGGGCCAGGTGCTGCCGCTGGCCGCGGACCGGGTCACCCACACCCCTGAGCCGCTGGCCGTGTGAGGGGCTAGGGTCGGGGACATGCGAGTGGGAGTCCTGACCGGAGGCGGGGACTGCCCCGGCCTCAACGCCGTGATCCGAGCCGTCGTGCGCCGTGGTGTCCGTGACCACGGGTTCGAGATGCTCGGCTACCGCAACGGGTGGCAGGGCCCCCTCGAGGGCCTCACGATGCCGCTGGGCATCGAGCAGTGCCGCGGGATCCTGCCGCGCGGCGGCACCATCCTGGGGTCGTCACGCACCAACCCCTTCGCCCTCGAGCACGGGGTGGAGCGCATCCAGGAGAACCTGGCCGCCGACGGCGTCGACGCCCTCGTCGCGATCGGCGGCGAGGACACCCTCGGGGTGGCCACCAAGCTGGCCGACCTCGGGGTGCACGTCGTGGGCGTGCCGAAGACCATCGACAACGACCTGTCCGGCACCGACTTCACCTTCGGCTTCGACACCGCCGTCAACATCGCCACCGAGGCGATCGACCGCCTGCACACCACGGCCGAGTCGCACCACCGCGTCCTCGTGGTCGAGGTGATGGGCCGCCACGCCGGGTGGATCGCCCTGCACTCCGGGATGGCCGGCGGCGCCAGCGCCATCCTGATCCCCGAGCAGCCCTTCGACATCGAGGCGGTCTGCGACCACGTGCTGACCCGCTTCGAGAGCGAGTACGCCCCGATCATCGTCGTCTCCGAGGGCGCGGTGCCCCGGGACGGCGGCGACATGACGGTGTCGTCGGGGGCCAAGGACGCCTTCGGCCACGTGCGCCTGGGCGGCATCGGCGACCGGCTCGCCCACGAGATCGAGCAGCGCACCGGCAAGGAGGCACGGGCGGTCGTGCTGGGCCACATCCAGCGCGGCGGCACCCCGACCGCCTTCGACCGCTGGCTCGCGACCCGCTTCGGCATCCACGCCGCCGATGCGGTCGCCGCGGGCGACTTCGGCACGATGATGGCGCTGCGCGGCACCCGGATCGAGCGGGTCCCGCTGATCGAGGGCACCGGCGAGCTCAAGACCGTCAGCGCCGCCGAGTTCGCCGAGGCCGAGGTCTTCTTCGGCTGAGACGGCTCCCGCAGGGACGCCCCGCAGGGACGGCCCCGTGCCCCGCAGGGACGGTTCAGTGCCCTGCTGAGACGTCGAGGTCGCGCGGCGCCAGGCGGGCGACCAGCACGGCGGCGAGCAGCATCAGCACGCTTCCGGCCAGACCGGCGCCGGCCAGCGCCTCGGTGAAGGCGCCCTGGGCGGTCGCCAGCAGCTCGGCGGTGCCCGGCCCGCCCTGGGAGGCGACCTCGACCGCGCCGCCGATGGACTCGCGGGCGCTCGCGGCGTCAGCAGCCGGGAGCCCGCCGAGCGCACTCGTCGGGAGACCGGAGCGGTAGACCGCTGCGGCCAGGCTGCCGAGCACGGCCACGCCCAGGACGGCGCCCAGCTCGTAGCTCGACTCCTCGATCGCCGCCGCGCTGCCGGCGTGGTCGGCCGGGGCGGCGGACATGATCACCGCCGAGGCGACGGCCAGCGACGCGGTGCCCAGACCCACGAGGCCCAGTCCGATGGCGACCCCGACGTACGGCAGCGGCTGGGGGAGCACGCCGATCAGGCCGAAGCCCAGGCCGCCGGAGACGAGTCCGCCCACCAGCACGGCGCGCGCCCCGATCCGGGCCGCCAGGGCGGGGGCGAGCGGTCCGGCCACCACGCCGGTGACCGCCGCCGGGAGCAGCGCCACGCCCGACTGCAGCGGTGACCAGCCCTGCACCAGCTGCAGCCACTGGCTGACGAGCAGGAACACCGCGGCCATCGCGATGCTCGTGACCAGGGCGGTGACGACGCCGGCGCTGAAGGTGCGCTGACCCAGCAGCCGCACCTCGAGCATGGGCCGGTCGACGACCAGGTTGCGACGCACGAACGTGGTGATCAGGACGATGCTCAGCACGAGCACCGTGAGGGGGAGGAGCTCCGCGCCGTCCTGGGCCACCTGCTTGACGCCGTAGACGAAGGCGACCATGCCCAGCACCGAGAGCGCCACCGAGACGGGGTCGAGGCGGCCGGGCCTCGCCGACCGGCTCTCGGGGAGCAGCGCCCAGGCGGCCACCAGGGCCAGCGCCATGACGGGGACGTTGACCAGGAACGCGGCGTGCCAGCTCCAGTGCTCGAGCAGGAGACCACCTGCGATCGGGCCGACGGCGGCGCCGACCGCGGCGGTCGATCCCCACACCCCCAGGGCGGTGGCCCGCTCGCGCGGGTCGCTGAAGAGCGTGCGGACCAGTGACAGCGTCGACGGCATGATCATCGCGCCACCGGCGCCGAGCAGGGCTCGTACGGCGATCAGCCCGGCCGGGCCGGTGACGACCAGGGCGCCGAGCGAGGCCAGGGCGAACAGCGCGAACCCGGTCATCAGCATCCGCCGGCGGCCCCACCGGTCCCCGAGCACGCTGGCGGTCACCAGCAGGCCGGCCAGCGCCAACGGGTAGGCGTCGACCATCCACAGCAGCTCGACGGAGTCGGGACGCAGGTCGCGGGTGATCGAGGGCAGGGCCAGGTTGAGGATCGTCATGTCCATCACCACGACGAGCAGGCTGGCGCTGAGCACCGCCAGGCCGGCCCAGCGGCGCCGGCGCGAGAGCGGGGCCGACGGCCCCGTTGTCGGGGTCGCCGGGGGCGGCGGGGTCGACGTGCGCGTGCTCATCGGACGCACACCCCGTCCAGGAAGGTGGAGATGACGATGTCCTCGAGCGGGCGCCGGGCCACGTCGCCGGCGCGCAGGGCGTTGCGGGAGCCGATCATCAGGCCCCAGACCGCGTGGCTGAGCCAGGCCGCCGGCAGGTCGCTGCGCAGCACCCCGGCCTGCTGCGCCGCGGCGTACAGCGCGACGTCCAGCTTCTCCAGGCCGGTCGCCCGCTCGACGAGCTCGGGGGAGTGCGACAGGAAGTGGTCGGTGAGCGCGAACCCGAACTCCTCGGCGTCGGCGACGCAGTCGCGCAGGTGCTGCTCGATGCAGGCGCGCAGCCGGACCGGGTCGCCCGAGGCGATCACGGCTGCCTGCTCGGAGCGCTGCTGCGACTCCTCCCAGCTGTCCAGGGAGGCGGTGCCGATCTCGGTGAGCAGTGCCTCGCGCGTGGAGAAGTGCCGGTGCAGGGTCGCGCGGGCGATGCCGATGCGGGCGGCGAGGTCGCCGAGGCTGAGCGTCGGGTCCTCGTTGAGGTGGCGCCGGGCGGCGTCGCGGGCGTCGTCGCGCTGGGTCATGGTCGAGCTCCTGTGACATTCATGTCGCTGTTGAGACATAACTGTCTCATTTCGAGGTCGCGGGAGTGACATCGCGCGCAGATCGTCCGTTTGAGGCGGGTCGCCAGATGGGCAGAGTGTCCCCACCAGCGCCACGGCAACCGGAGGACCCATGGGGACGCAGACCGCCACCGAGCAGGTGGACAGCAGTGATCAGGGCGGGCTCAAACGGGTCATCGGTCCGCGGCTGCTGCTCTTCTTCATCGTCGGCGACATCATCGGCGCCGGCGTGTTCGCCATCACCGGCGACGTGGCCGGCGAGGTCGGCGGTATCGCCTGGGTGCCGTTCCTGGTCGCCTTCTCGGTGGCCGCGCTCACCGCCCTGTCCTACCTCGAGCTGGTCACCAAGCACCCTCAGGCGGCCGGCGCGGCGCTCTTCGTGCACAAGGCCTTCGGGGTGCACTTCCTGACCTTCATCGTCGCCTTCGCTGTCGTGTGCTCGGGCATCACCAGCGCCTCCACCTCGTCGGGCCTGGTCGCCTCCAACCTGCTGCTCGGCCTCGACGGGCTGGTCGGCGGCGTGCCCACCGGGGACACCGCGACCCTGCTGGTGGCCCTGGGCTTCATGGTGCTGCTGGCGCTCGTGAACCTGCGCGGCGTCGGCGAGAGCGTGAAGTTCAACGTGGTGCTGACCTCCGTGGTGGTGCTCGCGCTCGGCGTGATCATCGCCATCGGCTTCTGGGCGATGGCCTCCGACGGCGACGTCGGGCGGATCGTGGTCTTCGAGTCCTCGGGGGACAAGAACGTCTTCGTCGCCATCACCATCGCCACCACGGTGGCGTTCTTCGCGATGGTCGGCTTCGAGGACTCGGTGAACATGGTCGAGGAGGTCGAGGACCCCGGGCGCACCTTCCCGCGGGTCATGCTCACCGGCCTGGGGATCTGCGCGGTGATCTACGTGCTGGTCGCCATCACCGTGGTGGTGGTCATCCCGCCCGGACGACATCGCCGACCCGGTCAACCCCGAGGCCGGCATCCTGCTCGACGTCGTGCGCGTCGGCGCCCCGGGCCTGCCCATCGACGACATCTTCCCGTTCCTCACCGTCTTCGCGGTCGCCAACACGGCCCTGATCAACATGCTGATGGCCAGCCGGCTCATCTACGGGATGGCCAAGCAGGACGTGCTGCCGCGCTCGCTGTCCGCCGTGCTTCCCGGGCGCCGCTCGCCGTGGGCCGCGATCGTGTTCACCACGCTGATGGCGCTGGGCCTGATCACCTTCGTGCGCCTGCGCTCCGACAGCGACATCGTGGTGGCCCTGGCCGGCACCACCGGCCTGCTGCTCCTGGCGGTCTTCACGGTGGTCAACATCGCCTGCCTGGTGCTGCGCCGCGACACCCGCACCGAGCCGGTCTTCCGGGCTCCCGACGCTGGGTGCCGTACGCCGGCGCCGTCACCGCGGCGTTCCTGGTCGGGCCGTGGGCCCGCAACGAGGACGACTACATCCAGTACTCCATCGCCGGCTACCTGCTGCTCATCGGCGTGGCCCTGTGGCTGCTCTCCTGGCTGACCAACCGGGGCGTGCGGGCGAAGAAGACCGGTTTCCGGGACATCGACCACCTCGAGGAGCAGTGAGGATCCGGTCATCGAGTGAGCCGCGTCCCACGACCGGGCCGCGAATCGGAGAGGCGCCCGGACAGACGTAGGCTGGCACGGTGAGCGCCATCCCCGATCTCGAGAGCCTGCACGCCCGCGGAGCGGCCCAGCAGCCGTCGTACCCCGACCGTGCCGCTGTCGACACCGCCGTCCAGAAGCTGCGCACCATGCCGCCGCTGGTCTTCGCGGGTGAGTGCGACGACCTGACCGAGAAGATCGCCGCGGTCACCCGCGGCGAGGCCTTCCTGCTCCAGGGCGGCGACTGCGCCGAGACCTTCGCCGGCGTCACCGCCGACAACGTCCGCAACAAGCTGCGCGTGCTGCTGCAGATGGCCGTCGTGCTGACGTACGCCGCCTCCGTGCCGGTGGTGAAGGTGGGCCGCCTCGCCGGGCAGTACGCCAAGCCGCGCTCCTCCGACAACGAGACCCGCGTCGTCGACGGCCAGAGCATCACGCTGCCGGCCTACCGCGGCGACGCCGTCAACGGCTACGAGTTCACCGAGGCCTCGCGGATGCCCGACCCGCAGCGCCTCGTCGACGTCTACAACTCCTCCGCGGCCACCCTCAACCTGGTGCGCGCCTTCGTCACCGGCGGCTACGCCGACCTGCGCCAGGTGCACACCTGGAACACCGACTTCGTGCGCTCCAGCCCGATCGGGCAGCGCTACGAGCGATGGCCGAGGAGATCGAGCGCGCGCTGACCTTCATGCAGGCCATCGGCGCCGACCCCGACGAGTTCCATCGCGTCGACTTCCACTCCAGCCACGAGGCGCTGGTGCTGGAGTACGAGCACGCCATGACCCGCATCGACTCGCGCACCGAGGCGCCGTACGACGTCTCGGGCCACTTCGTGTGGATCGGCGAGCGCACCCGCCAGCTCGACGGCGCGCACGTCGAGCTGCTCAGCAAGATCCGCAACCCGATCGGCGTGAAGCTCGGTCCCGACGACCTCGGCCGACGACGCGATCGCGCTGGCCGCCAAGCTCAACCCCGACAACACCCCGGGTCGCCTGACCTTCATCACCCGCTTCGGCGCCGGCAAGATCCGCGACGGCCTGCCCGACCTGGTCGAGAAGGTCACCGCCGCCGGTCTGCAGGTCGCCTGGGTCTGCGACCCGATGCACGGCAACACCTTCGAGGCCTCCTCGGGCTACAAGACCCGCAAGTTCGAGGACGTCATCGACGAGCTGCAGGGCTTCTTCGACGTGCACCGCTCGCTGGGCACCTGGCCCGGCGGCATCCACATCGAGCTCACCGGCGACGACGTCACCGAGTGCGTCGGTGGTGGCGAGGAGCTGGCCGAGATCGACCTCGGCCACCGCTACGAGTCGGTCTGCGACCCGCGGCTGAACCGGGTGCAGTCCCTCGAGACCGCCTTCCTCGTCGCGGAGATGCTGCGCAAGGCCTGAGCCCCGCGACCCGGCTGGTTTTTTCCAGTCGAGTCGGTGGTGTGAGGATGCAACGATGATCGACCTGCGCTCCGACACCGTCACGAAGCCGACCGAGTCGATGCGGGCCGCCATGGCCCGCGCCGAGGTCGGTGACGACGTGTACGGCGAGGACCCGACCGTGCTCGACCTCGAGGAGCACGTGGCGGGGCTGCTCGGCCACGAGGCCGCGCTGTTCATGCCGACCGGGTCGATGGCCAACGTGCTGGCCGTGCGCGCCCTGGTCGAGCCCGGCCAGGAGGTGCTCTGCGAGGCCTCGGCGCACATCGCGCGGGCCGAGCTCGGCGCCCACGCCGCGATCTCCGGGCTGACCATGCGCACCTGGATCGCACCCGCGCGGGCAGCTCGACCTCGACGCCGTGGCGTCGCTGATCGCCCCGGACATGGGTCCGTTCTTCGTGCGCACCGCGGCGGTCTCGGTCGAGAACACCCACAACTTCGCGGGCGGCACCGTGCTGCCGATCGGCGAGCTGCGCGACCTGCGCGAGCTCGCCGACGGCGCCGGCATCGCGGTGCACGTGGACGGCGCCCGCCTCTGGAACGCCCACGTCGCGACCGGCACGCCGCTGGCGGAGTACGGCGCCGTCGCCGACACGATGGCGGTCTGCCTGTCCAAGGGCCTCGGCGCCCCGGTCGGCTCGTTGATGGTCGGCAGCGCCGACGCCATCGTCGAGGCGCGGGTGCGCCGCAAGCGGATGGGCGGCGGGATGCGCCAGGTCGGCATCCTCGCCGCGGCCGGGCGGCACGCCCTCGACCACCACCTCGACCGGCTGGCCGACGACCACGAGCACGCGCGGCTGCTGGCCGAGGCCTGCGGCGTCGACCCCGCCGGCGTCGACACCAACATCGTGGTCGTGCCGCACGACGACGCCCCCGACTTCGTCGCCCGCGCCGCCGAAGCCGGCGTACGGGTCGCCACCGTCGGTCCGCGCACCGTGCGGCTGGTGACCCACCTCGGGGTCACGAAGGCCGACGCCGAGAAGGCCGCGGCGGTGCTCGCCCGCCTCTGAGTCTCGAGGCTCTGCCTACGCAGTGTCGAGTGCTCTCTCTGACGAGTTGGCTGTCAGTCGGGCGGGCTGGTCGCCCGCGGTTCAAAAAGCGTGGTCAACTCCGCGGTGCGTATCGGTGCCACTGGAGTTGGAACATCTTTGGTTTCGGGGTCTCATCATGCCGATCGGGCTGGAGGTCGGAGGTTGACATGTATGCGACTTCGATCGTGACGATGAATCGTCGGGTTGCCAAGAATCCCGATCACGAGATTCAAACGAGCCCGTTCTTCATCCAAGAGGCGGCCGCTGACACGTATGGCACACAGGGCTGTGTCCACGACCTCTACATGTAAACGCGCTCGTCCGACAGTTTCACAGTGACGGTGGTCCGTTCGGGCTTTGCGCGCGAATCGCACCGAGTCCCGGATGCTCGGAGCGGGATGGCCCACGGCCCGGGAGATGTGCACGTGCACGGCCTGCAGATTGTCGGTAGGAACGATGAATCGAAGGTCGTCCTTAAAGGGCGACTTGTCATCGTCACGGGGTAAGTAGTCAACCCATACATCGCCCACGGTGGCGTCCATGATTGCGACGACCAGCACGCCGGCAACGAAAGCGCCATAGGCGACGCCGAACTCGTGCCACCCGCCAAGAATGGGGAAGGGATAGGCCAAGAGTGCACAGAGCGCTGCGACGATCCAGCGAAAACGGGTTCGTGAACGTGTTTGAACACCAGACGCTGCAGCAGCGACTCCGGCTTGCGTTACGACCAACCAGAACAACACATATGTGTACTGGTCCTGAAGCCAGTCGATGAGTCCGTCGCGGGACCTCACGTGCCCAAGGGCCAGCGCCCCTAGGCCGACGGCGAGGAGAAGAGCGAGCAGCGCCGCCATGAAGACGAAGTACCGTGCGGGCTTCTGATGTTTGACGAGAAATCGGGGAGCGTCATGAACATCCGCATGCATGGCGGGAGTGTGGCACTCGAAGCAACTGTGCGGATTCTCCGTCTCAACCTCAGCGCCGTTCAGTTCGGGTCGGCTGCCTAGAGCCAGCTGGAGATGATCGTGCGTGTCACACCAGGTCGTGCTCGTAGGCGAAGGCGGCCGCCGCGGTGCGGGAGCCCACGTCGAGCTTGGTGAAGATGTTGCTCAGGTGCCGTGCGACGGTCTTCTCGCTGAGCACCAGCTCCCCGGCGATCTGCGCGTTGCTGTGGCCGACCGCCACCAGGGCCAGCACCTCGACCTCGCGTGCGGTCAGGCCGCCGGGCAGCACGTCCGCGTGCAGGAGCCGGTCGACCTCGGCGAGCGCGGGACCCGCGCCGAGCCCGGTGAAGCTGCGCCGGGCCGCGTCCAGCTCGGCCAGCGACGACTCGCGATCACCCAGCACCTCCAGCGCCCGGGCCACCTGCACCCGCACCCGACCGACCTCGTAGGGACAGCCGAGACCGGCCCAGGCGGTGGACGCCTTGCGCAGGTAGGGCAGGGCGCCGGCGGCGTCACCGGCCGCCAGCTCGAGGGCACCGTGCGCGGCCGCGGCGGCGGCGAGCAGGCCCGCGCAGCCGAAGTCCTCGGCGAGCCCGTCCAGCTCGTCGGCAGGTCCCCTGGCGGCCTCGTGCTCCGCCGCAGGCGAGCAGCACCTCCACCGCTGCCGGCAGCAGCCGGGAGCGCTGCACCGGACCCCTGGCCTCGTCCAGCAACCGTGCGAGCGCAGCCCGGGCAGGGCCGCTACGCCCGCGCTGCACCCAGAGCAGCATCAGTCCTGGCTGTGGGTCGAAGCCCCGGTCCGCCGCGTCGGCGTAGGCCTCCTCGGCGGCGGTGTGGTCGCCCTGCAGGCGCAGCACCTCACCGCGCTCGTACGCCGCTGCCCCGGCCGCGTCCGGTGACTGGACCTGCTCGTAGCGCCGGCACGCGAGGTCGAGCTCGGCGAGCGCCCCGGCCCACTGCCCGTGCAGACGCATCAGCTGGCCGCGGTGCACCGAGCACTGGCCGGTGAAGGCCAGCAGACCCGGCTGACGGGTGCACCACTGCTCCAGTGCGGCGGTCCACTCCGCCACCCTGGCGAGGTCGCCGACCTCCTGGCAGCCCTCGATCGCGGTGCAGTAGACGTGGCCGGCGATGACCGGTGACGCCTCGCCCGCCACCACCACGCACCATGGCCTCGTCGAGCAGGGCCAGACCCCGCCGGGACGCGACCGGCGTACATCGCGATCCGTCCCTGCGCGCAGGTGCCCATCGCGATCAGGTCGGGGTCGTGGTGGCGGTGCCCGGCGGCGGCCGCCCGGTCGGCACAGTCGCCCGCCTCGGCGAGGGCTCCGGCCCCCAGAGCTCGGAACATCCGCAGGAAGGCGACCCAACCGTGTTCGAGCGCGACGTCGTCGAGTTCCGCCGCGACCCGCTCCGCGCGAGCCGCCCAGCCGGCCGAGAGGGCCGGCTGCCCGTGCGCGGCCGTGGACATCGCCAGCCGGAAGCCGTACTGCACCGCCTGGGACAGGTCACCGGCCTCGTGGGCGCGGGTGAAGGCCTGCTGCAGCGCCGTCACCGTCTCGGCGTGGCGGCCCAGCAGCTCTGCGGTGGTGGCGAGGTCGCCCAGGTCGGACGTCGACAGCGACTCGGGGGCGGCCGCTCGCCCAGCCGGCGTACGCCGCGTCCCACTCGCCGCGCTCGAAGTCGGCGCGGGCCTGCTCCAGCCGGGTCACGCTCATCGTGGGTGTCCTCCCCACCGAGCGTAGGCCCGCTCAGGCAGCGGCGTCGAGGGTCGTACGACGCTGGCGGGCGGCGATCCGGTCGACGACGTGGCCGGCGTCCCGCCCGGCGCCGGCCAGCAGCATCGAGGTGAACGAGTACTGGAAGCACAGGCCGTCGAAGAAGAGCCCCGGCGCGTCGGTGGCCACGCCGCGCATCTCCCGCGGCCAGCCGTCGTCGCCCAGGACGGGCAGGTGGATCCAGTCGTAGGCCTGCTCGGAAACCCGTCGCCCAGACCACGGTGGCCACGTCGCGGGGGGTCGCCGTCGACCACGGGGCGCCCGTCCTCGACGGCCTCGACCCGGGAGGTCACCCGCTCGACACCACGGCCGGCGAGGTCCGAGCGCTTGACCCGCAGCATCGGGCCGCCGTGGTGACGGACGTGGGGCAGCGCCCGACGCCCGACCGGGGTGCGGCGGTTGAGCACGTGGTTCCACACGAGCATCAGCACCGGGAAGAGCAGGCGCATCTTCGCGGAGTCCAACCGGGGCGGGATCTGTCCGCAGTCCCGGCCGGCCAGGATGGTGGGGTGGGTCGCGGCGGCCTCGTAGGCGATGTCGGAGCCGGAGTGGCTCGCGCCGACCACCAGCACGGGGCCCTCGCGGAGCTGGCCGGGGCGGCGGTACTCGCTGGAGTGCAGCTGCAGGATCGACGGGTCGAGCCGGTCGGCGAGGTCGGGGACGTGAGGCGTCCGGCCGAACGTCCCGGTCGCCACCACCACGTTGCTGCAGTGGTGGTCTCCGGTGTCGGTGCGCACGACGTACCCGTGATCACCATCGGCCTCGAGCGCGCGGACCCGCGTCCGCAGCCGGACCGGGAGGTCGAAGTGCTGCGCGTAGGACTCCAGGTAGTCGGCGACCTGGTCCTTGCCGGGGTAGGACCACGCGGGGGCGGGGAACGCCATCCCGGGCAGGGCGTCGTACCGGGCGGGGGAGTAGAGGCGCAGCGAGTCCCACTGGTGGCGCCAACCGTCGCCCACGCGGTCGGCGGCGTCGAGGATCACGAAGGGCAGGCCGCGGCGCTGCAGGTGGTAGCCGGTCGCCAGGCCGGACTGACCGGCGCCGATGACGACGGTGTCGATGGTGGTGTCGGTGGGGTGGGTGCTCATGGCTGCTCCAGGTGGGTGCGGGTGGGCTCCTCACGCTAGGAGCCGGGCCCCGCGGTCCGCGTCGGTCGGACCACCCATCCGGGCCGGCGGGCGATGGGTGCTGGCACCCATCGCCCGCCCGGTGATCAGTCCAGGAACCCGGCGAACGCCACGTCGCTGATCGCGGTGGTGTCGCGGGCCGCCGGCCCGTCCCCGGGGTCGGTGACCGTCTCGACCCGCAGGCGCACGGTGCGGGTGGTCACCGCGCCGATGTCGAGCGTCTGCGGCTCCCGCGTCTCGTCCAGCTCCTGGCGCACCGGGGGAGCGTCGTCGATCAGCCACGTCACCGCGGTGATCCTCCGACCGCCCGCGTAGAGGTCGAAGGTGGTGCCGTCGGAGTCGACGGAGGTCTTCGCGTAGCCGTTGATGAGTCCCACCGAGGTCAGCGTCACCGGCTCGTCGAAGGTGAAGGTCAGCTCCGTGCCCGTCGCCGCGCCCCGCACCCGCCACGCGGTCGTCGGGTCCGCGTCGAGCATGTTGCCCGCGTCGTACGTCGTCGTCTCGCCGGAGGCGATGTCGACGCTGTCGGCGTCCTGGTCGGGCGCCGACGCCTCGGCCCGGCCGGTGAGGTCGGCCGGATCGCCCGCGGGCGTGTCGACCCGGTCGGAGCCTGCTGGGTCGTCGTCGTCACCGAGCGTGACGGCCAGCGTCACAGCCAGCGCCACGACCAGCGGCCACGAGCGACCAGCAGCAGCGCCACGCGCCACCGGCGGCGGCGCCGGGGGGCGCGGTGCGGTGTGGGGTCGGGCCCGGGGACGACCGGGAGACCGGTCTCGGTGGGTTGCGACCAGGACGGGGGCGCCGGCGGCGGCTGCTCGGCGTACAGGGGGTAGCGCACGGGAGCGGGCTGCGCGCTCGGCAGCGGGGCGGTGACCTCGGGTGCGTCGTCGCGCGGCCGGCCGCAGCCGGTGCAGTAGCGCCCCACGCCGACCGCGGGGGTGCCGCAACCGGGGCAGTGCCCCGTCACGAGGTGCGGATGCGCTCACCGGCGTCGACCCGGCCGACGACCGGGGGGAGCCGGCGGACCGCGGAGGCCAGGGCACGCAGGTCGGTGCCGAGCAGTGCCTGCGGGCCGTCGCACAGCGCGGTCTCGGGGTCGGGGTGGACGTCGACGATGATGCCGTCGGCGCCGACCGCGATCGCGGCCCGCGACAGCGGCACCACCAGGTCCTTGCGGCCGGCGGCGTGCGAGGGGTCGACGATCACCGGCAGGTGGCTGGTGGCCTGCACCACCGGCACCGCGGAGATGTCGAGGGTGTTGCGGGTGGCGGGCTCGAAGGTGCGGATGCCGCGCTCGCACAGCACGATGTCGAGGTTGCCGCGCTGGGCGACGTACTCGGCGGCCATCAGCCACTCCTCGATCGTCGCGGTCATCCCGCGCTTGAGCAGCACCGGCTTGCCGGCGTCCCCGACGGCCTGGAGCAGCCCGAAGTTGGCCATGTTGCGGGTGCCGACCTGCAGCATGTCGGCGTACTCCGCGACCACGGCGACGTCGCGGGCGTCCACGACCTCGGTGACCACGGGCAGCCCGGTCGCCTCGCGCACGTCGGCGAGGATCTCGAGCCCCCGCACGCCCAGCCCCTGGAACGCGTACGGCGAGGTGCGCGGCTTGAACGCGCCGCCGCGCAGGATCGTGGCGCCGGCCGAGGCGGCCATCTGCGCCGACTCGAGGGTCTGCGAGGGCGTCTCCACGGCGCACGGGCCGGCCAGGAACGTGAACGTGTCGGGCCCGATCGGCACCTGGTGTCCCGCGGGCCCGACCCACACCGTGGACCGGTGCGGAGTGGTGCTGGCGGCTGACGAGCTTGTAGGGGTCGGAGATGCGGTGCACGTCGGCGACCCCGCGCAGGGTGCGCAGGTTGAGGTGGTGGAAGGACTCGATGTCCCCGACCAGGCCGATGATCGTGCGGAGCACGCCCTTGCTGACGAAGGCCTCGCCACCGACGCCCTCGACCCGCGCGACGACGTTCGCCACGTCCTCGTCGGTGGCCTCGGGAGACATGACGACGACCATGGGTCGAGCGTAGGCGGCACCCGGTGGGCCGGCGCGGACCTTTCCACCCCGCGAGACCGGGGGCGGGCTCAGACCGCGATGTGCGGCACCTGGCCCTCGATCGGGCCGTCGTCGGGGTCGGGGTGCGGGCCGCCGGGACCCTGGGAGCGGGGTGGGCGCAGCTCGACGACGAGCATCGCGGTGAGCACCATCAGCCCGCCGCCGATCATCCGCGACGTCGTGGCCTCACCGCCGAGCCAGACCGCGAAGGTCGCGGCGAAGACCGGCTCCATGCTCATGATGACCGCCGTGCGGGTGGGGGACAGGTGCGCCTGCGCCCAGGTCTGGCCGAGCAGCGCCAGCGCGCCGGCGACCAGGGCCATGTAGACCACCGAGGCCCAGTCGCCCCCGGTCTGCGGCAGCACGATCCCGTCGGGGACGGTGGCCACCGTGCACACCAGCGCGATCACCCCGATCTGCACGATCGACATGCCCAGGGCCTGGCGGGCGTCCGACCAGGCGCCGAGCCCGACGATGTGCAGCGCGTAGAGGATCGCGGAGACGAACGTGATCGCCTCGCCGTAGCCGACCGAGAGCCCGTCGAGGCTCAGCACCGCGAGGCCGCCGGTGGCCAGCGCCACCGCGATCCACGTCATCGCACCGATCCGGGTGCGCAGCAGCACGGCCGCCAGCAGCGGGGTGAGCACGACGTACATGCCGGTGATGAAGCCCGAGACGCTGGCCGGGGTGTGCGCCAGCCCGGCGGTCTGCAGGATCTGGGCCAGGCCGTAGACCAGGCCCAGCACCATCGCGTGGCGCCGCGACTCGCGTGAGAGCCGGCTCACCGCCCGCGGCGCGACGATCACCATGGCGAGCGTGGCGATCGCGAACCGGACGGCCAGGAAGTCCAGGGTCGGCACCCGCTCGAGCAGGTCCTTGATCAGGAAGAAGGTGCTGCCCCAGCTCGCCGTCATCCCCAGCAGCGCGAGGGTGGCCAGCAGCGAGGTGCGCCGGCTGACGACGGCACTCCCTGGGCCCACGGGGCTCACGGGGCACCCACCGCTGCGGCGTGGGCGTCGGCGCGCAGCTGCTTGAGCAGCGCGATGTCGGGGTTGTCGTCGTCGCGCGACCCGGGTGTCTCGAGCACGAACGGCACGCCGTCGGTGGCCGGGTGGGCGAAGAGCTCGGTGAAGGCGCCGGTGCCGATGTGGCCCTCGCCGATCCGCTCGTGGCGGTCCTTGAACGCCCCGCGCACGTCCTTGGAGTCGTTGGCGTGCACCAGCCGCAACCGGCCCGGGCCGCCGATCTCCACGACCCGGTCGAGGGTCGCAGTGGTGCCACCGGGCTCGTCGAGCGGCGCGCCGGCGGCGAACACGTGGCAGGTGTCCAGGCAGATCCCCGCCCGCGGGTGGTGCTCCAGCACCTCGAGGTACGCCGACAGGTCCTCGACGCCCGCGCACAGCGACCGGCCCTGGCCCGCGGTCGGCTCGAGCAGCAGCCACGGCCCGTCCTCGCCCAGGGCCTCCAGCAGCGGGAGCAGCCCCTCGCGGACCTGGGCCAGCGCGGCCGCGTGCCGCTCCGCCGCGCCCTGGGGGTCGCCCGAGGGGTCGACGTACGAACCGGTGTGCACCACGACGCCCTCGGCACCGATCTCGGCGGCGCGACGCAGGTTGTGCGCGACCACGGCGACGCTGTTCTCGTAGGTCTTCGGGGTGGGCGAGCCGAGGTTGACCAGGTAGGGGGAGTGGATGAAGGTGCGGATGCCGCGCTCGGCGGTGGCTACGCGGAACGCCTCGTCCTCGGCCGGCTTGCCGGGGCTCAGCGCCCAACCACGGGGGTTGCCCACGAAGACCTGCAGGGTCTCGCAGCCCAGCCGTTCGGCATCGGCCAGCGCACCGGCCACCAGGCCCTTGCCCACCAGGACGTGGGTGCCGATGGGGCTGCGCAGGGCGAGGTCGCTCGGGTTCACGGGAGCACGCTAGAAGAGCGCCCGCACCGCACCCAATCCGCGACCCGGCCCAAATATCGCGCTGACCCGGCCCAGATGTGCCCCTCGATGGGGAGGTTTGCGCCGACTGGGCGCGATATCTGGGCCGGGTCAGACGAGGTAGAGGGTGATGGTGGAGCCCTGGGGACCAGGGTGCCCGCGCCGGGGTCGGTGCGGAACACGTAGCCGAGGCCGAGGTAGTCGCTGATGTTCTCGACCTCCACGACGAAGCCGAGGGCCTCCAGCTCGGAACGGGCCGAGTCGACGCCCTGGGCGCGGACACCGGGCACCTCGACGAGCTCGGGGCCCTTCGAGACGGTGAACGTGACGGTGTCGCCCTTGAACAGCGAGCCGCCGGCGGGCTCCTGCGCCACGACGTCGCCCTCGGCGACGTCGTCGGAGAAGACCTCGGAGTCGCGCTCGACCACCAGGCCCTTGCGCTCGAGGGTGCGCTGGGCCTCGTCGGCGGACCTGCCGACCCAGTCGCCCACGTTGACGGGCTTGCGGCCCTTGCTCACGACGAGGTCGACCGCGGCGCCGGGCCGCAGCTCCTTGCCGCGAGCGGGCGTGCTGCGCACGACCTGCCCGGCGGGGATCTTCTCGGAGAACTTCTCCTTGACCCGGCCGACCTCGAGCTGCACCTCGCTCAACGCCGCCTCGGCGTCCTCGAGGGTGCGCTTGACCAGCTGGGGCACGGGGTAGAGCTCGACGCCGAGGCTCAGCACGATCGTGACCTCGTCGCCCTCGAGCGCCCGGCTGCCGGCGCCGGGGTCGGCGCTGACGACGCGACCCTCGGGCACCTTGTTGCTGAAGACCCCGTCGCCCAGCACGACCTCGAAGCCTGCGTCCTCCAGCTCGGCCACCGCCGACGTCCGGTTCTGCTCGAGCACGCTGGGCACCGTGGTGTAGCGCGCCCACCCGAACCACCAGGCACCCAGACCGAGCGTGCTGGCCAGCAGCAGGGCCATCAGGACCAGCAGCGGTCCGCGCCAGCGGCGCCCGCGCCGAGGGGCGGTCGCAGCCGTCGACGCCGGCGGCGTGCGGAGGGGCGCTCGCGCGCAGGAACGAGGTCGGCTCACCGTCGCGTCGCCGTACGCCGCGGCCACGGGGCCGGTGGGCCCGGCGGCGGCACCGGACGCCGGCACGGGCTCCTCGATGACGGGGGCGCCGGTGTCGGGGTGCAGCAGCAGCGGGGCGAGGTCCTGGGTCAGCTCCGGGTCCTCCCGCACGCCCTCGGCGAGCGCGTGGGAGACGCGGTGCAGGTGGTGCAGCAGCACGCCGGCGTCGGCGGGGCGCAGGCTGCGGTCCCGGGCCGTGGCCCGGGCCACCAGCGCGTCGACGTACCCGGGCAGCCCGGGCACCCGCACCGACGGCGGGGCGACGTCCTCGTGCACGTGCTTGTAGGCGACCTGGATCGGGCTCTCGCCCTCGTGCGGCTTGACGCCGGTGAGGAGCTCGTAGAGCAGCACGCCCGACGGCGTACACGTCGGCGCGGGCGTCGCTGATGCCCTCGGAGACGAGCTCGGGGGCGAGGTAGGAGACGGTGCCGATGAGGACGCCACCGGTCGCGGTGTGCTGGGTGTCGGTGCCGACCGCCTTGGCGAGGCCGAAGTCGGCGACCTTCACCCGGCCGTCGTCGGCGATCAGGACGTTCTCGGGCTTGACGTCGCGGTGCACGATGCCGGCGCGGTGCGCGGCGGCCAGCGCCGAGACCACCGGCTCGACGAGCGCGAGCACCCGCGCGGGCGACATCGGGGCCTCCTTGGCGATGACGTCGCGCAGCGTGTGCCCCGCGATGAGCTCCATGGCCAGGAAGACGGTGCCGTCGTCGTCGCCCTGGTCGTAGACGGCGACCACGTGGGGGTGGGTCAGCCGGGCGGCGGCGCGGGCCTCGCGCACGAAGCGGGCAGCGAACTCCTCGTCGTCGCCCAGGCCGACGTGCATCACCTTGACCGCCACGACCCGGTCCAGGCGCAGGTCGGTGGCCTCGTAGACGCTGGCCATCCCGCCGCGGGCGATGCGTGGCCCGATCCGGTAGCGGCCGTCGAGCAGTCGTCCGGTCATGGGGTCGCTCGCGGGGCCGGACGTGCCCTGGCGGGCCGGCCGGACGTCCTCGTGCGGGTGCCGGTCTGGCGGCACAGCGACCTCCTGCGGGGCCGGACGGGGAAGGGAACCGGCGCGACCATCGTAGGTGGAACGGCGTCCTGGGCCGGGCAACGGCGGTCGGCGGCGGGTCGCCGGAGCGCGCGTTTGGGGGCCTGTTGGCCTGAGGTGGGAGCATGGGGGCATGGACGAGACAACCCTGGCCGAGCAGGACCTGGCCGCCCTGGTCGACGAGTGGATCGATTGGGCCGAGGCCGCCAAGCGCCTCGAGGTGAGCGTGAGCAAGGTCCGCACGATGATCCGCACCCACGAGCTGGCCGCTGCGGTGCCCGTGGCGGGTGAGGGGCAGAAGATCCCCGCCGCCTTCATCGACGAGGAGCTGAGGCTCCCGGTGAAGGGTCTGCCCGGTCTGCTCACCATGCTGCACGACGGGCGCTTCGACGACCGCGAGTGCATCGCCTGGCTCTTCCTCGACCTCGGTCTGCCCGGCCGCCCGATCGACGCGCTGCGGGAGAACCGCGGCTCCGAGGTCAAGCGCCGCGCCCAGGCGATGGCCCTCTAGGTCCGCGCCGGAGTCGGCACCGTGGTCTACCGCGTGTCACCCGAGAACGTCCGCCCCCCGCGGGGCGGCCCCACCGGGCTGCTCGCACTGCTCGTGGTGCTCGCCCTGACCCTCGCCATCTGGTTGGCGGCCGGACGCGATCCCGGCACCCCCACCTTCGGGGGCCGGGACCCGGACAGCAGGTCCGCACCGAACGACGTCGCTGCCACCGATCCGGTCAGTGGCCTGCCCTGGGTGGCGGCCGCCGAGCTGACCCCGCTCGGCATCGAGGTGCTGGCCCGGCTCGGCACCGGTCGGGCGCTGCCCGACGCCGTGCAACGGCGCCCGTTCGACAACACCAGCGGGCTGCTGCCGGAGCAGGCTGCGCCGGGCTACTACACCGAGCTCACCGTCGGCAGCGGCACGCTGCTCGTCACCGGTGTGCGCGGGGAGCGGTACTGGAGCGACGACGCCGGGGTGTCCTTCGAGCGCGTCGGTCCCTGACACTCCTCGTGCCCGCCGGCGGGGTGCTCGTCATGAGAGCTGCGGTGGTGCCGCTGGGTCGAGCGAGGCCAGCCGTCTGCGCAGGTGCTGGGCCTCCGCCCCTGCGGGGCACCAGGTCAGGGCCTCGCGGTAGGCAGTGCGTGACTCGTCCACGTGCCCGCCGCGTCGCAGCAGCTCTGCTCGCGCCACCGCCACCCGGTGGTGTCCCGGCAGTCGCTCGTCGAGGCCCTTCAACAGTGCCAGGCCCGCCATCGGTCCGGAGAGCTCGGCGAGCGCAACGGCTCGATTGAGCCGGACGAGCGGGGAGCCGGTCAGCTGCTCCAACCGCAGGTAGGCGGCAGTGATCGTGTGCCAATCGGTGTCGGCGAAGCCGGGTGCGAGTGCGTGACAGGCAGCGATGACGGCCTGGAGTCGCAGCTCCTCGCCGTAGCCGGTGGTGGGCGGGGTCCGGGCCAGGCGCTCGACCGCAGCAGCGATCTCCTCCCCGTGCCACCGCGACCGGTCCTGGTCGGCCAGCACCACGATCCGCCCCAGCGCGTCGGTCCGCGCGTCGCGTCGGGAGTGCTGGAGCAGCAACAACGCCGCCAGAGCACGCAGGACCCGCCCGTCGTCGGACACGATCTGTTCCGCCAGGAGCGCGAGCCGCACGGCCTCGCCGGCGTCTCGGACGCGCACGACCTCGTCGCCGCCCGGTGCGTAGCCGGCCGTGAAAGCGAGGTAGATGGCGCGGGCGGCTCCCGCCACCCGCTGTGGCCGGTCGGCGGCCTCAGGAACGCAGAACGGGATGCCGGAGCCAGCGAGGCGCTTCTTGGCACGGGTCAGCCTGGCGGCCATCGTGGGGCCGGGGACGAGGAACAGCCTGGCGATGGTCTCGGTCGGGACGCCGATCACGAACCGCAGCGCCAGGGCGGGCCGGACCTCCTCGGCCAACGCCGGATGGGTGCACATGAAGATCAACGCCAACCGGTCGTCCACGTCGTCGCCGAGACGGGCGTCCTCGGGTCCGTCCGCCTGGGCGCCCAGGGAGATCAGGTGAGCTTTGCTCCGAGCCACCGCCTCACGGCGCAGGGCGTCGATGACGCGGCGGTCGGCCGTCGTACGCAGCCACCCCACCGGGTTCGTCGGGACGCCTCCGACCCGCCATGCCTGCGATGCCTGTGCGAAGGCTTCGGCCAGTGCGTCCTCGACCAGGTCGGGGCGTCGGTGCCGACGCAGCAGCCCCACCAGCAGATGCCCCCAGTCGTCGAGCATCGTCTGCTGGAGAGTGGCTGCTGCGTCGTCCACCCGTCTCACCCGTACTCGACGACCGGTCTGATCTCCATGTCGTAGGGGGGCAGGACTCGGAGCAGCTCGGTGAGCGTGTCCAGATCCGGGGCTTCCACGACGTAGAACCCACCCAGGCCCTCGAGCACCTCCGCGTACGGTCCCTCCGTGAGTGTCATGGCGCCGTCCGGCCCGGTCCGCACGACGGTGGCGGTGCTCGGCCCCTCCAGCGCTTCCCCCGACACGAGGGACACCCCTTCACGCGCCGTGCACGCGGTGTCGAACTGCTCGAACCGGGCCATCACCGCACCCTGTTCCTCGGGTGTCATCGTCGGCCACGGCTTCTGGGGACCGTCGCCGATGAGCAAGACCATGTACTTCATGCCTGTTCCTCTCCATCGTCGGGTGTGGTGGCGTCGTGCCACTCACCCCTCTTGTCGTGGGGCTCGCGTCGAGATCGACAACATGGGGTCGCGGCCTCGTGCGGGCGATCAGGGCAGCAGGACGATCTTGCCGCGGGTGGAACGCCCGGCCAGCGCGGTGTACGCCGCCTGGACCTGGTCCAGGGGGTACGTCGCCGCCACCGGCACCACCACCTCGCCGCTCGCGATCATCCCGGCCAGGTCTTCCAAGGTGCGGGCCGTCGTGGTCTCGTGCCCGAACAGCACGCGCGTGCCGTTGCGGCGGGCTGCCTCGAAGTCGGCGATCGTCACCACCCGCTCCGGCGGGACGCCGAGGCCGAGGCCGAGGTCGGTGTAGCCCAGCCCGAAGCAGTCGAAGAACGCGGCCACGCCGTCAGGGGCAGCGGCCTGCAGCCGCTCGGCCAGGTCGTCGCCTCGGTTGACCGGCTCCGCACCCGCGTTGCTGAGCCAGGCGTCGTTGCCCGGGCCTGCCACGCCGAGCACGCGGACGCCGGCCTGCACGAGCAGCTGGACCAGGATCGAGCCCACGCCGCCCGCGGCGGCGGTCACCACCACGGTCTCGCCCGGCTGCGGGTCGAGTGCGTCGCGCATCGCGACCGCGGTGCCGCCCGCGACGTACAGGCTGCCCGCCTGCTCCCAGGACACCTGTTCGGGGCGGCGGGTGATCTGGTCGGCCGGGACGGCGACGTACTGGGCGTGGGCGGAGCGTTCCCCGGACCAGCCGATCACCTCGTCCCCGACGCTCCAGCCATGCGCCTCGGCGCCGACGTCGACGACACGACCGGCGAAGTCGCTGCCTTCACCCATCGGGAACGTCGCGGTCCGCTCGGGGTCCATCGCGCCTTCGCGGATGCTCGCCTCACCCGGGTTGATCGACGTGGCGACCACCTCGACCACGACCCCGTCCGGAGCGGCCTGTGCCACGTCCACGTCCCGGACGTCGAGCACCCCGACGTCGCCGTACTCGTCCAGCCTGACCGCGCGCATCCCTGTCGCCATGCCTCCAGCCTGCCGCAGAGGGGTGATCAGCGAAAGGACGGTCCGCGGGCGACGACGTACCCCGCGGCGCGGGCCCCTCGTAGCCGGAAGGACCGAACGACCTGAAAGCCGCCGGTCCCCGGGTCACGGATGCTCGTCGAGGCCCCTTCGGTCCTTCCGGCTACGGCGCCCCACCGAAGGACCGGGTGGGTGACCATCACCTGCTCATCGGTCAGACGACGCGCTGGGTGGCGGCCGTGGCGAGCTCGGCCAGCACGGAGCGCGCTGCGGGGTCGAGGCCGCTGAGGTCGAGGGCGTCCGTGGCGTGTCGGGTCAGCGCGGTGATGACCTCCTCGACCTGGGCCTGGGCCCCGGAGTCGGTGATGATCGTGCGCAGCCGCGCGACCTGCTCCTCGTCGAGGGGGCGCCCCAGTGCCCGGTCGAGCAGGGCGGCGTCGTCGTCGGGTGCCCCGTCGAGCGCGAGGGCGACAAGCACCGTGCGCTTGCCCTCGACGAGGTCGTCGCCCGCGGGCTTGCCGGTGGTGGCGGGGTCGCCGTAGACGCCGAGCAGGTCGTCGCGCAGCTGGAAGGCCTCGCCCAGCGGCAGGCCGAAGGCGCTGAGCGCCTCCAGGGCGGCAGCGTCGGCCCCGGCGAGCGCAGCACCGACCTGCAGCGGCCGCTCGATCGAGTACTTCGCCGACTTGTAGCGCAGCACCGTCATCGCGGTGTCGACGTCGGCGCGACCGCGTGCCTGCACCGAGACGTCGAGGAACTGGCCGGCGATGACCTCGGTGCGGCACAGGTCGAGCACCTCGAGGGCCGCCAGCACCCCGGACGCCGGGAGCCCGCAGCCGCGCAGCATCTCGTCGGACCAGCTCAGCAGGAGGTCGCCGAGCAGGATCGCCGCGGCGGCGCCGTACTGCTCGGGGTCGCCGCGCCAGGCGACGGAGCGGTGTTCGCGCTCGAAGGCGCGGTGCGTCGCGGGCCGGCCGCGCCGGGTGTCGGAGGCGTCCATGAGGTCGTCGTGGACCAACGCGCTGGCGTGCAGCAGCTCCAGCGCCGCGCACGCCCGCAGCAGCGCGTCCTCGTCGACGGCGGGGGCCACCGAGAGGTAGCCCCACCAGCAGAACGCGGCGCGCAGCCGCTTGCCGCCCGACACGACGGTGCGGGCCTCGGCCAGCAGTCGTGCGGCGTCCCCGCCGAGCGGGGTCAGCCGCTCGGCCTGCCGGTCGAGGAACTCGTCGAGGGCGGTCTGGACGCGGCCGCGGAAGTCGGCGGCGTCCCAGGTGGTCGCGGCGGGGGCGGGGGAGTCGCTCACCCGGATCACAGTAGGCCGCGCCCGGCGACCGGGCGCCGCTGGGTGGACGGGTGAGGGAGGGACGCCAGCGGCTCTTTAGACTCCCTGTCATGACCATCGGCCGTGGACACGCGCTCACCGACCTGATCGCCGCCGGCGGGCGCTCGTTCTCGTTCGAGTTCTTCCCGCCCAAGGACGACGCCGGCGAGGCGCAGCTGTGGGACGCCGTGCGCGCGCTCGAGCCCTACCAGCCCACGTTCGTCTCGGTCACCTACGGCGCCGGCGGGAGCAGCCGCGGCACCACGGTGCGCCTGACCGGGCGGATCGCCCGCGAGACCTCGATGCTGCCGATGGCCCACCTGACCTGCGTCGGGCACACCCGTCGCGAGCTCGAGGAGATCCTCGTGGAGTACGCCGCCGCCGGCGTGCACCACGTGATGGCCCTGCGCGGCGACCCGGCCGAGGGGCCGCGCGCGGACTGGACGCCGACCGAGGGCGGCCTCGACCACGCCGACCAGCTGGTCGAGCTCGTCGCCTCGCGGGGGCAGTTCCGGATCGGCGTGGCCGCCTTCCCCGAGCGGCACCCCTCGTCGGCCTCGCTCGACCACGACGCCGACGTGCTGGTCGCCAAGGCCCGGGCCGGCGCGGAGTTCGCGGTCACCCAGATGTTCTTCCGGGCCTCCGACTACTTCGGGCTCGTCGAGCGGGTCCGGGCCCGGGGCGTGGACCTCCCGATCCTGCCGGGCATCATGCCGATCCTGAACCTGCAGGCCATCCGTCGCCAGGGCGAGCTGATCGGCACCGACGTGCCCGCCGACGTGGTGGCCCGCATCAGCGCCCACGACGGCGACCCGGTCTCGATGCGGGCCGAGGGCATCGCGCAGGCCGCCGAGCTGTGCCAGGAGCTGCTCGACGGCGGTGCTCCGGGGCTGCACTTCTACACGCTGAACCGGTCCAAGGCCACGCGCGAGATCTTCGAGAAGCTGCGACGTCACGCCCTGAGGCGTCCTGCTTCCGGGGGAGGCGTCAGGCCGGTCCGATGCGCTGGGCCACCAGCGCCGCCGACAGCCCCACGAAGGGCAGGCCGGAGCCGGGGGTGGCGTGCGCGCCGGCGGCGTACACGACCGGGACGGGGGTGTCGGGACCGAGTCGTCGGTGCACGGTGCGAGCGGCCCTGCCACAGCACGCCCAGCGGCGAGCCGCCCCACGCCTCGACGAGGTCGCGCGGCGAGCGGTCGATGCGGGTGACGACCTGGGCGCGCACGTCGATCCGGTGCCGGGCCAGGGCGCGCAGGAGGTCCTCGGCCAGGCGGCCGCGGCCGTGGATCGTCCACGCGGCGCCGCCCTCGGGGGCCTGCCCGCCGGTGCGCACCACCAGCATGGGGTCGCCGTGCAGCACCAGCTCGTGGGGCAGGTCGGGCACGTCGCCGGTGAGCCCGACGTGGCAGACCACCGGCGGGATGGCCGGCATCGTGCGCTCGACCAGGCCGGCCAGCGTCGGCAGGCGGCGCGGGTCGATGGCGCAGACCACGACGTCGGCGTCGACCTCGCCGTGGTCGGTGCGCACCGCGACGGCGCGGCCGCCGCGCACGACGACGTCCTGGACGCGCGTGCCCAGGCGTACGTCGACGCCGCGGGTGAGCATGCGTGCGGCGAGCACCTCGCCGATGCGGGCCATCCCGCCCGGGACGGTCCAGGCGCCGAAGCGCTGCTCGAGGTAGGCGACCAGGCCCATCCAGGCCGGCACGTTGCGGGTCTCGTGGCCGTCGGCGACGAAGGGGTGCGCCGCCACGTCGCGCAGCCGCTCGTCCTTGAACGTCTTGCGCAGGCGCCGGTGCAGGGTCTCGCGGGAGTCCAGCAGGGAGCTCAGCTCACGGGGCAGGGCGCCGCGCTCCCAGGGCTCCTCGAGGTAGTGGCGCCGCAGCACCTCCCAGTCGTCGGTGTAGGCGGCCACGTGGTCGAGCCAGCCCTGGCCCTGGCCGGGGGCGAGCTCCTCGACGGCGCTCAGCTGTGCCGAGCGCGAGCCGCCCGGCAGGGCGAGCTCGGTGCCGTCGATGAAGCGGTGGGTGCGCACGGTCTCGAGGGGGACCAGGTCGAGCTCGCGCTCCAGCGGACGCCCGGTCTTGCGGAACAGGTCGCGCAGCACCGCCGGCAGCAGCGTGGTGCTGGGCCCGGCGTCCCAGGTGTAGCCCTCGGCGCTCACCGAGCCCAGGGCGCCGCCGAGGGTCTCGGAGTGCTCGAGGAGGGTGACGTCGTGCCCGGTCTTGGCCAGGCGGCCGGCCGTGGCGAGACCGGCGTACCCACCTCCGACCACCACGACCCGCGCCACGCGCACACCCTAGGGGGTCTCGACGTCCACCACGCTCGGCGCCGGTCAGGGTGAGCAGCTCCTCGAAGGAGGTGGAGAAGACCGCGGCCGGGTGCCCGGCGGCTGCCCACACGACCTCGTGCCGGGCCAGCCACGCGTCGAGGTACGTCGGCACCGGGCTCGGGTGCGCGAGGGGTGAGACGCCCCCGATGACCTGACCGGTGTGCTCGCGCACGAACTCCGGCCTCGCCCGGTCGAGGCGCTCGACGCCGATGCGCTCGGCGAGCGCCCGCACGTCGACGCGGTGCGCGCCCGAGGTCAGCACCAGCACCGGCGACCCGCCGGCGTCGAAGAGCAGGCTGTTGGCGATCGCGCCCACCTCGCAGCCCAGCGCCTCGGCCGCGAGGGCGGCGGTGTGCACGGCGTCGGGGAGGACCACGATCTCGCCGCGCCCTCCTCTGCTGACCAGCTCGGCTCGGAAGCGGACGACGCCCGGGTGCTCGGTGCTCATGGCTGCGACCCTAGAGTTCGCCTCGAGACCACGCACGAGAGAGGGCCGTCATGGACGACGACCGGCAGGACCCGCCCCGCGCGCTGAAGGTGTGCCTGCAGCTGCACCTGCTCCTGCTGGCGCTGGGTGCGGTGACCGTGACGCTGACGGCGGTGCTGCGTGACGACCTGGTCCTCCAGTGGGCCCGTGACCACCGCTCGGCCGCCGAGATCCTGGAGCGCCAGGGCCTCGACTACCTCATCGAGGAGCAGCCGATCGCGGTCCCGCAGTTCTTCCCGGTCGCCGCGGTGCTCTTCGTGGTGATGGTGCTGCTCATCGGCGTGCTGATGGTGTTCTTCAGCAACGGGCACCACTGGGCGCGCGTGTGCCTGGCCGTGCTCGTGGTGATGACCGCGGTCGCCACGCTCAGCGGGATCCGGGTCGGGCCGCCACAGGTCTTCGTGGTGCTGAGCTACCTCTCGCTCGTCGTCGACGTCGCGATCCTGGCGACGATGTTCCATCCCGACACCAACGCCTACCTGCGCCGCACCCACGAGCGGATCGCCGCCAGCGTCTGAGGGCCCCTGGGAGCTCCCGCGCTTCCTTGACGGCTTGTCGGTGGGCGCGTGTACCTTGGGATCAAGTTCGAACACAGGTTCGAACTCGCTCTCCGACGGGGGCGCCTCGACCCCGTCCCCGCCGGGGAGCGACCCGGCGGACCTGGCGCCCACGGCGCCGGAGAGGTGGCAGTGGTGGAGCTGATGAGACGGTACGACGAGCCGGTCGAGGTCCGGTGCGGCCTGCTGGCCGGCACCGAGACCGAGGTCCCCGAGCAGTTCCTGTGGCGGGGCCGGCTGTGGAAGGTGCGCTCGGTGCTCGAGCACTGGGTGGAGACCGGGGAGTGGTGGCGCCACGCCGGGGTGCGTGCGGTGATCGGCTCCGACGAGCCCACCGGGGACCAGCCGGCTCGACCGCGTCCGCTGGAGGACCTGCTCGCCGAGCGTGCGGTGTGGCGGGTGGAGGCCGGTCGGGGAGCGGCGGTGCGCGGTGTCGAGGACGCCGGCGGTGTCTTCGACCTCGCGCTCGACGTCGACGCCCGGCGCTGGCAGCTCGTCGGTTGCGCGGACTGAGGGGGAGGACCATGACCACGATGGCTGCGCGGACGTCCGAGGCTCCGCACCCCTACGCACTGCCCGCGACGACCCACTCCTACCTCGCCCGTGCGGCGGAGTCGCTGAGCGAGGCGATGGCCACGCCGGAGGTGCCGGCGCGCTACGCCTGCGCCCACGTCTCGGCGCTGCGCTCGGCCGCGGCACTGCTCT
Source organism: uncultured Actinomycetota bacterium (assembly GCA_963722135.1). Lineage (GTDB taxonomy): Bacteria > Actinomycetota > Actinomycetes > Propionibacteriales > Nocardioidaceae > Nocardioides. The sequence continues at coordinate 766,104 of CAVRJT010000003.1, forward strand.
CGGCGCGGGCCCGCCCGGTCGCGGCGCGGCGGCGTCCCCAGAAGAACGCCTGGGTGCTGCTGGCCGAGGTGGCTCCCGAGCTGGTCGAGTGGGCCACGTTCTTCTCCGCAGGCGCCGCCAAGCGGGCCGCGGCCGAGGCGGGCTCCTCGCGCGCGGTCTCGGAGCGGGAGGCCGACGACCTCGTGCGCGACGCCGACCGGTTCCTGGCCGTGGTCGAGCAGTGTCTCGGGCTGGTGCCGCACCCTCCGGTCCTGGAGCGCATCACCCGAGCGGGGTGAGGCAGGCTGGCCCCATGCTGCTCTCCGTCCCGGGCTCGGTGTCCCGCGCCGGGCGTGGACCTGTCGCGGTCCTCCTCGTCGCCCTGCTCGCCGTCCTGCTGGCCTGTGGTGGCGAGGGTGGCGCTGCAGGGACGAGCGAGCGGACGTCCCTGCTGGGTGCCGAGCAGCTCGCCGAGGCGACCACGGTGGCCGAGGCCCTCGACCTCGGCGACGGTGCGGCGCTGAGCGTGCGCGGGCACGTGGTGGGTCAGCCCACGGCCCCCGGCGAGGTGGCCTTCGACGGGTTCCCCGACGACCTCGCCCTGGCCCTGGCCGACCGACCCGACGAGCGCGACCCCGCCCGGATGCTGCTGGTGCAGGTCCCCGAGGAGCTCCGCAGCACCTGGGGGCTGCGCTCGCACCCGGACCTGCTCGGTCGGGAGGTGGTGCTCCGCGGCACCCGGTCGACGTACTTCTCGGCGACCGGGGCTCAAGCAGGTCTCGGCGATCGCCTCGGTCGACGGCGGGACCGCCCCGACAGACCCGACAGACCCGGCCGGCCCGAGCCCCGACACGGATGCCGGGGGAGACCTGCCGGCCGGGGTGCAGGAGTACTACGCCGACGCGGAGGGGCGTGCCGGCGCCGACCTCGCGCAGGCGCTGCACGAGATCATCTCCACCGACGTCGACCGGCTGCGCTACGACGAGCTGTGGGAGGCGCTGCGCGACACCGACGCCGACCCGGACGCTCCGGGCCGGGTCATCGAGCTCTACACCGGCGACAGCGTGCCGGGCGACGCCAACGGCGGTGACCCCGACCAGTGGAACCGCGAGCACGTGTGGCCGCAGAGTCGCGGCGGCTTCGGCACCAGCGCCGGACCGGGCACCGACCTGCACCACGTGCGCCCCACCGACGTCAGCGTCAACGCCGACCGCTCCAGCCTCGACTTCGACGAGGGCGGCAGCCCCCAGGGCGAGGCGGAGGACACCTACCGCGACGCCGACTCCTGGGAGCCGCGCGACGAGGTGAAGGGCGACGTGGCCCGGATGGTCCTCTACATGGCGGTGCGCTACGAGGGCGGCGACGGCTTCGCCGACCTGGAGGTCTCCGAGCAGGTGGGTCGCCGCGAGCTCGACGCCCTGGCCTACCTCGGTCGGCTCTCGACGCTGCTGCGCTGGCACGAGCAGGACCCTCCCGACGCCTTCGAGCGGGCCCGCAACGACACGATCTTCGAGACCTGGCAGGGCAACCGCAACCCCTTCATCGACCACCCGGAGTGGGTCCCGCTCCTCTGGTGAGACGGGTGGCTCGGCCGACTTGACGTCGCCTCCGCCGAGGGGGCTACTCTGGATACGTCGAACATCAGTTCGACAGTTCTGTCGTCAGGGTCGAGCCGACGCGAGAGGTGGCCCGACCCGTGCCCGACCCGTTCCCGCACCTGCACGTCGCCTCCGGCTACTCCCTGCAGCACGGCGCCTCGATGCCGCACCTGCTGGTCCAGCGCGCCGCCGAGCACGGCATGGACGTGCTGGCCCTGACCGACCGGGACGGCACCTACGGGGCGGTGAAGTTCGCCAAGGCCTGCCTCCAGGCGGGCATCACCCCGGTCCTCGGGGTCGACCTGGCCTACCGCCCGGCCACGTCGGGGACCGGGCACGACCCCGGGCGCGACCTCGGACCCGCCCGAGGCCGCACCCCCGTGCGCGGGGGCGCCTTCCGGGACCAGCGGCTGCCCCGGGTCACGCTGCTGGCGCACGCCGCCGGTCCCGGCGGGGGGCGCGGCGGGTGGGCGGCGCTGTGCCGGGTGCTCTCGACCACCCACCTCACCGGGCGAGCGCGGCACCCCGGTGCTCGATCCCGAGGACCCCGAGGTCGCGGCCCTGCTGGCCTCCGGCGACCTGGTGGTGCTGCTCGGCCCGGCCTCCGAGGTCGGCGCGGCCGCCGCCCTGCGCCGCCGCGACCACGCGCAGGTGGCGCTGGCGCGCTGGCGCGCCCTGGTGGCCCCCGAGAACCTCCAGGTCGAGGTGGTCTCGCACCGCCTGGCCGGCGACGGCCCCGGGTCGTCGCGCCACGCCGCCCGGATGCTCGCGCTGGCCGAGGACAGCGGTGTCGGCTCGGTGCTGACCAACGCGGTGCGCTACGCCGAGCGTCGCGACGCCCCCACCGTCGACGTGCTCGACGCGGCCCGGCGCCTGGTGGCCCTCGACCGGCGCCACGTCGACCGGCGCAACGCCGAGGGTCACCTGAAGTCCGGCCCGCAGATGCGCGAGGTGGCCGAGGAGGTCGTGCGCGGCGCCGGGGCCGGGACCGGGCGCGAGGCGCTGCGCCTGCTGGCACGCACCCGCACGCTGGCCGAGCGCTGCGCCCTCGACCCCCGCACCGACCTGGGCCTGGGGGAGGTGCACTTCCCCGAGTTCAGCCTCTCCACCGACCACCCCAGCGCCGACGTCGCGCTGCGGGCACGCTGCGAGGGCGCCATCGGTGACCGCTACGGCAGCAGCAGGCTGGCGGTGGTCTGGAAGCGTCTCGACGACGAGCTGGAGGTGGTCCGCGACCTGGGCTACGCGTCGTACTTCCTGACCGTCGGCGACGTCACCGACCTGATCAAGGAGATGGGGGTGCGGGTCGCGGCCCGCGGCTCGGGCGCCGGCAGCCTGGTCAACTACCTGCTCGGCATCTCCGGGGTCGACCCGATCCGCCACCAGCTGCTGATGGAGCGCTTCCTCTCCCCGCTGCGCCAGGCGCTGCCCGACATCGACGTCGACGTGGAGTCCGACCGCCGCACCGAGGTCTACGAACGGATCCTCGACCGCTACGGCGGCGAGCGCTGCGTGTGCGTCTCGATGATGGACACCTACCGGGTGCGCCACGCGGTGCGCGACGTCGGCGCCGCGCTCGGCATGCCGCCGGCCGAGACCGACGCCATCGCCAAGGCCTTCCCGCACATCCGCGCGCGCGATGCCCGGGCGGCGCTGGCCGAGCTGCCCGAGCTGCGCTCCAGCGGGCTCGGCGAGGCCCGCCTCGACCTGATGTTCCAGCTCGTCGAGCGTCTCGACGGACTGCCGCGCCACGTGGCGGTGCACCCGTGCGGGGTGCTGCTCTCCGACGCCACCCTGCTCGACCGCACCCCGGTCGAGGCGTCGTACGCCGGCTTCCCGATGAGCCAGTTCGACAAGGACGACGTCGAGGACCTCGGCCTGCTCAAGCTCGACGTCCTCGGCATCCGGATGCAGTCGGCGATGGCGCACGCGCTCACCGAGGTCGAGCGGGTGGAGGGGGTCCGTATCGACCTCGAGGACGAGGAGCAGGTGCCCTTCGACGACCCGGCGACCTACCGGATGATCTCGGCGGCGCGCACCCTCGGGGTCTTCCAGATCGAGTCCCCGGGCCAGCGCGAGCTGGTCGGCAAGTCCGGCATCGAGACCTTCGAGGACATCATCACCGACATCTCGCTGTTCCGGCCCGGGCCGGTCAAGAGCGACATGATCACGCCCTACCTCGAGGTCAAGCACGGCTGGCGCGAGCCGCGCTACCTCCACGACGACCTGCGCCCGATCCTGGCCCCCACCCGCGGGGTGGTGGTCTTCCACGAGCAGGTCATCGAGATCATCAGCACCTTCACCGGCATCTCCTACGCCGAGGCCGACGAGAAGCGGCGCGCCCTCGGTGACGCCGAGGGGATGGCGCAGACCCGGACCTGGTTCTTCCCGCGGGCCCTGGGGCGCGGCTACCCGCTGGAGGTGATCGAGGAGGTCTGGAGCGTCCTGCACGCCTTCGCGTCCTTCGGCTTCTGCAAGGCCCACGCGGCGGCGTTCGCGCTGCCCACCTACCAGTCGGCCTGGCTCAAGGCGCACTGGCCGGCGCACTTCCTGTCCGGGGTGCTGACCCACGACCCGGGGATGTACCCCAAGCGGCTGATCCTCGAGGACGCCCGCCGTCTCGGCGTGGCGGTGCTCGGCCTCGACGTCAACGCCTCCGAGCAGGCCTACGTCGTCGAGCAGGTCGAGCCCACCGGCGCCCACCCGGGCCCCGACGTCCCCGACGGCCGGCCGTGGGGCATCCGGCTCGCGCTGGCCGAGGTCAAGGGCATCAGCGAGGCCGAGGTCTCGCGCATCGTCGCCGCCCGGCCCTACCACTCGCTGCCCGACTTCTGGGCGCGTGCGCGGGTCTCGCGCCCGGTCGTCGAGCGGCTCGTGCTGGCCGGCGCCTTCGACAGCACCTACGCCATCGGTGCCTCCGTCGGCAGCGACGTACGCCGTCGTGGCGTGCTGACCCGGCGCGACCTGCTGCTGCAGGTCGCCGAGCTCGACCGGCAGGGCCGCGCGCTCGAGCGGGCCTCTCGCGGGCGCGGGCTGGCCGGGCGCAAGTCCTGGAGCGGCACCACCGCGCGGGCCCGGCAGGTCGCCGAGGCAGCGGCCGCGCGCAACAGCACCGACCTCGCCGTGCGCGAGCGCCAGCAGTCGGGGGAGAGCGCCGCCGAGACCGACCGTCGACGCGACCGGCGCCCCGGCGACCAGGGCGAGGACTACCGCGACGACCGGGGCGCCCCGGTGCGCGAGGGGGTCTGGGGCCGCTCGGTCGCCCAGGCCCGCACCGCGCCCGCCGCCGCCCCCGGTCGACTCGGTGCAGCTGAGCCTCGACCTCGGCGACGCGCCGGGGGAGGGCGGGGTCTCCGGCCTGCCCGAGATGACCGCCGAGGAGCAGATGCGCGCCGAGCTCGAGATCCTCGGCCTCGACGCCAGCCGGCACGTCGTCGACACCTACGGCCCCTTCCTCGACGCGCTCGGGGCGACCCGCAGCGAGGACCTGCTGGGTCAGCGCAGCAAGGCCGAGCTGCTGGTGGCCGGGGTCAAGGTCGCCACCCAGACCCCGCCCATCCGCTCCGGGCGCCGGGTGGTCTTCCTGACCCTCGACGACGGCACCGGCCCGGTCGACGCGACCTTCTTCGAGGACGCCCAGGGTCCCTACGCCGCCACCGTCTTCCACTCCTGGCTGCTCGTCGTGCGCGGCGAGCTGCGCCGCACCGGGCACCGGGGGGTCTCGCTGCGCGCGACCGGCTGCTGGGAGCTGCCCGCGCTGCACGAGCTGTGGCGCGCCCAGCGGGATCGAGGCGGTGCGCGCGCAGATGGCGGTGGTGCCGCGAGGGATTCGGCGGGGTCGGCGTCGAGCTCGCCGGCCAGGGGGCCGCGGAGAGCCGGGCCCCGCGCCCGGTCATGTCCCGCCCCGACGGGCCCGGGCGCTGCGGGCGGGATGGGACGCCGCCGCGTCCTGGTGCACTCCAGCGGCTTCAAGCTCTCGCCGTACGCCGACATCAAGCCCGCCGGCGAGGAGACCCGCGACGTGGCGCGCAAGCTGTGGCACCGCAGCTCGGGGAGCCCGGGGTGATCAGCGCCGGCGTGGCCCTAGGCTGGGTCCCATGCGCCCCAGCGAACGCCCATGAGCGACCCAGCGAGCGTCGGGCCGCGGCCCGCACGGCCGTGGTGTGGGACGCCCTGCGCCCGGTGCTCGAGCAGCCCGGCGCCGCCCCCCTCGACGTCCTCGACATCGGTGGCGGCACCGGCGGCTTCGCCGTGCGCGTGGCCGAGCTCGGCCACCGGGTCACCGTCGTCGACCCCAGCCCCGACGCCCTCGCCTCGCTCGGGCGCCGCGCCCGCGAGCGCGGGGTCGAGGTCACCGGGGTCCAGGGCGAGGTCTCGACCCTGCTCGACGTGGCCGGCGCCGACAGCGCCGACGTGGTGCTGTGCCACGGCGTCCTCGAGCACGTCGGCGACCCCGCGTCGGCCCTCGGGGTGCTGCGCGAGGCCGTGCGTCCCGGCGGCACCCTCAGCCTGCTCGTCGCCCAGCGCCACGCCGCCGTCCTGGCCCGCGCCATGGCCGGCCACTTCGGCCAGGCGCGCGCGCTGCTCGACCCCGTCGACCCCACCGTCGATCCCGGTCGGGCCGGGCACCGCTACACCAGCGACGAGCTGGTCGCGCTGCTGGCCGCAGCCGACCTGCACATCGAGCAGGTCCACGGGGTGCGGGTCTTCGCCGACCTGGTCCCCGCCGCCCTGCTCGACCTCGAGCCCGGTGCCACCGCCGCCCTCGTCGAGCTCGAGCAGGCCGTCTCGACCCGGCCCGAGTACCTCCCGCTCGCCACGCAGCTGCACGTGCTCGCCCGCTGACGCCGAGCCGGGCTGGTGCTGCACGTTCCGCGCCGGGTGCGGTGCGCACCTGCTCGCTTCGCTCGCGGTGCTCGTCCTCCTCGTACGGGTCTCCTGGGGGGCGCCGAGTCGGCTGGTGTGCACGTTCCCCCGCTGCGCTCCTCCCGTGCACACCGGCCGACTCGGCGCCTTCTCACGTGCTGTGGTGGAGGATCGGCATGACCTCCGCTGGCGCTCCGGCCACGCCGATCCTCCACATCGACATGGACGCCTTCTACGCCTCGGTCGCGGTCCGGGACCGGCCCGAGCTGTGGGAGGTGCCGGTGATCGTGGGCGGCGGGTACCGCGGCGTGGTGCTCTCGGCCAACTACCTGGCCCGCGAGCACGGCGTCCGCTCCGGCATGCCCGCCACCCGGGCCCGTCGGCTGTGTCCCCAGGCCGTCGTGGTGCCGCCCGACCACGACCTCTTCGCCAGCGTCTCCACCGCGGTCATCGAGTGCTTCCGCCGGGTCACGCCCGTGGTCGAGGTGGTCTCCCTCGACGAGGCCTTCCTCGACGTCAGCGGGTCGGTGCGCCGCCTCGGCCAGCCCGCCGAGATCGCCGAGCAGGTGCGCGCCACCATCCACGACGAGCAGGCGATCACCTGCTCGGTCGGGGTGGCGGCCACCATCTCGGTGGCCAAGCTGGCCAGCAAGCGCGCCAAGCCCGACGGCGTCCTCGTCGTGCCGCCCGAGGAGATCACCACCTTCCTGCACCCGCTCGACGTCGGTGAGCTCTACGGCGTGGGGGAGAAGACCCGCTCGATGCTGCACCGCCTGGGCCTGGTCACCGTCGGCGACGTCGCGCACACCCCGGTGCGCACCCTGCAGCGCGCGGTCGGCGACCACCTCGGCCGCCACCTGCACGAGCTGGCCTGGGGCGACGACCGTCGCGAGGTGGTCGCGCGCTCCAGCTCGGCGTTCGGCCTCGGCGCCGGGGAGCCCGAGCGGTCCATGGGGGCGCAGGAGACCTTCGCCCGCGACATCGACGACCGGGCCGTGGTGCTGCGCGAGGTGCTGCGGCTCACCAGCACCGTCACCGGTCGGATGCGGGTGGCCGGCGTCGCGGGGCGCACCGTCACGCTCACCGTCCGGTTCGCCGACTTCACCACCATCACCCGCTCGCGCACGATGAGCGAGGCCAGCGACGTCACCCAGGAGATCTACCGCACCGCCACCGGCCTGTACGACGCCCTCGGGCTGCAGCGGGCCCGCCTGCGCCTGGTGGGGGTGCGGGTCGAGGGGCTCGCGCCGCGCGAGAGCGTGCACCACCAGCACGTGCTGGGCGAGCGCGAGCACGGCTGGTCCGAGGCCGACCGGGCGGTCGACCGGGCGACCCGGCGCTTCGGCTCGGCCGCGGTCCGCCCGGCCAGCCTGCTGTCCTGAGGGCCCCGCATCCGCAAAATGCGTGAGCCGCCTACCGTCCCGGCGAGGGCCTGCCTAGACTTGACCTTGCCGACACCGTCCCGAGGTGTCGGCCGTGCGTGACCCCTTGGAGGAACGGTGCCACTCTCGGAAGAGGAGCTGCGACTGCTCGAGCAGATGGAGCGTGCCCTCTCCGAAGAGGATCCCAAGTTCGCCTCCACCCTGCGCGGCACGTCGCTGCGCCGAGTCGCACGTCGCCGGGCAGTGGCTGCCGGCGCCGTCTTCGCGCTCGGGATCGTCCTGCTGATGACCGGCGCCGTCTCCCAGATCTGGGCCATCGGCATCGTCGGATTCATCGTGATGCTCGGCTCGGCCACGTTCGGCCTCAACGCGCTGCGCAGCCAGACCCAGGCCGGTCCCGCCGGCGAGGCGGGTCAGGCGCACGACGACCAGGGATCGCGGGCCTTCACCGTCATCGACGGCGGCCGCAAGTCGCGCTCGCGCTCCCGCTCGCGGCGCACCCAGAGCAGCGGCAGCTTCATGGAGCGGATGGACGAGCGGTGGCGTCGCCGCCGCGAGGAGAACGGCGGCTTCTGAGCCACGCGCTCATCGGTTGACCAGCTGACCCGTGCTCAGCGCACGTGGTCGACGACCCCGCCGCGGTAGCTCCAGCGCCTCGGTCTCCGGCTGCGCCGGCACGCTCGTACGACGCGTGGGTCGCAGCAGCGTGCGCGGCAGCCAGGTGGCGCGGCGCCGGGCCCGCGGGGTGGCGCCGTCGCCCAGGGTCTGGACCACCAGCGCGGCCGTCGTCCTGCCCGCCGGTGTCGGCACCGGAGTCGGCCGCCCCGCCGGTTCCGGGGGCTGCGTAGCGCAGCCGCTCGAGAGCGGCCGCGAGCCGCTGCAGGGCGGCTCGGAGCCGGCGGTCCGGGGGCGAAGCGTCGTCAGGGGGCCGGTGGCCAGCGCGGCGGCGGTCTCCCGGGGCGAGCGGTGGTCGACGTAGCGCAGCCCGAGATCGCGCGCGGTGTCGCGCAGCTCGTCCCAGACCCCCTCGGGGCCGGCGCCGAGCCGGTGCTCGCGGCGGCGTCGCCGCACCGCGCGCGGGGTCAGGGCCAGGACCACGACCAGCGAGCACGACCACGAGCGAGGCCAGGACCAGGGCCCCACGGCACACCGCCGTCCGCCGGTGCCGGTGGCGCCGTCCGCCTCGGGGTCCTGCTCCTCAGGGTCGGCGGCCGTGCTCGGCTGACCGTTGCGGTCGGGCAGCTGCTCGTCGGCCCGACCGCTCGGTCCGTCGACCCCGGGCTGCTGGAGGTCCACGGCGTCGCGGGTGTAGGACGGGACCGCGCCGGTGCGGTCGGACGGGGTGGGCTCGAAGGGGACCCATCCGGAGCCGGCGATGAACAGCTCGGGCCAGGCGTGCAGGTCGTCGGAGGAGTACTCGTAGACGCCGTCGGCGATCTCGTCCGGGGTCAGGAAGCCGACGGCGACGCGGGCCGGGATGCCGAGCTGGCGGGCCATCACGGCCATCGCGCTGGCGAACTGCTCGCAGTAGCCGGTGCGGGCGTACTCGCCGTCGGGGCTGAGGAACTCGACCAGCTCGTCGGTGCCGTTGCCGGGCGGGACTTGTGCAGCGAGTACTCGAACTCATCGCGGAACCAGTCCTGCAGGGCGACGGCCTTCTGGAAGCGGGTCGGGGCGCCGGCGGTGACCTGGTTGGCGAGCTGGCGAGATCAGCGGCGGCATGTCGGCGGGCAGGTCGGTGTAGTCCGCGGAGACCATGCCGACCGAGGAGGGCGCGTCGGCGAGCTCCTGGGCGGACAGGTCGAGGTCGACCCCGGTCATCGACCACGTGGTGCCGGCGACGTCGAGGTCGTCGTCGCCGGCCAGGAAGTCCATCGTCGCCTCGTCGTAGCGCCAGTCGCCGGACGCCTCCACCGTGCTCGCCGGCGCGAAGGTCGGCAGCCACCGGGAGTGGAACGTCTCGTAGGCCTCGATCCGGTAGTCCAGGGTGCGTCGCGGCACCGACGGGCTGACCCCGCTCAGCGGCGGCATCGCGCCGTCGGGTCGGTTCTCGACGGGGATCTCGCGGTCGCCGGGGCTCCACTCGTTCTGTGAGAAGCGGTTGAGCACCGAGATGCGCAGGTACTGCGGGCTCCACCTTCTCGCTGCGCACTGCAGCAGCGGGGTGTCGTCGGGACGGTTCAGGTCGCGGACCAGGTCGAGCATCGGGTTGTCGATGCTGATCTCGGTGTTCCCGCCGGGGCCGCGGCCGATGTCGAACAGCTCGACGTCGAGGGTCGGGACCGCCAGCGGGCACCACGACGGCCAGCGCGGTCGCCACGCCACCGACGGCCAGGGCGTGGACGCGCACGGTCGCGGTGTGCACCCCCAGGCCGCTGCTGCGCAGCTCCGGGTCAGGGCTGCCCAGGTCGGAGAGCGTGCGTCCCCAGCGGGCCACCTGCTCGCTCTCCTGCAGGTAGAGCAGAGCGAGGAAGCCCAGGGCGGACAGTGCGAACACCCACCAGGTCAGGTCGGTGTCGAGCAGGCTGACCGGCACGCTGTAGACGGTGAGCAGCGGCAGGCCGGCCAGCGGAGACCCGGCGCAGCCCGCAGGCGAGCAGGTCGACCAGCAGCAGGCAGCCCAGCCCGCCGGCGAGCAGCAGCGGCTCCACCGCGGCCTCGGCGGTCGGGACCGGTGGGGCGTAGACCCGGGCGTCGCTGGCGGCGTCGGTGAACACCAGCAGCAGCGCGTCCCACGCCGACCCCACCGGAAGGGGCGACCCGACCAGGATCCAGCTCAGCGCGATCCCGCCGAGGAGGACCTGGAGGCCGAGCACGGACAGGGCCCCGAGTCGCGACCAGCGACCCACGGCACCGACGCCCGCGACGAGCAGGCCGAGACCGAGCAGTGGCGAGAGGAAGGCGGAGGGCGCGTCGGTGAAGCCGCGCCAGGACAGGATCGAGACCCAGGTGGTCAGGGCCGCGGCGCCCGACAGCACCAGACCGGCGCCGAGGCTGCTGCGGGGCGCACTCACGGCGTCACCTGCGCGACGGGCGAGGGACGGCGGCCCGAGCGGCCGACCGCGCCCAGCTCCTGCCACCGGGTCTCGAGCCGGTCGTGCGGCCCGAGCGTCGCCACCCGCCAGCCCTGCTGGGCCAGCACCGCGGTCGAGGTCGGGCCGGGGTCGCCGACCCACGCGTCCACGTCGAGCGCCAGGGCCAGGGCGCTGCCCTGGTGCGAGAGCATCCGCCGCAGCACCGGCGCGTCGTGGTGCTGGACGGCCCCGAGGACCGCCACCAGCAGACCGCCGCGACCCGACTCGCCGAGCCAGGCCGTGTCCAGGCGAGGCGCCTCGTGCGCCCGCAGCACGGCCAGCGACTCCAGGAGAGGAGCAGCGCTGGGGTCGCCGCCGCGCTCGTGCCACGCCTGGGAGCGGTCCTCCCCGGCGGCGGTGACCAGGCGGACGGCGTACCCGCGTCGGGTCAGGTGCACCGCGACGGAGGCGGCCGCGATGACGGCGGTCTCGAGCGAGGACGCGATGCCCTGGCCCCGGTGCGCGACCGTGCGGTTGTCGATGAACACGGTGGCCCGGGAGTGCCAGGGCTGCTCCTCGCGACGCACCATCAGCTCGCCCGTGCGGGCCGAGCTGGGCCAGTGCACGCGGCGCAGGTCGTCGCCGCGGTGGTACTCGCGCACCGTGACGTCCTCGGCGCTGCCGACCGCGAACGCCCGCGGACGGTTCTCGCCCGACCCGCTCTCGGAGCCGCCGAGGGTGATGGGGGGCAGCGCCACGGTGCGCGGGGTGACGGTGAGGACGGAGGTCGTGTGGAAGGCGCGGCCGAGCTCGACGAGACCGAAGGGGTCGCTCACGCGCACCGTCATCGGGCCCACCTCGAAGCGGCCACGCACGTCGGAGCGGACCTGGTAGGCGACCTGGCGGTGCCATCCGTGGCCGATGCCCTCGAGGACGAAGCGGGGACGGGTGCCCAGGACGTAGGGCACGTGGTCCTCGAGGAGGAGCACCCCGCTCGGGGTGCGGCCCTCGTTGCTCAGCGACAGCGTCACCCGCGCCTGCTGGCCGGCGGCCACCAGCGGGGGAGCGACGGTCCGCACCAGCGCCAGGCGGTAGCGGCTGCGCCCGAGCACCAGCGCGGTGACCAGCGGCAGCGCGAGCACCAGCACCCCCACCCGGGTCAGGGCGGGCTGGCCCAGCAGGACGGCGCAGACCACCGCGGTGACGCCGGCGGCGATGAACGCCCGTCCCCGCACCGTCAGTCCGGCCAGCGCCTCGCGCACCTGCCGCTCCTCAGCTGTGGGTGCCGTCGGGCACCGGCACGGCGGCGACGAGGCGGTCGAGGATGTCGCCGGTCGAGCGCCCGTTCATCGACGCCTCCACGCTCGGCAGCAGCCGGTGGGTCAGCACCCGGGGTGCCAGCTCGCGCACGTCGTCGGGCAGCACGTAGTCGCGCCCGTGCAGGGCGGCGTACGCCTTGGCGGCGCGCACGAGGTGGAGCGTGGCGCGCGGCGAGGCGCCCAGCACCAGCTCGTCGGTACGCCGCGTGCTGGAGGTGAGCGCGACGGTGTAGCGCCGCACCGCGTCGGCGACGTAGACCTGCTGGACGATCGCGGTGAGCTTGCGGATCTCGGCGGCGTCGGTGACGTGCTCGAGGTCGTCGAGGGGGCTGCCCTCGGTGTGGCCGGCGATCATCGCCAGCTCGGCGGCCTCGACGGGGTAGCCCATCGAGGTGCGCACCATGAAGCGGTCGCGCTGGGCCTCGGGCAGGGCGTAGGTGCCTTCCATCTCCACGGGGTTCTGGGTGGCGATGACCATGAACGGCGTCTCGAGCTGGTAGGTCGCGTTGTCGACGGTGACCTGACGCTCCTCCATGCACTCCAGGAGCGCCGACTGGGTCTTCGGCGAGGCGCGGTTGATCTCGTCGCCGACCACGATGTTGGCGAAGACCCCACCGGGTCGGAACTCGAACTGCCGGGTGTCCTGGTTGAACACCGACACGCCCGTCACGTCCGAGGGCAGCAGGTCGGGGGTGAACTGGATGCGGCGCACCGTGCTGTCGATCGACCGGGCCAGGGCCTTGCTGAGCATGGTCTTGCCGACGCCCGGGACGTCCTCGATGAGCAGGTGCCCCTCGGCCAGCAGCACCACCAGGGCGGACGAGACGACCTCGGGCTTGCCCTCGATGACCCGTTCCACGTTGCTGCGCACGCGTCCCATGACGCGCGCCAACGTCTCGAGGTCGGCGCCTCCTGCGGTCGGAGATCCCACGAGCGGTCCCTTCAGGTGGTGCCGGGGCCCCGGCAGTGCTTCTCAACCGTATGTCGTCACGGCAACCGCTGGCGACAGCGCGGGGGAGCGTCGGGTGGACGCATGGGCGGGGGAGCGGGGGGCGGACGGGGGTGCGTGGGGGTGGAAGGGGGTGAATAGTGGTTGACGGTGGAGGGTTGTGGAGTAGAGTGGTGGAAAGTGGAGCAAGCGGCCGTCCTGGTCCTTGTCGACGTGGAGGTGCGATGTGTTCTTCATGGGCACCTACACCCCCAAGGTCGACGAGAAGGGGCGTCTCTTCCTCCCGGCCAAGTTCAGGGACTCGCTGTCGGAGGGACTCGTGATCACACAGGGACAGGAGAACTGCCTGACCGTGTGGCCCGAGGCGACCTTCATGGCCGAGGCCAAGCGGGCCCAGGAGACGCCGATGACGAACAAGGACGCACGCGACTACCGCCGTGTCCTGTTCGCCGGGGCGGAGCAGGGCACGCCCGACAAGCAGGGCCGGATCGGCATCTCGCCGATCCTGCGGGCCAGTGCAGGCATCGAGCGCGACGTGGTCGTGGCCGGCGTGGGTGACCGGGTCGAGATCTGGAACCCCGAGCGCTGGGCCGAGTACTCCAGCGGCGCCCAGGCCAAGTTCGCCGAGCTCGACGAGGCACCGCCGCTCTGAGCGGCACCCAGCAGCAGCTCCACCCCACAGCTCCCCACAACTGAACAGCGATCCGTAGGGCCCGGTCTCGGCCCGCTCCCCACCCCGTCTTCTGGGACACCTTCCCCGGCCCCAGACGACTCCCGGCTCTGAGGCACCTTCCCCGGTTCCAGAACCCCTTGAAGCACCGGCGAGCGGGCAGGGACCAGACCTTGCGGATCGATCTCCCCACCCACGCTCCACCCACGCTCCACCTACCCAGCAGCACGACCAGGCAGCAATCTCCCGATGGGGTCGAGACCATGAGCAGCACCCAGGTGAACGGACTGACCGGCAGCGCCCCCGGCGCCCGGCCCGCCCCGGGCGCCCCGTTGCCGCGGGTGCGCGACCAGGCCCAGGACGCCCTGCGGCTGATGGCCTTCTCGGCCGTGATGTCGCTCAGCGCGGCGATCGCCTTCACGCTCCTGACGAGCCTGGGCCGCTGAGGTGGCCCGCCCCTCGCACGTCCCGGTGCTCCTCGACCGGGTCGTGGCGCTGCTCGGCCCCGCCCTCGACCGGCCCGGGTCGGTGCTCGTCGACTGCACGCTCGGCCTCGGCGGGCACACCGAGGCCGTCCTCGAGCGTCTCGAGCAGGCCCGCGTCATCGGCATCGACCGCGACCCCGCCGCCCTCGACCTCGCCGGCCAGCGTCTGGCGCCGTACGGCGACCGGTTCACGGCCGTGCACGCCGTCTACGACGAGATCCCCGAGGTCCTCGACGACCTCGGCCTCGACCACGTCGACGCGATCTTCTTCGACCTCGGCGTCTCCTCGATGCAGCTCGACGTGCGCGAGCGCGGGTTCGCCTACGCCGAGGACGCCCCGCTCGACATGCGGATGGGCAGCACCGGCCCGACGGCCGCCGACGTCCTGAACACCTACTCCGCCGCCGAGCTGACCCGGGTGCTGCGCGACTACGGCGAGGAGAAGTTCGCCCGCAAGATCGCCGGCGCCGTCGTGCGCCGCCGCGAGAACGATCCGTTCACCACCTCGGCGGCCCTCGTCGAGCTGCTGTACGCCGAGATCCCGGCGCCCGCGCGACGTACCGGCGGACACCCGGCCAAGCGCACCTTCCAGGCGTTGCGCATGGAGGTCAACGACGAGCTCGCCGTGCTGCGCCGCGCGATCCCGGCGGCCATCGATGCGATCGGGGTCGGTGGCCGCGTGGTCGTCGAGTCCTACCACTCCCTCGAGGACCGCCTGGTCAAGCAGGCCTTCACCGCCGCCACCCGCTCCGAGGTCCCCGAGGACCTGCCGTTCGTCCCCGAGGGCAGCGAGCCGGCCCTGCGCCTGGTGACCCGAGGGTCCGAGAAGGCCGACGCCTCCGAGATCGAGGCCAACCCGCGCGCCGCGTCGGTGCGCCTGCGCGCCGTCGAGCGCGTGCGACCCACCACCCCCACCGCCACCGGAAGGCGAGCAGCCCGATGAGCAGTCTCTACAGCACCCAGGCGCCCGCGCGGAGCCGGATGCCCCGCATCGCCGGCGCCGCGGTCGAGCGCGCCCGCCTCACGGTGGTCCCGGTCGCCCGGACCCGCGCCGCGAAGGTGCCGTTCGTGACCCTGGTGACCGTCCTGCTGCTCGGTGGGGTGATCGGCCTGCTGCTGTTCAACACCTCGATGCAGCAGTCGGCCTTCACCGCCACGGCGCTCGAGCAGCGCGCCACGGTGCTCTCGGCGCGCCAGGAGGCGCTCTCCACCAAGCTCGAGCGGCTCCGCGAGCCGCAGGAGATCGCCCGCCGCGCCCAGAAGATGGGCATGCAGGTGCCCGCCGCCCCGCTGTTCCTCGACCTCGCCGACGGGTCGGTCTCCGGCGACCCCAGCGGCGCGACCACCGGTGCCGCCCTCCCGCTCGACCCGCTGCCCCCGGCCCGTCCCTCGCAGCTCGACCCGCCCGCGATCGTGGTGACCCCGCCCGAGGGTGTGCTGGCCGATGCGCGTGGCAACCGGGACGGCGACGGCGCTGGGAGTAGGAACAGCGACAAGCGAGAAGAAGCAGGACAAGCAGGACAAGAACAAGAAGCAGGACAAGAAGAAGCCGGGCGGCGGCGCGGGCGCCTGACCCGGCGCTCGTCCCACCCCGATCCAGCACACCCCGATCCAGCAGCCAGCAGCCAGCACCCCCGAAGGAGCCTCGTGCCGACCACGCAGCCGTCGCCGAGCAGGGCCAGCACCATCCGCCGCGGGCACCCGCACGTCCGGCTCCGGGTCGGCTTCGTGCTGATCGCGATGGTGCTCTCGCTCTTCGCCGCGCGCCTGGTCCAGCTGCAGGGCATCGACCCCAAGGCCTACGCCGAGATGGCGGCGGCCGAGGGGCTGGAGGAGGTCGTGCTGCCCGCCGAGCGGGGCGCGATCCTCGACCGCTTCGGTGAGCCGCTGGCCGAGTCGGCCGACGGGCTGATGGTCGTGGCCGACCCGGCGCTGGTGAACACCGACGAGGAGGGCCGCGAGGTCGACCGGGCCCCCGAGGTGGCCAAGCTGCTCTCGTCCAAGCTCGACGTCGACTACTTCACCCTGCTGAAGCGGCTGCGCACCGAGAGCCGGTTCCAGTACGTCGCCCGCGGCGTGCCCGCGGCGCAGGCCACCAAGGCGGTGGCCCGAGCCCGCGAGCTGGGCTACCAGGGGCTCACCACCCACCGCGACCCGGTGCGCCAGTACCCCGCCGACGACGTGGCCGCCAACCTGGTCGGCTTCCTGGGCACCCCGCTGGCCGACGGCACCCCGCAGCCGCTGGCCGGGTTCGAGCGCACCTTCGACGCCCTGCTCTCCGGCACCGACGGCTCGGCGACCTTCGCCTCGGCCGCGGGCAACAAGGTCCCGCTGGGGGAGTCCACCGTCGTGGAGGCCCGCGACGGTCAGGACCTCACGACCACCATCGACCGCGAGCTGCAGTGGTACGCCCAGCGGGTGCTGCGCCAGACGGTGCAGCAGGCCCGCGGCGACTCCGGCGTCGCGGTGGTGCTGGACTCGCGCACCGGTGAGGTGCTGGCGTTGGCCGACCACCCGACGTTCGACGCGAACGCGCCGCTGGCAGTCCGACGAGGCCGACCTGGGCTCGCGCGCGGTCAGTGACGTCTACGAACCGGGCTCGGTCTCGAAGGTGCTCACCCTCTCCGCCCTCATCGACGCCGGGAAGGTCACCCCGCGCACCCGGCTGACGGTGCCCGGGCTCGCTGGCCCGCCAGGACCGGACCATCGGCGACTGGTTCCCCCACGACACGATCCGGCTGACCCTGGCCGGGGTGCTGGCCAAGTCCTCCAACATCGGCACGGTGCTCGCCTCCGACAAGTTCGACGACGGCCAGATGCGCCGCTACCTCGCCGCCTTCGGGCTCGGCTCGGCCACCGGCGCCGGCGTCCGGGGCGAGTCCGCCGGCATCCTGCCGGACCCCTCGCTGTGGAACAGCCAGACCCAGGACCGCATCGCCTTCGGCCAGTCGGTCTCGGTCAACGCGCTGCAGATGACGGCCGCGGTCAACGCGATCGCCAACGACGGCGTCCGGATCGACCCGAGCCTGGTGCTCGGCAGTGCGACCACCGACTCCGGTGAGCAGATCGGCACCGACCAGGCCACCACCAGCCAGGTCATCAGCGCCGACGCCGCGCGCAAGACGGCGCTGATGATGGAGCGGGTCGTCGACCCCGAGGCCGGCGTCGCCCCGGGCGCGCAGGTGCCCGGCTACCGCGTCGCCGGCAAGACCGGCACCGCGCAGCGCGCCAACTCCGAGTGCGGCTGCTACGACGGCACCTTCACGGTCTCCTTCGCCGGCTTCGCCCCCGCCGACGACCCGCGCTTCACCGTCTACGTCGTGGTCCAGAACCCCCGCAACGGTGGTGGCGGTGGCTCGGTCGCCGGCCCCGCGTTCGCCAAGATCACCGGGTACGCGCTGCGTCGCTACGCCGTGCCCCCCACCGGCACCCCCGCCTCGGACCTCCCCGTCGAGTGGTGACCCGGCCCGAATCTCTCGCTGACCCGGCCCGAATCTCGCGCTGAGTCGGCGCAGATGTCGCGCTGCTAGCCTCCCGGCATGCCTCGCCCCGACGTCCCGGCAACCCGTCCCGCCGACCCGCCCCGCACCCCGGTGGGCGAGCTGGTCGGGTGGGCCCGCCAGGCGTTGGCCATGGTCGAGCACCGCGGCGCCGACCCCGTCCTGACCGGGGTCAGCCTCAGCAGCCAGCGCATCCGCGCCGGCGACCTGTACGCCGCCCTGCCGGGCGCCCGCGCGCACGGCGCCGACTTCGCCGCGGACGCACTCGAGGCCGGTGCGGTCGCGGTGCTGACCGACCCCGCGGGCGCGGAGCGGGTGCCGGCCGGCGTGCCGCTGCTGGTGACCGAGGACCCGCGCGGGATCCTGGGCCGCCTCAGTGCCCGGGTCTACGGCAACCCGGCGGAGAAGCTGACGATGATCGGGGTGACCGGCACCCAGGGCAAGACGACCACCACCCGCCTGCTCGAGGGCGGGCTGGTCGAGGCGGGGCTGGTCGGCGCGGTCATCGGCACCGTCGGCACCCGGGTGGCCGGCCGCGACGTGGCGACCTCGCTGACGACGCCGGAGGCGCCCGACCTGCACGGGCTGTTCGCGGTGATGGTCGAGCAGGGCGTCGACGTGTGCGCGATGGAGGTCTCCAGCCACGCACTGGTCCTGGGACGGGTCGACGGCGTCGTCTTCGACCTCGCCGTGTTCTTGAACCTCGGGCGCGACCACCTCGACTTCCACGACACCGTCGAGGAGTACTACGCGGCCAAGGCCTCGCTCTTCACCCCGGAGCGCGCCCGGCGCGCCCTGGTCAACGTCGACGACGAGCACGGGCGGCGCCTGGCCGGCGGAGACCGACGCTGCCGGTGGCGACCTTCTCCACCACCGGCGCCGCCGGCCGACTGGGGCGTCGCCGAGGTCGAGGCCTCGCCGAGCCGCACCGACTTCCGGGTGCTGGGCCCCGGCCACCGCGCCTTCGCCGCGGGCGTGCCGCTCGCGGGCTCCTTCAACGTCTCCAACGCGCTCGCGGCGGTCGCCGCGGTGGGCGAGGCCGGCGCCGGCGACGTCGACCCGCTCGACGTCGCGGCCCAGGTCGCGGCCGGCATCAGCGGACTGCCCGGGGTGCCCGGGCGCCTCGAGAGCGTCGAGGCCGGTCAGGACTTCGAGATCGTCGTCGACTACGCCCACAAGCCCGACGCGGTCGAGGCCGCGCTGGGGGCGCTGCGCCCGCTGACCACGCGGCCGGCTGGTGCTGGTCATCGGCGCCGGCGGCGACCGCGACACCGGCAAGCGGCCGGTGATGGGCGAGATCGGCGCCCGCCTGGCCGACGTGCTGGTCGTCACCGACGACAACCCCCGCACCGAGGACCCCGCCGCCATCCGTGCGGCCGTGCTCGAGGGGGCCGGACAGGTGCCCGACGACGCGAGGGCCGAGGTGCTCGAGGTGGGCGACCGACGGGCCGCGATCGAGGCCGCGCTGCGCCGGGCCGGCACCGGCGACATCGTGCTCGTGGCCGGCAAGGGCCACGAGTCGGGCCAGGAGGTGGACGGAGTGGTGCACCCCTTCGACGATCGCCAGGTCTGCGCCGAGCTCGTGCGCGAGCCTCGGCCTCGGCGCCGGCGTCGGGCTCGCCGACCAGGCGTCCCCGGGCGTGATGATCGACACCTGACCGGCGAGGCGCGGTCGTGGTGCCGCGCCAGGTGCGCCAAGATGTTCGGTGCCGGTGAGCCGGCGCGGGTGGCGTACGTCATCGGCGAGGACCAGACACAGACCGGGAACGAGGTGCGTACGGCGGTGAGGGCGATCCTGCTGGGCGGTGGCCTGGCTCTGTTGATCTCGCTGATCGGCACCCGTTTCGCGATCAAGCAGTTCACGCGGTGGGGCTACGGCCAGGAGGTCCGCGACGACGGGCCCACCACCCACCACGTCAAGCGCGGCACCCCGACCATGGGTGGCGTCGCCATCATCGGCGCGACGGTGCTCGGCTACTTCGGGGCGAAGCTGATCACGCTGTCCCCGCCGACGGCCTCGGCGCTGCTCCTGCTGCTGCTCTTCGTCGGCATCGGTGCCGTCGGGTTCCTCGACGACTTCATCAAGATCTACAAGCAGCGCAGCCTCGGGCTGCGCAGCAAGGCCAAGATCGTCGGCCAGACGGTCGTCGGCCTCACCTTCGGCATCCTGGCGCTGAGCCCGGTGCTCGAGGACGACCGCGGCCAGCGGCCGGCGTCGTTCTCGCTGTCCTTCATCCGCGACTTCGACAGCTTCGTGCTGCCGGCGGCCGCGGTGGTGGTGCTGATCCTGGTCATGGTCATCGCCACCAGCAACGCCACCAACCTCACCGACGGTGCCGACGGTCTGCTGACCGGGTGCAGCATGATGGTCTTCGGCGCCTACACGATCGTGAACATCTGGCAGAACAACCAGTGGTGCGGCCAGTCCGACATCACGTACGGCAAGTGCTACGAGGTGCGCGACCCGCTCGACCTGGCGATCGTGGCGGCGGCCATCACCGGCGCCTGCTTCGGCTTCCTGTGGTGGAACGCCTCGCCGGCCCAGATCTTCATGGGCGACACCGGCTCGCTGGCGCTGGGCGCCGCGCTCGCCGGCCTGGCGGTGCTGACCCGCACCGAGCTGCTGCTGGTCATCGTGGGCGGCGTCTTCGTCATGGAGACGGTCTCGGTGATGCTGCAGGTGTCCTGGTTCAAGCTCAGCAGACGCCTCACCGGCACCGCCCAAGCGGCTCTTCCGGATGGCTCCGATCCACCACACGTTCGACATGGCCTGGGGCGAGGTCACCATGGTGATCCGCTTCTGGATCCTCACCGGACTCTGCGTCGCCGGCGGCCTCGGCATCTTCTACGCCGAGTGGGTGGCCGGCACGTGAGCGCGCGCCCGCGACCTCGACGGCCTCGACCAGACCAGCTCCTGGGACGGCGTGCGCGCCGTCGTCGCCGGCTTCGGCGTCTCCGGCTTCGCCGCCGCCGACAACCTCAACCACCTCGGCGCCGCCGTCACCGCGCTCGACGAGTCCGCGACCGGCAAGGAGGAGAAGGCCGAGCTGCTCGAGGTGCTCGGCGCCACGATCCGCCTGGGCCAGGGCGCCACGGCGCAGCTGCCCGACGACGTCGACGTCGTGGTCACCTCGCCCGGCTGGCGCCCCGACGCCCCGCTGCTCGCCCAGGCCCGCGAGCGCGGCATCCCGGTGTGGGGCGAGGTCGAGCTGGCCTGGCGGCTGCGCCACCCCGAGCACGCCGCCCCGTGGCTGGCGGTCACCGGCACCAACGGCAAGACCACCACCGTGCAGATGCTCGACGCGATCCTGCGCGCGGCCGGGCTGCGCAGCGTCGCGGCCGGCAACGTCGGGCCTGCCGATCGTCGAGGCGGTCATGGACCCGACGCCGTACGACGTGCTGGCCGTCGAGCTCTCCAGCTTCCAGCTGCACTACACGAGCTCGATGAGCGCCGAGTCGGCCGCGTGCTCAACGTCGCCGAGGACCACCTCGACTGGTACCCCTCGATGAGCGAGTACGCCGCCGACAAGGGCCGCGTCTACGAGCGGGTCCAGCGGGCCTGCGTCTACAACGTCGCCGACCCGCTGACCGAGGAGCTGGTGCGTGACGGCCGACGTGGTCGAGGGCGCCCGCGCCATCGGTTTCACCCTCGGCATGCCCGGCGTCGGGATGCTCGGCCTGGTCGAGGACATCCTGGTCGACCGCGCCTTCATCGAGCAGCGCACCGACAGCGCCGCCGAGCTGGTCACCGTCGGCGAGCTGGCCAGCAGCGCGCCGCACTACGTCGCCAACGCGCTGGCCGCCGCCGCCCTGGCCCGCGCCCACGGCGTCTCGCAGCAGGCGGTGCGCGACGGGCTGCGCGCCTTCCGGCCCGACGGGCACCGCATCGCCGAGGTGGCCCGCCACGACGACGTCACCTGGGTCGACGACTCCAAGGCCACCAACCCGCACGCGGCGCTGGCCTCGCTGCGGGCCTACGACAGCGTGGTGTGGGTCGCCGGCGGGCTGGCCAAGGGCGCGCGCTTCGAGGAGCTCGTCGCCGCGGTGCACGACCGGCTGCGCGGCGTGGTGCTGCTGGGCCGCGACCGGCAGGTGGTCGCCGAGGCACTTGCGCGACACGCACCGGATGTACCCGTGATCGATGTTGAGGCGGATGAGACTGGTGTGACTGACGATGAGCACGCGCCGATGGGACGTGTCGTCGAGGCCGCCGCCGGTCTCGCCCAGCCGGGCGACACCGTGCTGCTGGCCCCGGGATGCGCCTCGCAGGACATGTTCACCGACTACGGCGCCCGCGGCGACGCGTTCGCCGCCGCGGTACGGGCCCGCACCGGCCCCTAGGAGCACGAGCAGGACCAGGAGAGGGGCCGAGGTGACCACGACAGTCGTCTCCGACGACCCGACGTCCTGGCGGGCCCTCGGCAGCACCGCACCTGCGCTCCTCGCTGCGGCTCGTTGCGCGAGGCCTTCGACCGGCCGCTGACGTCGTACTACCTGCTGCTCGGCGCCTCCGCGCTGCTGCTGACCATCGGCCTGATCATGGTGCTGTCCGCCTCGAGCGTGTGGTCCTACAAGGTACAGCGACGGCGACTCCTACGCCGTGGTGCGCCGCCAGCTGCTGTGGCTGACGCATCGGCCTGCCGGCCGCGTTCGTCGCCAGCCGGCTGCCGCTGCGCTGGATCCGCGCCCTGGCCTACCCGGCCTACCTGTTCTCGCTGGTGCTGCTGCTGGCCTGACGGCGTTCGTCGGCACCGAGGTCAACGGCAACCAGAACTGGCTCGGCGTCGGCTCGCTGGCGATCCAGCCCTCCGAGGTCGCCAAGCTGGCCCTGGTGCTGTGGGCCGCCCACATCTACGCCAACAAGGAGCGCCGCCTCCACAGCCTGCACCAGCTCGTGGTGCCGGTGGTGCCGGGCCTGCTGCTGGCGACCCTGCTCGTCGTGGCCGGTCGCGACCTCGGCACCGCCCTGGTCTTCTTCGCGATCCTGCTCGGCATGCTCTGGGTCGTCGGCGCCCCCGGCCGGCTCTTCGGGCTGGCGATCTCGCTGGTCGCCGTGGCGGCCATCGGGCTGGCGCCGACCGACACCGAGCGGGTCGCGCGGATCACCACCTTCGCCGACCCCTTCCAGGACTACCACGACACCGGCTGGCAGCCCGCCCACGGCCTGTACGCGCTCTCCTCGGGCGGCTGGTTCGGCCAGGGCATCGGGGCCAGCCAGCAGAAGTGGGGCGACCTGCCCGAGGCGCACACCGACTTCATCTTCGCCGTGCTCGGCGAGGAGCTCGGCCTCGTCGGCACCCTGCTGGTCGTCGGCGCTGTTCCTGACCATCGCGCTCGCGGCGCTGCGGGTGGCGCGCCACACCCAGGAGCCGTTCGTGCGCTACGCCAGCTTCGGCATCGTGGTGTGGCTGATCGGCCAGATGATCATCAACGTCGGCATGGTCCTGGCGCTGCTGCCGGTCATCGGCATCCCGCTGCCGCTGATCTCGTACGGCGGCTCCTCGCTGCTGCCGTCGCTGGTGGCGCTGGGCCTGCTGATCGGCTTCGCGCGCCGCGAGCCCGAGGCCGCGCCGGCCCTGGCCGCCCGTCGCCGTGGCCGCGCCGCCGGCGTCGCGGCCGGCGCCGGGCGCGCACCCCAGCCACGACCGCCTAGATTGAGCCCGATGCGCATCCTCCTCGCCGGTGGCGGCACCGCCGGCCACACCTCGCCCCTGCTCGCGACCGCCGACGCCCTGCGCCGGCTCGACCCGACGGTCGAGATCACCTGCCTGGGCACCCCCCGCGGCCTGGAGAACACGGTGGTGCCCGCGGCCGGCTACCCCCTCGAGCTGGTGCCCCCGGTGCCGCTGCCGCGCAAGCCCGGCGCTCGACCTGCTCAAGGTGCCCGCGCGGATGCGTCGACGCGGTCCGCCAGACCCACGCCGTGCTCGACCGCGTCGACCCCGACGTCGTCGTCGGCTACGGCGGCTACGTCTCGGTGCCGGCCTACCTCGCCGCCCGCAAGCGCGGCCTGCCCGTCGTCGTGCACGAGCAGAACGCGCTGCCCGGCCTGGGCAACAAGCTCGGCGCCCGGGTCGCCTCGCGCCGCGGCGGCCGGGTCGCGGTCAGCTTCCCCGACACCCCGCTGCCCGGCGCCGAGTACGTCGGCCTGCCGATCCGGCGGATGATCTCCACCCTCGACCGCGAGGCGCTGCGCGCCGAGGCGCGCGCGTTCTTCGGCCTCGACCCCGACCGGCCGACCCTGGTGGTCACCGGCGGCTCCCAGGGCGCGCGGCGCATCAACCAGGCCGTCTCCGGCGCCGCCCGGCAGCTCGGCGAGGCCGGCGTGCAGGTGCTGCACGTCGTGGGCGCACGCGGCGAGGCCGAGCCCGGCGCGACCACCGCGACCGGCGACGCCCTACGTCGTCGAGCACTTCGTCGACCGGATGGACCTCGCCCTGGCCGCGGCCGACCTGATGGTCTGCCGCAGCGGCGCCAACAGCGTCGTCGAGGCCGCCGCCACCGGGGTGCCCGGCGGTCTTCGTGCCGCTGCCGATCGGCAACGGCGAGCAGGAGCTCAACGCCCGTCCGGTCGTCGACGCCGGGGGAGCGCTGCTGGTGCGCGACGAGGAGCTGACCGCCGAGTGGGTGGTGGCCAACGTCGTGCCGCTGGTCACCGACGCGGCCCGCCTGGCCACGATGAGCGCCGCGGCGCGCCACCTGGTGCCGCGCGACGCCGACGAGGCGCTGGCGCGCATCGTGCTCGAGGCCGGGGGAGCGGCGCGATGAGGCTGCCGGTCCCCGAGGTCGTGCCCGGCGTCGGCCGAGCTCGGCCGGGTGCACTTCGTCGGCATCGGCGGCGCCGGCCTGTCGGCCATCGCGCGGATCATGGCCGCCCGCGGCGTCGACGGTCACCGGCAGCGACGACCAGGACACCCCGTTCCTGCCCTCGCTGCGCGAGCTCGGCGTCACCTGCCACCTCGGCTACGACGCCGCCCACCTCGGCGACCTCGGGCCCGGCGACACCGTCGTGGTCACCACCGCCGCCCGCGAGGACAACCCCGAGGTGCTCGAGGCGCGCCGCCGCGGGCTGCGGCTGCTGCCGCGCTCGGCCGGGCTCGCCTCGGTGATGACCGACCGCCGGGTGCTGGCCGTGGCCGGCACGCACGGCAAGACCACCACCACCTCGCTGCTCACCGTCGCCCTGCTCGCCTGCGGCGCCGACCCGACGTACGCCGTCGGCGGGGTGCTGTCGGCGACCGGCCGCAACGCCGACGCCGGGGCCGGCGACCTCTTCGTCGCCGAGGCCGACGAGAGCGACGGCGCCTTCCTGGTCTACCGCCCGCACGCCGCGATCGTCACCAACGTCGGGGCCGACCACCTCGACACCTGGGGCACCGAGGAGGCCTACCGCGCCGCCTTCGCCGAGTTCGTGGCCACCATCGACGCCGACGGCTTCCTGGTCGCCTGCGTCGACGACCCCGGCGCCGAGGCGCTGCGCCCGCTCGCCGAGGCCCGCGGGCTCGAGCTTCGTCGGCGTCGGCGAGGGCGAGCACGCCGACCTGCGCGCGCTCGACGTCGTCCTCGAGGGCACCACCTCCTCCTTCACCGTCGTCGACCGCGGCCGCGAGCTGGGCCGGGTCCGCCTGGCCATCCCGGGGCGCCACTACGTGCTCGACGCGCTCGCCGCGCTCGGGGTCGGGCTGCGGCTCGGGCCTGCCCTTCGAGGGCCTGCGCGACGGGCTCGAGGCCTTCGGCGGCACCGGTCGCCGGATGGAGGCCAAGGGCGAGGCCGGCGGCGTCCGCGTCTACGACTCCTACGCCCACCAGCCCATCGAGATCGCCGGCGACCTCGAGGCCGCCCGGTCGGTGGCGGGGGAGGGGCGCGTGATCGTGGCCTTCCAGCCCCACCTGGTCTCGCGCACCCGGCTCTTCGGCGCCGCCATGGGCGACGCGCTCGGGGCCGCCGACGAGGTCGTGGTGCTCGACGTGCTACCTGGCCCGTGAGGACGCCGACCCCGCGGTCACCGGCGCGCTGGTCGCCGACCACGTGCCGCTGCCCGCGGAGCGCGTCGCCTTCGTGCCCGACCTCGACGACGTGCCCGCCGCACTCGTCGACCGGGCCCGGCCCGGCGACCTGGTGCTGACGCTCGGCGCCGGCAGCGTCACCGAGGTCGGGCCCCGGGTGCTCGACCTGCTGCGGGAGGCCGCCGGTGGCTGAGACCCGCACCCGCGCCCCCGCCGGCCCCGCTGGCCCCGGTGGCACCGTCACGGCCTCCTCGCAGCGCCGCTTCGCGCGCCGCCAGTGGTCGCGGCGCTGGCTGCGGCTGCGCTACGTCGTCGTCGCGGTGCTGGGCCTCGCGCTCCTGGTGGTCGGCGTCTGGGCGATCTGGTTCTCCTCGCTGCTGGCCGTCGAGCAGGTCGAGGTCGCCGGCGCCGACGTGCTCGAGCGAGCAGGAGGTCCGCGAGGCCGCCTCGGTGCCGGTGGGCGACCCGGTCGCCCGCATCGACCTCGACGCGGTCCGTGCGCGGGTCGAGGCGCTGGCCGTGGTGCGCAGCGCCGACGTGACCCGCGCCTGGCCCGACGGCGTCCGCGTCGAGCGTCGAGGAGCGGGTGGCCGTCGCGGTCGTGCGCATCGGCTCGACGCTGCGCGGGATGGACGCCGAGGGCGTGGTCTTCCGCGACTACCAGGAGACCGCCCGCCGACCTGCCCCGCGTCGACGCGCTGTCGGGCGTGACCAGCGAGGCGCTGCGCGAGGGCGCGGCCGTGGTCGCCGCGCTGCCCGAGGACCTCGCCGCCGACGTCGACCACGTCGAGGTCGGCACCGTCGACCAGATCCGCCTGCGTGCTGCGCGACGGGCGCGAGGTGGTGTGGGGGAGCGCCTCGGACTCCGAGCAGAAGGCAGCGCGTCCTCGAGGTCCTGCTGCGAGCAGGACGGCCGGGTCTTCGACGTCTCCGTGCCCGCCACCCCCACCACCCGCAGCTGACCCGGCCCGAATCATCTCGCCGACCCGGCCCAACTTCCCGCCGACCCGGCGCGAACTCCGCCGACCCGGCCCGGACCGGCACTCGTCGGCCGGTGTGAGTGGGCCCACGCAGCGGCCCCCGAAAAAAGACGCCGACACGCGGCGTGTCGGCGCCAGCGAGGTATCCCGGCTGCCTACTGTCGTGATCACGACGAGGTTGACATAACTATAACCCTCTACCTGAGGGTCAGAGTTGAGAGACACGCCGACCCGTCGCCCAGGACTCAGTAACACCCGCACCACCCAGCAACACCCAGCAAGCACAGCAACGAATCCATCCGAGCACTCAGCGAGAGGCGAGCCACCGTGGCAGCAGCACAGAACTACCTGGCCATCATCAAGGTCGTGGGCATCGGTGGCGGTGGTGTCAACGCCGTCAACCGGATGATCGAGGTCGGCCTCAAGGGCGTCGAGTTCATCGCGATCAACACCGACGCGCAGGCGCTGCTGATGAGCGACGCCGACGTCGAAGCTCGACATCGGGCGCGAGCTGACCCGCGGTCTCGGCGCCGGCGCCAACCCCGAGGTGGGTGCGCGCGCGGCCGAGGACCACGCCGACGAGATCGAAGAGGTCATCAAGGGCGCCGACATGGTCTTCGTGACCGCCGGCGAGGGTGGCGGCACCGGCACCGGCGGCGCTCCGGTCGTGGCCCGCATCGCCCGCTCGCTCGGTGCGCTGACCATCGGTGTCGTCACCCGCCCGTTCGCCTTCGAGGGTCGCCGCCGCGCCAACTCCGCCGAGGAGGGCATCGCCGGGCTGCGCGAGGAGGTCGACACCCTCATCGTGATCCCCAACGACCGGCTGCTCTCGATCAGCGACCGCAACGTCTCGGTCCTCGACGCCTTCAAGCAGGCCGACCAGGTGCTGCTGCAGGGTGTCTCGGGCATCACCGACCTGATCACGACGCCCGGCCTGATCAACCTCGACTTCGCCGACGTGAAGTCGGTGATGGCCAACGCCGGCTCCGCACTGATGGGCATCGGCTCGGCCCGCGGCGAGGACCGCTCGGTCGCGGCCGCGGAGATGGCGGTCTCCTCGCCGCTGCTCGAGGCCAGCATCGACGGCGCGCACGGCGTGCTGCTCTCGATCGCCGGTGGCTCCGACCTGGGTCTCTTCGAGATCAACGAGGCGGCGGCGCTGGTCGCCGAGGCCGTGCACGCCGAGGCCAACATCATCTTCGGCGCCACCATCGACGACGCCCTCGGCGACGAGGTGCGGGTCACCGTCATCGCGGCCGGCTTCGACGGGGGCACGCCCAAGCGCCGCGACGAGGGCACCGTGCTGCGCCGCGAGCCGCGCGAGCAGCAGTCGCAGGAGCAGACCCGCGAGGCGGCGCGCGCCGTGTCGACCCGCCGTGACGAGCCCGCTCGGGCCGAGGTCGGCGCCCGTCAGGGCTCCCGTCCTCCGCAGCGGCCTGCGCCCACCTTCGCCCCCTCGGTGCCGCAGAACCAGCAGGACCAGCCGCAGCGGACCCAGCAGGCGCCGCAGCAGACCCAGCAGGCCCCGAGGCCGGCTCCGCGTCAGGTCCAGTTCGACGACGACGACCTCGACGTGCCCGACTTCCTGAAGTGAGCACCTGAGGCCACGTGTTCAGCTTCCGTGACCACCGTGAGGGCGACGTCCGTGTCGACGTCGCCTTCACCGACTCCAGCGTCGACCTGCAGGGCCTGCGGCCCGGGCTTCGTCGCGAGGCCCTGCCGCGCGTCGAGGAGTGCCTGCGGCGTCCGCTTCGCGCGGATGAACCAGGTGCACGGCGACCGACGTCCTGCTCGTCAGCGAGCCCGGCCCCGCTCCGACGGAGCCGGTGCCCACCGGCCGACGCGCTGGTCACCGCCACGCACGGGCTCGGGCTGATGGTCCGGGTCGCCGACTGCGTGCCGGTGCTGCTGGCCGACACCGGCGCCGGGGTCGTCGCGGCGGTGCACGCCGGTCGCGCGGGGGTGGCGCTCGGCGGTGGTGCCTCGCGCGGTGGAGCAGATGCGCGAGCAGGGCGCCGGCGGCGGTGCACGCCTGGGTCGGCCCGCACGTGTGCGGCGGCTGCTACGAGGTGCCCGAGCAGATGCGTGAGGAGGTGGCCGCGGTGGTGCCCGCAGACCTGGGCCGAGACGACGTGGGGCACGCCCTCGCTCGACCTCGGTGCCGGCGTGCGGGCCCAGCTCGACGCGCGCTCGGACGTGAGCCTCACCGAGGTCGGTCGCTGCACGCTCGAGGACCCCGCGCTGCACTCCCACCGGCGCGACGCCGCCGTCGCGGGCCGGATGGCCGGTCTGGTGTGGACGTCGTGAGCCGCCGCGCAGAGACTGGCGGCGGGCCTGGCCGCGGTGCGCGGAGCGGATCGACGCGGCCGCGTCGCCGCGGCCGGCCACGACGACGCGGTCGGCCTCGTCGTGGTGACCAAGTTCTTCCCGGCCTCCGACGTGCGGCTGCTGGCCGACCTGGGCGTGCGCGAGGTGGGGGAGAACCGGCACCAGGAGGCCGAGGCCAAGGCCGCCGAGTGCGCCGACCTCGACCTCGTGTGGCACTACATCGGCGGGCTGCAGAGCAACAAGGCCGCCGCCGTCGCGCGGTACGCCGACGTCGTGGAGTCGCTGGACCGCCTCAAGCTGGTGCGCGGTCTCGACCGCGGCGCCGCCGAGCGGGGCAGCCCGCTCGACGTGCTGGTCCAGGTCAGCCTCGACCCGCCCGGCGCCGAGCACCGCGCCGGCGCCGAGCCCGACGACGTACCCGCGCTGGCCGAGGCGGTCGAGGCCAGCCGAGCACCTGCGCCTGCGCGGGCTGATGGCCGTCGCGCCCGCTGGGCGAGGACCCCGCGGCGGCCTTCGCCCGCCTGGCCGCAGGTGCGCGAGCGCCTGCTGGCCGACCACCCCCATGCAGACCGGCTCTCGGCCGGGATGAGCGGCGACCTCGAGCAGGCCGTCGCCGCTGGCGCGACACACGTGCGCGTCGGCTCCGCAATCCTCGGTTCGAGGCCTGCGGTCCGATAAGTTCAGACCACCAGGCGTCCGTCACCGGACGCTCGAGATCCGGAGGGCACCACCATGAGCGGCGCGATGCGCAGGATCGGCGAGTACCTCGGCCTCGTCGAGGACACCGGCCGGTACGACGGCGACGCACGGCGAGTACGACCCGAGCGACGACTACACCGCCGAGACCCGTCCCGTGGCCGCCGCCGGCCCTTCCCGACACGAGCGTGCGCGCGAGCATGCGCCCCGCACCCGTGGCTGACCTCGCCGAGCGCCGTCGTCCGGCGCCCGGCCCGACCGGAGTGGTGGCCGAGCTGTCCCGCATCACGACCCTGCACCCCAGCACCTACAACGAGGCCCGCACCGTGGGGGAGAACTTCCGCGAGGGCGTGCCGGTGATCATGAACCTCTCCGAGATGAACGACGCCGACGCCAAGCGCCTCGTCGACTTCGCCGCTGGGCTGGTGTTTGCGACGCGTGGCACCATCGAGCGCGTCACCAACAAGGTCTTCCTGCTCTCGCCCGCCAACGTCACCGTGGCGGCCGAGGACAAGGAGCGCATCGCTGAGGGTGGCTTCTTCAACCAGAGCTGAGGCTCGCGCGACCCGACCCGGGGCGCGAGCCCGGGTCACTGACAGGAGACGAGACCGACGTGCAGGTCGCCGGTTCGATCATCTACATCATCCTGACGATCTTCTGGATCTTTTGTGGGTCCGCTTCGTCGTCGACTGGGTGATGGTCTTCGCGCGCTACTGGTCGCCGCGCGGGCCGGTGCTGGTGCTGCTGGAGGCCGTCTACTCGGTCACCGACCCGCCGATCAAGGCGCTGCGACGCGTCGTACCGCCGCTGCGGTTGGGCAGCATCGCCCTGGACCTCAGCTTCCTGATCGTCTTCATCAGCGTCTGGATCCTGCGTACCGTGGTGCGCCAGACGATGTTGTGACCAGGCGGGCGGAGCCCGGGACGAACCCGGTGGTCACACCTGCCACAGCGTTGACGCTATTGTTCGATCCGACAGGTCGAGGACGCAGTCGGTCCTCGGGACAACCACGACTATGAATGGGTGAGGTCATGCCGTTGACACCCGAGGACGTGAGCAACAAGCGCTTCACTCCGGTCCGTCTCCGCGAGGGGTACGACATGGGGGAGGTCGACCAGTTCCTGGACGAGGTCGAGGCTGAGCTCGCTCGTCTGACCAAGGAGAACGAGGACCTGCGCGCCCAGCTCGCGTCGGCCCAGACCGGTGGCGACACCGGTCAGCAGGCCGCCGTGCCGGCTGCGCCGGCCCCGGCGCCGGAGAAGGCCCCTGAGACGCGCTCCGGAGCCGTCGCTGGCTCCCGAGCCCACCCCGGTGCCCGTGGCTGCTGCGCGCTCCGGCAGAGACGATCCGCGTCGAGACGGTTCCGCAGGCGTCCAACGCTGCGGCGCGTCTGCTCGAGATCGCCACGCGCAACGCCGACGAGCTCGTCGACGAGGCCAAGAACGACGCCGACAAGATCATCGGCGAGGCCCGCACCAAGGCCGAGCGGCTCGAGACCGAGTCGAAGTCGAAGGCGGACCGCCTGGAGGCCGACGCTCGCACCCGGGCCCAGATGCTCGACTCCGAGACCGCCGAGCGTCGCCAGCAGATGTTCGGCGACCTCGAGCGCGAGCGGGACAAGCTCAGCAGCGAGGTCGAGAACCTGCGCTCGTTCGAGCGTGAGTACCGGTCCCGCCTCAAGAGCTACTTCACCCAGCAGCTCGAGGCGCTCGCCGGCTCCACCGATGCCACGGACGCGGAGGAGACCCCGCAGCCCAAGCGACTGCGTTCGATCCTCGGCGAGGACGAGGGCTGAGCCCAGCTCACCCTCAGCACGGCTTCGCGACGCGGCCGGTCCCCTCGGGGGCCGGCCGCGTCGTGCGTCATACCCGGTGTGGCGGTTTTGAGGGGACCGGGTCACCGGCTACTCTCCGTGCCACCGCTGCGGTCTGAGACGAGGATCACGGCCAGGGGCCGGCGCCCGTCTCGGGGGCGTCGGAGAGAGGCGGGCTCGATGGCTCGTGGAACACGTACGTTGGCAGGTCAGGCGGTCTCCGCCGCGCGCCGCGTGATCGGTCGCGAGGCGCAGCCGGACGACGCCCCGGCGGGCGGGTCGGCCTCCGCCAAGAAGCCGGCGCCCGCCAAGAAGGCCGCCCGCCAAGAAGGCCACCCCGGCCAAGAAGGCCACCCCGGCCAAGAAGGCCACCCCGGCCAAGAAGGCCGCCCCGGCCGCGAAGAAGGCCACCCCGGCCAAGAAGACCCCTGCCAAGAGCGCCCCCGCCTCGAAGGCCCCGGAGAGGAAGGCAGCGCCCGTGACCACGACCCCCGCCAAGAAGGCGACCCCCAAGGCCAAGACCGCGAAGCCCAGCGCCGGACTCGCTGGTCGTCAAGGACGACGAGCAGGACTGGACCCCGGCCGAGCTCGACGAGCTGCTCGGCGAGCTCAACGAGCAGCGCGAGCACAGCGCGGGCGTCGTGCGAGGACATGGAGGCCGAGCTCGACGGCCTGATGCGCGACTCCGGCGACGGGGCCGGGCAGGACCAGGCCGACGTCGGCGCCACCAGCTTCGAGCGCGACCACGAGATGAGCGTGCTCAACATCGAGCGCGACAAGGTGGCCCAGATCGACCGAGCGCTGGAGCGCATCGCGGACGGCAGCTACGGGGAGTGCGAGTCGTGCGGGCAGCCGATCGGCAAGTTGCGGTTGATGGCCTTCCCCCGTGCGACACTGTGCATGACATGCAAGCAGCGCGAGGAGCGGCGATAGACCCGGCCGCAGCACCTGAGGACCGACCTTCCCGCCGTCGCACCTGGTCGGTCTTCGCCCTGGTCGCGCTGGTCGGCTACGCGATCGACCTGGGCACCAAGGTGCTCGCCGTCGACCGCCTCACGGGCGAGCCCGACGTGCCGGTCGTCGGTGACCTGCTGGTGCTGCGCCTGGTGAAGAACCCCGGCGCGGCGTTCAGCACGGGCACCGAGTACACCGTCGTGCTCAGCGTGCTCTCCATCGTCGCGGCCGTGTCGTGGTGGCCTGCTCAGCCTGCGTCTTCGCAGCCGGCTGTGGGCCCTCGGGCTGGGGCTGCTGATGGCCGGCGTGCTGGGCAACCTCACCGATCGCCTCTTCCGGGCGCCGGGTCCCATGCGCGGTCATGTCATCGACTTCCTGATGCTGCCCAACTGGCCGGTCTTCAACGTCGCCGACATGGCGATCAACGGTGCCGCTGCGCTGATCCTGGTCCAGGCCTTCCGCGGGATGCGTCTCGACGGCGTCCCGCGAGGGCGAGCGACGAGAACAGGACGAAGAAGAACAAGAAGGAGCACGAGTGAGCGAGGTCGTCGACCAGCGCGCCCTGAGCGTCCCGGACGGCATGGCGGGGGAGCGCGTCGATGCGGCGATGGCGCGGCTGTTCGGTCTCTCGCGCGGACGCGCGCCGCCGACCTCGTCGCCCAGGGGTACGTGCTCCTCGACGGAACAGCGCCGGGCAAGAGCGACCGGGTGTTCCCCGGCTCGCTGCTCGAGGTGAGCATCCCCAGCATCGGTCGACCCGCTCGCGGTGCGACCGGAGATCGTCGAGGGCATCAAGATCATCCACGACGACGACTCCATCGTCGTGATCGACAAGCCGGTCGGCGTGGCCGTGCACCCCTCGCCGGGCTGGCACGGTCCGACCGTGGTCGGCCACCTCGCGGGCGCCGGCTTCCGGATCGCCACCGGGGGGGCCTCCGAGCGCCAAGGCATCGTCCAGCGCCTCGACGTCGGCACCTCGGGCGTGATGGTGATCTGCAAGTCCGAGCACGCCTACTCGCTGCTGAAGAACGCGTTCCGCAACCGCACGGTCGACAAGACCTACCACGCGGTCGTCCAGGGCCACCCGGACCCGCTCGAGGGCACCATCGACGCCCCGATCGGTCGCCACCCCAAGGCCGACTACAGGTTCGCGGTGATGGCCGACGGGCGTGCCTCGGTCACCCACTACGAGACGCTCGAGGCGCACCGCTTCGCCAGCCTGCTCGAGGTCCATCTGGAGACCGGGCGCACCCACCAGATCCGCGTCCACATGAGCGCGCTGAAGCACCCGTGCGTCGGCGACCTGACCTACGGCGCCGACCCGGTGCTGGCCAAGCGGTTCGGCGTCGAGCGGCAGTGGCTGCACGCCATGCGGCTCGGCTTCGAGCACCCCGACACCGGCAAGCAGGTGGAGTACGAGTCGTCGTACCCCGACGACCTGGCCGCGTCGCTCGAGACGATCCGCGATGCCGACTGAGGCCACCGGCGACCTGCTCCTGCGCCCGGCCGATCGGGACGACCTCGCGGCCGTGGCCGACCTGCACCTGCGGGCGCGCACGGCAGCGGTCCGGCCATGCCGCCGGTGGTCGACGACGCCGCGTTCGTCCAGGAGGACGTCGAGTCCTGGGACCTGAGCACCCACGAGCTGTGGCTGGCCGAGCGTGACGGGCGCCTGCTGGGCTACGCGATGGTCCAGGACGACTGGTTGCACTCGTTGTACGTCGATCCCGCCGAGCAGGGCGGCGGCATCGGAGCGGCGCTGCTCGACCTGGCCAAGGGCCTGCGCCCCGGTGGCTTCTGCCTGTGGGTCTTCGAGTCCAACGAGCCGGCGCGCGCCTTCTACCGCCACCACGGCCTCGTCGACCTCGAGACCACCGACGGCTCGGGCAATCCCGAGGGTGCCCCCGACGTCCGGATGGCCTGGCCGGGCCAGGACCCGCTGGCCTTCCTGCGCGGCCTGGTCGACGACGTCGATGCCCAGCTCGGTGACCTCCTGGCGCGCCGGGTGGCGCTGACCCGCGCCATCCAGCCGCACCGCACCAGTCCCGGTCGCGACCGGGGTCGCGAGGCCGAGATCGCGCGCGAGATGGCGCGCTCGAGCGCCGGTGCTGGGCTCCGAGCGGCTGGCCCGGATCGTCGACGTGATCGTCACCGAGAGCCTCGACGCCGGGCGCGGCTGAGTGTCGGTGCGCCCTGCCATCGTGGCGGAGTCGGTCGCGTAGGCTGACGTTCTTCCCCAGGATCGACGCCCGGCCCCGGTGCCCGCACCGGACGTGGTCGATGCTGCCTGCCCGCAACGATCCCGAAGGGATGCGCTCGACTCGATGGCGAACTCCTCGTCGGACTCCTTCGTGCACCTGCACGTGCACACCGAGTACTCCATGCTCGACGGGGCCGCCCGTCTCGGCGCCCTGACCGAACGCGCCGCCGAGCTCGGGATGCCCGCGGTGGCGATGACCGACCACGGCAACGTCTTCGGTGCCTACGAGTTCTACTCCAAGGCCAAGGCCGCCGGGGTGAAGCCGATCATCGGCATCGAGGCCTACTTCGCGCCCAACATCTCCCGTTTCGAGCGCAAGGGCGTCAACTTCTACGACGGCGGCCCCGACGACGTCTCCAACCGCGGCGCCTACACCCACATGACCCTGCTCTCGGAGTCCACGGAGGGCATGCACAACCTCTTCCGGCTCTCGAGCGGCGCCTGGCGCGAGGGCTTCTTCAAGCATCCTCGGATGGACCGCGAGCTGCTCTCGCAGCACGGCAAGGGGATCATCGGCACCACCGGCTGCCCGTCCGGGGAGATCCAGGTCCACCTGCGCTACGGCAACTACGCCGCGGCCCGCCAGACCGCCGCGGACTTCCAGGACATCCTGGGCAAGGAGAACTACTTCCTCGAGCTGATGGACCACGGCCTCGACATCGAGAACCGGGTCCGCGACGGGCTGCTCGAGCTCGGCCGCGACCTGAAGATCCCGCTGCTGGCCACCAACGACTCGCACTACGTGATGCGCGAGGACGCCAAGAGCCAGGAGCACCTGCTGTGCATCAACTCCGGCTCCACGATGGACATCCCGGCCGGCGACGGACCCGGGCAGCGCTTCGCCTTCTCCGGTGACGGCTACTACATCAAGTCCGCGGAGGAGATGCGGGCGCTGTGGGCGGACAAGTACCAGCTGCGCGAGGCCTGCGACAACACGCTGCTCATCGCCGAGCGCTGCGACGTGGAGTTCTCCGAGGGCGTCGGCAAGTACATGCCGCAAGTTCCCGTGCCCTCCGGGGGAGAACGAGGACTCCTGGTTGGTCAAGGAGGTCGAGCGCGGACTGCAGGTGCGCTACCCCCACGGGATCCCCGACGCAGGTGCGCAAGCAGGCCGACTTCGAGATCGGCGTCATCACCCAGATGGGGTTCCCCGGCTACTTCCTCGTGGTCGCCGACTTCATCAACTGGGCCAAGAACAACGGCATCCGGGTCGGCCCGGGCCGTGGCTCGGGTGCGGGCTCGATGGTCGCCTACGCGCTGCGCATCACCGACCTCGACCCGCTGGTCCACGGCCTGATCTTCGAGCGCTTCCTCAATCCCGACCGCGTCTCGATGCCCGACTTCGACATCGACTTCGACGAGCGCCGACGCGGCGAGGTGATCCGCTACGTCACCGACAAGTACGGCGACGACCGGGTCTCCTACATCGTCACCTACGGCACCATCAAGGCCAAGCAGGCCGTCAAGGACTCCTCGCGCATCCTGGGCTACCCCTTCGCGATGGGGGACCGGATCACCAAGGCGATGCCCGCAGCGGTGATGGGCAAGGACGTGCCGCTGCAGCAGATCTTCGACCCCGAGCACGCCCGGTACGGCGAGGGCGGGGAGTTCCGCCAGCTCTACGACGGCGACAACGACGTGCAGAAGGTCGTCGACACCGCCATCGGCATCGAGGGCCTCAAGCGCCAGTGGGGCGTGCACGCGGCCGGCGTGATCATGTCCAGCGAGCCGCTGGTCGACGTGATCCCGCTGCTCAAGCGCCCCGCCGACGGCGCGATGATCACCCAGTTCGACTACCCGACGTGCGAGGGCCTCGGGCTGATCAAGATGGACTTCCTGGGGTTGCGCAACCTCACGGTCCTCGACGACGCGATCAAGAACATCCAGGCCAACCGCGGCGAGACGGTGGTCCTCGAGGACCTCGAGCTCACCGACGAGGCCACCTACGCGCTGCTCCAGCGCGGCGACACCCTGGGCGTCTTCCAGCTCGACGGCGGCCCGATGCGCGCGCTGCTGCGCTCGATGCGTCCCGACACCTTCGAGGACATCTCCGCGGTCGGCGCGCTCTACCGGCCCGGCCCGATGGGTGCCGACTCGCACAACAAGTACGCCCGCCGCAAGACCGGTCGCGAACCGGTGGAGCCGATCCACCCCGAGCTCGCCGAGGCGCTCGAGGACGTGCTGGGCGAGACCTACGGCCTGATCGTCTACCAGGAGCAGGTGATGGCGATCGCGCAGAAGCTCGCCGGCTACACCCTGGGCCAGGCCGACATCCTGCGCCGCGCGATGGGCAAGAAGAAGAAGTCCGAGCTGGACAAGCAGTTCGCAGGCGTTCTCGGCGGGCATGACCGAGCGGGGCTACTCGCACGCCGCGATCAAGACGCTGTGGGACATCCTGCTGCCGTTCTCCGACTACGCCTTCAACAAGGCGCACTCCGCGGCGTACGGCTGGTCTCCTACTGGACCGCCTACCTCAAGGCGAACTACCCGGCCGAGTACATGGCCGCGCTGCTGACCTCGGTGCAAGCGACGACAAGGACAAGTCGGCGATCTACCTCAACGAGTGCCGACGGATGAAGATCCAGGTGCTGCCCCCCGACGTCAACGAGTCGGCCGCGAACTTCACCCCGGTCGGCAACGACGTCCGCTTCGGGCTGACCGCGGTGCGCAACGTCGGCGCCAACGTCGTCGACGGCATCGTCGTCGGGCGCGAGGAGAAGGGCCGCTACACCGACTTCAACGACTTCATGGACAAGGTGCCGGCGCTGGTGTGCAACAAGCGCGTCATCGAGTCGCTGATCAAGGCCGGCGCCTTCGACGAGATGAAGCACCGGCGCCGCTCCCTGGTGGCGATCCACGAGACCGCGGTCGACCAGTACGTCGACATCAAGCGCAACGAGGCGATCGGCCAGGACTCGCTCTTCGGCGGCATGGACGACGACGGCGGCGGGTCCTTCGGGATCTCGGTGACCGGTGCCGGACATCGACGAGTGGGACAAGACGACCCTGCTCGCCCACGAGCGCGACATGCTCGGTCTCTACGTCTCCGACCACCCGCTGCTGGGTCTCGAGCACGTGCTGGCCAACGGCACCGACTGCACCATCGGGCAGCTGATGCTCGACGAGGAGCGCACCGACGGCTCGCCGATCACGATCAGCGGCCTGGTCACCTCGGTGCAGCGCAAGATCACCAAGCGCGGCGACGCGTGGGCGATGATCACGCTCGAGGACCTCGACGGCGGCATCGACGTGCTGCTCTTCCCGAGCGCCTACCAGCTCGCCTCGACGCTGCTGGTCGAGGACGCGATCCTGACCGTCAAGGGTCGGCTCTCGCGCAGCAAGGACCAGCCGGAGATCCACGGCCAGGAGGTCTCGGTCCCCGACATCTCCGACGGGCCCTCCGGTCCGGTGGTCATCTCCATGCCCTCGACCCGCTGCACCGGTCCCGTGGTCGACCAGCTCAAGGACGTGCTCGGCACCCACCCTGGGATGACCGAAGTACGGTTGCGCCTGATGACACGTGAGGCGACGAAGGTGATGAGGCTCGACGACCGGCTGCGGGTGACCCCGACGCCGGCGCTGTTCGCCGACCTCAAGGCGCTGCTGGGGCCGGGATGCCTGACCAGCTGACCCAGCTCGCCGCACCCGCACGCCTACCCCTTCGGCGGCGACGCGCAGGTCGTGGCGACGTCCTCGGGACGCCGGCCGGGCTGGGCGCCAGCCTGGTCCAGGCTCTGGTCGTCCTCGTCCTGTTCGCCACCGTCGGGGCCGGGCTGGGGTGGCTGTGGGAGCGCTGGTGGGAGCCGTCGATCGGGACGGTCTTCCGGCGCGAGTGGTTCGCTGTCGACGCCGAGGGTCGCTACGACCTCGC
Source organism: uncultured Actinomycetota bacterium (assembly GCA_963722135.1). GTDB lineage: Bacteria > Actinomycetota > Actinomycetes > Propionibacteriales > Nocardioidaceae > Nocardioides. The sequence goes on from CAVRJT010000003.1 coordinate 804,775, forward strand.
GTCGTTGCGCAACGAGTTCGCCGGCACCGCGCAGTACGTCGCGCTGGCGCTCGGTGGCGGCGTCGTCGTCGGGGCGCTGTCGAGCTTCTTCCTGGTCGGTCGCGAGCTGCTCGCGCTCGCGGTGGTGCTGATCGGCTCGATCTCGGCGCGGTCGTGATGTGGCAGGTCGGGGCCGCCCTCGGACCGCCCGACCCGCAGGTGCTGGCCGCCGAGGCCGGACGCGGGGCGTCCCTGCCCAGCGACCTGACCCTCGACAGCCTCGGCGCGCTGCTGGCGTGGCCGCTGGCCGCGACGCTCGGGCTGGGCAGCGTCTACCTCCTGCTGCCCGCCCGCCTGGGCAGGCGCAGGTAGGTCGCCCCGGTCTGGCGCGCGGCTAGGCTCCAGCCGTGACCCACGCCCGAGGATCCCACCGGCCCCGAGTACCTCGAGCACGCGAGCGGAGGGCCGCTCCCGCACCAGGCCCGTGCCCGCCGTCGCTCGCCCCTGCTGGTGGCAGGTCTCGGCGTGCTGGGCCTGGGCGTCGTCGGTGGTGCCGCCTTCGGCACCTACTGGTACCTGTCCGAGGGCGCGCAGGCAGCCGACGCGTTCCCGGCCGACTCGATCGGCTACGTCGGGCTGAACCTCGACCCGAGCGGCCGGCAGAAGCTCGAGGCGCTCGAGACCCTGAAGAAGCTCCCGAGCATCAGCGACGAGCTCGACCTCGACGGCCCGGTCGAGGACATCGACGTCAAGCAGGTCGCTCGCCGAGGCGGTCCTCGCGGAGGCCCCCTGTGACATCGACTACGCCGAGGACGTCCGGCCGTGGCTGGGCGACCGGTTCGGTGCCGCCGCCGTGCCCAGCGAGGACGAGCCGGCCTCGATGGTCTTCGCGGTCGAGGTCCTCGATGACGACGCCGCCGACGAGGGCGTGCGCGACCTGCTGACCTGCGACGGCGGCGATGCCGGTGAGTCGGCGGGATGGGTGGTCGAGGACGGCTGGCTGGTGCTGGCCGAGACCCCGGAGATCGCCCGGGGCGTCGTCGACGACACGGCCGAGGGCTCCCTGGCCGAGGACGAGGACTTCCGACGCTGGACCGGTGAGGTCGGGGACGCCGGCGTGCTGACGATGTACGCCGCCCCCGAGGCGCCGAGGGTGCTCGCCGAGGCCTTCGAGGGGTTCCTCGGGTCCGGGATGCCGTCGGCGTACACCGACGAGACCTCCGGCTCCGAGCTGGAGGCTGGACGGGCTGGACGAGGCGTTCGAGGACTTCGAGGGCATGGCAGCGGTGCTGCGCTTCGAGGACGGTGCGGTGGAGATCGAGGCCGCGGGCGCTGCGCAGGACGCGGCCGCGACTCTCGGTGACGGGGTGGGCGACGGGGTGGGCGACCTGGTCATCGACCTGCCCGACGAGACGACCGCGGTGCTCGCCGCCGGCCTCGCGGAGGGCTGGGCCGAGAAGGCCTTCGGCGAGGACACGCCGGTCCCGGTGGACCTGGAGTCCCTGCTCGGCCAGGCGGCCGCGCTGACCGTGGGCCCCGACCTCGACCCCGACGCGCTGCTCGAGGCCGTCTTCACCGGGACCCTCACCGACGTACCCGTGGCGGCGGTGACCCGCGGCGACCTGGCCAGTGCCGAGGAGGCCCTGGCCGAGGCCGGTCCGCTGGCTGCCGGTCTCGAGGCCCGGCAGGTCGAGGATCGTGTGCTCGTGGGCCCGACCGGGACCTGGCTCGACGCGGTCGAGGCCGGCGGCTCGCTGGGTGGTACCGACCTCTTCACCTCGGTGGTGCCCGAAGCGGACGACGCCCTGATGGTCTTCTTCCTCGACCTCGGTGAGGTCGGCGACGTGGCCGCCGAGGCGGACACTGCCGGCGATCTCGCCCAGCTGCGGGCCCTGGGGGTCAGTGCGCACGCGGTCGGCGACGTCGCTCGCGCGCTGCTGCGCCTGACCCTGGACTGACCCCCGACTGAGCATCTCGCGACCCGGCTCCAAATATCTCGCCGAGTCGGCGCGATATGTTCGAGCCGAGGAGGCCCATATGGGCCGACTGAGCGCGACATTTGGGCCGGGTCGAGCGCGAAATTTGCGCCGGGTCGGCGCGAATTCGGGCCGGGTCAGCGGGCGAGGGGGGCGGTGCGCGCTGCGGTGAGAGCGACGAGGTCGGCGGGTGAGAGCTCGACGTCGAAGCCGCGCCGCCCGCCGGAGACGAGGACGGTGTCGTGCTGGAGGGCGCTCTCGTCGAGGACGGTGGGGTGCGGACGCTTCTGGCCGAGGGGGGAGATGCCGCCGACGACGTAGCCGGTGGCGCGTTCGGCGGCGGCCGGGTCGGCCATCGTGGCCCGCGCGGCGCCCAGGGACCGCGCCAGCGCCTTGAGGTCGAGCTGGCCGGCGACCGGCACGATCGCCACGGCGAGCCGGCCGTCGACGCTGGCCATCAGCGTCTTGAGCACCCGGGCCGGGTCGATCCCGAGCACCGTCGCCGCCTCGAGCCCGTACGACGTCGCGCGGGGGTCGTGCTCGTAGGCGTGCGGCGTGAAGACCGACACCGGCGCGGGTCAGCGCGAGCGTGGCCGGGGTGGCGGGGGAGCGGGACCCGGAGCCGGGAGCGGTGCGACGTGCCACGGGCGCCTCAGTTCGGCGACCAGCGCGTGCGCGCCACGTCGGTCGCCGGCAGGGAGGGGATCACGTTCATCGCCCGCAGCTCGCGCCTGCAGCAGGTCGGTGACCAGCAGCAGCCGCTCGGAGGCGTCGTCGGCCTCGAGCAGCGCCTGGCGCTGCGGGCATCGGCAGCGGGGCGCAGGCGGCCAGCGTCCACGACAGGTACGACGGGTCGCGGGGCAGCTCGCCGGAGTAGGGGTCGGCGCGCAGCTCGGCCAGCGCCGCGCGGTAGGCGGTGAACGTCGATCGGGCGCGGTCGACGCAGCGCCGGGTCGACGTCGCTCTCCGGCTCGGGGCGGGACTCGACGTGGCCGACGGGGAAGAGGCCCGAGGTGTCGAGCTCGCCGAGCGCGATCCGCTCGAGACCCGACGGCCACGCACGGAGAAGGTGCCGTCGGAGTGCGGCTCGACCTCGGTGAGCAGCACCTTGACCCCGGTCCGGTAGAGCGACTGGGCGCCGTGGTCGCCGAGCTCGTAGCCGTCGCGGATGCCGACGGTGCCGAAGACCCGCTGGATGGGGTCCTCGATGCGCAGGAGGTGGTGCACCAGGGCCCGGTAGCGGTCCTCGAAGACCGTCAGCGGCACGCTGACGCCAGGGAACAGCACCGTGCCCAGCGGGAACATCGGCAGGGTGTCGCTCACGCCCTCCAACCTAGCGGGGACCCGGGCCTGTCCACCGCCCGCCGCTGAATCGGTGCAGGCGGGGCCTCGCTCGTAGACTCAGGGGCATGATCCGCCGCATCGACCTGCGCAGTGCCGCCACGGGCCGCGCGGCAGGGGAGCCGTTCGACTACCGCACGGCCCTGCCCCGCGCCGACTTCGACATCGAGGCCGCCGTGCCTGCGGTGCATGCCATCACCGAGGCGGTGCGCACCCGGCGGGATCGAGGCGATCCACGAGATGTCGGCGCAGTTCGACGGCGTCGAGCGCGAGGACGTGCGGGTCGCCCCGGAGGCGATGCGCCGCGCCCTGGCCGAGCTCGACCCGGCCATCAGGGCGGGCCTCGAGGAGTCCATCGCCCGTCTGCGCGCGACCTGCGAGAACGAGCTCGAGCGCGACGTCGTGACCGACCTCGGCCCCGGCGCCCGGGTCACCCACCGCAAGGTGCCGATCGACCGCGTCGGGCTCTACGTGCCCGGTGGCCTGGCGCCGCTGGTCTCGAGCGTGCTGATGAACGTGGTGCCCGCCCAGACCGCCGGCGTGCGGTCGCTCGCGCTGGCCTCCCCGCCGCAGAAGGACTTCGGCGGCGAGGTGCACCCCACGATCCTGGCGGCCTGCGCGATGCTCGGCGTCGAGGAGGTCTACGCCGTCGGCGGCGCCCAGGCGATCGCGATGTTCGCCTACGGCACCGGCCCCTGCGAGCGCGTCGACATGGTCACCGGCCCCGGCAACATCTACGTCGTGACCGCCAAGCGGCTGCTCAAGGGCGTCGTGGGCATCGACTCCGAGGCCGGCCCGACCGAGATCGCGATGCTGGCCGACGACACCGCCGAGGCGGCGTACGTCGCGGCCGACCTGATCAGCCAGGCCGAGCACGACCCGCTGGCCGCCAGCGTGCTGGTCACCACCTCCGAGGCGCTCGCCGACGAGGTCGACGCCGAGCTCGACAAGCAGGTCTCGGTGACCAAGCACGTCGAGCGCATCCGCACCAGCCTCACCGGGCGCCAGTCCGGCACCGTGCTGGTCGACGACCTCGACCAGGGCCTCGAGGTGGTCAACGCCTACGCCGCCGAGCACCTCGAGATCCACACCGCCGACGCCGCGGCGGTCGCGGCCCGGGTGCGCAACGCGGGCGCGATCTTCGTGGGCCCGCACGCCCCGGTGAGCCTGGGCGACTACTGCGCCGGCTCCAACCACGTGCTGCCCAGCGGCGGCTGCGCCTGCCACTCCTCGGGGCTCTCGGTGCGCGCGTTCACCAAGTCGGTGCACGTCGTCGACTACTCCCGCGAGGGCCTGGCCGACGTGGCCGACCACGTCGTCACGCTCGCCGAGGCCGAGGACCTGCCCGGTCACGGCGCCGCCGTGCGCGTGCGCTTCGAGCGGTAGGGCGACGTCGTGGTCTTCCCCCCGCTGCGCGAGGAGCTGCGCGGCCTGGCGCCGTACGGCGCGCCCCAGGTCTCCCTCGAGCGCGCCCCGGTCCAGCTCAACACCAACGAGAACCCCTACGGCCCGTCGCCGGCCTGCGCCGCGGACATCGCCGAGGCGGTCGCGGCGCGCCGCGACGACGCTGAACCGCTACCCCGACCGGGAGCACGTCGAGCTGCGCGACGCGCTGGCGGCGTACCTCTCGCGCGACACCGAGCCGACCCGCGGCTTCCGCGATCGACCCGGCGCAGGTGTGGGCGGCCAACGGCTCGAACGAGGTCATGCTGCAGCTGCTGCAGGCCTTCGGCGGCCCGGGGCGGCGGGCGCTGAGCTTCGCGCCGACCTACTCGATGTACCCCGAGTACGCCCGCGACACCGCCACCGACTGGGTCGCAGGGGCACCGCGAGGACGACTTCACCCTCGACCTCGACGCGCGCCCGCGCGCTGGTCGCTGGAGCAGCAGCCCGAGCGTGGTGCTGCTGCCGAGCCCGAACAACCCCACCGGCACCGCGCTGCCGCCCGAGGCGGTCGGGGTGCTGTGCGAGGCGGCGGCGTCCTACGAGCCGGGCGGGCTGGTGGTCATCGACGAGGCGTACGGCGAGTTCCGCCGCGCCGGCACGCCGAGCGCGCTCGAGCTGCTGCCCGAGCACCGCAACCTCGTGGTGACCCGCACGATGAGCAAGGCCTTCGCGCTGGCCGGTGCCCGGCTGGGCTACCTGGCCGCCGACCCGGCCATCTGCGACGCGATCCGCGTGGTGCGCCTGCCCTACCACCTCTCGGCGGTGACCCAGGCCGTCGGCGCTGGCCGCGCTGCGCCACGCCCCCGAGCTGCTCGGCAAGGTCGACGACCTGCGCGCCGAGCGCGACCGCACCGTCGAGTCGCTGCGCGGCCAAGGGGCTCACGCGTCGCCGACAGCGACGCGAACTTCGTGCTGTTCGGCACCTTCGCCGACCGGCACGCCACCTGGGAGCAGCTGCTCGAGCGCGGCGTGCTGGTGCGCGAGACCGGCCCCGAGGGGTGGCTGCGCGTCTCGATCGGCACCCCGGAGGAGATGATGGCCTTCGACGCCGCCCTCGACGAGGTGCTGGCCGACGAACCCACGAGACCCCCTGACCGAGGAAGCGAGCACCCGCATGAGCCGCACCGCACGCATCGAGCGACAGACCAGCGAGTCCAAGGTGCTCGTCGAGGTCGACCTCGACGGGCCGGGCCGCCACGACATCTCCACCGGCGTCGGCTTCTACGACCACATGCTCACCGCGTTCGCGCGCCACGCGCTGGTCGACCTGACCGTGCAGGTCGAGGGCGACGTGCACATCGACGCCCACCACACCGTCGAGGACGCCGCGATCGCGCTGGGCCAGGCGCTGCGCCAGGCGCTGGGCGACAAGGTCGGCGTACGCCGCTTCGGCGACGCGACCGTGCCGCTCGACGAGGCGCTGGTGCAGGCCGTCGTCGACGTCTCGGGCCGGCCCTACTGCGTGCACACCGGCGAGCCCGAGGGCCAGCAGTACGTCTCGCTCGGCGGCAGCGGCGTGGGCTACCTCGGCTCGCTGACCCGCCACGTCTTCGAGACGATCGCCTTCCACGCCCACCTCGCGCTGCACGTGCGGGTGCTGGCCGGTCGCGAGCCGCACCACATCGTGGAGACGCAGTTCAAGGCGTTCGCCCGGGCCTTCCGCGACGCGGTCGCGATCGACCCGCGCGAGAGCGGCATCCCCTCGACCAAGGGCGCGCTGTGACCGGTCGCCCCCACGGTGGCGGTCCTCGACTACGGCTCGGGCAACCTGCGCTCGGTGGTGCGCGCCGTCGAGCGCGCCGGCGCCGAGGTCGAGCTGACCTCCGACTTCGAGACCTGCCTGGCCGCCGACGGCCTGCTGGTGCCCGGCGTCGGGGCGTACGCCGCGTGCATGGCCGGCCTGCGCGCGGTCAAGGGCGAGCGGATCATCGGGCGCCGCCTGGCCGGTGGTCGCCCGGTGCTGGGCATCTGCGTGGGCATGCAGGTGCTCTTCGGGCGCGGCATCGAGCACGGCGTCGAGACCGAGGGCTGCGACGAGTGGCCCGGGCCTGGTCGAGCGGCTGCAGGCCCCGGTGGTGCCGCACATGGGCTGGAACACCGTCGAGGTGCCCGAGGGCGTCGGCGATGTTCGCGGGCGTCGAGGGCGAGCGGTTCTACTTCGTGCACTCCTACGGCGTGCGCGAGTGGGAGCTCGTCACCAACGACCGCACCCGCGCTCCGCTGGTCACCTGGGCCGAGACCGGCCCCGCCGAGCACGGCGGCGACCGGTTCGTGGCGGCCGTCGAGAACGGTCCGCTGTGGGCCACCCAGTTCCACCCCGAGAAGTCCGGTGACGCCGGCGCGGCCCTGCTGCGCAACTGGGTCGCCACCCTCTGAGGGCCGGCCAGAGGAGCATGCAGCCATGAGCAAGGAGCGAGCCCGCCGGCGCGAGGCACGGATGCGCGAGCAGGCGCTGCTGACCGCGGCCCGCGCGGGCGAGGCGGAGCGTCGCGAGCGGCGTACGGCGCGGCGCCGGGCGCTCGCCTCGTGGCTGCCCGAGCGCCGTCGTCGTCCCACCGGCATCCTCGCCGAGCGCGACCGCCGCCAGCGCGGGACCACCGTGGCGGTGCTCGTGCTGGTCAACGTCCTGGTCGCCCTGCTTCACCGACGGCTGGGCGTGGCCGGCCCTGTCCCTCGTGGTCACCGCTCCTGGCCGCCCCCGTCCTGCACACCCTGCTGTTCCGCCGCTCCTGAGGCGGCCACCCACCCCGGAAGGCTCCATGACCGACTACCTGCAGCTCCTCCCCGCCGTCGACATCACCGAGGGCCGCGCCGTCCAGCTCGCCCAGGGCGTCGCCGGCTCCGAGCGCGCGTACGGCGACCCGGTCGCCGCCGCGCGCCGCTGGCAGGACGCCGGCGCCGAGTGGCTGCACCTGGTCGACCTCGACGCGGCCTTCGGGCGTGGGCAGAACCGCGAGCTGCAGGCGGAGATCGTCGGCGCGCTCGACATCGACGTCGAGATGTCGGGCGGCATCCGCGACGACGAGTCGCTGGCCGCCGCGCTGGCCACCGGCTGCCGTCGGGTCAACATCGGCACCGCCGCGCTGGAGCAGCCCGAGTGGTGCGCGAAGGTGATCGCCGAGCACGGTGACCGGATCGCGATCGGGCTCGACGTGCGCGGGCGCACCCTGGCCGCGCGCGGCTGGACCCGCGACGGCGGCGACCTCTACGAGGTGCTGACCCGCCTCGACGCCGAGGGCTGCGCGCGCTACGTCGTCACCGACGTCAACAAGGACGGGATGCTCCAGGGGCCCAACCTGCAGCTGCTGCGCGACGTCTGCGCGGTCACCGACCGACCGGTGATCGCCTCGGGCGGCGTCATCGACGCTGGCCGACATCGAGGCCCTGATGACTCTGGTCCCGAGGGCGTCGAGGGCGCGATCGCCGGCACCGCGCTCTACGAGGGCCGCTTCACCCTCGAGGACGCGCTGGCGCTGACCCGGGGCCCTCGTGAGCCTGTCCGTCCGCGTCATCCCGTGCCTCGACGTCGACGACGGCCGGGTCGTCAAGGGCGTGAACTTCCAGGGCCTGCGCGACGCCGGTGACCCGGTCGAGCTGGCCCGGCTCTACGACGCCGAGGGCGCCGACGAGCTGACCTTCCTCGACATCTCGGCCTCCCACGAGGGCCGCGCGACCACGATGGAGATCGTCTCGGCGACCGCCGAGCAGGTGTTCATCCCGCTCACGGTCGGCGGCGGCGTGTCGGCTCGGTCGCCGACGTCGACCGGCTGCTGCGCGCCGGGCGCCGACAAGATCGCGGTCAACACCGCGGCCATCCGGCGTCCCGAGCTGGTCGCCGAGATCGCCGACCGCTTCGGCAACCAGGTGCTGGTGCTCTCGGTCGACGCACGCCGCGGCGCCCGGCACGGACTCGGGCTTCGAGGTCACCACCCACGGCGGGCGCAGGTCGACCGGGCTCGACGCCGTCGAGTGGGCGCACCGCGCCGCCGGGCTGGGGGCGGGGGAGATCCTGCTCAACGCCATGGACGCCGACGGCACCCGCGACGGCTTCGACCTCGAGCTGATCACGGCGGTGCGCCGCGAGGTCAGCATCCCGGTGATCGCCTCCGGCGGTGCGGGCGCGGTCGAGCACTTCGCGCCGGCCGTCGACGCGGTGCCGACGCGGTGCTCGCGGCCTCGGTCTTCCACTTCGGCACCCTCACCGTCGGCCAGGTCAAGGACGCGCTCGCCCGGGGCGGTCACCCGGTCCGCTGAGTCGCGTCCGCCACAAGCGGCCACGGCCGGGCCGCCGATGCGTCATGATGGGTCTCGACGCGCAGCCAGAGATCCGGGGGGGACCAGGTGGCACCGCACGAGCCAGCCGGTGACGACGCCTCCTCCGGCGACGACCTGACCTGGTCCGCGGTCCGCGCCCGCCCCACCGGTGAGCGCACGGAGCGGACCCTGCCCTCCGACCTGATGCCGGGCTTCTCAGCCGCCCTCCAGGCGCCCGAGGTGCCCGGCCCCGAGCCGGTCGCCGAGGGTGCTGCGGTGCGTCGCGAGCGGCGTACGACGTGGGGGATGCGGGTCGCCGCCGGCGTCTTCGCCGCGGTCGTGGTCGGGGGACTGGTGATGCACCGACATCGGGGCCGGGGTCCGCGACGACGTGCTGGCCCGGTTGCCCGACCTGCTGGTCCCCGGCTCCGCGGAGCCCGACGAGCCTGCCGCCACGCCCGACGAACCGGGCGACCGGACCGACGGTGGGGTGATCGGCCGCGGAGCGCCGGTGCGCGCCGGCACGCTCCTGGAGCCGCAAGCCGCCCCGCCGACGACCCCCGGCGGCGCACCGGGGACCGGCGCGCCGCCGCCGCAGCCTCCGGTGGTCGGACCCCCGCAGCCGCCCTCGCCCCCGACGCCTCCGACCCAGGGGCCCTCGCCGGTCCCGCCGCAGGCAGGGACGCTGTCGGGGGTGCTCGACCCGGCCGTGGCAGGGGTCGGTGGACTGCTCGACTCGGCGACCGGCGGCGCCACCGGGCCGCTGACCGGGATCTTGGTGCCGGCGACCGACGGGCTCACCGACCTGCTCGACGGGGTCGTGGACCCTGTCCTGGGGCTGCTCGGCGGCTCCGCGACCGGGCAGGGCCGCTAGAGCTCGCGCACCACGACGTCGAGCTGGGTGCCCTTGGGTCCCGGCTCGCCGACCTCGACGTGCCACCCGAGGTCGCGCAGCGTCTCGGCCAGACGGACGGGGGTGCGGGGGTTGGCGCCGTCCTCGAGCAGGGCGCGCACCATCCGGCCCTTGGTGGCCTTGTTGAAGTGGCTGACGATCTTGCGGGTGCCGTCGACCTCGTGGAGGACCCGCACCGTCGCGACGCGGGCGGCGACGGCGGGGCCGGGACGCCAGAACGCGGCGTACGTGCTGGAGCGCAGGTCGACGAGCAGGCCGCTGCCGACCGCCTCGGTGACCGCCGGGCCGAGGGACTCGCGCCAGGCGCCCGCGACCGGGCCGAGGCCGGGCAGGGTGGTGCCGCCCGAGAGCCGGTAGGCGGGGATGCGGTCGCCGGGGCGCACCAGCCCGAAGACGCTGGAGGTGACAGCGAGCCGGCTGGTCGCGCGGCGCCGGGCGGCGGGGGAGAGGGTGCTGACGTCGAGGGCGTCGTAGACGACGCCGGCGTAGACCGCGTCGGCGCGGGCGGTGGGTGCGGTGCGCAGCCCGCGGTTGAGCTCGACGAGGTCGAGCTGGGTGCTGCCGACGTCGAGGACTCCGGGCCGCCTCCTGCGGGTCGCCGGAGCACAGGTCGACCAGGGCGTCGAGGATCCGCTCGCGGGTCGGGGTGAGCGCGGGGAACGACAAGGAGCCCAGGTCGAGCGGCTTGCCACGACGCGGCGCGGTCTTGCCCTCGCTGGGGGGCAGCAGGATCAGCATGGTGGTCGTTATGGTGCCTGCATGCCCAGCAACCGCGTGCTCCGGGTCCGGTCCGACGACGACGGCGTCGCAGCTGACCGTCTGAGCGAGGCGGTGCAGCGCCTGCGAGACGAGCTGGGGGTCACCCCGGACTTCCCACCGGAGGTGGAGGAGGCGGCCGTCGAGGCGGCCGCAGCACCCCCGGCTGCCCGAGCTGGACCGCACCGACCTGCCGATGCTGACGATCGACCCGGAGGGGTCGCGCGACCTCGACCAGGCCATGCACCTCGAGCGCGACGGCGACGGGTACGTCGTGCACTACGCGATCGCGGACGTGGCGGCGTTCGTGAGCCCCGGGCGACCCGGTCGACATCGAGGCCAACCTCCGCGGCGAGACGCTCTACGCGCCCGGACTCGAGGGTGCCGCTGCACCCGCCGGCGCTCAGCGAGGACGCGGCGTCGCTGCTGCCCGACCAGGCCCGGCCGTCGCTGCTGTGGACGATCCGGCTCGACGCCGAGGGCGAGGGCGTCGACGTCACGGTCGAGCGGGCCCTGGTCCGCTCGACGGCGCAGCTGACCTACGAGCAGGCCCAGGCGATGCTCGCGGACGGCTCGGCCCCCGAGACGTTGCGCCTGCTCGCCGAGGTCGGGCCGCTGCGGGTGCAGCGCGAGGCCGCCCGGGGCGGGGTGTCGCTGCCGCTGCCCGAGCAGGAGGTCGACGTCCGGGGCGAGCACTGGCACCTGACCTTCCGCGACCGGCTGCCGCATCGAGGAGTGGAACGCCCAGATCTCGCTGCTGACCGGCTTCGGTGCCGCGGACCTGATGGTCTACGCCCGGGTCGGGCTGCTGCGCACCCTGCCGCCGCCGGACCCGCGCGACGTCCAGCGCCTGCACCGCACGGCCCGGGCCCTGGGCATCGCCTGGCCGGCCGAGATGCTCTACCCCGACTTCATCCGGTCGCTGGACCCCACGCTGCCCGCCCACGCCGCCATGGTCGACGCCAGCACCCGCCTGCTGCGCGGCAGCGGGTACGTCGGCTTCGACGGCGAGCTGCCCGAGCAGCCGCTGCACGCGGCGCTGGCCGCTGAGTACGCCCACGTGACGGCGCCGCTGCGTCGGCTCGGGGACCGCTACGCCGGGGAGATCTGCGTGGCGCTGTGCGCGGGGACCGCGGTGCCCGACTGGGTGCTGCAGGCCCTGCCGGGGCTGCCGGCGACCCTGAAGAGCTCGGCGCAGAAGGCCAGCTCCTACGAGCGCGGCGTGCTGGACCTGGTCGAGGCCGGGGTGCTCGAGGAGCGGGTCGGCGAGGTGTTCCCGGGCGTCGTCGTGGACGTCGACGAGAAGGACCCGACCAAGGGCTCGGTCGTCGTGCAGGAACCGGCCGTGGACGCGCGGGTGAGCAGCAACGGGGTCGACCTGCCGCTGGGCACCGACGTGCAGGTCCGCCTGGTGACGGCGGACGTGCAGGAGCGTCGGGTGGCCTTCGAGCTGGTCGCGGACTCGTCCTAGGCGGCACCCATGTCCCGGAGGCCCGAGGGATTCACCTACCAAGAGATCGGCGACGACGTGGTGATCAGTCACCACGGGCGCCGTGCGAGCACGCTGCGGGGTGCGGCTGCGTCCGACTTTCTCGCCGATGTCCTGGAGGACGACCCGCAAGAGCTCATGGCCCGCCTGACCGGCAACTACAGGCACGGCAACGAACGCACTGCCAAGAATCATCCGCGCAACCAACGGCGGTGACCGGCGCAGGCTCGCGCCGCAGAGTGCGGAGCTCCGCCTCAGGTCGAGGGGGTGGTCCGGAACTTGTTGAAGGACGCCTCGACCCAGGTCGGGTCGTCCGCGCCGCGGGACAGCTCGAACAGGGCGGGTGCCTCGGGGGCCGCGTCGCGGACCGCAGGCAGGCATCGGTCCTGCTTCTTCAACGCCGGGTGCTCCTCGGCAGCGAACCCGATGGTGAGCCGGGAGTCACCCATCACGGCGTGGTCGGCGCCGCACGCCTGGACCGCGTCAGCGACGGCCTGCATCGCCTCGAACCGCTCGGCCGTGTCGGGCTGCTCGTCCGAGCAGGCGGCGAGTGGCCACTCGACGCGCCGCGCGGTGTCCCGGATGGCGTACCGGATCGTGGCGTTCTCGGCCTCGAAGCCGCAGTAGTGATCTCGGAGGGCGGAGACGTCGGCCTCGGTGGTGTCGCTGGCGTACAGGGTCACGTCGAGCATCCCTGAGTACGGGAGCAGGTTCTGCGTCGAGGTGATGACGGGGGCGACCCCGTCGTACGGCTGCTCGGCCGACCAGTCGGTGAAGGACACTTCCGCGGCGTCGCCCGCGTCGATGTTGCCGCAGGACGAGACGGACAGCGCGAGAGCGGCGAGCAGAACGGTGCGCAACATGGCACCAGTCTTCCCGAGGGGTTCACCCTTCAGCAGCAACGGCCTCGTGAACGGTCCGCAGTCAACCGCCCACTCCGAGATCCGCGCAGCTCCGGGCTCCACTCCGGGCTCCGTAGCCGAACGGGCACAACGCCGTCGTCGGCCGGCAGAGGCCCCGCCCCACGCGGGGACCCAGCGCGCGCTGGGCCGTTGTGCCCGTTCGACTACGGTCCACCCCGGCCGAGCTCGGTGTCAGGACCGACGCGGCGCCGTGACGAAGTCGCGCAGCTGCGTGCCCGGGTCGTCCCAGGCGGCGCGGAAGCCGTTGTGCAGGGGCAGCAGGTCGACGTCGTCGGCCGGCACCCAGCGGTGGCCGTCGGACTCGGCGAGGTCGCGGACCCGCAGGGTGCGGTCGGCGCGGCCCAGCAGCGTCTCGTAGGTCCAGCCGCCGCACGTGGCGACGTACGAGCCGGAGAGGCGGACGCGGCGGGGGTCGATGCCGAGCTCCTCCTCGGCTTCGCGCAGGGCTGCGGTCTCGGCGCTCTCGCCCCGCTCCATGGCCCCGCCGGGGATCGACCAGGTGCCGCCCTGGTGGGCCCAGTGCGCGCGCAGCTGCAGGAGGACGGCGCCCTCGGAGGCCACCAGCAGCCCGGCGGCGCCGCGGGGTCCCCAGTGGTGGTGACCCCTCGTGCAGGACGCCCAGCTCATGACCTCATCGTGCCGGATGGGCGGTGAGCTCGGCGGCCAGTGCGTCGGGATCGGCGACGGTCAGGGTGACGCCGGGGTGCACGATCCGGCCGGTGGGGTCAATGCCCTTGACCGGCGTGGCCAGCTCGAAGCAGACCGCCGCGTCACCGTTCGTGGCGAAGGTGACGCCCTTGTCGGTGAAGGACAGGTGCGGAGGCCCGGCCGTCTTGAGGTAGGCGAACCCGCCGCTGCGGTGCACGGCGGTGATGTTGCGGACCGGGGTGCGCAGCCGCCACGCCCCGAACCGCACCCGCACCTCGGGCGTCGGTGTGCTGCCCGGCTCGTCGACCTCGACCCACGCGGTCCAGGGGGTGATCCCCAGCGCCAGTGCGGGCAGCCGGTAGGAGGTCGCGAATGCGAAGTCGTAGCGAGTGGCCATGGCGCCATCTCAGCAGCGGGGCCTCTGGACGGGCACGCCCGTGCGGGGGAGGCCCGCTGCGGTGAGAGGCGCGTACGGCGACAAAGTCGGGTGCCGCGGGCCGGAACGGATGCTTCAATGAGCCGCATGACCGAACCGCAGGACTGGGTGGCGCCGACGTGCCACGGGCTCGCGGACCTCCTCGAGGATGCGGTAGCCGATGCGTGGGACTCCCCGTCGCTGTGCGAGGGGTGGCTGGTGCGCCACGTGGTCGCGCACATGACGATGCCGGCACGGTTGACCCTCGAGCAGTTCGGGGCCGGGATGGCGGCTGCCGGCGGCGACTTCACCACCTTCTCCGACACCGTGGCCTCGCGCGACGCGTCGCTGCCCGCCGGCGACCTCCTCGCCCAGCTCCGGTCAGCGGAGCTGCACGCCTGGCAGCCTCCGGGCGGCGGTGGTGCCGGAGCGCTGAGCCACGCCGTCATCCACTCCCTGGACGTGACGGTCGCGCTCGACCGTCCCGCCGTCGCACCGCCGGAGGCGGTGCGGTCCGTCCTCGACCAGCTGAGCGCCGCGCGTGGTGCCGTGTTCGGTCTCGACCTGAGCGATACCCGCCTGGAGGCCACCGACCTCGATTGGGCCTGGGGGAGCGGGCGGCTCGTGCAGTCCGACGGTGGGCGCCTGGTCGCGCTGCTGGGCGGCCGGACACTGCCCGACGGTCGGGTGCTCGCGCACGCCTGACGCGGTCGAGCCGCGCCACGGGCGTCGGGGTGCTGCCTGGTCCCTCAGCGCAGCAGCACGTCGGCCAGTGGACGCCGCGGGCTGGGCGGCAGCCGGTCGCGCGACGTCTCCTGCCACCCGACCCGCACGAGGAGCTGCGGGCTCAGCGCCGTGCCCAGCACGTCCTGCTGCAGCGTCCGCCGGATCTCCGGGCGCCTCCACGACCTGGCTGAGGGGGACCAGGGACAGCAACCCGCTGGTGGCGGTGAGCCAGATCCGACTCAGGGCCTCGCCGGCGCGCAGGTGGTCGAGCACCTGGTCGGTGGCGGTGGCCAGCACCAGCACCCCGTCGGCCCGCTCGATGCCGCCAGGGTCGATCACCGGTCGGTCGTCGAACCGCGTGGCGGGGCCCTCGAGGGCCGGCTCGGCCACCCCGTCGTCACCGCCGCGGCGCAGTCCAGCGCCAGCTGCTCGTCCCCGAGCCCGGGGTCGCTCGCCTGCAACGCTCGGGCCCGCTCGACCAGCTCCTCCAGCCGGTGCCGCTGCTGGGGGTCGACGACCGGCACGACGAGGCAGCCCTCGCGCGACCCGATCGACGCCAAGAGGTCGAGGCGCTGCTCGGGCACCGGCCACGACGTGAACCGGCGGCGGTCGGTGCCGCGGGCCGCGATGGCCTCCAGGTCGCGCGCGCTCTCCTCCAGGTCCCGCGGTGCCTCCGTCGTCCGGGACCTGGTCGTCCACCCGCACCGCGGGCTCCAGGGTGACCCGCGCCAGCAGCGTCGAACGAGGACCCTCCGGCAGCCGCTCCACGGTGCACGGCGACCGAGCCCTCGTGCTGCCACCTGCAGGTGGTGCAGGGCCGCTCCGCAGCTGATCATCATGTTGCGCCCGTCCGGGTCCGACGCGGTCAGCGGCGCGAGGGATCGGCGTACAGCTCGACGGTGGGCCCGTCCACCCGCCAGAGCCAGGGCTGGGTGTTGTGCACGCTGGGTGCGCGGCAGGTCAGCTCGAGCAGCCGCCGGGCCAGCGGGTCGAGCTCGGCTCGTCCCGGCTCCTCGCGCGGCTCGCCAGGGTCCGCACCACGTCGCTGCGGCTCACCACCCCGACCAGTTGCCCGTCCGCGTCCACGACCGGCAGGACCGGCACGGACACCGAGGTCAGCAGGTCGGCGGCCGTGGCCAGGTCGGTCTCGGGGCCGACGCTGACGGTGCGGGCGCCATCACGTCGGCGCGCGTGCCCGCACCGGTCCGTCCCTGCGGCCGGTCGCCGTGCGGGACCCGGCCCCTGATGACGTCGGCCTCGCTGAGCACACCCTCCAGCCTGCCGGCGTCGTCGACGACCGGCAGCGAGGTGATGCCGTGGCGCACCAGGACGGCCAGCACCTCGGCGACGCGGCGTCGCCGCGGGTGGTGACGGGTGGGGTGGTCATGAGCTCAGCGACGTGCATGGTCGGCTCCTGGTGGGTGTGGGTCTCGGTCGGTTCGGCCGCCCAGCAGCACGGGGCAGACCGCCCGGGCAGCACCGCGCGCGCCACCGGTCCCAGGTACGTCGCGTGCTCGCCGCCGTGCCGCCGGCGACCGAGCACGAGGAGGTCGGTGCTGGCAGCCACCTCCAGCAGCTGCGAGGCCGGGTGCCCCGCGCCCACGGTGACCTCGACGTCGCAGGCGTCGCCGCCGCACTCGGCAAGCAGCTGCCTGTGCGCCCGGCGTCGCAGGTCGTCGGTCCCGTCGCCGTGGTCGGGGGCCAGCGAACCGGGTCGGTAGACCAGCACCCGCAGCACGGCGTCGCTCGAGACGAGCCCGGCGCACGGCCTCGGTGAGGGAGCGCCGGTCCGGCCGGTCCCGGGTCCAGGCCCACGCCCACCACTCCCTGTGCCGTCGCTGCGCTCCACGAGGGAGGCACGACGCAGACCGGGGCGGGGGTGCGGGCGGCCAGCTCCGCCGAGATCGAGGTCGTGGAGTGCCACGAGGTGCTCCCGCGCCGTCCCGTCACCACCAGGCGGGCGTCGCGGGAGGCGTCCAGCAGGACCTGTACCGGGTCGCCCACCACCTGTTCCGCCTCCACGGCCACCCGGTCACCGGACTCGTGCCGGCAGACGTCCGCCGCGGTGCGCAGGGCCACCCGCCCCTGCTCCAGGGCCAGGTCGTGGGGTGCGACGTGCAGCAGGCGCACGGTGGCGCCGCTGCGAGCGCGCCTCGCGGGCCGCCCAGCGGGCCGCGGAGCCCGGGTCCGAGCCGCCGACGGCCACGAGGACGTGGGCGTGGGCCGAGGCGTGGGGCTGGACCGGGGTGGTCGAGGGCGGGAGCGTCGCCATCCGACAACGGTGGCGCGCCGGGCCCGAGGCGGGCAGGGCCATTGGTCTCCGCCGGGAGGACGGAGGTCCGTGGGTCGCCCACGTGTCGAGCGCGGGTCGGGCTCAGCCGCCGGCCACGGGCCGGACGGCGGCGGGCACACCGGGCTCCTGCGCGCGCTCGTAGCGCCCGCGCCGCGCCGTGCTGGTGAGCCGGGCGCGCTCGGCGAGCACGGCCTGGGCCGGCGCCGACGTTGTCGGGCTCGCCCCGCCAGGCGTCGAGCACCGGGGCCTGGAGCGCACGGCCGAAGGAGAAGCTCAGCTGCCAGGGCTGGTGGACGCCGAGCCGGTTGAGGGCGTCGAGGCGTGCCGTGGCCTGCTGCGGGCTCTGGCCGCCGGAGAGGAAGACGATGCCGGGGACCGAGGCGGGGACGGTGTCGCGCAGCACCGCGATCGTGCGGGCCGCCACCTCGTCGTCACCGACCTGCTCGGCCTCCGGTGAGGTCGTGCCGGGCAGGACCATGCTGGGCTTGAGCAGGGTCGCCGTCCAGGACCACGCGCTGCCGGCCAGCTCGGCGTAGACCTCCCGCAGCACCTGCGCGGTCACCTCGGCGCAGCGCTCCAGGCCGTGCGAGCCGTCCATCAGCACCTCGGGCTCGACGACCGGCACCAGCCCCGCCTCCTGGGCCAGCGCCGCGTAGCGGGCGAGCGCGTGGGCGTTGGCCTCGACGCACGCGCGGGAGGGCAGGCCGGGGCCGATGCGCAGCACCGCCCGCCACTTGGCGAAGCGGGCGCCGAGGGCGGCGTACTCCGCGAAGCGCTCGCGCAGGCCGTCGAGGCCCTGGGTCACCAGCTCGCCCGGCGCCCCGGCGAGCGGCGACCGTGCCCCGGTCGACCTTGATGCCGGGCAGGATGCCCGGCCCCGGCCAGGATCTCGGGCAGGCAGCGCGCCGGTGCTCGATGCGCTGCCGCATCGTCTCGTCGAAGAGGATGACGCCGCTGACCGTGTCGGCGAGCCCCGGCGTGGTGAACAGCAGCTCGCGGTAGGTCCGCCGGGTGTCCTCGGTGGACTCCACGCCGATCGCGCGCGAGGCGCTTGGCCATCGTGGGCAGGCTCTCGTCCGCGGCCAGGATCCCCTTGCCGGGTGCCACCAGCGCCCGGGCCGTGACGGCCAGGGGGCTGGACAGGGGGGGTGGCGGTGGCCATGGGTGCTCCCGGTGCGCTCGTCGGACGTGGTCGTCTCCAGCCTGTGGCGCACAGCAGCGCGACGTACACGGCCCTTCGACCCGGCCGGCGGGATCGTTGGACCCTGCCTGCGCGGCCCGGGAGGGAGCAGCGTGGTCGAGGACCGGAGGAGGGCGGTCATGGCTGGCGACAGCAGCGGGAGCCACGGCGGGCGGCGGTGGCGCTCTACGGGCTGGGGGTGTTCGGCGCCTGGGTCTACTTCTGGCAGGAAGCACCGGAGGGGTTCTGGTGGCACGTCCTGGCGGTGCTGGAGGGCATCGTGTGGCCGGCGTTCATGGTGTACGAGGCCTTCTCCGCGCTGGGGTAGCCGCCGACGACCCGGGTGCGGACGGGCTGGCCTGTAGGCCGGGTTCTGTCCCCGGACCTCTCGGACCGGGGGGCGACCATCCATCTACGCCCACCGTTGCCGGTGGGCTCCAGCGGTCTACCCGCGTACTCGGGCGGGCCGCCCTCGAACGCACGCGCGCCACCACGAGTGGTGGCTTCTTGACCTTGCTCCAGGTGGGGTTTGCCTAGCCGTCCGGGTCGCCCCGGACGCTGGTGGTCTCTTACTCCACCGTTTCACCCTTGCCCCGTCCGGCCGGAGCCGGTCGTGGCGGTCTGTTCTCTGTGGCACTGTCCCGCAGGTTGCCCCGGGTGGGTGTTACCCACCACCTTGCCCTGTGGAGCCCGGACCTTCCTCGGCGCACCTCGAGAGGTACGACGCGGTCGCCCGGCCAGCCCGTCCGCGGTCCCAGGGTAGCGGAACACCGAGGCGGCCCGCGCGCGTTGACCCGGCATGAGCGAGGAGTACCCCGATCCAGGCCCCGCCGCTGCTCTTCCCCGGGCAGTGGGCGCCCGAGTCCGCCTACCGCACCGCCTACGACCTGCTGGCCCGCAACGCGCCCGTCGCAGGCGCTGCGACGTGCTCGGAGCCGGCGCTCGAGCGCGAGCCCGACAACCGCGGGCTGCGCTCGCTGCGCGCCTGGGCCTTCCTGGCCCGCGCCCAGCTGCAGCGCGCCGAGGAGGACCTGCGCGCGCTGGTCGAGGAGCGCCCGACGACGTGTGGGCCCGCCACGCGCTCGGTCGCAGCCTCGAGCGGCAGAGCCGGTACGCCGAGGCGCTGGGCCACCTGCGCCTGGCCGCGGTGATGAGCGGCGACTACGACCACCAGGCCGACGTGCTGCGGGTCGAGCGCCGACTGGCCGAGCGACGCCTGCCGTACGCGGGCGCCGCTCAGGGGTTCGTCAGCACCTCGGCGCCGTCGGCGGTCACCAGCAGGGTGTGCTCGAACTGCGCCGAGCGGCGCAGGTCGGCGGTGACGACGGTCCAGCCGTCGTCCCACATCTCCCACTCGTGGGTGCCGAGGTTGAGCATCGGCTCGATGGTGAAGGTCATCCCGACCTCGATCAGGTCGTCGTGCTGCGGGTCGTCGTAGTGCGGCACGATCAGCCCGGAGTGGAAGTGCGTGCCGATGCCGTGACCGGTGAACTCGCGCACCACGCCGTAGCCGTGGCGCTTGCGCGAACGACTCGATGACGCGGCCGATCACGTTGATGCGCCGACCCGGGCTTGACCGCCTTGATGCCGCGCTCGAGCGCCTCGCGGGTGCGCTCGACCAGCAGCCGCGACTCCTCGTCGACCTCGCCGGCGAGGAAGGTGGCGTTGGTGTCGCCGTGCACGCCGTCGAGGTAGGCGGTGATGTCGATGTTGACGATGTCGCCGTCCTCGACGA
The DNA here is from genome assembly GCA_963722135.1 of uncultured Actinomycetota bacterium. Taxonomy (GTDB): domain Bacteria; phylum Actinomycetota; class Actinomycetes; order Propionibacteriales; family Nocardioidaceae; genus Nocardioides. Next base: position 824,849 of record CAVRJT010000003.1, read on the forward strand.
CCCGGCTGTCGGGGATGCCGTGGCAGACCACCTCGTTGACGCTGGAGCACAGCGACTTGGGGAAGCCGCGGTAGCCCAGCGTCGAGGGGTAGGCGCCGTGGTCGCAGAGGAACTCGTGGCCGATCCGGTCGAGCTCGTCGGTGGTGACGCCGGGCGCGACGTGGCGACCGACCTCCTCGCGGGCCTGGGCGGCGAGCCGGCCGGCGACGCGCATCTTCTCGATGGTCTCGGCGTCCTTGACCTCCGGCCCGGTGTACGGCGCCGGCGCCTCGCGGTCGACGTACTCGGGGCGCACGACGTGCGCGGGCACGGGTCGACGGGGGGAAAGGGTCGCGGGCGCCACGGGAGTCACGTCCACGGAGTCTAGGCGGGCCGCGGGCGGGCTAGGGTCTGGGTCATGAGCGACGGTGGCAAGCCCGACGAGTACTGGTTCTGCGTCAAGCACCACCGGGTCGAGACGGTCCGACGGAGACCTGTGCCCGGCATCAAGCACCGCCTCGGGCCCTACTCGACCCGGGCGGAGGCGGAGCGCGCCCTCGAGACCGCGAGGCGCGCAACGAGGAGTGGGAGGAAGAGGACGAGCGCTGGGACGACGCCGACCTCGAGGACTGAGTCCTCCGATGGCCCGGACCCGTCGTACCCGAGCCCGCCCGCGCCCCGACGCGGCCTCGCCGTGGCCGTTCGTCGGCATGGTCGGGATGGCCACGACCTTCTTCCTGTACGCCGCCAGCGCACCCTTCACGCCCTGGTGGGTGCAGGTCCTGATGCTGGTGTGGTGGGCGTTCTGCCTGCTCGTCGCCTCCGCCTGGTTCACCCTGCACCCGCGCTGGGTGCCGTGGGTCGCGGTGGTCTCCGCGGTGACGCTGGTTCCTCGTGGTGATCCCCGGCGGGATCTGGCTCGGCTGGGAGTGAGCCGCTCGGCCCGCCGGTCGACACCTACTGGGGTCGCACCCGCAGGACCCGGTCGGTGCCGCCGCCGTTGTCGGTGAGCAGGAGCAGGCTGTCCGTCGCTGTCGCTGCACCACGGTGCGGATGCGGCCGTGCTGCTGCAGCGCCTGCGGGGTGCGGCGTCCGTCGAGACGGCCGCGGGAGTCGAAGTCGAGGAACAGCACCTGCTGGTCCTTCAGCACCGCCACAGCCAGGTCGCCGCGCAGTGCTCCCCACTCCTTGCCGCTCACGAACGTGGCGCCACCGGGGGCGACGGTGGGGTTGCCCGAGCGCCAGCGCGCCCGGTGCTGGCGCCCGGGCAGCGAGCGGTCGGTCATCGGCACCTGCTCGTTGTAGCCGGGCACCGGGTGCCAGCCGTAGTCGCCGCCACGGACCAGCCGGTTCACCTCGTCGTCGCGGAAGCTGCCGTGCTCGACCGACCACAGCGAGCCGTCGCGGCGCTGGGCGAGGCCCTGGACGTTGCGGTGGCCGTAGGTGAAGACGTACCGCTTCCTCGCGTTCGTGGCTCCCGAGTAGCGGTTGCCCGGCCACGGCTTGCCGGTGCGGCGGTCCAGGCGCAGCGTCTTGCCGCCCAGGGAGGTCAGGTCGCGGGGGTTGGTGCCGGTCGCGGCGTCGCCGGTGCCGACCAGCAGGGCGCCGTTGTCGGCCACCAGCAGCCGGCAGCCGCCGTGCCGCCCGGTCGTCGCCGGGAGTCCGGTCAGCAACGGGCCACGGCGCTTGGCGCGGGTGGCGCGCTGGTTGAGCTTCCACGCCATCACCCGCACGTCGTGCCCACCGCTGGACCTGGTCGCGCCCTGGCAGGTGTAGAAGCGACGGTTGCGCTCGAACCCGGGGTCGGCGACCAGCCCGAGCAGCCCGGTCTCGCCGGAGACCCAGACCCGACGGCGTCGGGAAGGTCAGTCGGCGCAGCGACGCCGTCGGCGCTCCAGCAGCGAGACCGTGGCCCGGTCGCGCTGGGTCAGCAGGTACTCCGCCGCCGCCGACCGGGGCGATGTCCCACGGGTGGTCGAGACCCTCGACGACGGTGGTGACCTCGCAGGGACGGGACCGCACGCTGCGGCGCCGATCCGGCGGGTCCGGGCGTCGAGCAGTGCCCCGGAGACGGCGATGACGAGACCCAGCAGCAGTGGACGGCGCATCGCCCCACGGTACGGCGGCGCAGGCCGCCCGGCGAGGCTCAGAACGTGTGCTCGGGCCCGGGGAAGGTGCCGCCCTGACGTCGGCGGCGTAGGCGCGCGCGCCCTCGAGGAGCACGCTGTGCACGTCGGCGTACTGCTTGACGAAGCGCGCCATCCGGCCGGTGCGCAGGCCGAAGGCGTCCTGCCAGACCAGCACCTGGCCGTCGCAGCCGTTGCCGGCGCCGATGCCGATCGTGGGGATGCTCGAGCTCGCGGCTCATCTCGGCGGCGACGTCGCCGGGCACCATCTCCATGACGACCGCGAACGCGCCGGCCTCCTGCACGGCGAGCGCGTCGCGGCGCAGCCGCTCGGCGGTCTCGCCGCGGCCCTGGACCCGGTAGCCGCCCAGGGCGTGCTCGGACTGGGGGGTGAAGCCGATGTGGGCGATGACCGGGATGCCGCCGCTGGGTGAGCTTCTCGATGACCGGCACCATCTCGACGCCGCCCTCGAGCTTCACGCAGTGCGCGCCGGCCTCCTTCATGAACCGCACCGCGGTCAGGTAGCCCTGCTCGGGCGAGGCCTGGTAGCTGCCGAACGGCAGGTCGCCCACGACCATCGCGCGGCGCGCCGCGCCGGCGACCGCGCGGGTCAGGGGGAGCAGCTCGTCGACGGTGATCGGCAGCGACGTCTCGTTGCCGAGCACGTTGTTGGAGGCGGAGTCGCCGACCAGGAGCAGGTCGATGCCGGCCTCGTCGAAGGTCGCGGCGGTGTACATGTCGTACGCCGTCAGCATCGTGATCTTCTCGCCGCGCTGCTTCATCTCGCGCAGGTGGTGGGTGCGGATCCGCTTGACGGGAGCCGGCTGCGCCGGGGCGCCGGTGCCGTAGGGGGCCGTCTCTTCGCTCATCGTCGCGCTCCTCGGTGCATCTCGCGGCTCCCTGCTGGAGTCCACGGACTGGCCCCAGGCTAGGCCCGGGCCCACCCCGGGGCCGATGTGGCGCTGCTCACCCGCCGTACGCCGCCGGCGGCCGGGCCAGCTCGAACCTCAGCGCGGCGATCGACTCGAAGTCGTCGCGGTCGCCGGTGTGGGCGCGCGCGAACCGGGCGGCGAACTGGTCGATCTCGTCGAGGCGCCACTCGAGGTCGAAGAGCTCCAGCATCAGCGGGTCGGCGTCCACGAGGTCGGCGTGCCCGGCGTCGACCAGGACGCGCAGGTCGCGCTCGGGCGGGGCGACCCGCAGCGACTCCCAGTCGACGAGCAGCAGCCGGCCGGTCAGGGAGCGCAGCTGGTTGCGGCTGTGCGGTTCCCCGTGGGTGGCCACCCAGGCCCGGTCCCGCGCCGTCGCCGCGAGCGCGTGGTAGCGCCCGGTCCAGGTCGCGACGTCGCCGACGTGGGCGCGCAGGAGGGCCCGGGCCTCGGCCGCCATCGGTCCGGCCGACCAGTCCGGGGCCAGCCGCTCGGCCAGGTCGGCGGCGAAGGACGCCGACACCAGCGGGGTCCAGGCGGGCACGCCGGCCGGCGGACGCGCCGCGTGCAGCCGACGCAGGGTGCGGGCGGTCGCCTCGGCGTCGGCCCGGGTCGCCGGGGGGCCGTCCCCGGCCCGCTCGCCCCACACCCACGGCGTGGCGCTGAGCGCCCCGCCGGCCAGCGGGACCGTGTAGCGACCGGCCGGGGTGGGCAGCCCGGCCACGACCGCGTCGACGGCGAAGGCCAGCGCCGCGGCACCGGCGTACGCGCCCTCCAGGGAGGTGGCGTCTCGGCGCGCGCCGAGCCGGTCGAGGGTGACGAAGAGCCGCGGCGCGCCGCGCGAGGTGGCCTGCCAGTGGTGCGCGCCGAAGCCGACCGGCAGGTGCGCGACGGCGTCGATCTCGCTCGACCAGTGCGTGCGCACCGCCGCGAGGACCTCGGTGTCGTCGACGTGGCCGGGGGGCTCGTGCACGGGGCTCCTCCCGGGGCGTGGCTCAGGTGCTGGTGTCGTACGCCGCATCAGCGGCGGCCTCGAGGTCGGCGACCACGATCCGGCGCATGCCCAGCATGGCGCGGGTGGCCGCCTGGGCGCGAGCGGGGTCGGGGTCGGCGACCAGCTCGTAGAGCCGCGCCGGCACGACCTGCCAGGACAGGCCGAACCGGTCCTTGACCCAGCCGCACATCGACTCCTCACCGCCGTCGACGAGTGCGTCCCAGTAGCGGTCGACCTCGGCCTGGTCGGCGCAGGCGACGGCGAACGAGACCGCCTCGGTGAACGGGAAGGCCGGGCCGCCGTTGATGCCGCGGAAGAGCACCCCGTCCAGGGTGAACTCGCCGGCCATCACCGAGCCGGGCTCGCCGGGACCGGCGTCGCCGTACCGGGTCAGGTGGCCGATGGAGGATCGCGGGAAGAGCGAGGTGTAGAACGCGGCCGCTTCCTCGAGCTGGTCGTCGAACCACAGGCACGGGCTGATGCGGGAGGGGGTGCTGGTCGAAGGGGTCATGCCAGGACGACCGGTGGCGCGAGGAGGACTCATCGTCCGCGGCGGGTTAAGTTGCGCCCATGCGCGTTCTCGTCTCCGGCGGTGCCGGCTACATCGGTTCACACACTGTCCTCGCTCTCATCGAGGCCGGTCACGACGTCGTCGTCGTCGACGACTTCTCCAACGCGAAGCCGACGGTGGTCGCGCGGCTCGAGTCGCTGTCGGGACGACACATCCCCGTGCACGCCTTCGACCTGACCGACGCCGACAAGACCTCGCACCTCTTCGCGACCGAGCAGATCGACGCGGTCATCCACTTCGCCGGCTTCAAGGCCGTCGGCGAGAGCGTCGCGAAGCCGCTGGACTACTACGAGAACAACCTCGGCTCGACATTCTCCCTGGTGCGCGCCATGCAGCGCCACGGCGTGCACAAGCTGGTGTTCTCCTCCAGTGCCACCGTCTACGGCACCGACCAGGCCGGCGCCACGGAGGACCGGCCCACCTTCGCCACCAACCCCTACGGCTGGACCAAGGTGATGCAGGAGCAGATCCTCACCGACATCGCGGCCGCCGACCCCGACTCGCGCTTCGCGCTGCTGCGCTACTTCAACCCCGTCGGGGCGCACCCCTCCGGCACGATCGGGGAGGACCCCAGCGACGTCCCCAACAACCTGATGCCCTACATCGCCCAGGTCGCGGTGGGCCGCCGGGAGAAGCTGCAGGTCTTCGGCGACGACTACGACACCGTCGACGGCACCGGGGTGCGCGACTACATCCACGTCGAGGACCTCGCCGCCGGGCACGTCGCCGCCCTGGAGGCGCTCGGCACCACCACGCGAGCCGGTCCACACCTGGAACCTCGGCTCGGGGCGCGGCACCAGCGTCCTGGAGCTGCTGCACGCCTTCGAGCGCGCGGTCGGGCCGCGAGCTGCCCCACGAGGTGGTCGCGCGGCGCGCCGGCGACGTGGCAGCGTCGTACGCCGACCCCTCGAAGGCGAACGCCGAGCTCGGGTGGCGCACCGTGAAGACCGTCGACGAGATGTGCGCCGACACGTGGCGCTGGCAGTCGCAGAACCCCGACGGCTACCCCGACTGAGGCTCGACGGACCCGTCCGGACTGACACACTGACCTCGTGGACTTCTACAACGCCTACGAGCACGGCTTCGCCCGCGTCGCGGCGTGCACCCTGTCGGTGGCGATCGCCGATCCGGCGACCAACGCCGCGCGGCTGCTCGAGCAGGCCCGTCTCTGCCACGACGACGGTGTCGCGGTCGCGGTCTTCCCCGAGCTGTGCCTGTCCGGCTACGCCATCGACGACCTGCTGCTGCAGGACGTGCTGCTCGACGCCGTCGAGGACGCGGTGGCCGCGGTGGTCGAGGGCTCGCGCGAGCTGACGCCGGTGCTGGTCATCGGCGCGCCGCTGGTGGTCGACGGCCGGGTGCTCAACTGTGCGGTCGTCGTGCACCGCGGCGAGGTGCTCGGGGTCTCGCCGAAGTCCTACCTGCCGACCTACCGCGAGTTCTACGAGCGTCGCCACTTCGCCCCGGGCGACGACCGCCGCGGCGGCTCCGTCGCCGTGGCCGGCCGCTCGGTGCCCTTCGGGCCCGACCTGCTGTTCTCCGCCGTCGACGTGCCCGGCCTGGTGCTGCACGTGGAGGTCTGCGAGGACATGTGGGTGCCCGTCCCGCCCTCGGCGGAGGCGGCCCTGGCCGGTGCCACGGTGCTGGCCAACCTCTCCGGCAGCCCGATCACGGTGGCGCGTGCCGAGGACCGGCGCCTGCTCGCGCGCAGCGCCAGCCAGCGCTGCCTCGCGGCGTACGTCTATGCGGCCGCGGGGGCGGGGGAGTCCTCCACCGACCTGTCCTGGGACGGCCAGACGATCATCTACGAGATCGGGGAGCTGCTCGCCGAGGGCGAACGCTTCCTCGACGAGCCGTGCCGCACCGTCGCCGACGTCGACCTCGACCACCTGCGCCAGGAACGGCTGCGCATCGGCACCTTCGACGACAACCGGCGCACGCACTCCGCGCGCACCTCCGACTTCCGCACGGTGCGCTTCGAGCTCGCCCCGCCGGCGGGGGACCTGGGGCTGCGACGCAAGGTCGACCGCTTCCCGTTCGTGCCCGACGAGCCCGAGCGGCTCGCGCTCGACTGCTACGAGGCCTACAACATCCAGGTCTACGGCCTCGAGCAGCGGATGCTGGCGATGAGCAGCGAGCGGTGGGCACCCAAGGCCGTGATCGGGGTCAGCGGTGGCCTGGACTCCACCCACGCGCTGATCGTCGCGGCGAGGGCCATGGACCGGCAGGGCCGCCCGCGCAGCGACGTGCTGGCCTTCACGATGCCCGGCTTCGCGACCACCAGCACGACGAAGGACTACGCGACCCGGCTGTGCCGCTCGCTGGGGGTCAGCTTCGAGGAGATCGACATCCGGCCGGCCGCCGAGCAGATGCTCGACGACCTCGACCACCCCTACTCCGAGGGCGAGCAGGTCTACGACGTCACCTTCGAGAACGTGCAGGCGGGGCTGCGCTACGACTACCTCTTCCGGCTCGCCAACCACCGCGGCGGCCTCGTCGTCGGCACCGGCGACCTCTCGGAGCTCGCGCTCGGGTGGTGCACGTACGGCGTCGGCGACCAGATGTCGCACTACAACGTCAACGCCGGTGTGCCGAAGACCCTGATCCAGCACCTGATCCGCTGGGTGGCCGACAGCGGGCAGTTCGAGGCCGAGACCAACGAGGTGCTGCGCGAGATCCTCGCGCTGGAGATCACCCCGGAGCTGATCCCGGCCACCGACGACGCTCCCGAGCAGCGCACCGAGGACTCGGTGGGTCCCTACTCGCTGCAGGACTTCACGCTCTTCCACATCCTGCGCCGCGGCTACCGGCCCAGCAAGATCGCCTTCCTGGCCTGGCACGCCTGGCGCGACGCCGCCGTCGGCGAGTGGCCGCCCGGGCTTCCCCGAGGACAAGCGGGGCGCCTACGACCTGGCCACCATCCGGCACTGGCTCGAGGTGTTCGTACGCCGCTTCTTCGCCAGCCAGTTCAAGCGTTCCGCGCTGCCCAACGGGCCCAAGGTCAGCGCCGGCGGGACCATGTCGCCGCGCGGTGACTGGCGGATGCCCTCGGACGCCTCGCCCGCCGCATGGCTCGCCGAGATCGACGCCCGCGTCCCCCAGTCCTGACCCGGCCCAAATATCACCCTGACCCGGCGCGAATATCACGCCGACCCGGCGCATACCTCCGGTTCGGTCGGCACGACCTCTGCGTCGGGTCGCGGTGCGCGAGGCTCAGGTGAGCAGGGCGCCGGGGAGCCGGATGTGGAAGCTGCTGCCGCGGCCGGGCTCGCTGTCCACGGTGATGGTGCCGCCGTGCGCGTCGACGATGGAGCGGACGATGGTCAGCCCCAGGCCGGTGCCCGGGGAGTGTCGTTCCAGCGCGCCGCGGCCGCGGAAGAAACGGGTGAAGACCTGGGCGGCCTCCGCGTCGCTCATGCCGATGCCTGAGTCGTGCACCCCGAGCTCGAGGGTGTCGTCGACGGTGGTCAGGCGGAGGGTGGTCTCGCCCCCGGGCTCGGTGTACTTGATGGCGTTCGAGACCAGGTTGTCGATCACCTGGCGCAGGCGCTGAGCGTCGACCAGCGCCTCGAGATCGTCGGGGAGGTCGGCCACGATCGTGACGCCTCCGGCGTCGGCGGCCGGGCCCGCAGCCTCCAGCGCCTCCTCGACCAGGCACACGACGTCCACGGAATCACGTTCGATCTGCAGCGAGCCGGCGTGCGCCTGAGCCACGTGCAGCAGGTCCGAGACCAGCGAGCGCAGCCGCAACGCATTGCGTCGTACGACGTCGAGCTGCCGGCGCACCTCGGGCGTCAGATCCTCGGACTCGGTGAGCATCTCGAGGTGGCCCAGCACCGAGGTCAAGGGGGTGCGCAGCTCGTGCGAGACCGAGGCGACGAACTCGTCCTTCACCGCCAGTGCCCGCATCAGGTCGGTGACCTCCTGGTAGGCGAGCGTGGCGCCGCGGTGCTCCCCGGTGGGGGTGCGGACCTGGCGGACCGAGGTGGAGAACGCCGAGCGGGTCAGCGGGTCGTCGCCGACCCAGTAGAGGTAGTCGTCGAACTCCTCTCCCTTGCCGGCGCGCCAGGAGGGCATCTCCTCCTGGGTCAGCAGGGTCTTGCCGTCGGGGTGGTATACGTGCCCGAGCTGGCCGGCCCGTCCGTCGTGGCCGTCGGGGAACGGGAGCCGCATGGTCTCCTGGTGGCGCCGGTTGGACCGTTCGTAGCGGCCGTCGGCGTCGATGAGCAGCAGCCCGACGTTCACGGTGTCGAAGATCGCGCTCAGCGTGCTGCGCTCGCGCTCGAGCTCGGCGACGGTCTCCTCGAGATGGGCCCGTCGCTCGTGCTCCTCGCTGACGTCGAGGATCTGCGAGATGAAGTGCAGTGGCTGCCCCGCATCGTCGCGCATCAGGGCCACCGACAGGTCGCTCCACAGCACGCTGCCGTCGGGGCGCAGGTAGCGCTTGTGCAGGCGATAGCTGTCGATCTCCCCGGCCAGGGTCCGCTCGAACTCCTCCAGGTCGGTCTCGAGGTCGTCCGGGTGGGTGATGTCCTGGAAGGTCATCGCATGCAGGGTCTCGGCGTCGCGACCCAGCATCGTGCAGGCGGCGCGGTTGACCATCATGAGGCGACCGTCGAGCCCGACGAGCGCCATCCCGATCGGGGAGTGCTGGAGGGTGAGTCGCCACAGGGCGGTATCGCCCTTGCCTGACTCCACCGCGTCCACCCCTCGCTCCGGCCCCGTCTCCACCGTAGGGCGAGGGAAGCCCTTCTGGGCCGACTCAGCGAAACATTTGCGCCGACTCGGCGAGACATTTGCGCCGGGTCGGCGGGACATTTGCGCCGGGTCAGCGGGAGCGGCGTACGGCGGCCTTGGCCTTCTCCGCCACGCTCATGGCCGTGGCCTTCGTCCGGTCCACCGCGGGGCGGGTGCCGGGTGCGGCGGGGGAGAGCCCGGCGCGGCGCAGGTGGGTGTTGGCCCGCAGCACCTTGACCTCGTCGGCGAGGGCGCGGCTGCGCCAGGTGACCGAGAGCGAGATCGACAGCGCCGGGCCGTTGACGACCTTGTGCTGGGTGTAGGGCGGCACGTAGATGCCGTCTCCCGGCTCGAGGTGGTGCTCGACCGGCTCCTCGATGTCGTGCTGGAGGTTGCGGTGCCCGCCCCCGACGAGCCGCTCGGCCTCGGCAGCACGGGCGTCGGGGGTGGCCCAGCTGCCGGTCACCATCGTCTTGGTGCCCTGCACCTGCAGCAGCACGTTGTGCTCGGGGTCGATGTGCGAGGGCGTCATCGAGCCCGGGGCGGAGAGGAACACGAAGCCCTCGCGCTTGTAGGCCTGGCCGGGCCCCGAGACGAGGTCCTCGATCTCGTCGAGGCAGGAGTCGAGCAGGGCGCTGTAGGCCGGGTCCTGCTCGACGTTCTTGATGACGCACCACGCGCCGTTGGTCTCGAGGCCGAGGATCATCTCGCGCAGGCCCTCGGGGCCGACCGCCAGGCGCGGGGCCCGGCCGTCGGCGACGACGTCGGGCAGTGCGCCGACGTTGTGCTCGATGCTGTCGGCCGGCAGCGAGACGGCGAGGTCGGCGAGCGCCTCGAGCGTGAGCAGGTCGTGGGAGCGCAGCGCGTGGGTCACCTCCTGCGGCTCGTCCGGTCTCACCGGCGGTGCGCAGGGAGCGGACGGACTGCTCGTCGAGGTGCAGCAGGCTGGTCATGGGTCGGTCCTCTCGTTGACAGGTCGGTGGCCCGGTGGCGCCGTACGGCGGCGGCGAGGCGGTGCACGGTGTGCGCCCACCGCACGGCGAGCGCACCGCGGTGCGGTCCCAGCGAGACCGCCAGCGTCACCAGAGGGCGGTCGTCGCCGTGCAGGCGCCGGGCCATGGGGTGGTCGGGCTCCGCGCAGGTGTCGACCAGCGCGGCGCCGGAGGCGTGGAAGCGGGAGAGCTGCTCGAGGTAGAGCAGCAGGCCGGGGGAGTACGCCGCGTGCTGCTCGTCGTAGGCGATCTTGAAGGTGAACTGGGCGTCGCCGGAGCGCAGGTTGACCGCCATCGCCACCGCGCCGCCCTCGTGGCCCTGCAGTGCGAGCACCTCGAGGCGTCCGTCGGCCGCGAGTGCTCGGCAGGACTCGAGGAAGAAGGCCCGCTCGGCGGGGTTCGCTGCGAACGCGCCCCCGTCGGTGCCCTTCCAGCCGGCGGCCTCGAGCACGAGGAACTGCTCGAGCGCTGCTTCGACGGCCCGGGGGTCGCGCCGTCGACCAGGTCGACCAGCGCGAGTCCGCCGCCGACGGCCTCGTCGAGACGGCGGCGCACCCGGCGCAGCTCCTTGCGACGACGCCCGGAGAGCCGCTGCTCGGCGTAGTCGTCGTGCTCGCGGCGGTGCGTCACCGGACGCACCTGCTCCTCCAGGCGGCGCGAGGTGAGACCGAGCCCGACGGGCCGCGGCCTCCACGTCCTGGACCACGTCCAGGTCGGTGAGGGGCAGCAGGAACCACGCGTCCCCGCCGGCGGCCAGGTCACGCAGCGCCGCCCGCCAGCCCCGCTGGTGCAGCCCCGGCGCGACGAGCGGCGTACCGAGGAAGTGGTGGGTGTGCTGCCACGCCACCGTGGCGCGCACCGGGTTGCGGGGCACCCGGTGCCCGGTCGTCACCGGCAGCAGCAGCTCGAGCCGGTCCTCGGCGCCCCCGGTCAGCAGCCGTACGTCGCCCGGGGGCGGCAGGTGCCGCAGTGCGGGCAGCAGCACGTCGGGGTCCAGGAACGGGTTGGCGTGGCGGGCGGAGCCGACCAGGTCGCGCCAGGCGCGCTCGCCTCCCGGAGCGCCGACCAGGGCCGCGGCGTCGGCCAGGGCCGGCAGCCGCCCCGCGCCGGCGGGCCCGGCAGGGCGATCGACGGTGGTGCTCACGTCGGGCTCGTGCCCGCGCCACCGTCCGGGCAAACGGATCGCCCCCTCCTGGGCCGGTGGTCCAGACCAGTGGTGGGCCGGGATCCGACCACGCCACCGCGCAACCAGAAGCCGTGGCCGCGCGTAGACCAGGGGACATCGCACCCACCCACCGCCCTCAGGAGGCATCCCGTGCACCACTCGATCCGCACCGTCCTGGTCGTCTCGTCCGCCGTCGCGGCGACCCTCGCCACCGTCGGCGCCACGAGCGCCCAGGCGAGCACCGACGGCCCCCCCAGCTCTGGCGCGAGCACTCGCACCAGCACCGACGGCACCACCCGCGTGGTGCTGCCGATCGAGGACTGCCGCGGCTGCCGCGTGCAGGTCTACTCGGGTCTCGCGACCGACGACCCGGCCGAGCCCCGGCTCTGGGCCTCGCTGGAGAAGCGGGTCCGCGACGGCAAGGTCGCCTTCGCGGTGCCGAGCTCGCGCACCGCCGGCATGTCGGTGGTGGTCCGTGCACCCTGGGAGGGCCACACCGGCTACGACACCACCGTCGTCTTCCGCTACGCCGGCCTCACCGCGGGCGAGCAGGTCGACACCGACGTCGCCCGCACCCGGCACCGCGCCAGCGGCTGCTTCGAGGGCACCTCGCGCGACAAGGTCACCCTGCCCGTCGTCGTACGACGCGTGCAGGTGCCCGGCGTGCACGGCCCCGTCGCCGGCACGCTGGCCCATCTGGCGACCACCACGCCGTGGCTGGCACCGATGCGCCGCGTCCACGAGGGCGTGCTGGGCTCCCAGGACGTCACCGTCTGCCGGTGAGGCCCTCGGCGCCGCCGGGGGCGGCCACCACTAGGCTCCCCCCATGGGCAAGCAGGAAGACTTCGTTCTCCGCGCACTCGAGGAGCGGGACGTCCGGTTCGTGCGGTTGTGGTTCACCGACGTGCTGGGCTCGCTGAAGTCGGTGGCGGTCGCCCCGGCTGAGCTCGAGAACGCCTTCGACGAGGGCATCGGGTTCGACGGGTCCGCCATCGAGGGCTTCGCGCGCGTCTTCGAGTCGGACATGCTCGCCAAGCCCGACCCCTCGACGTTCCAGATCCTCCCGTGGCGGGAGGAGGGCCCGGCGACGGCGCGGATGTTCTGCGACATCGAGATGCCGGACGGCACCCCGTCGTACGCCGACCCGCGCCACGTCCTCAAGCGCACGCTGAGCAAGGCGGCCGAGAAGGGCTTCACCTTCTACACCCACCCCGAGATCGAGTTCTACCTCTTCAAGAACCTCCCCGACGCGGGGACGGAGCCGGTGCCGGTCGACCGCACCGGCTACTTCGACCACACCGCCCAGTCCGAGGGCGCCGACTTCCGCCGCCAGGCGATCACGATGCTCGAGCAGATGGGCATCTCGGTGGAGTTCAGCCACCACGAGGCCGGCCCCGGGCAGCAGGAGATCGACCTGCGCTACGCCGACGCCCTGTCCACGGCCGACAACATCATGACCTTCCGCACCGTGATCCGGGAGGTGGCGATGAGCCAGGGCATCTGGGCCAGCTTCATGCCCAAGCCGTTCACCACGCACCCCGGTTCGGGCATGCACACCCACCTCAGCCTCTTCGAGGGCGACGAGAACGCCTTCTACGAGGCCGGCGCGCAGTACCAGCTCTCCGCCACCGGCCGCCGCTTCATCGCCGGCATCCTGCGAGCACGCCCCCGAGATCTCGGTCGTGACCAACCAGTGGGTCAACTCCTACAAGCGGATGATGTTCGGCGGCGAGGCCCCGTCCTACATCTGCTGGGGGCACAACAACCGCTCGGCGATGATCCGGGTGCCGATGTACAAGCCGCTCAAGGGCCAGTCGACCCGGGTCGAGCTGCGCACCATCGACGCGGCCTGCAACCCCTACCTCGCCTACGCCGTGGTGCTCGCCGCCGGCATGAAGGGCATCGAGGAGGGCTACGAGCTGCCGCGCGAGGCCGAGGACGACGTGTGGTCGCTGACCGAGCGCGAGCGCACCAGCCTGGGGATCAAGCCGCTGCCGAAGAACCTCAACGACGCGATCACCATCGCCGAGGACTCCGAGCTGCTGGCCGAGACCCTGGGTGAGCAGGTCTTCGACTTCTTCCTGCGCAACAAGCGCGCCGAGTGGGACGAGTACCGCGGCCAGGTCTCCGCCTTCGAGCGCGACCGCATGCTGCCGGTCATCTGAGCGTGGACGCGCGCGTGCCGGGCCCGCCCCGCGTCCTGGTCGTCCAGCACGAGGACGACTGCCCGCCCGCCCTCGTCGGCACCTGGCTCACCGAGGCCGGGTGCGAGCTGGACGTGCACCGGCCCTACGCCGGCGACGGCGAGCCGTGCGCTGCTGCCCGACCCGTCGGCGTACGACGCCGCTGCTGGTGCTGGGCGGCTCGATGGGCGCCGACGACGACGCCGACCACGCCTGGCTGGGGCCCACCAAGCAGCTGCTGCGCGACGCGGTGGGTGCCGAGGTGCCGACGCTCGGGCATCTGCCTGGGCCACCAGCTGCTCGCCTCCGCGCTCGGCGGTCGGGTGCGAGGTCAACCCGCGCGGGCGCACCGTCGGCCTGGTGCCGGTGGAGTGGACCGACGAGGCGAGCGACGACCCGCTGATGGGAGCGCTGGCCACGCCGCGGCGCGGCGTGCACTGGAACAACGACGTGGTCACCGACCTGCCGCCCGGGGCGCAGGCGCTGGCCCGCACCCCGCAGGGCGACGCCGAGGTGGTCCGCTACGGACCGGCCGCCTGGGGCGTGCAGCTGCACCCCGAGGTCGACGCAGGGGTCGTGGCCCGCTGGGCGGCCTCCGACGACAAGTCCGCGCCCGGCGTCGACACCGCCGCCGAGGTCGCGCGCATCGACGCCGCCCGGAGCGAGCTCGACGACGCCTGGCGCCCGCTCGCGTCGTCGTTCGTCGCGCTCGCCGGGGAGCGAGCGCAGCGGTGACCCGGGCGGCGACCACCAAGGGCCAGCTGCTGCGGCTGGGCTTCGGCGACGCCGGAGCGGTCGCTGGGCCGGCTCGGCGGAGATCGGCCCCGCAGCCCCCGACCTGCTGCCGCTGCTGGCCCGCACCGCCGACCCCGACCAGGCCGTCGTCGGGACTGGTCCGCCTGCGTCGAGGCCGCGGGCGACGACGCGGGCGACCTGCTCACCACGCTGCGCGAGGGCGAGGGGGCCGCCACCCGGCTGTTCGCGGTCCTCGGCGCCAGCGAGGCGCTCAGCGACCACCTCGCCCGGCACCCCGAGCAGTGGCGCGAGCTCGACGGACGCCACGCTCGAGTGCACCCGCCCGGCGGCGTACGCCGTGCGCGAGGCGATGCTGCGCGCGGTCGGGGCCGACCCCGCCCAGCCCGCGCCGGTCGCCGCCGGTGAGGACGCCGCGCTGGTCGACGTGCTGCGGGTGGAGTACCGACGCGTGCTGCTGCGCCTGGCCGCTCGCGACCTGGCCCACGACGTCGGGGTCGACGACGTGGCCGCCGAGCTGTCCGACCTGGCCGCAGCGACGCTGGAGGCCGGGCTGGCGATCGCACGGCAGCGGCTGGGCGACAAGGCGCACCTGGCGCGGCTGGCCGTGGTCGCGATGGGCAAGTGCGGCGCGCACGAGCTCAACTACGTCTCCGACGTCGACGTCGTCTTCGTCTACGAGCCGACCCCGGGCGAGGGCGGAGGAGCACCCCGACGCCGCCAACCGGGCCGCCTCGCAGCTGGCCGCGCACCTGATGCGGATCTGCGGGGAGCCCACCGCCGAGGGCGAGATCTGGCCGGTCGACGCCAACCTGCGCCCCGAGGGCACCTCGGGCCCGCTGGTGCGCACCCTGGCCAGCCACGAGAGCTACTACGAGAAGTGGGCCAAGACCTGGGAGTTCCAGGCGCTGCTCAAGGCCCGCCCGGTCGCCGGTGACCTGGAGCTGGGGCGTGCCTACGTGGAGATGGTCGCGCCGATGATCTGGAGCGCCGCTGAGCGCGACGGCTTCGTCGAGGACACCCAGGCCATGCGACGTCGGGTCATCGACCACATCCCCAACAAGGAGGCCGAGCGGCAGCTCAAGCTCGGCGCCGGCGGGCTGCGTGACGTCGAGTTCGCCGTCCAGCTGCTCCAGCTGGTGCACGGGCGCGCCGACGAGTCGATCCGGACGCCCACGACGCTCAGCGCGCTCGCGGACCTGACCCGCGGCGGCTACATCGGCCGCGAGGACGGCGAGCAGCTGCACGACGCCTACGCCTTCCTGCGCACCCTCGAGCACCGGATGCAGCTGCACCGGCTGCGCCGCACCCACGTCATCCCGGACGACCTCGACGCGCTGCGCCGCCTGGGGCGCAGCATGGGGCACCTCAAGAACCCGGTCGAGGGTCTCAACAAGGCCCTCGAGCACCACCGGCGCGAGGTCCGCCGGTTGCACCAGAAGCTCTTCTACCGCCCGCTGCTCGCCGCGGTGGCCCAGCTGCCCGGCGACCAGGCACGGCTCTCGCCCGAGGCGGCTCGCGACCGCCTCGCCGCCCTCGGGTACGCCGACGCGCGCGCCGCGCTGCGCCACCTCGAGGCGCTGACCAGCGGCGTGACCCGGTCGGCCAACATCCAGCGCACCCTGCTGCCGGTGCTGCTCGAGTGGTTCGCCGACGGGCCGGACCCGGACGCCGGGCTCTTCGGCTTCCGCCGGATCTCCGAGGCGCTCGGCTCGACCCCGTGGTACCTCACCACGCTGCGCGACGAGGGCCAGGTGGCCCAGCGGCTCGCGCAGCTGCTCTCGACCTCGCGCTACGCCACCAGCCTGCTCGAGCGCGAGCCCCAGGGCGTGCGGATGCTGGGTCAGTCCCTGGCGCCGCTCGACGCCGAGTCGCTGACCTCCGAGATGCGCTCGGCCGCGGCCCGGCGCGACGACGCGGAGAAGGCGGTGCGCGCGGTGCGCGCCGTACGCCGCCGCGAGCTGCTGCGCATCGCCTCGGGCGACCTGCTCGGCCTCACCGACGTCGAGGAGATCGGCGCCGGTCTGTCGCGGCTGACCGACGCCACGCTCGAGGTGACCCTGGAGGTGGTGGGGGAGTCGGTGCGCCGCGCCAAGGGCCTCGACGAGGCGCCGACCCGGATCGCGGTGGTCGCCATGGGGCGCTACGGCGGCTTCGAGCTGTCCTACGGCTCCGACGCCGACGTGCTGTTCGTGCACGAGCCGGTCGCGGGCGCGGACGGCCACGAGGCGGCGACGTACGCCCAGGCGGTGGCCAACGAGCTGCGTCGGCTGCTGTCGCTGCCCGGCACCGACCCGGCGCTCGAGGTCGACGCGGACCTGCGCCCCGAGGGCAAGCAGGGCGCGCTGGTGCGCACCCTCGACTCGTACGCCGCCTACTACGCCAAGTGGTCGATGGTCTGGGAGGCGCAGGCGCTGCTGCGTGCCGACGCCGTCGTCGGCGACCTCGACCTGCGCCGGCGCTTCGAGGAGCTCATCGACCCGCTGCGCTACCCCGAGGGCGGCATCAGCGACGACGACATCATCGAGGTGCGCCGCATCAAGGCCCGCGTCGACGAGGAGCGGCTGCCGCGCGGCGCCGACCGCAAGACCCACCTCAAGCTCGGGCGCGGCGGCCTGGCCGACATCGAGTGGACCGTGCAGCTGCTGCAGATGCGGTACGCCGGACAGGTGCCGGGGCTGCGCACCTCGCGCACCCTGCCGGCCCTGGCCGCGGCCGAGGAGGCCGGGCTGCTCGAGAGCGCCGACGCGTCGCTGCTGGCCCAGGCCTGGCGCCGGGTCAGCCGCACCCGCAACGCCGTGACGCTGGCGCGCGGCACCCCGAGCGACTCCCTGCCCTCCGACCCGCGGCAGCGGGCGGCCGTGGCGGCGATCCTGGGCTACACCGACGGGACCTCCGAGCAGATGGTCGACGACCACCTGCGGATGACCCGCCTGGCGCACGGTGTGGTCGAGCGGGTCTTCTGGGAGTAGCGGGGCTGGGAGTGGTGGGGCCATCGACCTGGACGACCGGGTCTCCTAGGGTGGCGTGATGAGCGCCCTCCAGGACAAGGCCACGCACCTCTTGGGTCAGCACCGCGACCCGACCCTGCTCACCGTCGTGAACGTGTGGGACGTCATCAGCGCCCAGGTGGTGGCCGACGGCATCGGCACCACCGCGCTGGCCACCGCCAGCCACTCGATCGCGGCCTCCTACGGCTACCCGGACGGGGAGCACATCCCCGTCGACCTGATGATCGAGGTCTGCGGACGGATCGCGGCAGCCACCGACCTCCCGGTCAGCGCCGACCTCGAGGCCGGCTACGGCAACCCCGTCGAGACGGTCCGCAAGGCGATCGGGGTCGGCATCGTCGGCGCCAACCTCGAGGACCAGATGCGTCCCCTGGCCGAGGCCGCCGCGATGATGGAGGACGTGATGGCGGCGGCCGACGACGAGGGCATCGACTTCGTGCTCAACGCCCGCACCGACGCGTTCGTGCAAGGCGGGCGACCGCGACCGGGGCGCGGTCCTGGCCGAGGCCATCGAGCGCGGCAAGGCCTTCCTCGAGGTCGGGGCGCCCGCGGTGTTCGTGCCCGGCAAGCTCACCGAGGAGGAGGTCGTCGCCCTGGTCGACGCCTTCGGCCCGCAGCGCCTCACCATGATCGGCGTCCCCGGCACCCCGTCGCTCGACCGGCTCGAGGAGCTCGGCGTCGCCCGCGTCTCCTACGGCCCGATGCCGCAGCGCGTCGCCCTGACCGCGCTGCAGGAGCTGGTCGAGGAGGTGCACCGCGGTGGCGGCGTACCGGCCTCGATGCGCCCGCTGAACTGACCCCGAGCTGAGGCTCCACCGAGCCCCGATCCAGCCGCCCGAGTGGCGCTGGGTCGGGGCTTCGGCGTTCCCTCCGGGCCGGCTCGGGTCGTGGGTCGGGTCGTGGTCCCGGTCGTGGTTCGAGTCGTGGGTCCTGGACGCGTCATGGAGCGTCCGCAGGCACACGACCCAGACCACGACCCAGACCACGACCCAGACCACGACCACCACTGGGCCCCGGGCACCCCGAGTCCGGCGCGGGGAGACGCTCGAGGGGTTCCTTGCGGGTGGCTGTGGGGTCTTGCGTGTTCCTTGTGGGAATGTGGGGTCTTTGCCTGGTGGTGGCTTGCGTTGGGGGGAGCAGAGTTCTACTCATCAGCCCGACCGGCCCACCGAGGCCGGCTCCAGACAAGGACCCTCCCTCATGGCTCGAACACCTCCGTCTCCGCAAGTCCTCTGTTCGTGTCGCTGCTTCGGTGGCGCTGGTTGCCGGTGCCACTGCGGTGGCCGGTCTGGGTACGTTCGGTTCGTTCACCTCCTCCACCGACGCCGACCGAGGCGGTCGACTCGGGTCAGACGAAGATCGACGCTGGCCGGCCAGGGCACGCAGGGCCTGGACGTCGCCGGCGGTGAACCTGGTCCCCGGTGACACCGTGGAGCGTGCGGTGCAGCTGACGCGTGCTGGGGCGACCGAGGGCTTCGGGTCGGTGATGCTGACCACGACGTCGTCGGCGGCGGTGCCCTCGATCCTGACCAGCGACGCCACGAACGGTCTGCAGCTGAGCATCGACCAGTGCTCGGTGGCGTGGGTCAAGGCCGCGACTACCAAGAAGATGACCTGTGGCGGCACCGTCACCTCGATCCTGTCCTCGCGTGCGGTGATCGGTGCGAACACGCGACCTGGCCAAGGTCACCGAGACCCTCAACGGCGCCGCGAAGGTCTCGAACCTGCGTCTGACCCTGGCCCTGCCCCAGGCTGCGGACAACACGTTCCAGCTGAAGTCCGACACCGTGAAGTTCGTCTTCGACGCCACCCAGCGCGCCGCCGAGGCTCGCTGATCCAGCTCGGGTCCGGGGGGACACCCGGACCCGGGCATCGTGTGGCCGCCGTGGAGGGAGCGGCGGCCGCACGGCACCACCTCATCCCTCACCCCAGCACCACCTCCGCACCCCACCCGCAGCAGCAGCCACCAGCCGAAGGAGCCCGATCATGAGCAGCCCCGCCGTTCCCCTGGTCGTCGGTCGCCACCGCGCCACCGCTGCTGCCCCCCGGGTCTTCGTTCCCGTTCCTGCTCCCGTGACCGCCCCGGCCCCGGCACCCGAGGGTCGGCGTCCGCGCCGCCGCGGTGCTGCGTGTGCTGCGTGGCCTGGTCCGGGTCGTCACCTCGCTGCTGGTCGTCGCGGCGCTGGCCTTCTTCCTGTTCTTCGCGGTCGGCCCGCACGTGCTGGGCTACCGCACCGCGACCATGCTGACCGGCTCGATGGAGCCCGGGATCATGGTCGGCGACGTCGTGGTGACCGCCCCGCGCCCGGCCGAGGACGTGGTCGTCGGTGACGTGATCACCTACCACATCCCGATCGAGGACCACCGCGTCGAGACCCACCGCGTGGTCGAGGTCGAGCGCGGCAAGGACGGCTCGATCGCGGTGCGCACCAAGGGCGACAACAACGACGGCGTCGACCCCTGGACCGCGACCCTGGACGGCGACACCGTGTGGGAGGTCCAGGCCGTGATCCCCAAGGTCGGCACCGCCATCCGCGCCCTGCGCACCCCGGTCGTCAACGACCTCGTCCTGTACGGCGCCCTGGGCACCGTCCTCCTCCTCGGCCTGTCCCGCATCTGGGCCCGCGACGAGGACGACGCCGACACCGACGAGGCCTGATCCGCCCAGCACGACCCGAGCCCGGCACCGTCCGAGGTCCTCAGTGACCTCGGGCGGTGCCGTTCTTTTGACGAGCGGTCACTTTCGCACCATCGACCAGTCAGTTCTGCACCACCCACCGGTCAGTTCTGCACCCTCGACCAGTCACTTGTCGTACGCTCGAAAAAGTTTTCGATCTGCCTGTGGAAAACGTCGTTTGACCTGGTGCTTTACCTTACGGCTTGGGAGAATGTTCCCATGACCACGACGGCGCTGCACCCCATCGGCGGTGCGGTGGCGCGCGTGCACGCCGCGCTCGACGAGGTGGCCGAGACCCCGGCCTGGTCGATGGGTCAGGCCGACGCCGCTGAGGTGCTGGTGCAGATCGCGCGGGCCGAGGCCAGGCTGGTCGAGCTCCGCTCGCGGGCGTTGGTCCAGGCGGAGGCTGTGGCGGTGCAGGAGCGCAACGCCTCGCCGTCGTTGGCGGTGTGGCACGCGTACGTGACCCGGTCGACGAAGCGGGAGTCGTTCCGCGAGGTCCACCTCGCCACCGGTCTCGCCCAGCACTCGCTTGTGCGGGAGGCGCTGGGTCGCGGCGACCTGGTCGCGGAGCAGGCATCGGTGATCGTGCACGCCCTCGACGCCTGCCCGACGACCTGGACGCCTCGGTGCTGGAGCAGGCGGCGAAGGCGTTGGTCGCCTACGCGGAGGTCCACGACGCGCGGGCGCTGAAGATCCTGGGCCGGCGCATCCTCGAGGTCGTCGCCCCCGAGGTGGCCGAGGCGTGGGAGGCCGAGCAGCTCGCCAAGGCCGAGCGTGAGGCGGAGAAGGCGGCGGTGTTCCGGATCCGTGAGGACGGCGAGGGGCGCTGCAAGGGGTCCTTCACGGTGCCGCTGCTGGTCGGGCAGATGCTGGAGCGGGCCCTGCTGGCGTTCGCCGCACCGAAGCACCAGATCTCGAAGCGCACCGGGCAGGAGCAGCAGGAGGAGCAGGCGTCGGTGCCGGTACGTCGGCCCACGGCGCAGCGACTCGGTGCGGCGTTCGTGGAGCTGCATCGAGCGCCTCGACCCCGCTGCCTTGCCCCGCGCCGGTGGGGTGAACGCGACCGTGGTGGTGACCATGACCGCGGCCTCGCTGATGGGCGGACTCGCTGCCGCGACCCTGGACACCGGCGCCCGCGTCAGCGCCGCCACCGCACGGCGGCTGGCGTGCGAGTCCGGGATCGTCCCCGTCGTGCTGGGCGGGAAGAGCCAGCCCCTCGACGTCGGCCGTGCGAAGCGGTTCTTCACCTACGCGCAGCGGATCGCGCTGGGTGTCCGGGACCGGGGCTGCACCGCCGAGGGCTGCGAGGTCCCGCCGGCGATGTGCCACGCCCATCATGAGGACCCCTGGTCCCACGGGCACGGTACGAAAGTCGGTCGGGGTCGGCTGCTGTGCCCGTTCCACCACCGCCGCATCCACGACCCCGAGTACGAGGTCGACGTCGGCGCCGACAACCAGGTCCGCTTCCACCGACGAATCTAGGAGACGACCGCTCGAGGATTGCGGCGGCGTCAGCAAGAAGCTGCCGTGAAAGGCTCCCGTGCATCACGAGCACACTTGCCTTGCTGGGGAGGTTCTGGGGCATGCGCGGTGCAGCGGCCACGCCCCTGGGGGGCGGGATGAACTCAGAGACCTGGCTGGTCGAGCACGAGGGGTCGACCTATGTCGCCAAGGCGGTTTCACCGGCGGCGGCAGCGGACTTGGTCGCCGGGGGCGAGGTCGCCACGGTGCTTGCCGAGGCCGGGTTCGTCACTGGACACCCGGTCCCCACCCGCGACGGCAGGATGCTCCTGACCGAGCCTGCACTGGCCCTCCTGCAGCATGTGCCCGGCCGGGAACTGGACGGGGAGACCGACGAGGAACAGGAGTGGATCGCCAGCACACTGGCAGGTGTCCACTCCGCCACCCACCCGACACTCGGGCCCAGCACCGCCACCTTCGCGTTGGACTGGCTCTCCCCGCAGATGCCCGGCGTAGAGGCTCATCCGTGGCTCATGGCGGCTATCGAGGCAGTGCGGGGCGAGACCGACCCGCTGACCGTGACGTGGTCGGTGTTGCACACCGACCCTGCGCCCGAAGCATTCATCCATGACGACCGATCGAGGGTGACCGGCCTGATCGACTGGACCGGGGCACGGCCGGGCCCGGTCCTCTACGACGTCGCGTCTGCCGTCATGTACCTGGGTGGCACGGAGCACGCTTCAGCCTTCTTGAGCGCCTACCTGTCGCAGGCCCCGTTCTCCGTCGACGAGATGCAGCACCTCGATGCCTTCAGGCGTTTCCGAGAAGCCGTCCAAGGCGCGTACTTCGCAAGTCGGCTGGCCTCGAACGACCTCACCGGCGGGATCGAACAAGCCGACAACGAGAAGGGTTCAACGACGCCCGGCGACGCCTTGGCGCTCTTGGCTTCGCATTCTAGGACGTCCGCGGATGCCGCGATCCGCGCGCCACTGCTCAGGAGCGGGGCGGCGGACTAGTCAGTCGCGTTGAACCGTGACTGCCCGGTACTGGAATCCGTCCTGGTCGGCCTTTTCCCACTCCAGGTCGACCACCTCGCCGGGTTCGACGGTCTTGTACTCGAAGACCTCGGTGGTGCCTTGCCGACCGACGAACGGCGTCTTGATGGCAGAGAAGTGCGTCCAGCAACCCTCGGGGGTTTCCGGACTGTCGAGCACGCCCCATCCGAGCCCCTCGTCCCATTGCCTCACTGTCGCCCTCACCATGCGAAAAGCGTAGTGCGGAAGCGGACGCTCATGCCCGCGGAGCGTGCGCCCGCGCAGGAAGCTGGGAAGGTGCTGGGCCTCTGGGCTTTCGTCCATCTGTCACCCCTTGCTGGCGATCAAGCGTGCGTTCTCGAGTGCCGACTGCGGCGGCCGAGCCCCGTTCGGGGTTCCTTGCGGGTGGCTGTGGGGTCTTGCGTGTTCCTTGAGGGAATGTGGGGTCTTTGCCTGGTGGTGGCTTGCGTTGGGGGGAGCAGAGTTCTACTCATCAGCCCGACCGGCCCACCGAGGCCGGCTCCAGACAAGGACCCTCCCTCATGCTCGAACACCTCCGCTCGCAAGTCCTCGTTCGTGTCGCTGCTTCGGTGGCGCTGGTTGCCGGTGCCACTGCGGTGGCCGGTCTGGGTACGTTCGGTTCGTTCACCTCCACCACCGACGCCACCGAGGCGGTCGGCTCGGGTCAGACGAAGATCACGCTGGCCGGCCAGGGCGCGCAGGGCCTGGACGTCGCCGGCGGTGAACCTGGTCCCCGGTGACACCGTGCGAGCGTGCGGTGCAGCTGACGCGGGCTGGCGTGACCGAGGGGTTCGGTTCGGTGAAGCTGACCACGACCTCGGCGGCCACGGTGCCCTCGATCCTGACCAGCGACGCCACGAACGGTCTGCAGCTGAGCATCGACCAGTGCTCGGTGGCGTGGGTCAAGGCCAGCGACTCCAAGGCGATGACGTGTGGCGGTACCACGTCACCTCGATCCTGGCCTCGCGTGCGGTGATCGGTGCGAACACGCGACCTGGCCAAGGTCACCGAGACCCTCAACGGCGAGTCGAAGGTCTCGAACCTGCGTCTGACCCTGGCGCTGCCCCAGGCTGCAGACAACACGTTCCAGCTGAAGTCCGACACCGTGAAGTTCGTCTTCGACGCCACCCAGCGCGCCGGCGAGGCTCGCTGATCCAGCTCGGTCCGGGGGGACACCCGGACCCGGGCATCGTGTGGCCGCCGTGGAGGGAGCGGCGGCCGCACGGCACCACCTCAACCCTCACCCCAGCAGGCGCGAAGGAGCCAGGCGTGACCGTCCTCGACACCGCCGTCATCGCTCGGCTCGGCACCGACCTGGGCGACCCGTGCTTCGTGCGCCGCTTCGTCGCCACCTACCGCGAGATGCTCCCGGGCCGGGTGCAGCGCGTCTTCTCGGCGCTCGACACCGGTGACAGCGACGACCTGATGGATGCCGTCCTCAGCCTCCGCACCTCCGTCCACCACGGTGGGGGCCACCGCCCTGGCCGCCCTGGCCGACGACGTCGAGCAGCAGGTACGCCGCGCCGACCCGGCGGCCGCACGACGCGCCGTACGCCACCTCCGCGGCACCGCGGACCGGACCCGCCAGGCGCTCGAGCAGCACGACGCAGGGTTCTTGCAGCTTCCTTGAGCCAACCCACCGGGTGCACCCGGGCTTCCCTGAGGACGCCTTGAGGTCGCACCGGCAGAGTTCTGCTCATCAGCCCCACACCATCTCCCACCTCCTGGAGCTCCCCGTCATGACCCGCCCCGGCACCCACCGCCGCCCCTCCCGCCGCCGCGCCGCCCGCTCGCGCAGCGGCGCCGGCGAGCGGCTCGCGACGTCGCTGGCGCTCGTGGCGGGGGCGGCGGCCGTCGCCGGGCTGGGCACCTACGGCTCGTTCACGTCGTCGACGTCGGCGAGCGAGAGCCTCGCGGCCGGTGAGGTGAAGCTGGACCTGACCAACCAGGCGGGCAGGGATTCAACGTCGCGGCCACCGGCCTGGTGCCCGGCGACACCGCTCAGCGCGCCGTGCAGCTGACCCGCTCGAGCGCGACCGAGTCCTTCGGCTCGGTGACCTGCTGAGCACCACCGGCGCGGGCCCGCTGGTCACCGACGCGCAACGGGCTCAAGATCGCCGTCGACCAGTGCTCGGTGCCGTGGACGAAGGCCGCCACCTCGATGGACCTGACCTGCAGCGGCACCACCACGTCGGTGCTGACCAGCCGCGCCGTCGTGATGACCGGTCAGGCGCTGGCCGCCGGTCACGACCTCGCTCAACGGCACCGGCGCGGCCGCGAACCTCCGGGTCACGCTGAGCCTGCCGACCGCGGCCGGCAACAACCTGCAGGGTGCCGCGGCCACGATCGGCTTCACGTTCGACGCGACCCAGCGCGCCGGTCGAGGCCCGCTGAGCCGCGTCGGCGACCGGGCTCAGCCCGCGCAGCGTCTCCATCCGGTAGCCCACACCGCGCACGGTGCGGATCAGCTTGACGTCCTTCTGGCCCGCCTCGATCTTGCGGCGCAGGTTGCCGACGTGCACCTCGACGAGGTGGGTGTCGGTGGCCCAGTCGGTGCCCCACACCGAGCGCAGCAGCGCCTCGCGGGTCCAGACCCGGGCGGGGGTGCGCATCAGCTCGGTGAGCAGGTCGAACTCGGTGCGGGTCAGCGACAGCTCGGTGTCGCCGTGGAAGGCCCGACGTCCGTCGACGTCGATGCGCAGCGGACCGTGCTCGAGCAGCTCGTGGTCGGGCAGCGGCTGCGCGGGAGCCGGCGGCGGGTCCTCGAGGCCGACGGTGCCGACGGGCGACGCGGTGCGTCACCGGGCGGCCGCGGCAGGTGCGGCCAGACCGCGCGGCTCCACCCGACGCGGACGCCGGAAGAGCGCGTTGACCCGCGCCTTGAGCTCGCGCACGGAGAACGGCTTCGTCAGGAAGTCGTCGGCGCCGGTCTCCAGCCCCAGCAGCCGGTCGATCTCGTCGTCGCGGCCGGTGATCATCACGACGTAGGCGTCGGTGAGCTCACGCAGGCGCCGGCAGGTCTCGATGCCGTCGATGCCCGGGCAGGCCGAGGTCGAGGGTGATCAGGTCGGGCTCCTGGGCCCGGACCGCCTCGATGGCCTTGGGGCCGGAGTCGACCGCGGTGACGGCGAAGCCCTGCGTGCCGAGGGTGAACTCGATCAGCGAGCGGATGTCCTCGTCGTCCTCGACGACCAGCGCGCGACGCTCGGGAGCGTCCTGGGTCATCGCGTCGTTCCTCCTCGACGACGCGCCGTGAGCGCGGCCTCGGCGCGGCTTGCGGAAACCTTGCGGGTACGACGGCTCGGGACCTTGAGCCAGGGACGACAGAGTAGGACCTGTTCAGGAGCACAGTTGATTGGTACCCCACAGGAGCGCACTTATGTCAGCGATCGACCGCGTACGGCGCGTCGTGACGGTGCTGCTCGTCGCCGCGACGCTCCTCGTGGTCCCCGCAGATCGCCTCCGCGGGCTTCTCCACGCCGCAGAGCGCGTCGCTGCAGGTCACGACCGGGTCGGTCCCGCCGCCGCCGCAGTCCGAGCGGCGACCTGCACCTGCGCATTCGGGGGCGAGCGGCTGCAGCGACGACGTTCGCGGTCACGCGAGCCAGGCCGTCGGCCGGCCGCCACCGCTTCACTTCACGGCTGGTACGCGGAGGCGACGACCTACGCCCCGAGCGCGAGCGCGCTGCGCGGTCCACAGCGACTCTCGGCGTCGCAGCGCGCGGTGGCGGGCAGACACCCTGGACGCATCGAGGTGCGGCGCTACGGCCGGCACTGGATCAGCGCCCCGGCGGTGGTCGACCCTGACCGTGCAAGAACGGTCGCACACGGCCCACAGCCTGCTGGGGCCGCACGACTCCGACGCAGCCCGCGCCCGAGATGCGGGCTGCGTGAGAGGAGCCGGGCACCTGAGCCCTAGTCCTCCTTTACCCGTGGCTGCGCGACCTGCCCAAACCGGGTCCGGCATGATGCGACGATGGCCCGCTCCTTCCTCGACCTCCTCTACGACGAGGCACCCCGCGAGGAGTTCGACCGCGCGGTGAGCCGGAGCCGGCGACGACCCCGAGGCCCGCCGCCGCTACGACGTCGCCCTGCGCCTGCGCGAGCTGATCGCGCGCCAGCGCTCCCGCGAGGCCGAGCTGTCGGCGCTCTACGACACCGCCAGCGACCTGACCGCGATCCGCGACGTCAACGCGATCCTGGCCGCGATCGTGCGCCGCGCCCGCCAGCTGCTGCAAGGCCGACATGACCTACCTCTCGCTCAACGACGAGGGGGAGGGGGCGTCGTACATGAAGGTGACCGACGGGGCGCTGTCGGCGGAGTTCCGCACCCTGCGGCTGCCGCTGGGCACCGGGCTGCTGGGGCTGGTCGCCCAGACCGGGGCGCCGTACTTCACCTCCGACTACCAGAACGACGAGCGCTTCGTGCACCGCCGCTTCGTCGACGACGCCGTGGCCGACGAGGGCATCCGCGCGATCCTCGGCGTGCCGCTGGTGCTCGAGGGCCGGGTGATCGGCGCGCTGCTGGCCACCCACCGCACGGTGCGCCCCTTCCCGCCCGAGGAGGTCTCGCTGCTGACGTCGTTCGCGGCGCACGCCGCGGTGGCGCTCGAGAACGCCCGGCTCTTCGCCGAGCTCGACGAGGCCAACGCGCTGCTGCGCGAGCAGACCGAGGCGGTCGAGGAGGCCGCGCGGGCCCACGACCAGCTGACCGGGCTGCTGGTGCACCGCAGCACCCTGGCCGAGGTGGTCGCGGTGCTGACCGAGGTGCTGGGCGGCGGGCGGGTCGCCGTGCTCGACACCGACGGCCGCGTGCTGGCCGGCGACGCCGGCCCCGCGCCCGCGACCGGGCCGCGCCGCGGTGCGACCGACGCGGTCTCCTCGGGCCACTCGGTCCCGGTGGACGACGGCTACCTGGCGCCCGCGCTGGCCGGCCAGGAGCACCTGGCCACGGTGGTCGTGCACGGGGGGCCGTCCGCTCGACCGGGCCGGGCGGCGCACCCTCGAGCGCGGCGCGATCGTCGCCGGGCTGGTGCTGCTCTTCGCCCGCTCCGTCGACGAGGCCGAGGAGCGCCTGGGCGGGGCGCTGCTCACCGACCTGCTCGAGGGCAGCGACGCCGACCCGGCGCGGATGCGGCAACGCGCGCGCGGCCAGCGGCTGCGCCTCGACGCCGGCTGCGTGGTCGCGGTCGTCGACGTGCCGGCGGGGGAGCGGCACCGGGCCGTCCGCGCTGCTGCCCGCGCGGCCCGGGCCGCTGGACGGCCTGGCCGTCGAGCACCGCGGCCGCCCGGTCGTGGTGGTGCCGGCCCACGACGACACCCAGGGTCGGCGAACGGCTGCGCGCCACCCTCGCCGAGGCCTGCGGCGCACCGGTGACGGTCGGGGTCGCCCCCGTCCCCGAGGACCCCGTCGACGGCGGCCTGCCGGCGGCGTACGACGAGGCGCGCCGCTGCGTCGAGACGCTCCTGGTGCTCGGCCGGGCCGGTGAGAGCGCCGACCCCGCGGCCCTCGGCGTGACCCGGCTGCTGCTCGGCGGCGCCGGCCCGGCTGAGCTCGCCGACTTCGTGGAGCGCACTCTCGGCCCGGTGCTGGCCTACGACCGGCGCAGCGCGGCAGCGACCTCGTCGGCACCCTCGAGGCGTGGTTCGCGGAGGGCGGCGGCGCCCGGGCCAGCGCGGCCCGGCTGCACGTGCACCCCAACACCGTCGCGCAGCGGCTCGAGCGGGTCAGCGACCTCCTGGGCGCCGACTGGCGCCGAGCCCGACGCCGCGCTCGACCTCCAGCTGGCGCTGCGCGTGGTCCGGCTGCAGCGCGGGGTGCCGACTGACGCCTGAGGGGAGGTGTGTGTCGCGCACACGAACCTCGCTCGCGGACGTGTCTCAAGCACATGGTCCCGGAGGGGGTGCTGCTCCTACGGTGGCGGCCATGACCACTGTGACCGCCACCACGTCCGCCCTCCTCGAGGGCCGCCGAGCCCTCGTCACCGGAGGCGCCAGCGGCATCGGCGCCGCCGTCGTCGAGGCCCTCGCCGCCCAGGGCGCCCACGTCGTCGTCGTCGACCGGGACGAGGACGGCGCCGCGAAGATCGCCGACCTCGTGGGCGGCAGCGCCGTCGCCGCCGACCTGACCGACCCCGCGGCCATCGAGGCGATCGACCTGGACGTCGACATCCTGGTCAACAACGCCGGCGTCCAGCACGTCGCGCCCGTGCACGAGCTGGACCCGGCCAAGTTCCAGCAGGTCCACGACCTGATGCTGCGCGCGCCGTTCCTGCTGGCCCGCGGGGCGCTGCCCGGCATGTACGAGCGCGGCTGGGGTCGCCTGGTGCACGTCTCGAGCGTCCACGGTCTGCGCGCCTCGGCGTTCAAGTCGGCCTACGTCTCGGCCAAGCACGGCCTCGAGGGACTGTCCAAGGTCCTGGCGATCGAGGGCGCCGGCCATGGGGTCACCTCCAACACCGGTCGCCCCGGCTACGTGCGCACGCCCCTCGTCGAGGGCCAGATCGCCGACCAGGCCCGTGTGCACGATCTGCCCGAGGACCGCGTCGTCGACGAGGTGCTGCTGGCCCGCACCCCGCGTCAAGCGCCTCGTCGAGCCCGACGAGGTGGCGGGACTGGTCACCTGGCTGTGCGGACCGCACTCGGCCTCGGTGACCGGCACCTCGCACGTCATGGACGGCGGCTGGACCGCGACGTGAGCCGTACCCTGCCCGGAGTTGCCCGCCACCCGTGAGCGGACAACACTCTCGATGTAGCCATCCCCTCGCGAAGGAGACCCCGTGACTCGCCCCTCCAACCACGACAGGTCGGTGAACAGCTGATGATCGACAAGACCGTGAGCTCGGCCGCTGAGGCCGTCGCCGACATCGCCTCCGGCTCCACGCTCGTCGTCGGTGGCTTCGGCCTCTGCGGCATCCCGTCCGTGCTGATCCAGGCGGTGCTCGAGCTGCCGGCATCGACGACCTCGAGCTCGTCTCCAACAACGCCGGCGTCGACGACTGGGGCCTCGGGCTCGGCTGCTCGGCGCCGAGCGCGTGCGCCGCATGGTCGCCTCGTACGTCGGGGAGAACAAGGAGTTCGCGCGGCAGTACCTCTCCGGGGAGCTCGAGGTCGAGCTCACCCCGCAGGGCACGCTCGCCGAGCGGATGCGGGCCGGGGGAGCGGGCATCGGCGCCTTCTTCACCCGCACCGGCGTCGGCACCCAGGTCGCCGAGGGCGGCCTGCCGTGGCGCTACGCCGCCGACGGCAGCGTCTCGATCGCCTCGCCGGTCAAGCAGACCCAGGTCCTGCCCACCGCCCGACGGCCCGCAGGAGCACGTGCTGGAGCACGCCATCCACGCCGACGTCGGCCTGGTGCGCGCCTGGAAGGGCGACCGGCACGGCAACCTCGTCTACAAGGACGCCGCCCGCAACTTCAACCCGCCGGCCGCGATGTGCGGGCGGACGACGATCGCGGAGGTCGAGCACCTCGTCGAGCCCGGCGAGATCGACCCGGCCGACGTGCACACCCCCGGGGTGTTCGTGCAGCGGGTGGTCGAGCTGACCCCGGAGCAGGCCGCTGACAAGCGGATCGAGAAGCGCACCGTCAAGGAGGCCGGCTGATGGGTTGGAGCAGGGACCAGATGGCCGCACGCGCCGCCGCCGAGCTCGAGGACGGCTCCTACGTCAACCTCGGCATCGGGCTGCCCACGAAGGTGCCCGACCACGTGCCCGACGGTGTCGAGCTGGTGCTGCAGTCCGAGAACGGCATCCTCGGCGTCGGGCCCTACCCGGTCGCCGGCGACGGAGGACGCGGACCTGATCAACGCCGGCAAGGAGACCGTGACGCTGCGCCGCGGGGCGTCGTACTTCGACTCGGCGACGTCGTTCGCGATGATCCGCGGCGGCAAGGTCGACGCCGCGATCCTCGGGCGGCATGCAGGTCGCCGGCAACGGCGACCTCGCCAACTGGATGGTGCCCGGCGCGATGGTCAAGGGCATGGGCGGCGCGATGGACCTGGTCCACGGCGCCCGTCGCGTCATCGTGCTGATGGAGCACGCCGCCCGCGACGGCTCGGCCAAGCTGGTGCGCGAGTGCACGCTGCCGCTGACCGGCAAGGCCGTCGTGCACCGGGTCATCACCGACCTCGGCGTCCTCGACGTGACCGGAGACGGGTTCCGCCTCGTCGAGCTGGCGCCCGACGTGGAGGTCGACGACGTGCGCGAGCGCACCGACGCCCCGCTCGTCGTGGAGCTGGACCAGCCGGTCACCTAGGTCGTCGAAAACGGCCCCCGGGCCGGTCACCCGTGGCTAGGCTGCGAGCGTGACCGGCTCGGCTGACAAGCCTTCGGCGTCCGCCGTGGACGCACGGGCGCCCGAGCCCGAGCCACGTGACCTCGCAGCCCTGCTGCCTCGCGACTTCGTGCTCGGCACAGCGACCGCGGCCCTGCCGGTGGACGGCAGCACGCCTGCGCGGACCACCGACCACCACCACCGCAACGAGGAGGGCCTGGCCCGGCTGAGCGGCGCCGTCCTCGACGGCTGCCGCTTCTCGATCTCCTGGCCGCGGGTGCAGCCCGCCGGGTCCGGACCCGTCGACCGGGACGGCCTGGACTTCTACGACCGGCTGGTCGACCAGCTGCTCGAGCGCGGCATCTGCCCGATGGCCAGCCTCTTCCACCGGGACACCCCGCTGCCCCTGGAGGAACGCGGCGGTTGGACGTCGCGCGACACCGCGAAGCGCTTCGGCGAGTACGCCGCCCTGGTCGGCGAGCGGCTCGGCGACCGGGTCGTCGACTGGGTGACCATCAACGAGGCGGCCACCGTCGTGCTGGACGGCGACGGGCCGGAGGCGCACGCGCCGGGCAAGAAGCAGCTCCTGCGTGCCGGGTCGGTCGCCGCACACCATGCTGCTGGGCCACGGCCACGCCGTGCGCGCGCTGCGCTCGGTGCCGGTGCGGGGCCGGATCGGCATCAGCCACACCCACACGCCGGTCACGCCCGCTCACCGACGGCAAGCAGGACCGGGCGATGGCCGGGCTGCTGGACTTCCTCCACAACCGGCTCTTCGCCGACCCCGTCCTGCTCGGTCGCCCGCCCGAGCTGCCCCGGGCCTGCCGCTGCCCCTGCAGGCGCTGCTGCGCAGCGTGACCCGGATGTCGCGCAAGGACCGGGCGCTGATCGGGGCGCCGATCGACTTCTACGGCCTGAACTACTACTCCCCGAGCCTGGTCGCCGCCGGGGCCGACCCCGACGGTCTGCGTCGCATGGCTCAGGAGATGGCCGCGCCGCTACGGGTCCAGGCTCCCGCCGGTGGTGATCACCGACGGCGGCGCCAGCTTGCCCGACGAGGTGGGGCCGGACGGGGTCGTGGACGACCAGGACCGCGCGGCCTACCTCGCCGAGCACCTGGACGTGGCCGCCGACCTGGCGCGCGGCGGCGTACCCGGGTTCGGGCTGGAGGGCTACTACGTGTGGGCGATGCCGGACGACTGGGAGTGGGCCAGCCAGCTGCAGGCGGCGCGCGGGCGGCGCAGCACCCCGCGACCGGCGTCGATCGACGAGCTCAGTGCCGACCCTCGACGACGAACGCCAGGCGGCGCAACGTCTCGACGTTGCGCCAGGCCAGCGGCAGGTCGCGCAGCGGCTTGGGCACCAGACGGCCCGGACCGCTGCTTCGCGTCCTCCTCGATCGTGACCCGGGTCCGCGCGCCGCCGTCGAGCGGCTCGAGGCGCAGCGTCACCCCGGCCTCGCCGCCGGGCCACGCCTTGGCGCGCACCTCGCAGCAGCTCGTGGGGCAGCGACTCGACCACCTCGGTCTCGTCGTCGAGCAGCAACGGCCAGCTGCCGACCGAGTGGTGCAGCTGGGCGCCCACCTGCCGGCCAGTGGTCGTCGACCTCGCGCATCCGGGACGCGCCCACCACCCACAGCGGGTAGAGCCAGCCGTCGGCCAGCACCTTCCACACGTCGGCGGGAGGAGCGGAGATCTCTCGGGTGTTGGTGCTCATGCGCCTTACCCTGACCCGCATGGCGGCCTCGCGAAACCGACCATCCGGGTGAGCCCGCAGCGGACCGGCACGACCTGATCCGGGTCCAGGGCGCGCGGGTCAACAACCTGCGCGACGTCAGCGTCGACCTCCCCAAGCGCCGGCTCACCGTCTTCACCGGGGTGTCCGGCTCGGGCAAGAGCTCGCTGGTGCTCGGCACCGTGGCCGCGGAGTCGCAGCGGCTCATCAACGAGACCTACAGCACCTTCGTGCAGGGCTTCATGCCCACGCCTCGCGCGCCCCGAGGTCGACGTGCTGGAGGGGCTGACGACGGCGATCGTCGTCGACCAGGAACGGCTGGGCGCGAACCCGCGCTCCACGGTGGGCACCGTCACCGACGCGCAACGCGATGCTCCGCATCCTGTTCAGCCGGGTCGGGACAGCCCTACGTCGGCCCGCCGACCGCCTTCGCGTTCAACGTCCCGCCTCGGTCACCGCCAGCGGCGTGATGAAGTCGCAGAAGGGCGGCCCGAGCAGCGCACCTGCGTCCGCGAGGCGATCTACCAGACGGCGGCATGTGCCCCGCTGCGACGGCACGCGGCCGCGTCAGCGACATCGACCTCACCGCGCTCTACGACGACACCAGGTCGCTGACCGACGGCGCGCTGACGGTCCCCGGCTACCGATGGACGGCTGGTACGGCCGGATCTTCGCCGGCGCGGGTTCTTCGACCCCGACAAGCCGATCGCGAAGTACGGCGAAGAGGGAGCTGCACGACCTCCTGCACCGCGCGCCGACCAAGATCAAGGTCGACGGCATCAACCTGACCTTCGACGGCCTGATCCCGACGATGCAAGAAGTCGTTCCTGTCCAAGGACATCGACGCGGTCCAGCCGCACATCCGCGCCTTCGTCGAGCGCGCCGTGACCTTCCAGACCTGCCCGGACTGCGACGGCACCCGGCTCACCGCCTGGCGCGCTCCTCGAAGATCGCCGGGCGCGAACATCGCCGAGCTCTGCGCGATGCAGATCAGCGACCTCGCCGACTGGGTGCGCGACCTCGAGGAGCCGACCGTGGCCCCGCTGCTCACCGGGCTGCGCCACCTGCTCGACTCCTTCACCGAGATCGGCCTCGGCTACCTGTCGCTGGAGCGGCCCTCCGGCACGCTCTCGGGCGGGGAGGCGCAGCGCACCAAGATGATCCGCCACCTCGGCTCCGCGCTCACCGACGTCACCTACGTCTTCGACGAGCCGACCATCGGCCTGCACGCCCACGACATCGAGCGGATGAACGCGCTGCTGCTGCAGCTGCGCGACAAGGGCAACACCGTGCTGGTCGTCGAGCACAAGCCCGAGACCATCGTGCATCGCCGACCACGTCGTCGACCTCGGCCCCGGCGCGGGCAGCCCGGCGGCAGAGGTGGTCTACGAGGGCAGCGTCGAGGGACTGCGCGCCAGCGGCACCGTGACCGGACGCCACCTCGACGACCGGGCCCGGCTCAAGGAGCGGTGCGCACCCCCACCGGCGCGCTGCAGGTCCGTGACGCCCGCACCCACAACCTGCGCGACGTCGACGTCGACGTGCCGCTCGGGGTGCTGTTCGTCGTCACCGGGGTGGCCGGCTCCGGCAAGAGCTCGCTCGTCGACGGCTCGCTGCTGCCGCTGGCCGACGCCGACGACGGGCCGGGGGTCGTGTCGGTCGACCAGGCCCCGATCCGCGGGTCGCGGCGCAGCAACCCGGCGACGTACACGGGGCTGCTGGACCCGGTGCGCAAGGCCTTCGCCAAGGCCAACGGGGTCAAGCCGGCGCTCTTCAGCCCCAACTCCGACGGCGCCTGTCCCGGCTGCAACGGCGCCGGGGTCATCTACACGGACCTGGCGATCATGGCCGGGGTCGCCACCCCGTGCGAGGAGTGCGAGGGCCGCCGCTTCCAGGCCGACGGTCCTCGAGCACCGCCTCGGCGGGCGCGACATCAGCGAGGTGCTGGCGATGTCGGTCGACGAGGCCGCGGAGTTCTTCGCCGACGGCGAGGCCCGGACCCCGGCGGCGCACGCCGTGCTGGAGCGCCTGGTCGACGTCGGCCTGGGCTACCTGCGACCCTGGGCCAGCCGCTGCCCACGCTGTCGGGCGGGGAGCGGCAGCGGCTCAAGCTGGCCACGCACATGAAGAGCAAGGAAGGGGTGCTCGTGCTCGACGAGCCCACCACCGGCCTGCACCTCGCCGACGTGGAGCAGCTGCTCGCCCTGCTCGACCGGCTCGTCGACGGCGGCCGCTCGGTGGTCGTCGTCGAGCACCACCAGGCCGTGATGGCCCACGCCGACTGGATCCTCGACCTGGGCCCCGGGGCCGGTCACGACGGCGGCCGGCTGGTCTTCGAGGGCACACCCGCCGACCTCGTGGCCGATGCCAGCACCCTCACCGGCCAGCATCTCGCGGCGTACACCCGCTGACCCGGCCCAAATATCGCCGTGACCCGGCGCAGATGTCCCGCCCACCCGGCGCAAATATCGCCGTGACCCGGCGCAGATGTCTCACCGGTACGGGGGCGTCGTCTAGGTTCCTCCTGTGAGTGCCCAGGCCCCGTCCGCAGTGATCCTCGTCCGCGCCGAGCGGTTCGTCCCGAACCCCGCCACGGCAGCCGACAACGCCTTCCAGGCCGAGGTGCCGCTCGACCAGACCGACGAGCAGACCTCTGCCGCGGCGCTGGCCGAGATGGACGCCGTGGCCGAACAGCTGCGCGAGGCCGGGGTGCGGGTGCACGTCTTCGCCGACGAGGACCACACCCGGCCCGACAGCGTGTTCCCCAACAACTGGCTGTCGACCCACGCCGGCGGCAACGTCGCGGTCTACCCGATGTACGCCTCCAACCGGCGCCACGAGCGCCGCTCCGACGTGCTGGAGATGCTGAAGTCGTCCTACCGGGTGCAGACGATCGTCGACTACTCCGGCCTGGAGCCCGACGGCATCTTCCTCGAGGGGACCGGGGCGATGGTGCTCGACCACGTGTCCCGGGTGGCCTACACGGCGGTCAGCCACCGCGCCGACACCCACGTGCTCGAGCGGTTCTGCACCGACTTCGGCTACGAGCCGATGGCCTTCGACGCCGTCGACGCGGCCGGCGTGCCCGTCTACCACACCAACGTGATCGCCTGCATCGGCACCGACGTGGCGATGATCGCGCTCGAGATGATCCCCGACGAGGTGCGCCGCGAGGCGGTGCGCGAGCGGCTGAGCGTCAACGGGCGCCGGGTCGTGGAGCTCACCGAGGAGCAGGTGCGTGAGTTCGCGGGCAACGCCGTCGAGCTCTGCGGGCGTACGCCGGAGGGCCGGCGTCGCTACATCATGGTGATGAGCTCGCGGGCCCGCCGCAGCCTGCGCGCCGACCAGGTCGCGGCGATCGAGGAGTCCTGCGAGATCGTCGACGTCGACATCCCCACCATCGAGCTGGCCGGCGGCTCGGTGCGCTGCATGATCGCCGGCGTGCACCTCGACCGGCGCCCGCCCGGTGTGGTGCCGGGGCGCACCCCGGCGGTCGAGGCCATCGACGAGGACCCGCACACGCTCGACGGACGCGACGTCGCCGGCGACGACGGGCCTTCCAGGGCCTAGCCAGCGCTACGAGGCAACGGCCAGGATCCGGTCGACGGTCCGCTCGGCCGCGACCAGGGCACCCTCGACGTGGCCCGCGAAGGCGGGGGACGGTCTCGGTCGAGGCCCAGTGCAGCCGACCGTCCAGGGTCGGTTCCTGGAAGACGCGATGACCGAAGAGGCTGTGGTCGGGCGCCCCTGCCGCCGCGGTCGTGGGACTGGTCCAGCGCTCGCGGGACCAGTCCTGGATGGTGACCCGGCGCGGATCGGCGGCGCGGGCGCCGAAGAGGCGGGCCAGCTGCGCGCGGACCTGCCGGTCGGCGTCGGGGCCGATCAGCGCCGACGGTGCGAATCCGAACAGCGCGGCCGGTCGGCCCTCGGGCCCCGACATGTCGTGGATCTCCTGGAGCGGTCCGACCCGGCTGGCGGCGGCCCCGGCCAGCCCGTCGTGGCGCCAGAACGGCTCGTCGTAGACCGCGACGACCTTGGCGACCTGCCCCATCCACACCGGGGTCTCGGCGGCGACGCGCACGAGGTCGTCCGGCAGGTCGGCCGGCAGCCGGACGGTGTCGACGGCGACGGCCGGCGGGACGGCGAGCACGACGTGCCGCGCGCCCCAGGTGAGGCCGCGGGCCGTCACCTCGAGGACGCCACCGGCGCCGCGGGCCACGGAGTCGACCGGGTGGTCGAGCAGGAGGCGGTCCTCCGGCAGTGTCGCGGCCAGGGCGTCGGTGAGGGCGCCTGCGCCGCCGGCGTACCGGTGCGAGGCCACGTCCATGAGGTTGCCGGGGTAGCGCTGGACACCGCGCTGGTCCTCGACCACGGTGTCGCCGGCCAGGTGCTGGGCGTACGTCGCGAGCGCCGAGGCGGTCGACCAGCCCGAGCACGCGGAGCTCACCGTCCCAGCACCACGTGGCGCCCAGGTCGAGTCCCTCCGCGGTGCCGAGCAGCCGACCGCCGGTGCGCGGACGGGCCTCGAGGACCAGCACGTCCAGCCCGCAGCGGCGCAACGCCTCCGCCGCGGCGAGACCGCCGATGCCGGCGCCGACGACCACGACGTCGTGCGGGGGACGGTCCTGCTCAGCACTCATGGGGGCAGTCTGCAGGGATGCCCCGAATGGGGCATGTCCGCGCCCCGCCCCGCGGCGTAGCGTCGCGAGGATGGAGGCCCAGGCACCCGTCGTCATCGGCCCCGAGGACGGCGACATCTCACCCGAGGGCAGGGTCAAGGACCGTTTTCTCCTTGAGGGGCCCCTCACCGGCGGCCGCTTCGCGCTGGTCGAGCACCGCTTCGAGCCGCACGCCCTCGCGGCACCGCTGCATCTGCACCACCAGGAGGACGAGTACACGTTCGTCCTGCAGCGGTCGGATCGGTGCGGTCATCGGCGGGCAGGAGGTCCTCGCCGGCCCCGGTGAC
Organism: uncultured Actinomycetota bacterium; assembly: GCA_963722135.1. Taxonomy (GTDB): domain Bacteria; phylum Actinomycetota; class Actinomycetes; order Propionibacteriales; family Nocardioidaceae; genus Nocardioides. Next base: position 862,459 of record CAVRJT010000003.1, read on the forward strand.
CTGGTCGTCAAGCCGCGTGGGCAGTGGCACACCTTCTGGAACCCCGGCGACGAGGACGCCCGCGTGCTCGAGCTGATCTCGCCGGGCGGGTTCGAGCAGCTCTTCCGCCGGTTGATGGAGCACCCGGTCGAGGACCCGGCCGACCTGGCGGAGCTGGCGCGGGAGTACCAGTGCGACATCGACCTCGAGGCGACCGGCGGGCTGCTCGAGCGGCACACCGAAGACTTCTGGTTCTAGCCGGACGCCGAAGAGGAACGGGAGCGGCATGAGCGCCACCACGGGCGGGCCCGGCCACAGCGGGGCCCTGGTCGAGCTCGACGAGGAGACGTGCTGGCGGCTGCTGGCCTCCAGGCCGGTCGGCAGGCTGGCCTGGTGCCAGGCGGCCGGCCCCGTGCTGGTCCCGGTCAACCACACCGTCGAGGACCGCACGGTCGTGGTGCGCACCGCACCCTGGGCGACGATGGTCGCCCAGGTCGACGACAGCCCGGTCGCCTACCAGGTCGACGACGTCGACCAGGTCACGCGCGAGGGCTGGAGCGTCCTGGTCCGGGGGACCGCGGAGGTCGGCTACGACGAGAGGGGCGGGCCCGAGCCCTGGCCCGCGGGCTCGCACGCGGCGACGGTGCGGATCCGGCCGGTCGAGGTCACCGGCCGCCGCGTCGGCCCACGCTGAGTTCGGTAGCAAGGTGTGGTGGATGTGTGAAAATCGACCGGGCTGACCCGCCCGCCGTTCCGGACGCCGCAGGCGCGCCTGGCTCTCAGAGTCGGTGGCGCGTCAACGTGACACAGCGCGGCGGTCGCGAGCCGCGGATCCAAGCACCCCGAAGTTCGGCGTGTCGCACCATGCCGAAGGTGCGAGAGGAGCGGTGCTTGGCATCATCGGGTGCGTGACGAGCGAGACGAGCACCTGGGCGGCACGCGCGGTCGAGCACCTGACCCGCGCGGCCTCGGGCCGAACGCTGGACCGCTCCCTGCGCGTGACGCTGAACTTCCACCCCGACCGCATGGTCGCTGGTGCCACGGTGTTGGAGCGGCTCGGCCGCGATGGCGAGTACCGGTCGCAGTTCCAGACCGGCACCAGCAACGGTGGGCTGACCGCGCATCCCGGCGGCGCACGGTGGCGGTGGGAACAGCGCATCTTCGGGCACGCCTACGACGAGGCCCCGGTCGCGGAGCGGCCGAAGTACGGGGCTCTCAACCACCGCCGTCGGGGTGTCGGCGCTGCGCCCAGGTTCGGGTCGGCGCATCTGCGACTGACCGAAGCCGTGCTCGACCGCAGCACGTTCTGCTTCCCCGACTCGGTGTTCGAGCCAACCGCGATGGCGACCTCGGCCCACTTCGCCCTGTTCCCTCTCGTCGAGCAGTTCGATGCCCGTGTGCGTTCCGACGACGTCGAGGCGGCCGAGGGTGGGCTCCTGGACGACTACATCGAGGCGCACGTACACGGCACGGTCGACTTGGCGGTGGACGTCGAGGCTGTGGTCCTCGACCCCTGTTTTCGCGGCTCATCCATCGAGGCCCAGGCCGGCTCGCTCGGAGTGCCCATGGAATGGCACGAGGGACGGCTGCTCACGGTGGAGACGCTCGCGGACCACCCGCAGTTCCGCGGTCCGCGCATCGTCGAGGTCGGCCGCCGCATCGCCCGGGACGGAGTGCTCGACGCCGCCACGATTGGCCGGGCGGCGGTCAACGGGGGCGAAGACCCCCAAGATCTGAAGAAGGTCTGGCACCACGTCGCGAGGTTCGGGACCCCGACCAAAGGATGAGCGGCCCCGTCACACCGCGCCTGCGCCCGCGCCCGGGCCAGCGTGTCGGAAGGGCTGCGAGGACGTCGTCCTTCGGCACAGTGCAGGGCATGAAGCCTCCTGCCGCCCCCGACGAGGACCAGCCCAACGATGTTCCGTGTCGAGCCCGATGACTGGCAGCGCCTTCGAGAGGTGCGTCTGGCGGCGTTGGCCGAGTCACCCGAGATGTTCGGCTCGGACTGTGCGAAGGAGCAGGCGTTCGACGAGGCGGAGTGGCGTCGCCGGGCCGCCACCTTCCTCGCTTCCCGCGACGGTGTCGATGTTGGCATGGCTGGCGTGTACGAGTTCGACGGCGAGTGGTCCGTCATGGGCATGTGGCTGGCCCCAGCCGCTCGCGGCACGGGCGTCGTCGAAGCACTCGTCCACGCCTGCGAGTCCGTGGCCCAGGACGCGGGCGCGACCACGCTCGCACTCGGGGTGATGGAGGACAGCCCCCGCGGCCGACACGCCTACGTCCGCCTCGGCTACGACTTCACCGGGGAGCGGGAGCACGTGCGCGACGGCCGGCACGACTTGTTCATGGCCTAGGCGTTGGTGTCGTCGTCGAGCTCGGTGGACAGCCGGGCCCGCAGCTGGGTGAGCCGTCCCGCGAGCTGGCCGTTTTCGCGCGGAGCTCGGCCAGAGCTACGCGGTCTTCACCCATCGCAACACCCCGTGCCGCCGCGTCGGCCCGCGCTGAGGCGCGATCCGCGGCGGGGCACCCGGCTTTTTCGTCGTCCCCGCCCCCTCTGGGATGCTTGCGCGTCGTACGCACCACCGTGCGACGAGGCCGAGGGGGACGACCGGGTGAGCGAGATCGCCGCGGAGCTGGCGAAGGTCAAGGGCGCGTTCGCGCAACCGACCCTCACCCTGCTGCACCAGCGGCACGCCCCCGTGGTCATCACGATCTTCCGCGCGGTGTTCGGCCGCAACAACAAGCCGGTCCCCACGGCCCGGCTGCACGCCCAGGTCGAGGAGCACCTGGCGCAGATCCGGCAGGCCGGTGAGGTCGACGTCCCGAACGGCAGCGTCCGTGACCTGTGCCACCGGTGGATGCGAGGCCAGTGGCTGGTGCGCTCGCTCGACGAGCGCGGCCAGGAGGTCTACGCACTGACCTCGCACGCCCAGCAGGCGCTCGGCCTGGTCACGAACCTGACCCGCGACCGCGCCACGCTCAGCGAGCACCGGATCGCGACGATCCTGGGCACCGTGCGCCGCTTCAACTCCGAGGCGAACCCCGACCGCACCGCCCGGGTCACCATCCTCAACGGCGAGATCGCCCGGCTGCAGGGCGAGCGCGACCGGCTCGTCGACGGCGCCGAGATGCCGAGCGCCAGCGAGGACTTCATGCTCGAGGGCTTCACCGAGCTGCTCTCGCTGATCTCGGCGCTGCCCAGCGACTTCGCCCGGGTGGAGGAGCGCTTCACCCAGATCCGCGGCGAGATCCTGGCCGTCCTTCCGGGCCGAGGACCGGCCCGGCCGGCGAGGTCATCGACGACTACCTGGCGCGCGCCGACGCGCTGATGACCGCGACCCCGGAGGGACGCGCCTTCGAGGGCGCCTTCGCGCTGCTGCGCGACGACGCGCTGGTGACCCGGCTGCGCGAGGACCTCGGCGCGCTGCTCGAGCACCCGCTCTCCGACCGGCTGCTCGGCGACGCCGAGCGCGCCGAGCTGCGCGGCACCGTCCGGCTGGTGCGCGAGGGACTCGACCGGGTGCTCTCCCAGCGCTCGCGGGTGACCGCGACGCTCAAGGAGTACATCGTCTCCCACGACGCGGTGCGCGACCGCCAGCTCGAGCAGACGCTGCGCCAGGTCGAGTCCGAGCTGATGACCTGGATGGCGGCCACCGGGCCGCGTGCCACCCACGACGTGCCCCTGCTGCCGGCGCGGGTCACCGTGGACCACCTCCGCGAGCGGTTCCACGACCCCGCCGACGACGTGCTGCCCGACCGGATCACCGCGGCCGACCCCGACGACGCGCCCGCCGTCTCGCTCGACGACGCTGCTCGCCCAGGGCGGTCCGCAGCTGTCGGTGCTGCGCGGTCGCCTCGACGACGCCCTGGCCGACCTGGCTGCCGGCCGGCTCGCTCGGGGCCGGTCTTCGAGGGGCTCGAGCCGGCGCTGCGCCGTCCGGTCGAGATCTTCGGGCTGCTGCACCTGGCCGCCGACCGCGGGTGGACCAGCGACGAGGGGGTCGAGACGTACGCCGCCGTGCGCCACGACGGCTCCCGCGCATCTTCACCGTGCCGCGCACCCCGCTGCCGGACCCCGACCTCGACGCACCTCGAGCAGAGAGCGAGACCCGAGCATGAGCACCTTCCTCGAGCACGACGACCCCGAGGTCGAGGACGGCTCGGTCTCGCTCTTCGAGGGCGACGAGGGCGGCCTCGACCTCGGCCAGCGCCACGCCCTGGTGACCCTGCTCAAGCAGCGCTTCATCAGCGCCCGCACCCACCCGCGGGACTGGGCAGGTGCTGGTCGAGCACGAGCGGCTGCTGCGCTCGCGGCTCAACGACCTCTTCCTCGACCTGGCCATCGACCGCGTGCGGGAGGTGGCGTGGAAGCGGCAGGCACTCTCGGAGACCGGCAGCCGGTTCCCGACCCTGCTCTACGACGCCGCCTGGTCGCGCGAGGAGACGCTGGTCCTGATCCACCTGCGCGACCGCCTGCGCAGCGGCCTGGCCGGCGGCGAGACCCGGGTGCACGTCGACCGCGAGGACGTCGTCGAGTACGTCGCCAGCTTCCGGCCCACGCACGCCACCGACGAGTCCGGCGACGAGAAGCGCGCCCGCAACGCGGTCGTGAGCATCGTCAAGGCCGGCCTGCTGATCGGGGCCGCCGGCGACGACCGCTACGAGATCAGCGAGGCCGTCGAGCCGCTGCTGCCGCTCGAGGTGCTCCAGCAGCTCCTCGAGTCGCTGCAGCGCGCGAACGGCACCGAGCCGGCCGGCGGCACCGGGGAGGACTCGGACCTCTTCGAGACCCCCGCCGACGACGCGGACCAGACCCCTGCCCCCGGAGGCGAGTGAGCATGTCGATCGACGAGAGCGAGCAGGTCGAGGCCCGCACCGACGGGCTCTTCGAGCACCAGCTGGTGGCGGCGCCCGCCGACGACACCATGCAGTGGCGCGCCGGGCTGCTGCAGATGGTCAACTGGGGCGGCTTCAGCGGTCTGACCGCGGTCCCGCTGGGCAGTGACTCGACGATGATCTCCGGCGCCTCGGGCGTCGGCAAGAGCACGATCCTGGACGCCTACACGGCGCTGATGATGCCCTCGGACACCAAGTTCAACGGCGCGTCCAACGACGCGGTCGCGGGTCGGGCGCGGGGCATCGGGCAGCGCAACCTGCTCTCCTACCTGCGCGGTGCCGTCGACGTCATCGACGACCCGCGCACCGGGCGACCGGTCGAGAAGCTGCTGCGCGGCCAGGGCACCGACACCTGGGGCGCGGTCGCGGTCACGTTCGTCAACGACCGGGGCGGCTCGTTCACCGCGCTGCGCACCTACTACGTCCCGCGCCGGGCCATCCGCTCGAGCGAGGTGCAGATGCAGCTCGTGACCCACGACGGCCCGCTGGGCCTGGAGACGCTCGAGGTCGCGGTGCCCGAGCGGTTCCACGCGAACACCTTGAAGAAGCTCTACCCGGGGGTCCGGGTGCACCGGACCTACGCCGAGCTCGCCGAGGTGCTGCACGCGCGCCTGGGCATCGGCGCCGGCGGCGACGGCTCCAAGGCGCTGCGCCTGCTCTCCCGCATCCAGGCCGGCAACCAGGTCCGCAGCGTCGACGAGCTCTACAAGGACATGGTGCTCGAGCGACCGGCGACGTACGCCGCCGCGGACCGCGCGATCGAGCACTTCGACGACCTCGACGCCGCGCACGCCGCGATGCGCACCGAGGAGCAGAAGCTCGACCTGCTCGAGCCCATCACCGCGCTCCACGAGCGCCGGGGCGCCGCCGCGCAGCGCCTGGCCGAGCTCGACTCGTTCGGCGTCACCGCGCCCGGTGACACGCCGCTGCGACGCTGGCTGCTGCGCACCCATCGTCGGCTGATCGAGACCGCGGTGACCACCAACCGCGCCGACCGTGCCGCCACGTCGGAGGCCCTGGCCTCGACCCGGTCGGCCGAGACCGCGCTCGCCGGCGACCTCGAGGCCGCCAAGGACGCCCACCGTGACGCCGGCGGCGGGGACCTGCAGGCGCTCGCGGCGCAGGTCGAGCACGAGCGCGCCATCCGCGCCGAGCGCGGCACCCGGCTCGCGGAGCTCGAGGAGCGGGTCTACCCCCTGGTCGGCCTGACCGACGTGCGAGGCTCCGGACCTCGACTCCGCGCTCGACTCGGTCACCGCCTTCGCCGCCCTGCAGCTGCACGCCCGCAAGGCGCTCGCCGCCAGCGACGAGGCCCAGGCCCGGTTGCGCACCGAGCGCGACGAGGTCCGCGACGGGCTGCTGCCGCTGAAGAACGAGCAGACCGTCGCTGCGCCGCGAGCGCGCCTCCCTGGAGAGCCGCGCCGGCCGGGTGCCCTCCCACCTGCACGAGCTGCGCGCCGAGGTCGCCCGGGCCGCCGGGCTCGACGTCGACGACCTGCCGTACGTCGCCGAGCTCCTCGACGTGGCCCCGGAGGAGTCGCGGTGGCGCACCGCCATCGAGACCGTGCTCGGCGGCACCGCTCGCACCATGCTGGTGCCGTTGGAGCGGCTCGCCGACTTCTCGTCGGCCATCGACCAGCTGCGGCTGCGCACCAGGTTCACCTTCCAGGGCGTCGAGCTCGACCTGCCCAGCACCGGGCCCTCCGATCCCGAGCGGATCGCCGGCAAGCTGTTCTTCAAGGACTCGCCCTTCTCGGGGTGGGTGCAGCAGCACGTCGCCGAGCCGGCGCGCAACGCCTACTGCGTCGAGACCGCTGCCGGGCTGGACGGTCCCGGCTTCCGGGTGACCGAGGCCGGGCAGACCCGCAACGGGCGCCGAGGTGCCCACGGACGCGGCGACCAGCGCAGCATCATCGGTTTCTCCAACGAGGAGGCCGTCGCCGAGGTCGACGCCCAGCTGCGCGAGCTCGAGCAGCGGATGCTCGACCACGACGCCCGCATCTCCGGGCTCGACCAGCGTGCCGCACGTCTGGCCCAGCAGCGCCAGGCGTACGACGCCATCGCCATGGTCCGCTACGACGACGTCGACGTCGCCGGGTGCGATCGACGCATCGCCGAGCTCGAGCAGCGCCGCGACGACATCCTGGCCGCCGACGACCAGCTGCAGGTGCTGCAGGACCAGATCGAGGACCTCGGCAAGCGTCTCGACGCGACCCGCCAGCGGCGCTACGCCCTGGAGCAGCAGCAGCAGGCGCTGGGCTCCCGGCACGGGGAGCTGGTCGAGACCGAGGACCACGTCAACGACCGGCTCGAGGCGAGCGAGGGCGACGAGGGGGCCGGGTTCAGCGCCGAGCAGGACGCCGCGCTGACCGCGGAGCTCGCCGCCGCGGCCGCCCCGGCCGACCCCGACGACCTGGACCGCTTCGCCGAGAACGCCAAGCGGCTCGAGGCGCGGCTGCACGAGGCCGTGGCCGAGGCGACCACCGAGGTCGAGCGCGTCGAGGTCGACCTGACCAGCGTGTTCCGGCAGTACAAGACGCGCTGGGACTCGCCCAACCTGGGCGCCACCGCGGACTCCTACCCCGACTACGCCCGCATCCTCGAGGAGATCCGCGGCAAGGGTCTCGCCGACCGGCGCTCGGAGTGGCGACGCCGGCTCACCGAGTGGAGCGGGCAGGACCTCGTGCCGCTGGTCGGGGCGATGGCGGCCTCGGTCGAGGAGATCGAGGACCGGCTGGTGCCGATCAACACGATCCTGAAGCGCCTGGAGTTCGGTGGCGCCGGGGACCGGTTGCGGATCCGCCTGCGCCGCCTGTCGCCGGTGCACGTGCAGGCGTTCATGAAGGACCTGCGTGCGCTGTCCTCAGGAGTGTCTGCGGCGAGCGTGCCGCAGGGGGAGGACGACCTGGAGCGGCGCTTCGTCGAGCTCAGCAGCTTCATGGAGCAGCTGCGCCCGCAGGCCCCGGGGGGTGCGCCCACCGACCGCGACCGGCTGCTCGACGTACGCCGCCACGTGGAGGTCAGTGCGGAGCGCTACGACCACCTCACCGGTGAGCTGCGTGCGACGTACCGGACGCTGGGGGAGAAGAGCGGTGGTGAGAGCCAGGAGCTGGTGGCCTTCATCGTCGGCTCCGCGCTGCGCTTCCGGCTCGGCGACGAGATGCGCTCGCGCCCCCGCTTCGCGCCGGTCTTCCTCGACGAGGGTTTCGTGAAGGCCGACTCGGAGTTCGCCGGGCGGGCGGTGCGGGCCTGGAAGGGCCTGGGCTTCCAGCTGATCATCGGCGTCCCGCTCGACAAGGTCACCGGGCTCGAGCCCCACATGGACGCCCTCCTGGCGATCACCAAGAACACCGCCACCCACCAGGCCTGGATCACGCCGATCACCGACGCGTCGTCCGCGGCCGGGTAGCGGTCGGGCAGGCTCGGGACATGACCACGGCGTTCGTCCTGTCCGGGGGCGGCAGCCTCGGCGCCGTCCAGGTCGGCATGTTGCAGGCGCTGACCAGCGCCGGCATCGAGCCCGACCTGCTGATCGGCACCTCCGCCGGCGGCCTCAACGCGACCTGGGTGGGCGCCCACGGCACCTCCCAGGCGTCGTTGGCCGAGCTCGCGGACACGTGGATCGAGCTGCGTCGCCGCGACGTCTTCCCGATCCGTCCGCTGCGACTGCTGCGCGGGCTGACCGGGCACAGCCGCAGCCTCTTCGCGGGCGAGCCGCTCGGCGACCTGGTGGCCCGGCGGGCCGGCATCGATGTCCTGGAGCAGGCACGCATCCCCGTGCACCTGCTGGCCACCGACCTCTTCACCGGCGCCGACGTGCTGCTCTCGACGGGGTCGGTGCGCGACGCCGCCCGCGCCACGGCGGCGATCCCGGGGCTCCTGCCCCCGGTGCAGGTGGGGGAGCGGTGGCTCGTCGACGGAGCCATCGCGACCCGCGCCGGGGTGTCGCACGCCATCGAGCTCGGCGCGTCGCGCATCATCGTGCTGCCCGCCGGCGTGCCCTGCGCGATCCAGGAGCCGCCGCGCTCGGCGATCGGCGTGGCGGTGCACGCGCTGACGCTGCTGATCGAGCAGCAGCTGATCATCGAGGTCGACCTGGTCGTCGAGGGCGTCTCCATCGGGTTGCTGCCGCCGCTGTGCCCGCTGATGATCTCCTCGGCCGACTTCGACCACGCCGCCGAGCTGATCGAGCGCGGGTTCACCTCCAGTGCCGCCTGGATCGCCGACGGAGGGCTCGAGCGGTCGCGCCCGAGCCGCTACCTCTCGCTGCACCACCACGGGAGCGCAGCGCACCGGGCGCAGGGCTGAGTCACTCCTCCGGCAGGTCGGCGAAGGCCTGCTTGGCGTCGCGGTACCAGCCCAGCGCCCGCTTCGGGTGGCGCCAGCGCGACCTCATCTCCTCGCGCGCGGGCAGGTGGGCGGCGTCGCCGGCCCTCTCTGCCTCCTTGAGGTGCCGGTCCTGGGCGTTGATGACGTCGTCGGCGCTCTCACCGCGGTGGGCCAGGTCGCAGGGCCCTCCCAGCTGGCGGCAGGTCATGGTCTTCATCTCGGTCCTCTCGGTGTGGTCGGTCGGCGCGAGGTCCGCGCCAGCACGGTGGGGTCGGCCCGGAAGTCGATGCGCCGCACGAGGCCCCCGTCGACCGTGAAGTCGAAGAGCACCCGGGCCACGCCGCGGTCGTACCAGGCAGCGCCGGGGCGCCCGTCGACGAGCACCGGCAGCGCGGCCCGGGCCGCACCGTCGAAGAACGACGCCACCTCCCGGCGGCCGGTGATCCGGGCGGGCGTGCCGAGCCCGACGGCCGCGTCGTCGCCGACGACGAGGGCGTCGGGGGCCAGCAGCGCCAGCAGGCGCGCGAGGTCACCGCCCCGGGCGGCGCTCATGAACGCGTCGACGACCTCCCAGTCGGCCAGGGCGTCCTCGGGGGCCGGCTGGGCCACCTTCGCCCGTGCTCGCGAGGCCAGCTTGCGGGCCGCGACGGGCGTGGTGCCCAACGTGGCCGCCACGGTCTCGAAGGGGAACCCGAAGCTGTCGTGCAGCACGAAGGCGACCCGCTCGCGCGGGCTGAGCCGCTCCAGCACCACGTGGAGGGCGACCCCGACCGTGTCGGCCAGGGCGACCTCGTCGGCGGGGTCCGCGGGCGGGGCTGCCCGACCGTCGACCTGGCCGTCGAGGTCGAGGTCGTCGTGGGGCAGCGGCGTGCGCGAGCGCAGGCGGTCGAGGCAGAGGCGCCCGGTCACGGTCGTCAGCCAACCGGCCAGGTTCTCGATCTCGGCATCGGTGCGGTGCAGGCGCAGCCAGGCCTGCTGCACGACGTCCTCGGCCTCGCCCGGGTCGCCGAGCACCCTGGTCGCCACGGCGACCAGGCGTGACCGCTCGGCCTCGAACTGCGCGGTCCGGTCCACGGCACCCACCCTCTCATCGACACTCCTCGTCCTCCTGACGTCCGGCGGCCCCAGGATGTGACGGTCGGGGCGGCGCGCCGCGGCACTAGGGTGACCGCGTGGATCTGGGAGCGGTGCTGGGACGGGCCTTCGGGGGCGGGGCGAGCGGAGTGCCCGCCGACGCGACGGCGACGAAGATCCTCGACGCCGCGGTCGCGGCCTGCGCCGCGCACGGGATCAGCGCGGTGACGATCGACGGGGTCGCACGCCGGGCGGGCGTCAACCGGGTCACGGTCTACCGGCGGTTCGGCGACCGGGACGCGCTGCTGCAGGCGATGACGCTGCGCGAGGGCGAGAAGATGGCGCAGGGGATCATGGCCGCGCTCGAGGGCATGGCCGACCCGGTCGAGCAGCTGGTCGAGGGGTTCGCGGCCGCGCTGCGGCTGGCCGAGGCGCACCCGGTGATCCGCCGCACCGCGGAGCACGAGCCGCAGGACCTGATCGCGGCCGGGCTGGCCGACGACGCGGCGCTGCTGAGGATGGGCAGCGCGTTCGCCGCGGCCGGCGTACGACGCCTGCAGGCCGACGGTCGAGCGACCCACCTCGACGCCGACGCGGTGGGGGAGACGATGGCGCGGCTCTTCGCCTCGTTCGTGCTGCTGCCGGCGCCGCACGCCATCGACGTGCGCACGCAGGAGGGGGCGAGGGCCTACGCGCGTCGCACGCTGGTGCCGCTGCTGCTCGGGTAGCGGCGGCGTGACGCTTGACTGGATGTAACACTTGCGCCATCCTGTGTTGCATGACGCGCATCGAGCACCAGCCCCTCGACCACGGCATCTTCGGCCCCGGGTCGGTGACCTGGAAGGTCTACCGCTGCCCGACCTCGATGACGGTCGGCTTCGCCCGCACCGCGCTGACCGAGATGTTCGACCCGCTGGTCGTGGCCTCGGTGGCCGGCACCGGCTCGCTGCGCGAGCGCGCCTCCGACCGCTACGACCGCACCCTGGAGTACGCCGGCGCCCTGGTGCTCGGCGACAGCGCCACGGCCGCGGGCATGGCCGACACGTTGATGCGCATCCACTCGCGGGTGGGCGGCACCGACCCGGTCACCGGCCAGGACTACGACCCCAACGACCCGGCCGGCCAGCTGTGGATCCACCTGACCCAGTGGCAGTCGGTGCTGCACGTCTACGAGCGCTTCGGCCCCGGCCCGCTGAGCGAGGACGAGGATCGCCAGTACTGGGCCGAGTGCGCGATCGCCGCGAAGTTCCAGACGATCGACCCCGCCGACGTCCCGCGCGACCGCGAGGAGATGCGCGCCTACTACGAGCGGGTGCGTCCCTCGCTGGTCGTCAGCGACGTCGCCGTCGAGCACGCGCTGCTGGTCCTCGAGGGCGGCAACATCGCCAGCCGGCTCCCGGGCCGGCTGAGGGTGCTGAGCCCCCTGGTCCACCGGGTGCTGCGTCGGGCCACGATCGCGACGCTGCCGGGCTGGATGCGTGAGGCGATCGGCCTGCGCCAGGGCCCGGTCGTCGACGCTGTGGTCACTGCCGTGGTCCGGCCGGCGCTGAGCCTGGCCGCCCGTCGACCGCAGATGCTGGCGCGAGTGCTCGCCGAGGCCTCGCCCCGCGCCCACCCGGTGCTGGCGCCCGCGGTCCTCGACATCGCGCCCGAGCACGCCGAGACCGTGACGGTCGAGGAGGCTTTCCGTCGGCTCGGGCGGCCGCTGCCGCGGGAGCAGCACCTGGCCGCGGACACCGACTCGCGCCGCCGGCTCGCGCAGGTCGCTGGGCTCACTCGCCCCGGCCGGTGAACCGCTCGGCGAGCTCGGCCCTCGAGCTGATGCCCAGACTCTTCGTAGACCTGGCGCAGGTGGTGCGACCGGCCGGTCTTCATCGGGGGCCCGGCGACGTCGTGGCGGACAGGTTCGGTCCTGATCTTCCGAGGATCCGTGACTGGATCACCGAGGACTTCGACCTCGCCGGCTTCGACCCTGCTGGCTACGCCGACAGTGACGCGCTGCGCGCCCGGCCGGACCTGCCGGTCGACCAGCCGACGACCCTTCGTCTACGTGCCGCTGCGCCACCACTTCGAGCAGGACTTCCAAGGAGACCGAGGGAGCGACGCGGGCCGCGGGCCTCCTGGCGGAGCCGCTGCAGGGACTCCTTGCTCTCCAACGTATAGCGGCCCCCGGGGCTTGCGGCAAGCCCCCGGACCGGTCGCAGGATCGGGGTCCGACCCGGATCCACCGGGTGCGCTGAGGAGACCACTCATGCACGACGTGATCATCGTCGGGGGCGGACCCACCGGCCTCATGCTGGCCGCCGAGCTGCGCCTGCACGACGTCGGGGTGCTCGTGCTCGAGAAGGACCTGGTTCCGACCGAGCGGGTCCGGTCGCTGGGGCTGCACGCGCGCAGCGTCGAGATCCTCGACCAGCGCGGGCTGCTCGACCGGTTCCTGGACCTCGGACAGACCTACCCGCTCGGCGTGCACGTCGCCGGTCTGGTGAGACCACCACCGCCGGACCTCGACACCGCTCACCCCTACGTCCTGGGCATCCCCCAGCCCACGACCGACCGGCTGCTCGCCGAGCACGCCCTCGAGCTCTCGGCCGAGGTCCGCCGCGGTGCCGAGGTGGTGGGCCTGGTCCAGGACGACCGTGGCGTCGAGGTGGAGCTGAGCGACGGGAGCCGCCTGGCGGCGCGGTACGTCGTGGGGTGCGACGGCGGACGCAGCACCGTGCGCTCGCTGCTGGGCGTCGCGTTCCCGGGGGAGCCGGCCACGACCGAGTGGCTGCTGGGCGAGGTCGAGCTGGACGTCACGGCGCCGGTCCTGGCGGCCGCGGTGGGCGGCGTCGCCTCGGGCTACCTGCAGATCGGCCCGACGCCGTACGAAGGGGGCAGCCACCGCTTCGTGGCGCGGACCGACGCCGCGACGTCGCGGCGCGGCGCGGAGGATCCCTCGCTCGAGGAGGTGGCGGCACGGTTCCGGGAGCTCGCCGGCACCGATCTCGGAGTGCACTCGCCGCGGTGGCTGTCGCGCTTCGGTGACGCGACCCGGCTGGTCGAGCGCTACGCGGTGGGTCGGGTGCTGCTGGCCGGCGACGCGGCTCATGTCCACCCGCCGTTGGGCGGACAGGGGCTGAACCTCGGTCTGCAGGACGCCTTCAACCTCGGGTGGAAGCTCGCGGGCACGGTCCGGGGCTGGGCGCCCGGGGACCTGCTGGGCAGCTACGAGCGCGAGCGGCGTCCCGTGGCCGCGGACGTGCTCGACCTGACCCGGGCCCAGGTCGAGCTGACCTCGGCGGAGCCGGGGCCCCAGGCGGCCCGCCGCCTGCTGTCGGACCTGCTGGACCTGGAGGTGGTCGCCCGGCTGCTGGCCGAGAGGACCGCCGGGATCGCGATCCGGTACGACGTCGGGGCCGGCCACGACCTCCTCGGTCGGCGGTTGCGCGACATCGACCTCGCCTCCGGACGTCTCTACGACCTGATGCACCACGGTCGCGGGCTGCTGCTGGACCGGACCGGCGACTTCGCGCCGACCGGGTGGGGCGACCGGGTCGACCACATCGTCGACGCCTGCGCGGAGCTCGACCTGGCCGCGGTCCTGCTCCGGCCGGACGGGCACGTCGTCTGGGTCGCGGGCGACCGGGGCACCCTCGTAGCGGCGCTCCGGCGCTGGTTCGGTGACGCCCGCTGAGGCCTCACGTCCGGGCGCTGCGGCTCTGCCACCCCGTGTGCAGGGCCACGACCAGGCTCGCGATCGAGCCGACGGCGAGGATCCGCAACCACACGTCGCCCCCGAGGGGGGCGGTCCCGAAGGTGGCGTTCATCGCCGGCAGGTAGGTGAGCGCCACCTGGCCGATCGCCTGGAGGCCGATGCCCACCAGGATCCAGGGGTTGGAGAAGAACCCGATCCGCCACACCGGCAGGGTCAGGGAGCGACAGTGGAAGAGGTAGAACGCCTCCACGACCACGAACAGGTTCAGGGCCGCGGTCCGGGCCTCGGCCAGGCCCGCGCCGGCCGCGCGCTCCCAGGTGAAGAGCCACCACGACCCGGCGACCAGCAGCGTGCACACGAGCAGCAGCCGCTCCACCAGCGCGCGGGTCAGCAACGGCTGGTCCGGGTCGCGCGGCGGGCGGGTCATGATGCCGTCCTCCTTGGGCTCGAAGGCGAGCATCAGGCCCAGCAGCACCGCGGTGGTCATGTTGATCCACAGGATCTGGGTCGGCAGGATCGGCAGCGAGGCCCCCAGCACGATCGCGACCAGGATCACCAGGCCCTCGGCCAGGTTGGTCGGCAGCGTCCAGTTGATGAACTTCGTGAGGTTGTCGAAGGCGCCGCGGCCCTCCTCGATCGCCGCCTCGATCGTGGCGAAGTCGTCGTCGACCAGGACCATGTCGGCGGCATCCTTGGCCACCTCGGTGCCGGTGCGTCCCATGGCCACCCCGACGTTGGCCCTGCGGAGGGCCGGGGCGTCGTTGACCCCGTCCCCGGTCATCGCGACCACGTGCCCGCCTGCCTGCAGCGCCTCGACCAACCGCAGCTTCTGCTCCGGTGACACCCGGGCGAACACGCTGGCCCGGGCCACCGCGTCGGGGAGGTCCGCGGCGGGCATCGACGCCAGGTCCGTCCCGGTCAGCACGGTGCCGGGGACGGGGCCGTGACCGTCGAGGAGGCCGACCTGGTCGGCGATGGCGGTCGCGGTCGCGGCGTGGTCGCCGGTGATCATCTTCACCTCGATACCCGCCGTGTGGCAGGCGGCCACCGCAGCGGCAGCGCCGGCCCGGGGCGGGTCGAGCATGGCCTGCAGCCCGGTGAGCACCATTCCGTCCGGGGCGTCGTCGGGCCCGTCGAGGTCGAGGCGGTGCTCGGCACCGGGAGGTCGCATCGCGGTGGCCAGGACCCGAAGGCCCTGAGCGGCCAGGTGGTCGGCCGCGCCCAGGATGGCCTCTCGGTCCACCGGCCGGGTGGCACCGTCGCGTCCCATCTCGGTGGTGCACATCGCGACGAGGCGCTCCACGGAGCCCTTGACCAGCAGCAGCGTCGCGTCGGATCCGTCCGTGGCCGCCGCCAGGTGCCGGGTCACCATGTGCTGGCGCTCGGAGGTGAACGGGGTCGTCGCCACCCGGGGGAGCAGGTCCGCGACCGCGGTGGCGTCCAGCCCGGCCTTGGCCCCCACGACCAGCAGCGCTGCCTCGGTGGGGTCCCCGACGATGCTCCAGCGGTCGTCGTCCTCGACGAGCGCGGCGTCGTTGCAGGCCACCCCGGCCAGCAGTGACCAGCGCAGCGCGGGGTGGTCGGTCAGCTCGGCCGCGGCGCCGTCGGGACCGGTGATCGCACCGCGCGGGGTGTAGCCGGTGCCGCTGACCTGGAACAGCTCTCCGGGCGTCCAGACCGTGCGCACCGTCATCTGGTTCTCGGTCAGGGTGCCGGTCTTGTCGGTGCAGATGACGGTGATGCTGCCCAGGGTCTCCGCGGCGGGCAGCCGACGGATCACTGCCTCGTGACGGGCCATCCGAGCCACGCCGATGGCCAGGGTGATCGTGACCGCGGCCGGGAGACCCTCCGGGATCGCGCCGACCGCCAGGGCGATCGCGGCCGTGAACGTCTGCGTCGCGTCCTGCCCGCGCAGCAGCCCCACCGCGAAGGTGACGGCGGCCAGCGCCAGGATCACGACGGTGAGCAGCTTGCTGAAGGCGGCGAGCTTCTGCGTCAGCGGGGTCGCCAGGGTCTGCGCCGACCCGACGAGCCGGTGGATCTGGCCGAGCTCGGTCGCCGTCCCGGTCGCGATCACGATGCCCGCTCCACCGCCGGTGGTCACCAGGGTGGCGGAGTACACCGTGTTGGAACGGTCGGCCACCGTGGTCGCCTCGGGCAGGGCGGCCACGTCCTTGGTCGCCGGCGCCGACTCGCCGCTGAGCGCGGACTCGTCCACCCGCAGGTCCGTGGTCCGGGTCAGCCGCAGGTCGGCAGGCACCTTGTCGCCGGCCTCGAGGAGCACGACGTCACCAGGGACCAGGTCCTCCGACGACAGGGAGCAGGGCTGGCCGTCCCGCACGACGCGAGCCTGCGTCCGGACCATCGACCGCAGGCCCTCCAGCGCAGTCTCGGCCTTGGCCTCCTGGACGAAGCCGATCAACGCGTTGACCACGACCACACCGAAGATCACGCCGGAGTCGACGTACTCACCCAGGGCGGCGGTGATCGACCCCGCGGCGATCAGCACGTAGATCAGCGGGTGGTGCACCTGGCGCGCCAGCCGCACGAGCGGCCCCGTCGTGGTCCTCGCGGGCAGCGTGTTGGGACCGTAGCTGTGCAGTCGCTCGGCGGCCTCCTGGGCCGACAGCCCCTGGTCCGGGTCGGCCTCCATCAAGGTGAGCACCTCGTGGACCGCTAGCGCGTGGTGGGCGGTGCACGAGGAGGGGGCCATCACAGCAGGGTGTCGTCGCGGCGGCGATCCGGTCAGGCACCAAGGTCCCGAAGTCCAGCGACCTTGGTCCCTCCTGGAGGCTGGGCGCTGGGCCGCGTCCCTCAGCGGGGCAGCAGGTTCTCCCGCCCATGGGTGACGAACTGCTCGTGGAGCTCCTGGCGGCGCTCGGCCGTCATCGGGACGTACGCACCGTCACGGTGCTCGAGCACGAG
This sequence comes from uncultured Actinomycetota bacterium, assembly GCA_963722135.1. Taxonomy (GTDB): domain Bacteria; phylum Actinomycetota; class Actinomycetes; order Propionibacteriales; family Nocardioidaceae; genus Nocardioides. The sequence continues at coordinate 879,362 of CAVRJT010000003.1, forward strand.
GTCGTCGTCGCCCTGCCACAACCGGCGCCGCATCGCTGGCTTGTCCACCTTGAGCGTGGCGGTCGTCGGCAGCTGTGCGGTGACGCGGACCAGCGCAGGGAGCCACTTCGTGCCCAGGTCCTGCTGGTCGGCGAGGAACTCCCGGAACGCGTAGGGGTCGAGCGTGGACCCGGCGTCGAGCTGCAGGGTCGCCATCACCCGGTCGCCGGTGACCGGGTCGGGCACCGGGTAGACCGCGACGGCCGCGACCCCGGGGAACCGGGACAGGATGCGCTCGAGGGGTGCGGCGGCGAAGTTCTCCGAGTCCACCCGCAGCCAGTCGGCGGTGCGCCCCGCGAACCAGTAGAAGCCGTCCCGGTCCACGTAGGCGAGGTCCCCGGTCCAGAAGTCCCCGTCGCGCAACTTCTCCCGCTCGGCCTGCGGGTTGCGGTAGTAGCCCTCGAAGCGTGCGGCCGCGCCACGCGAGACGATCTCGCCGACAGCCTCGCCCGCGTTGAGCAGCCGGCCCTGCTCGTCGAACTCGGCGGGCGGGCAGACCTCGCCCGAGGCGTTCACGATGTCCACGGTGAAGGCCGCCTGCGGCCGGCCGAGCGCTCCTTCGGGGGTGTCCTCGGTGACGCTGATGTAGACCGTGCCCTCCGAGGAGCCGTAGCTCTCGAAGAGCCGCGCCCCGTAGCGCCTCTGGAACTCGCGGCGGTCGGGGAGGGAGGCCTCGGTGCCGAACCCGAAGCGGAGCCGGTTCTGCGCGTCCTCGGGTGACTCGGGCTGGGCCAACACGTAGGAGAGGGAGCGCCCGACATAGTTGAAGAACGTCGCACCGAAGCGACGTATGTCGGGGGAGAAGCCGGAGGCCGAGAAGCGCCTGCGCATCGCGAAGGCGCCACCGGCCGCCAGAATGGGGCCGAAGGCACTCATCAGGGCGTTGCCGTGGAAGAGTGGCATGGCGTTGTAGGCGACATCGTCGGAGGTGAACTCGATCGGGTTCGCCTGGCTGATGTAGGCCCATCGCCCGGTCGAGCAGATGACCGCCTTCGGGGCGCCGGTGGAGCCGGACGTGAAGAGCAGGAGCAGCTGGCGTGTCGGGTCCAGTGCGTCGGGTCGCGCCGCGGGCGTCGCCTGCTGCCGTGCCACCAGGGCCTGGTAGTCGGCGTCCGCCATTTCCAGGACCCGCTCGGCCCCGTGGTCGATCCCCTCCAGCAGGTGCGCGTAGGCCTCGTCGGCGACGATCACCGCGCAGTCGGTCGCCCGGATGTCCGCGGCGAGCTCGGTGCCGCGACGCGTGGGGTTGACCCCCACCACGGTCGCTCCGCACAGCGCCGCCCCCGCGATCAGGAAGAGGTACTCCGGCGTGTTGTCGCTGAGCACGCCGACGTGCCACGGCCCGTTGGTCGGGCGGATCTGCTCGAGCAAGCCGGCACGGCGCGACGCCTCCTCGAGGAACTCGCGCCAGGTCCACTCCTGGTCCTCGAAGGCGAGGGCCCGGTGGCTGTCCTGGGCCCGGGCCATCAGGAGCTCGGCGATGGTGGCGTGCTGGAGGCTGGGGCCGGTGCTGTCGGTCACGAGCGACGAGGACAGGGTGTGATCCATGACTTGATCAACCCACCGGCGTGCTCGCGCCGGATCTCCAGAGTCCCGCTCAGTGAGATCCGCGTCGGGCGTGGCTGCTGGTGCTGGGTCTGCTGCGTCCCAGCCCCACGCCGGAGAGCACTCGGCGGTGGCCTTGCGGCGCCTCACCATCGACGCTGTCGTACGCCGCGCAGGGGTCCAACCGGGTCACCATCCACCGCCGCTTCGCCGATGCTGCCGCGTCGGATGCGGGACGCGACCGGCACCCGCCAAGGACCGGTGGTCGTCGCCGAGGCTTCGCCCCGGGCCCACCCGGTGCTGGCGCCCGCGATCCTCGACATCGAGCCCAAGCGCGCTGAGACCTCGACGATCGAGGATGCGTCACTGACGCCGGTCGGCCTCGACGGAGACGACGTCCCACTGCAGGGCGCGGGTGGGCCCGGCGGCGCGACAGGTGAGGCGCGCCTCGGCACGACGGCTGCTGTCCACCACGACCCTGATCTTCGCCGGCACCGGGCCGGTGCCGATCACGTCGACCGTCCACCGGCCGTCGTCGAAGGTCCCGACCTGCTCGTGCAGCTGCGTGGTGGCGGCGTCGACGGGGGCCGGGCCCCACCGCTCCAGGACCGCGCCGAGCGCCACCTGCTCGGCGGGGTGCAGGCCCGCCACACCACGCAGCCACGTCGGGTCGACGCGTCCGGCCAGGTGCGACTCGATGGTGGCGACGGCCTCGCGCGGCGACATCTGGGCGTAGCAGGCGAGGTCGGGCAGCAGCAGGACGTTGGGAGCGAAGCGGTCACCCCCGACGTGGCTGCACTCGTACGTCGCGTCGGGCCACCGCGCGGAGAGGGCCTGGGCGACCGGCCGGCCCTTCACGGCACAGCACACGTCGTGGACCCCGTGCGTGCAGACCAGGAGCAGGGGAGCGTCGTACGGCTCGCCGGCGTGCTGCTCCAGGCTGACCAGCAGGTCCTCGGGTCGCTCCCACAGCCCGGTGCGCAGCCCAGCGGCGTCGCAGCGGTACCAGCGCCGCGGGCCGGTCAGCCGGTCCGCGGCCCCGTCGCGACCGTGCCGTCGGATGAACAGGGTCCGCAGCTCCGGATGCCCCAGCTCCCGGAGCAGGGCCGTGGGCAGGTCGGCGCCGAACGGGGCGGTGACCGGCCACGGGCCGGGATGCTCGACCAGCAGCCAGTCCCGTTGCGGGGGCGCGGTCCCGAGCATCGGGTCGTCGCGTGCCGCGGCCTCGTCGGAGCATCGGAGCGTCATCCGGCGACGACCAGCCCCGCCTCGATGAGGCTGCGCGCGGTCGGCTGCCCCAGCTCGGCGGCCGTGATCGTCCTGCCCGGCGAGCAGCCGCTCGAGAGCGGTCTCGGGCACCTGGCCCACGGACACGCTGCCGGCCCGCGAGGTCAGGGTGCCGTCGACGAGCGCTGGCGTCGAGGTGGCCGCGCAGTCGCAGGACGGTCTCGTCGGTCAGGGACGCGGCGAGCGCGTGCTGGGCGAGGGGACCGAGGGGTGCAGCACGCTGGGTGTCCCGACGGCGGGCGCGCAGGCGCTGTGCGACGTCGTCGGGGTCCAGGGAGTCGAGCGCGTCGCGCAGCCGCTTGCCGACCAGGTCGAGGTCGAGCTCGTCGCCGCCCAGGGAGGTGCCCAGCGGCAGCGACCCCCGTGCCTCCTCGTCGTCGGTGAGCCGCTCGCAGCGCCAGGGCCACCAGCTCCTCGGCGACGGCGTACCGGGTCCAGCTGTGCACGCCGAGCGTCAGGTGGACGGTGACGCCGCCCAGGGCGGTGGCCGAGTGCAGGTAGCCGCGCGGGAGGTACAGCGCGTCGCCGGGCTCGAGGACGGTCTCGAGCACCGGCTCCTGCTCCGCGGCCAGCCGGACCGCGTCGCGGCGGTCGGTCCACGGCTGGTCGCGCAGCGGTGAGGTCAGGACGGGCGCGTGGATCGACCACCTCTTGCGGCCCGCGACCTGGAGCACGAAGACGTCGTGGACGTCGTAGTGGTCGTCGAAGCCCTGGTTCTGCGGTGGGGTGACGTAGGCGTTGGCCTGCACCGGGTGGCCGAGGTCGGCGGCCAGCTGCTGGCAGAAGTCGATGATCGGCGGCCACACGCGGTGCAGTCCCTGCAGCACGATCGTGGAGCCGCGCGGAGAAGAGCGCGCTCAGCTTGTCGTCGCTGACCTGGTCGGCGACACCGGCACCGAGCCCGCCCGGTGCGGTGAAGGCGTGGTGGGGGAGCGTGGAGCCCGCCTTGGCCACCCGCACGAAGGGGGTGCGCAGGCCGCGCTCGGCGACGAGCTCGTCGACGGCGCGCTCACTGAGGAGGTCGGCGAAGGCACCGGGGTCGGCGGCGCGGCGCAGCACCGGCTCCCGGCCCCACGAGGTCTCGGCGAAGTCGGCGACGTCCCCGACCAGGCGGGCCAGTGCCGACCGGGCCAGTGTGGACCGGGCGGGGCGGCACGGGCGGCAGGCCCCGGGACCCGGAGCCTGCCGTCCTGCTGCTCGTGCGGCATCAGGCGGAGCTGTCGGCTCCACCGTCGGCGGGTCCACGCCGGGGGCTCGGCGCCACCGTCGGAGGACTCGTCGGCACCGCCGTCGGCGCCACCGTCCTGGACGCCGGGCGTGCCCTCGGCACCACCGTCAGCAGGGCCCTCGGCGCCCGAGTCGGCGCCCCCGTCAGCACCGCCGTCGTGCACTCCCGGCGTGCCCTCGGCGCCGCCGTCCGCCGGGCCCTCGGTCTCAGACTGGCTCATGTCGTCTCCCTTGCACATCAGGGCCGTGCGGCCCGGTCAGGCGGCGCCGGTCGACACCGTCAGTACGTGTATAGCCACGTGCGTCGGTGCTGCCCACACCCCGAGGGCGGGTTGCGCGCTGCCCCGGACGAGGGGCATGGTCCGGCTACGGCGCCGAGGTGCTGCCTGCGGTCGCGGGCAGGGTCTCGGGGGCCTGCAGCCAGGGCAGAAGGGCCAGCAGGCTGACCACCGCCGTGGCCACGAACGCCCACCCGAAGCCGGCCTGGTCCGCGATCACGCCGACCAGGATCGGGCCGACGATGGCGCCGGAGTCCTGGGCCATCTGGAACGCGGCCAGCACGCTGCCGCCGCCCCGGTCGGACCCGACCACGTCGGCGACCGTGGCCTGCTGGCCGGGGTTGACCAGCCCCGCGCCCAGTCCGGACACCGCGGAGAGCACGAGCAGCATCCACAGGTCGCCTGCCAGACCGAGGAGACCGAATCCCAGCGCAGTCACGGCCAGGCCGACGACCACGAGCGGTCGTCGGCCGACCGAGTCGGCCAGTCGCCCCGCGACCTGGAGAGTGGCAGCGGTGCCGCCGGCCGCGACGGCCAGTGCCACGCCGGCGACCCAGGGCCGGTCGTAGACGGTGAGCGCGAACTGCGGCAGCACCGCCACCCGGACCCCGAAGTTGCACCAGCCGTTGGCGAAGCCCGACGCCAGCGCCGCCCGGTAGGCGGGGTGAGCGAGGGCCTCGCGCACCAGCATCGGGGGCTGCTGAGGCCGGTCGTCGGCCGGCCGCAACCGGGCCCCGCTGAGCCGGGTGGCGACGACGAGCGTGGCCAGCACCAGCGCGGCGGCGTACACGACGAACGGCAGCCGCAGCCCGAAGGAGGCCAGCAGCCCGCCCAGCACCGGGCCGAGCATGCCGCCGACGAGGAAGGCGCTGGCGTACGCCGAGGACACCCGGCCCCGGATGCTGGGTGGGGCCAGCCGCACCAGCAGCGCCATCGCCGAGACCGTGAACATCGTGGAGCCCAGCCCGCCCAGCCCCCGGAAGACCAGCAGCTGCCAGTAGGACTGCGCGAAGGCGGTCGCCAGCGAGGAGGCAGCCACCACCAGCAGGCCGGTGAGGTAGACCGGGCGCTCGCCCAGCCTGGCGACGAGCGCGCCGCCCGCGGGGGCGAAGACCAGCCGGAAGAAGGCGAACGCCGAGACCACCACCGACGCCGCCGCGACACCCACGTCGAAGGTGCGGGCGTACGCCGGCAGCACCGGCGCGATCAGTCCGAAGCCGATCGCGATCACGAAGGCCGCGCCGATCAGCACCCAGATCTCGCTGGGGATCGGCGGGCGTGCCCGTTGACTCACGGGTGGAGCCTACGCACGGGGGTCTGTCGGCGGATGGCGGCGGGCGCGGTGAGCCGTGCTGCCTCGGGGCTGGGTGGTGGCGCCACGGCCCCGCGGGGCTGGGCGGTGTCAGGACGCGTGAGGATGGCGGCGATACTTGCGGGGTGAACGAGGACGAGCTCGAAGTGGCCCTGCGCGTCCTGCGGGAGGCCGGTGAGCTCGACCAGGCTGATCCGGCCTTCGTCGCGCTGCGCCGGGCCTCGGCGGGCTTCTTCAAGGCCGCCAAGGTCGAGCGCCGCCGCTCCCGGAAACGCACCGTCTCGGCCGCCGATCGGGCCGTCGTCGAGCTGACGGCCACCGGCTCAGCCTCTCGGATCGACGACGAGACCGCGGGGCTGCCGCTGACCTCGATGGCCCGGGGCGCGACGGCAGGACGGCTCCTCGTCGCGCGCTCCTGCTACATGTGCAAGCAGAAGTACGTCGACGTCGACGCGTTCTACCACCAGCTGTGCCCCGACTGCGCCGCCGTCAGCCATGCCAAGCGCGATGCACGCACCGACCTCAGCGGGCGGAGCGCACTGCTGACGGGTGGTCGGGCCAAGATCGGGATGTACATCGCCCTGCGCCTCCTGCGCGACGGGGCCGACCTGACCATCACCACCCGCTTCCCCCACGACGCCGTACGCCGCTTCGCCCAGATGCCCGACAGCGGCGACTGGCTGCACCGCCTGCGGGTGGTGGGCATCGACCTGCGCGACCCGGCGCAGGTGATCGCCCTCACCGACGACGTCCGCGGCCGGGGGCCTCTCGACATCTTGATCAACAACGCCGCCCAGACGGTCCGGCGCCTGCCGGGCGCCTACGCGCCGCTGGCCCGAGCCGAGCAGGAGCCGCTGCCGCCGGCTCTGGAGCACCAGAACGGAGGCCCGGAGCTGGCCAGCTTCGGACATGCCAGCGACCTGCACCCGGCGGCGCTGGTCGGGTCGGTGGACGCCCATCCGGTGCTGGAGATCGAGGGTGAGCCCGGCGGGCAGGCATCGAGCGCCGACCGGTTGGCGGCGGTGGCCCTGACCGCAGGGTCCGCAGACCTGGACCGGATCGACGCCGGTGGCCTGGTCCCCGACGTCGTCGACACGAACTCGTGGGTGCAGGGGATCGGGGAGGTGGGTGAGCTCGAGCTGCTCGAGGTGCAGCTGTGCAACCAGACGGCTCCCTTCATCCTGATCAGCCGCTTGCGCGCCGCCCTCGCCGCGTCGTCCGCACGGCGGACCTATGTCGTGAACGTCTCGGCGATGGAGGGTCAGTTCGGCAGGCGGTACAAGGGTCCCGGTCACCCGCACACGAACATGTCGAAGGCCGCCCTGAACATGCTCACCCGCACCAGCGCGGGGGAGATGCTCGAGTCCGACGGCATCCTGATGACCGCGGTCGACACCGGATGGATCACCGACGAACGGCCGCACGAGACGAAGGTGCGGCTGGCGAACGAGGGGTTCAAGGCGCCGCTGGACCTGGTCGACGGGGCCGCGCGGGTCTATGACCCGATCGTGCGTGGGGAAGCGGGCGAGGACGTGCACGGTGTCTTCCTGAAGGACTACGCCGCCTCGCCCTGGTGAGCGCGCGGCTCCCCCGGTGGGGTTTGTCGGCGCACGGCGGCGGGCACCGTGAGCCCATGCTGCGTCGATGCTGGGTGGTGGGCGCGGCCCTGGCGCTGCTCGCGACCGGCTGTGCCGACGACCCGACCGAGGCCGGTGCTCCCTCGTCGGTGCTGGCGAGCAGCAACGACCCGGTCGAGACCGGCGGCCTGATCTGGGCCGCCGACGCCGTGGTGCACCTGTCCGACGGGACCAGCGTCGACCTCGGCGCCCCGGTCCGGGGGTTCGTGGTCGCGGGGGACGGGGTGTTCTTCTTCCCGGCCGGCTCCGAGGACGAGGTGGGGCAGGTCGGCATCGACGAGGAGGAGGTGAGCCTCGCGACCCCGGACGGGACGGTCACCGACACCGGGCTGGTGTGGATGACCCGGTCCTTGCGGGCCTCACCCGACGGCCGCTACCTGGCCGGCATCGACATCGGTTCGGGCGAGGAGGACCGCTACGGGACGCCGGTCGCCGAGACCGTGGTCGTCGACCTGGAGACCGGTGAGGAGGTCGTCCGCTCCGCCGAGGCCATGGGTGACCTCGACGAGGAGGACCTGGCGGTGCTCTACGAGAACGTCGAGGTCGACGTGGCTGCGATGACCGACGACACGGCGTTCGTCCAGGCCGTGACTGGCGTGCTCGCCTTCGACCTGGCCACGGGGGAGGGCTCGCAGCTGCCCGAGGGTGAGGAGCCGCCGACCCCGCCGGCCGCCCCGGACGCCGGCGAGAGCCCGGACGGCCGGTGGACCGTCGTGCCCGGCCGGAGGCTGCGCCACCGGCTGGTCGCCGTCGACGGCACGACGCTGGTGCCGAGGACCGGCACCGACCGGTGGCTGCTCGACCGGTGGCTCGACGACCGGACGGTGGTCGGCACCGCCGTCGAGGGGCCGGGGCGTGGGGCCCGGATCGACCCGCGCGACCGCACCGCCCTGCTCAGCTGCGTGGTGCCGTCGGGTGCCTGCGACGTCGTCGAGGCCTCGTCCGGGAAGCGCGTGGTGTTCCCGCTCGGGGCCTCGCACATGGGCGGCATCGTCTTCCAGCGCGGCGAGCAGCCGTGATCGACCCCGAGGTCGAGCACCGGCGCCTCGTCTCCGGCGACCCCGCGGCGCTGCGCGACGCGGCCGAGGCCCTGCGCTCGACGGTCCGCAGCATCGACCGGGCCCGCGAGGAGATCGACGCCGCAGGCGAGACGGTGGCCTGGACAGGGTCGGCCGCCACGGCCTTCCGGACCCGCCTGGCGGGCCTCGCCGAGGGCGCCGCGACCACGGCGTCGATCCTGGTCCAGGCCCGGGGTGCGATCGAGACAGCGGCGGCGGCGTACGCGACGGTGCTGGACCACGCCGACCACTACATCTCGTTCTGGCGCAACCGCCCCCCGGCGCTGCCCGCTCTCTTCGAGGACCTCCTCGCCCGCCAGGTCAACGGGTTCCTGGTGCAGGTCGGACGCACCTACCAGGAGCAGCTCGCAGCCGTCGTCGCGGTGCTGAAGGGGGAGGAGGTCGACCCCGACGAGCTCGACGAGGACACCCGCGAGTGGGTCGAGCGGGGGCTCGCGCGCAACGAGGAGTGGCTGGAGCACAGCTCCTCGGGGCTCGGACCGATGATCCCGAACACCGCGGCCACCGGCGACGACCGGGCGTGGATCCCGCAGGGCCTCGGCTACGACCCGGCGACGCGCAGCCTGCTGCAGGCGTACTACACCAAGGACGGCTCCTCCAGCATGGCCGTGATCGACGAGGTCAGCGGCAAGGAGGTGGGGGAGGTGACGCTCGGCAGCGACTACTACGACGCCGCCGGTCAGCTCGTCGACGGCGGGGCCCCGAGCCACGCCGGCGGCGTGACCGTCGACGGCGACCGGGTCTACGTCAGCGACAACGGCACGATCCACACGTACTCGCTGTCGGAGATCCGCGCGGCGGCCCCGGGCTCCACGGTGCCGCAGGCGGCGGCCCCGCAGCCGGTCCGGGGCGGGTCCTACACGGCCTTCCACGAGGGACGTCTCTACTGCGGCGACTTCGGGAAGAACACGCTGCACGTCTACGAACCCGGCCCCGGCGGCAGCTGGGTCGAGGTCGACACGGTGAGCACGCCCGACCACGCCCAGGGAGTCGTGGTCCGCGACGGCAGCTACGTGTTCAGCACGTCCAGCGGCCGCCACAACGAGAGCTCGCTGATCGCCCAGGATGCGACGACAGGAGAGCGGGGCGAGCCCTATCCGTTGCCCCACATGTCCCAGGGCGTGGTCGAGGTCGACGGCGAGCTGGTCACCAGCTACGAGTCGGGCGCAGGGGAGTTCTCCGACCCGGGCAGCGGCGGGTGGGGATGGGTCTGGGGCGTCCCGGACGGGGACGGGCTGTGGGCCAACCCCTACATGACGCGTACGCCGCTCTCCGAGCTCGGCCTCGTCGAGGAGGTCGAGGTGGAGCCCGGGTCCCTCCACCGTGCAGCCGCCGACCTCGAGGCCCCGGCCTCTGCCCTCGACTCCTCGGCCGGCAGCGTCGACGAGGTGCGGATCGGCGCAGCCTCGTTCGGACCCGTGCCCGCTGCCGCGGAGCTGGCCGGCGCGCTCACCTCGTTGCTGGCCGCGGCCGGCCAGAGCCTGCGCACGGGAGCCGACGCGGTCCGGCTCACCGGTGAGTCGCTCGACGCGACCGCGACGGGCTACCGAAGGACCGACGACGCGGTGGGCGGCGTCTTCACCGCCCTCGACCCGTTCTGAGGAGGTCCCCACGAAACGGCGTCCAGCGGTGGGCTGATCGTGCAGTCCCTCACGCGGGCGGGTCGACCTCGTCCCGGCCGTACCTCGCGATGGTGAAGGTCCTCAGATCGGCGATCGTCTCCTCGATGTCCACCGAGGCGTAGTGCTCCTGGTCCCACGCGGCGTACAAGGTGACCGTGAGCGGTGCGCCGTCCACCAGCACGCGCGCCTTCGACAGTCCGTAGCGCGGGTCGTCGGAGGTCACGCACACCCCCCGCCCTGCGGCCGCGAGCGCCTGGCCCAGTCGCGGCGCTCGCGTCTGGGCGATCGCGTCGTAGGTCAGGCCCCGATCCGCGGCCACGGCGTCGAACGCCCGGCGCACGGAGTGGCCGACGTCGAGGTGGACCAGCGGGAAACCGACCAGGTCGACCAGGTCCACCACCTCGGAGCAGGCCAGCTCGTGATCCTCGGGGACCTGGGCCCACACGTCCACCCGGATCAGGACCTCGGCGTGCAGGGAGCGCATCGGCACCGAGGTGCCGAGTCCGAAGTCGGCGTCCCCGCGGGTGACTGCGCCGTAGACGTCGGCCGGCTGGGTCTCGATGACGTTGGCGACCGAAGCCCGTGTGCCGGTGGCGATGAACGGCGCCACGATGTCGTTGATCGTGGTGGTGGGTGCGGCCACCACGAGGTCGGGAGCGGTGCCGGCCGCGATGGCCGCTGCCATGGTCTCCGCCTGCGCGGCGCGCGCCACCAGGTCTCGGGCGATCGGCACGAACTGGCGTCCGGCTGTGGTCAGCACGAGCCGACGGTCCACCCGGCTGAACAGCTGCACGCCCAGGCTGTGCTCGAAGCGGCGCAGCTGGCGGGACAACGAGGGCTGGGCGACGAAGAGCTGCTTGGAGGCTGCGGTGACCGAGCCGCAGTCCACGATGGCGAGGAAGTACCGCATCATCCGCAGATCCATGATGCCTCCCAGGCATGTCAGAACGGTCTTCCAGAGTATTGGACTGTATGTGATGCAGGACTCAGAATGGCAGTCAAGGTTGTCCTCACAAGGAGTTTCCATTGACGAACCGACGCATCGCCGCAGCCCTGATCTCGGCAGTGGGCCTGCTTTCAGTAGCCGCATGTTCGGGTGGCACCTCGGCGGACGGGACGGAGAGCACGTCGGCGAGCACCGCCGTCCTCACCGTCGCGTCGTCGGCCTCCGTCACGACCTGGGACCCGGTCGCATCGTTCTCGACCGAGGCCATGTACATGGGCAACCTCTACGAGCCGCTGCTCTGGAAGAACCCCGCCGGGAGCGACGAGGACTACACCCCCGCCCTGGCCACGGCGTGGACCACCTCCGACGACGGCCTCACCTGGACCTTCGACATCCGCGAGGGGGTCACCTTCCACACCGGTGAGGCGCTCGACGCCGCCGCGGTGCAGCAGAGCCTCGAGGCGGCCAAGGAACGCGGCGGCGCCTCCTTCATCTGGGCACCCGTCGAGACCATCGAGGCCACCTCGGACACGGAGGTCGTGATGGAGCTGTCCTACGCCGCCCCGGTAGACCTGATCGTCTCCTCGACCTACGGCGCGTGGATCGTGGCGCCCTCGGCGCTCGACGCCGCGGCCGAGGACGAGAAGTACTTCGAGTCCGGGATCGACGCCGGCACCGGCGCCTACACGCTGGACTCCTACACCCCCGGCGAGAAGGTGGTCCTGAAGAAGTACGACGACTACTGGAACGCCGAGGAGGCCGCCACCTACGAGACCGTGGACGTGGCGATCACCTCCGACGCGGTCACCGCTCAGCAGATGCTGACCGCCGGTGAGGTGAAGTACTCCACGCAGATCCCTCTGGAGAACATCGAGTCGTTCGACGCCAATCCCGACTACGACGTCAACGTCTCGAAGTCGCCGTTCAACTTCGTGGCCCTGTTCAACACCACCCGGCCGCCGCTCGACGACCCGGCCGTGCGCCGGGCGCTGTCCTACGCGGTGCCGTACGACGAGATCATCGAGGTCGGCGCGCAGGGCTACGGCACGCAGAGCTTCGGACCCGTCCCGGACGGCATCTTCCCGTTCGACGCCGACGTGTCGCAGTACACCCAGGACCTCGACCGGGCCCGGCAGCTGCTCGCGGACGCCGGCCACGCCGACGGCTTCGACCTCACCTTGACCTTCGCCTCCGAGAACTCCGCGGAGAAGCGGTTCGTCCCGCTGATCAAGGATGCCTTCGCGCAGATCGGCGTCGACATCGAGGTCAAGGCGCAGCTGTTCAACCAGCAGTGGGAAGAGGCCAAGGCCGAGCCCACGAAGGCGCAGGACATCTTCGTCCTCTACTACTGGCCGACCTACAGCGACGCAGGTTCGGACAACCTGTGGTCGCTGTTCCACTCCTCGGACGCGCCGTTCTTCAACCTCAGCTACTGGAAGAACGACGAGTACGACGCACTGGTCGACGAGGCGGGCACCTACACCGCCACCGACCGTGATCGCGCCCAGTCGATGTACTCCGAGGCGATGGAGCTGCTGTACGACGAGGCGCCGGGGGTGTTCCTCTACGACGCCCAGGCCGTCCAGGTGGTCCCGGACGGTCTCGAGGTGCCCACTGCCAACGAGAACTACCCGTTCACCGCCTTCTTCTCCGGGTTCAAGCCCGCCTGACCCGCATCGTGGTGGGCGTCGGACGGCCCGTGCGCCAGCGACGCCCACCACGGCGTGCCTCGACCAGGAAGAGCCCATGACCCGGTTCATCGCCAGACGGCTCCTCACCTCGAGTGCCGTGATGTTGACCATCACCATCGTGACCTTCGTGCTGGCGCGTGTGGTGCCCTCCAACCCCGCCGTGGTCTTCGCCGGACCCAAGGCCACGCAGGAGACGCTGGACCGCATCCAGCAGGAGCTCGGTCTCGACCGGCCGATCCTGCTCCAGCTCCTCAGCTACGTCGGCAACGTGGTGCGCGGTGACTTCGGGGACTCGCTCGCTTCCAAGCAGCCCGTGCTGCCTGACGTGATCGGTCGGCTGCCGGCCACGCTCGAGCTGATCGCCGTGGCGATGGTGCTGGCCACCGTCCTCGGTGTCGCCCTCGGAGTGCTGGCCTCGCGTCGGTCCGGCGGTCTGCTCGACGGCGCGATCCGCTTCCTGAGCATCGGCGGCATCTCGATGCCGGCCTTCTGGCTGGGTCTGCTGCTCCAAGTCGTCTTCGTGGGTCAGCTGGGCCTGCTGCCGGCCACCGGCCAGTTCAGCACCGAGCTCACCTACTCCGACCCCGTCCAGACGATCACGCACTTCGCGATGGTCGACAGCCTGCTGACCGGCAACTGGGTGGCGTTGCGAGACGGCGCCGCGCACCTCGTGCTCCCGGCCGTGACCCTGGCGGCGTACCCCCTGGGGCTGATCGCCCGGATGACCCGCGCGTCGATGCTGGAGGCCCTGCAGCAGGACTTCACCCTCACGGCTCGGGCCTACGGCCTGAGCCGCGCCAACATCCTGTGGCGGCTGACCCTCAAGAACGCACTGTCGGCGCCGCTGACCGTGATCGGTCTCTCGATCGCCTACATGCTCACCGGCACGTTCTTCGTCGAGGTGGTCTTCAACTGGCCGGGCATCGGCCAGTACGCCACGCAGGCGATGCTCGCCGTCGACTACCCCGTGATCATGGCGATCACGCTGCTCGGCGCCGCGGGCTACCTGATCACCAACCTCATGGTCGACATCCTGCAGGCCAGGATCGACCCCCGGACCCGGAGCTGATCGACATGTCCCAGGGACCCATCGCGACGGAGGCTGCGGCCCCCGCGGCGCCGATCGGCCGTGACTCGCTGCTGCGCAAGGTGGCCGCTGACCGCCTCGCCCTGCTGGGGCTCGTGCTGGTGGTCGGACTGATCGTCGTCGCCGCCCTCGCCCCGTGGCTGGCGCCCTACCCGGACCAAGGACGAGGTACGCCGGACGTGGCGTCCGCCAACCTCGCGCCCAGCGGCGCCCACTGGTTCGGCACCGACCAGCTGGGGCGGGACATGCTCAGCCGGGTCCTGATGGGCGCCCGGCCGGCGCTGCTGATCTCGATCTCGGTCGTCCTGGGCGCAGCGCTGATCGGCGTACCCCTCGGGGCGATCGCCGGTTACCGCGGCGGCTGGATCGACGAGGTCCTGACCCGGATCACCGAGGTGTTCCAGTCCTTCCCGCCGTTGCTGCTCGCCATGGTCGTCGTCGCCCTGCTGGGCCCGGACCTGAAGAACGCCGCAGTGGCGCTCGTCGTGTCGTGGTGGCCCTGGTACGCCCGCCTGGTGCGGGCGGAGGCCCGATCTCTGCGCGAGCGGCCGTTCGTGGCCGCGGCGGAGGCGATCGGGGTCCCGGCGCGGACCATCCTGCGCCGCCACATCGTCCGCAACTCCATGACGCCCGTGCTGGTCCAGGCGACCGTCGACATCGGCACGGTGGTGCTGGCCGCCGGGTCCCTGGCCTTCATCGGCCTGGGCGCCCAGCCGCCGTCGCCCGACTGGGGACTGATGGTGGCGGAGGGCCGCAGCCAGATCTTCACCGCCTGGTGGATCTCGACCTTCGCCGGCCTGGCCATCTTCGTGACCGTGCTCGCCTTCAACCTCCTCGGCGACTCGCTGCGTGACGTCCTCGACCCTCGGAAGGTGCGGCGATGAGCCAGCCACCCCTGCTCCAGGTCCATGACCTGTCCATCGAGTTCCTCGACCGCGGTCGGGTGAGCAACCGGCCGGTGCGCGGCATCGAGCTCGAGATCGGCCAGGGCGAGGTGCTCGGCGTCGTCGGCGAGACCGGCTGCGGCAAGTCGATCACCGCCCATGCGATCCTCGGCACCCTGCCCGACCAGGCGCGGGCCACGGGCCAGGTGCACTTCAACGGCGTCGAGCAGCTCACCCTGCCCGAGAAGCTGCGCGCCCGCGGTCGCGGTGACGCGATCAGCATCGTGTTCCAGAACCCCGGCACCGCGTTCAACCCCGTCTTCCGCCTCGGCCAGCAGATGCGGATGGTGCTCAAGCGCCACCGCGACCTGCGCGGTGACGAGGCGGGGGAGCTCATCGCTCAGCGGCTCGACGATGTCGGTCTCACCGACACCCGACGGGTGGTCGACTCCTACCCGCACGAGCTCTCCGGCGGGATGTTGCAGCGGGTGATGATCGCGATGGCCCTCCTGTGCGAGCCCAAGCTGCTGATCCTGGATGAACCGACGACGGCGCTCGACGTCACGGTGTCCCGCCAGATCCTGCTGCTGATCCTGCGGCTCCAGCAGTCGCTGGGCTTCAGCGTCCTGCTGATCACCCACGACCTGGGGGTCGTGAAGGCGACCTGCGACCGCGTGGCGGTGCTCTACGCGGGGCGGGTCGTGGAGACCGGTCCGACCGACACGGTGCTGAAGCAGCCGGAGCACCCCTACACCCGAGGTCTCATCGGCGCGCTGCCGCGTCTGAGCGGGGAGCGGCTCGTCGCGATCGCGGGCCAGGTGCCCGGCAACTTCCTGGGCCTGCAGGGATGTGCCTTCGCCGACCGGTGCCCGGCGGTGGTCGACACCTGCCGGCGTACCGATCCAGAGCTCGCGCCCATCTCGCCGGCCCACGAGGTCGCCTGCCACCGGGCGGGTGAGCTGTGAACTCCCCACGGGACCCCGCCCAGGATGCTCCCCAGCAGCCTCTGGTCTCCACGCGCGACCTGGTGCACGAGTTCACGTCGCGCCGCTCGTCGCACACCGCGCTGGACCACGTCACGCTCGAGATCGCCAAGGGCGCTTCGCTCGGCGTGGTGGGGGAGTCGGGTTCGGGCAAGACGACGCTGGTGCGCTGCATGCTCGGTCTGCTGAAGCCGACCGGTGGATCGGTGATGTTCGACGGCGCCGAGGTGACCCGGATGTCGACGAGGCAGCTGCGCGCGATGCGCCGCCGGGTCGGCATGGTCTTCCAGAACCCGGTGATGGCGCTCAACCCGCGGATGAGCGTCGAGGAGTGTGTGGCCGAGCCGCTGCGCCTCCACACCGACCTGCGCGGTGCCGACCTGGCCCGGGCGGTCGGTGAGGCGTTGGAGTCGGTCGCCCTGCCGCAGACCTACCGGTCTCGACTGCCGCACCAGCTCTCGGGAGGACAGTGCCAGCGGGTCGGCATCGCCCGGGCGCTGGCCGCCGGCCCGGAGATGTTGATCCTGGACGAGCCCACGTCGGCCCTCGACGTCTCGGTGCAGGCGCAGATCCTCAACCTGCTCACCGACCTGCGGGCCGAGCGGGACCTGACCTTCGTGATGATCTCCCACTCCCTCGACGTCGTGCGCTACCTGTCCGAGCACGTGGTCGTGATGCTCGAGGGCCGGATCGTCGAGGAGGGCTCCGCGGTCGACGTGCTCGCGGAGCCGCAGCACGCGTACACCCGCAACCTGGTCGCGGCCTGCCCGACCATCGAGAGCGACAGCCTCCGCAGTGCGCTGGCGAACCGAGAGGAAGCACGCAAGTGAGCACGACACACGGCCCCGGCCTCGAGCGGGAGTTCGCGCCCGGCGAGGTCAACCTCAGCAACTGGCAGGACCCGCCGTGGAACACCTGGGGCCTGTCGCACACCAGTGAGATCGTGCCCACGGCCGTGGTCTCCCGGCTCGCGAAGTCCGAGGACGTCGCCGAGGCGCTCCTGGCCTGTGCGGACGACCCGACCTGGGTCGAGCTCGCCGAGGCCACCGCTGCGCGATCCGTCGTCGTGCTGCACCGGGGTCGGACGGTCGGGGAGTGGTACGGCGCGGGGATGTGCCCCACGACCCGCCACACCCTGATGTCGGTCTCCAAGAGCCTGTGCGGGCTGGTGATCGGTCAGCTGATCGGTCAGGGGCTGCTCCGCGAGGACTCCGTGATCGGTGAGATCGTGCCCCGCCTGAAGAAGTCGGCGTTCGGCGAAGCCACGATCCGCAACGCCTTGGACATGAGGGTGGCAGTCGAGTACGACGAGACGTACCACGACCCGGCAGCGCACGTGGCCCAGCAGGACCGGGTCGCCGGCTGGCGACCGCGACTCCCTGACGACCCGGCCGACACCTACGAGTTCCTGACCACGCTGCGTGCGAGCGGGCCGCACGGCGGGCCGTTGCAGTACTGCTCGGCCACGACCGACGCCCTGGCCTGGGTGATCGAGGCCGTCACCGGTCAGCGTTACCACGAGGCGTTGTCCACGCGGCTGTGGTCCAGGCTCCGCACCCAGGACGACGCCGGCATCACCGTCGACCCGGGCGGCTTCGCCTTCGCCAACGGAGGATTTGCCTGCACCACCCGGGATCTCGCTCGGGTCGGGCAGCTGCTCCTCGACCGTGGCGTCGTCGACGGCCACCAGATCGTGCCGGAGGCGTTCGCCGCGGACGTGCTCGCGGGCGGCGACACCGTCGCGGCGGCGGGCAGCCACTTCCAGGCGGTGCACGAGGGCGGGAGCTATCGCAGCCAGTGGTGGGTGACCGGGGACGACCACGGTGTGGTCTACGGCGCGGGCATCCACGGGCAGTACCTCTGGGTGGACCCGCAGGCCGAGGTGGTCGTGGCCAAGTTCGGCGCGCACCCCGAGGCCGTCTCCGCCGAGGCGCTGCGGCAGAACGCAGCGCTCATGCGCTGGTCGGTGGCTCGCCACTCGCGCTGAGGTCGGTGCCGGCCGCCCCGGTGACCCGGAGCGCCACCCAGGCGTCGACGCGCACCTGCGGATCCTCGAGGGAACGACGCAGTCGGGCCTCGATCTGCTCGACCCGGTTGCGCACGGTGTTGCGGTGCACGCCGAGGCGCGCAGCGGTCTCGCCGCGCGAGCCGTGCTCGCGCAGGAACGCTCCCAGCGTCTGCAGCAGGACCCGGTCGTCTCCGAGGGGTGCCAGGAACGAGGCCGCGAACGCCGAGGCCGCCTCACGTCCGAGGAAGCCGACGACCCCGGTGTCCACCAGGTCGTCCCAGGTGCACATCGGTGCCGGGGACGTGGTCATCGCGAGGGCGTGCCCGGCGGCAGCGTGACTGGCCGAGGCCTGGTCCGTCGTGACGCTGCGGCCGATCCCGACCCGCAGGCCGCGCCCGACCAGCAACGCGGCGACCCCGGCAGCCCGTGCCGCCGACGAGACGACGACCAGTTCGTCGTCGCTCACGGTCGCGAGCAGCGGCTCGCGCTCGAGGACCGTCAGGGCGTCCTGGCGCGTGTCGTCGGACCCGGTGGCGCGGAGGATCCGCAGCCGCCGCGGCAGCGTGGGCTCGGCGAGGCCGACGGTCGTGGCGGCGCCGAGGACGATGCGCGCGGTGCGCGGCTCGTCAGCCAGCAACAGCTCGATGGCGCGGGCGCGGAGCTGTCGTCCGGTCCGCCGCTGCTCCCGTTGCTGCTCGAGGGCCAGGCCGAGCAGGGTGCCGGCGGTGCTCATCGCCGCGCGATCGTGGTCGTCGAGGCGGTGCGGCACCACGGTCGCCAACCAGGCCTCGGGTCGGGCGTGCAGCCCGAGTGGTCGGACGACCGTCACGATGTCGCGGCCGATGGAGCTGGCCGCGGCGTGTCGGCCGCGGGGCAGCATCTGGGCCACCTGCTGACGCACCAGGGGCAGGTCGAACGCCCTGACCGCGGGGCCGTAGGGGCCGTGGCTGGGGGAGCCGTCGCGACCGATGAGGGCGGCCGCCCCGCCGACCAGCTCGGCGAGTCGTGAGGTCAGGGCGCTCACACCGTCAGGATCGAGTGCGGCCTCGGTGAGCGCCTGCTGCGCGTCGAAGGATCGCAGGGTCAGGCTCTCCCGTTCGGCCTGGAGCAGCTCGGCGGCGCTGTGGGAGACGGCGACGAACCGGGTCGCGCGGGGGACCGCGAAGAGGTTGAGGCCCTCACGTCGGCAGGCAGTGGCGAGCGCGGACGGAGCCGTCTCGTGGGTCAGCCCCACAGCGAGACCGAGCGCCCGCGTCCCCGCCTGCGCGAGCCGTGCGACGTACGCGTCCCACTCCGCATCCCAGGGCTCGGTGCCCAGACCCGTGGTGAGCAGCACCTCTCCGCCCTCGAGGTAGGGGGTGGGGTCGGCCAGCTCGCTGGTCGCGACCCAGCGCACCGACGCCCCCGGGTCGGGAAGGTGGAGGGGCTCCAAGGCCAGCTCAGGTCGTCCGACCAGCTCGGCTACGCTCACCATGCTGTCATCTTTGCACAACTGGAAGGGTGCAGTTGTGCGATTCTGCGCTTCCCTCGAGGAGATCGCGCGCCTAGCGTCGGCGCGTCAGTCACCACGAGCAGGGAGCACCCATGAACACGCCGAGCACCGCCGCCTTCCCTCCCGCGGTCGAGGCCGGGCCCCGCCCGCCCCAGGAGCGTCGCCTGGTCACTGCGATCCCCGGTCCTCGCTCCCAGGAGCTGCAGCGTCGCAAGGAGCGTGCGGTCAGTCGATCGGTCGGCACGGTGCTGCCGGTCTACGTCGAGGCCGCCGGTGGCGGAGTCGTCGTCGATGTCGACGGCAACTCCCTGATCGACCTCGGCTCCGGCATCGCGGTGACCACCGTGGGCAACGCCCACCCGAGGGTGGTGCAGGCGTTGGCCGCCCAGGCGGCCGCCTTCACCCACACCTGCTTCATGGTCACGCCGTACGACGGCTACGTGGAGGTGGCCGAGGCGCTGAACCGGCTGACTCCGGGGGCCCACGAGAAGCGCTCGGTGCTGTTCAACTCCGGCGCCGAGGCGGTGGAGAACGCCGTGAAGATCGCCCGGGCCCACACCGGCCGGCAAGCGGTGGTGACCTTCGACCACGCCTATCACGGGCGGACGAACCTGACGATGGCGATGACGGCGAAGAACATGCCCTACAAGCACGGGTTCGGACCGTTCGCCGCCGAGGTCTACCGGGCGCCGATGTCCTACCCGTTCCGCGACGGGCTCTCCGGACCGGAGGCCGCGCGCCGTGCGCTCGACGTGATCGACAAGCAGGTGGGAGCGGAGAACCTGGCCGCGATGGTGATCGAGCCGATCCAGGGTGAGGGCGGGTTCATCGTGCCGGCGTCGGGCTTCTTGGCCGCGCTCGCCCAGTGGTGCCGCAAGCACGGCGTCGTGTTCGTCGCCGACGAGGTGCAGACCGGGTTCGCGCGCACCGGGGCGATGTTCGCCTGCGACCACGAGGACGTGGTGCCCGACCTGGTCGTCACCGCGAAGGGCATCGCGGGTGGCATGCCGCTGGCCGCGGTCACCGGGCGCGCCGAGATCATGGACGCGCCCCACGTGGGCGGACTCGGCGGCACGTACGGCGGCAACCCCGTCGCCTGCGCCGCCGCCCTCGCGGTCCTCGACACCATCGAGGAGGAGCAGCTCGTCGAGCGTGCCCGTCGGATCGGCGCGAGCCTGACCGAGCGCTTCACCGTCCTCCAGGCCGCGGACCCGAGGCTGGGCGAGGTCCGTGGACGCGGCGCGATGATCGCTCTCGAGCTGGTCGAGCCCGGCACCCTCGAGCCGGACGCGGATCTCACCCGACGGGTGGCGGCCGCCGCGCACGCGGCGGGCCTGATCGTGCTGACCTGCGGGACCTGGGGCAACGTGCTGCGGTTCCTGCCGCCGCTCGCCATGCCTGATCACCTGCTGGCCGAGGCCCTCGACGTGCTCGAGGCCGTCTTCGGGGAGACCCGGTGACCGGCTGCTCCGCGCCTCCGCGCGCCCCCGCCAGCCGCACCTTCGCCGTCCTCGACCCGGCCAACCTCGAGCCGATCGGCGAGGTGGCCGACCACACGGTGGAGGACGGCCTCGATGCCGTCGCCGCAGCCTCCGCTGCCTTCGCCGGGTGGGCCGGCACCGCACCTCGTGCCCGCGCCGAGGTGTTGAGCCGGGCCCGAGAGCTGATGATGGCCGACCGGGACCGGCTCGCCGACCTGATCGTGGCCGAGAACGGGAAGTCCCGGGCCGACGCCCGCGCCGAGGTCACCTATGCGGCGGAGTTCTTCCGTTGGTTCGCCGAGGAGGCGGTGCGCTCGGACGGCGACTACTCCGTCGCTCCCGCGGGCGGCACCCGCACCCTGGTCACGCACCACCCGGTAGGGGTCGCCGCCCTGGTGACGCCTTGGAACTTCCCTGCCGCCATGGCGACCCGCAAGATCGCACCGGCCCTGGCCGCGGGCTGCACCGTGGTCCTCAAGCCGGCGGCGGAGACGCCGCTGACGGCGCTGGCGGTGGCCGAGATCCTCACCGAGGCCGGGGTGCCCGACGGCGTGGTCAACGTCGTGCCGACCACCGACGCCGCGAGCGTGGTCGGTGCGTGGCTGCGCGACGACAGGGTCCGCAAGCTCTCCTTCACAGGCTCGACCGGGGTCGGCCGGATGCTGCTGCGCCAGGCGGCGGACCGGGTCCTGAACGTCAGCATGGAGCTGGGCGGCAACGCGCCGTTCGTCGTCACCGCGGACGCCGACCTCGAAGCGGCCGTGGACGGAGCGATGGTCGCCAAGTTCCGCAACGGCGGGCAGGCCTGCACCGCAGCGAACCGGTTCTACGTCCACGCCGACGTGGCGGACGAGTTCGTCGCTGGGTTCGGTGCCGCCACCGAGGCGCTGCGCGTCGGTCCCGGCTCGGACCCCGAGGCGCAGGTGGGGCCGCTGATCAGCATCTCCGCCGTGCGCACCCTGGACGAGCTGGTCGCCACGGCGGTCGACGAGGGCGCCCGGATCGCCTACCAGGCGATCGCCCCCGCGGACGGCGGTTTCTTCCCGCCGACCGTGCTGACCGACGTACGCCCCGGTGCCGACATCCTCCAGCGAGAGATCTTCGGGCCGGTCGCCCCGATCGTGGTGTGGACGGACGAGGAGGACCTGCTGCGCCAGGTCAACGACACCGAGCACGGCCTGGCCGCCTACGTCTATGCCGGTCGGCTCCAGGACGCTCTGCGCCTGGCCGAGCGGTTCGAGGCGGGGATGATCGGCATCAACCGCGGCATCGTCTCCGATCCGGCCGCGCCGTTCGGCGGCTACAAGCAGAGCGGTCTGGGGCGGGAGGGGGCACGGGCGGGTCTCGCGGAGTTCCAGGAGACCCAGTACTTCAGCGTGGACCTCACCTGAGCTCCGACTGGGGGCCGCGGAGGGTCCCGACCTGCCCGCGGGCGAGGATCGAGGGACCGAGCCAACGGCGCAGCCACTGGCGCAGCTCCTGGCCGACCAGCGGGGGGACCTGCGGGACGAAGACGAAGGAGTGGAACAGACGCAGCATCACCACCACCAGCTCCTCGAGCGCCTCGGTGTCGTAGCCGAGCACGGTCCACTCGACCCGACCGTCGAGGACAGACTCGCGACACAGCGCGATGACCTCGGGACTCATCATCATCACGCCGTACAGATCGCCACGCCCGGCGTCGACCAGCAGGTGCAGCAGCGGCTCGCCCGGGACGACCTCGATGGCGAAGGCCAGGGACTCCACCACCAGGGACACCGCGTCCTCGAGACCGGCGGTGGCCTCGTCGATCCGTTCGCGGAAGTCGTGGAGCGCCGCGAGTCCGACGGCCGAGAACAGGTCCTCGACGCTGGCGTAGTACCGGTACATCGTGCGCCGGGTGATCCCGAGCTCGTCGGCGACGGCCTGGACCGTCGTGGCCGAGGGGCCGAGCCGCCGTACGCACTCGGCCGTCGCCTCGAGGATGCGCCGACGCGCCTCGTCCTCGCTCGCTGGGGGAGAGCCTCCCCACCCGCGCCCTGCCATCGGTACCTCCACGGCTCCTGGTCGATGTCGGCACATCATGCACGACACCTCCTCTGGCGTCACATATAGACATTTGTGTGACGCATCTATGACGTCGAGGGCTCTTTCACGACGTTGATCGCGATTTCGTTGCACGGTGTGCCATCGAATGTGACACTCAGATCCATGACCGACCTCGTCGTCCGCAAGATCGACTTCGACTTCGACGGAGCCATCCCGTTCAACTGGAACCCGAGCAACCCGTCCTTCTCGCTGCAGGCGAACGCGATCTCCATCCTCGCCATCGCCTTCGAGAAGTTCGTGGTGGCAGCGGTCCGGGAGGCGATGCCGCAGATCGACGATCCGGAGGCTCTCGAGGAGGCCAGGGCGTTCGTCCACCAGGAGGCACAGCACTCCAAGGCGCACCGGGACCACGTCGACGCACTGATCCGCGCCTACCCGGGCCTGCACGGCACGCTGGAGAGCGCCATCGCCTACTACCAGCGCCTGGCGCAACGAAAGTCCCTGGCCTGGCGCCTCGCGTTCCTCGCTGACATGGAGGCGACGTTCACGCCCTTCTTCAAGATGCTTCTCGACCACGAGGGCACGCTCTTCCGGCTCGGTGATGAGCGGGTCGCCTCGCTGTTCCTGTGGCACTTCTGCGAGGAGGTCGAGCACCGGTCCTCCGGGCTGATCGTCTACGAGGCCGTGGTCAAGAGCCGCTGGTACCGGACCTTCGTCGTCCCCTCCGCCGCGTGGCACAGCCTCGCGGTCATGGACCTGATCCTGACGGGGTTCAACGAGCACGTCCCGCTCGCCGACCGGGTGCTCGATGCGCGCGTGCTGTCCACCAAGCACAACCTGCGCGTCGCCCTGTCCAACCTGGCCCCCTGGCGCCAGAAGGTCGAGATCCCCTCGCCCTTCCCGGACCTCGCGAAGGACGAAGCCCGGGCGATGGTGCGGGGGCTGCTCGACTCCCAGTCACCCTTCCACGATCCCGGGGACCAGCCGCTGCCGGACTTCGCCGACGTCTGGTTCGCGCACTTCGAGGCAGGCGGGGACGTCGCCCACTTCTACTCCTCCCTGGAGAGCCACCAGGTCGACGGCCCGAGAGCGCACGGCTTCCACGACCTGCGCATCGGGGCCATCGAGCCGATGACACCGCACAGCGTGGAGATCACCTTCGAGGTGCCGGAGCATCTGAAGGAGACCTTCGCCTACGAGCCGGGCCAGCACGTCTCCGTGCGGGCGGTGGTCGACAGCGAGGACGTCAGGAGGACCTACTCCATCTGCACCCCACGGTCGGCCGGTCAGCTCACCGTGGGCATCAAGCGCACCCCCGGCGGTCAGTTCTCGAGCTTCGCGGTGGACCGGCTCTCGGTCGGCGACGTGATCGGCGTCGCCCCACCGACCGGCAGGTTCAGCGTGCCGTTGGACCCTGCCCTGAAGCGGCACCACGTCGGTATCGGAGGTGGCAGTGGGGTGGGTCCCCTGATCTCTGTGCTCGCCACGACGATGGAGGAGGAACCGCTCAGCCGCTTCACCCTCATCCACGCCAACCGCGACTCGGCGTCGCGGATGTTCACTCGTCGTCTCGACGCCCTCCTCGCGCAGCACCCCGAACGTCTGCGGGTCATCGATGTCCTCGAGGACACGCACGGCTACGTCGACCTCGCCCTGCTGCGCACCTGGGTCGACGACGACACCCTGCCCCCGGTCGACGCGTGGTTCGTCTGCGGACCGGATGCGATGGCGGCATCGGTGAACGGTGCGCTCGCGGCCCTGGGCGTGGACCCCGCTGCCGTCCACTCGGAGTCCTACACGCCCGGAGCCGCCCGCGGGGGCGAGGTGTCGCCCTCGGCAGCGGCGCACGCCGACGCCAACCTCACCTTCGTCCTCGGCGGGAGGGAGCACTTCGTGGCTGTCGCGGGTCGCACGGTGCTCGACGCCGCTCTGGCCACGGGACAGGACGTTCCGTGGTCCTGCCGGTCCGGCCTGTGCGGGACCTGCCAGGCCCGTCTGTGCTCGGGGACGGTCGAGATGGCTCACAACGACGTCCTCGGTGAGGCCGAGCTCGCCGCCGGGCTCGTCCTCACCTGCCAGTCCCGGCCCACCAGCGACGACGTCCGCGTCGACTACGACCACTAGGAATGACGATGTCCGATTCCCCAGGCCCCTGCCCTGAGGTCGCCAACGAGATCACCCGCGAGCTGGGCGGATTCGACTGCAGCGGCTCTCCGGTCGTCGAGGTGCGCAACCCTGCTGACCTGACCCACTGGACGATGCCGCTGCTCGAGGTGGTCATCCTCGCCGGCGCCGTCTTCGCCCTCTGGTACGCCGTGCGACGTCTGCGCCAGCACGGGGACCCCACCAACCTGGCCCTGATGTTCGGCGGCCTGTTCTACCTCACGGTCAATGAGCCCGTCCTGTACTTCCCCCACAAGTTCGGGCTGATGGACGACGTCGGACTGAACTTCGTGCACAACGTGTTCACCGTCCAGCTCATGTACGACCGGCTGCCGCTGTACATCAGCGCTCTCTACATCGCTCTGCCGATGCTGGCCTACGAGGCCGTCCGGGTCACCGGTGTCTTCCGGCGCTACGGCCTGGTGGCCGGCGCGCTCGCGGTCGGGTTCGTCCACAGTGCCTACTACGAGATCTTCGACACCCTGGGCCCCCAGCTGAGCTGGTGGGCCTGGAACCGCGACGCCCCGTCGAACTCGGTCTTCCTCGACGCGGTCCCCGTCGGGAGCATCACCCTGTACTCCGCCGTGAGCGTGGCCGGACTCGCCTTCGGCCTGGGTCTCCTGGTCGGTCGACCGACCTGGGCCGGTCGGCCGCCTCGAGGGATCCGACTGGTCCTGGGAACCTTCGCCGTGGGTGTCTTCGCCCTGGTCGTGATGCTGTCGGTCGGTGCGTTCGAGCGCGTCGTGCGTGGTCTCGGCGGCGGCGACGACGCCTACGCCGTGGTCCTCTATGTCGAGCTGGCCATCGTCTGGGTCGGCGGAGCGATCGCACTCGTCGCGAGCTGGCGCGCCGCGCGCCGTGAGGGCACGGCCGAGGCAAGCCTGTACTCGCGGGTCTACGGCTGGTCCTACCTCGCCGCATTCGCGTTCTTCTGGGCAGTCTCCATCCCCTCGCGACTCGATGCCGAGGACGGCATCACCAGCCGGGGCACCGAGCTCGGCAACCTGCCCTTCGCGACCCTCTGCTTCGTCGCTGCGATCGGCGTCACCCTCATCGCCGGGCATGCCGGGAGACGAGGCGCAGCAGGCACTCCCGGCTCCAAGAGTCTCGCCGAGGCGAGCGTGGCCGGAGCCTGACGTCGCCGGAGGGCTGGTCGATGAGGCCGTAGACATTGCACGAGAGCACGCACGCCTCGAGCGGGCGTTTCCGAACCCCGACCCTGTGTCGGTGGTGGACCTGAAGGGTGAAGATGACCGCGGAACGCACCACAGCACGATCGAACGAGTCCGCGGGCGCGGTGGCTCTCGACCTGGGGGAGATCGAGGATGCTTCGGTCGGCGGCAAGGCCCTCGGGCTGGCGCGTCTCGTCGCGATGGGACTGCCGGTCCCGTCGGCGTTCGTGATTCGTGATGCCGGCATCGGCGACTATCCGGCTGATCTCGACGAACGCCACCAGGCGTTGGGAGCTCACGCGGTGGCTGTCCGTTCGTCTGCACAAGGCGAGGACGGGGCCGAGGCTTCCTTCGCCGGGCAGTACGAGACGGTGCTGAACGTCTCTGGTGCGGACGAGCTTCGTCGGGCGATCGACCTGTGTGTGGCGTCGACGTCGACCGAGCGCGCCCAGAGCTACCAGGTCGACGTCCTCGGGGCTGCAGGAGCGCGGATGAACGTCGTGGTCCAGCGGATGGTCGACGCGCTGGCGGCGGGTGTGGTCTTCACGGCCGACCCGGTGAGCGCGCGCCGTGACCTGCTCGTGATCGACGCAGTGGCCGGGCTCGGCGAAGCGCTCGTGAGCGGCGAGGCGACCCCGGACTCGTACGCCGTGGCGATCGACGGAGGCATCGTGCGCCGTGACCTCATCGGCGACTCGGCGTTGCTCAGCGACAGCCAGATCTCCCAGATCGCGGAGCAGGCTCGCAGAGCTGCCGCCCACGAGGGCCACCCTCTCGACCTGGAGTGGGCCATCGATCGCTCCGGCGCCTTGCACTGGTTGCAGGCGCGTCCCATCACCACCTTGCCGGCCGACCTCAACGAGTTCGACTCCGTGCTGCCGAGCCCTGATGACGTCCTGACCATCAGCAACGTCAGCGAGATGATGCCCGGCGCGGTGTGCCCACTGACGATGTCGTTCACGGGGTGGGGGATCGACTACGGACTGCAGCACATGCAGGTCAGTGTCGGAGCCCGCAAGGACATCGACCCGATCTGGCAGGTCACAGCCTCGGCCTACGGCCACCTGTTCCTCAACCTGAGCGGCAACCTGACCTTGGCCGCCGGGACGCTCGGTTCGGACGCCGACCAGACCGCGCAGACCATCTGCGGTCGCGGGGTGCCAGAGCTCGAGGACCCCACCCCGATGCCGTTCCTCCGCCGCCTGTTCAACACCGGCAAGCTGCTGCGCTACTGCTACAAGGCGCCCAGCGTTGTCGAGGAGTTCGACGAGGAGGTGGCCTCGTTCGTCCTCCAGCCCGGTCCGGACGCGGCGACGACGTGGACCCATCTCGCAGGAAAGCTGACGTTCTTCGACCGGAGCATGGCTGTCCACATCCAGTCCTCGGCTCTCTCAGGCTTCTTCAGCGCCACCGTGGAGAACATGGTCTCGCGGTCGGCCAGTGCCAGCACCGTCGCTGAGCAGGCGGAGGCGGTTCGGCTCTTGGCCGGCGCCAGCGGTGTGGAGAGCGCCGTGATGCTCGAGGAGCTCGACGAGCTGATCGACCACGTGGCCGCACACCGTGATGCTCTCGCTGGCTTCGTCGGTCGAGGTCCCGAGGACGCGTTGGGATGGTTGCGAAGCGACGAGTCCCTGGCGGGTGGCCTCGATCGGTTCCTGCACCGTCATGGACATCGGGGCTACCGGGAGCTGTGCGTGCGGGACCCATCGTGGGGCGACGACCCGACGCCGCTGGTGCAGAGCATGCAGGCCGCCGTGCAGGCGCGACTGCTCACCGGGGGACGCCGTGAGATCAGCACCGAGGTCGTCGACACCGGATCTCTGAGCCGGGGTCTGCGCTGGGCGCTGCCCAAGGCCCACAACGCCATCCGGCGCCGCGAGCACACCAAGTCGCTCCTCGTCGACGTCGCCCACCGGTTCCAGATCGCCTTCCGGCACCTGGGTGAGCAGCTCGCCAGCGAGGGGGTCCTCCCCGACGCCGACCTCGTGTACTTCTTCACCGTCGGCGAGCTCGATGCCTTCAACGGCCGACCGACGCCGGCAGCCGTCGAGCAAGCGCTGGCGCGGCGAAACGCCCTGGACTACCAGCAGCGCCTGGAGTTCCCGGAGATCTCCGTCGGGCTTCCGCAGCCGTTGGAGCCCCAGGTCCTCGAGGTGGTCGACGGCGTTCTCCAGGGCCGACCTGCGTCGCGGGGGGTCGTCGAGGGTGTGGTGCGGGTGGCGCACACGTTGGCTGAGGCCGCCGACCTCGCTCCCGGCGAGATCCTGGTGACTCCCATCACCGACATCGGCTGGACCCCGTACTTCAGCCTGATCGGCGGCCTGGTGACCGACTTGGGCAGCTCGGTCTCCCACGGGGCCGTCATCGCCCGCGAGTACGGGCTGCCTTGCGTGGTCAACGCTCGTCAGGCCACCGGTTTCCTGAAGACGGGGGACAGGGTCAGGCTCGATGGCGACTGCGGCACTGTGACCTTGTTGAGCGCTGCCGTGGACGCCTAGGTGGGCCGGCAGGGATCGCCGCAGGGCGCGATCCCTCAGACCGCGGCGAGCGCGGAGCGCAACGCACCGAGCTGGTCGAGCGGTGGCTCGTAGCCGGGGAAGTAGCAGCAGACGCGCTGGGCGAGGTCACCGAAGCGCCGCCCGAGCTCGGCCGCACAGTCCTCGGGGGTTCCGCGGACCGCGAGCGTGTCCAGCATCTCGTCGGTGACCAGGGCGCCCATCGCGGCGATGTCGCCGGTCTTGGACAGCGTGTTGAGCTGCGGCTGGAGGTCGCCCCAGCCCTCGATCTCGAGGACGGGACGGTACGCCGGCGTCGAGCCGTAGAACGCGAGCAGCATCCGCACCCCGGCGTCGGCGGCGGCCTGCTCCTCGGGCGTGCGGCCCATCGCGGTGATGGCCTGCGGGTAGATCGCGACCTCGGTGCGCCCGGCGGTGGCGAGGCCCTCGGAGACGGCGGCGAGGGTGCGCTGGCGGACGTGGCGGTGGCTGTGGAACGGCATGACCAGCAGCCCGTCGGCGACCTCGGCGGCCGTGCGGGTCATCAGCGGCCCGAGCGCGCCGAGCAGCACCGGCGGGGCGCCGTACGGGTTGGGGCCGGGAACGAACGTCGGCGGCATCAGCGTGTGGCGGGTGTGCTCACCGACGAAGTCGAGGCGGGTGCCGTCCTGCCACGAGGTCAGGATCGCCTTGACCGCGAGGACGATCTCGCGCATCCGCGCGGCCGGCGGCGACCAGGTGGCGCCGTACCGCTTCTCGACGTGGACCTTGATCTGCGAGCCCAGCCCGAGCCGGAACCGGCCTCGCGACATCAGCTGCAGGTCCCAGGCAGCGTTGGCCAGGTGCATCGGCGAGCGTGGCATGGCGATCGCGACGTTGGTCATCAGGTCGGTCTCGACCGCCTGCGAGGCGACCGCGAGCGGCAGGAACACGTCGTGCGGGCCCTCGAAGGTGAACAGCCCGTCGACCCCGGCGCCTGTGAGCTGGCGGGCCCGCTCGGCCACGGCGTCGGGTCGGGCGTCCAGCTGCACGTCGAGAAGCATGCTCCCGATCCTACAGCCGGTTCTAGAACACGTTCTAGTATCTGCCGAAGTCCTTCACGGGGCGAGCGTGAACCAGTCGGCGAAGCCGCTGGGGTCGTGCCGGCCGAGGGCACCGTGCTCGAAGAGGCCCCAGCCCTCCTGGCCGTCGACCACGGCGCGGCCGACGTGGTCGATGACGCCGAACATGACGCGGCCCTCGACCTCGGGGGCGGCCATGTCGTAGGTGACGCGCTCGGTGAACCCCGCGCCCTTCCAGAGACCGTGGGTCCAGTCGGGGTCGCCGCCGTAGCCGCCGCCGACGTGCAGGGGTACGGCGAGCTTGCTCTCGACCTCGATCTCGAGCGGCTTGCCGTCGAGGGTGGCGCACGAGATGGTCGCGCCGGTCGGCACCCGGGTGCCGGAGGTGTAGTGCACCCGCACCTGGGGCCAGCCGAGCTGCTCGATGCGCCCGTCCTTCCACACCCGGTGGCAGTCGTTGAGCGCGCGGTAGCCGTCGGGCTCCTCCTGGATGATCAGGCAGATCATGAAGTCGTCGAAGCGCATCGACACGTAGAGCCACCACATGCCCTCGAACTCCGGTGTCGCGGGCGCGCCTGCCGGCGGCGCCTCGCCCACCGGGCGGATGCCCCAGGAGCGGTCACGGGCGCCGACCCACCTGTCGGGGGTGACGGCGATGTCGGTGCCGTCGATGGCGATGTGGCCCTCCCAGGTTCCGACCTGGGCGAAGCGCTGGGCGTCGAGGGTGACCCGCGAGCCCGAGCGCATCACGTGCGGCATCTCCTTCAGCGCCGGGAACGAGGCGTCCCAGGTGAGGTCGGCGGCGATGCCCTCCGTCTCCTCGAGGACCATCCGCACCTTCTGCAGCGGCTCGATGACCTCGACGCGGTAGGCGCCCACGTGCTGGTTCAACCGGTCGTCGTCGATCGGGTCGCCGAGGTGGACGGTCGTCTGCTCGTCGCCGCGGCGCACCATGAAGAAGGCGTCCTTGGTGCCGAGGTTGGGGTAGTAGCCGTGGCCGAAGATGGCGAAGATGTCACCGCTGCGGTCGTGGGCGTTGAAGTAGGAGCGGTCGTAGAAGTTGCGGTCGCTCGACGCCGCCCAGGTGACCGGCAACGGCGCCTGGTGGATCGGGTACTCGTCGAGACCGCTGAGACCGTGGTGGGCGGATCCGCTGGGGTGCTGGCTCACGTCAGGCTCCCGCCCGCATCCACGATGCCGTGCTCGGTCCAGGTGGCATCGGCAGCGTGGCGGGAGCGCAGGATCACGTCCGCTAGTTCAGTAGAACGTGTTCCAGTTGTCAAGTGCGACTCATCGCAGACCGCCCCGAGCACCAGAGGCCCCAGGGCGATCGCAGCCGTCGCGACACGTGGCGTTGCGCCGACCCTCGCTGGCCTCGCCACCCGGTCCTCGGCCCAGTCCTGGGGACGCGGGAC
Organism: uncultured Actinomycetota bacterium; assembly: GCA_963722135.1. GTDB lineage: Bacteria > Actinomycetota > Actinomycetes > Propionibacteriales > Nocardioidaceae > Nocardioides. The sequence continues at coordinate 910,294 of CAVRJT010000003.1, forward strand.
AACGAGGAACGGCGGCTGACGCTGCAAGACGTCGAAAGACGTTCTCGCAGGTCGGCCGCCGTTCTCGGCAACTACCGACAGAGGGTGAAGACCCTCAGATCAGATGTCGTAGTACAGCTCGAACTCGTGGGGGTGAGGACGGGCCTGGACGGGCAGGATCTCCTGCGTGCGCTTGTACTCGATCCACGTCTCGATCAGGTCGGGCGTGAACACGTTGCCGGCCGTCAGGTAGTCGTGGTCCTGCTCGAGCGCGACGAGCACCTCGTTCAGCGACGTGGGCACCTGCTCGATGTCGGCCATCTCGTCCGGCGGGAGCTCGTAGATGTCCTTGTCGACCGGGGCGGGCGGCTCGATCTTGTTCTTGATGCCGTCGATGCCGGCCAGCAGCAGGGCCGAGAAGGCCAGGTACGGGTTGGCCGACGGGTCGGGGCAGCGGAACTCGATGCGCTTGGCCTTCGGGTTCGATCCGGTGATCGGGATCCGGACACAGGCGGAGCGGTTGCGCTGCGAGTAGACCAGCGAGATCGGGGCCTCGAAGCCGGGGACCAGGCGGTGGTAGGAGTTCACCGTCGGGTTGGTGAAGGCCAGCAGCGACGGGGCGTGCTTGAGGATGCCGCCGATGTAGTAGCGCGCCATGTCCGACAGGCCGCCGTACCCGGTCTCGTCGTAGAACAGGGGCTTGCCCTCGTTCCAGATCGACTGGTGCACGTGCATGCCGGAGCCGTTGTCGCCGAAGATCGGCTTGGGCATGAAGGTGGCGGTCTTGCCGTTGCGCCAGGCCGTGTTCTTGATGATGTACTTGAACTTCATCACGTCGTCGGCGGCCTTGAGCAGCTCGTCGAACTGTAGTTGATCTCCGCCTGGCCGGCGGTGCCGACCTCGTGGTGGGCGCGCTCGACGTGCAGCCCGGCGTTCTCCAGCTCGATGACCATCTCGTCGCGCAGCTCACCGAAGTGGTCGGTGGGCGCGACGGGGAAGTAGCCACCCTTGTACTTCACCTTGTAGCCGCGGTTGTCGTTCTCGAACGCGTCACCGGTGTTCCAGGCGCCGGCCGAGGAGTTGATCTCGTAGTAGCCGGCGTTGGCCTTGGTCTCGAAGCGCACGTTGTCGAAGACGTAGAACTCGGCCTCGGGGGCGAAGAACGCCTGGTCGCCGATGCCGGTGGTGGCCATGTAGGCCATCGCCTTGCGCGCGATGTTGCGCGGGTCGCGCGAGTAGGCCTCGCCCGAGATCGGGTCGTGGATGAAGAAGTTGACCACCAGCGTCTTGGCGACGCGGAAGGGGTCGATGTAGGCCGTGGTCGGGTCCGGGAACAGGTTCATGTCGGACTCGTGGATGGCCTGGAAGCCGCGGATGGACGAACCGTCGAAACCCAGGCCGTCGTCGAAGACCGACTGGTCGAAGGACGAGACCGGGATCGTGAAGTGCTGCATGACACCGGGCAGGTCGCAGAAGCGCACGTCGACCATCGCGACGCCCTCGTCCTTGATGTACTTGAGCAGCTCCTCGCTGTTCTGGAACATTCGTCCTCCTTGGTCGTCGTCGTCCGACGACCGGCAGATCTGAGAGTGGACACCCGCGGCGACGCTGCCCCGGACGATGCCGTCACCTTACGAGAAGGCCAGTTTCGTCACCGTATCGGACGTGTTTCCCCCATGTAACAGACGTCCGCGCAGTGACCCTGTCGGGTGGTTGCCTAGGCTGGCAGCGTGAACCAGGCCCCTCCCCGTGTCATCGAGACCGCGTCGTGGACGCGCCGCATCCTCGCTCTCCTGGTGGACTGGTTCGCCAGCACGTTGGCGGTGCTGCCGTTCGCGACCGTGTACGGCGCCTCCGCCGACCCGGCGGCGAGCTTCTACGTGCTCGGCGTCTTCGTGCTCGAGTCCGCGGTCCTCACCGCGCTCCTGGGCGGCTCGTTCGGCAAGATCGCGACCCGGCTGCGGGTCGTGCACGCCTCCGGCGACCCCCGCCCGCCGGGTCTGCTGCCGGCCCTGGCCCGCCAGCTGCTGGTGGCGATCGTGGTGCCCCCGCTCGTCTTCCGCCCCGACGGCCGCGGACTGCACGACATCGCCGCCGGCACCGCGACCGTGACCCTGTCGACGTTTCGGAGCCTCACCGCGCGGTGATGCTCCGACCAGCAACCCACTGAGAGAGGCACTTCATGAAGCGCACCCTGACCTGGCGACGTACCGCCGCTGCTGCCGTCCTCCCGCTGGCGCTGACCGGCCTCAGCGCCTGCGGCGGTGACGACGCCGAGAAGGCTGACGACACCAGCAGCACCTCGTCACAGACCGATACCGAGGAGAGCGACACCGAGGAGAGCGACGCCCCCGAGGCCGGCGCCGAGGTGAGCACCGACGAGTTCATCGGCCTGGTCACCGGCGCCTTCGAGAAGGCGACCACCGCCAAGCTGACCATGTCCTCCGAGTCGGCCGGTGCCCCGATGGTGGGGGAGGGCGAGGTCGACTTCTCGAGCAACCCGATGGCCATGAAGTTCCTGATGCCGGACCCGGCCGGCGGCGGCGGCGAGAGCGAGGTCATCATGGTCGACTCGGTCATGTACATGCAGATGGCCGAGGCCCAGGGCAAGTACGTCAAGATCGACTTCAGCGACATGGGTGGCGGCGCGCTGGGATCGATGATGGCCGACTCCATGGACCCCTCCAAGCAGGCCGAGCTGATGGAGCGCGGGCTGGTCTCGGCCACCTTCATCGGCGAGGAGGACGTCGACGGCGAGGACATGGACCACTACAGCGCCACCGTCGACGGCGAGGACGCGCTGAAGTCGATCGAGGGCTTCGAGGACCTGCCGAAGTCGGCGATCCCCGAGGACATGACCTACGACATCTGGTTCGACGACGAGGGCCTGGTCCGCAAGATCGTCTTCGACATGGCCGAGGCCGGTGGGGCGACGGAGATGAAGATGGACGACTGGGGCACCGACGTCAGCATCGAGGCGCCGCCCGCCGACCAGGTCACCACCATGGCCGACATGATGGGCAGCATGGGCTGATCGAGGTCCGGGACAACGGAGAAGGGCGGCGAGGTCATCGACCTCGCCGCCCTTCTCACGTCGTACGGCGCCTCAGCGCCCGCGCATGCCCTTCATGCTGGTCGGCACCGGCCCCTTGGGCAGCGGCACCGCCGGGCGGCTGGCGTCGAGGGCCTTGAGCCGGTTGCGGATGTCGGTGATGTCGGCCGGGCGGACCTGGCGCTTCATCTTCCGCAGGTGCTTCATCAGCTTGTCCAGCGGCACCTGGCCGTCCTCACGACCCACCACGATCTCGTGCACGGGGGTCTCGGAGGCGACGCGCGCGTGCTTCTTGCGCTCGCTGACCATCAGGGCGCGCAGCCGGGTGCCGTTGCCCTCGCCGACCAGGATGATGCCCGGGGGGCCCACCACGCGGTGCACGACGTCCTGCTGGCGGTTGAAGGCGATCGCGGTGTCGGTGTGCCAGCCGCGCTTGAGCATGTTGAGCGAGGCCGCGGCGGCGCCGGGCTGGCCCTCCATCTGGCTGTACGCCGAGGCCTGTGCGCGGCGGCTGAAGAGGATCAGGGCGCCGAGGGTTCCGAAGAGGATGCCGCCGACAGCCGCGAGCACCCACTCGATGGCGCCGCTGCCGGGCAGGATCTTGAAGATCAGGAACCCGAGGGCGCCGGTGACGAGGAAGGTCAGCAGGAGCCACAGCCCGATGCGCGGGTCTGTCCTCTTGGTGATCCGGTAGGTCTCGGCGAACTGCTGGCGGCGGTTCATCGACGACGGGTCGGTCTGCTTGGCCATGCGGGGGAGTGCCTCACTCGGGTCGGCCCGGGGCTCGACCCGGGCGGCGGTCAGACGGTGGCGCCCTCTCGCGCCTCCATCGCCTGACCGTACAGGCGTCCGGCGCGGTACGACGAACGGACCAGCGGTCCGGACATCACACCGGAGAAGCCGATCTCGTCGGCCTCGTCCTTGAGCTCGACGAACTCCTCGGGCTTGACCCAGCGCTCGACGGGGTGGTGACGCGCGGAGGGGCGCAGGTACTGGGTGATCGTGATCAGCTCGCAGCCCGCCTCGTGCAGGTCGCGCAGGGCCTGGCTGACCTCCTCGCGGGTCTCGCCCATGCCGAGGATCAGGTTCGACTTGGTGATCAGGCCGAAGTCGCGGGCCTGGGTGATGACGTCGAGGGAGCGGTCGTAGCGGAACGCGGGACGGATCCGCTTGAAGATGCGCGGCACCGTCTCGACGTTGTGGGCCAGCACCTCGGGACGCGACTCGAAGACCTCGCGCAGCAGGTCGGGCTTGCCGTTGAAGTCCGGGATCAGGTTCTCGACCCCGGTGTCGGGGTTGAGCTCGTGGATGACGCGGACGGTCTCGGCGTACAGCCAGGCGCCACCGTCGGGCAGGTCGTCGCGGGCGACGCCGGTGATGGTGGCGTAGCGCAGCTGCATCTTCTGCACCGACTCCGCCACCCGGCGCGGCTCGTCGCGGTCCAGCGGCTGCGGCTTGCCGGTGTCGATCTGGCAGAAGTCACAGCGTCGGGTGCACTGGTCACCGCCGATGAGGAAGGTCGCCTCGCGGTCCTCCCAGCACTCGAAGATGTTGGGGCAGCCGGCCTCCTGGCACACGGTGTGCAGGCCCTCGCCCTTGACGAGCGCCTGCAGCTCCTTGTACGCGGGGCCCATCTTGGCCCGGGTCTTGATCCATTCCGGCTTGCGCTCGATGGGGGTCTCGGCGTTGCGGACCTCGAGTCGGAGGAGCTTGCGGCCTTCGGGTGCGGGTGCCTCAGTCACGGCCTCGACTGTACGCCGCGCCCCCAGCGCGGGCCGAGTCGGCGCCACCGCTCGGCGGGCGCCGGTCGGGGCGATCTGTCAGGGCACGTCGCGGCGGCGGTAGGAGAGCAGCGACACCGCTCCGGCCCCCAGCAGCAGGACGCCGAGGTAGACACCCCCGTCGGTCGCGGTGAGCACCTGCTCGCCGTTGCACTCCTCGCCCTCCCCGCCCCGGCGCGTGAAGCACTCCTGGGGCAGGTCGCTCTCGTCGTAGTAGCGCACGTCGTTGGTCACGAACGCCGCCAGGTTGAGCTGCGGCTGCCAGCGCTCGGTGCTGCTGTCGCCGCTGCCGAGCAGCCCGAGGAGGGTGCCGCCGATCACCGAGACCGCGAAGAGCGCCCCGATGGTGGCCACGGTGCTGCGGAAGAGCATCGTCAGGGCGTAGCCGCCCAGGGCGGCCGCACCGGCCAGCACGGCGCTGCGCAGGACCATCTCGAAACCGTCACCCACGACGCCGCCACCGGTCGGCAGGTCGCGCGACCCGGCGAGCACCCACAGCCCCGCCCAGTACGCCGCGAGCACCAGGCCGGCCACGAGGGTCCCGACGCCCAGGACGACCAGCGCCTTGGCGGCCCACACACGGGATCGGCGGGGCTCGAAGAGGAGCTGGTTGCTCATCGACCCGGAGTTCCAGTCGTGGCCCACGAACGTGGTGCCCACCAGCAGCATCAGCAGGCCCACCACCGCCGCCACGCCGAGGACCGAGCCCTCGCGGACCTCCTGGTCGAGCAGCAACGTCGAGCGGCCGCCGTACCACTCCAGGATCTGGGCCTCGCAGGCCGCGGTCACGACCTCGGCGTCCTGCGAGGTCGGCTCGGGGTAGAGGAAGTTGCCGGGGTCGCGCTCGCAACGGCGGACCTCCTTGGCGGCGTACCGCTCGGAGAGGATCTGGTCCTGCTCGGCCTCGGAGACCGGGCGGGTGTTCCAGGCGGTCGTGGCGAAGATGAGGGCCGGCACGGCGACGGCGGCCACCAGCAGCAGCACGATCGCGCGGCGCCAGCGCAGCCGGGTGGCCTCGACCCGCAGCAGCGACCTCATGCGGCACCGCCCATCTCGGACTGGCCTGTCTGGCCCAGGGTGTCGCCGGCGGTGAGCTCGAGGAAGTAGCTCTCGAGGTCCTGGCGCTGGGCGCTGAGCCCCTCGAGCCAGATCCCGGCCTCACCGAGCAGCCGGGTCACCTCGGCGGGGCGTTCGGTGTCGACGAGGAACGAGTCTCTCGTCGGGGCCGGGGCGGGTGCTGAGGCCGGCCGCGTCGAGCAGGCGTCTCGCCTCGCCGGGCACCGCCACGTCCACGCGGTACGCCGCCCCCGCGGCCAGCAGGTCGGCCACGGTGCCGGAGGCCAGCAGGCGACCGTTGCCGATGATGGTCGCCGAGGTGCAGACCTGCTGGACCTCGGCGAGGATGTGCGAGCTGAGCAGCACCGTGACGCCGCGCTCGCCGAGGGCGCGGATCGTGTCACGGATCTCGCGGATGCCTGCGGGGTCGAGGCCGTTGGTCGGCTCGTCGAGGATCAGCAGGGCGGGGTCCTTGAGCAGGGTGGCCGCGATCGCCAGGCGCTGCTTCATGCCCAGCGAGTAGGAGCGGAACCGGTCGCCGTCGCGGCCGGTGAGCCCGACGGTCTCGATCGCCTCGTCGACGCGGGTGTCGGGGCCGTCGATGGAGCGGGAGAGCAGCAGGAGGTTCTGCCGGCCGGTGAGGTTGGGGGAGAACTTCGGCGACTCCACCACCGCTCCGACGCGGCCCACGACCTGCGGCAGCTCGTCGGGCACCGGACGGCCGAAGAGGCGCATCGTGCCGCTGGTGGCCCGGGCCAGGCCCAGCAGCATCCGGATCGTGGTGGTCTTGCCGGAGCCGTTCGGGCCCAGGAAGCCGTGCACGCCGCCGGCCGGCACGGCGAGGTCGAGCCCGGCGACGGCGATCCGGGTGCCCTTGCGCGTGCGGAACTCCTTGCGGAGCGCGGTCGTCTCGATGATCAGGTCGTGCCCGGTGTCGGCCCCGAGACCGTGGGAGGTGCTCACCGGGTGAGGGTGGCAGAACAGCCGGTCTTCACCTCGGCGGCTCGCCGTCGAACAGCCTCAGCTGCCGGGCGTGACCAGCTCGATGCGGGGGCCGCGGCCCGGCTCGGGGCGGGCCTCGTAGTCGGGGGTGGGCGCGTAGGCGTCCCAGGCGAGCATCCGGGCCAGCTCGGTGCGCAGCACCGGCAGGACCTCCTCGACGCCGACCCGGCGGCCGGTCTCGACGCTGAGCGTCGTGACCCCGGCGTCGGCGATCCCGCAGGGCACGAACCGGTCGTACCAGCCGAGGTCGACGTCGCAGTTGAGTGCGATGCCGTGCATCGTGACCCCGCGGCTGACCCGGATGCCGATGGCGCCGACCTTGCGCTCCTGGCGCAGCCCGTCGGCGCGCAGCCACACCCCGCTGCGCCCGGGCACGCGGGCGGTCTCGACCCCGAAGCGGGCACAGGTGGCGATCATCGCCTCCTCCATGCGGCGCACGAAGTCGACCACCTTGACGTGGTCGGGCAGCGCCACGATCGGGTAGGCCACCACCTGGCCGGGACCGTGGAAGGTGATCTTGCCGCCGCGGTCGACGTCGATCACCGGTGCCCCGCCCGCGTCGAGCGGCCGCTCGTGGGGGTCGGTGCGCTTGCCGGCGGTGTAGGTCGGCGGGTGCTCCAGCAGCAGCACCGTGCCCGGTCGCTCCCCGGCCACCACCTGGGCGTGCACCTCGCGCTGGAGGTCCCAGGCGGCCAGGTAGTCGACGGCGGCGTCACCGAGTCCGGCGACCTCGAACTGCACCTCGTCCATGCCGGCGACCCTACGCCTGTGGACAACGTGGTGGCCGCCGGTGTCCTGGGGGAAGGAGGAGGGCATGGCTGTCGTCCCCGTGTCCCGTGCCGCCCCGGTGGCCGTCGTCCTGGTGCTGCTCGTCCTGCTGGTCCTCGGTCCGCTGGGGTCGGCGGGTCCGGCGAGGGCGGCCGTGCCGGACCTGACGTCGCCGGGCGCGGAGGAGCAGCGGGCGCGCACGGTGCTGGCCCGCTGGGACACCGGGCGCGGGCGAGCGTGGGGGCGGGGCGACCGGGCCGCGCTGGCCGGGCTGTACGCCGAGGCGTCCCGGGCCGGCCGGCGCGACCTGCGGATGCTCGACGCCTGGCTCGACCGGGGGCTGCGGGTGCGGGGGATGGAGGTGCACGTGCTGGCGCTCGACGTGCTCGCCGCGCGCCGGCACCGGCTCCGTCCTGCGGGTCACCGACCGGCTCGCCGACGCGGTCGCCGTCGGCAGCGGCGTACGACGGGTGCTGCCGGAGGACCGGCCGACCACCCGGGTGCTCGTGCTCACCCGTCGCGACGGCGCGTGGGTGGTGGAGTCGGTCCGGCTCGCGTGGTGAGGCTCAGTCGGCGGCGGCCAGCCCCGCCGAGACGACGGCCGCCACGTCGGGGTCGTGGAACCGGTAGCCGGCCGTCAGCAGGGCCGCGGGCCGCACGTTGAGCGAGCCCAGGAGCTCGGGTGCCATCTTGCCTGCGGCCACCCGCAGCAGCGGCGCCGGCACGGTGGCGAAGCTCGGCCGCTGCACCGCGGAGGCCAGCGTCTCGGTGAACTCGGCGTTGGTCGGGGTCGTCTCGCAGCACAGGTTGAACGCACCGGAGGCGCTCTCGTGCTCCGCGAGGTGGACCACCGCGTCGACCCAGTCGCGCAGCGAGATCATCGCCATGTGCTGACGCCCGTTGCCCAGCTTGCCCCCGAGACCGAGCTTGAACAGCGTGATCAGCTGCTTGAGCGGGGGGCTGCGGCGGTCCATGACCGGCGAGGTGCGCAGCACGCAGACCCGCGAGCCGGCGTCGCGTGCGGCGGTGGTGGCGTCCTCCCACTCCCGGCTGACCTCGGTGAGCAGCGCGTCGCCGCGGCTGTCGGACTCCTCGGTCAGCGGCTGCGAGCCGTGGTCGCCGTAGATCGCGATGCCGTTGCCGGCCAGGAACGCAGGCGGCCGGTCGGCCCCGGCGATGATCTCCGCCAGGAGCCGGGTGGTGCGCACCCTGCTGTCGCGGACCTCGCGGGCCCACTTCTGGGAGTGCACGTTGCCGATCAGCGGGGCCCCGGCCAGGTTGACCACGACGTCGGCGCCGGCGACCAGCGCGCGGTCGACCACGTCGGCGTACGGGTCCCAGGTGGAGGCGTCGGCCTCGCTGGTGGGGCTGCGCACGAGCCGGGTGACGCGGTGCCCCCGCTCGCGCAGCGCGTTGCCGAGATGGGTGCCCAGGAACCCGGACGCCCCGCCGATGACCACGTGAAGACTCATGCGCCCACCCTGCCAGCCCCCGCCATCACGCGGGTCACCTGCCAGGCGCGACCCGGCCCAAATATCCCGCCCACCCGGCCCAAATGTCCCGCCCACCCGGCCCAAATATCGCGCTGACTCGGCCTAGATGTACACCGGCACATTCGCGCCGACTCGGTGCGACATCTGCGCCGGGTCAGCGCGACATCTGCGCCGACTCGCGGGATCTCTTGCTGCTCCTGATCCCTGGAGCTGCTCCTGGATGTCGGGAGGGTCAGCCGGCGAGGTGGCGCCAACGGGGGGACAGCTCGGACCAGGGGCCGCTGGCGGCGACGGTGCCGTCGACGAGGACCACGACGCGGTCGGCGCGGGCGAGGGCGGCGGTCTTGGAGGTCGCGCCGACGACGGTGGTGCCGCGGGCGCGCAGCGACTCCCACAGCTCGATCTCGGTGGCGGCGTCGAGGGCCGAGGACACGTCGTCGGCCAGCAGCAGCTCGGCGTCGCAGGCCAGGGCGCGGGCGAGCGCGACGCGCTGCACCTGCCCGCCCGAGAGGCGTACGCCGCGGTGCCCGACCAGCGAGTCCGGCGCCACCGGCCTCCTCCACGTCGCGGCCCAGCCGGGCGGCCGCGATGGCCGGGTCGACCTGGCGGTGCGTCGTGGTCGAGGCGGATGTTGTCGCGGAACGTGCCGGAGAGCACGCGCGGCACCTGGGCCACGTGGGCGACCCGGCCGGGACGCAGCTCGGTCTGCGGCGTCGTCGAGCAGCCGGCCGTTCCAGCGCACCTCGCCGCGTCGTCGACACCAGCCCGGCCAGGGCAGCCGAGCAGGCTGGACTTGCCGGAGCCGACCTGGCCCAGCAGCAGCACCAGCTCGCCGCGCGCGACGCTGCAGGTCGATGTCGTGCGCGCCGATGGTGCCGTCGTCGTGGACGGCGGTGAGGCCGCGCACGCTCGAGCGCGTGCAGCGGGTCGCGGCGCCGGGCGGCCGGCGCGGGGCGCGGCGCCGGCGACCAGGTCGACGCCCGGCGGCTCGGCCATCAGGTCGCCGCCGCCGGCGAGCCGGCTGGTCTCGTGCATCCAGGCGCGGGTGCCCGGCGCCTCGGTCACGACCGACCCGGCGACCCGGCCGAACCAGTCGAAGCCGGCGACGGCGTTGGCGACCAGCAGCGCGGTCGCCAGGCCCCAGCCGTCGGCGACGTAGATCGCCCCAGGCGGCGACGACGCCGAGCTGCACCATCACGATCGGGACGCCGTCGAGCAGGGCCTGCACCCGGTGCTCCTTGACCGCGGCCTCGACCCGGCCGGAGTCGACGTCGCGCAGGTGCTGGTGGACGTCGGGGGTCGCGGCGGCGAGCTTGACGGTGCGCACCGACTCGAGCGCCGAGACCAGCGAGCGGCCGAACCGGGCGCGGGCGGCCGACGACGCCGCGGCCGAGCGGCCGGCGACCCGGCGCCCGAGCGAGGAGGCCAGCGCCGAGGTGACCATCACCGCGAGCAGCACGCCGCCGGCCAGCAGGCTGCCGGCCAGCACCGAGGTCAGCGCGACGATGACCAGCCCGTTGACGAAGTCGACCCAGCGGTCGGCGTAGCGGGCGAGCCGGTCGGCGTCCATCGCGCGGGCCACCACCTCGCCGGGCGGGGTGCGGGTCAGCCGGTGCTGCTCGGTCTGGCCCTGCAGCACGGCGGCGCGCACGCGCAGCATCACCGCGATCCACCAGCGCGGGTAGACCTTGAACGCCACGGCCAGCAGCAGCGGCGCGACCATCAGCGAGGCGACCAGCGCCACGGTCGAGGCCCAGCGGGCGGCCGCCGTGCCTGCAGGTCGGCGACCAGCAGGCCCCAGATCCAGCCGGTGACCGCGCCGAAGGCGCCGGTCAGCGCCGAGACCGTGAACAGGCCGGCGCCGACCAGGCCCCAGCGGGGCTCGACCAGCAGCGCGTTCCAGATGGCCCGGGCCAGGCTGGGCAGCGGGCGCAGGGCCGGCGGCGCCGGCGGCTCGACCCGTACGCCGCGCGCTGCCGATGTCGGCGTCGCGCGCGGCCTGGTGCGGCCGCGGCGTCGGCGTGTCGTCGGCGTCGTGCTCGGTGGCGCGTCGCTCGTGCGCGGAGGCCTCGAGCAGGTCGCGGAACGGTCCGGGCTCGCGGGCCAGGACGCGCGCGCGGACCCTGCTGGACCACCCGGCCGGCCTCGAGCACCGCCACCTGCGAGGCGCGCTCGGTGGTGCCGAGCCGGTGCGCGACCAGCAGGCCGGTGCGACCGGTCAGCAGCCGGTCGGCGGCGCGCACGACGCGCGCCTCGGTGACCGGGTCCATCCGGGCGGTGGCCTCGTCGAGCACGACGACCCGGACGTCGCGCACCAGCAGCCGGGCGAAGGCGACCAGCTGCTCCTCGCCGGAGGACAGCGTGGTGCCGCCGGGCCCGAGCGGGGTGTCGAGGCCCTGCGGGCAGGCCGGCGACCCAGCTCGTCGAGGCCGAGCTCGGTGACCGCGGCCTCGACGCGGCGCGCGCGAGCCGTCGGCGAAGAGCGCGATGTTCTCGGCGAGGGTGCCGGCGAGGATCTCGGTGCGCTGGGTGACCACGCCGACGGCGCTGCGCAGCGACTGCAGGTCGAGGTCGAGCACGTCGGCGCCGCCGAGCAGCGACGCTGCCGGGCTCGGGGTCGACGGCCCGCGAGACGCAGCGAGGCCAGGGTCGACTTGCCCGAGCCGGTGCGCCCCACGAGCGCGCAGGTGGTGCCGGCGGGCACCGTCAGGTCGACGCCCTGCAGGGCGAACGGTGCCGGTGCCGTAGGAGAAGTGCAGGTCGCGCAGCTCGAGGTCGAGCGGCCCGCTGGCCAGCGGCTCGCCGCCGGTCGGCTCGGCCTCGGCGCCCGAGCAGCTGCCGCAGCCGCAGCACCGCGCCGAAGCCGGCCTGCAGGTCGGGCAGGTGCCGGGCGAGCTGGTCGACCTGGCCCACGAAGGTGGTGGTGACCAGGAACAGCGTGACCAGCGCGGCGGTCGCGAGCCGGTCGTCGAGCACCAGGGCGACCCCGACGACGGCGGTGCCGGCGAGCATCGCCGTGCAGCAGGGTCCCGGTGCGCCGCCCGACCTGGCTCTCCAGCTGCGAGCACCTCGGCGAAGCGGGCGTGCACCGTCGCGGCGAGCTCGGTGCAGCGGCGTACGAGGTAGGCCTGGCCCAGGCGTGGTGCGCAGGTCGTCGCGGGCGGCGATGCCCTCCTCCATGGCGGCCGCGTGGTCGGTCCAGGCGATCTCCTCGACGACCTTGCGCTCGGAGATCTGCGGCAGCAGCGGGCGTACGACGGCGACCGCGGCGACGCCGGCCAGCGGGAACAGGATGAAGGCCGGCCACCAGGTCAGGCCGGCGACCAGCCAGAGCGGGCCCGAGGCCAGCAGCGTGCGGATCGCCATCCAGACGCTCTGGCGCAGCAGCGAGCCGACCTCGTGGGTGTCGTCGTCGACCCGGTCGAGCACCTCGCCGACGGCCTGCTCGTCGAGCGCGGCCAGCGGCTGCATGCATCGCGGCGTCGAGCAGGTCGGCGCGCAGCCGGCCCTCGGCGCGGTCGACGACGCCGGCCCAGACGGTGCGCCCGACCGTGTCGAGCACCGCGGCGCCGACCACGCACGACCGCCAGCGCCCAGACCAGGGCGGTCGGTGGCGTCCTCGGCGAGCCGCCCGGCGACGGCGGAGCCGACCGCGGTGCCGACGGCGCCGAGCAGGGATCCGAGCAGGGCCAGCAGCGCCCACGGGCTGCGCATCCGGCGCCAGTCGACGGGTCGTCGGTGGGCCGGCGGGCTCGGTGGGCGGGGGGTCTGGGCGAGGCGCGGGGTGGGCGCCGAGATCGGTCATAGTCACGGTGCCCCCGACGGTATGCCCTCGGACCGACCCGCGCCTCTCCATTTCGCGGGTACCCCCGGCGTGTGACGCGCGACACGCCGCCGGACGTCATACGTCCCGCGGCGAGGGACGTCCCGCCCGTATGACGTCCCGCGGCCGGACGCACCACGCCCCGCCCGGGAGAGCCCGGGCGGGGCGTGGTGGGTGCTGCTGCGTGCGGAGCGGTGCTCAGACCTCGAACTGGCCGCTCTCGAGACGCTGCTTGACCTCCTGCGAGGAAGCGGCCGGCGTCGGCGCCGTCGACCAGGCGGTGGTCGTAGGTCAGCGCCAGGTAGACCATGTGGCGCACCGCGATGGTCTCGCCCAGGTTGGGGTCGTCGATGACGACGGGACGCTTCACGACGGCACCGGGGCCGAGGATCGCGACCTGCGGCTGGTTGATCACGGGGGTGTCGAAGAGCGCACCCACGCTGCCGAGGTTGGTGATCGTGAAGGTGCCGCCCGACAGCTCGTCGGGGCCGATCTTGTTGGTGCGGGTGCGCTCGGCCACGTCGGCGATCTTGCGGGCCAGGCCCGAGATCGACAGGTCGCCGGCGTCCTTGACCACCGGGGTGATCAGGCCCTTCTCGGTGTCCACCGCGAACGCGAGGTTCTCGCGGTCGTAGTAGGTGACCTCGCCGGCCTCGGTGTCGATCGTCGCGTTCAGCGAGGGGTGCTGCTTCAGCGCGTCGACCGTCGCCTTGGCGAAGAACGGCAGGTAGGAGAGCTTGACGCCCTCGCGGGCCAGGAAGTCGGCCTTGTTGGCCTCGCGCAGGCGGGCGATGTTGGTGACGTCGACCTCGATGACCTGCGTGAGCTGGGCCGAGACCTGCAGCGACTCGACCATGCGCGAGGCGATGATCTTGCGCAGCCGCGACAGCTTCTCGGTCTTGCCGCGCAGCGGCGAGGGGCTGGACGGCGCCGGGGCGCCACCCGAGACCGCGGCGCCGACGAGGCGCCGGACGCCGCGGGAGCGGCCGGGGCGCTGGCTCCTCCTTCGCCTTCGCGGCCTCGAGCACGTCCTGCTTGCGGATGCGTCCACCGACACCGGTGCCGGTGACGGTGTTGAGGTCGACGCCGTGCTGGCCGGCGAGCTTGCGCACCAGCGGGGTCACGTAGCCGGGACCGTCGCCGCTGGAGGACGGCTGCTCGACCCGGAGGCGGGCTTCTCCTGCTCCTTGGTCGGCTCGGGGGCCTTCTCCTGCGCCGGCTCGGCCTCCTGCTTCGGCTCGGGGCCTTCTCCTGCTTCGGCCTCCTTCTTCGGCTCGGGCTCCGGCTCCGGCTCCGGCTCGGGCTCCGGCTCGGGCTCGGGCTCGGGCTCCGGCTCGGAGTCGCTCACCGGCGGAGCCGTCGCCGATGACGGCGAGCTCGGCGCCGATCTCGACGGTCTCGTCCTCGGAGACCTTCACCTCGAGCAGGGTGCCGGCCACGGGGGAGGGGATCTCGGTGTCGACCTTGTCGGTGGAGATCTCCAGCAGCGGCTCGTCGACGGCGACCTCGTCGCCGACCTCCTTGAGCCAGCGGGTCACGGTGCCCTCGGTGACCGACTCGCCCAGCTCGGGCAGGGTGACGGTGGTGCCCCGCCGCCGCCGGACTTCTTGGTCGCGGCGGCGGGCTTCTCGGTCTCCTCGAGCGGCTTGTCGTCCGCACCGTCCGGACTTCGCGGACTCGGGCGTCTCGTCGCCGGGGGGCAGGTCGCCGGTCTCCTCGGCGACCTCCTCCTCCTGCTCGGCCTTCTTCTCGGCCTCGTCCTCGTCGGCGGGCTCGCGCCTCGGGCGTGGCGGTGTCGTCGCCCTCGGAGTCGTCGCCCGCGGACTCGCCCTCGTCACCGATGACGGCGAGGAGCGCGCCCACCTCGACGGTGTCGTCCTCGTCGACCTTGATCTCGAGCAGCGTGCCCGCGACCGGCGAGGGGATCTCGGTGTCGACCTTGTCGGTGGAGATCTCGAGCAGCGGCTCGTCGACGGCGACGGTGTCGCCGACCTGCTTCAGCCAGCGCGTGACGGTGCCCTCGGTGACGGACTCACCCAGTTCCGGGAGGTTGACTTCGGTGGCCAATGCAGTTCCTTCGCTCGCGGTCTTCGGTGGGAGTGCTCGGTGGTGCGGGTGTGACGGGGGTGTGCCGGGCTCCAGGCTAGGAGGCCGTCACGAGTGCGCGTGCAGCGCCTTGCCGGCCAGGGCGAGGTGCGCCTCGCCGAGAGCCTCGTTCTGGGTGGGGTGGGCGTGGACCAGGGGCGCGACGTCCTCGGCGTGCGCCTCCCAGCCGTAGATCAGCTGGGCCTCGCCGATGAGCTCGCCGACGCGGTCGCCGACCATGTGCACGCCGACGACCGGGCCGTCGGTGCGGCGTACGAGCTTGACGAAGCCCTGGGTCTTGAGGATCTGGCTCTTGCCGTTGCCGCCGAGGTCGTAGGTCACCGTCTCGATCGCGTCGTCGCCGTACGTCGAGCGCGCCGTGGCCTCGTCGAGCCCCACCGAGGCGACCTCGGGGTGGGAGTAGGTCACGCGCGGGATGCCGGCCTCGTCGATGGGGGCCGGGTCGAGGCCGGCGATGTGCTCGGCCACGAAGATGCCCTGCTGGAAGCCGCGGTGCGCCAGCTGGAGCCCGGGCACGATGTCGCCGACGGCGTAGACGCCCTCGAGGTTGGTGCGGCAGCGGTCGTCGGTGCGCACGAAGCCGCGCTCCATCTCGACGCCCTGCTCGTCGTAGCCGAGGCCGTCGGTGACCGGGCCGCGCCCGACCGCCACGAGCAGCAGCTCGGCCTCGATCACGTCGCCGCCCTCGAGGGTCACGGCGACGCCGTCGTCGGTGGTCTTGACGCTCTGGAAGGGGGTGCCGGTGCGGGCCTTGATGCCGCGCTTCTTGAAGGTGCGCTCGAGCACCTTGGAGGACGCCTCGTCCTCGGCGGCCACCAGCCGGGGCAGCGCCTCGACGATGGTCACCTCGGCGCCGAAGCTGCGCCACACGCTCGCGAACTCGCAGCCGATGACACCGCCGCCGAGCACGACCACGGAGGCCGGCACCTTCTCGAGGCGCAGCGCGTGGTCGGAGGTGAGCACCCGGTCGCCGTCGACCTCGAGGCCGGGCAGCGAGCGGGCGTAGGAGCCGGTGGCCAGCACGACGTGGCGCCCGGTGTAGGCGGTGCCGTCGACGGTGACCTCGCGGGGACCGGTGAGCCGACCCTCGCCGGCGATCACGGTGACGCCGCGTCCCTTGACGAGCCCGGTCAGCCCCTTGAAGAGACGCGAGACCACGCCGTCCTTGTAGGAGTTCACCCCGGCCATGTCGATGCCCTCGAGCGTGGCGCGCACGCCGAACTGCTCGGAGTCGCGGGCGGCGTCGGCGATCTCGGCCGCGTGCAGCAGGGCCTTGGTCGGGATGCAGCCCACGTGCAGGCAGGTGCCGCCGAGGTCGCCCTTCTCCACCAGCGCCACGCTCATGCCCGAGCTGGGCAGCGCGCAGTGCGCACGCGTAACCCCCCGAGCCAGCGCCGAGGATGAGTACGTCGAAGTCGGTGTCGGCACCGTCGTCCTTCCGTGGGTCGTCACGATCGCGCAGCCATCCTTGCACTTAACCCGGGCGTGTCCACACCGACCTTCGGGTGCGGGCTTGGCAGACTGGACCCCATGGGAATGATGGATCGCTTCCGCCGCGGCTCGAAGACGCGCATGCGCAAGCCCGCGCAGCGACGCCGCCCGCACCGGGTCGACCACGGTGCGCGCCTCCGACGCGGTCGACCGCGAGCACCTGAGCACCTGGGTCTCCGAGCGCCGCGGGGTCGAGGGGTTCGTCGAGCCTCGCACCGCGGTCAGCGACGTGACGCTGCTGCTGGTGGCCCACGACGGTGAGTGGACGCGGCGCCGCGTGCCCGTCGGTCGAGCTGGGCGCACGACTTCTGCAACCGCTTCCAGGTGCCGTCGTACGACGCCGGGCTGGTGGGCATCCCGCAGCGGATGCGCGACTACAACAGCCGGATGAAGAAGCCGAAGGGCCAGCAGGGTCCCTGAGCGCGGGCTGCCGCCGCGTCGCTGGGAAGTTCCGTCGGCCGGCCGATGGAACTCACGGCCGGCCGACGGAGAGGCCGCTCAGGCCAGGCTGCGGGCCAGGTCGACCAGGGTGGTCACGGCGAAGCCGGTGCCGCCGGTGGTCAGGTGCCCGTCGGGACCGCCGGCGTTGTACGACGGCCCGGCGATGTCGAGGTGCGCCCACGGGCGACCGTCGGTGAACTCGCGCAGGAACGCGCCGGCGAAGAGCCCGCCGCCCCAGCGCACCCAGTCGTGCTGGGCGAGGTCGGCGATCTTGCTGGAGGTGACGCGCTGCTTCATCTCCTCGGGGATCGGCATCGCCCAGATCGGCTCGCCGGCGCTGGTGCCGGCCGCGACCACCTGGGCGACGACCTCCTCGGAGCCCATCACGCCGGCCATCTTGTTGCCGAGCGCGACGACCATGGCGCCGGTGAGGGTCGCGACGTCGACGATGAGGTCGGGCTCGGTCTCGTGGCGCGCACCAGCGCGTCGCCGAGCACGAGGCGGCCCTCGGCGTCGGTGTTGAGCACCTCGACGGTGCGTGCCGCCGTACATCGTGAGGATGTCGCCGGGTCGGGTGGCGTCGCCGGAGACCATGTTCTCGGCCATCGGGGCGAAGCAGGAGACCTTGACGGGCAGGCCGAGCTCGGCGATCGCGAAGGTCGCCTGGATGACCGCGGCGGCGCCGGCCATGTCGGACTTCATCTCGTGCATGCCCTGGGCCGGCTTGATGCTCAGGCCGCCGGAGTCGAAGGTGATGCCCTTGCCGACCAGCGCGAGGTGCGTGGTCGCGCCCTTGGGTGCGTAGGTGATCTCGACCAGGCGCGGCGGGGCCGAGGAGCCGGCGCCGACACCGAGGATGCCGCCGCAGCCGAGCTCGGCGAGCTCGACCTCGTCGAGCACCCGCAGGGTGATCTTCGGGGCGCCACGGCCCTTGCCGAGCTCCTTGGCGCGGGTCTGCGCCGACTCGGCGAAGGCCGGCGGGCGCAGGTCGCCCGGGGGAGTGTTGACCCAGTCGCGGGTCGCGGCGACCGCGCGGGTGACGACCTGGGCCTCCTCGAGCGCGGTCGACGACCTCCTTGCGGCGCGCGGCGCCGCTGAGGATGACGACGTCACCGGCGGTGGTGTCGTCCTTCGCGGTGTCCTGCTTGTACGTCGTGAAGGTGTAGGCGCCCAGCGCCCAGCCCTCGGCCACGGCGCGGACCTCCTCGGGGGTCTCGGCCGGGAGGGCGACGGCGACGTTGGCGGCGTTGGTGACCGCGCGGGCGGCGGCACCGGCGGCGCGGCGCACGTCGGCGGGCTGCGGGTCGGTGCCGAGCCCGACGAGGACCAGCAGCGGGGCGCCGATCACGCCGGAGGTGGGGATGCGGGTGACCTCGCCGACCGAGCCCTTGACGTCGAGGGAGGCCAGCAGCGGGCGCAGCTTGCGGCCGTAGGCCTTGGCGACGTCCTCGGCGCCGGGCGCCAGCTCGAGCTCCGGCGCGGACGCCGACGCGCCCTTGGCGCTCGCGGCGCCCGACGGGCTGCTCTGGACGATCCCCGACGACCACGGCGTCGGCCTTGGTCTTGGCGGGGCTGGCACTGCGCGAGGATGAACGAGGTCACCGCGCCACACTAACCATCCGTGGGCACGTCGCACGCCACCCCGGTTCGGGCCCCGTGCGCCGCCGCCGGCCGATGTCCGGCGCTGGGGTAGGTTCGCGCCATGGCTGAGCTGCTGACCTCTCCGCTGCACGACCGGCACCTCGCGCTGGGCGCCAAGACCGCCCCGTTCGGCGGCTGGGAGATGCCGCTGGAGTACCCCACCGGCGTGGTCGCCGAGCACACCGCGGTGCGCACCGCCGTGGGCGTCTTCGACGTCAGCCACCTCGGCAAGGCCGAGGTCACCGGCCCCGGCGCGGCGGCGTACGTCAACGCCTGCCTGACCAACGACCTCGACCGCATCGGGCCCGGCCAGGCGCAGTACACGCTGTGCTGCGACGACGAGACCGGCGGTGTGGTCGACGACCTGATCGTCTACCGCTACTCCGACGAGCGGGTGCTGCTGGTGCCCAACGCCGCCAACACCGCCGAGGTGGTGCGCCGCCTCGCCGCGAGCGCCCCCGACGGCGTCAAGGTCACCGACCTGCACCGCGACCTCGCCGTGCTGGCGGTGCAGGGCCCGCACAGCGACGAGGTGATGCAGGCGCTCGGCCTGCCCGTCGACCACGACTACATGAGCTTCGTCGAGGCGACGTACGCCGACGCCACGGTCGTGGTGTGCCGCACCGGCTACACCGGCGAGCGGGGCTACGAGCTGATCGTGGCGAACGAGGCCGCCGGCGCCCTGTGGGACGCCCTGCTCGCGGCGGGCGCCGAGCACGGCATCGCTCCCGTGCGGTCTCGGCGCCCGCGACACGCTGCGCACCGAGATGGGCTACCCGCTGCACGGGCAGGACATCTCCCTCGACGTCACCCCCGTGCAGGCGCGGATGGCCTGGGCGGTGGGCTGGGACAAGCCGACCTTCTGGGGCAAGGAGGTGCTCGCGCGCGAGCGCGCCGAGAAGCCGAAGCCGGGTGCTGCGCGGCATCGTGGCCACCGGTCGCGGCATCCCGCGCCCGGGCATGAGCGTCTCGCTGACCGCCGACGTGCTGGTCGGCGAGGTCACCTCCGGCACCTTCTCGCCCACCCTGCGCAAGGGCATCGGCCTGGCCCTGGTCGCCGCGATCGTGCACCCCGAGGCCGAGGTCGGCGTCGACGTCCGCGGCCGTCGCGAGATCTTCCAGCTCACCAAGCCCCCGTTCGTCGACCCGTCGGTGAAGGAGTCCTGAGCAGTGAACCTGCCCGAGCAGCCCGCGACCTTCCGGCCGCCCACCGCCGGCCGAGCGCCCCTGGTGGTGGCGCCTCGAGGACGCCGCCGGCGAGGAGGTGAGCGTCGACGGCGACCTGGCCGGGCAGCGCTTCGCCAGCCAGGCCGACGCCGAGTCGTGGGTGGGCGAGGCCTTCGCCGACCTCGCCGACGAGGGCGTCGACGCGGTGGTCCTCTTCGAGCTCGAGCGCCGGGTCTACGGCCCGATGTCGCTGCACCCCTGACCACCTCGCACCGGCGGAGCTGAGGGTCACGTGCACGGCGGCGCGGGCGACGCCGAGGACTTCGCGGCGTACGTCGCCGCGAGACGCGCCGTTCTCGTGCGGGCCGTCGTGGCTGCTCGGCATCACCGCCGGGTCACGCCGCGGCGCTGACCGACCGGGCCCTGGCCCGGGCCCGCGCGCGAGTGGCGCGACCTGCGCGAGAGCGCCGACCCCGAGGTCGAGGTGTGGCGGCTGCTGCTCGAGGTGCGGGCCGAGGACACGACGCGCTGGTGGCACGACGAGCCCGCGGCACCGGCCCCGGGGCTCGACCGGCTCGACGCCGGCGCGACGTACGTGCCTGGTGCTGGCGAGCGGTGGCCGGTCTCGACGACGCCGCCCTGGTCGAGCTGACCGGCGAGCTGGCCCCGACCTGGCGACCCGCGACGCCGAGGACCTGGCGCAGGAGGCCCGCGACCTGGCGGCCGCGGTCGAGGTCGCACCGTCGAGCGGCCGGTGCGGTGGCCGCGGTCCCGCGCGGGCGGCGGGTGCCGCGCGGTGTGCTCGTCGGCGGCGTCCTGCTCGCGGTGCTGGTCGTCGGGCTGGGCACCTGGCGGGCAGTCGGCCCCGAGGACCCCGACCCGGACGCGGGCGAGCTCGGCCCGGTGCCGGTGCGTGCCGTGAGCAACTCGGTCCCGACCGCGTGGGCCGCCGCGGGCGAGCTGGTCGTCGACGACAGCGCGCTGACGCTGCCCGGCGTACGACGCCTGGTCCGCGTCCGGGGCGCCGTGGTCTACAGCGACGGCTCGGGCCGGGTCGTGCGCACCGACGCCACGGGGGAGCGGCTGCAGCTGGGCACCTCGGCGCCGGGTGCGGCGCTGGTCGTCGAGCGGGAGCGGGCCTGGGTGGCCTGGACGGACGTCGCGGGCACGGAGCTGGTCGTCGCGGACGTCCGCACGGGCGAGGAGCTGGCCCGGCACGGCCTCGACCCGGGGCCGCCCGCCCCGGGCCCGCTGAACCTCGAGGGCCCCACCCTCTACTACGTCGACGGGTCCGGTTCGCACACCTGGGACCCCCTGGCCGACCCCGACGGACAGGCGGAGGACCCACCCGAGGGGCCGGGACCGGCCGGCCTCCTCGACGTGGACGGTCTCACGACGGTCGTGCAGGTGGGTGAGCAACGGATCCGGTTCGACGGACCGTTCGCCCCGGCGCGCACGCGGCGCGGCGTCGGCGCCCAGCTCTCGCCCGGGGGCGGCTACGTGCTGACCCGCACCGGCCCCGACCCGCGTGCGCCGGTCCGCGTCTACGAGACCGCCAGCGGCCGCAGCCGCCCGCACCGGCATCCGTCCCGGCGAGATCGCCCTCGACGCCGTCTTCAGCACGACCGGGGCCATCACCTACGTCGTCGGCGACGCCGACCAGGTGGCCGCCGCGGGCGAGTTCCGCCGGCTCTCGGGAGCCCGGGGGTGGCTGCTGCGGACCTGTTTCATCCGCTCCGGCGCCTGCGTCGACCACCTGCGCGTCTCGAGCGCCGACGGCGAACCGGTCCTGGCCCGCTGACCCCGGGCCGTCCCGCCTACGCTGGGGGCGTGCAGATGAGCCAGGTCGACGTGTTCAGCACCGAGCCGCTGCTCGGCAACCCGGTCGCGGTCGTGCACGACGCCGACGACCTCACCGACGAGCAGATGGCGGCGTTCGCGCGCTGGACCAACCTGTCGGAGACGACGTTCCTGCTGCGGCCCACCGGTGGAGGGCGCCGACTACCGGCTGCGGATCTTCACCCCCGGCGAGGAGCTGCCGTTCGCGGGGCACCCCACGCTCGGGTCGGCGCACGCCTGGCTCGAGGCCGGCGGGCGGCCGCAGGGTGACGACGTCGTGCAGGAGTGCGGCGCCGGTCTGGTCGCGGTGCGCCGCTCCGGCGAGCGACTCGCCTTCCGGGCGCCGCCGCTGGTGCGCTCCGGCCCGGTCGAGGAGGCCGACCTCGCGCGGGTGCGCCGCGCCCTGGGGGTGGGCGCCGAGGACGTGCTGGCCTCCGCCTGGGTCGACAACGGCCCCGGGTGGGTCGGCGGTGCTGCTGCGCGACGCCGACGCGGTGCTCGCCCTGGCCCCGGACTGGTCGGCGTTCGACGACCTCGAGATCGGTGTCGTCGGCGCCCACGCCGGCGGGCGGCGAGGCGGCCCTGGAGGTGCGGGCCTTCTGCCCCGGCATCGGGGTGCCGAGGACCCGGTCACCGGCAGCCTGAACGCCGGCATCGCCCAGTGGCTGCTCGGCGAGCGCGTGCTCGGCGACGCGCTGGCCGCGTCGTACGTCGCCGCGCAGGGCACCGCGCTCGGCCGCCGGGGCCGCGTGCACGTCGACCGCGTGGGCGACGGCACCGACGCCGAGGTCTGGGTCGGCGGCGCCACCCGCACCACCATCGCCGGGAGCTGCGACCTGTGACCCGGCGCGGGCTAGGGTCGTCGCGTGCAGGCCTACCTCGACCTCGTCCAGCGCATCCTCGACGACGGCGTCGAGAAGTCCGACCGCACCGGCACCGGCACGCTCAGCGTCTTCGGCCACCAGATGCGCTTCGACCTGCGCGAGGGCTTCCCGCTGGTGACCACCAAGAAGGTGCACACCCGCTCGGTCTTCGGCGAGCTGCTGTGGTTCCTGCGCGGCGACACCAACGTCGCGTGGCTGCAGGAGCGCGGCGTCACCATCTGGGACGAGTGGGCCGACGAGCACGGCGACCTCGGCCCGGTCTACGGCCACCAGTGGCGCTCGTGGCCCACTCCCGACGGGCGCCACGTCGACCAGCTGGCGCAGGTCGTGCGAGCAGATCCGCACCAACCCCGACTCGCGGCGCCACATCGTCTCGGCCTGGAACGTCGCCGACGTCGACGACATGGCGCTGCCGCCGTGCCACACGCTCTTCCAGTTCTACGTCGCCGTCGCCGACGGCGGCCGGGCCGGCTGTCGTGCCAGCTCTACCAGCGCTCGGCCGACATCTTCCTGGGCGTGCCGTTCAACATCGCCTCCTACGCGCTGCTGACCCACATGGTCGCCCAGGTGACCGGCCTCGAGGTCGGCGACTTCGTGCACACGCTCGGCGACGCGCACCTCTACACCAACCACCTCGAGCAGGCGCGCCTCCAGCTGACCCGCGAGCCCCGGCCGCTGCCGACGCTGCACCTGGACCCCTCGGTCACCGAGATCGACGCCTTCGAGCTCGACCACCTCGCGCCTCGAGGGCTACGACCCGCACCCGGGGATCAAGGCGCCGATCGCGGTATGACCACCGAGCAGCCCGTCGACCGGCGGGTCGTGCTGGTCGCGGCGTACGGCCGCAACCGCGTGATCGGCGCCGACGGCGAGATCCCGTGGCACCTGCCCGAGGACTTCGCGCACTTCAAGCGCGAGACGCTCGGCCACATCCTGGTGATGGGCCGGCGCACCTGGGACTCGATCGGCCGGCCGCTGCCCGGGCGCACGCACGGTGGTGCTGACCCGCGACCCGGCCTTCGATCCCGGCTTCGAGGGCGTGCACGTGGTGCGCAGCCTCGACGAGGCCCTCGAGGTCGCCGCCGAGCTGCCCGGCGACGTCGTGGTCGCCGGGGGAGGGGAGGTCTACCGCCTCGCCCTGCCGCTCGCCACGCACCAGGTGCTGACCGAGGTCGACCTCGAGCCCGCCGGCGACGCGACGTACCCCGACTTCCCGCTCGAGCAGTGGGTCGAGACCCGCCGCGAGCACCGCCCCGACCTGGGTCTGGACTGGGTCTGGTGGGAGCGCCGGGTGGCTGCCCCGTGATCGTCGTGGCCGCCGTCGCCTTCGTGCGTGCCGGCCGGGTGCTGACGGTGCGCAAGCGGGGCACCACCCGGTTCATGCTGGTCGGCGGCAAGCTCGACCCCGGCGAGTCGGCGTACGACGCCGCGGTGCGCGAGACCCGCGAGGAGGTCGGGCTCGACGTGGGTGCACCCGGCGCGCTCGAGCCGCTGGGCGTCTACCTCGCCCCGGCCGCCAACGAGCCCGGGCGCGAGCTGCACTCCACCGTCTTCACCGCAGCGCTGCCGGCCGAGCCGCACGCCGCCGCCGAGATCGCCGAGCTGCGCTGGATGTCCCTCGACGGCGACGGCCACCTCGACCTGGCCCCGATGCTGGAGCACCACGTCCTCCCGGCCCTCCGGGCCCGCCACCAGGTGCGCTGAGCCAGCCCCCGTCCGGGTCGCCCTCTCCATTCGTCGATCGGTCGATCAATGCGACGCCTCGTTGATCGACCGATCGACGATCGTGGAGTGCCGGTGCGGTTCCTTGGACGCGCTGTCACCGCCCCGCCGGTCCACCCCGATCAGGAGGGCGATGCGCGCCGCCAGGTCCTCGTCGTGGGCCATGGACCTCAGTGCAGCACCACCTGGCAGGCTGGCGCCATGGAGCTGCGCATCTTCACCGAACCCCAGCAGGGCGCCACCTACGACGACCTGCTGCGGGTGGCCCAGGAGGCCGAACGGCTCGGTTTCGGGGCGTTCTTCCGCTCCGACCACTACCTCGGCATGGGCACCGAGGGGCTGCCCGGACCCACGGACGCGTGGGTGACCCTGGCCGGGCTGGCGCGCGAGACGAGCACGATCCGGCTCGGCACGATGATGACCAGCGCCACCTTCCGCCACCCCGGCCCGCTGGCGATCTCGGTCGCGAACGTCGACCAGATGAGCGGCGGGCGGGTCGAGCTCGGCCTGGGCGCGGGCTGGTTCGAGGCCGAGCACCAGAAGTACGCCATCCCGTTCCCGGCGGTGGGGGAGCGCTTCGACCGCTTCGAGGAGCAGCTCGCGGTCGTCACCGGGCTGTGGGCCACCGAGGGCGGCTTCACCTACGAGGGCACCCACCACTCGGTGATCGACTCGCCGGGCCTGCCCAAGCCGGTGCAGCGCGACGGGCACGCCGGTGGCCCGCCGGTGCTGATCGGCGGGCGGCGGGAAGAAGCGCACCCCGGCCCTCGCGGCGGCGTACGCCGACGAGTTCAACCTGCCGTTCATGCCCTTCGAGGACGGCCTGGTGCAGAACGACCGGGTCCGGGTCGCCTGCGAGGCGATCGACCGCGACCCGGCCTCGCTGATCTTCTCCAGCGCCCTGGTGCTGTGCGTCGGCGAGACCGACGCCGACGTCGTACGCCGCGCCGAGGCGATCGGCCGCGACGCCGACGAGCTGCGCGAGAACGGCCTGGCCGGCACCGTGCCGGAGGTCGTCGAGAAGATCGGTCGCTACGCCGAGTCCGGTCAGAGCCGTCTCTACCTGCAGACGCTCGACCTCTCCGACCTCGACCACCTGCGCCTGGTGGCCGAGGAGGTCGTGCCCCACCTGTGAGCCGAGGCGCGAGCGCAGCTCGACCAGCGATAGCCTGACCCCATGCAGTCGACCCCCGCGCCCTTCGGACGCGTGCTCACCGCGATGGCCACCGCATTCCACGACGACGGGTCGGTCGACCTCGACTCGACCGCGCGGATCGCGGCCTACCTGGTCGACCACGGCCACGACGGCGTCGTGGTCTCCGGCACGACCGGTGAGGCGCCGACCACCACCGTGGCCGAGGACGGCGAGATCCTGGCCGCGGTCAAGGACGCCGTGGGCGACCGCGCCACCGTCATCGCCGGCGTCGGCACCAACTCCACGTCGCACTCGGTCGAGCTGGCCCGCCAGGCCGAGAAGCTCGGCGCCGACGGGATCCTGCTGGTCACGCCGTACTACAACAAGCCCGGCCAGGCCGGCGTGCTGCACCACTTCCGCAGCGTGGTCGAGTCCGCCGACCTGCCCGTGATGCTCTACGACGTCCCCGGACGCACCGGCACCACGATCGCGATGGACGACCTTCGAGCAGGCCTTCGCCTGGGACCGCGTCGTCGCGGTCAAGGACGCCATCGGCGACCTCGTGCGCGCGGTGCGCCTGAGCCAGATGGGCTACGCCGTCTACTCCGGCGACGACGAGGCGAACCTGGGCTACCTGGCGCACGGCGCCGTCGGCGTCGTCAGCGTCGTGGGCCACGTCGCCGGGCGCGAGCTGCGCGCCATGGTCGACGCGTACGCCGCAGGCGACCACGCCGGCGCCCTCGAGATCTTCACGCGGCTGCTCCCCGCGATCGACGCCGTCATGGGCGTCGACAACTACGGAGCCACCACCGCCAAGGCTGCGCTGCAGCTGCTGGGCGTGCTCGACAACCGCAACGTCCGCGAGCCCGCTGGTGGCGCTGGACGAGGCCGAGGTGGGCGCCTTGCGCGTCGGGCTCGACGCGGCCGGGCTCCTGGCGAGCAGTGCGTCCGAGGCCTGACCCACAGATCGGACCTGCATGTCTCATCCCCACCCCGAGCTCTCCGCTCCGCCGGCCCTGGCCGACCACGGACTGAGGGTCACGGCGTTCGGTGGTCTCGGCGAGATCGGTCGCAACATGACCGTCTTCGAGCACCAGGGACGCCTGCTCATCGTCGACTGCGGCGTGCTCTTCCCCGAGGACCACCAGCCCGGCGTCGACCTGGTCCTCCCGGACTGGTCCTCGATCAGCGACCGGCTCGACACCGTCGAGGCGCTGGTGCTGACCCACGGCCACGAGGACCACATCGGGGCCACGCCCTACCTGCTGCGCGAGCGCGGCGACATCCCGCTCGTCGGCTCCGAGCTGACCCTGGCCCTGCTCGGCTCCAAGCTGCGCGAGCACCGGCTGCGCGAGACGGTGCACCACGTGGTCAAGGAGGGCGACCGGATGACCTTCGGGCCCTTCGAGCTCGAGTTCGTCGCAGTCAACCACTCGATCCCCGACGCCCTCGCGGTCGCGATCCGCACCAGCGCCGGCACCGTGCTGCACACCGGCGACTTCAAGATGGACCAGCTGCCCCTCGACGGTCGGATCACCGACCTGCGGGCCTTCGCCCGGCTGGGGGAGGAGGGGGTCGACCTCTTCCTGACCGACTCGACCAACGCCGAGACGCCGGGGTTCACCCCGACCGAGAAGGCGATCACCCCGGTCATCGACCAGGTCTTCCGGGAGTCGAAGCAGCGCATCATCGTCGCCTGCTTCGCCTCCCACATCCACCGCGTCCAGCAGGTCCTCGACGCGGCGTACGCCCACGAGCGCCAGGTGGCCTGGGTGGGGCGCTCCATGGTGCGCAACATGGGCATCGCCCGCGACCTGGGCTACCTCCGGGTGCCGCCCAACACGGTGGTCGAGGCCAAGCAGCTCGCCGACCTGCCCGCCGAGCGCCAGGTGCTCATCTCGACCGGCTCGCAGGGCGAGCCGATGAGTGCGCTGAGCCGGATCGCCCAGCGCAACCACCACTTCGTGCACCTCGAGGAGGGCGACACCGTCCTGCTCGCCTCGAGCCTGATCCCCGGCAACGAGAACGCCGTCTACCGCGTCATCAACGGCCTGTCGCGCTGGGGCGCCCGGGTGGTGCACAAGGGCAACGCGATGGTCCACGTCAGCGGGCACGCCAGCGCCGGCGAGCTCCTGTACTGCTACAACATCGTCAAGCCGCGCAACGTGCTGCCGGTGCACGGCGAGATCCGGCACCTGCTCGCCAACGCCGAGCTGGCCCGGATGACCGGCGTCGAGAACGTCGTCGTCGCCCAGGACGGCATGGTCGTCGACCTCGTCGACGGGGTCGCCGAGATCGTGGGCAAGGTCGACTGCGGCTACGTCTACGTCGACGGCTCCTCGGTCGGCGACGTCACCGAGTCCGACCTCAAGGACCGCCGGATCCTCGGCGAGGAGGGCTTCATCTCGGTGATCGTGGTGATGGACTCCGTCACCGGCAAGGTCGCCAGCGGCCCCGAGATCCACGCCCGCGGCAACGCCATCGACGACGCGAGCCTCGAGGAGGTCAAGCCGGCCATCGTCGACGCGCTCGACCGGGCCGTGGCCGAGGGGAACACCGACACCTACGCCCTGCAGCAGACGGTGCGCCGGGTCGTGGGCCGCTGGGTCTCCAGCACCCACCGCCGCCGCCCGATGATCATCCCGGTGGTCCTCGAGTCCTGACCCCCACGGACGAGCAGTCACTTTTGCACCACCCACCGGTCACTTTCGCACCGTGGACCGGCCCGGCCGGGTGCACAAGTGACCTGCTCGGTGGTGCGAAAGTGACCGCTCGTGCGAAACCCTCAAGCGACACGTGAGGGTGGGGCGGGTGTTAATCCCTGGGACTGGTGAGGCGTTCACCTAGGGTGTGGACCATGGCGACCCGTACGTCTTCCCCGCCGGGGTCGCGGAGCACGAGCACGTCCACGACCGGTTCCTCGAGCCGGTCCGGAAGCTCAGGCACCCGATCCCGGAGTACATCCACCACCAGCGCTGCGCGCGCGACCTCGACCGGCAAGCGCCCGTCGAGCTCCAAGCGCGCCACCCCGACGAAGAAGAGCAGCACCGCGAAGCGGCCGGCTCCGCGCGCAGTGCGCAGCGGTCCCGGCCCGGTGCTGCTGACCCTGGGCGCGCTCGCCCGGGGTGCCGTCGCGCTCTGGCTGGCCTTCGCCCACGGCGTCGGCGCGTTGGCGCGGGGGATCGGGCGCGGTGCCCGTGACCTCGACCCCGAGCACCGCCGCGACGGCGTCGGCCTGCTGCTGCTGGGCCTCGCGGTCGTGAGCGCCGGTGCGGTCTGGTTCCAGATCCAGAGCCCGGTCACCGACCCGGTGCGCGTCGCCGTGGCCGGATCGGTCGGCAAGCTCGGCTGGTTCGTCCCGATGGCCCTGGTCTGGGTCGGCTGGCGCACCATGCGCGACCCGGTCAGCAACGGACCGGCCGGGCGCCAGGTGATCGGCTGGACCGCGCTCGCCTTCGGCCTGCTCGGCATCGTGCACATCGCCAACGGCAGCCCGCAGCCGGTCGCCGGCGACGCCACCCCGCTGCAGTCCGGTGGGGGAGCAGTCGGGTACGTCGTCTCCTCGCTGCTGCTCGACCTGCTCCGCTCGGCGTACGTCGTCGTCCCGCTGCTGCTGATGCTGGTCGTCTTCGGCATCCTGGTCGTGACCGCGACGCCGGTCTACCAGGTTCCCCAGCGCCTCGCCGACCTGCGCGACCAGGCCCTGGGCCGCCACCTCGAGGACGAGGACGGCGCGTCCACCCGTGGGCGCGGACGCCGCGCCTCCGGCGACATCGACCCCGACATGGGCGACCCCGCCTACGACACCCCGGTGCTCAGCGACCGGGAGATCGACAAGCGCAAGCGCAAGCGGGAGCGCGACGCCCTCGACGTGGCGCTCGACGAGGACCTCACCGTCGAGCAGCAGGCCGCCCGCGGCCCGCGCGAGGACAGCAGCGTGGGCGTCGACATCTTCGCCCCGGCCACCGCGGCCGCGGTCCCTGGCCATCCCGACAAGCCCGGCAAGGCAGGGAAGGTCAGCAAGCAGGAGAAGTCGGCCGCGGAGTCCACCGAGGACCTCGAGCCGCCGCCGCACACCCCGCTGCCGCCGCGCGTCGAGCAGCTCTCGCTGTCCGGCGACATCGCCTACTCGCTGCCGGCCAACGAGGTCCTCAAGCCCGGTTCGGTGCACAAGGCCCGCTCGCAGGCCAGCGACGAGGTGGTCGCGCGCCTGACCAACGTGCTCGACGAGTTCGGCATCGACGCCCAGGTCACCGGCTACACCCGCGGCCCGACCGTGACCCGCTACGAGGTCGAGCTCGGCGCCGGCATCAAGGTCGAGAAGGTCACCGCGCTGAGCAAGAACATCGCGTACGCCGTCGCCTCGGCCGACGTGCGGATCCTCAGCCCGATCCCCGGCAAGTCCGCGATCGGCATCGAGATCCCCAACCTCGACAAGGAGATCGTCAGCCTCGGCGACGTGCTCCGCTCGGGCGCGGCCCGCAACAACCACCACCCGATGGTCGCGGGGCTCGGCAAGGACGTCGAGGGCGGCTTCGTGGTCGCGAACCTCGCGAAGATGCCGCACCTGCTGGTGGCCGGCGCGACCGGCTCGGGCAAGTCGAGCTTCATCAACTCGATGATCACCTCGATCCTGATGCGCTCCACGCCCGACGAGGTCCGGATGATCATGGTCGACCCCAAGCGGGTCGAGCTGAACGCCTACGAGGGCGTCCCGCACCTGATCACCCCGATCATCACCAACCCCAAGAAGGCCGCCGAGGCGCTGGCGTGGGTCGTGCGCGAGATGGACATGCGCTACGACGACCTGGCCAACTTCGGCTTCCGCCACATCGACGACTTCAACAAGGCCGTGCGTGCCGGGAAGGTGGAGGTGCCCGCGGGCAGCGAGCGCGAGCTCTCGCCGTACCCGTACCTGCTGGTCATCGTCGACGAGCTCGCCGACCTGATGATGGTCGCCCCGCGCGACGTCGAGGACGCGATCGTGCGGATCACCCAGCTGGCCCGTGCGGCCGGCATCCACCTGGTGCTGGCCACCCAGCGCCCCAGCGTCGACGTCGTCACCGGTCTGATCAAGGCCAACGTGCCGAGCCGGCTCGCCTTCGCCACCTCCAGCCTCTCCGACAGCCGGGTCATCCTCGACCAGCCGGGTGCGGAGAAGCTGGTCGGCCAGGGTGACGGGCTCTTCCTGCCGATGGGCTCGTCGAAGGCCGTGCGTGTGCAGGGCTCGTGGGTCACCGAGGCCGAGATCGCCCAGGTCGTCGAGCACTGCAAGACCCAGCTCGAGCCGACCTACCGCGAGGACGTCACCGCCCCGGCGGCCGCCAAGCGCGACATCGACGACGACATCGGCGACGACATGGACCTGGTCATCCAGGCCATCGAGCTGGTCTGTCTCCACCCAGTTCGGTTCCACCTCGATGCTGCAGCGCAAGCTCCGCGTGGGCTTCGCCAAGGCCGGCCGTCTCATGGACATCATGGAGTCCCGAGGCGTGGTCGGTCCCTCCGAGGGTTCGAAGGCACGAGACGTGCTCGTCAAGCCCGATGAAATCGATGGCCTGATCGCCACCCTGCAGGGGGAGATGTGAGCGAGACCCAGATGGACCAGACCCAGCCCGACCGATCGACCGGCAGAGCCCGAGCCCCGTGTCGTCGAGGTGCGCCGCGACGTGCGCGTCGCCGGCGCGCTCGGCGTCGTGGCCGCGCTCGTGGCCGCGGCGTACGTCGCGCGGGTCGCCGGTGGCGGCAGCGCGCTGGACTGGGCGCTGCTGACCCTGGTGGGTGCGATCGCCGCGGTGCACCTGGCGACGCTGGCCGACAGCCGCGCGCCGCTGTTCGTGGCCGACGAGCAGGGCGTCCGGCTGCGTCGCGGCCGGACCTGGCACGGGCTGCCGTGGTCCGACATCGACGCCGTCGAGGTGCTCGCCCGCCGCCGCTGGTGGCGCGACGGCTCCGTCGACGTGCTGTCCGGTGAGGACGAGCCGCGCAGCGTCGCGCTGGCCCTGGCCACCACCGTGACCGGCGTCCCCGAGGGCAGCGACCTGGTCGCCGCGCTCGACGCGCTGGCCGGCGGAGCGACCGAGGTCGCTCAGATCCAGGGCTACGAGTACGTCGACGAGCACGAGTGGGCGGCGACGCGCTCCGACGACGAGCAGGACCTCCCCACCGACGAGTCCGATGAGCCCGAGGCCGAGGCCGAGGTCGAGGCCGAGGCCGAGTCCGGCATCGACGAGCCCACGGGGGTCGAGCAGGCCGCGCGGCACCGCCTGCCCGACCCGCGCCCGCTGCTGGCCCACGCCATCGGCCGGGTCGCCTCCGGGCTGCCCGAGCGGTTCCGTCCGGCACCGGCCGACGTGCCGGTGGTCGAGCCCGCGGCGGCCTACGCCAGCGCGACCCCGGCGCCGATGCGGGACCCGGTCACCGCGGTGCGCGCCGAGATCCGCAGCGACGTGACGATCGGGCGCGGCGACGACTTCCAGACCCAGGTCTTCGGGTCGAACGCGCTTCGCCTGGACCACGCGGAGGGTGACGACACGGCCGTGCGGCTGCCCGAGGGGCGCGAGCTGCGCCGTCCCGGCAGCGTCTCGCTGGTCGAGGACACCGTCGTGTGGGGGGACCGGGACGGTCGGGTCCGCCCGATCGCGACCGAGGGGTCCCCGGTCGAGCCGATCGTCATCGACGACCTCGGCGAGCCGGCGCCCGACCCCGTGATCGGCCCCGAGCTGGCTGCGTCCCGCACCCGCCTGGGGCTCACCGTCGACCAGCTGGCCGAGCGCACCCGCATCCGTCCGCACGTCATCGAGTCCATCGAGGTCGACGACTTCGCCCCCTGCGGTGGCGACTTCTACGCTCGCGGTCACCTGCGCACCCTCGCGCGGGTGCTGGGCACCGATGCCACCCCGCTGCTCGCGCACTACGACGAGCGGTACGCCGACGCCCCGATCAACCCGCGGCGCGTCTTCGAGGCCGAGCTCGGCTCGGGAGGCGCGATCCGCGCGACCCGGGGCGGGCCGAACTGGTCGGTGCTGATCGCGGCGGTCATGGCGCTGGTGCTGGCCTGGTCGGTCGCCCGTCTGATCACCGACAGCCCCGTCGAGCTGCGCGACCCGGTCCCGCAGCTGTCCACGGCCGGCTCGACCAGCGCCGGTGCGCCGGTGCCGGTGGTCCTCAACGCCGCCGGCGGCGGCGCGGAGGTCGTGGTGCGCGACGGCGCCAACGAGCTGGTCTACAAGGGCTCGCTGTCCTTCGGCGAGGTCAAGGTGCTCCCCAAGGTCTCGCAGCCCGTGCGCGTGCAGTCCAGCGACGGTTCGCTGGAGGTCACCGTGGACGGTGTCGAGCAGGGCGCGCTGGGCAGCACCGGCCAGGAGGCCCAGAACACCTTCGTCGCCGGCGACTGACCGACGACCGCACGGCCGCCCGCGCGGGCGGCCGTGCGCTTGGTCACCCGAGCCCGTCCCCGCGGCCCGCGGGTTCGCGTCGGCGCGCGCCCGGCGGCCATACTCGAGGACAGCCATGACTACCCAGACCCCCGCCCCGGACCAGTCCACCGCACCCCGACCTGCTGTCGGTGGCGATGGTGACCCTCGGCTGCGCGCGCAACGAGGTGGACTCCGAGGAGCTCGCGGGCCGCCTCGAGGCCGGCGGCTTCCGCCTGGTCGAGGACGCCTCCGAGGCCGACACGGTCGTGGTGAACACCTGCGGTTTCGTCGAGGCGGCCAAGAAGGACTCGGTCGACACCCTGCTCCAGGCCGCCGACCTCAAGGTCGAGCACGGCGGGCGCGCGCAGGCCGTCGTGGCCGTGGGCTGCCTGGCCGAGCGCTACGGCAAGGACCTCGCCGAGTCGCTGCCCGAGGCCGACGCGGTCCTCGGCTTCGACGACTACCCCGACATCGCGGCGCGGCTGCGCTCGATCGTCGGCGGGGGAGACCCACCAGGCCCACACGCCGCAGGACCGTCGCCGGCTGCTGCCGATCAGCCCGGTCGACCGCGCCGACACCGAGCTGGCCGTGCCCGGGCCACGGTGACGTCACCACGGTCGGCCAGGGCGGGCCCGCCACCGGCCCCCGCGCCGTACGCCGCCGCCTCGACTCCGGGACCGATGGCCCCGCTCAAGCTCGCCTCGGGCTGCGACCGGCGCTGCTCGTTCTGTGCCATCCCCGCCTTCCGCGGCTCGTTCGTGTCGCGTCGCCCCGCCGACGTGCTGACCGAGGCCCGCTGGCTGGCCACGCAGGGCGTGCGCGAGCTGTTCCTGGTCTCCGAGAACTCCACGTCCTACGGCAAGGACCTCGGCGACCTGCGCCTGCTCGAGACGCTGCTGCCCGAGCTGGCCGCGATCGAGGGCGTCGACCGGGTGCGGGTCTCCTACCTGCAGCCCGCCGAGACCCGTCCCGGGCCTGATCGAGGCGATCGCCACCACCCCCGGCGTGGTGCCCTACTTCGACCTGTCCTTCCAGCACGCCAGCAACGCGGTGCTGCGCCGGATGCGCCGCTTCGGCGACCCGGAGAGCTTCCTGGGCCTGCTCGAGCAGGTCCGCTGCCCTCGCCCCCGAGGCCGGGGTGCGCTCCAACGTCATCGTCGGCTTCCCCGGTGAGACCGAGGACGACCTCCAGACGCTGTGCGACTTCCTGGTCGCGGCGCGGATGGACGTCACCGGCGTCTTCGGCTACTCCGACGAGGACGGCACCGAGGCGGCCCGCCTCGACGGCAAGCTCGACGAGGACGAGGTGCGGGCCCGCACCGAGCACGTCACCGGCCTGGTCGAGCAGCTCAACGCCGAGCGCGCCGAGGAGCGCGTCGGCGAACGCGTGCAGGTGCTGGTCGAGAGCCTCGTGGACGAGGACGGCGACCCGATGGTCGCCGGCCGCGCCGCCCACCAGGGCCCCGAGGTCGACGGCACCACCTACCTGCCGGCCTCGACCGGTCTGCGGATCGGGGACCTGGTCGACGCGGTGGTCACCGACACCGAGGGCGTCGACCTGTTCGCGGAGGAGAGCCGATGAGCGGGGGGTCCGGCCAGGAGGTCCGCCCCAGCAACTGGAACCTGCCCAACGCGCTCACCACGCTGCGCATCGTGCTGGTCCCGTTCTTCGGTGCCGCGCTGCTCATCGACGGCGGCGACTCCGCCGTCTGGCGCACCGTCGCCTACGTGATCTTCGCGGTCGCGATGATCACCGACAAGATCGACGGCGACATCGCCCGGGCCCGCAACCTGGTCACCGACTTCGGCAAGATCGCCGACCCGATCGCCGACAAGGCCATGACCGGCATGGCCCTCATCGCCCTCGCGATCATCGGCGACGTGTGGTGGTGGGTGGCGATCGTCGTGCTGGTGCGCGAGTGGAGCGTGACGTTGCTGCGCCTCTCCATCGCCAAGCGGGTCGTGCTGGCGGCCAAGGACCTCGGCAAGCTCAAGACCACCGTGCAGGTGCTCTCGCTCGGCGCCCTGACACTGCCGTTGCGAGACCCCGACCTGCCTGCGGTGCTCGACGTGCCCGGCGAGGTCCTCTTCTACGTCGCCCAGGTGCTCCTCGCCGCGGCAGTGGCGCTGACGCTGTGGTCGGGCTGGGAGTTCTTCCGCGACGTGTGGAAGCAGCGGGACTCGCTGTCCGGTCCCCGCCCTCCTCGAGCCTGACGGCGGCCCGACCGGGTATCACGCCGGTCGAACGGGAATCTAGGGCGGAACCTGTCGAGAGATCCGCGTCACATGTGGCAGTGGTTCACCCGATGCCCGTTCGACACGCTTTCGTCCGGCCCTGTTCACGTCCGGCTAACGACTTTGCCGCCCCGTGAGGGTTACGTTGCGCTCGCCGTATCCGGACGACGTCAAAGGACCCCCACACGTGTCATCTCGTTCCTGGGCAGGGCGCGCCACGCGCCCCCTCGCCGTCGGGCTCGGGCTGGGCCTCGCGGCCAGCGCCCTGACCCTGACCACCTCCACCGCGGCGTACGCCGCCGACCCCGTCGACGTCACCATCGTCGGTATCAACGACTTCCACGGCCGCCTGCTGCCGGCGCGGGACGCCGGGGGTGCTGCCAAGCTCGCGAGCGCCGTCGACTCGGTGCGCGCCGCGCACCCGAACACGATCTTCGCCGCGGCCGGTGACCTCATCGGCGCCTCGACCTTCGAGTCGTTCATCCAGCAGGACAAGCCGACGATCGACGCCCTGAACGAGGCGGGCCTCGACGTGTCCGCGGTCGGCAACCACGAGTTCGACCAGGGTTACGACGACCTGGTCAACCGGGTCATGAAGCCCGCCTCCGACGCCAACCCGTACGGCGGGGCCGAGTGGGCCTACATCGGCGCGAACGTGAAGATGCGCGACACCGGCTCCGACGCCCTCGAGCCGACCTACGTGCAGACGGTCGGAACGGGAGACCAGGCCGTCGAGGTCGGCTTCATCGGCGCCGTGACCGAGCACCTGCCCGAGCTGGTGACCCCGGCGGGCATCTCGGAGATCGTGGTCACCGACATCGTCGACGAGGTGAACGCCGAAGCGGACTCCCTCGAGGCCGCCGGCGTGGACGTCATCGTGATGCTCGTCCACGAGGGCGCGCCGAAGGCGAGCTGCACCGACATCGCGGCGCTGGGCGCCGACACCGACTTCGGCTCCATCGTCAAGGACGTCGACTCCTCGGTGGACGCCATCGTCTCGGGACACACGCACCTGGCCTACGACTGCAAGATCGGGTCCGCCGAGGCGCCCGCGACCCTGCGCCCGGTCGTCTCCGCCGGCCAGTACGGCTTCAACATCAACCGGCTCAGCTTCAGCGTCGACCCGGCCAGCGGGAGCATCGCCGGCGTCGACACCGAGCTCATCAACGTCGCCCGCACCGCGGAGCCCTTCCCGGAGGACGCCGCGGTCAAGAAGATCGTCGACGACGCCGTGGCTGTCTCCGACGAGCTCGGCGCGGCACCTCTCGGCGAGATCGCCGGTCCCTTCACCCGCGCCAAGCGTGCCGACGGCACCACCGAGAACCGGGGCGGGGAGTCCACGGTGGGCAACCTCGTCGGGGAGGTCCAGCGCTGGGCCACCGGCACCGACATCGCGTTCATGAACCCCGGTGGTCTGCGCGACGACATCATCGGTCTCGCCGAGGGTGGCTACCCCGCGACGGTGACCTACAAGCAGGCCGCGATCGTCCAGCCCTTCGCCAACACCCTGGTGAAGATGGGGCTGACGGGCACCCAGCTGAAGTCGCTGCTCGAGGAGCAGTGGCAGCCGGACGGCTCCTCGCGCCCGTTCCTGCACCTCGGCGCCTCCGACGGCTTCGAGTGGACCTACGACCCGGACGCCGCGCGCGGCGAGCGGATCACCGGCATGTGGCTCGACGGGTGAGCCGATCGACGCCGGGACCACCTACTCGGTGACCGCCAACTCGTTCCTGGCCTCGGGCGGTGACAACTTCGGCACCTTCGCCGCCGGTTCGAACCCGACCGACACCGGTCAGTCCGACCTGCAGGCCATGGTCGACTACATGGAGGAGTTCGGCTCCGAAGCCCCGGTGGCCGTCGACTACGCCCAGCACAGCGTGGGTGTGAGCTTCCCCGACGCCGCCCCGGCGACCTACGCCGCCGGTGACACCCTGGCGATGGACCTCTCCTCGCTGCTGCTGACCCCGACCAAGGACGTCGCCGGTCTCAGCGACGACGAGGTCGAGGTCTTCCTGGCCGGCAGGTCCGTGGGCGTCTTCGACGTCGACAACACCGTCGTGAGCGACGTCGCCGACGAGAACGGCACCGCCTCGGTCAGCCTGACCGTGCCCGACCTACTCCGGCTCGCCGGACTCGGTGCGCGTGGTCGGCAGCACCACCGGCACCGAGGTCGAGGTCCCGGTCGCGTTCGAGGCCGGCCCCGACGCCGTCGTCGAGGCCAAGCGTCGCCCCAAGGGCGCCATCAAGGCCGGCAAGCGGCTCAAGGTGACCGCGATCGTCACCATCGACGGTGAGCCCGCCTCCGGCGAGGTCACCCTCACCGGCTCGGGCGTCGACAAGACGATCGAGCTGAACAAGAACGGCAAGGCCAAGACCAAGGTCGGTCCCTTCACGAAGGGCAAGCACACCATCCTCGTCAGCTACGGGGACTTCTCGGACCTGCTGCGCTTCCAGGTCCGCTGATCCACCCGGGGGCCCGCCGACCGAGTCGGCGGGCCTCCGGCCTTCCCAGCCTCCTCTCCCTCCTCGGAAGGCTTCCCCATGCCTGTCTCCACCCGGGCCACCCGTCGGTTGGCCCCGCTGCTCGCCGGTATCGCTCGGCCTCGCGGCGCTCGCCACCGGCGTCAGCATCGCGCCCGCCTCACGCCGTCAGTCCCGGCCTCGTCATCAGTGAGGCGTACGGCGGCGGCGGCAACTCCGGCGCCACCTACACCCACGACTTCATCGAGCTGCACAACCCCACCGACGCCGCCATCAGCGTCGACGGGATGTCGGTGCAGTACCGCTCCTCCGGCAGCAGCAGCGCCGCCACGGCGTCACCCCGCTGACCGGCATCGGTGCCCGCAGGTGGTCACTACCTGGTCCAGCAGGACGCCGGGCCAACGACGCAGCTCGACCGCGCTGCCGACGCCCGGACGCGACCGGCACCGTCTCCATGTCGGGCACGGCCTTCACCGTCTGGCTGGCCGAGGGCACCACCGCCCTCAACCCGGTCGCCGGGTCGGTCACGTCCGCTCCGGGCGTCGTCGACCTGCTCGGCGTCAACAGCAACACCTTCGAGACGCGCCAAGACCGCGGCCACCAGTCGAACACGACCTCGGCCGGCGCGCACCTCGCCCGACGGCGACGACAACGCCGCCGAGTTCACCGTCGGCGCGCCCGGCCCGCAGAACAGCGGCGGTCAGGAGCCCGAGCCCGAACCGGAGCCCACCGAGGCCACGATCCCCGAGATCCAGGGCAGCGGCAGCCACCTCCCCGCTCGACGGGCGACGACGTCGTCACCACCGGCGTCGTCACCGCCGCCCCGCAGTTCCTCTACGGCTTCTACGTCCAGGACCCGCAGGGCGACGGCGACGCCGCGACCTCCGACGGGGTCTTCGTCTACTACCCGCAGGGCTCCGGCTCGCATCACCGTGCGAGCCCGGCGACCACGTCGAGGTCACCGGCGAGGTCGACGAGTACGCCGGCCAGACGCAGGTGGTCTCCTCCGAGGCCGGCACCGTCGCGCTCGTCGAGCCCGCCGGCGACGGTGTCGGCGTACACCGGCGAGTGGCCGGCCACCGACGCGGCCAAGGAGTCGCTCGAGGCCATGCTCTTCAGCCCCCAGGGCGAGTTCACGGTCACGGAGACCTACAACACCAACCGGTTCGGCGAGGTCGGCCTGGCCCGCGGCGACCAGCCGTTGATCCAGCCCACCGAGGTCGCCGACGCCCAGGACGCGGCGGCGATCGCCGCGGTCGAGGCCGACAACGCCGCCCGGGCGATCACGCTCGACGACGGCTCCGGCACCGACTACACCCGCAACAGCTCGCTCACCCCGGCCTACGTCTCCAACGAGGCCCCGGTGCGCGTGGGTGCCGCGGTCGACGTTCACCGAGGACGTCATCCTCACCCAGGGCGGCTCGCCGAGCTCGCCGACCTACCGCTTCCAGCCGCTGGAGTCGGTCGACGGCGAGGACTTCCCGGCGACCTCGCCGGCGACGTTCGAGAACACCCGCACCGAGGCACCCGACGCCGCCCAGATCGCGGCCGACGGCACCCCGGACCTCACGGTGGCGTCGTTCAACGTGCTGAACTACTTCACCACGCTGGGTGACCCCGACGACGACAACGTCGGCGACGACGGCTGCACCTCGTACACCGACCGGGACGGCGACGGCACCACCGTGCGCGGCGGCTGCGACCTGCGCGGCGCCTGGGACCCCCAGGACCTCGCCCGCCAGCAGGAGAAGATCGTCGCGGCGATCAACGCCCTCGACGCCGACGTCGTCGGCCTGATGGAGATCGAGAACTCCGCCGCCCTGGGCGAGGAGGCCGACGAGGCCACCGAGACCCTGGTCGCGGCGCTCAACGCCGACGCCGGCGCCGGCACCTGGGCGGCGAACCCGTCCTCGACCGAGCTGCCCGCCGCCAGCGAGCAGGACGTCATCACCAACGCCATCATCTACAAGCCGGCCGCCGTCGAGCGGGTCGGCGAGGCCCGTGCCCTGGGCGACCAGAGCGCGAGCGGTCAGGCCTTCGGCAACGCCCGCGAGCCGATCGGGCAGGTCTTCGCCCCGGTCGACGGCGGCGAGGACGTCCTCGTCGTCGTCAACCACTTCAAGTCCAAGGGTTCCGGCACCGATGACGGCACCGGCCAGGGCAACGCCAACCCCGACCGGGTCGCCCAGGCGACCGCGCTCGAGGCGTGGGTGCCCGCCGTCCAGGACGAGACCGGCACCGACGCGGTGCTGCTCGTGGGTGACTTCAACTCCTACTCGATGGAGGACCCGATGCAGGTCCTCTACGAGGGCGGCTACACCAACGTGCAGGAGCTGTCCCCGGTCGAGGAGTGGTCCTACTCCTTCAGCGGTCTCTCCGGCTCGCTGGACCACGTGCTCGCCAACGAGGCCGCGCTCGAGCTGGTCACCGGCACCGACATCTGGAACATCAACTCGGGTGAGTCGATCGCCATGGAGTACAGCCGCTTCAACATCCACGGCACCGACTTCCACGCCCCGGGTCCCTACCGCTCCAGCGACCACGACCCCGTCGTCGTGGGTCTGGACACCAGCGACGACGCCGAGCTCGCCGACGCCGACCTGCGCGTCAAGGTGCGTCCGAAGCACCCGAAGGTCGGCCAGCGCAACGTCAAGGTCGAGGTGCGCGTGGTCGCCGAGGGCACGGTGCCGACCGGCGAGGTGAGCATCGAGCTGCCCGACGGTTCGACGTACACCGCGGTCCTGGACCGCAAGGGCCGCGCCAAGGTGAAGGTCCGCAAGGCCTTCCAGGAGTCCGGCCGCCAGACGATCGTGGTCCGCTACTCCGGTGACGACGCCGTTGCCGCCACCGAGGAGCGCGTGACCGTGCACGTCAAGAAGAGCAAGAAGGGCAAGAAGGGCAAGAAGTAGAGCAGCAGCAGGACCACTCAGCGGCCCGTCCGCGCCTCGCTCAGCGAGGTGCGGACGGGCTGTTGCTGTGGCGGGCCAGGGCGAAGGCGGCCTGGGTGAGCGTGAGGTGGCTGAAGGCCTGCGGGAAGTTCCCGACCATGCGGCCGGTGGCCGGGTCGTACTCCTCGGCGTAGAGGCCGACGTCGTTGGCCAGGCCCACCAGCCGGTCGTACAGCGCGGTGGCGTCCTCGATGCGCCCGGCCTCGGCGTAGGCCTCGACCAGCCAGAACGAGCAGGCCAGGAACGGGTGCTCGTCGCCGTCGAGGCCGTCGACGCCCGAGGAGGTGCGGTAGCGCAGCACCAGTCCGTCGCGCATCAGGTCCTCCTCGACCGCGCGGATCGTGCCCAGCATCCGGGGGTCGTCGCCGTCGACGAGACCGAACGCGCCGAGCACCAGCAGGGAGGCGTCGACCTCGTCGGTGTCGTAGTGCTGGGTGAAGGTGCCGCGCTCCTCGTCGTAGCCGCGGGTCAGCACCTCCTCGCGGACCTCGTCGCGGATGCGCCGCCACTCCTCGACGGGGCCTTCGAGCCCGTGCTCCTCGACCGCGCGCACCGCTCGGTCGAAGGCCACCCACACCATCGCCTGGGAGTGCGTGAAGTGCCGCGGCTCGCCCCGGATCTCCCAGATCCCGCTGTCCGGCTCGCGCCAGTTCTCGGCCAGCCCGGAGAGCAGCGCCGTCTGCAGGGCCCAGGCGTTGGGGTCGGCCTCGTCGGTGGCCCCGCGCACCCGCTCGAGGGCGTCCATCACCTCGCCGATCACGTCGTGCTGGAGCTGGCCGACGGCGGCGTTGCCGACCCGCACCGGGCGGGAGTCCTCGTAGCCGGGCAGGTGGTCGAGCTCGTACTCCTCGAGCCGGCGGGCGCCGTCGACGGCGTACATCACCTGCAGGTCGTGCGGGGTCGCCGGCGACGGCGCGCAGCAGCCAGTCGCGCCAGAGCATCGCCTCGTCCGAGTAGCCGGCCTCGAGCAGGGAGGCCAGGGTGAGCGCCGCGTCGCGGAGCCAGCAGTAGCGGT
This sequence comes from uncultured Actinomycetota bacterium, assembly GCA_963722135.1. Lineage (GTDB taxonomy): Bacteria > Actinomycetota > Actinomycetes > Propionibacteriales > Nocardioidaceae > Nocardioides. The sequence goes on from CAVRJT010000003.1 coordinate 951,771, forward strand.
AGTCCCAGTTGCGCGAGCCGCCGAACGTCTCGGGGAGCGACGTCGTGGGGGCGGCGACGATCCCGCCGGTGGCCTCGTGGGTCATCAGGCGCAGGGTCAGCAGCGAGCGCTTGACGGCTTCGGGGTGCCGCAGGTCGGTGCGGCACAGCTGGGCCCAGTCCTCGTCCTGGTCGATGGTCTGGCGGATGCGGTCGTCGAGCTCGCCGAGGTGCTCGACACGGTGGTGCGAGGGCATCCAGGCCATCGAGTAGGTCAGCTCCTCGCCGGCCTCGACGTCGAACTCGTCGTTGTGCGTGTGGTCGCGAGCGGTCGGGCAGCCGGGGACCGCGCAGGACCAGGAGGTCGGGGCCGGCGACGGCGGTGATGACCTGCTCGCCGCCGATCTCCTCCCGGCGCACCCACGGCACGACCTGGCCGTACTCCATCCGCACCCGCCACTGCAGGCACAGGCGCACGGTGCCCTCCACCCCGCGCACCCGGCGTACGACGTCGGCGCGGCCGTCGCCGCGGGGCATCAGGTCGGTGAGGGTCACCGTGCCGGTCGCGGTGCGGAAGGTGGTCTCGAGGACCGAGGAGGAGGACAGGTAGCGACGGCTCGACTCGTACTCGCCCGCGGGCTCGATCTGCCAGTGCCCGTGCTCCTCGGTGCCGAGCAGGGCCGCCATGCAGGCGGCGGAGTCGAAGCGGGGCAGGCACAACCAGTCGATCGAGCCGTTGCGGCCCACGAGGGCGGCGGTGCGTCGGTCGCCGATGAGGGCGTAGTCCTCGATGCGCAGAGCCATGACGCGACCCTACGTGTGCGACGCTCAGCACGTGGACGACACCGACGAGACCACCCAGGCGATCGTGCGAGCGCTGCACGCCACGCTGCGTGAGCGCGGCGCCACGCTGGCCACCGCCGAGTCGCTGACCGGGGGGCTGCTGGCCGGGCTGTTCACCGCCGTGCCCGGCGCGTCGGCGACCTACGCCGGCGGGCTGGTCACCTACGCCACCGAGCTCAAGCAGGGGCTGCTGGGTGTGCCGGACGCGCTGGTCGCCGAGCACGGCGTGGTCTCGGCGCCGTGCGCGGAGGCGATGGCGCAGGGCGCGCGACGGTGACCGGGGCGACGTACGCGCTGAGCACCACCGGGGTCGCCGGACCGGACCGCCAGGAGGGCCACCCGGTCGGGACGGTCTTCGTGGGCGTGGTCGGGCCCCGGGGTGGACGCGGGCGGTGCGCGCTGCTGCTGCCCGGGACCCGGAGCGAGGTCCGCAGCCGCACCTGCCGGGAGGCGGTGTCGGTGCTCACGCAGATCCTGGCAGGGTGAGCCGAGGAAGAACGGGGGCTCCGCTAGTGTTGGCACCCATGCACGCCCGACCCCGAGGCGGCCGCAGTCAGGAGAATCCCGCATGGTGCTGTTTCGTCGGTTGCTCGGCGACGTGCTCCGCGCGCAGCGCGTCGAGCGCGGCATGACCCTGCGTGAGGTCTCCGCGGAGGCCCGCGTCAGCCTCGGCTACATCTCCGAGATCGAGCGGGGCCAGAAGGAGGCGTCCTCCGAGCTGCTCGCCTCGCTGTGCAACGCCCTCGACGTGCCGCTGTCGTCGGTGCTGCGCTCGGTCTCCGACGCGGTCGCCCTCGAGGAGGCCGTGGCCGCGGCCACGCCGATGGTGCCGCGTCCGGCCGCCGCGGCGCGACGCGACAGCGTCGTCGCCTCCGCCGCCTGAGCCAGGTGCCGCAGTCGGCCGCTGGTGAGGCGAAAGTCATCACGCTCTGCGGCTCGACCTCGTTCGAGGCTGAGTTCGCGGAGGTCAACCGGCGGCTCACGATGGAAGGTTGCGTCGTGCTCAGCCTCGGGATGTTCCACCTGCCCGATCTGCCGGGCTACGACTGGACGGCCGACGGCTCGGACCTGAAGGGGCGGCTCGGTGACGTGCACTTCCAGAAGATTCGCATGGCTGACGAGGTCTACATCGTGGATGCGGGCGGCTACGTCGGGGAGTCGACCCGGCGGGAGATCGCCTACGCGGAGTCGCTCGGCAAGCCGGTTCGGTATCTGAGTCGCGAAGAGGGCCGCGCCCGCCGCTGCGATTGAGGTGTGATGGATCCACGCTCCCATGGGCATGGAAGCGCGCGGATCGCGGCATGGTCGGGCTCCGCCCTCAGCGCGGCAGATCCGGACGTTGCGTTCGTGCTCTCCCGGTCCTCATTCCAGTTCGGTCGCAATGATGGCCCGATGACTGATCTGGGGAGACGCCAGAGCGAAGTCCAGAGAACGTCCACCCCAGCTGGACGCACCACGGCTGGTCACTCGCGCGCCGGCGCATTGCACCTCGCACGCCTTGGCAGTCGCGCGAGCTCGCGGAAGGGCGAGCCCGGTCTTGATCACCGCCGCCCCACTCGGTCCCTCAGCCAAGCACGTGCATCCGCGACGAGAATTGGATCACCGTCGTAGTTGACCTCCGGCGGAGTCCTCAAGTCCCAGCTGCATGAAGAGTGCGCGAGACGCCACGTTGGCTGGGTGATGACACACCATCAATTTCGCACAGTCCGGCAGTCCAGCGAGGACGGTGAGGCCTGATGTCGCGACTAGCCGACCGATGCCTCGTCGTTGCCATCTGTGGTCGATCACCAGGTGCGCCAGCTCGTACCAGCCTGGAGTCACTACGGACAAGGCCTCGTCGCGATAGGCGGGTCCGTAGGCAACCATGCCGATCGCCAGTTCCGACTCGTCAGCGTGAATCAGTCGAAACGTAACCTCGGGCCGTTCCAAAGACACTTGGTGCCAGTACCACGCGCTGTGAACCCAGCCCCGCGCCTCTTGTCCTGGATCAACTTTCTCGAGATCGCCTCGGTTGCTCAGAGTGACGGGCCGCAGACCTATGTTCACGTCATCAACGTAGTGGACGCTCGCGGGACACCCTTGGTGCCTGGCAGGTGCGGCCGGGCGTCGTTGACGCAAGCACCTTTCGAGCAAGACGTGACCAGTGCGGGATCGTCACGCGGAGCGTGACCAGTGCGGGATCCATCTGTGGCCCGGTGCGCGTGGCAATCGCTTGAGTACAGCTGACGCGCGGATTGCGGCAGAAGCGGATGTGGTTGAAGGAACCAGTCTGGATGACGCGGCGTCGTAGCCTCGTGAATGTGACTCGACTAGGGACCGGCTTCGCGCTGCTGCTCTTGACGGTGTCGGCCTGCTCGTTTGCTGACTCGGAGGACGCGGGCCCGACGCCGCCTACCCCTACTCAGACCGCATCGTCCGCGGTCAGTGACCGGGGAACCGACTCGTCAAGCAACGCGCTCACGTCGTGCGCTGAGGCGTACTCCCCGAGGGCAGCGGCGTCCCGTACGTTCGCCTTCGACGGCGTAGTCGTGCGCGTCGGCCCGTCAGTGTCGGACCGCGGAGACAGCGCAAACCTCGGCTTGCCCGGAGTCACCTTCGAGGTTCGCGAGTGGTTCGTGGGCGGTCCTGCTGACTCCGTAACTGTCGACATGCAGTTGCCGCCTGATGAGTTTCCTGTCGGGTCGAGGCTCCTTGTCAGCGGCGAGCCCCGCTGGGGCGGAGGCCCGCTCGACCACCCCATTGCGTGGTCTTGCGGCTTCACTCTCGCTTACGACTCAGGCGAGGCCACCGCCTGGCGGAGGGCCGTCACCACGTAGCACAACGCAGGTGCGAAGCGGTCGCCAAATGTGTGCCCAAGTCACTCGTAGCGGCAGATCCGGACGTTGCGTTCGTGCTTTCCCGGTCCTCATTCCCTCCACTCTTCGGCGAGGAGCGCATAGGTGTAGCCGTCGACCCAGCCGAACTCGGCGTGGAAGGAGTCCTTGACGCCGTGCTGCTCACGCCGCATCCCCAGTTTCTCCATCACCCGCCACGACGCGACGTTGTCGGCAAAGCAGCCAGCCTGGACCCGGCGCAGCCCCAGGCGGCCGAAAGCGTTCGCGAGCGCATCGCGCGCTAGCGCCGTCGCGATGCCCCGGCCAGCGTGATCTGGGTGCACGAAGTACGAGAGCCGCCCCTCACGGCCGACGAACTCCGCCTCATTACCCGACTGCCCCATCCCGTCGACGACACCCAGGGTCGCCTGGCCGACCATCGCGCCGTTGAGAACCGCCACCACTCGGTGGTGGTCGTGGTCGTCATACGCCGCCCAGTCAGCGACGTACTCCTCCGTGTCCTCGATGCGTTGCTGCATGAACCAGCGGGTCACGTCGGGCCGATGGCGCCACGTCAGAAACTGCTCGGCGAGTTCGCCCGTGGGGGAGGTGAGCCGGAGCCCGGAGATCGTCACGTCGGGCGACTCTAGTTGGGTACGGATCTCGGCACGAGCGGATGGTGTGAGGGCTTCGTAGTCGGAAGGACCGAACAGCCTTCGCGTCGACGGGCCCCCGCCCAGCGGTTCCCCCTCAAGGGGTCTTCGGTCCTTCCGGCTACGGCGCGAGGCCGCACAAGCCGACCGTCCGAGGCTCGGCATGACCGTGCGTCTCCGCGGCTGGGTGTATCCCACTCAATCGCAGAGGGGGGCGCTGGTACCTACGTTCTCTGTTCGTCGATCGGTCGATGAACTCGCGGATGCGTTGATCAACCGATCGACGATCCAGGGAGGGCACGGCGGGAGCCAGCTCGGTGGGTCGGCGGTCCGCTCAGGCGCCACGTCCCGGCGTGGTCTCCGGCTCCGGCTGGCAGCGCGGGCACCAGTAGATCGCCCGCTCGCGCCCGGCCGGTCCCTGCTGGGCCACGGCGATCGGGGTGCCGCAGCGCCGGCAGGGCGAGCGGTCGCGGCGGTAGACCCACATCCGCTCCCGTTCGCGCAGGTCGCCGGTGGTCGACTGCACCGCTCGCTCCTTGTTGAGCTCGAGCATCTGCCGGCCCCGGCGCACCACCCGGGCCAGGCCGCCCACGTCGGCGATCGGCAGGCGCGGGTGCAGGCCGGAGACGAAGCACAGCTCGGCGACGTACATGTTGCCGAGCCCGGCGAGCCGGGTCTGGTCGCGCAGGGCGTCCCCGACCTCGCGGTCCGGGCTCCTCGCAGCAGTCGGCGCAGCGCCTCCGGCTCGTCCCAGTCGGGGCCCAGCAGGTCGGGGCCCAGGTGGCCCACCACGGAGTCCTCCTCGGCGGTCGGCAGCAGCTCGACGATGCCGAGCGAGAAGCCGACCGCGGTGACCCGGTCGTCGCCGAGCACGACGCGGGCCTGGTGCGCCGGGCGCGGCCAGCGGCCACCCGGCTTGAGCACCCGCCAGGCGCCCTCCATCTTGAGGTGGGTGTGCAGCGTCAGCGGCGGACCGACGGGCGGGCGCAGCCGCGTCAGCAGGTGCTTGCCGCGCGAGACGGTGCCCTCGACGTGCGAGCCGACGAGGTCGGCGGTCGCGTGCTGCGGCACCCGCAGGTCCGCGACCGTGAGCGTGTGCCCGGTGAGGGCCCGGTCCAGCAGTCGGGCCGCCCGGTAGACGGTGTCGCCCTCAGGCACGGTCGGGGGTCCGCAGTCGTAGCCCGCGCGGGGTGGAGACGAAGCCGGCCTGCGTCAGCGCCTCGCGCAGCGGGGTCTCGCCCTTGCCCAGGAGCTGCTCGCCGTCGGCCTTCTCGACGGTGAGCCGGCCCAGGGCGCCGCGACCGGCCGCCGCGGCGAGGGCGGCCGACGGCGGGGCCCAGCAGGTCGGCCTCGTCGCTCCAGGTCAGCAGGGTGCGGCCGCCGCGCTCGACGTAGAGCACCAGGCGCCCGTCGACGAGCACGACCATCGCCCCGGCCTTGCGGCCGGGTCGGTGGCCGGCCTCGCCCTCCTCGCGGGCCGGCCAGGCCAGCGCGGCGCCGTAGGGGTTGGCCGGGTCGGTGGCGGCCAGGGCGATGGCGACCGGGGCCTCGTCGCGGCCGCCGGCGTCGTCGGGACGGGCGACGCCCGTCGGCGAAGGTGCGCAGCCGGTCGACCGCGCCCGCGGTGCCGAACTGGGCGGCGCCGAGCCCGTCGACGAAGTACCCACGCCGGCAGCGACCGGTGTCCTCGAAGGCGGAGAGCACCTTGTAGACCGCGGCGAACCCGCCGGGCACGCGCTCGCTGACCACGGCGCCGCGGGTGACGACGCCGTGCCGGTCGAGCAGCCGCTCGGCCACGGCGTGCGCGCGGCGGGTCGGGTCGGCGTCGATGCGCGGGCAGCAGCGCCCAGCGCCCGGCGGTCTCGGGCGGGCCGGTGCGCGCCGTGGTCAGGCGGGCGCCGGCCCCGGTCGTCGACCCCATCCTCGGCCGTCCCATCCGGGCCCGCGGCGGTGGGCGCCGGGTGCGGTGGCTGGCGTTGCCACCGCGGGTCAGGGCGCGCAGCGGCGTCAGGGTGTCGTTGCTGACCCGACCGGCCCACACCAGCTCCCACAGCGCCGCGGAGAGCACCGGGTCGCTCGCCTCGACGCCGGCGGCGTGCACGGCGTCGGCGAGCTGGCGGAAGAAGTAGGCGCCGCCGCCGGCCAGGGCGTCGAGCACCGCCTGCCCGGCCTCGGAGTGCTCGGGCACCTGCGGCTCGGGCAGGGTCAGGTCGGCGGAGTCGGCCAGGTGCAGCGAGACCCAGCCGTCGGAGCCGGGCAGGGTGCCGTGCCCGGCCCACACGACCTCGCCGGAGGCGGTCAGCTCGTCGAGGTACGACGTCTCGTAGTCGCGCACCCGGGCGGCCAGGACCAGCGGCTCGAGCGCCGACGCCGGCACCGGGCAGCCGGCGAGCTGGTCGATCGCCGACAGCACGCCGTCGACGCCGCGCAGGCCGCCCCGACCGCTGCCGGCGCGCCCGCCGCGGACGGCGCCGCGGCCCACACGTGCTGCCAGGCGCCCAGGAAGCGGCCCAGGGCGTCCGGCTCGACCGGCTCGACCTCCTTGCGCAGCCGGGCCAGCGAGCGGCGGCGCAGCTTGCGCAGCACCTCGGCGTCGCACCACTCGGTGCCCGAGCCGGCGGGGCGGAACTCGCCGTCGAGCACGCGGCCCTGGGAGGCCGAGGCGCTGCAGGGTCTGGCGGACGACGGCGGTGCCCAGCCCCAGGCGGGCGGCGACGTCGTCGACGGTGAACGGGCCGTGGGTGCGGGCGTGGCGCGCGACCAGGTCGCCGATCGGGTCCTCGACGGGGTCGGTGAAGGCGTCGGGCGTGCCCGGCGGCACCGGCACGCCCGAGGCCGTCGCGCAGGCGGCCGACGTCCTCGATGGCGCTCCAGCGCTCGGCGCCGGCCATCCGGACCTCGACGACGCGGCGACTGGCGGCGAGCTCGGCGGCCCAGGCGTCGACGTCGGCGTCGGGCACCGAGCGGGCCACCACCTCCTCGCGCGAGAGCGGGCCGAGCAGGCGCACCAGGTCGGCGAGGCCCTCGGCGTCGCGGGCGCGGCGGTCCTCGGCTGAGCCGCTGCAGCTCGGCCTCGACCTCCTCGAGCACCTCGGGGTCGAGCAGCTCGCGCAGCTCGGCGCGCCCGAGCAGCTCGGCGAGCAGGCCCTGGTCGAGCGAGAGCGCGGCGGCCCGGCGCTCGGCGATGGGGGAGTCGCCCTCGTAGACGAACTGGGCGACGTAGCCGAAGAGCAGGCTGCGGGCGAAGGGCGAGGGGGCGTGGGTGGTGACGTCGGCGACCTGCACCTCGCGGCGCTCGACGCGGCGCATCAGCCCGACCAGGCTGGGCAGGTCGTAGACGTCCTGCAGGCACTCGCGCACCGCCTCGAGGACGATCGGGAACGACGGGTAGCGCGAGGCGACCTCGAGCAGCGCCGCCGAGCGCTGGCGCTGCTGCCACAGCGGCGAGCGGCGCCCGGGGTCGCGGCGCGGGCAGCAGCAGGGCCCGGGCCGCGCACTCGCGGAAGCGCGAGGCGAACAGCGCCGACCCGCCGACCTCCTGGGTGACCAGGTCGTCGATCTCGTCGGGCTCGAAGACCACGAGGTCGGCACCCGGCGGCTCGGCGTCGGTGTCGGGGATCGCGGATCACGATGCCGTCGTCGGAGGCCACGGCCTGGCCGTCGACGCCGTAGCGCTCGCGCAGGCGGGCGTTGATGGCCAGCGCCCACGGCGCGTGCACCGGGGTGCCGTAGGGCGAGTGCAGCACCAGGCGCCAGTCGCCGAGCTCGTCGCGGAAGCGCTCGACGAGCAGCGTGGTGTCGCTGGGCAGCAGGTTGGTGGCCTCGAGCTGCTCGTGCAGGTAGGTGACCAGGTTGCCGGCCGCGTACTCGTCGAGGCCGTTCTCGCGGGCCCGCGCCTCGGCCTTCGCGCGCGGCATCGCGCCCGAGCTCGCGGGTGAAGGCGCCGACCGCGGCGCCGAGCTCGGCGGGCCGGCCCAGGCCGTCGCCCTTCCAGAACGGCAGCCGGCCCGGGATGCCCGGCGCCGGGGTGACCAGCACCCGGTCGTGGGTGATGTCCTCGATGCGCCAGCTGGTGGCGCCGAGCGCGAAGATGTCGCCGACCCGCGACTCGTAGACCATCTCCTCGTCGAGCTCGCCGACCCGGCGCCCGGGACCCTCGCCACCGACGAGGAAGACGCCGAAGAGGCCACGGTCGGGGATGGTGCCGCCGCTGGTGACCGCGAGCCGCTGGGCGCCGGGCCGGCCCGGTCAGCTCGCCGGTGACCCGGTCCCAGACGATGCGCGGGCGCAGCTCGGCGAACTCGTCGCTGGGGTAGCGCCCGGCGAGCAGGTCGAGCACGCCGTCGTACGCCGACCGGGGCAGCCCGGCGAACGAGGCCGAGCGCTCGCACCAGGTCGTAGAGCTCGTCGACGCCCCACGCCTCGAGCGCCGTCGCCGCCACGACCTGCTGGGCCAGCACGTCGAGGGGGTTGGTCGGGCACCCGCAGCGACTCGATGGCACCCGAGCGCATCCGCTCGACCGACGACCGCGGTCTGGGCCAGGTCGCCGCGGTGCTTGGGGAACAGCACGCCGCGCGAGACCTCGCCGACCTGGTGGCCGGCGCGGCCCACGCGCTGCAGCGCGCTGGCGACGCTGGGCGGCGACTCGATCTGCACGACCAGGTCGACCGCGCCCATGTCGATGCCGAGCTCGAGGCTGCTGGTGGCGACCACCGCGGGCAGCCGGCCGCGCTTGAGGTCGTCCTCGATGAGGGCGCGCTGCTCCTTGGAGACCGAGCCGTGGTGCGACTTGGCGATGACGGGCGCGCTGCCCTCGGTGGCGCCCGGACTGGCCCATCGCCTGGGCCGGGATCCGGTCGCCGGGCGCGGGCTCGACCCCGGCCCGCTCGGCGGCGATCTCGTTGAGCCGGGCGGTCAGCCGCTCGGAGAGCCGGCGGGAGTTGGCGAAGACGATCGTCGAGCGGTGCTGCTCGATCAGGTCGACCACCCGCTCCTCGACGTGCGGCCAGATGCTCGAGACCCGCTCGCCCGCGCCCTCGTCGTCGTCGGCGTCGGAGTCGTCGAGCGTCGGTGCCGCCGGGGCTGGTCATGTCCTCGACCGGCACCACCACCGAGAGGTCCCACCGCTTCTCGCTGGGCGGGGCGACGACCTCGACCGGGGCGGTGCCGCCGAGGTAGCGCGCCACCTCCTCGACCGGGCGCACGGTCGCGGACAGCCCGATGCGCTGCGCCGGCCGCTCGAGCAGGGCGTCGAGCCGCTCGAGGGAGACTGCCGAGGTGGGCGCCGCGCTTGGTGCCGGCCACGGCGTGCACCTCGTCGAGGATCACCGTCTGCACCCCGCGCAGCGCCTCGCGCGCCTGCGAGGTGAGCATCAGGAACAGCGACTCGGGCGTGGTGATCATGACGTCGGGGGGCGCGGTGACCATCTTGCGCCGGTCGGCGGCGCTGGTGTCGCCCGAGCGGACCCCCACCCGCACCTCGGGCAGCTCGGCGCCCAGGCGCGGCGGCGGTGTGGCGGATGCCGGTCAGCGGGGCGCGCAGGTTGCGCTCGACGTCGACGGCGAGCGCCTTGAGCGGGGAGATGTAGAGGACCCGGCAGCGCTGCTGCTTGTCCTCCGGCGGGGCGTCGGTGAGCAGCCGGTCGATCGACCACAGGAAGGCGCTCAGCGTCTTGCCCGACCCGGTCGGGGCCACGACCAGCGCGTGCCGGCCCGGCGCCGATGGCCTCCCAGGCGCCTGCCTGGGCCGGCGTCGGCTCGGCGAACGCCGCCGCGAACCAGGTCCGCGTCGGTTCGCTGAAGCGCTCCAGCGCGGGGTGGGAGGCAGCGACGTCGGGCACGGCGCAAGTCTGTCGCACGGCACCGACACCCGCGCCCACCCCGTAGGGCCGGGCCGGGCTCTCCGGCGCTCAGCCCAGGTGCAGCTTCATCCCGTCGTGGGAGGGGACGTAGCCCAGGCGCTCGTAGAAGCGGCGGGCGTCCTCGCGTGCCCGGTCGGTGGTCAGCTGCACCAGCCCGGCACCGTGGCTGCGGGCGTAGCCGGTCACCCACTCCAGCAGGGCGGTGCCGAGACCGAGGTCGCGCACCGAGCGTCGCCACCCGGACCGCCTCGACCTGCAGCCGCAGCGTGGCGCCGCGCGAGAGGTCCGGCAGCATCACCAGGTGCACGGTCGCCACCACCTCGCCCTCCGGGCGCGCGCACCGCCACCAGCAGGTGGTCGGGGGAGCGGTCGATGCGGGCGAAGGCGCGCAGGTAGGGCTCGGGGTCGGCGCTCTCGCGCTGCGCGGCCCAGCTCGTCGTCGGCGAGGAGGGCGACGAGCGCCTCCACGTCGCCGCGGCGCGCGCGGGTGACGGCGTACGCCGTGCCGGCGACTGTCGAGGGTGCCCAGCCGGGAGGCGTCGTCGGCGATGCCCATCAGGCAGCACCGATCGAGGTGCAGCACCCGGGCGGAGGAGTCGCGGGCGCCGAAGATAGCGGCTCGTGGGGGTGGGCGTCCCCTAGAGTGCTCGCGTGCCCGACGCCCCTCCCGACCCGGACTCGATGATCCACGCCTCCGGGTTGCGCAAGAGCTTCGGCGACTTCGAGGCCGTGCGCGGGATCGACGTCGACGTGCGGCGCGGGGAGGCGTTCGGCTTCCTGGGCCCCAACGGCGCCGGCAAGTCCTCGACGATGCGGATGGTCGCGGCCGTGTCGCCGGTCAGCGCCGGGCGGCTGCGCATCCTGGGCATGGACCCCGCGGTCGACGGCCCGTCGATCCGCGCCCGGATCGGGGTCTGCCCGCAGGAGGACACCCTCGACACCGAGCTGTCGGTGCGCGACAACCTCTACGTCTACGGCCGCTACTTCGGGCTGTCGCGCCACGAGGTGCGCGAGCGGGTCGACGAGCTGCTCGACTTCGTCCAGCTCACCGAGAAGGCCGACGCCCGCGTCGAGGACCTCTCGGGCGGCATGAAGCGGCGCCTGACCATCGCCCGGTCGCTGGTCAACCGGCCCGAGGTGCTGCTGCTCGACGAGCCCACCACCGGGCTGGACCCGCAGGCCCGCCACGTCGTGTGGGACCGGCTCTTCCGGCTCAAGCAGCAGGGCGTCACGCTGGTGCTGACCACGCACTACATGGACGAGGCCGAGCAGCTGACCGACCGGCTGGTGGTGATGGACAAGGGCCTCATCGTCGCCGAGGGCTCGCCCGCTGCAGCTGATCCGCGAGCACTCCACCCGCGAGGTCGCCGAGCTCCGCTTCGGGGTGGCCCGCGAGGGCGAGAGCCACGACGGGCGTCGCGGACCGGGTCGCCGACCTGGCCGAGCGGGTCGAGGTGCTGCCGGACCGGCTCCTGCTCTACACCGCCGACGGCGAGGAGACCATCGCCAAGGTCCACGAGCGCGGCCTGCAGCCGGTCGCGACGCTGGTGCGCCGCGCCACCCTCGAGGACGTCTTCCTGCGCCTGACCGGACGGACCCTGGTCGAGTGAGCGGCAGCACCGCCGCCGGCCGGCCCGCTGCAGGGTGCGCTGCGCCTGCTCGACTACTGGGCGACCGTCTACCGCCGCACCTGGCGCGGCAGCATCGTCTCCTCCTTCGTCACCCCGCTGCTCTACGTGCTGGCGATGGGGGTGCTGCTCGGCGGCTTCGTCGAGGCCGACGCCGAGACGCTGGAGGGCGCGACGTCGTACCTGGCCTTCGTGGTGCCGGGGATGGTGGCCGCCACCTCGATGACCACCGTCGTCGGCGAGGTCACCTACCCCGTGATGGCGATGGTGAAGTGGAACAAGACCTACTACTCCATGACCGCCACCCCGCTGAGCGTGCCGGACGTGGTGCTGGCCCACCTGGGCTTCGTGGCCTTCCGGGTCGCGGTCACCGCGGCGGTGTTCCTGGCCGTGACCGCGCCGTTCGGGGTCTACGAGTCGCTGCCAGGCGTGCTGGCGCGCGTTCGTGGCCCAGGTGCTGATCGGGATGGCCTTCGCCGCGCCGCTCTACGCCTTCTCGGCCGGCCTGCGCGACGAGAGCGCCTTCTCGATCGTGTTCCGCCTCGGGATGATCCCGATGTTCCTCTTCTCCGGCGCGTTCTTCCCGGTCTCGAACCTCGACGCGCCCCTGGAGGCGCTGGCGGTGGCCACGCCGCTGTGGCACGGCGTCGACCTGACCCGGATGCTCGTCCTGGGCCTGCCGGACTGGTCGATGGTGCTGGTGCACGTCGCCTACCTCGCCGTCCTCGTCGTCCTCGGCTGGTGGTGGGCCGTGCGCCGCCTGACCCGACGGATGGTCCTGTGATGACCCCGATCACGGGTGCGGTGGCAGCACGGGGCTGATCCTGCAGCGCAACTTCCTCGCCTACCGGCGGGCCTGGTGGATCTTCGCCACCGGCTTCCTCGAGCCGGTCTTCTACCTCTTCTCCATCGGCGTCGGCGTCGGCGCGCTGATCAGCGGCTTCGAGGTCGGCGGTCGCGAGATCCCGTACGCCGAGTTCGTCGCGCCCGGCATGCTCGCGGCGTCCGCGATGAACGGGGCGGTGCTCGACTCGACGTTCAACTTCTTCTTCAAGCTCAAGTACAGCAAGCTCTTCGACCAGATGCTGGCGACGCCGCTGACCACCACCGACATCGCCCGCGGCGAGCTGGCCTGGTCGCTGCTGCGCGGGGGCGTCTACTCGCTCGGGTTCCTGCTGGTGATGCTGGCGATGGGGCTGGTCTCGTCGTGGTGGGCGGTGCTGGTGGTCCCCGCGGCGCTGCTCATCGGTCTGGCCTTCGGCGGGGTCGCGATGGCGCTGACGACCTGGATGCGCTCGTGGCAGGACTTCGAGCTGGTCACCTTGACGACGCTGCCGATGTTCCTGTTCTCGGCGACCTTCTTCCCGGTCACGACCTACCCCGGGGTGCTGCGCTGGATCGTGGAGGCGACGCCGCTCTACCGCGGCGTCGTGCTGTGCCGCGAGCTGACCACGGGCGCGGTGTCGTGGGACTCGGCGTTCTCGGTGGTCTACCTGGTCGCGATGGGCGTGGTCGGGCTGCTGGTGGCCCGTCGGCGCCTCGACTCGCTGCTGCTGACCTGAGCAGCGCATCATGGTGCCCGTGAGGCACACGGAATTCTGGGCACGGCTCGACGAGGCTCTCGGCAAGGAGTCCGCCGGCTCCTGGGCCGAGCTGTTCGTGCTGCCCGAGCTCGGCAGTCGCACCACCAGCCAGGCCCTCGAGGCCGGCATCGCCCCCAAGCAGGTGTGGGCCGCGGTCTGGAACGCGCTCGAGCTGCCGGAGCGCTACCGGTGACGGCACCGACCACCACGTCCCCCGGGGACCCGCTCGGAGCGACCACGGTCGCTGCCGTGCAGCGGCGCACCGTCGCCGTGCTGGTGCTGACCCAGGCCGTCGGCGCGGTCGGCATCACCATCGGCATCGCGACCGCCTCCCTGCTCGCACGCGACATCTCGGGCAGCGACGGCCAGGCCGGGCTGGCCCAGACCTTCCAGGTGCTCGGCGCCGCCCTGGCCTCCTACGTCCTGGCCCGGGTGATGGCGATGCGCGGGCGCCGCCTCGGGCTGACCACCGGCTACCTCCTCGGCGCCGGTGGTGCCGTGCTCGCCGTCGTCGCCGGCACCATCGACTCGATGGTCGTGCTGCTGCTCGGCGCGGTGCTGCTCGGCTCGACGACCGCCGCCAACAACGCCGCCCGGTACGCCGCCACCGACCTCGCCGAGCCGGCCCAGCGCGGCCGGGCGCTGGCGATCGTCGTGTGGGCCACCACGATCGGCGCCGTCGCGGGCCCCAACCTGACCGGCCCCGCCGCGGCCCTGGCCCGGTGGCTCGGGCTGCCCGAGCTGACCGGCCCCTTCGCGCTGGGCAGCATCGGCATGCTGCTGGCCGCCGCCCTCGTGAGCACCCTGCTGCGCCCCGACCCGCTGCTGCTGGCCCGCGAGGTCGCCGGCACCGCGGGCCAGGTGCCCTCGGGCACCTCGTGGGGCCGGGTGAGCGCCGCCGTGCGCGAGCGGCCGGTCCTGGTCGCCGCCGTCGTCGGGCCTCGCCGGCGCGCACGCCGCGATGGTCGCGGTGATGGTGATGACCCCGCTGCACATGGAGCACGGGGGCGCCGAGCTGCGCATCATCGGCGTCGTCATCAGCGTCCACGTCCTCGGCATGTTCGCCTTCGCCCCCGTCGTGGGGTGGCTGGCCGACACGCTCGGCCGCCCGGTCACCCTCGGCACCGGCGGCGTCGTCCTCGTCGTCGCGCTCGTCATCGCGGGCTCGGCCCCGGAGGGCTCCTCGTGGCAGATCTTCGGCGGCCTCTTCCTGCTCGGGCTGGGGTGGTCCTTCGCCACGGTCGCCGCCTCGACGCTGGTCGCCGACCACGCGCCGCTCGACGCGCGCGCCGACGTGCAGGGCTGCGGCCGACCTGGTGATGAACCTGGTCGCAGCGGCCGGCGGTGGGCTCGCCGGCGTGGTCGTGGCGCTCGCCGGCTACCGCGCCCTGTCGCTGGGCACCGTCGCGCTGGGCCTGGCCGTCCTGGCGGCCGCGGTCGCCGCGCACCGCCTCACCCCGGTGGCGGCCCCGGAGCACCCGGGCCACCTGACAGAGTGAGCGCCATGAGCGAGACGCGTGCAGACATCGCCGTGATCGGCGGCACCGGTTTCTACTCCTTCCTCGAGGACCCCGAGGAGGTGCGCGTCGAGACGCCGTACGGCGACCCCTCGGCGCCGGTCGCGATCGGCACCGTCGCCGGTCGCCGGGTCGCGTTCCTGCCGCGGCACGGCACCTCCCACGAGTACGCGCCGCACACCATCCCCTACCGCGCCAACCTGTGGGCGCTGCGCTCGCTGGGCGTGCGCCAGGTGCTGGCGCCCTGCGCGGTGGGCGGGCTGCGGCCCGAGGTGGCCCCGGGCGACGTGGTGGTGCCCGACCAGCTGGTCGACCGCACCTACCGCCGGGTCCCGTCGTACGTCGAGGGCGGTGCGGTGCACCTGCCCTTCGGCGACCCCTACTGCGACCGGTTGTCCGCGGCGGTCGCCGGCACCGCCGACGACGTGCACCGCGGCGGCACGATGGTGATCATCGAGGGCCCCCGCTTCTCCACCCGCGCCGAGTCGCGCCACTACGCCGACCAGGGCTGGACCCTGATCAACATGACCGGGCACCCCGAGGCGGCGCTGGCCCGCGAGATGCGGCAGTGCTACACCCCGATCGCGCTGGTCACCGACATGGACGCCGGCGCCGAGAGCGGTGCGGGCGTCGGCCAGGCGGAGGTCTTCGCACGGTTCAAGGCCAACCTCGAGCGGCTGACCGGGCTGCTCACCGACGCGATCGAGGCGCTGCCCGACCCCGACGGCTGCTCCTGCTCGACCTGGGCCGACGACCTCGAGCTGACCTACGCGATCCCGGGCGAGCCCGGCGCCGGCCGTGAAGGTCCTGCTCACCGGCTCGGCCGGGTTCATCGGCGGCGCGATCGGCGACCGGCTCGAGGCCGTCGGGCGACGAGGTGGTGCGCGTCGACCTGATGCTGCCGATGGCCCACGGCGCCGCCACCGCGCCCGCCGGCACCCACCAGCTCGACGTCCGCGACGCCGACTCCTGGCCGCGACCTGCTGCGACGGCGTCGACGCGGTGTGCCACCAGGCCGCGATGGTCGGCGCCGGCGTCACCGTCGCCGACCTGCCGCTGTACGCCGCCCACAACGACCTCGGCACCGCCGTGCTGCTGGCCGCGATGCACGAGGCCGGCGTGCACCGGCTGGTGCAGGCCTCGAGCATGGTCGTCTACGGCGAGGGCCGCTACACCTGCGCCGAGCACGGCGACCAGGTGCCGCCGCCGCGCCCGCGCGAGGCGCTCGAGGCCGGCGACTTCGAGAACCCCTGCCCGGTCTGCGGCGAGCCGCTGGGCTGGGCGCTGGTCGACGAGGACGCCCGCCTCGACCCGCGCTCCAGCTACGCCGCCAGCAAGGTCGCCCAGGAGCACTACGCCACCGCCTGGGTGCGCCAGGCCGGCGCCGCGGCGGTGTCGCTGCGCTACCACAACGTCTACGGCCCCGGCATGCCGCGCGACACGCCCTACTCCGGGGTCGCGGCGATGTTCCGCTCCTCGCTCGAGCGCGGCGAGGCGCCGCAGGTCTTCGAGGACGGCGCGGCAGGTGCGCGACTTCGTGCACGTCGACGACGTCGCGCGCGCCAACGTGGCGGCGCTGCGGGCGGTGCTCGAGGAGCCCGAGGGCCACCACCGCGCCTACAACGTCGCCTCCGGGCACCCGGTCGGCATCCGCGACGTCGCGTCGCTGGTCGCCCGCGGCACCGGCAGCGACATCGAGCCCGAGGTCACCGGCGGCTACCGGCTCGGCGACGTGCGCCACGTCGTCGCCTCGCCCGCAGCGGGCCGCCGACGAGCTGGGCTTCACCGCGAGGTGCACCCCGACGACGGGCTGCCCGCCTTCGCCACCGCCCCGCTGCGCAGCCTGACCCGGCCCAGATTCCCGCCGACCCGGCGCAACTTCGCGCCGACCCGGCCCAACTTCCGCTGACCCGGCCGAACCTCCGTCGGGCCGGTCACCAGGACGTGTAGAGCAGGTGCTGGACCACCAGCGCCCAGACGACCTGCAGCGCCAGCCCCCAGCGCCGCCAGGCGTCGGGCAGCAGCGCGACGGCGATCGTCAGCCACGGCATGAACGGCAGCCAGATCCGCTCGACCTCCGACTTGCTCATCCGCGACACGTCGGCGACCACGATGGCCAGCACCGCGCCCAGCACGAGCAGCGCCACCACCCGCGAGCCGGGCGCCCAGCGCGTCGGCCCGCAGCAGCCGGGCACGCGCGCCGGCGTGCGCCAGCGCCGGCCCCGACCAGCGGCCCGGCGCTGACGGCGAGGGCGGCCAGGTTGCCCCACATCCAGTACCAGGCGGGCCGGTCGCCGGCGATGCCGTCCCAGTAGCGCTCGGTCGAGCACCGGGTAGGCCTCCCACCAGGCGAAGCCGGCGCGCGGCCATCGCCAGCACCGGCACGAGCGCGGCGACGACCGCCACCGGCAGCGGGCGCCACGACCGGGCGGCCAGCGAGCACGGCGAGCGCGACCAGCCCCATCAGGCCCATGCCGTAGGACAGCAGCACCCCGCTGCCGAGCACGAGGCCCGGCGGCCACCGACCAGCGCGAGCCAGTCGCGACCGGTGCTCGACCGCGGCCCGCGCCAGCAGCGCCAGACCGGCGGCCGGCACGGCGGCGAAGACGGCGTCGGCCGAGACGGCCATGAAGACCGCGGCGGGGGAGAGCACCAGGAACGGCGCGGCGCGCCGCGCGAGCCGCTCGGCGTCGAGGGTGCGCAGCAGCGCCAGCACCGAGACCACCGTCGTCGCGCCGATCACGGTGACCACGAGACCGGCGGCGAACGAGCCCGCCCAGCCCGATCCGGACCAGCCCGACGAAGAACAGCAGCGCCAGCGGCGGGTGCCCGGCGGCCTGGGTGGGCCAGTTGTCGGGGTGGCTGTAGGGGATCCGGTCGACGTAGGTGCGCAGCATCTCCGGGACGTCGTCGACCTCGCGCGCGCTCGGCAGGTACTCCGAGGAGTGGTCGAGCACCCGCGAGATCCCCTCGGTGCCGTCGACGAGCGCCAGCGAGAGCATCCACGCCAGCGCCAGCGGCGTACGACGCCGCCAGCAGCCGGCCCCACGACGCGGACGGCGGCGAACCGGGGGAACCACGCCCAGGCCCAGGAGCGCGACGACCAGCGGTGCGGCGCGGTGCCCGGGACCCACCAGCTTGGGCTCCCAGAACCCGTGCAGCGGCGGCGCCGCCCAGGGGTGCGCCGAGCGACTGGCCCGGCTCCAGGTCTCCCAGTCGAGCAGCGCCGGCAGCGCGAACGCGAGCCAGCACCAGCAGCAGCGTCAGCACCAGCCCGGTGCCGGCCGCCGCGCGGGCAGGCGGACGCGTCGGCAGCGGCGGGGGAGGACATGCCCACGACCCTAGAGGCGCGGGCCACGCCCCCACCGTCTGGGGTGGCGAGCCGGCCTAGGGTCTGACGCATGCCCGTCGCCGATCTCGTCCTGCCCTGCCGCGACGAGGCGCCCGCCCTCGAGGCGCTGCTGCCGCGGATCCCCGCCGACTTCGCGGTGATCGTCGTCGACAACGGCTCGCGCGACGCCACCGCCGAGGTCGCCGCGCGGCTCGGTGCGCACGGTGGTGCGCGAGAGCGTGCCGGGCTACGGCGCGGCGGTGCACGCCGGACTGCTGGCCGCCACCCACGACTACGTCGCGTTCATGGACGGCGACGGCAGCTTCGACCCCGACGAGCTGCTGGCGCTGCTCGACGACGTCGACCTCGGGGCGCGCCGACGTCGCGGTCGGGCGGCGCCGACCCGTGTCCCGAAGGGTGTGGCCGTGGCACGCCCGTCTGGGCAATGCTCTCGATCGTCGCCTGGTTGAGACGGAGGATCGCGATGACCGCGCACGACATCGCCCCCATGCGGGTGGCCCGCCGCCAGGCCCTGCTCGACCTCGGTGTCGAGGACCGCCGCTTCGGCTACCCCGTCGAGCTGCTGCAGAAGCTCACCATCGCCGGCTGGCGGGTCTGCGAGCGCGACGTGACGTACCACCCGCGCGCCGAGGGCACCCGCTCGAAGGTCTCGGGCTCGGTCAAGGGCACCCTGCGCACCGCCCGCGACTTCTGGAAGGTGCTGTCGTGACGGCGCCGCACGACCCGGAGTGCTGCCCCGGGTGCTGGTCGTGGCCAAGGCCCCGGTCGCGGGACGGTCAAGACCCGGCTGGGCGCCGACATCGGCGACGAGGCCGCCGCCGAGGTCGCCGCCGCCTGCCTGCTCGACACGATCGACGCCGCCACCGCCGCCGTCGGTGCCGAGCGCTGCCACCTCAGCCTGGCCGGGGACCTCGCCGAGGCCGTGCGCGCGAGACGAGCTCCGTCGCCGCGCTGGCCGGCTGGAGCACCGCCGCCCAGCGTCGGCGACGGCTTCGACCGAGCGGCTGGCCCACGCCCACGCCGTCGGTCGCCGCCAGCGGCCCCGGACGCGGTCGTGCAGGTCGGCATGGACACCCCGCAGGTGACGCCCGGAGCTGCTGCTCGACGCCGCCGCGCCGCTGGCCGACCCACGACGCGGTGCTCGGGCCCGCCGACGACGGCGGCTGGTGGGTGCTGGCGCTGCGCGACCCGGCCGACGCCGCCGTGCTCGCCGGCGTCGAGATGTCCACCCCGACGACGTACGACGACACGCGCGCCGCGCTGCTGGGCGCCGGGCTGTCGGTGCGGCGGCACCGCCACCCTGCACGACGTCGACACCGTCGCCGACGCCGAGGCGGTGCTGGCGGCGGTCGCGACCGGCAGCCCGGTTCGCCGGCTGCCTGGCGTGGGCGGGTGCTGTCGTGACCATCCGCGACGAACCGTTCACCAGCGTGTTCTCCCGGGCCCTGCGCGGCGACGCCTGCCGGGTGGTCGGCCTCAGCGACGAGCCCTCCGACCTGCCGATGGGGGAGTGGACCCGCGAGGCCGACCACGACGACCTCCTGCTGCTCAAGCACTGCAGGGGCGCCACGCTCGACATCGGCTGCGGCCCCGGCCGGATGACCGCCGCGCCTGGCCCGGCTCGGCCACGCGGTGCTCGGCATCGACGTGGTGCCCGAGGCCGTGGAGCAGACCCGGCGCCGCGGCGCCAGCGCCTTGCAGCGCGACCTCTTCGACGCCCTGCCGGGCGAGGGACGCTGGCAGACGGCGCTGCTGGCCGACGGCAACGTCGGCATCGGCGGCGACCCGGTCGCCCTGCTGGCCCGCACCCGCGACCTCGTGCAGCCCGGGGCCGGGTGGTGGTCGAGCTGGCCGAGCCCGGCGTGCCGATGAGCACCCGCTGGGTCAGCCTCGAGACCGGCGAGGCGCGCAGCAGGCCGTTCCCCTGGTCGGTCGTGGGCGTCGACGACATCGACGCCGTGGCCCGCCAGGCCGGTCTGGTGGTGCGCTCCTGCGAGCCCCTGGGCACCGGCCCCCGCTGGGTGGCGGTGCTGGGTGCCCAGCCGTGAGCCGGCCGTCGTAGGGTCGGCGCGCGTGAAGGCACCCGCGGCCTGCCCGACCAGCGCTCCTTCTCGACTCCGGCTGCGCAGCGCCGCGGTCGCGGCCCGGGTCGGCACCGCGCTCGGCGTGTGCTTCGCGCTGGCCTTCCTGACCGGGCTGGTCAGCCACTACGCGCAGAACCCCACCCAGCCGGTCCCGTTCCCGACCAGCCCCGCGTGGGGCTACCGGTTCACCCAGGGGCTGCACGTCATCAGCGGCACCGCCGCGGTGCCGCTGCTGCTGGTCAAGCTCTGGACCGTCTACCCGCTGCTGCTGGCCCGGCCCTCGCTGCGGCTCGCGCCGGCTCGGGTCGAGCTCGCCGAACGGCTCTCGATCCTCGCTGCTCGTCGGCGCCGCGCTGTTCCTGCTGGTCACCGGGCTGCAGAACATCAGCCACTGGTACCCCTGGGCCTTCTCCTTCCGCTCCACCCACTACGCGATGGCCTGGATCGCCATCGGCTCCCTGGTGCTGCACGTCGCGGTCAAGCTGCCCCTGGTGCGCCACGCGCTGAGCCACGACGTCGACGACACCGAGCTCGACCGCCCCGGGGCGACCGAGCCCGGCGCCGCTGAGCCGCCGCGGCCTGCTGCGGCGACCTGGCTGGCCACCGGCGCGGTGGTGCTCGCGACCGCGGGGTCGACCGTGCCCTTCCTGCGCCGGGTCTCGGTGCTCGCGGTGCGCTCGGGCGAGGGGCCGCAGGGCGTGCCGATCAACAAGACCGCCGAGGACGCCGGGGTCACCGACGCCGCCCGGACCCGGGGTGGCGCCTCGAGGTCGTCAACGGCGACGCGCAGCGTCTCCCTGAGCCGCGAGGAGCTGCTGGCCCTGCCGCAGCGCACCGAGGAGCTGCCGATCGCCTGCGTCGAGGGCTGGAGCGCCTCGGGCACCTGGAGCGGGGTCCGGCTGCGCGACCTGCTCGACCTGGTCGAGGCGCCGCAGCGGCGCCGAGGTGGTCCTCACCTCGCTGCAGGAGTCCGGTCCGTTCCGCGTGACGCTGCTGCAGGCCGACTTCGTCGACGACGACCGCACCCTGGTCGCCCTCGGGCTCTCCGGCGAGCGAGCTCGACCTCGACCACGGCTTCCCGGCCCGGCTGATCGCCCCCAACCGTCCCGGCGTGCTGCAGACCAAGTGGCTCGCGCGGATCGAGGTGCGCGCGTGAGCCCCGCGCGGTCTCCTCCTCGGCGGCGTCGGCGCGCTCGGTGACGGCGTACGGCGGCCTGGTTGCTGTGGTCGCGCCGCGAGCCGGCCGACGTGCTCGACGCCGCGGTGTGGGCCGGCGGCGCGGTGCTGGTGCACGACGTGCTGCTGGCGGCCGTGCTGCTGGTGCGGCGGCGTGGTGCGTGGCCCGGCTGGTGCCCGCGCGCGGCCCGGGGCCCGGTGGTGGTCGGCGCGCGTCGTGCTCGGCAGCCTGACCCTGGTCGCGGTGCCGGTGCTGGGCGGCTTCGGCCGCAGCACCGACCCCACGAACGAGACGCTGCTCGACCGCGACTACGTCGCCGGCTGGCTGGTGCTGGCGGGGCTCGTGGTGGCCGTGGTGCTGGTGTGGTGCGCTGGTGCTCGGCACGCTGGTGAGCCACCGCGGACCGCGCGGGCCGGCGACACGCCGACCTGACCTCCCACCTCGAACAGGTGTTCGGCATACGGTGGGTGCACAGGTGACGCGCAGGACGCCGTTCTCCACAGGCCCGGGGCTCCGGGCCCGGACTTGTCGGTGGTCCCCTCTAGCGTCGGCCACGACGACAGACAACTGGGACGACCGCGGTGCCGCAGGCGCCGCCCACGGACGGAGACATCATGGCTGGTGCAGACCGCGACAAGGCGCTCGACGCCGCACTGCTCAACATCGAGAAGCAGTTCGGCAAGGGCTCGGTGATGCGCCTCGGTGACGAGACGCGCGCCCCCCTCGAGGTGATCCCCACGGGCTCGATCGCCCTCGACGTGGCGCTGGGCCTCGGCGGCCTGCCCCGCGGGCGCGTGGTGGAGATCTACGGCCCGGAGTCCTCGGGAAAGACGACGGTCGCCCTGCACGCGGTGGCCAACGCCCAGCGCGCCGGCGGCATCGTGGCCTTCATCGACGCCGAGCACGCGCTCGACCCCGAGTACGCCAAGAACCTCGGCGTCGACACCGACGCGCTGCTGGTCTCCCAGCCCGACTCCGGTGAGCAGGCGCTCGAGATCGCCGACATGCT
Source organism: uncultured Actinomycetota bacterium (assembly GCA_963722135.1). Lineage (GTDB taxonomy): Bacteria > Actinomycetota > Actinomycetes > Propionibacteriales > Nocardioidaceae > Nocardioides. Next base: position 974,270 of record CAVRJT010000003.1, read on the forward strand.
GATCCGCTCGGGTGCGCTCGACCTGATCGTCATCGACTCGGTCGCGGCGCTGGTGCCCCGGGCCGAGATCGAGGGCGAGATGGGCGACAGCCACGTCGGTCTGCAGGCCCGCCTGATGAGCCAGGCGCTGCGCAAGATGACCGGTGCGCTCAACAACTCCGGCACCACCGCGATCTTCATCAACCAGCTGCGCGAGAAGATCGGCGTGATGTTCGGCTCGCCCGAGACCACCACCGGTGGTCGGGCGCTGAAGTTCTACTCCTCGGTGCGCCTCGACGTGCGCCGCATCGAGACGCTCAAGGACGGCCAGGACATGGTCGGCAACCGGACCCGCTGCAAGGTCGTGAAGAACAAGGTCGCGCCGCCGTTCAAGCAGGCCGAGTTCGACATCATGTACGGCAAGGGCATCAGCCGCGAGGGCGGCCTGATCGACGTCGGCGTCGAGGCGGGCCTCGTGCGCAAGGCCGGTGCCTGGTACACCTACGAGGGCGACCAGCTGGGCCAGGGCAAGGAGAACGCGCGCACCTTCCTGCGCGACAACCCCGACCTGGCCAACGAGCTGGAGAAGAAGATCCTCGAGAAGCTCGGGGTCGGCCCGCAGGTCGACGCCGAGGCGCCCGCCGAGCCGACCCGGTGGGCGTCGACGACTTCTGAGCCGGGGGCACGACGTGGGCGACCTGCACGAGGACCGTCCGCCGCCCGCCTGGGCGGGGGACGTGTCCCTCGGCGTCGACGCCTGGACCCAGCGCGAGGAGCCGCGCCGGGCCCAGCGTCGCCAGCCGGCGCCACCGCCCGACCCGGTCGCCGACGGGCCGGAGGCCGACCCCGAGTCGGTGGCGCGCACGATCCTGCTCGACCAGCTGACCGGGCGGGCCCGCAGCCGCAAGGAGCTCGGCCGACAAGCTGGCCGCCAAGCTCGTCCCCGACGACGATCGCCACCCGGCTGCTCGACCGGTTCGAGGAGGTCGGCCTCGTCGACGACGAGGCCTTCGCCCGGGCCTGGGTCGCGGCTCGCGGGCCGGGGGAGCACGCCACCGGGCGCCGGCTGGCGCCCGCGGGCGCTGGCCCAGGAGCTGCGCCGCAAGGGCGTCGACGACACCCTGGTCAAGGAGGTGCTCGACGACGTCGACCCCGACGACGAGGAGCAGTCGGCCCGGGTCCTGGTGCGCAAGAAGCTGCGCTCGGTGGCCCGCGTCGACGACACCACCGCGACCCGGCGGCTGGTCGGGATGCTGGCGCGCAAGGGCTACGGCTCCTCCCTGGCCTTCTCGGTGGTGCGCGAGGAGCTCGCCGCGGCCGACGGCGCGACGACGCCCGAGGTGTAGCGGCGCTGCTGGTCGGGAGGTGGCAGGATGCCCGGGTGATCGCCGAGCACCTGCGCCTGCCCCCGGGCCCCGTCGACCTGACCGCCCTGCCGACCGACGCCACCCCCGGCTTCGACGGCGACAAGTCCGACGGCAAGGAGGCGCTCGAGCGAGCTCGGCGACGAGCTCAGCGACCTGCAGGAGCGGCTCTTCGCCGAGGGCCGCAGCGGCGGCAGCCGCAGCGTGCTGCTGGTGCTGCAGGGCATGGACACCTCCGGCAAGGGCGGCGTGGTGCGCCACACCGTGGCTCGCTCGTCGACCCGCAGGGCATCGAGGTCACCGCGTTCGGGCGTCCCACCGAGGAGGAGCTGGCCCACGACTTCCTGTGGCGGGTGCGCCGGGCGCTGCCGGCCCCGGGCCGGATCGGCGTCTTCGACCGCTCCCACTACGAGGACGTGCTGGTCGCCAAGGTGCGCGAGCTCGTCGACGCCGACGAGGTCGAGCGGCGCTACGACGCCATCAACGAGCTCGAGGCCGAGCTGCTGGCCGGCGGGCACCCCGGTGCTCAAGTGCTTCCTGCACATCTCGCCCGACGAGCAGCGCGAGCGGCTGCTCAAGCGGCTCGACCGGCCCGACAAGCACTGGAAGTTCGACCCGGTCGACATCGACGACCGCCAGCTCTGGCCCGAGTACCGCGACGGCCTACGAGACGGCGCTGGAGCGCACCAACACCGAGGTCGCGCCCTGGTACGTCGTGCCCGGCGACAAGAAGTGGTACCGCAACCTGGCCGTCGGGCCTGCTGCTGCGCGACACCCTGGTGCACCTCGCCCCGACCTGGCCCCCGGCCGACGATCGACGTCGAGGCGCAGCGCCAGCGGTTGCTCGACGAGGAGCCGGTCCGGTGACCTCCTCCGCGGATCCCGTGGAGCGACGCTGGCGCGCGTCGCCGTCACCCGCTACGTCACCCCGCTGCGCGAGGGCGGCAGCCTGCCCGGCATCGTGGAGGCCGAGGACCTCGGCACCTACGTCTGCAAGTTCCGTGGCGCCGGCCAGGGCCTGCGGGTGCTGGTCGCCGAGGTGGTGGTGGCCGAGCTGGCCCGTCGGGTCGGGCTGCGCACCCCACGGCTGGTGGTGCTCGACCTCGACCAGGAGCTGGCCCGCTACGAGGCCGACGAGGAGGTCCAGGACCTGCTGCGCGCCAGCGTCGGGTGCAACCTGGGCGTCGACTTCCTGCCCGGCTCGTTCGGCTTCGACGGCACGCTGCCGACCGGCTCGTCGCCGGACGAGGCCGCCCGGGTGCTGTGGCTCGACGCGTTCATGCGCCAACGTCGACCGGTCCTGGCGCAACCCCAACCTGCTGGTCTGGAACGACGACCTGTGGGTCATCGACCACGGCGCCTCGCTGTACTTCCACCACGGCTGGCCCGGGGGCGCCCTGAAGCGACGGCGCGGCCGAGCGCTTCGCCCAGCAGCCGTGGAACGTCGACGACCACGTGCTGGTCGACCACCTCGACCGGGCTGCCCGCCGTCGACGCCGCGATCAGCGCCACGCTCGGCCCCGACGGTCCTGCCCGAGGTGCTCGCGCTGGTGCCCGACGAGTGGCTGGAGCCGGTGCCGGGTGCGGACGACGCCCGCGCAGGTGCGCGCGGCGTACGTCGAGTTCCTCGCGGCGCGGCTGGCGACCCGCGACTGGCTGCCCTCCGGCGCGACGGGCGGCAGCCGATGACCGCCCGGTGGCCTACCAGTACGTGACGCTGCGCTGCGTGCCGCGCGTGGACCGCGAGGAGTTCCTCAACGTCGGCGTCGTCGTCTACTGCCCACGCCCGGGACTACCTCGACGCCGCCTGGCACGTCGACCGCGACCGGCTGGCGGCGCTCGACCCCGGTCTCGACCTCGACCGGGTCTGCGAGGCCCTCGAGGTGGTGCGCGGTGTCTGTGCCGGCGACTCCGGAGCCGGGGTGGCGGCCTCGCACCCGATCAGCCAGCGCTTCGGGTTCCTCAAGGCACCGCGCAGCACCGTGCTCCAGCCGGGGCCGGTGCACGGGGGACTGACCCGTGACCCGGCCCGCCAGCTGGAGCACCTGCTGGAGCGCCTGGTGCTCTGAGCCGCCGCCGGTCGGGTCAGACCGGGACGAGCTCGACCGCACCGACCGCGTAGCGGGCCAGGATGGTGCGGGCGATCTCGGGGTGCGCGCCCAGCGGCTCGGAGACCGCGATCGGCGCCGGCCTCGAGCGCGAGCTCGGCGGCCCGGTCGGGCAGGAAGCCCGGGGCCAGGAACAGCGAGGCGACCGCGATGTGGCGCCGGCCCTCGGCGCGGAAGGCCCGCACCGCCTCGCCGGCGGCCGGCGGGGCCGCGGAGGCGAAGGCGGCGGTCACCGGCAGCTTGTGGTGGGTGCCCCACAGGCGGGCCATCCGGGCGACGCTCTGGTTGGCCAGCGCGTCGCTCGGTGCCGGCCGCGGCCAGCACCAGGGCGTCGAGCTCGCGCACCCGCGAGCGCCGCAGCGCCTCGCGCATCCGCACGTCGAGCACCTCGAGGAACGAGGGCTCCAGGCCCAGCACGTCGGTGGCCCGGACCTTCAGCCCCGGGTGCCGCTGCGTGGCGGCCTCGATCGCGGCGGGCACGTCGACGGTGGCGTGGTAGGCACGCGTCAGCAGCAGCGGCACCACCACGATCTCGTCGTGCCCGGCGCGCACCAGGCGGTCCACGACGGTCTGGAAGGAGGGCTTGGCTCAGCTCGAGGAACGCCTTCTCGATGCGCAGGTCGGGTCGCGTGCTGCGGACCTCGTCGACCAGCGCGCCGATCGTCTCGGCGGAGCGCGGGTCACGGCTGCCGTGGGCCAGGGCCACCAGGGCGGGAGCGGTCATGGGAGGGACCTCCTCGGGTCGCGGGGATGCGGACGCGGGACTCATGCGTGGATCCCGCACTCGGTCTTGGTGGTGCCGGCCCACCGGCCGCTGCGGGCGTCGTCGCCGGGGGCGACGCGACGGGTGCAGGGCCAGCAGCCGATGGAGGGGTAGCCGTCGTGCACGAGCGGGTTGACCAGCACCCCGTTGTCGGCGATGTAGGTCTCGACCTGCTCGTCGGACCAGCGGGCCATGGGGGAGACCTTGACCTTCTGCTTGCGCGCGTCCCAGCCGATCACCGGGGCGATCACGCGGTCGTGGGTCTCGGCGCGACGCAGCCCCGTCGCCCACGCGTCGTACGACGCGAGCGTGCGGCGCAGCGGCTCGACCTTGCGCATCGCGCAGCAGCAGGTCGGGGTCGGTGCGGAAGAGCTCGGGGCCGTGCTGGGCGTCCTGCTCGGCCACGGTGAGCTCGGGGTGCACGGTGCGCACGGTGACGTCGAGGGTGGCCTCGACGGCGTCGCGGGTGCCGATGGTCTCGATGAAGTGGTAGCCGGTGTCGAGGAAGACCACGTCGATGCCGGGCACGACCCGCGAGGCCAGGTGCGCGAGCACCGCGTCGCCCATGGAGGAGGTGATCGCGAAGCGGTCGCCGAAGGTGGCGGCCGCCCACTCGATGATGGTCTCGGCGGGCGCGAGCTCGAGCTCGGCTCCCCAGTGCGACACGATCTCGCGCAGCTCCTCGGGGCTGCGGCCCTCGGTGGAGATGGCGCGGTTGGCCCGGGCGGCGCGCGTGGTCGCGGTGCTCACGAGGGCCCCTGGTCCGCGAGCGGCTCCCGGCGCAGCTGGCCGATCATCTTCAACGAGAAGGCACGCAGGCAGGAGCGGCAGGCCCACTGCCCGTGCGGGGAGCTCACGGTGCCCTCGGCGTCGACCACCTCGTGCGGGCGCAGGTCGTCGTCGCCGCAGTAGGGGCACTGGTAGGGCACCGCGCGCTCACTCATGCGGGCACCTCGGGGGCCTCGCCGCGCAGCCGGTCCTCGTCGGCGCGCGCGACCCAGTCGGCGAACGGCTCCTCGGAGCCGGTGCGGTCGGCCAGGTAGTGGGAGACGACGTTGACGACGTAGTCGCCGAGACCGGCGCTGGTGACCTTGTGCGCGCGCAGCTTGCGCCCGAAGTTCGCGCCCAGGCCGGTGGCCCCGCCCAGGTGCACCTGGAAGCCCTCGACCTGGCTACCCTCGTGGGTCACCAGCTGGCCCTTGAGACCGATGTCGGCGACCTGGGTGCGGGCGCAGGCGTTGGGGCAGCCGTTGACGTTGACGCTGATCGGCACGTCGAGGTCGGGCAGGCGCTGCTCGAGCTCGGCGACCAGGTCGCGCGCCCGGTCCTTGGTGTCGACGATGGCGAGCTTGCAGAACTCGATGCCGGTGCAGGCCATCGTGTTCTGCCGCCAGCCCGAGGGCCGCGCGGACAGCCCGATGGCGTCGAGGCGGTCGACGAGTTCCTCGATGCGCGCGGGGTCGGCGCCCAGCAGCACGATCTTCTGGTACGCCGTCAGGCGGGCGCCGGCCAGGCCGAACTCCTCGATCACGTCGGCCAGCGCGACCAGGGTCGTGCCGGAGATCCGGCCGACCACGGGGGCCACGCCGACGTACTTGAGGCCGTCGACCTGGTCGTGCACGCCGATGTGGTCGCGGTGGGCGCGCGGGGTGACGGGCGACTCGCAGTCGACGAGGCGGCGCTGGAGGTACTCGGTCTCGAGCACCTCGCGGAACTTCTCGACGCCCCAGTCGGAGACCAGGAACTTGAGCCGGGCCCGCGAGCGCAGCCGGCGGTAGCCGTAGTCGCGGAAGACGGCGGCCACCCCGGCCCACGCGTCGGCGACCTCGTCGAGCGGGATCCACACGCCGAGCTTCTGGGCCAGCATCGGGTTGGTCGACAGGCCGCCGCCGACCCACAGGTCGAAGCCCGGGCCGTGCTCGGGGTGCACGGTGCCCACGAAGGAGATGTCGTTGGTCTCGGGGGAGACGTCGTGGGAGGGGTGCCCGGTCAGCGCCGTCTTGAACTTGCGCGGCAGGTTGGAGTACTCGGGGTCGCCGATGTAGCGGCGGTTGATCTCCTCGAGCGCGGGGGTGCCGTCGATGATCTCGTCGGCGGCCACGCCGGCCAGCGGCGAGCCGAGGAAGGGACGGGGCGAGTCGCCGCAGGCCTCGAGCGTCGAGAGCCCGGCCGCCTCGAGGCGCTCCCAGATCTGCGGCACGTCCTCGATGCGGATCCAGTGGTACTGGATGTTCTGCCGGTCGGTGACGTCGGCGGTGTCGCGGGCGAAGTCGACGCCGACGCTGCCCAGGGCCCGCACGGCCGCGGCGTCGAGCAGCGTGCCGTCGGTGCGCACCCGCATCATGAAGAAGCGGGCGTCGAGCTCCTCCTCGCTCAGCGTCGCGGTCTTGCCGCCGTCGAAGCCGGGGGCGCGCTGGGTGTAGAGGCCCATCCACCGGAAGCGACCGCGCAGGTCCGCGGGGTCGATGGAGTCGAAGCCGAGGCGCGAGTAGGTGTGCAGGATGCGGGCCCGCACGTTCAGCGGGTTGTCGTCCTTCTTGGTCTGCTCGTTCTTGTTCAGCGGCTCGCGGTAGCCCAGGGCCCACTGGCCCTCACCGCGCTTGGCGCGGGGGCGGGCCGGAGGGGCCGGGGGAGAGGTGAGGAGCTCGGTCATGGCGTGTCCTTCGGGAGCGGGTGCGCGCAGTGCGCGGGAACGGGCGGCTCAGGAAGGTCGACACATGGAGCTGCGGGTGCGACCGAGGTCCACGTGGCGGCGGACCACCAGGTGCACGTGGGTCACATCAAGGCTCATGTCCAGGAGTCTCAACCTCTGGACCGACGTCCCACAAGGCGGAATCTCATGCAGTGGGACGGGTGTCCCGACATGTGGACATCGAGCCTGGCGGGGAGGCGTTTTCTCGCCGCTCGGTGCGGCGCACGTCACACCCTGATGGGTGGCGAACGACGGCTCCGGGGCGTGGGCGCGGTGCCCGACGCTGCGTAGGCTGGCCCCATGAACGACGACCTGTCCCGTCTGTCCAGCAGCGCCTACTCCCAGGCACTCGAGGTCATCGCCTCGGTCGAGCCGCGGATCGCCGAGGCGACCCGCGCCGAGCTCGCCGACCAGCGTGCCTCGCTCAAGCTGATCGCCAGCGAGAACTACGCCTCACCGGCGGTGCTGATGACGATGGGCACCTGGTTCAGCGACAAGTACGCCGAGGGCACCGTGGGGCACCGCTTCTACGCCGGCTGCCAGAACGTCGACACCGTCGAGTCGATCGCCGCCGAGCACGCGCGCGAGCTGTTCGGGGCGGAGTACGCCTACGTCCAGCCGCACTCCGGCATCGACGCCAACCTCGTCGCCTTCTGGTCGATCCTGGCCCACCGGGTCGAGGGTCCGTGGCTGGAGAAGGCCCAGGCCAAGAATGTCAACGAGCTCACCGACGCCGACTGGGAGTCGCTGCGCAAGGAGCTGGGCAACCAGCGCCTGCTCGGGATGAGCCTGGACGCCGGCGGGCACCTGACCCACGGCTTCCGCCCCAACATCAGCGGCAAGATGTTCCACCAGCAGCAGTACGGCACCGACCCGACCACCGGGCTGCTCGACTACGACGCCGTCGCCGCCAAGGCCCGGGAGTTCAAGCCGCTGGTGCTGGTGGCCGGCTACTCCGCCTACCCGCGCCGGGTGGACTTCGCCAAGATGCGCGAGATCGCCGACGAGGTCGGCGCGACGCTGATGGTCGACATGGCGCACTTCGCCGGTCTGGTCGCCGGCAAGGTCTTCACCGGCGACGAGGACCCGGTCCCGCACGCCCACGTCGTCACCACCACCACCCACAAGTCGCTGCGCGGCCCGCGCGGCGGGATGGTGCTGGCCACCGAGGAGTACGCCCCCAGCGTCGACCGCGGCTGCCCGATGGTCCTCGGCGGCCCGCTCTCGCACGTGATGGCCGCCAAGGCCGTCGCGTTCGCCGAGGCCCGCCAGGACTCCTTCCGCACCTACGCCCAGCAGGTCGCCGACAACGCGAAGTCGCTGGCCGAGGGCTTCCTGACCCGCGGGGCCGACCTGGTCACCGGCGGCACCGACAACCACCTCGTGCTGCTCGACGTCAGCAAGTACGGCCTGACCGGGCGCCAGGCGGAGTCGGCGCTGCTCGACGCCGGCGTGGTCACGAACCGCAACTCGGTGCCCGCCGACCCCAACGGCGCCTGGTACACCTCCGGCATCCGTCTCGGCACGCCGGCGCTGACCACCCGCGGCTTCGGCCACGACGAGTTCGACACCGTCGCCGACCTGATCGTCGACGTGCTCTCGAACACCCAGGCCGGCACCACGAAGGCGGGCGGCCCCTCCAAGGCGTCGTACGTCCTCGCTGACGGCGTCGCGGAGAAGGTCAAGGCCCGCTCGGCCGAGATGCTCGACAAGCACCCGCTCTACCCGGGCCTCGAGCTCTCCTGAGCCCGGCCCGCTGACCTGGCCAGCGAATCGAGGGCGTGAGCGGTGATGGCCGCGCGCGCAGGCGCGAGGGCCGCCACCCGCTCTGGCGGACCGTCCAGGAGGTCGAAGGGCAGCGCGGACAGTCCGGCGAAGAGGAACAGCTGGAGCGCGTGCGCCCGACGAAGGGTGGCGGCGTCCACCGTCGTCCCCTCCGCCGCCAGCCCGTCGGCGTACGCCGCCAGCACCAGCTCGTCGAGGGCCACCAGGTCGTCGGCGGGTCGCCGTCCGATCTGGATGTCGCCCACCAGCAGCTGGGTGAGGTCGTGGGCGACCGGCTGGAGGTTCCACAACCCGAAGTCGATGAGCACGAACCCGTCGACGTCGTCCGGGTCGGGGAGCAGGTTGTTGGGGCAGGCGTCCCCGTGGGCGGCGAGGCTCGGCAGGGCCTCGAGCTCGGCGACGAGGTCGGGCAGGTCCTCGACCGCGGCGAGCAGCGGGGCCCGGAGGTCGGCGAACGCCGTGAGCCCCGGGTGCTCCCAGACGCTCGAGCGCAGCACGGGCAGCACCTGACCGGCCACGCGCCCGTCGAGGTAGCTGCGGACCGTGAGCGGGAAGTCGCCGACCAGGGCGCGTCCACGGGTGGCAGCGGAGCCGGCCAGCCGTCCGAGCGCGCGTGCCGCCGCCGCGAACCGCTCCCTCGTCCAGGGGTGCTGCTCCGTGGGCACGACCTCGAGCCACAGCGCGGCCATCGGCCCGGGCAGGTCGGCGACGTCGTAGGCGTGCGGCATCCGCAGACCCGGCGGCAGCACGTCGGCCAGGTCGGAGCGGTAGACCGCGGGCTCGGTGCGCCACGGGAACGAGGTCGCGGCCGAGGCGCGCAGCTCGGGCGGCACCTGCTCGAAGAGCGGTGAGAGCTCCCAGGGGCGCACCGTCTTGACGAAGAACGCGAACGGACGTGTCCCCGCCGGGTCGTCGCCTCGCCGCGGACCCACCAGCGTCCGGCCGTGGTCAGGGCTGGGATGTCGTAGGCGACGGGCTCCACGCGCCCCGCCAGATCGGCGACCGGGACGCCGACCTGTGACTCGACCAGGGCGCGCAGCCGCGCCGGGGCCGGGGCGGCGGGCCCCAGCAGGTCGAGGTCGCGGATCACCCCTCCAGTGAACGACTGCGCCCGGCGCGGGTCAACGACAGTGGGCGCCGCACATCAGAGCGTGGGGGTGGTGCGGTCCACGACCGCGCGCAGGTCGCCGCCCTCGAGCGTGCCCAGCACGCCGTCGTACGTCGGGCGAGAGCCGCGAGGCGCAGAACAGGTCGGCCACCTCGGCGGGCGCGTGGCGCACCAGCAGGGAGCCCTGGAGCACCGCCGCCATCCGCGAGGCCAGTCGACGGGCGTTGCGCTCCATGCCCTCCGGCTCGCCCATCAGCGAGCCGATGAGGGCCAGGGTGTCCTCGACCGCCCGGTCGAGGCGGTGGTCGCCGCCGCGGGCCAGGCCGACCTCGGTGATCCAGGCGTCGAGCGTCTCGGGCTCCCGGGTGAGAGCGCGCAGCACGTCGAGGGCGTTGACGTTGCCCGAGCCCTCCCACACCGAGTTCAGCGGGGCCTCGCGGTAGAGCAGCGGCAGCACCGACTCCTCGACGTAGCCGTTGCCGCCCAGGCACTCCAGCGCCTCGGCGACCATCGTCGGGGTCCGCTTGCACACCCAGAACTTCGCCAGCGGCAGCGCGATGCGACGCAGCGCCGCCTCGTGGGGGTCGTCGAGCGCGTCGACGGCCGAGGCCAGGCGCAGCGCCAGCGCGGTCGCGGCCTCGGACTCGACGGCGAGGTCGGCGACGACGTTCTGCATGAGCGGCTTGTCGACGAGGCGGGAGCCGAACGCCGAGCGGTGCGTGACGTGCCACGACGCCTCGGAGACCGCGCGGCGCATCAACGAGGCCGAGCCGAGCACGCAGTCGAGTCGGGTGGCGGCGACCATCTCGATGATGGTGCGCACGCCGCGGCCCTCGTCGCCGAGGCGCACGGCCACGGTGCCGTCCATCTCGAGCTCGGAGGAGGCGTTCGAGCGGTTGCCGAGCTTGTCCTTGAGGCGCACCACGTCGAGCTGGTTGCGGGTGCCGTCGGGGAGCACCCGCGGCACCACGAAGCAGGTCACGCCGGCGTCGGTCTGGGCCAGCACCAGGAAGACGTCGTTCATCGGTGCCGAGGTGAACCACTTGTGCCCGTGCAGCGTGTAGGTCCCGTCGCCGCCCGCCGGCCGGGCCTGCGTGACGTTGGCCCGCACGTCCGAGCCACCCTGCTTCTCCGTCATGCCCATGCCGGCCAGGGCCCCGAGCTTCTGGCTCGGGTTGCGCACGCCCGGGTCGTAGTGGCGCGAGGCCAGCAGCGGGGTCCACTGCCTGCGCGATCGCGTCGTCGGCCCGCAGCGCCGGGACGGCGGCGTACGTCATCGAGATCGGGCAGCCGTGCCCGGGCTCGGTGTGCGACCAGGCCATGAAGCCCGCGGCGCGGCGCAGGTGGGCGTGCCGGTCGCCGGCTGCCTGCTCCTCCCACGGTGTCGCGGCCAGCCCGTGGCCCACCGCGCGCTCCATCAGCCAGTGCCAGGAGGGGTGGAAGGCGACCTCGTCGATCCGGTGGCCGTACCCGGTCGTACGGCGTCAGCTCGGGGTGGTGCTCGTTGGCGAGCCGGCCGTGCTCGCGGGCGTCCGCGGAGCCGGCCTCGGCGCCGAGGCCGACGAGGCTGTCGAGCACCTGCTGGTCGCCGTGGCGCAGCACGCCCTCGGTGAGGGCGGCGTCGGTGGTCACGACGTTGTGGCCGGCGAGCGGGGGAGCCTGGTTCGTGACGACGCGCAGGTCCGCGCGAGCGCTGCTGGAGGTCTGCATGCGGATACCGTAGGCGCATGGCCCCGCAGACCGGTCGATCCGCCGCGGCGGGTGCCGTCGACCGGACCCGTGCTGCCCTCGAGGTGCACGCCCGTCGGGTGGGTCACCTGCTGTGGCGCCTGGTCGTCACCACCGTCGGCACCTGCCTGCGCTACCGGGTCACGGGGCTGGCCGCGGAGGCGGCGTTCTTCGCGATCCTCTCGGTGCCGCCGCTGATCTTCGCGCTGGCCGGGGGCGTCGGCTACGTCTCCGACCAGTTCACCCCGGCCCAGGTCGACGACGTGCGCAACGCCATCGTCGAGGTCTCCTCGCGGCTGCTCACCGACCGAGCCGTGAGCACCGTGATCGAGCCGACCATCGACGACGTGCTGGCGGGCGGGCGACTTCGACGTCATCTCGCTGGGCTTCGTGCTGGCGTTGTGGTCGGGCTCGCGGGCGCTGAACGTCTTCGTCGACACCATCACCGTGATGCACGGCCTCGGCGGGCACCGCGGCATCGTGCAGACCCGGGCCCTGTCGTTCGTGCTCTACGTGCTGGCGATGATCACCGGGGTGGTCTCGCTGCCGCTGGTGGTGGCCGGCCCGACGATCGTGCGACAGCTGCTGCCGAACCGCATCGACCTGCTGATGACCTTCTACTGGCCGGTGGTGGTGGCGGTGTGCATCTGCTTCCTCGCCACGCTCTACCACCTGTCGGTGCCGGTGCGCACCAACTGGAGCTTCAACCTGCCCGGGGCGACGTTCTCGCTGCTGGCCTGGATCGGCGGGTCCTACGTGCTGCGCTGGGTGCTGACCGTGACCGCCGCGGAGTCGCGCTCGATCTACGGGCCGCTGGCGGCGCCGATCGCGGTGCTGCTGTGGCTCTACCTGCTGGCGCTCGCGGTGCTGATCGGCGCGGCGGTCAACGCCGCCTTCGACACGGTCTTCCCGCAGTCGGCGACCACCCGGGCCCGCCTGGAGCTGGTGCAGCGCTTCCGGGCGCGCATGTCGCGGGACCGCCTCACTCCGCTCGAGGATCCCGTCGAGTAGGTTCGCCCCTGTGAACCAGCCGCCCCGCGACCTGACCGAGGGCCGTGAGCGGGGGACCTTCTCCCTGCCCGAGCCGGTCCGCTCCCCGTGGTTCGAGCTGTTGCGGCGCCTGCTCGCGGCGATGGCGATCCTGGTCGGGACCGTGCTGCTGGTCTACCTCGACCGCGACGGCTACCAGGACGGCACCGGCGCGACCCGGCGTGAGCCTGGTCGACGCCATCTACTACACGACCGTCACCCTGAGCACCACGGGCTACGGCGACATCAGCCCCGTCACCGACAACGCTCGTCTGATCAATGCCTTCGTCATCACCCCCGCCCGCATCGCGTTCCTGGTCCTGCTGATCGGCACGACCATCGAGGTGCTGGCATCGCAGGGCCGCGAGATGTTCCGCGTCGCCCGTTGGAGGAAGCACATGGACCACCACGTCGTCGTCATCGGCTACGGCACCAAGGGCCGCAGCGCGGTGCAGACCCTGATCAACAACGGTCTCGACCGGGAGGCGATCGTCGTGGTCGACCCCAGCGAGGTCGCGATGCAGGACGCGCACGCCGACGGCCTGGCCGTCGTCACCGGCGACGCGACCCGGCGCGGGGTGCTGCGGCGCGCGGGCGTCGCCGACGCCGAGCAGGTCATCATCACCACCGACCGCGACGACTCCAACGTGCTGGCCACGCTGACGGTGCGCCAGCTCAACCCCGACGCCTACATCGTCACCGCGGTGCGCGAGCACGAGAACTCGCCGCTGATGCGCCAGTCCGGCGCCGACTCGGTGATCACGTCCTCGGACGCCGTGGGCCGCCTGCTCGGCCTCTCCAGCGTCTCGCCGAGCCTGGGCTCGGTGATGGAGGACCTGCTCACCTACGGCGAGGGGCTCGAGGTCGCCGAGCGCGACCTGCTCGTCACCGAGGTGGGTCGCCCGCCTCAGTCGCTGCCCGACCAGGTGATCTCCGTGGTGCGCGACGAGAAGGTCTACCGCTACTTCGACCCCGTGGTCAGCCAGCTGGCCCGCGGCGACCGGCTGATCGTCGTACGCCCGGCCAAGGAGCTGCCGTGGGCGCCGCGACCGGGCACCCACAACGAGGATGCTGCGACCGAGGAGGACTGAGCCTCCGCAGGGTTCAGCAGGTGGGGACCCGGCTCCAGGCGAAGTAGCCGAACTTCGCCGACCGTCGAACGGGTGCGCATCTTGACGCGCACCTTCTGTCGCTGCAGCTCCCCGGTGCTGCTGAACCGGGCGAAGACCTTGCGGCCACCGCTGCGTGTCCAGCCGCTGTGCGCCGACGACGTCCAGATCTTGCCGACCTCGGCGTTCTTGACCCACACCTCCGCACGGCGCTCGGCCGACTGGTGCCGGTTGCGCATCCGCACCAGCAGGTGGGAGTAGCCGTCGCCGGAGGCCGGCCGACAGGCCTGGAGCTTGGCGCGCTTGTAGGTCTTCATCGTCTTCCAGCGCTTCGACGGCGCGGCGGCGGCCGCGGCGACCTGCGCGACCTGCTCGGCGTCGTCGGCCGGGACGTCGTCCGGCCGGGGCGCCGAGGCGGTGACCAGCGAGGGGGAGACCAGGACCGCCGCGACCACGAGCGCGGCGACGAGCGGCGCCAGCGCCGCGACGAGGCGCGGCCGTCGTGCGGCGGGGGTGGAGCTGTCGTGGGGGTTCGGCACGGTGTTCCTCCGCTGATCGGCTCAGGTCGGCGCGGTCGGCTCGGGGGCAGGACGCCCCCGACGGTAGCCGACCCGCTCCGGGGCAGCAGCACCGACCAGCGGTCGAACGCACGTTCGAGTCTGTGGGAGGATCGGGGGATGGCCGGCGGGATGAACAAGCGGGGGAGCGGGGTGCCGCTCGGTGAGCGTCGGCGCAGCGACCGACCGCCCGCGGCCGCACCTGCGCGGCGTACCCCGACGTCCCCGTGCCCGGCCCGGCACTGCTGGGTGGGCGACCCGCTCGACGCGGAGGGGGAGAAGCGGCCGGGGCTGCTGCTGGAGTGGCGGCAGGGCCCGGACGGCTGGCAGGGCCTGGTGGTGTACGCCGCTCACGTGCGGCCCGGCTCGTGGGGGCTGGTGCAGGAGTGGTTGCCCAGCTCCAGCCTGATCCCCCTGTGAGGAGGCTCAGCGACGTCGGGACCGCTCGCAGGGCGGGATCTCGGTCCAGCGCAGCGAGCGCACCGGGCTGACGTCCTTGCGGGTGCGCAGGCGCACACGGACCCGCTGGGTGACCAGGCGCCCCGTGGTCGAGACGCGCGCGAGCGGCGCGGCCCGGCCCGGGCGCACCCACGGGGTGCGGGTGCCGCCGTTCCAGGGCAGGGAGTAGGCGCGGTCCTTGAACGAGACCTCGGCGCGGCGCAGCCGCTTGCCGTGGGCGTTGCGCAGGCGCAGCACGATGCGACGGAAGCCGTCGTCGCGGGGCGGGCGGCACCCCTCGAGGACCGCACGCCGGTAGGTCGTCAGGCGGGACCAGCTGCGGGGCCGGTGGGTGCGCTTCTTCTTGCCGCTCGACTTCCGTGCCCACGCCTGGTCGCTCGCGGCCCGGCCGGTCGACACCCGGCCGGTCGACGCCTGGCCGGCGACACCTGGCCGGACGACACCTGGTTGGAGGGAGCTGCGGAGACGCTCGAGACATCGCGAGGGGCGGCGGCCGTGCCGGTGGGCGTGAGGGTCAGTGCAAGGGCGGCGGTGGTCGCCGCCGCGGCGGCGCGCAGGGCGGAGGTCGTCGGCACCAGGTCACGGTAGTGCGCGCAGTGACTGGTGGGACGCATGTGACTGGTGTGTCGTCACGGCGCTCCGTCTGCCGTGGCCCGGGGGAGCGCTCTGACCCGTCTCCGGCGGGGACACGCCGGAGACGGCCGGGAGAGCGCCCTGGACCGCGACCACCGGGACGTTGTGGGCGACGGCGTCGAGACGATGGTGCCTGCTCGGCGTGAAGGGTGCAGGAAGTTCGACCATCTCGCGGGCCGACCCAGGTGAAATGTGGAGAGCTGTCCAGACGAGTCGGCCTGGGGGCCTCGTCGGAGGTCAGCCGGCGAGGGAGACGGTGAGCAGGACGACGGCGTCCTCGATGGCCTCGAGGTCGTGGCGGACCGGCGGGATCACCACGTGGTCCCCGGTGCGCGCCTCGACCTGGTCGGCGCCGGCGTGCAGGACGACGGTCCCGTGGACGACCTGCAGGGTGGCCTCGCCGGGGCTCTCGTGCTCGCCGAGACGGTGTCCGGCGGTGAGGGCGATCAGGGTCTGGCGCAGGGAGTGGCCCTGGCCGCCGTGCATGGTCACGGCGCTGCGTCCGGCGGTGGCTCCTGCGGCCTTGGCGAGGTGTTCGTGGCCGAGCGTGGTCAACGAGGTGGTGTTCATCAAGCCATCCTGCCCGTGCGGAGGGTCCCGCGTCAGGGGTCGCCGGGCAGGGAGCGAGGGGACCTTGGTCCTGTCCACAGATTCATCCGAGCCTCTTCCGTCCGAACTGGAGTTCGAGTAAAATCGGGTCATGATCGAGACCGACAGCCACGGGCAGCCTCTCGAGGTCGACGACCTCGAGGGTGACTGGTTGTTGGACTTCGCCCACGAGGCGGAGGCCGAGTCCCGCAAGGCCGAGCGGCGTCGGATGCGGGTCGTGCTGCGCTGGTGCGAGACGCACGTCGCGGTCGACGACGACCACCGGTTGTCGTGGGGCGAGCAGGAGCGGGTCTGGGACTGCGATGCCTGGATCGGTGGGGAGGGGGTGCCGGCGGTCGCGGAGTTCTCCGCCGAGCCGCTGGCTGCTGCGATGCGGATGTCACCGGCCGCGACCACGGCGCTGATGGCCGAGGCGCTTGAGCTGCGGCACCGGCTGCCGCAGATCCATGCCCGGGTCGAGCGGCTCGACACCACTCTGTGGCGGGCCCGCCGGGTCGCGAAAGCCACCCAGACCCTGTCGCCCGAGGCCGCTGCGCATGTGGACGCGGCGCTGGCGCCGATCGTGGACTCGGTCGGCCCGACCCGCATCGACCGCGCGGTGGCTGAGGCGATCGCTCTCTTCGACCCCGAGACCCTCGAGGAGGCCGAGGAGTCCCAGACGAGGTCCTGGGGTGTGACCCTGCAGCACCACCGCCCCGACACCTCCGTCTCGGGTCAGTGGGGCGGCACCTCGTGGCTCTCGATCACCGGTGACACCCCGACGCTGCAGCGGCTGCACGACCTGATCCTCGACACCACCCAGCCCGCCACCGGCCCCGACGTCGAGCTGGACCTCGGCCTCGGCGTACGCCAGATCCAGGCGCTGGGCGCCGTGCTCGACGGGCTCGGTGTGCCCCGCCCCCGGGTCCGGCTCAACATCGACATTGGCGCCGAGGACCTCACCGACCCCACACCGGGCACCGGCACGGTCCGAGGCCTGGGGCCCGCCACGCTCGCCAAGATCCGCGAGTGGCTCGACAGCGCGTCGGTCACGGTGCTCCCGGTCCTGGACATGGCCCGCACCGACTCCGTCGACGTCCACGACCCGCCCCGGTGGATGCGCGAGCTGGTCACCCGCCGCGACACCCACTGCGTCTTCCCGTTCTGCGACGTTCCCGCCAGCCGCTGCGACCTCGACCACATCGAGCCCTACGTCCACCCCGACGACGGCGGTCCACCCGGCCAGACCCATCCAGGCAACCTCGCCCCGGCCTGCCGACACCACCACCGCGCCAAGACCACCGGCGCGTGGACCTACGAGCGCACCGAGCACGGCGACTATCTCTGGAGCAGCCCCAACGGACAGGTCTACGCCGTCACCCGGCACGGCACGCTCGAGCTCGGCTAGGTCCAGTCCGCCTGCTGGAGCGAAGCCACGACATCTCGGAACTGGCCTCTCGACGGCCAGTCAGAGGTGGTTCAAGAACCAGTCGCGCTGGGCCGCGCTGGAGCGCGTGAAGTTGGGGCCTGTGTACACCTCGAAGTGTCCTCCCTCGAGGACGAGGAGCGATTTGGGTTCGCGCGCGCGTGAGTAGGCCTCCAGGGCCAGGTCCACGGGGGTCACGTGGTCCTGGTCGGCGACGACCATCATCAGGGGGGTGGGGGAGATGTTGGCGATGTAGGCACCCGGCTCGTACTCGGTGAGCATCTCGATCGACCGCAACGTCACCTCGTTGCGCCACGACGGTGCGCGTTCGGCCGCGGTGGTGAGGAAGTAGTCGTGGGTGTCCTGCGTGGGCAGTGCGGCAGGTTCTGCGGGATCGTCCTCGAAGGCCACTTGCATGGTCAGGGGTGGCTGCCCGGCTGCCCGACCGGCGCGATCGGCGTCGAAGCCCGCCCGCAGGGGAGCGAACTGGTCGGCGCGGACCAGGCGGCGTACGTTCGCCAGGCCACTGATCGCCGGCGCCTGCGAAACCACGCACTTGATGCGACGGTCGATCGCGCCCAGCACCAGCGCGTGCCCCCCGCTGTAGCTCGACCCCCACACGCCGATGCGTGCCGCGTCGACCTGGGGCTGGGTGGCAGCCCACGTGATCGCGTCTCGGGAGTCCCGGATCTGCTGCCACGGATCGATCTCTCCCCGCAGGCTTCCGTCGCTGGCTCCGAAGTTGCGGTGGTCATAGACCAGCGCAGCGAGGCCCGCCTCGCAGAAGACCTCGGCGAAGTCGTCCAAGTGCATCTCCTTGGTGGCGGAGAATCCGTGGGCCATCACCACTGTGGGGAAGGGGCCCTCGCCCGCGGGCTCGTAGAGCCACCCCCGCAGCGTCGTGAGGTCCTCCGTCTTGAACTCGACGTCGATGCGCATGTGACTCCTCGGGAGGTGACGGCAGGATTTCTCATCCTCCTACCGACCCCGCAGCCTGTCCATGACGACGGATTCGGCTCAGTGGGGCTGCCCAAGCCCTGGACCCCGGGCTACTGCGGTGGTACGACGGAAGGCATGACGAGACTCGAGAGTGGCCAACTCCTTGCCGAGCTCGAGCCGACGGTGGCGGACAACCTCAACCGGCACCTGGGCCTGGCGGACGAGTGGATGCCCCACGAGTACGTCCCGTGGAGCCTCGGCCGCGACTTCGCCGACCTGGGCGGAGAGCCCTGGGAGAGTGCCCAGTCGCAGCTCTCGCCGATCGCGCGGACCGCGCTCGAGGTCAACCTGCTCACCGAGGACAACCTGCCCAGCTACCACCGCGAGGTGGACCGCGCCTTCGGCCGGGACAGCGCGTGGGGCACCTGGGTCAACCGGTGGACGGCCGAGGAGGGCCGGCACGCCTTCTGCATCCGCGACTACCTGCTGGTCACTCGCGGCGTCGATCCGAACGAGCTCGAGCGGGCCCGGATGGAGACGATGGAGGTCGGCTACGACACCGAGGACAAGGCGTTGCTCAACGTGTGCGCCTACGTGTCGTTCCAGGAGCTGGCGACGCGTGTCTCGCACCGCAACACCGGCCGCTACACCCAGGAGCCGATCGCCGAGAAGCTCCTCACCCGGGTGGCCAAGGACGAGAACCTGCACATGATCTTCTACCGCAACATCGTGCAGGCCGCGCTCGAGCTCGCACCCAGCCAGACGATGCGTGCGATCACCGACGAGGTGCTCGACTTCCAGATGCCCGGCAACATCATCCCCGGCTTCAGCCGCAAGGCCGTGCAGATGGCCAAGGCCGGGATCTACGACCTCCGGATCCACCACGACGACATCGTCACCCCGTTGCTGCGGCAGTGGGGCGTCTTCGAGGTCGAGGGCCTGGACGCCGAGGGCGAGAAGGCGCGCGACGAGCTCGCCGCGGCCGTGGCGCCCTCGATGCCGAGGCGACGCGGTTCGTGGAGCGCCGCGACGAGGTCGCGGCCCGGAAGGCGGCCCGCCAGACGGACGTCGCGGACTAGAAATGGCGAAAGGCCGGCATCCTGTCGGAAACCGGCCTCTGACCTGCTGGAACTCTGGTGGGCGATACTGGGTTTGAACCAGTGACCTCTTCCGTGTCAAGGAAGCGCGCTACCGCTGCGCCAATCGCCCGAGGTGGAGACGGGATTTGAACCCGTGTAGACGGATTTGCAGTCCGTTGCCTCGCCTCTCGGCCACTCCACCACGGAGGTCTAACCAAGAGAGAGACCTCTCCGAGCGGACGACGAGGCTCGAACTCGCGACCTCAACCTTGGCAAGGTTGCGCTCTACCAACTGAGCTACGTCCGCTTGCCGCCTGGGGTTTCCCCTGGGCTGCGACAGGAACATTAGCGCAACCCCCAGGTCGCGCCAAATCCGGGTGTCGGTCGGCGTGGCGTGGCGACCTGGGGGGCCTGCGGCCTGCACAAGTGAGTGCCGTGCGCGCCTGGGTGAACGGACATCTGCTCGCTGATCCCCGACCAGCCGGTGGTGCAGGTCAGCGACCACGGCTTCACGGTGGGGGACGGGGTCTTCGAGGCCGATCAAGGTCGTCGACGGCCGGCCCTTCGCCCTCGACCTCCACCTCGCCCGGCTGCGTGAGCAGCGCCGCGGGGCTGGGCCTGCCGGCTCCCGACGACGACGCCGTGCGCCGCGGGGTCGCCGCCGTGCTGGAGGCCGAGCACCTGCCGCTCGGGCGCCTGCGCATCACCGTGACCGGGGGCCCGGCGCCGCTCGGGTCCGGGCGCGGCGACGCCGACGCCGACGATCGTCGTGGTCGCGGCCGTGCCCCTGGAGCCGGCCGCCCCCGCGGCCCGGGTCGCCACGGTGCCGTGGCCGCGCAACGAGCGGGGGCGCTCGCCGGGCCTCAAGACCACGTCGTACGCCGAGAACGTGGTGGCGCTCGCCGAGGCGCAGCGCCGCGGGGCCGACGAGGCCGTCTTCGCCAACCTCGCCGGCCACCTCTGCGAGGGCACCGGCTCCAACGTCTTCTACGCCGTCGACGGCGAGCTGCGCACCCCCACGCTGGCCAGCGGCTGCCTGGCCGGGGTCACCCGCGCAGCTGCGTCGTCGAGTGGGTGGGTGCCCGCGAGGTCGACGAGCCGATCGAGGTCGCTGCGCGCAGGCTGACGAGGTCTTCCTGGCCTCCACCACCCGCGACGTCCAGCCCGTCTCGCACTGGGACGAGCTGCGACCTGGGGGAGCCGGGCCCGCTGACCCGGGCTGCGGCCCGCGTCTGGCGCGCAGCGCGAGCCCGAGCTGCTGCGGAGCCGCGGGTGCCGGATGTGAACCCTCCGCGCGGCATGCGCTAAAGTCTGCGACCGCACCCCCGGGTGCATCCGGGGAGCGAGCGGGCGAAGGGCGATTGGCGCAGTGGTAGCGCGCTTCGTTCACACCGAAGAGGTCACTGGTTCGAACCCAGTATCGCCCACCGCATTGAACAGCCCCCGACCTGCGGAACGCGCAGGTCGGGGGCTGTCGTGCTTCGTGGCAGCGTCGCCGCGCCGACAGGCCGACTGATCAGAGAGCCTAGGACGCGTCCTTACCCGATTCTGGCGATGATCGGCTCCGGCGCCGGCTGATAGGCCGGTGGGTGAACGCATCCCGCGCACACCACGAGGAGAAATCCTGATGGCGACCTACGTCTACCGGTGCGACACCGACGGGCCGGTCGACGTCCCTCTGCCGATGGGGACCGCGCCCTCGAGGCTCCCCTGCCCCCGGTGTGCCCGCGAGGCGGTCCGCCTCTTCTGCCCGCCCCGGGTGTCGACGGGCTCTCGCCGGATCGTCGAGGCGATCGACCGCGCCGAGCGGAGCCGAGACGCACCGGAGGTGGTCACCAGGGTCCCGGGCGCCGGCGCACGTCGCCCACCGGTGGCCACGGCCACGAACCCCCTCACCCGGCGACTGCCACGACCCTGAGACAAGGAGGTAGCGCACATGGGAATGGTCGGTCTGCTCTATGTGGGAGCGGTGCTCTTCATCAACGGCCTGATGCTGCTCGGCTACGTCGAGGCGAGGTCCGCCGGACCACTGAACATCTTCGTCGGTCTGCTGCAGGTGGTGACCCCGACGTACCTGATCTTCACCGCCAACGGTGACGCCGACGTCATCCTGGGCGCCTCGGGCCTGTACCTCTTCGGCTTCACCTACCTCTACGTCGCCTTCAACGTCCTCGGTGGGTTCGACGGCACCGGCCTCGGCTACTTCTCGCTCTTCGTGGCCGTGTGCGCCCTCGTCTACTCCGGGCTGAACTTCGGCCGGCTGGACGACAACGCCTTCGGTGTCATCTGGCTCTACTGGGCCTTCCTGTGGACGCTCTTCTTCCTCGTGCTCGGGCTCGGTCACGACCAGCTGGCGAGGTACACCGGAGCCGTCGCGGTGGTCCAGGGGTGGCTCACCGGGGTCGTGCCCGCCTTCCTGCTGATGACCGGCAGCTGGGCCGACCACATCGACACCGCCGCCGTCGTGCTCGCCGTGGCAGCGGTCGTGCTCTTCGGCGGTGCCTATCCCCGCTACCGGGGCCGCCCAGCCACGCCAGCGCCCGCCACCGAGGCCACTCGCTGACCCTCCCGACACCCGCCCAAGAAAGGTTCCGACCATGCCCGAGCTCGTGTTCCCCCTCGACTCCACCAAGCGTTTCACCGACCAGGAGCTGCTGGGACACAACCGCTGGCATCCCGACATCCCGGCCGCGGTGCACGTGAAGCCCGGTGACTCCTTCCGGGTCCACTGCCGGGAGTGGTTCGACGGTGCGATCCACAACGACGACTCCGCCGACGACGTGCGCGACGCTCCGCTCTCGACCGTGCACGTCCTCAGCGGGCCCATCGCGATCGAGGGCGCCAAGCCGGGAGACCTGCTCGTGGTCGACATCCTCGACCTCGGTCCCATCCCGCAGGAGGACTCCGGGCCGCTGGCCGGACAGGGGTGGGGCTACACCGGCATCTTCGCCAAGCAGAACGGCGGTGGCTTCCTGACCGACCAGTTCCCCGACGCCTACAAGGTGATCTGGGACTTCATGGGCGGTACCGCGACCTCGCGGCACGTGCCGCACGTGTCGTTCACGGGCATCGTGCACCCCGGCCTCATGGGCACCGCCCCGTCCGCCGAGCTGCTGTCACGGTGGAACCGGCGCGAGGGTGACCTGATCGCCCAGGACCCCGACCGCGTGCCGCCCCTGGCGCTGCCGCCACTGCCGGAGGACGCCATCCTCGGTGGTCTCGAGGGCGATGCCTTCGAGCGGGCCGCCGCGGAGGCCGCGCGGACTGCGCCGCCGCGTGAGAACGGCGGGAACCAGGACATCAAGAACTTCACCAAGGGGACCCGGGTGTTCTACCCGGTCTACGTCGACGGTGCCCACCTGTCGATGGGTGACCTGCACTTCAGTCAGGGCGACGGTGAGATCACCTTCTGCGGTGCCATCGAGATGGGTGGCTTCATCGACCTGAGGGTCGAGCTGATCAAGGGCGGCATGGAGGCCTACGGGGTGGGGGAGAACGCCATCTTCATGCCCGGCAACGTCGACCCGCAGTACAGCCAGTGGCTGGCCTTCTCGGGCACGTCGGTCACCCTCGACGGGACCCAGCACTACCTCGACTCCCACCTGTCCTACCAGCGGGCCTGTCTGCACGCGATCGACTACCTCACGACGTTCGGCTACTCGCCGGAGCAGGCCTACATGATCCTGGGAGCTGCTCCGATCGAGGGCCGGCTCTCCGGCGTCGTGGACATCCCGAACTCCTGCTCGACGGTCTACCTGCCCACGGCGATCTTCGACTTCGACGTGACCCCCGGTGCCGGCGGACCCACGAGGATCGACCCCGGCATGGGGGTCCCGAGATCGTCCTTCTGACCTTCTGACCTTCTGACCGGCTCAGGGCCGACGGGGAGCGGCTGCAGGTCGTCGTGCTGCTCGACAGCGACCACTCGCCGCAGCACGTCCTCGGTCGCTCAGACCGGGTACCGACCGTCCGGGGTGACGATGGTGCCGGCCTCGCCGGCAAGGATCGCGGCGGCGTCCTCGAGCCGGCCGATCGCTGCCATGTTCCCGGTGACCTCGACGAAGCGGCAGACCGCCTCGACCTTCGGGCCCATGGAGCCGGCCGCGAACTCCTCGCGGCGCAGCGCGACCGCCGAGGCGCGCAGGATGGGTTCGGGGTGGGCGGTGCCGAAGCCGCGCACCACGTGCGGCACGTCGGTGAGGACCAGCAGGACATCGGCGTCGAGCGCCTCGGCGAGCACCGAGGTCGTGAGGTCCTTGTCGACGACCGCCTCGACGCCCTCGAGCCGACCCTCCTCGTTGCGGATGACCGGCACGCCCCCGCCGCCGGCGCAGACCACGATCGCGCCGCTCTCGAGCAGCAGCCGGATCACCCTGGTCTCGATCACCCGCAGCGGCGTGGGCGAACCCACGACCCGTCGCCACGCGTCCCCGTCGGGCTTGACCGTCCAGCCCCGCTCGGCGGCCAGCCGCTGCGCCGTCTGCTCGTCGTAGACCTCGCCCACGAACTTCGACGGGTCCGCGAAGGCGGGGTCGCCGGCCTCGACCAGGGTCTGGTTGATGATCGCGGCGACCTGGCGGCGGGGGAGCGCGTTCTGCATCGACTGGAGCAGCCAGTAGCCGATCATCCCCTGGGTCTGTGCCCCGAGGACGTCGAACGGGTACGGCGTGGTCAGGTGGGGGTCGGACGCGCTCTGCAGCGCCAGCACCCCGACCTGGGGCCCGTTGCCGTGGGTGATCACCAGCTCGTGCTCCGCGGCCAGCGGGGCCAGCGCGGCCACGGCCGTGGCCACGTTGTGCTCCTGCACCTCGGCGTCCGGCGTCTGGCCGCGGCGCAGCAGCGCGTTGCCGCCGAGTGCGACGACGATGCGCACCTCAGCCGCCCAGGGTGGCCACGAGCACGGCCTTGATCGTGTGCATCCGGTTCTCCGCCTGGTCGAAGACGATGGAGTGCTTCGACTCGAAGACCTCGTCGGTGACCTCCAGAGCCGACATGCCCGTGGCCTGGTAGAGGTCCTCACCGACCTTGGTGTCCCGGTCGTGGAAGCCGGGCAGGCAGTGCATGAACTTCACCCGGGGGTTCCCGGTGAGTGCGAGCAGGTCCATGTTGACCTGGTAGGCCTTGAGCAGGTTGATGCGCTCGGCCCAGACCTCCTTCGGCTCGCCCATGGAGACCCAGACGTCGGTGTAGACGAAGTCCACGTCCTTGACGCCCTCGGCGACGTCGTCGGTGAGGGTGATCCGGGCGCCGGTCGCCAGCCGCGATCGCCCGGGCCTGCTCGACCACGGTGTCGTGGTTCCACAGCTCCTTCGGGGCCACGATCCGCACGTCCATGCCCATCAGCGCGCCCGCGACCAGCAGCGAGTTGGCGACGTTGTTGTGGGCGTCGCCGACGTAGGCGAACGCGATCGTCGGAGTCGTGCTTGCCGGTGTGCTCGCGCATCGTCAGCATGTCGCACAGCGACTGGGTCGGGTGCCACTCGTCGGTCAGCCCGTTCCACACCGGCACCCCGGAGTGCTCGGCCAGGGACTCGACGTTGCGCTGCGCCGAGCCGCGGTACTCGATGCCGTCGTACATCCGACCGAGCACGCGGGCGGTGTCCTCCATCGACTCCTTGTGGCCGATCTGCGAGCCGCTCGGGTCGAGGTAGGTCACGTTGGCGCCCTGGTCGAAGGCAGCCACCTCGAAGGCGCACCGGGTGCGGGTCGAGGTCTTCTCGAAGATCAGGGCGATGTTCTTGCGGATCAGGCCCGGCTGCTCGGAGCCGGCGTACTTGGCCCGCTTGAGCTCGGCGGCGAGGTCGAGCAGGAAGCGCCACTCCTTCTGGGTGAAGTCGATCTCCTTGACGAAGCTGCGGTTGCGCAGGTTGAACGCCATCTCAGATCCCTTCCCGCTCGATGGGACAGGTCATGCAGCGCGGTCCGCCGCGGCCCCGGCCCAGCTCGTTGCCCTGGATGGTGACGACCTCGATGCCGTTCTTGCGGAGGTGGGTGTTGGTGGTGACGTTGCGCTCGTAGGCGACCACCACCCCCGGGCTGACGGCCAGCACGTTGCAGCCGTCGTCCCACTGCTCGCGCTCCGCGGACTTCACGTCCTGGGTCGCGGTGAGCACCTTGACCCGGTCCAGTCCCAGGGAGCCGGCGATGGCGGCGTACATGTCCTCGGCGGCGTGCGCGGTGACCTTGAGCTCCTTCTCCGAGTCACCGGGCTCGATCGTGTAGGACGGCAGCAGACCCAGGCCGGCGTACGACGTGAAGGTCTCGGCGTCGAGCATCGTCATCACCGTGTCGAGGTGCATGAAGGCCCGCTTGACGGGCAGGGAGAGCGCCACGATCTTCGTGGCCCTCCCCGCCGCGAACAGCTTCTGTGCCAGGCGTTCGACGCCCTGCGGCGTGGTGCGCTCACTCATCCCCACCAGCACCGCGCCCCGACCGAGCACGAGCATGTCGCCGCCCTCGGCGGTGGCCCTTCCGTTGACCTGGCCCTCGGACCAGACCTGGAACGGCTCCTCGGCGAACTGCGGGTGCCACCGGTAGATCGCCTCGTAGTGGATCGTCTCGCGCACCCGTGCCTTCATCCGCATCGAGTTGATCGCCACGCCGTCGTAGATCCACGCCGAGGTGTCCCGCGTGAACAGGTGGTTGGGCAGTGGCGGCAGGAACAGGTCGTCGAGGTCGAGCGCGGAGATGACCACCGACGGCGGCTGCTCGACGCGCTCGAGGAGCTCGCGCTTGGTCATGCCGCCGATCAGGTAGCTCACCAGCGTCTCGTCGTCCATCGCCGAGAACGTGTTGTGCAGCGCATCGGTGGCCATCGGGCCGTAGACCCGCTCGTCGAACGAGGCGTCCAGGATGTGCGTGCGTGCCTCCGGGATCGCCACCGTCTCGCGGAGCAGGGAGTCGAACATGTGGACCCGCACGTCGAGGTCGCGCAGCGTCTCCGCGAACGCGTCGTGCTCCTGCTTGGCCCGCTTGACCCACAGCACGTCGTCGAAGAGGTAGGAGTCCTTGTTGGTCGGGGTCAACCGCTTGAGCTCCAGGTCGGGGCGGTGCAGGATCGCCTGCCGCAGGGTGCCCACCTCTGAATCCACGTGCAACGTCATGAAAGTCTCCTGGTCCTCGTCGACCGGCCTCGTGGCCGTCCGACCCACCCTCCGCGAGAGACGGCGGCCCGCGCGAGGGCGAAGGGCCGCTGGTCCCGGGACCTTCGGCACCATCGGTGCGGTCGCTCTGCTGCTTCGCTGACCTGTGTCAGACATCCGACAGCGTTGAAGGGCTGGACATGAGCACCGAGACACCCCCGGCGTCACCCGCAGCAGCGGGCAGCACGAAGCGCCGCTTCAGCTTCCCCAGCGCCTTCACCGTCCTCTTCGCGGTGACGGTCGCGGTGTGGCTGGTGGCGTTCCTGGTGCCCACGGGCACCTACCGGATGAGCGAGGAGACCGGGGGGCCGGTGCCGGGCAGCTACCAGGGCGTGGAGTCGGGGCTCTCCTTCGGCGACCGGGTGATGGAGCTGTTCCTGGCGCCGATCAACGGCCTGTACGGCGTCCAGTCGGCCGAGACCGGCTTCATCGGCCCCTACGAGAGCGGCGAGCTCTTCGGGGCGGCCGGTGTCTTCCTGTTCGTGATCGCCATCGGCATCTTCATCACGATGTCGATGCGCACCGGTGCCATCGACAACGCCATCGCCCGCGTGGCCCAGCGCTACGGCTCGAAGGGTGCCGTGGTGATCGTCCTGCTCATGGTGCTGCTGTCCATCGGCGGCACCACGGAGGGCATGGCCGAGGAGACGCTGGGCTTCTACGCCCTGGTCGTGCCGCTGGTGCTGAGCCTGGGCTACGACCGGATGGTGGCGGCCGGCACGATCCTGATCGGCGCCGGTATCGGGGTGCTCGCCTCGACCGTGAACCCGTTCGCCACCGGGGTGGCCTCCGACGCGGCCGGGATCTCCATCGGTGACGGCATCGGCTTCCGCCTGCTGATGTACGTCGTCCTGGTCCCGGTCGGCGTGCTCTACGTGCTGCGCTACGCCCGCAGGGTCAAGCGCGACCCCTCCACCTCGTTGACGACGCCCCAGCCCGGTGACGACGAGCTCGCGGCCCGCGGCGTCGAGCAGGTCACGATGAGCGGTCGCCAGAAGGCGGTGATCGCCGTGGTCGCCGCCACCTTCGCGTTCATGATCTTCGCCATCGTGCCGTGGGCCCAGGTGGTCAACGGGCCGGCAGCGGACAGCTTCGGCTGGCAGCTCGACTGGTACTTCCCGGAGCTCGCCGCGCTGTTCATCGTGATGTCGATCGTGGTCGGACTCATCGGGGGACTGGGGGAGAAGGGCCTGACCGACACCCTCGTCCGGGGTGCCGGGGACTTCATCGGCGTGGGGCTGATCATCGTGCTCGCGCGGGGCGTCACGGTGATCATGAACAACTCGTTGATCACCGACACGGTCCTGAACTCCATGGAGAACGCCGTCAGCAACACCTCCGCCGGGCTCTTCGGAGGGTTGATGTTCCTGCTCAACGTGCCGCTGGCGTTCCTGGTCCCCTCGACCTCGGGGCATGCGGCGCTCGCGATGCCGATCCTCGCGCCGCTCGCGGACTTCGCGAACGTCCCGCGCTCCCTGGTCGTGACCGCGTTCCAGTCGGCCTCGGGCGTCGTCAACCTGATCACGCCCACCTCCGCGGTCGTGATGGGCGGACTCGCGCTGGCCAAGGTGCGCTACGACCAGTACCTGCGCTTCGTGGCGCCGCTCCTGCTGTTCCTGCTGGCGGCCTGCACCCTGATGATCGCCGGCGCAGCAGCGCTGTCGTAGTGCAGCTCGCCGGGGCGTAGCCTCGGCGCGTGGCGTTGGACATGGAGGAGCTCGGCTGGGCCGAGACCCCGATCGGGGTGATCAGCCTGCGTCGTCGCCACGAGCCGGGCGTCGGTCACGACGTCTACGAGGTCAAGATCGACGACGAGTTCCTGATGTCGAGCCTCTTCCACGTCGTGGAGACCGAGCTGGCGCACCTGGGCCTGGCGCGGGCCGAGGGCGAGCGGCTGCACGTGCTGGTCGGGGGACTGGGGCTGGGCTACACGCTGGTGGCCGCGCTCGAGGACGACCGGGTCGAGCAGGTGCAGGTCATCGAGGCGGTCGCCGCGGTCATCGACTGGCACCGCCGCGACCTGCTGCCCGACACCGCCGGCCTGGCCGCGGACCCGCGCTGCGACCTCCACCTGGGCGACTTCTTCGCCCTGGTCGCCGACGGTGCCACCCCGCGGGCGACGTACGACGCCGTGCTGCTGGACATCGACCACTCGCCGCAGCACGTCCTGCACCCCAGCCACGCCGCGTTCTACACCGCCGACGGTCTGCGACGGATGGCCGCGCGGATCGTGCCCGGTGGCGTCTTCGCACTCTGGTCCGACGACCCGCCCGACCCGGTCTTCCAGGCCGCGCTCGCCGAGGTCTTCGTCGATCCCGTCGCGCACGTGGTCACCTTCGCCAACCCGCTCACGGGTGGCGAGCCTGCGAGCACGGTCTACGTCGCCACCAGGTAGCCAGGGTCAGCCCGGTCGCGACGTCCCACAGGCCCCACAGGGCCGCGACGAGCACCACGCCGCCGAGGTCTGCGAAGAACCCCAGGGCGAGCACCACCGCCAGCGCCGTGTTGCGCACGCCCAGCTCGAAGGTCATCGCCCGGACACCCCGCTCCGGGAGCCGGCAGGCGCGGGCCGTGCCGTAGCCGACCCCGAGCGCCAGGAGGTTCTGCGCCGCGATCGCCACTGCCACCACGCCGACGTAGTCGAGGAAGGTGCGCAGCTGTCCGGCGAGACCGCCGACGACCACCAGGAGCAGCAGCACCAGCACCCCCGGCTCGACGTACCGCTTGACCCGGGTGGTGAAGCCCGGCCACCGCCAGGCCACGAGGAGACCGGCGGCGAAGGGCAGGCCGATCAGCAGCGCCACCTCGCCCACCACGTCCCACGGCTCGAGGGAGACCTCGCGCATCAACGCGTCGGCGGCCGGGCTGAGGCCGGTCCAGAACGCGAACGCCGCGGGGGTCGCCACCACGGCCAGCACCGTGGAGACGCCCGTGAGCGAGATCGAGAGCGCGACGTCGCCGCGTGCCCGATGGGTCAGCAGGTTCGACAGGTTGCCCGCCGGGCAGCACGCGACGAGCAGCATCCCGATCGCCACCGAGCCGCGGACGTCGAGCGCCATCACGAGCAGCACCGTCAGGGCCGGGGCGACGACGTACTGCGCGACGAGGCCCACCGCGATCACCCCCGGGCGCCGGACCACGTCGCGGAAGTCCGCGAGCCGTGTGTCGAGCGCGATGCCGAAGAGGAAGAGCCCGACGACGATCTTGACGACCACCTGGACGCCGTCGGGCAGGTCGAGGCTCAGCCGGTCGATGTCGGGGGCCAGGGCCACCAACTGGCAGTGAATTGTCATGTGTCAGCAGGATGACAGGGCCGACGGCGCGGCGCTACGGTTCCCGGGTGACGACTTCCTCGGGCTCCGCACCGATCTCCGGCCGCCAGCTCATCACCTCGCGGGTGCACGGCTCCGAGCCCCGGTTCGTGGAGTACCCGCAGGCGCCGGAGGGGGCGCCCAACGTGGTCATGGTGGTCCTCGACGACGTGGGGTTCGCCCAGCTGGGCTGCTTCGGCGCCACGCTCGAGACGCCGCACATCGACCGGCTCGCCGAGCAGGGCCTGCGCTACAACCGCTTCCACGTCACCTCGGTCTGCTCCTCGACCCGGGCCGCGCTGCACACGGGCCGCAACCACCACGCCGTCGGGATGGGCGTCACCGAGGAGGCGGCCCTCGGCTTCCCGGGCTACACCGGCCGGATCCCGGCGTCGGCGGCGATGCTCGCGCGCCTCCTGCGCGACGCCGGCTACAACACGATGTCCGTCGGCAAGTGGCACCTCACCCCGAAGCACGAGTACTCCTCGGCCGGGCCCTTCCACCGCTGGCCCCTGGGCATGGGCTTCGAGCGGTTCTACGGCTTCCTCGGCGCCGAGACGAGCCAGTGGGCCCCCGAGCTGGTGCGGGACAACACCCAGGTCGACCCGCCCCGCACCCCGGAGGAGGGCTACCACCTCACCGAGGACCTGGTCGACGAGTCGATCCGGATGATCCAGGACCAGCAGCAGGCCGAGAGCCGCAAGCCGTTCTTCCTGCACCTGGCCACCGGCGCCGCCCACGCTCCGCACCAGGTGCCGCCCGAGTGGGTGACGCCGTACGAGGGCAAGTTCGACGACGGCTGGGAGGTCTGGCGCGAGCGCGTCTTCGAGCGCCAGGTCGCCGCCGGGGTGGTCCCGCCCGAGACCCTGCTGACCGAGCGTCCCTCCTGGGTGCCGGACTGGGACGGGCTGCCCCCCGAGCAGCGCCGGCTGTTCGCGCGCTACATGGAGGTCTTCGCCGGCTTCATGACCCACACCGACCACCACCTCGGGCGGCTCTTCGACCACCTGGACGAGCGGGGCATCGCCGACAACACCCTGGTGATGGTGCTCTCGGACAACGGTGCGAGCGCCGAGGGAGGGGTCACCGGCACCCTCAACGAGGCGGCCGGCTGGCTCGGTCACCAGGAGGACGTCGAGGCCTCCATCGCCCGCAGCGACGAGATCGGCGGCCACGACGCCTACAACCACTACCCGTTCGGCTGGGCGTGGGCGGGCAACACCCCGCTGCGCCTGTGGAAGCGGCACGCCTGGCTCGGCGGCGTACGTACGCCGCTCGTCGTGCGGTGGGGCGCGCAGGTCGCCGACCCCGGCGGCGTCCGGGGGCAGTTCTGCCACGCCGTCGACCTCTTCAGCACGATCCTCGACGCTGCCGGCGTCCCGGTGCCCGAGACCGTCGACGGCGTCACCCAGCAGCCCGTCGACGGCACCTCGATGCTCGCCTCGTTCACCGAGCCGGACGTCGCCGAGCACCGCCGCCTGCAGTACTTCGAGATGATGGGCTCGCGCGGTCTCTACCAGGACGGCTGGAAGGCCACCACCAACTTCGTGCCCAACCAGTTCAACGAGCGCGACGCGATCCCGGGCAGCCACGACTTCGCGACCGACCGCTGGTCGCTGTTCGACCTGACCCACGACTTCTCCGAGGCCACCGACCTGGCCGAGGAGCACCCCGACGTCGTCAGGCGGCTCGAGGAGATGTGGTGGGCGGAGGCGGGTCGCAACCAGGTGCTGCCGCTCTTCGAGTTCCCCGACTCGATGGCCCACATGCACCCCGGCCCGTTCCCGGCCCCGCAACGGGTCAGCTACACCCCCGGCGGCGGCCCCATCCAGGACAGCCAGCTCCCGTCGCTGTTCGGCGGGTTCGAGCTGAGCGCGGAGGTCGTGGTCCCCGAGACCGGCGCCGAAGGGATCCTCGCCGCGATCGGCGACGCCCACGGTGGGTGGGGCTGCTACCTGCTCGCCGGCGTCCCGGTCGCCGCCTTCGCGATGCTCGACGGCCTGGTGCGCGTCGCCGGCACCGAGCCGGTCTCCCCGGGGCGGCACCGGATCGGCGTGCAGTACGTGCCTGGTGCCGAGCCGGTCGCGCGGGTGCTCGTCGACGGGGTCGAGTGCGCCTCGGCCCCGCTCCCGGGCCTCTTCTTCTTCCCCAACCTCTCCACGGCCGCGGTGGGCATGTTCATCGGCCGTGACCGCGGCCTGCCGCTGTGCCGCGACTACCGCCCGCCCTTCGCCTTCACCGGTGAGCTGGTGGGGGTCGACATCGAGGGGGGCAACCCCGAGGCACGGGCCGACGAGGAGACCCGGCTGCGCGCGGCGCTGGGCTCGGACTGAGAGGCTCGCTCCATGACGGAGGAGAACCCGGGGCTGCGCGAGCGCCGCAAGGCCAGCACCCGACGCGCGCTCGAGGACGCTGCGCTCGAGCTCTTCGCGCGCGACGGGTTCGACGCGACCACCATCGAGACGATCGCTGCGGCGGCCGACGTGTCGCCCCGCACCTTCTTCCGCTACTTCGCGTCCAAGGACGACGTCGTCAACCCCCAGCGCGAGGCTCGCCAGGCCCAGCTGCGCGAGGAGGTGCGGGGGCTGGCGGCGACGCTCACCGACCTCGAGGTGGCAGCGGCAGCCTTCGCCGCGCTGTGCCCGTCGTTCGAGGCCGAACGCGACCGGATGCTCCTGCGTCGGCAGGCGGCCGCCACCTCGCCCGCGCTGCGCGGTCGGATGCAGGACGTCGTGCACTCGTGGCAGCGCACGCTGCTCGAGGCGCTCGCCGTACGCCGCGGCGTCGACGTGCGCGAGGTGGAGGTCCAGGTCGCCGCCGCGACGGCCGTCGCGCTCTGGCAGACCGCGATCATGCGGTGGTTGTCCGACGACGGAGCCGCCCTGGCCGACGAGCTCGACGCCTGCTTCGCCGCTCGCTAGGGGCGGGCGCCGCGCAGCACGTGCGCACTCATCGGACCGGAGACGGGCCCCTCGCCCAGCAGCGCCGTGAGCTCGTAGGCGATCCGCTCGGTGGCCTCCATGAGGTCGCCACGCTCGGCGAGCCCGGCCCGCAGCGGCGACCCGGTGCACACGCCGCGGGCGAAGCTGCGCGCTGAGGGAGCGTGGCTGGTGAGCGCGACGGTCTCGACCTCGACGTCGACGAGGCCCGCGGCCCGGGCATCCGCGCGGAACCGGGCGACGTCGGCGTACCCGTGCGGGACCCGCACCACGAACGCGGGCGGGTCCTCGGGGAAGACCCGCTCCAACGCCACGACGAGCTGCGCGGCGAGGTGGTTGGACTCCACGGTGTCCCAGGTGCTCATCAGCAGCGAGCCACCGGGTGCCAGCACCCGGGCGGCCTCGCCCAGTGCGGCGACCCGGTCGGGGAAGAACATCACCCCGAACTGGCAGACCACGACGTCCACCGAGCCGTCCGGGAACGACAGGTCCATCGCGTCGGCCCGGCTCCACCGCGCCTGCGGCACCCGCCCGCGGCCGAGGTCGACCATCGCCTGGTTCAGGTCGGTCGCGGTGACCTGGGCCGCCGGTAGTGCGGCGACCAGCTCCGAGGTCAGTCGTCCGGTGCCGGCCGCCAGCTCGAGCACGCTGCTCGGGTGGCAGGCGGCGACCCGGGCCGCCATGTCCTCGGCGTACGGCGCGAAGAGCACCGGCCCGAGGAGCTCGTCGTAGGCGGCGGGCATGTCGGCCGCCCAGGTGGTGTCGGCGTCGGGAGCCATCTGTCGACGATAGACCCGCCGCGGCGAAACCGATGCGTCGATCGACTGTCGCGCTGGATACGATCGCCGGGTCAGCCCACCCGGGCCCCGCCACGAATGGAGCACCCCTGTGTCCGACCTCAAGATCGCCCTCGTCCACGCCGGTGAGCGTGAGGTGCGGGAGGTCACGACGGGCACCAAGGCGTGGGAGCTCTTCGCCGAGGACCCGGCCGTGATCGTGGCCCGCGTGAACGGTGACCTCAAGGACCTCGCCCACGAGCTCGCCGACGGCGACGAGGTCGAGGGTGTGCTGATCGACAGCCCCGACGGCCACGACGTGCTGCGTCACTCCACGGCCCACGTGATGGCCCAGGCCGTCCAGGACCTCTTCCCCGACGCCAAGCTCGGCATCGGCCCGCCGGTCGTCGACGGCTTCTACTACGACTTCGACGTCGAGACCCCCTTCGTGCCCGAGGACCTGGTCAAGATCGAGTCGCGGATGCGCAAGATCATCAAGGAGGGCCAGAAGTTCTCCCGCCGGGTCACCAGCGACGCCGACGCGCTCACCGAGCTCGCCGACGAGCCGTACAAGATCGAGCTCATCGGGCTCAAGGGCGGAGCGGCGGACGCACCGAGGGTGCCGCCGTCGAGGTCGGCGCCGGCGAGCTGACGATCTACGACAACGTCGACCGCAAGGGCGAGACCGCCTGGTCGGACCTGTGCCGCGGCCCGCACCTGCCCACCACCAAGCGGATCCCGGCCTTCAAGCTGATGCGCTCGGCGGCGGCGTACTGGCGCGGGGACGAGAAGAACAAGCAGCTCCAGCGCATCTACGGCACCGCCTGGGAGTCCAAGGAGGCGCTCGAGGCGCACCTGCACCGCATCGAGGAGGCCGAGCGCCGCGACCACCGCAAGCTCGGTCGCGACCTCGACCTGTTCAGCTTCCCCGACGAGATCGGCTCCGGCCTGCCCGTCTTCCACCCCAAGGGCGGGGTGATCAAGCGGGAGATGGAGGACTACGTCCGCCGTCGGCACATCGAGGAGGGCTTCGAGTACGTCGGCACCCCGCACATCGCCAAGGAGGGGCTCTTCCACACCTCCGGGCACCTGCCCTACTACGGCGAGGGGATGTTCCCCGCGCTCGACGTCGACGGCATGGACTACCGCCTCAAGGCGATGAACTGCCCGATGCACAACCTCATCTACCGCTCGCGGCAGCGTTCCTACCGCGAGCTGCCGCTGCGCCTCTTCGAGTTCGGCAGCGTCTACCGCCACGAGAAGTCCGGCGTCGTGCACGGCCTGACCCGCGTCCGCGGCTTCGCCCAGGACGACTCGCACTCCTACGTCACCGCCGAGCAGGCGCCCGACGAGATCCGCCACCTGCTCGACTTCGTGCTCGGGCTGCTGCGCGACTTCGGTCTCGACGACTTCTACCTCGAGCTGTCCACCCGCGACGCCTCGAAGGACAAGTTCATCGGCTCCGACGAGGACTGGGAGGTGGCGACCAAGGTCCTCGAGGACGTGTGCGTCAGCACCGGGCTCGAGCTGGTCCCCGACCCGGGCGGTGCGGCGTACTACGGCCCCAAGGTCTCGGTGCAGGCCCGCGACGCCATCGGCCGGACCTGGCAGATGTCGACGATCCAGTACGACTTCAACCAGCCCTCCGCCGAGCGCTTCGCCCTCGAGTACGTCGCCAACGACGGCACCCGCCAGCAGCCGGTGATGATCCACTCCGCCAAGTTCGGCTCCATCGAGCGGTTCATGGGCGTGCTCGTCGAGCACTACGCCGGCGCCTTCCCCCCGTGGCTGGCCCCTGTCCAGGTCCAGGCGATCCCGATCGCCGAGCGGCACGCCGACTACCTCTACGAGGTGGCGAAGCAGATGAAGCCGCTGGGCCTGCGGGTGGAGGTCGACGACTCCGACGACCGGATGCAGAAGAAGATCCGCAACGCCCAGCTGCAGAAGGTGCCGTTCATGATGATCGCCGGCGACGACGACATCGCCGCCGGTGCTGTCTCGTTCCGCTACCGCGACGGTCGCCAGGACAACGGGGTGCCGCTCGAGGAGGCGATCGAGCGGGTCCGCGCCGCCGTGGAGTCGCGCGAGCAGGTCTGAGCAGGTGCGGCGCGTCGGCGCGCCGGGCGGCAGGGCTGGCACTCGTGCTGGTCCTGTCCGCCTGCGGTGGCTCGCCGAGCCACCGCAGGCCGAGCCCGGCCCAGCCGGCCGGCACGAAGAGCGAGCAGGAGCCGCTGACGGTCCCCGAGGTGCCCGACGACCTCGAGGAGCGTGCCGACGAGGCGGCGATGGCCGACCTCGCCGCGCTCGCGGAGAAGGAGGCCGGCCGGCTGCCACGCGCGGTCCGGGGCCCGCTCGAGGGCTCCGACATCAGCTGGCCGCAGTGCCCGCGCGGCCAGGGCATCCCGGAGCGTCGCACCCTGGGCCTGCCGATGCCGCTGGACTCCGCGCGCTACGTGGTGATGGGGCTGACCAACGGCCCGGCCTTCTTCCCCAACCCCTGCCTGGCCGAGCAGGTCGCCTGGGTCCGCGAGCGCGGCCTGCTCGCCGGCGCCTACGCCGTGACCAGCTACCCCGACCCGCAGACCCTGGCCGAGCTGGGGGAGCGAGGTCCCTACGACACCGGCGACTCGGGCGACGCCTACGCGCGCCAGCGCAACGTCGGCTACCAGCAGGCGCTGTTCAACATCACCACCATGCGCGAGGCCGGGCTGCCCGCGCCGATGATCTGGGTCGACGTCGAGCCGGTCCGCGACTGGGAGTGGTCCGACGACCTCGCGGCCAACGCCGCGGTCGTCGAGGGAGCGCGCCGCGGCTACGAGGACAAGGGCTACCGCATCGGCATCTACTCCACCGCCCACCTGTGGGCCCAGGCGGTCGGGGACCTGAGCCTGGGCGTGCCCGAGTGGCGCGCGGCCGGGCCGACCTCGCGCGCCGAGGCGCTGCGCCGCTGCGGGGCGTCGTACGTCGTGCAGGGCGGGCCGGCGGCGATGGGCCAGTGGGTCGAGGACGACCGGGACCTCAACGTCACCTGTCCCGGCACCGACGAGCAGGTGCTGGGCTGGTTCCACCGGTTCTGACGCGCGCGTCGTGGGCTCGATTTCCCCAGATCCGGATAGCCCCGGCCCCTTGCCCCGGCCGCCCCACCCGAGGAGGGTCGAGGGTGCGGGGGAGCCGCCCTCGCGGGGGAGAGGACACCACCATGCATGCACGCTCGACCACCATCACCGGGGACCCGTCCTCGGTCGACGACACCATCGCCTACGTGCGCGACGAGGTGATGCCGATGCTGACCTCGATGGACGGGTGCGTGGGGCTGTCACTGGTCGTGGATCGTGAGATCGGTCGGGTGATCGCCACCAGCTCCTGGCGCGACGAGGAGGCGATGCACACCGGGGACCGTCAGCTGGGCCCGATGCGGGCCGAGGGCGGCAAGATCCTCGGCGGCAGCCCGCACGTCGAGGAGTGGGAGGTCGCCATGATGCACCGCGACCACGCCACCGGTGCCGACTCCTGCTGTCGCGTCACCTGGGGGCGACCCGCGGACCTCGACCGGTTCATCGCCGGGTGGCGCGAGCAGATGCTGCCGCGCATCGAGGCGATGCCGGAGTTCGCGGGGGCGAGCATGCTGGTCCAGCGCGGCTCGCGGCGCGCCTGCGTCACGGTCGCCTTCGACACCCGCGTCGGGCTGCTGTCGACGAGGGACGACGCCGCCCGGCTGCGGGAGCACGCCGTCGTCCACCTCGACGCCGAGATCCTCGACATCGCCGAGATGGACCTCGCCATCGCCCACCTGCGGGTGCCCGAGCTGGTCTGACGGGGCCCATCCCAGGGGCGGTGCCTAGGATCGGGGCGTGGACCACGAGACGCTGCGCCAGGACGGCATCGGCAGCCCCGACGAGCTGGACCGGTTGTGGACGCCGCACCGGATGGCCTACATCCGCGGCGAGAACAAGCCTGCCGACGGGTCGGCGGGGGAGTGCCCCTTCTGCCGGGTGCCGCGCCTCGACGACGCCGAGGGACTGGTCGTGCACCGCGGTGACCTGGCGTTCGTGCTGCTCAACCTCTACCCCTACGCCCCCGGGCACCTGATGGTCTGTCCCTACCGCCACCTGGGGGACTACACCGAGACCACCGACGAGGAGGCCGCCGAGATCGCCGACCTCACCCGGGCAGCGATGCGGACCGTGCGTGCCACCTCGGCCGCCGGCGGGTTCAACATCGGGATGAACCAGGGTCACATCGCCGGCGCCGGGATCGCGGCCCACCTGCACCAGCACGTCGTACCGCGCTGGCCGGGCGACCAGAACTTCATGCCGATCATCGGTCGCACCAAGACGCTGCCCGAGCTGCTGGGCGAGACGCGCGACCTCCTGGCGGGGGCGTGGCAGCAGTGAGCCACCACGACCGATAGCCTGCGACCACCATGTTGGACAGGTTCAAAGGCTTCTGGCAGGGCGTCGTGCTCGCCCCCTTCGTCACGCTCTTCATCAGGCTGGGCATCAGCCCCGACGTCGTCACCCTCGTCGGGACCCTCGGCGTGGCCGCGGGCGCGCTGATCTTCTTCCCGCAGGGCGAGCTGCTGATCGGCGTGCTGTTCATCACCGCGTTCGTCTTCAGCGACCTCATCGACGGGCAGATGGCCCGCAAGATGGGTCGCTCCTCGACCTTCGGTGCCTTCTGGGACTCCACGCTCGACCGGATCGGCGACGGCGCGGTCTTCGGCGGCCTGGTGCTCTACTTCGCCGGGCCCGGTGACAGCACGCTCTACCTGGCGCTGTCGCTGTACTGCGTGGTGATGGGCTCGGTGACCTCCTACGCCCGGGCCCGTGCGGAGTCGCTGGGCATGGACGCCAAGGGCGGGATCGCCGAGCGCGCGGACCGGCTGGTGCTGATCCTGGTCGCCACCGGCCTCGGCGCGATCTTCGACGTCCCCGAGCTGATGTTCGCCGCTCTGTGGATCCTGGCGTTCGCCAACACCGCCACCGTGGTCTACCGCATCGAGAAGGTCCGCAAGCAGGCCGTGGCCCGTGATGTCCACGACGCTGCTTGAGAATCGGTCCTCGCAGTAAAGGCTCGTAGAATCGAGGCATGACCCAGACGCCTCAGCAGCCCGCCGCCGACCAGCCCGGGACGGGCACCGACCGCGTCAAGCGCGGCATGGCCGAGATGCTCAAGGGCGGCGTCATCATGGACGTCGTCACCGCCGAGCAGGCCAAGATCGCCGAGGAGGCCGGTGCCGTCGCGGTGATGGCCCTCGAGCGGGTGCCCGCCGACATCCGCGCCCAGGGCGGCGTCTCGCGCATGTCCGACCCCGACATGATCGACTCGATCATCGAGACCGTGTCGATCCCGGTCATGGCCAAGGCCCGCATCGGTCACTTCGTCGAGGCGCAGGTGCTGCAGAGCCTCGGGGTCGACTACGTCGACGAGTCCGAGGTGCTCACCCCGGCCGACTACACCAACCACATCGACAAGTGGCAGTTCACCGTGCCGTTCGTCTGCGGTGCCACCAACCTGGGCGAGGCGCTGCGCCGCATCACCGAGGGCGCGGCGATGATCCGTTCCAAGGGCGAGGCCGGCACCGGGGACGTCTCGAACGCGGTCACCCACATGCGCACGATCCTCGGGGAGATCCGCCGGCTCGGCGCCATGTCGCGCGACGAGCTGTACGTCGCCGCCAAGGAGCTGCAGGCGCCGTACGACCTCGTCGCCGAGGTCGCGTCGGCCGGCAAGCTGCCCGTCGTCCTGTTCACCGCCGGCGGCATCGCCACCCCCGCGGACGCGGCGATGATGATGCAGCTCGGCGCCGACGGCGTCTTCGTGGGCTCGGGCATCTTCAAGTCCGGCAACCCCGCCCAGCGCGCTGAGGCCATCGTCAAGGCGACCACCTTCCACGACGACCCGGCCATGGTCGCCAAGGTCTCGCGGGGCCTGGGTGAGGCCATGGTCGGCATCAACGTGGAGGACATCCCGCAGCCGCACCGGCTCGCCCAGCGTGGCTGGTGACCCGGCCCAAATCTCACGCTGACCCGGCCCAAATCTCACGCTGACCCGGCGCAAATATCGCGCTGAGCAGGGGTGGGGTGACCGGTCGGTGGTGCACAACCGACCGGTCGGTGGTGCAAAAGTGACCGGTCGTCACCTCAGCTCGGGGCAGTCCAGCTGCTCGCGGTCGGCGGCGCCCAGCGCGTCGTAGTCGCCGACCAGGTCCAGCACGGCGTCCTGCGCGTCGAGGTAGGCGCGGAAGTCGTACTGGTCCTGGGCCCACCACAGCTGCGGCTCGCCGCCGTTGTCGATCGTGTACTCGCCCGACGGCTCGCCCATCTGCTCCACGACCGTCTCGCGGTCGGCGCCCAGCTCCAGGTCGCACCACGCACGCACCCAGCGCCGGGGTGCCTGGCTCGAGGCGCCCTCGGTGGCCTCGAGCCGGGCCTCCGTGCGCAGCACCCGCCACTGGGCGCGGTGGTAGACCAGCTCGGTGGTCTCCGAGCCGGCGGCGAAGCTGGCGGCCACCGTCGCCTTCTCCCGCGTGGCCCGGGTCGTCTCGAGGCTCAACGGGTCGAACTCGCGCAGCGGGTCCTCCCACAGCAGAGCCACGAAGCCGGTGCACGGGTCGCCCAGCTCGGCGCGATCGAGCAGGATCGCCTCGAAGCGCAGCGCGATCGTCAGGTCGGGGGCGTGGCGCGCGCAGGCCGCCTCGGCGTCCTCGGCCTCGAGCGCCTCCAACCAGGCCAGGTACGCCGCCTGCGGCTCGTCGGTCGCACCGGTCTCACCGGTGGCCGAGGTGCTGCTCACCAGGCCGCGCGGCTCGTCGCGCCCGTCCCGGTCCGCCTCCTCGCCGCCGCAGGCGCTGACCCCGAGGGCCAACGTCATCAGGGGGACCACGAGACTCGCTGCGCGCATGGGGCTCACTGTGCCACCCAGCTCGGGAGCCTGTGCGTGGGTCTCTAGACTCCGCGCGTGCCTGCCTCCACCTCGCCGACGATCGGTGTCCTCGCCCTGCAGGGCGACGTGCGCGAGCACCTCGCGGCTCTCGAGGGCCTCGGCTGCGCCACGCTGCGCGTACGCCGCCCGGCCGAGCTCGCCGCGTGCGACGCGCTGGTGCTGCCGGGCGGGGAGAGCACGACCATGGCCCGCCTGGCCAGGACGTTCGAGCTGCTCGAGCCGCTGCGGGAGGCCATCGCCGACGGGCTGCCGGTGCTCGGCACCTGCGCGGGGATGATCCTGCTGGCCGAGCGGGTCGTGGACGGCGCAGCGGGGCAGGAGACCCTCGGTGGCATCGACATGACCGTGCGGCGCAACGCGTTCGGACGCCAGGTCGACTCCTTCGAAGGACCCGTGGCGATGACGGGGCTGGACGCGCCGGTGCACGGCGTCTTCATCCGCGCCCCGTGGGTCGAGCAGGTCGGTCCCGGGGTCGAGGTGCTCGCCCGTGTCCACCACGGCGACGCCGCAGGTAGGATCGTCGCGGTCCGCGAGGGCCACCTGATGGCGACGTCGTTCCACCCCGAGGTGGGGGGCGACTCCCGGGTCCACCAGCTGTTCGTGGACCTGGTCCGAACCGTCTGAGCAGAACCGGCTCTCGCGGGCCGGCGACGCAGGTGAGTCAGGCGAGCCGAGTAGAAGAGGAAACAGATGTCCGGGCACTCCAAGTGGGCGACCACGAAGCACAAGAAGGCGATCGTCGACGCCAAGCGCGGCAAGATGTTCGCCAAGCTGGTGAAGAACGTCGAGGTGGCGGCCCGGATGGGCGGCGGTGACGTCACCGGCAACCCGACGCTCTACGACGCGATCCAGAAGGCCAAGAAGTCGTCGGTCCCCAACGACAACATCGACCGGGCGGTCAAGCGGGGCTCCGGCGCCGAGACCGGCGGCGCCGACTACCAGACGATCATGTACGAGGGCTACGGCCCCAGCGGCGTCGCGATGCTCATCGAGTGCCTCACCGACAACAAGAACCGTGCCGCGATGGAGGTCCGCACCGCGATGTCGCGCAACGGCGGCTCGCTGGCCGACCCGGGATCGGTCTCCTTCCTCTTCCACCGCAAGGGCGTCGTGGTCGTCGCCAAGGAGCAGGACGCTCGCTCGATCGGGGAGGACGACCTGCTCGAGGTCACCCTCGACGCCGGCGCCGAGGACGTCAACGACCTGGGGGAGGCCTACGAGGTCGTCTCCGAGGCCACCGACCTGGTCGGTGTCCGCACCGCCCTGCAGGCGGCCGGCATCGACTACGACTCCGCCGAGGCGCAGTTCGTCCCCGACATGCAGGTCTCGCTCGACAAGGACGGCGCCGAGAAGATGTTCCGCCTCGTCGACGTCCTCGAGGACCTCGACGACGTGCAGAACCTCTACGCCAACTTCGACGTGCCCGACGTCGTGATGGCCGAGCTCGAGGCCACCGAGGACTGAGTCCCCGACCCGGCCCGCGTGTCGTGCTCGGGTCGCGCTGGCGGTCACGTAACGTCGGGTGCGAACAGACGTTCGACGAGAGGGTGACGGATGCGCGTGCTGGGGATCGACCCCGGACTGACCCGGTGCGGCATGGGTGTCGTCGACGGCTCGGTCGGTCGGCCGCTCACCCTGGTCGACGTCAACGTGCTGCGCACCAGCAGCGACCTGCCCGTGGCGCAACGCCTGGTCACCATCGAGCAGGGTGTCGAGGCCTGGATCGAGGAGTACCGCCCCGACGCCGTCGCGGTCGAACGGGTCTTCGCGCGCTCGGACGTCTCGACGGTGATGGGCACCGCCCAGGCCAGCGGCATCGCCATGGTCGTGGCCGCGCGCCGGGGTCTGCCGATCGCGCTGCACACGCCCAGCGAGGTCAAGGCGGCCGTCTCCGGCTCGCGGGCGCGCCACCAAGCAGCAGGTCGGGGCGATGGTCACCCGCATCCTGCGCCTCGACGCCCCGCCGAAGCCGGCCGACGCCGCCGACGCCCTGGCCCTGGCCATCACCCACATCTGGCGCGGCGGGGCGCAGGCCCGCCTCGACCAGGCCGTCGCCCGCCAGACCCGTGCCGTCCCGACCCGTGCCGCCACCACCCGCACCATCCCGAGGAGGACCCCGTGATCGCCTACGTCCGAGGCCCGGTCGCCGCGGTGACGCCGACCAGCGCCGTGCTCGAGGTCGGCGGGATCGGCCTGGAGCTCCTCTGCACACCCGGCACCCTCGC
This sequence comes from uncultured Actinomycetota bacterium, assembly GCA_963722135.1. Taxonomy (GTDB): domain Bacteria; phylum Actinomycetota; class Actinomycetes; order Propionibacteriales; family Nocardioidaceae; genus Nocardioides. The sequence continues at coordinate 1,016,954 of CAVRJT010000003.1, forward strand.
CACGCTCTCGCCCAAGGTCGGCACCGGGCAGCAGGCCACGCTGCCCACCTCGATGGTGGTGCGGGAGGAGTCGCTGACGCTCTTCGGATTCCTCGACGAGGACGAGAAGGTCTGCTTCGAGCTGCTCCAGACCGCGTCAGGGGTCGGCCCCAAGCTCGCCCAGGCGATGCTCGCGGTGCTCGCCCCCGACGACCTGCGCCGCGCGGTGGGTGGCGAGGACGTCAAGACCCTGACCCGGGTCCCGGGCATCGGCCAGAAGGGTGCGCAGCGGATCATCCTCGAGCTCAAGGACCGTCTCGGCGCCGCCGGCGCCGGACGCAGCGCCAGCCCGGCCTCCTCGACCGGCGCGCCGTGGCGCGACCAGGTGCAGCAGGGTCTCGTCGGGCTGGGCTGGACGGTCAAGGACGCCGAGCGGGCCGTGGACGAGGTGGCCCCGGAAGCGGGGGAGAACCCCGACGTCGCGACGCTGCTGCGCTCCGCCCTGCGCATGCTCTCGAGGGTCTGACCCGCGATGCACGACGACCAGTACTCCGAGCGGGACCCCTTCGCCGCCGCCGAGGAGCACCACCTGCGCTCCCTGACCGTGGCCGAGGCCGACGGCGACGAGCGTGCCGTCGAGGCCGCGCTGCGCCCGCGCAGCCTCGACGAGGTGGTGGGCCAGCAGCGGGTGCGCGACCAGCTCGGCCTCGTCCTCGAGGCGGCCCGCCGGCGCGACCGCTGCCCCGACCACGTGCTGCTCTCCGGTCCGCCAGGCCTGGGCAAGACGACGCTGGCGATGATCATCGCCCACGAGATGAGCGTGCCCCTGCGCCTGACCAGCGGGCCCGCGATCACCCACGCCGGGGACCTGGCCGCCATCCTGTCCGGGCTCAACGAGGGCGACGTGCTGTTCATCGACGAGATCCACCGGATGTCGCGCCCGGCCGAGGAGATGCTCTACATGGCGATGGAGGACTTCCGGGTCGACGTCGTCATCGGCAAGGGCCCCGGGGCCACCGCCATCCCGCTCGAGATCCCGCCCTTCACGCTGGTCGGCGCGACCACCCGGGCCGGTCTGCTGCCCGGGGCCGCTGCGCGACCGCTTCGGCTTCACCGCCCAGCTGGAGTTCTACGACCCCCGGGACCTCGACACGATCGTGCACCGCTCGGCGGACCTGCTCGGGGTCGAGCTGACCAGCGAGGGCTCGGCGCAGATCGCCTTCCGCTCGCGCGGCACGCCGCGGATCGCGAACCGGCTGCTGCGCCGCGTGCGCGACTTCGCCCAGGTGCGCGCCGACGGCGTGGTCACCCTCGCGGTGGCCGAGGCCGCCCTGGAGCTCTACGAGGTCGACGACCTGGGCCTGGACCGTCTCGACCGCGGCGTCATCGACGTGCTGTGCCGCCGCTTCGGCGGTGGCCCGGTCGGCGTGTCCACGCTCGCGGTCGCCGTGGGGGAGGAGCGGGAGACCGTCGAGGAGGTCGCCGAGCCGTTCCTGGTGCGCATCGGCTTCCTGGCCCGTACGCCGCGTGGTCGGGTCGCGACCCCGGCGGCCTGGGCGCACCTCGGCCTCACGCCGCCGCCGGGCGCGGTGGGCGACGACCGGGCCCTCTTCGAGACCGACCACGGGCTGAGCGCGACCCGTCGGGGCGGGGATGCTGGACGTCACAGCTCCCGCGGCTACACTTTCGCGCGGCCGTCCCGGGCTCGTTCCCGGCGGCCACATCTGTCGTCATATGTGGAGAGGTCCGTCGTGGAGGGCTTAGCCCCGTTCCTGCCCCTGGTGGGTATCGCGCTCGTGTTCTGGCTGCTGATCATCCGACCGCAGTCCCGCCGCAACCGCGAGATGATCGCGATGCAGCAGTCGATCAGCGTCGGTGACGAGGTGCTGCTGACCTCCGGGATCCACGGCACCGTCCGCGGCCTCGACGACGACTCGTTCGAGCTCGAGGTCGCCCCGGGCGTCGCGCTCCGGGTCGCCCGCGGCGCCGTCGGGCGGATCGTCCCGCGCGACGCGACGACACCCGACGGCCCCGAGGAGCTCTGAGGTGGCCGGTCGCAGGCCCAGCCCCGGACGTACCCTCGTCGCGTTCTTCGTCTCGGTGGCCGTGCTCTTCGGCCTCGTCGCGCTGGCCGGCAGCTGGACCCCGCAGCTGGGCCTGGACCTGCAGGGCGGCACCAGCATCACGCTGCGGGCCGAGGGTGACCCGACCGACGAGTCGCTCGAGGAAGCCCGCAAGATCATCGACGACCGCGTCAACGGCTCCGGGGTCGCCGAGGCCGAGGTGACCACGCAGGGCGGCCAGGACATCGTCGTGGAGGTGCCGGGCAAGAACCGTCGCGACCTGCTCGACACCGTCCAGCGCACCGCCCAGCTGCGCTTCCGGCTCGTGGCCTGCTCGCAGGCCGACGGCCGCTGCCAGAGCACCACCGGCCTCCCCGACGGAGTCATCCCCGAGGCGCCCGGCGCCGGGGGCCTCACCGGCCAGCCCCAGGACCAGCAGCAGGGCAACAACCGTCCGTCGGTCGGGTTCGGCGTCAAGGCCGGCACCGAGACCGACGGCCCCACGGCCGGGCCCAGCGACGAGCCCAGCGAGAAGCCCAGCGAGAAGCCCGGCAAGAAGGGCGGACAGCCCGATGCCTTCGCGCAGTGCGTCACCGCGGCCGCCGACGACGAGGTCATCGACGACCCGCTGAGCTGGATCGACACCCCGACCACCGAGTGCGTCACGGCCTTCTCGCAGTACCAGTGCCCGGCCGACGGCCCGGCGTCGCCGATGAGCGACGACCCGGACGCGCCGCTCATCACCTGCGACGAGGACGGCGTGGCCTACCTGCTGTCCCCGGCGATGATCGAGGGCACCGCGCTCTCCGACGCCTCGTCGGCGATCCCGCAGGGCGAGGTCGCCTACGTCGTGCAGCTCTCCTTCGACGGGGACGGCACGAACATCTTCGCCGACATCTCGCGCGGCCTGTTCGGCACCGAGAAGCAGTTCGCCATCGTGCTCGACGGCGAGGTGCTCTCGGCGCCGACCATGAACGGCGTCATCGTCGACGGCAACGCCCAGATCAGCGGCGACTTCACCGAGACCAGCGCGGGCAGCCTCGCGACGAGCCTGAAGTTCGGTGCCCTGCCGATCGCCTTCGAGGACGACCCGCTGACCCAGGTCATCGGCCCCACCCTCGCCGGCGACCAGCTCTCGGCCGGCCTGCTCGCGGGCGGCATCGGGCTGGGCATCGTGATGCTCTACTGCCTGCTCTACTACCGCGGGCTCGGCACGGTCGTCATCGCCTCGTTGCTGGTCGCCGCGGCGATCACCTACGGGATGGTCCTGCTGCTCAGCGAGACCGCCGGGTTCACCCTCACCCTGCCCGGCATCGCCGGGCTGATCGTGGCGGTGGGCATCACAGCCGACTCCTTCATCGTGCTCTTCGAACGCATCCGCGACGAGATGCGCGACGGCAAGTCGATGCGGGTCGCGGTCGAGTCGGGCTGGAAGCGAGCACGCAACACCGCCGTCGCCGCCGACGCCGTGTCGCTCCTGGCCGCGGTCATCCTCTACATCTTCGCGGCCGGCGTGGTGAAGGGCTTCGCCTTCGCGCTCGGCCTGACCACGATCATCGACCTGGTCGTGTTCTTCTTCTTCACCAAGCCGGCCGTCTCCTGGCTGGCCCGCTTCCCGTTCTTCCACTCCGGCCACCGCCTGTCCGGTCTCAACCCCGAGACCCTCGGCGTCGACCGGCTCCCGGCAGGAGGGTCCGCCTGATGGGCAGGTACTCGCGACTCGGCAACGCCCTGTACACCGGGGACCGCTCGGTCGACTTCGTCGGCAAGAAGTGGCTCTGGTACGCCATCTCGGTGGTCCTGGTGGCCATCGCGATCCTCGGGGTCAGCGTGCGCGGCCTCGACCTGGGCATCGAGTTCACGGGCGGCACGCAGTACCGCGTGAGCCTGGGCACCAGCGCGACCCAGCAGCAGGCCGACGAGCTGCGCGCCAGCGTCTCCGGGACCGGAGTCGACGGCGCCGCCTCCCCGGTGGTCAGCACCCTGGGCGAGCAGGCCCTGCTCGTGCAGACCGGACAGCTCTCGCAGGACGACAGCGACACCGTCGCCCAGGCCATCGTCGAGGCGACCGGTATCGACCCCGCCGCCGACCTGTCCCAGGAGGACATCGGCGCGAGCTGGGGGGCCGACGTGGCGCGCTCCTCGCTCATCGGTCTGGCCGTCTTCCTCTTCTTCGTCATCCTCTTCATCTGGGCCTACTTCCGCGAGTGGAAGATGTCGGTGGCCGCCCTGGTCGCGCTGGCCCACGACGTGGCCATCACGGTCGGGGTCTACGCCCTGCTCGGCTTCGAGGTCACGCCCGCGACCGTCACCGGCCTGCTGACGATCCTGGCGTTCTCGCTCTACGACACCGTGGTCGTCTTCGACAAGGTCCGCGAGAACACCGCCGGGCTCGGCCGCGGCGGCACGACCTACGCCCGCGCCGCGAACCTCGCGGTCAACCAGACCCTGGTGCGGTCGATCAACACGTCGCTGGTGGCGCTGCTCCCGGTCGGGGCGATCCTCTACGTGAGCGCCGTCCAGCTCGGGGCCAGCTCCCTGCAGGACCTCGCCCTCGCGCTCTTCGTCGGCATGGCGGCCGGCACCTACTCCTCGGTGTTCATCGCCACCCCGCTGCTCGTGGACCTGAAGTCCGGCGAGACCGAGGTGGTCATGGCCGAGCGTCGTGCCAAGGCGCGCGCCCGGGCCGGAGACCGCTACGCGGCGGTCCCCGGGTACGCCGAGGGCATGGCGGCGCCCGTCGAGCCGGGGACCCGTCCCGGACCGGCGGTCCCGGTCGCTCCGAGCGCTCCCGTCGCCGCACCCCGCACGGCCCCGCCGCGGGCCACCGAGCCCATGGGTCGCGGCCGCACGGTGCCGCAGGCACGGGGCCCGGTGCGGTCCCAGCGGGGCCTCCGGTCGCCAGCAGCCGAGCCGGCAGAGCCGCTCCAAGCGCGGCAAGAAGTGAGCCTGGTCGCCGCCCGCGAGGCCCTGGACCGACTGATCCGCGACGTCCCGGACTTCCCCGAGCCCGGAGTGGTCTTCAAGGACATCACCCCGGTGCTGGCCGACCACGCCGGACTCGCCGCGGTGGTCGCCGGACTGGCCGAGGCCGGTCGCGACGAGCACGGCGCATCCGTGGTCGACACCGTGGTGGGCATGGAGGCCCGGGGCTTCATCCTCGGTGCTCCCGTCGCCCTCGCGCTGGGTGCCGGCTTCGTCCCGGTGCGCAAGGCCGGCAAGCTGCCCCGCGAGACGCACGCGGTCTCCTACGACCTGGAGTACGGCTCGGCGACCCTCGAGCTGCACACCGACGCGGTGCGCGCCGGCAGCCGCGTGCTGCTGGTCGACGACGTGCTCGCCACCGGCGGCACCGCGCGGGCCACAGTCGAGCTGGTGGAGCGCTGCGGCGCCACGGTCGTGGGGGTGGCGGTGCTGATGGACCTGGCCTTCCTGCCCTGGCGCGAAGCGCTCGGCGAGGTCGCGGTCACCACGTTGCTCAGTGTCGGCTCCGACCGGGCCTAGACTGACGCCGTGAGCACGGATCGCCCCGCCCCCCGAACGAGGCGGTCCCGGAGCGCGTCCAGGACAGCGCTCCGGTGTCCTCGCGCAGCATGCGCTCACGGCTGGCCCGGATGGGGCACCGCAGCCAGGTCGGCAACCCGGTCCTCGAGCCGCTCTTCCGCGCGGTGCGCGCCAACCACCCCAAGGCCGACCTGGCCCTGCTGGAGCGTGCCTACGTCACCGCCGAGCGGCTGCACGGCACCCAGATGCGCAAGAGCGGCGACCCCTACATCACCCACCCGCTGGCGGTGACCACGATCCTGGCCGGGATCGGGATGACCGAGCCGACGCTGGCCGCCGCGCTCCTGCACGACACGGTGGAGGACACGCCGTACACGCTGGAGGAGCTGCGGGTCGACTTCGGCGAGGAGGTGGCGCTGCTGGTCGACGGGGTCACCAAGCTCGACAAGGTCGTCTACGGGGACTCCGCACAGGCCGAGACCATCCGCAAGATGATCGTCGCGATGTCACGCGACATCAGGGTGCTGGTCATCAAGCTCGCCGACCGCCTGCACAACATGCGCACCCTGCGGTTCGTGCCGCAGAAGAGCCAGGAGCGCACCGCCCGCGAGACCCTCGACATCTACGCACCGCTGGCGCACCGGCTGGGCATGAACACCATCAAGTGGGAGCTCGAGGACCTCGCGTTCGCCACCCTGCACCCCAAGATCTACGACGAGATCGTGCGGATGGTCGCCGAGCGCGCGCCCTCGCGCGACCAGTTCATGGCCCAGGTCATCACCCAGGTCGAGGCCGACCTGCGCGAGGCCAAGGTGAAGGCCAAGGTCACCGGTCGACCCAAGCACTACTACTCGATCTACCAGAAGATGATCCTGGGCGGACGCGAGTTCTCCGACATCTACGACCTGGTCGGCATCCGGGTCCTGGTCGAGGAGGACCGCGACTGCTACGCCGTGCTGGGCGTGCTGCACTCGCGGTGGAACCCGGTGCTGGGGCGGTTCAAGGACTACGTCGCGATGCCGAAGTTCAACATGTACCAGTCGTTGCACACCACCGTCATGGGCCCGCAGGGCAAGCCGGTCGAGATGCAGATCCGGACCTTCGCCCAGCACCGCCGCGCGGAGTACGGCGTCGCGGCGCACTGGAAGTACAAGGAGGACGGCCGCACCGGTGTCGACACCGAGAAGCGCGCCGACCTCGACGACATGTCCTGGGTGCGCCAGCTCCTCGACTGGCAGAGCGAGGTCGAGGACCCGGGCGAGTTCCTGGAGTCGCTGCGCTTCGAGATCAACCGGGCCGAGACCTACGTCTTCACCCCTCGCGGCGACGTGATCGCGCTGCCGTCGGGGTCGACCCCGGTCGACTTCGCGTACGCCGTGCACACCGAGGTCGGCCACCACACGATCGGCGCCCGGGTGAACGGTCGGCTGGTGCCGCTGGAGTCCACGTCTCGACAACGGCGACGTCGTGGAGGTCTTCACCTCCAAGTCGCCGAACGCCGGACCCTCGCGCGACTGGCTGACGTTCGTGAAGTCGCCGCGCGCCCGCTCCAAGATCCGGCAGTGGTTCACCAAGGAGCGGCGCGAGGAGGCGATCGAGCGGGGCAAGGACCAGATCGCCAAGCTGATGCGCAAGGAGGGGCTGGCCCTCAAGCGGCTGCTCTCGCACGAGTCGCTGATCCTGGCCGCCGAGCACTTCAAGATCGCCGACGTCACCGCGCTCTACGCGGCGGTGGGGGAGAACAACCTCTCCGCCCAGGCCGTGGTCAAGCAGGTGCTCGAGGTGCACGGGGGAGCGCAGGGCGCCCAGGAGGACCTGGCCGAGGCGGTCACCATCACCGGGCGCCGCGGGCACCGGCGCCCCACCGGGTCGGGCGACGCGGGCGTCGTCGTCAAGGGCGCCTCCGACCTGTGGGTCAAGCTCGCCAAGTGCTGCACCCCGGTGCCGCCCGACCCGATCCTGGGCTTCGTGACCAAGGGCGGAGGGGTGTCGGTGCACCGGCGCGACTGCACCAACGCCACGGCCCTGCAGTCCCAGCCCGAGAAGCTGCTCGACGTCGAGTGGGCGCCCACCACGACCTCGACCTTCCTGGTCAACATCCAGGTCGAGGCGCTCGACCGGGCCCGGCTGCTCTCCGACATCACGATGGCGCTCTCGGACGCCCACGTGAACATCCTGTCGGCGCAGCTGGCCACCAACCGCGACCGGGTCGCGAAGAGCCGCTTCACCTTCGAGATGGCCGAGACCAAGCACCTCGACACCGTGCTGCGCGCGGTGCGGGGGGTGCCAGGCGTCTTCGACGCCTACCGGGTCACCCAGTAGGCCCCGGCCGGTCGCGGCTCAGCTGCCGTACTCCGCGGACGCGCGGCGCGCCATCTCCAGGAACGACTGGCGCGAGGCGAGGTTCTCCTCGAGCTCGGCGACCTTCTCGGCGTTGCCGGCGGCGCGCGCCTTCTCGAGGTCGGCCTCGACCTCGTCGATGGCGGCCTGGAGCTTGGAGACCATGTCGTCGGCGCGCGCGGACTTCTCGGGGTCGGAGCGACGCCACTGCTCGTCCTCGTGGCCGCGGATGGTCTGCTCGACCTTGCGGATGCGGCCCTCGAGCTCCTTGATCCGGGCGCGCGGGACCTTGCCGGCCGCGTCCCAGCGGTCGGCGATGTCGCGGAAGGCGCGCTTGGCGGCCTCGATGTCGCCCGTCTCCGCGAGCGCCGGCAGCAGCGCCTCGGCCTCGACGAGCAGGGCGTCCTTGACCTCGGCGTTGGCGGCGAACTCCTCGTCGAGCGCGGCGTTGGCGGCGTCGCGGGCGCCGAAGAAGCTGGTCCTGGGCGCCCCGGAAGCGCTTCCAGAGCTTGTCGTCGACGTCCTTGGGGGCCGGGCCGGCGGCCTTCCAGTCGCGCATCAGGTCGCGGTAGCGGCCCGCGGTCGGGCCCCAGTCGGTGGAGTCGGCCAGCGCCTCGGCCTCGGCGGCCAGCCGCTCCTTGACGGCCTTGGCGCCCTCGCGCTGCTCGTCTGCTGGGCGAAGTGCGCCTTGCGGCGCCGGGTGTAGCCGGTGCGGGCGGTCGAGAAGCGGCGCCACAGGGCGTCGTCGGAGGCCCGGTCGATGCGCGGGATGGCCTTCCACTGCTCGAGCAGGTCGCGCAGCCGGTTGGCGCCGTGGCGCCAGTCGTCGCCCTCGGCGAGCTTCTCGGCCTGGGCGACCAGCTTCTCCTTGGTGGCCTCGCGGGCCTCGGCGCTGCGCTTCTCCTTCTCGGCGCGACGCGCGTCGCGCTGGGATGGCCAGGATCGGCGCCAGCGCGTCGAGGCGCGCCTCGAGACCGGCGAGGTCGCCGACGGCGTTGGCGTCGCTGACCTGGGCGCGCACGGTGCGCACCGACTCGGTGGCCTCCTCGGGCGACATCACCCCGGAGTTCACGCGCTTCTCGAGCAGCTCGACCTCGAAGGCGAGCGCGGCGAAGCGCTCGGTGAAGAAGGCGAGCGCCTCCTCGGGCGTGCCGGCGGGGTAGGACCCCACGGACCGCTCGCCGTCGGCGGTGCGGACGTAGACGGTCCCGTCGTCGTCGACGCGTCCCCACTGGTGGCTCGTCACAAAGATTCCCTGTGTCCTCGGTGCCCCGGTGCGAGAGGCAGGTGCAGATGTGAGGTCACATGCTAGTGGCGCGGTGCTGGTTCGGCTCCCGGCGCCCCGGTCGATAGTGTGGCGCCGTGTTCATCGCCGGCTTCCCCGCAGGTCCCTGGGGCACCAACTGCTACGTCGTCGCCACCGGTCCGGGCTCCGAGTGCGTGGTGATCGACCCCGGCAAGGACGCCGCCCAGGGCGTCGCCGAGGTGGTGCGCGAGCACCGGCTCAAGCCGGTCTCGGTGCTGGTCACCCACGGCCACGTCGACCACATGTGGTGCGTGGCCCCGGTGGCCGGCAGCTACGACGCGACGGCGTGGATCCACCCCGCCGACCGGCACCTGCTGACCGACCCGATGGCCGGGATGTCGCGCGAGACCACCCAGATGCTGCTCGGGCGGCTCCTACGAGTGGGCCGAGCCCGACGACGTGCGCGAGCTCTCCGACGACCCAGGTGCTCGAGCTGGCGGGGCTGCGCTTCGTCGTCGACCACGCGCCCGGCCACACCGAGGGGTCGGTCACCTTCCGCACGCCGTACGACGCCCAGGACGTCTCCGAGGTGATGTTCTCCGGCGACCTGCTCTTCGCCGGCTCCATCGGGCGCACCGACCTGCCCGGCGGCGACCACCCCACGATGCTGCGCAGCCTGGCCACCAAGGTGCTGCCGCTGGCCGACGACATCGTGGTGCTGCCCGGCCACGGCGAGCAGACCTCCATCGGCCGCGAGCGCGCGACCAACCCGTACCTGCAGGACCTCTGAGGACCCATGAGCGCCAAGATCCGCCCGCTGAGCGGGTTCCCCGAGCTGCTGCCCGCCGCCCGCGCGGTCGAGCGCGAGGTCATCGCCTCGCTGTCGCGCACCTTCGAGCTGCACGGCTTCGCCAACATCGAGACCCGCGTGGTCGAGCCGCTCGACCGGCTCGCGAAGGGCGGTGAGATCGACAAGGAGATCTACGTCCTGCAGCGCCTGCAGCAGGGCGGCGAGACCTCCGAGGCCGAGCTCGGCATGCACTTCGACCTGACCGTGCCGTTCGCCCGCTACGTGCTCGAGCACGCCGGGCACCTGGAGTTCCCCTTCCGGCGCTTCCAGATCCAGCCGGTCTGGCGCGGCGAGCGGCCCCAGGAGGGCCGCTACCGCCAGTTCACCCAGGCCGACGTCGACATCGTGGGCCGCGACGACCTGGCCTTCCACCACGACGTCGAGGTGATGCGGGTGATGGTCGAGGCGCTCGACGCGCTGCCGGTGCCCGCGCTGAGCTTCCAGTTCAACAACCGCAAGCTGATCCAGGGCTTCTACCGCGGCCTGGGCCTGCCCGACGTGACCGCGGCCATCCGCACCATCGACAAGCTCGACAAGCTGCCGGCCGAGAAGGTCGCCGAGCTGCTGGTCAGCGACGCCGGCGCCACGCCCGAGCAGGCCGAGCAGCTGCCTGGCGCTGGCCACGATCCGGGTGCCCGACACCTCGTTCGTCGAGCAGGTCCGCGCGCTCGGCGTCACCGACGACCTGCTCGAGGAGGGGCTGCGCCGAGCTGGCGGCCGTCGTCGAGGGCTGCTCCGCGGCCGAGCGTCGCCACGTCCGCGTCGAGGCCAACCTGCGCATCGCGCGCGGGCTCGACTACTACACCGGCACCGTCGTCGAGATCTTCATGGACGGCTACGAGCGGCTGAAGTCGGTCGGCGGCGGCGGACGCTACGACGCCCTGGCCAGCGACGGCCGGACCACCTACCCCGGCGTCGGCGTCTCGTTCGGGGTCTCCCGCTCGCTGATCCCGCTGCTCGCCGACGGCGTGCTCGCGGGCAGCCGGCCGGTGCCCAGCGCGGTGCTGGTCGCGGTCACCGACGAGGACAGCCGGCCCGAGTCCGATGCCATCGCGACCGCGCTGCGCGCCCACGGCGTGCCCTGCGAGGTGGCGGCCAGCGCCGCGAAGTTCGGCAAGCAGATCCGCTACGCCGAGCGTCGCGGCATCCCGTTCGTCTGGTTCACCGGCGAGGCCGGCCACCAGGTCAAGGACATCCGCACGGGGGAGCAGGTGGACGCCGACCCGGCCACCTGGACCCCGCCCCCGACGACCTCCGACCGAAGGTCGTCTCCCGCACAGATCAGGAGCAGAAGCAGTGATCCGCACCCATGACGCCGGCGCCCTGCGCGCCGAGCACGTCGGCCAGACCGTCACCCTCGCCGGGTGGGTGGCCCGGCGGCGCGATCACGGCGGCGTCGCCTTCCTCGACCTGCGCGAGGCCAGCGGCGTCGTCCAGGTGGTCGTGCGCGACGAGGCAGGTCGCCCACCAGCTGCGCAACGAGTTCTGCATCAAGGTCACCGGCGAGGTCGGGCTGCGCCCCGAGGGCAACGCGAACCCCAACCTGCCCACCGGCGAGATCGAGGTCGTCACCACCGACCTCGAGGTGCTCAGCGCCGCCGCCCCGCTGCCGTTCCCGATCGACGAGCACGTCGAGGTGGGGGAGGAGGTCCGGCTCAAGCACCGCTACCTCGACCTGCGCCGCTCCGGCCCGGCGCACGCCCTGCGCCTGCGCAGCAAGGTCAACAAGGCGGCCCGCGACGTCCTCGACCGCCACGACTTCGTCGAGGTCGAGACCCCGACGCTGACCCGCAGCACGCCCGAGGGCGCCCGCGACTTCCTGGTGCCGGCCCGCCTGCACCCGGGCAGCTGGTACGCCCTGCCGCAGAGCCCGCAGCTGTTCAAGCAGCTGCTGATGGTCGGCGGCATGGAGCGCTACTACCAGATCGCGCGCTGCTACCGCGACGAGGACTTCCGCGCCGACCGGCAGCCGGAGTTCACCCAGCTCGACATCGAGATGTCCTTCGTCGAGCAGGAGGACGTCATCGCGCTGATGGAGGACGTCCTCGCCGCGATGTGGGCGCTCATCGACGTCGAGATCCCGCGCCCGATCCCGCGGATGACCTACGCCGACGCGATGGCCCGCTTCGGCTCCGACAAGCCCGACCTGCGGATGGGCCTCGAGCTCGTCGAGTGCACCGACTACTTCGCCGAGACACGCCGTTCCGGGTCTTCCAGGCCGAGTACGTCGGCGCCGTCGTGATGCCCGGCGGCGCCAGTCCAGCCGCGCAAGCAGCTCGACGCCTGGCAGGAGTGGGCCAAGCAGCGCGGCGCCCGCGGCCTGGCCTACGTGCTGGTCGGTGAGGACGGCACCCTGGGCGGTCCGGTCGCCAAGAACCTGAGCGACGCGGAGAAGGACGGCCTGGCCGCCCACGTGGGCGCCGAGCCCGGCGACTGCGTCTTCTTCGCCGCCGGGGCCACCAAGTCGAGCCGGGCCCTGCTCGGCGCGGCCCGCCTGGAGATCGGCCGCCGCGGCGGCCTGATCGACGAGTCGGCCTTCGCCTTCACCTGGGTCGTCGACGCGCCGCTCTTCGAGCCGGCCAGCGAGGCCGTCGCCAGCGGCGACGTCGCCGTCGGCGCCGGCGCGTGGACCGCGGTCCACCACGCCTTCACCAGCCCCCAGCCGGAGTTCCTCGACTCCCTCGAGTCCGACCCCGGGCGTGCGCTGGCCTACGCCTACGACATCGTCTGCAACGGCAGCGAGCTCGGCGGCGGGTCGATCCGGATCCACCGCGAGGACGTGCAGAAGCGGGTCTTCGCGGTGATGGGCATCGGCGAGGAGGAGGCGCAGGAGAAGTTCGGGTTCCTGCTCGACGCCTTCAAGTACGGCGCGCCCGCCGCACGGCGGCATCGCGGTGGGCATGGACCGCATCTGCGCGATCCTGGCCGGCGCCGACTCGATCCGCGACGTCATCGCCTTCCCCAAGTCCGGCGGCGGCTTCGACCCGCTCACCGCGGCGCCGGCCCCGATCACGCCCGAGCAGCGCGCCGAGGCCGGCGTCGACGTCGAGCCGGAGGCCGACGACGAGGCGACGAGGCTCCCGCAGGAGCCAGGCCGGTGAGCCCATCGCTGGCGCCGAGCCGCTGAGCCCGCTTCTCCACGCCCCTCTGCGCCCGTGGAGCGGAAGGGGGTCGTGGCGTCTCGGTGGTCGAGACCAGATCGTTACTCCCGAGTGACCGTCGTCGCGTCCCGGTCACATAGAGTCTCGCTCGGCGCGCAGCCAGCGCGCGCCGGGAAACCCCCGGCCGAACCAACCAGATGGGGTGAGCATGTCGTCGGCACAGACCGCCGGACCCGAGACGCTGGGTCACTTGAGCGACGAGCCCCCAGGGCCAGGACCCGAGCACCAAGAAGGCCAAGTCGATCACCGGCAAGTCGCCGATGCGGATCGCCATGGGTCGCCTGATGCGCGACAAGATCGCCGTCGTCTGCCTGGCCACCGTCGTCTTCTTCGTCCTCATCGCGATCTTCGCCGGCGTGCTGCAGCGACTCTTCGGTGTCGACACCGAGCACCGTGCTGCCGAGCCAGTTCCTCGACCTCGACGGCATCCCGCGCCCGGAGTACGGCCCGCCGTACGGCGCCTTCACGATGGAGCACCCCTTCGGCATCGCGCCGCGCACCGCGACCGACAACCTCGCCTACTGGCTCGAGGGCGCTCGCAACTCGCTGCAGATCGCGACCCTGGCCACCGTCGTGGCCACCATCGTCGGCATCACCCTGGGCCTGCTGGCCGGCTTCCTCGGTGGCGTGGTCGACAAGGTGATCTCCTTCATCACCGACTTCTTCCTGACCCTGCCGTTCCTGCTGGCCGCGCTGACCATCGCCCCGATCGTCAGCGAGCGGTTCCGCGACAACCCCAACTACGTGACGATCCAGGTCGTCCAGCTCGTCCTCGTGCTGGCCTTCTTCGGCTGGATGGGCCTGGCCCGACTGATCCGCGGCGAGGTGCTCTCGCTGCGCGAGCGCGAGTTCATCCAGGCCGCCCGGGTGCTGGGCATGCCGACCCGCCGGATCCTGACCCGCGAGCTGATGCCCAACCTCGCGGCGCCGATCGTGGTCAGCACCTCGCTGATGCTGCCGGCCTTCGTCTCCGCGGAGGCGGGCCTGGCCTTCCTCGGCATCGGCATCACCTCGCGCCCCTCGTGGGGCCAGACGCTGACGCAGGCCACCAGCTTCTTCAACGACTACTCCCTCTACCTGTGGCAGCCGCTGCTCGGCATCGTGGCGCTCGTGCTGGCACTCAACCTCTTGGGCGACGCGGTGCGTGACGCGCTCGACCCGAAGACCCGTCGCTGACGGGGTACGACGTGTCGCGAATCCTCCTCGCGGCACGATCCAAGCAACGAAAGGCTGGACCATGAGACGGACCAAGCCGCTGGCGGTTGTCGCCGGCGCTGCGCTGTTGACCCTTGCCGCGTGTGGTGGCTCGGGCAGCGGTGGCGACACGAACGCGGACGAGCGCGAGTTCGGCAACGCCGCGGAGACCATCGACAAGGACGCCGAGGCCCAGGGCCCGGCCGAGGACATCGAGGGCGCCACCGCTGGTGGCACCATCACCGTCTTCCTGCCCGGCGACCCCGGCCCGGACGACCTCGACCCCACCAACGGCTGGTCGGTCACCGGCAACTCGATCCAGCAGGCGCTCACCAGCCGCTCGCTGACGCAGTACAAGCGTGACCCCGAGTCGGAGCACCGGCGAGATGATCCTGGTCCCCGACCTGGCCGTCGACCTCGGTCAGCCGAACGAGGACTTCACCGAGTGGACCTTCGAGATCCGCGACGACGCCACCTGGGAGGACGGCAGCCCGATCACCGCTGAGGAGGTCGCCTGGGGCATCAACCGGTCGATGGACTCCGAGCAGTTCCCCTCGGGCCCCGGCACCGAGTACTCGCAGACCTACTTCCTGGGTGCGGGCGAGTACGAGGGCCCCTACACCGACAAGGACACCGACTGGGAGGGCGTCGAGTTCGACAACGACGCCTCGACCGTCACCATCAAGATGGCCAAGACCTTCCCCGACATGGACTACTGGGGCGCCTTCATGGCGATGGGCCCGGCTCCGCTCGGCAAGGAGAGCCAGCCCCCGGCCTACGGCCAGAACATCAAGTCGAACGGCCCCTACAAGGTCGACTCGTTCCGCCCCGGCGACGAGCTGGTCCTGGTCAAGAACGACCAGTGGAACCCCGACTCCGACCCGGCGCGCCACCAGTACGCCGACAAGTGGGTCTTCAAGTTCAACGCCGACGGCGACCAGACCGACCAGATCATGCTCAGCGACAACACCGAGTCGCAGACCTCGCTGTCCGCGGCGCTCGGCTCGAGCAGCTACACCGACGGCTCCGAGAAGCTCGGCGACCGCCTGGTGCAGCAGTCCTCGCAGTGCACCAGCTTCCTGTACCCCGACTACGAGTCGACGGACCTGAACTGGCGCAAGGCCGTGGCCTACGCCTACCCCTACGAGGACGCGTGGCAGGCCGGCGGCGAGGTGCCGGGCGTGACCCGCGTGCCCGCCAACTCGATCATGCCCCCGGGCATGTCCGGCAAGAGCGACTACTTCGTCGACGGTGAGCAGTTCACCTTCGACCCGGAGAAGGCCAAGGAGCTCCTCGCGGAGTCCGACACGCCCGCCGAGATCTCGATGATCTTCTACGAGGCCGACCCGCTGGCCGTCGCGACGCAGAAGGTCATCACCGAGGGCTTCGAGCAGGCCGGCTTCACGGTCAAGGCGACCGGTGTCCAGGAGTCCCCGTACTCCACCTGGACCAACCCGGACGACAAGCTCAACAAGAGCCTGAACCTGCGTGGCGTCAACTGGTGCTCGGACTGGCCCTCGGGCCTGACCATGGTCCCGCCGCTGACCCGCACGGGCGCGACCTACAACACCGGCTTCTTCTCCGAGTCCGCCGATGGACGACCGCATGGACGAGATCCCGAACATGGACGCTCGAGGAGCAGGCCGACGCATGGGGCGCAGCTCGACGAGGACATGTCCACCGAGTTCTTCCCGATCATCCCGACCGCGTTCCGCAACGACCTCTACGCGTTCGGCTCCAAGATCGGCAACCCGACCGGTGACGGCTCGATCGGTGCCCCGAACTACAAGGACCTCTTCGTGATGCAGTGATCGACCCCGTCGATCCGCACCACGTGAGCCCTTCGGTTCACCGCACCACCAGCGTGACGACCAATAGCACGACAGTGGCGGGGACCCCCGAGACCCGGGGGTCCCCGTCGCCCCGCACGACCTCCCCACGGAAGAGAGATCCTCGATGTTCGCCTACGTCGTCAAACGGCTCCTGGCCGGCGTGCTGGTGCTGTTCCTGGTGTCCATGTCGATCTTCCTGCTCTTCTGGTACGGGCCCAACGAGCCCGCCCGCGTCATGTGCGACACCAAGACCTCCAACCGCTGCAACGCCGAGCGCCTCGACCGCTTCACCGAGGAGCTGGGCTACAACAACGCCTGGTACGCCGAGTACGGCGACTACGTCAAGGGCGTCTTCGTCGGGCGCGACATCACCGTGGCCGCCCAGACCACCCGCTGCGACGCCCCCTGCTTCGGCCTCTCCTACAAGAACGGCCAGCCGGTCTGGGAGGAGATGAAGGACCGCCTGCCGGCCACCTTCTCCGTCGCCATCGGCGGCGCCACCCTCTACCTCCTGCTCGGAGTGCCACTAGGGGTGGCGGCCGCGCGAAGACGCGGCACCGTGCAGGACAAGGCCCTGGTCTCCAGCTTCCTGTTCCTCAGCTCCGTGCCGTACTACCTCTTCGCCCTGCTGACCTGGCTGTTCTTCTCGCTGAAGTGGGAGGTGCCGTTCATCGGCAACACCGGGTACGTGCCGTTCACCGACTCACCCAGCGCCTGGTTCGGCGGTCTCGCACTGGCCTGGATCTGTCTGGGCATCTTCGGGTGCACTCAGTACACCCGCTACGCCCGCGGCGCGATGGTCGAGGCGCTGAGCGAGGACTACATCCGCACCGCCAAGGCCAAGGGCCTGCCCGCCCGCACGGTGGTCTACAAGCACGGCCTGCGCGCCGCGCTGGTGCCGATCGTGACCATCTTCGGCATCGACTTCGGCACCCTGCTGGCCGGCACCATCTTCACCGAGCGCATCTTCGACATCGAGGGCATCGGGCTGTGGAGCCTGCGCGCGGTCACGCAGCGCGACCTGCCGATCGTCTCGGCCACGGCGCTCTTCAGCGCCGTGGTCCTGATCCTGGCCAACCTGATCGTCGACCTCGTCTACTCCGTCCTCGACCCGAGAGTGAGGCTGTCGTGAGCGACGCCGAACCGTTCCTCGTCGTGGAGGACCTCACGGTCCGCTTCCCGACCGAGGACGGCCTCGTCACCGCCGTGCAGGACCTGAGCTACTCGGTCGAGCAAGGGCAAGACCCTCGGCATCGTGGGGGAGTCGGGCTCCGGCAAGTCGGTCTCCTCGATGGCCGTGCTGGGCCTGCACGACGCCCGCACCGCCCGCATCACCGGCTCGATCCGGGTCGACGGCCAGGAGGTCGTCGGGCTGAGCGAGGCCGGGCTGCGCAAGCTGCGCGGTCGCCAGGTCGCGATGATCTTCCAGGACGCCCTGGCCGCGCTGCACCCCTTCTACAAGATCGGTGGCCAGCTGGCCGAGGCCTACCTGGTCCACCACCCCAAGGCCACCAAGCGCGAGGCCCGGCGCAAGGCCATCGAGATGCTCGACCGCGTCGGCATCCCGCAGCCCGACCGCCGCGTCGACGACTTCCCGCACCAGTTCTCCGGCGGCATGCGCCAGCGCGCGATGATCGCGATGGGCCTGATCAACGACCCGTCGCTGCTGATCGCCGACGAGCCGACGACCGCGCTCGACGTCACGGTGCAGGCCCAGATCCTCGACCTGCTCCAGGACCTGCAGAGCGAGTTCAACTCCGCGGTCATCATCATCACCCACGACCTCGGCGTGATCGCCGAGATGGCCGACGACGTGCTGGTGATGTACGCCGGTCGCGGCGTGGAGTACGGCGCCGTGCAAGGAGATCCTGACCCGGCCGCAGATGCCCTACACCTGGGGCCTGCTCTCCTCGGTGCCCGACGTCACCGGCGACACCGACTCCAAGCTGATCCCGATCCCCGGCAACCCGCCGAGCCTGCTCAACCCGCCGACCGGGTGCGCGTTCCACCCCCGCTGCGTGCACTGCGACAAGGTCGAGGGCGACCTGTGCGCCACCACGATGCCCGCCTTCGAGGCGGGCGACCGCGGGTCCGGGGCACCTCAAGCGCTGCCACCTGCGCGACCCCGAGGTGATCTTCGAGCGCGAGGTCCTGCCGGTCATCGCCCCCGAGCTGCTCGAGGAGAGCTGATGTCGAACATCAACCTGGACACCGACCCCGAGCGCAACCCGGAGAACCCGGAGACCAAGCACGCCGCCGAGCTGGCCGAGCCCGACGACCATGTCGAAGCCTGACGTTCGCCGAGATCGCCGCCCAGGGCCACGGCGCCGACCCGGCTCGACCCCGGACGCCGAGGCGGTGCTGTCGGTCGACAACCTGAAGATGTACTTCCCGGTGAAGTCCTCGGGCGTCGTGCGCCGCACGATCGGTCACGTGCAGGCCGTCGACGGCATCAGCTTCGAGGTGCCCCGGGGCGGCTCGCTGGGCCTGGTGGGGGAGTCGGGCTGCGGCAAGTCGACCACCGGACGCCTGATCACCCGGCTCTACGAGCCGACCGGCGGCTCGATGTACTTCGGCGAGGACCGCGTCGACCTCGCGAAGCTCTCGAACCGGGCGATGAAGCCGCTGCGCCGCGACGTGCAGATGATCTTCCAGGACCCCTACACCTCGCTGAACCCGCGGCACACCGTGGGCTCGATCGTCGGGGCGCCGCTGTCGGTGCACAAGGTCGTGCCCAAGAACAAGATCAAGGACCGGGTCAAGGAGCTCCTCGAGGTCGTCGGCCTCAACCCCGAGCACTACAACCGCTACCCCAACGAGTTCTCCGGCGGCCAGCGCCAGCGCATCGGCATCGCCCGCGCGCTCACCCTGAACCCGAAGCTGCTGGTGGCCGACGAGCCGGTCTCCGCGCTCGACGTCTCCATCCAGGCGCAGGTCATCAACCTGCTCCAGGAGCTGCAGGCCGAGATGGACATCGCGTTCCTCTTCATCGCCCACGACCTGGCGATCGTGCGGCACTTCTGCCCCGAGGTCGCGGTGATGTACCTGGGCAAGATCGTCGAGATCGCCGACCGCGAGACCATCTACGGCTCGGCGCACCACCCCTACACCCAGGCGCTGCTCTCGGCCGTGCCCGACGTCAAGCAGGCCGCGATCGGCGGTCGGCGCGAGCGGATCCGGCTCGAGGGCGACGTGCCCAGCCCGATCAACCCGCCGTCGGGCTGCCGGTTCCGCACCCGCTGCCACCTGGCCCAGGACATCTGCGCCAAGGTCGAGCCGCCGCTGCTGCAGATCGGTCCCGCGCCACAAGGTCGCCTGCCACTTCGCCGGCGAGCTCGGCGACGCGCCCCGCACCCCGGTCACCTCCGGCCTGCTCGGCGTCGACGGCCAGGGCAGCCCGGACCCGTCGGTGACCCCCGAGGACTCGCGACCGGTCCCGGCTACGAGAAGCGCTGGTTCGACGTGAAGTCGAGGCAGATGGTCTCGGCCTGAGCCCGGCTCCTAGGCTGTCGGGGTGGACGGACTCTTCGACGCCCCGGCCGGGCGCACCAGCGGGCGGCGGCTCCCTGGCGGCGACCTCGCACGCCTCGGCGCCGCTGGCGGTGCGGATGCGTCCGCGCACGCTCGACGAGCTGGTCGGCCAGTCGCAGCTGCGCGAGCCCGGCTCGCCGCTGCGCCAGCTGATCGAGGACGAGCGGTCGCTGTCGCTGCTGCTGTGGGGGCCGCCCGGCACCGGCAAGACGACGATCGCCTCGATCGTCAGCCAGCAGACCGACCGTCGCTTCGTCGAGGTCTCCGCGGTCTCGGCCGGGGTCAAGGAGGTCCGGGCCGCGATCGACAGCGCCCGCGCCGAGCTGGTCGCCACCGGCAGCGAGACCGTGCTGTTCGTCGACGAGGTGCACCGCTTCAGCAAGGCCCAGCAGGACGCGCTGCTGCCCGGGGTCGAGAACCGCTGGGTCACGCTGGTCGCCGCGACCACCGAGAACCCGTTCTTCTCCGTCATCTCCCCGCTGCTCTCGCGCAGCCTGCTGCTGCGCCTGGAGTCGCTGACCGACGACGACGTGCGGGCGGTGATCGAGCAGGCGCTCGTCGACGAGCGCGGCCTGGCGGGCGAGTACACCCTCACCGAGGACGCCGCCGAGCACCTGGTCCGGCTGGCCGGCGGCGACGCGCGCCGCTCCCTGACCTACCTGGAGGCCGCCGCGGGCGCGGCCCGGTCGCGCGGCTGCCACGGAGGTCGACCTGGCCACCGCCGAGACCGCGGTCGACCAGGCGGCGGTGCGCTACGACCGGCAGGGCGACCAGCACTACGACGTGACCAGCGCCTTCATCAAGTCGGTGCGCGGCTCCGACGCCGACGCCGCGATGCACTACCTGACCCGGATGATGGAGGCCGGCGAGGACCCGCGCTTCATCGCCCGGCGGCTGGTGATCCTGGCCAGCGAGGACATCGGGCTGGCCGACCCGACGGCGCTGCGCATCGGCCGTGGCCGCGGCCCAGGCGGTGCAGCTCATCGGGATGCCCGAGGCCAAGTTCAACCTGGCCCACGCGACCATCGCGCTGGCCGTGGCGCCGAAGTCCAACGCGGTCACCACCGCGCTGGCCGCGGCCTCGGCCGACGTGCGCGCCGGGCAGGATCGGGCCGGTGCCGGCGCACCTGCGCGACGCCCACTACGCCGGCGCCAAGGACCTCGGCCACGGCACGCGCTACACCTACAGCCACGACGAGCCGTACGGCGTCGCCGAGCAGCAGTACGCCCCCGACGTCGTCGCCGACGCGACGTACTACCGGCCCACGGAGATCGGAGCCGAGGCCGCGATCAAGGAGCGGTGGGAGCGAGTTCGCCGCATCATCCGCGGACGGTAGGGTCGGGCCCCATGACCGAGCAGTGGAGCGTGCCCGCGTGGGCCCTCGTCGCGACCACCGTCGCCGTGCTCCTGCTGGGCCTGCTCGCCGCCACCGCGCTGGTGGCCGTGGGGCGTGCACGTCGCCGCGCGGCGGCCGAGCTCGACGCCGTGCGCGCGAGCGCCGAGCAGCTGCTGGCCCGGGTCGAGGAGGTCGAGCGCCGGCTCGCGCGCGAGCAGCGGCGCGAGCCGCGCGACGAGCACGAGTACGTCATCACCCACGTCGGCGAGGAGCCCGGAGCCGGCCGAGGACGACGCCCGGTGACGCCCGCACCGTGCCGCGCGCCGCTCTTCGCCGACCTCGTGCTGCGCGAGAGCGTCGTGCAGGCGGCCTCGCTGGCCCACGGCCTGCGCCGCGCGCTGACGCCGGAGACCCGCCACCGGATCCGCTTCGAGATGCGCCGCGAGGTCAAGCGGGCCCGCAAGCAGCGCCGCGCCGACCTGCGCGCCGCGCGCGCGAGTGGCAGGCCCGGGGCCGCGCCGACCAGGCGGAGCCCGCCGCATGAGCCGCGGGCTCTGGTTCGTGGCCGGAGCCGGCGCCGGGGTCTACGCGATGGTGCGTGGGCGTCGCGCCGCCGAGGCCGCTCACCGCCGACGGGTTGCGCGACCGCGCCGGGCGCTGGCGCTCGGCGCCCGGATCTTCCGCGACGAGGTCGCCCAGGGCCGCGCCGAGACGGAGGACGAGCTGCGCGAGCGGCTCGCCGCCGCAGGCCCCCGGGCAGATCGCGAGCCAGCGCCAGCACGACCCCAGCAGCAGATCCAGCACGACACCCAGCACCGACCACCCTGAACAGGAAGGCACCAGCTGATGGAGACCGCGGAGATCCGCCGCAGGTTCGTGGCGCACTTCGAGCGTCACGGGCACACGGTGGTCCCCTCGGCCTCGCTGCTGCTCGACGACCCCAACCTGCTGTTCGTCAACGCCGGGATGGTGCCCGTTCAAGCCCTACTTCCTGGGCCAGGAGACCCCGCCGTGGGAGCGGGCGACCAGCGTGCAGAAGTGCGTGCGCACCCTCGACATCGAGGAGGTCGGCAAGACCACGCGGCACGGCACCTTCTTCCAGATGTGCGGCAACTTCTCCTTCGGCGACTACTTCAAGGAAGGCGCGATCCGCTTCGCCTGGAGCCTGGTCACCGGCTCCGTCGACGACGGCGGCTTCGGCTTCGACCCCGAGAAGATCTGGGTCACCGTGCTGCCCAGCGACGACGAGGCCACGCGCTGTGGCACGAGGTCACCGGCCTGCCCGACGAGCGGATCCAGGAGCGCGGGCTCGAGGACAACTACTGGTCCATGGGCGTGCCCGGCCCGGGCGGCCCGTGCTCGGAGATCTACGTCGACCGCGGCCCGGAGTACGGCCCCGACGGCGGCCCGAACGCCGACGAGGACCGCTTCCTGGAGATCTGGAACCTCGTCTTCATGCAGGAGTCGCTGAGCGAGGTGCGCTCCAAGGAGGACTTCGACGTCGAGGGCCCGCTGCCGGCCAAGAACATCGACACCGGCATGGGCCTGGAGCGGGTCGCCTACCTGCTGCAGGGCAAGGAGAACATGTACGAGATCGACGAGGTCTTCCCGGTCATCGAGCGCGCCGCCGAGCTGACCGGCCGCACGTACGGCGCCGACCCGGTCGACGACGTGCGCTTCCGGGTCGTGGCCGACCACGTGCGCAGCGCGCTGATGCTCATCAGCGACGGGGTCACGCCGGGCAACGAGGCCCGCGGCTACGTGCTGCGCCGGCTGCTGCGCCGCGCGGTCCGCTCGATGCGCCTGCTGGGCTACGACGACCCGGCGCTGCCCGAGCTGCTGCCGGTCAGCCGCGACCGGATGAAGCAGACCTACCCCGAGGTGGAGACCGACTTCGACCGCATCAGCCGGGTCGCCTACGCCGAGGAGGAGGCGTTCGCCAAGACGCTGCTCGCCGGCACCGAGCTCTTCGACCGCGCCGCCGAGGAGGTGCGCAGCACCGGGCAGCGGCCGCTGTCGGGCGCCCAGGCGTTCACGCTGCACGACACCTACGGCTTCCCGATCGACCTGACCCTCGAGATGGCCTCCGAGGCCGGGCTGAGCGTCGACGAGGACGGCTTCCGCGCGCTGATGGCCGAGCAGCGCGAGCGGGCCAAGGCCGACGCGCGGTCCAAGAAGGGCCAGCACGCCGACACCGGCGTCTACCGCGGCATCCTCGACGCGCACGGGCCGACCGACTGGCTGGCCTACGAGACCCTCGAGACCGAGTCGCGGGTGCTCGCCCTGCTCTCCGGCGGCGCCCGGTGCCGGCGCTGGGCGCCGGCGAGGTCGGCGAGGTCGTGCTCGACCGCACCCCGTTCTACGCCGAGTCCGGTGGCCAGGCCGCCGACGCGGGCACCATCGAGTGTCGACGGCGGCCGCCTCGAGGTGCTCGACGTGCAGCGGCCGGTCCGCGGCCTGGTCGTGCACCAGGTGCGGGTCGTCGAGGGCGAGCTGCGCGCCGGCGCCGACCTGCTGCACGCCCAGGTCGACCCCGAGTGGCGCACCGGCGCCCGCCAGGCCCACTCGGGCACCCACGTGGTGCACGCGGCGCTGCGCGAGGTGCTC
This sequence comes from uncultured Actinomycetota bacterium, assembly GCA_963722135.1. Taxonomy (GTDB): domain Bacteria; phylum Actinomycetota; class Actinomycetes; order Propionibacteriales; family Nocardioidaceae; genus Nocardioides. Next base: position 1,040,598 of record CAVRJT010000003.1, read on the forward strand.
GGGCCCTCCGCGCTGCAGTCGGGCTCCTACAACCGGCCCGGCTACCTGCGCCTCGACTTCGGCTGGACCAGCGCGCTCAGCCCCGAGCAGGTGCGCGACATCGAGCAGGTCTCCAACCAGGCGCTGCGCGCCGACCTGCCCGTCGGGTGGCAGTACATGACGCTGGAGCAGGCCAAGGAGTGGGGCGCGATCGCGCTCTTCGGCGAGACCTACGACGACACCCAGGTGCGCGTCGTCGAGATCGGCGGCCCCTGGTCGCGCGAGCTGTGCGGCGGCACGCACGTGGAGCACTCCTCGCAGATCGGCACCGTCGTGGTCACCGGCGAGTCGTCGGTCGGCTCGGGCAACCGGCGCATCGAGGCCTTCACCGGCGTCGAGGGCTTCGCCTACCTGGCCCGCGAGCGCGACGTCGTCGCCCAGCTCACCGGCCTGCTCAAGACCCAGCCCGACGACCTCGTCGGCCGGGTCTCCGACCTCGTCGAGCGGCTGCGCTCGGCCGAGAAGGAGGTCGAGAAGGTGCGCGTGGCCCAGCTGCTCTCCGGCGGTGCGGCGCTGGCCGCCGGCGCCCAGCGACGTCGGCGGGGTCGCACGTGGTCGCCCACCGGGTCGACGGCGCCGGCGGCGGCGACGTGCGCACGCTGGCCCTCGACGTCCGCGGCCGCCTGCCGCAGGGCGAGCCCGGTGTCGTGGTCGTGATCGGCGCCCTCGACGGCAAGGTCGCCGTCGTCGCCGCGATCAACGACGCGGCGCGCGCCCGCGGGCTCAGCGCCAACGACCTGGTGCGGGCCGTCGGCCCGCTCGTGGGCGGCAAGGGCGGCGGCAAGGCCGACGTCGCCCAGGGCGGCGGCACCGACACCTCCCGCCTCGACGAGGCGCTGGCGCTGGTCGCGGCCGAGGTCGCCCGCACGGTCGGGGCCTGAGGCGGGTGCGGCACGGCGTACGCCTCGGCATCGACCCGGGCGACGCCCGGATCGGGGTCGCGCGCAGCGACCCCTCGGGGTTCCTGGCCACGCCGGTCGAGACGGTGCGCCGCGGGGGCGGCGACCTGGAGCGGATCGGCGCCATGCTGGCCGAGATCGCCGAGGACTCCGACGTGCTCGAGGTGGTCGTCGGGCTGCCCCGCTCGCTGAAGGGCGGCGAGGGCCCGGCGGCGGTCAAGGTCCGCGACTTCGCCGCCTCGCTGGCCCGGCGGGTGGCCCCGGTCCCGGTGCGTCTGGTCGACGAGCGGCTCACCACCGTGTCGGCGGAGGCTATGCTGCGCGACCGAGGACGCAAGGGCAGCAACCGGCGTGCGGTGGTGGACCAGGCTGCGGCCGTGGTGATCCTGCAGCACGCACTGGACACCGAACGCGCTACGGGCACCGCTCCGGGCGAGATCGTCGAGGAGCCGGCATGACCGAGCAGCGAGCCCGACAGCGACGACGACCGGTCGCTGCCCACGCGGAGCCGTCGAGCCGCTACGTGCCCCGGGCGGCGTCGCGCCGGCGCAAGCGCAAGCCGGCTGCCCGGCTGCCTGGCCGTGCTCGTGGCGCTCGGCGCTGATCGGCGGCGGCCTGTGGTTCGCCGGCACCAAGGTCACCGACTTCGTCTCAGCGACCAGTTCGCCTCCGCGCCCGACTACGCCGGCCCCGGCCGCGGCAAGGTCGCTCTTCGAGGTCAGCCAGCGGCGACTCCGCCGCCGCGATCTGCCGTGGGCTCAAGGACGACGACGTCGTCGCCTCGGTCGACGCGTGCATCAGCGCCGCCCAGGCCGAACGGCGACTCCGCCGGCATCCAGGTCGGCTTCTACGAGCTGAAGAAGGAGATGGCCTCCGCCGACGCCATCGACGTGCTGGTCGACCCGGCCAACCTGCTGACCAGCTCGGTGACGGTGCCCGAGGGCCTCAACGTCGACCAGGTCGTCGAGGTGCTGGCCAAGGGCACCGACTTCGGCGCCGGCCCGCTTCCGCAACGTGCTCGACCAGCCCGACGAAGATCGGGCTGCCCGACTACGCCGACGGCAACCCGAGGGCTACCTGTTCCCCTCGACCTACGCCTTCGGTCCCAAGGACAAGCCGAAGCCGACATGCTCAGCGCGATGGTCGACCGCTGGGAGCAGGCCGCCGAGGACGCCGACCTCGAGGGCGCCGCCGAGAAGCTCGGCTACACCCCGCACGAGCTGATGACCGTCGCCAGCCTGGTCGAGGCCGAGGGCCGCGGCGACGACATGCCCAAGGTCGCCCGGGTCGATCTACAACCGCCTCGAGAACTCCGAGCACGAGCGCGACCGACGGGCTTGCTGCAGATCGACGCGACCGTCAACTACGCCCTCGACAAGTCGCCGATCGCCCGGCTCACGCTCGACGAGATCGACTCGGTCGCCGACTCGCCGTACAACACCTACACGCAGCAAGGGCCTGCCGCCCGGGCCCGATCGAGGCGCCCGGCGACGCGGCCATCGCGGCTGCGGCCACCCCGGCCGACGGGCCCTGGTTCTTCTACGTGACGGTCAACCTCGAGACCGGCGAGACGAAGTTCACCGAGTCCTACGACGAGTTCCTCGGCTTCCGCAGCGAGCTCGACGAGTACTGCGACACCCAGTCCGACCGCTGCTGAGCACGCCGGATGACCAGTCCCGTGCGCTGCGCCGTCCTCGGCGACCCGATCGACCACTCGCTGTCGCCGGTGCTGCACCGGGCGGCGTACGACGCGCTCGGCCTGGCGAGCTGGACCTACGAGGCGGTGCGGGTGCCGGGCGGCACGCTCGCCGACTTCCTGCGACGGCCTCGACGACTCGTGGCGCGGGCTGTCGCTGACGATGCCGCTCAAGCGCGAGCTGCTGACGCTCGCCGGCGAGGTCACCGAGCGGGCCCGCCTGGTCGGCGCCGCCAACACGCTGGTGCTCGGCGACCGGACGTGCCGGCCGGTGGTCTGGCCGACAACACCGACCTGCCCGGTGCGGCCGCCGCGGTGCGCGAGCGCTGGGCCGGCGCCGTCGACGACGTGGTCGTGCTCGGCGGCGGCGCCACCGCCGCCTCGACCGCGCTGGCGCTGTGCGACGTCGGGCGCCACCCGGGTGCGCGTGCTGGCCCGGTCGCCGCAGCGGGCCGCCGAGACGGTCGACGCCGTCGCGCGCACCACCTCGGCCGGCCCGACGTCGAGGCGCTGGCGCTGCCGCGACGCAGCCGGTGCGGGCCGACGTGGTCGTCTCGACCGTGCCCGGCGGCCGCCCAGGCGCCCGACGCTGCTCGCCCGGCTCGAGGCGCCGGTCGTCTTCGAGGTGCTCTACGACCCGTGGCCGACCCCGCTGGCGCGGCCGCCACGCTGAGCGCGGCGCCGTGCTCGTCGGCGGCCTCGACCTGCTGGTGCACCAGGCCGCGCTGCAGGTCGAGCTCTTCACCGGCCGCGACGGCGCCCGCTCGCGGCGATGCGCGAGGCCGGCGAGCGCGCGCTGCCGCCAGCGCTCGGGCCTGACGTGGAGCGCTCCGTCGCGCTGGCGGTCGTCCGTCGCCGCCGCCGGCCGGCGCCCTGGCGCCCGCTGGCCGTGCGCCGGCTGCCCGAGCCGGACGCCGCCGACCGACCAGCCCGCCGACGAGCCGGCACCGCCGTCGTACGCCGACGGTCGCGGCCCGACCTCGGCTGCCCTCGGGGTCGCGTCTCGCGGTCGTCTCGGCCGCGGTCGTGGCCCTGTCCGCGTGCGGTGCTGGGCACCGGCTGGGTGCTGGCCTACGTCGTCGTGGCGACCCCGGTGTGCGCGCTGCCTGGCCCACGTCGACGCCCGCACCCGGCTGCTGCCCAAGCGGGTCTGGTGCTGCCCGCGACCGGCGCTGCTGCGTGCTGCTGGCGCTGGGGGAGTGGGCGGTCACGGGGGAGCCACACCGACGTGCTCCGCGCCGGGCGTGGCGCTGCTGGTCGCTGCGCTCGTTCTACTGGGTGCTGTGGTTCGTGCACTCGGCCGGCATGGGCTTCGGCGACGTCCGGCTCGCGGCGCTGCTCGGCCTCGTGCTCGGCCGGGCCGGGGTCGCCGAGCTGCTGGTCGGGGCCTACGCGGCGCTTCCTGGTCTTCGCGCTGCCGGCGCTGGTGGTGGCCGCTGGTGCGCCGGGACCGCTCGCGGCTGCGCACGGCCAAGCCGTTCGGCCCGGCGATGATCGTGGGCGCGCTGATCGGGCTGCTGGCCGGGCCCAGCTCCTGGCGGTCTCGCCGGCGGCTGACCGGGTCAGCACGTCACGACGGGCATGAAAGACTGCGCCCATGCTGCGTTGGCTCACCGCGGGCGAGTCCCACGGCCCTTCCCTGGTCGCGATCCTCGAAGGGCTCCCCGCCCATGTCCAGGTCACCTCCGACGACATCGCCGAGTCGCTTGGCCCGGCGCCGCCTCGGCTACGGCCGCGGCGCCCGGATGAAGTTCGAGCAGGACGAGGTCACCTTCACCGGCGGCGTGCGCCACGGGCGCACCCAGGGCGGACCGGTCGCGATCATGGTCGGCAACACCGAGTGGCCCAAGTGGGAGAAGGTGATGTCGGCCGACCCGGTCGACCAGGACGAGCTCGACGCGCTGGCCCGCAACGCCGCCGCTGACCCGGCCCGCGCCCCGGCCACGCCGACCTCGCCGGCATGCAGAAGTACGACTTCGAGGAGGCCCGCCCGATCCTCGAGCGCGCCTCGGCCCGCGAGACCGCGGCCCGCGTCGCGCTGGGCCGGGTCGCCACGCAACTTCCTCGAGCAGGCCTGCGGCGCCCGGGTGGTCTCCCACGTGGTCGAGCTCGGCGGCGTGCGCGCCCCCGACGGCTCCTGGCCCGCCGACGCCGAGGCCGCCACCGTCGCGCGCCTCGACGACGACCCGGTGCGCTGCCTGGACCCCGGCACCTCGCAGGCGATGGTCGAGCGCATCGACGCGGCCCACAAGGACGGCGACACCCTCGGCGGCGTCGTCGAGGTCGTCGTGCACGGCCTGCCGCCGGGCCTCGGGCTCGCACGTGCACTGGGACCGCCGCCTCGACTCGCGGCTCGCCGGGCGCCCTGATGGGCATCCAGGCGATCAAGGGCGTCGAGGTCGGCGACGGCTTCGCGCTCGCCGCGACCCCCGGCTCGCTGGCCCACGACGAGATCGTGCCGGGCCCCGACGGCATCCGCCGCACCAGCGGCCGCGCCGGCGGCACCGAGGGCGGCATGACCACCGGCGAGGTGCTGCGGGTGCGGGCGGCGATGAAGCCGATCGCGACCGTGCCGCGGGCGCTGCGCACCGTCGACGTCGCGACCGGCGAGGAGGCCGTGGCCCACCACCAGCGCTCCGACGTCTGCGCGGTCCCGGCCGCCGGCATCGTCGCCGAGGCGATGGTCGCGCTGGTCGTGGCCGACGCGGTGCTGGAGAAGTTCGGTGGCGACTCGGTGGCCGAGACCCGGCGCAACGTCGAGAGCTACCTGCGAGCGCGCTGAGGTACCGGTGAGCGCTCCCCGGGTGGTCCTCGTCGGGCCCGATGGGCGCCGGCAAGACGACGGTGGCGACGCCTGCTGGCCGACCGCTGGGGCGTGGCCGTGCGCGACACCGACCACGACGTCGAGGCGCGCGCCGGGACGCGAGATCTCCGAGATCTTCGTCGACGACGGCGAGGCGGCCTTCCGCGCGCTCGAGCGCGCCGCGGTCGCGCGCCGCGCTCGCCGAGCACGACGGCGTGCTGGCCCTGGGCGGGGGAGCGGTGCTCGACCCCGCCACCCGCGAGCTGCTCGCCGGGCACACCGTGGTCTTCCTGCGCGTCGGGCCTCAGCGACGCCGTCAAGCGCGTCGGCCTCGGCGTCGGCCGCCCGCTGCTGCTCGGCAACGTCCGGGCCCGCATCAAGGCGCTGCTCGACGAGCGCACCCCGGTCTACGAGTCGGTCGCCACGCACACCGTGACACCGACGCCCGCAGCCCCGAGGAGGTCGCCGACGAGATCGACGCGCTGCTCGAGCGGAGCAGCCCGGTGAGCGCCCCGCGCCGCGTCCCGCCCACCACGCTGCACGTCGGCGGCGCGTCGCCGTACGACGTCGTGGTCGGCCACGGCGTGGCCGACCGGCTCGTCGGGCTGCTCGGCGAGCAGCCCCGCCGGGTCGCGCTGGTGCTGCCCGAGACGCTGCGCGCGCTCGCCGCGCCGGTGCTCGCGGCGCTGCGCGGCGCCTACGACGTGACCGAGCTGGTGGTGCCCGACGGCGAGGCCGCCAAGACCGCCGTGACGCGCCGCGGCCTGCTGGGAGCAGCTCGGCGAGGCCGGCTTCACCCGCTCCGACGCCGTGGTGACCTTCGGCGGCGGCGCCACCACCGACCTCGGCGGCTTCGTCGCCGCCACCTGGCTGCGCGGGGTCCGCGTCGTGCACGTGCCGACCACGCTGCTGGCGATGGTCGACGCGGCCGTCGGCGGCAAGACCGGCATCAACACCGCCGCCGGCAAGAACCTCGTCGGCTCCTTCCACGAGCCCGCCGGCGTGCTCTGCGACCTGTCCCTGCTCGAGACGCTGCCGCGCGCCGACCTGGTCGCCGGGCTCGGCGAGGTCGTCAAGTGCGGCTTCATCGCCGACCCGCGCATCCTCGACCTGGTCGAGGACGACCGATCCCGAGGAGCGCTGACCGCGGACTCCCCGGTGCTGCGCGAGCTCGTCGAGCGCTCGATGCGGGTCAAGGTCGACGTCGTGGTCGCCGACCTGCGCGAGACCGGTGGCGCCGACGGGCACCCGGGCCGCGAGGCGCTCAACTACGGCCACACCCTGGCCCACGCGATCGAGCGGGCCGAGGGCTACACGATGCGCCACGGCGAGGCCGTGGCGATCGGCTGCGTCTTCGTCGCCGAGCTGGCCCGGCGTGCCGGGCGCCTCGACGACGCGACCGCCGACCGGCACCGCACGCGCCTTCGCCCGGGTCGGCCTGCCCGTCGCGCTACGACGGCGCCGACTTCGAGACGCTGCTCGCCGCGATGGCGCGTCGACAAGAAGTCGCGCGGCGACCAGCTGCGCTTCGTGGTGCTCGAGCAGGTCGGGCGCCCGGTGGTGCTCGCCGGGCCCGACGAGGCGCACCTGCGCGGCGCCTACGAGGCGATGAGCGGGGTGCACGTCGTGAAGGTGCTGGTGCTCAACGGCCCCAACCTCGGCCGGCTCGGCCGCCGTCAGCCCGAGATCTACGGCACCACCACCCACGCCGAGCTCGCCGAGCTGTGCGTGGCGTGGGGCGCCGAGCGCGGCCTCGAGGTCGAGGTGCGCCAGACCAACCACGAGGGCGTGCTGGTCGACTGGCTCAACACCGCCGCCGACGACGCGACGCCCGGTGGTGCTCAACGCCGCCGCCTGGACCCACTACTCCTACGCGGTCTTCGACGCCTGCGCCCAGCTGGTCGCGCCGCTGGTCGAGGTGCACCTCTCCGACCCGCGCACCCGTCCCGAGGAGTTCCGGCACCACTCGGTGGTCACCGCCGCACGCCGTCGAGGTGATCGCCGGCCACGGGGTCGAGGGCTACCGGATGGCCCTCGACGTGCTCGCGGGCCGCGTCGGCGCCGTAGACTCGCCGCGCTGTTGTCCTCGACCCCTCCGACGACAAGGCTGACGTACGCGCATGGCATCGACCAACGACCTGAAGAACGGCATGGTTCTCACCATCGACAGACGAGCTCTGGGCCGTCATGGAGTTCCAGCACGTCAAGCCGGGCAAGGGCCCCGCGTTCGTGCGCACCAAGCTGAAGAACGTCGAGTCCAACAAGACCGTCGACAAGACCTTCAACGCCGGCACCAAGGTCGAGACCGCCACGGTCGACCGCCGCACCATGCAGTACCTCTACAACGACGGCACGTCGTACGTCTTCATGGACATCAGCAACTACGAGCAGCTCGAGATCGCGCCCGAGATCGTCGGCGACGCCGCGAACTTCCTGCTCGAGAACAAGGAGGCGATCGTGGCCACCAACGAGGGCCGCGTGCTCTTCATCGAGCTGCCGGCCTCGGTCGAGCTCGATGGTCACCTTCACCGAGCCCGGCCTGGCCGGCGACTCCGCGACCGGCCGCACCAAGCCGGCCACCCTCGAGACCGGCCACGAGATCCAGGTGCCCGCTCTTCATCAACCAGGACGAGAAGGTCAAGGTCGACACCCGCGACTCCTCGTACCTGGGCCGCGTCAAGTCGTGACCGCCTGATGTCGGCCCGGACCAAGGCCCGCAAGCGCGCCCTCGACGTGCTCTTCTCCTGCCGAGCTGCGCGACGAGTCGCCGCTCGAGGCGCTCGAGCGGGTGCTCGCCGACGGGCGAGCGCCCGACCAACGACTACACCGTCACCCTGGTGCGCGGCGTCGCCGAGCACCAGGCGCAGATCGACGAGCTGCTGTCGTCGTACTCCGAGGGCTGGACGCTGTCGCGGATGCCCGCGGTCGACCGCAACGTGCTGCGCCTGGGCGTCTTCGAGCTGCTGTACGCCGACGACGTCCCCGACGCGGTCGCGGTCTCCGAGGCGATGGCGCTGGTGCGCGAGCTGTCGACCGACGAGTCGCCGCAGTTCGTCAACGGCGTGCTCGGCACCATCCAGCGCAACAAGGCGAGCATCCTCGGCGCGCTGAGCCGACTGGGTGACCTGGGCGGGTGACCTCGCGTCGCCGCGGGTGGCGGTCCATGCTGGCCCCATGGAGCGAGCAGACGATCCGACAGCACGGACGTCGACCTGGTCGTGATCGGGCTCGGGCCCGGCGCCGAGTCCCTGGCCACCGGCGCCGCCGAGGCGGGCCTGCGGGTCGTCGCCGTCGACAAGCACCTGGTCGGCGGCGAGTGCCCCTACTACGGCTGCGTGCCGTCGAAGATGATGGTGCGCGCCGCCGACAGCGCTCGCCGAGGCCGGCCGCGTCGCCGAGCTCGCCGGCGAGGCGCAGGTGGTGCCCTCGTGGGCGCCGGTGGCCGCAGCGGATCTCCGAGCGAGGCCACCAGCGGCTGGGACGACACGATCGCCGTCGACCGGCTCGAGGACGCCGGGGTCACCTTCCACCACGGCGTCGGCCGCCTGACGGGCACCGGCCGCGTCGAGCGTCGAGCTGCCCGACGGCACGACGCGGCGCCTACGAGGCCGCCCGCGGCGTCGTGCTCAACCCCGGCACCCGCCCGGCCGAGCTGCCGATCGACGGCCTCGCGGGCACGCCGTACTGGACCAACCGCGACGCCGTGCAGGTCACCGAGCTGCCCGGCTCGCTGGTCGTCATCGGCGGCGGACCGATCGGCTCCGAGATGGCGCAGGTCTTCCCCCGCTTCGGGGTGCGGGTCACCCTGCTCGAGGCGCGGCCCGCGCATCCTCGGCCCCGACGAGCCCGAGGCCGTCGCAGGTGCTCGAGGAGGTCTTCGTCGACGAGGGGATGCGGGTGCTGACCGGCGTCGAGATCACCTCGGTCGCCCACGCCGACGGCGGCTTCGAGGTCGCCCTCGGCTCCGGCGACGACGCTGCACGCCGACAAGCTGCTGCGTCGCCGCCGGCCGCACCCCCAACCTCGACGACATCGGCCTCGAGACGGTCGGGCTCGACCCGTCGGCGCGCACCGTCGAGGTCGACGAGCGGCTGCGGGCCGGCGACGGCTCTGGGTGATCGGCGACGTCACCGGCAAGGGCGCCTTCACCCACGTCGCGATGTACCAGTCCGCGATCGCGCTGCGCGACATCACCGGCCAGGACGGCGCCCCGGCGCAGCTACCACGCGGTGCCGCACGTCACCTTCACCGATCCCGAGGTCGGCGGCGTCGGGATGACCGAGCAGCAGGCCCGCGACGCCGGGCTGCGGGTGCGCATCGGCACGCGCGCCCATGGAGTCGTCCTCGCGCGGCTGGCTGCACGGCCCGGGCGGGCGCGGACTGGTCAAGGTCGTCGAGGACGCCGACCGCGGCGTGCTCGTCGGCGCGACCGCGATGGGACCCTCGGGCGGCGAGGTGCTCGGCTTCCTGGCCGTCGCCGTGCACGCCGAGGTCCCGGTCGCCACGCTGCGCACGATGATCTACGCCTACCCGACGTTCCACCGCACCATCGAGACCGCGCTCGGCGACCTGGAAGAGGGACAGTGATGAGCTCCGCATCCGACCTGGGCAAGAAGGCCGAGGACCACCGCGTGGGTCGACCACGCCGCGCGAGCCGGGATGGTCGCCTACGGCGTCGTCAACCTGCTGATCGCCTGGCTGGCCCTGCAGCTGGCCTTCGGCGACCGCGAGGGCAGCACCACCAGCAGCGGCGCGATGTCGCCAGCTGGCCCAGCAGCCGTTCGGCAAGGTGCTGGTCTGGCTGGTCGCCGTCGGGATGCTGCTGCTCGTCGTGCTGGCAAGCGGCTCGAGGCCGCCTTCGGCCACGACGAGGAGGACGGCGAGAAGCGCACCGCCAAGCGGGTCATCTCGGCCGGCAAGGCCGTGATCTACCTGGCCATCGCGATCAGCGCGATCCGGGTCGCCACCGGCACCGGCTCGAGCGGCGGCAAGGGCGGGGGCGGCACCGACTCCACCACCAGGAAGCTGATGGACCTGCCCGGCGGCCAGGTGCTGGTCTTCCTCGTCGGCGCTGGCCATCATCGGCTACGGCATCTTCCAGATCTACCACGCCTGGAGCGAGAACTTCCGCGAGAACCTCGACCACCGAGGGCGAGCGCGGCAGCTCCGGGACGGCGTACGTCGCGTTCGGCACGGCCGGCTACACCGCCAAGGGCATCGCGGTCGGGCATCGTCGGCGGGCTGTTCGTCTACGCCTCGGTCACCCACTCGGCGAAGAAGTCCGGCGGGCCTCGACGTGGCGCTGCAGAAGGTCCTCCAGCAGCCGTTCGGCCCGTTCCTGCTGGCCGTGCTGGCCCTCGGGCATCGGCTGGCCTACGGCCTGTTCTGCTTCGCGCGCGCTCGGCACCTCTCGCGGTGAGCACCACCCACCGGGTCGTCGACGTCGTCGTGCTCGGGGTCGGCTCGGGCGGCGAGCACGTCGCGCGCAAGCTGGCGCCGGCCGGGCTGCGGGTCGTCGCGGTCGAGTCGCGCCTCGTCGGGCGGCGAGTGCCCCTTCTACGGCTGCACGCCCGTCCAAGCTCCTGATCCGCAGCGCCGACGCCCTGGCCGAGGCCCGCCGGGCCGACGACCTCGGCGGCAGCGTCGACGTGCGGGCCTCGCTGGGCCCCGCCGCGGCCAGCGATCCGCGAGGCCACCCACGACTGGCACGACGACGCCCACGTCGAGCCCGCTCGAGGAGGCGGGCGTGCGCATCGTGCGCGGGCACGGCCGCCTCGCCGGCCCCGGGGTCGTCGAGGTCGACACCCCGGGCGGCGCTGACCCGCCTGGTCGCGACCCGCGGGGTCGTGCTCAACACCGGCACCGCGCCGGCCGGTGCCGCCCGTCGACGGCCTGGACGGCGACGCCGTACTGGACCAACCGCGACGTGCTTCACGATCTCGGAGGCCCCGAGTCTCGCTGGCCGTCGTCGGCGGCGGGCCGATCGGGGTCGAGCTGGCCCAGGCGCTGCGCGCGGTTCGGCACCCGAGGTCACCCTCCTCGAGGCGGGGCCGCGGCTGCTCGGGGCCGAGGAGCCCGAGGCCGGCGAGCTGCTCGCCGAGGTGCTGCGCGACGAGGGCGTCGACGTGCGCACCGGCGCCGAGGTCGACCCGCGTCGACGCACGACGGCGAGCGGTTCCACCTCGACCGTCGACGGCGACCAGGTCGACGTCGCAGCGGCTGCTGGTCGCCAGCGGACGCTCGGAGAACCTCGGCGACATCGGTCTCGAGACCGTCGGGCTGGACCCCGCGGCCGACCACGTCGAGGTCGACGAGCGGATGCGCGCCGGCGAGCGCGGCTGTGGGCCGTCGGCGACATCACCGGGCACGGCGCCTGGACCCACGTGTCGCTCTACCAGGCCGCAGCTCGTCGATGCGCGACGTGCTCGGCGACGACGGACGGTCCCTGGGCCGACTACCGCGCCGTCAGCCGGGTGACCTTCACCGACCCCGAGGTCGGGGCGGTGGGCCTGACCGAGGCGCGAGGCCCGCGAGCAGGGGATCGACGTCGTCGTCGGGACCGCCGACGTCGGCGCTCGCCCGCGCGGCTGGATCCACGAGGCGCAGGGGCTGGTCAAGGTGGTGGCCGACCGGCGAGCGGGGCGTGCTGGTCGGGGCGACGACGGTGGCGCCGTACGGCGGTGAGGTGCTCGGGCTGCTCAGCACCGCGGTGCACGCGCAGGTGCCGGTCGCCACGCTGCGCGGCATGCACTTCGCCTTCCCGACCTTCCACGGCGTCATCGAGGTGGCGCTCAAGGAGACGGGGTCTGCTGACGCGGGTGTGACCGTCGCCGCGATCGGGGAAGGAGGAGCCCGCAGCACCCCTTACCCCCGCGGAGGAAGCATGACCCAGGGCCAGTTCCAGGACCGCTCGGACACCAGCGACCGGCTCTACACGCGCGACGAGCTCGACCGCTACGCCGCGGCGGCCGGGGACCCGCTGACCGATCCGCTGGGTCCGCCGCCGAGCTGGACGCCCGACCAGACCCGCGAGGTCCCGGTCGTGCGAGGCTGCCCGCCCCCGCCCCCGCCGCCCGGCACCGGCGCCGCCCCTGCCGGCCGCAGCAGCCCGCCCGTCGCGCCGCCCCGCGTCCCGCTGCTGCTCCGCGGCGTGCTCACCGAGGAGCCGCGGCGCGTTCATGACCGCCACCGACTTCCTCGACCGGCGGGCCGAGGAGACCGAGCAGCGGCCCGGCCACCTGGGGCTGGCGCGGCCTGCTGAACCGGTGGAGCGGTGGCCTGGTCAGGCTGCCCGATGGGACCGGCCGAGCAGGCCCACGAGCAGCAGCGCTCGCGCGATCCAGCGCGACTTCGACGGCCCGCGCACGATCGCCTTCATCAACCCCAAGGGCGGCGCCGCCAAGACCACCGGCGTGCTGGCCGCCGGCTACACCTTCGGCACCGTGCGCGGCGGCGGGGTGGTGGCCTGGGACAACAACGAGACGCGCGGCACGCTGGGCATCCGCGGCACCCGCAGCACCCACCGCAACACCACCCGGGAGCTGCTCGAGGACCTCGAGCGGTTCACCGACGTCTACCAGTCGCGCATCGGTGACCTCGGCGCGTTCGTGCGCTCGCAGGGCGACGCGCACTTCGACGTGCTGGCCTCCGACGAGCGCCCCGACGTCACCGGGATGATCCACGCCGACGACTTCGCCGCGGTGCACGCCCTGCTCGAGCGCTTCTACCGGATCATCCTCGTCGACACCGGCAACAACATGCGCGCCGAGAACTGGCTGGCCAGCGCCGCCGAGGCCGACCTGCTCGTGGTCACCAGCACCGTGCGCGAGGACACCGGCTACTCCGGGCTGTGGATGCTCGACGCCCTCCAGGACGCCGGCCACACCGACCTCAAGCACAAGTGCATCACCGTGCTCTCCGACCCCTCGCCGAAGGTCGACGACAAGCTGGCCGCCGACCTCGTCGACGTCTACGAGCAGCGCACCCGCGCGGTCTACCGCGTGCCCTACGACGCGGCCCTGGTCGCCGGCTCCGTGGTGCCGTACGCCGAGCTCTCCGCCGCCACCCGCCGCTCGTGGCTGGCGGCGTGCGCCGGGATGGCCGAGGCGCTCTGAGCAGACGCCGCCAGCGCTGGGACACTGAGGGCATGCGTGCAGTCGTCTACAGCCAGACCGGTCCGTCCTCCGTGCTCTCCGTCGTGGAGCGCCCGCTGCCCGAGCCCGGGCCCGGTGAGGTCCGGGTCCGCCTGGTCCGCGCCGGGGTGAACCCGACGGACTGGAAGTTCCGCGCCAACGCGATGAACGGTCCCTGGGACGAGGTCGTCCCCGGCCAGGACGGCGCGGGTGTCGTCGACGCCGTGGGCGAGGGCGTCGAGGGGTTCGCCGTGGGCGACCGGGTCTGGACCCTGGTCGCCCAGTGGTCCCGCCCGGGCGGCACCGCCGCCGAGCACACCGTCCTGCCCACCACGCGGGTGGCCGCGCTGCCGGACGTGGCGTCGTACGACCTCGGTGCCGCGCTCGGCGTGCCCGCCGTGACGGCGCACCGGGCGCTGACCGCCGGCGAGGACGTCACCCGGCTCGCGCCCGGCGCCATGGAGGGCCGCACGGTCCTGGTGGCCGGCGGGGCCGGCGCGGTCGGCAACGCCGCGATCCAGCTCGCGGTCTGGGCCGGCGCCACCGTGGTCACCACGATCAGCAGCGACGAGAAGGCCGCGCTGGCCCGCGCTGCCGGCGCCCACCACGTCGTGAACTACCGCACCGAGGACGCGGCCGCCCGAGATCGGGCGGATCGCGCCGGACGGCGTCGACCTGGTGGTCGAGGTCGCGCTGGCCGAGAACCTCGCGCTGGACGTCGAGGTGCTGCGCAACCGCGGCACCCTGGCCTACTACGCCGACAACGGCGGGGCCGAGGCCGCGCTGCCGGTGCGCGCCGGCTTCGCGAAGAACCTGCGCCTGCAGGGCCTGCTGCTCTACACGCTGGGCGAGGACCTCCTGGCCGCCGCCACCGAGGACGTCACCGCCGCGGTCGCCGCGGGTGCGCTGCGGGTCGGCGCCGACGTCGGCGTGCCGCTGCACCACTACCCGCTCGAGCAGACCGCCGCCGCCCACGACGCCGTCGAGGCCGGCACCGTCGGCAAGGTGCTCATCGACATCGCCACGGACGACACCGGGGCCTGACGCGCTCAGTCCTTCGCGGCACCCCAGCCGTGCCAGCGGTCGACGCGCACCCAGGCGCTGGTGCGCGGCGACTCGCGGTCCGGGTAGGGGCGACCGGCGTAGTGCTGCGAGAGCCGGTCGATGTCGACGAGACCCTCGTCGGGCTGCATCTCCACGACCTCACCGAGCAGCGACACGTGGGTGTACCAGCTCTCGCTGTCGAGCACGGTCACGCTGATCCGGGGGTCGCGGCGCAGGTGGCCCAGCCGGACCCGGGAGTCGTCCATGTTCACCAGCACGGTCCCGGCCCGGGGCCCCTCGGTCTCCAGCAGGTACCAGGTGGGCACGGTGACCGGCGTGCCGTCGCGGCGCAGCGTCGCGATCACGCAGGGGTGCGGGTGGCGCAGCAGTGCGGTGACGTCGCTCGGGCAGAGGGGGAGTGGCCATGAAACCGACCCTAGGCCGCCGCCGCCCGGCTAGGCTCCCCCTCCGGTGAGGGTCGGTGGAAGGGGAGTCGTGCTGCACGAACGGGACCGCACCGGGTGGTCGGACTCGTCCGCGCGAGACGTGCTGCAGCTGATGGTCGAGTCGGTGGCCGAGCTGATCGGCTTCCGGGTCGCGGCGCTCTCGGTCGTGATCGGAGACGAGCTGGTGACCACCGCCTACACCGGTCCGGAGGAGCTCGACGAGGACGCCTGGGCGAGCGACCCGGTCTCTGTCCTCGACGAGATCCTGGCGGTGGCCGAGCCGTGGGGTCGGCTGCACTTCATCGACGGTGAGCGCCATGGCAGCGACCTGTCGGGTCACTGGGTGGTCAGCCTCGTCGAGCAGGCCGACGGCCCGGACGCCTGGCATCCGTACGACGGCCTCATCGGCGTGCTGCGTGACGACGACGGCACACCGGTGGGAGTGCTGTCGGTGGACCAGCCGGTCTCGGAGCGCCGGCCCGACCCGACGCAGGTACGGCTCCTGGAGCGCTACACCGCCCAGGCCGAGCGCGCGGTGCTGACGACCCTCGAGCGCGAGGCGCTGATGGGTCGGGTCGGGCACGCCGAGCACGCCCGCCGGCTGGTGCGCAGCGCGGCGCGGGGCACGCAGGGCTCGCTCGACGACATCGTGGAGAGCACGCACCAACCCCTGGTCGAGGGCTTCGCGGCCAGCGCGTCCTGGATCCAGGTGCGCAGCGGCAGCGGTGAGGGCTGGTCGGGGGCGGGGATCGCGCGCCTCCGCGACGGGCAGGAGGTGCCGCTGCCCGCGTCGGTGACCGAGGCGGCCGGTCGCCTCGCACCGGTGCTGTGGGAGCACCAGGAGGTGCTCGTCCTCGATCCGAGCCGGGACGGGGACCTCGGGATCGACCTGCCTCCCGACCTGCCCACCGAGCTGTCCACGGAGCTGGAGGACGCCGCGCGCCGGGGTCTGGCGTGGCTGGGCCCGGCCCGCGTGATCGGGGTGCCGCTGGGCGCCGGACCGGCGTGCCTGGGGTTCCTGGTGCTCAGCCGTCGGGTGCAGGACCCGCCCTGGTCGGTCGCGGAGACGACCGCAGCGCTGGAGCTGGGCCACGACCTGGGCTCCGTCCTGACCACGGTCCGCGCGCTCGAGCGCGAGCGCCGACTCGTGCACGAGCTGCACGAGCTCGCCGAGGACCGGGCCCGGCTGGTGGCCACGCTGACCCACGAGCTGCGCACACCGCTCACCGTCGTGGCCGGCAACCTGGAGATGCTCGAGGACCTGGGACTCGCCCCTGCCGCTGCCCGGCACCACGACGCGATGGCGCGCGGCACCGCCCGGATGCAGCAGATCGTCGACGACATGCTGCTGCTGGCCCGGGTCAGCGACCCCCACCACCCCCTGGTGCGCCTGCCCGTGGCGGTCGACCGGATGGTCGCGGGCATCGAGGCGCTCGTGAGGCCCACCGCGCAGGCGGCGGGCCTCGACCTGGTGGTGGAGGTGCAGGACTCCACCCTGCTCGTGAGCGGCGACCCGGCAGAGGTCGACCGGGCGGTGAGCAACCTGGTCAGCAACGCCATCAAGTACTCCGAGCCGGGCGGCACCGTCACCGTGTGCGCGCGCCGGGCGGACGACCACGTGCTGCTCGAGGTCGCCGACGACGGGATCGGCATCTCCGAGGACGACCAGGCCACGTTGTTCCGGGCCTTCTTCCGCAGCAGCAACCCCGTGGCGCTGCGTCAGCCCGGCACCGGGCTGGGCCTGGTCACGGTCGCCCGCATCGCCGAGCGGCACGGTGGCTCCGTGGCCGTGCGCTCCGAGCTCGGGCGGGGCACCGTCTTCACGCTGCGGCTGCCGGCGGCGCACTGCTAGGGTTCCCCCGATCGACATCCTTTAACGAGCCGTCCTGTGAGGCGGAGAAGGAGGTCCGGCCACGTGAGTGCGCCTTCCGAGACCACCGACGAGGGCCGCGTGGTCCTCGATGCCCGTGACATCGCCCGGGCCCTGACCCGCATCTCCCACGAGATCCTCGAGCGCAACAAGGGTCCCGAGGACCTGGTGCTGCTCGGCATCCCGACGCGCGGCGTGGGCCTGGCCCATCGCATCGCCGACCGGATCGCCGCCACCGAGGGACTCACCGTGCCGGTCGGCGCCCTGGACGTGACCCTCTACCGCGACGACCTGCGCCAGCACCCGGCACGCGGACCGCAGCGCACCGAGGTGCCACCCGGCGGCATCGACGGACGCACCGTGGTGCTCGTCGACGACGTGCTCTACTCCGGTCGCACCGTGCGCTCGGCCCTCGACGCCATGAGCGACCTCGGCCGGCCCGCCGCCGTACGCCTGGCGGTGCTGGTCGACCGCGGCCACCGCGAGCTCCCGATCCGCGCCGACCACGTGGGCAAGAACCTGCCCAGCGCGCGCACCGAGCGGGTGATGGTGCGCCTCGAGGAGTACGACGACCACGACGAGGTCCGCATCGCCGGCACCCCGGGCGGGACGGAGGGGCTGTGAAGAAGCACCTGCTCTCGATCGACGACCTCACCGTCGACGACATGGACACCCTCTTCGCCACCGCCGCCGAGATGCACGACGTGCAGCGCCGCGAGGTCAAGAAGCTGCCGGCGCTGCGCGGTCGCACCATCATCAACCTGTTCTTCGAGGACTCCACCCGCACCCGGTCGAGCTTCGAGATCGCCGGCAAGTGGCTCTCGGCCGACACCATCAACATCACCGGCAAGGGCAGCTCGGCGTCCAAGGGCGAGAGCCTGCGCGACACCGTGCTGACCATCACCGCGATGGGCGTCGACGCCGTGGTCATGCGGCACTCGGCCAGCGGTTCTGCGCTCCAGGTCTCGCAGTGGGTCGACGCCAGCGTCATCAACGCCGGCGACGGCACCCACGAGCACCCCTCCCAGGCGCTGCTCGACGCCTACACCCTGCAGCGTCGCCTCGGCACGCTGGAGGGCAAGCGGGTGCTGCTGGTCGGCGACCTGACCCACAGCCGGGTCTTCCGCAGCAACGTCAAGTGCCTGACCCGCCTGGGCGCGGAGGTCACGGTCGTGGCCCCGCCCACGCTGATGCCCAGCGGCGTCGAGACCTGGTCGCGCGAGGCCGGCTTCGCGACGTCGTACGACCTCGACGAGGCGCTGCCCAAGGCCGACGCCGTGATGATGCTGCGGGTGCAGCGCGAGCGGATGAGCGGCGGGTTCTTCCCCAGCGCGCGGGAGTACACCGTGGGCTACGGACTGACCCGGGACCGGCTCGCGGTGCTCGGGCCCGACGTACCGATCTGCCACCCCGGCCCGATGAACCGCGGCCTCGAGATCGCCGCCGACGCCGCCGACGCGGCCCAGTCGCTGGTGCTCGACCAGGTCTCGGCCGGTCTCGCCGTGCGGATGTCGATCCTCTACCACCTGCTCGCCGGAGAAGGAGCCTCGTCATGACCGAGAACCACCCGGGACAGGTCCTCGTGCGCGGCGCCTCCCTCCTCGGCGAGCGCAGCGCCGACCTGCTGCTCACCGACGGCGTGATCAGCGAGATCGGCAGCGGGTCCGGCTCGCTGTCGGCGCCGGGCGCGCGCGTCGTCGACGCCGACGGCCTGGTGGCGCTGCCCGGCCTGGTCGACCTGCACACCCACCTGCGCGAGCCGGGGCGCGAGGACGCCGAGACGGTGCTGACCGGCTCGCGGGCCGCTGCGGTCGGGGGCTTCACCGCCGTGCTGGCGATGGCCAACACCTCGCCCGTCACCGACACGGCCGAGGCCGCGGAGCGGGTCCACGACCTCGGTCGCGCCGCGGGCCTGGTCGACGTGCAGCCGGTGGGTGCGGTCACCAAGGCACTGGCCGGCGAGGAGCTCGCCGAGCTCGGCCTGATGGCCCGCTCGCGGGCCCGCGTGCGGGTCTTCTCCGACGACGGACGCTGCGTGGCCAACCCGCGCGTCATGCGCCGAGCGCTCGAGTACGTCAAGGCCTTCGGCGGGGTGGTCAGCCAGCACTCCCAGGACCCCGACCTCGCCGGGCCCCAGTCGTGCTGCCACGAGGGCGAGCTCTCCGGTCAGCTCGGCCTGCCGGGGTGGCCCGGTGTCGCGGAGGAGGTCATCGTGGCCCGCGACGTGATGCTCGCGCGACACACCGGATCGCGGGTCCACGTCGCCCACGCCTCGACCGCCGGCACCGTCGAGGTGCTGCGCTGGGCCAAGTCGCAGGGGATCGCGGTCACCGCGGAGGTGACGCCGCACCACCTGCTGCTGACCACCGACCTGCTGTCCGGCTACGACCCGACCTTCAAGGTCAACCCGCCGCTGCGGCCGGTCGAGGACGTCGAGGCGCTGCGTGCGGCGCTGGCCGACGGCACCATCGACGCGGTCGCCACCGACCACGCCCCGCACGCGCGCCACGACAAGGAGCACGCCTTCGTCGACGCGGCGTTCGGGATGCTCGGGCTGGAGACCGCCCTGTCGGTGGTCGCCTCGGTGATGGTGGAGCCCGGCCTGATGGGCTGGAGCGACCTGGCCCGGGTGATGTCGACGACGCCGGCTGCCATCGCCGGCCTCGAGGGGCAGGGACGCGGGCTCGAGGTCGGAGCACCGGCGAACCTCACGCTGGTCGACCCGAGCGCCGAGCGCACCGTCGACCGCGCCGCCTCGGTGTCGCTGTCGCGGAACAACCCCTGGCACGGCCGCACCTTCGGTGCCGCGGTGCAGGCGACCTTCCTGCGTGGTCGACCCACGGTCCTCGACGGGGTGCTGGTCTGAGCCAGGCGCTCGCCCGGCTGCTCGCCGACCCGCCGGACCTGCCGGTCGTCGGCGGGCTGGACGCCCTGCGAGCGGCCCTGGCCGACCGCGGCAGCGCCGTGGTCCAGGCGCCCCCGGGCACCGGCAAGACCACCATGGTCCCGCCCGCGGTGGCGATGGCGTGCGAGGGCCGGGTGATCGTCACCCAGCCGCGGCGGATCGCGGCCCGGGCCGCCGCACGCCGGTTGGCCTCGCTGCTCGGCGAGCCGGTCGGGCAGAGCGTGGGGTACGCCGTGCGCGGCGAGCGCCGGACCTCGGCGACGACGCGGATCGAGGTCGTGACGACCGGGCTGCTGCTGCGTCGGCTCCAGCGCGATCCCGAGCTCCCCGGGGTCGGCGCGGTCGTCCTCGACGAGGTGCACGAGCGTCAGCTCGACGCCGACCTGACGCTGGCGCTGCTGGTCGACGTGCGGTCGGTGCTGCGGGAGGACCTGCTGCTGGTGGCGATGTCGGCCACGGTGGAGGCCTCGCGCACCGCCGCGCTGCTGGGCGACCCGCCGGTGCCGGTGGTCGACGTCCCCGGGGCGCTGCACCCGGTCGAGCGGCGCTGGTCGCCGCTGCCGCCCGGGGTGCTGCGCCTCGACGACCGGGGCGTCACGCCGGCGTTCCTGGACCATGTCGCGGCGACCACGCGCACCGCCCTGGCCGAGGGCGCCGGCGACGTGCTGGTCTTCGTCCCGGGAGTGGCCGAGGTGGACGGGGTGGTGCGGCGACTCTCGGGCGTCGAGGCCGACGTACGCCCGCTGCACGGGCGGTTGAGCGGTGAGCAGCAGGACCTCGCGCTGAGCGCCGGTCCGCGGCGCCGCGTCGTCGTCTCGACCGCGGTGGCCGAGTCGTCGCTGACGGTCCCGGGGGTGCGCTCGGTCGTCGACGCGGGGCTCTCCCGCGAGCCGCGCACCGACCACCGCCGCGGGCTCGCCGGGCTCGTGACGGTCCGGGTCTCGCGCGCGGGCGCGCAGCAGCGGGCCGGCCGGGCCGGGCGCGAGGGGCCGGGCCGGGTGCACCCCTGCTGGTCCGAGGCCGAGCACGCCCACCTCCAGGCGCACCCCGAACCCGAGATCGCCGTCGCCGACCTCACCGGGCTGGCGCTCGAGCTGGCGGTGTGGGGCACGCCCGACGGCTCCGGCCTCGCCCTGCTCGACCCGCCTCCGGCGCCGGCACTGGCCACCGCCCGCGCCACCCTCGCCGACCTGGGCGCGGTGGACGCCGACGGTGCGGTCACCGACCGGGGGCGCGCCATCGCCGGCGTGCCCGTCGACCCGCGGCTCGCCCGGGCCCTGCTGGACGGGGCCGCCCTGGTCGGCCCCCGTCGCGCGGCCGAGGTGGTCGCGATGCTCTCCGAGGACGTCCGTCCTTCCGGGGGCGACCTGGTCGCCGGGCTGCGACAGCTGCGCCGCGGCGGACCGGGCTCCGGGCCGTGGCGCGCCGCCGTCGACCGGCTGGTGGCGGTGGTGGGTCGGGGAGCGTCCTCGACCGACAGCCTCACCGACGACCTGGCGGTGGGACTGGTGGTGGCCCTGGCGCACCCGGACCGGGTGGCGCGCCGCCGCCCCGGCGGGACGGCGTACCTGATGGTGGGCGGGACGGGCGCCGTGCTGCCGCGCGGGGAGTCGGCGCTGGCCGGTCTGGAGTGGCTGGCGGTGGCCGACGTGGACCGTCGGGCGGGGGAGCGGGAGGCGCGGGTGCGCTCGGCCGCGCCGCTCGACGCCGACCTCGCCCTCGAGGCCGCGGCTGCGCGGTGGGGCGAGGACGACGAGGTCCAGTGGCGTGACGGCCGGGTGGTCGCGCGCCGGGTGACCCGGCTGGGGGCGATCGAGCTGGCGGCCGCCCCGCTCTCGCAGCCGCCGGTCGAGGCGGTGGGTGCCGCGGTGCGCGACGGGCTGCGGCGCGAGGGGCTCGCCGCCCTGCCCTGGAAGGAGTCGGCGCGCGACCTGCGGACACGGCTCGCCTTCCTGCACGCCGCGCTGGGGGAGCCGTGGCCCGACGTCGGCGACGACGCCCTGCTCTCCGGGTTGGACCAGTGGCTCGACCTGTCCCGGGTGCGGTCGGGGCGCGACCTCGCCCGCCTCGACGTGCTCGCCGGGCTGCGTGGGCTGCTGCCCTGGCCCGAGGCCGGTCGCCTCGACGACCTCGCCCCCGAACGGATGCCGGTCCCCAGCGGGTCCACGCACCGGGTCGACTACACCGACCCCGAGCAGCCGGTGCTGGCGGTGAAGCTGCAGGAGGTCTTCGGGTGGGCCGCCACCCCGCGCCTGGCCGACGGCCGGGTGCCGCTGCTGCTGCACCTGCTCTCGCCCGCCCGCCGCCCCCTCGCCGTCACCGCCGACCTGGCGTCCTTCTGGCAGTCCGTCTACCCGGGCGGTGCGCGGCGAGATGCGCGGGCGCTACCCCCGCCACCCCTGGCCCGAGGACCCGTGGAGCGCCACGGCCACCGCGCGGACGAAGCCCCGCGCCCCCTGACCCGCCGAGCGGTCACTTCTGCACCACCCAGCGGTCACTTCTGCACCTCCGAGCAGTCGATCGTTGCCGCAGCGACGTATGCCGGTGACCTGTGGGTGGTGCACAACTGACTGGTGGGTGGTGCAAAAGTGACTGCTCGGCGGTGCGGGGTTACTCGTCGGTTGGGGTGCCGAACGACGCCGCGCGCGCCACGTGCTCGATCGCGCGGGAGACCCACGGGCCCTGCTCGCTCGTCATACGCCGATGATGCCTGCAGTGGGCGTGAGAGGTTGTCGTCATGGCAGGTGGGGCGGCTCCGCGTCGAGAGGTCGTCCTCGAGACGTCGCGGCTGCGGCTCCGACCGTGGCGGGTCGCCGAGGCCACCGTCCAGCGCGAGCTGTGGGCCGAACGCGATCCGCGGGTGCCGCCGCACCGCCGGATCGACGCGGACGGGCGCCCCACCCTCGCCGAGCTGGAACAGGCGATCCGCAGTCCTCCTCCGTCGTCGACCGCGTTGCTCGCGGTCGAGCGCAAGGATGGCGGTGACGTCATCGGCTACTGCGGGCTCACCGACAGCGGACCCGGGGCCCACTCGGAGCCCGAGCTGGCCTTCGAGCTGGTGCAGCGGGTCTGGGGCCAGGGGTACGCGACCGAGGCGGCGCTGGCCGTCCTGGACCACGCACGGTCGTCCGGGTATGCACGGCTGTGGGCCACGGTCTGGGACTGGAACACCGCCTCGCGTCGGGTGCTGACCAAGGTCGGGTTCACCGCGACGGGGCGCACCGAGGTGCACCCGCTGCACGGCACCACCCTCGTCCTGACCCGACGGCTCTGACCGCCCACCGGAGCGGCGTACGCCGCTGACCTCTGGGTGGTGCAGAACTGACTGGTGGGTGGTGCATAAGTGACCGCTCGGCGGTGGGGCTCAGGCGTTCTCCCAGACCCCGATCAGGTTGCCCTCGGTGTCGGTGAAGTAGCCGGTGAAGCCCATGTCGCCGACGGCCATCTTCTCGGTCACCGGCTTCCCACCCGCCGCGGTCACGCTGCGCAACGCCTCATCCACGCTCGGTACGTCGATGACGATGCCGGGGCCCTTGCCGGGGAACTCGTCGCTGCGCTTGAACATGCCGCCGTTGATGAAGCCCGGTTCGCTGGGGCCCTGCTCGGGGTCCGTCGGCCCCGTCATCACCATCGTGTAGTCCATCTCCGGCACCGGCATCAGCTGCCAGCCGAAGACGTCCCGGTAGAAGCTGCCCGCCCGGTCGCCGTCATCGAACGGGATCTCGAAGTGCATCACCTTGCCGCTCATGCTGCCTCCCTCGTCGGTGACCTTCGACGATCCTCCGTCCGGAAAGACCAGTCAACGGACGGGCGGCACGACGACGCACTCCGCCGGAGGCCCGGGGAGTGCGTCGTCGTACGTGAGGGTGCTCGGCATCAACAGGTGGGCTGGGGCCCGTCCAGGGCCTCGTTCCAGTGGGCACGGACCATGAAGCAGGGGCGCTCCTGGTCCGCGGGTCCGTAGCCCGGGTGCGGCTCCGGAATGGTGGCGGCGCCCGCACTGCCGGCCAGGGCGAGGCAGAGCAGGGCACCGGATGCAGCGACGATGGTGCGGCGGTGGGACATGAGTGGCTTCTCTCGGCAGGGGATCTGCTTCTCCCTCGAGGGTGCGCCGTCCATGCCGGTGGGGGTATTCGCCATCAGGCGTATCTTGCGACCCGTTCCTGCAGGTCGAGGTCGGGCTCGTCGCAGCCGCGCAGCACCGCGAGCGCCTCCAGCCGCCCGTGCACGCCGAGCTTGGCGTAGACGTGCTCGAGGTGCTTGCGCACCGTGCTCGGTGCGATGAAGAGGGCTGCGGCGATCTCGGCGTTCGACGCCCCTGACGGCCACGTGCGTTGAGGACCCGACGCTCCTGGACGGTGACGCGACGCGGGCAGTCGGGGCGTGGGGCGCTCGCGCAGCAGTCGCTGGAGCAGCGGCGCGACGAGCCTGAGCATCGTGAGGTCGCGCTCCGAGAACCGGCGGTAGCGCCGGTCCAGGTAGATCTGCGCGACGCAGTCGCCGCCGACCCGGAAGCCGATCGCGACCCCGTCCACACCTGCGAGCGCGTCGCAGTCCGCCGCCGCCCGGGGCTGCTGCGGCCAGTGCACGAGGCCGACGTAGAGCGGTCCGTCCTCAGCCGCCTCGGGGTCGTCCCGCGGCGCCCAGTCGGGCAGGAACACCCGTTCGGCCACGACCCGGCCGGTGTGCTCGACCAGCGCGGCCCCCAGCCCGTCGGCGGGCACCAGGGTCAACAGGGCGTCGAACGCCGCGGCCGGGGGCATCGGGTCGCCCGGAACCGGCTCCGTCGCGACCAGGAGCGCCAAGGCGGCCTGTTCGGCGGGTCGTAGGACCAGGTCGACCATGGGGCGCTCCTCGGGGGAAGACCTTCGACGCTACGCCCGGCCGCAGTCGAGTGCATCCCCATTAACCGGTGCCGCGACTCGTCTCGCGAGGCTCGGTCCGTGGCCGGGGCAGGGGCTGGAGCGCTGCTAGAGCTCTGCCCCGCTGCTCACATCCTTTAACGATCCGTCCTGTGAGGCGGAGAAGGAGGTACGGCGTGCCTCTGCATGCCCCTGCCCCGGCGATCCTCGTGCTCGAGGACGGCCGCACCTTCCACGGCGAGGCGTACGGCGCCCCCGGGGAGACATTCGGCGAAGCCGTCTTCAACACCGGCATGACCGGCTACCAGGAGACGCTCACCGACCCGTCCTACCACCGCCAGGTGGTGGTGATGACGGCTCCGCACATCGGCAACACCGGGGTCAACGACGAGGACCCCGAGTCCCGCCGCATCTGGGTGGCCGGGTACGTCGTGCGCGACCCCGCGCGCGTCCCCAGCAGCTGGCGCTCGGTGCGCTCGCTCGACGACGAGCTGCGTGAGCAGGGCGTCGTGGGCATCAGCGGCGTCGACACCCGCGCCCTGACCCGGCACCTGCGCGAGCGCGGCGCGATGCGGGTCGGCATCTCCTCGACCGAGACCGACGCGGCGGCCCTGCTCGAGCGGGTGCGCGCGTCCGGCGAGATGGCCGGCGCCGAGCTGGCCAGCGAGGTCTCCACCACCGAGGCCTACGTCGTGCCCGCGCCAGGGCGACGAAGCGCTTCACCGTCGCCGCGCTCGACCTCGGCATCAAGACGATGACGCCCGCAGCGGATGGCCGAGCGCGGCATCGAGGTGCACGTGCTGCCCGCGACCTCGACCCTCGACGACGTCCTGGCTGTCGCGCCCGACGGGCTCTTCTACTCCAACGGCCCCGGCGACCCGGCGGCCACGACCCACCAGGTCGAGCTGCTCCAGGGCGCGCTGGAGCGCGGGCTGCCCTACTTCGGCATCTGCTTCGGCAACCAGCTCTTCGGCCGCGCGCTGGGCTTCGGCACCTACAAGCTCACCTACGGCCACCGCGGCATCAACCAGCCGGTGATGGACCGCACCACCGGCAAGGTCGAGGTCACCGCCCACAACCACGGCTTCGCGGTCGACGCCCCGCTCGAGGGCGCCACCACCACGCCGTACGGCGAGGCCACGGTCAGCCACGTGTGCCTCAACGACGACGTCGTCGAGGGCCTCGAGCTGCGCGACGCCGCCGGCGCCCTGAAGGCCTTCTCGGTGCAGTACCACCCCGAGGCCGCCGCCGGTCCGCACGACGCGGCGTACCTCTTCGACCGTTTCGTGGACCTGATGTCCGCCTCCACCCCGAAGGTCGGTGCCTGACATGCCCAAGCGCGAGGACATCAAGAGCGTGATGGTCATCGGGTCCGGCCCGATCGTCATCGGCCAGGCCTGCGAGTTCGACTACTCCGGCACCCAGGCGTGCCGGGTGCTCAAGGACGAGGGCCTGCGGGTCATCCTGGTCAACTCCAACCCGGCCACGATCATGACCGACCCGGAGTTCGCCGACGCCACCTACGTCGAGCCGATCACCCCCGAGTTCGTCGAGAAGGTGATCGCCAAGGAGCGCCCCGACGCGCTGCTGGCCACCCTCGGCGGCCAGACCGCGCTCAACGCCGCCATGGCGCTGGACGCGGCCGGCGTGCTGGAGAAGTAC
This sequence comes from uncultured Actinomycetota bacterium, assembly GCA_963722135.1. Classification (GTDB taxonomy): domain Bacteria; phylum Actinomycetota; class Actinomycetes; order Propionibacteriales; family Nocardioidaceae; genus Nocardioides. Next base: position 1,066,956 of record CAVRJT010000003.1, read on the forward strand.
GACGTCGAGCTGATCGGCGCCTCCATCGAGGCCATCGACCGCGGCGAGAACCGCCAGGTCTTCAAGAAGATCGTCGAGAGCCTCGGCGGCGAGTCCGCCCGCTCGGTGATCTGCCACTCCATGGACGACTGCCTGGCCGCCGTCGACGAGCTCGGCTACCCGATGGTGGTGCGGCCCTCGTTCACGATGGGCGGCACCGGCTCGGGCATGGCCTACGACGAGACCGACCTGCGCCGCATCGCCGGCGCCGGCCTGTCGGCCAGCCCCACCACCGAGGTGCTCCTCGAGGAGTCGATCCTGGGCTGGAAGGAGTACGAGCTCGAGGTGATGCGCGACACCGCCGACAACGTGGTGATCGTCTGCTCCATCGAGAACCTCGACCCGATGGGCGTGCACACCGGCGACTCCATCACCGTCGCGCCGGCGATGACGCTGACCGACCGCGAGTACCAGCACATGCGCGACATGGCGATCGGGATCATCCGCGAGGTCGGCGTCGACACCGGCGGCTGCAACATCCAGTACGCCGTCAACCCCCGCGACGGGCGCCTGGTCGTCATCGAGATGAACCCGCGGGTCAGCCGCTCCAGCGCGCTGGCCTCCAAGGCGACCGGCTTCCCGATCGCCAAGATCGCCGCCAAGGTGGCCATCGGCTACACCCTCGACGAGATCCCCAACGACATCACCGTCCGGGCCGACGGCTCGAGCACCCCCGCGGCCTTCGAGCCCACCCTCGACTACGTCGTGGTCAAGGTGCCGCGCTTCGCCTTCGAGAAGTTCCCCGGCGCCGACCCGACGCTGACCACCCACATGAAGTCGGTGGGCGAGGCGATGGCGATCGGGCGCAACTTCACCGAGGCGCTGCAGAAGGCGCTGCGCAGCCTGGAGTCCAAGGACGCCGTCTTCGACTGGGAGAAGGACGAGGTCGACCTCGACAAGGCGGCCCTGCTCGAGGCCGATGCGCACCCCCCACGACGGCCGGCTGCGCAAGGTGATGGACGCGATCCGGGCCGGCGCGAGCCCCGAGGAGGTCTTCGAGGCCACCGGGATCGACCCGTGGTTCGTCGACCAGCTCGCGCTGATCAACGAGATCGCCGTCGAGGTCACCGCCGCCCCCGAGCTCACCCCGACGCTGCTGCGCAGGGCCAAGCGGCACGGGTTCTCCGACCACCAGATCGGCAAGATCCGCGGGATGAGCGCCGACGTGGTCCGCGGCGTGCGCCACGCCCTGGGCATCCGCCCGGTGCTACAAGACCGTCGACACCTGCGCCGCCGAGTTCGCGGCGGCCACGCCGTACCACTACTCGACCTACGACGAGGAGAGCGAGGTGCTGCCGCGCGAGAAGGGCGCGGTGATCATCCTCGGCTCCGGGCCGAACCGGATCGGTCAGGGCATCGAGTTCGACTACTCCTGCGTGCACGCCTCGCTGGCGCTCAGCGAGGTCGGCTACGAGACCGTGATGGTCAACTGCAACCCCGAGACCGTCTCCACCGACTACGACACCTCCGACCGGCTCTACTTCGAGCCGCTGACCCTCGAGGACGTGCTCGAGGTCGTGCACGCCGAGATGGCCGCCGGCCCGGTCGTCGGGGTCATCTGCCAGCTCGGCGGGCAGACCCCGCTGGGGCTGGCCCAGGGCCTGGCCCGCAACGGGGTGCCGATCGTGGGCACCAGCCCCGACGCCATCGACCTCGCCGAGGAGCGCGGCGCCTTCGGGCGGGTGCTGGCCGAGGCCGGCCTGGTCGCGCCCAAGCACGGCACCGCGACGTCGTACGTCGAGGCCCAGCGCATCGCCGCCGAGATCGGCTACCCGGTGCTGGTGCGGCCCTCCTACGTGCTCGGCGGGCGCGGCATGGAGATCGTCTACGACGACGAGGCCCTCGAGGCCTACCTCGAGAAGTACGTCGCCGCGGGGCTGATCAGCCACGAGGCGCCGGTGCTGGTCGACCGGTTCCTCGACGACGCCGTCGAGATCGACGTCGACGCCATCTTCGACGGCGAGGAGCTCTTCCTCGGCGGCGTGATGGAGCACATCGAGGAGGCCGGCATCCACTCCGGCGACTCCTCCTGCGCGCTGCCGCCGATCACCCTCGGCGAGCTCGAGATCGGCCGCATCCGCGAGGCCACCGAGGCGATCGCCCGGGGTGTGGGCGTGCTGCGGGCTGATCAACATCCAGTTCGCGCTCGGCTCGGACATCCTCTACGTCCTCGAGGCCAACCCGCGGGCCAGCCGCACGGTGCCGTTCGTCTCCAAGGCCACCGCCACCCCGCTCGCCAAGGCCGCGGCCCGGGTGATGCTGGGTGAGTCGATCGGCGACCTGCGCAGCGCCGGCCTGCTGCCCGCCACCGGCGACGGCGGCTCGCTGCCGCGCCGACCAGCCGATCGCGGTCAAGGAGGCGGTGATGCCCTTCAACCGGTTCCGGACCCCCGACGGCGCCCAGGTCGACACCGTGCTGGGCCCCGAGATGAAGTCCACCGGCGAGGTGATGGGCTTCGACCGCGACTTCGGCACCGCCTTCGCCAAGGGCCAGGCCGCCGCGTTCGGACCGCTGCCCACCTCCGGCAAGGTGTTCGTGTCGATGGCCAACCGCGACAAGCGCTCGATGATCTTCCCGGTCAAGGTGCTCGCCGACATGGGCTTCGAGATCCTGGCCACCCAGGGCACCGCCGAGGTGCTGCGCCGCAACGGTGTGGCCGCCACGGTGGTGCGCAAGCACTACGAGGGCGAGGGCTCGGAGGGGGAGCGGACCGCGGTCCAGCTCATCCACGACGGCGAGATCCAGCTGATCGTCAACACGCCGTACGGCGCCGGTGGCGGCGGGCACGCCCGCCTCGACGGCTACGAGATCCGCACCGCGGCGGTGATGGCCAACGTGCCGTGCCTGACCACGGTGCAGGGCCTGGGCGCGGCGGTGCAGGGCATCGAGGCGATGCGCCGCGGTGACATCGAGGTCCGCTCGCTCCAGGACTGGGCCGCCCAGCGGCGGACCCAGCGGTGAGTCCGGCGATGAGGCCGTACCGCCTGCTCTTCGACCAGGTCGCGACCCGGATCGACGCCGAGCGCGCCCACCACCTCGGGTTCCGGGCCGTGCGGGCCGGGTCGACGGTGCTCCGGCACCTGGCGCGCGCCGGGTCGACCGGTCCGGGCGTTGGGCACCACCTTCCCGAACGTGCTGGGCGTGGCGGCGGGCTTCGACAAGAACGCCGTGGGCATCGACGCCCTGGGGACGCTGGGGTTCGGGCACGTCGAGATCGGCACGGTGACCGGGCTGGCGCAGCCGGGCAACCCCACGCCGCGGCTCTTCCGCCTGCCCGAGGACCGGGCGGTGCTGAACCGGATGGGCTTCAACAACGACGGCGCCGAGGTGGTGGCCGCCCGGCTCGCCGCCCGCGCCCGCCGCCGGGAGCAGCAGGAGCAGCTGCGGCCCGGCCCGGTCCTCGGCGTCAACATCGGCAAGTCGAAGATCGTGCCCGAGGACGACCAGGCCGCGGTCGAGGCCGACTACGAGCGCAGCGCCCGCCTGCTCTCGCCGTACGCCGACTACCTCGTGGTCAACGTGTCCTCGCCCAACACCCCCGGGCTGCGCTCCCTGCAGGCCGTCGAGCGGCTGGAGCCGCTGCTGGCCCACGTGCGCCGCACCGCGGACGCGGCGACCGGCGGGCGTCGGGTGCCGCTGCTGGTCAAGATCGCCCCCGACCTCGCCGACGCGACGTCGACGCCATCGCCGACCTGGCCGTCGCCGGACACCGCGACGGGGTGCTCGACGGGCTGATCGCCACCAACACCACCGATCTCGCGCGCCGGGCTGCGCACCCCGGCGGCCGAGGTCGAGGCGCTGGGCGCCGGTGGGCTCTCGGGTCGTCCGTTGACCGCGCGCTCCACCGAGGTGCTGCGCCGCCTGCGCGAGCGGGTCGGCCCGGACCTGACCCTGATCGGCGTGGGCGGCATCAGCAGCGTCGACGACGCCCGCGACCGGCTCGCCGCCGGGGCCGACCTGCTGCAGGTCTACTCCGCGTTCGTCTACGAGGGCCCTGCCTGGCCGCGCCGCCTGGTGCGGGGTGCCCAGCAGTGAGGGTTCAGGCGTGAGCGTGCCCGTCCACGTCACCGCGGAGGTGCTGGCCAGCAAGCGCATCGGCGCCTACCAGCACCTGACCCTGGTCGCGCCCGGGCGTGGGGGAGCGGTTCCGTCCGGGCACCTTCCTGGCCGCCTCGATCGGAGCCCCCGGCGACGTCGGCGGCCGCACCCGGCTGGGCCGCCGCGCGCTCTGGATCCACCAGGTCCGCCCGCTGGGCGGCTACGCCGCCACCGTGCAGGTCGTCGTCGAGCCGGTCGGGCCCGGCACCCGCTGGCTGGCCGCGCTCGAGCGCGGCGACCGCGTCGAGGTCACCGGGCCGCTCGGGCCGCCCCTTCGCGCTGCCCAAGGAGCCGGTGCCGACCGTGCTGGTCGGCGAGGGGTACGCCGCCGCCCCGCTCTTCGCTCTCGCCGAGCGGCTGCGCGAGCGCGACTGCCCGGTCACGCTGGTGCTCGGCGCCCCCGACGACGCCCGGCTGCTCAACGCCCTCGAGGCCCGCCGCACCGCGCGCGCCGTCACCGTCGTGACCCGCGACGGCTCCGTCGGCGCCCGCGGCGAGATCGCCGACGTGATCGACGAGGTGCTGCGCCGCGCCGACGCCGACGTCGTCTACGCGGCCGGGTCCACCCCGATGCTGCACGCCGTCGCCCGGGCCGCCGAGGCCCACGGCGCCTGGAGCCAGACCGCCCTCGAGCAGCCGCTGACCTGCGCGACCGGGTTGTGCCTCGGCTGCCCGGTGCCGGTCGTGGGCGAGGACGGGGTGGCCCGCACCGCCCGCGCCTGCGCCGACGGCCCGGTGCTGCGCGGCGACCGGGTCCGCTGGGCCGACCTGATGACCGACCTGGCTGCGGTCATGACCGAGCTCGCCGGGCTGCGCCTGGCCTCCCCGGTGGTCGTCGCCGCCGGTTGCGGCGGCACCGGCCGCGAGCTCGCGGCGTACGGCGCGCTGGAGGAGCTGGGCGCCTTCACCACCCGCAGCATCACCCTCGACGCCCGCAGCGGCGGCCCGCTGCCTCGGCTCGTGGAGACGCCCGTCGGGGCTGCTGCACGCCACCGGGCTGCCGAACCCCGGCGTCGACGGCTTCCTGGCCACCGAGCTGCCCTGGCTGCTGCAGCAGCGGGCCCGCGTCGTGGTCTCGGTGGCCGCGCGCAGCCTCGGCGAGCTCGTCGAGCTGGCGCGACGCCTGGGCACCGCGCCCGGCGTCAGCGCCGTCGAGGTCAACGTCTCGCCGCCCGACACCGGCCCGGCGACGACCTGATGGTCGGCGCGCGAGCCCTTCCAGGTCGGGGCCGCGGTCGCCGCGGTCGCAGCGCGAGCTGCCCCGCGGGGTGCCGGTGCTGGCCAAGCTGCGCCCCGACGTCGCTGCGCGTCGTCGAGGCCGCGCGCACCGCCGTCGAGGCGGGAGCCGAGGCGCTCGTCGTCGGGCCAGGCGCTGCCGGCCGCGATGCCCGACGGACGCGACGCCGGGCTGAGCGGCCCGGCGGTCGGGCCGCTGGCGCTGCGCTGCCTGACCGAGGTGCGTCGGCCGCCCTCGACGTGCCCGTCGTCGCCGGCGGCGGTGTCGCGACCGTCGCCGACGTGCGGGCGCGGCTCGCGCCGGCGCCGTCGCCGTGCAGGTCGGCGCCGCGCTGCTGCACGACCCCACCACCGCCGCGCGGCTGGTCGCCGCGCTCGGCCCTGACGCGACGAGCGAGGAGACACCCACGATGAGCACCTTCGGAACCCGTCTGCACGCCGCGATGGCCGCGCGCGGACGCCTGTGCGTCGGCATCGACCCGCACGCCTCGCTGCTGCGCGAGTGGGGTCTCGACGACGACGTCGCCGGCCTCGAGCGGTTCGCGCTGTCGGTGGTCGAGGCGGTCGCCCCGGTCTGCCTCGGTCGTCAAGCCGCAGTCGGCGTTCTACGAGCGGTTCGGCAGCCGCGGCATCGCCGTGCTCGAGCGGGTGGTGAGCGAGTCGCGCGCGGCCGGCGCGCTGGTGCTGCTCGACGTCAAGCGCGGCGACATCGGCTCCACCTCGCAGGCGTACGCCGACGCCTACCTCGACCCGGCCTCGCCGCTGGCCTGTCGACGCGGTGACCGTGAGCCCCTACCTCGGCCTCGGCTCCCTCGACCCCTTCGTCGACACCGCGCGCCGCCACGACGCGGGCGTCTTCGTGCTGGCGCTGACCTCCAACAAGGAGGGCGCCGGAGGTGCAGCACGCCGTCGGCGCCGACGGGCGTGCGGGTCGCCGACCGGGTGCTCGACCACCTGCGCGCGCTCAACGCCGGCGCCGAGCCGCTCGGGCTCCTTCGGGGCCGTCGTCGGCGCGACCATCGCGCAGCCCGAGCGACGGCCCCGCCTTCGACCTGGCCTTCGGCGGCCCGGTGCTGGCGCCCGGGCTTCGGCGCCCAGGGCGGCACCGTCGCCGACCTGCAGGCGGATCTTCGGCGCCTCGGCCGTCGCACGTGCTGGCCAGCTCCTCGCGCGACGTGCTGCGCCTGGGCCCCGACCCGGTGGCGATGCGCGACGCCGTGCGCGGCCACGCAACGACGAGCTGGCGGTGCTCGGCATGAGGGCCGGCTGAGGGATCCGGCATGCGTGGCGCTCGGGCCTGGTCGCGCTGCCTGCTGGCGGGCTGCTCACCGGCTGCAGCGGCGACCGGTTCGAGGCCTACTGCGAGCGGGTCGAGGAGCACCAGGTCGCGCTCACCGAGGCGGTCGCCGCAGGGCGGCCCCGACGCCCTGCTGGGCGTGCTGCCGCGGCTGCAGGACCTGCGCGAGGCGGCCCCGCGCGACGTCGCCGACGAGTGGCAGCAGGTCGTGGGCCGGCTCGAGGCGCTCGAGCGAGGCGCTCGAGGACGCCGACGTCGACCCGGCGACGTACGACCGCGGAACCCGCCCGAGGACCTCGACGACGAGCGAGCGCGCCGCGATCGACGGCGCGGCCCGGGAGCTGGTGCGTCCCACCACCCTGGCCGCGCTGCAGGCGACGTCGAGACGCAGGTGCGCGACGTGTGCGGCACCCCTCTGTACCAGTGACCCCGGTAGAGCCCGACGCCGGGCGCGCGCGTTGCCGCCCGCTGAGAACTTCTGACTAGATTGGCCCCTTCCTGCCTGCCGCCCGATGCACCGACAAAGGACCTGAGACGACGTGGCACTTCCTCCGCTGACACCCGAACAACGACAGGCGGCGCTCGAGAAGGCGGCCGCCTCCCGTCGGGAGCGGGCCGAGGTCAAGAACCGGCTCAAGAACTCCGGCGCCTCGATCGTCGACGTGCTGGCCGAGGGCCAGACCAACGAGGTGATCGGCAAGATGCGGGTGGTCGACCTGCTGCAGTCGATGCCCGGGCTCGGCAAGGTGCGCGCCAAGCAGATGATGGAGCGCCTCGGCATCGCCGAGAGCCGCCGGGTGCGCGGGCTGGGCACCAAGCAGGTCGCCGCCCTCGAGAAGGAGTTCAGCTCCCGAGAGGCCCGTTGAGCCCCGCGGAGCCCGCGCGTCGTACCCGTCTCGTCGTGCTGGCCGGCCCCACGGCCGTCGGCAAGGGCACGGTCGCCGCCGCGGTGCGCGAGCTGCACCCCGACGTGTGGATCTCGGTCTCGGCCACGACGCGCACGCCGCGACCCGGCGAGGTCGACGGCGTGCACTACCGCTTCGTGGACGACGCCGAGTTCGACCGCCTCGTCGCGGCCGGCGAGATGCTCGAGTGGGCGGTCGTGCACGGCGCGGCCCGCTACGGCACCCCGCGCGGCCCGGTCGAGGAGGCGCTGGGCGCCGGTCGGCCCTCGATGCTCGAGATCGACCTGCAGGGCGCCCGGCAGGTGCGCACGACGATGCCGGACGCGCTCTTCGTCTTCCTCAAGCCGCCCGTCGTGGGACGAGCTGGTGCGCCGGCTGGTCGGCCGCGGCACCGAGACGCCCGAGGAGCGCGAGCGCCGGCTGGTCACCGCGCGCGAGGAGCTGGCGGCCGAACCGGAGTTCGACGTCACCATCGTCAACCACGAAGTTCACGCCGCAGCCCACGACTTGGTAACCTTGATGATGCTCGACCCGAGCGACCACCCCAACGATCTGTGAGGGCCTGATTGTCTGCCCCGAACATCGACGCCGTGGGAGTCACCAACCCCTCGATCGACGACCTGCTGACGAAGACCGACAGCAAGTACAAGCTGGTGCTCTACAGCGCCAAGCGTGCCCGTCAGATCAACGCCTACTACTCCCAGCTCGGCGAGGGCCTGCTCGAGTACGTCGGCCCGCTCGTCGAGACCCACGTGCAGGAGAAGCCCCTCTCGATCGCGCTGCGCGAGATCAACGAGGACCTGCTGACCTGCGACGACATCGACCCTGCCGAGCTCGCCGCCGAGGAGGCCGCCGCCAAGGCTGCCGCCGCCGACGCTGCCTCGTTCAGCCAGGGCGAGTGAGCTGAGCACCTCCTCCACCACGCAGGCCGCTTCCCCGTCGGGGGAGCGGCCCGCTGTCGTGCTGGGCGTCGTCGCGGCGGGATCGCGGCGTACAAGGCCTGCGAGCTGCTGCGCCGCCTGAGCGAGTCGGGCCACGACGTCACCGTCGTGCCGACCGCCGCCGCGCTGCGCTTCGTCGGGCGCGCCCACCTGGGCGGCGCTGTCCGGCAAGCCGGTCAGCGACGAGGTCTGGTCCGACGTGCACGAGGTCCCGCACGTGCGGATCGGCCAGCAGGCCGACCTCGTCGTCGTCGCCCCGGCCACCGCCGACCTGATGGCCAAGGCCGCCCACGGGCTCGCCGACGACCTGCTCACCAACACCCTGCTCACCGCGCGCTGCCCGGTGGTGCTGGCCCCGGCCATGCACACCGAGATGTGGGAGCACCCCGCCACCCGCGCCAACGTCGCCACCCTGCGCGAGCGCGGCGTGCTGGTCCTCGAGCCCGCCGAGGGCCGCCTGACCGGCGCCGACACCGGCAAGGGTCGCCTGCCCGAGCCCGCCGAGATCTTCGAGGTCTGCCGCGACGTGCTCGCCGGCGCCGGGCGGCCCGACCTGACCGGTCGCCACGTGCTGGTCTCGGCCGGCGGCACCCGCGAGCCCCTCGACCCGGTGCGCTTCCTCGGCAACCGGTCCTCGGGCCGCCAGGGCTACGCGCTGGCCCGCGCCGCGCTCGCCCGGGGCGCCGAGGTCACCCTGGTGGCCGCGAACTCGTCGCTGGCCGACCCCGCCGGGGTCAAGGTCGTGCACGTCGAGACCACCGCCGAGCTGCGCGCGGCCGTCGTCGAGGCGCGCCGCCGGCGCCGACGCGGTCGTGATGGCCGCCGCGCCCGCCGACTTCCGCCCCGTCGACGTCAGCAGCGCCAAGATCAAGAAGCGCGAGGACGGCACCGCCGCCCCCGTCGAGCTGGTGCAGAACCCCGACATCCTGCGCGAGATCGCCCACGAGCGCGCCCGGCCCGGCCAGGTCGTGGTCGGGCTTCGCCGCCGAGACCGGCGACGCAGACGGCAGCGTGCTCGACCACGCCCGCGCCAAGCTGGCCCGCAAGGGCTGCGACCTGCTGGTGGTCAACGACGTCAGCGGTGGCGCCGTCTTCGGCAGCGAGGACAACCAGGCCGTCATCCTCGGCGCCGACGGTGCCGCGGTCGACGTACCGCTTGGGTCCCGAAGAGCGCGTTGGCGCACGCGATCTGGGACCAGGTCACCCTCCGGATGAGGGACTGAGCCCGCCCGACCGGTAGGAATGAGACATCGACCCGGTGGCACCGGGTGCTGTCTAGTCTTGCGACGATCGCCGCAACCCGAGGAGCCGACATGTCCGGACGCCTGTTCACCTCCGAGTCGGTGACCGAAGGTCACCCCGACAAGATCGCTGACCAGATCAGCGACGCCGTCCTCGACGAGATGCTGCGCCAGGACCCGCACAGCCGCGTCGCCGTCGAGACGCTGCTGACCACCGGCCTGGTCGTCGTGGCCGGCGAGGTCGCCACCACCGGCTACGTCGACATCAAGTCGATCGTGCGCCAGCGCATCCTCGAGATCGGCTACGACCACTCCGAGAAGGGCTTCGACGGCGCCTCCTGCGGCGTGATGGTCGCCATCGGCGGCCAGTCCGGCGACATCGCCCAGGGCGTCGACACCGGCTACGAGTCGCGCCTGGAGTCCTCGGTCGACGCCATGGACAAGCAGGGCGCCGGCGACCAGGGCCTGATGTTCGGCTACGCCTGCGACGACACCCCCGAGCTGATGCCGCTGCCGATCAAGATCGCCCAGGCGCTCTCCGAGCGGCTCTCCGAGGTCCGCAAGGACGGCACGCTGGCCTACCTGCGTCCCGACGGCAAGACCCAGGTCACCGTCGAGTACGACGAGGACAACCGCCCGGTGCGCATCGACACCGTCGTGCTCTCCACGCAGCACGCCGAGGACGTCGACCTCGAGACGATGCTGCAGCCCGACATCAAGAAGCACGTCATCGACCCGGTCCTGGCCGGCTTCGACATCCCCAGCGAGGGCTACCGCCTGCTGGTCAACCCGACCGGCCGGTTCGTGGTCGGTGGCCCGATGGGCGACGCCGGGCTGACCGGACGCAAGATCATCGTCGACACCTACGGCGGCATGGCCCGCCACGGTGGCGGCGCGTTCTCCGGCAAGGACCCCTCGAAGGTCGACCGCTCCGCCGCCTACGCGATGCGCTGGGTGGCCAAGAACGTGGTCGCCGCCGGTCTGGCCCGACGCTGCGAGGTCCAGGTCGCCTACGCGATCGGCAAGGCCCAGCCCGTCGGGGTGTTCGTCGAGACCTTCGGCACCGGCACCGTCTCCGACGACCGGATCCAGGCGGCGGTCCTCGAGGTCTTCGACCTGCGCCCCGCCGCGATCATCGACGCCCTCGACCTGCTGCGCCCGATCTACGCCCAGACCGCCGCCTACGGCCACTTCGGTCGCGAGCTGCCCGACTTCACCTGGGAGCGCACCGACCGCGCCGACGCAGCTCAAGGCCGCCGTCGGCGCCTGAGCGGCCGACCTGCATGAGTCCCCGGTCGACCGGGGACTCATGCACTTGTCGGGTGTTGCAACGCCCACAACGCCGACTCGGCGCAGCGAGGCCGTCCCCGGCTGCTGCTAGAACAGCACCCATGCCCGCCCGACCCGATGACGCCCAGAGCGACGAGTCACAGCCCGAGCTGCTGCCCGGGCTGGTGCGCGCGACCCTGAAGCAGTCGCAGGCCAAGGCGCGGGCCACCCGGGAGCGCAAGGCGGCCCAGGCGGAGACCGCGGCGGAGCTGCCGGTGGCGCGGGTGCTGGTCGACGTGCCGCTGGCGCACCTGGACCGGCCCTTCGACTTCTCGGTGCCGGCCACCATGGCCGACGACGCGCGCCCGGGCGTGCGGGTCAAGGTGCGCTTCGCGGGCAAGGAGACCGACGGGTTCCTGGTCGAGCGGGCCGCGACCACCGAGCACACGGGCACGCTGCTGCCGCTGCGCCGGGTGGTCAGCCCCGAGCCGGTGCTGACCCCGGAGGTGGCCACGCTCACCGCCGCGGTCGCCGCGCGCTACGCCGGCACCCGCTCCGACGTGCTGCGCCTGGCCGTCCCGCCGCGGCACGCCACGACCGAGAAGGCCGAGGACCCCGCGCCCGCCCCCGTCGTACGCCGCGACCTCGCGGAGGCCGTGGACGCCTGGGCCGAGCACACCCACGCCGCTGCCTGGCTGGGCCACCTGCACGACGGGGCGGCCCCTCGGGCGGTGTGGAACCCGCCGCCCGGCGCCGACTGGCCGCACCTGGTCGCCCAGGCCGCGCTGGCCGCTCCGGGCGGCGTGGTCATCTGCGTGCCCGACGGCAAGGACGTCGACCGGGTCGACGCCGCGCTCACCGCCCTGACCGGCGACCGCCCCGAGCACGCGGTCCTGACCGCCGACCTCGGCCCCGCGGCCCGCTACCGCTCGTTCCTGCGCCTGGCACGCGGGCACCGCCGGATCGCCGTCGGCACCCGGGCGGCGGCCTTCGCCCCGGTGCCGGACCTGTCGCTGGTCGTGGTGTGGGACGACGGCGACGACCTGCACGCCGAGCCGCGGGCGCCGTACTGCCACACCCGCGAGACGTTGCTGCTGCGCGCGGAGTGCGCGGGCGCGGCGGCGCTGGTCGGCGGCTTCGCGCGCACCGTCGAGGCCGACCAGCTGCTGCGCACCGGGTGGGCCCACGAGCTCAGCGCCCCCCGCGAGACGGTGCGCGCCGCCGTCACGGTCGCCATCGCGGGAGCCACCGACTTCGACCTCGTCCGCGACCCGCGGGCGCGCACCAGCCGGCTGCCCAAGCAGGTGCACGACCTGCTCAAGCAGGCGCTGTCCGAGGGGCCCGGTGCTGGTGCAGAACCCGCGCCAGGGCTACGCCGCCGCGCTGGCCTGCGAGCGCTGCCGCACCCCGGCGCGCTGCACCGTGTGCACCGGTCCGCTGCGCCAGCCCGGACCCACCGACCCGCCCGCCTGCCGCTGGTGCGGCACGGCCGACCCGGCCTGGGCGTGCTCGGAGTGCGGGCACCGCGGGCTGCGGGCGCCGGTGCTGGGCCAGGCGCGCACCGCCGAGGAGCTGGGGCGGGCGTTCCCGCACGCGCTGGTGCGCACCTCGGCGCGCGAGCACGTGCTCGCGCACGTCGACGCCCGACCGGCGATCGTGGTGGCCACCCCGGGCGCGGAGCCGGTGGCCGAGGGAGGCTACGCCGCGGTGGTGCTGCTCGACGCGTGGCTGCTGCTGGCCCGTCCCGACCTGCGCACCGTCGAGGAGGCGCGTGCGCCGCTGGGCCAACGCCATCGCGCTGGTGCGTCCCGGTGGCCGCGCGCTGGTCGTGGGCGACCCGGCCCTGGCGTCGTTGCAGGCGCTGGTGCGCTGGGACCTCGGCGGCTTCGCGGCCCGCGAGGCCGGCCTCCCGGGTCGAGGCGCACCTGCCGCCCGCCTCGCGGCTGGCCACGATCACCGGCGAGCCGGGCGCGATCGACGACGCGCTGGTGCTGCTCGCGGCCCCCGAGGCCGCCGAGGTGCTGGGCCCGGTCGAGCTGCCGGAGGACGAGGGCCGCAGCCGGGTCGTGGTGCGGGTGCCGCGCCACCAGGGCGCCGCGTTGTCGCAGGCACTGGGTGACCTGCAGCGGATGCGCTCCTCGCGCAAGCTCGACCCGGTCCGGATCCAGGTCGACCCGCCGAGTCTGTAGCCCCGGCCGCACTCCTAGGATGGCCGCCATGGCCACCCAGCCGATCCGCCTCTTCGGCGACCCGATCCTGCGCAAGCCGGCGATCGAGGTCGTCGACTTCGACCGTGAGCTGCGCCTGCTCGTGGGAGACCTCACCGACACCATGCTCGAGGCTCCCGGCTCCGGCCTGGCCGCGCCGCAGATCGGGGTCGGGCTGCGGGTCTTCACCTGGTACGTCGACGGCGAGGTCGGCCACCTCGTCAACCCGCGGCTGGACCTGTCGGAGGACGAGCAGGAGGGCCCGGAGGGCTGCCTGTCGCTGCCCGACCTGGTCTACGACTGCCGGCGGGCCCTCTCGGTGGTGGCCCGCGGCTTCGACATGCACGGGGAGCCGGTGACCATCGAGGGCTCCCAGCTGCTCGCGCGCGCCATCCAGCACGAGACCGACCACCTCGACGGCGTCCTCTTCATCGACCGGCTCGACGCCGCGGCCCGCAAGGCCGCGATGCGCGAGATCCGTGAGTCGGAGTGGTTCGGACTCGAGAAGCCCACCGTCAAGCTCAGCCCGCACGCCACGCGCGGGCTGGGCCTGTGAGAAGAGAGATCCCCTGATGCGCGTCGTCTTCGCCGGCACCCCCGAGGTCGCCCTGCCCGCCCTGGACGCGATCGTCGCGTCCGACCACGAGCTGGTCGGCGTCGTCACGCGTCCCGACGCGCCGTCCGGTCGCGGCCGCAAGCTGGTGGCCAGCCCCGTGGCCCAGCGCGGCGAGGAGCTCGGCGTACCCGTCCTCAAGCCCGAGCACCCCCGCGAGCCGGAGTTCCAGGCGGCACTGCGCGCGCTGCGCCCCGACTGCTGCCCGGTGGTCGCGTACGGCGCCCTGCTGCCGCAGTCGGCCCTCGACATCCCCGAGCACGGCTGGGTCAACCTGCACTTCTCCTGTCTGCCCGCCTGGCGCGGTGCGGCCCCGGTGCAGCACTCGATCTGGGCCGGCGACGAGGTCACCGGCGCCACGACGTTCCGCATCGTCAAGGCCATGGACGCCGGGCCCGACCTTCGGGGTGATGACCGAGCGGATCCGCGACACCGACACTGCGGGCGACCTGCTGGGCCGGCTCGCCGAGGGCGGGGCCGGGCTGCTGGTGCAGACGCTCGACGGCATCGAGGACGGGTCGCTGGCGCCCCGCGAGCAGCCCGAGGACGGCGTCTCGATGGCGCCGAAGATCCTCGTCGACGACGCGCGCATCGACTGGAGCGAGCCCGCCGCCGCCGTCGACCGTCGCATCCGGGCCTGCACGCCCTTCCCGGGCGCCTGGTCGCTCTTCGAGGGCGAGCGGATCAAGATCGGCCCGGTGACCCCGGCCGACGGCAACCTGCCGCGCGGGGGAGATCGCTGTGGGCAAGAACGACGTGGTCGTCGGCACCGGCTCCCAGGCGGTCCGCCTGGGCGAGGTGAAGGCGTTCGGCAAGAAGCAGATGGCCGCAGCCGACTGGGCGCGCGGCGTCCGGCTGGCCAGCGGGGCCCGGCTCGGGGTCTGAGGTGGCGCGCCCCCGGGTCGACCCGGCACGCATGGTGGCCTTCGAGGTCCTCCAGGCGGTGCGGGTCGCGGACGCCTACACCAACCTGGTGCTGCCCGCGCTGCTGCGCAAGCACCAGCTCAGCGGGCGCGACGCGGCGCTTCGCGACCGAGCTGGCCGCCGGCACCCTGCGCCGCCGCGCGACGTACGACGCCGTGCTCGGCGGCCTGCATCGACCGGCCGCTGCGCAAGGTCGAGGTCAAGGTGCTCGACGCGCTGCGCCTGGGCACCCACCAGCTGCTGGCGATGCGGGTGCCGCAGCACGCGGCGCTCTCCACCACCGTCGACCTGGTGCGCTCCGAGGTCGGGCCCCGGCGCCGCCGGGTTCGCCAACGCGGTGCTGCGCAAGGTCTCGCGCCAGGACCTCGACGCCTGGCTGGCCGAGATCGCCCCCGACCGCGACACCGACCCGGTCGCCCACGACGCGCTCGTGCACAGCCACCCCGTGTGGGTGGTCGAGGCGCTCGGGGAGGCGCTGGACGCCGTCGGCGCCGCCGACGAGGTCGGCGACCCTGCTCGCCGCCGACAACGTCGCACCCACCGTCACCCTGGTGGCCCGCCCCGGGCGCAGCAGCCGCGACGACCTGCCCGGCGAGCCGACGCCCTACTCGCCGTACGGCGTGGTGCTGGCCTCCGGCGACCCCGGGCAGGTGCGCGCCGTGGCCGAGGGCGTCGCCGGCGTCCAGGACGAGGGCTCCCAGCTGGTGGCCGTCGCCCTGGCCGAGGCGGCGCTCGAGGGTCGCGACGAGCAGTGGCTCGACCTCTGCGCCGGGCCCGGGGGCAAGAGCGCGCTCCTGGCCGGCCTCGCCGCCGGGCGCGGTGCCGGGCTGCTGGCCGTCGAGAAGGCCAGCCGCACCGCTCCGCGCTGGTCGCGCGCGCCCTCGCCGGCGCCGACGGCGTGCGCGGCGTGGTCACCGCCGACGGCACCCGGCCGCCGCTGGCGTCCGGGACGTTCGACCGGGTGCTCGTGGACGCGCCGTGCACCGGCCTGGGGGCGCTGCGCCGCCGACCCGAGTCGCGGTGGCGCCGCAGCCCGCACGACCTCGAGGTGCTCGTCGACCTGCAGCAGCGCCTGCTCGCCTCGGCGCTCGACCTGGTGCGACCCGGCGGGCTCGTGCTCTACGCCACCTGCTCACCCGTGCTCGCCGAGACCCGCGGCGTGGTGAGCGAGGCGCTGGGCGGCGCGTGCCGACGTCGAGCTCGTCGACCTGGCCCCGCAGCACGCCCAGGTGCCGGACTGCGCGGGACCGCTGGCCGGCACCGTGCAGCTGTGGCCGCACCGGCACGGCACCGACGCGATGTTCCTGGCCCTGCTTCGCCGTACAGGTGAGCCCGTCCGGGACTAGGGTCGGCGCATGCCAGCCACGTCGCCTGCGGTGGAGATCGAGGTCGACGACCGGGTCGTGCGCATCAGCAACCCCGACCGGGTCTACTTCCCCGAGATCGGGGCGACGAAGCTCGACCTGGTCGAGTACTACCTCGCCGTCGGGCCCGGGATCGTGAACGCGCTGTGGGAGCGCCCGTGCATGCTGCACCGCTTCCCGAAGGGCCTCGACGGGCCGAAGGTGCACCAGAAGCGGCTGCCGAAGGGGGCCCCCGACTGGGTGGAGACGGTGCGCCTGCACTTCCCGCGCTGGGACCGCACCGCCGATGAGCTGTGCGTGACCGAGCTGGCCTCGGTGATCTGGGCGGTGCAGATGTCGACGGTGGAGCTCCACCCCTGGAACAGCCGGCGCGCCGACACCGAGAAGCCCGACGAGTGGCGCATCGACCTCGACCCCGGCCCCGAGAGCGACTACGCCACGGTGCGGCGGGTCGCCCACGTGGTGCACGAGGTGCTCGACGAGCTGGGTGCGGTCGGGTACCCCAAGACCAGCGGCAGCAAGGGGCTGCACGTCTACGTGCGCATCCCCGCCGAGCACGGGTTCACCGACGTGCGCCGCGCCGCGCTGGCGTTCGCCCGCGAGGTCGAGCGCCGCAGCGGCGACGTCACCACCACCTGGTGGACCAAGGACCGGGACCCGGCGGCGGTCTTCGTCGACTACAACCAGAACGCCCGCGACCACACGATCGCCGCGGCGTACTCGGTGCGCGGGGTGCCGGACGCCCGGGTCTCCACGCCGCTGCGCTGGGACGAGATCGACGACGCCGACCCCCGCGACTTCACCATCCGCACGGTCCCGCAGCGCTTCTCCGAGATCGGCGACCTCCACCAGGGCATCGACGAGCACCCGTTCGACCCCGCGCCGCTGCTGGAGTGGGCGCAACGCGACGACATCCAGATCGAGGAGACGGAGCAGCCATGAGCATCCCCGAGGACCTGGGCTACCGGTTCCGACCCGCCAACCCGGTGCAGCGCGGACTGCAGGCGCTGGTGGCCTCGCGCCCCGGCGCCTGGGTCTTCGCCCGCACGCTGCCGCACCTGGACTCCGCCGCGCAGCGGGTCTCCGGTGGTCGGCACACCGTGCCCGGGCTGCTGGCCGGGCTGCCGGTCGTGCAGCTGACCACCACGGGCCGGCGCAGCGGCCAGCAGCGCACCACCCACCTGATCGCGATCCCGTACGCCGACACCCTGGCCCTGCTGGGCACCAACTTCGGCCAGCACGACACGCCGGCCTGGGCGCTGAACCTCGAGGCGCAGCCGCACGCCCGGCTGGCCTACCGCGACGCCGAGGTCCCGGTGGTCGCCCGCCTCGCCGACGCGCAGGAGATGGAGCAGGTGCTGCGCCGCTCCGAGGAGCTCTACGTCGGCTACCGCCGCTACCAGTCGCGCATCACCCACCGCCGTCTGCGGGTGTTCGTCCTGGAGCGCCTGCGGCGTCCTGATCGACGCGTGAGAGGATCTCCGCCTCGTGGGCATCCAGATCACTCCGAGCATCCTCAACGCCGACTTCGCCGACCTCGGGGCGGAGGTGGCTCGCATCCCCAGCGCCGACTGGGTGCACGTCGACGTGATGGACAACCACTTCGTGCCGAACCTGACGTTCGGCCCGACCATGGTCGAGGCGATCGCGCGCTCGACCGACATCCCGCTCGACGCGCACCTGATGATCAACGACCCCGACCGGCACGCCCCGACGTACGTCGAGGCCGGCTGCGCGTCGGTCACCTTCCACGTCGAGGCCGCGGCCGCACCGGTGCGGCTGGCCCGCGAGATCCGCTCCGCCGGCGGGCGGGCCAGCATGGCGCTCAAGCCGGCGACGCCGGTCGAGCCCTACGAGGACCTGCTGCCCGAGCTCGACATGCTGCTGCTGATGACCGTCGAGCCGGGCTTCGGCGGCCAGAAGTTCCTCGACCTGGTGCTGCCCAAGATCCGCCGGGCCCGGGCGATGATGGCCAAGCACGGCGTCGAGACCTGGCTCCAGGTCGACGGCGGCGTCTCGCTGGAGACCATCGAGCGCTGCGCCGAGGCCGGCGCCGACGTGTTCGTGGCCGGCTCGGCCGTCTACTCCGCCGACGACCCTGACGCGATGGTCGAGAAGCTGCGCGCCTCGGCCGCCGCTGCCCGGGGCGGGCAGGCGTGAGCGACTACGCCCGCGCCGCCGCGCTGCTGCGCACCGTCACCGCCGACCTCGCCGCCGCCGAGCTGGCGACGCCCGTGCCGTCGTGCCCCGCGTGGACGGTCTCCGACGTGCTCACCCACGTCGCCGACAACCTCAGCGACGAGCTGGAGCAGGCGGGGCACCGCCCCGAGACCGCCGACGTGCTCGCCGCCTACGGCGAGCACCTCGCCGACCTGCCCCGCGTCGAGACACAGGTGCTCGACCTGACCCTGCACGCGTGGGACGTCGGGCACGCTCTGGGGCGTCCCGTCGAGCTCGACGCCGCCAGCCTCGACTTCCTCGAGACCTTCGCGATGGCGGCCGGTGACCGGCTGCGCGAGGACGAGGCGTTCCGGCCGGTCGAGGCGCCCGCCGACGCCGACCGGGTGACGCGGGTGCTGGCGGCGTACGGCCGCACGCCCTGACCCCACGTGGTGGGACTCACGGTCGCGCCGAGGCTCGTGTGTGATTGACTTGTCCCGACGAGTGAACATTGCTCGCGTGCTCTGGGGTCGGTGAAAATCCGAGCCGGCGGTGACTGGTCGATGTCGACCAGAAGTCCGCGACCCGGTCACCGCCAGTGACCGGTTGACCAGGTGAAGTTCCTGGACCGACGGTCAAAGTCCGGATGGGAAGTGCACGCACAGCAGGCTCAGTCGCCGCCGCTCCGCGCGCGGTGACGGGTCCGCAGTCAGCCCCGGGGTCCGCGACGGACCGAGAAGGGCAGCGGACGTGAGCCAGCACCGGCCACGAGCAGCACGCGATGCGTCGCGCGCTCGAGCTGGCAGCGACCCCCGGGGTCCCGCTGCACCCCAACCCCCGGGTCGGCTGCGTCCTCCTGGCCCCCGACGGCAGCGTGGTCGCCGAGGGCCACCACCGTGGAGCCGGCACCCCGCACGCCGAGGCGGACGCCCTGGCGCGCGCCGGCGCCGCCGCCCGCGGCAGCACCGCCGTGGTGACGCTCGAGCCGTGCGACCACACCGGGCGCACCGGCCCGTGCTCCCGGGCCCTGGTCGAGGCGGGCGTACGACGCGTGGTGCTGGCCCAGCGCGACCCCAACCCGCTCGCCGCCGGGGGAGCCGCGACCCTGCGCGCGGCAGGCGTCGAGGTCGAGACCGGCCTGCTGGAGGCCGAGGCGCGGGAGCTCAACCGGGTGTGGAGCTTCGCCGTCGAGCGCGGTCGCCCGTTCGTGACCTGGAAGCTGGCCACCACGATCGACGGGCGCAGCGCCGCCGCAGACGGCACCAGCCGCTGGGTCAGCGGCACCGCCTCGCGCCGGGACACCCACCGGCTGCGCGCCCTGGCCGACACGATGCTCGTCGGCACCGGCACCGTGGCGGTCGACGACCCGCTGCTGACCGTGCGCGACGCCGAGGACCGGCCGCTGCCCCGCCAGCCGCTGCGGGTGGTGATGGGGGAGCGCGACCTCGACCCGCAGCGCCGGGTGCTGCAGCCCGTCGAGGGCGTCCTCGACGCGCCGACCCTGCACCTGCGCACCCGCGACCCCCACGAGGCGCTGACCGCGCTCGCCGCGCGCGAGCGCCGCCACGTCTTCCTGGAGGGCGGCCCGACCCTGGCGGCGGCGTTCCTCGCCGCCGACCTCGTCGACGAGGTCGTGGCCTACGTCGCCCCGTTCTTCCTCGGCGCCGGTCACGCGGCCGTGGCCGACCTGGGCATCCGCACCATCGCCGACGCCTGGCGCCCCGAGGTCACCGACGTCACCGTCCTGGAGCCGGTCGTGGCCGGCGAGCAGCCCGACGTCCGCTTCACGCTCGTCCCGCACGCCCAGCCCATCCCCACCACACGAGGAGACGCCTGATGTTCACCGGCATCGTCGAGGAGCTCGGCACGGTCACCGCGATCGACGACCTCAGCGACGCGATCCGCCTCTCGATCACCGCCGACGTCGTCCTGGGCGACACCGGCCTCGGCGACTCCATCGCCGTCAACGGCTGCTGCCTCACAGTGGTCTCGATCGACGACAGCACCTGGACCGCCGACGTGATGAAGGAGTCGCTCGACAAGACGTCGATGGGCACCCTCACCTCCGGCGACCGGGTCAACCTCGAACGCGCCGTCACCGCGCAGAAGCGCCTCGGCGGCCACATCGTCCAGGGCCACGTCGACGGCGTCGGCGAGGTCCTGCGGCGCGAGCCGAGCGAGCACTGGGAGGTCGTCGAGGTCTCGATGCCGCCCGCGTTGGCGAAGTACCTCGTCGACAAGGGCTCCATCACCGTCGACGGCGTCAGCCTCACCGTCGTCGAGGCCGGGCCGACGAGCTTCACGATCAGCCTCATCCCCGAGACCCTCGCCCGCACCACCCTCGGTCACCGCCAGCCCGGCGACCGGGTCAACCTCGAGGTCGACATCCTCGCCAAGCACGTCGAGAGGCTGCTGGCGGCGCACCTGCCCAGCAGCCAGCAGAAGGAGCACGACGCATGACCGAGCAGAACCCCACGCTGCACCGCATCCGCCTCGACAGCGTCGAGCGCGCGATCGCCGACATCGCCGCCGGCAAGGCCGTCGTGGTCGTCGACGACGAGGACCGCGAGAACGAGGGCGACATCATCTTCGCCGCCTCCAAGGCGACCCCGGAGCTGATGGCGTTCACGATCCGCCACTCCAGCGGCGTGATCTGCGTGCCGATGCCCGCGGCGATGCTGGACCGCCTCGAGATCCCGCTGATGACCCCGCACAACAAGGACAAGCTGCGCACGGCGTACACGATCTCGGTCGACGCCCGCGACGGCGTCTCCACCGGCATCTCGGCGGCCGACCGTGCCCACACCGCGCGGGTGCTGGCCGACTCCGCGACCGAGCCGTGGGAGGTCACCCGGCCCGGCCACGTGTTCCCGCTGCGCTACCGCGAGGGCGGCGTGCTGGTGCGTCGCGGCCACACCGAGGCCGCGGTGGACCTGGCGAGGCTCGCCGGGCTCACCCCGGCCGGGGTGCTGGTCGAGGTCGTCAACGACGACGGCACCATGAAGCGGGCCGGCGAGCTGCGCGCCTTCGCCGACGAGCACGACCTGGCGATGATCTCGATCGAGGACCTGGTGCGCTACCGCCGTCGCCACGAGAAGCACGTCGAGCGCTCCGCGGTGACCCGCCTGCCCACCCGGCACGGCGAGTTCACGGCCTACGGCTACCGGATCACCGTCGACGGCTCCGAGCACGTGGCGCTGGTCTACGGCGACCCCGACGACCTGAGCACCGACGTGCCGGTGCTGACCCGGGTGCACTCGGAGTGCCTGACCGGTGACGTCTTCGGCTCCGACCGCTGCGACTGCGGCCCCCAGCTCGACGAGGCCCTCGAGCGCATCGTGGCCGAGGGTCGCGGCGTCGTGGTCTACCTGCGCGGGCACGAGGGTCGCGGCATCGGCCTGCTGGGCAAGCTGCAGGCCTACCAGCTGCAGGACGGCGGTCGCGACACCGTCGACGCCAACCTCGACCTCGGCCTGCCCGCCGACGCGCGGCACTACGGCACCGCCACCCAGGTCCTGCGCGACCTCGGGGTGCGCTCGGTGCGCCTGATGACCAACAACCCCGACAAGGTCAGCAGCCTCGAGGACTTCGGGGTCCCCGTCGCCGAGAGGGTGCCGCTCACGCCGCACCCCAACGACCACAACCTGGCCTACCTGCTGACCAAGCGGGACCGGATGGGCCACGTGCTGCCGGACCTGGAGGGTCCCGGAACCGACGCGATCGATGCAGCCGACGCGACCACGGACGGAGTCATCTGATGAGCGGCCACGGCGCCCCCACCGCGCAGCCCGTCGACTGCAGCGACCTGCGGGTCGCCGTCGTCGCGGCCTCCTGGCACACCGAGGTCATGGACGGCCTCCTCGCCGGCGCCCACCGGGCCGCGGCCGACTTCTCGGTGCGCGACCTCGAGGTGGTCCGGGTGCCCGGCACCTTCGAGCTGCCCGTGGTCGCCTCGGCCCTGGCCGAGCAGGGCTACGACGCCGTCATCGCCCTCGGCGTCGTGATCCGCGGCGGCACCCCGCACTTCGACTACGTGTGCAACGCCGCCACCGACGGCCTCGGCCGGGTGGCGCTGGACCACACCGTCCCGATCGGCTTCGGCGTCCTGACCTGCGACGACGACCAGCAGGCGCTGGACCGCGCCGGGCTCGAGGGCTCGAAGGAGGACAAGGGCTACGAGGCGACCGCCGCCGCCCTGCACACCGCCCGCACGCTGCGCTCGCTGCGCGGCTGAGGCGCCGTTGCCCGTGAGTTTCATCGGGCGCCCGATGAAACTCACGCCGGGACGATGAAGCTTCGTCGTCCCGGCGAGAGTTTCGTTGGCGCGGGAGGGGCCGGTCGCCTCTGACAGGCTGGCCCCATGAGCGCGGGACTGACGGGACTGGTCGTGTCCGCGTGCGTGGCGGGCGCGGTGCTCGTGTGGGTCGTCGCCGAGACCGTGCTGGGTGCCGGGGTCGACCGGCTGCGGGAGCGTCCGTCCTTCTCGGTGCGCTGGCAGCGGCGACCGGGTCTGCGGACCGCGGGTCTGGCGCTGCTCGGCCTGGGCGCCGGCGCCGGCGTGCTCGGCGCGGCGGCGCTGACGGGCGACGCCGCCCACCGGGGGGAGGGCCTCGACCTCGTCGGGGCCGCCACAGCCCTGGTCCTCGTCGGCGTCAGCCTGCTGGCGACGTGGTGGCGCCTCGCCGGTCGCCATCGCTGAGCGGAACCGCGCCGACCGCCCGCTCCTCGGCCAGCAGCGCGTAGCGCGTAGGAGTCGAGCCAGCCCAGGTCGCGGTGCAGCGACTCGGCCACGCAGGTGCGCCTCGCGCCGCATCCCGACCCGCTCCATCAGCCGCCACGAGGCGCTCGTTGGCCGCGAAGCAGCCGGCGGTGACCCGGCGCAGGCCCAGGCCGCGGGTGCGGGCGAGAGGCACAGGTCGAGCAGCGCCTCGCACGGCCTCGGTGGCCAGCCCGCGCCCGCCGTACGCCGGGTCGAGCACCCAGCCCAGCTCGGCCTGCACGCCGGCCGCGGCCGCGGCCACGTCGCTCTGCGCCCAGCCGTCCGCCGACCCGCACCATCAGGTCGCCGACCAGGCGGCCCTCGTGCTCGACGACGAGCGTCCTGGCCAGGCGGTCCGGGCGGCCGAACCAGGTCGGTGAACGCGGCGCAGGTCACCCTGGCCGCCGCCCGAGCCAGCGGCTCACCTCGGGCGCGCGGCGGTAGGCCCACACCGTCCTCGACGTCGGCGGCCAGCGCGGGCCGCAGCAGCAGCCGGGGCGTGCGGTGCGGCCAGGTCAGACGGGTCAGGAGAGCGGCGAGGGGAGAGACAGGGGAGCGGCGTCACGGAGCCATGGTGTCGTGCAGGTCTCGTTCGCGCGATGCGATATCGGGTGCCGGCACCGCACCGCCTAGGCTTGCGCCTCGTGAAGACGTTCGAGGAGCTCTGGACCGAGCTGGCCGAGAAGGCCCGGACCCGCCCCGAGGGGTCGGGCACCGTGCAGCGAGCTCGACGCCGGGGTCCATGCGATCGGCAAGAAGCTGGTCGAGGAGGCCGCCGAGTCCTGGATGGCCGCCGAGCACGAGGGCAAGGAGCGGGCGGCCGAGGAGATCAGCCAGCTGCTCTACCACGCTCCAGGTCCTGATGCTCGCCCTCGGCCTCGAGCTCGACGACGTCTACGCCCACCTCTGAGAGGCCCACCCCCATGTCGTTGCTGCGAGTGGCGGTCCCCAACAAGGGCTCGCTGTCCGTCTCCGCCTCCGAGATCCTCAAGGAGAGCGGCTACCGCCAGCGTGAGGACTCCAAGCAGCTCACGCTGACCGACGCCGAGAACGGTGTCGAGTTCTTCTACCTGCGCCCGCGCGACATCGCGCTGTACGTCGGCGAGGGCACCCTCGACGTCGGCATCACCGGCCGCGACCTGCTGCGCGACTCCGGCGCCAAGGCCGACGAGGCGCTGACGCTGGGCTTCGGCCGCAGCCGGTTCCGCTTCGCGGCCCGCCCGGGCCGCTTCACCGAGCTGGCCGACCTCGCCGGCGCCGCGCATCGCGACGTCGTACGTCGGCGTGGTGCGCGCGTTCCTGGAGGAGCGCGGCATCGAGGCCAGCGTCGACCCGCCTCGACGGCGCGGTCGAGACCAGCATCCAGCTCGGGGTGGCCGACGCGATCGCCGACGTCGTGGAGACCGGGAGCACGCTGCGCCAGGCGGGGCTCGAGGTCTTCGGCGAGACGATCCTGGAGTCCGAGGCGGTGCTGATCACCCGCGCTGCACGACGTCCACCGACGGCTTCGAGTCGCTCCGTCGACGCATCGAGGGCGTGCTGGTCGCGCGCAGCTACGTGATGATGGACTACGACATCCCCACCGACATCGTCAGCGAGCCGTCGCGGCTCACGCCCGGGATCGAGAGCCCCACGGTGGCACCGCTGCACCGCGAGGGCTGGTCGGCGGTGCGGGCCATGGTCCCGCGGGCCGGCTCCCAGCGCCTGATGGACGAGCTCTGGCAGATCGGGGCGCGCGGCATCCTGCTGACGGACATCCATGCCTGCCGCCTCTGAGGGCCACGACCCGGCCGCGAGCCTGGTCCCGAGCTCCGCACACCTGGCGCCCGCTGGGCCCCCGCGTCATCGGCGTCGTGCTCGGCGTCGGGCTGCTGGTCGTCTTCGCCGCTGCCTGGATCAGCCTCGGCCCCGAGGTGCGCGCCCGGTTCACCATCTTCCAGCGCGGCACCCTGCTCTTCCTGGGCGGCTCTGGGCTTCGGCGCGATGTTCGCGCTGGTGCGCTCGCGGGTGGTGGCCGAGCGCGACCGGCTGGTCGTCGTCAACGGCTTCCGGCGCCGCGAGCTGGCCTGGGAGCAGGTCGTCGGCGTCCAGCTGCCGCCCGGGCGCCCCGTGGGTCACGCTCGACCTCAGCGACGGCACCACCGTCGCGGCGATGGGGATCCAGGGCTCCGACGGTGGCCGCGCCCACCGGGCCGCGAGCCAGCTGCGCGCCCTGGTCGCCGAGCTGCCCCGCTAGGACCGGCTCCCGGGACTGCCCGCCCGGAGCAGGTCAGTCGAGCGCGCGCAGGCCCCACGAGGCCGAGTGCTCGTCGCCGGGCTCACCGGCGGCGGCCAGGGTGACCAGGTCGGTGCCCGAGCGCAGCGCGTCCGGGCGGTGCGGTCATCGGCTCGACCGCCAGCGAGCGGCGGGCGGTGGCGGCCTGCGTCGTCGGCGGTGTAGACCTGCAGGTGCGGTCCAGGCGGGGTCGACCCACAGGCTGACGCCCTGACCGGTGGCGGGGTCGCGCAGGTCGGTGGTCGCCCGGCCCGACTCGTCGCGATCGAGGTCGGTGAAGGTCGTGTCCAGCACCGTGTCGCCGCACCGGCCGGGAGACCCGGAAGTCGAGCTCGCCACCGTCGACCGGCTCGGTGCCCACCGGCAGCAGCCGGTCGTCGGCCAGGTAGCGGGTCGCGGCCGGCAGGGTCAGCTCCAGGTCGTCGACCGGCCCGTCGCCCGACGCACAGGTAGGGGTGCGCACCAGCGGCGTACGGCGCCGGCTCGGGCGACATGTTGGTCGCCGTCAGGGTGACCGTCAGCCCGTCCGCGGACAGGTCGTGGAGCACGTGCAGGTCGAGGGTCCAGGGCTAGCCCGACTGCGCCATCAGCCGGTAGGTCAGCGAGACCGAGTGCGCGGTGTGCTCCTCGAGCGTCCACGCCGCCCAGCGCACCAGCCCGTGCGAGGCGTTGCGGCGCTCGTGCTCGGTCAGCGGCAGGCTCAGCTCGTGCCCGCCGAAGCGTGAAGCGGCCGTCGCCGATCCGGTTGGGCCACGGCACCAGCAGCTGGCCGCGCCCGCCCCGAGGACATCTCGTCGACGCCGAACCCGTCGACCAGCGCCCGGCCGGCGTACGACAGCTCGCGCAGCGCGGCGCCGCTCTCGGTGACGACGGCGCGGTAGCCGCCCGCCGCGATCTCGAACTGGTCACCGCTGGGTGCAAGCATGCGCGCCACCCTAGGACGCGCCGGGCACGACGGTGCGCGGGCCGGTGCGCCCGGTGCCGTCGACGACCACGTCGGCCCGGCCCCGGGTGCCCTGCCGCTCGAAGTGGTGCTCCTCGGCCTCGGCCCACGCGTCCCAGTGCGTCCGCGAGCGCCGTCGCCGTCGCGCTCGAGACCCCGCCGCAGCCGCAGCTCGGCGGGCGCCTCGACCCAGACGAGCACGGTGGTCATCGGCGACGATGCGGGCGGTGCCGGCGCCGACGCCCTCGATCACCAGCAGCGGGACCGGCTCGACGGTGACGTCCTCGGCCAGCGCGCCGGCCTCCCAGTCGTAGCGCTGGTAGCTGCACGCGGCGTCGCGGTCGAGCGGGCGACAGCAGCTGCTCGAGCTGGTCGGGCACGCCCGGCAGACCGTCCCAGCCGTCGTACAGGTCGTCGAGGTGCACGACCCGGGTCGTCACGCTCGGCGGCAGCCGCGACCGCGGCGGCCAGGGTGGTCTTGCCGGACCCGGCAGGACCGTCGATGCAGACCAGCCGGCCCTGCCGCCGAGCGTCGGCGGCCTGCTGAAGGCGAGGTCGAGGACGAGCGCGGGCGACCTCAGAAGGCGAGTCCGTGACCACGGTAGGTCGCGCACCTCGTCGACGAAGCGGTCGCCGGCGAGCAGGTGCACGGTGCGTCCGTGCTCGAAGAGCTCGCCGGACTTGGCGTGGCGGAACCACACCAGGTCGCCGATCGACAGCATCGGCGCCGACGGTCCGGTGCAGCGGGGTCTGCACCTCGCCGGCGCCCTCGAGCCCGGTCAGGTGCAGGCCCGGGCGGAGCCCACGGAGGTGGGCAGCCGGTCCGCCCCGGCGGCGCCGGAGGCCGACGAGGCCGCCGCCGTGCACGGTCGCGATCGACGGGCGAGGGACGCCGGGTGACCGGCAGCCCGAAGAACGCCGCCGGGCGCGGGTCGAAGGAGCGGTAGTGGTCGAAGAGCGTCGGCACCAGCAGGCCGGAGCCGGCGGCGACCTCGGTGACGACGGGGTCGGCCGCGCTCGCCTCGACCGACCCGGAGCCGCCGGCGTTCCACAGCTCCAGCCGGTCGGACCGACCAGGGCGGTCAAGGCGTCGGCGACGACCTCGCGCGACGCTCGGCGAGCTGGGTCAGCGAGGCGCCTTCAACCGGCGCACGACCAGCGACTGGGCGCGCGCGGTCGGCACGTCGTCGGGGACGCCGGCGACCTGGCCCTCGTAGGTCATCGCACCGACCAGGCGTGAACCCGGGCCGGCTCGACGCACCGCCCGGGCGAGCGGCGAGCACCTCGTCGACGTCGTGCAGCGGGCGAGCGCTTCGGGCCGACGTGCTGCCCGCCCATGCGCAGACCGGCGTCGACGTCGATCGCGACCCGCACCGGGACGGCCCGCGAGGACGCGCACCGAGTCGACGACGTCGAGGTGGGCCACGTCGTCGACCATCAGCGTGATGCGCGGCCGCGGCGCGCGGGCGAGGCGACCAGCGGCGCCCAGCGCGTCGCGGTCGACGGTGGGGTAGGCGACCAGCAGGTCGTCGCTGATCTCCTGCTCCTCGCAGCCACAGCGCCTCGGCGCAGCGTGTAGGCGAGGACGCCCGCGGAACCCGTCGCGCGCCAGGGCCCGGCGGATCAGCGCCGGCACCCGCAGCGACTTCGAGGCAGACCCGGATCGGCGTGCCGCCCGCGCGGCGCACCAGGTCGGCGGCGTTGGCGTCGAACGCGTCGAGGTCGACCACGAGCAGCGGAGTGGGCGGCGGGGTCGGCCGGCGCGCGCACCGCGGCGTCGAGACGGGCCCAGAGCCGGCTGCGGGCAGCGGGGCTGCCGGGGCTGTCGGGACGACCATCAGCTGATGCCGCGCTTGCGCAGCAGGGCCTCGATGTCGGCCAGGTCGTCGTCGATCGCCGGTCGGCCCTGGCCGCCCTGCTCGACCGCTGCCGGGCGGTCGCCGCGCCCCGGCCGACGGGTTTGCCGGCCTTCTCGCGCCTGCCGGCCGAGGGGGGTCCCGGTCCGTGGCGGCGCCTGGTCAGCAGCCGCGCGCCGACCAGCAGCAGCGCCGAGACCCCGGCCAGGGCCACGCCGGTCCACACGACCGGGCTGAAGACCAGCCCGAGCGCCCAGTCGGTGACCGCGTCGACGATGCGGGTGAACATCCGCAGGGTCCTGGTCAGGTACGCCGCCGGCACCAGCAGCGTCAGCGCCGCTCCCCGCATCGCGGGCACCAGGCCCCGACGGCGGCAGGCCACCACGGTGTACAGACCGCCGAGCACGGTCAGGGTGATCGCGAGCGCTGTCCAGGCGACCTCGTCCATGACCCAAGCGTGTCACAGGACCCCAGCACCCGTCGGCCGTCTCGGCGGGGGATGGCTCGACCGGGGACGGCGACCGGTGGCGGGCCGACCGGGGACACTGGGCGCGTGGACGACCAGCACCAGCACCAGCGCCTGCTCGCCGGCCCCGGTTTCCCCGGCGACACCGGGGGAGCCGACGCCGCGCTCACCGCCGCGCTGGCGGCGTACGACGCCGCGCCGCGCGACCCCGACACCTACGGCCTGCCTGGGCGCGCTGACCTCCGCCCGTCTGCTGGTGCCGGTGGTGGCGCTCCTGGGCGAGGTCCGAGGTCGACGAGCGCGGTCTGGCCCGCGACAAGTCCAGCGACATGGCCGCGGTCCTGCTGACCGGCGCCGACGGACGCATCGCGCTGCTCTCGTTCACCGGCACCGAGACGCTGCGGCGCTGGGACCCGCAGGCCCGCCCGGTGCCGGTCACCGCGCCGTACGCCGCCCAGTCCGCGGTCCAGGAGGGGGCGGCGGCCCTGGTGGTCGACGTGGCCGGTCCGGTCCGGCTCGTGGTCGAGGGCGCCGACCTGGAGGCCCTGGGGCGGGCTGGACGCCTGTGCAGGTCGGGACCGGGATCGGGTGGCTGCGCCCGGCCCCCTGAACCGTCCTGGAGACCTGCGCGCGCCTCGTTTGGGCGCGGGTCCCGCCTCGGCTAGAGTGGCTCTCGACCGATCGGTTCGCCGTGCTCCCTGCAAGGGGTGGTGCTCGGGCTGATCTTCAAGCGGAGGCCAGGCACGATCGTCTCCCACCCGCATCGACCGCCGCAGCAGCACCGCACAGGTCGTCGGGTCCGGTCCGGGAGAGCGCCACTCGTGCTCCCGATGATGCTGGGACCCTGCGAGGGGGACGCGTCGCGACTGGCTTCCGCTTGCGCAAGCGGAAGCCTTTGTTCATTTTGGGCCCGGCCTCGACCGGGACCCGACGCGCGAAGACCTCCGAGGACATCCCCACCAGGAGGACACATCAGCACCGAGCTTCGAATCAACGACCGGATCCGGGTCCGAGGTCCGTCTCGTTGGCCCCAGTGGCGAGACCGTCGGCATCGTTCCCACCGCCGACGCGCTGCGCCTTGCCCAGGAGGCTGACCTCGACCTCGTCGAGATCGCCCCGATGGCCCGCCCGCCGGTCTGCAAGCTCATGGACTACGGCAAGTTCAAGTACGAGAACGCCCAGAAGGCTCGTGAGGCGCGTCGGAACCAGACGAACGTGATCATCAAGGAGATGAAGCTTCGTCCGAAGATCGACGCGCACGACTACGAGACCAAGAAGGGTCACGTGGTCCGGTTCCTCAACGCCGGCGACAAGGTCAAGATCACGATCATGTTCCGCGGCCGCGAGCAGCACCGCCCCGAGCTGGGCTACCGGCTGCTGCAGAAGCTGGCCGAGGACGTCACCGAGCTCGGCTTCGTGGAGTCCTCGCCCAAGCAGGACGGGCGCAACATGATCATGGTCCTGGGCCCGCACAAGAAGAAGGCCGACGCCAAGGTCGAGCACAAGGCCGCCAAGGAGGCCAAGGCCGCCGAGCGCGCCGCCGACGACGCCGAGGAGCGCGCCGAGCGCGCCGCCGCCAACGCCGGGCGCGAGCGGCTCCCAAGAAGGAGCGCGGTCGCTCCGAGAACCTCGATCCCGAGATCGAGGCCTGAGCCCCGCCACGGACTGCCGCCGCACGAGCATCGTCCGGGGACGAGCACCGGACACCGACGCGGCGACCAACGAGAGAGAGACACAGATGCCGAAGAACAAGAGCCACTCCGGCGCCGGCAAGCGATTCCGCGTGACCGGCACCGGCAAGATCCTTCGCGAGAAGGCCGGCAAGCGCCACAACCTCGAGAAGAAGCCCTCGAAGGTCACGCGCCGCATGACCGGCACCGTCGAGGTCGCCAAGGCCGACGTCCCGCGCGCCAAGAAGATGCTCGGTCTCTGAGCCTCGCCCACCAGCCAATCCCGGGCCGGGCACCGGCCCTGACGTCGATCACCTCGATCGGCAGAGCACCAAGGAGACACCATGGCACGCGTCAAGCGCGCAGTGAACGCCCAGAAGAAGCGTCGTACCACCCTCGAGCGCGCCAGCGGCTACCGCGGCCAGCGCTCGCGCCTGTACCGCAAGGCCAAGGAGCAGGTCACCCACTCCCTGGTCTACAACTACAACGACCGGCGCAAGAACAAGGGCAACTTCCGCAAGCTGTGGATCCAGCGGATCAACGCCGCGGCCCGCGCCCAGGGCATGACCTACAACCGCTTCATCCAGGGTCTCAACCTGGCCGGCATCGAGGTCGACCGCAAGATCCTGGCCGAGCTGGCCGTCAACGACGTCGCGGCGTTCAACGCGCTCGTCGAGGCCGCCAAGAACGCCCTGCCCGAGGACGTCAACGCGCCCAAGGCCGAGGCCTCGGCCTGACTCCCTCTGGGCCCCTCGGCTCCCCTGGTCGCGGGCAACGCCCGCGTCAAGGACGCACGCAGGCTCAGCCGCCGCTCGGTTCGCTCCGAGCGGCGGCTGTTCCTCGCTGACGGCCCCAAGGCCGTCGAGGGCGCCCTCGAGGTGCCGGGGCGGCTCGTGGAGGTCTTCGCGACCCCCGCCGCCACCGAGCGGTACGACGCCCTGGCCCGCGCCGCGCGCGAGGCCGGCGTCGCCTGGACGCTGGTCGACGACCGCGCGCTGGCCTCGCTCAGCGACGCCGTCAACCCGGCGGGCCTGGTCGGGGTGTGCCGCTTCCTCGACGTCGGCGCTCGACGACGTGCTGGCCGCGCGCCCCGCGGCTGGTCGCGATCTGCGCCGACGTCCGCGACCCCGGCAACGCCGGCACCGTGATCCGCTGCGCCGACGCGGCCGGCGCCGACGCGGTGGTGCTGGCCGGCAGCTCGGTCGACGCCTACAACCCCAAGACCGTGCGGGCCTCGGTCGGCTCGCTGTTCCACCTGCCCGTCGTGGTCGAGCCCGACGCCGCCGCCGCGGTCCGGGCCGCCCGGGCGGCGGGCCTGACGGTGCTGGCCGCCGACGGATGCCGGCGAGCTCGACCTCTACGACCGACGCACCCCTGGAGGGCCCGGTCGCCTGGTTGTTCGGCAACGAGGCCTGGGGCCTGCCCGAGGACCTCGCCGCGCTGGCCGACCACCGGGTCGCGATCCCGATCCACGGCCGCGCCGAGAGCCTGAACCTCTCCACCGCGGCCGCGCTGTGCCTCTACGAGACCGCCCGGCACCACCGCCGCGGCTGAGCCGGCTCCTAGGCTGTGGCCATGACCCCGGTCCCGCTGCCCGCCGTCCGACGAGGTCCGAGCCGTGCTCGACGACCTGCCCGACGGCGTGGTCCTGGCCGGCGGGGACGGGCGGGTCACCACGTCTCCGCGCCCGCGGCCCGGATGCTCGGGCTGGTGGCCGCCGACGCCCCCGGCCGTCCGCTGTCCGACGTGCTGCGCCTGCAGGACCACGAGGGCGCCTACTGGTGCGCGTGCAACTCGCCCTTCCAGGGGCTGGCCACCCGCACCGCGGTCCCCGAGCAGCCGTGGCTGCTGCCCGACGGCAGCGAGGTCCTGGTCTCGGCGCGCATCCACCGCACCGCCCTGAGCGAGCCGGTCGACCGGGTCGCGATCACCCTGCGCTCGGGGCGGGGCCGGGCCCGCCTCGACCGTGAGCGCTCCGACCTGGTGGCCACCGTCGCCCACGAGCTGCGCTCGCCGCTGACCGGGGTGAAGGGCTTCGTGCAGGCCCTGCTCAACCGGTGGGACAAGCTCAACGACGACCAGAAGAAGCTGATGCTCACCACGGTCAGCTCCGACTCCGACCGGCTCAGCCGGTTGATCGCCGAGCTGCTCGACGTCGCCCGCATCGACACCGGTCGCCTGCAGCTCTACCCGCGGCCCACCGACGTCGCCGTGGTCACCGGGCGCGTCGTCGACTCGGTGCGGGCCGCGACCAGCCGCGACGATCGTCCTGGACGCGCCCGACGGCCTGCCCCCGGTCCAGGCCGACCCCGACAAGCTCGCGCAGGTGGTGACCAACCTCGTCGAGAACGCCGTACGCCACGGCGAGGGCACCGTGCGGGTGACGCTCGAGCGGGTGGAGGCCCAGCCAGGCGCGGCCACGGAGTCCGCGACGGCCGTGCGGATCACGGTCCAGGACCAGGGGCGAGGGCATCCCCGAGGAGCTGCGCCGGCGGGTGTTCACCAAGTTCTGGAAGGGCGGCGCCCGCGGTGGCTCCGGGCTGGGCATGTACATCGTCGACGGGCTGACCCGGGCCCACGGCGGCCACGTGGCCATCGACGACGCGCCGGGCGGCGGCGCCCGGGTCGGGGTGACCTGGCCGGTCACCGACGACGGCTGAGCGGTCCCGGTTCGTCGGGACCGGGCCGGGCTTCCTAGACTTCGCCCGAGCTACCAGCGAGAGGCAGTGATGTCGGGCCCGAACACCGACTACGACCCCGTCGAGGTCACCCCGCTCCAGGCGGAGGAGGTCGACGCAGCCCGCGACGCCGCACTCGCGGCGATCGCCGCGGCCGGCGACCTCGAGGCGCTCAAGCAGGTGCGCCTCGAGCACGCCGGGGACCGCTCACCGCTGGCGCTGGCCAACCGCGAGATCGGGGCCCTGCCGCCGCAGGCGCGCAAGGAGGCCGGTCAGCGCGTCGGCCAGGCCCGCGGCGCGATCAACCAGGCGCTCGGCAAGCGCCAGGTCGTGCTCGAGGCCGAGCACGAGGAGCGGATGCTCGTCGAGGAGACCGTCGACGTCACGCTGCCCACCGACCGCCGCCGCCCCGGCAGCCGGCACCCGCTCACCCTGCAGTCCGAGCTGATCGCCGACCTGTTCGTCGCGATGGGCTGGGAGGTCGCCGAGGGGCCGGTGGTCGAGGCCGAGTGGCTGAACTTCGACGCCCTCAACCTGGGCCCCGACCACCCGGCGCGCACCATGCAGGACACGTTCTGGACCGAGCCCGCCGACCACCACGTCGTGCTGCGCACCCAGACCTCACCGGTGCAGGCGCGCACCATGCTCACCCGCGAGCCACCGATCTACGTCGTCTGCCCCGGTCGGGTCTTCCGCACCGACGAGTACGACGCCACGCACAGCCCGATGTTCCACCAGGTCGAGGGCCTCGTGGTCGACGAGGGCATCACCATGGCGCACCTCAAGGGCACCCTCGACCACTTCGCCGGCCAGCTGTTCGGCGACGGCATCGACACCCGGTTCCGTCCCGTCGTACTTCCCCTTCACCGAGCCGTCGGCCGAGGTCGACGTGCTCTGCTTCGTGTGCCGCGGCGTGGACGCCGACGCCTGCCGCACCTGCCGCGGCGAGGGCTGGATCGAGTGGGGCGGCTGCGGCGTGGTCAACCCGCGGGTGCTGGTGGCCTGCGGCGTCGACCCCGACGTCTACAGCGGCTTCGCGTTCGGCATGGGCATCGACCGCTCGTTCATGTTCCGCCACGGCCTGGAGGACCTGCGCCCGCTCTTCGAGGGCGACGTCCGGTTCAGCGCCGCGTTCGGAACCGAGATCTGAGGAATCATGAAGGCACCCGTCTCCTGGATCCGTGAGTACGTCGACCTGCCCGCCGAGGTGGGCACCGAGGAGCTCACCGACCGACTGACCATGCTCGGGTCTCAAGCTCGAGGCGATCGAGCGCCCCGGTGAGGACATCACCGGCCCGCTGGTGGTGGGCCGGGTGCTCACCATGGAGCCCGAGCCGCAGAAGAACGGCAAGACCATCAACTGGTGCACCGTCGACGTCGCGCGACGCCAACGGCACCGGCGAGCCGCAGGGCATCGTCTGCGGCGCGCACAACTTCGCCCCCGGCGACCTCGTCGTGACCGTGCTGCCCGGCGGTGTGCTGCCCGGCGGGTTCGCGATCAGCGCCCGCAAGACCTACGGCCACGTCTCGGCCGGGATGATCTGCTCGGCCGCCGAGCTCGGCCTCGGGCACGGACCACGACGGCATCATCGTGCTGCCCGCCGACGCCGGTGAGCCGGGCCAGGACGTGCGCCCGCTGCTCGGCTTCGACGAGGAGATCATCGAGTTCGAGATCAACCCCGACCGCGCCTACGCGCTGTCGCTGCGCGGCATCGCCCGCGAGGCCGCGCTGGCCTTCGACGCGCCGTACGCCGACCCCGCCGACCGCGACGTGCCCGCCGCCGACGACGCGGGCTAGCCCGTCGAGGTCGAGGACCCGGACGGCTGCCCGGTCTTCGTGGCCCGCACCGTCAGCGGCTTCGACCCCACCGCACCGACCCCGGCGTTCATCGCCGACCGCATCCGGATGGCCGGGATGCGCCCGATCTCGCTGGCCGTCGACATCACCAACTACGTGATGCTCGAGACCGGTCGGCCGATCCACGGCTACGACGCCGACAAGGTGCAGGGCACCGTCCGCGTGCGCCGCGCGGCGCAGGGCGAGCAGCTGCACCACGCTCGACGGCACCCGCGCGCACCCTGTCGTCCGAGGACCTCGTGGTCACCGACGACTCCGGCCTCATCGGGCTCGGCGGCGTGATGGGTGGCGAGACGACCGAGATGTCCGCGACCACCACCCGGGTGCTGGTCGAGGCCGCGCACTGGGACGCGGTCGTCGATGTTCCGCACCGGCAAGCGGCACAAGATCAGCTCCGAGGCCGGCAAGCGCAACGAGCGCGGCGCCGACCCGACCACCTGCGAGCCCGCGGCCGACCGCGTGGTCGAGCTGCTGACGACGTACGGCGGCGGCACCGTCGACCCCGGCGTCACCGTCGTCGGGCAGCCCGGCGCCGCGCGAGGCGGTCACCGGTCGGACGCCGACCTGGCCCGCCGGGTCAGCGGGATGCCGATCGACGACGAGACCGCGGTCGCGCACCTGCGCGCCGTCGGCTGCGAGGTCGCGGGTCGAGGGCAGCACGCTGCAGCGTCACCCCGCCGCAGTGGCGCCCCGACCTCACCGACCCCCAGGACTTCTCCGAGGAGGTCGTCCGGGTCGTCGGCTACGACAAGGTCCCCTCGGTGCTGCCGACCCCGCCCTCGGGACGCGGCCTGAC
Source organism: uncultured Actinomycetota bacterium (assembly GCA_963722135.1). Lineage (GTDB taxonomy): Bacteria > Actinomycetota > Actinomycetes > Propionibacteriales > Nocardioidaceae > Nocardioides. Next base: position 1,102,552 of record CAVRJT010000003.1, read on the forward strand.
CCGTGAGCAGCGGCTGCGCCGCCGGGTCGGGCGCACCATGGCCGGCCAGGGCTTCGTCGAGGTGCTCACCTTCCCGTTCGTCGGCACCGAGCGACCTCGACCTGCTCGGCCTGCCCGACGACGACGACCGGCGCTCGTTGCTGCGGCTGAGCAACCCGCTCAGCGCCGAGGCGCCGTACATGACGACCACGCTGCTGCCCGGGCTGCTGCGGGCGGCGGCGAAGAACGTCGGGCACGGCACGACCTCGTTCGCGATCTTCGAGAACGCGCCGGTGACCACGCCCCGCGAGCAGCGGCCCGGCGCCGATCCTGCCCGTCGACCGGCGCCCCACGGACGCCGAGCTCGCGGAGCTGGAGAAGGCGCTGCCGGCCCAGCCGGTGCACCTGGGTCTGGTCGCGGTCGGCGAGGCCGACGCCTCCGGCTGGTGGGGGCCGGGTCGACCCGTCGACTGGTCCGACGCCGTCGCGGCCGTCCGCGGGGTGACCGAGTCCCTCGGTCTCGTGCTCGAGACCCGGGCGGCCACCCGCGCGCCCTGGCACCCGGGCCGCTGCGCCGAGCTCGTCGTCGACGGGGTCGTCGTCGGTCACGCCGGCGAGCTGCACCCGCGCGTGTGCGCCGCCTTCGGGCTGCCGCGCGCGCTCGGTGGCCGCCGAGGTCGACCTCGACCTGCTGCTGGAGCGCGCCGTCGACCTGCGCCCGGCGCCGTCCTTCTCGACCTACCCGGTCGCCAAGGAGGACGTCGCGCTCGTCGTCGACCAGGACGTGCCGGCCAGCGGCCGTCGAGTCGGCGCTGCGCGAGGGGGCCGGCGAGCTGCTCGAGTCGGTGCGCCTCTTCGACGTCTACACCGGCGACCAGGTCGGCGAGGGCAAGAAGTCGCTGGCGTTCGCGCTGCGGCTGCGGGCCCCGGACCGCACCCTGGCCGAGGGCGAGGCCGCGACCGCCCGCGAGGCCGCCGTGGCGCTCGCCGCCGAGCGCGTCGGAGCGGTCCAGCGCTGACCCGGCCCGAAATATCGCGCTGAGTCGGCGCAAATGCTTCCACTGTGGGGAGATCTGCGCCGACTCGGCTGAACATTTGGGCCGACTCGACCCCGGTTGTACAGCCTCATGCAGTGATGCGTATAGTCCTGCATATGGCGAAAGTGCGAGTGGCCGTGGCCGGAGCGAGCGGGTACGCCGGGGGTGAGGTCCTCCGGCTGCTGCTGGCCCACCCCGAGGTCGAGATCGGCGCGCTGACCGGTGCGTCGAACGCCGGGCAGCCGCTCGGCGCGCTGCAGCCGCACCTGGTGCCGCTGGCCGACCGGGTGCTCGAGCCCACCACGATCGAGGTCCTCAGCGGCCACGACGTCGTCTTCCTCGCCCTGCCGCACGGCCAGTCCGGCGAGGTCGCCGCCCAGCTCGGCGACGACACCGTCGTCATCGACTGCGGCGCCGACTTCCGGCTGCGCGACGCGGGGGAGTGGGCGACGTTCTACGGCGGCGAGCACGCCGGCACCTGGCCCTACGGCCTGCCCGAGCTGCCCGGGCAGCGCGAGGAGCTGCGCGGCGCGCGCCGGATCGCCGTGCCGGGCTGCTACCCGACCGTGTCGACGCTGAGCCTGGCTCCCGCCGTCGCGGCCGGCATCGTCGAGCCGCGCGTCTCGGTCGTCGCGGCCAGCGGCACCAGCGGCGCCGGCAAGGCCGCCAAGTCGCACCTGCTGGGCTCCGAGATCATGGGCAACGCCAGCGCCTACGGCGTCGGCGGCGACCACCGGCACACGCCGGAGATCACCCAGAACCTCTCCGCGCTCGTCGACGGGACGGTCGCGGTCAGCTTCACGCCGCTGCTGGTGCCGATGTCGCGCGGCATCCTGGCCACCTGCTCGGCGGACCTGCGTGCCGGCACGAGGTCGACGCCGAGGAGGCGCTACGCGATCTACGCGCAGGCCTACGCCGACGAGCCGTTCGTGCACGTGCTGCCGAGGGGGCAGTGGCCCCAGACCAAGTCGGTGATCGGCTCCAACGCCGTCCACCTGCAGGTCACCGTCGACGAGGTCGCGGGGCGCCTGGTCGCCGTCGGCGCCGTCGACAACCTCGCCAAGGGCACCGCCGGCGCCGCCGTCCAGTGCATGAACCTCGCGCTCGGCCTCGACGAGGGCACGGGCCTGACCACGATCGGACTGGCTCCCTGATGAGCATCACCACCCCGCAGGGCTTCACCGCCGCCGGCGTCCCCGCCGGCCTGAAGTCGACCGGCGCCAAGGACGTCGCGCTGGTCGTCAACGCCGGCCCGCGCTTCGACTCCGCCTCGGTCTTCACCGCCAACCGCTGCAAGGCCAACCCGGTCCTGTGGAGCCAGGAGGTCGTCAAGGACGGCACCGTGCGCGCGGTCGTCCTCAACTCCGGCGGCGCCAACTGCTACACCGGCCCCGAGGGCTTCCAGACCACCCACGCGGTGGCCGAGCAGGTCGCCGAGCACGTCGGCATCGGCGCCGGCGACGTGGTCGTCTGCTCGACCGGGCTGATCGGGCTGACCAACGACCGCGAGCAGGTGCTCGCCGGCGTCGACGCGGCGTACGACGCGCTGTCCGGCGAGGGCGGGAACGACGCCGCCGAGGCGATCATGACCACCGACTCGGTCAGCAAGCAGGTCGTCGTCGAGGGCGCGGGCTGGAGCATCGGCGGGATGGCCAAGGGCGCCGGCATGCTGGCGCCCGCAGCTGGCCACGATGCTGGTCGTCCTCACCACCGACGCCGTGGTGCCCGCCGACGAGCTCGACGTCGCGCTGCGCGCGGCGACGCGGGTCTCCTTCGACCGGCTCGACTCCGACGGCTGCATGTCGACCAACGACACCGTGACCGTGATGGCCAGCGGCGCCAGCGGCATCACCCCCAGCCCCGACGACTTCACCGCGGCGCTGACCCAGGTCTGCACCGACCTGGCGATGCAGCTGCTCAAGGACGCCGAGGGCGCCGACCACGAGATCGCGATCACGACGCTCAACGCCGCGACCGAGGACGAGGCGGTCGAGGTCGGCCGCAGCGTGGCCCGCTCCAACCTCTTCAAGGCCGCGATCTTCGGCAACGACCCCAACTGGGGGCGGGTGCTGGCCAGCATCGGCACCACCGCACGCCACCTTCGACCCCGCCGACCTCGACGTCGCCATGAACGGCGTCTGGGTCTGCCGGCAGTCCACGCCGCACGCCGACCCCGAGACCGTCGACCTGTCGGCCCGCGAGGTCAGCGTGACGATCGACCTGAAGTCCGGGCACCGAGCGGGCGACCGTCTGGACCAACGACCTGACCCACGCCTACGTCCACGAGAACAGCGCGTACTCCTCATGAGCACGCCTAGCGACAGCGAGCAGATGATCTTCAGCGAGGTCCAGCCCGCCGACCCCGACAAGGCGGCGATCCTCTCCGACGCCCTGCCGTGGCTCAAGCGCTACCACGGCAAGATCGTGGTGGTGAAGTACGGCGGCAACGCGATGACCGACGACACCCTCAAGCGCGCCTTCGCCGAGGACATCGCCTTCCTGCGCTTCGCCGGCTTCCGACCGGTCGTCGTGCACGGCGGCGGACCGCAGATCTCCGCGATGCTCGACCAGCTCGGCATCGAGTCCGAGTTCCGCGGCGGGCTGCGGGTCACCACGCCCGAGGCGATGGACGTGGTCCGGATGGTGCTCGTCGGCCAGGTGCAGCGCGAGCTGGTCGGGCTGATCAACGAGCACGGCCCGCTGGCCGTCGGCCTGTCCGGCGAGGACGCCGGGCTGTTCACCGCCGAGCCGACCAACACCATCGTCGACGGCGAGGAGGTCGACCTCGGCCTGGTCGGCGAGGTCGCCAAGGTGCGCCCCGAGGCGGTGCGCGACCTGATCGAGGCCGGCCGCATCCCGGTGGTCTCCAGCGTCGCCCCCGACGTCGACGGACTGGTGCACAACGTCAACGCCGACACCGCCGCCGCCGCCCTGGCGGTCGCGCTCGGCGCCGAGAAGCTGCTGGTGCTCACCGACGTCGAGGGCCTCTACCGCGACTGGCCCGACAGCGACGACGTGATCTACGAGATCAGCCCCGAGGCGCTCGCCGAGATGATGCCGAGCCTGGCCAGCGGGATGGTGCCCAAGATGGAGGCCTGCCGCAAGGCGGTCGCCGAGGGCGTCCCGCGCGCCACCGTCGTCGACGGGCGCGAGCCGCACGCGGTGCTGCTCGAGCTCTTCACCAACGAGGGCGTCGGCACCCAGGTGCTGCCCGGCGTCGAGACCAAGGTCCGCAAGGCCAGGCGAAGGCGGTGCGCAAGTGAGCAGCCAGGAGTCGGACAGCGATCGGGGAGCGGTACGCCGCGCTCGCTGATGAACACCTTCGGCCCGCCCAAGCTCGCCCTGGTGCGCGGCGAGGGCGCCCACGTCTGGGACGCCGACGGCAAGGAGTACGTCGACCTGCTCGGCGGCATCGCCGTCAACGCGCTCGGCCACGCCCACCCGGCGCTGGTCGCGGCGGTCACCGAGCAGCTGTCCACGCTCGGCCACATCTCCAACTTCTTCACCTCCGGCCCGCAGGTCGAGCTCGCCGAGAAGCTGCTCGCGCCTGGTCGGCGCCGGCCCCGGCAAGGTCTTCTTCACCAACTCCGGCACCGAGGCCAACGAGGCCGCCTTCAAGCTGACCCGGCGCACCGGGCGCACCCACGTCGTCGTCGCCGAGGGCGGCTTCCACGGCCGCACCATGGGCGCGCTGGCGCTGACCTCGAAGGCCGCCTACCGCGAGCCCTTCGAGCCGCTGCCCGGCGACGTCACCTTCGTCCCGTACGGCGACGCCGACGCGCTGCGCGAGGCCGTCACCGACGACCGACCGCGGCCATCCTGCTCGAGCCGATCCAGGGCGAGGCCGGCGTCGTGGTGGCCCCCGAGGGCTACCTCGCCGCCGCCCGGGCGCTGGCCGACGAGCCCGGCGCGCTGCTGTGGCTCGACGAGGTGCAGACCGGCATGGGCCGCACCGGCGACTGGTTCGCCCACGCCGGCCACGTCGTCCCCGACATCGTCACCCTGGCCAAGGGCCTCGGCGGCGGCTTCCCGATCGGTGCCGTCGTCGGCCTGGGGCGGCGCGGCCGACCTGCTCGAGCCCGGCAACCACGGCACCACCTTCGGCGGCAACCCGGTGGCCTGCGCCGCCGCGCTCGCCGTGATCCGCACCATCGAGGCCGACGGGCTGCTCGAGCACGCCCGCCGCGCCGGCGAGCAGCTGCGCGACGGCCTGGCGGCCGACCCGCGGGTCACCGAGGTGCGCGGCGAGGGCCTGCTGATCGGCCTCGACCTGGTCAGCGAGACCGCGGCCGCGGTCGTCGACGGCCGCCCAGCGGCGCCGGCTTCATCGTCAACAGCCCGACGCCGAGCCGGATCCGGCTCGCGCCGCCGCTGGTGCTCACCGACGCCGACGTCGAGGCGTTCCTCGCCGCCTGGCCGGCGATCCTCGACGAGGCGGGCACCTGATGACGCGCCACTTCCTGCGCGACGACGACCTCGAGCCCGGCCGAGCAGGCCCAGGTGCTGGACCTCGCGGCGGCGATGAAGCGGGCGCCGTACGACGCGAAGCCGCTGGCCGGACCGCAGACGGTCGCGATGATCTTCGACAAGCCGACGCTGCGCACCCAGACGTCCTTCGCCGCCGGCATCGCCGAGCTCGGCGGCAACCCGATGCTCGTCGAGGGCCGGCTGGCCGGCATCGGCATCCGCGAGTCGGTCGAGGACGTCGCCCGGGTGCTGGGCCGCCAGGTCTCGGCGGTCGTGTGGCGCACCTTCCACCAGTCCGACCTCGAGCTGATGGCCGCGCACGCCGGCGTGCCGGTCGTCAACGCGCTCACCGACGACTTCCACCCCTGCCAGCTGATCGCCGACCTGCTGACCGTGCGCGAGCAGCGCGGCCGGCTCGCCGGGCTCACCGTGGCCTTCGTCGGCGACGGGGCCTGCAACATGGGCAACTCCTGGCTGCTGGCCGGCGCCACCGCCGGCATGCACGTGCGGGTCAGCGCCCCCGAGGGCTTCCTGCCGGCCGCCGGAGATGCTCGCAGCGCGCCACCGAGATCGGGGCCACCACCGGCGGCTCGGCCCGCGCCGAGCCCGACCCGGTCAAGGCCGTCGCCGGCGCCGACGTCGTCGTCACCGACACCTGGATCTCGATGGGCAAGGAGAACGAGGAGCCGGCCCGCGAGCTGGTCTTCGCCGACTGGTCGCTGACCGCCGAGCTGCTCGCCCACGCCGCGCCCGACGCGATCGTGCTGCACTGCCTGCCGGCCTACCGCGGCAAGGAGATCGCCGCCGAGGTGCTCGACGGGCCCGCAGAGCGTCGTGTGGGACGAGGCCGAGAACCGGCGCCACGCCCAGAAGGCGGTGCTGGCCTTCCTGCTCGCCGAGGGCGCGCCGCCCGCGGTGGGAGGTGACCGGCATGACCGAGTTCGCCATGCGGCCCGACCACCAAGAACGCCCGCCACCAGCGCATCGTCGAGCTGGTGGCACCCACGAGGTGCACTCCCAGGGCGAGCTGGCGCTGCTGCTGGCCGAGCAGCGGCGTGCGGGTCACCCAGGCCACGCTGTCGCGCGACCTCGTCGAGCTCGACGCGGTCAAGGTCCGCGCGGCCTCCGGCGCGCTGGTCTACGCCGTGCCCGCCGAGGGCGGCGACCGGCGACCGGTCGCGCCCGCGGACTCCGCGGCCGGGCGTGCGCGCCTGGCCCGCCTGTGCGCCGAGCTGCTCGTCAGCGCCGACGCCAGCGCCAACCTGGTGGTGCTGCGCACCCCGCCCGGCGCCGCGCAGTTCCTGGCCTCGGCCTTCGACAAGGCCGAGTTCCCCGACGTCCTCGGCACCATCGCCGGCGACGACACCGTCCTGGTCATCGGCCGCGACCCGACCGGCGGCGACGCCCTCGCCCGCCGCTTCCTCGCCCTGGCCGACCACCCGACGTACGACCCCACGAACCCTATCCGAACCCCCCACGAACCCCCCACGAACCACAGTCTCAAACGAGGAGCGCCCATGAGCAAGGTCCTGACCTCCCTCCCCGTCGGCGAGCGCGTCGGCATCGCGTTCTCCGGAGGTCTCGACACCTCCGTCGCGGTCGCCTGGATGCGCGACAAGGGCGCGGTCCCGTGCACCTACACCGCCGACATCGGCCAGTACGACGAGCCCGACATCTCCGGCGTGCCCGACCGGGCGCATGGAGTACGGCGCCGAGATCGCCCGCGCCGTCGACTGCCGCACCCAGCTGGTCGAGGAGGGCCTCGCCGCGATCGCCTGCGGCGCCTTCCACATCCGCTCCGGCGGCCGCACCTACTTCAACACCACGCCGCTGGGCCGCGCGGTCACCGGCACCATGCTGGTGCGCGCCATGCACGAGGACGGCGTCGACATCTGGGGCGACGGCTCGACGTTCAAGGGCAACGACATCGAGCGGTTCTACCGCTACGGCCTGCTGGCCAACCCCGACCTGCGCATCTACAAGCCGTGGCTCGACGCCGACTTCGTCGCACGAGCTCGGCGGCCGCGACGAGATGAGCCAGTGGCTCACCGAGCACGACCTGCCCTACCGCGACTCCAAGGAGAAGGCCTACTCCACCGACGCCAACATCTGGGGCGCCACCCACGAGGCCAAGACGCTCGAGCACCTCGACGTCTCGCTCGAGACCGTCGAGCCGATCATGGGCGTGAAGTTCTGGGACCCCGTCGGTCGAGATCGCCACCGAGGACGTCACGATCGCCTTCGAGGCCGGCCGCCCGGTCGCGATCAACGGCACGCGCTTCGACGACCCGGTCGCGCTGGTCCACGAGGCCAACACGATCGGCGGGCGCCACGGGCTGGGCATGTCCGACCAGATCGAGAACCGGATCATCGAGGCCAAGTCGCGCGGCATCTACGAGGCGCCCGGGCATGGCGCTGCTCTGGATCGCCTACGAGCGGCTGCTCAACGCCATCCACAACGAGGACACGATCGCCAACTACCACGACGAGGGCCGCCGCCTCGGCCGGCTGCTCTACGAGGGCCGCTGGCTCGACCCGCAGGCGCTGATGATCCGCGAGTCGATCCAGCGCTGGATCGCCTCGCTGGTCACCGGCGAGGTGACGCTGCGGCTGCGCCGCGGCGAGGACTACACGATCCTGCGCACCGACGGTCCGGCCTTCTCCTACCACCCCGACAAGCTGTCGATGGAGCGCACCGAGAACGCCGCCTTCGGCCCGCTCGACCGGATCGGCCAGCTCACCATGCGCAACCTCGACATCGCCGACTCGCGCGCCAAGCTCGAGCTGTACGCCGCCCAGCCGCTCGACCAGGGCCAGGTGCTGGTCGAGAACGGCACGCTCTACGGCGAGATCGAGCCCGGCGGCTACGACCGGATCACCGAGAACCCGCGCTCGGCCGACGACATCGACGACGAGGCGCTCGACGACGCGGCGATGGAGTCCGGCACCGACTGATGGGGCCCGCGTGATGGAGACCGGTGCTGCGCGCGACCGCCCGGGTGCTCCCGGTCAGCCCGGCAGGCGAGTGCCTGCTGCTGCTCGACCAGGACCCCGGGCGGCCCGGCGAGCTGCGCTGGGGCAGCGATCGGCGGCGCGCTCGACCCGGGGGAGACCCACGTCGAGCGCCGCGCTGCGCGAGCTGCGCGAGGAGACCGGCGTCGTCGTCAGGTGCCGACGCAGCTGGTGGGCCCGTTCCACCGCGACCGGCGCCACTTCACCTACGACGGTCGCGCCTACCTCGGCGACTCGACGTTCTTCGCCCTGCACCTGGCGCGCGAGGTCGGCATCACCTTCGAGCACCTGGAGCCCGGCGAGGTCGACAACGTCGTGGAGGCCCGGTGGTGGACCCCGGACGACGTCGCGGCGGACGGCCGCCTCGTGGCCCCCGACCTGCCTGAGATCATGAGCGCCGCGATCGTCGCGGCGAGAGGAGCAGCACCAGCGTGACACGTCATCAGCCGGGCAAGCAGGACGCGACCAACACCGGCAAGCTCTGGGGCGGCCGGTTCGCCGGCGGCCCCTCGCCCGAGCTCGAGGCGCTCTCGCGCTCGACCCACTTCGACTGGCGGCTCACGCCGTACGACCTCGCCGGCTCGCGCGCCCACGCCAACGCGCTGCACCGCGCGGGGCTGCTCACCGACGCCGACCACGCCGAGCTGCACCGCGGCCTCGACGTGCTGGGGGAGCGGTACGCCGCCGGCGAGCTGCACCCCGACCCGTCCGACGAGGACGTCCACGGCGCGCTGGAGCGGCTGCTGCTCGAGGAGGTCGGCGCCGACATCGGCGGTCGGCTGCGCGCCGGCCGCAGCCGCAACGACCAGATCGCCACCCTGTTCAAGGTCTTCCTGCGCGACCACGCCCGGGTGGTCGCCGGCGCAGGTGCTCGACCTCGTCGACGCGCTCGCCGCGCAGGCGCGCGCCCACCTGGGCGACGCGGGCGATCATGCCGGGGCGCACGCACCTGCAGCACGCCCAGCCGGTGCTGCTCGCGCACCACCTGCTGGCGCACGCCTGGCCGCTGCTGCGCGACGTCGACCGGCTCGCCGACTGGGACGCCCGCGTGGCCGCCGACTCGCCGTACGGCTCGGGCGCGCTGGCCGGGCAGAGCCTCGGCCTCGACCCGACGCTGGTCGCCGCCGAGCTCGGCTTCACCGGCTCGAGCGCCAACTCGATCGACGGCACGGCGGCGCGCGACTTCGTCGCCGAGTTCGCCTTCGTGACCGCGCAGATCGGCGTCGACGTCAGCCGGCTCGCCGAGGAGGTCATCCTCTGGTCGACCCGGGAGTTCGACTTCGTGACGCTGCACGACTCCTGGTCGACCGGGTCGAGCATCATGCCGCAGAAGAAGAACCCCGACATCGCCGAGCTGGCCCGCGGCAAGGCCGGCCGGCTGATCGGCAACCTGACCGGGCTGCTGGCCACGCTGAAGGCGCTGCCGCTGGCCTACAACCGCGACCTGCAGGAGGACAAGGAGCCGGTCTTCGACTCCGTCGACACCCTCGAGGTGCTGCTGCCGGCGTTCACCGGCATGGTCGCGACCCTGGAGTTCGACGCCGACCGGATGGCCGAGCTCGCGCCGCAGGGCTTCTCGCTGGCCACCGACGTCGCCGAGTGGCTGGTCCGCCAGGGCGTGCCGTTCCGGGTCGCCCACGAGGTCGCCGGCGCCTGCGTACGCCGCTGCGAGGAGCTCGGCATCGAGCTGGCCGACCTGACCGACGAGCAGTTCGCGCGAGATCTCGCCCGACCTGACGCCCGCGGTGCGCGAGGTGCTGACCGCCGGAGGGCTCGGTCGCCTCGCGCGACGGCCGCGGCGGCACCGCCCCGGTCCGGGTGCGCGAGCAGCTCGCCGAGCTGGTGGCCGCGGCGTCCGCGTGGCCGCTCGCCTGAGCACCGTCGGCTGAGCTGCTCCCGCTGCTGGCGGGGGACGCCGCGCGAGGTGGCGCCGCGCCTGCTCGGCGCCGTGCTGCGCCACGGCGACGTGGCGGTGCGGCTCACCGAGGTCGAGGCGTACGCCGGGCCGGACGACCCCGGCTCGCACGCCTACCGGGGCCGACGCCGCGCACCGCGGTGATGTTCGGCCCGCCGGGCGGCTCTACACCTACTTCACCTACGGCATGCACGTGTGCGCCAACGTCGTGGCCGGCCCCGAGGGCACGCGCGGCGCGGTGCTGCTGCGGGCCGGCGAGGTCGTCGACGGCCTCGAGCTGGCCCGGGAACGCCGACCCCGGTCGCACGCGACCGCGACCTCGCCCGCGGGCCCGGCGCGGCTGTGCCGGGCGCTCGGGATCGGGCTCGAGCACGGCGGCGCCGACCTCGTGGCCGGCCCGTCCGGCTGCACCCTGGCCGGGAGCCGCCCCGGAGCGTGGCGAGCCGGACCGCGGGTGGGGCTGCGCGGCGCGCCCGACCGGCCGTGGCGGTTCTGGCTGCCGGGGGAGCCGCAGCGTCTCGACGTACCGTCCGGCGGCGCCGCGACGGCCCCGCTGAGCGCTGCCCGGCACCCCCGATTTGAGCCCGCGTCCACCCCTGTGTAACGTTCTGTTCTCGCCGCGAGCACGCAGCTCCACTCGCGGCCCAGAGGGTCGAAAACGAGTGGCTGAGGCACGTCCCGGCAAAGAAACACCATGACGGTCGCACCGCCCAGCTCACCGAGTTGACGCGGCAGACCCGGACCGGTAAGTTTCTGCAGGTTGCCCCGCCGCTGGTGCCGAGAGGTGCTGGGACGGTGTGCGTCTGATTCTTGAGAACTCAACAGTGTGTCATAGTCGACGAATTAGTTTGTTATGCCCCGTCGATCATGGATGCTCCTTTGTGGGGTGGATGGTGGTTGATGGTTTCTTTGGTAAGACGATGATTCTGGCAATTGTCAGTTTTGTTCTCTTGTCAGGGCATCTCTTTTTCTGCATCGGCCCTTTTGGGGTTGGTGTGGTGTTGTTTTTCAACGGAGAGTTTGATCCTGGCTCAGGACGAACGCTGGCGGCGTGCTTAACACATGCAAGTCGAGCGGTAAGGCCCTTCGGGGTACACGAGCGGCGAACGGGTGAGTAACACGTGAGTAATCTGCCCTTCACTTTGGGATAAGCCTCGGAAACGGTGTCTAATACCGGATATGACACAGTACCTGCATGGGTGGTGTGTGGAAAGTTTTTCGGTGGGGGATGTGCTCGCGGCCTATCAGCTTGTTGGTGGGGTAATGGCCTACCAAGGCTTCGACGGGTAGCCGGCCTGAGAGGGTGACCGGCCACACTGGGACTGAGACACGGCCCAGACTCCTACGGGAGGCAGCAGTGGGGAATATTGGACAATGGGCGGAAGCCTGATCCAGCAACGCCGCGTGAGGGATGACGGCCTTCGGGTTGTAAACCTCTTTCAGTAGGGACGAAGCGCAAGTGACGGTACCTACAGAAGAAGCACCGGCCAACTACGTGCCAGCAGCCGCGGTAATACGTAGGGTGCGAGCGTTGTCCGGAATTATTGGGCGTAAAGGGCTCGTAGGCGGTTTGTCGCGTCGGGAGTGAAAACACCGGGCTTAACTCGGTGCTTGCTTTCGATACGGGCAGACTAGAGGTATGCAGGGGAGAACGGAATTCCTGGTGTAGCGGTGAAATGCGCAGATATCAGGAGGAACACCGGTGGCGAAGGCGGTTCTCTGGGCATTACCTGACGCTGAGGAGCGAAAGTGTGGGGAGCGAACAGGATTAGATACCCTGGTAGTCCACACCGTAAACGTTGGGCGCTAGGTGTGGGGTCTATTCCACGGGTTCCGTGCCGCAGCTAACGCATTAAGCGCCCCGCCTGGGGAGTACGGCCGCAAGGCTAAAACTCAAAGGAATTGACGGGGGCCCGCACAAGCGGCGGAGCATGCGGATTAATTCGATGCAACGCGAAGAACCTTACCTGGGTTTGACATACGCCGGAAAGCCATAGAGATATGGCCCCTTTTAGTCGGTGTACAGGTGGTGCATGGCTGTCGTCAGCTCGTGTCGTGAGATGTTGGGTTAAGTCCCGCAACGAGCGCAACCCTCGTCCTATGTTGCCAGCAGGCCTTCGGGTGATGGGGACTCATAGGAGACTGCCGGGGTCAACTCGGAGGAAGGTGGGGATGACGTCAAGTCATCATGCCCCTTATGTCCAGGGCTTCACGCATGCTACAATGGCCGGTACAAAGGGCTGCGATGCCGTAAGGCGGAGCGAATCCCAAAAAGCCGGTCTCAGTTCGGATTGGGGTCTGCAACTCGACCCCATGAAGTCGGAGTCGCTAGTAATCGCAGATCAGCAACGCTGCGGTGAATACGTTCCCGGGCCTTGTACACACCGCCCGTCACGTCACGAAAGTCGGCAACACCCGAAGCCGGTGGCCTAACCCCTTGTGGGAGGGAGCCGTCGAAGGTGGGGCTGGCGATTGGGACGAAGTCGTAACAAGGTAGCCGTACCGGAAGGTGCGGCTGGATCACCTCCTTTCTAAGGAGCACACGCCCCGACGTCAGACGACTGTTCTGGCACGATGGTGGTGTTCACTAGTGGAATCGTCGATGATGTCTTCGCACCTGTTGGTGCGGGGTCTGTCTCAGTACTGTCGGTCATGCTCTTCGGGGGTGGGTGGGTGTGGAACCTGGGGAGCCTGTTGGTGGGGTGGGGTTGGCACACTGTTGGGCTCTGAGGGATCAGATTCCCCTGGGGCCGGTCTTTGACTGGTTGCGGGGGGTTTGGTTTGCTCTGTGCCTCCTTTGCTCTGCATCTCACCTGTTGGTGGGTGTGGGGGTGTTGGTGGGCTGGTTGTTTGTGAACTGGATAGTGGACGCGAGCATCTGACGCGATGAGCGTGCTCTGCCTCTTGTGTGGGGTGGGTGTGTTGGTCGTGTCTTTCTAGATGTGTAATTAAGTCTAGTCTTTGTAGTTTTTGTTGAGTGTTTGTGAGACAAGCTATGAAGGGCACATGGTGGATGCCTTGGCATCAAGAGCCGATGAAGGACGTAGGAGCCTGCGATAAGCCCTGGGGAGTTGGCAACCGAGCTGTGATCCGGGGGTGTCCGAATGGGGAAACCCAGCTGGAGTCATGTCCAGTTACCCGCGCCTGAATATATAGGGTGTGTGGAGGGAACGTGGGGAAGTGAAACATCTCAGTACCCACAGGAAGAGAAAACAATAGTGATTCCGAGAGTAGTGGCGAGCGAAATCGGATGAGGCTAAACCATGTACGTGTGATACCCGGCAGGGGTTGTGTATGTGGGGTTGTGGGACCGTATGGGTGGGTCTGCCGGCCTGCCACACAGTAAGAAACTCACGTTGAAGTTGAAGTCCATTGGAAAGTGGCGCCGTAGAGGGTGATAGCCCCGTAAGTGTAAGTCGTGAGCTGTGATGCGATATCCCAAGTAACACGGAACCCCTGAAATTCCGTGTGAATCTGGCGGGACCACCCGTTAAGCCTAAATACTCCTTGATGACCGATAGCGGACAAGTACCGTGAGGGAAAGGTGAAAAGTACCCCTGGCGGGGAGTGAAATAGTACCTGAAACCATGTGCCTACAATCCGTCGGAGCCTTGCTCACACTTTGTGTGTTGGGGTGACGGCGTGCCTTTTGAAGAATGAGCCTGCGAGTTTGCGTTGTGTTGCGAGGTTAACCCGTGTGGGGAAGCCGTAGCGAAAGCGAGTCCGAATAGGGCGTTTGAGTAGCACGATCAAGACCCGAAGCGAAGTGATCTATCCATGGGCAGGTTGAAGCGCGGGTAAGACCGCGTGGAGGACCGAACCCACTTAGGTTGAAAACTGAGGGGATGACCTGTGGATAGGGGTGAAAGGCCAATCAAACTTCGTGATAGCTGGTTCTCCCCGAAATGCATTTAGGTGCAGCGTTGCGTGTTTCTTGCCGGAGGTAGAGCACTGGATAGCCGATGGGCCCGACCAGGTTACTGACGTTAGCCAAACTCCGAATGCCGGTAAGTGAGAGCGCAGCAGTGAGACTGCGGGGGATAAGCTCCGTAGTCGAGAGGGAAACAGCCCAGACCATCAGCTAAGGCCCCTAAGCGGTGACTAAGTGGAAAAGGATGTGGAGTCGCAGTGACAACCAGGAGGTTGGCTTGGAAGCAGCCACCCTTGAAAGAGTGCGTAATAGCTCACTGGTCAAGTGATTCCGCGCCGACAATGTAGCGGGGCTCAAGTCATCCGCCGAAGCTATGGCATTCATGCGAGCCCAGCATCCCACTTGAGGGGTGTTCAGGTGTGTGGATGGGTAGGGGAGCGTCGTGTCGCGAGTGAAGCGCCGGAGTGATCCAGGTGTGGACGCGACACGAGTGAGAATGCAGGCATGAGTAGCGAATCACGTGTGAGAAACACGTGCGCCGAATGATCAAGGGTTCCAGGGTCAAGCTAATCTGCCCTGGGTAAGTCGGGACCTAAGGCGAGGCCGACAGGCGTAGTCGATGGACAACGGGTTGATATTCCCGTACCGGCAAAGTAGCGCCCATGACGAACCTGGTGATGCTAACCATCCGAAACTCACGTGACCGAACCCTTCGGGGCGAGGCGCGTGAGCGTAGCGTGGGACCCGAACTGGTAGTAGTCAAGCGATGGGGTGACGCAGGAAGGTAGTCCAACCGTACCGATGGTTGTGTACGGCTAAGCATGTAGGGCGAGATCTAGGCAAATCCGGATCGCTGACTTTGATGTCGAGCTTGAGATGTGATGGGGACCCCGTTGGGGGGAAGTGGATGATCCTATGCTGTCGAGAAAAACCTCTAGCGAGCTATGCGCCGCCCGTACCCCAAACCGACTCAGGTGATCAGGTAGAGAATACTAAGGCGATCGAGCGAACCATGGTTAAGGAACTCGGCAAAATGCCCCCGTAACTTCGGGAGAAGGGGGGCCCGGAACGTGAACACCCTTGCGGTGGGAGCGGGAAGGGCCGCAGAGACCAGGCCCAAGCGACTGTTTACTAAAAACACAGGTCCGTGCGAAGTTGTAAGACGATGTATACGGACTGACTCCTGCCCGGTGCTGGAAGGTTAAGGGGACCGGTTAGGTAGCAATGCCGAAGCGGAGAATTTAAGCCCCAGTAAACGGCGGTGGTAACTATAACCATCCTAAGGTAGCGAAATTCCTTGTCGGGTAAGTTCCGACCTGCACGAATGGAGTAACGACTTGGGCGCTGTCTCAACCATGGACTCGGCGAAATTGCACTACGAGTAAAGATGCTCGTTACGCGCGGCAGGACGGAAAGACCCCGGGACCTTTACTATAGTTTGGTATTGGTGTTTGGTTCGGCTTGTGTAGGATAGGTGGGAGACTGTGAAGCGTTCACGCCAGTGGGTGTGGAGTCATCGTTGAAATACCACTCTGGTCGTACTAGATGTCTAACCTAGGTCCGTTATCCGGATCAGGGACAGTGCCTGATGGGTAGTTTAACTGGGGCGGTTGCCTCCTAAAGAGTAACGGAGGCGCTCAAAGGTTCCCTCAGCCTGGTTGGCAATCAGGTGTTGAGTGTAAGTGCACAAGGGAGCTTGACTGTGAGACAGACATGTCGAGCAGGGACGAAAGTCGGAACTAGTGATCCGGCGTCGGCATGTGGAAGCGACGTCGCTCAACGGATAAAAGGTACCCCGGGGATAACAGGCTGATCTTCCCCAAGAGTCCATATCGACGGGATGGTTTGGCACCTCGATGTCGGCTCGTCGCATCCTGGGGCTGGAGTAGGTCCCAAGGGTTGGGCTGTTCGCCCATTAAAGCGGCACGCGAGCTGGGTTTAGAACGTCGTGAGACAGTTCGGTCCCTATCCGCCGCGCGCGCAGGAAACTTGAGAAAGGCTGTCCCTAGTACGAGAGGACCGGGATGGACGAACCTCTGGTGTGCCAGTTGTCCCGCCAGGGGCACGGCTGGTTAGCTACGTTCGGAAGTGATAACCGCTGAATGCATCTAAGCGGGAAGCACGTTTCAAGATGAGGTTTCCCACCGGGTTAACCGGGTAAGGCCCCCAGCAGAACACTGGGTTGATAGGCCGGAGGTGTACAGCAGCAATGCCTAGCCGACCGGTACTAATAGGCCGAGGGCTTGTCTCACAACCACTCAGCTGAACCTACAAAGGTGCTCGCGTCCACGAATCCACACACACAAACACCACACGTGTATGATCACATCTGAATAATGGCTTGGTACACCAGCCACACCCACGGTGACACACCCGTCTGGGCTGTGTACCGCAAGAGTTACGGCGGCCATAGCGAAAGGGAAACACCCGGTCCCATCCCGAACCCGGAAGTTAAGCCTTTCAGCGCCGATGGTACTGCAACCGAGAGGTTGTGGGAGAGTAGGACGCCGCCGGACAATTCTTCAGCAGCAGCCCCACCGCATCGCGGTGGGGCTGCTGGCATTTACAGGGCCTCTGCGCTCTCACGACTTTCGGCAGGCCGGTCGGTCCGGCCAGTCGTAGTCAGAAGGACCGAACGGCCGCGCGACGCCCGGTCCCCACGGAGCGGATGCCAGTCACGGACCCTTCGGTCCTTCCGGCTACGGCACGGCCCACACTCTCATCGGCAGGACCGAGCGGACAGCGGCAGCTCCGGGCGATGGGTCGGCAACCGTTCGGTCGCCCGTTCGGATGCCGCAGCGCGCGGGTCACGGCAGAACCGGATGGCCGCGGGCGCACGCTACGCGGCAAGAGCGCGCGTCTCACCTCCCTGTGTAGCGCCAGGTGACACCCTGCCTCCATGAAGACGTCAAAGTGGGGGCCAGGGTGGCTTTGGTTCCTTCTCGGCTTGGTGCCGCTATGGGCCATCGCCTGGCAAGTCGCGGAGTCTCGCCGCCTCCAGAGCGGCTACACGACGCCTGCTCAGATTGAGGACTGCGACGACTGCGGCATCATCTTCGTTCTGGAAACGCTGCCGTACTTCTTGGCCGGGCTGGTGCTCTACGTGGCCGTCTGCTGGCTTGCGCACCGTGTACTGCGCGAACGGACATCGAAGGCACAGGAGAACTAGATCGGATTCTCTTCGGGGAGACAGCCCGACCATCGGCACGATCGGAAAGTGTGGAGTCGGTGATGAACCAGGTTGATCCAAGACTCCACACTTTCTGCCCCGGCTCACGTGCCCAGCGAGCCGCGCGCTCATCGGCACGCTCGGACGTCTCGACGAGGCGGGCTCCAGCACACCTGAGTCGCAGGGGAGGGCCGCTCCTGTCCACAGGGGGGCGTCAGGGGCGCTGTGTCCACAGGCGCCGCCACGAGCCCGGTGTGACTGGCCGGTGCCTGAGAGCGTGAGTGCCGGAGGTGGTGCGGATGCCCACGAAGAAGACCGACGTGCTCAACGAGGTGCGGCTCCAGGGACGGGTCTCGCAGCAGCCCGAGCGACGGGAGCTGCCGAGCGGGGACGAGCTGTGGACGTTCCGGCTCGTGGTGCCCCGCGCGCCTCGCGGCGAGCGCCCCGACGAGCAGGGCGGCCCCCGAGGCACGGTCGACGCCATCGAGTGCGCGGTGTGGGACGCCCGGGTCCGGCGCAGCGTCGCGCGCTGGCAGGCCGGGGACGTCATCGAGGTCGAGGGCGCTGTCCGACGACGGTTCTTCCGTACCGGCGGTGGAACCGGCTCGCGGGTGGAGGTGGAGGTCAGCTCGGGGCGTCGGGTCCGGCGTGGACCGGGCGCATGAGCACACCCACGCTCGGCTTGGGCTGGAAGGACGTCGCCTTCTCGGGCAGCAGGGACCCGCCGCCGAGGACTCCCATCACCTCGTCGAGCTCGAGGGCCGGGAGGAGCACCGCGGTGCCGAGCCCCGCGTCTGCGCCGGCGAGGGCCTGCTCGGCAGCGTGCAGGTGGTCGGCGTCGGGGTGTCGGCCCCGGGCCCGTGCCATCAGCGGGACGAGGTCCTGGTGCAGCACGTCCACCGCCAACCGGCCGGCCGGGACGCCCACCCAGGCGGACTCGTCACGGTCGGTGAGCACGAGCACCCGGCGGTCCAGCGCAGCCAGCGCCTGCTGCCGGCTCCCGGACGTGACGTCGAGACCCAGCGCGCGCGCCGCGTCCACGACCTCGGTGAGCGCCACGCCCCGCAGCATCCGGTGCATGGCACC
The DNA here is from genome assembly GCA_963722135.1 of uncultured Actinomycetota bacterium. Lineage (GTDB taxonomy): Bacteria > Actinomycetota > Actinomycetes > Propionibacteriales > Nocardioidaceae > Nocardioides. Next base: position 1,121,088 of record CAVRJT010000003.1, read on the forward strand.
CAGGAACAGCGGGGTGTCCTCGTGGTCCACCAGCATGGCGAGCCCGCGTGCCCACGGGCCGCTGCCGCCATGGGTGGCGCACAGCCGGAGGTAGGCGGCATAGCGGTGGTGCCCGTCCGCGATCAGCGCCCTGGTGTCCTCCAGCGACGCCGCCACCCGGGCGAGCAGGTCGGGTTCGGTGAGCGCCCAGGTGCGGTGGTGCTGACCGGTGGGGTCGTCCAGCTCCACACAGGGCGGGCCGGCGATGACGTCCGCGAGCAGCGAGCGCAGCGGCGCCGGAGCCCGGTGCGCCAGCAGGATCGGTGCCGGCTGCAGCTGCATCTGACCCATCCGACGCTCGAGCTCGTCGACGTGTGCCGGCAGCACCCGCTCGTGGGGCAGCACCGTGCCCCGTTCTCCCGGTTGCACGGTCCGGGTCGAGGTCGAGGGCCCCGACCAGCCCCCGCACGGTCATCCCACGCGTCGTGTACTCGTGCACCCAGAGGGCCGGCGTCTCGTCCTGCACCGCGAGCCCGCTCCGGCGCCACTCGGCGATCCGGTCCGGGACCTGGTCGTGCGGGTGGGCGAACGCCCGGGCGCCGGCCGCCGTGCCGATCCGGTCGGCCGTCAGGTGCAGGGCCCGGAACGGCAGCAGCCGAACGGGTCCGGCGAGGGCGGCCGGGGAGACCACAGCGCTCTCATCCATCGCTGCATCGTAGGGTGCGGTCCGGACCACGGCGGGGGAGGGATGCAGGTGCTGCACAGGACGGACACGGCGTTGAGCCGACTGCCACGACCTGGCGATGCTCGACCTCGACGGGGTCGTCTACGTCGACGGCGACGCCGTTGCGCACGCTGCGGACGCGATCACCGCGGCCCGGCAGGAGCAGATGCGGGTCGCGTTCATCACCAACAACGCGTCCCGGACACCCGGCACCGTGGCGGCGCACCTGCGCGAGCTGGGGGTGGAGGCCGCCGAGGACGATGTGGTCAGCTCCGCCCAGGCCGCCGCCCGCGTCCTCGGTGACCGGCTCGGGACCGGAGCACGGGTGGTGCTCCTCGGGGCCGTCGGTCTGCGGGAGGCCGTCGAGGCGGCCGGGCTGGTGCCCGTGGGTGTCGAGGACGACGCCGAGGCCGTGGTGACCGGCTACGGCCCGGACGTGCTGTGGCGCGACGTGATGCGCGCGGCCGTGCGGATCCGGGACGGGCTGTGGTGGGTGGCGAGCAACACCGACATGTCGATCCCCACCGCCTACGGGGTGGCGCCCGGCCACGGCGTGCTCGTGGAGACCCTGCAGCGCTTCAGCGGCGTCGACCCCGTGGTGGCCGGCAAGCCGGCACGCCCGCTGCTGGACGAGACCGTGCGCCGCGTCGGTGGAGAGCGCCCGCTGATGGTCGGGGACCGGCTCGACACCGACATCGAGGGAGCCTCGGTGATGGGCATCGAGTCGCTGCTGGTGCTGACCGGCGTCACCGACCTGAGCGGCGCTGGTGCGCGGCCGAGCCCCAGGAACGACCCACCTACCTGCACCCGGACCTGCGACGGACTGCTCGAGGCCCATCCCGGGGTGGAGCAGGAGGAGGGCGTCGCGACCTGTGGCGGGTGGCGGGCCGCGGTCACCGCCGGACAGCTGGGCGTCGAGGGCCAGGGTGCGGCCGCCGACTGGTGGCGTGCGGTCGCGGTGGCGGGCTGGGCCCACCTCGACGCCACGGGAGAGCCCGCCGGGACCGACAACCTGCTGGAGCCCGCCACCTCGGACGCGCGGTAGCCTCACCGCCATGACCGAGCAGCACCCGACGAGCGAGGCTCCCGGCACCGGCCCGCGCACCGGCCCGCGCACCGGCGTGGTGGCCGTCGACGACGTCGTCGCCTCGATCGAGACGCTCGACGACCGCCCGGTCGAGGAGCACGCCGCGGTCTTCGAGGCCGCGCACGACGCGCTGCGCCGGGCCCTCGACAGCGACCCGGACGCGGCGCCCGACCCGTCCGGACGAGGGCTGAGGCGGATGCCGCCCCGCCGACTGCGTCTCGACGCCGGAGCTGGTCCGTCGCGGCCTGGCCCGCTCCCGCGAGCACGCCTCGGAGCTGGTCGCCCAGGGCCGGGTGAAGGTCTCGGGCGCGGTGGCCGCGAAGCCGGCGACCGGGGTCACCACCGACGTGGCGATCGTGGTCACCGAGGTGGACGGCGTCCCCGACTTCGTCTCCGCGCGGCGGGCACAAGCTCACCGGCGCGCTGGCGGCCTTCGGACCGCACGGCTTCGAGGTCGCCGGGCGTCGCTGCCTGGACGCCGGCGCGTCCACCGGGGGCTTCACCGACGTGCTGCTGCGCGCACGACGCGGCCGAGGTGGTCGCGGTCGACGTCGGCTACGGCCAGCTCGCCTGGGCCATCCGCCAGGACGAGCGGGTGCGGGTCCACGACCGCACGAACATCCGTGAGCTCGACCCCGGCGCTCATCGGCGGACCCGGTCGACGTCGTCGTCGGCGACCTGTCGTTCATCTCCCTCGTCCTGGTGCTCGACGCCGTGCTGTCGGTGTGCGCCGCGGACGCCGACCTCGCGCTGATGGTCAAGCCGCAGTTCGAGGTCGGCAAGGACCGGGTCGGCAAGGGCGGGGTCGTGCGCGACCTCGACCTGCGCGCCGAGGCCGTCGACCGCGGTGGCCGCGGCCGCCGCTGCGCGCGGCTGGGGTGCGGTGATGGCGCACCACCAGCCCGCTGCCGGGGCCGTCCGGCAACGTCGAGTTCTTCCTGTGGCTGCGCCGGGGACCGGCACGCATCGACGCCGACGACATCGCCCGACTCGTGCGGGGCGAGGACCCGGTGGGGGAGCCGGGTGAGAGGGTGGAGCCGTGAGCCAGCCCCCCGCGACGACCGACCAGCACCCGGGGCAGCGCCGGGTGCTGATGCTGACCCACACCGGGCGCGACGAGGCCCGCGGCCGTCGCCCGTGAGATCGCCTGCGCCCTCCTGGCCCACGGCATCGTGGTGCGGATGATCGACCGGGAGGCCGAGGACCTCGGCATCGACCGAGGGCGTCGAGACCACCGACGTGCGAGGCCGACGCCAGCGCCGACTGCGAGCTGACCCTGGTGATCGGCGGCGACGGGACCATCCTGCGCGCCGCCGAGATCACCCACGAGTCCGGCACCCCGGTGCTCGGGGTCAACCTCGGCCACGTCGGCTTCCTCGCCGAGGCCGAGCACGACGACGTCGCCTCGGTCATCGACGCGGTCGTCGGGCGCCGCTACACCGTCGAGGACCGGATGAGCATCGACGTCCGGGTGCTGCGCGACGGCGAGCTCGTCACCTCGACCTTCGCCCTCAACGAGGCGAGCGTCGAGAAGGCCGCCCGCGAGCGGATGATCGAGGTGGTCGTCGAGGTCGACGGGCGACCGCTCTCGCGCTGGGGGTGCGACGGCGTCGTGTGCGCCACTCCCACCGGCTCGACGGCCTACAACTTCTCCGCCGGCGGACCCGTGGTCTGGCCGGGCGTCGAGGCGCTGCTGATGGTCCCGATCAGCGCGCACGCGCTCTTCGCCCGACCCCTGGTCGTCGCCCCGACGTCCGTGCTGGCCGTCGAGGTGCTGGCCCGCACCGACTCCGCGGGCGTGCTGTGGTGCGACGGGCGCCGTGCCGTCGACCTGCCGCCCGGTGCCCGTATCGAGGTACGCCGCGGCGAGCGCCCGGTGCGGCTCGCCCGGCTGCACCAGGCGCCCTTCACGGACCGGCTGGTGGCGAAGTTCGGCCTGCCGGTCGAGGGCTGGCGCGGCGCCAGCGAGCGTCGGCGTCGCGGTGAGCCCACATGATCGAGGAGATCCGGATCAGCTCGCTCGGCGTCATCGACGCCTCGACGCTCGAGCTCGGTCCCGGTCTGACCGTGATCACCGGTGAGACCGGCGCCGGCAAGACCATGATCGTCACCGCCCTGGGCCTGCTGCTCGGCGGGCGCAGCGACAGCGGCGCCGTCCGCGTCGGTGCTCGCGCACGCGCGGGTCGAGGGCGTGGTGCTGGTCCGCGACCTGCCCGGGCTCCGGGCCGCGGTCGAGGAGGCCGGCGGCGAGGTCGAGGACGACCGCGTCGTGCTGGCGCGCAACGTCTCCGCCGAGGGGCGCTCCCGCGCCTTCGTGGGCGGCGCGACGGTGCCGGTCTCCGGCCTGGTCGCGGTGGCCGAGCCGCTGGTCGCTGTGCACGGCCAGTCCGACCAGCACCGGCTGCTGCAGGCCGGGGCCCAGCGGGCCGCGCTCGACAGCTTCGGTGGCCCGGTCGCTCGCCGAGCTGCTGGCGAGCTGGACCGCCCTGTTCGACCGCCTGCGCGAGGTCGAGGCCGAGCTCGACGACGTCGTGGCGCACGCCCGCGAGCGGGCCCGCGAGGCCGACCTGCTCGCGCTTCGGGCTCGAGGAGGTCGAGGCGGTCGCCCCCGAGCCCGGCGAGGACGACCAGCTGGCGGCCGAGGAGACCCGGCTCGGGCTTCGCCGACACCCTGCGCGCCGCCGCCGAGCAGGCCCGCGAGGCCCTGTCGAGCGACGAGGGCAGCCCCGACGCGCTGGCCACCACCTCCGCCGCCCGCACCGCGCTCGACGGCGGTGCGCGAGCCACGACGCCGAGGCCGGCGAGCTGGCCGACCGGCTCGCCGAGGTCACCTACCTGCTCTCCGACGTCGCCGCCGACGTCGCCGGCTACGCCAGCCGCATCGACACCGACCCGGCCCGGCTGGCCGGGGTCTCGGAGCGTCGCGCGGCCCTGACCGCGCTGACCCGCAAGTACGGCGACACCGTCGACGAGGTGCTGGCCTGGTCCGAGCAGGCCGCGTCCCGCCTGCTCGAGCTCGACGGCACCGACGAGCGCATCGAGCAGCTGCGCGCCGAGCAGACCGCGCTGCGCGAGGAGCTGGCCGCGGTCGCCGCAGCGGCTCACCGCGGCCCGGGTCGAGGCCGCCGCCCGGCTCGCCGACGAGGTCACCGCCGAGCTGGCCCTGCTGGCCATGCCGCACGCGCGGCTGAGCATCGAGGTCCGCCAGCACGAGAGCGCGGCGCCCCGCGCCCGAGGGCGAGCCGCACCGGGGCCCCGCTGCGGGTCGGCGGCCGCTGGCTGCGCTACGCCCGCTCGGGCGTCGACGAGGTCGAGCTGCTGCTGGCCGCCAACACCGGCACCGAGGCCCGCCCGCTGCACAAGGGCGCCTCCGGCGGTGAGCTGTCGCGGGTGATGCTGGCCCTCGAGGTCGCGCTGGCCGGCACCAGCCCGGTGCCGACGTTCGTCTTCGACGAGGTCGACGCCGGGGTCGGCGGCGCGGCCGCGGTCGAGGTCGGGACGCCGCCTGGCCCAGCTGGCCCGCACCGCGCAGGTGCTGGTGGTCACCCACCTGCCCCAGGTGGCGGCGTACGCCGACCGGCACGTGGTGGTGCGCAAGTCCCACGACGGCAGCGTCACCAGCTCGGGCCTCACGCTGCTCGACGAGGAGGCCCGCGAGGTCGAGCTGTCGCGGATGATGGCCGGGCTGGCCGGCTCCGACACCGCGGTCGCCCACGCCCGCGAGCTGCTCGAGGTCGCGCAGCCCGCCCGCGCCCTGGCCTGAGCAGGTCGAGACCCGGGTCACACCGCCGGGCCAGGCGACACGGCGTGCGGGTTCCCCGACCACGCCCGGCGCGGTGCGACAGTGGAGGGATATGAAGCTCTCGGCCCGCCGTCGTCCCGTCCCGCCCCTGCCCGGGCTGCACGCCACCGCCCGGGTGGAGCGGCGCCCCCGCACCCTGCTGCCGCGTCTGCGTCCCGGCGACGTGGCGGTCGTCGACCACTCCGACCTGGACCGCGCCACCGCCCAGGCGCTGGTCGACGCCGGCGTGGTCGCGGTGGTCAACGCCGCCCCGATGCTCTCGGGGCGCTACCCGGCGCAAGGACCCGAGCTGCTGGCCCGCCACGGTGTGCTCCTGCTCGACCGCGTCGGCGCCGCCACGACGGGGATCGCGGACGGCGACGGCGTCCGGCTGCACGAGGGCGTGCTGCACCTCGAGGACGGTCGCTCGCTGGAGGGACGGCTCCTCGGCGCCGACACCCTCGAGGAGGAGCGGGACCGGCGCCCGCCTCGGGCTCGCCTCCCAGCTCGAGACCCTGACCCACAACGCCGCCGAGCTGCTGCGCCGCGAGGAGGACCTGCTGCTGCACGGCCAGGGCCTGCCCGCCCTGGCGCACCCGGTTCGAGGGCCGCGCCGCGGTCGTCGTGGTCGAGGGGCCCGAGGTCGCCGCCGAGCTGGCGCTGGTCGGTGCCTACGTGCGCGAGCAGCACCCCGTGATCGTCGCCGTGCACGGCGGCCGCCGACCGGCTGGTCGCCGCCGGCATCCGCCCCGACGTGGTCGTGGTCGACGGGCAGGTCGCGGACGGGCGACGTCGAGCTCGCCGCGCGCGGCGACGCTCAGCGACGGCCGCCGACGTGGTCGTGGTCGTCGCCCCCGGCGGCGGCACCGCCGACCGTGGCCGCGGTGGAGCGCACCGGCGCCCGGCCGCCACGCTCGAGCACCGCCACCACCGCCGAGGACGCCGCGCTGCTCCTGGCGCACGCCGGCGGCGCGACCCCGATCGTCGGGGTGGGGCTGCACGCCGACCTCGAGGACTTCCTCGACCGCGACCGGGGCGGCCTGGCCAGCACCTACCTGACCCGGCTCGCGCTCGGCCCGCACCTCGTCGACGCCACCGCGGTGCCCTCGCTCTACTCCGGCCGGGTGCGCCCCCACCACCTGTACGTCGTGATGCTCGCCGGCCTGGTGGCGCTGCTCTGCGCGCTGCTCGTCACCCCGGTGGGCCAGGAGTGGGCCACCGCGGGCGGCGACCGCCTCAGCGAGCTGGACCTCCGCCCTGACCACCCGACTCTCCGACTCCTGAGGGAGCCACCGTGATCACCTACCGCCACCACATCGTCTCGCTCGTCGCCGTCTTCCTGGCCCTGGCCGTCGGCATCGCCCTCGGCGGCGGCCCGCTGGCCGACGCCGACCGGACCGACACCGCAGCCGCCCCGGCCGAGGCCGGCGGCGAGCAGGCCGCGCTCGCGTCCGCCTACGCCGACTCCTTCGCCACCGCCGGCGCCGCACGACTGCTCGGCGAGCGGCTCGAGGACCGCTCGGTCGCGCTGCTGACCACCGGCGGCGTCGAGGAGGAGGTGGTCGTCGCGCTGACCGGCCAGATCGAGGCGGCAGGCGGCTCGGTCGCTGCGCGCTACGAGCTGCTCGACCGGCTCGTGGGCGGCTCCTCGACCTCGCTCGTCGACACGCTGGGCACCCGCCTGGCCGACGAGCTCGACGACGGTGCCGTCGACCCCGACGCGGCGGCCTACGACCGGATGGGCCAGCTGCTCGGTCTCGCCGTCGCCACCTCGGCGCCCGACGGCACCCCGGCCGGTGCCGGGACCGACACGCTGCGCCAGGGCCTCGCCGGCGCCGACCTCGTCTCCAGCAGCGACCCCGAGGCCGCGCGCGCCCCGCTGGTGCTGCTGGTCCTGGGCGACGACACCGACCCCGACGTGCTCGCGGGGCTGGTCTCCGGGGTGGCGACCGTCGCCGGTGGCACCGTCGTGGCCGTCCGCCTCCGAATCCGCACAGGACGGGACGCTGGCCGCGTTCCGCGAGGCCGGGACGCCCGGGGGAGTGGTCAGCGTCGACGGCGTCGAGAGCGCCGTGGGACAGGTCAGCACCGCCCTGGCGCTCCTGGTCGCCAGCAGCGGTGCCGGTGGTGACTACGGGCCCCACGGGGCGGACGGCGCGGTCCCGGTCCCCTGACCGGTCCCACCGTGGGATAGCATGGAGTTCCGTGAGGAACTCAGGCCCGACCAAGCACGTGTTCGTGACCGGAGGCGTCGCCTCCTCGCTCGGGAAGGGACTCACGGCCTCCAGCCTGGGTCGGCTGCTGCGCTCGCGCGGCCTCCGGGTGACGATGCAGAAGCTCGACCCCTACCTCAACGTCGACCCCGGGACGATGAACCCGTTCCAGCACGGCGAGGTCTTCGTGACCGACGACGGGGCCGAGACCGACCTCGACATCGGTCACTACGAGCGGTTCCTCGACACCGACCTGTCGCAGATCGCCAACGTCACCACGGGGCAGGTCTACTCGAGCGTGATCGCCAAGGAGCGCCGCGGCGACTACCTCGGCGACACCGTGCAGGTGATCCCGCACATCACCAACGAGATCAAGGACCGCGATCCTCGCCATGGGCGGCCCGGACATCGACGTGGTGATCACCGAGGTCGGCGGCACCGTCGGCGACATCGAGTCGCTGCCCTTCCTCGAGGCCGCCCGCCAGGTGCGCCACGACGTGGGCCGCGGCAACGTGCTTCTTCATCCACGTCTCCCTGGTGCCCTACATCGGCCCGTCCGGCGAGCTGAAGACCAAGCCCACCCAGCACTCCGTCGCCGCGCTGCGCCAGGTCGGCATCCAGCCCGACGCGATCGTGTGCCGCGCCGACCGCGAGCTGCCGGCCTCGATCAAGCGCAAGATCGCGCTGATGTGCGACGTCGACGACGAGGCCGTCGTCACCGCCGCCGACGCGCCGTCGATCTACGACATCCCCAAGGTGCTGCACCGCGAGGGTCTCGACGCCTACCTGGTCCGCCGCCTCGACCTGCCCTTCCGCGACGTCGACTGGACGCTGTGGGACGACCTGCTGCGCCGGGTGCACCACCCCGAGGAGGAGGTCACCGTCGCGCTCGTCGGCAAGTACGTCGACCTGCCCGACGCCTACCTCTCCGTCGCCGAGGCGCTGCGCGCCGGCGGCTTCGCCCACGAGGCCAAGGTCAACCTGCGCTGGGTCGCCTCCGACGAGTGCGCCACTCCCGCGGGCGCGGCCAAGCACCTCGGCGACGTCGACGCCGTCTGCGTGCCCGGCGGCTTCGGCATCCGCGGCATCGAGGGGAAGCTCGGCGCGCTGACCTACACCCGCACCCACGGCATCCCGACCCTGGGCCTGTGCCTGGGCCTGCAGTGCATGGTCATCGAGTACACCCGCGAGGTGCTGGGTCTCGGAGAAGGCCGGCTCCACCGAGTTCGACCCGGACACCACCGAGCCGGTCATCGCGACGATGGCCGAGCAGGTCGACATCGTCGACGGTGCCGGGCGACCTCGGTGGCACGATGCGCCTGGGGCTCTACCCGGCCGAGCTCAAGGAGGGCTCCGTCGTCCGTGCGGCGTACGGCGCCGCCGAGGTCGAGGAGCGCCACCGGCACCGCTACGAGGTCAACAACGCCTACCGCGAGGACCTCGAGGAGGCCGGTCTGGTCTTCTCCGGGACCTCGCCCGGACAACAACCTGGTCGAGTTCGTCGAGCTGCCCCGCGAGGTGCACCCGTACTACGTCGCCACCCAGGCGCACCCCGAGTACCGCTCGCGGCCCACCCGGCCGCACCCGCTCTTCGCGGGGCTGGTGGGCGCCGCGATCGCCCGTCAGCGCGAGCTGCGCTTCCCGATCGACGAGACGGGCCTGCGCCGCAGGTCCGCCGACGACCAGGTGTGACGTCGGCGGCGGCTGGTAGCGTCGACGCTCATGCAGCCCGAGCACCCGCCCCTGGAGGACGAGCCGACCAGGTGGCCGGTGGCCTCCTCCGGCGACCTGCACCGCGACGGCTGGGTGGTCGCGCTGCGCGAGGACCACATCCGTCGGCCCGGGCACCCCGACGAGGAGCCGTTCCGGCGAGTCGTCCTCGAGCACCCGGGGGCCGCGGTCGTGCTGGCCGTCGACGAGCAGGAGCGGGTGCTGTGCCTGTGGCAGTACCGCCACGCCGCCGGCCACCGCTTCGTCGAGATCCCGGCCGGGCTGATGGACGGCGACGGCGAGGACCCGCTCGACGTGGCGCAGCGCGAGCTGGCCGAGGAGGCCGGGCTGGCGGCGGCGGAGTGGACCCACCTGGTCTCGACGTACGCCTCGCCCGGGATCTCGGCCGAGCTGGCCCACCTCTACCTGGCCCGCGACCTCAGCGACGTCGGTCGCGGCGACTTCGAGCCCGAGCACGAGGAGGCCGAGATGGAGGCCGCCTGGGTGCCGTTCGACGACCTGGTCGAGGGCGTGCTGGCGGGGCGACTGTGTGACGCACCTCTCGTCATCGCGATACTGGTGGCCCAGGCTCGCGGTCTCGCGGGTCGGTCGACGGGGCAGGAAGTGGGTCGAAGGGCAGCAGTGAAGGTCGGCGTCCCGAAGGAAGTCAAGAACCACGAGTACCGGGTGGCGATCACGCCCCTGGGGGTCAACGAGCTGGTCGCGGCCGGCCACCAGGTGGTGATCGAGACCGGCGCCGGGCTCGGCTCGCAGGTCACCGACGAGGAGTACGTCGCCGCCGGGGCCGAGATCCTCCCCGACGCGGACGCCGTGTGGGGCAGCGCCGACCTGATCCTGAAGGTCAAGGAGCCGGTCGCCGAGGAGTACCACCGGATGCGCGAGGGGCAGGTGCTCTTCACCTACCTGCACCTGGCTGCCGACAAGCCGCTGACCGAGGAGCTGCTGTCCCGCAAGGTCACCGCGATCGCCTACGAGACGGTGCAGCTCGACAACGGCGCGCTGCCGCTGCTCTACCCGATGTCGGAGGTCGCCGGCTGCCTGGCGCCCCAGGTCGGCGCCCACTCGCTGCTCAAGGCCCAGGGCGGCCGCGGCGTGCTGCTCGGCGGCGTCGGCGGCGTGGCCAACGCCAAGGTCGTCATCATCGGCGCCGGTGTGTCGGGCCAGAACGCCGCCAACATCGCGCTGGGCATGGGCGCCGACGTGACCCTGCTCGACACCGACCTCGAGAAGCTGCGGATGTCGTTCTGGCGCTACAACAACAAGGTGCACGGGCTGGCCTCCTCGAAGCTGGCGATCGAGCAGCACGTGACCGAGGCCGACATGGTCATCGGCGCGGTGCTGATCCCCGGCGCTGCGGCCCCCAAGCTGGTCAGCAACGAGCTGGTCTCGCGGATGAAGCCGGGCTCGGTGCTCGTCGACATCGCCGTCGACCAGGGCGGTTGCTTCGAGGACACGCGGCCCACCACGCACGCCGACCCGACGTTCCAGGTGCACGACTCGGTGTTCTACTGCGTGGCCAACATGCCCGGCGCGGTGCCGACCACGTCGACGTACGCCCTGACCAACGCGACCACTGCCGTACGCCGTCGCGCTGGCCGAACAAGGGCTGGCGCCAGGCGCTGGGCGACGACCCGTGCCTGGCCAAGGGTCTCAACACCCACGACGGCCAGCTGACCAACGCGCCCGTGGGCGACGGCCACCGGCATCGAGGCCGTGTCCCTGGAGCAGGTGCTCTCCTGAGCGTGCCCGCCCTCGACGCGCCGTACCGCGGCCGCGACCGGCGCTGCTCGGCGGTCGCGGTGCGCACCTACCTCGACCACCTCTCGGTGGAGCGGGGGCTCGCGACGAACACGCTCGCCTCCTACCGGCGCGACCTGCGCCGCTACCTGGGCGCACCTCGCGGCGCCAGGGCGTGGAGCGGCTCGACGACGTCACCGAGGCCAGCGTCAGCGCCTTCCTGGTGCGGTCTGCGCGAGGGCGACGCCGACCACCCGCCGCTGAGCTCGACCTCGGCGGCCCGCACGGTGGTGGCCGTGCGCGGCTTCCACCGCTTCGCGCTGAGCCGACGGGCTGGCGAGCAACGACCCGGCCAGCGGCGTCAAGCCGCCCACGCCGGCCAAGCGGCTGCCCAAGGCGCTGCCGCTGGCCGACGTCGAGGCGATCCTCGAGGCCGCCGGGGCGCCGGGCACCACGCTCGCGCTGCGCGACCGGGCGCTGCTCGAGGTGCTCTACGGCACCGGTGCCCGGATCTCCGAGGCGGTCGGGCTCGACGTCGACGACCTCGACCTCGCGCCCCAGGAGGACGGCCCGCTCGAGGGCACCGTGCTGCTGCGCGGCAAGGGCGGCAAGCAGCGCATCGTGCCGGTCGGCTCCTACGCCCGAGGCGCTGTCGAGGCCTACCTGGTGCGCGGTCGCCCCGAGCTGGTCGGCTCGGCCGCCTCGAGCGCCGGCACCGGGGGAGCGCTGTTCCTCAACGCCCGCGGCGGCCGGCTCTCGCGCCAGTCGGCCTGGACCGTGCTGACCCGGGCGGCCGAGCGGGCCGGGGTGTACCCGGCGACGTCTCGCCGCACACGCTGCGCCACTCCTTCGCCACCCACCTGCTCGACGGCGGCGCCGACGTGCGCGTCGTCCAGGAGCTGCTCGGCCACGCGTCGGTGACCACCACGCAGGTCTACACGCTGGTGACCGTCGACAACCTGCGCGAGGTCTTCGCGACCGCGCACCCGAGAGCCCGAGGCTGATGACCACGCAGGACGCACCGCCATCCACGACGACCAGGCCCCGGGAGAGCCAGCAGCCTGCAGGGCTTCGCCTGGCCCCGCGTCGGCGCCGACGCCGACGCGGTCTACGACGCGGTGACGGCGTACGCCGCGAGCAAGGGGCTCGAGCTCTACCCGCACCAGGACGAGGCGGTGCTCGAGCTGCTCGCCGGCAGCAACGTGGTGCTGGCGACCCCGACCGGGTCGGGCAAGTCGCTTGGTCGCCCTGGCCGCGCACGCGACCGCGCTGGCCGACGACCGCGTGTCGTTCTACACCGCGCCGATCAAGGCGCTGGTGAGCGAGAAGTTCTTCGACCTGTGCACGGTCTTCGGCGCCGAGAACGTCGGGATGCTCACCGGCGACGCCGCGGTCAACGCCGACGCCCCGATCATCTGCTGCACCGCCGAGGTGCTGGCCAACCTCGCCCTGCGCGAGGGGCGCGCACGCCGACGTCGGGCTCGTGGTGATGGACGAGTTCCACTACTACGGCGAGCCCGAGCGGGGCTGGGCGTGGCAGGTGCCGCTGCTCGAGCTGCCGCAGGCGCAGTTCCTGCTGATGTCGGCCACCCTCGGCGACGTCAGCGAGCTGGGCGACCGACCTGACCCGGCGCAACGGGCGCGAGACCGCGGTCGTCGACGACGCCGAGCGGCCGGTGCCGCTGTCGTTCACCTGGTCGCTCGACCCGCTGCCCGAGCGGCTCGAGGAGATCGTGACCACCGGCCAGGCGCCGGTCTACGTCGTGCACTTCACCCAGGCCGCGGCCGTCGAGCACGCCACCTCGCTGCTCAACGCCGGCTGGATCCCCAAGCCCGAGGGGATGACCGAGCGACTGGCCGGGACCCGCTTCGGCGCCGGCTTCGGCAAGACCCTGGCCAAGCTGCTCAAGCGCGGCGTCGGCGTGCACCACGCCGGCATGCTGCCCGCGCTACCGCCGCCTGGTCGAGCAGCTCGCCCAGGCCGGCGAGCTGTCGGTCATCTGCGGCACCGACACCCTCGGGGTCGGCATCAACGTGCCGATCCGCACCGTGCTGTTCACCGGGCTCGCGAAGTTCGACGGCACCCGCCAGCGGGTGCTGCGCACCCGCGAGTTCCTCCAGATCGCCGGTCGGGCCGGCCGGGCCGGCTTCGACACCGCCGGCTACGTCGTGGTGCAGGCGCCCGAGCACACCATCGAGAACGAGAAGGCCAAGGCCAAGGCCGCGGCCAAGAACGCCGCGATGAGCGAGGAGAAGCAGGCCAAGCGCAAGTCGAAGGCCCAGCTGAGGAAGCCGCCCGAGGGCACGGTGGTGTGGACCGAGCAGACCTTCGACAAGCTCGTGGCCGGCGAGCCCGAGCCGCTGGTGTCGCGGATGAAGGTCGACAACTCGATGATCCTCAACGTGCGTCTCCCGCGAGGAGGACGCCTTCGCGGTGCTGCGCCGGCTGCTCACCGACAACCACGAGGACCCGCGCGCAGCAGCGCCGCCTGGCCCGTGCGGGCGCTGCGCCTGGCCCGCTCGCTGGTGGCCTCCGGGGTGCTGGTGCGCCTCGACGAGCCCGACGAGCACGGTCGCCGCTACCGGCTGACCCACGACCTGCCGCCCGACTTCGCGCTCAACCAGCCGCTGGCGCACTTCGCGCTCGAGGCCTTCGACGTGCTGACCCCGCCCGAGGAGTCCGGCGACCCGCGTGACCCACGCCCTCGACGTCGTCTCGGTCGTCGAGGCGGTCCTCGACTCGCCGCGCCAGGTCCTGATGGCCCAGCAGTGGGCCGCGCGCGGCGAGGCCGTCAACGAGATGAAGGCCGACGGCATCGAGTACGAGGAGCGGATGGCGCTGCTCGAGGAGATCACCTGGCCGCAGCCGCTCGCCGAGCTGCTCGGGCGCGGCGTACGAGGTCTACCGCGGCGCGCACCCGTGGCTGCCCGAGGACGCGCTGGACCCCAAGTCGGTGGTGCGGCAGATGTACGAGCAGGGGATGAGCTTCACCGACCTGGTCGGGCGCTACCAGCTCGCCCGCTCCGAGGGCCTGGTGCTGCGCTACCTCACCGACGCCTACCGCACGCTGCGCCAGAGCGTGCCCGAGCAGCACCGCTCCGAGGAGCTCGAGGAGCTGGTGGAGTGGCTGGGCGAGACCGTGCGCCAGACCGACTCCTCGCTGCTCGACGAGTGGGAGGCGCTCACCGACCCCGAGCGGCCGCGCTGGCGCGCCTGGGCGACGAGCTGACCCACCACGCGCCGCCGCCGCCCCCGCGTCCGCTGTCGCAGCAGGGCCGCTCCTTCGAGGTGATGGTGCGCAACGCGATGTTCCGCCGCGTCGAGCTGGTCGCCCGCGACGACCTCGACGGGCTGATGGCCCTGGAGCGGGCCGCCGCCGACCGCACCGAGCCGGCCCGCGAGGTGGTGATGGGCCGCTCGGCGTGGGACGCGGCGATCGAGGACTACTACGCCGAGCACGACAGCGTCGACCTCGGTCCCGACGCCCGCGGCCCGCGCCTGCTGGTCACGACCGCCGAGACCGGGGTGCCGGCCGGCCTCGACGAGCGACGCGCCGCCGGCCCGGCTGCTGCGGGTCCGCCAGACCGTGCACGACCCCGCGGGCCACCACGACTGGGTGATCGACGCGGTGGTCGACCTCGACGCCACCGACGAGCTCGGCGAGCTGGTGCTGCCGACCGTGGCCTTCCACCGGCTCGGCTGAGGGGGCCTCGCCGGTGAGCCGCCTGATGACCAGGACCGCCGCAGCTCGGTCCTGCTCCTGGTGGGGCGCGAGGACTTCACCCCGCCCACCTCCTTCGGCGGCGGCGCCCTGCGTGGCGACCGCCGACTGCGCTCGCGGTCGCGGTGCGCGACGTCGACGACGGCCCGACCCTGGCCGAGCTCACCGACGCGTCGGGCCGGGTCGGCGACCTCGGCCGGATGGGCGGTCGCCCAGAGGATCGAGGCCGCGGGCCGGCTGGTGCGCGGACTCCACGGCCCGCTGGACGGCACCTACGACGTGGTGTGGAGCTCCATGGCGCTGCACCACGTGCGGGACCTGGACGGGCTGCTGCGGGCGCTGCAGGACCTGCTGGTCGACGTGGCGTGACGTCGCCGAGTCGAGGGGCTGCTGGCGCTGCGCGACGTCTGACAGCCACGGGTACGACCGGTCGGCGTCGAGGTGGGCACCGTCCGGGTGGCGTGCTGGCCGACGACGACTCCGAGCCCGGCCACGTGGTGTTCCTGGTCGGCGCGGACGCCACAGGGGTGAGCCGGCCCGACCTAGCATCGGGCGCATGAGCGACGTCACCGTGACCGACCAGCCCGAGCAGCAGCGCTACGTGGCCCACGTCGACGGCGCCGAGGCCGGGGTGGCGCAGTACGAGCTCGCCGAGGACCCGGCCCGGATCGTCTTCACCCACACCGTGGTCGGCGACGACTTCGAGGGCGAGGGGGTCGGCTCCGCGCTGGCCCGCGACCGCCCTCGACGACGTGCGCGCGGCGGGGGAGCGCAGCGTCGTCGCGCAGTGCTCCTTCATCGCCGGCTGGATCGACAAGCACCCCGACTACCAGGCCCTGCTGGTCGGCTGACGGCGCTCGAGCCGACCGTCTCTCCACAGATTGCTCCACAGGCGGGGGATCACCTGTGCAGGCGCACGCGCGGGCTCCTGCACAGATCGCGGCACCGGACCGGACCGCGCGCGGCGAACCTCGCGAGACGCTTGTGGGCGGCCCGGCCCGGTCCTAGGCTCGCCCGCAACCCGGACCCGGGTCGCCGAGTCGACAAAGCGTCGCGCCGTCGTGAGCGGGGCCGGTGGAGGAGCAGCAGATGAGCGATGGTGGGATGTCCCCGGGGACCGGAGCAGGTCACGCCGGCACCAGCGCACCCGAGGTGCCACCACTGGTCCGGACCCCGTCCCAGCCGCCCGCCCCCGATCTCGGAGACGATCTGTCCGTGAGCGACCCCCTGCCCTTCGAGCGCCCGGCGCGCCGTGACGCCGGCACCTCGGTCCTCGGCCCCACCGGCCGGCCGATGCCGGACTTCCCCGAGCCCCGCCCGCGTCGCCGAGCACGGCAGCGCCCGGGTCGTGGCGATGTGCAACCAGAAGGGCGGCGTCGGCAAGACGACGACCACCATCAACCTGGGCGCCTCGCTGGCCGAGTACGGCCGCAAGGTGCTGCTGGTCGACTTCGACCCGCAGGGCTCGCTGTCGGTCGGCCTCGGGCTCAACCCGCACGAGATGGACCTGTCGGTCTACAACCTGCTGATGGAGCGCGACGTCACCCTCGACGACGTCGTCGTGCCCTCCGGCGTGCCCGGCATGGACCTGCTGCCCTCCAACATCGACCTCTCGGCCGCCGAGGTGCAGCTGGTCCACGAGGTCGCCCGCGAGCAGACCCTGCAGCGGGTGCTCGCCCCGGCGCTCGACGCAGTACGACGTCATCCTCATCGACTGCCAGCCCTCGCTGGGCCTGCTCACCGTCAACGCGCTGACCGCCTCCCACGGCGTGGTCGTGCCCCTGGAGTGCGAGTACTTCGCGCTGCGCGGCGTGGCGCTGCTCAAGACCACCATCGACAAGGTCCGCGAGCGGCTCAACCCGGGCCTCGAGATCGACGGCGTGCTCGGCACCATGTTCGACGGCCGCACCCTGCACTCGCGCGAGGTGATGGAGCGCCTGGTGCAGGCCTGGGGCGACAAGGTCTTCCACACCGTCATCCGCCGCACCGTGAAGTTCTCCGACTCCACCGTCGCCGGCGAGCCGATCACCAGCTACGCCTCGTCCTCGGCCGGCGCGGAGTCCTACCGGCAGCTGTCGCGGGAGGTGCTGGCCCGTTGGCTCGACGGGTGAGCATGCCGGCCGCCGACGACCTGTTCCGCCCCACGGCCCCGAAGCAGGCCGAGCGGCGGGAGGCAGCCGCAGCGCCGAGCAGGCCAAGCCTGCCGGGCGGTCGCGCGCCCCAGCGGGCGGGTGCGCCACGACGAGAAGATGACGGTCTACATCACCTCCGACGAGCTGCTGGCCGTCGAGCAGGCGCGCCTGTCGCTGCGCAGCGCCCACGGCCTGGCCGTCGACCGCGGCCGGCTGGTGCGCGAGGCGCTGGCCATGACGCTGGCCGACCTCGAGGCCCACGGCGAGGACAGCGCGCTCGTACGCCGTCTCGCCGAGGAGTGAGCGCGCGCCGTGAGCACCGGGTCGTGCGCCGCCGAGGACGGGCGCCGCGAGCCCCGCGTTCGCCGTGCACCTCGACAACTTCGAGGGCCCCTTCGACCTGCTGCTCAACCTGATCGCCAAGCACAAGCTCGACATCACCGAGGTCTCGCTCTCGAAGGTCACCGACGAGTTCATCGCCCACGTCAAGGCGCTGCGCACCGCGCCGGTGCCGGCGTCGGGCGACCGGGCGCGACGCCGCCCTCGACCTCGAGCAGACCACGTCGTTCCTGCTGGTCGCCTCGACCCTGCTCGACCTCAAGGCGGCCCGGCTGCTGCCGCAGGGCGACGTCGAGGACGAGGAGGACCTGGCCCTGCTCGAGGCCCGCGACCTGCTCTTCGCCCGCCTGATCCAGTACCGCGCCTACAAGCAGGTCGCGGCGCGTCGTCGAGCAGCGGCTGCTCGACGAGGCGCGCCGCTACCCCCGCGCCGTCGGGCTCGAGGACCGCTTCGCCGCGCTGCTGCCCGAGGTCCTCATCGGGATCGGCCTCGAGCAGTTCGCGGCGCTGGCCGCCAGGGCGATGGCGCCCAAGCCGGTCGTCGAGGTCTCGCTGCAGCACATCCACGCCGCCCGGGTCTCGGTGCGCGAGCAGGCCGCGATCGTGGTCGAGCGGCTGCGCCGCGCCGGCACCACGACCTTCGCCGCGCTGTGCCGCGACTCCCCGGACACCCTGACCACGGTGGCGCGCTTCCTCTCGCTGCTCGAGCTGTTCCGCGAGGGCGTCGTGGTCTTCGACCAGGTGACGCCGCTGGGCGTGCTCACGCTGCGCTGGACCGGCGACGACGACACCGACGCCGACGCGCTGGTCACCGACGAGTTCGAGGGCGCCCCGCCCGCCCGCCGACCCGCGACACCCCCGACCCGGAGGGCCTCGCGTGAGCGACCCCCTGATCGACCCGCCGCGCGGACGACCCTCGAGGCCCGCTGCCGCGCTGCGCCCGGCGCTGGAGGCGGTGCTGATGGTCGCCGACCAGCCGCTCGACTCCGTGACCCTGGCCACGCGCGGTCGGGCACCCCGTCGAGGACGTCGTCGGCGCGCTGCAGACGCTCGCCGAGCAGTACGACGAGCAGGACCGCGGCTTCGAGCTGCGCCACGTGGCCGGCGGGTGGCGCTACTACACCCGCGAGGCCTACGCGCCCGCGGTGGAGCGCTTCGTGCTCGAGGGCCAGCAGGCCCGGCTGACCCAGGCCGCGCTCGAGACGCTCGCGGTGGTGGCCTACCAGCAGCCGGTCTCGCGGGCCCGGGTCTCGGCGGTGCGCGGCGTCAACGTCGACGGCGTCATGCGCACCCTGCTCACCCGCGGGCCTGGTCGAGGAGGCCGGCCAGGACGCCGGCACCGGGGCCCACCTCTACCGCACCACCGGCTACTTCCTGGAGCGGATCGGGATCAGCTCGCTCGACGAGCTGCCCGAGCTGGCGCCGTACCTGCCGGAGATGGACGACCTCGAGGACGAGCTCGAGCGCGTGGGAGGGCTTCACCGCACGCGCCCGACGCACCACCCGACGCCCAGACCGACCGACGCGAGGAGACCCCGTGACCCGCCCCCCGCACGACCGCCCCGCCCCGCTCGGCGAGGACGACGGTCGCGAGATCCCGCTCGACGACGACGGACAGGTGCGGCTGCAGAAGCTGCTCGCCCAGTCGGGCGTGGCCTCGCGGCGCAAGTGCGAGGAGCTGATGCTCGCGGGCCTCGTCGAGGTCGACGGCGAGGTGGTGACCCGGCTGGGCACCAAGGTCGACCCGCGCACCGCGGTGGTGCGCGTCGAGGGGCACCGGCTGCCGCCGATGAGCCCCCACGTCTACCTGGTGCTCAACAAGCCGCGCGGCGTGGTCTCGACGATGTCGGACCCCGAGGGGCGCCGCACCCTGGGCGACGTCGTGGCCGACCGGCCCGAGCGGCTCTTCCACGTCGGGCGGCTCGACACCGACACCTCCGGGCTGATCCTGCTCACCAACGACGGCGACTTCGCCCACCGCATGGCGCACCCGTCGTACGAGGTGGACAAGACCTACGTCGCCGAGGTCGAGGGCCAGGTGCACCGCGGCACGATCAAGAAGCTGCTCGCGGGCGTCGAGCTCGAGGACGGCCCGGTGACGGTGAGCCGCGCGCGGCTGGTCGAGGGCAGCCACGGCCGCACCGACCGCGAGCGCAGCATCGTCGAGCTGGTCATCCACGAGGGCCGCAACCGCATCGTGCGCCGCCTGCTCGACCACGTCGGCCACCCGGTGCTGCCGACTGACCCGCACCGAGCTGGGCCCGGTGCGCCTGGGCGGCCTGCCGCCGGGCGAGCTGCGCGAGCTGACCCGCACCGAGCTGGGCAGCCTGCTGGACCGCGCGCAGCTGTGAGCTGCCCGACCCCGATAGCCTGGCCCGGCCGTGCAGCACGCTACCGGCTCCCAGGGCTGCGGCGAGGCAGGACGGAGGAGCAGACGTGGCGGTGCGAGCGGTCCGGGGCGCGACCCAGCTCGAGGAGGACTCGCGCGACCACATGCTCGAGCGGGTCGCGGAGATGGTGCTCGACGTGATGGCCTCCAACGGGCTCGAGGTCGACGACTTCATCTCGGTGATCTTCACCGCCACCTCCGACCTGGTCGCGGAGTTCCCGGCGTACGCCGCCCGGCGCCTCGGCTTCGGCGAGGTGCCGCTGATCTGCGCCCGCGAGCTCGAGATCGAGCGGTCGATGCCGCGCGTGGTGCGGATGATGGCGCACGTCGAGACCGACCTGCCGCGCGCCGAGATCACGCACAGCTACCTGCACGGCGCCGCGGCGCTGCGCAGCGACCTGACCCGCGTGCGCTCGGTGCCCGACATCGATGGCTGAGAGCCGGCACCGGCTCGGTCGGGCCCGGTCGAGGTCGTCGGCACCGGTCTGGTCGGCACCTCGGTGGCGCTGGCCTGCCGCCGCGCCGGCCTCGAGGTGCTGCTCAGCGACCGCAACGACGAGCACGTGCGCACCGCGACCGGCCTGGGCGCCGGACGGGCCCGCCGCCCCGACGACCGGCCCCAGCTGGTCGTCGTCGCCGTGCCGCCCGACGCGCTGGGCACCGTCATCACCGCGGCGCTGACGGCCTCCGACGCGGTCGTCACCGACGTCGGCAGCATCAAGGCGCGACCGCTGGCGCAGGTGCTCGCGCGACCCCGCGGCGGCCGGCGCACGCCGCGCGCTACGTCGGCAGCCACCCGATGGCCGGCAGCGAGCACTCCGGCCCGCTGGCCGCGACCCCGACGCTCTTCGAGGGCCGGCCCTGGGCGATCACCCCGCACCCGGGCGCCGACGTGGCCGCCGTCGAGCTGGTCGAGGACCTGGTGCGCGCTCGTGGGCGCGGTCGCCGGCGTGGCTGACCCCCGAGGAGCACGACCGGGCGGTGGCACGGATCTCGCACGTGCCGCACCTGGTCTCCTCGCTGGTGGCCGGCCGCCTGGCCGGCGCCCCCGACGAACCACCTCTCGCTGTCGGGGCAGGGCGTGCGCGACGTGACCCGGGTCGCCGCCGGCGACCCGCGGCTCTACGGCCAGATCGTGGCCGGCAACGCCGCCGCGGTCGGCGAGCTGCTCGTCGAGCTGCGCGCGCGACCTCGACGCGATGATCGAGGCCATCGGCGCCGACGCAGCGCGGCGACCTCGAGCAGCTGCTCGAGACGCGGTGTGGCCGGCACCCGCGCCATCCCGGGCAAGCACGGTGCGCCGGCGACGGCCACGGTCTCGGTCTTCGTCACCGTGCCCGACCACCCCGGCGAGCTGGCCCGGCTGCTGGCCGACGCGGTGGCCAGCGAGGTCAACGTCGAGGACATCCGCATCGACCACGACACCAGCCGGCCCACCGGTCTGGTCGAGCTGGTCGTCGACGAGCGCAGCGGCGAGCGGCTGCTCGTGTCGCTGGAATCCCGCGGCTGGGTGACGCACCGGTAGGCTGCGGGCCCGTGATCACCAAGCCGTCCGACCCCGACCCGACGCGCGGCGACCGGCATCGTGGTGGCCGTCGACGGCACCTCGGGCTCCGGCAAGTCCAGCACGTGCCGCGGCGTCGCCTCCCGACTGGGCCTGCGCTACCTCGACACCGGCGCGATGTACCGCGCGATGACCTGGTGGATGCTCGAGCAGGGCGTCGACGTGCACGACGCCGACGCCGTCGCCGCCCGCAGCGGCGAGCCCGTCATCGACTCCGGCACCGACCCCGTCCGGGCCCACCATCCACGTCGACGGCCACGACGTGGGCGTCGCGATCCGCACCGAGCAGGTCACCGGCTCGGTCTCGCCGGTCTCGACCGTGCCCGAGGTGCGCGCCCGGCTGGTCGACCTGCAGCGCGCCGAGATCGCGGCGGCGTCTCGAGGGCGCCGGGATCGTCGTCGAGGGCCGCGACATCGGCTCCGTGGTCGCCCCCGAGGCGCCCGTCAAGCTCTACCTGACCGCCGACCCGGCCGCCCGCGCCGCGCGCCGCGCCGCCGAGGAGGGCGGCAGCGACGTCGCCGCCGTCGAGAAGTCGCTGCGCGGCCGCGACGCGATCGACTCCGGGCGGGCGGTCTCGCCGCTCACGATGGCCGAGGGCGCGGTGCACCTCGACACCACGTCGTACACGCTCGAGGAGGTCGTGGACCAGGTCGTCGCCCTCGTCGAGGCGGTGGAGGCGGCCGCGTGAGCGGGGCGCCGCCTCCCGCGGTGCGCACCACGCACGCCGACCTGCCCCGCACCGAGCACGGTCGCCGCACCCGCCGCGCCTGATGCTGCGCAGCCTGCGCCCGTTGTCGCGCTGGCTGCTCCGGCGCCGCTACCGGGTGCGAGGTGCTGGGCGCGGCGAACGTGCCCGCCCGCGGGCCCGTGGTCTTCGCGGCCAACCACGTCGGGGTCATCGACGGACCGATGCTGGCGATCTACGCGCCGCGCCCGGTGCACGCGCTGACCAAGGTCGAGATGTTCTCCGGGCGGCTGGGCACCCTGCTGCGCTGGTCCGGCCAGGTGCCGCTGGACCGGTTCCGCACCGACGTGGCCGCCGCGCGCAGCTGTCTGCGGGTGCTGCGCGACGACGGCGCCATCGGGATCTTCCCCGAGGGGCACCGCGGCCGGGTGACCTGCAACGCTTCCACCGGGGGGCGGCGTACTTCTCGCTGGTCGCGGGTGCGACCGTGGTGCCCGTGTCGTTCCTCGGCACCCGGGAGCCGGGTGGGAGCAGCAGCTCGCTCCCGCGACGCGGCGCGCCGCCTGCACGTCGTCTTCGGACACCCGTCAGGATCGACGCGGTGGCCTTCCCGCGGTCACGAAGGAACAAGTGGAGGCCACGTCGCGTTGTTGTGGCAGCACATGATGCGCGAGCTGGACGCCGCCTGGCCCGCACCGGCCGTGAGCTCCCGGGCCCCCTGCCCGCAGGAGAACTCGAACCCGACCCCGCCACCGGGGTCACCGATCTAGGAGCACCATGACCGAGCACGCCGACGGCACCCCCACCGACGGGCCTGCTCGTCGACGGCCCCCTGCCCGTGCTGGCCATCATCGGCCGGCCCAACGTGGGCAAGTCGACGCTGGTGAACCGCTTCATCGGCCGTCGCGAGGCGGTCGTCGAGGACGTCCCCGGCGTCACCCGCGACCGGGTGTCCTACGACGCGCACTGGAACGGTCGCGCCTTCACCGTGGTCGACACCGGCGGCTGGGACCCCGACGCCAGCGGCCTGGCCGAGCGGATCGCCGCCCAGGCCGAGATCGCGATCTCGCTGGCCGACGCGGTGCTGTTCGTGGTCGACGCGACCGTCGGGCATCACCGACGCCGACGAGGCCGTCGTGCGGATCCTGCGCAAGTCCGGCAAGCCGGTCGTGCTGGCGGCCAACAAGGTCGACGACGAGCGCACCGAGGCCGAGGCCTACGGGCTGTGGAACCTCGGCCTCGGCGAGCCGTTCCCGGTCTCCGCGCTGCACGGCCGCGGCTCGGGCGACCTGCTCGACGCCGTGCTCGCCGCGCTGCCCGAGCCGCCGCCCGAGCGCGACGCCGAGGTCGGCGGCCCGCGCCGGATCGCGATCGTCGGCAAGCCCAACGTCGGCAAGTCGTCGCTGCTCAACCGGCTGGCGGGGGAGGAGCGGGTGGTCGTCGACAACGTCGCCGGCACCACCGTCGACCCGGTCGACGAGCTGGTCATCGCTCGGCGGCCGCGACTGGCGCTTCATCGACACCGCGGGCATCCGCAAGCGGGTCAAGGAGGCCTCGGGCCACGAGTACTACGCCTCGCTGCGCACCTCGATCGCCATCGACCGCGCCGAGGTCGCGGTGCTGGTGCTCGACGGCGGCCTGTCGATCTCCGAGCAGGACGTGCGGATCCTCCAGACCGTCCGCGAGGCCGGCCGCGCGCTGGTCATCGCGTTCAACAAGTGGGACCTCGTCGACGAGGAGCGCCGCTACTACCTCGAGCGCGAGATCGAGCGCGAGCTCGTGCAGGTGCAGTGGGCGCCGCGGATCAACGTCACCGCCCGCACCGGCTGGCACGTCGACCGCCTGGTCCCGGCGCTGGACAAGGCGCTGGAGGGCTGGGAGACCCGGATCGCCACCGGCGCGCTCAACTCGTTCCTCGGCCGCCTGGTCGCCGAGCACCCGCACCCGGTGCGCAGCGGCAAGCAGCCCAAGATCCTCTTCGGCACCCAGCCCTCGACCGCGCCGCCGACCTTCGTGCTCTTCACCTCCGGCAAGCTCGACGACGGCTACGAGCGCTACATCGAGCGGCGCCTGCGCGAGGAGTTCGGCTTCGTCGGCACCCCGATCGTGATCAACCAGCGGGTCCGCGAGAAGCGCAAGCGCTGAGCCCGGTCGCGCCCGGGGTGCCGATGTCGGACCTCGGGTGGGGCTGTTGTAGTGTTCACGCGTCGCGAGGCGCTGCAGTGCAGCGGCTCGCGCAGTTCGGGCTGTGGCGCAGCTTGGTAGCGCACTTGACTGGGGGTCAAGGGGTCGCAGGTTCAAATCCTGTCAGCCCGACCGAACGAAAACTGCCTCTGACCTGCGGAAACGTGGGTCAGAGGCAGTCTTGTTTCCCTACCTTGGCAACATCCGTGCCACTGCGCCCGTCATCTGTCCAGGATCTGCTCTCGGGTCAGAATCCTCGCGCAGGCCGCACTCCCGTCAGGATCCGGTGTGACCTGGGTGCCGCCACGTCTAGCCGGTCAGCAGGCCGGCCAGGGTCACGCCCCAGGCGTGCGCGCGCTCAGGTTCGCCGGGCTCCAGCGGGCCCTTCATGCCCGCCACGCGAAAGTGCTCGGCGGGCACCAGCCGCATCGCTCCGAGCTTCGCCAGGCCCTTCTCGATGCTCTTCGAAGCGTGGTCCATCGCCACGACGGCCTTGGGATGCGAGCCTCGGGTGTCGTAGGCGACCGTCCGCAGCCCGGGGATGAGGGAGGCGCTCCCGAGCCACTCGCGCACCCCGATGCCCTGGCTGACCAGTGGGGTGTCCGCCTGGGCCTCGGCGCTCTCACGAGTGTGGGGTCTCGGCATGCTCCAGGCATGGTTGGGCGAGCCCACCACGAGGAGGTCGACGTCCGAGCCGATCGCAGTCGGGGCGGTCCCCACCTCGATCACCTCGGCGGCAACCCCCGCCTCGACCAGCCCAGCCGCGATGGCCCGCGCCACCTGCTGGTTGTCGCCGAACATCGACTCATAGATCACCACGGCCCGCATCCGGCAACTCTATGCCCGCCATGGCACGAGGGATCGTCACGCTCCGCCTCACGTTCCCCGTGCAGGACGGTGCAGGTCAACCACGTGATGACCCGACCAGTACGGATGTGACGTCGAGTGGGGGCGACGCTTGCCGACGGGCTCAGGCTCGTGTTCGCCTTCCTCCTCCGGTTCGCCGCCGGAGCGTCGCAGGTGTCCGCGGCCGCGGCTAGCGTCGGACCCATGGCGACCCTGCTGCCCGAGCTGCTCGCGACCGACCCGGCCGCGCTGCGCGCGTGGCTCGAGGAGCACCACGCGACGTCGCTCGGCGTGCGGCTGGTGCTGACCAAGAAGGGAGGCTCGGTCACCTCGATCACGTGGGCGGCCGCGGTCGAGGAGCTGCTCTGCTTCGGCTGGATCGATGGCCAGGCCGGCAAGCGCGACGAGGACAGCTACACGGTGCGCATCACCCCGCGTCGTCCCAAGAGCAGCTGGTCCCAGCGAAACGTCGCGCTCGTGGCGACGCTCGAGGAGCAGGGCCGGATGACCGCCGCCGGGCGCGCCGCGGTCGAGGCCGCGCGCACCGACGGGCGGTGGGACGCGGCGTACGCCGGTCCGGCGACCCGCCAGGCGCCCGACGACCTGGCCGCGGCGATCGCGGCGGAGCCGGACGCGCAGGCGATGTTCGAGGCGCTCACCAGCGCCAACCGGTTCGCGCTGATCCATCGCGTCGAGAGCATGAAGCGCGCAGAGAGCCGGGCCCGCAAGATCACCGAGATGGTGGAGATGCTGGCGCGCGGCGAGACGCTCTACCCGCAGAAGGCGGGTCACCCCGGACGGGCAGGCCATGGCGTCGACGCCCGGCATCAGGGTCGCTCATGATCCTGAATCCTGGCCCCGGCCGCAGCTGGCTCGGCACTCGTCGATCACGAAACGCCGTCGGTGGCTCCAGGAGGTCGCAGGCGCCGGGCTTCCGCCCGTCCCGCGTACCGATCGGCTTGCGGGACCGCTGGATCGCGTGTTGCTGACCCGTGTTCGCGTCGCTCAAACGAGCCGGCGGCTGCCGCAGGGACGGCCACCGCAGCTCAACGCAAAGCGAGTGGCGAGGAGTGCGGGTCCGGGGGAGTGCCTTCGATGAGATGGGCGTCGCGCTGTCGGGTGGCGCCGGTGGTGCACCAGTAGCCGCACCGGGCAGCGTGGAGAGGTCGGCAGCCGAGGTGAGTCGTGGACGGTGGGTCAAGGCGGGGCCGGTGCTGGTGTCCGCGTTCGCGTTCGCTCATCCACAAGGCCACGCGGACCCTGGACAGGGGTCCCGACCTCTCGTAGAATAGAACACATGTTCGAGATGGCCTGTGATCCACTACCCGGTACGCCGGGTGAGTGCGTGGCCGCGCTCGAGGAGCTCGAGGCCCTGAAGGCCCACCTCGCCGCCCGCCAGGTGCGGGTCACCGCGCACCTCGACGACCTCGAGGCGGACGCCTCCGACCGCTCTGTCGGCGCCCAGGTCGGGCTGGCTCGCCACGAGTCACCGCACCGCGGCACCCGGCTGCGGGCGATGGCCTGCACCCTGGTCGACGACCTCCCGCACGTCCTGGCCGCTCTCGAGCAGGGTCTGATCAACGAGCGCCGCGCCGAGATCCTGGCAGGCGAGGCCGAGCACCTGCACTCGGTGGACCGCTCCGCCTACGACACCCAGCTCGGCGAGCTCCTCGCCACCGGCGCCCCGCTCGGCGACCGGGCCCTGCGCCTGGCCGCCCAGCGGATCGCGATGCGCCTCGTCGACCAGGCCGCCGCCAAGCGCCGTGAACGTGCACACCGCAATCGCCACGTCACCGCCCAACGCCGCGAGGACGGCACCACCCAGATCACCGCCACCCTCTCCGACGTCCACGGCGCGGCGATCATGCAGTCCCTGCACGCCCGCGCCGCCCAGGACAAGGCGCGTGAGGGCGAGGAGCGCTCGTTCGGTCAGATCGTCGCCGACCTGTTCGTCTCCCGTCTCACCGGTCAGGTCACCGCCACCGCCGTCCCGGTCGCGCTCAATCTCGTCGTCTCCGCCGAAGCCCTCCTCGGCGACAGCGATGAGCCGGCCGAGATCGTCCCCATGCACGGCGGCGCCGGCGGCCCCATCCCCGCCTCCGCGGCCCGCAAGCTCCTCACCTGCTCCCCGGACACCTCCACCCGCATCCGGCGGCTCTTCGCCGACACCGAGCACCTCGTCGCCATGGAATCCACCTCCCGCACCTTCGACGGGCTCCTGCGTCAGTTCGTCACCCTGCGCGACCGGACCTGCCGCACCCCCTGGTGCAACGCCCCCATCCGCCAGATCGACCACATCACCCCCGACCACGCAGGCGGGCCCACCACCGCCGCCAACGGTCAAGGCCTCTGCACCGCCTGCAACCAGCTCAAGGAAGAACCCGGCTGGCACCACCAAGCCCTCCACCGAGATGACCTCGACCCCCACGACGTCCAGATCACCTCACCCGCCGGCCAGACCACCCGCACCAGGGCCCCCGACCCACCCGGACTCATCCCACCCGAACCCACCTGGGTCGAGACCTGGCCCGGACACTGGGTCCTCACCGCCTGACGGCGACTGACCGGAACTGCCGGTCGCGCTCACGACCTCACGGCCGCCGCAGGGCCCAACGGGAGGGGTTGTGGAACAGTCGGGTGTGGCTCGATCCGCCGCCAGCCCATGACTTCGAGGAGAACCGCGTGCCGACCGAGTACCACGCCTTCGTCGACGGCGATGTCGGACATTGCGGCGCCATCCTCCGCCACGTGGAGCCCGGCCGCCTGCGGACGCGCACCGTGTTCAGGATGGGGGCAGACGCTCCTGTCTACCTCGTGGACCATGTCGTGGAGCACGACGGTGATGTCCGACGGTGGAAGTGCTTCACGTACACCTCGCCCAGTTCGGAGAGCCAGCACTCGGGCACCCGCGATGCCGATGGCACCGTCCACGTGGACGGGACGGTGACGCCGGATCTCGCCGGCGCGGTCGGCGGGTACGGCGAGCACCTGGTCCTGGCACAGATGCTCGCCCGCGACGAGGCCACCGTGTCGTACGTCCAGTTCGACGAGAGCGAGCCCGGAGAGGACGCACAGACGGCGGAGCTGCACAGGTGCGGGTTCGAGGCGACGGTGCTGCTGGACGGTTCCACCGTGAACGCCGAGCGCATCCAGCTCGTCCTGGCCGGACGCCCCGCCAACGCGCACTGGTGCGTTGACGGTGTGGTGGTGAAGTCCGACTGGTGCGGGGGCCAGTCGTTCCTGGTCGACGACCTCAACGCTCTGTGCGCAGGGCTCGACGCGGAGGTGGTAGCGCGGATCAGGGAGTTCGTAGCTCCGCGGGTCGGCGGACCCGCTTAGAGGCCGAACCAGCGGGGGACGCGGGCACGGTAGGCGTCGTACTCCGCACCGAACGTGGCACTGAGAGCCCGCTCCTCGGCGGAGATCTGCAGCCGGTCCACGACGGCCAGGAAGCCGGCGATCGGCAGCAGCGCGACATGGGATCGCCGGGCGGCGGCGTGCCCGAGCAGGATGCCGGTCAGCCCGACGTACATCGGGTTGCGGGTGTGGGCGAAGGGTCCGTCGGTGACCAGCACGCTGGCTCGCTCGGGGTGGAACGGCAGGTCGGTGGTGCCGTGCCGGCGGAAGAGCCGGTCGCGGTGATCGCGACACCGAACGAACCCGCGGCCAGGATGAGGCCGCACAGACCCGAGACCCGGGTGGGCCTCCGCCCGCGGGTCAGCAGGAGCTGCGCCCCCGCAGCCACGCCGGCGTACGCCGGCGGGGGGATCATGGTGCTCACGACCATCCGTCGATGCTGCCACCGCACGCGTCGAGGAGCAACGGTGGGAGCAGGCGGGCAGATCGTTCCGGTGAGAGAAACGCGGCCCGTTCTCTCCAGGTGGACGTTTCCTTGCGCGCTGTCGCGGGCACCGTGGTCCAATTCACAGCACCCAACGTGGGTGTTCCCCTAGGAGGAACGGTGTCGCATGTCTGAGCGTCAACGACGAGGTCTGCGCTTCGGAACCACCCTGCTGGTGACGATGCTTCTGGCCGGAGGCCCTGTCGCTACCGGCGCCGTGTCTGCGACGTCTGGCCGCACGCCGACGATCGGGTCGATCTCGGCAGGATCGAGCGGCCACGTCGACTCCCGCACCAACGCCAGCAGAGGTCCCGGGAACAAGCGGCCGAAGCGCACCAAGCCGGTCACCGCGGACGCTCGGGACTGCGCCACGCTGACGGGCCGTTCCTTCCGCACCGACGACGGGGACGCTCGCGTGCTCAGCGCTGTCGTGTCCACGACCACGGACAACGCCCGGCCGCTCTGCCAGGCCGCGGTCGTCATCGACGACCGGATCCGCGTCGACGTGCAGGCGCCCCTCACCTGGAACCGCCGCTACGTGCAGCTCGGTGGGGGTGGCTTCTGCGGCAGCGCACCCACCCTCGCCGGTAGCGGTGCAGATCTCGTCGCGGCCAGGTCCGCGATCGCCAGCAGCGACAGCGGCCACGTAGGCACCCCGTTCGACGCGACCTGGGCCGCCGACTCGCTGCCGGGCAGTGCGCAGGCGGAGCGCGACTGGGGCAACCTGTCGGAGCACCTCACCTCGCAGGCGGCCGGCTCGGTCCTTCGCGGGCTGTTCGGCAAGAAGGCCGCGTACTCCTACTTCATCGGCTGCTCCACGGGCGGCAGGCAGGCCCTGGTGGAGGCGCAGCGCTACCCGGACGACTTCGACGGCATCGTGGCGGGAGCGCCGGCCAACCGGCAGAACTACCTGGCACCGTTGTCGCAGGGGTGGCGCGAGGTGGTCAACCACCGGGCCGACCGAAGCCTGATCGTCGACCTGGCCGCCACCGAGGTGGTGCGTCAGGGCGTGCTCGACACGTGCGACGCATCCGACGGGGTGGTCGACGGTGTGGTGGACGATCCGCGCACCTGTGCGTTCGACCCGGGCGACCTGGCCTGCACCGACGACCGGGTGTCGGGGTGCCTCACCTCGGAGCAGGTCGACGTCCTTCGGAAGTGGTACGGCGACCCACGCGACTCCCGGGGCAGCTCGCTCTACCCCGGCGGAGTCCCACTGGGCTCCGAGGGTGGCTGGCCCGTCTCCGACGTACCTCCTTCCGGGCAGACGTTGTCCGGGGGCGGCATCTACGCCGAGAACGTGCTGAAGTACCTGGCCTTCCCGCAGGATCCGCCCGCCACCTACAGCCTGTTCGACTTCGACTTCGACGAGGACCCGCCCCTCCTGGACGCGAGGGCGCGGGCGTACAACGCGGACGAGCCCGACATGTCCGCCTTCCGGGCCGCGGGTGGGAAGCTGCTGATGCACCACGGTCTGGCCGATCCGCTGATCACCCCGATGGCGACCATCCAGTACTACGAGGACGGACTGTCGGCGATGGGCGGACTCAAGAAGGTGCGCTCCTGGTACCGGATGTTCCTCCTGCCCGGCGTCTACCACTGCAGCGGCGGACCGGGTCCGGACCAGGTCGACTGGTACGGGGCCATCAGGGCCTGGGTCGAGAAGGGAGAGGCACCGAAGCGACTGGTTGCGTCGAAGGAGGGCGCGTCGCTCACGCGCCCTCTGTTCCCCTACCCGCTGAAGGCGGCGTACTCAGGTGCTGGCTCCACGGACGACCAGGCCTCGTTCGTCCGCAAGCGCGGCCCGCGCGGTCGGACTGTGCAGGTGGTCACGGCGCACTGACCCGGCCCCCAGCACCGCCACGAGTCACGCGGGCCCCGGCACAGCTCGTCGGGCGGCGCTCAGGGAGCGGGCAGCAGCGTGCTGCGCACCGCGTCGTAGACGTCCTGGGCGTAGGCGGTGCGCTGCGTCGAAGGCCGGGCCAGCACGAGCTTGTCGATCAGGTCGGTCAGCTCGGCCGGTGCCCAGTCGTGCTCGTCCTGGTTCTCGTCGCTCACGACCTGGTCGCGGAAGTCCGGGTATCCCGAGTGGGGCGTCACTGCCTCGCGCAGCCGATCCCTGGCCACCTGGATCTGCCCGGCGTTGTAGCGACCGAGGTCGCGGTAGGCCGCGAACTGTGCGGTGTGGAAGAACTGGTTGACCGTGTTGACCCGCGGGAAGGTCTCGTCGATCTCGCGGTAGGCCAGCAGCTTCGGCGGCATGTCATGGGTCAGTGCCGGCTTGCAGTACCAGAGCAGGGTGAAGTGGTGTCCCGGCCGGGTCACGAGCGGGTCCGGGTCCCGGACCTGCCGGTGCACGATGCCGAGTGTCACCGAGCGCGGTGAGTAGTCCTGCCCGGGGTAGGGGTCCCGTCCGGCGCGCAGCGTGTCGAGGTTGACCATGACGGTCGCGTTGCACTCGAGCTTGGCCAGGTCGATCGCCTTCGACAGCGAGGCCACGCGGTGACCGGCGCCGGCGTCCGCGTCGACGCAGACGATCTCCCGGTGCAGTCCGGTCCGGAGCAGCTCGACCAGTGCGGTGTTCTCCCAGTGGCCGCCGTCGGTGACGTAGAGGTACAGGTCGCTGGGGTCGTGGAAGCCGAGGAACTCCTTGAGCAGGTAGCCCAGCCGCGGTGAGGGCAGCGTGGCCCTCGCGTCGACCAGCTGGGCGGCGTAGCGGGGGTTGGGGACCCACATGCCGAGCCGCACGTTCGCGAAGGCCAGCAGCATGCTCAGCGGGCCGGCGCCGATCCGGCCCATCGCGGGCGAGACCGCCGCGCCGGAGATCCCCACGGCCATCATGGTCGTCAAGCGTGGCCGGCGGTTGCCGGCCATCAGAGCGGACATGTCCTCGGTGCGCGCTGCGTAGGCGCGCCACTCGCCCTCCCCGTTGAGGGGCGCGAAGAGTCGCACGTGGTGGGGGGAGAAGGTCATGCTCAGCGCCGGGATTCCGTAGTGCGTGCGCACCTCGCGCCCGCTCACCGCGGCGGCCGCGCAGATCGTCAGGGGGCTCGAGGAGAGCGCCATCAGGTCCGGTTCGGGCAGGCGGGCGCTGGACCCCTCGTCGCCGTTGGCATAGGCGACCGCGTACGTCGAGTCCGGTGTCGGCCGGTACGTCGCGAATCCCGCGCGCAGCTTGCCGCGGTAGAACGCGGACAGCGACCACCACTCCACGCTGGTGCTGAAGTGGACGATCAGCAGCCCCAGGATCGCGGCGATCCACAGCGTGGTGTCACGCGCATCGGGCGCTGCGGCCAGGGCGGACAGCGCCCACATGCTCGTGATGAAGAGCAGCAGCACCGCGAAGAGGAGGCCGGCGACCACCGGCGCGAACCGGGCCAGCGGCTTGCGCAGGATCCGGAGCAGGGCTCCCGCGCTGCCGAGCCCGCCGAGGATCGCGAGCAGGGCGGCGCCGAGCCCGTTGCCCTCGACGGGGTCCCAGAGCCTGGCGATGAGCAGGGGCAGCCCGACCAGGAGCAGTGCGAGCAGGGCCGCGAGCCCGAGCCCGCCGTACCCGAGGACCTTGAGGATCAGTAGGAAGCCCGGTGGTGATTCGCCGCCCCTGCGGTCGACCTCGTCCTTCTTGGCCAGCACGACCCAGACGAGGATCGATCCGATGCCGACTCCCAACCAGATCAGCACCGAGGGGGCGGTGCGGCTCAACGACGGGAGGCAGTACGACAGGTCGGCGGTGGCCTGGGCCGGCTCCTGCAGCGCAGGGCAGCCGAGCGCGAAGTACCACCGGTAGAACCAGCCGAGCGGCTGGCTGAACGCCCAGAGCATCGCGAGGAACACCACGACGTTGATCGCTACCCCGGTGAGGACGATCGCGACGACAGCGGGACGCCGCTCGGCGACCATCCGGTCGTGATCTCGCGGATCGGTCGCCTGGGTGCGCCGCCCGGTCGTGGAGCCGTCCTCGCGCATCATCCGGTCCTGGCTGATGCCGCGGGGGGCGTTGCTGAGCAGGTAG
Source organism: uncultured Actinomycetota bacterium (assembly GCA_963722135.1). GTDB lineage: Bacteria > Actinomycetota > Actinomycetes > Propionibacteriales > Nocardioidaceae > Nocardioides. The sequence goes on from CAVRJT010000003.1 coordinate 1,154,055, forward strand.
CCCAGGTTGGCCTCGACGTGGCGCTCCTCCGGGCCCGGTCGGTCGGTCTCGGTCCAGCTCCACGGTCGCGGCGCGCCGGGCGGGCTCTCCGGGGCGTGCCGAGCCAGGCTCCAACCGCCGGCCATGTAGGAGCCGCCGGAGACCGAGGTGATGTCGGCAGCGTCGTCCCACCCCAGCGGGTGTCCGCGTTCGAGGGACTGCAGCGCGCCCAACGAGATCGAGGCCGCCCGGATGCCGCCGCCGGAGATCGCGATGCCCAGGTCGCGCGGGCCCTGCTCGGCGACGGTCCAGGTCGCGGCATGACTGCCCGGATCGTCGCTCTCGTGCGACACCGCGGCCGTCTGGAGGACGTCGCGCACCCGGCGATCGAGGAGCAGCGACAGCACGCCCCCGAGGCCGTACAGCGCGACCATGACGACCAGCAGCCACTTCCCCCAGGCTGCGGCCGCCGCCACGCGCCACGTCCACTCGGCGCGGGCGACCCCCGTGTCCGCCACCGCCAACCCGATGAAGACGTTCTCCAGCAGGTCCAGGACGCCCGCAGCGACGGCGAACCACATCAGCTTCGGCGCCAGCCGTCGGGTGCTGACGGTGCGGTAGTTGCACCCGGTCCGGGCGAGCAGCGCCAGGAGGGCGACGTACACGGTGATGAAGAGCAGGTCCCACCACAGTGCGGCGCGGACCTCGCTGTCGGGGTAGGCGTCGAGCCAGGCGACGCGCGGAGGCTCCAGGGTCACGTCGACGATCGGTTCGCCGGCGAGCGTCCGACGGCAGGCAGGAGTCAGCTCCACCTGGGCCAAGCAGTCGGCCTGGGTGGGCGGATCGGGCGGGTCGGGAAGCACCTGGCCGGTGGCCCCGAGGAACTCGAAGCCGAGGATGCCCGGCGCGAAGGTGGTCTCCGGGCTCGGGTCGTCGAGCGAGGCCAGCGGGAGGAGTGCAGCGAGCACCGCGCCGAGGAGGACCGCCGGCAGCAGCACCCACCACCCCGTGGTGGCGCGGAGGGCCCGTCCCAGCGGGGGCAGCCGCCGGGTCTCGTCCGCCTCGCCCGTGGGATCCGAGGTCATGTCCGATCACCTGCCCCTCCCGCAAGGAACCGCATCTCAGTTCTACCGGCATCCGGTGCCGCTGACCAGAGCCAGGCGGGTCACCGGCCGATGCGACGCGACAGGGACGAGAGGCGTGGTTGCCCCGGTCTGCCAGGGTGTGCCCATGGACGTCTCGAGCACGCGCACCCATCAGGAGTCGATCGCGGTGGAGGCGCCGCCCGAGGTCCTCTACGACCTCGTCTCCGACATCACCAGAACCGGCGAGTGGAGCCCGGTCTGCACGACCTGCTGGTGGGACGACGAGAGCGAGGCCCACCAGGTCGGCGCTCGGTTCACCGGCCGCAACGAGCTGCCGCACCGCACCTGGGAGACCCGGTCGCAGGTGGTGGCGGCCGAGCGGGGCCGTGAGTTCGCGTGGGTCGTGGGCGACGGGTTCGTCCGGTGGGGCTTCTCGATGGCTCCGGACCGGGACGGGACACTGCTCACCGAGTCCTGGGAGTTCCTGCCGGGCGGCATCTCCTTCTTCGAGGACAAGTTCGGCGACGACGCGCCCGCCCAGATCGCCGACCGCACCCGGCAGGCGCTCGACGGCATCCCGCGCACGCTCGCCGCGATCAAGCGGATCGCCGAGGGTTCCCAGCACTGACGGTGCAGGGCACGTCACGGGTGTTCGCTCGGTGACAGGGGCCTTTCCGAGGCGTAACGTCGATGGGTGCCCGCTCCGGGCGGGGTGGGCTCTGGAGAGGGGAGCCACACATGTTCATCCAGGTCATCCAGGGTCGGTGCAACGACCCGGACCGAATGCGCCAGCTCACCGAGGAGTGGCGCGCACAGCTGGGCCCGACCGCCGAGGGGTGGCTCGGCGGGACCTACGGGATCACCGACGACGGAGAGGCCGTGGCCGTCGTCCGCTTCGACTCGCGTGAGGCTGCGAGCCGCAACTCCTCCCGGCCCGAGCAGGGGGAGTGGTGGCAGCAGATGGAGGACTGCTTCGACGGCGAGGTCACCGTCCACGACTGCGACAACGCCATGCTGTTCCTCGGCGGCGGCTCCGACGAGGCCGGCTTCGTCCAGGTGATCCAGGGTCGCATCGACGACCCGGAGCGCTTCCGTCACTTCATGGAGCGGCCGATGGACGCCCTGCACGAGGTGCGCCCGGAGATCATCGGCGGCACGCTCGCCATGGAGCCGGACGGGTGGTTCGTCCAGACCATCGCCTTCCGCAGCGAGGAGGAGGCGCGGGCGGGCGAGCAGAAGCAGATGCCGCCCGAGGTCCGGGGTGAGTTCGAGGAGACGATGGCGCACGTGAGCGACCAGCGGTTCCTCGACCTGCACCGGCCCTGGTTCGCCAGCGCCGGCTGAGTCATCGGGTGCCGGTGATGTCCTCGGGGCGGACCGGGATCCGGCGCAGGGGGAGGCCCGTGGCCGCGCGGACCGCCGCAGCGACGGCGGGGCCCGACGAGATCGTCGGGGCCTCGCCGACGCCGCGCAGGCCGTACGGCGCGTGCGGGTCGGCGTGCTCCAGCACCTCGATCGGCATCGGCGGGGTGTCGAGGATCGTCGGGATCAGGTAGTCGGTGAACGACGGGTTGAGGATCCGGCCGTCGACGACCTGGATCTCCTCCATCAGCGCCAACCCCAGGCCCTGGGTGCTGCCGCCCTGGATCTGGCCCAGCACCGCGTCCGGGTGCATCGCCCTGCCGACGTCCTGGGTGCAGGCCAGCTCGACGACCTTCACCAACCCGAGCTCCACGTCGACGTCGACGACGGCGCGGTGGGCTGCGAAGGCGTACTGCACGTGCGCGTCGCCCTGCCCGGTCTCCGGATCGATGGCGTACGTCGGGCGGTGCCGCCACTCGACGGTGTCCTCGACGACGTCGTCGCCGAGCAGGTCCACCAGGCTGGTCGAGACGTCTCCGGAGGCGGTGACCACGTGGCCGCCCTCGAGCCGCAGGTCGTCGACCCCGCGACCCAGAAGCGCCGCCGCCCGGGCCAGCACGTGTCGACGCACGCTCTCGCAGGCCGCCTGGACCGCGCCCCCGGTCACATAGGTCTGCCGGGACGCCGAGCTCGACCCGGCGGACCCCACCTGGGTGTCGCTGGGCGCGACGACGACCTGCTCGACCCCGAGCTCGGTGCGACAGATCTGCTGCTCCACGGTGACCAGTCCCTGGCCCACCTCGGCCGCGGCGGTGTGCACGGTGACCGACGGCCGGCCGCCGACGATCGCCAGCCGGACCCGGGCCGTGGAGTAGTCGTCGTAGCCCTCGGAGAAGGCGACGTTCTTGTACGCCACGGCGTAGCCGACGCCGCGGTGCACCCCTTCCCCGTGGGTGGTGTTGGACACCCCGCCCGGCAGGGTGCGCAGGTCGACCTCGTCGGACCGGTCGGGCGGCAGCGGCATCGCCTGCAGCCGCTGCACCAGCTCGGCGACGGGTGCGGCGCTGTCGACGAGCTGGCCGGTGGGCGCCCGCGAGCCCTCCGAGAAGCCGTTGCGGACCCGGATCTCCACAGGGTCCACCCCGACCGCGGCCGCGAGCTCGTCCATGACCGCCTCGACCGCGAAGGCCGTCTGCACCGAGCCGAAGCCACGCATCGCACCGCACGGCGGGTTGTTGGTGTAGACCCCGTAGCAGTCGAGGTGGACGTGCGGGATGTCGTAGGGGCCGAGCCCCATCGTCCCCGCATTGCCCGTGACGGCCGCGGTGGTGGAGGCGTAGGCGCCGCCGTCGAGGACGATCCGCGCCCGCGCGTAGACCAGCCGGCCGTCCCGGTCCGCGCCGTACTCGTAGTGCATCGAGGCGGGGTGTCGATGGACGTGACCGAAGAAGGACTCCTCGCGGTCGTAGACCATCTTCACCGGCTTGCCGGTGTGCAGCGCGAGCAGGCAGCCGTGCACGTGCATGGACACGTCCTCCCGGCCGCCGAACGCGCCGCCGACGCCGGCGAGGCTCAGGCGGACCTGGTCCGGCCCCAGCCCGAGGGCGGAGCAGACCTGGCGCTGGTCGGCGTGCAGCCACTGGGTGGCGACGTAGAGGTCGACGCCGCCCACGTCGTCGGGCACCGCCAGCCCTGCCTCCGGCCCGAGGAAGGCCTGGTCCTGCATCCCGACCCGGTAGTCGCCGGCCACCACCACGTCGGCCGTGGGGTGCGGGTCGCCCGTGCGGATCTTGACGTGGCGGACCAGGTTGCCGTGCGGGTGCAGCCGCGGGGCGTCGGGCAGCAGCGCCGTCTCGGCGTCGACGACCGGCTCGAGGACGTCGTACTCGACGACGATCCTCTTCGCGGCCCGCTGCGCGGTCTCCGGATGGTCCGCGGCCACGAGGGCGACCGGCTCGCCCTGGTAGCGCACCACGTCGACGGCGAGCACCGGTTGGTCGGGGTGCTCCAGCCCGTAGTGCTTCTCCCCGGGCACGTCCTCGTGGGTGAGCACGGCGAACACGCCCGTCGTCGCCAGCGCCTGCGTCAGGTCGATGCTCCGGATCCGGGCGGACGGGTGCGGGCTGCGCAGGGTCACCCCCCAGAGCATGCCCTCCATCCAGAGGTCGCTGGCGTAGGCGAAGTCCCCGGTGACCTTGAGCGTCCCGTCGGGACGCAGCGGTGACTCGCCGATGCCGCCGCGCGTCGAGCCCTCGACCCGGGTGCTCGTCATCGCATCCGCCTCGCGGCGAGGTGGACGGCGTCGATGATCTTCTCGTAGCCGGTGCAGCGGCACAGGTTGCCGGCGAGTGCCTCGCGGATCTCGGAGTCGTCAGGCTCCGGGTCGCGGGTCAGCAGGTCGTGGGTGGCGATCAGCAGGCCGGGGGTGCAGAAGCCGCACTGCACGGCACCCGCCTCCAGGAAGGCCTGCTGCACCGGGTGCAGCTCGCCGCCCCGGGAGCCGTCCGTCCCGCTCAGCCCCTCCACCGTCCCCACCTCGCGCCCGTGGGCCTGGCCGGCGGCGACGAGACAGGCGCAGCAGGTGATGCCGTCCAGGTAGACCGTGCACGAGCCGCACTCACCCTGCTCACATGCGTTCTTCGCCCCGGGCAGGCCCAGCCGCTCGCGCAGGACGTGGAGCAGGCTCTCCCCCTCCCACACGTCGTCGACCTGCCGGGGCTCTCCGTTGACGGTGATCTCGAGCCTCATCGTCCACCCGCCTCCTGGTGGGCCGTCCACGTCCAGGCCAGGCTGCGCCGGGCCAGCACCGACAGCGAGTGGAGGCGGTACGCCGCGGTGCCGCGCACGTCGTCGATCGGCGCCGCTGCGGTGGCGACCAACCGTCCGAACTCCTCGGCCACCCCCGGGCCCAGGTCGCCGCGGGTCGCCCAGTCGAGCTCCGCCGCCAGGAACGCCTCCGCCTCGAGTGCGCGGCGCGGCGTGGGTGCGGCCGAACCGAGACCGGTCCCCACCCGCTGCTCGTCCGGGTGCAGGGCCAGGGCGAAGGCGGCCACGGCGATCACCATCGCGTTGCGCGGACCGATCTTGCTGAACTGCTGCGGCCCGGTGGCGGGGGTGACCCAGACGGCCGTGACCAGCTCGTCCGGGCGCGCGACGTGCTCCTTGACGCCGACGTAGAACTCCTGGGCGGGCACGCGGCGTACGCCGTCGACGCAGGAGAGCTCCACGTCGGCGAACCCGGCGAGCAGCGGGGGATGGGCGTCGCCGGCGGGGGAGGCCGCGCCGAGGTTGCCGCCGACCGTGCCCCGGTTGCGGATCTGGGGCGACCCGACCGTGCGCGACGCCATCGCCAGCCCGGGAAGCTCGCTGCCGAGCTCGTCGATGATGCGCGTGTAGGTGAGCGCCGCCCCGAGCCGGATCCGGCCGTCGGCGCGCTCCCAGGTGGCGAGCTCGGGGACCCGGGTCAGGTCGAGGAGGGCTCCGGGGCGGCGCCGGTCGAAGTTGATCTCGACCATCACGTCGGTCCCGCCCGTGATCGGCACGGCCTCCGGATCGGCGCGCTTGGCGGCGAGCGCGTCGGACAACGAGGTGGGCGACAGGAACTCCATCAGGTGCTCACCCGCTGCGGCGCCGTGAGGCGGTCGGCGACGGGCTGCTCGGCGTCGTCGACGTCAAGGCTGGTGAAGCCGTCGACCTCCACGATCGACACCCTAGCGACTCGGAGGGCCGGCCTGGCCGGTATGAGATGCTGGGGCATGGCAGACATCGAGATCCGCCTGCTGGGCGAGGACGAGTGGCAGCTGTACCGCGAGGTGCGGCTGGCGGCGCTCACCGACGCCCCCGAGGCGTTCGTGGCCAACGTCGAGGACGAAGCGGCCCAGGACGACGACTTCTGGCGCGCGCGGATGCGGCGCGCCAGTCGGGTCGTCGCTGAGCGCGCGGGCGAGCCGCTCGGTCTGGTGGGTCTGGGCCGGCACGACGACGACCCCGAGATCGGCGAGGTGTTCGGACTGTGGACCGCGCCCTCGGTGCGCGGTCAGCACGTCGCGCGCGACCTGGTGGCGGCAGCGGCGCAGAAGGCCGCCGCGGACGGCTGCCGGCTGCTCTACTTCTGGGCCGGCTCGGACAACGCGACCGCGGTCGGCTTCGCGAGCAGCTACGGCTTCCGGCCCTCCTCGGAGCGTCGGCCGGTGCGGGTCGCCGACGGGACGACGGAGCGGGACGAGGACGAGGTCGCCATGGTGCTGCCCCTCGCCCCCGACCCGACCCTGACGATCAACCCGCACCGGAGATGACCCTGCTCCCCGGCAGGACCTAGCTGGTCATGCCGTGGGGGTCGATCACGTACTTCTTGGCCGCTCCCTGGTCGAACTCCCGGTAGCTCGCGGGCGCCTCGTCGAGCGGGATCGCGGTGGCGTTGACGGCCTGGGCGATCTGCGCCTTGTCGCTGAGGATCAGGTTCATCAGCTGGCGGTTGTACTTCTTGACCGGGCACTGTCCGGTGGCGAACGAGTGCGACTTCGCCCAGCCCAGCCCGAGCCGCACCCCGATCTGGCCGACCTGGGCGTTCTCGTCGACCGCGCCGGGGTCACCCGTGACGTACAGCCCGGGGATGCCCAGACCGGCGCCGACCCGGGCGACGGTCATCATGTCGTTCAGCACCGTGGCGGGGGCCTCCTCGGCGTCGGCGCCGTGTCCTCGTGCCTCGAAACCGACCGCGTCGACGCCCGCGTCCACCTCGGGCTCGCCGAGGATCTGCTCGATCATGTCCGGGAGGGCGTCCCCCGTGCTGAGGTCCACCGTCTCGCAGCCGAAGCTCTCGGCCTGCCGGAGCCGGTCGGTGTTCATGTCCCCGACGATGACCACCGACGCGCCCAGCAGCTGGGCGGCGTGCGCCGCGGCGAGCCCGACCGGGCCGGCGCCGGCGACGTAGACCGTCGACCCGGTCGTCACGCCCGCGGTGTAGGCGCCGTGGTAGCCGGTCGGGAAGATGTCCGAGAGCATGGTGAGGTCCATGATCTTCTCCAGCGCCTGGTCCCGGTCGGGGAACTTCAGCAGGTTGAAGTCGGCGAAGGGCACCATCACGTACTCGGCCTGTCCTCCGACCCAGCCGCCCATGTCGACATAGCCGTACGCCGCTCCCGGCCTCGCGGGGTTCACGTTCAGGCAGATGCCGGTCTTGCCCTCGAAGCACATCCGGCACCGACCGCAGGCGATGTTGAAGGGCACCGAGCAGATGTCGCCCTCCTTGAGGAACAGCACGTCGCTGCCGAGCTCGACGACCTCGCCGAGGATCTCGTGGCCCAGTGACTGGCCTACCGGTGCCGTGGTGCGGCCCCGGACCATGTGCTGGTCGCTGCCGCAGATGTTGGTGGTGACCACCTTGAGGATCACCGCGTGCGGGGCGGCGGGCCGGACGCCGAGCCAGTCGGCGACCTCCCGGGGGATCTCCAGCTTGGGGTAGTCGATCGAGTTGACCGCAACCTCACCCGGGCCCATGTACTCCACAACCCTGTTCCCTGACATCGTTTGATTCCTCTCGTGGCCGATCAGCGGGATTCACGAAGCGCGTCCACCAGCGGTGGAGGCGCGTCAGGAACGGGACCGGGGCGCGGGGCACATGGCTCTAGCCGGACGCGGCGACGGCTCATGGCTGACCCCCCTCCGAGAGGTGGCCGAGAAGCGTGACCTGAAGGTGTGCCCACCGAAGCCCGAGACGTGCGGCCGACCTGCTGCTGAACTGGTCGATTGTCCTGACCGCTGCGACGCTACGACCTCGACAACCCCGTGTCCACAGTCTGTTGGAGCCCGCACCCAGTGCCGTGGGTGCCGCTCAGCCGAGCACGACCAGCGGTGGCTCCGAGAGGGGCGGGCCGCCGCCGCAGCAGCCGCCGGAGGTGCCGGCCGACGCTGGCTCGTCGAACCTGCCCGCACCGTTGCAGACGCCGGTCTCGGGCAGCACCAGCTCCACGCGATCAGCAGCCTCGAGGTCACCGTCGAGCGCCGCGACGACCGATCGGACCTGCTCGTAGCCGGTCATGGCCAGGAACGACGGGGCTCGCCCGTAGGACTTCATGCCCACCAGGAACAGGCCCACCTCGGGCTGCGCGAGCTCCCGGTGACCGTGCGGGGCGACGTCGCCGCACGAGTGGTGGTCCGGGTGGATCTGGTCGGCCAGGACGCGCGGCGCGCCGAGCGCGGGGTCCAGGTCGAGCCGTACCTCGGAGAGGAAGTCGAAGTCGGGCCGGTAGCCGGTGACCACGATGACCTCGTCCACGTCGCCGACGAGGTCGCCGTCGACCGAGGTGATCGTGAGCCGGCCGTCGTCCCGCGTGGTCACCGCCCCGGTGCGGAACCGGGTGACCTGGGCGACCAGGTCGCTGCTGGCGGCGGCCCGGGCGTCCTGGCCGAGACGGCCACGCTGCTCGAGCTGGTCGTTGTCCCCGCCGCCGAACGCGTCCCCGATGGCGGGGCGCCGCAGCAGCCACGAGACCCGGGTGCCGGCGCCGTCGACATGTCGCTGCGCGAGCGTGGCCAGGCCGACGAGCACACCCTGGGCCGAGGCGCCCTTGCCGACGACGGCCACGTGCTTCCCGGCGTACCGCCCGGCCACGGCCGGGTCAGCGAGGTCCGGGATGCCGTAGGTGATGCGCGCGGCGTGCTCGCGCTCCCCGACAGCGGGGTAGCCGTCCGCGCCCAGCGGGTTGGGTCGCGACCAGGTCCCCGAGGCGTCGATCACGGCGCTGGCCAGCTGCCGTTCGTGGCCGTGGGAGGTGCGCACGTGGACGGCGAACGGGTCGCTCTCGCGGCCGGAGTCGACGAGCAGGTCACGGCCGGCGCGGCCGACGCCGACCACCTGGGCGTCATAGCGCACGACGCCGCCGGGGGAGTCCCCGAGCAGCTCCGCCAACGGTCGGAGGTACTGCTCGCGCCACTCGTTCCCGGTGGGGTAGGTGTCCTCGTCGGGCGGCGTCCACGAGCCGGAGGCCTCGAGCAGGCGCCGGGCCGCGGGGTCGACGAGCTCGCGCCAGGCGGAGAACAGCCGCACGTGCGCCCACTCGCCCACGGCGGCGCCTGCGTCGGCCCCGGCCTCCAGCACGACGAAGTCCAGGTGGCGCTCGGCGGCGTACGCCGCAGCGGCCAGCCCGACAGGTCCGGCTCCGATGATGACGACAGGGTGCTGCACGGCGCGCTCCTCCGGTACGTTGCATCGACATGCGTCGATGAAGCGACTGTATCGACCCCGGTCGATGAAGGCAAGGTAGTCTCCGTGGCATGAGCACGTCACCGGTCTCCGAGCGCCGAGCGCCGACCCTGCCCAAGGGGGAGGCGGAGGGTTACGCGGAGTGGTTCGCCGTCCTCGCCGACCCGACCCGGGTCCGGCTGCTCCATGCGGTCTCGGCAGCCCCGGGCGGTGCGTCCCGCATCGGTGACCTCGCCGAGGCCCTCGGCGTCAGCCAGTCGACCTGCTCCCACCACGTCGAGGTGCTCAAGAAGGTCGGCTTCGTGGTGGTCGACAAGGTCGGGACATCGAGCATGGTCTCGGTCAACGCGGCCTGCTGCACCGGCCTCCCGCACGCGGCGGACGTCGTCATGGGCACCCTGTCCGCGGCCCCGTGCTGCCCCGACGAGCTGCCTGCCGACGTGGTCACGCGGCTCGTGGCCGACGAGGACATGGCCGCGGTGCTCGCGATCTACGCCGAGGGCCTGGCGACCCGCAACGCGACGTTCGAGACCCGGGTCCCGACCGCCGAGCAGCTCCGCGCCCGCTGGCTGCCCGCGCTGGCGTGGGTCGCGGAGTGCGACGGCGTCGTCGTGGGGTGGACCGCGGTCGGCCCTGTCTCCGGCCGCGAGTGCTACTCGGGTGTGGGGGAGTCCTCGGTGTACGTCGCCGAGGCGGCGCGCGGTCGAGGGGTGGGCAAGGCGCTGCTGTCCACCCAGGTCGCCGGTGCCGACGAGGCCGGGATGTGGACGTTGCAGACCAGCATCTTCCCGGAGAACCGCGCCAGCCTCACGCTGCACCGCTCCGCCGGCTACCGCACCCTCGCCGTGCGGACGCGGATCGCGAGGCTCGACGGGGTCTGGCGCGACACCGTCCTGCTGGAGCGGCGCAGCGAGGTCGTCTGAGCGTCGCTCAGGCGCCACGGCCGAGCAGCCGCAAGGCGTCGTGGTCACGGATGGCTGCGCAGGCCCGGGTCGCCATCGTGGCGAACATCCGGTCCCCCCGCTCGGTCGGGGCACCGTAGGCGCAGCCGAAGACCGTGATCAACGGCGCCTGGAACATGGCGTAGACGTAGTCGTCCCAGCACGCGTCCAGGTCGTAGGACTCGGGCGCGCCGTGCTCGAGCAGTGCTCGGTGGTAGGCGCTGACGAGCTCGCGCTCCACCTCGCGGCGCACCGGGGCGTCGAGGCTCGTCGTGATCAGGAAGGCGAGGTCACGGGCCGGGAGTGCCACGGTGAGCGTCTGCCAGTCCAGGGCCGCCACCTCGCCCCGCCCTCCTCCGGGGGAGAACATCAGGTTGTCGAGGCGGTAGTCGCCGTGCACGAGCGCGAACCGCTCCTGGCGGCCCAGCGCCCACTCCTTCGACACCCCCGGACAGGCCTGCAGCACCTCCACCACCTCGGGATCGAGCTCGGCCCCGAGGCGGTCGAGGAAGATCTCCAGGGCGGGTCCGTAGAGGTCGGCGAGCACCTGGGCGTCCTCCTCGCCGGTCAGCGCCAGCCCCGGGAGGTCGAGCAGGGTCGGGTCGCACCAGCGGGGGCCGTGCAGCCCCGCCAGGTTGGCTGCCGCGTCGAGCAGGCGTTCCGGCGTGCTCCCGGCGATCTGCTCGCCCGGCTCGAGAGGGGAGAGGTCCTCGAGCAGGAGCACGAAGTGCGCGGTCTCCTCGTCGAACCTGGCCACGTGGCACTGCGGGACCCGCACCGCCACGGTCTCGGCGACGCGCTCGTAGAAGAGCACCTCGCTGCGATAGGTCCCGCGGTAGAAGTCCCGGGACGCGGCGTCGGCGGTGGGCAGCTTGAGGAGCAACCGTGCAGGGACCCCCTCGCCGGTCATCGTCAACCGGAAGCAGGTGCCGATCTGGCCGGTGCCCACCTGCTGCACGTCGAGCGAGGTGACCTCGGCCCCGAGCAGGGTGGAGATCGCGTCCACGGTGATGCCCTCGGGGCCCTCGATGGCCCAGTCCGGGGCGCTCATGCGCTCATCCGACCCGGGTTGAGGGGCAGCGAGTCGAGCGCGGCGCTCCTGCGCCCGCGCCAGGCCTCGACCACCGGAGCCAGCTCCGTGGGGGTCGCTCCGTGGAGCACGACGCTGTCAGCGCCGGCGTCGAGCTGGTCCTGCACGCGTGCTGCGCACTGCTGCGGCGAGCCGGTCGCCGAGGCGGCCAGCCACGAGGCGGGGAGCACCTCGTCGCGGACCCAGGTGAGGTCCTCGAGCGTCCCCACCGCGTCGAGCGCGCCGGGGACCGCCTGCACGCGCTCGTCCGCACGGAACCGGGCCAGCACCGTCTCGTCCCATCCGTTGGCCCGGACCAGGACGCCGCCGTACCCCTGCAGGTACGTCGCGAGCCGACCCACCAGCTTGCGCAGCCGCAACGTCTCGTCGAGGTGGTCGGGCACGGTGGCGAGCACCGACCAGATGCGTACCGAGGCGGGATCGCGTCCGGCCTGCTCGGCCGAGCGCCGGATGGTGGCGACCGCGCGGGCCAGGGTCTCGTCGGTGAAGAAGGTGTGCAGCACCACCCCGTCGGCGAGACGACCGGCCAGCTCGAGGGTCCGGTCGCCGATCGCCATCATGAGTACCGGGATCCGTTCGTCGAAGGTGGGGTCCTGGAAGAGGTAGGGATAGCTCCCGGCGGGGCCGTCCGAGCCGAACGCCTCGCCGCTCCAGAGCCGGCGATAGATCGAGATGGCGTCCTCCAGCTGAGCCCCGGTGACCCCGGGGAAGCCCCATCACGTCGAACAGGGCGTCGATGCCACGGCCGAGCCCGAGCGCGTAGCGGCCCTCGCTGAGCCGGTGCATCGTGGTGGCCAGGGTGGCGGTGACCATCGGGTGACGGGTGTTGTGGTTGGTGGCCGCCGTGGCGATACCCAGGGTCGTCGTGGCGGCGGCCACGGCTCCGGCCAGCACGCCCGCGTCCTTGACGTTGAAGCGCTCGGAGAGGAACAGCGAGCCGATGCCGATGCGCTCGGCCAGCTGCGCCTCGGCGATGACGTCGCGGGGCGACTCGGTGTGGCCGGCCAGGCCGTAGGCGGCCAGCTCGGGACAGGTGGTCACGATCGCATTGCCTCCATCTGTTGGCGCACGTAGCGCGTGGTGATCCGGTCGGTGAGCCCCGGCAGGAACCGCTGGGCCCGCCAGGACGCCCGGGCGCGGCTGGGTGTGACGACCAGTGCGCGGTTGCGTCTCATCCCCTCGAGCACCTGGTCGGCGAGCACGTCGACGTCCAGCGCCTGGCTCAGCCCCTGGCTCGACAGGTAGAACCGCCGCCCGTCGAAGGCGCCCACCGCCCCCTTGTCCAGGATCGGTGTCTCGACGGCGGCCGGGCACACGGCCGTCACGCGCACACCGCTGGCGGCGGCCTCGGTGCGCAGTGCGAGCGACAGCCCGACGACGGCGTGCTTGGTCATGCAGTAGCTCGTGATCAGCCCGGCCGCCATCAGCCCGCCCATGGAGGCGGTGTTGACGATGTGTCCGGACCCCTGGCGCTGCATCAGCGGGTACGCCGCCGCCACACCGTGCACGACGCCGCGGATGTTGACATCGATGATGGCGTCCCACTGCGCGAGCGTCAGGTCCTCGGTGCGGCCTCCCCACGTGATGCCGGCGTTGTTGAAGAGCAGGTCGAGGCGCCCGTGCCGGGACACGACCTCGTCCACGGCGGCCTGCACGGCGTGCGGATCGGTGACGTCGGTGGCGTGGGCGCTGGCGCTGCTCCCGCAGGCCTCGGCGGTCGCCCGCGCGGCGTCCCCGTCGACGTCGTGGCAGGCGACGAGCGCGCCCTCGGCGCTCAGGGCCCGGGCCAGGGCGGCGCCGATCCCGGAGCCCGCCCCGGTGACCAGGGCGGTGGCGCCCGCGAAGCGGGTCGCTCGGGTGCGACGGATCACGAGCCCTCCAGCATCCGGACCACGTGACCCATGACGTCGGGGTAGCGCATCAGGTGTGCGCCGCCGTTGAGGTCCATCACCTCACCGGTCATCCAGCCGGACTGGTCGGAGCACAGGAAGGCGACCGCCGCAGCGACGTCCTCGACGGTGCCCGGCCGGCCGAGCGGGGTGTTGGCGACGTAGTCCTCGCGCACGCCGGGGATGTCCATCGCGGGTGCGGTGAGCGGGGTGACCACGAGGCCGGGGGAGACGGCGTTGACCCGGATGCCGACCGGCCCGAGCTCGAGCGCCGCCACCTCGGTGAGCATGGCGAGCCCGGCCTTGGCGGCACAGTACGGCGCCAGGCCCGCGCCGGGCTGTCGGGCGTTGAGGGAGGTGAGACTCACGATCGACCCGCCCGACTGCATCCGCCGCGCCGCGGCCTGGACGACCAGGAAGCCGCCGGTGAGGCAGACGTCGATGACCCGGCGCCACTCCTCGGCGGGCAGGTCGGTCACGGCGCCGAGCGTGCTGACCCCGGCGGTGTTGACACAGGCGTCGAGGTGGGAGCCGGCCGGGACGACGTCGTCGAGCAGGGCAGCCAGCGAGGCCTCGTCGGTCACGTCGACGCCTGCGCCACGGTGCGCGCCGGGGCCGGGAAGCGCGCCAGCGACCGAGATGGCGGCCGCCTCGTCGAGGTCTGCCACGACCACGTCGTACCCGTCCCGGGCCAGTCGGTGGGCCACGCCGGCCCCGATGCCGGAGCCTCCTCCGACGACCAGTGCGTTCCTGCGCATGCGTGCCCTCCGCTCCGCGGTCCGCCGGAAGTGGCAGCGCCGTACGTCGGGCTCACCCTGCCACCTCGCGGGGTCACTATGGGGGCATTTCCAGAACACGTTCTAGTTTTGAGTTCCTGACGCGAGCCGGGCGGCCGGGAGGCCCGGCCCGACTAGGGTGGTCGCCGACGGGGTGACGCCCCGTCGGCTGGGCCACCAGGCATCCCCTCAGCGGACAGGACCCCCGCGACATGCTGTCTCGACTCCAGGCGTACGGCGACCGGCTGCGCAGCAGCCTCTTCTTCGTCCCCATGCTGTGCGTGCTCGCCGGCATCGTGGTCGGGGAGGCGATGCTCTACGTCGACGCGCTCGTCGAGGGCATCGACCCCCGGCTGACCGCGACCGTGGACAGCGCGCGCACCGTGCTCACCACCGTCGCCGGGGCGACGCTGACCTTCGCCGGCATCGCCTTCTCGGTCAGCCTGCTGCTCATCTCCCTCGCGTCCAGCCAGTTCTCGCCGCGCGTGGTGCACGGGATGTTCCGGGACCCCTTCAACAAGCGCGTGATGGGCCTGGTCATCGGCACCTTCACCTACTGCCTCGTGGTGCTGCGTGCGGTGCGCAGCTCGCTGGAGGAGACCGGCGACGCGGTCGTGCCGAGCGTCTCCATCCTGCTCGCCGTGGTGCTCGGCATCGCCTCGATCCTGGCGATCGTGGCCTTCATCAACCACGCAGCCCACTCGATGGACGTCTCGAAGATCCTGCACCGGGTCACGGAGGAGGCGCTGAGCCAGGCGCGGGCGGCCTGGCCCGAGCCCGAGCCGGACTCCGACCCGCCGGTCGGGACGGACGAGGACACCGCCCTGCCGGGCGGCGCGGCGGCCGTCCGCTTCGACGGCTACGGGTGGGTCCAGAACGTCGACTACGAGCAGCTCCTGGCCGCGCTCCCGTCGGGCACGACAGCGCGCCTGGAGACCTTCGCCGGTCAGTACGCCATCCAGCACACGCCGCTGTGCCACCTCTTCCCGCCGGCACCCGACCCCGACGCCGTCGCCGCCGCCGTGCGTGCGGCCGTGATCGTGGGCGAGACCCGGACGTTGCAGCAGGACGTCGCGTACGGCGTACGCCAGCTGTCCGACGTGGCGCTCAAGGCCATGTCGCCCGGCATCAACGACCCGACGACCGCCCACGACGCGATCTCCCACCTCGGCACCGTCCTCAGCGACCTGCTCCGTCGGCGGCCACCGGCCCGTCGTCTCGCGGGCGCCGACGGCCAGGTCCTGCTCGTGCCCGAAGCCACCACGCACGACCAGCTCGTCGGGCTCGCCTTCGACGAGGTGCGGATCGCCTCCGCCGACCAGCCGACCGTGCTGATCTACCTCCTCGACGTGCTGCACCAGGTGGAGCAGTCGCTCGCCGACCTGGTCCGTCCCGGTGCGGTGGCCGCCCTGCGGCGCCAGGCGAGCATGATCCGGGAGATCAACGAGCGGGCCGACGTCCTGGAGCCGGACCGGGAGCGGGTGCGGGCGGCCTTCGCGCGTCGCTACCCGGTCTGATCCTGCGACCTTCGTGACGACGAGGGAATGAAGCCGGGATCCGGTTGGTTGCAGCCGTCGTGCGAGGACCGGGGATCGAGGGCGAGCTGCTGACGCGGCGCCTCGTCATCGACCTCGAACGCGCCCAGACCGCGCCTTGTCGCTGCTGAAGACCTCCACGTCCTCAGACCCGAGCCGGTGGTCCACGTCGCCCCCGGTCGCAGCGAAAGGCACGACCCCCATGAGCACCACCACCCCGTCCGCGGCGCGCACGCGTCGATCGTGGCGTCCCTCCTTCGGCACCCAGGTCCTGATCGGACTCGTGCTGGGCGTCCTCCTCGGCCTCGTCGCCCGGTCCATGGGCCCGGACTCGGTCACCGCGAGCGGCGAGGTCGACCCCAACTGGTTGACCGAGACGCTCACCGTCGTCGGCAGCACCTTCGTGACCCTGCTCAAGGCCGTCGTGCCGGCTCTGGTGTTCCTCGCCATCGTCGCCTCGATCGCCAACCTGCGCGACGTCGCCGGCGCCGCCCGGCTCGCCTGGAAGACCCTGGCGTGGTTCGCCGGCACCGCCCTGATCGCGGTGTCGATCGGGATCACCCTGGGCCTGGTCCTGCAGCCCGGCTCGCACACCAGCGTGTCCGCGGACGCCGCCGGCGCTCCCGCCGGGAGCGGCTCGTGGCTGGACTTCCTCACCGGGCTGGTGCCCGCCAACGTCCTGGGCCTGCAGGCCAGCGCCGGGGACGACGGCAGCGTGGCGCTGTCCTTCAACGTGCTGCAGATCCTGGTGCTGGCGATCGCCGTCGGGCATCGCCACCCTCAAGGTCGGCGAGGCCGCGGAGCCCTTCCTCGTCTTCGTGCGCTCGGCGCTCGCCGTCGTGCAGAAGGTGCTGTGGTGGATCATCCTGCTCGCGCCCATCGCCACCGTCGGCCTGCTCGGCAGGGCGGTCGCGAGCTACGGATGGGACGCGCTCGGCTCGCTGGGCATGTTCACCGTCGCGATCTACGTCGGCCTGGCCCTCGTGCTGTTCGGCGTCTACCCGGTGCTGCTGAAGCTCAACGGGCTCTCGGTCCGCCAGTTCTTCTCCGGTGCTTGGCCGGCGATCTCCCTGGGCTTCGTGTCCCGCTCGTCGGTCGGAACGATGCCGGTGACCGAGTCCGTCACCCAGCGCAACCTCGGCGTGCCGCGCGCGTACTCCTCCTTCGCCGTGCCGCTGGGGGCGACGACGAAGATGGATGGCTGCGCCTCGATCTACCCTGCTGTCGCCGCCATCTTCGTGGCCCAGTTCTTCGGGATCGAGCTGGCGATCACCGACTACCTGCTGATCGTGTTCGTCTCCGTGATCGGCTCGGCCGCCACCGCCGGGGTCACCGGAGCGACCGTGATGCTCACGCTGACCCTGTCGACCCTCGGCCTGCCGCTCGAGGGGGTCGGCCTGCTGCTGGCCATCGACCCGATCCTCGACATGGGTCGCACCGCGACCAACGTGACCGGACAGGCGCTGGTGCCGACCCTGGTCGCCAAGCGCGAGGGCATCCTCGACCTCGAGGTCTACAACGCCCGACGCACCGGGAAGGCCTGGGCCGAGGACGAGGCGGTCGCACCCGTCGAGCGTGCTGGCGAGGAGGAGCGGCGCCCGTTGACCGAGTCCGCTGCAGGTGCCTCGGCCTGACGGTGCCCCGTGGCGGTGTGCCGGCGCCGGGCGCTGTCGAGGTCGCGCCGGGAGTGGCAGAGTCGGGGTGTGATGCCCATTGCTCTCCTCCTCGTCCTGCTGCTCCTCGGCGCGGCGGCCGGGTTCGCGGCCGGCAGGTCTGCAGGGCCCGGTGGCCCGGACCTGTCGGCGTCCCTGCGCCGGCGCGACGCCTTCATCGAGCACCTGCGCGAGGTCGCCTGGCGCGACCGCGACATCGAGCTCCCGAGCTGTCGACCGTGCTGCTCGACGACATCCGTGTCTTCACCGCAGATCCGGACGGCTGGGAGCGCCGCACCCTGGGCTGAGCGCCCCGGCTCCGTCCTGCGCTCGGACGCAGTCGCTCAGGCCAGGGTCACGACCAGGACGACCGAGACGATGATCAGGGCGATCGCGATGGCGGTGCCTGGCACGGCGCCGCGGCGGAACCCCTCGAGGCGGATGCTGGCCACGACCAGCCACCCGAGCCAACCGACGGTGCCCGCGAGCAGCAACCAGGGGAAGCTGCGCTCCGGCGCCCAGCTCTCGGGGCCGAAGCTCGCGAGGGTGGCCAGCACCCCGGCGCCGATCCAGGGCACCACCAGCAGTCCGAGACCGCAGATCCACCCGAGCACGACCCCGGCGTGCTCCGCCTCCGGCGGGACGGCCTCGACGCGCTCAGCCACGGTAGGCGTCCGTCGGCACGACCACGGCCCGCCCGGTCACGGTCTCGTGGGCCAGGTCCCGGTAGGCCTGGGCCGCGTCGTCGAGCGTGTAGATGGTGGTCTCGGACCGCAGCAGGCCGCGGGCGGCGAGCTCGAGCACCTCGACCAGCTCGCGTCGGTTGCCCCAGTACGTCGTCTGGACGCTGGCCTCGTAGGGCAGGCCGAAGAACGAGACCGGCAGCGTCCCGCCGCCGAGCCCGACGATGGTCAGGTCGCCGAGCTGGCGCAGCGCAGGCGGCGCCGCGGCCAGGGTCTCGTCGGAGCCGACCATGTCGAGCACGACGTCGGCGCCGAGCCCGTCGGTGGCGTCGCGGATCTCGGGCGACGAGGTCCGGTCACCGGGGCGAGCACCCAGGTCGGCCCCGCAGTCCGTCGCCAGGTCGCGCGCCGAGCCGCGCGGGTCGACGGCGATCGACCCGGGCCGCGGTGGTGGCCGGTGAGGATCTGCACGCCAGGTGGCCCAGCCCACCGATGCCCGATCACGACCGCCGTGGAGCTCGGGCCAGCTTCGCGGCCGGAGCGGCGTACGGCGTGGTAGGGCGTGAGGCCGGCGTCGGTCAGCGGCGCCGCCTCGACCGGGTCGAGGCCCTCGGGCAGCGGCACGAGGTGCCGGGCCGGCGGGCACCAGCAGGTACTCGGCCATCCCGCCGTCGAGGCCCAGGCCCCCGCCGCCGCTCGGCACGGGCGCGAGGTCGGGCCGCTCGCAGTAGGTCTCGAGGCCGTCGAGGCAGCGTCGGCAGGCGCCACAGCCCCAGGCGCCGACCACGGCGACCGGGTCGCCCGGCTCGAGGCCCGTCACGCCCTGACCCACCCGTGTGCACCCAGCCGGCGTTCTCGTGGCCCAGGGTGAACGGTGGCTCCCAGGGCAGCGCGCCGTCCTCGAAGTCGTGCATCAGGTGCAGGTCGGAGTGGCAGGCGCCGGCGGCGCCCACCTGGACCAGCACCTCGCCGGGGCCGGGCTCGGGCACCGGGACCTCCTCGAGCACCGGCTCGCTCTTCCAGGACTTCAGTCGCAGTGCCTTCATCTCGGGGCCTCCGGCCTCGTCGGGGTCTCCCACCCACACTGCGTCGCTCCGGGACCGGGCGGCAGGGTCGTCGGGCAGGGCGCAGAGGGGACCTTCGTCCCTGGGGCGATCCCCACGCAGGTAGCACCGTGGGCAGCACGACCACCCGACCCTGCGGAGGGCAGCATGGACGAGACGAACGAAGCGCCGATCGTGGTGGCTGTCGGTGACGAGGACTGCGAGGCCGCCCTGGCCTTCGCCGGTCAGGAGGCATCGCGCACGGGCTGTGGGGTGCACCTGCTCCATGTCGCACCGGCCTTCGTCCACGGGCCCGACAGCATCCTGGTCCAGTCGACCGACGTGGAGGACGTCGGACGCAGGACGTTGCACCTGGCCCTCGAGCACGCCCGCGACGTGCTGCCACCCGGCACGGCGATCACCTCGGAGCTGCTCGTCGGCGGGATCGTCGACTCCCTGCGGGAGGCGACCGCCGAGGCCCGCATGGTCGTCGTGCAGCACCGCGACCTGTCGCGGATGCGCCGGCTGGTGACCCGCTCGGTCACCAACGGGCTGGGCGCGCACGCCCGGGTGCCGATCGTGTCGGTGCCCTCGTGGTGGGCACCTCAGCGCGCTCCGGGCCAGGAGCCGCGCGTCACCGTGGGCGTCGACGTCCCCGTGCGGTCCGAGCAGGTGCTGCGCACCGCCGTCGCGGCTGCGGAGGATCGCGGCGCCACCCTGCACGCGCTGCACGCCTGGAAGGTCGCGGGGATCTACGACGACATCACCGTGGCCCGGACGCTGGCCGAGGCGTGGGCCGCGCGTGCGGGCCAGGAGGTGCGGGCGGCGCTGGAGGCGCTCGGTCCCGCGGCCGCCGGCGCGCCGCTCGTCGTCGAGACCCGGCACGGTCCCGCGGCCGAGGCGCTCGTGGAGGCGAGCCGGTCCTCGGACCTGCTGGTGGTCGGTCGCCACGACCCGATGGTCCCGCTGGGCTCCCACCTGGGACCGGTGGCCCGCGGGGTGCTGCACGAGGCCCACTGCCCGGTGCTCCTGGTCGACCCGCACTCCCGCACGCACGCCCGAACCTGAACCGGAGGACCTGATGAGCCAGCCCGATCCGCGTCCCGTCGTCGTCGCCGTGGGCGACCAGCCCGCCGACGCCGCCCTGTCCTACGCCGTCGCCGAGGCCGAGCGGCTGGGGTGCGGAGTGCACCTGCGTGCACGTCGTCCACTCCTTGCCCCAGGGCTCCGAGCTGGTCCGGGTGCAGTCCGTCGACGTGGAGGACCGGGGTCGGCACACGCTGCGCCGGGCCCTCGACCTGGCGCGCGAGCTGGCGGGGGACGGCCCCAGGATCACCGCGAGCCTGCTCGTCGGCACCGTCGTGCACGAGCTCGTCGCCGCGGTCGAGCAGATCGGTGATGCCCGGATGGTGGTGGTCCAGCACCGCGACCTCTCGCGGGTACGCCGTCTGGTCTCGCGCTCGACGACCGGCGGGCTGGCCGCGCGGCTGCGTGTGCCGCTGGTGTCGGTGCCGGCCTCGTGGACCGGAGGCCCCGCGACCACGCAGGCTGGCGACGGTCAGGTCGTGACCGCCGGCGTGGACGTGCCGGAGCGTTCGGTCGCGGTGCTGCGCACCGCTGTGGCGGCAGCGCGCACGCACGGGGCGCGGCTCGACCTGGTGCACGCCTGGGGGCTGCCAGGTCTCTACGACGACCCCCAGCTGGCCGCGGCGGTCGGCAAGGAGCTCGCCGAGGCCGGAGCAGGGGAGATCCGCGCCCAGCTCGACGGACTCGGCGTCGAGCTCGACGGCCTCCAGATCGAGGTGCACACCCCACCGCAGCCTGCTGCGGAGCAGCTGGTCGAGGCGAGCCGCACCGCCCACCTGCTGGTGCTGGGCAAGCACGACCCGTGGTTCCCGCTCGGGTCGCACGTCGGCCCGGTCACGAGCGCGGTGCTGCACGACGCCCACTGCCCGGTCCTGCTGGTGGACCCGCGCCCCTCGCCCTGAGGAGGCGGGTGGTGGCGGACCGGCGCCGGGGATGGAACGGTGGTGCCATGACCGACCTCGACTTCTCCGACCTGCGCGCCATGTTCGTCAACTGCACGCTGAAGCGCAGCCCGGACGTCAGCCACACCGGTGGCCTCATCGAGGCCAGCGCCGACGTGATGCGCAAGCACGGCGTCGAGGTCGAGGTGCTGCGCGCCGTCGACCACGACATCGCCACCGGCGTCTACCCCGACATGACCGAGCACGGGTGGAGCAGCGACGAGTGGCCCGAGATCTGGCCCCGGGTCCTGGCCAGCGACATCCTGGTCATCGGCGGACCGATCTGGCTCGGCGACAACTCCAGCGTCACCAAGCGGGTCATCGAGCGGCTCTACGCCCAGAGCGGGCATGCTCAACGACCAGGGCCAGTCGATCTTCTACGGCCGGGTCGGCGGCTGCCTGATCACCGGCAACGAGGACGGCATCAAGCACTGCGCCCAGAACGTCCTCTACTCCCTGGGACACCTCGGCTACACGATCCCGCCGCAGGCCGACGCCGGCTGGATCGGCGAGGCCGGCCCGGGGCCGTCGTACCTCGACGAGGGAAGCGGGGGCCCGGAGAACGACTTCACGAACCGCAACACCACCTTCATGACCTGGAACCTCCTGCACACCGCCCGGATGCTCAAGCAGGCCGGCGGGCTGCCGTCCTACGGCAACCAGCGCCCGGCCTGGGACGACGGTGCCCGCTTCGACTACGAGAACCCCGAGTACCGCTGAACGGGCTGTCCACGCCGCCCGCGGGCGCTGAGGCCGGCTGCGGCGTGGCTAGGGTGCAGCCATGACCAGGTCCGAGAAGTTCACCTTCCCCGGCTCCGAGCGGCCACGACCTCGCCGGACGCCTCGACCTGCCCGAGGGCGAGCCGCGGGCGGTGGCGCTCTTCGCGCACTGCTTCACCTGCTCGAAGGACGTCGTGGCGGCCTCGCGGATCAGCCGTGGCCTCGTCGAGCGCGGCTACGGGGTGCTGCGCTTCGACTTCACCGGGCTCGGTGGCAGCGACGGCGAGTTCGCCAACACCAGCTTCACCTCCAACGTCGACGACCTCGTCGCGGCCGCGGCTGCGCTCGAGGAGCGCCACGCGGCGCCCGCAGCTGCTGGTCGGGCACAGCCTCGGCGGGGCGGCGGTGATCGCCGCCGCGTCGCGGCATGCCCGCCGTGACGGCGGTGGCCACGATCGGGGCGCCCGTTCGACCCGGGGCACGTGCCGGGGCTCTTCGACGACGACGCCCGCGCCCGCATCGAGCGGGACGGGCCGCCGAGGTGGTGCTGGCCGGGCGCCGCTTCACGATCGGCGCGCAGCTGCTCGAGGACGTCGCGGCGCAGCGCCTCGGGCCGGTGCTCGGCGGACCTGAAGCGGGCCCTGCTGGTCCTGCACTCGCCGGTCGACCAGCAGGTCGGGGTCGACAACGCCCGACAGATCTACGAGGCGGCCCGGCACCCCAAGAGCTTCGTCACCCTGGACGACGCCGACCACCTGCTGACCCGCCCACGCGACGCGGAGTACGTCGCCGACCTGCTGTCGGTGTGGGCCGCGCGCTACCTGCCCGAGCCGGCGCCCGCGACCGCCGAGGAGCCCGACGAGCCCGGCGGCACCGTGCTGGTCGAGGAGACCGCGGGTGGCTGGCTGGCCCAGTCGGTGCAGGCCGGGCGGCACACCTGGCGGGCCGACGAGCCGCGTCGGGGTGGGCGACGACACGGGGCCGACGCCGTACGACCTGCTGCTCTCGGCGCTCGGGCACGTGCACCTCGATGACGCTGCGGATGTACGCCCGATCGCAAGAAGCTCGCGCTCGAGCACGTGTCGGTGCGCCTGACGCACCGGCGCAACCACCCCGACGACTGCGCCGCGGTCGGCCGCGAGGGCGAGGACCCGTGCCGGGTCGAGGCGATCCACCGCGGTGATCACCTTGGTCGGCGACCTCGATGACGACGCCCGGCGAGCGGCTGCTGCGAGATCGCCGACCGGTGCCCGGTGCACCGGACCATCACCGAGGGCCTGCACGATCAGCCTCGGTGCTCGCAGAACAGGCTTAACTCGCGCGAAGTTAACCTATATGCTGAACTCATGGTTCGGTGGTCACGCTGATCGGCGACATGGTCGGCTCCCGCGAGCTGTCCGACCGCGCCGGGGTGCAGCGCCGGCTCGCCGAGGTGCTCGACGAGGTCAACGATCGTCCTGCGTCCGGCGCAGCGGCTCGAGACCACGGTCGGCGACGAGTTCCAGGGCGCCTTCGACGACGTCGGCACCGCCACGCCACGCGGCGCTGGTGGTGCGCCTGGCGCTGCTGCCCGAGGTCGACGTGCGCTGCGGCCTGGGCCAGGGCGAGGTGACCGTGCACGACGCCGGCCGCGCGCCGCTGCTCCAGGACGGGCCGGGCTGGTGGGCGGCCCGGGCCGCGCTCGAGGAGCTCGCCCGACCGCGGCGCTCCGCGGCCCGCACCTGGTTCGCGGGCCCCGACCAGGCCCGGGTCAACGCCTTCCTGCTGACCCGCGACGCGCTGGTCGACCGCCTCGGCGATCGCGGCCTGCGGCTCCTCGCCGCCTCCCTGCGCGGGGCCACCCAGAGCGACATCGCGGCGGCCGAGGGCATCTCCAGGTCCGCGGTCAGCCAGCAGTTCGCCCGGGGTGTCGGCGCGGTGCGCGATGCTCAGGCCCTGCTCGTCCCGCCGCGGGACGCGGGAGAGGACGACGCGTGAGCCTGGCCCTGCTCGGCACCTGGCTGGCCGCCGTCGGTGCCGCCGACCTGTGCGCGCGGCGTACGACGTCGTCTCGCCGCGCCGCGCGGCCGTGTGCATCGCCACCGGGCCAGGGCGTGCTCCTCGCCGGGCTGCTGCTCGTCGACGTCGACGCCGCGCGGCGGTTGCTGCTGCTCGTCCTGCTCGTCGCCCTGCAGGCGGTGTGGCTGCTCGGGTCGGTGCTGGCGGTCGGCCCCGACCGCGCCGGGCCCGTGGCGCGGCCGCGCCGGCTCGCTGGCGCTGCTGGCACTGGCGGCGGCACCGTGTCGCCGCCGTGCTCGGCGCGGCCGTGCTGGACGCGCCGAGCCCACGCTGCCCGACCCGCTTGGCCGAGCACCGATCCTGGGACGCTGGCCGGCCTCCGACGTGCTGGTCGCGAGCGGGGTGGTGCTGGTCCAGCTGGCCAGCGCCAACGTCGTGGTGCGCCTGGTGCTCGACGCCGTCGGGGTGCCGGCCACCTCGAACGAGAAGCAGCTCAAGGGCGGACGCGTGCTCGGCCCGATGGAGCGGCTCTTCATCGTCGGCCTCGGCGCCGTCGGCGAGCTGACCGCCGCCGCGCGTGGTGATCGCCGCCAAGGGCCTGCTGCGCTTCCCCGAGCTGCAGCGGGCCCAGCAGGAGGGGTCCCGCCCTGCCTCGACGCCGGGGCGACCCCGGGTCTGCCGCCGGCGGGCCCAGCGACGTCACGGAGTACTTCCTCGTCGGGAGCTTCGCCAGCTGGCTCGTCGCCCTCGGCGGCGCTGCCCTGATCCACCTCGCCTGACCGGGTGCCCCCGGACGCGGCGAAGGGCGCCGCCCCCAGGTCGAACCTGGCGGCGGCGCCCTCCGGAGCGCGGGGTGGGTCCTAGAAGACCCGGCGACGGGTGCCGCCGATCGGGACGAGGTTCAGCACCAGGCCGACGACGAGCAGGATGGCGCCGATCGTGGTGAGCAGCGGGATGCTGGCCAGCAGGCCGATCAGCAGCAGGATGAGTCCGAGGATGATCATGGGGTCTCCTTCAGGGGTGGCGGGACGGCCGGTGGGCCGCCCGCGTGCGGGGTGCTCAGCTGAACCAGACGAGGTCGCACCGGGTGCACTCGAGGCGCCGGACGCTCGACCCGCCCTCGAACTCGACGCCACGCAGGTCCCACTCGTGCTCGTGCGCGGTGGTCGCTGCGGACGTAGGCGGTCCAGCAGGTGGGGTGTCGACGAGGGGGAACGCTGCGTCCCGGTCGGTGGCGCCGGTGCTCATCGTCTCCTCCTCGCCCGTCGCTGCACCGGGTGGCGCAGCGTCAGGCACCTTCTGACCCGTGGGAGCCGGGTCTAAACCCGTGCCGGCGAAATCGGTCCAAGAGGGTGAGCGGGGTCCTTCTCCGCCCGTCCGCAGCCCGGACTGTCATGCTCGTCGGCATGGACCAGTCCCCGGACCGGCACCACGAGGTGCACCGCTCCACCGCCCACGGGGAGCTCGTCCTCGACGTCCGCGAGCTGGGGCCCCGCCGACGGCGTGCCCGTCGTGCTGCTGCACGGCTTCCCGCAGAGCGCGGCGAGCTGGGCCGGGGTGGCCGAGCACCTCGCCGGGTCGGGACTGCGGCTCCTGGCCCCCGACCAGCGCGGCTACTCGCCCCGGGCGCGGCCCGACGACGTCGCGGCGTACGCCATCGAGGAGCTGGCCGGCGACGTGCTGGCACTGGTCGAGGCCCTCGACCTCGGGCGCTTCCACCTGGTCGGCCACGACTGGGGCGCATCGGTGGCCTGGTGGCTGGCCGCCCACCACCCCGAGCGGCTGCACACCCTGACCGCGCTGTCGGTGCCGCACCTCGCGGCCTTCGGACGCGCGCTGGTGGAGGACCCCGAGCAGCGCGATCCCGGTCGGCGTACCTCAAGGTCTTCCGACGCCCCGGCGTCGCCGAGGAGCAGCTGCTCGCCGACGACGCCGCCGGGCTGCGCGACGTGTACGCCGGGCGGGTGCCGGCCGCCGCACGTCGAGCGCGACGTGGCGCTGATGCGCGAGGGGGCGCTCACCCCGGCCCTGGGCTGGTACCGCGCGATGCGGGACCTGTCCGGCACGCCCGACGTGCACGTCCCGACCACCTTCATCTGGGGCGAGGACGACCAGGCGACAGCGCCGGCGGCGGCCCGGCTCTGCGGGGAGCACGTGCGACGCCGACTACCGCTTCGTCGCGCTGCGCGGGCGTCTCGCACTGGAGCCTGGACGAGGTCCCCGAGGTGGTGGCCTCGGAGATCCGGCGTCGGGTGTGCTGAGGCCGGGAGCGGGTGAGGAGCACGGGGTGCAGGTGCGGGACATGCGGCGCAGCGACCTCGCCGAGGTCGCCGACCTGCTGGCGCGAGGCCTTCGCCGACGGCACCAACCTGGCCAGCTTCGTGCCCGCGCACCAGCGGGTGGCCCGACTGCGCCGCTGGTTCACCGTGGTCGGCGAGCAGGACGCACTGCGCCACGGCGTGGCCGAGGTGGCGGTCGCCGACGCGGGCCCGGGGCACGACGCGCCGGATCCTGGCCGTGGCCTGGTGGCACCCGCCCGTCCCTCCGGCGGCCCGGGGCGCCGGCGCCGGCTCTGGTCCCCGTGGCGCGAGCGCGTGCCGCTGCGCCGTGCGCCGTCTTCGGCGTCGCCGCCGGGTGCCGGCGGCGGCGCGGTCGACGCGGCCTCGCGAGCGGGCCCGCCCGACCGAGCCGCACTGGCACCTGTCCTAC
Organism: uncultured Actinomycetota bacterium; assembly: GCA_963722135.1. GTDB lineage: Bacteria > Actinomycetota > Actinomycetes > Propionibacteriales > Nocardioidaceae > Nocardioides. Next base: position 1,180,748 of record CAVRJT010000003.1, read on the forward strand.
CTGGCCTCGAGGTCCGAGCCCGGCGCCCGGGGGGCGGCCACCGCGCTGCTGCAGCACCGGCTCGCGCGTCGCCGACGCCGAGGGGATCGGCGTCGCACCTGGAGTCGTCGTCGACCGGCCACGATCGGCTTCTACGAGCGGCTCGGGTGGCGGGTCACCGGGCCGGTGCGCGGCCCGGGCGGGCCGCAGCACCACGGCGATGTGGCGCCCCGCCGGGCGGGCAGTCGCGCGATGACGGGCGCGGCGCGCACGTGGAGATCGTGCGCCACCGATCGCCCCGACGCCTACCTCGTGCGGGTCGACGGGCGCGACCAGTCGCTGGTCGACCTCGACGACCCGCACCACCTCGGCCTTCGACTACGTGCGCCGCATCGCCGACGTCGTCGACGACCACGCCGCCGCCGGGGCGAGCCGCTGCGGGTGCTGCACGTCGGTGGCGCCGGGCTGACCCTGCCCCGCTACGTCGCCGCCACCCGGCCGGGGTCGTGGCAGGTCGTGCTCGAGCCCGACGCGGCGCTGACCGCGCGGGTGCGCGCCGAGCTGCCGCTGCCGCGCCGCAGCGGCATCCGGGTGCGTGCCCAGGACGGCCGCACCGGGCTGGCCGCGGTGCGCGACGACGCCGTCGACCTGGTGGTCGTCGACGCCTTCGACGACGGCGAGGTGCCGGCGTGACCTGGTCACCGCTCGAGGCGGTGCGGAGGCGGCCCGGGTCCTGGCGCCGGGCGGCCTGCTGCTGGTCAACGTCAGCGACCGGGCGCCGTTCCCGCTGGTCCGCGACCTGGTCGCCGCGCTGCGCGAGCACCTGCCGCACGTGCTGGTCGCCGCCGAGCCCGCCACCCTGCGCGCCCGTCGGGCCGGCAACCTGCTGGTGGTGGCCGGTGCGTCGAGGGTGCCGCGCGCGGCGCTGGCCGCCCGCGCCCGCAGCGCCGGTGCGCCGTACCGGGTGCTCGACGACGTCGCCGTCGCGAGCTCGTTCGGGGGCGGGCGGGTGCGCCGCGACCCGGGAGGAACGCACTCGGGCTCCTGAGCGCTACACTCGGCGCTCGATCTGGCCCTGCACCTGCAAAGGACCCTGAACACCCCCGATGGACGGCTCCCAAAGTCGCCCGCTCTCCTCGAGCCCGCACCGGTGTGACCGACCGGCCGCGGCCGCCCCCGGAGAGCGCCTGTGACCGCCACCCTGCTGCTCCTCGCAGCCCTGTTCCTCGTGATCGCCTGCGGCGTCTTCGTCGCCGCCGAGTTCGCGCTCGTCACCGTCGACCGCAACAAGGTCGACCAGGCCGCCGCCGACGGTGACGCCGCCGCGATCGGCGTGCAGAGCGCCCTGCGCTCGCTGTCGACCCAGCTCTCCGGGCGCCCAGGTCGGCATCACGCTGACCAACCTGGGCATCGGCTTCCTCTCCGAGCCCGCGATCGCCGACCTCATCGACGAGCCGCTCGGCGCCGCGGGCCTGCCCGACGGCGCGGTGACGCCGGTGGCGCTGGCCGTCGCGCTGTCGCTGAGCACGATCGTCACGATGCTCTTCGGCGAGCTGGTGCCCAAGAACCTCGCCATCGCGCTGCCGCTGGCCACCGCGCGCGCGACCCAGGCGCCGATGCGGTTCTTCACCGCCGCCAACAAGGGCCCGATCCGGGTCCTCAACGGCGCCGCCAACGCGCTGGTGCGCCGCCTCGGCGTCGAGCCGCAGGAGGAGCTGCGCTCGGCGCGCAGCTCGACCGAGCTGGCCTCGCTGATCGCAGCGCTCGGCCGACGAGGGCACCCTCGACGCCGACACCGCCGAGCTGATGGAGCGCTCGGTGGAGTTCGGCACCCGCACCGCGGGCGAGATCATGACGCCCGCGGGTGCGCACCCGCTCGCTGGAGCTCAACGACCGCGCCGCGGCCGTCATCGAGCTGACCCGCCAGTCCGGGCCACTCCCGCTTCCCGGTGCTCGACGACGACGACATCGTGGTCGGCACCGTGCACGTCAAGAACGCCGTGGCGCTGCCGGTCCACGAGCGAGCCACGACCAAGGTCAAGCACCTGATGGCCAAGCCGATCGTGGTGCCCGACTCGCTGCGCCTCGACCCGCTGCTGCAGCTGCTGCGCGAGGACGGCTTCCAGATGGCCGTGGTCCTCGACGAGTACGGCGGCCACGCCGGCATCGTGACCCTCGAGGACGTCGTCGAGGAGATCGTCGGCGACATCGCCGACGAGCACGACCGCCTCGGCTCCCGCGCCCGCCAGCGCCGCGACGGCAGCTGGGTGCTCTCGGGCCTGCTGCGCCCCGACGAGGTCGAGGACCTCACCGGCATCGAGCTGCCCGAGGACGAGGCCTACGACACCATCGCCGGGCTCGTGCTGCAGGTGCTCGGCAGGGTGCCGGTCGCCGGCGACCTGGCCGAGGTGCCGGTGCCCGACCGCTCCGACCCCGACGAGCCGCGCGAGCGGCTGGCGGTGCTCAGCGTCGAGCACATGGACGGCCTGCGCGTCGACCGGCTGACGCTGCGCCTGCTCGAGGGCGACCCGCACCGAGGAGGACGACGGATGAGTGACCTGACCGGAGTGCTGATCGCCATCGGCCTGCTGGCCTTCAACGCCTTCTTCGTGGGTGCGGAGTTCGCGCTGATCTCGGCGCGCCGCAGCCAGATCGAGCCGCGGGCCCAGGCCGGCTCGCGGGTGGCGCGCACCACGCTGCACGCCATGGAGAACGTGTCGCTGATGATGGCCGGCGCCCAGCTCGGCATCACCATCTGCTCGGTCGGCCTCGGTGCCGTCGGCGAGCCCGCGGTGGCCCACCTGATCGAGCCGCTCTTCGAGAGCGCCGGCGTGCCCGAGGCGCTGCTGCACCCGGTCGCGTTCGTGATCGCGCTGACCGTCGTGGTCTTCCTGCACGTCGTGCTGGGCGAGATGGTGCCCAAGAACATCGCGATCGCCGGCCCCGAGCGCTCCGCGCTCGTGCTCGGCCCGCCGATGCTCTTCGTGGTCACCCTGCTGCGCCCGATCATCGTGGCGCTCAACGCCATCGCCAACGCGACCCTGCGGCTGCTGCGCGTCGAGCCCAAGGACGAGATCAGCTCGGCCTTCACCCGCGAGGAGGTCGCGGCGCTGGTCGAGGAGTCGCGCGGCGAGGGCCTCATCGAGGCCGACGAGTACGACCGGCTCGCCGGGCGCCCTGGGCTTCACCGAGAAGGACGGTCACCTCGGTGCTGATGCCGCCCGACACCCTGACGACCGTGCGCCGCGGCTCGACCCCCGCCGAGGTCGAGGCGCTGTGCGCGGCGACCGGCTTCAGCCGCTTCCCGGTCGAGGCCGACGACGGCGAGCTCGTGGGCTACCTGCACATCAAGGACGTGCTCGAGCCCGACGAGGAGCGCCGCGCGCGCCCGATCGAGGACAAGTGGATCCGTCCCTTCGCGCCGGTGACCCCCGACGACGCCCTGCACGACGCGCTCGAGCAGCTGCAGCGGCGCGGCGCCCACATGGCCCGGGTCGTCACCACCGAGGGCACCACCCTCGGCCTGGCCACCCTCGAGGACGTCCTCGAGGAGCTCGTCGGCGAGATCCGCGACGCCGCCCACCACGACGACGGGGCGCTCCGGCCGACGCCGGTGCGGCTGACCTCGTCTAGGGTGTGCTCGCCGGGTCCGCCCGGCACGACGAGGACGCGACCGACGAGCCAGACGGTGGAGTGCAGGCAGCTGTGGTGGACGACGTGGAGCGCAGCACCCGGGTCTGGACGCTCCCCAACGTGCTCAGCGCGCTGCGACTGGCCGGGGTGCCGGTCTTCCTGTGGCTGGTGCTGGGCCCCGAGGCCGACGGCTGGGCCCTGGCCCTGCTCGTCGTCTCGGGCATCACCGACTTCCTCGACGGCTGGCTGGCCCGCCGCTGGGGCCAGACCTCGGTCCTGGGCCAGATCCTCGACCCGGTCGCCGACCGGCTCTACATCCTGGCCGTCGTCGTCGGGCTGGCGCTGCGCGACGTCATCCCGTGGTGGATGGCGGTCTCGCTGCCGCTGCGCGACGCCCTGATGTGGGGCCTGGTGCCGCTGCTGCGCACCCGCGGCTACAGCTCGCTGCCGGTGCACTTCCTGGGCAAGGCCGCCACCTTCAACCTGCTCTACGCCTTCCCGCTGCTGCTGCTCGGCGACGGCGACGGGACGGTCGCGACGCTGGCCCAGGTCTTCGGCTGGTCCTTCGCGCTGTGGGGCATCGCCCTCTACTGGTGGGCCGGGGTCCTCTACGCCTGGCAGGTCAGGCGGCTGCTGGCCACCACCGAGCGCCGGAGCCTGAGGCATGCCTGAGCGGTCCGGCGCCCCGGCGGCGCGGGAGCCGCACGAGCCGGCGACCCGCTGCCGCCCCAGGTGACGATGCCGCTGCTCACCCTGATCACCCAGCAGTCGCTGGACGAGGACTACCTGCACGTCGCCGAGCGCCGCGGTCGCGGCCAGCTGCCGTCGTCGGGGTCGCGCTCGCGGCCGCACCGCACCGCGGCCGTCGTCGTGGCCGTCTTCGGCGTCCTGGTCACCACCGCGGCGGTGCAGACCGCGCAGGACGCCGACGTCGAACCGCGCCGGGCGCGCCACCCTGGTCGCGCGGGTCAACGACCGGCGCGCCACGGTCTCGGACCTGCAGGACCGCATCGTCGAGCTGCGCGAGCAGGACGAGCTGGCCACCCGCAGGACGTCGCCCGGCTCACCGAGACCGCGGTCGAGGCACAGAGCCGGCTGCGCCGCCTCCAGGTCAGCACCGGCTACCTGCCGCTGCAGGGCGAGGGCGTGCGCCTGACCCTGGAGAACCCGAGGCCGTCGGCGACAACGTGATCCGCGACATCGACCTGCAGAAGGCGGCCAACGGGCTCTGGCTCGCCGGCGCCGAGGCGATCGCCGATCAACGGCCAGCGGCTGACCGCGGTCACCGCGATCCGCAACTCCGGCGTGGTGGTCAACGTCAACTCGGTGCCGATCGCGGCGCCGTACGTCGTGACGGCGATCGGCGACAGCCGCACCCTGCTGGCCCGGTTCCAGGAGACCGCCAGCGGCAGCGGCCTGATCAACGTGGCCCAGGCGCTGGGCTTCGCCTACCGCCAGGAGACGGTGACCTCCGTGAAGCTGCCCGCGGCCCGACGTCGTACGCTCCTGTCGGCCGAACCACTGCCGCCGACGAGCCACGCGCCGAGAACGAGGAGGGCACACCGATGATCGCCGCCCTCGGTCTGCTCGTGGGCATCGTGCTCGGCCTGGTCCTGCAGCCCGACGTGCCGGCGTCGCTGGAGCCCTACCTGCCCGATCGCCGTCGTCGCCGCGCTCGACGCCGTCTTCGGCGGGCTGCGCGCCTACCTCGACGGCATCTTCGACGACAAGGTCTTCGTGATCTCCTTCGTCAGCAACGTCGTGATCGCCGCCGCCATCGTCTTCCTCGGCGACAAGCTCGGCGTGGGCAACCAGCTCTCGACCGGCGTCATCGTCGTGCTCGGCATCCGGATCTTCTCCAACGCCGCCGCCATCCGGCGCCACCTCTTCCATGCCTGACGAGGCCCGGACCACGCAGCCCGACGCCGGCGGGTCGAGTCCGACGCCGGAGACGGGCCGCAACCGGCTGCTGCAGGCGCTGCGCACGCCGAGCCGCAACCAGGTGGTCGTGGCGGTGCTGCTGGCCCTGGTCGCCTTCGCCGCGGTGGTGCAGGTGCGCTCGACCGAGGTCGACGACACCTACGCCGGCTACCGCGACGAGGACCTGATCGCGGTCCTCGACGGCCTGGCCGGCACCAGCCAGCGCGCCCGCGCCGAGATCGAGCGGCTCGAGACCACCCGCGACCAGCTCGCCTCCGACAGCGCCGACCAGCGCACCGCGCTGCAGCAGGCGCAGTCGGAGGCCGACACGCTCGCGATCCTCGCCGGGCTGGTGCCGGTGCGCGGACCCGGGGTCCGGATCACCATCACCGAGGTGACCGCCCCGGTCAACGCCGACACGGTCGTCGACATGGTCCAGAGCCTGCGGGTCGCCGGCGCCGAGGCGATCCAGGTCAACGGGCAGGTGCGGCTGATCGCCCAGAGCGCCTTCACCGACGTCGTCGGCGGTCTCGAGGTCGACGGCGAGGTGCTCAGCGCGCCGTACGTCTTCGACGTGATCGGCCCGCCCGTCGGCGCTCAGCAACGCGATGACCATCCTGGACGGCCCGCGGCGTGGACCTCCAGGACGAGGGCGCGGAGGTCGAGATCACCGAGCTGGCCTCCGTCGACATCGAGGCCGTGGCCGACCCCGCTCGAACCTGACTTCGCCCGCCCCCAGGACGCGCAGTAGCCTGCGCGCACCGCCAGCCAGAGGAGACCCCATGTACCCCGACGACCTGTCCTACACCAGCGAGCACGAGTGGGTGCGCACGCCCCGGCGAGCACGAGGGGTCGGTGCGCATCGGCATCACCCAGTACGCCCAGGACGCCCTCGGCGACATCGTCTACGTGTCGCTGCCCGAGGTCGGCGAGCAGCGTCGAGGCCGGCAGCACCTGCGGCGAGCTGGAGTCGACCAAGTCGGTCAGCGACATCTACGCGCCCGCTCACCGGCGAGGTCGTGGCCCGCAACGAGTCGCTCGACGCGACGCCCGAGCTGGTCAACAACGACCCCTACGGCGGCGGCTGGCTCTTCGAGGTCGTGCCCGCGGACGCCGGCAGCCGTCGACGCCCTGATGGACGCCGCGACGTACGAGGCCTCGCTCGAGGGCTGAGCCACCGGCCGGCTCCCGGCGTTCGCCGTCCGGGCTTGCCCCGGGTGCGGACTGATAGGTTCGGGGCCAACCGTCACCCTCCAGCCCGGTGGTGAGGGTTGGCCGGTCCCGCCGGCCCACCGCTCGTCGTCGAGCCCGTCGTCAGGAGAGCAGCGATGCCGTTCTGCACCGCGTGTGGCAGCAAGAACCCCGACGACGCACGCTTCTGCTCCCAGTGCGGCACCCGTCTGGTGACGCGCCGACGGCCCCGCCGTGGCCAGCGTCCGGGCGAGGGCCCGGGGGAGTCGACCGCGACGATCTCGATCGGGATGACCGCTTCCGGCACCGGCGAGGGCAGCCGGGTCGAGACCTCCGACCGCCAGCTCAACGCCGTCGACGCGGCGGCGGTCGACGCGCTGCCCTCGGGGCACGCGCTCCTGGTGGTCCAGAAGGGCCCCGGCTCGGGCAGCCGGTTCCTGCTCGACGCCGACGTCGTCACCGCCGGTCGGCACCCCGACAGCGAGATCTTCCTCGACGACGTGACCGTCTCGCGCCGCCACGCGGAGTTCCACCGCACCGGCGCGAGCTTCAGCGTCAGCGACGCGGGCAGCCTCAACGGCACCTACGTCAACCGCGACCGCATCGACCGGGTCCAGCTCAGCGACGGCGACGAGGTCCAGATCGGCAAGTACCGCCTGGTCTTCTTCTCGGGGCACGAGGGCGGCTGAGCCGTGGTCACCGGTCCGGTCCCGGTCGACGCGGCCTCGGGAGGCGCGCGCGCCCGGATGAACATCGGGCAGGTCCTCGACCTGCTGCGCCCCGACTTCCCGCAGGTCACCATCCCCAAGATCCGGTTCCTCGAGGACAAGGGGCTGATCAAGCCCGAGCGCACGCCCGCGGGCTACCGCAAGTTCTCCGACGACGACGTCGAGCGGCTGCGCTACGTGCTGCGGATGCAGCGCGACCACTACCTGCCGCTGAAGGTGATCGGCGAGCACCTCGACGCCATCGACCGCGGCCTGGAGCCGCCGCCGATCGAGCCGGTCGTGCCGACCGTGCCCCAGGTGGCCCTGGCCGCCGACGGACTGCCCAGCCCGGCGTCGTTCGCCCGCCGCGACGACCTGCGGCTCTCGCGACGCGAGCTGCTCAAGATCGCCGAGATCACCGAGGAGCTGCTCGACCAGCTCGAGCAGTTCGGCCTGGTCACCGCGCGCCGGCACCGGCCACTACGACACCGACGCGCTGGTGATCGCCCGGACCGCCCGCGAGCTGGCCGACTTCGGCTTCGAGCCGCGCCACCTGCGCGCCTTCAAGACCGCCGCCGACCGCGAGGTCGGCCTGGTCGAGCAGGTCGTGGCGCCGCTGCGAGCGCGGCCGCGACGCCGCCGCGAAGGGCGCGCGCGGCCGAGGCCGTCAGCGAGATCGCCGCGCTGTCGGTGCGGCTGCACGCCACGCTGGTCAAGGCCGGCCTGCGCTGACGTCGCGGGCCGCGCCTCCCGGCACGACCCCGGCCGCCCCCGTCCCGGCTCACGACCGCGGAGTAGGGTGATCGTGTGCGCGAAGTCGATGTCATGGGAGTCCGGGTCGAGATGCCCTCGAACCAGCCGATCGTGCTGCTGCGCGAGGTGACGGGGGAGCGCTACCTCCCGATCTGGATCGGGGCGGTCGAGGCCACCGCGATCGCCTTCGCCCAGCAGGGCGTCACCCCGCCGCGCCCGCTGACCCACGACCTGCTCAAGGACGTGCTCGAGGCGACCGGCAACGAGCTGGCCGAGGTGCGCATCACCGAGGTCAGGGACGGCGTCTTCTTCGCCACGCTGGTCTTCGGCTCCGGCGCCGAGGTCAGCGCCCGCCCCTCCGACTCGATCGCCCTGGCGCTGCGCACCGGCACCCGGATCGTGTGCGCCGACGAGGTGCTCGACGAGGCCGGCCTCGCCGTGCCCGGCCGAGCAGGAGGACGAGGTCGAGAAGTTCCGCGAGTTCCTCGACCACGTCACGCCCGAGGACTTCGACGCCCCTCAGGAGTGACGCGGCCGGTGCGTGGGTAAGCCTCACCCTCAACTTGAGGTTGAGGGTTGCGACACGCCGCGAGGAGTCTTTGACCCCCGTCGCCGTGCGGCTTACCTTGAAGTGTCTTCGTTGTAACTCCACCGTTGTGGTTGCCCCGGCACCCGCATCTCCTTCCCCGGGGGTTACGTCCCAGCGGAGTAGACCCACGGAGGACCGCGTGAACGAGCACGAGCAGGAGCTGCAGGCGACGCCGCGACGCCGCCGCTGCGGCCGAGGCCGCCGACGAGCAGGGACTCCTCTTCACCGACGACGTCTCGCCGCTGCCCAGCGACACCGGCTACCGCGGCCCCACGGCGTGCAACGCCGCCGGCATCACCTACCGCCAGCTCGACTACTGGGCCCGCACCGGCCTGGTCGAGCCCACCGTGCGCGGCGCCAAGGGCTCCGGCTCGCAGCGGCTCTACTCCTTCCGCGACATCCTGATCCTCAAGGTCATCAAGCGGCTGCTCGACGCCGGCATCTCGCTGCAGCAGATCCGCACCGCGGTCCAGCACCTGCGCGAGCGCGGCACCGACGACCTGACCCGCGTCACGCTGATGAGCGACGGCGCCTCGGTCTACGAGTGCACCAGCAACGACGAGGTCATCGACCTGCTCCAGGGCGGCCAGGGCGTCTTCGGCATCGCCATCGGCGGCGTGTGGCGCGAGATCGAGGGCACCCTCGCCGAGCTGCCCAGCGAGCGCACCGCCGAGGACGCCGCTGCGCACGACCGGCGACGAGCTCGCCGCCCGCCGCGCCGCCGCAACGCCGGCTGAGCCGACCCAGCGCGTCCCACACGGCGAGCAGCAGCCACGATCCGCCCGGGATCCCGGGCGGAGTCGTCGGCGCGCGCGGGGGTAGTAGATTGGCCCCTGCTGACCATCCCGCGCGGGAGAGTCCCCGGACGCCGGCCACCACGGCGGCGTACCGGGGCGCCGAAGGGGCAATTCCTCCCCGGAACCTCTCAGGCGCCCGGACCGCGCGGACCAGGCAACTCTGGAGCACCGCGTGCGGTGACAGAGGGGGAGGCGCCCGGACGACCCACTCCCGAGGAGCCCGCCACCGTGTCCGACCACCCCTCACTCGCCGAGCTCGACGCCGCGTCGCCGTTCGTCGACCGCCACATCGGGCTGCGCCCCGACGACGTCGCGACCATGCTCGACCGGCTCGGCTTCGACTCGCTCGACGCGCTGATGGACGCCGCGGTGCCCGGGCGGGATCCGCCAGGTCGGCGAGCTGGACCTGCCCGCGGCCGCTCAGCGAGGCCGAGGCCGCCCGCGAGCTGCGCGCCCTCGCCGCGGCCAACCGGCCCGCCGAGGCGATGATCGGCCTGGGCTACCACGCCACGATCACGCCGCCGGTGATCCGGCGCAACGTGCTCGAGGACCCGAGCTGGTACACCGCCTACACGCCGTACCAGCCCGAGATCTCCCAGGGCCGGCTCGAGGCGCTGATCAACTTCCAGACCGTGGTCGGCGACCTCACCGGGCTGCCGACCGCCAACGCCTCGCTGCTCGACGAGGGCACCGCCGCCGCCGAGGCGATGACGCTGGTGCGCCGCGGCAACCGCAAGGCCAGCGGCCCGTTCGTCGTCGACGCCGACGCGCTGCCGCAGACCATCGACGTGGTGCGCACCCGCGCCGAGGGCGATGGGCATCGAGGTCGTCGTCGCCGACCTGACCGACGGGCCTGCCCGAGGGCGAGCTGTGCGGCGTGCTGGTGCAGTACCCCGGCGCGTCCGGCCGGGTCCTCGACCCCCGCCCGCTCATCGAGGCCGACCCACGAGCGCGGGCGCGCTCGCCGTGGTGGCCGCCGACCTGCTGGCGCTCACCCTGCTGGAGTCGCCCGGCGCGATGGGCGCCGACGTCGTGGTCGGCTCCTCGCAGCGCTTCGGCGTCCCGCTCTTCTACGGCGGCCCGCACGCCGGCTTCATGTCGGTGGCCTCCGGCCTCGAGCGGCACCTGCCCGGCCGACTGGTCGGGCGTCTCCGTCGACGCCGAGGGCCGTCCGGCCTACCGGCTGGCGCTGCAGACCCGCGAGCAGCACATCCGCCGCGACAAGGCGACCTCCAACATCTGCACCGCCCAGGTGCTGCTGGCCGTCGTCGCCTCGATGTACGCCGTCTACCACGGCCCCGACGGCCTGCGGGCGATCGCGACCCGCACCCACCGCTACGCCGCCGTCCTGGCCGCGGCGCTGCGCGAGGCCGGCCACCCGGTCGCGCACGAGCAGCTTCTTCGACACCCTCACCGTGCCCGGTCCCCGGCCGCGCCGCCGCGGTCGTCGCCGCCGCCCGCGAGCTCGGCCTGCACCTGCGCCTGGTCGACGCCGACACCGTCGGCGTCTCCACCTCCGAGACCACCACCCCCTCGACGCCTGGTCCGGGTCCTCCAGGCGTTCCCTCGGCGCGGCGCCCGACGGCGACTCGATCGAGGCGCTCGACCGGGTCACCGGCGACGCGCTGCCGGCCGAGCTGCGTCCGCGAGCACGGAGTACCTGACCCACGAGGTGTTCTCGCCCACCACAGCGAGACCCAGATGCTGCGCTACCTGCGCCGGCTCTCGGCGCGCGACTACGCGCTCGACCGCGGCATGATCCCGCTCGGCTCGTGCACGATGAAGCTCAACGCCACCACCGAGATGGAGCCGGTCTCGCTGCCGGGCTTCGCCGACCTGCACCCCTTCGCGCCGGCCGAGGACGCCGAGGGCTACCGCGAGCTCGTCGACGCAGCTCGAGGGCTGGCTGGCCGAGGTCACCGGCTACGACCGGGTCTCGATCCAGCCCAACGCCGGCTCGCAGGGCGAGCTGGCCGGGCTGCTGGCGATCCGCGGCTACCACCACGCGAACGGCGACACCGCCCGCGACGTCTGCCTGATCCCGAGCTCGGCGCACGGCACCAACGCCGCGTCGGCGGTGATGGCCGGGATGCGGGTCGTGGTGGTCAAGGCCGGCGACGACGGGTCGGTCGACCTCGACGACCTGCGCGCCCAGTGCGAGAAGCACGCCGACGACCTGGCCGCGATCATGGTCACCTACCCCTCGACGCACGGCGCCTACGAGGACTCGATCACCGAGCTGTGCCGGGTCGTGCACGAGCACGGCGGCCAGGTCTACGTCGACGGCGCCAACCTCAACGCGCTGCTCGGCTACGCCAAGCCCGGCGAGTTCGGCGGCGACGTGTCGCACCTCAACCTGCACAAGACCTTCTGCATCCCGCACGGTGGCGGCGGCCCGGGCGTCGGGCCGGTCGCGGTGCGCGCCCACCTCGCGCCGTACCTGCCCTCGCACGCGCTGCACCCCGAGGCCGACAAGCGCGAGGGCATCGGCCCGATCTCGGCGGCGCCGTACGGCTCGGCCGGGCATCCTGCCGATCTCGTGGGCCTACGTGCGGATGATGGGCGCCGAGGGTCTGACCCGGGCGACCGCCTCGGCGGTGCTCTCGGCCAACTACGTCGCCGCCCGGCTCGGCGAGCACTTCCCGGTGCTCTACCGCGGGCACAGCGACCTGGTCGCCCACGAGTGCATCCTCGACGTGCGGGGGCTGACCAAGGAGACCGGCGTCAGCGTCGACGACGTCGCCAAGCGGCTCGTCGACTACGGCTTCCACGCCCCGACGATGTCGTTCCCGGTGGCCGGCACGCTGATGGTCGAGCCGACCGAGTCCGAGGACCTCGCCGAGATCGACCGGTTCTGCGAGGCGATGATCGCGATCCGGGCGAGATCGACCGGGTCGGCAGCGGGGGAGTGGAGCGCCGGAGCGCTCGCCGCTGCGCGGCGCTCCGCACACCGCGCGGTGCCTGGTCGGCGAGTGGGACCGCGACTACTCCCGCGAGCTCGGCGTCTTCCCGACCGGCGTCGACCCCGACAAGTACTGGCCGCCGGTGGCCCGCATCGACCAGGCCTACGGCGACCGCAACCTGGTGTGCGCCTGCCCGCCGCTGGAGGCCTTCGCGGAGTAGGTGCCGCGGGGACCCGCGCCCGGCTCACGCCGGCGTGCGGGTGACCTGCAGGTCGAACGCGAAGCCGGTGCACTCGAGCGCTGCGCCGCGACCGCGCCAGACCAGCGCGAGCTCGGTGTCGAGCCCGCGGTGCACACCGTCGACGACGACGTGCTCGCCGGCGTGGTCGCGCTCCTCGTGCACGGCGGTGCGCTGGCCGTTGCGGACCGTGGTGCCGCTCAGGCGCGCGGTGCGTCCGTCGAGGTCGAGGCGGGCGCGCACGCGCCCGTCGCGGACGAAGCGGCGCTCCCGGGTGACCGCGGCGCTCACCTCGCGGGGGCCGTCGCCCACCTGCACGGACGACCTCGTTGACGAGGCCACGGTTCTCGTAGACGGTCGCGAGCACCGGTCGGCGCATCCAGCTGCCGGTGCACTCCAGCAGCCGACCGACCTCGCGGGTCGTGGTGGTGCCGGGGTCGTCGGCGGCGTGGGCGCCCGGCGCGGCGCCACCGAGGGCGCCGCTCAGGGCCAGCCCCGTGGCGCCCAGCACGAGCGCGGCGCGGGTGGTCGAGGTGGGGTGGGTCGTTGCTCGCATGGTGGTGCTTCCTCCGCTGTGGTGTCCCGCCGGGTCGGCGGGGTGTCAGCGTGTCTACGCACCAGCGCCCGGGTCGGTTGCACTCCTGTGGGAACCACCGGCCCGCTACCGGGTCACATGGCCTGGGAGACGCTGGACATGTGGAAGTCCGGCACCCGCAGCGCCGGGGTGGCGGTGCGGCTGAAGTAGTCGTCGCCCCACTCACGGCTGAAGCTGGGCACAGTGGCCGAGGCGTGCGGAGAAGCGGGACAGCAGGTCGACCGGGCTCTCGTTGAACCGGAAGTTGTTGACCAGACCGACGACCTCGCCGTGCTCGACGAGGTAGACGCCGTCGCGGGTCAGGCCGGTCAGCAGCATCGTCTGCGGGTCGACCTCGCGGATGTACCACAGGCAGGTCAGCAGCAGGCCCCGCTCGGTGCCGGCGACGAGGTCGTCGACCGAGCCGGTGGCGCCCTCGACGTCGAGCACCAGGTTGTCGACGTACGGCGTCACCGGCTGGCCGCTCAGCCCCGCGGAGTGCCGGGTCTGGGTCAGGGCCCGCAGCCGACCGTCGCGGATCCAGTCGGTGCGACCGAGCCCCAGTCCGTTGTCGAAGACCGAGGCGTCGTTGGAGGACGAGGCAGCGGTGAGGAACGGTGCGCACTCGAGGCCGGGCTGGGCGGGGTCGGAGAACAGGTGCACCCCGGGGGCGGCGATGCGCTCGCCGATCCGGGTGCCGCCGCCGCGCCCGCTGTAGACGGACTGCCCGTCCTGCGCCACGCGGCCGCCGCTGGCCCAGTACGCCGAGACCATCAGGTCGGCGACCGACGAGGGCGGCAGGATCGTGTCGTAGCGTCCTGCCGGCAGGTCGTGGCGCCCGCGGGCGCCCCAGGCGAGGCGCTGCGCGACGACGTCGTCCATGGCCAGCGCGTCGACGTCGGTGAAGTCGCGGGTGGCGCCGCCGACCCAGGCGCTCTGCGACAGCGCCGCGTCCTTGCCGGTGCACCCGTAGTGACCGGTCGGCTGCACGTGCCGCAGTCGCAGGCCGGTGGACGAGCCGAGGTAGGTCGTGGTGACCTCGTGGTTCGACGAAGCCGTAGAGCACACGCTGCTGCGACCGGGCCCGGCCGAAGACCTCACCCAGGGCAGGGGCGAGGACGTCGTAGGTGTGGATGTCGGTCGGCTCAGCCGGGTCTGACCAGTCGGGGGAGACACGGTCGCGCACCAGCTCGGCAGCGTCCTCGGCCGGATCCGCAGCGCGGGCGGCGGCGTCGGCGGCGCGGACCAGCTCGGTCACCTGGGCCTGCGTGGTCGCGGTCGAGGAGACCGTCCCGGTGCCGGTCCCGCCGGGGCCCCGCACGAAGGAGACGACGCTGACGTGCAGGCCGTGCATCACGCCGTTGGTGGTCAGGGTGTTGTTGGCCCAGCGCAGGTTGGCGCTGGTGGCGTCGCGCACGATCACCACGCAGTCGTCGGAGATGCTGGCGGCCAGTCCCTGCTCGACCAGTGACTGGGGGGTCGCCCGGGGCGACGGGTGGGCGGTCATCAGTGACCAGCCTCCTCGGTGGTGTTCAGGATGCGCACGTCGCGGAACAGCGAGCTCGGGCAGCCGTGGCTGACCGAGGCGACCTGCCCCGGCTGGGCCTTGCCGCAGTTGAAGGCGCCGCCGAGCATCCAGGTCTGCGGGCCACCCACGGCCTCGAGCGAACCCCAGAAGTCGGTGGTGGTGGCCTGGTAGGCGACGTCGCGCACCTGGCCGGCCAGCTCGCCGTCGACGATGCGGTGGAAGCGCTGGCCGGTGAACTGGAAGTTGAAGCGCTGCATGTCGATCGACCACGACCGGTCACCGACGACGTACAGACCGCGCTCGACCCGGCTGATGAGGTCCTCGGTGCTGGGGCCGTCGGGAGCCGGCTGCAGGGACACGTTGGCCATCCGCTGGATCGGCACGTGGCCGGGGGAGTCGGCGTAGGCGCAGCCGTTGGACCGACCCGCCGGATGGTCCGGGCCGGCGAGCTCGGGCTTCATGGCCGCCATCGACCGGTCGAGCTGGTAGCCGACCAGCACCCCGTCGGAGACGATGTCCCACGACTGCGCCTGCACGCCCTCGTCGTCGTAGCCCACGCTCGCCAGGCCGTGCGCGGTGGTGCGGTCGCCGGTCACGTTCATCACCGGCGATCCGTAGCGCAGGCTGCCGAGCTGGTCGTAGGTGGCGAACGAGGTGCCGGCGTAGTTCGCCTCGTAGCCCAGGGCCCGGTCGAGCTCGGTGGCGTGGCCGATCGACTCGTGGATGGTCAGCCACAGGTTGGAGGGGTGGATCACGAGGTCGTAGCGACCGGCCTCGACGCTGGGGGCAGCGAGCTTCTCGGCCAGCAGCCCCGGCACCTCCGCGATCTCGGCGTCCCAGTCCCAGGCCGCTCCGGGCGAACCCCCCACGACGTACTCCCAGCCGCGGCCCACCGGGGCCGCGATCGAGGCCATCGAGTCGAAGCCCCCGGCGCCGGTGCCCATCGCCTCGAACCCCGGCTGCATGCGCACCCGCTGCTGGGTGGTGCGGGTGCCGTGCAGATCGGCGTAGTACTTGTTCTCCCGCACCGCCAGGACGAAGCCGGAGGCGTGCTCGACCCCGGGGTGCTCGCGCAGCCGTCGGGTCCAGTCGACGATCACCGCGGCCTTCTCGGCCGTCGGGACCTCGAGGGGGTCGATCTCGTAGTCGGACACCCAGGTGACGTCGTCGTACGTCGGCTCCGGGGCCAGCTCGACGGGCGTGCTGGTCATCGTGGCGGCCACCTCGGCGACCGCGACCGCCCGCTCGGCGACGTTGCGCGCCTCCTGCTCCGTCAGCACCACGCCGGAGGCGAAGCCCCACGCACCGTGGTGCACCACGCGCACCGCGAACCCGACGTCCTGGGTGTCGTCGGCGGCCTGCAGCACGCCGTCGCGGGCTGCGAGGTGCTGGTAGCGCACCCGCTCGAAGCGGAAGTCCGCGTGCGTGGCACCGAGCTCGCCGGCGCGAGCCAGGGCGACCTCGCCGAGGTGCCGGTGGGGCAGGGCCAGGAAGGACGGGTCGACGCGGGTGCCGCTCATGACAGCGAACCTAATCGATGGCTGGGGCCGCCGGCGCTCGTGACGGCCAGGGTCGAGCCGGACCGGGACTTCTCCACGCGCAGCTGGGTGGGGATCCGGTCGCGCATCTCGGCCACGTGGCTGACCACGCCCACGACGCGGCCGCCCTCGCGCAGCGAGTCGAGGGTGTCCATGACGTCCTCGAGGGTGTCGGCGTCGAGCGAGCCGAACCCCTCGTCGACGAAGAGGGTGTCGAGGTCGGCGCCTCCCGCCTCGGCGGTGATGACGTCGGCGAGCCCGAGCGCGAGCGCGAGCGAGACCACGAAGGTCTCGCCGCCCGACAGGGTCGCCGGGTCGCGGGCCTCGCCGGACCAGTCGTCGCGCACCCGCAGGCTCAGGCCACCACGGGTCTCGCCCGCACCCCGCTGGGCGGTGTGCTCGAGGCTGTAGCGGCGGTCCGACATCCGCGCCAGCCGCTCGTTGGCGGCCGCCACCACCTGGGAGAGCCGGTAGGCCAGCACGTAGGCCGAGAGCCGCATCTGCAGGTGGTTGTCGGCGGACTTGCCCTCGACGAACGCCCCGAGGCGGCTGGTCAGCGCGAGGTCGCGGCGGACCGGTGCCCACTCGGCCAGCCGGGCGTCGAGGTCGACGACCAGGCCGTCGAGGCGGGTCCGTCGCGCGGCCAGGGCGGCGACCCGTGAGCGGGCCCCGGCCAGCTCCGCACGGGCGGCCTCGTGCCGGGCCGCCAGGACGTCGAGGTCGGGAGCGGGGGCCCCGTCCGGGGTCGGGTCCGGCGCCAGCGCACGGCGCTCGGCGGCGACCTCGGCCAGGGCCTGGCGCGCCCGGTCGAGTCGACGGGCGTGCTCGCTGGTCCGCTGCTCCAGCGTGCGCACCCCCGCATCGTCGAGGTACGCCGCCACCGCAGCGCCCACGTCGGCGAACCCCTGCTCGAGCCCGGTGTCCAGGGCGGCTGCGTCCGCCGACGCGGCGGCCTCGCGGGCCGTCTCGAGGTCCACGAGCGCGGCGTCCAGCGCACGGGCGGCGCTGGCGCGGGCCTCGTGCAGGTGCAGGAGCGTCTCGAGCAGCGCGTCGAGCCCGGCGTGCTCGGAGTCGGGGTCGAGCTGGTCGGGGGTCAGGTCGTCCAGGACGGCTCGGACCTCGCCCTCGAGCCGGTCCAGGTCGTCCTGCAGGGCGCTGAGCGTCGCCTCCCGCCGGGCCTCGTCGGCCACCAGGCGGCTGCGCTCGGTGCTGGCCCGGTGCAGGCGGTCCTCGAGGTCGGTGAGCGCCTGCGCGGCTGCGGGCAGGGCGTGCCCGGCCGCGTCGGCCTCGGCCACCTGGTCGCGCAGCGTGCCGGCGCGGGCCGCCAGGTCGTCGGCGTCGACACCGCCGGTGCGGGCGCGCGCGACCTCGAGGCGGGTGCACAGGTCGCGGTGGTGCGTGGCGCGCAGGTGCTCCTCGGCCTTGGCGTCGTCGAGGTGACGCTGGGCCTCGCGCTCGGCACCGGCGTCCGCCGCGCCGGGACCGGCCACGGCCTTGGCGGGGTGCTCGTCGGAGCCGCAGACCGGGCAGCAGGACCCGACGGCCAGGGCGCCGGCGAGCTCGGCGGCCATCGAGTCGATGCGTGCCTCGCGGACCGCGAGCAGGTGCTCGTGCGCGGCGGCGGCGCCCTCGCGGGCCTCGAGCCACTCGGTCCGCGCGACCTCGCCCACCTGGAGGAGGGTGCGGACCTCCTCGTGCGCGTGCATCCGGGTCCGGACCAGCTCGAGCCCCTCCTGCAGGGCGGGGGCGCGCTCGGCTGCGGAGCGCAGTGTGGCGACCCGGTCGCGGGCGGTCGCGACCTGAGGGGGCAGCTCGACGAGGACCTGCGCCAGGTCGTCGACGAGGGCGGAGTCGGCCTCCTGCTGGGCCAGGAGCGTCGACAGTCGGACGCGGCCCTCGGTGAGCTGCCGCACCCGGGGGCGCAGGGTGCCCAGGGTGGTGACGGCGGCCCGGGCGGCGTCGTGGCTGCGCCGCAGCGCCGCAGCGTCGTCGAGCGGCTGCTCGGGCCCCAGCGCTCGGGCCGCGGAGATCCGACAGGTCTCGACCCGGGCGCGCAGCGGTGGCACCCGCTCGGCCGCCCGCCGGGCCAGCTGGGCCAGGGGCTGGACCCGCGCGGCCCGGTGGGCCTCCTCGAGCCGCCGCTGGTCCGCGATCTGCTGCTGCGCCCCGTCGCCCAGCAGGCGCTGCTCGCGCAGGGCACGCTGCTCCCGCTCGTGCAGCCGTCCCCGGGTGCGGGCCCGCTCCAGCGTCTCGCCGGTCTCCCGCTCGTGGCTCAGCGCGACCTCGGCGGCGGCGCCGGCCTCGTCGTGCTCGGCGGTGGTGCTCGCGGCGAGGTCACGCGCCCAGGCCAGCAGCGAGCCGTCGTCGGCCAGCAGGCCCAGGTCGGGAACGGTGTCATCAGCACCCGATCCAGCACCGGGCAGGCTCGCCAGGGCGACCTCGCTGAGCCGGCTGACCAGGTCGGCGACCTGCTCCTCCGCAGCCTGGGAGGTGCGTCGCAGGAGGCTGCGGCGCTCCTTGAGCCAGGCCTCGACCTGCTCGAAGCGACCGGTGCGGAAGAGCTGCTGCAGCAGCTTGTGCCGCTCGTCGGAGCGGGCGCGCAGGAACGCCTGGAAGCGTCCCTGCGGCAACATCGCCACCTGGGTGAACTGGACCAGGTTCATCCCGAGGAGATCGCCGACGAGGTAGCCGGTCTCGTCGAGGCGGGTCGACAGGGCCTGCCACTCTCCCTCGCGCCGCTCCGACAGGACGACGTGGGCGGGCTCGGTCGTGGTGCCGGTGCCGCGCTTCTTGGGTCGCTCCCAGGCGGGGGAGCGCACCAGCCGGAAGCGTCGCGCCGACAAGGTGAGCTCGAGCTCGACGCGCGGGGCCACCCCGGGCTCTGCCTGGTCGCAGCGCAGGCGCTTGGCGCTGGCGCGGTCGCCCGGAACGTCGCCGTACAGCGCGAAGCACACCGCGTCGAGCACGCTGGTCTTGCCGGCGCCGGTGGGACCGGTGAGCAGGAAGAGCCCGGCCTCCGAGAGCCGGTCGAGGTCGACCTCGACGGTGCCTGCGAAGGGTCCGAAGGCCGTGATCTCGAGGCGGTGCAGCCGCATCAGCCCACGCTCCGCTCGACCGGGTCGGCGGTGGTGTCCTCGCAGCACGCGTCGACGGCGGCGCGCAGGAGCCGCGCCTCGTCGTCGTCGACACCGGTGCCGCGCACCGTGCGCACGAACTCGGCGACCACGTCGTGGTCGCTGCGCCCGGTGCTGGGCCGCGCGGGCAGCGCACCGAGGCCGGGGACCTGGCCCTCGAAGGCCAGCACCATCGTGTGCGGGAAGCGGCGACGCAGCTGGTCCATCGCCTGGGCAGGACGCTGGGCGTCGGTCAGGCTGACCTGCACCCAGGACCGCTCGTGGCGCTCCAGCGCCGGGTCGGCCAGCAGCTCCTCGAGGGTGCCGCGGAGGCGGGCGAGCCCGCGGGGCACCGGCGCCTCGACGAACTCGGCGTGCCGCACACCGTCGGCGCCCAGGTCGACCAGCCAGGAGCCCTTGACGTGGTCGGCCTCGGAGAAGGAGTAGGCCAGCGGCGAGCCGGAGTAGCGCACGCTGTCCGCGAGCACGTGCCGTCCGTGCAGGTGGCCCAGGGCGGTGTAGTCGATGCCGTCGAAGAGGCTGGTGGGCACCAACGAGACACCCCCGACGCTGATGTCCCGCTCGGAGTCGCTGGCGCGCACGGCATCGAGCGAGCCACCCACGAAGGCATGCGCCAGCACCACCGAGCGGGCCCGCGGACGACCCGCCAGGTCGACGCGCACCCGCCGCATCGCCTCCGAGAGGGCGGCCTCGTGCGAGCGCGCGGGGAGTCCCCACGGCTCCCGCACCGCGTCGGGATCGAGGTAGGGCAGCGCGTGGACGACGACCTCGCCGTGCGCGTCGCCCAGGACCACCGGGGTGCCCACCGAGGCCGGATCGGTGCGCAGGTGCACCCCGGCGGCGTCGATGAGCCGAGAGCTGAAGCCCAGGCGCTGCGCGGAGTCGTGGTTGCCGCTGCTCACCACGACCCGCGCCCGCGACGCCGCCAGCCGCGACAGGGCGTCGTCGGCCAGTCGGACCGCATCGACCTGGGGCAGCGCCCGGTCGTAGACGTCCCCGGCGACCACGACCAGGTCGACCTCCTCGGAGGCGACCACCTCGAGCAGGTGGTCGATGTAGCCGGCCTGGTGCGCAAGCATCCCCTCGCGGTGGAACGACCGGCCCAGGTGCCAGTCGGAGGTGTGCAGGATGCGCATGGCCCCGACGCTAGGAGGGACCACCGACAAGCAGGTGGTCCCACGCCGCGACGAGCCTGCCAGGCTGCTCACATGACACCCTCGAGGACGAGCCCGAGCCCGGACCAGGTCGTGGTGGTCGGCGCCGGGATCAGCGGTGTCGCCTGCGCGCGCGTCCTGGACGAGGCCGGGGTCCCAGTGCGGTTGCTCGACCGGGGACGCCGGATCGGCGGCCGGATGGCCAGCAAGAGGTTCGAGGGCCGTCCGGCCGACATCGGCGCGTCCTACCTGACCGTCGGCGACGACGACTTCGCTGCCGTGGTCGAGGAGTGGCGCTCCCGGGGGCTGGTGCACCCGTGGACCGACACGTTCACGGCCCTGGCCCCGGGCCGGGAGCCCGAGCCCAAGAGCGGGCCGGTGCGATGGGGGACCCCGGGCGGGATCCGCACCCTCGTCGAGGCGCTCGCCGCCGGACTCGAGGTGGGCACCGGTCACGAGGTGACGCGGGTGGGCCGCTCACCGGCCGGGAGTCCCACCGTCGACGGGGTCCCCGCCCGTGCGGTGCTGCTCGCGATGCCGGACCCGCAGGCCGCCCGGCTCCTGGACCCCGCGGCGTACGGCGGGGTCGTGGCGGCGCTGGACGTGCCCTTCGAGCCGGTGCTCGCGCTGACCGCCACCTGGACCGACCGGTGCTGGCGCGACCTGCCCCACGGGGCGTTCGTCAACGACGACCCGGTGCTGTCGTGGATCGCCGACGACGGACGCCGCCGCGGTGACGACGCCCCGGTGCTGGTGGCGCACTCCACCCCGGGCCTGGCGGCCGAGCACCTCGAGGACCCCGCCGCAGCGGCACCGCTGCTCGTGGAGCGCCTGCGCGCACTGGTGGGAGCCGGCGCCGATCCCGTCCAAGCGCACGTGCACCGCTGGAGCCTGGCGCGGCCCGAGCGCGGCCGCGAGCAGGCGACGTACCTGTGGGGCGAGGACCTGCTCGGCGTCTGCGGCGACGCCTGGTCGCCGCGACCCCGGGTGGAGGGCGCCTGGCTGAGCGGCCGGGCGCTGGGAAGAGCGGTCGCACAGCGCTTGTCTTGAATCATTCAAGACATCTGGGTCATACTCACCGGGATGACCAGTGACCCCGCGCCCCTGTCCGCGCACGTGCTCGACGGCCCTGGGGCCGGCACGTTCGAGGCGCTGCTGCGCGCGGCCTCGCTGCGCGTGACCCGCCCGCGGGTCGCCGTCCTGACCGCCGTCCAGCAGCGACCGCACAGCGACACCGACACCATCCTGCGCTCGGTGCGAGCCGCACTCGGCGAGGTCTCCCACCAGGCGGTGTACGACGTCCTGCGCGCCCTCACCGCCGCGGGCCTGCTGCGGCGCATCCAGCCCTCGGGGTCGGTCGCGCTCTACGAGACCCGGGTGGGCGACAACCACCACCACGTGGTGTGCCGCACCTGCGGCACGGTCGCCGACGTCGCCTGCGCCGTCGGCGACGCCCCCTGCCTGGACGCCTCCGAGGACCACGGCTTCGTGCTCGACGAGGCCGAGGTCGTCTACTGGGGGACCTGCCCGGCCTGCACCCCGACCGGCACCCCGTCCTGATCCCCGCCCGCCATCCCCGACGCCATCTCGAAAGGCAGACATGACCGAGAACCAGGAGCGTTGTCCCATGAGCGACGCAGCAGCCCAGAGCGCCACCCAGCAGCACGGCGGCTCCGAGAGCGAGAACCCGGGGATCCCGGGCCGACCGCCCCCGAGGGCGTCACCCCCCGCACCAACCAGGACTGGTGGCCCCAGCGGTTGGACCTGTCCCCGCTGCGGGTGCACTCCTCGAAGGGCGACCCGCTCGGCGCCGACTTCGACTACGCGCGTGAGCTCGGGTCCCTCGACGTCGACGCCCTCAAGGCCGACGTCGTGCAGCTGCTGCGCACCTCCCAGGACTGGTGGCCCGCCGACTTCGGGCACTACGGCGGCCTGATGATCCGGCTGAGCTGGCACGCTGCCGGCACCTACCGCCTCTTCGACGGCCGCGGCGGCGCCGGGCAGGGCATGCAGCGCTACGCCCCGCTCAACTCCTGGCCCGACAACGCCAACCTCGACAAGGCCCGCCGCCTGCTGTGGCCGGTCAAGCAGAAGTACGGCCAGAAGGTCTCCTGGGCCGACCTGCTCGTGCTCGCCGGCAACGTGGCGCTCGAGGACATGGGCTTCCAGACCTTCGGCTTCGCGTTCGGCCGTGCCGACGTCTGGGAGCCCGAGGAGGTCTTCTGGGGTGCTGAGGACGAGTGGCTGGCCGACGGCCGCTACACCGGCGACGGCACCATGGTCGAGGACCTCGGCGCCACCGAGATGGGCCTCATCTACGTCAACCCCGAGGGTCCCCAGGGCGAGCCCGACCCGCTCAAGGCCGCGTTCTACATCCGCGAGACCTTCGGCCGGATGGCGATGAACGACGAGGAGACCGTCGCGCTCATCGCCGGTGGCCACACCTTCGGCAAGACCCACGGTGCGGCCGTCGCCGACGACCACGTCGGGCCCGAGCCCGAGGCCGCCGAGATCACCCAGCAGGGACTGGGCTGGATCAGCGACCACGGCAGCGGCAAGGGTGCGGACGCCATCACCTCCGGCCTCGAGGTCACCTGGTCGCCGACGCCCACCCAGTGGAGCAACGGCTTCTTCGACATGCTCTTCGGCCACGAGTGGGAGCTCGTCAAGAGCCCCGGCGGTGCCTGGCAGTGGGAGGCCAAGGACGCCGAGGCGATCATCCCGGGCCCGACCGATGACTCGCCCCGAAGCGCAAGCCCACCATGCTCACCACCGACCTCGTCGCTGCGCATGGACCCGGCGTACGAGAAGATCTCGCGCCGCTTCCACGAGGACCTCGACGTGTTCGCCGACGCCTTCGCGCGCGCCTGGTACAAGCTGCTGCACCGCGACATGGGTCCGGTCGAGCGGCTGCGCGGGCCCTGGGTCCCCGAGGCCCAGCTGTGGCAGGACCCGGTGCCGGCCGTCGACCACGAGCTCGTGGACGACGCCGATGTCGCCTCGCCTCAAGTCGACGCTGCTCGGCTCCGGCCTGAGCCCGCAGCGGCTCGTCGCGACCGCCTGGGCCTCCGCGGCGTCGTTCCGCAAGACCGACCTGCGCGGCGGCGCCAACGGCGCCCGGGTGCGCCTGGCCCCGCAGAAGGACTGGGAGGTCAACGAGCCCGCGGAGCTGGCCACCGCCCTCGGGACCCTCGAGCGCGTCCAGCAGGAGTTCAACGACGCGCAGTCGGGCGGCAAGCGGATCTCGCTGGCCGACCTGATCGTCCTCGGCGGCGTCGCCGCGATCGAGCAGGCGGCCCGCGAGGGCGGCGTCGAGGTCACGGTGCCGTTCCGTCCCGGGCGCACCGACGCGAGCGCCGAGCAGACCGACGCCGACTCGTTCCGCTTCCTCGAGCCCCGCGCCGACGCCTTCCGCGGCTACCTGCGCAGCGGCGAGAAGATCCCGGCCGAGGCACTGATGGTCGACCGGGCCTACATGCTCGACCTGACCGCGCCCGAGCTGACGGTGCTGCTCGGCGGCATGCGCAGCCTGGGCGCCACGGTCGGCGGGTCGCGCCACGGCGTGCTCACCGACCGTCCGGGTGTGCTCTCGACCGACTTCTTCGTCAACCTGCTCACGCCCGGCACCACGGTGCGGGGCCTCGCGCGACGACGAGTACGTCTACGAGCTGCAGGACGCCGCCACCGGCGAGACCCGCTGGACTGCCACCGCGGCCGACCTGGTCTTCGGCTCGAACTCCGAGCTGCGCGCGCTCGCCGAGGTCTACGCCAGCGACGACGCGCGGGAGAAGTTCGTGCACGACTTCGTCGCCGCGTGGGACAAGGTGATGGAGGCCGACCGCTTCGACCTGGCCTGACCAGGACCCCCGCACCACCACGGGAGCCCCGGTCGCACTGCGACCGGGGCTCCCGTGCGTCCGGCTCCGGACAGGTTGCTGGCTCACCGCTCGGGGACGGCCGGTGGCGGGCCGGCCACGCCGAGATCGGGTCAGCTGTAGCGCACGGCGCGCTCGCCGCGCACGAAGCCCCACAGCGCCAGGCCGTGCTCGGCGGCGAGGCGGGCCGACAGCGAGGTGGGGGCGCCGACGGCGACGAGCGCGCCGATGCCGCTGGCCACGGCCTTCTGCACCAGCTCGAACCCGGCCCGGCCGCTGACCACGAGGCAGGCCTCGGCCGGCGTGGAGCCGGCCAGGATCCGGGTCCCGACGACCTTGTCGACGGCATTGTGGCGCCCGACGTCCTCGCGGACGACCAGCACCCGTCCGTCGGCGGTGGCCAGACGCCGCGGCGTGCACCCCGCCGGTCCGGTCGAAGACCCGCTGCGACTCGCGCAACCGCTCCGGCAGCAGGCGTACGACGTCCGCGGACGGCAGCGGCCCCGGCCCACGGCGCGGCGGTGCTCACGGCCAGCGCCTCGGCGACGCTGTCGGAGCCGCAGACGCCGCAGGCCGACGAGCCCGCCGACAGCCCCTCGTGCCGGTGCCCGGGCTCGCGGGCGGGGGTGGCGTCGAGGGTGACGGTGACGACGTTGAACTCCTGCTCCGGCGCCAGGTCGGCGTCGGTGCAGTAGGCGATGCCGGCCAGGCCGGTGCCGGCCGACAGCAGCCCCTCGTGGGCCACCCACCCGGCCGCCAGCTCGAAGTCGTGGCCCGGGGTCCGCATCGTCACCCAGGCCCGGCGAGCCGGTGCGCCCGGCCAGGCCAGGCGCAGCTCGAGCGGCTCCTCGGTCGCCAGTCGGTCCTCGCGGTGCCGCACCTGGTCGCCGTCGTGCTCCTCGACGCGGGTCCGGACCGTCGGACCGGGTCGGCGCGGGAGTCCCGGCAGGCCGGCCACGGTCAGCGGCTCCCGAACGTCCGGGTCACGGCGAGGCGGTGCTCGAGCTCGTCGGTGGTGTCCACCACCCGTCGTCGCAGCGAGGCGTCGAGGTCGGGTCGGGCGATGAGCTCGTGGGCGCGGGCCACGGTGGTGTCGTCGAGCGAGGTGAGGGGGAAGAACGCCTCGGCGACGTCGGCCAGCACCCAGCCGCTGTGCGCCTGCGCCGTGCCGGGCAGCTCGTCGAAGTAGCGCCCGACGTAGGGGTCGGTCAGGTGCTCCTGGCCGGCGCGCCACATGCCCTCGCCGGCCGCCTCCAGCTCGTAGTTCGGCGCGGTGGCCACCCCCGTGAAGCGCTCCCAGGCCCAGGCCTTCGCCTCGGCCGTGGGCAGCGACGCGATCGCGCGGGTGTGCTCGACGCGGGACACCGCGGTGGGTTCGGCGTCGAGGTGCTGGTCGAGCGCGTCGCGGTCCACCGCTCCCAGCACCGCGAGCCGCACGAGCAGCCGCCACCGCAGGGCGAGGTCGAGCTCGATCCCGACCGGCAGGTCGCGCCCCATCAGCCAGCCCTCGAGCAGGTCGACGGAGGCGCAGGACGAGACCGCAGCCTGGAAGGCCGCGAGCTGGATGGTCGAGCCCGGCTCGGCCGCCCGCGCCACCTGCCAGCTGGCGACGTGCACGCGGGAGGCAGCGGACTGCGGATCGGCGGCGAGCGGGACGACCTTGGCGAGCACCCAGCCCAGCGTGTGCTGCAGCCCGGCGTCCTGGTCCTCCACGGGCAGCCAGGCCTCGAGCAGGTCGAGCACGGCGTCGGGGGAGACCCGGGCGTGGTGGTAGGCGCTGCGCACCGAGTTCCACATGCCCGCGCGCAGCATCGGGTCGGTGGTCGTCGCGACCAGCCCGGGCAGCAGCGCCAGGGTCTCGGGGTCCGGCTCGGTGACCGCCCAGGTGTCCTCGAAGGGGTCGAGCAGCACCGCGGTGCCCGCCGCGACGTCGTACGCCGTCTCGGCCGCGTCGAGCACCTGCTCGTCGACCTGCCAGTCGGCGGCGCCGGCCGCCCGGGTCGCGATCCGCAGCGTGTGCCGACGCTCGGCCGGTCGGCCCGTGGGCGGGGTGCGCAGCAGCCGGCCGGGACGCTCCAGGACCAGCCGGTCGGGGCCGGCGGTGACGAGCCAGTTGTCGGCGAAGGGGCCCAGGTCGACCGCGCCGGCCCGGGTCCAGCTGTCGAGCAGGTCCTGCATCGTGGCGTTGCCGTAGAAGTGCCGGTCGAAGTGGTCGCGCACACCGGCGAAGAAGACCTCGTCGCCCATCGTGGTGTTGAGCTGCTTGAGGATGCTGGAGCCCTTGGCGTAGGAGATGCCGTCGAAGTTCTGCAGGGCCGCGGTGGCGTCCTCCTCGCCGTTGCCGGCGACCGGGTGGGTGCTGGGGCGCTGGTCGGCGAGCAGACCCCACTGCCGGCGCGCGTAGGCGGTCTGCACCCAGGCGTCGTCGTACTGGGTGGCCTCGGCGGTGACCCGGTTGCCCATGTACTCGGCGAACGACTCGTTGAGCCACAGGTCGTCCCACCACAGCGGGGTGGTGATGTTGCCGAACCACTGGTGGGCCATCTCGTGGGCCACGGTCGTCGCGCGCGAGATGCGCTGGCCGCGGGTGACCCGGCTGGTGAAGACGAGCGGGTCGCGGAAGGTGACGCACCCGGGGTTCTCCATCGCCCCGGCGTTGAACTCGGGCACGAACGCCTGGTGGTAGTCACCGAACGGGTAGCGGATGCCGAACAGCCGGTGGAGCTCGTCGAAGCACTGCCGGGTCAGGGTGAGCAGCTCGTCGGCGTCGGCGTCGAGGTCGGCCGCGATGCTCTGGCGGCAGGAGAGGCCGAGCGGGATCCCGTCGTGCTCGTCGCGCACCAGGTGGTACGGCCCGGCCACGAGGGTGACGAAGTACGTCGACAGCGGCTTGCTGGGCTCCAGCTCCCACACGCCGGGCTCGGGGCTGTGCCCCGGCGCGTTGCCGATCACGACCCAGTCCTCGGGCGCCCGCACGTGGAACGTGTACGGCGCCTTGAGGTCGGGCTGGTCGAAGCAGGCGAAGATGCTGGGCGCGGCGTCCATGAAGGACATGCCGTAGACGTAGTGGCGCCCGTCGGCGGGGTCCACGGAGCGGTGCAGCCCCTCGCCGTCGTTGCGGAAGGCCATCACGGCCTCGACGACGACCTCGTTGAGACCCTCGACCGTCTCGAGCGGGACCCGGCCGCGCTGCAGCAGGTCGACGTCGATCGTGGTGCCGTTGAGCCGGATGCTGCGCACCGCCCGCGGCTTGAGGTCCAGGAACGTCGTCCCGCCGCGTGAGGTGAGGGTGATCCGCGTCGTCGAGTCGAAGGTCTCCTCCGAGGAGGCGAGGTCGAGCGTGACGTCGTAGCCGCTCACCTCGATCATCTCGGCGCGGGCGAGGGCCTCGGATCGCTGCAGTCCGCGGGTGCTGGGGGCAGGGTGCTGGTCGGTCACCCGGCCACCCTAGGGGCGCCCGGCCACCCTCCGGATCACCTGGTCGCCGGGCCGGGGCGGCGTAACAGTTGGGACAGAAGTGGGAGTGGTGGCAACCAAATCGTGGTCGACGGCGTCAACATGAGCGAGAGGCGTTCTGTTCGCCTCCACCTCACGGGAGGAAACACACGCGATGAAGCGTATCCACAGCAGCCGCAGGGCGAAGGCGATGGCATCCACCACCGCCGCTCTCGGGCTGATGATCTCGGGGCTGGCCCTGTCCTCCGGGCCCGCTCAGTCCGCCGCTGCACCCGACGGCTGCGCCACACCGGTCGACGTCGCCGCCCTTGCCGAGGGCGACACGCTGACCGCGCTGAGCGTGGTCCGCGGGACCGAGCCGCAGGAGTTCATCGGCACCGTCATCGGCACCATCGACGACGGCATCGCGGTGGGCCTCGACATGCTGGTCGTCGACTTCGAGGACCCCGACCCGGCCTCGGCCATGTCGAAGGCAGGCGGCATCTGGCAGGGCATGTCCGGCTCGCCCGTCTACGTCGGTGACCCCGCGGACAACAACCTGGTCGGGGCGATCGCCTACGGCCTCTCGTGGGGCCCGTCCCCGATCGCGGGCATCACGCCCTACACCGAGATGGACGACTACCTCGCCTCCGAGTCCCCCCAGAAGGTCGGGGTCGACAGCTCGACGGCACGCGAGATCGGGCAGCGCACGAGCGCCACGCGCAGCCAGGCCGCAGAGGGCTTCTCGCAGCTGCGGCTGCCCCTCGGCGTGACCGGCATCAGCGCGCGCCGGCTCTCCGCCATCCAGGAGCTGGCGGCCGAGCGTGAGGCGAAGTACCTCACCGGCACCGACTTCTCCGCCGTGCGCGGCGGGCGCGACAGCGCCGGCCGCGCCGGCGCCACGGACCTGGTGCCCGGCGGCAACCTGGGGGCGTCGTTCTCGTACGGCGACATCTCCTACGCCGGTGTCGGCACCGTGACCTCGGTGTGCGCCGGCGAGGTGGTCGGTTTCGGCCACCCGATGGGCTTCCTCGGGAACACCACCCTGGGCATGCACCCGGCCGACGCGCTGTTCGTGCAGCCCGAGAGCCTCGGAGCGCCGTTCAAGGTCGCGAACATCAGCCCGGCGGTCGGCACCGTGACCGAAGACCGGCTCGCGGGCATCACCGGGATGATCGGCACCCTGCCGGACGCCATGACGGTGACCTCGGACGTCACCTACCGCGCCAAGCAGCGCACCGGCTCCACCGACGTCTACGTCTCCGACTACGCCGCCGACGTGAGCTTCTCCCAGCACGTGGCCAACCACGACCGAGTCCTCGACGGCATCTTCGGAGGCACCTCGGCGTTCGGGATGAGCGTCACCGGCACCGACGAGGCCGGCGCGCCGTTCACGATCGCCTTCGACGACACCTACGTGTCGCAGCGGGACATCACCATCGAGCCTGCCTGGGAGATCGGGGACCTGGTCTACGTGCTGTCCCAGATGGACGAGGTGGACCTCGACTCCGTCGAGCTCGACTCCGCGGTCACCGACGACACCGAGCTCCTGCGGGTCAAGGGCCTCGAGCAGTGGCGCAAGGGGGAGTGGACCAAGGTCAGCAACCGTCGCCAGGGCATCGTCGCCAAGCCCGGCTCGATGCTCAAGGTCCGCGCGATCCTCAAGGCCGAGGACGACACGCTGAGCTACGTGCCGTTCAGCACCCGCATCGGCGACCGGGCCCGCTCGGGCTACCTGGGCGTGCAGGGCGGCGCCTCGGCGTGGACGAACATCTGGCGCGCCAAGACGGTCGCCGCCGTGAGCAAGGCCATCGAGGAGGCTCCGCGCAACGACGAGGTGCTCTTCGAGCTGCGACTGCGCCGCAACGGTGGTCGCGTCGAGAAGAGCGTCGGTCCGCAGACCAGCGTCGTCCAGGGCGGCAAGGGCTACTTCGTCCAGATCAACGAGAAGGGTGGCCGGGGCCCCGTCTGCCGCGGCTGCTGAGCTGAGCCGGGGCACGCCGTGGCGGTGCTCGCCCCGCCGTGCCCCGGCTCGGTCGGATCAACGGGGAGGTTCCGGGATCTCCCCGCGCTCGATCTGCGCGAGGGCCTCCTGGGTGTAGTAGGCATCGGACAGCAGCACCTCGAACTGCAGCACGTCGCGCTGGCCGAACCTGGCGGTGGTCGACATGACGAGGCCGCTCTGGGCGACGCTGGGCCCCAGGACGCGCTCGACCTCACCTCCCCACTGGACGTCCTCGGCCAGGAACTGCAGGTCCGACGCGCGCAAGCCCCAGCGTCGGCGCTCCGCACGCAGCGCGCTGAGGCCTTCGCCGGGGTCGTACGACGTGATCCACGTGACCGAGAGCCCGGAGCCGTCGGTGTCGAACCGGACCCCGAAGACCGAGGTCTCGACGGTGTCCTCACCCAGGGGTCCGACGAGGGTCAGATCGATCACCGGTCCGCTGGCCGAACCGATGATCGGACCCATGCGCCCTGCTTCGACCCCGACCTCGCTCGCCGCGATGGTGTGGTCCTGCAGGTCCAGCCGAGCGGTGCCGGTGTCCTTGATGGCGGCGATGCCCTCGTCGTCCAGGTGCGACTGTCGGGTGTCGGACCCGGCATCGGCTCCAGTCGAGCGTACGGTCGTCGTCTCCTGCGGCGTGCAGCCCGTGGTCAGCAGGACGGCGACCGTCAGCACGGACAGCCGTGTCAGCAGGGCGGTCCACATGGTCATCGACGGGTGTCGCCAGTCGGTCAGGCAGGTCTCCGTGACATCTCCGAGGTCGCGGGACGGACGAGATGGCTCCACGGGGTCATTGAAGTCGGGGGCGACGAGATCCCGCAATCGGCCGGGATCGTCGTGTTCCTATGCTGTGGCCATGGCTGAGGGAGCGTGCGCACGCGAGGACCGCGACCGGCTGCTCGAGACCGTGCGCACCTCGGTCATCGGCGAGGACCAGGTGATGGTCACGCCGTACGGCAGGCGCCGCGTCACCTACGCCGACTACACGGCCTCGGGGCGGGCGCTGTCGTTCATCGAGGACTTCGTGCGCGAGCAGGTGCTGCCCGCCTACGCCAACACCCACACCGAGTCCTCCGGGACCGGGCTGCAGACGACCCGGCTGCGCGAGGAGGCCCGCGCCACGATCCACGAGGCGTGCGGCGGTGACGACTCGACCGTGGTCCTCTTCGCCGGCTCCGGCAGCACCGGCGCGATCGCCAAGCTGATCGGGGTGCTCGGGCTGCGGGTGCCCTCCGTGCTCGACGACACCCACCGCCTCAGCGACCACATCCCCGCCGACCGGCGCCCGGTCGTGTTCGTGGGTCCCTACGAGCACCACTCCAACGAGGTGCCGTGGCGCGAGACGATCGCGGACGTCGTGGTGATCCCCGAGGACGCCGACGGCCAGATCGACCAGGAGCACCTGCGGGCCCGCCTGGCGGAGCACGCCGACCGACCGCTGCTGATCGGGTCGTTCTCGGCCGCCAGCAACGTGACCGGGATCCTCTCCGACACCGCCGGCGTCGCGGAGGTCCTCCACGAGCACGGCGCGCTGTCGCTGTGGGACTTCGCCGCGGCGGCGCCGTACGTCGACATCGAGATGCAGGCGCTCGAGGGTCGGCCGCTGTCCTACAAGGACGCCGTCTTCATCTCCCCGCACAAGTTCATCGGCGGTCCCTCGACGCCCGGGGTGCTGGTGGCGCGGCGCGAGCTGTTCGCCAACCGGGTGCCCGACGTGCCCGGCGGCGGCACGGTGGCCTACGTCAACGACGACGCGCACCGCTACCTCGCCGACCCCACGCAGCGCGAGGAGGGCGGCACCCCGGCGATCATCGAGTCGATCCGGGCCGGGCTGGTCTTCGGGCTCAAGCAGGCCGTGGGCACCGACACGATCCGTGAGCAGGAGGAGCGCCACCTCGCCCGCGCGGTCGCCGCCTGGCAGGAGGAGCCTGCCCTGGAGATCCTCGGCAGCCTCGAGGCCCGACGGCTCTCGATCGTCTCCTTCGTGGTGCGCTCGCCCTCGGGTCGCTACCTGCACCACAACTTCGTGGTGGCGCTGCTCAACGACCTCTTCGGCATCCAGTCGCGCGGCGGCTGCTCGTGCGCCGGGCCCTACGGCCACCGGCTGCTGGGCATCGACCTCGAGCGCTCCCACGAGTTCGAGCGCGAGATCGCCGGCGGCTGCGAGGGCATCAAGCCCGGCTGGGTGCGCGTCAACTTCAACTACTTCGTCTCCGACACCGTCGTCGACTACCTCATCGAGGCGGTGCGGATGGTCGCCCACGACGGCTGGCGGCTGCTGGGCGACTACCGCTTCGAGGTGGCCACCGGGCTGTGGCGCCACCGCGAGGGCCTGGTCGAACCGCCCCTGTCGCTGCGCCAGATCTCGTACGCCGGCGGGGTGCCGCAGATGCCGCAGCACCGCGAGAGCGGGGGAGAGGAGCTGCTGGCCGAGCACCTGCGCGACGCGCGAGCGGTGCTCGCGGCCGCGCAGGGGCCCGACCTGGCTGCTCACCCCGGACAGGTCTCCGGGGACTTCGAGCACCTGCGGTGGTTCGACCTGCCGGCGCAGTGCCTCACCTGACCCGAGCCGGCTGGTTTTTTCGGGCCGGGTCGCGAGCCGGCCGGTTTTTTCGGTCCGGGTCGCGTCAGAGTCGTACGAGCATCTTGCCGGTGTTCGCGCCGCTGAGCAGACCCAGGAACGCATCGACGGTGCTGTCCAGGCCGTCGGTGAACGTCTCCCGGGCCACCAGCTCGCCCGCTGCCACCCAGGCACCGGCGCGGCGGTAGAACTCGCCGGTGGCCTCGGCGTGGTCGCTGACGATGAAGCCGCGCAGCATCAGCCGCTTCTGCACCAGCATCATCATGTTGCGCGGCCCGGCAGGCGCCTCGGTGGCGTTGTACGTCGCGATGGCACCGCAGGCGGCGACCCGGCCGAAGTCGGCGAGGTTGCTGATCGCGGCCTCGAGGTGCTCGCCGCCGACGTTGTCGAAGTAGACGTCGATCGGACCGTGCTCGCGCAGCTGCTTGGAGACCGGGCCGTCCTTGTAGTTGAAGGCGGCGTCGAAGCCGAGATCCTCGGTCAGCCACCGCACCTTCTCGGCGGACCCGGCCGAGCCGATGACCTTGGCGGCACCGAGGCGGCGAGCCATCTGTCCGACGAGCGAGCCGACCGCTCCGGCGGCGCCGGAGACGAAGACGACGTCACCCTCCTTCATGGCAGCGACCCGGGTCAGGCCGACGTACGCCGTCATGCCGGGCATGCCCAGCACGCCGAGGTAGGCCGAGGCCGGGACCGAGGAGACGTCGATCTTGCGCGCGGCCGAGGCGGGCAGGACGGCGTGCTCGCGCCAGCCGGACATGTGCAGCACGGTGTCGCCGGGGGAGAGGGAGGGGTCGTTGCTCTCCACGACCTCGCCGACGGCGCCGCCCTCGAGCGGGGCGTCGAGGGCGTAGGGCGGGACGTAGGACTTGGTGTCGTTCATCCGGCCGCGCATGTAGGGGTCGACCGAGAGGAACGTGTTGCGCACCAGCACCTCGCCGGCGCCGGGCGCGGGCAGGTCGCTCTCGACGGTTCGGAAGTCGGTGGGCACGGGCTCGCCGTGCGGGCGGGAGGTCAGCTGGATCTCGCGGGTGGGGGTGCTCATGGCCTCGATCCTGCCAGCCGACCGGTAGCCCCCGCGGGTGCCCGAGATCACAGCGTCGCTGATACGTAAAGGATATGTAGCGACCGCTACAGTGTAAGTGTCGTCAAAGAAGATGACTCATGACCACCGCGGCGTCACCGGACGTCGCACACGACCTGGCCCGGGAGGGCCGAGAGGGAAGAGAAGCATGAGCTCGCAGTTGGACCTGGCCCACGGAATCGGTGCCGGGCGGCGCCTCCCTGATCAGGAGCACGCCCTGCTGCGCAACGTGGAGCTGGCCGTCGAGGCCCAGCGCCCCAAGCGCCGTTCGTTCCGCTTCCTCGCTCGCTGAGCGAGCCCGGGCAGGACCCGGGAACACGAAACGCCCTGTGCGTGGCACCGGCCCCTCGAACGAGGGAGCCAGCGCGACGCGACAGGGCGTTCTGCGTGCGGTCGCGACCTACTGCTGCAGGCCGAGCGCGAACTCCACCTTGCCGCTGGGGTCGACGGCGGCGTCGAGCACCTTGTCGTCGAGCATGACCGCGGCCGACTCGTCCAGGTAGATGGTGGCGCCGGACTGCTCGACCACCTGGTCGCCGGGCTGACCGGCGTCGGCGGCGGAGACCGCGAAGCTCGGGTCGGCGGCCGACTCGGAGGTGATCCGCAGGCCTGCGGTGTCGGGGAGGCCGTCCTGGGAGGCGATCTCCTTGACGATGTTCGTGGCGTTCTCGGTGAGGGTGAGCATCAGAACTCGCTTTCCTCGGTGGGGTGCAGAAGTCGTCCACACAACCCGACACGGCCGTCTCGTTCAAGCCGGCGGTCATCCCGGGCGTGTCGTCGTGGGAGGCTGGGCCCATGAGCGAGAGCACCCCCCAGGCGTCCCCGGACACCCTGCGCAGCATCGACCTGGTCAAGATCGGCCCCGAGCGGTTCAAGGCCACGAACGGTCGTGGCGGCGTGCTGCCGATCGGCTCCGGCAGCGACCCCGACTTCACCCCCGTCGAGCTGCTGCTGGCGGCGCTTGCCGGCTGCGGGGCGATCGACCTGACCCTCATCACGGGCAAGCGCGCGGAGCCGACCGGCTTCTCGGCGCACGCCGAGGGGCACAAGATCCGCGACGAGGACGGCAGCCGGATGACCGGCATGACCGTCACCTTCGACATCCAGTTCCCCGAGGGCGAGGCCGGAGACGCGGCGCGCGCCGTCGTGCCGCGCACCATGCAGCAGATCGAGGACCGGCTCTGCACCGTCGGGCGCACCGTGATCGTCGGGGACCAGGTCCGCTACCGCGTCGCCGACCAGGACTGAGCCACGGTGGTCCGTGCCCGTCCCTGGACCGCGGTACCCGACCAGAGCGGTCGCCGAGTGGTGGTCACCGGTGCCACCAGCGGCATCGGCCTGCTGACCTCGAAGGTGCTGGCGCACCGCGGCGCGCACGTGGTGCTCGCGGTGCGCGATCCCGCCAAGGGGGCGCGCGTCGCCCGGGAGCTGTCCTCGATGCGGGGGCAGGTGGAGGTCAGCCGGCTCGACGTGTCGGACCTGGACTCCGTGCACGCCTTCGCCGAGCGCACCGGCGAGGTCGACGTCCTGATCAACAACGCCGGCGTGCTGGGCCTGCCCCGGTCCACCAGCGCCCAGGGCCACGAGCTGCAGCTGGCGACCAACCACCTGGGGCACTTCGCCCTCACGAACCTGCTGCTGCCGCGGCTGCGGGACCGCGTGGTCGTCGTCTCCTCGGCGTCGCACCGGCACGGCGATCTCGACCTCGAGGACCTCGACTGGGACCGACGCGGCTACCGGCCCTACGCGGCGTACGCCGCCTCGAAGCTGGCGACCATGCTGTTCCTCGCCGAGCTGCAGCGCCGGCTGAGCGCGGCCGGCTCGACGCTGCGCGCCACCGGTGCCCACCCGGGCAACACCCGGACGGCGATCACGTCCAGCACCGGCAACGGGCTGACGACCCGGGTGGGCGCCGTCGGGCAGGGCCTCGTCGCGATGCCGGCCTGGCGCGGTGCGCTGCCGGTGCTGTACGCCGCCACCATGGACGTGCCCGGCAACAGCTACCTGGGCCCGGACGGACCCGGCGGGCTGTGGGGGTGGCCGACCCAGGTCGGGCGCAGCCGAGCCGCCTCCGACCCCGACCTGGCCCGCAGGACCTGGACGGCGACGGAGCAGCTCACCGGCGTGGTCTGGCCCTTCAGCCGACGGTGACGTCCTCGATGTCGACGGCGGTCTTGGGCGCCCCGTCGCCGGGACCGTTGCTGTCGTCCGCGCCGGCCGACGCCGCCTCGGCGACGGCCTTGATGCCGGCGGCGTCGACGGTGCCGAAGACCGTGTACTGCGGCGGCAGCGGCGTCTCGTCGTAGACGATGAAGAACTGCGAGCCGCCCGAGTCGGGGTACGGCGTCTTGGCCATCGCCAGGGTGCCGGCCGGGTAGGTCTCCTCGCCGCTCAGCTCGTCGGGGATGGTGTAGCCCGGGCCGCCGGTGCCGGTGGCGGTCGGGTCGCCGCACTGCAGCACGAAGATGCCCTCGGTGGTGAGGCGGTGGCAGGTGGTCGCGTCGAAGTAGGACTGCTCGGCCAGCGACACGAAGGAGCCCACCGTGCACGGGGTGGCCGCGGCGTCCAGGGTGGCGTCGAGGTCGCCGATGCTGGTGCTGAGGGTGACCTCGACGTCACCCTCGACCGTGGGGTCGGCCGGCGGGAGGTCGACGTCCTTGGACGGGGTTGCCGTCCTCGACGTAGGCGCACTCGCCGTCGGCGGCCGGGGTGAACTCGCCGGAGTCGCCGGACTCGCTCTCCGGGCTCTGCGGGCTCTCGGAGGCGGGCGAGGCGTCGGCGGCGGTGTCGTTCTCGGAGCCGCAGGCGGCCAGGGCGCCGACGCAGGCGAGGACGGCCGCGGTGGCGAGGGATCGGGTCAGCATGGCGATGATGCTAGGTGAGGCTCCTGAGGGCGACCTGAGCGGCCCGCGTCCGGTCCGGGGCTGCGGTCCTCAGGTGTTCAGGCCCCGCGCGGTGACCGGCCACGGACGCAGTCCGCCGGCCTCCTCGACCCACAGCACGTCGGCCAGGTTGACCGCGGCGCACACGTGGTTGGGCACGACGTCGACCTGGGTGCCCAGTCGGGGCAGCCGTCGTCCGGCCGGCTCCACCACGGCGTGGTGCTCCGAGAGCGAGACGATGCGCGCCTTCGGGTGGTGCAGCAGCCGCCCGAACCCGCTCGCGTACGCCGCCCGGTCGGCGCCGAGCACCTTGCTCCCGGTGTCGAGGACCAGGCGGCCGCCGGCGTGGCTGATCACGGTGGCCCTCGCGGTCAGGGCGATGTCGGCGGGGGCGCAGCTGCCGAGCTCCCACTGCTGGGCGTCGCCGAAGACGTAGACCCCCGGGCGCATCTCGATCTCGGTGGTGTCGCCCTCGTCGCGGTAGGCGTGCGCATAGGAGAGGCTGTCGGTGAGGGTGGGGGTGGACCCCCCTGAGACCACGTGCACCGGGAGCCCGGTCGCCTCGACGGCGGCCTTGGCGGTGCGCAGCGCGTGGGCCTCGGCCGCGGCGACCGCCGCCCCGGCCCCGGGCGCGTAGCCGTGGCCGGGGAAGGTGAAGATGCCGCGCACGTGCAGACCCGCACGCCGGGCGGCCTGGGCGACCAGCCCGGCCTGCTCGGGCGCGACGCCGGTGCGGTGGTGTCCCGAGTCGATCTCCACCAGCACCTCGATGCCCCGTGCCGCCGAGGTGCCGGCCGGTGTTCGCGGCGCCGGCGACGGAGTCGACGCCGATCGCCACTCGGGCGACCTCCGCGAGGTCGCGCAGCCGGGAGGCCCGCGTCGTCGTCCACCCAGACGGGGTAGGCCAGGAAGACGTCGGTGCAGCCCAGCCGCACGAAGGCCTCGGCCTCGCCGACGGTCGCCACGGTGATCCCGCGCGCGCCGGAGACGAGCTGGAGACGGGCGATCTCGATGCTCTTGTGCGTCTTGACGTGCGGTCGCAGCGACACCCGTGCCAGCGCGGCGTGCTCGGCGACGCGGCGTACGTTGGCGCGCAACCGCCCCAGGTCCACGCGCAGGTGCGGGGTCGGCACGGCCATGGCTCGAAGCCTAGGTCGCCCCGCTGCTCAGGTCTCGCCGGGGGTGACGCCGGGACGGGCGGTGTGGTCGGGGAGGCCGCGGGTGCGGCGGTCCTCCTTCATCTCCGCCTCGTACAGGTGCCGCTTGCCCTCGACCAGCGCGTCGCGGGCGTGCTTCTCGAGCCGCTTGAAGTCGGCGTAGTAGCCGTCGTCGTACTCCTCCATGACCTGGAAGGTCCACCGCCCGTCGAGCACGTTGCGCCCGACGAGCTCGCGCTCGAAGGTGTCGGCCAGGTCGCCGTGACCGGCGTCGCGCAGCTGCGCCACGCCCTCGCCGAGGGTGAGGTCGGCGGTCCCGGACAGCCGGTGGAACGTGTAGAGGTGGCCCCGGGCGATCTCGATGGCCTCGAGGGCCTCCGAGATCTTGCCCAGCGCCTCGACGGTGGTGTCGCTGACCCCGTCGGGGCGCTGGTGCGCCTCGTCGGGGCGGTCGCTCACCCGAGGACCTGGGCGGCGTCGACCGAGCCGCCCTTCTCGATGGCCTCGGTCAGGGATCGGACCTGGTCGTCGCCCAGCTCGACGCCGACCTCGGTGAAGCCCTCGCGCAGGTTGGCCTCGACGGTGCCCTCGGGGGCGCTCTCCTGGTAGCTGTTGACGCGGTCGACGACGCCCTGGACCGCGGTGATCTGCTCGTCAGTGAAGGTTGAGTCGCTCATGGCGGCGAACCTACGTCGCCGCCGCGCTGGGACAACCCACCCGCAGGGGGGCCTGCGAGGCCCGGCGCTCAGCGGAAGCGCGCGTACCCGTCCCGGAAGGCGTCGAGGGAGGCCTGGCTGCTCCAGATCCGCCAGTCCGCCTCCTTCTGCAGGTGGAACCAGGTCAGGCCGCGCACCTCGGGCACGCTGTCGAGCCAGCTCCACAGGTCGCGGATCCACGCGGCCTTGTCGCCGCCGTCCTCGGCACTGCCGATCTCGCCGATGAAGAAGGGGCGGGTGCTGAGCGCCCGCACCTGCGCCAGACCCGGGCCGAAGACCTCGGCGGCGCTCTGCCAGCGCGACCAGGACTGCGAGGTGCCCCAGTTGTATCCGTCCAGACCCACCCGGTCGACGACGTCGTCGCCCGGGTAGAGCCCGGCCAGCGGCGTCGATCCCTCGAAGGGCACGTTGGGCGACCAGAACCACTGCACGTTCATGACGCGCTGCGCCCGGAACACCGAGACCACCCGGCGCCAGGCCGCGGCGTAGTCACCCGCGCCGTTGCCGTTGACGCCCTGGGCCCAGGGGTACCAGGTGCCGTTCATCTCGTGGGCGAACCGGATGACCAGCGGACCGCCGTACGACCGCACCTGCCGGGCCCAGCGCTTGAGGTAGGCGTCGTGCGCGCCGGCGGCGATCCGGTCCAGGGAGTAGTCCGGCTGCGTCCGTCGCCGGCAGCGGGGTCCCAGGGCTCCCAGGTCAGCTCGGGCACGGCGCCCGCGGCCGCGATGCGGCTGGCGTCCGCCGCCGGGAAGTCCCGCACCGTGGCCCAGGCCGCGTAGAAGGTGATCTGCTCGGGTCGACGGCCCAGGGCGCCGGCGAGGTCCTCGTACTCGCTCAGGTCGCTCGGGGCCCCGGGCACGGCCACGCCCAGCAACCGGTCGGTGGCGCTGGGCGGGAGGGTCGGCACGGACGGCGCCCTGCCCGGGCGGGCCGCCTCGGCGGACGGCGGTCAGCAGCAGGACGCCCAGCGCAGCCACCGCCACGGCCACGACCACCCCGGTGGCCCGGCTCGCGCGGGGGCGCCGGCCGGTGGACGGGGCTCGGGTGGAGCGGCACGTCTCGGTCATCGTGGTTCCTCGAGGATGGCTCGGCACCGACGCCCGCGGTCGGTCCCCGGCGTGGGGCCGGAAGGTGCCACTCTTCGCGTCTTGCGGAGATCGTGCAGCGATCCAGCGGGATCCGGGCGAAACTTTGCCGGGAGCAGGTGCGCGGCCCGACCGTCACCGGCCCCGGAGCAGCGCATCCCGCACCACCGGCTCGAAGGCATCGGTGATGGCGGCGTAGCCGGCCTCGTTGGGGTGGAAGAAGTCCGCGGCCAGCCGCCCGCGCCAGGAGTCGGGGCCGTCGGTGCGCAGGTCCACCAGGCGCAGGTGGCCGCGTGCGGGCGGCCTCGTCGAGCACCGCGTTGGCCGACCGCGCGGCGCGGCGGGGCTGGGGGAGCGTGGTCACGATGCTGCCGCCGGGCAGGCGCCGCACCAGGTCGGCCATGGCGTGCGGCAGGTGGTCACGGTGCCGGGCGCGCCCGAAGAGGTCGTTGGAGCCGACCATCACCGTCACCAGGTCGGCGACGGGGGAGTCGGCCGGGGGCAGGGCGGCCAGGGCCGGGAGCTGCTGCTCGATCACGTCGGGCACCCGGGCGCCGGTCGCGGAGAGGTTGACCACGCGCAGGTCCGCGCCCAGCGGCCCGAGGCGGCCCAGCAGCTGGTCGACCCAGCCGCGCTCCGGACCGGTCGCACCGATCGCCTGCGACATGGAGTCGCCCAGCACGACCCACCGGCGCCCCGCCTCCACGGCCGCCCGGTGGGTCCGCTCGTGCCAGGCGTCGGCGTACGGCTCGGACTGGCTGCGGACCCGCGCGATCCCGGGCAGCACCAGCCCGAGTGCACGCAGGGTGCGCCCGGGAACCCGGCCGGTGCGGTTGGTGTAGGCGGAGGGCGGGCTCATGTCACGATTCAAGCCCACCACCCCTGGGAGGCCGCCGTGCGCACGCTCCACCTCGTCACCCATCCCGAGGCCACGCACGTCGTCGACGGGCTGGTGGGTGGCTGGTACGACGCCGACCTCACCGAGCGCGGTCGGGTGCAGGCCGAGGCGGTGGCGGGAGAGCTCGCGACCCGGCTGCGGCCCGCGCTCGAGGCAGGGGAGCGGGTGGCGGTCGCCTCCTCCGACCTGCTGCGGTGCCGGCGCACGGCCGAGCTGGTGGCCGCGGGCCTCGCCCGGACCGGTGGCCGGAGCATCCCGGTGGAGCTCGACGAAGGCCTGCGCGAGCAGTCGTACGGCGCCGCCGAGGGCCGCCCGGTCGGCACCTTCGCGCGGCAGCCGCCGCGCGCCGGCGACCGACCCGCTGCGCCACCACGACGGGGTGCCCGGCTCGGAGACCCGCCTGGAGGTGGCCACCCGGGTGCACGCCGTGGTCCACCGGCTGTGCGCCGGGCCCGCCGAGCACCTGGTGGTGGTCACCCACGGGGGAGCGGCGACGTACGTCGTGACGGCCTGGATCGGGATGCCGCTGGAGTCGGTCGGGTCGGTGCGCTTCGCGACCCCTCCCGGCAGCATCACGACGCTGCGGCAGGACGCCGGCACGGGCGATCGGCGCGTCGTGAGCCTCGGGGACCTGGCACACCTGCCGGAGGCCGCACTCGACGCACTGTCCGGCACGTGATGCACGACCTACGCTGCGCACATGGCCTCTCGTGTCGCGAACTTCTGCATCGACGCCGCGGACCCGATCGCCCAGGCGCAGTGGTGGGAGAAGGTCCTCGACGACTTCCACGTCGTGCCCGGGGGAGTCATGACCGACTCCGAGGCCGAGCTGCAGGGCCCCGGTGGTCGCTGGCTGGAGTTCCTGAGGGTCCCGGAGCCCAAGACGGTCAAGAACCGCATGCACCTGTGCCTGCGCCCGGTGGGCACGACCTGCGACGCCGAGGTCGATCGGATCGTCGCGCTGGGTGCGAGCGTCGTGGACGACCGACGCGGTCTCGAGGACGGCGGCTGGGTGGTGCTGGGGGACCCGGAGGGCAACGAGTTCTGTGTGCTGTCCACCAGTGCCGAGGACGCCGGCATCAGCCAGGCGTGACCTGCTCCGGTTCGGCGGTCTCGACGCAGCGGCGTGCCTCAGCGAGCACCTCGTCGAGGTCGAGGCCGTACGTCGGACCGTCGGTGCCGGCGTACCCGGAGAGGTGGGTGGTGGCACGGTCGAGCAGGCGCTGGGCGCCGGTCGGGTTGCCACGACGCGCGTGGGTGACCCCGACGCAGAGCTGGGCCAGGCCCTGCCACAACGGCCGTTCGTGCTCGGGGCAGTCCTTCCAGCGGGCCTCGAGCACCTCGTGGGCCGAGAACGGGCGACCCTCGTCGAGCAGCGCACGCGCAGTCGTCAGCGTCTCCAGCGGCGGCAACGGTTCCTCGGAGACCGGCTCGACGCCGACGGCGTCGTACGGCAGCGGGCGGCCCAGCGCGTCGCGTGGCCTGGCCTGCCGGGCGCGGCCGTCGTCGTCGCGGTCGCGATCGGTTCTCGTCATCCGGCGACCCTACGCGCGGTGCGGTGCGTCGGCCTGGGAGACACGGAGGAGGCCAACGGCGTGACATGGGTGTAGTTCCCTGGCCCCCTTCTCGACGCGAGTTGACATAATGTCAGTTATCGGCGAACCGGAACAAGCCCAGAAGGGTTGCCGACCGGCAAGTGCACC
This sequence comes from uncultured Actinomycetota bacterium, assembly GCA_963722135.1. Lineage (GTDB taxonomy): Bacteria > Actinomycetota > Actinomycetes > Propionibacteriales > Nocardioidaceae > Nocardioides. The sequence continues at coordinate 1,222,810 of CAVRJT010000003.1, forward strand.
ACCAGTCGGCGCAGATGTCCCTGCAGGTGCCAGCGGCGTGAAGTTTCCGGCCGACTCGGGGGATATGCGCCGGGTCAGCGGAAGCCGTCGGCTCGAGCACCGGGACGGTCGTCGACGTGTTGAGCGCTGCGGCGACGTCCACGTCGGCGCCGAATCCCTTGGCCGCCAGCTCGCGACCGCCGACGCAGGCCGTGCAGCGTCGCTGCGAGCAGGTGTTCGGCCGCGCCGTCGCACAGCTCGACGGCGGCTCGTGCCTCGGGGCTCATCTCGTGCGCGTGCGCCGAGCCTGCGCCAGCGCCGCTCAGCACCGCACCGGCGCCCAGGTGGTCCTCGAGGGCAGGTCGCAGCGAGTCGTCCTGGTGCCAGCGCTCCCCTGCGGCGATCACCGCGACCGACCGACCCGCGTCGAGCGCGGCGGCCAGGCGTCGGCCCACGGCGCTCCGCGTTGCGCAGGCATCCGGCAGCGACCTGGGCCCCGGTGCGCCTGCAGCGCTGCCGAGATGGTCGAGCCGTTCGGTGAGGGCAGCACCAGTCGTGGCACCGGCTCGCAGGTCAGCAGCCCGGCCGGCGACAGGGACGGCGCCGGGCACGCCGCCGCCGCGTGCGGCCTCGAGTCGACCCACCGCGAGCATGGCGTCGTGCTGCAGCGGCGTACGACGCCGCGCGGTCGTCCTTCCAGGCGAACGGCAGCACCCGCATCCCGCGTTCGACGGCGATCGTCACCGACGTCGAGAAGCTCAGCACGTCGACGACGACGCACACGTCGGCGGCCGTCGCGACGGCACCGGCCAGGCCCCAGTCGAAGCGGACGCGGTGGTCGCGCTGCCCGAAGATCTCGTCCACGACCGCACCCTAGCGACCGCTGCGGGAGGCGGCGGTCTAGCCGCCGGTCAAGCGCACCAGCTGAACCACCCGCTGCTGCGCCGCGGCGCTCACGCCCGCCGCGTCCAGGTAGCCGGTGACGTCGAAGGTGGCGTGCCACTCGCGCACCGCCGGGCGACGGTCGGCGACGGCCCGCTCCAGCTCGTCGGGCTCGCCAGGCCTGCGTCCGGGAGGTCGGTGCAGCCAGCCGCCGGTGGTCGCGTCGTAGGCCATCCCGTGGCCCCGGTGCTCGGCCGCGCCGCGGAAGCCGCGTCGTAGTTCGCGACCAGGCCCTCGATCGTCGACCCCGGCCAGGACCAGCAGGATCGAGCCGATCATGCCGGTGCGGTCACGGCCGCCCGCGCAGTGCAGCAGCACTCCGCCGTCGCTGTCGGCCACCGCGGTGACGGCGCGCGCGATCTTGTCGGGGTAGCAGCCCAGGTTCGGCGTCCACGAGCGCGGGTGGTCCAACCACGGCCCGCACTCGGCCAGGAACGTCCTCGTCGTCGGGGTCCTCGGTCGGTGCGGCGCGTGCGCCCACGAGGCCTCGATCGGTCACCTCGGGGTGCTCCGGTCCTGCTCCGCGCTCCATCGCGTTGCGCAGGTCGACGACGCGGCGCAGCCCGCTCGCCCGCGCCTCCGCTCCAGCCCCGCGTCGTGATCTACGTCGGGCGCCGCCGAGCGCCACAGCACGCCGTACGCCGTGTGCCCGCCGCCGCGCAGCGGCAGGCCGCCGAGGTCGGCGAGGTTGCGCGCGCCCTCCCAGGCCGGCGCGCCGCGGGGCGACGGCTCGCGCGCTCATCGGTCCAGCAGCCCGGCGGCCGCGAAGGCCCGTGCGTAGATCTCGCGCACCACCTTCTCCTTGCGGGCGTTGTACTGCATCGAGTGCTCCCCCGCGACCCGTCGCCGCCTCGGCGGCCTCGCGCTTGGCGCGGGCGTAGAGGTCACGCTCGTCGGGGTTGCCGCGCAGCCAGTCGCGGAAGATGCGGTGCTTGACCGGCTCCGGCGCGTCGGGCCCGAAGACGTGCAGGTGGCAGCGCGGGTCGGTGTGGCGCAGCACCCGGTGCTCGAACCACCAGGGCTCGCGCACCTGCAGCTCGAAGCCCGCGGCCTCGAGCGCCGGCACGTACGCCGCCTCGTCGGCGGCGTCGGCGACGACCAGGTCGATGTCGATGATCGGCTTCGCGGCCAGGCCCGGCACCGACGTCGACCCGATGTGCTGCAGGTCCAGGACCCGCCAGCCCAGGGCCTCGCGCACCCGCGCCGGCCAGCGCGGCGTACCACTGCGTCCAGCGCGGGGTCGGGTCGACCACGGTGACCCCGGTCCACGGCCCGGCGCCCGGGCACGTAGCGCCGCTCGCCCGGCGGCGGGGGCGCGTCGTGGAAGGTCACGATGTCGAGGCGGGACGGCATTCTCGAGGTTAGGCCAGCGAGGCGCCAGCAGAGGTGAGGGACATCATGTCCTCGCTGGGTTGGGTTGTCCGGGTGCACGGCCCCACACTTGTACATGTGAGGCACCTGGTGGAGCCTACGGACTCTGTATCCGATTCTCACCTGAGGAGGTGCGCATGACCACCATCATGACCCTGATCCGTCGCTTCGACACCGAGATCCTCGAGGCGTTCGTCCCGTGGCACCAGCGCACCTGGGAGCGCACCGGTCGCTGAACGCTCTCCGGCTGTGAACCGCACGGCCCCCGACGCCCACCGCGTCGGGCGCCGTCGTGTTCCGGCCTCCCGGCCCCGCCGCGGCCTCGGTCCGGGCGCTCAGGCGGCGCCGAGGAAGGTGCGCAGCGCTGAGACGAACGCCTCGGGCTTCTCCGAGTGCACCCAGTGCCCGGCGCCCTTGATGGTCACCTGCACGGTGCGCGGGAAGAGCCGCTCCATCTCCGGCTCGGCGTCCTCGGTGACGTAGCCGGAGCGCTCGCCGGCCATCCAGAGCACCGGGTGGTCGAAGCGTGTCGGTGACCTCGGGGAAGTCGCCGATCGCGGCGAGCTCGTCGCGCAGCAGGCCCAGGTTGGCCTGCCAGCGTGAAGCCGTCGCTGCTCGAGCGCAGGTTCTGCAGCAGGAAGCCGCGCACCCGCTCGTCGGGGATCGCCTCGCTCAGCTGCTCGTCGGCGTCGCTGCGCCGCGTCAGGCCGTCGAGCTCGAGGCCGGCCAGGCTGCCGAGCAGGTGCTCGAACTCCCCCGCGTTGTCGCTGGGCACCGGAGCGATGTCGACGACGACCAGCCGCTCGACCAGCTCGGGGTGGCGCAGGGCGAGGAGCATGGCGACCTTGCCGCCCATCGAGTGCCCCACGACGTGCACCGGCCCGTCGGCCGCGAACCCCTCGGCCAGGTGCTCCGCGATCCGGTCGGCGGTCGCGGCGTACGAGAACGTGTCGGTCCAGCCCGAGCGTCCGTGGTTGGGCAGGTCGACCAGCAGGCTGTGGAACTCGGGGAGCATCGCCTTGGCGATCTGGGTGAAGTTGCGTCCCTGCCCGAACAGGCCGTGCAGGAAGACCACCCGCTCCCCCGTGTGGCCGACCTCGGTGCTGTGCAGGGACGTGCGATGACTGGCTCACGGCGCCAGGCTAGAGGGTGCGCGCCCGGTGAGCGGACCCGCTGCCTCAGCGGCGGGAGGCCTCGATCGCGATCGACAGCAGCTCGGCCGCGGACTCGGAGAGCCGTTCCTCACCGCGCCACACGCAGGTCAGGGGGCGCCACAGGTCGAGGTCGGTGGGCACGGTCACCAGTCGGCCGAGCTCGAGCTCTGCGCTGACCGACCGGCCCGAGACGACCCCGGGCCCACCCCCGCCACAGCGGCGCCGACGAGCGCCGCGGTCGAGGTGGCCTCCATCGCCACCTCGGGCTCGCGACGCAAGGCACTCTCGAAGGTGCTGCGGGTCCCGCTCCCGCTCTCGCGCAGCACCCAGCGCGCAGCCCGCAGCTCCGCCAGCGTCAGCGGCGTACGCCGCCGGGCCCACGGGTGCGCCGGGGCCACCACGACCACCAGCTGGTCGCGGCCGACCACCTTGCGCGCCAGGCCGACCGGGAGGTCGGCGGACTCGATGAAGCCGACGTCCGCCCGACCGCTGCGCACCGCGTCGGCGACCGTCTCGCTGTTGACGACCTTCAGCACCGGCTGGACCTCCGGACGGCGGTCGTGCAGCTCGCCGAGCCAGCGGGGCAGCAGGTACTCCGCGACCGTGAGGCTGGCCGCGACCGTCACCCCCGCACGACGCTGCCCGGTCAGCGCCTCCATCGAAGCGCGCATCGTGTCCGCGGCGTGCAGGACGGTGCGTGCCCAGGACACGACCGCCTGGCCGTCGGTGGTCATCCGCGACCCCCGGGCCGAGCGGTGCACGAGCGCCAGGCGCCACCGGCTCTCGAGCTCGCGCACCCGGGCGCTGGCCGCGGGCTGGGAGATGCCGCGCTCGGCCGCGGCCGCGGTGAGGCTGCCGGTCTCGGAGATCGCGACGAGCAGTCGCAGGGTCTCCAGGTCCAGGTCGTGGGGTCACCCTGTGCACTCTAGCGTCGGTCATCACCTGAAGTTATGACCCGCCAGTGATGGACGCCTACCGGCACCGCCGTCGCGCCGCCATGCTGGTCCGGTGCCTCCCACCCGGACCTCCCCCCGCCGCGTCCCAGCGGTCCTCGGGGCCGTCGTCCGGGCCCTGCCACCGCTCGTGGCCGCGCTCGTGTCCGTGGCGATCAGCTGGTGGGTGCCGCTGCTCGGGCCGCTGCTGCTCGCCCTGCTGATCGGGGCGCTCGTCGTCAACACGCCGGCTGGGCCGGCACCGGCTGCTCGAGGGGCACACCGAGGTCACCAAGATGCTGCTGCGGGTCGGCGTGGTGATGCTGGGGCTGCGGCTCCCGCTCAGCGACATCGCCTCCATCGGGGTGCCCGGGGTCGTCGTCGTGGTCGCCACCGTCGCCACCACCTACACCGTGACCCGGCTGGCAGGCTCCCGGATGGCCCTCAGCGGCGGGTTCGTGACGCTGCTCGCCGCCGGCTTCTCGATCTGCGGGGCGGCGGCGATCGCGGCCGTCAACGATGCGGTGCGGGCCAAGGAGAAGGACGTCGCGCACGCGGTCGCGCTGGTCACCATCTACGGCACCGCGATGATCGCGGTCGTGCCCTGGGCCACCACCCGTCTGGGGCTCACCGAGGAGCAGGGCGCCATCTGGGCCGGGGCCAGCATCCACGAGGTGGCCCAGGTGGTCGCTGCGGCCTCGCTCGTGGGCACCGGTGCGATCGCCGTGGCGACGACGGTCAAGCTCGGCCGGGTCGCGCTGCTGGCGCCGACGTACCTGGCTGCCGCCCGCAGTGCCGGGGCCGGTGCCACCTCGTCGACCGGCACGCGGGTGCCGCTGGTGCCGTGGTTCCTGGTCGGTTTCGCCCTGATGGTCGCGGTGCGCTCGACCGACCTGCTGCCCGCCACGGTCGTGGCGGGGGCGGAGCAGCTGACCACCGTCCTGCTCGCAGCCGGCATGTTCGGGCTCGGTCTCGGCTTCCACCTGCGCGAGCTGTGGCCGATCCCCCGCCAGGCACTGGCCCTGGCCACGCTCTCCACGCTGGTGGCGGGCGGCACCTCGCTGGCGCTGGTGGTCGTTCTGTACTGACAGCCGGTGCCGACCCCAGGTCCAGCGCGTCCGGATGGCCCGTTCGGGCCATCCCCCTTCCCCGTCCTGGGGATCTTCGAGCCGCAGGAGGCGACACGCCGGGCGGACGGCCCCGTACGCCGGCGCGGAGGCCTACCGTCGGAGGAGAACCGGAGGCACAGGGGTGGACCTCCGGAGTCCGGCACCAGGAGAGCACCATGTGGGACACCGCACAGGACGAACAGCCCGCGCGGCGCCCGTCTCTCGCACGACCGACCGTGCCCGCGCTGCGGCCACGCGCTGCACGTCTTCCTCGCCTGCGGGGACGGCTGCACCTGTCCGCCGTCGTCGCGGACGTAGTCGGCACGGGGGCGCACCTGCCCTCAGACGTCGACGCGGCTCACCTGCCGCCAGCGCGGGCGGTCGTGGTCGCCGTCGACGACCTCACCGGTCGACCAGGTCAACCGCAGCCCGCGGGGCGTGACCTCGAGCGAGGCCAGGAGGTTCTCGAACCACGGACCGTGCGTCATCCGCCAGTGCAGCGGCGAGGGCGGCACCCGGCCGCCCAGCACCCGCCCCACCGGCCGGGCCCGACCTCGGGCCGCGATGCGGAACGCGTCCGCATCGCCGCGGGGCAGCGGGTTGCGGATCGGTGAGCAGACCGCCTGCAGGATCCGGCTGGAGGCCGTGATGCCGGAGGCCGGCGCCGGGACGGCCTCGATGAGGTAGCTGTGGTGCACGTCGCCGGAGAGGAAGACGATCGAGGTCGGGGCTCGACCGCGCCCGCCGGAGGCGACGTCGCGCACGATGCGTGCCCGACCTGCGCGAACCCCTCCTGGAAGGCGGCCCAGTGCTCGATGTCGAGCCTTGCGGCGCACCCACTCCCCCGACCAGGGCGCCCGGGCGGCCGAGCAGCCCGCCGGTGACGGCCTCGACCGTCGCCTCCACGTGGTGCAGCCCCGGCGAGAGCAGGAAGGGCAGCGAGGTGCCGAGCAGCAGGTGGTCGACGTCGCCGCGCAGCTGGTCGTCGAGCCAGGCCATCTCCTCGTCGTCGATGATCGAGCGGCGCTCGTCCTCCAGCACCCGCGCGGCGCGCGAGTCGATGACCACCAGGCGGGCCTGGGTGTCGAAGTCGCGGGCGAAGCTCCACCGGAAGGTCGTGGGCTGCTTGTCGGCGCGCTCGACGACCTCGTCGATGAGCGTCGCTGAGGTCGAGCTCGTCCGGGCCGTCGTGGGCGACCGACCCGCTGCCACAACAGGTCAGCGGCACGCGCCCTCGGCGTCGAGGTTGCCCAGGTGCTGGTGCACCCAGTAGGCCGCCAGGCCGCCGACGATCCGGTCGCGCCACCAGTCGGTGGCCCACATGTCCCGGCGCCAGCTCGCGCTGGTGTTCCAGTCGTCGCGGATGTCGTGGTCGTCGAAGATCATCGCGCTGGGCAGCGTCGAGAGCAGCCAGCGGTTGGCCGGGTCGCTCCACGCCAGCCGGTAGAGCTCGGCGTACTCCTCGTAGTCGCGCAGCTCCCAGCCAGGGCGCCTGCTCGGGGTCGCGGCGGTCGCTGATGAAGTCGCGCATCGCCTGGCTGGTCTCGTCGGCGTAGACCTGGTCACCCAGGAACAGCGCGAGGTCGGGCACGCTCTCGTGACCGTCGGCGAGGTGCAGCCCGTAGGTGCGCAGCGCGTCGACCCCGAACTGCTCGTGGGTCGGCGCGTCGTGCGGCACGCGATGACCCGGCAGGAGCCGAAGACCATCCGCAGCGGACGACCCGGCTCCAGCGTGCGGATGCGACGAGGGCGGGTACGGCGACCCCGGCTCGGGCCACACCACCTCGCCGTCGACCTCGACCGTGTACGTCGTCGCGGTGCCCGGGCCCAGCCCCGTCACCTCGACGAGGGCGTAGTGGTGCCCGTGCACCGCGAACGTGCGCGCCTGCGCCTCGAGGCACCCCGGCCCGCACCGCGCACCGTCGTCGCCGACGCGGTCTCGACCCAGATCGTGGCCGAGTCGGCGTCGACGTGCCGCAGCAGCGGACCGAGGACCAGGCTCATGGCTCCAGGAGCACCTTGATCGCGCGTCGCTCGTCCATCGCCTTGTAGCCCTCGGCCACCTGGTCCATCGGCAGGGTCATGTCGAAGACCTTGCCCGGTTCGATGGTGCCGTCGAGGACGAGGCCGAGCAGGTGCGGCAGGTACTCGCGCACCGGCGCCATGCCGCCGGACAGGCCGACGTTCTTCTGGAACATGCGACGGATCGGCAGCTCGACGCCGTGCGGGACGCCGACGAAGCCGACGATCGCGCCGGGGCGGGCGACGGCGAACGCGGTGCCCATGGCCTGGTCGGTCCCCACGCACTCGAGCACGGCGTCGGCGCCGACGCCGTCGGTGATCTCCTTGATCGCCGCGGCGCCCTCCTTGCCGCGCTCGGCGACGACGTGGGTGGCGCCGAAGGCCCGACCGATGGCCTGGCGCGGCTCGTGGCGCGACATCAGCACGACCTTCTCCGAGCCCATCTGGGCCGCGGCGAGCACGCCGCACAGCCCGACGGCACCGTCGCCGACGACGACCGTGGTGCCGCCGCGGCGCACCTGGGCCGCGACCGCGGCGTGCCACCCGGTCGGCATCACGTCGGAGAGCGCCATCAGGTGCGGCACCAGGGCCTTGTCCGGGCCCTGCTCCCCCACGTCCGGGACGACGACGAGGCGTGCCGTCGGCCTGGACCACGCGGGCGTACTCCCCCTGGCCGCTGCTGGTCATCCCGAGGTTGACGCACGCGGACTGCATGCCGGCGCGGCAGTGGGCACAGGTGTTGTCGCAGTGGTCGAAGGGGACGACGACGAAGTCGCCGACGCGCACGTTGCGGACGTCGCTGCCGACGGCCTCGACGACCCCGATGCACTCGTGGCCGATGGTGGCTCCGGGGGTGATGTCGTTCTCCCCGCGGTAGGGCCACAGGTCGGATCCGCAGATGCAGGAGGAGGTCACCCGCACGATCGCGTCGGTCGGCTGCTCGAGGGTGGGGTCCGGCACATCGGCGGAGAAGCGGATGTCGCGGGCGGCATGGATGGTGGTGGCTCGCATGCGCCGAGCATGGCATCTGCAGACCCACCCCGCGCCTCCCCTGACGGGTCCCCCTGCGGGTTCTTGCGCTATCTCATATGTGAGTTACCGTCGACCAATGAGCGATGACGACGACCAGCAGCGAGGGCTACAAGGGCCGCATCGGCAACCTGATCCGCGACGCCCGCAAGCACCGTGGGCTGACCCAGCACCAGCTCGCCGAGCTGCTCGCGACCAGCCAGAGCGCGATCAACCGGATCGAGAAGGGTCACCAGAACCTCTCCCTCGAGATGCTCGCGCGCATCGGCGCCGCCCTCGACTCCGAGATCGTCGCGCTCGGCGCCGGTCCCACGCACCTGCGCATCAACGGCCCCACGACGCTGTCGGGCTCCATCGAGGTCAAGACCTCGAAGAACGCCGGGGTCGCGCTGCTGTGCGCCTCGCTGCTCAACCGCGGGCGTACGACGCTGCGCAAGGTCGCGCGCATCGAGGAGGTCAACCGACTGCTCGAGGTCCTCGGCAGCCTCGGGGTGCAGACCCGCTGGCTCAACGAGGACAACGACCTCGAGATCATCCCGCCCAAGACGCTGCGCCTCGACGCCATCGACGAGGCCGCCGCCCGGCGCACCCGCTCGGTGATCATGTTCCTGGGTCCCCTGCTGCACCGCTCCGAGTCCTTCGACCTGCCCTACGCCGGCGGCTGCAACCTCGGCGAGCGCACCGTCGAGCCGCACATGTCGGCGCTGCGACCCTTCGGGCTCGAGGTCAAGGCCACCGACGGCAACTACCACGCCAGCGTGGACCGCGCGGTCTCGCCGGTGCGGCCCATCGTGCTGACCGAGCGTGGCGACACCGTCACCGAGAACGCGCTGATGGCCGCGGCCCTGCACCCGGGCACCACGATCATCCGCAACGCCTCGTCGAACTACATGGTCCAGGACCTGTGCTTCTACCTGCAGCGCCTCGGCGTGCAGGTCGAGGGCGTCGGCACCACGACGCTGACCGTCACCGGCTGCACCGACATCGACGTCGACGTCGACTACGCCCCCTCCGAGGACCCCATCGAGGCGATGTCGCTGCTCGCGGCGGCGATCGTGACCGGCTCGACCATCACGATCCAGCGGGTCCCGATCGAGTTCCTCGAGATCGAGCTGGCGACCCTGGAGGAGATGGGGCTGCGCTACGACCGCACCGAGGAGTACGTCGCCCGCAACGGCCACACGCGCCTGGTCGACATCACCACCCGGCCCTCGACGCTGCACGCCCCCCTGGACAAGATCCACCCGATGCCGTTCCCGGGGCTCAACATCGACAACCTGCCGTTCTTCGCGGTCATCGCGGTGGTCGCCACGGGCCAGACCCTCCTGCACGACTGGGTCTACGAGAACCGGGCGATCTACCTGACCGAGCTCACCAAGCTCGGCGCCCAGGTCAAGCTGCTCGACCCGCACCGGGTGATGATCGAGGGGCCCACGCACCTGTCCGGCACCGAGATCGTCTGCCCTCCGGCGCTGCGCCCGGCCGTGGTGATCCTGCTGGCGATGCTGGCCGCCAAGGGGACCAGCGTGCTCCGCTCGACGTACGTCATCCACCGCGGCTACGAGGACCTCGCCGCGCGGCTCAACGAGCTCGGGGCGAGCATCGAGACCTTCCGCGACATCTGATCACCGGCCCGCCTGGTGGGTCTGCCCCACCGGCGGGCCGCCGGGGGCGATACTGCTGCCGTGACCTCCCCGTCGACCGGCTTCGCCTACCTGGACCGCGTGCTCGATCCACCGGGCACCGTGCTGGCGATGGCGCACCGGGGCGGTGCCTTCCACCCCGAGGTGGAGGGCCTGGAGAACACGATGGCCGCCTTCGAGCACGCCGTCGAGCTGGGCTACCACTACCTCGAGACCGATGTGCACGTCACGCTCGACGGGGTGCTGCTGGCCTTCCACGACAGCGTGCTCGACCGGGTGACCGACCGCTCCGGGGCGATCGCCGAGCTCACCCTCGCGCAGGTCCGTGAGGCCACCGTGGGCGGGCGCGAGCAGGTGCCGACCCTGGCCGAGCTCTTCGAGCGCTTCCCGCAGGCCCGCTTCAACATCGACATCAAGTCGCAGGGCGCCGTGCCCGCGCTGGCCGACTTCGTCTCCGCGCACGAGGCCTGGGACCGCGTGCTGGTCGGCTCGTTCTCCGCGAAGCGGCTCGCGGCCTTCCGCAGGCTCACCGAGCACCGGGTGCCGACCTCCGCGCACCCGTGGGAGGTGCTGGCCTTCTGGCTGCTGCCCAGCGGACGGCTGGCGCGCCGGCTCACGCGCGGGCGGCCCGCGGCGCTGCAGGTACCGCACCGCCACCGCCTGCCCGGCGTACCCGCACGCACCCCGCAGCGCTGGACGCTGCGGGTGGTGACCCCGGGCCTCGTACGCCGCGCGCACGCCGGCGGCGTCCACGTGCACGTCTGGACGATCGACGAGCCCGAGCGAGATGCACGAGCTCCTCGCGCTGGGGGTCGACGGCCTGTTCACCGACCGCACCGACGTGCTCCGCGACGTGCTCCGTGCGCGCGGGCAATGGGAGGAACCCCGAGATGACACCTGACCCCGCGACGTCCGGCCCCGCAGGGGCCACGGCCACGCCGCCCGGAGGCCCGCCGGTCCCCCCGACCGGGCGCGCCCGCTTCGGCTGGCCGGTCTACGCCTGGGGCCTGTGGGACTGGGGCTCGGCGGCGTTCAACGCCGTCATCACCACCTTCGTCTTCAGCGTCTACATCACCTCCGACGACTTCGGGCCCAACGCCGACACCAACCTGGGGTGGGCGCTGGCCGGGGCCGGGCTGCTGGTCGCGGTCTTCGCCCCGATCACCGGTCAGCGCGCCGACCGCTCCGGGCGCCGCGGCTTCTGGCTCGGCGTCAACACGATGCTGGTCGTGGCGGTCTCGGCCGCCCTGTTCCTCGTCCAGCCCTCCGAGGACTACCTCTGGCTCGGCCTGGTGCTGCTGGCCAGCGGCAACATCTTCTTCGAGTTCGCCTCGGTCAACTACAACGCGATGCTCAACGAGATCTCCACGCCCACGCACGGTCGGGCGCGTCTCGGGGCTGGGCTGGGGCCTGGGCTACATCGGCGGCATCGTGCTGCTGCTGGTCGTCTACTTCGGCCTGATCAACCCCGAGCGTCGGGCTCTTCGGGATCACCGGCGAGAACGGCATGGACGTGCGGGTGACGCATGCTCGTGTGCGCGGTGTGGACCCTGGTGTTCTCGCTGCCGGTGCTCATCACGCTGCGCGACGACAAGGCCGAGCGGACGCCGCGCGGCCCGCGGGTGGGCATCGCCGCGTCCTACCGGCACCTCTTCGCCATGGTGCGCGACCTGTGGCGCACCGACCGCAACACCGTGCGCTTCCTGCTGGCCTCCGCGGTCTTCCGCGACGGGCTGGCCGGGGTCTTCACCTTCGGTGGCGTCCTGGCGGCCGGCACCTTCGGCTTCAGCGCCGGCGGCGTGATCATCTTCGGCGTCGCCGCCAACGTGGTCGCCGGCCTGGCCACGATCGGCTTCGGCGTCCTCGACGACCGCCTCGGGCCCAAGCGCGTGATCGTGTTCGCGCTGGTGTGCATGATCGATCGCCGGGGTGGCGATCTTCTTCCTGCACGCCGGCGGCAGCACCATCTTCTGGATCTTCGGCCTGATGCTCGCGGTCTTCGTCGGTCCGGCGCAGAGCGCCTCGCGCACCTTCCTGGCCCGGCTCATCCCCGAGGGCCACGAGGGTCAGGTCTTCGGCCTGTACGCCACCACGGGGCGCGCCGTGAGCTTCCTGGCGCCCGCGGCCTGGTCGATCTCGATCGCGATCGGGGCCGCCGTGACCGGGGTCGCCGACGGCGACGACGCGCAGTACTGGGGCATCCTGGGCATCCTGCTGGTGCTGCTGGCGGGCCTGCTCCTGCTGCTGCCGGTGCGCTCGCAGGTGCGCGAGGACTCCGCGCTGGCCCACCACGCCTGAGCCAGCCCGCGGCGAGGAAGTTCTCACCCCCGGCGGCGATTGCCGGAATCTTTCCGTCCTCGCTACCGTTGATCACTTCGAGAGGATGGCTGCGACCGCAGCCGGGGACGGTCCGTGACCGGCGAGCGCGCCGCACGAGCAGGCCCCGGTCGTCGTGGTGGCTCTCGCACCGGCACGAGGGACACGACAGGACTGGAGGTGCCTCATGGCTGAGCGCACACTACGAGGAGCACGGCTCGGAGGCCAGAGCTTCGAGGACGAGCGCGGCATCGAGTTCGCCGCACGTCAGCAGGTCGGCTACCGCTGCCTGCAGGGGCACGAGTTCGAGATCACGATGTCGGTCGAGGCCGACGTCCCCGCGGTCTGGGAGTGTCCGCGCTGCGGCGCCGAGGGCGAGAGCACCTCGGGCATCGTGCGCGAGGTGAAGGCGGAGAAGCCCGTGCGCACGCACTGGGACATGCTGCTGGAGCGGCGCTCGGAGAAGGAGCTCGAGGAGATCCTCAAGGAGCGCCTCGACCTGCTGCGCGGCGGCAAGATCGGCCCCGCGCACCTGCACCGCGCCAACGCCAAGAAGCGCGCGGCCAAGTCGCATCTGATCCGTCACGGATCCAGCGTCAGTCGGACGAGTCGTCCGGACCCGTCCACCACATCGCCCCGGACCACCGGCCCCGAGCCCGGTCCGGGGCGATGTGCGTCTCCGGGCCCGCCCGGGGCTCCCGGCCAGCGGCGGACCGTCACCGGGACCAGACGGGCCGCCACCATGCGGGTCAGCAGCCCGCGGAACAGCGGCCGCGTCACCGGGAGCACCAGCAGCGCACCGAAGGCGTCGGTGACGAAGCCGGGAGTCAGCAGCAGCGTGCCGCCGACGAGCACCAGCCCGCCGTCGGCCAGCTCCTTGGCCGGCACTCCCCCGCGCGCCAGCGTGTCGCGCAGGGCCCGCCAGGCGCGGGCACCCTCGCGGCGTACGACGAACGCGCCGAGCACGCTGTCGAGCGACGAGCAGCAGGATCGTCCAGCCGGCGCCGATGAGCTGACCGACCTGGATGACCATGTAGAGCTCGAGCAGCGGCAGCCCGACGAAGAGCACCAGCAGCACCCAGCCCAGGCCACCGCGGCGGCGTGGGGCGCCCCGGTCGATCCGACGCCCTGGCTCATGACGGGTCTCCTGTCGTGGTGCGGGTGCGGGTGGTGGACCGGTCGCGACGCAGCAGCCGGGTCGGCCTGCTCGCGGCGCTCGGTGAGCCCCCAGGCGGTGATCCGCTTGAGCGACTCCAGCGCCACGGAGCCGCTCATCTTGGAGTCCCCGCGCACCCGTTCGACGAACTCGATGGGCACCTCGCGCACCACCAGGCCCGGCGCGCAGCGTCCGGACCACGAGGTCGGTCTGGAAGACGTAGCCGGTCGAGCGGACCGAGTCGAGGTCGATCCTCTCGAGGGCGGAGCGGCGGAAGAGGCGGTAGCCGGCGGTCGCGTCGCGCACCCGCACCCCGAGCAGCACCCGCACGTAGAGGTTGCCGCCTCGCGAGAGCGCCTCGCGCCGGCGCGGCCAGTTCACGACCGAGCCGCCCGGGCACCCAGCGCGAGCCGATCACCAGGTCGGCGGGCGCCGCCGGGTCGTCGAGCGCCTCGAGGAGCCGGTGCAGCTGCTCGGGCTGGTGGGAGCCGTCGGCGTCCATCTCGCCGATGACCTCGTAGCCGGCGGCGAGGGCCTGCGCGAAGCCGGCGCGGTACGCCGCTCCCAGCCCGCCCTTGGCGGTGCGGTGCAGGACGCTGACGCGGGGGTCGGCCGCGGCCAGCTCGTCGGCGAGGTCGCCGGTGCCGTCGGGCGAGTTGTCGTCGACGACCAGGACGTCGACGCTCGGGCTGGGCGGCGTGCAGCCGTCCGACGATCCAGCGCAGGTTGTCGACCTCGTCGTAGGTCGGGACGACCATCACCACCCGCGAGCGCGGGTCCGGCGTGCTCACGGCTGCTCCGCCATCGTGTCGGCTCCTCGTCGTGGCGGCCTCGGCGCCACCTGCTCGCCTGTGCCGGGGTGCGTGCCTGCTGCGCCCGGTCCCTGCGGGCGCGACGATACGGGAGCAGCGCCGCGACCAGGGCGATGAGGGTGAGCGGTCACCGCCACCTGCCAGGGCAGGCGGGCCATCCGGACGGCGGGCGTGAGCGCCGCTGTGCAGCTCGACCTCCTCGACCAGCACCTCGGTCTCCCGCACGCCGGCGGTCGCGACGACCTCGCCGTCGGGGTCGATGACGCCGCTGACGCCGTTGGTCGAGGCGACCACGGTGGCGCGGCCGGTCTCGATCGCCCGCAGCCGGGTCATCGCGAACTGCTGCAGGATCTGGTCGGAGAAGATGAAGGTGGCGTTGGAGGTCTGCACGCTCAGCAGCTGCGCGCCCTCGGGTGACCTGGTCGTGGATCGCGTCCTCGTAGGCGACGTCGAAGCAGATCGCGTCGGCCACCTCGGCGCCGCCGATGCTCAGGGGGTCCCGTCCGGTGCCGGCCAGCATGTCCCGGCCGATCCGGGCGAGCTCGCCGAAGTTGAAGCTCCGCCACCGAGCGGAACGGGATGTACTCGCCGTAGGCCACCGGGTGCCGCTTGGTGTAGCGCTCGCCCGCCCCGGTCACCGGGTCCCACACGATCCCCTGGTTCAGCACCGCCCCGGGGCCGCCGTCGACGATGGCGCCCGACCAGCACCGGGACGCCGATGGCCTCGGTGGCGCGCCGGATGCGGGCCTGGGTCGCGCCGTCGCGGAAGGGGTCGATGGCGGTGGAGTTCTCGGGCCACAGCACGAAGTCGGGCGCGGGCACGCGGCCGGCGGCGACGTCGTCGGCCAGGTCGACGGTGGCCTGCGCGTGGTTCTCGGTGACCTGGCGGAAGTCGTAGAGGATGTCGTTGCCCGGTCCGGGGACGTCGCCCTGCACCACCGCGACGGTCACGGTGCCGGTGCTGGCGGCGGTCGTCCACGGCAGTGCCACCGCCAGGACCACCGAGGCGACCACGACGCCGAGGGTGCCGAGCGCGACCAGCCGCGCGCGGCCGTGGCCGACGAGCACCGCGGCGCAGCGCCGCACCGGCCAGCGCGAGCAGGAAGGTGACGCCGGCCATGCCGACGTACGGCAGGGTGGCGGCGACGGGGGTGTCGACCACGGAGAAGCCGAGCCGGCCCCAGGGCATCCCGCTGAAGGGCCAGCCGCTGCGCCAGACCTCCATCGATGACCCACGCGGTGGCCACCCACAGCGGCCAGAGCGGGCAGCCGGGTGAGCAGCGCGACCGCGCTGCCGAGGAGGCCGTAGAAGAGCGCCTGCGACGGAACGACAGCCCGAGCCAGGCGGCCATCGCGACCGTGGTCATCCAGTAGATGTGGACGTAGTAGAAGCCGACCCCGAAGGCCAGCCCGACCACGAAGGCCCGGCGCAGGCCCAGGCCGCGGGTCAGCAGCGTGTGGGCGGCGACGCCGGCCGGCACGAGGAGCGGTACCAGGACCGGGCATCGCGAAGGGTTCGTAGGCCATCGCCAGGGCGACGCCGGCGAGGAGGGCGAGGACCGAGCGCTGGAGCACGGGCACAGGCTACGGGTCCGCCGTGCGGACCCCGGATCGGTGCGCGGATCCGGTGCACGGCTCGGGGCGCAGAGGTACGGGAGGATCCCGGGCGCCTTCGGTCCAGCCCGGTGCACGACCGGCTGCCGTGGCGGGCTGTTGTCTAGGGGGTCCGGGATCCTCCCGCGTCCGCTCTCGTGGGGCGGACCGACCTCCGCGAACAGTGTCGGACAGGTGTTTGGCACCCCACCCTCCGACACGGCCACTCGGACGTCGGTCCGCCCGCCACGATCTGCACGAGCGGACGGCTCAGGCTGTCGCGCCGCGAGGGCCGTGTCAACCGGTCGCTGACCTGCGCGATCATGTAAAATCGCAGGTCAGACGGTGGTCGACCGGCCGGGAAGTTCGGGCCAGGAAATCTAGACCGGTCACGGCGTGTCGGCGCGACGCGCCGACGGGCGTCGACGCGTCCGCTCCCGCCGCGGCCCCGAGCAGCCGCAGCGCCAGCGCCGCGTACTCCTCGGCGAGCTCGCCGCAGGCCGATCCGGCCGGCCGGGTCGTACCACCGCGCCACGCCGCTGCACATCTCCAGCAGGGCGCGCCGCGCGATGCGACGGCCGCGGCTCGACGGCGAAGTCGCCGCTGGCCGACGCCCGTCGTCGATGACCTGCTGCCAGAGCGCCTCGTAGCGGTCGCGCAGCGCGACCACCTCCTCGGCGCCGCGGCAGGGACAGGGCGTGCACCTCGTCGTCGACCACCCGGGTCTCCAGCGGGCGCTCGGCGTGGCTGGTGACGTGCAGCCGCACCAGGGCGGCGAGGCGCGTCGGCGCGTCGTCGTGTGCGAGCGGCGATCTGCTCGGCCGCCGCCGACCAGCCGGTCGAGGCTGGTGCGCATGAGCTCGACGAGCAGGTCCTCCTTGGTGCCCATGTAGTGGTAGAGCGTCGCGCTCGAGAGGCCCGGCGTGCTCGGCGAGCTGGCGGATGCCGGTGCCGTGGAAGCCGCGCTCGGCGAAGAGCTCGAGCGCCGCGCGACGCACACGCTCGCCGGTGGTGGTCATGGGCCCTATGCTATCGATCGATCGATCGAGACGGCCACGCGGAGCGCGGCCACGACGCAGAGGAGGACGCCGGTGCAGCCGGTCGAGTACAGCCACGACAGGTCCGCGGGCCCGTCGCGCCGGATCCACCTCAACCGGCCCGAGCGGCTCAACGCCGTCGACGCGGCGCTGACCGCGGAGCCTGGTGGCGGCGCTGCGCGCGCGCCGTCGCCGACGACGCGCGCGCCGTGGTGCTGGCCGGCCGCGGGCCGGGCCTTCTGCGCCGGGCCACGACCTCAAGGCCGAGCCGCCGGTCGAGACGCCGCTGCAGACCGCGGGCCCGGCTGGAGGAGATCCAGGACGTCACCCGGCTGGTCCGCCGCTTCCCCGGCCCGGTCGTGGCCGCCGTGCACGGCTACGCGCTCGGCGCCGGCTGCGAGTTCGCGCTGGCCTGCGACGTCGTGGTCGCCGCCGAGGACGCCGCGTTCGGCTTCCCCGAGGTCTCGGTCGGGCTCTCGGTGACCGGCGGCATCTCGCGGCTGCTGCCGGTGCTGGTCGGCTGGGCGCGGGCCAAGGAGCTGCTGCTGCTCGGCGAGCGGGTCACCGGGCAGCCGAGGCCGCGGCGATGGGGCTGGTCGCCCGCGCCGTGCCGGCCGGCACCCACGAGGACGTCGCCCTCGAGCTGGCCCGCCGGATGGCCCAGCGCCCGGCCGCTGGCGCTGTCGCTGGCCAAGCAGGTGCTCGACGGCGGCCTCGACTCCACGCTGGAGGAGGCGATGGGCCGCGAGGTCGAGCACGCCATGCTCACCTCGCTGTCCGGCGAGGGCGAGGCGCCGCGGGAGGGGTTCGGCCGTGGCTGAGCCCGACCGCTGCTGGTCGACCACCTGCGAGGCCGCCGCCGAGCGCTGGCCCGACCGGCCGGCGTGGACCTTCGACCTCGGCCCGGCCGGCCGCACGACCTGGACCTTCGCGCAGGTCGCGCGCCGCCAGCGCGGCGTACGCCGCAGGCGCTCGCGCGAGCGCGGCGTCGGCGCCGGCGACCGGGTCGCGGTGATGCTCGGCAACGTCGCCGACTCGCCGCTGGTCTGGCTGGCGCTGCAGCGGCTCGGCGCCGCGACGGTGCCGCTCAACGTCGCGCTACCGCCACGACGACCTCGGCCACGTGCTCGCCGACTCCGGCGCCCGGCTCGTGGTGGCCGCGCCCGAGCACCACGACCTGGTGCGCAGCGCCGCCGACTGCCGTGCTGGTCTCGAGGTGCTCGTCGGCCGACCTGCAGGCGGCGGCCGAGCGTCGGCGGATGTCGTGGTGACCAGTCGACACCGCGCGGTCGACCCCGACGCGGTCGTCAACGTGCAGTACACCTCCGGCACCACCGGGCGGCCGAAGGGCTGCCTGCTGACCCACCGCTACTGGACGACGCTGGGCGGCATCGATGGTCGAGGAGTTCCCGCACCTCGAGCGCCGACGACGTGATGCTGACCGCGCAGCCCTTCCACTACGTCGACCCGCAGTGGAACGTCGCGGCCGCGCTGATGGCCGGCGCCCACCTGGTCGCGCTCGACGGCTTCCACCCCTCGACGTTCTGGGCGCAAGGTGCGCGAGCACGAGCGTCACCTACTTCTACTGCCTGGCCTCGATGCCGACCCTGCTGCTGCGGATGCCGCCCGACCCGCTCGACCGCGAGCACCGGGTGCGCGCCGTGCAGTGCTCGGCGATCCCGCCGGCCCTGCACGCCGAGCTCGAGGAGCGGTGGGGCGTGGGCTGGTACGAGGCGTTCGGGATGACCGAGACCGGCGCCGACATCCGGGTCGGCGCCGAGGAGCACGCCGCCCTGGTCGGCACCGGGTGCCTGGGCCGCCCGGCGGCGCACCGCGAGGTCCGGCTCGACGAGCAGGCCAGCTGTGGCTGCGCGGGCCCGGCATGATGCTGCGGCTACCTCGGGCTGGAGCTCGCCCTTCGACGCCGACGGCTGGTTCCCCACCGGCGACCTGGCCCGCCTCGACGACGCACGGCCGGGTCTACCTGACCGGACGGCTCAAGGACATGATCCGGCGCAGCGGCGAGAACATCGCGGCGCGTCGAGGTCGAGGAGGTGCTGCTCGCCCACCCGGCCGTGCGCCTCGCGGCCGTCGTCGGCGTGCCCGACGACGTGCGCGGCGAGGAGGTGATGGCCTTCGTGGTGGCCCCCGGGCGCCGACGAGCGACGAGCTCGCCGCGTGGTGCGCCGAGCGGCTGGCGCCGTTCAAGGTGCCCAGCCGGTGGGCGCTGCGCGAGGAGCTGCCGCTGACCGCCTCGCACCGCGTCGAGAAGGCCCGGCTGCGCGCCGAGGCCGCCCGCGTCCGTCGGCGCACCGGGCCCGACGGGAGGAGCCCGATGAAGGCCGACCTGCTGCTGACCAACGCCCGGGTCCGCACCCTCGAGGGCCCGGGACGCGACCGACGTGGCCCGCAGCGTCGGCGATCTGGCGCGACCGGATCGTCGCCGTCGACGAGGACGTGCCCGCCCACCGGGTCGCTCGACCTCGACGGCGCCGTCGTCGCCCCGGGCTTCCACGACGCCCACAACCACATGGCCTGGTTCGGCCAGTCCCTCGACGAGCTCGACCTGCGCCTGCCCACGCCTCGAGGCGCTGTACGACGCCGTGGCCGCCCGCGCCCGCGAGCTGCCGCCCGACGCGTGGGTGGTCGGCGCCGGCTACGACGAGAACAAGCTCGGGGCGCACCCCGACCGCGACGGGCTCGACCGGGCCGCCGGCGGCCGCCGGGTCTGGCTGCGGCACACCTCGGGCCACATGTGCGTGGTCAGCAGCGCCCTGCTCGACGACCTCGGGCTCGGCGACGCGGCGGTCGACGTGCCCGGCGGGCGGGTCGTCGTCGACGCCGCCGGGCGGCCCACCGGGCTGCTGCAGGAGCAGGCCCAGCACCTGGTCAACGACCTGGTGCTCCCCTACCCCGTGGCCGGGCTGGTCGACGCGATCGAGCGCGCCGGGCAGGTCTACCTGAGCCAGGGCCTGACCTCGGTGGTCGAGGCCGGCGTCGGCGGCGGCTGGATCGGACGCAGCCCGGTCGAGGTCGCGGCGTACCAGGAGGCGCGGGCGCAGGGTCGGCTGCCGCTGCGGGTCGAGCTGATGGTGGCCGCCGACGCGCTGCGCCCTCTGCAGGGCCACGCCGACGACGACCTGGGGCTCGGGCTCGACCTGGGCATCCGCACCGGGCTCGGCGACGACCGGCTGCGGCTCGGGCCGGTGAAGATCTTCTCCGACGGCTCGCTGATCGGGCACACCTGCGCGCTCACCGACGAGTTCGCCGACACCCCCGGCGAGAAGGGCTACCTGCAGGACGACGCCGACGCGCTGCGCGACCGGATCCTCGACGCGCACCGCTCGGGGTGGCGGGTCGCCGCGCACGCGATCGGCGACGCGGCCATCGACCTGGTGCTCGACGCCTACGACGAGGCGCAGCGGCGCTGGCCGCGCGCCGACGTGCGCCACCGCATCGAGCACTTCGGGGTCTCGCGGCCCGACCAGGTCGCCCGCGCCGCGGCCCTGGGCGTGGTGCCGGTGCCGCAGGGGCGCTTCGTCGGCGAGATCGGCGACGGGATGCTGCGCGCGCTCGGCCCGGAGCGGGCCTCGTGGGTCTACCGCTACCGCTCGCTGCTCGACGCCGGCATCGTCGCGCCCGGCCAGCTCCGACCGCCCGGTGGTCGACGGCACCCCGCTGCGGGGCATCCACGACATGGTCAACCGGCGCACCGACTCCGGCCAGGAGTGCGGGCCCGAGGAGGCGATCAGCGGCCTCGAGGCGCTGACGGCGTACACGCTCGGCTCGGCGCACGCCTCGCACCAGGAGCACGAGAAGGGCACCATCGCGGTCGGCAAGCTCGCCGACCTCGTCGTGCTCGACGACGACCCGGCCACCGTCGTCCCCTCGGGTGATCCGCGACATCAGCGTGCTGCGTACCTTCCTGGGAGGAGAGGTGGTGTGGGAAGCATGATCGTGCAGCCCCAGGACGACCACCCGCTGGTGGAGGCCGCGACGCTGACGGCCGACCAGCTGGCGCTGGTGCGCGAGATCTACGACGAGGCGTTCCCCGAGGACCTGCGGGTGCCCTTCGACGACCTGCTCGTCGACCGGGTGCTGGTGCGCCTCGACGCCGACGGACCGGCCCGAGGGGCTCGCGGTGGTGCGCGACCTCGGCGAGCACCGGCTGGACGTTCCTGCGCTACTACGCCGTGGGCGCGCGCGGCGGCGGCACCGGCTCGGCGATGCTCGACGCAGCTCGCCGCGCGCTGGCCGCGCGAGGGCGGCTCGCTGCTGGTCTGGGACGTCGAGGACCCCGACGAGCCCGGCCTGTCCCCCGAGCACGTCGACGAGCACCAGCGCCGGATCCGCTTCTACGAGCGCAACGGCGGCGAGCTGCTGCCGGTCGCGGAGTACCGCCCGCCGCACGACGGCGGGCTCGCGGGCCACGCCCCGCCGATGCGGCTGATGTGCCGCACCCTGGGCGCCTGGGTGCGCCCGCCGGTGGCCGACATCGTGCGCGGCGCCTACCAGCACCGCTACGGCGCTGGCCGGCGACGACCCCGTCGTACGCCGCACGCTGGAGGCCAGCGGGCTGGCCTGACGCCCTCCACCGCGAGGACGAGAGATCTTGCGGCGATTCGTTCGACATGCCGCAGATCCTTCTGGCATCGTTGAGCCATGAGCATCGAGACCTCCATCGCGTCCCTGGTCGAGGACGCCTCCGGCCAGCCCTACCCCTACCGGCGACGTCGAGCTCGTCGAGCCCGACTGGACCCGCTTCCCGGGCTGGCGCGACGTCACCGCCGCCGACTGGGCCTCGGTGCAGTGGCAGCGCGCGCACTGCGTCAAGAACGTGCGCCAGCTGCGCGAGCTGATGGGCGACCTGGTCGACGAGCGCTTCTACGCCGACCTCGAGCGCGACCAGGCCGAGCGGGCCACGATGTCGATGCTGGTGCCGCCGCAGATGCTGAACACGATGGTGCCGCACGACGACGCCGGCCGGCCCCGGCTCGCTGACCGAGGCGTTCTACGCCGACCCGGTCCGCCACTACATGCTCCCGGTCTTCTCCGACCGGCGCACCGACTGGGCCTCCCACCCGCACGCCACCCGCGACTCGCTGCACGAGCACGACATGTGGGCCACCGAGGGCCTGACCCACCGCTACCCGACCAAGGTGCTCGCCGAGCTGCTGCCGACCTGCCCGCAGTACTGCGGGCACTGCACGCGCATGGACCTGGTCGGCAACTCGACGCCGGTGATCGAGAAGCTGAAGTTCGCCGGCAAGCCGAACGACCGGATCGGCGACATGCTCGACTACCTGCGCCGTACGCCGTCGGTGCGCGACGTCGTCGTCTCCGGCGGCGACGTGGCCAACATGCCGTGGCCCCGGCTCGAGGCGTTCCTGACCTCGGTGCTCGAGATCGAGAACGTGCGCGACATCCGCCTGGCCACCAAGGCGCTGGTCGGGCTGCCCCAGCACTGGCTGCAGCCCGACGTCGTCGAGGGCATGTCGCGCGTGGCCGGGACCGGCCCGCTCCCGCGGGGTCTCGCTGGCGATCCACACCCACGCCAACCACGCCCAGTCGATCACCCCGCTGGTGGCCGAGGCGCTCGCGGGCGATGCTGGACGCCGGCGTGCGCGACGTGCGCAACCAGGGCGTGCTGCTCAACGGCGTCAACGCCGACCCGCACGCGCTGCTCGACCTGTGCTTCGCGCTGCTCGACGGCGCGCAGATCATGCCCTACTACTTCTACATGTGCGACATGATCCCGTACTCGGAGCACTGGCGGGTCTCGGTCGCCGACGCCCAGCGCCTGCAGCACCACATCATGGGCTACCTGCCGGGCTTCGCGACGCCGCGCATCGTCTGCGACGTGCCGTTCGTGGGCAAGCGCTGGGTGCACCAGCTCGCCGACTACGACACCGAGCGCGGCATCTCCTACTGGACCAAGAACTACCGCACCTCCATCGAGGCCGACGACCCGCGAGGCGCTCGACGCGCACCTACGAGTACTACGACCCGATCCACACCCTGCCCGAGGCCGGCCAGCGCTGGTGGGCCGAGCACGGCCGCCTCGACGAGTCCGCCCTCAAGGCCGCCGAGGTCGCCGAGGCCTCGCGGCGTACCGCCGCGCTGCAGGCCTACTGACCCTCGGTAGCCACCTGTCACGGCGGCGCTGCGGTCGGGGGGCCGCGGCGCTGCCGTTTGGTCACCAACGACATCAACCTGGGCCTGAGCATGCCGTTCGGTCACCAACGGCAACGTCACCGTCGCGGTGCCTCACGAGTCGATGCCCGCCCGGCTCAGGCCGGACATGGTCGTCGCGTGAAGAGCGGGGTCCGGCGCAGCGACCGTTCGCGACCCGGGGACGCGGCATCGACGATGGACCTCGACCTCGACGCGGAGGAGGTCGTGCTCACCGACTCGCAGGGATCCAGCCGGTCCGAGGACGCGGCGCTGCTCCCGCGGTGAGCCGTCAGGCCGGGTCGGGGTCCGCGCTGCCGGTGACCGGCCGGTTCTCGTAGTAGGTGGTGAGCACGATCGTGGTGCGGGTCGACACGTTGGCCGCGGCCCGCACCCGGGCGAGCAGGTCCTCCAGCGCGGCCGGCGAGGTGCAGCGCACCAGCAGCACGTAGGACTCCTCCCCCGCCACCGACCAGCACGACTCGATCTCCTCGATGTGCTCGAGGCGGGCCGCGCAGTCGTCGGGCTGGGAGGGGTCGATCGGCCGGATCGAGATGAAGGCCGCCAGCGGCACGCCGATCTCGGCGTGGTTGATGGTCGCGCCGTAGCCCTGGATCAGGTCGCGCTGCTCGAGCCGCTTGACCCGCTGGTGCACCGCGGACGTCGACAGGCCCGTCGCCTTGCCGAGGTCGGTGAAGGACATCCGGCCGTCGTGGGCCAGCAGCTCGAGGATCTTGCGGTCGGTCGCCTCGACACCGGGATGGCTCACGCCTGCACCCTAGTGCCCGACGGGGTCGCGGCGCCGCGGCGTCCCCTGCAAGACTGCCGCCGTGACCCAGCAGCCCGGCCGCCTGATGCTCCTCGACACCGCCTCGATGTACTTCCGGGCCTTCTTCGGCGTCCCCGAGATCCTGGCCCCCGACGGCACCACCCCGGTCAACGCCGTGCGCGGTCTGCTCGACTTCATCTCCCGGCTGGTCGACGAGTACCGGCCCACCGACCTGGTCTGCTGCTGGGACGACGACTGGCGCCCGCAGTGGCGCGTCGACCTGGTGCCGACCTACAAGGCGCACCGCGTCGAGGAGGAGGTCGAGACCGCCCCGGACGTCGAGGAGGTCCCCGACCCGCTCCAGGTGCAGATCCCGATCATCCGCGACGTGCTGGCGGCCTACGGGATCACGGTCGTCGGCGCCCCCGAGGCCGAGGCCGACGACGTCATCGGCACCCTGGCCACCGGCGCCGGGCAGCCGGTCGACATCGTCACCGGCGACCGCGACCTCTTCCAGCTCGTCGACGACGAGGCCGACGTGCGGGTGCTCTACATCGCGCGCGGGGTGGGCAACGCACGAGCGGGTCGACAACGCGTGGGTGCGCGCCAAGTACGACGTCGACGCCGCGCAGTACGCCGACTTCTCCACCATGCGCGGCGACGCCTCCGACGGGCTGCCCGGGGTCAAGGGCGTCGGGGAGAAGACCGCCGCGACCCTGCTCGCCCGCCACGACGACATGGCCGGCATCATCGCCGCCGCCGAGGACCCCGACTCCGGCATGGGGCCCGGGACCGCGCGCCAAGATCAAGGCCGCGCTCGACTACCTGGCCGTCGCGCCCGAGGTCGTCGCCGTACGCCGCACCCTCGACCTCGACCGCTCCGGCTTCGCGCTGCCGCGCTCCCCCGCCGACCCCGAGCGTCTCGCCGAGCTGGCGGCGCGGTGGGGCCTCGACAGCCCGGTGGAGCGGCTGAACGGGTGCTCGCCAGCCTCTGAGACACCCCTGGAGCCGCCCACGGCCCAGCCGGCGCGTGGTCCGGGGCCTGCCGTTTGGTCACCAACGACACTTCTGAGGCCCGATCAGCTGCCGTTGGTGACCAAACGACAAGCCCCAAGCCCCTGTTTCGCCCCGGCGACGGGCCGGGCCTACTCCTCGGTGAGCCCCGAGGCCGCCACGACCCCGCGACGCATGGCGTCGATGGCGTCGCGGGCGGAGCGGCGCACGGGCGAGTCGCCGGCGGCCTCGGCGACCTGGCCGGCGAGGTCGAGGACCTGCTTCATCCAGCGCACGAAGTCACCGGCGGCCAGCTCGCTCTCGCCGAGCACGTCGTCGAGGTCGTCGCCCTCGCACCAGCGGTAGGCGATCCAGGCGAAGCCGAGGTCGGGCTGGCGCAGGTAGTCGAGCTTGTGGTCCTTCTCGAGCCGGTCCAGGTCGCCCCACAGCCGCACCATCGCGCCGATGGCCTTCTTGGCGCCGCCGCCCGGCACCCGCGGCGATGACGCGTCGTCGGGGCGCCGGGCCTCGAAGACCAGGGTCGAGAGGGCAGCGGCCAGCTCGGAGGGCGTCAGGTCGTCCCAGACGCCCAGGCGCAGCGACTCCGCGGCGACCAGGTCCATGTCGGAGTAGAGCCGCATCAGGTGCTTGCCCTGGTCGGTGACGACCGCGTCGGCGCCGTCGTCGCTGAGGTAGCCCAGCGCGGTCAGCACCTCGCAGACCCGGTCGAACTGACGGGCCACGGTGTTGGTGCGCTGCTCGACGCGTCGCGCCAGGGTGGCGGCGTCGCGGTCGAGCTTGAAGTGTCGCTCGGACCACCGCGAGTGGTCCTCGCGCTCGGGGCACTCGTGGCAGGGGTGCGCCTTGAGCTGGCGACGCAGGTCGGTGACCTCGGACTCCCAGGCGCTGGGCTCGCCGGCGTGGGCACGTCCCGGCGCCTGCCGGCGGGCCCTGCGCAGGTGGCGGGCGGCAGGTCGCGGGTGCGCATCCGCAGCTGGGCGGCCAGGTCGCGACGCATCTGCGGGTTGCGCGGCGTTGAAGCTGCGCGACACCTTCAGGCGCGTCAGCGCCTCGACCGGCTCCGGGAAGTCGATCATCGCCAGGCGGCGCGCCTGCTTCTCGAGCGTCACGACGAACGGCCGCGGCCCCTCCGGCGACCAGCCCGGGTCGACCACGACGGCGTACCCGGCGAACTTGCCGGTCGGCACCTCGATCACGTCACCGGGCTTGAGCTGGCGCAGCGACTCGACGGTCTCGGCGCGGCGGTCGTCGCGGCGCGCCTTGCTGGCGCCCTTCTCGACGTCGCTGATCCGGCGCCGCAGCGCGGCGTACTCCATGAAGTCACCGAGGTGGCACTGCGCGGCCTCGGCGTAGCCGTCGAGCGCGTCGCTCGCTCTTGCGCAGCTGCCGAGCCAGCCCGACGACGGCCTTGTCGGCCTGGAACTGCGCGAAGGACTGCTCGAGCAGCTCGCGGGCGGTGTGCCGGCCGAACTGGTGCACCAGGTTGACGGCCATGTTGTACGACGGGCGGAACGACGAGCGCAGCGGATAGGTCCGCGTCGAGGCCAGGCCCGCCAGCTCGCGCGGGTTCATCCCCGGCTGCCAGAGCACGACGCCGTGGCCCTCGGTGTCCAGGCCGCGGCGCCCGGCGCGTCCGGTGAGCTGGGTGTACTCGCCCGGCGTGATGTCGGCGTGGGTCTCGCCGTTCCACTTCGAGAGCTTCTCGATCACCACGGTGCGCGCCGGCATGTTGATGCCCAGGGCGAGGGTCTCGGTGGCGAAGACGACCTTGCACAGGCCCCGCTCGTAGAGCTCCTCGACGCACTGCTTGAAGGCCGGCAGCATCCCGGCGTGGTGGGCGGCGACGCCGCGGGTCAGGGCCGTCGAGGAAGTCGTGGTAGCCCAGGACGTGCAGGTCCTCGGCGCGGCAGGTGCGCGCAGGCGCTCTCGACGTAGGCGTGGATCTCGTCGCGCTCCTCGGGACTGGTCAGCCGGACACCGGCGTTGAGGCACTGCGGTGACCGCGGCGTCGCAGCCGACCCGGCTGAAGATGAAGACGATGGCCGGCAGCAGGCCCTCGCGGTCGAGGCGGTCGATGACGTCGGCGCGGCTGGGGATCCACACCCGGCGCCCGTTGCCGACCTGCTTGCCGCCCTGCTTGCCGGCGCCCTTGCGACCCGGCTGCGAGCGCCCGCGCGGCGAGCGGCGGTCCTTGATCCGCGAGGCGGCCCAGTCGTCGCGGGCGATCTTGAGCAGGTCGTCGTTGACCGGGGCGCCCTCCTTGACGAAGCCGGCGGCGGCGTCGACGTCGGAGGAGGCGAAGAGGTCGAGCAGCCGGCGTCCGACCATCACGTGCTGGTAGAGCGGGACCGGCCGCTTCTCCTCCACGATCGTGGTGGTCTCGCCGCGCACGGTCTCGAGCCACTCGCCGAACTCCTCGGCGTTCGAGACCGTCGCCGAGAGCGAGACCAGCGCCACCGACTCGGGCAGGTGGATGATGACCTCCTCCCAGACCGCGCCGCGGGAGCGGTCGGCGAGGTAGTGCACCTCGTCCATCACCACGAAACCGAGACCGATCAGCGTCGAGGAGCCGGCGTACAGCATGTTGCGCAGCACCTCGGTGGTCATCACCACGATCGGCGCCTCGCCGTTGACGGTGTTGTCGCCGGTCAGCAGGCCCGACCTGGTCGGCGCCGTAGCGATCGACGAGGTCGTGGTACTTCTGGTTCGACAGCGCCTTGATCGGGGTGGTGTAGAACGCCTTGCGGCCCGTGGCGAGCGCGAGGTGGATCGCGAACTCGCCCACGATGGTCTTGCCGGAGCCGGTCGGGGCAGCCACCAGCACGCCGCGGCCCTCCTCGATCTCGCGGCACGCCCGGAGCTGGAAGTCGTCGAGCGGGAAGGAGTAGAGGTCGCGGAAGTCCTTGAGGACGGGGTGCTCGCGCGTACGTCGGAACTCGGCGTACCGCTCCGACGGGGACAGCTCGTCGGTCGTCATGGCCCCAACCTACGTGAGCCCCGGTACCGGGGCCTGGCAGCCTGCTGCTCAGACCCGCCCGGGGCCCGCGTCGCGGCCGATGCGCAGCAGCACTGCGTAGTGCTCCGCGGAGGCGCCCACGGCCTTGGCCAGACGGCTCAGCGCGTCGAGGACCAGGTCGGCGTCGAAGGCGGTGCCGGGCACCGCCAGGGTCAGCCGGGGCCCCGAGCCGGTGTCGGCCTCGAGGAGCAGCACCTGTCCGTGGCGCCAGGCCAGGTGGGCGCGCGAGCGGGTGGCGTCGTCGATGACCGGGCGCGGGTACGCCTCGTCGACGGCCAGGAGGTCGCAGGGATGGCTCGGCTGGTCCCCGGCGCTCTCCAGGAGCCCGGTGACCCGGTGCCCGGTGCGCAGCCCGGAGCCGGCGCTCCAGGTCACGTCGTGCTCACCGAGCCACTCGGGCAGGTCGAAGGGGTCGACCTCGGACGGGTCCGGGGCTCGAGGCCGGTCACAGCGGCGAGACCTCGTCCGGGGAGAGCCCGGCGTTGAGCTTGCGCTTGGCGCGCCGACGGTCGTTGAAGCGGGCGATGATCTCGGCGACGAAGAACAGCAGCACCATCGGCACCGCCATGAAGGTCATCGTGAACGGGTCCGCGGAGGGCGTGGCCACGGCGGCGAAGACGAAGATGCCGATGATGATCCAGGGACGGTGCTTGCCCAGGCTCTTGCCGGACACGACGCCGGCGAGGTTGAGCAGCACCACGAAGACCGGGATCTCGAAGGCGATGCCGAAGACCAGCAGGGTGCGGGTGAAGAACTGCAGGTACTCGGAGAACTCGACGATGTTGACGATGCCCTCGGGGTTGAACCCGATGAGGATCTCCAGACCCTTCGGCAGGGTCAGGTAGCCCAGCGCGATGCCGCTGAGGAAGAGCGGGCCCGCGATGGCCGCGAAGACCCGGCTCCACTTGCGCTCGTGGGCGTGCAGGCCCGGCAGGATGAAGGCCCAGATCTGGTAGAGCCACATCGGGCTCGTGACCACCAGCGCGGCGAAGCCGCAGAGCTTCAGGTAGAGCAGCAGCCCGCCCCCGGCGCCGCTGGTGGAGGGGAAGGTGACGTCGTCACCGAGCTTCTCCCGGGCGGTGTTGTAGGGGCCCAGGACCAGGTCGAAGAGCTGTGTCGAAGAAGAACAGCGAGACCGCGACGGCCACGACCAGGGTCAGCGCGACCTTGAGGACCCGGGCCCGCAGCTCGCGCAGGTGGTCGGAGAGCGCCATGCGCCCGTCGGCCCCGACGGGGTGCATCGGCTTGCCGACGAAGAGCTTGACGATCCCGGAGAGCGCTGGCACGAGGGCAGGGGCCTAACCGCGGTGAGGTCTGGGTGGGGTTGGGTCGGTGCTGGAGCTGCGGCGGGTCTCAGCCGTGGTGCTTGTCGACCGGTGGCTGGGTGGGGTCCACGACGCCGTCGGTGCCGGCCTGGTCGGGCGGGCCGGGGGCAGCTCGGAGGGGGCCGGGTCCGGGGTCACGGTGGCCTGCTTGGCCTCAGTGGCCTTGTCGTCGTCGTCGTCGCGCAGACCCTTGGTCTCGGACTTGAAGATGCGCAGCGCCTGACCGGTGCCGCGAGCGAGCTCGGGCAGCTTGGCGGCTCCGAAGACGATGATGACGATGGCCAGGATGACCAGCCACTCAACGCCCTGGGGCATTCCGATCATGGGGGTCATGGAGCGTCCCTACCTTCTGTCGTCTCGGTGGTCGCGCGCCCGCCCGGCTCGGCCTGGCGACACTGACCGTTGGCATCTTACGTGAGGTGTTCGTAGAGACCGAGCGTCCGGGTTGCCTCGGCGAGGAACGTTTCGGTGAACGCGTGGGGTACGACGACCTGCGCGTGCGGCGCGAGGCGCAGCAGGAGCCGGGTCAGCCAGCGCTCGTCGGCCACGACGAGGTCGACCTCCCAGTCGGCGTGCGGCCCCTCGGCGACCGGGCGGACCCGCTCGACCGGGTAGTAGTCGACGACCCACCGGGCCGCGGGCGCGAGGCGCAGCGTGGTCACGGTGGTCTCCGAGGAGCCGGCGAACAGCCCCTCGGAGAGGTCGCGCGGCGGCTCCGGCTCGGTGGTGACCGGGCTGTCGAGGACGTCGGCGGCGCTGATCCGGTCGAGCCGGAACAGCCGCGGGGCGTCGGCGCTGTGGCAGAACGCGTCGAGGTAGCTGTAGCCCTGACCCGGTGACGACACCACGCGGGTCGACCACCCGCTCGGACTCCTCGTCGCGGGCGGGCACGAAGTAGGTCAGCCGGACCTGGCGGTGCGCCGCGGCGGCCTCCTGGAGGCGACGGGCCAGGATCGCGGTGTCCACGTCGGCGCCGTCGCGGCCGGGGTCGATGCGGGCCGCACCGGCCTCGGCGGCCGCGGCCTCGAGCTTGGCCAGCGCGCGGTCGACCACCGGTGCGGGTGTCCGCGCCGGCGCCGTTGCGCAGCGCGCGCAGCGCCACGATCACCGCGCTGGCCTCGGTCGGGGTCAGTCGCAGCGGGCGGGCCAGGTAGTCGGCGTTGGAGACGCGGATCACCCCGTCGCCGCCCGGTCTCGAGGGCGTCGAGGTCGACGTCGATCAGGTCGTCGGGGTAGCCGCCCGGCAGTCCGCACATCAGCAGGACCTTGAGGTCCGTGAGCAGCTGCTGCGGGGCTGACCCCGAGCGGCGACGGCGGCCTCGTCGAGGCGCACCGAGTCGCGGGCGTGCAGGTAGGGCACCAGGGTCAGCAGGCGGGCGACCTGGTCCTTGGCGCCCGAGGCGACCTGCCGCGTCGCTGCGCCGGTGTCGTCGGTCATCGCTGCGCCCCCGTCGGGCTGGTCGGGTCGTGCGGGGCGGTGGCCGCTCGCAGCCGGGCGAGCACCTCGGCGCGCAGCGCCAGCGGCTCCTCGACGAGCACGGCGCTGCCGTGCCCGAGCACCTCGTCGGCGAGCCCGAGGCCGCTGCGGGTCAGCACCACCCGGTCCCACAGCGTGGCGTCGTCGGGGCCGACCACGTCGGGTCTCGACGCTGTCCGCGCCGCGGCGCAGCAGGTGACCGGCACCGCGCCGCACCAGCAGCATCGGCGGCCTCAGGGGCGGGTGTCGGGTGCCAGGCGCCTGGTCAGGGCCTGCAGGTCGGTGCCGGGTGGGACGTCGTACGCCGCCGCGGGACCCTGCTTGCGGGCCTCGCCCTGCACGCGGGAGAGCCGGAAGACGCGCTCCTCTCCGCGGTCGGTGTCCAACCCGACGACGTACCAGCGTCCGGAGTGGCGGGCCACGCCCCACGGCTGGAGGTGGCGGGTGGCGATCTCGGTGCTGCTGGCGGTGCGGTACTCGAAGGCGACCTCGGTGCGGTCCTGGGTGGCCTCCCAGAACACGTCGAAGGACGGCTCGTCCGCGCTCAGGCGCGGTTCCACGATGTCGAGGGCCGAGACGTCGACCTCCACACCGGAGGCGGTGAGCTTGCGCACCGCGTCGGTGGTGGCCTCGGCGAGCCGGGCGTGCTGCCAGACCCGGGTAGCCAGCCCGATCACGGCGGCCTCGTCGGCCTCGAGCGCGATCGGGGGCAGCCCGAACTGGTCGGGCTGGATCCGGTAGCCCGGTTCGTCGTCGAAGTAGGCGTCGATGTTGCCGACCTCGATGGGGACCCCGAGGCTGCGCAGCTCCTCCTTGTCCCGCTCGAACATCTTCTCGAACGCCTCGTCGGAGGAGCCCGGGTAGAGGATCGAACGGATCCGCTGCTTGGCCACGAAGTGACGCTGGACCAGCAGCATGATGAGCAGGTTCATCAACCGCTCGCTCTTGCGGGCCGCTGCCATGCCACCTCCTGGTGCTGGGTCGTGCCGGGTCGTGGTTCTCGTGCTGGCGCCGTCAGCGGGTCACTGCTCGGCGGGGCTCTCCTGGTCGCTGGGTGCCTCGGAGACCGCGGGGCTCGGGGTCTCCGACTGGCCCTCGGTGACCTCGGCCTGCGCCTCGGCAGCCGCCTTCTTCGCGGCCTTGTCGGCCTCGTCGGCCGCGGCGGTGCGAGGCGCGACGCCCAGGATCTCGATGAGGAAGTAGAGCGTGTCGGTGCCCTTGATCTTGGCGTCCTCGTTGCCCTCGGGGCCGTAGCCGAGGTCGGGCGGGACCGCCAGCCACACGCGGCTGCCGACCGTCTGGCCCGACAGGCCCTGCACCCAGCCCGAGATGACTCCACCCTGCGACGCGGGCCGCAGCGGGAAGGCCGCGGGCGCGCCGTCGAAGCTGGTGTCGAAGGGCTTGGGCTTGGCGTAGACCGAGCCGATGTAGTCGACCATCACGGTGTCGCCCTTGCGGACCACGGGGCCGCCGCCCTCGACGACGGTCTCGACCTGGAGCTCACCGGTGGGCTTGGGGATGCCCTTGAAGAGCATCGACTGCGGGACGCCGTCCTCGTCGAGGACCAGGTCGGGGGCGATGCCCTCACCCTCCTCGGCCTGGGGCACGTCGACCGGCATCGGGCCCAGGACGTCGATGACCAGCAGCAGGGCGTCCTTGTTGTTGACGTCGAGGGCCGGGTTGCCGACCTCGCCGAAGAGCTCGGCGGACTCGAAGCCCACGGCGACGCGCGCGCCGACCTGCTGGCCGACCAGGGCCTCGGCGAAGATCTCGGGCAGCTCCTCAGCATCCAGGTCGAGCACCTCGGGGGCGTCGTCGGCGTAGGTGCTGATCGCGGTCTTCTTCGTGTAGCCGTTGCTCAGCACGTACTGCACGAGCACCGCGCTGTCCTCGGTGATGTCGACACCCTCACCCTCGCGCAGCACCTCGGTCTCGAGGTCGCCGGTCTGGGTGACCTGCTTGTTCCAGCTCACCTGCGGCTGCTCACCGGCCTCGCCGGTGACCTCCACCGCGGAGAGGACGCTCTGCTCGTTGTCGGAGCCGTCGGAGCCGCAGGCGGCCAGGGCCGGGATCAGCAGGGCGGGAACGAGGAGGGCCAGCGGCCGTCCGGGGCGTCGCAACACCGGTACATCCTTCACATCACGGGCATGGAGGCGGACCAGCGCAAGCACCGGTCCGACGAGCACCCTAGCCGCCCCGGCCCACGCGGATCCGGCTGACCCACCGCGGGTCTTGCGGTCTCGGTGGCTGCCGTTGGTGACCAAACGGCATCGAATAAGCGGGTCGGGATGCCGTCGGTGACCAAACCGCAGCGCGGAGTCGCGGCCGGACCGCCCCGGGCCCCCACCTGCCGGGGTCCGTTCACATGCCGTCGATGAGCCGCTGCACTCGTTCGTCGTAGGCCTTGAACGGGTCCTTGCACAGCACCGTGCGCTGCGCCTGGTCGTTGAGCTTCAGGTGCACCCAGTCGACGGTGAAGTCGCGACGACGCTCCTGGGCGCGGCGGATGAACTCGCCGCGCAGCCGGGCACGCGTGGTCTGCGGAGGCACCGATTTCGCCTCGAAGATCTTCAGATCAGTGGTGACCCGGGCGACCTGACCACGCTTCTGGAGCAGGTAGTACAGCCCGCGGCCGCGGTGGATGTCGTGGTAGGCAAGGTCGAGCTGGGCGACGCGGGCGTGGCTCATCGGCAGACCGTGCTTGGCGCGGTAGGCCTCGATCAGCTTCCACTTGATGACCCAGTCGATCTCGCGGTCCACCAGGCCCAGGTCGTCGGACTCGACGGCCTTCAACGTGCGCTCCCACAGGTCGAGGGTCTGCTCGATGACCGGGGTACTGATCTGGCGCCGGTCGACGAAGTCGCGGGCCCGGGACAGGTACTCCGCCTGGATGTCCAGCGCACTGGCCTCGCGACCGTTCGCCAGCCGCACCTTGCGCCGTCCGGTGGTGTCGTGGGAGATCTCGCGGATCGCCCGGATCGGGTTCTCCATCGTGAGGTCGCGCATCACGACCCCCTCCTCGATCATCCGCAGCACCAGGTCGCAGCTGGCCACCTTGAGCATCGTGGTGGTCTCAGACATGTTGGAGTCGCCGACGATGACGTGCAGGCGGCGGTACTTCTCGGCGTCGGCGTGCGGCTCGTCGCGGGTGTTGATGATGGGCCGCGACCGGGTCGTGGCGCTGGAGACCCCCTCCCAGATGTGCTCGGCACGCTGGGAGACCGAGTACGACGCCCCGCGGGGTGTCTGGGTGACCTTGCCGGCGCCGACGATGATCTGGCGGGTGACCAGGAACGGGATCAGGATGTCGGCGAGGCGGGAGAACTCGCCGGCCCGGCCCACCAGGTAGTTCTCGTGGCAGCCGTAGGAGTTGCCGGCGGAGTCGGTGTTGTTCTTGAACAGGTAGATCTCGCCTGCGATGCCCTCGTCGTGCAGGCGCTGCTCCGCGTCGAGGAGCAGGCCCTCGAGCACCCGCTCCCCCGCCTTGTCGTGGGTGACGAGCTCGGTGATGTCGTCGCACTCCGGCGTCGCGTACTCCGGGTGGCTGCCGACGTCGAGGTAGAGCCGGGCGCCGTTGCGCAGGAAGACGTTGCTGCTGCGGCCCCAGCTGACGACCTTGCGAAACAGGTAGCGCGCCACCTCGTCAGGGCTGAGCCGTCGCTGCCCCTGGAACGTGCAGGTGACGCCGTACTCGTTCTCGATCCCGAAGATCCGGCGGTCCATGCATGCACACTACGACCCGCCCGGTCGCTTCGGGTGGACCAGTGAGACACCGGCACGGCCGGTCAACCGACGCGCAGCACCACGAAGTCGCCCCAGCGACGCCACCGGTCGCGGACGCGGGCCCGCCCGGACGCGCCGTACATGGAGTCCTCCACCAGCCGGCGCCACGCGTCGAGTCGACGCACGTCGTGGGGACGGTCGAGGGCGCGGTCGATCTCGTGCATCACCACGACCGGGTGGTTGAGCAGGTCGTCGAGGGTGTAGCCACCGCGTTCGTACGCCGCCTCGCGCAGGCCGCGCTCGCGGCGCAGGTCGGCGCGGTGCTGGGCCTTGTCCCGATGCACACCTCCGTCGTACTCGTGGACCCGGCGGGTGCCGGTGAGCAACAGGTCGGCGCGACCCACGACGCGGCCCTCGTCGTCGTGGAGGACGGCCTGCGGCTCGACGAGGACCCCCAGGACCCGGTGCAGCACGCGCAGCACGGACTCCCCCGCCGACTCGGTCTGGCGATGCGCCAGCCGCCAGGCGGCCCGCAGCACCCGCACCCCCGGCCGCCCGCTGCGAAGCAGCTGCTCCATGGCCTCGGGGTCCAGGTGCCCCAGCTCGAGGGCCGAGTCGATCATGATGACCACGTCCAGCACCCCGAGGTCCCGGGCCGCGCGGAGCAGGATCTCGGTAGGTGTGTCGAGGGGCAGCCGTAGACGGTTCTGGGCCTCGCGCGGCCCCACCAACCGTGAGCAGACCAGGCCTGCTCGCCGCGGCCGGCGATCCTTCTGGTGCACGGCCGCGAAGACCGGGACGTGGTCGGGCAGCTGCGGCAGGCGCCAGCCCAACACCCGTGCCGCGGTGACCGACGTGAAGACCGCTGACTCCGGCAGCACCAACAGGTATGCCTTGAGATCGCTGACGAACTGAGCATCGTCGTGCTGGTCCTCGACCAGGTCGTCGTACAGGCCGTGGCTGATGCGCCTCTTGCCCACCAGGCGCAGGTGGCCCCTCACCGGGGTCGACGGGGTGGAGTCCATGCCGTCAGCCTGAGGCGAAAGCGGGCTCCTGAAACGACCGCTCGGCGATCTGTGGAGAACCAAGATCTGCCGTTTGGTCACCAACGACACCGATCAAGGCCCTAGACCTGTCGTTGGTGACCGAACGGCACCGAAGTCCCAGTGCCGCGGGGGTCAGGGGGCGACGGGAGGCTCGCCTGCCGCATCCGGTGAACCGGGGCCGGCGGTGCCGTCGGTGCCGGGTGTCGCGCCGGCGTCGGCGTCGGGGACGGGGTCGGCGTCGGCGGTCCCGGCGCGCTCGAGGACCGCCTGGATCCGCAGCGGGCTGAGCCGGCTGAACTTGCGGGGCTGGGTGCGGGTGCGGTCCAGGACGGCGACCTCGAGGTCGTCGGCGGCGATGCGCCGGTCCTCGCTGTCGCTGTGTCCCAGGGCCGCCACGGCGAGGGCGAGAGCGCCGTCGAGATCGTTGCCGGGGCTGTAGTGCTCCTTCAGGTAGCCGGCGACCGCCTCGGCGGCACCGCCCATCACAGCGAACTGGTGCTCGTCAGCGACCTGGCCGTCGTAGGTGAGGCGGTAGAGCTGGTCCTCGGCGGCGCTGGCACCGATCTCGGCGACGAACAGCTCGACCTCGTAGGGCTTCTCCCCGCCGCTGGAGAAGATGGTGCCGAGGGTCTGGGCGTAGGCGTTGGCCAGGCTGCGCCCGGTCACGTCACGCCGGTCGTAGGCGTAGCCGCGCATGTCGGCGAGCCGCACCCCGGCGATACGTAGGTTCTCGAACTCGTTGTAGCGCCCCACCGCGGCGAAGGCGATCCGGTCGTAGATCTCCGAGACCTTGTGC
This sequence comes from uncultured Actinomycetota bacterium, assembly GCA_963722135.1. Taxonomy (GTDB): domain Bacteria; phylum Actinomycetota; class Actinomycetes; order Propionibacteriales; family Nocardioidaceae; genus Nocardioides. Next base: position 1,259,242 of record CAVRJT010000003.1, read on the forward strand.
AGGGCCTGGGAGGGGTTCTGGGAGGCGAAGAGGATGCCGTCGGCGTACTGCACCGCCACCACCGACCGACCGCGGGCGATGCCCTTGCGGGCGAAGTCGGCGCGGTCCTTCATCAGCTGCTCGGGCGAGACGTAGAAGGGGGCACTCATCTGCTCAGGCACCTCCGTCCAGGGGGGCGTGGGGTCCGTCGGGTCGGCCCATCCGCCCGGCGATGACACGCGCGGAGACCTCCGCGATGCGGTCCTCGTCGATGGTGCGCCCGCCCTCGGCGGTGATGACGTGGACCATCGGGAAGATCCGGCGCGCCACGTCGGGCCCGCCGGTCGCGGAGTCGTCGTCGGCGGCGTCGTACAACGCCTGGATGGCCAGTGTCACGGCCTGGTCCTCGTCGAGGTCGGGCCGGTAGAGCTTCTTCAGGGCCCCGCGCGCGAAGAGGGACCCGGAGCCGACCGAGTGGTAGCCGGTCTCCTCGTACCGGCCGCCGGTGACGTCGTAGCTGAAGATGCGCCCGCCGGCGGTGTCCACGTCGTAGCCCACGAACAGCGGCACCACGCCCAGGCCCTGCATCGCCATCCCGAGGTTGCCGCGGATCAGCGCCGAGAGGCGGTTGGCCTGCCCGTCCAGGGAGAGGCGGGTGCCTTCGATCTTCTCGTAGTGCTCCAGCTCGACCTGGAAGAGGCGCACCAGCTCGACCGCGAGCCCCGCGGTGCCCGCGATGCCGGCGGCGGAGAACTCGTCGGTGGAGAAGACCTTCTCGATGTCGCGCGAGGCGATGATGTTGCCCATCGTGGCGCGCCGGTCACCGGCGAGCAGGACGCCCCCGGGGAACGTGGCGGCGACGATCGTGGTGCCGTGCGGGGCCAGGTCGGTGGCCTGGCCGGGCGGCAACGTACGACGCCCCGGCAGCAGGTCGGGTGACTGGGAGGCCAGGAAGTCGGCGAAGGAGGAGGTGCCGGGCTGCAGGTAGGCGGCCGGCAGACGGGGGTCCGCCACGCTCACTGGCCGCCCTTCTGGATGAACGACTTCACGAAGTCCTCGGCGTTCGACTCCAGCACCTCGTCGATCTCGTCGAGGATGTCGTCGATGTCGCTGTCGAGCGCCTCCTTGCGCTCAGCGACGTCGGTCTCCGGGGCGGTCTCGACCGCCTCCTCGTTCTCCGTCGACTTGCGGGGCTGCTTCTGCTCCTGGGCCATGCTCCGACCCTAGCCGAGCGGGCCGAGGCGGGGGGTGACTCGACCACCGCGACGCGCCTGTTCAGCGGGTCAGCGCGGTGAAGAGCTCCTCGGCGCTCTGGCAGCGTTCCATCAGCTCCCCGACGTGGGCCTTGCTGCCGCGCAACGGGTCGGTGGTCGGTACCCGCTGCAGCGAGTCGCGTCCTGGCAGGTCGAAGATGACGGAGTCCCACGAGGCCGCAGCCACCGCGTCGGGGAACTTCTCCAGGCACCGGCCCCGGAAGTAGGCCCGGGTGTCGGTCGGCGGGTCGTGCATCGCGTCCTCGATCGTCGCGTCGTCCAGCAGACGCTGGATCCGGCCGGCGCCGACCAGGCGGTGGTAGAGCCCCTTCTCGGGGCGGATGTCGGAGTACTGCAGGTCGATGAGGTGCAGCTTGGCGTCGGACCACTCCAGGCCGTCGCGGTCGCGGTACTGCTCGAGCAGCCGGAGCTTGGCGACCCAGTCGAGCTCGCCGGCCAGCGACATCGGGTCGCGCTCGAGACGGTCCAGCACCGACTCCCAGCGGGCCAGCACGTCGACGGTCTGCTCGTCGGCGTCTGCGCCGTAGCGGTCCTCGACGTACTTGCGGGCCAGGTCGAGGTACTCCAGCTGCAGCTGCACCGCGGTGAGCCGGCGCCCGTCGCGCAGCGTCATGGTGTGCTGCAGCGTCGGGTCGTGGGAGACCGCGCGCAGCGCGGCGACCGGGCCCTGGACGCTGAGGTCGGCGTCGATGAAGCGGTCCTCGATCATCGCCAGCACCAGCGCGGTCGTGCCGACCTTGAGGTAGGTGGAGATCTCGGACAGGTTCGCATCGCCCAGGATCACGTGCAGGCGCCGGTACTTGTCGGGGTCCGCGTGCGGCTCGTCGCGGGTGTTGATGATGGGGCGCTTGAGGGTGGTCTCCAGCCCCACCTCCACCTCGAAGAAGTCGGCGCGCTGGCTGATCTGGTAGCCGTGCTCGCGTCCGTCGGTGCCGATGCCGACCCGACCGGCCCCGCACACCACCTGGCGGCTCACGAAGAACGGCGTGAGGTGGTGGACGATGTCGGCGAACGGCGTGGAGCGGCGCATCAGGTAGTTCTCGTGCGCGCCGTACGACGAACCCTTGCCGTCGGTGTTGTTCTTGTAGAGCACGATGGGCCCGCCGCCGGGCAGCTGCCCGGCCCGCCGGGCCGCGTCCAGCATCACCTGCTCGCCGGCCTTGTCCCAGCGCACCACGTCGAGCGGCGAGGTGACCTCGGGCGTGGCGAACTCGGGGTGGGCGTGGTCGACGTAGAGCCGCGCCCCGTTGGTGAGGATGACGTTGGCCAGGCCCAGGTCCTCGTCGGTGAGCTGGGACAGGTCCGCGACCTGGCGCGACATGTCGAAGCCGCGGGCGTCGCGCAGCGGGGACTCCTCCTCGAAGTCCCACCGGGCCCGTCGCGCCTTGACCGTCGCGCTCGCGTAGGCGTTGACCACCTGCGAGGAGGCGACCATCGGGTTCGCCGAGGGTTGGCCCGGCACCGAGATCCCGTACTCGACCTCGGTTCCCATCACCCGTCTGACACTCATGGGGCGAGCCTACGTGGGCAGCCGCCGCGTAGCCTCGCCCAATGAGCTGGTGGGAGGAGCGCGTGCTGCCGCGCCTGGTCGACCGGGCCCTGTCCACGGGGCCGGTCCAGCACGTTGCGCGCCCGTGTGTGCGAGGGGTTGGAGGGCCGGGTCCTGGAGATCGGGTTCGGCTCCGGTCTCAACCTCGCCCACCTCCCCGCGGGCGTCACGTCGCTGGACGCCGTCGAGCCCGCCGACCTGGCCTGGTCGCTGTCCGAGGCGCGACGCACGGCGGCAGCGGTACCCGTCGAGCGGGTCGGCCTCGACGGCCAGTTGCTGGCCGCACCGGACGCGGCGTACGACGCGGTGCTGTGCACCTTCAGCCTGTGCACCATCCCGGACCCAGCGCTGGCCGTGCGCGAGGTACGCCGGGTGCTGCGTCCGGGTGGGCGCCTGCACGTCCTGGAGCACGGCCTGGCCCCGGAACCGCCGGTCCGGGCCTGGCAGCGCCACCTCGAGCCGCTGCAGCGCCGCGTCGCTGGCGGCTGCCACCTGACCCGCGACCCGTTCGCGCTCGTGGTCGAGGGGGGTCTGCGACTCGACGACACCGATGCAGCAGTACCTGCCCGGGCCCGCCGTGGCCCGTCCGTGGACCTACGGCTACCTCGGCGCCGCCACCCGCGTCGGCTGACCCTCCCCGCGCCGGGCCGGAGCAGCGGGGTCGGGGGACGTCGTTTGGTCACCAACGGCACCCGAACGGCGTCCGTTGTTGTCGTTGGTGACCAAACGGCAACGAGTTGCGCTCAGAGGTACTGGCCGGTGTTGGCGACCGTGTCGATGGACCGGCCCGGCTCGGTGCCCTGCTTGCCGGTGATGAGGGTGCGGATGAAGACGATGCGTTCGCCCTTCTTGCCCGAGATCCGCGCCCAGTCGTCGGGGTTGGTCGTGTTGGGCAGGTCCTCGTTCTCCTTGAACTCGTCGACGCAGGCCTGGAGCAGGTGGCTGACCCGCAGCCCGCGCTGCTGGTGGTCCAGGAAGTCCTTGATCGCCATCTTCTTCGCCCGGTCGACGATGTTCTGCAGCATCGCCCCGGAGTTGAAGTCCTTGAAGTACAGGACCTCCTTGTCGCCGTTGGCGTAGGTGACCTCGAGGAACCGGTTCTCCTCGGTCTCGGCGTACATCCTCTCGACCGTGGCTCGGATCATCCCGTCCACGCAGGCCTGCCGGTCGCCGCCGAACTCACCGACGTCGTCGGCGTGCAGGGGCAGCGTGGTGGTCAGGTACTTGCTGAAGATGTCGCGTGCGGACTCCGCGTCGGGCCGCTCGATCTTGATCTTCACGTCGAGGCGACCGGGGCGCAGGATCGCGGGGTCGATCATGTCCTCGCGGTTGGAGGCGCCGATGATCAGCACGTTCTCCAGCAGCTCGACGCCGTCGATCTCGCTGAGCAGCTGCGGGACGATGGTGTTCTCGACGTCGGAGGAGACGCCGCTGCCGCGGGTGCGGAACAGCGAGTCCATCTCGTCGAAGAACACGATGACCGGCGTACCGCTGCTGGCTTTCTCACGGGCCCGCTGGAAGACCAGGCGGATGTGCCGCTCGGTCTCGCCGACGTACTTGTTCAGCAGCTCGGGGCCCTTGATGTTGAGGAAGTAGGACTTGCCCTCGGCTCCGGTCTTGGCTGCGACCTTCTTGGCCAGCGAGTTCGCGACCGCCTTGGCGATCAGGGTCTTGCCGCAACCGGGAGGGCCGTAGAGCAGCACACCCTTGGGGGGCTTGAGCTGGTGCTCCTTGAAGAGCTCGGGATAGAGGTAGGGAAGCTCGACCGCATCCTGGATCTGCTCGATCTGCCCGGCGAGCCCGCCGATGGAGGCGTAGTCGATGTCGGGCACCTCCTCGAGCACGAGCTCCTCGACCTCGGACTTGGGCACTTTCTCGTAGACGTAGCCGGCGCGGGAGTCCAGGAGCAGGGAGTCACCGGCCCGGATGGTCTCGGCGCGCAGCGGCTCGGCCAGACGTACGACGCGCTCCTCGTCGGCGTTCGCGATGATCAGGGCCCGCTCGCCGTCCGCGAGTAGCTCCTTGAACATCACCACCTCACCGATCTGCTCGTACTCGAACGCGGCCACCACGTTCATCGCCTCGTTGAGCATCACCTCCTGACCACGGGTCAGGGAGTCGAGCTCGACGCCGGGGCTCACGTTGACCCGCAGCTTGCGCCCGCCGGTGAACACGTCGACGGAGTCGTCCTCGTTGCGGGTCAGGAAGGTGCCGAAACCGGCCGGCGGTTGCGCGAGCCGGTCGACCTCGTCCTTGAGCTTGGTGATCTGGTCCCGGGCCTCGCGCAGCGTCTGGGCGAGGCGCTCGTTCTGGCTCGTCACCGCAGCCAGCGAACGCTGGGCGTCGATGAGCCGCGCGTCGAGACCCCGCGAGGAGCCGGGCGCGTCGCTCAGGCGACGGCGCAGATCGGAGACCTCGGTCTCGAGGAAGCGCACCTGACGTAGGAGCTCCTCCGGGCCGGGTCCGGACGAACGGGCCTCACCTGTGCCCGGGTTGCCTTCGGATGTCGACATCAGCCACCTCCTGTGTGACTTCGACCCTACCGGTGAGACCCCACCTGGGAAGGGGCTCGCCGTGGTGTCGACCCAGAATTGGCAACGGGTGCGGGGCGCGCCGACCCGCCCAGGGCAGCACAGTGGCGTCGGTCAGGAGATGCCGTTGGTGACCAGACGGCACTGTCGAGGGCCGAACTGCTGCCGTTGGTGACCAAACGGCAGAAGAGTCATGCCCCGGGGTCGGTGGGTTCCACGGGGAGGCCAGGGGGACGGGGGCCGGAGTAGTCCGGGCCGTAGGCGCCGGGGGCGGGACGCCGGGTCTTGCGCAGCGGCTTCTGGCCGGGGGCGAGGCGGCGGGCGGTGACCAGGAAGGCGGTGTGGCCGATCATCTTGTGGCCGGGGCGCACGGCGAGGCCCTCGACGTGCCAGTCGCGCACGAGGCTCTCCCACGGCTGCGGCTCGGTGAACCCGCCATGGGCGCGCACGGTCTCGACGAACCGGGACAGCTGCGTGGTGGTGGCGACGTAGGCGCACACGATGCCACCGGGCACGAGTGCGCCGGCGGCGGCGTCGAGGCACTCCCAGGGCGCGAGCATGTCGAGGATGATCCGGTCGCAGCGCTCACCCGAGGCCGGCAGCGCCTCGGCGAGGTCGCCGAGGGTGAGCTCCCAGGCAGGGTGGCTCTGGCCCTCGGGGGCCCCGAAGAACTGGTTGACGTTGCGTCGCGCGACGTCGGCGAACTCCTCGCGCCGCTCGAAGGACGAGACCTTGCCCCACGGCCCGACGGCGCGCAGCAGCGAGCAGGTCAGGGCGCCGGAGCCGACGCCTGCCTCGACGACGCGGGCGCCGGGGAAGATGTCGGCCATCGCCACGATCTGGGCGGCGTCCTTGGGGTAGACCACCGCTGCCCCGCGCGGCATCGAGACGACGAACTCGGAGAGCAGCGGCCGGAAGACCATGTACTCGCCGCCGGCGGAGCTGGCCAGGGTGAACCCCTCCTCGCGCCCGATCAGGTCGTCGTGGCTGAGGTGGCCCTTGTTGGAGAAGAACTTCTTGCCGGCCTCCAGCGCGAAGTTGTGCTTGCGGCCCTTGCTGTCGGTGAGCCGCACCCACTCCCCCTCGCGCAGCGGCCCACGGTGCACACCCGACCACGCCTCCGAGGGCACGTCCGGGTACGCCGCCGCGCTGGCGGCCGCGGCCGCCTCCGACGCGCTCTGGTCACCGGTCCGGTCATCGGTCTGGTCACCGGCCTCGGCGGGGGTCTCGACCGCAGCGGTGGCGTCGAGATCGGTCTGGTTCAGCTGCTCGGGCACGGGCGAACCCTAGGCGCGGGGGTCGGCTCAGCGCGATTCGCGAAAAGCCCGGTCGACGTCCTCGGTGGCGAGCACGCCGTAGATCGAGCCGTCCTCGTGGACCAGCAGGTACTCGGTGGCCGGGGTCGAGGTGATCGCGCGCACCAGGTCCTCCCCGCCGATGCCCACCGGCAGCCGCAGCCCTGTCTCGAGGGTGCGCGTCACGCTGGAGACGGGCACCCAGGGCCGCCGATCCTGCGGGGTGGCCAGCAGCGCGGCCTCGTTGACCAGGCCCAGGGGCGCACCGGCCGCGGTCAGCGTGACGATGCCGCCCGCCTGCACCTCGTTGGCGCGGCGCACGGCCTCGGCCAGCGGCAGGTCGGCGGGCACCGAGAGCGTCCGTCGGGCCAGGCCCCGGGCCTGGAGGCTCGGCAAGCGCGAGCGCAGCCTGGCCGAGACCAGCGCAGCCGTCGCGCCGGTCCACAGGAACATCGAGATGATCAGCACGAGCACGAAGTCGAGCAGGTCCGGCTCGCTGCCGACCACCTGCGCCTGGACCAGCGGCCAGACCAGGACGGCCACCGCGGTCAGCCGACCGCCCCACGCGGCGACGACGGTGCCACGGTGGACGCTGCCGGTGACCCCCCACACCACCGACTTCAGCACCCGCCCGCCGTCGAGCGGCAGCCCCGGCACGAGGTTGAGGACGCCGACGAGCAGGTTGGCCACCACGAGGCCCTCCACCGCGAGCAGCAGCAGCCCGTCGGGGGTCACGGGGCGCAGGGCGAGCGCGCCGAGGCCGACCGCGATCGAGGTCAGGGGGCCGACCACGGCGATGGCGAACTCCTCGCGCGGGCGCCGCGCCTCGCCCTCGATCGAGGTCATGCCCCCGAGGAAGTGCAGGGTGATCGAGGAGACCGTGAAGCCGAGGCGGCGCGCCACGAGCGCGTGCGAGGCCTCGTGCAGCAGCACCGAGCCGTAGAGCAGCACCGCGAACGCCGCTCCGGCGACGTACTTGAGGGCTCCCAGCCCGGGCTGGACCTGGTCGACGATCGGGGCCACCAGCACCGCGATCAGGGCCGCGACCACGAACCAGGAGCTGGAGACGAGGACGTCGCTGCCAGCGATGGAGCCGACCTTCAACGACCCGGGGGGCCGTGTGGTGGGGGCCGTGGAGGGCCGGTCGGAAGAGCCGTGCGGGCCGGGGTCGGACGGGCTCGCTGGCATGCCACGAGGCTAGCCGACCCCCGTCCAGCAGCGGCCGGGCGCCCTGTCGGCGCCGCCGCCTAGGGTGCGCAGCATGGAACCGGTCCCGCCACCCCCCGCTCCGTCGCCGGCCGAGCGCGTCTCGACCCCGGTCGACGGTGTGGAGGTGCTGGGCGCGCTCTCCCCCAGCCGCGCCGGCGACTTCCTGACCTGCCCGCTGCTCTACCGCTTCCGCACCATCGACCGGCTGCCCGAGCCACCCTCGCCCGATGCGGCCCGGGGCACCCTGGTGCACAAGGTCCTCGAGGACCTGTTCGACCTGCCGGCGCCCGAGCGGACCCCGCAGCGGGCCACGGACATGCTGGCGCCCACCTGGGAGTCGTTGCTCGAGGCCGAGCCGGGCCTGGCCGAGCTGTTCACCGGGGACGCCGACGAGGTGACGGCGTGGATGACGACGTGTCGCACCGTGCTCGAGCGCTGGTTCACCCTCGAGGACCCCACGCGCCTCGAGCCGGCCGAGCGGGAGCTGTACGTCGAGACGCTGCTCGACTCGAAGCTGCTGCTGCGCGGCTTCGTGGACCGGGTCGACATCGCCGCCGACGGCGCGGTGCGCATCGTGGACTACAAGACCGGACGCGCCCCGGGCGTCGGCTTCGAGCAGCGGGCGCTGTTCCAGATGAAGTTCTACGCGCTGGTGCTGTGGCGCACCCGCGGGGTGCTGCCGGCGATGCTGCAGCTGGTCTACCTCGGCAACGGCGAGATCGTGCGCTACAGCCCCGACGAGGACGACCTGCTGGCCACCGAGCGCAAGCTGCAGGCGATCTGGGAGGCCATCCGCACCGCTCAGGACAGCGGGCAGTGGCTGCCGAACCCGGGCCGACTGTGCGACTGGTGCGCCCACCGGGCCCTCTGCCCGGCCTGGGGCGGCACGCCCCCGCCGCTGCCCGAGCCGGACCCCACGGACCCGGCTCCTCAAAGCCCGTCGGCGGGGCCCTCGGTCCACTCGGGTTCGGCCCCGTAGTGCACGCACGCCACCTCGACCCCGCCGGCAGCCCGTAGCCGCGGGTCGACCCCTTCGACGAAGTCGACCTCCACCCGACCGTGCCGGACCTCGAGGGCCTCGACGCCGCGCCACAGCGGCTCGTCGGGATCTGCGGCCCGCACCCGGTCCAGCACCTGGCGCACCGCACCGGGGTCCTTGCCCGCCAAGCGGGCGGTGCGCCCGGGCCGGTCGAGCTCGTCGAGGTCCCCGACCGTGGCTCGCTCGGCCTCGAAGTCGGCCGTCTCGTCGCGCACCCAGTGCTGTTCCAGCAGCGCACGCAGGTCCCGCGACTCCCACCCGCAAACCGGGGTGGCCACCGGGCAGCGCGGGTGGAAGGAGCAGCCGAGCGGCGGGCTGGCGGCGTCGGGGATCTCTCCGCGGGGAAGGTCGCGCGGCACCATCCGGTCGGGGTCGGGCTCCGGGATGGCCTTGAGCAGCGCTCGCGTGTACGGGTGCCGGGGCTGGGAGAAGATCTCCTCGGTCGGCCCGATCTCCACGATCCTCCCCAGGTACATGATCGCCACCCGGTCGCAGAAGAACTTCGCCGAGGCCAGGTCGTGGGTGATGTACAGGTAGGTCAGGCCGAGGTCGTTCTTCAGGTCCAGCATCAGCTGCAGGATCTTGGCGCGCACGCTCATGTCGAGCATCGAGACCGGCTCGTCGGCGACGAGCACCTCGGGCTCGAGGATGATGGCGCGGGCGATGACGGCGCGCTGCTTCTGCCCGCCCGACAGGTCGGAGGGGTACTTCGACAGGAATCGCTCGACCGGCGCCAGGCCGACGCGCTCGAGGGCGGCGACCACGCGGCGGTGCAGGTCCTCGCCGGAGGCGATCTTGTGGATCACCAGCGGGTGGCCCACGCCCTCCTCGATGGTCATGGACGGGTTGAGTGCTGCACTGGGGTCCTGGAAGACCATCTGGACGTCGGTCCGCAGCCGCCGCAGGTCCGCGCCACGCAGCCCGGTGATCTCCTGGGAGGCACCGTGGCTGGGGTGGTAGGTCAACGCACCACCGGTCGCCGGCGCCAGGCCCAGCAGGGCGCGGCCCAACGTGGTCTTGCCGCTGCCGGACTCCCCCACCACACCGAGGACCTCGCCGCGGCGCAGCTCGAAGCTCACCCCGTCGACGGCCTTGACACGGCGCGACCCGAGCCCCAGCAGGCGCGAGAGCGCCCCACCCTGGAGCTGGAAGTGCACCGAGAGGTCGTGCGCCTCGGCGACCAGGGGCGCGGGCGGCGTACCGTCGGGGCCGGGACCGGCCGTGGTGTCAGGCTTCGTCGGCAACGGAGAGCTCCTCGCGCTCGAGGGGCGCCGACTCCTCGGCGTCCAGGGTGACCAGGCCGTGCGCGCTGGCCGCGGACCAGCAGGCCACCCGGTTGCCGCCCGGCAGGTCGAGCGGCTCGGGTGAGCGGGTCGCGCACACGGCCATGGCGTCGGGGCACCGGGGATGGAAGTGGCACCCCGGCGGGGGGCTGGTCAGGTCGGGCGGGGCGCCCTCGATGTAGTTCAGACCGGTGGTCGACAGCGAGATCGTCGAGCGCAGCAGCTCGCGGGTGTAGGGGTGCTGGGGGTGACGGAAGACCTCGCGGGCGTCACCGATCTCCACGATCTTGCCGGCGTACATGACCGCCACCCGGTCGCAGGCCTCCGCCACGATGCCCAGGTTGTGGGTGATCAGCAGCAGGGAGGTGTCGAAGCGGTCGCGCAGGTCGTGCAGGATCCGGATGATCTGCGCCTCGACCAGCACGTCGAGGGCCGTGGTGGGTTCGTCGGCCACCACGAAGGCCGGTTGCAGCACCAGGGTCAGCGCGATCATCAGCCGTTGCCGCATGCCTCCGGAGAACTCGTGCGGGTAGGCACGGAAGCGGGTCGGCGGTATCCCCATCACCCGCAGCGCCTCCAGCGAGCGGCGCTGGACCTCGTCCTTGGAGATGCCCTTCTCGTGGACCCGCAGCGTCTCGGAGAAGTGCTCCGAGATCCGCATCAGCGGGTTCAGCCGGGTCAGCGGCTCCTGGAAGATCATCCCCAGCTCGCAGCCACGCAGCCGGCTCTGCTCGCGCGGCGACAGGGTGAGCATGTCCTGTCCCTTGAACCGCAGGACGCCGTCGCGCGCGGCCCCGTCGGGCAGCAGTCCGAGCAGACCCCGCCCGAGCGTGGACTTGCCGCACCCCGACTCCCCGACCAGGCCGAGGATCTCGCCGCGGCGCAGGCTGAAGCTGACCTCGTCGACGGCCCGCACCGGGCCACGCTCGGTGCCGTACCAGACCCGGAGGTCCTCGGCCTCGAGGACCGGGTCGTCGGCCGGGGAGGAGATCGAGGTCATCGGGCCGCTCCTTCCTGGTCGGTGTCCACGCCGTCACGTCCGCCCGCGCCGCGCCCGAAGCGGACCTGCTGGAGCCGCCGGCGCCGCAGCGCGGGGTTGAGGGTCTCGTTGAGGCCCTCGCCCACCAGGGTCAGGGCGGTGATGAGCAGGATGATCGCCAGCCCCGGGAAGAGCGCGGGCCACCAGATCCCGGCCGAGGTGTCGTCGAGCGCCCGGCTCAGGTCGTAGCCCCACTCGGCGGCCTCGGTGGGCTGGATGCCCAGCCCCAGGAAGCCCAGGGCCGCCAGCGTGCCCAGCGCATCCGCAGCGTTGAGGGTGCCGATCACCGGCACCGACTGCACCACGTTGCCGAACAGGTACTTGCGCATGATCGTGAACGGCTTCGCGCCCAGCGCCCGGGCCGCCTCGACGTACGTCGCCTCACGTGCCGAGACGGTGGTGTTGCGCACGACCCGGAAGTATTGCGGGATGTAGACCGCGGTCAGCGCCAGGGCGGCCGCCAGCACGCCGCCACCGACCGCGGAGCGCAACAGGAACGAGAACACGATGGCCAGCAGCAGCGAGGGGAAGGAGTACAGCGCGTCCATCAGGAAGACCAGGATCCGGTCCAGCCACCCCCCCAGGAATCCCGAGGCCAGTCCCATCGGGACCCCGACGAGGGCCGAGAGCAGGACGGAGAGCAGCACCACCTCGAGCGCGGTGCGGGCCCCCCAGACCACGCGGGAGAAGATGTCGTAGAACTGGTCGTTGGTGCCCAACCAGTGCTGTCCCGAGGGCGGCGCGAGCTTGGGCAGGCGCTGGCCCGCCTCGGTGCTGTTCTGCGCGAAGTCGTACGGCGCGATCCAGGGCGCGAAGACCGCCATCACGATGAACAGCAGGCTCAGCACCACCCCTGCCAGCAACAGGTAGCGCGCCAGGCCGCGGGTGTGCCAGATCGTGGCGAAGGTCTTGCGCATCAGTACCTCACCCGGGGATCGACGAGCGCGTTGAGGACGTCGACGACCACGCTGACGATCACCACGGCGACCGCGAAGAAGGTCACCAGGCCCTGTACGGCCACGTAGTCGCGTGCCGTCACGTAGGTCACCAGCTCGTTGCCCAGCCCGGGCCAGTTGAAGGTGCGCTCGGTGAGGATCGCGCCGGACAGGACCAGCGCGAACTGGAGCCCGATCACGGTGATCACCGGCACCAGTGCGTTGCGGAAGGCGTGCTTGCGCACCACCCGGCGCTCCGGGATGCCCCGGGCCCGGGCCGCCTCGACGTAGTCGTCCTTGAGCGTCTGGATGACGTTGACGCGCACCAGTCGGATGATCACGCCCGAGAGCAGCAGGCCGAGGGTGAAGCAGGGCAGCACGTGGTGCTGCAGGACGTCGACCACCGACTGCGAGTCGTTGGCCAGGATCGCGTCCACCAGGATGATCCCGGACCGGTCGGGGACGTAGAACTCGGTCTCGGCCGAGGCGATGCCGAAGGTGGGCCAGTCGGGCACGTAGGTGATCACCAGCAGCACCAGCAGGATGCCCACCCAGAACACCGGCGCGGCGTAGCTGACGACCCCGAAGATGCGGATGACCGCGTCGAGCGCGGTGTCCCGGTGCCGGCCCGCCAGGCGTCCGAGCGGCAGGGCGATGAGCAGCGCGAACAGGAAGGCGCCCAGGGTCAGCGTGAGGGTGGCCCCACCCTGGTTCTTGATGATCTCCAGCACCGGGCGGTTGTCGCTGATGGTCTGGCCGAAGTCGAACTGCGCGACCCGGCCCAGGTACTCCAGGTACTGCACGACGAGCGGGCGGTCCAGACCCAGCGCCGCGCGCCGGCTGTCGAGCGCCTCGGGGCTGAGCTTGTCGCCGACCGCTGCGCTGACGGGGTCGCCGGGGGCCACCCGCAGCAGCAGGAACACGATGCTGAGCAGGACGAACATCATCGGGATCACCAGCAGGACCCGGATGAGGATGTAGCGGGGCAGGGAGCCCGATGCTGCGGAGCTCATGCGCCTCCTGTCACTGTCACGTCTGCGGACAGCCGCGGGTGGGGCGCGTGCGTGCACGCGCCCCACCTCACGAGCGGTCAGTCCTTGCTGATCTCCCAGAACCGGAAGATGTACGTCGGGTCGAGGGTCTCTGCGACCCCGCTCATCTCCGGCACCGCGACGGCGACGTTCTGCCCGTTCCACGACGGGATCAGGGGGACGTCCTCGGCGACGATGTCCTGCAGCTCACCGATCTGCCCGTCGCGGGTGGCCTCGTCGGTCTCCCCCAGCTCCTGGTCGAGCAACGAGTTGACCTCGTCGCTGGAGTAGCCGTTCTGGAAGAAGCCGCCGTCGCGCAGGAACGGCGACAGGTAGTTGTCGGCATCGAGGAAGTCGGGGTACCAGCCGAGGATGAACAGGTCGTAGGCGTTCTCCTTGTAGAGGGTCTGGTACTCCTCCCACTCGGCGTCCTCGGTGCTGACCTCGAACAGTCCGCTGTCGTTGAGCTGGCCGGCCAGCTCAGTCGCCTCATCGACGGCGTTGGGGCCGTAGTGGGTCGGGGTGTAGCCCAGGGTCAGCTGCACCGGGGTCTTCACGCCGGCGTCCTGGAGCGTCTGCTCGGCCGCGTCGACGTCCGGGCTCTCGCCGTAGGCCTCCGCGAAGGAGTCCTTCTGACCGCCGAAACCGGGCGGCACGATGGAGTAGGACGGCTCCACGGTGCCGTCGTAGGCGTTCTGCGCGATCGCTTCACGATCGATGATCTGGGCCACGGCCTGGCGCACCGCCTTGTCCTTGCCGATGGGCGTGCCGAGCTGCCACACCCAGTAGCGGAACTCGGAGCCCTCACCACGCAGCACGTCGACGCTGCCCTCCTCCTCGATGGAGGCCAGGTCGGTGGGGCTCAGCGTGCGCCAGGCGACGTCGACCTGGGACGACGCAGCGGCGTTGCGCAGCGGTGCGGCGTCGTTGAAGTACTGCACGAAGACCGTCTCGGAGGCCGGCGCCCGCTCGCCGTCGTACTCCGGGTTGGCCTCGAGGACCGCCTGCTTGCTCTGGGAGTACTTCGAGAGCATGTAGGGGCCCGAACCGATGACGTCCTCGTCGGCCATCAGCTCGTCGGCCGGGAACGTCTCCTCGTCGACGATCGAGGCGGTGGCACTGGAGAGGATCTTGAGGAACGTCAGGTCCGGCTGGTTGAGGTTGAAGACCACCGTCTGGTCGTCGGGCGTCTCGATGGCGCCCTCGGCCAGGGTGTCCTTGTCGGGGTCCTTGATCGCGCCCAGGAGCACCGACGACCCGTTGGGGTCGGCGATCTCGAGGTTGCGCTTCATCGAGAACGCGACGTCGGAGGAGGTCAGCTCGTTGCCGTTGGAGAAGGTCAGCCCCTCGCGCAGGGTGCAGGTGATGGTCTCGGGGTCGTCGTACTCGCACGACTCCGCGGCGTCGCCGACCGGGTCGGGCTCGCCGGCGGGGATCACGAGGAGCTGCTCGAAGATGGAGTACTGCATGTTCCAGGAACCGACGTCGTAGGACCCGGCGGGGTCCATCGCGGTCACGGTCTCGGTGGTGCCCAGCGTCCAGCTGCCGGAGGCCGAGCCGCCACCTCCGTCATTGTTGCTGTCGCTGTCGCGCTCACCCTCGCCGCACGCGGCGAGACCGAGCATGAGGATCGCCGCGCTGGCCAGAGAGAGCGCGTGCCGGGGACTGAACACAGGAAACCTCCGCGAGAATCGATGCTGAGGCAAAGAACGTAACGCCGACGATGTGACGTGCGCCACTGTCAGGTGCTGCCGTGGAGGTCGCGATTCGGCAACGATCCCGGCGGTGCCGAGGACCGGGCCCCGGGGCGCTGGCTACAGGTCGTGGCGCTGGGCCCAGAGCGCCGCCTGGGTGCGGTCGACCACCCCGATGCGGGCGAACGCCGAGGTCAGGTGCGCCTTGACGGTGCGTTCGCTGATGTCGAGACGGCGCGCGATCTGCTTGTTGGCCAGCCCGTCGCGCACCAGCCGCAGCACCTCGACCTCCCGGCCGGTCAGCTGGGGCCGGGTCGGGCCGGAGCGGGCACCGAGCAGGGCCCTGGCGGCCTTGGGGTGGATCGGGGACTCGCCTCGCGCGACCGCGCGGATCCCGGCCAGCACGTCGTCGGGGTCGGCGTCCTTGAGCAGGTAGCCGACGGCGCCCGCGTCCAGGGCGTCGAGGATCCGCTCGCTGTCGGAGAACGACGTCAGCACCAGCACGTCGACGCCGGGGACCTCGGCGCGGATGCGTCGGGTCGCGGCCACGCCGTCGACCACGGGCATCTGCAGGTCCATGAGCACCACGTCCGGGCGGACCTCGGCGCACCACGGCCACCGCGGTCTCGCCGTCCCCGGCCTGGGCCACGACGTCGATGTCCTCCGTGGACGCCAGCAGCTGGGCCAGCCCGGCGCGGATCACGGCGTGGTCGTCGACGAGGACGACCCGGATCCGGCCGTTACCCGCGGGCCGCTCGCCGGACGGGCTCATCGGCGTACCGCCGAACCGGACGGTGGTGCCCTCGCCGGGGGCGGAGTGGACCTCGAGGTGTCCGCCGGCGTCGGCCACGAGGCTGCGCAGCCCCGTCAGACCGAAGTGCTCGGGGCCGCTGGCGCAGTCCTGGTCGAAGCCGGTGCCGTCGTCGACGACCTCGAGCAGGCTGCCCGAGGCGTTCCCGCGCACGGTGACAGCCAGGGTCGAGGCCTGCGCGTGGCGCAGCGTGTTGCGCACCGCCTCCTGGGCCACCCGCCACAGCAGCGCCACCTCGGCCTCGGGAGCGTCCTCGAGTCCGTCGACGCTCACGGACGCGCCGATGCCCGCCGCGCTGGCCGGAGCCAGGAGGTCGGAGAGCGCCGAGGACAGGCCCTTGCCGTGCAGGTCGGGGGGGTGGATCTCGGCCAGCAGGGAGCGCAGCGACTTCAGCCCGTCGCGCAGCGACGCACCGGCGGCATCGAGGCGGAGGCGCACCGGCGGCGGCACCTGGGAGTCGCGGGCCACGGCGGAGAGGGAGAACGCGGTGCCGGCGAGGTCCTGGACGACGCCGTCGTGCAGGTCGCGGGCGATCCGTCGTCGCTCGGCGTCGGAGGCGTCCATGGCCGACTGCAGCAGACGCTCCCGCTCACGCCCGGCGCGGCGTACCTGCATGGTGAGCAGGCCCAGCATCACCGCGGAGATCAGCGAGAGCAGCAACAGTGGGCCGAGGGTGATCCAGCGGAACGGCGCCGAAGATCTCGGTACGGCGATCCTCCAGGCCGTCGAGTGCCCAGTAGGCCACGAACAGCACGGGCTCGCCGCGCGGGGTCTCGATCTGGGTGAAGATCTTGACCAGCCCGTCCTCGTTGCCGGTGCGGTCGAGGCTGCGCTGCGTGGTCGGGTCGGCCAGCTCGGATCCGGTGCCGCCCTCGGCCAGCACGTCGCGCTGGGCGTCGCTGAGCTCGTAGCGCTCGCGGGTCATGATCGGGACCGCGGCGGGGTCGTCCTGGCTGTAGATGAGGGTCCCGTCGGGGGCGAACAGGTCGACGCTGTCGACGTCCTTGGCCTGCAGCAGGTTCGGGGCCTTGCGGAAGAACCTGTCGGAGGCGCCCGGCTTGCCGCTGAGCAGTCCCCCACCGACGTACGGCTCGGCGGTGGTGTGGGCCAGGAGCTCGCTGACCGACTCGGCCTGGGCGCGGGCTGCCTCGGTGGCGGCGTCGTCGGCGATCACGTTGGTGGCCACGAAGATGGCGCCCACCAGCACCGCGCTCACGACGACGAACAGCACGACCGGGCTGCGGACCCAGGCCGTGCGGCCGTGGGAGACGGGAGCCGTCGGTCGCGTGCGGGACGCTCACCCGTTGAAGGTCACGTCGCCGCGACAGACCTCGTCGCTGTCCTTGTTGCCGGCCCGGAAGGTGATCTCGTCGGGGCCGCGAGAAGTTCAGCATCGAGCGGACGATCCGGAAGGAACGGTCGGCGTCACGCGCGGTCACGGTGCCCTTCGCGGACACGTCGTCGTTGTGCTTGAGCTTCCAGCCCCACTGGTCGGTGTCCTCGCTGAAGACCACGGCGATGACGGTGAGGCTGCCGTTGGACTCCTCGGCCGACCTTCAGCTTCCAGGTGCTGCTGGGTGAGCCCTTGCAGGACCCCTCGGACACCACGGTCGACTTCGCCTGGGCGGGACCGGCGGTGACGAGCAGACTGGCGGTCAGGGCCGCGGCCACCGGCAGAGCGAGCGCCCCCGCGAACCCGCGGGGGCGGCGTACGCCGGGCTCGAGGTGCCTCATGATCGCCTTCACGTTCAGGTCGCCAGGCTGGACCCTGGCACAAGGGTGGGGCCACAGGATCGCACGGGCCGACACCGCACGCCTAGGAACATGTGGAGAACTCGGCCCGGCCGCGCTCGACATCGTCACCACCCGACCGATCGGCGGTCGGGCGCCGCTCGCCCAGGGGTGGACGTGGTGGCGGTGTCGAGCACGGCCGGTACGACGCTCCAGGTGCCTGGGCCGCCGTTCCGAGTGACTTCATCCTGCTCCGCGCGGGGTCCCGGTCGCCATCGTCCGGTGGTACTAGTACCTCGCTCCCGGGGGCGCTCGGGCCGCCATCCGCCCCGGGTCGCGGGGCTCCGGGTCTGTCGTTGGTGACCAAACGGCATCCAGGAAGCCCGAGAAGGTGTCGTTGGTGACCAAACGGCATCGTCCCGGGCCCGAGGCCGATCGGCGGCTCAGGGCAGGAGGAGGGCCCCGAGGTCGGCGGGGCGGAGGCCGCCGAGGCCGTCGCGGAAGACGCGGCGCGGGCCGGGGAGCACAGGCACGTGGTTCTCGACCACCAGCACGGTGCAGCCGGCTGCCTCGGCCGAGGTCGCCCCGGTCTTGGAGTCCTCGATGGCCACGCACGCGGCCGCGTGCGACCCCGAGTGCGGCGGCGGCGGTCAGGTACGGCTCGGGGTGCGGCTTGCCGTTGTCGACCTGGTCGCCGGTGACGATGACCCGGAAGGTCTCGGGCGGCAGGTGCGCGAGGATCGGGGCGACCAGCCGCTCGTAGGACATGGTCACCAGCGCGCACGGCACGCCGGCCGCGCCGAGGGCCAGGACCAGCTCGCGGGCCCCGGGGCGCCACGGCACCGCCTGGTCGACGCGGGCCACGACGCCGTCGAGGAGCTCCTCGACGATCTGCTCGGGCGTCAGGTCGATGCCCATGTGCTCGCGGATGTAGCGCCCTGAGGTGAGCAGGTCGTTGCCCACCAGGTTGAGGGCGTGCTCGGTGCTCCAGGTGCCGCCGTGGGTCTCGGCGAGCGCGAACTCGGTCTCGATCCAGTACGGCTCGGTGTCGACGAGGGTGCCGTCCATGTCCCACAGCACGGCTGCGGGCAGCGGGTGCTCGGGCACGCTCAGTCCTCCGGGTCGTAGCCGAGGTTGGGCGAGAGCCAACGCTCGGCCTCGGCCAGGGTCCAGCCCTTGCGCTCGGCGTACGCCTCGACCTGGTCGCGGGCGATCCGACCGACCACGAAGTACTGCGACTGCGGGTGGCTCAGGTACCAACCCGACACCGAGGCGCCGGGCCACATCGCCATCGACTCGGTCAGCTCGATCCCGGTGCTGGCCTCGACGTCGAGCAGGTCCCACAGCGTCGACTTCTCGGTGTGGTCGGGGCAGGCCGGGTAGCCGGGCGCGGGCCGGATGCCCTGGTAGCGCTCGGCGATCAGCTCCTCGTTGCTGAGCTGCTCCTCGGGCTGGTGGCCCCAGCAGTCGGTGCGCACCCGCTCGTGCAGCCGCTCGGCGAACGCCTCGGCGAGCCGGTCGGCCAGCGACTCCAGCAGGATCGCGCTGTAGTCGTCGTTCTCGGCCTGGAAGGCCTTGATGCGCTCGGGCAGCGCCGATCCCGGCGGTGACCGCGAACCCACCCACGTGGTCGGCCAGCCCGCTCTCGACCGGCGCCACGAAGTCGCCCAGGGAGCGGTTCGGCATCCCCTCGCGGTGCTGGCCCTGCTGGCGCAGGTGGTGCAGCGTGGTCCGCACGTCGCTGCGGGTCGTCGTCGGTGTAGAGGATCGTGTCGTCCCCGTCGCCGGCGGCGGGGAAGAAGCCGAAGACACCGCGGGCGGTGATCCACTTCTCGGCGATCGACCCGGTCCAGCATCTCCTGGGCGTCGTCGTAGAGCTTGCGCGCGGTCTCGCCCGAGGCCGGGTTGTTGAGGATGTCGGGGAAGCGCCCCTTCATCTCCCAGGCGTTGAAGAACGGCTGCCAGTCGATGTAGTCGCGCAGCTCGGCGAGGTCGTAGTCGTCGAGGACGTGGATCCCGGGACGGTTCGGTGCCGGTGGCTGGTAGTCGCTCCAGTCGATCGGCGTGGCGTTGGCACAGGCCTGCTCGTAGCTGAGCTTGGGGCGCTCGGTCTTGTGCGAGTGCCGCTCACGCAGCGAGTCGTAGTCGGCCTTGACGTCGGCCATCAGCGTCGTACGCCGCTCGGCGTGCAGCAGCGCGGCCGCGGTCGGCACCGAGCGGGAGGCGTCCTTGACCCAGACCACCGGGCCGTCGTAGCGCGGGTCGACCTTGACCGCGGTGTGGGCGCGCGAGGTGGTCGCGCCACCGATGAGCAGCGGGAGGTCCATCCCCAGGCGCTGCATCTCGGTGGCCACCGTGACCATCTCGTCCAGGGAGGGCGTGATCAGCCCCGACAGGCCGATGATGTCGGCGCCGACCTCGCGGGCGGTGTCGAGGATCTTCTGCGCCGGCACCATCACCCCGAGGTCGATGACCTCGAAGTTGTTGCACTGAAGGACCACCCCGACGATGTTCTTGCCGATGTCGTGCACGTCGCCCTTGACCGTGGCCATCACGATGGTGCCGTTCGTCTCCTTGGCGGTGGCGTACTCGGGGTTGTCGATCTTCTCCTGCTCGATGAACGGGATCAGGTGCGCGACGGCCTTCTTCATCACCCGCGCCGACTTCACCACCTGGGGCAGGAACATCTTGCCGGCACCGAACAGGTCGCCCACGACGTCCATGCCGGCCATCAGCGGACCCTCGATGACCTCGATCGGGCGTCCGCCGCGCGCCTCGATCTCGAGCCGCAGCTCCTCGGCGTCGGCCTCGGCGTAGGTGTCGATGCCCTTGACCAGCGCGTGGGTGATCCGCTCCGAGACGGGCAGGCCGCGCCACTCCTGGGTGGTGGCCTCGACCGCCTCGACCGGCGCGGTTGTGCTCCTCGGCGATCTCGAGGAGGCGTTCGGCGGCGTCGGGGCGCCGGTTGAGGACCACGTCCTCGATGCGCTCGCGCAGCTCGGGCTCGACCTGGTCGTAGACCACCAGGGCCCCGGCGTTGACGATGCCCATGTCGAGCCCGGCCTTGATGGCGTGGAACAGGAAGACCGCGTGGATCGCCTCGCGCACGGGGTTGTTGCCGCGGAAGGAGAAGCTCACGTTGGAGATGCCGCCCGAGACCTTGGCGCCCGGCAGGTTCGCCTTGATCCAGCGGGTCGGCCTCGATGAAGTCGAGGCCGTAGGAGGCGTGCTCCTCGATGCCGGTCGCCACGGCGAAGACGTTGGGGTCGAAGATGATGTCCTCGGCCGGGAAGCCGACCACGTCGACGAGGATCCGGTACGCCCGCTCGCAGATCGACTGCCGGCGCTGCAGGTTGTCGGCCTGGCCGTCCTCGTCGAAGGCCATCACCACCGCCGCGGCGCCGTACTTGCGGCACAGGCGGGCGTGGGCGATGAACGACTCCTCGCCCTCCTTCAGCGAGATCGAGTTCACGATCGGCTTGCCCTGGACGTTCTTGAGCCCGGCCTCGATCACCTCGAACTTCGAGGAGTCGACCATCACCGGGACCCGACTGATGTCGGGCTCGCTGGCCACGAGCTTGGTGAAGCGGTCCATGGCCGCGACGCCGTCGATCATGCCCTCGTCCATGTTGACGTCGAGGACCTGCGCGCCGTTCTCCACCTGCTGGGCGGCCACGCTCAGCGCGGTGTCGTAGTCGCCGTCCTTGATGAGCTTGCGGAAGCGGGCGGAGCCGGTGATGTTGGTGCGCTCGCCGACGTTGACGAAGAGGCTGTCGGCGTCGAGGGTGAACGGCTCGAGACCCGAGAGGCGCATGGCGCTGGGTGGCTCCACGGGCACCCGGGGGCGCGCGTGCTCGACCGCCTCAGCGATCGCGCTGATGTGGGCCGGGGTGGTGCCGCAGCAGCCGCCGACCAGGTTGACGAAGCCCGCCTGCGCGAACTCGTGCACGACCGCGGCGGTCTCGGCCGCGGCCTCGTCGTACTCGCCGAAGGCGTTGGGCAGGCCGGCGTTGGGGTAGCAGGAGACGAAGGTGTCGGCCACCCGGGACAGCTCGGCGATGTAGGGGCGCATCTCGCGGGCCCCGAGCGCGCAGTTGAGGCCGATGGCCAGCGGGCGGGCGTGCCGCACGGAGTTCCAGAACGCTTCGGTGGTCTGGCCCGACAGGGTGCGCCCGGAGGCGTCGGTGATGGTGCCCGAGACGATCAGCGGCCAGCGGCGGCCCAGGTCCTCGAAGAGCGTCTCCACCGCGAAGATCGCGGCCTTGGCGTTGAGGGTGTCGAAGATCGTCTCGATGACGAGCAGGTCGCTGCCGCCGTCGACCAGTCCCACGCGCAGCGGTGCGGTACGCCGCCACCAGGGCGTCGAAGGTGACGTTGCGGGCCGCAGGGTCGTTGACGTCGGGCGAGATCGAGGCGGTGCGGGTGGTCGGCCCCAGTGCGCCGGCGACGTAGCGGGGCCGCTCCGGGGTGGCCACGGCGTCGGCGGCGCGACGGGCCATGCGGGCGGCCTCGAGGTTCAGCTCGTAGGCGAGCGCCTCCAGGCCGTAGTCGGCCAGCGAGATCGAGTTGGCGTTGAAGGTGTTGGTCTCGATGAGGTCGGCACCGGACTCGAGGTACTCGCGGTGGATCGACTCGATGATGTCGGGCTGGGTCAGCGTGAGGAGGTCGTTGTTGCCGATCAGGTCGCTGGGCCAGTCGGCGAAGCGCTCCCCGCGGTAGCCGGCCTCGTCGGGCCGGTCGCGCTGGATGGCGGTGCCCATGGCTCCGTCGATGACGAGGATGCGCTCGACCAGGGCGGCTCGCAGCTCGTCGGTGACGTCGGGGCGCCACTCGGCCGGGCCTACGCGGCTCCATCGGGGTCTCGGTGCTGGCCTGGCTCACGCGGATCTCCTCTCGTGGGGCACCGGCGGCACCCCGAGCGGGTCCTGCCAGCGTAGGAGGGTGTCCGAAGGCTGGACAGGGTGCCCAGATGGTGACATCGCCGCGCGCGGCGGGCGAAATCCTCAGGGTAGGCACCATGGGCGTGACTACGCTGGGGAGGTGATCGAGATTGAGGACGCGCCGGACCTGGTCGACCCCATCGTCATCGCCGCCTTCGAGGGCTGGAACGACGCCGCCGATGCCGCCTCCTCGGTCGTGGACCACCTGATGTCGGCCTGGGGCGCGCGCGTGGTCGGTGCGGTGGACCCCGAGGAGTTCTACGACTTCCAGGTCAACCGGCCCGTGGTGGGCGGCGACGCGCTCGGCCACCGACGCCTCACCTGGCCCACGACGCAGATCGCGGTCGCCTCTCCCCCGGGCCTGGGCCGCGACATCATCCTGATCCGCGGGATCGAGCCCAACATCCGCTGGCGCCAGTTCTGCGCTGAGCTGCTGGCCGCCGTCGACGAGCTGGGCGGCGCGCTGGTCGTCACCCTGGGCGCGCTGCTCGCCGACACCCCGCACACCCGCCCGATCCCCGTGACCGGCACCGCCACCGAGCCCGAGCTGGTCGATCGGCTCAAGCTGGAGCAGTCGACCTACGAGGGGCCCACCGGGATCGTCGGGCGTCTTCCAGGACGCCTGCGTGCGCGTCGACATGCCCGCGGTGTCCTACTGGGCCGCCGTGCCGCACTACGTCGCCCAGCCGCCGTGCCCCAAGGCCACCCTCGCGCTCATCGGCCAGATCGAGGACCTCCTGGAGATCTCCATCCCGCTCGGCGACCTGCCCGAGGACTCCCGCGCCTGGGAGCGCGGGGTCGACGAGCTCGCCGAGGACGACGAGGACGTGGCCGACTACGTCCGCGCCCTCGAGGAGACCCGCGACACCACCGACCTGCCGGAAGCCTCCGGCGAGGCCATCGCCCGGGAGTTCGAGCGCTACCTCAAGCGCCGGCAGGGCGACGACTGAGGGGCTGCGCACCCACGGCTGCGAGGCCGGGAGGTTGCCGTTTGGTCACCAACGACACCTTGGAACGTTCCAGGAGTGCCGTTGGTGACCAAACGACAGCGACAGAGCAGCGCCCCGCCGCGAGTCACGGAGCTGAGCGCCTGCGGCGCCAGGGGTCAGAGCGAGAGACCGAGGGCGGCGTCGAGCACCTGGTGCACCGCGAGGGCGGCGTGCGGGTCGGCGGTGTCGGCCAGCCCGTCGGTGCCCAGCGTGGCCCGGGCCCAGTCGTCGACGAGCCGTACGGCGCGGGCGGCGTCGAGGTCGTCGGCGCAGGCGGCGAGCACCCCCTCCACGACCGGTGCGGCAGCGGCGCCGGCCCCCAGCGAGAGGGCGCGGCGCCAGGTGGCGAGGGTGTCGACGCTGGCCAGCAGGTCGGCGTCGGTCCACTCCCAGTCGGAGCGGTAGTGGTGGCGCAGCAGCGTGAGCCGGATGGCCATCGGGTCGACGTCGGCGTGACGCAGGGCGGAGACGAAGACCAGGTTGCCCTTGGACTTCGACATCTTCTCGCCGTCGTAGGCGACCATCCCGGCGTGGACGTAGACCTGCGCGAAGGCGGTGCCGGGCTCGGCGACCTGGGCGTGACCGGCGCACATCTCGTGGTGCGGGAAGACCAGGTCGCTGCCGCCGGCCTGGACGTCGAAGGCGCCGCCGAGGTACGTCATCGCGATCGCGCTGCACTCGATGTGCCAGCCGGGGCGACCGGGGCCGAAGGGGCTGGGCCACGACGGCTCGCCGGGTCGTTCGCTGCGCCACACCAGGCAGTCCAGCGGATCCTTCTTGCCGGGCCGGTCCGGATCGCCGCCGCGCTCGGGGAAGATCCGCAGCATCGTCTCGCGGTCCATCCCGGACTCCTCGCCGAAGGCCGGGTCGGCGTGCACCGAGAAGTACAGGTCGTCGTCGACCGCGTAGATCGACCCGGTGGCCTGGAGCCGTTCGATCAGGTCGATGACCAGCGGGATCGACTCCACCGCACCGATGTAGTCGCGCGGCGGGAGCACCCGCAGCGCCTGCATGTCCTGGCGGAACAGCTCGGTCTCGCGCTCGGCCAGCGCGACCCAGTCGATGCCGACCTTGGTCGCGCGCTCCAGCAGCGGGTCGTCGACGTCGGTGACGTTCTGCACGTAGGCGACCTCGAGCCCGGCGTTGCGCCAGGCCCGGTAGAGCAGGTCGACGCCGACGTACGTCGCGGCGTGGCCCATGTGGGTGGCGTCGTACGGCGTGATGCCGCACGCGTAGAGCCGCGCCGTGCCGTCCGGGCTGAGGGTGCGGCGTTCGCCGCTCGGGGTGTCGTGCAGCGAGACAGCCGGACCCGTCACGGGGAGGGTGGGCATCTCCGGAGCAGACCAGGCACGCATGGGGCGAGCCTAGAGGGTGCGGGTCGCGGCCGGGCTCAGAAGGGCGGCCACGGGATCGCCGGGCCGTCGCTGTCGGGAGCCGGCATCGTGCCGCGCGCCCGTCAACCGGTCGCACCGGCGCGCCAGGTGGTCGATCTCGGCGTCGTCGAGCAGCAGTGCCAGGGCCGCTCCCAGCTCGCCGGGCAGGCCTGCGCGGACCCGGGCCACCGCGTCGCGCTCGCGCTGGTCGAGGCGCTGACCCAGCCAGCCCCACAGCACCGTGCGCAGCTTGGGTTCGGTGTGGAAGGCGATGCCGTGGTCGACGCCGTAGCGGTGCCCGTCGGGCATCGCCAGCACGTGCCCGCCCTTGCGGTCGGCGTTGTTGAGCAGCACGTCGAGCACCGCCATCCGGCGCAGCGCCGCGGTGTCCTCGTGGACCAGTGAGACCAGCCGGTCGTGGGCGTCGTAGCCGTCGAAGACGTGCAACATCCCGGGCGGGCGCTGCCCGGACGGGATCAGCGTCACCGCCTCCTGAGCGGGGTCGGGCTCCTGCCAGACCTGCACCATCCCGGGTCCGTGCGGCCCCTCCCGCAACCAGGTGCGCGGGACGACGCCGATCTCGTCGGGGGCCGCGAAGACCTCCGAGACCAGGTACGCCGCCACCTCGCGGTGCGCCAGGACCGCGCCGGGGAAGTCCCACAGGGGCCGCTCCCCGGCGATCGGCTTGTAGACGACCTGGACACTCGCCGACCGAGCCGAGGAACGTGGCGTTGGAGGCGGGCATGATCCGCCCGCGCAGCTCCAGCTCGTCCTCGACGAGGTCGACGCCCGCCCCGCTCACGGGGCGTCCCTGCTGGTCCGGTCCACGACGTGGCTCAGGGCTCGCGCCTGCGGAAGCCGTTGGCGCGCACGCACAGGTGGCCCTCGGGGTCGATGGGGTTGCCGCAGAAGGGGCAGCTGGGCCGCCCGGCCTCGATGACCTGCGCGGTGCGCTGCACGAAGGCCCGCGCCGGACCGGCCTCGAGCCGCACCAGGAGCATCTCGTCGGGATCGGGCTCCTCGAAGTCCTGGTCGACCTGCTCCGGGGAGACCACCGCGGCCTCGGAGTAGGGGAAGACCTCGATGACGATGCGCTCGTCGTCGGGGTCCCAGGACAGGGTCATGGTGCCGGCTCGGAACTCCTCGTCGATGGGCTGCTCCAGCGGGTCGGCGTCCTGCGAGGCCCAGCGGGCGCGACGGCGGGGATGACCGCGGTCGAGGTCTCGCTGTCCATCACCTCGTCGAGCAGCTCGTCGACCCGTTCGGCCAGCGCGGCCACCTGCTGCTTCTCCAGCGAGACGCTGACCAGGCGGCTGCCGCTGCGGGCCTGGAGGAAGAACGTGCGGGACCCGGGCTCCCCGACGGTGCCGGTGACGAACCGCTCCGGCGGGTCGAAGGCGTGGACGACTGGCATGTCACTCAGCCTAGGGGCGCCCCGGAAGGGCCGGGCCCACCCGGTGGTGCGAAGCCGCTGCAGGTCCCGGCGCAGGGGTGTCCTCCCGAGGGCCGGCGCCGCCGCCGACGGCCGCGTCCACCACCGGCTCCCCGGCCGCGTCGGGCGCTGGGACCAGCCAGGACAGGTCCCCGGCGTGGGTGTTGCTGGCCAGCACGTAGGGCCGGTGCTCGGTGTAGCGCACGATCGACAGCGACGCCGGGTCGACGCCGATGCGCTGGAAGAGGTCCAGGTGCAGTCCCGAGGGCGTCGGCGAGCACCGACTTGATGATGTCGCCGTGGCTGACCACCGCCCACACCGCGCCCGGGCCGTGCTCGGCCTCGATCGCGCGTCGATGCGGCGTACGGCGGCCACCGCGCGCGCCTGCATGCCGCGCCATCGACTCCCCGCTCGGGGAACGTGACCGCGGAGGGCTGGGTCTGGACGGTGCGCCACAACGGTTCGCCGGCCAGGTCCTTGAGGCGGCTGCCCTGCCAGGTCCCGTAGTCGCACTCGGTCACGTCGTCCTCGGACACGGACCGCGTCCCGGGCGCCTGGTGGGCCAGCACCGCCTCCGCTGTCTGCTGGCAGCGCAGCATCGGGCTGGAGACCACTACGGCCAGCGGGACCCCCGCCAACCGTTGCCCAGCGCGCTGCGCCTGGTCGCGCCCGGTCTCGTCGAGCTCGACGCCGGGGGTGCGACCGGCGAGGACGCCGGTGGCGTTCGCGGTCGTGCGCCCGTGGCGGATGAGCACCATCGTTGCCATGCCCGGCACTGTAGCCGGGGCCCGCACAGCGCCGATGGCACTAGCGTGGCCCCCGTGATCGTCGACGCGGCCGTCTACCACGACGGCACCCGGACCCCGGTGGACTGCGAGCACGCCGACTACGCGGCGCTGCGCGCCCGCGCCGGCGAGCGTGGCGGCTTCGTGTGGGTGGGGCTGCACGAGCCCGGCCCCGACGAGCTGTCGGCGGTCGGCGCGGCCTTCGACCTGCACCAGCTGGCGCTCGAGGACGCCGTCAAGGCCCACCAGCGTCCCAAGCTGGAGCGCTACGAGCACGGGCTCTTCCTAGTGCTCAAGACCCTCTGGTACGTCGACGAGGAGGACGCCGTCGAGACCGGCGAGGTGAGTCTCTTCGTGGGTCCCGACTTCGTGGTCAGCGTGCGCCACGGCCACGGCCTGGAGCTCAGCCCGGCCCGTACCTTCCTCGAGGAGAGCGAGAAGGTGCTCAACCACGGACCGTCGTCGGTGGTCTACGCGATCTGCGACCGGGTGGTCGACGGCTACCTCAGCGTGGTCGACGAGCTGCAGGTCGACGTCGACGAGGTCGAGGAGTCGGTGCTCTCCGAGGAGCGCACCAACGACGCCGTGCGCATCTACACGCTCAAGCGCGAGATCGCCGAGGTACGTCGCGCGGTCCAGCCGCTGCGTGACCCGCTGCATCGCTTCACCGAGGGCAGCGTCCACGGCATCGACACCGAGGCCGGCCCGTTCTTCCGTGACGTCCTCGACCACCTGCACCGTGCCGCCGAGCTGGTCGACAACCTCGACTCGCTGCTCTCGACGGCCTTCGACGTGCACGTCGCCCGGATCCAGCTGCAGCAGAACGACGACATGCGCAAGATCTCCGCGGGCGCGGCGCTCGTGGTGGTGCCGACGCTGATCGCCGGCGTCTACGGCATGAACTTCGAGCACATGCCCGAGCTGGGCTGGGCCCTGGGCTACCCCTTCGCGCTGCTGCTGATGGTCGCCGCCTCGGCCCTGCTGTGGTGGCAGTTCCGACGCTCCGGCTGGTGGTGAGCCACCCGCTGCGGGTTGGGCTTCTGTCTGCCGTTTGGTCACCAACGACAGATCTCTGGGCCCTGAGAACGTCGTTTGGTCACCAACGGCAGTCAGCCGGCCACCGGACAGCGGTCGGCGGCCCGGAGGTCTGAGCCGCTCACGCGGTGCGGACCGCGCGGATGATCTTGCGCCGCAGCACCACGCGCCGGGTTCCGTCGGTGGAGATCCGGACGCAGTCGAGCTCCCAACCGCCGTGCTCGGCGCGGTCGACGAGGAGCCGGGTCACGACGTTGCGGCTGAGCTCGCTGGGGAACGACACCCGGTCGAACTCCCACTCCACGCCCGTACGGCTGGGACGAAGGGGAATGCGGCTCATGCGGCCTCCCGTGGTCGGTGGTGGGGCGGTCAGGAGCAGGACGAGAGAGGGTACGTCGCCGCAGGGACCTCAGTCGGCCGAGACATCGTCCAGGGCTCCGGTGATCTCAGCGGGCAGCACCACGTCCTCGACGCTCAGTGCCTCCTTGAGCTGGGCCGTCGTGCGGGCGCCCAGGATCGGTGCGGTGACCCCGGGGCGATCGCGCACCCAGGCCAGCGCCACCTGCGACGGAGCTGAGGTCGAGCCCCTCCGCGGCGCGCACCACGGCCTCGACGATGCTCGCCGAACGCTCGTCCATGTAGACGCTCATGAAGGAGGAGAACTGCGAGGTCGCGGCGCGCGAGTTCGCCGGCGTCCCGGTCCGGTACTTGCCGGTCAGCACCCCTCGCCCGAGCGGGGACCAGGTCAGCGCACCCAGGCCGGTCGCGGCGGCAGCGGGCAGCACCTCGTGCTCGATCCCCCGGTTCAGCAGCGAGTACTCCACCTGGGTCGAGGCCAGGGCCACCCGCCCGGGCACGGCGCGCTGCCAGGTGGCGGCCTGGGCGGTCTGCCAGCCGGAGTAGTTGGAGATGCCGACGTACGACGCGCGACCCGAGGACACCGCGAGGTCGAGCGCCGAGAGGGTCTCCTCCACCGGCACCTTGTCGTGCCAGGTGTGGACCTGCCACAGGTCGACATGGTCGACCCCGAGCCGACGCAGCGAGGCGTCGAGGGTGCTGAGGAGCCGGCCGCGGGAGGTGTCGACGCGCAACCGCCCCTTGCTCAGGCCCATCCCGGCCTTGGTGGCCAGCACGATGTCGTCACGGGCCACCACGTCGCCGATGAGCGAACCGAGGAGCGACTCGGACTGGCCGTCGGCGTACGCCGCGGCGGTGTCGACGAGGGTGCCGCCGGCCTCCACGAAGGAGGTGAGCTGGTCACGGGCCTCGTGCTCGTCGGTGTCGCGTCCCCAGGTCATCGTGCCGAGACCGAGACGGGAGACGCGGAGCCCGGTCGCCCCCAGTGAGCGTTGCTGCATGGCGACAACCTATCGGCGGGGGCTGCGTGAGTCGCTGTCGGCTCGCCCGGACCGGTCTCCTAGGCTGACCGCGTGCTGGATCTCCTCAAGGCCGTCGTCCTGGGCCTCCTGCAAGGCCTGACCGAGTTCCTCCCGATCTCCAGCAGCGCGCACCTGCGGATCTTCCCCGAGCTCTTCGGCTGGGGCGACCCGGGCGCCGCCTTCACCGCCGTGGTCCAGATCGGCACCGAGCTGGCGGTCCTCATCTACTTCCGCCACGACATCTGGCGCATCGGCTCGACCTGGCTTCGCTCGCTGGTGCGACCAGAGTGGCGCGGTCACGTCGATGCCCGGATGGGCTGGTACATCATCGTCGGCTCGCTGCCGATCGTGGTGCTGGGCATCGCCCTCAAGGACATCATCGAGCAGGACTTCCGCAGCCTGTGGATCATCGGCACCACGCTGATCGTGCTCGGTGTGGTGCTCGGCATCGCCGACCGGTTCGGGCGCAACGAGCGCGCGATCAAGAAGATGCGGCTGCGCGACGCGCTGCTGATGGGGCTGGCCCAGGCCGCCGCCCTGGTCCCGGGCGTCTCACGCTCCGGGGCGACGATCTCGATGGGGCGTTTCCTCGGCTTCGAGCGCGAGGCGGCCACCCGCTTCGCGTTCCTGCTCGCGATCCCCGCCGTCCTGGGCGCCGGGTTCTTCCAGCTCGCCGAGATCCCCAACGGGGACAACGCCTACGGCTGGGGCCCCACCATCGTGGGCACCGTCGTGTCGTTCATCGTCGGCTACGCCACCATCGCGTGGCTGCTGCGCTACGTCAGCACTCGCTCCTACACGCCGTTCGTGATCTACCGGGTGGTGCTCGGTGCGGCGGTCCTGGTCCTGCTCAGCGCCGGCGTGCTCACGGCCTGAACCCCGCTCGACGAAACAGCTTCGGCCTGTCGTTGGTGACCAAACGGCACTCCCGAAGCCCCGAGATCTGTCGTTGGTGACCAAACGGCACTCCCGGAGCCCCGAGATCTGTCGTTGGTGACCAAACGGCAACGTCGAAGAGCAGACCGCTCAGACGTCGTCGAGGAACTTGTCGAAGACCCGCGCCCCGAACTCGAGGGCGTCGACCGGGACCCGCTCGTCGACACCGTGGAACAGCGCGGTGAAGTCGAGGTCGGCGGGCAGGCGCAACGGCGCGAAGCCGTAGGAGCGCATCCCGAGCTTGCGGAAGTGCTTGGCGTCGGTTCCCCCGCTCATCAGGTAGGGCGCCACGACGCCCTCGGGGTCCTCGCTGAGGATGGAGCGGTTCATGGCGCGCACCAGGTCGCCGTCGTACGGCGTCTCCCAGGGCTGCTGGTGGGAGAGGTGCTCGATCTCGACGCCCTCACCGACGAGCTCGGCCAGGGTGGCGAAGAACTCGTCCTCGAAGCCGGGCAGGAAGCGACCGTCGACGTGGGCGGTGGCCTCGGTGGGGATCACGTTCACCTTGTAGCCGGCCTGCAGCATCGTGGGGTTCGTGGTGTTGCTGATGACGGCGCCGAGCATCCGGGCGGCGCCACCGAACTCCTCGATCAGCGCAGGCGCGTTCGCAGGCGTGGCCTCGACGCCGGCGAGGTCGCCGACGGTGGCCAGGAGGACCTCCATGGTGGGCGTCAGGCGCACCGGCCAGTCGTAGGCGCCGATGCGCGCGACCGCCCCCGACAAGCGGGAGACCGCGTTGTCGGTGTTGAGCATGGAGCCGTGCCCGGCCCGGCCCCGCGCCGTCAGACGCATCCAGGCCATCCCCTTCTCGGCGGCCTCGATCAGGTAGACCCGGCGCCCGCGCACGGTCACCGAGAAGCCGCCGACCTCGCCGACCGCCTCGGTGACGCCCTCGAACTCCTCGGGGTGGTCGCGGACCAGGACCTCGGCGCCCTTGTGACCGCCGGCCTCCTCGTCGGCGGTGAAGCACAGCACGATCGGCCGGGTCGGGATCCGCCCCGCCCGCTGGCGCGCGCGCACCACGCTGAGCAGCATCGCGTCGAAGTCCTTCATGTCGACCGCGCCGCGGCCCCACACGTAGCCGTCCTGGATCTCGCCGGAGAACGGGTGCACCGCCCAGTCCTCGGCCGCGGCCGGTACGACGTCGAGGTGGCCGTGCAGCAGCAGCGCGTCACCCTCGGTGCCACCCCAGCGCGCCACGACGCTGGTGCGGCCCGGCTCGGACTCGTAGAGCCGCGCGCTGATCCCGACCTCCTCGAGCAGCGCCGCGACGTGCTCGGCCGCCTTGCGCTCCCCCGGGCCGTCCGCGTCACCGTAGTTCGAGGTGTCGATGCGGATCAGGTCCCGACAGATCTCCACGACCTCGGCCGCGGGGTCGTAGCCGCGCGGCTCGTCGGTCTCCGGGCGATGGTCCTCGGCGGGGGTCGACATGCCCCCAGCATGTCAGCGGGGCGGTGGCTGTCCACCCCCGTGACGGGTGGGACGGGTGGGGTCGGCCCCGCACGCCGCCCAGGAGGGGGTCCGATGCGGAGGATCCGGCGGCGGCTTGCTACTGTTCCCACGCACTCGTCCGGGTGGCGGAATAGGCAGACGCGCTAGCTTGAGGTGCTAGTGCCCGTATTAGGGCGTGGGGGTTCAAGTCCCCCCTCGGACACTCAGAAGGCCCCGGCTCCACGGGGCCTTTTGTTCATTTCGGAGCTAGGCGTCGACGCGATCCGCAGCCGGTCGCCACCCTGGCGGACCGAGCACGTAGCCGACCTTGTCGCGCCACGTCCCGGCCACCCGCACGTCGCGCGCGATGGCGGCGTACTCGTGGGTCTGCAGCCGCACCAGGTGGTAGGTGCCCACCGGCACCGTCAGCCCGTACGTCGGTCGGTGCAGCTCGGGCTGGAAGGAGCCGAACAGCCGGTCCCAGACGATGAGGATCCCGCCGTAGTTGCGATCCAGGTACTCCGGGTCGCTGCCGTGGTGCACCCGGTGGTGCGAGGGCGTGTTGAGGACCAGCTCGACGGGGCGCCACAGCCGACCGACCCGCTCGGTGTGCACGAAGAACTGGTAGACGAGGCTCACCGAGAACCCGAGGAACACCAGCGCCGGCGGCACGCCCAGCAGCGGCAGCGGGGCC
Source organism: uncultured Actinomycetota bacterium (assembly GCA_963722135.1). Taxonomy (GTDB): domain Bacteria; phylum Actinomycetota; class Actinomycetes; order Propionibacteriales; family Nocardioidaceae; genus Nocardioides. The sequence continues at coordinate 1,291,637 of CAVRJT010000003.1, forward strand.
CACAGCACGAGCTCGTGGGAGTTGTTCCACTTCTGGCGCAGTGCGGTCGAGAAGTTGAAGTACTCGCTGGAGTGGTGGGCCTGGTGGGTCGCCCAGACCAGCCGCACCCGGTGCGCGATGCGGTGCGCCCAGTAGAAGAGGAAGTCGACCCCCAGGATCGCCAGCGCCCAGGTCCACCAGGCCTCCGCCGGCAGCTGCCAGGGCGCGACGTAGGCGAACAGCACCGCGTAGCCCAGCAGTCCCAGCCCCTTCCACGCCGCCATCGTGGCGGCGGAGACCACGCCCAACGAGATGCTGGTCAGCGCGTCGCGGCGCGCGTAGCCACCGGGCCGCGGGGCCGCCCGCCCGTCGGCAGTACGCCGCTCCGCCGCCGGTTGCTCGTCGTCCTCCAGGAGCAGCGCGGCCAGGGCCTCGAGGCCGATCATCAGCACGAAGAACGGTGCCGCGAGGGCGACCGGGTCCCGCAGCGCCTCCGGCACGGCGTCCCACAGCCCGCTCAGGGTCTCCAGCACGGTCCTGCTCCTCGTCGTGGGGGGCGTCACTGGGAAGTCAACACCGCCGAGGGCGCCGGCAGCGCCGGAACCGCGTATCCCGGTCGGCGCAGCGTCGTTGAGGCACCGGGAGGGCGACGTCGCCCTCGGAAGGAACGTGCTGTGCCCCTGAACCGCCCCCGCACCCTGCTCGCCCTGGTGGCCGGCACCGGCCTGCTGCTGGCCGGCACCGGCCCGGCCGTCGCGCGCACGAGCGAGCCCGAGCCGGGCTCACCGGCGTACGTGCAGCGCGACACCGAGAACATCGCCGACGCCTACGGGCGCATCCACGGCGAGGGCGGCCAGCTGCGCAACCCCGCCTACCTGCCCGCCCTGGTCGCGCAGAGCACCGCCACCAGCGTGGCCCAGCTGCTCACCCAGGTCGCCGAGCCGACCCGCCCGGCGCTCACCGCCGGCAACGTCGTGCCCGGCTGGGACGTCGGCAACCCGCTGCGCGCCTCCTGGGCCGGCACCCGGGGCCGGGCGCGGCGCGTGGCCTTCACCAACCAGCACGGCGCGCTGCTGCGCGGCACCGTGTGGGCACCGGTGCCCGGAGCACGCGACCCCTACTCAGGTCGTCGGCTGCGCGGTCCGTTCCCCGGCGTGGTGATCACCCCGGGCTCGGTGCAGGGCTCGGAGGGGATGTACGAGTGGCTGGCGCAGGACCTCGCCGAGCGCGGCTACGTGGTGCTGACCTACGACGTCCAGGGCCAGGGCGGCAGCGAGACGTTCCCTCACCCCGACGGCCAGGTGTTCCCGTTCTGCGACCCGACCGCGGAGCCCCTGCCCGGCGAGATGAGCGGCTGCCCGGGCGTGCCGTTCCAGCAGCAGGCCAACTTCGAGGTCGGCACCCGCGACGCGCTGTCCTTCCTGCACGCCACCCCGGACCGGCCCTACGCCAACCCGGGGTCCGAGGGCGCCCGTGTCGACACCGCCAACCCCTTCCACCGCCTCCTCGACCGCTCGCGCGACCGCTCCCCCTCCACCCCGGGCCGCCGGCAGCGGATCGCGATCATCGGGCACTCGCTCGGTGCCGCCGCCGTCTCGCGGGTGCAGGCCGTCGACAAGCGGGTGGCCACGGTCGTGGCCCTCGACAAGCTCGGCTCCCCGCTGGCCTCGGGCCCGCGGTTCCGTCCGGTGGTGCCCGCGCTCGGCATCCAGTCGGAGTACGGCTTCAGCGTCAGCCCGTGGTTCCTCTCCGGCGGCAGCTCCATCTCGCCGCAGCCCAGTCCCGGGGGTCCCGACCCGCGCCGCGAGAAGGCCACCGGCTGGGACGCCTGGGACGATGCCGGGATCGACTCGATGATGCTGGTCCCACGCGCCTCGACGCACCTGGAGTACACCGACGTCCCGCTGGTGCTGCCCGCGAGCCGCTGGGGACAGGCCGTCACCAGCGTCACCGTGCAGCGCTGGCTGGACCGCTACCTCAAGCACCGCGGCGGGCCGCGGGCGCTGCTGCGCGAGCGGATGCGCTACCTCGAGCCCACCGGGGGCGGCACCTGGTCGGAGGTGCGGCTGCGGCGCGACCCGCTGCTGAGCTTCTACTACTGCTCGGCCTACCGCCTCGACGCAGCCCGCCGCACCCTGCGCGACGGCGACCTCACCGGCGTCGGCTGCTGACCGCGACGCCGGTCCGGCGCTAGCCGATCCGGCGCGCGGTCCGGTCGCACAGGGGCAGCCACTCCCCTGCCGGCTTCCACTCCCACGAGATCTCCTGGGTCCGGCCGTCCTCGCTGAAGGCGCAGCTGGCGCGTTCGGACTCCCCGGACAACGTCCAGGTGCGGCCCTCGACGGTCATCGTGTAGTCCCGCGCGAAACCGTGGTTCTCGATGCTCCGAGCGAAGTAGCGCTCCGCCTCCACGTCCCAGCCCATCAAGGTCAGGGTGTCGAAGGGACCACTCGCGCGTTCGTCCTGCACCACGAAGTAGTGCCCGGAGTGCCAGCGCGCGGAGTGGATGCTGCTCCACGGCGTCGCGCCCGCGTGCGGATCGTCCTGGGACTGCTCCTGCCCTCCGTACGAGGTCCCTACGGCGTGCCAGTCACCCAGGAAGGCTGACAGGCGCCGGTGGGGCTCGGGATCAGTGCTCGGCCTGCTCACGGCCACTCCTCTCTCTCGACATGTCTCACCAGGGAGACCAGGGGGACGCAGTGGCACTCATCGGCGTCCCCGGGATCCGGATCAGGCGGGCTCGCCCTCGGCCACGGCCAGGCGCAGGGCCCGCAGGTAGCCGGCGAAACCGTCGGGCGCACGGCCGCGCTCACGGGCCGAGGTCACCACCGGGCGGCCCTGTCGCACCGTGGGTGCGTCGAGGGCCAGGAGGGCCTGCACCAGCGCGACGTCCTCGCCGGTCGCGAGGTCGGCGAACCCGCCCACCGCCCGGTACGCCGACAGGCGCACCCCGAGGTTGGCGCCGTGCACGTGCAGGCGCCCGGCGCGGTGCCGGTCGTGCCACGCAGCCAGCACGGCCGGGTCGAGCTCGTCGGCGTCCGGCAGCACCGGCCCCACGAGCAGGTCGTGCCCGTGGTGGGCGGCGGCGAGGTGGTCCAGGAGCCAGGACCTCGGCACCCGGCTGTCCGCGTCGGTGGTGGCCACCCAGGTGTTCCGCTCGTCGTCGGGCCCGACGGCGGCGAGGCGGTCGGGGTGCCCCGTGGCGATGCCCACCCCCAGGGCCCGGGCCGCGCCGACGCAGCGGACGGCGGTCTCCACGACCTGCACGTCGTGCTCGGAGGCCACCGCCAGGCTGTCGTCGGTGCAGTCGTCGAGGACCACGACGACGTCCACGCGCACACTCAGGGCGCGCGCCTGCGCGGCGGCCTCCGCGATGTCCTGGAGGCAGCGACCCAGCACGTCCTCCTCGTCGTGGGCGGGGACCACCACGACGACCCGGTCCACCGGGCTCACCGGTGCGGGCTCACGTGTGCGGCTCCGGCATCCGGCTCTGCGGCCCGAGCAGCAGCAGCTCGACGTCGCGGTCGCGGTACTCGGCCAGGCGGGACCAGCCCGACAGCGACTCGAAGGCGCGGTGCACGGCGGCGCAGTCGAGCGGCCAGCCCTGCACCGGGTGCCGCCAGTGCGCCAGGAGCACGACCCCGTCGGGCGCCAGTCCGTTCGCGACCTGGCGCACCAGCTCGTCGAGGTCGACGGGGCTGAGGAAGTAGCCCACCTCGCTGACCACCACGAGGTCGTAGCGACCGTCGGGCCAGTCCTCGGGGAGCAGCCGGTGCTGCACCTCGACGTGGTCGAGGTCCTCGGTGCGCCGGCGGGCCGCGGCGACGGCGGCCGCACTCGCGTCGACGGCCAGCACCTCGGTCGCTGCGAGCGGCCAGCTCACGCGTCAGCACGCCGGTCGAGCAGCCGACCTCCAGCGTCCGGCCGTGCCGGCGGTCCGGCAGCATGGCCAGCGTCAGGGCCCTCTTGCGCTCCTCGTACCAGCGGGTGTCGGCGCCCCACGGTTCGGCGACCTCGCGGTGCAGCGCGTCGAGGGTGTCGTCGCGGGCGGGCTCCTCGACGAAGACCTCCTGCTCGCCCAGGAAGTGTGCGAGCAGCGTGGGCAGCAGCAACGTCTCGTCACCGGGGGCCTCGGAGAGCGGGCGCACCTGGGAGGTGTGGCAGTCGATGGCGCGCCGCTTGGCCGCACTGGTGGCCGGGTCCATCGGCAGCCGCCGCAGGTCCACCCAGGGGGCGTCGTGGGGCTCGGCGTGGTGCCAGAACCAGATGGGGTACTCCAGCAGCCGGGCGCCGGTCCGGTGAGCGACAGCGGCACAGATCCGCCCGGCAGCGTCGTGGTCGGGGTGGCCGTCGTGGCGCCAGGGCCCCACCAGCAGGGTGCGGCTGCCGTCACCGACCAGGGTGCTGAGGCGGTCGGCCCAGCGGGCCTCGTCGTCGGCCACCTGACCGTCGCCGACGTCCCAGCACTCGATCCCGACATCCTCGGCGCCACCGCCGAGCGCGAGCAGCGCGGCGCGCGACTCCTCGAGGCGGCGCGCGGCGAGCACCTCGGTCGAGTGGGTGGGCGACTCCGGGTGGCTGCGCTCCCCCGAGGTGAGGAGCACGACCTCCACGGTCGGTCGCTGGTCGGCCGGGAGGGCCAGCAGCCGCGACATCAGCCCGGCCACGCCGAGGGACTCGTCGTCGGGGTGGGCGGCCACGACCACGACCCGGGACAGGTTCCGGCCGTCTCGCGCCGACAGCTCCAGCATCGGCAGCGCCGCCCAGCGGCGGTCGTCGTGCCAGGTGCTCGAGGGCGTGCCCACCGAGTCGTGCTGGAAGGTCGGGCTCATCGCGACCACCAGGCCCCGGACTGGTCGGCCTCGCGGCCCAGGGCGGCGAGGTCGCGCTCCGCGTGGTGCTGGCGCAGGTAGAGGCGCAGGTCCGCGAGGGCGGCGGCGTACGCCGGCTCGGCGACCTGGGGTCCCGGGCCGAGCGCGTGCTCGCAGGAGGCGAGGACCGCCTCCGCGGCGGCGGCGACGACCGAGCGCACCCGGTTCGCCAGGGCGGCCGCGTCGCCGGCCCCGACCCGGCCGGAGTCGACCTGCCGGGCCGCCTCGCCCAGCACCGCGCGCGCGGTGCTGAGGTGCTGGTCGACCCGACCGAGGTGCAGGTGCCCGACCTGGTCGAGCACCCGCCCGCCGGGCCTGGCGAGGCGGCGGGCCAGACCCACGGCACCGCCGTACCAGACCGCGGCGACGCCGATGCCGCCCCAGGCGAAGCCGTCTCGCCGCAGGTACCAGCCCGGGTCGCCGACGGCGGTCGCCGGCACGGCGTCGAGGTCGATCGCGGTGCTGACGACGTCCGGCAGGCCCCGGGCCACCCAGTCCTCGGCGCCTGCGCCGGTGCGCACGCCAGGATGGTGCAGGTCGACCGCGAACAGGCCGCGGTGCTCGTCGTCGACCCAGGCCGTGACCAGGGCGTGGCTGAGCCGGGTCGCCAGGGAGCACCACGGCTTGGTGCCGTCGAGCACCCAGCCGCCGTCGCGCCGACGGGCCGTCAGCCGGGCGCCGGGCCCTTCGGCGGCGAAGACGCCCCACGTCGAGTCCTGCGCGACCTCCCCCGTCGGCCGGTCGGCGCTCGCCGCGCTCGCCTCGGTCAGGATCGCCAGCGCGTCGAGGTGCGGCTCGACCGCCCGCGCGAGCTGCAGGTCGTGGGCACCCAGGGTGGCCAGCGTCTCCCAGAGGATCCGGGTGCTGCCCTCCGCCGGGCGCGGGACCAGCCGGCCCACCGCGCTCGCCACCTCGAGGTGCCCGGTGAGGTCACCCCGCTTGACCGCCTCGACAGCGCCCACGACGGTGCGCCGCAAGCCCTCAGGCACGCGGGCTCCAGCGTCGAGTTCGTCCCGTCCCGGGAGCGTCTCCAGGGACACCCAGGTGCTCATGCAGCGCTCTCCCCCTGATGACCAGACCTACGCCGCCGACTCGGCGTGGTCGGGAGCCCTGCGTAAGTTCCCCGTACGGACGCCGAGCCCGCGACACAGGTCTCCTTGCCTGCGACGGGTGACGGCAAACACACACGGAGCACTTTCACCCCTAGGTAGGTACGGACGCCCTGACTCTACGTCCTGCCTCGGACGACTACCCTCGACGAATGCCCAGCCCCTTCCGCCTCGGCTTCGTCACCGGAGCGACCCCCGACAAGTGGGCGCGCACCTGGCGCGACCGTTCCCGCGACCCGCTCGAGCTGGTGCCGCTCGAGGAGGACCAGCAGGAGGTCGCGGTGCGCGCCGGCGAGGTCGACGCGGTCCTCGCGCGGCTGCCCGTGGACCGCGACGGCCTGCACTGCATCCCGCTCTACGAGGAGCGGGTCGTCGCCGTCGTCGGGCACGAGCACGTCGTGACGGTGGTCGACGAGCTCGCCACCGAGGACCTCGCCGACGAGCAGCTCGTCGCCCCGCACAGGTCGGGCTGGACGCCGCGTGCAGAGCAGCTGGACTGGCCGCCGATGACCGTGGCCGACGCGGTCGAGACGGTGGCGGCCGGCACCGGGGTGCTGCTGGTGCCGATGTCGGTGGCCCGGCTGCACCAGCGCAAGGACGTCACCTACCGTCCGGTCCACGACCTGCCGTCGACGACGGTGGGCCTGGTGTGGCGCACCGACAACGAGGATCCGCGGGTGCAGACCTTCATCGGGATCGTGCGCGGGCGCACCGCCAACAGCTCGCGCGACTGATCTGAGCCCTCCCGGAGGGGGTCACCAGGACGTCGCGAGCGGGCGGCCCTCGGAGTAGCCGGCCGCCGACTGCACTCCGACGACCGCTCGCGCGTGCAGCTCCTCCAGCGAGGTGGCTCCGGCGTACGTGCAGGACGACCGGACGCCGGAGCAGATCTCGTCTATGAGGTCCTCGACGCCGGGGCGCTGGGGGTCGAGGTACATCCGCGAGGCGGAGATGCCCTCCTCGTAGAGACCCTTGCGGGCCCGGTCGAAGGCCGACTCGCCGGAGGTGCGCTGCGCCACGGCACGCGCCGAGGCCATCCCGAAGGAGACCTTGTACGACCGGCCTCCGTCCTCGACGAGGTCGCCCGGTGACTCGTGGGTGCCGGCGAACCACGACCCGATCATCACGCTCGACGCACCGGCCGCCAGGGCCAGCGCCACGTCGCGCGGGTGCCGGACGCCGCCGTCGGCCCACACGTGGGCGCCGGCCCCACGAGCGGCCGCGGCGCACTCCAGCACGGCCGAGAACTGGGGCCGCCCGACGCCGGTCATCATCCGCGTCGTGCACATCGCGCCCGGGCCCGACGCCGACCTTGACGATGTCGGCCCCGGCGTCGACGAGGGCCCGGGTGCCGTCGGCCGACGACGACGTTGCCGGCAGCCACCGGCACCTGCGGGTCCAGGGAGCGCACGGCGCGCAGCGCCTCGAGCATCCGGTCCTGGTGACCGTGTGCGGTGTCGACCACGAGGCAGTCGACACCGGCCTCGAGCAGGTCCTGCGGCCTTGCGTCGACACGTCCCCGTTGACGCCGACGGCAGCCGCGATCCGCAGCCCGCCCCGGGCGTCGACGGCCGGGGTGTAGAGGGTGGCCCGCAGCGCACCGGCACGGGTCAGCACCCCGACCAGGCGTGCCCTCTGCGTCGACGGCGACGGCCAGCGGCGCCCGGGCCGCGTCGATGGCGTCGAAGGCCGCCCGCGGGTCGGTGTCGACGTCGATCGTGACCGGTGGGCGGGCTCATCACCTGGTGCACCTGGGCGAAGCGGTCGACCTCGGCGCAGTCGGCTGCGTCGACGATGCCCACGGGCCGGCCGTCGTCGACCACGACGGCGGCGCGGTGGGCCCGCTTGGGGATCAGGGCGAGCGCCTCCGCGACCGTCTGGTGCGGGGCCAGCTCGATCGGTGTGTCGAAGACCAGGTGCCGGCTCTTGACGAAGGCCACGACGTCGCGCACCACCGGCACCGGGATGTCCTGCGGCACCACCACGAGGCCGCCGCGGCGGGCCACGGTCTCGGCCATCCGCCGACCGGCGATCGCGGTCATGTTGGCCACCACCAGGGGCACCGTGGCACCCGTGCCGTCGCCGGTGGACAGGTCGACGTCGTAGCGGCTGGCCACCGAGGAGTGCCCCGGGACCATGAAGACGTCGTCGTAGGTCAGCTCGTGCGGCGGGACCGCGTCGTGGAGGAAGCGCACGGCAGCGACCCTACGACCGCTCGGGTGGGTGCGGGAGCGGGCGCCCCATCATCTGCGCGGTGTCACGGGCGGTGGGCGCGCCGGCGTCGGGATCGGCACCGTGCTGCAGCAGGGCGTCGACCACGTCCTGCTCACCCTTGAAGACCGCGCCGGCCAACGGCGACTGACCGCGGTCGTTGAGCGCATCGACGTCGGCACCGCGCTCGGCCAACCCGCGCACCACGTCGGCGTGCCCGTGGTAGGCGGCCAGCATCAGCAGCGTGTTGCCCTGGGCGTCGGTCAGCCCGACCGGGGCACCCGCGTCGACGTAGGCCAGCAGCCGCTGCACGTGCCCGGCCCGCGCCAGGTCGAAGAGCTGGTGGGCCAGCTCGGCCAGGGCCGCCGGGTCCGGGGGGTTCGTCTCCTGGTTCATCCCTCGATCCTGGCACCCCGGTGACTCCGCCCACCCGGCACCGTCGCTTCGTAGGGTGGCCCGCATGAGCTGGACCGGACCCGGGGACCCCGCCGACGTGGTGGCCCGCCTCGTGGCCACCTTCGAGCAGGTGTACGACGCCCGCCCCGACGTCGTGGGCCGGGCGCCGGGTCGGGTCAACCTGATGGGCGAGCACACCGACTACAACGCCGGGCTGGTGCTGCCGGTCGCGCTGCCGCACTCGACCTGGGCCGCGGTCCGCCGGCGCGACGACGACGTGGTGCGGGTCCGCAGCGGCCAGCAGGAGCAGGGCTGGCAGGGCACCGTCGCCGCCTGCGGCCCCGGCGGCCCGCAGGGCTGGGCGGCGTACGCCGTCGGGGTGCTGTGGGCGCTCGCGCCGACCCTCGGCGAGCCCGTCCGCGACCTGCCGGGGCTCGACATCCTCATCGACTCCACCGTCCCGGTGGGTGCCGGTCTCTCGAGCTCGGCCGCGGTGGAGTGTGCGGTGGCGACCGCGGTCGTCGGGGCGCTGGGCCTCGACCTCGACCTCGACCGTCGCCACGCGGTGGCGGCCGCTGCGGTCCGCGCGGAGACCGAGGTGGTCGGGGCACCCACCGGCGGGATGGACCAGACGGTGGCCATGCTCGCCGAGCCGGGCGCGGCGCTGCTGATCGACTTCGACGCCGGCACCTCGCGTCCGGTCGCGCTGGGGCTGGAGCGCAGCGGTCTGCGGCTGCTGGTCACCGACACCCGGGTCGCCCACGCGCTCGTCGACGGCGGCTACGCGCAGCGCCGGGCCGACTGCGAGGAGGCCGCCCGGCAGCTGGGCGTGCCCACGCTGCGCCACGCGACCCCCGAGCAGGCCGACCGCCTCGCCGACGACCGGCTCCGCCGTCGCGCCCGCCACGTGACCACCGAGATCCGGCGCGTGGAGCTGGTGGTCGAGGCGATCGAGGCCGATGACAGGGCTGCGCTCACCCGGCTGGTGCTGGCCTCGCACCTGTCGATGCGCGACGACTTCGAGATCTCCTGCCCCGAGCTCGACGCCGCGGTCGACACCGCCGTCGAGGCCGGGGCCCTGGCGGCCCGGATGACCGGCGGTGGCTTCGGCGGGTCCTCGGTGGCGCTGGTGCCCGAGGAACGGGTCGAGGCGGTGGCCCGCGCGATCGACGCCCGGTTCGTCCGCGACGGCTTCGCGGCCCCCGCGCACCTGCTGGCCGTGCCCTCGTCGGGTGCCGGCACCGCCTGGCGGGCCTGACCTCAGGTCGAGGAGACCCCGATCCGTCCCTCGCGGAAGGCCTCGACGAACAGCGCGTGGTCGGCCCGGGCCCGGTCGGCGTAGGCGATCGCGAAGTCGCTGATCCAGGCGACCAGCTCGTCGCGACGCTCGCCCACGCTCGCGACCACCGCGTCCTCGACCTGGAAGTCGACCAGGTCCTGCTCGCTGTCCTCGTCGGAGGCGCAGTGGATCTTCGCGGTCGCCCGGCCCAGCAGCTCGACCACCTCGGCCATGTCGTCGGGCTCGGTGATGCCCGACCAGTCCAGGTCGACCTCGTACGGCGACACCTCGGCCACGACGTAGCCGACCCCGTCGATGGCGGCGTGGCCGAGCAGCGGGTCGGTGTGCACCTGCAGCGCCCGCTGGCTGACCACCGTGCGGTGCCCCTCGTGGTCGAAGTAGGAGTCGACGTCGGTGTTGTCGACGAACCTGCTCACCGCCGGCACGTTGGCCTGCTTCATCGAGAGCACCACGTCGTTGTCGAGCGCCTGGCTGTGGCCCTCGATGAGCAGGTTGTAGGCGGGCAGCCCGGCACTGCCGATGCCGAAGCCGGACTTGCCCACGACGTCGTGCAGGTCGTAGAAGACCGCCCGCGAGCGAGCGGCGCTGGTCGGGGATCGTCTCCAGGTAGTCGCGGTAGGCCTGCTCGACCCGGGCGCGTTCGTCGTCGTCGAGGCGGCGCACCGATGCGTCGTCGCGGAAGCGACGGTGCTCGCCGTCGCCCCGCGTGGTGTTCTGCGCGAGCAGGTCGGTGCGCCGCTGCTCGCGCGCCTCCAGCAGCGCCTGGTGCACCGGCCCGGTGGTGTTGTGCAGGTAGAGCGCGTAGTCGTCCTCGTCGCTGTCGACGTACTCGTCGACCTGGTCGAGGTAGGCGTGCAGGTAGCGCGCCACCAGGTCGCGCACGTCCTGCTCGGGCAGCGCCTTCTGCCAGCCCACCAGGCCCAGGGACGCGGCGAAGCGCTGGAGGTCCCAGGTGAAGCGGCCCAGGTAGGCCTCGTCGAAGTCGTTGACGTCGAAGACGAAGCGACCGTCGGAGTTGAGGTAGGTGCCGAAGTTCTCGACGTGCAGGTCACCGTGGATCCAGATCCGGCCGCTGCGCTCGTCGGCGAAGTCCTCGGTCCACACCTGCGCGCCCGCCGAGCCGCCGGAGCTGCCCGTGACGTCGGCGTAGAACAGGCAGGCGGTGCCCCGGTAGAACGCGTGCGGGTCCGCGGCCATCTTGCGGTACTTGCCCCGGAAGCCGACCGGGTCGGCCTCCATCAGCTCGGCGAACGCTGCGTCGAGCACCTCGATGATCGTCTCGATCCGGTCCTGGTCGTCCATGCCGGTCATGGTGCCACCCCCGCTGCGCGGCCCCGCTCCCCCGACACCGCTGGGACGGCCAGGCCCCACCGCTCGAGCTCGAGGGCGGCGAGTCGCCGCACCATCTCCGGATCGCCGTCGCGCAGCGCCCCGGCCGGGTCCGGACCGAGGGCCGTCAGCCGGCTCAACGGGGCCTGCGCCAGCGCCCGCCAGGCGAACAGCTCGAGGTGCGGGCCCCCGGCGAGCAGCTGGGCCCCGGCTCCCGCCTCCCGGGCGTAGCGCCACCGCCCCGGCAGCCACCGGGCCAGGACGTAGAGGCTCGGGACCGCTGCGACCACGACGCCGAGCCACCAGGCGAGCCGACGGGCCGCCTGCGCCTGCGTCGTGCCCGCTGCCGCCAGCTGGTCCGATGCCGCGGCAGCCTTCTCGAAGGGGGCGCGCACCCCGTCGCCGACCAGGGGCACCTGTCCCAGGAAGCCCCCCGCGTCCTCGAACGAGGACGAGAGGCCGGCGGCCGAGGCGGCCGCTCTCTCCCCCGGCTCCGCGAGGGCCAGCGTCGCGTCGTGGACCTGCACGCCCGCCCAGATCCACAGCACGATCCACCCCACGACCAGCAGGTCGCCCAGCACCTGGGCGACCCGCCGCGACCCGCGGTCGGCGTACGGCTTGGGACGAGGGGACGACCAGGGGCTGGAGGCAGGAACCGGAGGGGGCACGCGGACAGGTTCGGCCATCCGCCCAGTCACCCGGCACGCCTGTGGAGGTGAGTGTGCGTGCTCAGGGAGGTCGGGTACGCCGACGCATCCAGGCATCCTGCCGGGCGCAGCAGGGTGGACCCATGAGCACACCCACCCAGAACAAGACGTCCAACGCCTTCTACGCCCAGGCCGGCGATCTCCTTCGGCCTCGCCCTGCTGTGCATGGTCGTCGCGGTGCTGTACCTGCCCGTCGACCCCTGGGTCCGTGCCTTCCTCGGCCTCGGCACCCTGTTCCTGACGACCTCGGCCTTCACGCTCGCCAAGTGCGTGCGCGACGCCCAGGAGACCTCGTCGGTGGTCAACCGGCTCGACCAGGCCCGCGTCGACAGGATCCTCGCCGACCACGACCCCTTCAGCGTCGTCTCCTGAACGGTGCGTGCTTGACTGCGGGGGCACCCGATCGATCCCCGACGAGAGGACCTGCACGTGTCACCCAGCACCACCGCCCGCACCAGCATCGAGAACGCCGTCGGACACGTACGCCGCCGGGCCCGCGGCCCGCTGCGGCTGGGCCTGCGGGTCAGCGGACACGCGGTCCGCGCCCTGCGACCGCACCTCGAGCGCGGTGTCGCCCTCGGTGCGGGAGCGAGGTCGACGACCACCGACACCACCACCAGCCCCGGACCGACCAGCACCCGACCGCCACCGCGCCGTGCACCCACGCCGGCCGACGTGGCGGCCCGGGTGGCACCCCGGCCCGACCTGGCCGCGGATCGCGAGTCGGACGCCGGCTGCTCCGACCGACGCCCCCGGCGACCGCCTGCCCCCGCGGCGCACCGCGCCTGCGCCGACCCCGGTGCGGCCTGCGGACTCCTGAGGTCGTTGCTTCACCCCTGGGTGCGGGGTCGGTGCTCCTACCACCTGGTTGACTCGTGCACGCCCGGCGGTCACGAGACCTCCGGTACCCCCATCCCCCAGGAGGCCACCACCGTGCCCACCCCGCTGTCCAAGATCCCTGTCGTCGGTCCCGCCGCCGAGGCGGCCACCGACCTGGCTGCCGGTGCCGTGAAGCTGCCGGCCGTCGTCGCCGGCAAGGCGGCCGGTCAGGTCCGCGCCGGTGTGAGCCTGGGCCGCACGGCCGTCGAGGGCACGGCACGCTCGCTGCTCGGCCGGGTGACCGGGCGCGGTGGGTCCGAGGCGGACGCCCCTGCTCCTGCGGCCCCTGCCCCGGCGGCCGCGCCGACCCCGAAGCCTGCCCCGAAGCCTGCTCCGCCCGTGCGCGACGAGCCGCTGACCGATATCGACGCCGCGGCGGAGGACGTCGTCGTCAAGGCGACCCCCGCCGACGTGGCTGCCGTGACAGGCGGCGACACCGCCACGAGGAGCCCGGCCGAGAAGGCCCCGGCGAAGAAGGCCCCGGCGAAGAAGGCCCAGCCGCGAAGAAGGCGCCGGCCAAGAAGGCACCGGCCGCGAAGAAGGCGCCCACCAAGACCGCCGACGAGGTGCCGCTGAAGTCCGCTCCGACTCCGGCCTCGGCCGCGCCGCCGGAGCCGGTCGGCTCCCCCGCCGCTGCGGAGACCGAGGCCCGGATCGAGGCCGCGACCGAGGCGCACGCCCAGCAGCGGGCCAGCGAGGACTGAGCCGACCGCACCCCGCTGCGCACAGCAGGACAGCGAACGACCCGGGACCCACCGAGGTGGGCCCCGGGTCGTCGTACGTCCGGGTGCTGCGGGGTGCTACTTCAGCTCGGCGCTGCTCAGCCCCAGCACGCGTCGGGCGACGATGAGCTGCTGGATCTGCTGGGTGCCCTCGAAGATGTCGAGGATCTTGGAGTCGCGCGCCCACTTCTCGAGCAGCTCGGTCTCGCTGTAGCCCAGCGATCCGGCCAGCTCGACGCACGAGAGCGTGATGTCGGAGCCGACCCGGCCGGCCTTGGCCTTGGCCATGGACGCCTCGAGCGAGTTCGGCTCGCGGTTGTCGGCCATCCACGCGGCCTGCAGGGTGAGCAGCCGGGCGGCCTCCCAGTCGGCCTCCATCTGCAGGAACTTCGCTGCCGCAGCCGACTGCGTGATCGCCGGACGGTCGTAGTCGATGACGACGCCGGCCTTCTCGAGGAGCTCGCGGGTCAGGTCGAGGGAGGCCTTGGCGCAGCCGATCGCCATGGCGGCCACCAGGGGCCGGGTGTTGTCGAAGGTGGCCATCGCGCCGGCGAAGCCCTGCTTGGGGTCGACATCGGCGGAACCGAGCAGGTTCTCCTTCGGGACGCGGCAGTCCTCGAAGATGATGGTGGCGGTGTCCGAGGCCTTGATGCCGAGCTTGTGCTCGAGCCGGTCCACGCGCATGCCCGGCGTGCCCTTGGGCACGACGAACGACTTGATGGCCGCGCGGCCCAGGTCCCGGTCGAGGGTCGCCCACACGACGATCGCGTCGGCGCGGTCGCCGCTGGTGACGTAGATCTTCTCGCCGTTGATGACGTAGTGGTCGCCGTCGAGGACCGCGGTGGTCTGGATGTTCGCGGAGTCCGAGCCGGTGCCGGGCTCGGTGATGGCCATCCCGGCCCACACGCCGTCGAAGCGTGCGTGCTGCTCGTCGTTGGCCACCGAGGCGATCGCGGAGTTGCCGAGGCCCTGACGGGGCATGGAGAGCAGCAGGCCCGACGTCCCCCCAGCACATCTCGGCGATCGAGAGGACCGAGGCGAGGTTGGCGCCGTTCTTGGTGCCCGACGTGTCGGGCTTCCCGGGCGCCTCGTCACGACGGACGCCGGCAGCGCCGGCACCCTCGGCCGCGCCGGACTCGGAGAGCCCGTCGATCATCGAGGCGAGCATGTCGAGCTCGGTCGGGTAGGCGTGCTCGGCCTTGTCGTACTTGCGCGAGATGGGGCGCAGCATGTTCATGGCGACCTGGTGGGCCTGGTCGCGCAGCGGGCGGAACTTCTTGGGGTCGTCCAGATTGATCATGATGGGTGGTCCTCAGACGAGGACGGCTCCTTCCAGCACGCCGACGGCCCGCAGGTCGCGGTACCACCGCTCGACCGGGTGCTCCTTGACGAAGCCGTGGCCACCGAGCAGCTGCACGCCGTCGAGGCCGATGCGCATGCCCTTGTCGGCGCACAGGCGGCGCGCCAGCGCGACCTCGCGGGCGAAGTCCTTGCCCGCGGCGGCACGACCGGCGGCCTTGTAGGTGAGCAGGCGCATGGCCTGCAGCTCGATCGCGATGTCGGCGACCATGAAGGCCACCGACTGGCGGTGGGCGACCGGCTCGCCGAAGGCCTTGCGCTCCTTGACGTAGGGCGTGACGTAGTCGAGCACGGCCTGGGCGGTGCCCACGGCCAGTGCGCACCACGCCAGGCGCGAGAGCCGCACGCACTCGGCGTACGTCGTGCCGTCGGTGGCGCCGAGGACGGCGTCGGCGGGCACGGTGACGCCGTCGAGGCGCAGGCGGGTCATCGAGGCGGCGCGCACGCCCATGCCGGGGTCGGACTCGATGCTCAGGCCTGCCGTGGAGGACTCCACGAGGAACAGCACGGGCCGGTCGTCGAGCTCGGGCGCCGACGATGAACAGCTCGGCCTCGGCGCCACGGACCACGGCGCTCTTGACGCCGTCGAGGACGAAGCCGTCCGCGGTGCGTCGCGCCGTGGTGGCGGGCTCGAAGGCGTCGAACAGGACGGTGGGCTCGGCCAGCGCCAGCGCGGCGGCCGGCACCTCGTCTCCGGTGAACGCCGGCAGGTAGGTCTGCTGCTGGGCCTCGGTGCCCCACAGGCCCAGGGCGGTGGCGACCGCTCCGGGCGCGAGCGCGGCGATCGGCCAGGCCCATGTCGCCGTGCGCGAGCGCCTCGGCGACGAGGGTGCCGGCCACGGCCGAGCGCTCCTCGGAGATGCCGCCGAGCGCCTCGGGCACGCCCAGGATCGGCAGGCCGATCTCGAGGCTGGCCTTCAGCAGCGGCTCGGGGGCGGCACACGCCTCGTCCGACCTCGGCGGCCGCGGGACGGACCACCTCGGCGGCGTACTCGGTCACGACGTCGACGAGCATCTGCTCGTCCTCGCCCGGGGTGAGGTCGAAGACACCCTTCGGCGCTGCGGACGGCACCCGGACGCCGGGCTGCTGCCGGCTGCCCACCCGGGCGAAGGCCCGGTTGGCGCTGGTGGCGGCACGGAAGCCGGTGCGGGTCGCGGAGAAGACGGCGTGCTCGGTCTGCTTGCGCAGCCCGACACGGTCGAGGAGGTCGCTCTGGGCGAGCTTGCCGAGGGCGGCCACGGCGTAGCCGATCGGGTCGCGCGTCTCGGTGCCCGCCAACCCGTGCCTGCCACCCGGGCGCAGCCGCGCCGGAAGGGTCTTGGTGAGGTCCATGCAGATAATGTAACTGTGAGTTACACATTGCGCTACACCAGCCCTGGTGTCGCGGGTCACACCAGCGCGGGCCCTGAGCAGCCGGGTGCGGTGGCGGTTGGGCGTGCAGGCCCGCCCCCTCCTAGGATCGCGCGCATGTCCGACCAGCCTGAGCAGCCTGACCACGCGCCGTACGGCCCCCTGCCCGAGGGCGGCACCGTCCGCCCGATGACCCGCTGGGGCACTCCGGTCATGCACCGCCCGCAGGCGCAGGTCACCGCGTACGACGACGAGCTGCGCGCGCTGGTCGCCGACATGGTCGCCACGATGTACGCCGCCGACGGGGTCGGCCTGGCCGCCTGCCAGATCGGTGTGGACCAGGCGGTCTTCGTCTTCGACTGCCCCGACGACACCGGGCGAGCGCACCGTCGGCGTGGTCTGCAACCCCGTGCTCGAGCTCCCCGAGGGCAAGGACCGCAACCTCGACGACAGCGACGAGGGCTGCCTGTCCTACCCCGGCGCGTTCGTGCGCCTGCGCCCGTCCCGACGACGCGCCACCGTCACCGGCACCGGCCTCGACGGCGAGCCGGTCACCTTCACCGGCGACCGGCCTGCTGGCCCGCTGCCTGCAGCACGAGACCGACCACACCAACGGCACCGTCTTCGGCGACCGGTTGCCCACCAAGCAGCGCAAGAAGCTGGCCAAGGAGCACGAGAAGGCCGTCGAGGAGTTCCCGGAGAGCTGGCCGGCGTCGTGACGCGGGAGGTCGAGATCGTCCAGCTCTCGCCCGCTGCACTGGACGCGCTCGCCGCGGGCGACCTGGAGCGCGCTCGCACGCTCACCGACGCCCCGCTGGACCCGTGGCTGATCAGCGACGAGGCCATCGGCACCTGGCGCCACCGCGCGGCCCAGGTCGTCGGGGCGCCGCAGGACCTGCCTTGGGTGACCGGCCTGCTGGTCGTCGACGGCGCGTGCGTCGGCAAGGCCGGCTTCCACGCCGCCCCCACGCCCGAGGGGATGGTGGAGATCGGGTACGCCGTCGTGCCCAGCCTGCGGCGCCGCGGCCACGCCCGGGCCGCGCTCGCACTGCTGGTCACCCGGGCCCACGCCGAGCCGGGGGTCCGGGTGCTGAGGGCAACGGTCTCTCCTGACAACGTCGCCTCGCGGGCGTTGCTGGCCAGCTACTCGTTCGTCCACGTCGGCGAGCAGTGGGACGAGGAGGACGGCCTCGAGCTGGTGCTCGAGATGCCGGTCGGCTAGCCCCGGTCGCCGTGCATGAGTCCCCGGTCGACCGGGGATTCATGCAGGCGGTGGGGGTCAGCGCCGCGCGGTGACGTAGCAGGCCACCGCGGAGGCGGCGGCGACGTTGAGCGAGTCGATGCCGTCGGTCATCGGGATGATCGCGCGTCGGTCGGCGCCTGCTGCCAGCGCTCGGAGAGCCCGTGCCCCTCGGAGCCCAGGACGAGGGCGACCCGGTCGAGGCCCGCGACCGCGTCCTCGACCGGCGTCGCGTCGTCGGCGAGGGTGAGCGCCACCGTGGTGAACCCCGCGCTCCGACAGTGCCGGCAGCGCGTCGTACCAGTCGGGCAGCCGGGTCCAGGGCAGCGTGAAGACCGTCGCCCATGGAGACCTTGATCGCGCGCCGGTAGAGCGGGTCGGCGCACCGTGGCGCGAGGAGAGCGGCGTCGAAGCCGAGCGCGGCGCCGCTGCGCAGGATGGCCCCGACGTTGGTGTGGTCGACGATGTCCTCGAGGACCAGGACGGAGCGCGCCCCCGCGAGGACCGACTCCACCGAGGGGAGCGGGCGGCGCTCCAGCGAGGCGAGCGCTCCCGCGGTGCACGTGGAAGCCGGTGACCTGCTCGGCCAGCTGCTCGCTCAGGACGAAGCAGGGCGCCTCGGAGCGGTCCAGGACGTCGGCGAGGCCGTCGAGCCAGCGCGGCGCCATCAGGAACGACCGGGCGGTGTAGCCGGCCTCGAGCGCCCGGCGCACCACCTTCTCGCCCTCGGCGAGGAAGAGGCCGTGCTCGGCCTCGAGGTCCTTGCGCAGCTGTACGTCGCGCAGGTCGCGGTAGTCGCGCAGGCGGGGGTCGTCGGGGTCGGTGACCGCGACGAGCTCAGCCATGGGCCGGCTCCCCCTGGTCGTCGACGCGCGCCGCGACGGGGTCGGGATAGCGCCCGGGCCGCGCCACCGCGACCACGTCGCCGACCACGATGATGGCCGGGGCCCGCACACCCTGCTCGGCGATGTCGCGCCCGAGGTCCTCGAGCGTGCTCAGCACCGTCATGCTCCTCCGGCATGGTGCCCTCCACGATGACCGCGACCGGCGTCGTGGGACGCCGCCCGCCGGCGATCAGCGCCTCGGCGATGTGCGGGGCGTTCTGCACCGCCATCAGCAGCACCACGGTGCCGTTCATCCGGGCCAGCGCCTCCCAGTCGACCAACGACTGGGGGTGCCCCGGCGGCACGTGGCCGGTCACCACGGTGAACTCGTGCGCCACCCCGCGGTGCGTGACCGGGATGCCGACCCGGGCCGGCACCGAGATGGCCGAGGTCAGGCCCGGCACGACGCTGACCGGCACCCCGGCGGCCCGGCAGGCCAGGACCTCCTCGAAGCCCCGGCCGAAGACGAAGTTGTCGCCGCCCTTGAAGCGCACCACCCGCTTGCCCTCGAGGGCGCGCTCGACGATCACCTGGTTGATGGTCTCCTGGCTGGCCTGGCGCCCGCGAGGCAGCTTGGCGACGTCGACGAGCTCGACGTGCGCCGGCAGCTCCTCGAGCAGCTCGCGGGGCGCGAGCCGGTCCGCGACCACCACGTCGGCGCTGGCCAGGGCGTGCCGCGCCGCGACCGTCGCCAGCTCGGGGTCGCCGGGTCCGCCGCCGACCAGGACGACGCCGGGCGTGCGCGGGTGGGCGTCGCGCACCGTGAGCCGACCGTCGCGCAGCGCGGTCATCACCTCGTCGCGCACCGCCGCCGAGCGCCGGGGCTCGCGGTTGGCCAGCACCGCGACGGTGACCCCGTCGTGGCGCCCGACCGCGGGGGTCCAGGCGCTCGCCTCACGGGCGTCGTCGGCGCGGGCGCAGAAGATCCGGCGCTCCTCGCAGGCCGCCAGCACCTCGGCGTTGACGGCCGGGTCGTCGGTGGCCGCCACGACGTACCAGGCGCCGTCGAGGTCGGCGATCTCGAAACGGCGCCGCTGCCAGGTGATCTCCGCCTCGAGGCCCTCCAGGGCGGGCGTGGCCTCGGGGGCCACCACGAGCACGTCGGCGCCGGCCCCGATGAGAGCCGGGACCCGGCGCTGGGCCACCTGTCCCCCGCCGACGACCAGGACCCTGCGTCCGCTCAGCCGCAGCCCCACGGGGTACGGCGGGTGGTCGTGGCCGGTGTCGGTGGAGTCGGGTGCCATGTCTCCATGCTCCCTGCCTCGCCGGGTCCCGGGTCGGCTGCCCGGGTGGTGGTCACCTCGTCGGGGCCCGGCTACGTTCGGCTACATGAGCAACCTCGAACGCCCCGTGGCCCCGAATCCCTACGACCTGCTCCCGCAGGTGCCCTCCTTCACCGTCTCGAGCAGCGACGTGACCGAGGGCGAGCCCCTGGACCAGGCCCAGGTCGGAGCCGGCGGCGACACGTCCCCGCAGCTGTCCTGGTCCGGGGCCCCCGAGGACACCAAGAGCTTCACGGTCACCTGCTTCGACCCCGATGCGCCCACCCCGAGCGGGTTCTGGCACTGGGTGCTGGTCGACCTGCCGGCCGACACCACCGAGCTCCCCGCCGGGATCGGCGCCGAGGGCAGCGCCCTGCCCGGCGCTGCGTTCATGTGCCGCAACGACCTGGGCACCCAGGCCTTCGCAGGTGCGGCACCGCCGGAGGGCGACCAGGTGCACCGCTACTACTTCGTGGTGCACGCCGTCACCCAGGACAGCCTGGGCGTCGACGCGGACGCGAGCCCGGCCGTGGTGTCGTTCAACCTGGCGTTCAAGACCGCGGCCCGCGCGGTGCTGCACGGGACCTACCAGGCCTGAACCAGGGCCGGGAGCGGCGCGGGCGCCGGCTCAGCCGGCGCTCGCGCCCGCTCGACGCATCAGGTCCTCGAAGGGCGTGGGATCGGCGAGCTCCTCCTCGACGCTGCGCTCGCGCACCCGTCGGGGTGCGGGACGGGCGCCCGAGCCGCCGACCAGGGCCGCGAGCTCGGCGCCGGCCACGGTCACGCGCGAGTCCAGGCCGCTCTCGCCGAAGTCGTCGGTAGCGGCGTAGACGCCGGTGGGCGCCACCACCGCACGCAGGTGGTTGAACAGTGGCCGCAGCGCGTGGTCGAGCACCATCGAGTGGCGAGCGGTCCCCCCGGTCGCGGCGACCAGCACCGGCGTACCGGCGAGGGCGTCGCGGTCGAGCACGTCCAGGAACATCTTGAACAGCCCGCTGTAGGACGCGGCGAAGACCGGGGTCACCGCGATGAGCGCGTCCGCCCGTCGGACCGACTCCAGGGCTGCGTCCAGCTCCGCGCCGGCGAAGCCGGTGGTCATCCGCTCGGCCAGCGGGTAGGCCAGCTGGCGCAGCTCGATGACCTCCAGCTCGACAGCACCCTCGAGCTGCCGCACCGTCGCCTCGCTGAGCCGATCGGCGAGCAGCCGGGTCGAGGACGGTGCGGACAGTCCGGCGCTCAGGACGACCAGGCGGGTCATGCGGACACCCCCACCTTCTCGTTGTGGGCCTGGCGCAGGCTCGCGTGGGTGGGCGCGTCGGGCACGTGGGCGGGTCGCCCCTCGGCGAATCCCGCGCGGAGGTCGGGCAGGATCTCGCCGAGCAGGTCGAGCTGCTCGAGCACGGTCTTCAGCGGCAGCCCCGCGTGGTCGAGCAGGAACAGCTGGCGCTGGTAGTCGCCGACGTTGTCGCGGAAGCTGAGCGTGCGCTCCAGGACCTGCTGCGGCGACCCGACGGTGAGCGGCGTCTGGGAGGTGAAGTCCTCCAGCGAGGGGCCGTGGCCGTAGACCGGGGCGTTGTCGAAGTAGGGACGGAACTCGCGGACCGCGGCCTGGCTGTCCTTGCGCATGAAGAACTGGCCGCCGAGCCCGACGATCGCCTGGTCGGCGGTGCCGTGGCCGTAGTGCTCGTAGCGCTCGCGGTAGAGCCTGACCATCTGCGCAGCGTGCGAGGGCGGCCAGAAGATGTGGTTGTGGAAGAAACCGTCGCCGTAGTAGGCGGCCTGCTCGGCGATCTCGGGACTGCGGATCGAGCCGTGCCACACGAACGGAGCCACGCCGTCGAGGGGGCGCGGGGTGGCGGTGAAGCCCTGCAGCGGGGTGCGGAATCGGCCCTGCCAGTCGACGACCTCCTCACGCCAGAGGCGGTGCAGCAGCCCGTAGTTCTCGATGGCGAGGTTGATTCCCTCACGGATGTCCTTGCCGAACCACGGGTAGACCGGTCCGGTGTTGCCGCGGCCCATCATCAGGTCGACGCGGCCGCCGGTCAGGTGCTGGAGGGTGCCGTAGTCCTCGGCGATCCGCACCGGGTCGGTGGTGGTGATCAGCGTGGTCGCGGTGGAGAGCAGGATCCGCTCGGTCCGGGCCGCGATCCATGCCATCGTCGTGGTGGGCGAGGACGCGACGAACGGCGGGTTGTGGTGCTGACCGACGGCGACGACGTCGAGCCCGACCTCCTCGGCCTTGAGCGCGATCTCGACCTGGGCGCGGATGCGCTCATGCTCGGTGGGCGTGTGGCCGGTCGTGGGGTCGGTCGTGACGTCGCCGACGCTGAAGATGCCGATCTGCACTGTCCTCATCCTTCCGATGTAGTTGAAGGTGCAACATCTCCCTCAACCCCCTCGGGGCGCCGGTTGTTCCCGGCCCCGGAGTGCGTGGGAGAGCCCGCGCGACCGGGCGCCTTGATCGGCAGCACCGGTGCGACCACCATCAGCTCGGGCCGCTCCGGTGCAGCACCAGGACCGCGCGGTCGTCGTCGCCCCGCGCGACCCGGCGCAGCACCCGTCGCGGCAGGGCGTGCGAGGCCGGAGCCGGCGGCCAGCTCGGTGGCGGTCGTGCGCAGCCACTCGATGCCGTCGTCGATGTCCTCGCCGGGGCGCTCGACGACGCCGTCGGTGTAGAACATCAGCGCGTCGCCCGGGGCCAGCCGACCCGCGGCTCGGCTCGGCCTCCGCGTGCGGCAGTGACGCCGAGCGCGGTGCCGCGGGCGGTGGTCGACGACCCAGGCCGCCGGTCGCGCGCCGTCGAGTCGCAGCGCGGGCGGGTGGCCCGGCGCTGAGGATCTCGTAGTCACCCGGTGCGCAGGTCGACGCAGCAGGTGCACGGCCGTGGCGAACGCCTCGTCGGACTCCTGGCGCAGCAGGAAGTCGTTGGCCGCTGCCATCAGCCGGCGCGGCGGAAGGGCGCCCAGCAGGCCCGCCCAGGGCACCGGCGAACTGCAGCGCCGCGGTGCCGGCGGCCACGCCCTTGCCGACGACGTCGACCAGGATCATCTCGAGGCGCTGGTGCGTCCTCGTCGAGGCGGGCGACCAGGAAGTCGCCCGCGTAGCCGACGAAGTCGGCGGCGAGCATCGCGCTCTGGCTGTGCCAGCCCGCGGGGCAGCGGCGGGACCGTGCCCTGGCGCTGCAGCCGGTCGCGCAGGTCGGACGAGCACCGCCTCGCCCAGCAGGGTCGGCAGGCCGCTGCGCTGCCGGCTGGACTGCAGCAGGACCAGCGAGGGCCGCCACCACGAGCGCCACCATGGCGGAGATCCGGGCCGCTGATCAGGCCGCCGTCGCCGATCCGCGTCGAGGACCGCGAGGGCCAGCGGCGCCGACCACGGCCCAGGCGGTCAGCACCAGCAGGGGCACGAACCGCAGCAGCAGCATCCCGACGAGCAGCCACACGAAGTACCGGCGCCACGGGCACCAGCCGTAGGCCAGGACCGGAGACGACGAAGCGAGGCGCTGACCAGCGCGAGCAGCAGCGGCGACGAGCGCTGCGGCGCTGGCTGCCGGGGCTCCCCGAACGCCATGGTCCTCACGGCGCGCGAACCCGTCCACGCGGGGCGGCTCGAGTGACCGGCCGACAGGCTGGCCGGTGGCAGACACACCGATCCGGGTGGGTTTCTTGACTGACTCCAGAAAAGGCGAGCAAGGTGGCGAGGTATCCCACTCGACCACCCAGGAGATGACAGCGATGACCCAGACCCACGGCTCCACCGTCCGGCAACGGCGCACCCGCCCCCAGCGACCGCAACAGCCTCACCGTCGGCCCCGACGGGCCGATCCTGCTGCACGACCACCACTTCGTCGAGCAGATGGCCCACTTCAACCGTGAGCGGGTCCCCGAGCGCAACGTGCACGCCAAGGGCTCCGGCGCCTTCGGCACCCTCGAGATCACCGGCGACATCTCGCCGTACACGAAGGCCGCCGTGCTCCAGCCGGGCGCCACGGACCGA
Organism: uncultured Actinomycetota bacterium; assembly: GCA_963722135.1. Classification (GTDB taxonomy): domain Bacteria; phylum Actinomycetota; class Actinomycetes; order Propionibacteriales; family Nocardioidaceae; genus Nocardioides. The sequence goes on from CAVRJT010000003.1 coordinate 1,315,232, forward strand.
CATGCTGGCCCGCTTCTCGACCGTGGCCGGCGAGCATGGGCTCGCCCGACACCTGGCGCGACCCGCGCGGGTTCTCGCTGAAGTTCTACACCTCCGAGGGCAACTGGGACCTCGTCGGCAACAACACCCCGGTCTTCTTCATCCGCGACACCATGAAGTTCCCGCACTTCATCCGCAGCCAGAAGCGCCGCGGCGCCAACGGCCTGCGCGACAACGACATGCAGTGGGACTTCTGGACCCTCAACCCCGAGTCGGCGCACCAGGTCACCTGGCTGATGGGCGACCGCGGCATCCCGAAGACCTGGCGCCACATGAACGGCTACGGCAGCCACACCTACCTGCTCTACAACGAGGCCGGCGAGAAGTCGTGGGTGAAGTTCCACTTCATCACCGACCAGGGCGTCGAGTGCCTGACCCAGGAGGAGGCCAACCGGATCGCCGGCGAGGACTCCGACTTCCACCGCCGCGACCTGTTCGACGCCATCGAGGCGGCGACCACCCCAGCTGGACGCTCAAGGTCCAGGTGATGCCCTACGAGGAGGCCAAGACCTACCGGTTCAACCCGTTCGACCTCACCAAGGTCTGGCCGCACGGCGACTACCCGCTCATCGACGTCGGCACGATGACGCTGAACACGAACCCGGAGAACCACTTCGCCCAGATCGAGCAGGCCGCCTTCGAGCCGTCCGGCGATCGTGCCGGGCATCGGGTTCTCCCCCGACAAGATGCTGCTCGGCCGGGTCTTCGCCTACGCCGACACCCACCGCTACCGCATCGGCCCCAACTACCAGCAGCTGCCGGTGAACCGGCACCGCGTCGAGGGCGCCTACACCTACCAGTTCGACGGTCCGATGGCCTACGACCACACCGGCGACCGGCCGAAGTACGCGCCCAACTCCTACGGCGCCCCGTACTCCGACCTCACCGGCCCGGCCGAGGACGGCTGGGAGACCGACGGCGAGATGGTGCGCCAGGCCTACACGCTGCGCGCGGAGGACGACGACTTCGGCCAGGCCGGCACGCTGGTCAACGAGGTCTGGGACGACGACGCCCGCGAGCGCTTCGTCGGCAACGTCGCCGGCCACCTGGCGCGGTGGCGTCAGCGAGTCCGTGCTCGAGCGGGCCTTCGAGTACTGGAAGAACGTCGACGCCGAGATCGGCAAGCGCATCGAGGAGGCGGTCCGCGCGGGCCGGCACGCGACGTCGCCCCGCACCCGACCGAGGCGACTCGAGACCGTCTGACTCCCGCCCCACGAACGACGACCCGCCCGGCCTGCCGGGCGGGTCGTCGTCGTTCGTAGGATGGCGGCCCGTGCGCCCCAAGGAACCCGTGCTGGTCAGTGCCCACCGCTGTGGAGCGGGTGGGGACCGTGCGCTGGAGAACACCCGTGTCGCACTCGAGGACGCCCTCGACCTGGCCGTCGACTTCGTGGAGTTCGACGTGCAGCGCTGCTCCGACGGCACCCTCGTCCTCTTCCACGACGACTGGCTCTGGGTGGAGGGTCGCCGCCGCTGGCTCGGCGACCTGACGTTCGAGGAGTTCGCGGCGCGGGCCCCGCACTTCCTGCGCTACGAGGAGGTCCTGGCGGCGCTGGCCGGGGTCACCCGTGCCCACATCGACCTCAAGTTCACCTCCCCGGACCGTGCGTACGCCGATCCCGCGGCCACCTGGGAGGTCGCCGCCACCCGCCGCGCCGTCGAGGTCCTGGGCGCCGACCAGCTCATCGTCACCACCCTGGAGGACAAGGCGGTCCGTGCCGTGCGCGACTGGTCCGACCAGGAGGGCCACGACCTGCTGGTGGGGCTGTCGCTGGGCCGCAGCGTGCGGGGGCTGCCGCTGCACCGGCAGCTGCGGATCCGGGTCTCCGAGCTGCTCCCCCGGCTGCGCTACACCGAGTCGCGCGCCAACCTCGTGGTCGCCAAGCACACGCTCGCCCGGCTCGGGGTGGCGGCCTTCGCCAGGCGCCGCGGACTGCCCCTGCTGGTGTGGACCGTCGACACCGAGGAGTCGCTGCGCTACTGGATGAAGCCGGGTCGGGCCTGGCTGGTCACCAGCAACGACCCGGCCCTGGCGCTGACCGCCCGCGACGGCTATCCGCGGCACCGCAGCGGCCGCCCTCCCCGGCGGGACCGTCGCGTGCGCCGCCCTGCCAGACTGGAGCCATGACGACGGAGCCGGTCCACACCGTTCCCGACGTGCTCGGCGACCCCTGGGTGGCCGAGACGCTCGACCTCGGGGTGGACGACGAGGGCCCGGTCGTCGCGACCCTGGTGAGCCGGCGCGCGACCGAGCCGACCGGGCGCGCGGTCCTCTACGTCCACGGCTTCGCCGACTACTTCTTCCAGGTCGAGTTCGCCGAGTGGTGGCTCGAGCGCGGCTACGACTTCTACGCCCTCGACCTGCGCAAGTACGGCCGCTCGCTGCGCGAGCACCAGACGCCGACCTACGTCACGGACCTGCACGAGTACGACGCCGAGCTCCGGGCCGCCTGGGACCGCGTGACGGGGCGCGACGGACACGACCACGTCGTCGTCGCCGCGCACTCCACTGGCGGTCTGGTCACGTCGCTGTGGCTCGACGAGCAACGTCCCCCGCAGCTCGCCGGCCTGGTGCTGAACACGCCCGTGGCTCGACATGCAGGGCAGCCTGCTGCTGCGGACGGTCGGCACGGCCGTCATCAACCAGCTCGGCGCCCGGCAGCCGATGCGGGAGATCCGCCGCGACGTGTCCGGGCTCTACGGACGCAGCCTGCACCGCGACCACGAGGGCGACTGGGACTTCGACCTGACCTGGAAGCCCGTCGAGTCCTTCGCGGTGTACGTCGGCTGGCTGCGCGCCGTCCGCGCCGGCCACGCCCGGCTCCAGCGCGGGCTGGACGTGCCGGCGCCGGTGCTGGTGCTGTCCTCGGACCGCTCGGCGGTGCCCACGGAGATGGGCGAGGACGTGCACAGCACCGACATCGTGCTGGAGGTGCCGCGGATCCGCCGGTGGGCGACCGCAGTGGGTTCGCTGCGTCACCTACGTCGCGGTGCCCGGCGCCCGGCACGACGTGGTGCTCTCCCGCCCGGCCGCACGCGAGCGGGCGTACGCGGAGATCGATCGCTGGCACCGCGCCTACGTCGGACGCACCGGGTCCGGCCTGACCCGCTCAGCGCACCACGAGGACCACGAACGCCGTGGTGCCGACGAGCACGATGACGGCGCGCAGCACGACCGGCGGCAGCCGCCGGCCCACGTGTGCGCCGACCTGGCCCCCGACGACCGCGCCGACAGCGATGGTCGCGGCGATGGACCAGTCGACGTGGGCCACGACCACGAAGACCGCGGCGGCGACGGCGTTCACCCCACCGGCCAGGACGTTCTTGACCGCGTTGAGCCGCTGGAGGTCCTCCTCGACGCCGATGCCGAGGACGGCCATCAGCAGCACGCCCTGCGCCGCGCCGAAGTAGCCGCCGTAGACGCCGGTGCCGAGCACCGCGGGCCACACCCACCAGGCGCCGTCGGGTCGGGGGTCCACCGGCCGCTGCAGAGCCGCCCGCCGCGCCGCGACGCGGCGCGAGATGCTCGGCTGGGCGATGACGAGGACGACCCCGAGCGCCACCAGGGCCGGCACGATCGTCGCGAACGCCGCCTCCGGCAGCACCAGGAGCAGCAGGGCGCCGCCGGTGCCCCCCAGCACGCTGGCGACGCTGAGCCGCAGCACCCGGCGACGTTGGCCGCGCAGCTCGCGCCGGTAGCCCCAGGCGGCAGAGAAGGAGCCGGGGAACAGACCCACGGTGTTGGACACGTTGGCGGTGACCGGCGGGACCCCGAAGGCCAGCAGCGTCGGGAAGGTGACGAGGGTCCCGGACCCGACGATCGCGTTGATGGAGCCGGCCGCGACCCCGGCGAGCAGGATCGCGGCCGTCTCGAGCAGACCCACGTCTAGAGCGTCATCCGGTGGTGCCCGGGGCGCCCGGGTCGGCCTGGGGGTCGGTCTGGGGGTCCGTGGCGGGGTCGCCGATGACCTCGGCCCGGGACTTGCCCGGGTTCGCCGCCAGCGCGGCCTCCTCGATCGCGGCCTGGACGACGGCGCTGCTCGAGCCGCCGCCGGAGGGCTCGGGGATCGTCGGCTCCGTCGGACCCATGTCGACCCGGGTGCGCGGGCCGTCGACCTCCTGCGGGATGCCCTTGAGGTCGTTCATCGTCGAGCCGAGGCCCTCGAGCGCCTTGCCGATCTCGCTGGGGACGATCCAGACCTTGTTGGCGTCGCCCTCGGCGATCTTCGGCATCATCTGGAGGTACTGGTAGGCCAGCAGCGACTGGTCGGGTCGACCGTCGTGGATGGCCTGGAAGACCGTCTGGATGGCCTGTCCCTCACCCTGGGCGCGCAGGATCTGCGACTCCCGGTCGGCCTGGGCGCGCAGGATCGCGGACTCCCGGTCACCCTCGGCGGTGAGGATCGCGGACTGCTTGCGACCCTCCGCGGTCAGGATGGCCGACTGCCGCTCGCCCTCGGCGGTGAGGATGGTGGCCCGCTTGTCGCGGTCCGCGCGCATCTGCTTCTCCATGGTGTCCTTGATGGACGGCGGCGGGTCGATGCTCTTGATCTCGACCCGACCGACGCGGATCCCCCACTTGCCGGTGGCCTCGTCGAGCACGCCGCGCAGGCCGGAGTTGATCGTCTCGCGGCTGGTCAGCGTCTGCTCGAGGTCCATGCCACCCACGATGTTGCGCAGCGTGGTCATGGTGATCTGCTCGACGGCCTGGATGTAGTTCGCGATCTCGTAGGTCGCTGCGACCGGGTCGATGACCTGGAAGTAGATGACGGTGTCGATCTCGACGGTCAGGTTGTCCTCGGTGATCACCGAGGACGGCGGGAAGCTCACCACCTGTTCGCGCATGTCGATCATGTAGCGCACCTTGTCGATGAACGGCACGACGATGTTCAGTCCGGGCGCGAGGGTGTCCTTGTACTTGCCGAAACGCTCGACGACACCGGCGCGCGCCTGGGGCACGATCCGGATCGTCTTGCCGAGCACGACGATGACGAACAGGAACAACACCGCCAGCAATATCGAGATGGCCAGCATGAGCAGGTCTCCTTGAGGGGGTCTCGGTGGTCGGACTGGGGTGGGAGCCGGGGCGGGTCAGGCCTCGAGGCGTGGCACGGGGTGCACGTAGGCCGTGGCGCCCCGGATCTCGAGCACCTCGATGCTCTCGCCCGGGGCGATGCGTGGTCATCGTGTCGTACGGCGCAGCGGACCACTCCTCGCCACCCACCCGGATCCTGCCGACCTCGGTCGCGCTGATCTGCTGGGTGACCACGCCCTGGGTGCCGACCAGCCGGCCGTGGGACATCCGCAGGTCGGGGCCGCTGTGCAGCCTGGCGATCAGGCGCGGCCGGAGCAGCAGGAGCGTGGCCAGCGACGCTGCGGCAGCAGTCAGCATCTGGAGCACCAGGGGCAGGTCGAAGGCGCCGGTGGCGGCCCCGGCCAGGGCTCCGGCGGCGAGCACCATGAAGATCAGGTCGAGGCTGAACATCTCGGCGACGCTCAACGCGGCCGCGGCAGCGAGCCACGCGGCCCAGCTGTTCTCGGTCCACCACTCCATGTCTTCACCCTACCCAGGTGGTCGTACCGCACACGGCCGGATGCACAGAGCTACCGGGAGCGGTTGCGACGCCGCGCGGTCCAGCGCTCGTCCTCGTGCCGGACGCTCAGCGGCATCCCGAACGTCGCGGACAGTGCGGACTCGGTGATCACCTGGTCCAGCAGACCCGCCTCGACGACGCGGCCCTCCCGCAGCAGCAGGGCGTGGGTGAAGCCGGGCGGGATCTCCTCGACGTGGTGCGAGACGAGCACGGTCGCAGGCGAGTCGGGGTCGTAGGCCAGCATCGAGAGCGTGGCCACGAGGTCCTCGCGACCGCCGAGGTCGAGGCCGGCTGCCGGCTCGTCGAGCAGCAGCAGCTCGGGGTCGGCCATCAGCGCCCGGCAGATCTGGACCCGCTTGCGCTCCCCCTCCGACAGGGTGCCGAAGGTCCGGTCGGCCAGCTGGAGGGCACCGAGCTCACGCAGCAACGACTCGGCGCGGTCGTGGTCGAGCTCGTCGTAGGCCTCGCGCCAGCGTCCCACGACGCCGTACGACGCGGAGACCACCACGTCGCGGACCTTCTCGTGGCGGGGGATCCGCTCGGCCAGCGCCGCGCTCGTCAGCCCGATGCGCGGGCGCAGCTCGAAGACGTCGACGGTGCCGAGAACCTCCTCGAGCACCGCGGCCACACCGTCCGAGGGGTGCATCTGGGCGGCGGCGAGCTGCAGCAGCGTGGTCTTGCCCGCGCCGTTGGGCCCGAGGACCACCCAGCGCTCGTCCTCCTCGACCGTCCAGTTGACCTGGTCGAGCAGGGTGCGCCTGTCCTCGACGGACGGTGACGTCGGCGAACTCCAGGACTGCAGCCATGGCGTCACCTTAACCACCGTCGCGGGCGCCCTCACGAGCGCGGCGTAACCTCAGGGTCCGTGAGCTCCCCGCTGCCCGCTGCTGCCCGTCTGGCCTGGTGGGGCACCGCCTGGCTGCGCGGCCACGTGGTGGCCGACCTGGTCGTGGACGCCGTCGTGGACGACCAGGCGACCCACGCGATCGCCGGCCTCGCCGCGCTCGGTCTCGGTGGTGACCCGACCGAGACGCTCCTCGGTGGTCTGGCCCGGCTGCGGGTCGAGGGCGCCGACACGATCGGCGCGGCGTTCGGGGTGGAGGGCGACCCCGTCGGACTCGGCGGGCCTCCCCCGTTCAACGCCATGGCGCTCGAGGCCGGCGAGGCCGTGGTGGTCTCCGGGGCGCGGATGACGCCGCTGCCGGGCGGGACCGACGTGCTCGGGCTGGTGCCCGTGGTGGTCGGTGCGGCCACGACCTGGGTCGCGTCACCGGCGGCCCGGCGCCAGCTGCCCGACGTGGGCGAGGCGGACCGCGAGCTGAGGGCGGCGCTCCCGGTCACGGCCGAGGTGCTGGCACGCCTCGAGGTCGCCCGGTGGCGTCCCGAGGTCGCCGACCGGTTGATGAACCTGCGCCACCGCGACCCGGTGGCCGCCCCACCGGGGGTGCCCGCGCGCTGCGTGGAGCTGGCGGCCCGCGGCCTGCAGGCCCTGGAGATCGTCGAGCTGGCGCTCGAGGACGACGGCGGGGCGATCAGCGCCCAGGAGGTCTCGGCCCGGGCCGAGGCGTTGCGCCCGCTGGCCAGAGCCGCGCGGCACGCGCTCGTGGCGGCCTGTTCCCCGGAGGTCTGGCCGCCCGGCTGAGTGGTCCGGGCTCCAGGAGGGCGGGCCGGTGTGTGACGTAGCCGACCCATGACGGACCATGTGCGTCATGCGCAAGAGCTCGTGGTGGCGTTTCATCGTCGCCGTCCTGGTCCTGACCGGTGCCGTCCTGCTCGCCCTGAGCTCGACTCCGAAACTCGGTCTGGACCTCTCCGGAGGCACCCAGATCACCCTGGAGGCCAGCTCCACCGACACGGTCGAGGCGAACGCCGAGAACACCGACCGTGCCGTCGAGGTGCTCCGCGGGCGCGTGGACGCCCTCGGTGTCACCGAGCCGACCCTGGTCCGCTCGGGCGAGAACCGGATCCTCATCGAGCTCCCGGGCCTCGAGGACCCGCGCGAGGCCGCCGAGGTCATCGGGCGTACCGCGCGTCTGACCTTCCACCCGGTGCCTGGGCGTCGACCCGAGCATCGTCGGCAAGACCGGCGGGAACACCACGAAGAACGACGAGAAGGACACGTCCGAGGACGGGGAGGGGCACCGAGGACGGGGAGGACCCCGAGGCCCCGGCTGGCGGCCAGGAGCCGGAGACCGACGACCAGGGCCGCTTCGAGACCGACGGACGAGGACGGCGGTCCGCTCGTGCTCGGCCCGTCCCAGCTCGAGGGTGACGACGTCGACCAGGCCACGGCCGGCATCCAGGACCAGGGCGTCCAGTGGGTCGTCGACGTCGAGTTCGCCAGCAAGGGCCAGGACGCCTGGGCCTCGCTCACCGGCGACGCCGCGTGCTTCCCCCAGGGCGACCCGCAGCGCCGGATCGCGATCATGCTCGACGGCGAGGTCATCTCGTCCCCGCAGGTCCAGGACTCCACCTGCGACGTCGGCCAGCTCGGCGGGCGCACCCAGATCAGCGGCAGCTTCACCGAGTCCTCCGCCCAGAGCCTCGCCCTGCTCATCGAGGGCGGCGCGCTGCCCCTGCCGGTCGAGATCATCTCCCAGCAGGTCGTCGGCCCCACCCTGGGCGACGAGGCGATCGACGCCTCCGTCAAGGCCGGCCTCCTCGGTCTGCTGCTCACCGGCCTGTTCATCACCTTCGCCTACCGGCTCTCCGGGTTCCTGGCCGTGGTGGCGCTGGGCTGCTACGCCCTGATCTCGTACGCCGTCCTGGTGCTGCTCGGCGCCACGCTCACGCTGCCGGGCCTGGCGGGCTTCGTGCTGGCCATCGGCATGGCGATCGACGCCAACGTCCTCGTCTTCGAGCGCGCCAAGGAGGAGAGCTCCGAGGCGGGGTCGACGCCTGCGCGCGCCATCTCCACCGGGTTCTCGAAGGCCTGGTCGGCCATCCTCGACTCCAACGTCACCACGCTCCTCGCGGGTGGACTGCTCTTCTTCCTGGCCACCGGTCCGGTCCGCGGCTTCGGTGTCACCCTGACCATCGGTGTCATCGCCTCGATGTTCTCCGCCATGGTGATCAGCCGGGTGCTCGTCGAGTTCGCCACCTCGCGCAAGGCGGTGCGCCGCCGTCCGGGCCTGACCGGCTTCGCCAAGACCGGCCGGGTCCACGACGTGCTGCTGCGCCGCAACCCCGACGTCATGGGCCGCTCGCGCATCTGGCTGGCCCTGTCGTCGCTCGTCGTGGTCGTCGCCCTGCTCGGGATCGTGCTCAACGGGCTCAACCTCGGCGTCGAGTTCACCGGTGGTCGCGTCCTGGACTTCACCACCACGACCTCCGCCACCAAGAGCGACGTCGAGACCGTCCGCGAGGACCTCGGCGACGCCGGCTTCGACGACGCGGTGGTGCAGACCTCCGGCGACGGTGACCTGGTCATCAAGGTCGGCGACGTCGACAACGACGAGGCCCAGGTCATCCGCGACCTGGTCGCCGAGGCCGTGCCCGGCTCCGACCTCGAGTCCGACTCCCTGATCGGACCGTCCCTCGGCGACGAGCTGCGCAGCAAGGCCCTCATCGCCCTCGGCATCGCCCTGGCCGCCCAGATGCTCTACCTGGCGCTGCGGTTCCGCTGGGTCTTCGGCGCCTCCGCCGCGATCGCGATGCTGCACGACGTCTCGATCGTCATCGGGGTGTTCGCCTGGCTGGGTCGCCCCATCGACGGGGTCTTCCTCGCCGCGATCCTCACCGTCATCGGTCTGAGCGTCAACGACACCGTCGTGGTCTTCGACCGGGTGCGCGAGAAGTGGCGCGGGACCTCGTCGACCGACACGTTCGCCGCCTCCTGCAACGAGGCCGTGCTGGCGACGGTGCCCCGGACCATCAACACCGGCCTGGGCACGATGTTCATCCTGGCCGCGCTCTACTTCCTGGGTGGCGACTCCCTGACCGACTTCGCCCTCGCGCTGCTGATCGGTCTGGTCGTCGGCACCTACTCGTCGGTCTTCACCGCCACCCCGCTGGCGGTGCTCATGCACCGCGTGTGGCCGGTGGAGCCCCGGACGCCGCGTGAGAAGCGCCCTGAGCGCACCCCCGACGACAGCGGCGCCGTCATCTGACCGTCGTCCGAGGGTCGTCCGGCGCCGTCACCTGAGTCGGGCCAGGTAGCCGCCAGCGGCGCGCAGGTCGCGCACCCGGCGCTCCCAGCTGATGCCCACCACGGTCAGCAGGAGGCCGGCCACCGCGAGCAGCACCCACTGCGGTGTGGCGGCGGCGTACGGCGCGAGCTCGCGGAGCACGAGCAGCGCACCGGCGACCGCCCCCACGACCAGGGGCGCCTGCCAGCCCAGGCGAGCACCGCCGAGGACGAGCAGCAGGCAGCCGGCCCCGAGCAGGAGCGCCCGCCAGGAGACCGGGTCCCCGACCAGCACCCAGAGCAGGCTCGGCAGCACGGCGAGGACCAGCCCGGGCAGCAGCGTCGACTGGCTCGAGCCGGCAGGGGTGGTCGGCGCAGCGCGCGCCACCCGACGACCAGCAGCGACCAGGGCCGTGGGACCGGTGTAGGCCTCGGGTGCCTCGACCCCGATGTCGCCGAGGCGCACCCAGGTGGCGGCCGCGAGCAGCAGCCCGCCCGCCCAGGCGACCGGACGCCGGCGAGGGTCGGTCAGGGCCCGACCACGAGCGAGGGCGCCGGCCAGCGTCAGGTGCACCGCGAGCGAGACCGACAGGTCGTCCGCAGCGAGCACGCCGACCGCGACCGCCCAGGGGGCGACCAGCACGACCGACACGTCGACCGCGTCCTGGCGGACCACCAGCGGCGAGGACGCCGAGCAGGGTGAGCACCACGGCTCCGCGCACGGACACGTCGAGGCCGACGACCTCGCCCGCGGACCAGAGGGCGGCGCCGAACGCGGCCGGCAGCGCCAGGGCGGGCACGAGCGGCCACGACAGGTCCGGTCGCACGGGGCGGGCCACGTCGCGGGCGAGGCGCAGTCCCAGGGCCAGGGCGAGGCCCGTCCAGGCCGCGGCGGCCAGGACGGCGCTGGGCAGCGCCAGGGCTGCGGCGGCGCCCCCGACGACGACCCCGACGACGACCCCGTTGGTCGGGCCGAGCGGCGTACGGACCACGACCAGCGCGAGCCCGGCAGCCAGCACCGGCAGCAGGAGGACGCCCAGCGGCGCCCCCTCGAGGGCACCCACCCCCAGCACGGCGAGCGCGAGCAGGACGAGCCCGGCCAGGGCGACCCGACGCCGCCAGGCGGACGTCGCGAGGCCGAGCACGAGCAGGACGAGCGCCAGCACGGCCACGACGAGGAGGCGGGCGTCCCAGATCGGGGCGGTGCCGCCGACCCGCACCGCGGCGGTGACGCTGTAGGGCTCGCCGACCTGGAGCAGTGCGTCGGCGGCCGCCCCGCCCAGGGCGAGCACGGCGGCCACGGCCGGCCCGGCGAAGGCGATCCCAGGCCCGGCGGCCACCGGGCGCCAAGACGGTCGCACCAGCGCCACCAGGCTCCACACCGCGACGATCGAGGCGGTGACGACGAGGACGACGTCGGCGCCCTCGTCGAGCGCGGCGAAGACCACGGAGAGGGAGACACCGGCGGCCGCGGCCGCCACCGGGACGGCTGCCAGCCGGTGGGTACGCACGGAGCGCTCGAGCAGGGGCAGCAGCGCCAGGGCCGAGGCCGCCAGCATCCACGCGGCACCCCCTGGGCCCACCAGCCCGGCGCAGGCTCATCTCGTCACCGTTCTCAGCGACCACGGCGAGCACCAGCACCAGCCAGGCCACCAGCCCGACGACGGCGGCGGCGATCCTCAGGACCGACAGGCCCGTCCGGCCGCCAGCACGGCGACCAGACCGGCCGCTGCCAGGACCGCCCCGACCCAGGCCGCCTCGATGCCGGAGCCGGAGTCGAGCGCACCGACCGAGCCGGCGACGACGAGCAGGGCCGGGCCCGGCACCAGCTGCGGCACCACCGGGTCCTGGGCGCCCAGGGTGCGGTGCAGCACGGAGAGTCCCAGGCCCGCACCGACCCAGCGCGGCCCCCAGCACGACGCCGAAGGCCGCCGTTGCCGAGGCCCGGCGCCCAGCCGGACTCCGCGGCGCCCAGCACGTCGAGGACCACCAGGCCCAGGGTCACGGCACCCAGAGCCTCGGCGGCCGCCCCCAGGCCCCGTCGCCCCAGGGCCACGGACGCAGCGGCCGCGGACGCGGTGAGCACCAGCAGCACGGTGGTGCGCCCTGCGACACCGAGGGAGGACCAGGCCACGGCCAGGAAGACCACGGCAGCGACCAGCAGGCAGGCGGCCCCCAGGGTCAGCAGCAACCGCGGCACGGACGCCTGCGCGAGACCTCCCCGCGGCGCACCGGTTCCGTGCGCGGGCCGTCCGCCCCGGGTCGAGGACCGGGGCACCGGTGGACGCCGGCACCACCGCGGTGGCCCTGAGCTGGCCCAGCAGGTCGTCGGCACGGCGCAGGGTCGCGAGCAGCTCGACGGCCAACGGGTGCCGCAGCGGCAGCCCGCAGCGGGGGCAGGAGGCCGGGTCGGTGGGCAGCACCGGCACCGCAGTCGGGGCACAGATCGGGTCGCGCGAAGGTGGCCATGGGCTCAGCAGACCGCATCGCGCTGGCCCCGGCACCAGTGCCGGAAGACTCACCTGCCCTGGGTCGGGTACTCAGGGCCGAACGGTGGCGATAGCCTCGTGCCTGCGATGAACCAGCCACCTCACCCCGCCCGCCGCCGCCCGCCCCGAGACGCTCCTGATCACCCTGACCGGGCGCGACCGGCCCGGCGTGACGTCCGCGGTGTTCGCCACCCTGGCCCGTGCGGGCGTCGAGGTCGTCGACCTGGAGCAGATCCGGCTGCGCCGCCGCCTGATCCTCGGGGTGCTGGTGACCGTCCCCGACGACGCCGCCGGGCTGCAGCAGGCCGTCGAGGACACCGCCGCCGAGCTCGACATGAGCGTCGAGGTCGAGGTCGGCACCGGTGACACGCGGCCGCCCGCCGGCACCGGCGCCGCACGTCACGGTGCTCGGTACGCCGCTGAGCGCCTCGGCGATGGCGGCGGTCGCGGGCCGCATCGCCGAGGCCGGCGCCAACATCGACCGCATCGAGCGGATGGCGCGCTACCCCGTCACCGCCCTCGACCTGCACGTGTCGGGCGCCGACCCCGAGCGGCTGCGCGAGCTGCTGGCCCTCGAGGCCGCGACCCAGGGCATCGACGTGGCCGTCCAGCCGGCCAACCTGCTGCGCCGCGGGATGCGGCTGATCGTGATGGACGTCGACTCGACGCTGATCCAGGGCGAGGTCATCGAGATGATCGCCGCGCACGCCGGCTGCGAGGCCGAGGTCGCCGAGGTGACCGAGCGCGCGATGCGCGGCGAGCTCGACTTCGAGGAGTCGCTGCGCTCGCGGGTGGCGCTCCTCGAGGGGGTGCCGGCCGCGCGCGCTGCACGAGGTCTACGACGCGATCCAGCTGGCGCCCGGGGCCCGGACGATGGTGCGCACCCTGCGCCGCCTCGGCTACCGCTTCGCCATCGTCTCGGGCGGCTTCACCCAGATCACCGACCGGCTCGCGACCGACCTGGGCATCCACTTCGCGCGGGCCAACGAGCTCGAGATCGTCGACGGCCGCCTGACCGGGCGCATCGTCGGCGAGGTCGTCGACCGGGCCGGCAAGGCCCGGGCGCTGCGCGAGTTCGCCGCCGAGATCGGCGTCGACGTGGCCTCGACCATCGCGATCGGCGACGGGGCCAACGACCTCGACATGCTCGCGGCGGCCGGGTCTGGGCATCGCCTACAACGCCAAGCCGATGGTGCGCGACGCCGCCGACACCTCGGTCAACGTGCCCTACCTCGACGCCATCATCTACCTGCTCGGCATCAGCCGCGACGAGGTGGAGGCCGCCGACCGGGCCGTCGGCATCACCACCCCCGCACCGCCCGTCTGATCGGACCCGTCTGATCAGACGGGCGGTCAGCTCCGTCTGATCAGGCGCGTGCCACGTGGTGGGCCCGCACCGTGGCGGTCTGCTCGCCCAGGTCGGCCCAGGCGGTGTCGACGGCGTACACGGTGATCGCGGCCGTCGGGTAGCCCGTGAGCAGCCCCATGGCGGCCTCCTGGTCGCCCGTCGCCGTCGTCGAGCAGCGTGCGCCAGCGACGCCATCGTGGGGTTGTGGCCCACGACGACGAGCGTCGACACCTCGCTGGCCACCAGCCGGACCAGGTCGAGCGCGGCCTCGGTGCCGGCTTCGTAGATGCCCCGGTCGAGCTCGGGCTCGAGGCTCCAGCCGGCGCCGACGCACAGCTGCTCCCAGGTCTGGCGGGTGCGCACGGCGGACGAGACGAGCGCGTGGTCGGGCCGCAGCCCGCGCGCAGCCAGCCACCGTCCGGCCGCCGCCGCGTCGCGGCGCCCGCTGCTGCTCAGCTCGACGCAGCGACGTCGCTGGCCGCCGGCGTCCTCGGCACGGGCGTGGCGATCAGCACCAACGTACCAGCACCGTCCCCGGCGTTGCTGGGGCGGTCGTCGTCGTGCTCGGACAGGGGGTCGCTGCTGGTCACGAGGGCCAGCCTGGCAGCGACTCAGCGTCTCGAGCCAGATCGCCCACGTTCGCGCGCCCTGCAGGGTGAGGCCGGTCATGCCCTAGCGTGACGCCCATGCCCGAGGTCCCCTGATGATCATCGGAGGTGCAGAGGACAAGCTGCGCCGCCGCACCGTGCTCCAGGACTTCGTCACCGCCAGCGGTGGTCGGGAGTCCCGCATCGCCGTCATCCCCACCGCCTCCTCGATCGGCGAGGAGATCGTCGCGGTGTACGACGCGCTGTTCCGCAAGCTGGGCGCCGCCCAGGTGGAGGCGGTCGACCCGACCTCCCGCGAGGACGCCCACGACGAGGACCTGGTCGCGGCGCTCGACGACGCCACCGGCATCTTCATGACCGGAGGCAACCAGCTCAAGCTGTCGTCGATCATCAACGGCACCCCCGTCGGCGAAGCGATCGTGCGCGCGCACCACCGGGGCGCGGTGGTCGCGGGCACGTCCGCGGGCGCCAGCATCCAGTCCAGCCACATGGTGGCCTTCGGCTCCGGCGGTGCCACGCCCAAGCAGCGGATGACCCAGGTCGCGGCCGGCCTGGGCCTGCTGACGTCCTCGGTCATCGACCAGCACTTCGAGCAGCGCAACCGCTACGGCCGGCTGCTGATGATCGTGGCGCAGAGCCCGGCACTGCTCGGGCTCGGCGTCGACGAGGACACCGCCGCCACCGTCACCCACGAGGTCGACGAGACGACCGGCGCGGAGCGCGAGGTGCTGCGGGTCACCGGCCGCGGCGCCGTGACCGTCATGGACGGCTCGCGGATGATCACCAACGCCTTCGAGGCCAAGCGCTCGGCGCCGCTGCTGGCCAGCGGCGTGGTGCTGCACGTGCTGCCCGCGGGTGCGACGTACGACCTGACCGGGCGCGAGCTGCTGCCCGGCGAGACCGTGATCGACCCCGAGGACGCCGCCGAGCTGGATGCGGTCGGCAAGGACCTGCGCCGCATGGCCCGCGACATCGCGGCCTCGGACGCCTCCCCCACGGTGCTACGGCGCCGGATGTCACGGTTGCGCAAGCTGCGCTCCGCTGAGCAGTCACCGTTGGACGACCAGCCCGAACCCCTGCCCGCGGCCGTCCTGGAGCTCGCGCGCACCCCCGAGAACGGAGCGACCCGATGACCGAACGCCCCACGCCCGACCTGAGCATCCTCGAGACCCGGGTCTACCGCGGCGCCAACATCTGGTCCTACGACCGGGCCATCCACCTCGTCGTCGACCTCGGGGTCCTGGAGAAGTTCCCCACCAACACGCTGCCGGGGTTCACCGACCACCTGGTCGCGATGCTGCCGGGGCTGCGTGAGCACTCCTGCTCGCGCGGGCGCCGCGGCGGTTTCGTCGAGCGGCTGCACGAGGGCACCTGGCTCGGTCACGTGGCCGAGCACTGCGCCCTGGCGCTGCAGCAGGTCGTCGGCCACGACGTGCGCCGCGGCAAGACGCGCCAGGTCAAGGGTCGCGACGGGGTCTACAACGTCATCTTCGGGTACGCCGACGAGCAGGTCGGACTGGCCGCGTCCCGGCTGGCCGTGCGCCTGGTCAACCACCTCGTCGAGGCCGACCCGGCGTTCGACTGGGACGAGGAGCTCGAGCAGTTCATCCGCCGCGCCCAGCGCACCGCCTTCGGCCCCTCCACCCAGGCGATCATCGACGAGGCCGTCTCCCGCGACATCCCGTGGATCCGGCTCAACCAGCACTCGCTGGTCCAGCTCGGCCAGGGCGTCCACGCCCAGCGGATCCGCGCCACCATGACGTCGCAGACCTCCTCCATCGCCGTCGACATCGCCTCCGACAAGGACCTGACCACCTCGCTGCTGTCGGCGGCCGGCCTGCCGGTGCCCAAGCAGGAGTCGGTGCGCACCGTGGAGGCGTGCGTGCGGGCCGCCGGACGGATCGGCTACCCCGTCGTGGTCAAGCCCCTGGACGGCAACCACGGGCGTGGCGTGTGCCTGAACCTGCAGGACGAGAACGAGGTGGCCGAGGCGTTCGAGATCGCCCGGGAGCAGTCCCGGCGCGGGCACGTCATCGTCGAGTCGCACGTGGTCGGCAAGGACTACCGCTGCCTGATCATCGACGGCAAGGTCGCCGCGATCGCCGAGCGGGTGCCCGCCTCCGTGGTCGGCGACGGCTCCTCGAGCGTCGAGCAGCTCGTCGACGACGCGAACGCCGACCCGCGCCGCGGCGTGGGCCACGAGAAGGTGCTGACCCGGATCAAGGTCGACGACGCGGCGATCGAGCGCGTGCGCGACCAGGGGTTCGCGATGAGCGACGTACCGCCCGAGGGGACGACGGTGCGCCTCGCGCTCACCGGCAACATGTCCACCGGCGGCATCTCCATCGACCGCACCTTCGAGGCGCACCCCGAGAACGTCGAGATCGCCGAGGAGGCCGCCCGGATGGTCGGTCTCGACATCGCCGGGATCGACTTCATCTGCCCCGACATCACCGAGCCGGTCCGCGAGACCGGTGGCGCGATCTGCGAGGTCAACGCGGCTCCGGGCTTCCGGATGCACACGCACCCGACCATCGGCGAGCCCCAGTTCATCGCCAAGCCGGTCGTGGACATGCTGTTCCCGCCGGGCGCCACCTCGCGGATCCCGATCATCGCGGTGACCGGCACCAACGGGAAGACCACCACCTCGCGGATGATCAGCCACATCTTCAAGGGCATGGGCCGCAAGGTCGGCATGACCTCCACCGACGGTGTCGTCATCGACGAGCGCCTGGTCATCCGGGCGGACGCCTCCGGCCCCCGCTCGGCGCGGATGGTGCTGCAGAACCCGCGCGTCGACACGGCCGTCTTCGAGGTCGCCCGCGGCGGCATCCTGCGCGAGGGCCTGGGCTACGAGCGCAACGACGTGGCCGTCGTCATCAACGTCGCGCCCGACCACCTCGGGCTGCGCGGGATCGACACCGTCGAGCAGCTCGCCGACGTGAAGGCCGTCCTCGTCGAGGCGGTGCCCCGTGACGGGCACGCCGTGCTCAACGCCGACGACCCGCTGGTGCGCGCGATGCGCCGGCGCTGCTCGGGCCAGGTCGTCTGGTTCTCCATGGAGGACCCGGGCACGGAGACCCGCGAGATGATCGACGCCCACTGCCGCCGCGGCGGCAAGGCGCTGGTGCTGAACCCCTCCGAGCGCGGCGAGATGATCGTGGTCAAGCACGGCCCGCGCGAGATGCAGCTGGCCTGGACCCACCTGCTGCCGTCGACCTTCGGCGGCAAGGCGCGGATGAACGTCCAGAACGCGCTGGCCGCGGCCGCTGCGGCGTTCGCCTCAGGTGCCCCGCTGCACGACATCCGCCAGGGGCTGCGGTCGTTCTCGACCAACTACTACCTCTCCCCCGGCCGCCTCAACGAGATCGAGGTCAACGGCGTCAACGTCATCGTCGACTACTGCCACAACGCCCCGGGCATGCGGATGCTCGGTGACTTCGTGGACCGGGTGGGCGACTCGCTCGAGGGGTCGCACGACCTGGCCCGCCCCTCGCGGATCGGCATCATCGCCACCGCGGGCGACCGGCGCGACCAGGACATGCGCGAGCTCGGCGACGTGGCCGCCCAGCACTTCGACGTGGTGATCGTCCGCGAGGACGAGGCGCTGCGGAACCGCCCGCGCGGCGAGGTCGCGGGGCTGGTCCTGGAGGGCGTGCGCGCCGCCATGGCCGCGGGGGCGCGGTGCAAGCAGGCCGAGGAGGTCCTCGACGAGATCGAGGCGGTGCGCCACGCCATGTCCCGCGCCAACCGCGGCGACCTGGTCATCCTCTGCGTCGACCAGCACGCCGCGGTGATGTCCGAGCTGGAGAACTGGTCGCCCCAGGCCCAGGCCGGCGCCGGCTTCTCCGACGACTCCCCCCTCGCCGACCCCGACTACGTCCCCGCCCCCAGCCCCACCCCGGCGGCCGAGTAGTCACTTTTGCACCACCGAGAAGTCAGTTCTGCACCCAGTACGGGTGCAGAACTGACTGGTGGATGGTGCAAAAGTGACCGCTCGTCGTACGGCGCCTGGGGTTACGGCGCGACGGGGAGGTCGCCGTCGGCGAAGCGGCGGCGGAGCACCTTCTTGTCGAACTTGCCGACCGAGGTGCGGGGCACCTCGTCGATGAAGGCCCAGGTGTCGGGCAGCTGCCACCTGGCGAAGTCGCGGGACAGGAACTCGCGCAGCTCCTCGACGGTGACCGTGGCACCGTCGCGGACCACGACGCTGGCCAGCGGCCGCTCCTGCCACTTCTCGTCGGGGATGGCGACCACGGCGGCCTCGAGGATCGCCTCGTGCGCCATCAGCGCATTCTCGAGGTCCACCGACGAGATCCACTCGCCACCGGACTTGATGACGTCCTTGGCCCGGTCGGTCAGCGAGATGTAGCCCAGCTCGTCGACGTGGCCGACGTCGCCGGTGCGCAGCCAGCCGTCGTGGAACTTGGCCTCGGCCTCGGCACGCTCGCCCTCCTCCGGGCGGTAGTAGGCGGCGGTGACCCAGGGGCCGCGCACCTCCAGCTCGCCGACGCTCCGCCCGTCGTGGGGCAGCACCGTCTGGTCGTCGGCCACGATCCGCGCGGAGACGCCGCACAGCAGCCGGCCCTGGGTGCCGCGGTAGTGCCACTGCTCCTCCTCGGAGCAGCCGATCGGAGGCAGGCCCGCCGAGGCCACCGGCGACGTCTCGGTCATCCCCCAGGCCTGGCGCACCAGCAGCCCGTGCCGTTCCTGCAGCGCCTGCTGCAGGGACACCGGCACCGCCGAGCCACCGCACAGCACCAGGCGCAGGGAGTCCAGGGCGACCTCGGGGTGGGCGTCGAGGTGGCTGAGCACGTCGTTCCACACCGTCGGCACCCCACCGGACAGCGTGGGCCGGCTCTCCTGGATGAAGCGGACCAGCGGCTCCGCCTGGAGCCAGCGGTCGGGCAGGCACAGCGACGCGCCGCTCATCATCGCGGAGTACGGCAGCCCCCACGCGTTGGCGTGGAACATCGGCACGATCGGCAGCACCCGGTCCTCGAAGGACAGTGCGGTGGTGTTGCCCCCGCACACCGCGAGCGAGTGCAGGTACGCCGATCGGTGGCTGTAGACGACGCCCTTGGGGTTGCCGGTGGTGCCGGAGGTGTAGCACATGGCGGCCGCGTCGCGCTCGTCCAGCTCGGGCCAGTCGAAGCCGGTCGGCTGCGCGGCCAGGAGCTCCTCGTAGAGGTGCACCTGCTTCCCGGTGGCACGCAGCGCGTCCAGGTCGGCGTCCGCGGAGTCGGGGCCGGCGACCACCACGTGCTCGACGGTGGTCATCTCCCCCAGGTGTGGCGCCAGCAGGCCCACCAGGGAGTCGTCGACGATGACCACGTGGTCCTCGGCGTGGTTGGCCACGTAGACCAGCTGCTCGGGGAAGAGCCGGATGTTCAGGGTGTGCAGCACCGCACCCATGGACGGCACCGCGAGGTAGGCCTCCAGGTGCTCGACGTTGTTCCACTGGAACGTCCCGACCCGCTGGTCACCGTCCACACCGAGCCCGCGCAGGGCGTTGGCCAGCCGAGCGGTGCGCTCACCGAGCTCGGAGTAGCTGCGACTGCGGCTGCCTCCGTCCGTGGCGGTGATCGCCACACCGTCGGGGTGGACCTCCACGACGTGGCGCCGGATGGCGCCGATGGTGAGCTGGTCGTCCTGCATGGTGCTGCGCATGGCGGGTCTCCGAGGCGTCGAGGTGGCGGTCGTGCTGCCTTGTGGTGTCGGTCACGATCCTGCCACCGCCCCGGTCACGGCTCACCCCGCCCGGGCGGCCCGCACCTTCGCGGCCAGCGCCTCGGCGGAGTCCGGCACGCCGCCGGCCGCCTCGATCCACTCGTAGACGCCCTCGCGGTCGGCGTGGCACATCAGTCCCACGACCTCCCCGGGCAGCGCCTGGCCCACCAGCGCCGCCAGGACGCCCACCTCGGTGGGGTACGCCGGCACCGCGAGCACCCCGACCCGCTCGGCCCCGGCGCGCATCAGCTGCTCGAGCTCCTCGGGGGTCCGGCCGCGGAAGTACTTCTCCTTGTGCCCGATGGCGACCACGTCGGCGTCGCGCGCGGCGATCTCGCCCAGCTTCTCGATGAGCTCGTCGGAGCGGTCCCCGACGACACCGAGACCCAGCAGCAGCCGCGCGTCGGGGGGACGGATGCCGTCCATGATCTCGAACATGGCCTCGAGACCGGCCTCGTTGTGCGCCAGGTCCATCACGACGGTGACCTCGCCGTCGAGGACCGGCACCGTGAAGCAGTTCATCCGTCCCGGGTTGTGCTCGGCGTCGGGCAGGAAGGACCGCAGCCCCTCGATCACGACCTCCCGCGGCACGCCCACGGCCAGCGCGGCGGACGCGGCCGCCAGCGCGTTCTCGACGTTGTAGCGGCTCAGCCCGCCCAGCGTCATCGGCACGTCGACGAGCTCGACCAGCGGGTCGGGGTCGGCGTCCAGCTCCAGCACGCACAACCAGCCGTCGATGACCGTGGTGGCTCGTCCCCCGTCGCCGAGCACGTCACGCACGGCCGGCGAGTCCGGGTCGCGGGAGAACAGCCACGTCTGCGACTTCACCACCCAGCGCATCGCCAGCACCCGCGGGTCGTCGGCGTTGAGCACGGCCCAGCCCTCCGGCCGGGTGATCCGCGGCACCACCGCCTTGACCTCGGCGAGCTGGTCGAGGGTGTCGATGCCCTGCAGGCCCAGGTGGTCGGCGGAGACGTTCGTGACCACCGAGACGTCGTTGTGGGTCAGTCCGATGCCCTTGAGCAGGATGCCGCCGCGGGCCGTCTCGGTGACGGCGAGCTCGACCTCCTCGTGGGCCAGCACCCGGCCGGCCCCGCTGGGCCCGGAGTAGTCGCCGGGCTCGACGAGCACGCCGTCGATGTAGACGCCGTCGGTGTTGGACCAGCCCACGACCTTGCCCCAACCGCGGCCGATGTGGGCGACCATCCGCGAGGTGGTGGTCTTGCCGTTGGTGCCGGTCACCGCGACCACGGGGATCCGGGGCTCGAGCGTGTGGGGAGGCTCCCCCGCCTCGGCGGCCGCGACCGTCTCCGCGGCCGCGGAGACGGCGACGGAGAGCTGGTCGGCGGAGACCTCGGCGGTGGGGATCGCGTCGAGCACCGCACCGACCGCGAGGCCCATGGCCCGGGCCCGCTCGCGGTGCACCCACGGGTAGGCCACGACCACCTGGTGCGGGTCGGACGTCGGGCGCACCCGCACCGCGAGGTTCGACGTACCGGACTCCTGCGCGACCGCGCGCACCAGCCACCCGATCGCGCGCAGCGCGAAGCGCTGCCGGAAGCCCGAGTCGGGCTCGCCCGGTCGCGCGTTCTCCAGCCCGAGCCGCGCGGCGAACTTGAGCGTCAGCGGCACCGACGCGGTGGCCAGCGCCCCGATGTCGAGGGTCAGCTTGACCGCGGCGCGCGGGAAGTAGAGGTTCGGCCCCTCCAGCACGCGCAGCTCGACCAGCGCGCTGGTGTGGGTCGTGGGTGCGTCCTGTACTGCTCCTGGTCCCGTCACCACCGGGACGCTACCGGGTCAGCGGCTCAGGCGCCCATCGCGTGGAAGCCACCGTCGACGTGGACGATCTCACCGGTGGTGGCCGGGAAGAAGTCCGAGAGCAGGGCGCACACCGCCTTCGCGGTGGGCGTCTGGTCGGTGTTGTCCCAGCCCAGCGGCGAACGGTCGGCCCACATGGCGTCCAGCTCCTCGAAGCCGGGGATCGCCTTGGCGGCCAGCGTCTTGAGCGGACCTGCGGAGACCAGGTTGACCCGGATGCCCTCGGGGCCCAGGTCGCGGGCCAGGTAGCGCGAGCAGGACTCCAGGGCCGCCTTCGCGACCCCCATCCAGTCGTAGGCCGGCCAGGCCACGGTGGCGTCGAAGGTCAGCCCGACGACCGAGCCGCCCTCGCTCATCAGCGGGCGGCAGGCGTTGGTCAGCGACATCAGCGAGTACGCCGACACCTGCACGGCCTGCGACACGTCGGGCCACGGGCCACCCAGGAACTTGCCGCCCAGCAGCGTCTCGGGGTTGCCGTAGGCGATCGAGTGCACGACGCCGTCGAGGCCGTCGACGTGCTCACCCACGAGCTCGGGCAGCCGGGCGAGGTGCTCCTCGTCGGTCACGTCGAGCTCCAGCACCGGCGGCTCGACCGGCAGCCGCTTGGCGATCCGCCGGGTGATGCCCAGCGCCCGCCCGAAGTTGGAGATGAGCACCGTGGCGCCCTGCTCCTGTGCGACCTTGGCGGTGGCGAAGCCGATGGAGGAGTCCATCGTCACCCCGGCCACCAGGATCCGCTTGCCGTCGAGAATGCCCATCGTGTGCTCCTTCTGCGTGCCGCGAGGTCGAGGTCGGTGGTGTGTCAGTGGCCCATGCCGAGGCCGCCGTCGACCGGGATCACGGCCCCGGTCACGTACGCCGCACCCGGCCCGGCCAGCCAGGTCACGGTGCCGGCGACCTCCTCGGCGGCACCGAGACGCCCGAGCGGGATCCGCGCGGCGTACTCGGCCTGCTGCTCGGCCGGCAGCGAGGCGGTCATGTCGGTCTCGATGAAACCCGGGGGCGACCACGTTGGCGGTGATCGAGCGGGACCCGAGCTCGCGCGAGAGCGAGCGGGCCATGCCGACCAGGCCGGCCTTCGAGGCTGCGTAGTTGACCTGGCCCGGGGAGCCCATCAGGCCCACGACCGAGGAGATGAAGATGATCCGGCCGCGGCGCAGCCGCAGCATGCCCTTCGAGGCGCGCTTGGCCAGCCGGAAGGAGCCGGTGAGGTTGGTGTCGATGACCGACGACCACTGCTCGTCCGACATCCGCAGGAGCAGGGTGTCGGCGGTGATGCCGGCGTTCGCGACCAGCACCTCGACCGGGCCGTGGGCGGCCTCGACCTCGGCGAAGGCGGCGTCCACGGCGGCCTGGTCGGTCACGTCGCAGCGCACGTCGAGCGTGCCCTCGGGAGCCCCGCCGTTGCGGGTGGTGACGGCGACCTTGTCACCCTGGGCGACGAACGCCTCGGCGATGGCGCGACCGATGCCGCGGTTGCCCCCCGTGACCAGCACGGAGCGGGGTTCGGACGGGGTTCCCTGGGTCGTCTGGCTCACGTGGCCCGACGCTAGTGATTACTGGTGCGTACTCCCAACGGGCTCAGTCGTCCTCGAGGCGGAAGCCGACCTTGATCCCCACCTGGAAGTGCTCGACGGCGCCGTCCTTGACCTGCCCACGGACCTGGGTGACCTCGAACCAGTCGAGGTGGCGCAGGGTGCGCGAGGCGCGCTCGACGCCGTTGCGGATGGCGTCGTCGATGCCCACGGGAGAGGTGCCGACGATCTCTGAGATGCGGTAGGTGCGATTGCTCATAGTGGGAGCCTAGACCTCCCGACGTACGATCAAGGTCATGGCCAAGCAGCGAGCACGCGACGACGAGGCGGTGCGGATCACCACGGCCGCGGTGAGTCCCGACGAGGACCTCCGCAAGCGCCAGAAGCGCTACCTGGTCTCCATGACGATCCGGTCCGCGTGCTTCGTGGGCGCCGGTGTGGCCGGGCTGGCCGGGCTCACGTGGCTGTGGCCCATCCTCATCGTCGGAGCGCTGGTGCTGCCCTACGTCGCGGTCGTGCTCGCCAACGCCCAGGCCACCCGGATCGACGACTTCCAGCTGCGCGACGGTGCGTTCGGCGCCCCTGAGCTGGAGGCCCGTCGGTGAGCGAGGTGGACGTCTGCTCGGCCAAGGGCTGCAGCGCGCCCGCGACGCGAGCGCTGCTGTGGAACAACCCGCGCCTGCACACCCCCGAGCGCCGCAAGGCGTGGCTGGCCTGCCCGGACCACCAGGGCTCGCTCGGGTCCTTCCTGGGCTCGCGCGGCTTCCTCAAGGACGACGTCGAGCACGAGTCGGGCGCCGACCACACGGTCTGAGGGCCGGGCTCAGCCGCCGATGGCCGACATCGGCCGGTCGGGCTGCAGGAACGACGGGTCGTCGATGCCGTGCCCGGCGGCCTTGCCGCGCATGGCGATGACCCAGCGCTCGGCCAGCTCCTCGTCGCTGGCCCCGGCGCGCAGGGCGCCGCGCAGGTCGGACTCCGACCGGGCGAAGAGGCAGTTGCGGACCTGACCGTCGGCGGTGAGCCGCACCCGGTCGCAGTCGCCGCAGAAGGGGCGGGTGACCGAGGCGATCACACCGACCGTGCCGGGCCCGCCGTCGACGGTGAACAGCTCGGCGGGCGCGCTGCCGCGCGGCTCCTCGGCGGGGGTGAGGTCGAAGACGGTCGCCGAGGCTGGCGAAGATCTCCTCGGCGGTGACCATGCCCTCGCGGCTCCAGCCGTGCTGGGCGTCCAGCGGCATCTGCTCGATGAAGCGCAGCTCGTAGCCGCGCTCGAGGCACCAGGCGAGCAGCTCCGGCGCCTGGTCGTCGTTCTCGCCGCGCAGCAGCACAGCGTTGACCTTCACCGGGCCCAGGCCCGCGTGCTGCGCAGCCTCGAGCCCCGCGACCACGTCGTGGAACCGGTCGCGACGGGTGATGCGGTGGAAGGTGTCGGCGCGCGCGGTGTCCAGGCTGACGTTGACCCGGTCGAGGCCCGCCGCCTTGAGCGCCTCGGCGTTGCGGGACAGGCCCAGGGCGTTGGTGGTGACGGAGATGTCCAGGTGCGGGCCCGAGCTCGCGGGTACGCCGCACGATGTCGACCAGTCCCGCGGCGCACCAGCGGCTCCCCGCCGGTGAAGCGGACCTCCTGGATGCCGAGGTGCGCAGCGCCGATGCCGATCAGCCGCACCACCTCGTCGTCGGTGAGCACCGAGTCGTCCGGGAGCCAGTCCAGGCCCTCCGGGGGCATGCAGTAGCTGCAGCGCAGGTTGCAGCGGTCGGTCAGCGACACCCGCAGGTCGGTCGCCACCCGGCCGTACCGGTCCTCGAGAAGAAGTGGCGTCATGTGAGGAAGCATACGGGCGGGGCGGGCGCCCGGGCCGGGGTGTCGACGCCCGCGCCGGATAACCTCGTCGTGTGCGCTCGTTCCGCTTCCTGGTCTCCCGTCGCTGGCTGCTCTTCGCCGTCGCGGTCGTGGTCCTCGCCACCGGCTCCTGGTGGCTGGGGCAGTGGCAGTTCGACCGGCTCGAGCAGCGCAAGGACGACAACTCCGTGGTCCGCGCCAACGAGCAGCAGGACCCCGTCCCCGTCGAGGAGGTCCTCTCCCCCGGTGGCGACGTCGACCCCGACGACGAGTGGCGCGTGGTGACGGCCACCGGCACCTACGCTGCTGACGAGACCGTCATCGTGCGCTACCGCACCCGCGACGGCGCCTCGGGCGTCGACGTGGTGGTGCCGCTGGTGACCGGGTCGGGCACGACGCTGCTGGTCGACCGCGGCTGGCTCGCCACCCGCGCCGCGGGCACCACCCGCCCCGACGACGTACCAGCGCCCCCCGCCGGTGAGGTGACCGTCTCCGGCTGGGTGCGCGCCGACGGCACCGGCGACTCCACGGCCGTCAACGACCTCTCCACCCGTTCGGTCAGCAGCGCGCGCATCGGCGAGGCGCTCGACCGCGAGGTGTACGGCGGCTCGGTCGAGCTGCGCTCCGAGGACCCCGAGCCGGCCACCGCCCTCGAGCCCGTCGAGCTGCCCGAGCTCGACAACGGTCCGCACTTCTTCTACGGCCTGCAGTGGTGGTTCTTCGGCCTGCTGGCCGTCGACCGGCTTCCTCTACCTCGCCTGGGACGAGCGCCGCGGCCCGCGGCGGACCCGGAAGGCCCCTCAGTCGGTCAGCTGAGCGCGCCGCTCGCCGAGGTCGTCGACGAACTGCGTGCGGTAGAGGTCGGCGTACAGGCCGCCCTGCGCGAGCAGCTCGCTGTGGGTGCCGGACTGCACGATCCGGCCCTCGTCGAGGACGAGGATCTGGTCGGCGTTGCGCACCGTGCTGAGCCGGTGCGCGATGACCAGGGAGGTCCGGCCCTCGAGCGCTACGTCCAGGGCGCGCTGGACAGCCGCCTCGGACTCGCTGTCCAGGTGGGCGGTCGCCTCGTCGAGGACCACGATGCCGGGCGACTTGAGCAGCAGCCGGGCGATCGCGAGCCGTTGGCGCTCGCCGCCGGAGAGCCGGTAGCCGCGGTCGCCGACGACGGTGTCGAGGCCGTCGGGGAGCCGGCGGATCGTCTCGGCGATCTGGGCGGCCTCCAGGCTCTCCCAGATCGCGCGGTCGTCGGCCGCGGGGTCGGCGTAGAGCATGTTGGCGCGGATGGTGTCGTGGAAGAGGTGCGCGTCCTGGGTGACGTAGCCGACCGCGTCCTCGAGCGACTGCAGGCTGACGTCGCGCACGTCGTGCCCGCCGACGCGGACGGCGCCGGAGGTGACGTCGTAGAGGCGGGCGACGAGGTGCGTCACGGTGGTCTTGCCGGCACCCGAGGGCCCGACCAGGGCGACCATCCGACCCACGTCGGCGGTGAAGGAGACGTCGTGGAGCACCGGCTCGCCGCCGCCGGTCTCGGGTCGCGCCACGCCCTCGAGCGAGGGCAGCGAGACCTGCTCCTTGCGCTGGGGTAGGCGAAGCCGACGCCGTCGAACTCGAGGCGCGCGGCCGAGCGCGGCAGCACCACCGCGTCGTCGCGCTCGACGATCAGCGAGGGCAGGTCGAGCACCTCGAAGACCCGCTCGAAGCTGACCATCGCGGTCATCACGTCGATGCGCACGTTGGAGAGGCCCTGGAGCGGCCCCAGCAGTCTGCAGCAGGAGCGTGGCGAGGGCCAGCAGCGTGCCGATGGTCAGCGCGTCGCTGACCACGAGCTGCCCGCCGACGCCGTAGACGAGCGCGGTGGCCAGCGCCGGGACCAGCACCATCGTCGCGCCGAAGATGCGGGTGATCAGGCTGATCCGCACACCGAGGTCGCGCACCTTGGCGGCCTTGCTGGCGAAGAGGACGTCCTCGTCGTCGCGGCGACCGAAGAGCTTGAGCAGCATCGCGCCGCCGACGTTGAAGCGCTCGGTCATGTTGTTGCCGAGGTCGGCGTTGCCGTCCATCTGCTCACGGGTCAGACCCGCCAGGCGGTTGCTGACGAAGCGCGAGGCCAGGAAGAGCAGCGGGAAGAGCGCCACGCACAGCAGCGTCACCTGCCAGCTCAGCGCCAGCATCGTGATGCCGACGACGACCACGGCGATCGAGTTGGACACCGTGCTGGACAGCGTCGAGGTGAAGGCCCGCTGGGCGCCGATGACGTCGTTGTTGAGCCGGCTGACCAGTGCGCCGGTCTGGGTGCGGGTGAAGAAGGCCATCGACTGGCGCTGCACGTGGGCGAAGACCTGCGAGCGCAGGTCGAAGATCAGTCCCTCGCCGATGCGTGAGGAGAACCAGCCGGCCAGCACGCTGAGCAGCGGCGTTGAAGACGGCGAAGCCGGCCATCGCCAGGGCCAGCAGCGTCACCAGGCCGCGGTCGCCGGCCAGGATGCCGTCGTCGACGATGCTGCTGGACCAGCAGCGGGGTCACCACGACCAGCGAGGCGTCGATGACGGTGAGCACGAGGAAGACCGAGATCAGCTCGCGGTGCGGTCGCGCGAAGCCGACCACCCGACGCACCGTCGCCGCGAGAGCCGGTTGTTGACCACGCTGCGGTCCGATCCGCAGGTGGCGCCAGGCCATGCCGGCCCCCATCATCCCCGACACGTCGTGCTCCTCACTGCGCTGCACCGCTGTGGCGTCGCGGTGGCGACCTCGCGGAAGCGGCGGCCCTGCGCCTCGCGCTCGAGGCGGCGCTGCTCGTCCAGCGGGAGCGCCGCCGCCGTCTGCAGCAGCGCCTTGGTCTCACGCACCGCCCCGGGCATCGGGGCGGTGAGGGACTCGACGAGGTGCGTCGACGGTGACAGCGAGCTGGTCGGTCGGGACCGCGGTCAGGGCGATGCCGATGCGCACCGCCTCCTCGGCACCGACCATGCGTGCCGTGGCACAGATCTCCAGTGCCCTCGCGTAGCCAACCGCCTCGACCAGCGGTTTTGTTCCCGTCAGGTCCGGCGACCAGCCCCAGGGCCGACTCCTTCATGCACAGCTGGGCGTCGTCGGTCGAGCACCCGCAGGTCGCACGCGAGCGCCAGCTGGAAGCCCGCGCCCACGGCGTAGCCCTGCACGGCGGCGATCGAGACGAACGACGGGTCGCGCAGCCAGGTGAAGCCGCGCTGGTAGTCGTCGATGGTCGAGGAGATCTCCTCGTCGCTCCCGCCGCAGGAGGTCGGCGACCGTCTCCACGCCCGCCGTGGACGACGCCGGGTCGAGCATCGCGCGGTCCAGGCCGGCGGAGAACGTGGTGCCGGCACCGCGCACGACGACCACACGTACGGCGTCGTCCGCCACGAGGCCCTCGCCCACGCCCGCCAGGGCCCGCCACATGGCCGGGGTCTGGGCGTTGCGGACCTCGGGACGGTCCAGGGTCACGGTCGCGACGGCGCCCTCGACCCGGACCTGGAGGCCGACCTCGGCAAGCTCTTCAGGAGTCATGGTCGGAGTCTAGGAACCCGCGACCGACACCCGGTGCGGTGGCCTCAGGCCAGCGACACGAGGTCGGCGTACCCGTCGTTCCAGAGGTCCTCGTCGCCGTCGGGCAGCAGCAGCACCCGGTCGGGCTCGAGGGCCAGGACCGCGCCCTCGTCGTGGGTGACCAGGATGATCGCGCCCTCGTAGGTGCGGATCGCGGCCAGCACCTCCTCGCGGGAGGCGGGGTCGAGGTTGTTGGTGGGCTCGTCGAGCAGCAGCACGTTGGCGCTGGAGACCACCAGCGAGGCGAGCGCCAGCCGGGTCTTCTCCCCGCCGGAGAGCACCGCGGCGCTCTTGTGCGCGTCGTCGCCGGAGAAGAGGAACGAGCCGAGCACGGAGCGTGCCTCGACGTCGGTGAGCTGCGGTGCGGCCGACTGCATGTTCTCCAGGACCGTGCGCGAGGTGTCGAGCGTCTCGTGCTCCTGGGCGTAGTAGCCGACCTTCAGCCCGTACCCGGGGATCACCTCACCGGTGTCGGGCTGGTCGACGCCGGCCAGGATCCGCAGCATCGTGGTCTTGCCGGCACCGTTGAGGCCCAGGATGACGACCCGGGAGCCCTTGTCGATGGCCAGGTCCACGCCGGTGAACACCTCGAGCGAGCCGTAGGTCTTCGACAGCTCGCGGGCGGTGATCGGGGTCTTGCCGCAGGGGGCGGGCGCGGGGAACTTGATCCGGGCGACCTTGTCGACGGCCCGCTCGCCCTCGAGGCTCGACATCATCTTCTCGGCACGCTTGAGCATCGATTGCGCGGCCTGGGCCTTGGAGGCCTTGGCGCGCATCTTGTTGGCCTGGTCGGTGAGCGTCTTGGCCTTGTTCTCGGCGTTCATCCGCTCACGCCGACGACGCACCTCGTCGGTCTCGCGCTGGGTGAGGTAGTTCTTCCAGCTCATGTTGTAGACGTCCATGGCGGTGCGGTTCGCGTCGAGGTGCATCACCTTGTTGACGGTGGCCTCGAGCAGCTCGTTGTCGTGGCTGATCACGATGAACCCGCCCTTGTGGGCCTTGAGGAACTCACGCAGCCACACGATCGAGTCGGCGTCGAGGTGGTTGGTCGGCTCGTCGAGGATCAGGATCTCGGCACCGGAGAACAGGATGCGGGCCAGCTCGACCCGGCGGCGCTGGCCACCGGAGAGCGTCTTGAGCGGCTGGCCGAGGATCCGGTCGGCGATGCCCAGGCTGGCGGCGATCGTGGCCGCCTCGGACTCGGCGGCGTACCCGCCGCCGGCGTGCATCTCGTCGTCGGCGCGCGTGTAGCGCCGCATCGCCTTGTCGCGCACCGCCGGGTCGTCGGAGCCCATCTGCTCCTCGGCCGCCCGCAGGCGGCGTACGACGTCGTCGAGCCCGCGGGCCGACAGGATCCGGTCGCGGGCCAGGACCTCGGGGTCACCGGTGCGGGGGTCCTGCGGCAGGTAGCCGATGTCACCGCTGCGGGTCACCGAACCACCGGCGGGCAGCGCCTCGCCGGACAGGATCTTGGTGAGGGTGGTCTTGCCGGCGCCGTTGCGACCGACCAGGCCGACCTTGTCGCCCGCGGCCACGCGGAAGCTCACGTCCTCCATCAGGAGACGCGCGCCGGCACGGACTTCGAGCTGATGAGCGGTGATCATAGGTACCTCATCGTAGGAGTCGGTAGCCTCAGCCACCGATTCGCCGACACCCGACGAACGCCGCCCCAGGAGGCCAGACGTGAGGTTCAACCCCAAGGCCCGCCTCGACACCCGGCGCACGCGTGACGTAGGTCGCAGTGGCGGTCGCTCCAGCGGCTCCGCCGGCCGGCTCGGTGGCGGTCGCGGCGGCAGCTCCCTGCCCCTCCCCGGCGGGGTCGCCGGGGGCGGTGGCGTGCTGGCGGTCGTCATCGCGATCGGCTTCTTCGTCGTCACCCAGCTCATGGGCGGCGACGGCTCGGGCGGCCTGGGCGGCACCGCGCTCGACACGAGCCGGGTCGAGGGCACCGAGCGGTACGCCTCCTGCGAGACCGGCGAGGACGCCAACGAGTCGGTGGACTGCGCCCGGGTGGCCGTGGAGAACTCGCTCTTCGACTTCTGGGGCGACACCCTCGGCGCCGACTTCCGGCCCGAGCAGGCGCTGGTGACCTTCTCCGGCGACGTGCAGACCGGCTGCGGCGGCGCGAGCTCGGCGGTGGGCCCGTTCTACTGCCCTGCCGACGAGACGATCTACCTCGACAGCGGCTTCTTCGACGAGGTGCTCGAGCGCCAGCTCGGTGGTCCCGACGGCGGGTTCGTCGAGGCCTACGTGCTCGCCCACGAGTACGGCCACCACGTGCAGAACGTGCTGGGGACGATGGGCCGGGTCCGCACCCAGCAGGGCGCCTCCTCCGACGCGGTGCGCCTGGAGCTGCAGGCCGACTGCTACGCCGGGATGTGGACCCGCGGCGCCACCGCCACCGAGGACTCCGCCGGCACGGCGCTGTTCAGCGAGCTGAGCGACGAGGACATCCGGCTGGCGCTCGAGGCCGCGGCGAGCGTGGGCGACGACCGGATCCAGCAGCAGACCCAGGGCCAGGTCGACAAGGAGTCCTGGACCCACGGCTCCGCCGAGCAGCGCCAGCGCTGGTTCCGCGTCGGCTTCGACGGCGGCGACCTGCAGGACTGCGACACCTTCGCGGCCCGCACCCTGTAGCCCGTTCAGGCGGGTCAGGCGTCGATCAGCGCCTCGATCAGGGGGAACTGCCGCTGCAGCGCCCGCAGGTGCGGGGCGACGGACGGGTGGCGGAACTTGCCCGCCAGCGCGCCCTCACCCCCGGCGACCCGTGACAGCGCCCACTCCGCGCGGCTCAGCGCGGTGTAGACCGCGGTGACCCGCGCCCCCAGCGCCACCTGGTCCGCGGTGGCGACTCCGTCGGGCAGGCCGAGCAGGTAGGCGTCGAGCAGTGGCTCGAAGTCCTCCCGGGCGGCGAGCAGGTAGTAGCCGAGGTCGGCGCCGACGGCGGCGG
This sequence comes from uncultured Actinomycetota bacterium, assembly GCA_963722135.1. Classification (GTDB taxonomy): domain Bacteria; phylum Actinomycetota; class Actinomycetes; order Propionibacteriales; family Nocardioidaceae; genus Nocardioides. The sequence continues at coordinate 1,346,877 of CAVRJT010000003.1, forward strand.
TGCCCAGGCACGACCAGTCGAGGGCCACGACGTCGTCGCCCTCGCGACCCGGCAGGTTGCCCGGTGTCGGGTCGCCGTGCTGGAGGACCTGCGGCAGGGCGTCGACCCGTGCCAGGAGGGAGTCGCGGCGCGTCCACAGGTGCTCGGCGACGTCGGCGACCGTCGTGCGGCCCAGGGTCGGCCAACCGCCCCGGTGCGCCGTACGACGCAGCCGGTCCCGCAGCTGGTCACGCGCCAGCCAGGCGACGTCCGGCACCGGCGTACCGGCGAAGCGGCCCAGGGCGTGGACGGCGAAGAGCCCGTTGACGGCGGCGTCCTCGACCCAGTCCTCGGTCAGCGTGATGCCCTCCACGTCCTCCTCGACGACGGAGCGCACCGGCGGGCGCAGGCCCCGGGTTCGAGCCAGCACCCCGGACGTCACCACGTCGGCGGCGCGGCGCCAGTAGGCGAAGTGATGGGGGTCGCTGAGCTCGGCGGGATCGTGCTCGCCGGGGGCGGCCAGGCGCTTCACGGACACCGGCTGCTCGCCGAGGCTGGTGCGCCACACCCCGAGCGTGGACATGCCGCCCCCTCCGGGGAGGGGATGCCAGCCGGGATCGGGCTGCCACACGGGGGCCACGTTCGTGACGCTAGCCGATGTCGCGGCGCAGGAACGCGAACTGCGCCGACACGCCGACGGCCAGCGCGACGCGCCAGGAGTGCCGCCAGGGCGGGCAGCGACGAGTCCTCGGCGGGGACCAGGGGCAGGTGGTCGAAGGGCGAGAGCCACCGGATCCAGCGCGGCAGGTCGAGGAGCTCGCCGAAGAACATCACGACCACCGCGACCCCCAGCGGCACCCACGCGAGCGCAGCCCGTCGTGGCACGGCTGCATGCACCAGCCGCGCCACGGCGGCCAGCACCAGCACCGCAGGGGCGTACTGCAGCATCGGCAGCACGAAGGCCCCGACCTGAGCGGGGTCGGAGGAGACCAGCGCGAAGCCGGTGCCGAGGCCGAGACCGCTGAGCAGGAGCAGCAGGCCCGTGCCGAGCAACGTCATCGTGGTCCACGCCAGCAGCCAGCGCCCGCGCGCCAGCGGCGTCGCGAGCACCAGCTCGGCGAGCCCGGACTCCTCCTCGGTGCGCGCCCGCAGGGTCGAGGCGGTGGCGAAGCCGGTGACCAGCAGCGCCAGCATCAGCAGCATCGTGGCGAAGTAGCCGTCGACGAGGTCGGCGGCGCCCTGGGTCATCACGTCGCGACCGAGGTCGCTGCCGCCCACCAGCTCGTCGACCTCGGTGCCCAACGCGCCGTACGCCACACCGGCGAGGAGGAGGCCGACGCTCCAGCCCAGCACGCCCGCGCGCTGGAGCCGCCAGGCGAGACCGACCGGTCCCGCGAGGAGCCGGCCGGCGCGGGGCGGGCCGGGGCGCGCGGCCACCAGTCCCCCGCCGATGTCGCGCCGCACGAGCAGCGCGGCGGCGACCACGAGGTTGACGACCACGGCTCCGAGCAGCAGCAGCGCGGGCCACCAGCGCAGGCCCGAGAACGCGTGCATGGCCTGGTACCAGCCGATCGGGGTGAGCCAGGACAGCGCCGGCCACGCCACGTCGCCGACCGCGCGCAGGGCGTACGCCGCCGCGATCACCGCACCGGCGATGCCGCGGGCGCCGCGGGTGCTGGCGACGAGCTGGGCGGCGACCAGCGTGGTGCCGGTGAAGCACAGTCCGCACAGGGCCAGGCCCACCCCGAGCGCCACCGAGTCGGCCACGGCGAGCGGGTAGGCCACCAGGGAGAGGGTGACCAGCAGCCCGGAGACGACGCACAGCACGACCGCGGTCAGCACCGCGGCGGCGGGCGGCGCGAACCGGCCCACCACCCCGGAGCGGACCAGGTCGTCGTGGCCCGACTCCTCCTCGGCGCGGGTGTGGCGGGTGACGACCACCATGACGACCAGGCCGAGCAGGACCGCCCCGAAGGCAGCGGCCTGCCACGTCACCTGACCGCCGATGGTGTCGAGCGCACGGGCCGGCCCCGCGAGGGCGATCATCGCGTCGTTGCGCTCCATCGCCGCCGCCATCCGGGCCAGCTCGCCCTCGCGGGTGTAGAGCCGATCGACCGACCAGGCCTGGGCCCAGTACAGGACGGCGAGGGCCACGGCCCAGCCGAGCACCAGCCAGCGGTCGCGCCGCAGCGCCTGGGCCCACAGGACGAGGGTGCCGGTGAAGGGTCCGTCCCTGGTCACGACCGGTCCCCGTAGTGACGCAGGAACAGCTGCTCGAGCGTCGGCGGCCGGGTCGTCAGGCTCGTGACCCCGGCGTCGAGCAGGAGGCGCAGTGCCGGCTCCACGGCTTCGGGGTCGACCTCGAAGGTGACCCGTTCGGTGTCGACGAGCAGGTCGCGCACACCGGCGAGGTCCTCGAGCCCCGGCGCCGGGCGGCGCAGGTGGGCGGAGACGGCGGTGCGGCTGAGGTGACGCATCTCGGCGAGGCTGCCGCTCTCGACGAGGCGGCCCTCGTTGATGATGCTGACCCGGTCGCACATCTGCTCCACCTCGCCCAGCACGTGGCTGGACAGCAGCACGCTGCCCCCGGCCCCGCGGAAGGTGGCCACGCACTGGCGGAACTCGGCCTCCATGAGCGGGTCGAGGCCCGATGTCGGTTCGTCGAGCAGGAGCAGCTCGACGTCGGCGGCCAGGGCGGCCACCAGGGCGACCTTCTGCCGGTTGCCCTTGGAGTAGCTCCGTGACTTCTTGGTGGGGTCGAGGGCGAAGCGCTCCACGAGCTCGTCCCGTCGCTTCGGGTCGAGCCCGCCGCGGAGCCGCCCGAGCAGGTCGATGGCCTCTCCCCCGGTCAGGGTGGGCCAGAGGCTCACGTCTCCGGGAACGTAGGCGAGCCGACGGTGCAGTGCGGCCGCGTCGTGCCAGGGGTCGCCACCCAGGAGCCGCAGGTCACCGGAGTCGGCCCGCAGCAGTCCGAGCAGCACCCGGATCGTCGTCGACTTGCCCGAGCCGTTGGGGCCGAGGAAGCCGTGCACCTCGCCCGCGCGCACCGTCAGGTCCAGGCCGTCCAGCGCACGTGTACGCCCGAAGGTCTTGACCAGCTGGTGGACCTCGATCACGTCGGTAGGCACCGTTCGACCATAGCCCCGCGCGCCGGCGCGCCGGGTCGGTGAGCACGCGGCGTACCCCGGTCGGGTCAGGCGTTGTGGACGTCGACCAGCACCGACAGAGCCTCGGCGACGCCCTGCTCGAGCACGCTGCGCCGCGGGTCGGGCAGCGCCAGCCACGGCTCGACGACGGTGAGCCCGGCGAGCCGACGGTCGGCCAGGACCTCCTCGACCGCTGAGCGGTCGCCACCGACCACGACCGGGCCGTGCAGGTGCTCGAGGATGCGCGCGGCATGGTCGGCGGCGGCCTCGTAGGCCTGCCGGGCCTGGTTGTCACGACGGCGCGCGAAGCGCTGCTGGCTCTGCCCGCCGGCCTTGGTGCGGCCCTGGACGTGACGTTGCCCGGTCTTGGAGGCACCCATCTCGGCGCCGTCCAGGCGGGCGATGGCGAAGCCGCCCTTGCGCACCAGCAGCACCCCCCAGTCCCGCGGCGCACAGGTGCGGGCCTCGGCCGCGAACGCGACCGCGTCGGGCGACCCGTCGTACGCCGAGGCGAAGGGCAGGCGGGCCGTGAACGTCGAGCCGTCCGACGCCGCGCCGCGCAGCGCCCCGGCCACGACGGTCAGGACGGTGTCGCCGTGCCGTTCCTGGAAGTTCAGCACCCACCGCTCCACGCGAGCGGCGGGTACGACGACGGCGGGCATGGACCGACCGTAGCGCCCGGTCGCGCTCACCGCGTGTCGGTCCGTCCCACCCGTGGGGCGTTGGTAGGAACGACAGCCCTGCTCCCTACGAGAACGAGGTCTCGGTGACCACCAGCGACTACGACAGCTTCGCGAGGGCCTACGCGGCCGCGAACGAGTCCAACCTCTTCAACGCCTACTACGGGCGCCCCGAGATGCTCCGCCTCGCGGGTGACGTCTCCGGGCGCCGGATCCTCGACGCCGGCTGCGGCTCCGGACCGTTGTCGGCTGCGCTGCAGGACCGAGGCGCCGTCGTCACGGCGTTCGACGCGAGTGCCGCCATGGTCGACCTGGCCCGCGAGAAGCTGGGAGCGGAGGCCGACCTGTGCGTCGCCGATCTCGGCGCGCCCCTGCCCTTCGCCGACGACGCGTTCGACGACGTGGTCGCCTCCCTCGTCCTGCACTACCTGGAGGACTGGTCCGGCCCGCTGGCCGAGCTGCGGCGCGTGCTGGAGCCAGGAGGTCGCCTGATCCTGTCGGTGATCCACCCCGGCATCTACCCGATCGTGTACCCGGAGGCCGACTACTTCGCGCTCACCCGGTACTCCGAGGACTACGACTTCGACGGGCAGAGCGTGGTGCTGACCTACTGGCACCGGCCGCTGCACGCCATCACGGACGCCTTCTCGGCCGCCGGTTTCCGCATCGCGACGATCAGCGAACCACCCCCGGCACCGGACACCCCGGCAGAGCTTCTCCCGCCCGGACTCCCGGAGAGCGGGTCGTTCCTGTGCTTCCTGTTCTTCGTGCTCGAAGCCGCCTGAGGTCGTACGGCAGCGGGGCGCCTCTCACCAGGAGTTGCCGCTGCCCTCCACCAGGAACGCCGGGAACCGACCCGCTCCGTCGTCCTCGGTGGGGATCACGGGACTCACCGGCGTGCAGTCGAGGGTCCTCAGCTCGCAGCTGACGACCTGCTTCGCCCGCACTGCGTTGTCGGGGTGGTCATCGACGATGTGTTCAGCGACCCCGAAGAACGTGTCGTCGTCGCTCCACCCCACCAGGGTGAAGTGGTGCCAGGGCGCATCGATGCGGCGCTGGCGCCCTGTGGCCGCGTCGTAGGCGACCGCAACGGACGGTCGCACCCCCATGTCGAAGATGGTGTTCCGGTCCGGCGACAGCAGCCCGTAGCCGTACATGGAGGACTCCGAGAGCTCGCGGCGTCGGCCCTCGCCACGGATGCTCACCCGGTACCCCTCAGGGAACAGGGTCTCGTCGTACCCGGGGTACACCTCCTGGTAGTCCTTGTCCGTGGTGCTGGGGGTCGGTGACCCGTCGTCGAGGTCGATCGTGGAGCCGTCGAAGAAGACGAGGTCGTTGCCCACCCCGTGCAACAGCGGCATGATCTCCCCGTACAGGTCGGCGAGGTCGTCGCCGTCGTCCGGCTTCTCGTCGGGGGTGCGGTAGAGCTGCTCGCCCGTGCGGGTGTCGAAGACAGCAAGCTGCAGGACGTGGGTGCCGTACTCGTCGGTCGGACCGCGTGACTGGTCCACGGTCGCGAACACCGTCCGGTCCGCCGACACCGCCAGGTTGCCCCAGCGCACGTCCTCGACTTCCTGGGTGGCGCCGTCGGCGGCGGTGAACATCAGCGTCGCACCGCTCATCCAATAGACACCCGTCGCGCCGAGCACGAACTGGTCCACCTGGCTGCCCAGCTGGACCGTCCGGTCACCGACGTGCAGCGTGCCCTCGTGCAACCAGGCCGGCGCGCTGGTGTCCCACTCGGTCGGCCCGACGGGCAGCCGGAAGGGATCGCCGTACGAGGCCCCGGTCCCGGTGGACTCCCCACAACCGGCCAGCACCAGGCAGGCGAGCACCCCGACCACGACCCCACGCGTCTTCATCGGACCATGGTCGCACCGGGATCGCGAAGCGCCTCGGTCAGCGCGCCGGCTCAGGCGGCCTGGTCGGTCGGGTGCTCGATGCGTCGGGTGCCGGTGTGGTCGACGAGGTAGAGGGCGCCGTGGGGGTCGCGCCACACGAAGACGCCGGGGAAGGGCTGTCTGACCAGCCAGTGCCCGAAGGTCTTGATGCGGTGGTGGGTCTGGGTCAGCGGGCCGTAGTTCCCGATCGCGCTCGGACCGCCCCGGCCGCCTGCTCGGTAGGGCTCGGTGTGGTCGACCTGCATCGTGTCGCTGGTGCAGGAGGCGAAGGGGAACACGTCGGCCGGCGACAAGAGCCGCACGGCCCGTCGATGTCGTTGTGGGATCTCGTAGGCATCGACCGGTGCGTGGCCGAGGGGGTCGAGGACCGGGCGGATCGTGAACTGTGCGTGCGGTCCGAGGACGTCGCGGACCCAGTCGGTGGTGACGGGGCCGTGGCCCTCGAGGCGGGCGATGGTGGGCAGGTCGGAGCCGATGCTGCGTCCGTCGAGGTGGACCACCACCTCGACGCGCGGCGCCAGGTCGCGGATGTCCACGTCGCTCGGGTGGTCGGTGTCGGGGTCGTGAGGGTCGTGTTGGGGGTGGGCGAGCATCAGCACCGCCAGCACCCGCCGCTCATCCGCGTTGATCACGGTGGCGGCTGGGTCGGGGCGCTCCTCGCGAACGTGGCGCGGCGGGCGCGTTCCTCCTTGGCCCGGGCGAGCTCGGGTGCCGCGGCGGCGACCTTCCCGATGACCAGGGCCTCGAACCGGGACCACGGGATCCGTCCGTCGGCGGATTCGGCGACCTCGGCGTCGACGTAGGCGGCCTCGGCTGCTGTCAGCTCGCGGGTCTTGGTGCACACGAACCGGGCGTAGGAGGCCCGGACCTCCCCGGCCAGCACCCGGCCCCACAGCTCGGGGTGGCGGTGGCACAGGTCCTGGGCATCAGCGATCAACGCGACCGCGGCGTAGGTGGTGCGCCCGATCCGCGCGCCCAGCTCGGCGGCGGCGAACTCGGCGACCTCGGCGGTGCCCGCACCACCCAGGCGCCGTGCCTGCTCGCGGCCCGGCTTCCCGACCTCGTCCGCGTCGAGGACCCCGGGACGGCGGGGGTCGTGCAGCACCGCCCACCGGTACGCCACCCGCAGCAGCTCCACCTCGGCCTGTTGGAGGGTACGCGCGCAGTCGGTGGCTGCGTCGAGGACAGCGTCCTCCGACATCTCCTCCACCACCGGCTCCCCGAGCATGACTCCAGCCAAGCAGGCAGCACCGACATCGAGGTTGGCAGCAAGATCGGGGCTGTGGACGAGCTCCAGCCGCGTCCGGTCCGGCTCCCCCGCACCCGGCCCTAGTCGATCGCTTCCACCCACGGGGCCCGCCAGCTCGGAGGTTCCGACCCCTGCGTGTAGTAGCGGGTGTCGCGCACGATCGACCCGGCCGCATCGAGCTCCAGGACGAGCACCACGTGCCACACGTCCCCGGCGTAGTCGTTGGTCCCCTCGACGACCCACACCCGGCCGGATCCGACGACCCTGCGCAGGGCGATGGACGGGGGCACCGGATAGGCCTCCTGCATCGCCCGCATGGCGTCTCGCCCACGGATGCGCTCGCCGGACTGGGGCATCTCCATGACGTAGTCCTCGTGCCGGAGCCGGGACTCCGCCTCCGGGGAGAGCCCGTCCCCGGTGAGCCCGAGCAGGATCTCGATGCCGTCGCGCATCGCTGCCGGGTCGTCGTCGGCGACCGCCCGCAGGAACAGCTCGCGCACCTCGGACTCGCTCACGCTCTGCCTCCTCTCCGACCTCCTGACCCGGGTACGTCGCCTGCTCGGGCAAGGACGACCCTCAGGACTCCAGGATCGTCTTGGCCTTCTCCAGGTTCGAGCGCACGTCACGTGCGTAGAGCTTGAGGACGATCGGGTCGGCGAACTTGAAGACCCCCTTGAGGGATTCCGACTCCTGGTGCCAGGTGAGCCTGGTGCCACTGCCCTCGTCCTCGTAGCGGAGCGAGAGCGTGTAGGGGATCGTGGCGTCGGTGGAGACGTACCTGACCTTGACTCCGGCCTCGCACTCCACCATCTCGTCAGTCAGCTCCAAGCGGCGACCGGCCACTTTCACGGCACCCCTGCAGATGCGGCCGGCCTCCTGCTTTCCTCCCGAGACCACCTCGTACTCGACGATGTTGCTGCTGTAGACCGGCACGTTGTCGGGGTCGGTCATGAACTCCCAGACCTCCATCCGCGGCTTGTCGATGACGATGGATTCCTCCACGGTGAGCATGGGACGACACACCTTCCGTTCCGGACCGGCCGGACGGCCCGCCTCCCCTCAGGCTAGGACTCGTGGCCGGCCGTCGGAATGGCCTGAATTGGGTGCTCGGCCGGCCCACGTCCCGTCGACCCGAGCACCGAATCCCCACCCTGGGGGATTCCTGCGGCTGCGTGGAGCCGCCTAGGGTTTTTGGGCGTCACCACCCACCCGTCACTGTCCGGCCATCCCACCCGAGGGGGCCCTCATGGGCATCCAGCGTTCTGCGCGCACCATCCTGAGCACCCTGATGATCGCCTCGAGCCTCGCAATCGCGTGGGCGCCGCAGGCATCGGCCCGCGTCGTGGAGCGGGGAACCTTTCACGACGAGTTCTCGGGCGTCGACGAGAACTTCTGTGACGCGGGGCTGTCCGTCGGTTTCGACGCTGTGGTCGACGGCAGGTACCAGGTCAACAAACGCGGCCCGCGTGGGTCCGAGTACTACCTCGAGCACGTGAAGGTCGTGAACGTCCTGACGGACCAGGCGACCGGCCAGACGGCGACCGACATCCAGCCCAACACGATCGGCAAGGACCTGAAGATCACCGACAACGGCGACACCCTGACGATCATCGCCCTGCTGACCGGAGGGGGCCGCACCTACGGCGACGACGGGTCTCTCATCGCCAAGAACTCCGGCCAGGTGCGGTTGCGGGAGGTGGTCGACAAGGCCACGTCCGAGGTGATCTCCAGCGAGCTGATCTTCGGCTCGACGGGCACCAACGACGACTTCTGTGCGGCCGTGCTGGCTGACTGGGGTTATCTCTGAGTCGGTCCCTTGGACCAGACGGGCGTGAGCGGCGTGACCTGCGGAGGTGCGGCCAGGAGCGGCTCCACGTCCCGCACGTAGGCGGCGTAGGCGTCTGTCTGAAGGAACTGCCGAGACGACTCGGCGCTGTCGTAGACCTGGAAGGCGGTGACCGCATCGGGATCGGTGGTGTCGAAGCAGTAGAAGTACGCGAGGTGGCCGGCGTTCCCGGCGACGGCGGGCGCCATGTGCCTCTCCCAGACCTGCCGGACCTCGTCACGGAGGCCCGGCAGGGTCTGGTGTCGGATGATGAGAGCGAATGTCGTCATGCATCGACGGTGACAGCACCCGCCGACAGCGCGGACGACCACCGTCGGCCCGGTCAGCGACCAGGGCTACCTTGGGGTGCTCGGCCACCCGACCACCCCTGAGGAACATCCCTTGCCGCCCATGGCTCCGCACAAGGTCGTCCTGCACCGGCAGGACCTCTCCTACCTCGACAGCGGCTCCGGCCCGGTCGTGCTCTTCATCCACGGGATCCTCGGCTCGCAGCGGCAGTGGGCCCACCTCGTCGACACGATGGACGACGACCACCGGGTGCTCGTGCCCGACCTCTTCGGGCACGGCGACTCGGCGAAGCCCCTTGGGGACTACTCCCTCAGCGCCCATGCCGCGGCCATGCGCGATCTCCTCGACCACCTGGGGATCGAGCGGGTCACCCTGGTCGGCCACTCGCTCGGCGGTGGGATCGCGATGCAGTTCTTCTACCTGTTCCCCGAGCGGGTGGATCGCCTCGTCCTCGTGTCCAGCGGTGGTCTGGGACGAGAGGTCAACCTGATCCTGCGCTCCGCGACCCTGCCCGGCGCCGCGCAGGTGCTCAGCGTCGTCGCGTCGGCGCCCGTGGTGTCGCGCTTCGAGACGTTGGGCCGGGGCGCCTCGAAGCTCGGCTGGCGCCCCGGTGCGGACCTCAGCGCGGTCTGGCAAGGGTTCAGGACGTTGGGCGACGGGGAGAGCCGACGTGCCTTCCTGGCCACCACGCGTGCCGTCATCGACATCGGCGGGCAGAGCATCAGCGCCCACGACCACCTGGACAGTGCGTCGACGATCCCGATCCTGGTCGTGTGGGGCTCGAAGGACCGGATGATCCCGGCCTCGCACGCGCTCAGCGTGCAGGACGCGCTGCCCGACTGTCGCGTCGAGATCTTCGAGGGCGCCGGTCACTTCCCGCACCTGGACGACCCGGAGCGCTTCGCGTGCACGCTGCGCGACTTCATCGCCTCCGACGACGAGCCCGAGGAGCCGAGCGCCGCCGCCGAGTGACTCACCCGTCAGCCGTCCCCCGACCGGGCTGACGTCCGCGCCGGCAGGGTTGTCAGTCGCCGGCGTACACGACCCGGAAGCGCTCCAGGACCAGCGGCATGGTGGGCTCGAATCCACGGTCGTGCGCGGGGTGGGCGGTGAAGAACCGCTCGTGCTCGGCGCGCCAGTGGGCCAGGGACCGGTCGCCCTCGCCCTCGAGGTGCGCGTGCTCGGCGTCGACCTCGTCGAAGGGGACGACCGACACGTCGGTCGTCTCGACCAGCGCCCGCGGGTTGCCGGCACCGTCGACCACGATGCCCATCGTGCCGACCTGCGGCAGCGGCTCGTTCTCCGCCTCGTAGTCCCACAGCGCACTCGACGTGGCGGTCTTGGTGCCGTCGAGGACCAGGGCCAGCAGCGCGTCCGCCTCCTCCGGGGTCGCACCGAACGACCACGCGGGGGGCGGCAGCATCTCCAGCGTCGTCGGACCGAAGTACGACGGCGCGGTGTTGAGCTTGGCGTGGAAGCGGGCGAGGTCCCAGAACGACTCGACCGGCCCGCGCCCGAAGTGGGCGGAGCCGGTCGTGTCGGTGCTCGGGTCGGTCATGTCGCTACCGTACGTCGGCGGGTGGTGTGCACCAGGACGTTGGTGAGGTCTCGACACGCCTTGCGCGGCTTCGCAGGCTCAGCCGCGAGGCTTGCTCGACCTCTTCGCCTTGCAGGTGGACGACTTCGTCGTCACCTGCAGCTCAGACGTTGAACCCGAGGGCGCGCAGCTGCTCGCGGCCGTCGGGGGTGATCTTGTCGGGGCCCCACGGCGGCATCCAGACCCAGTTGATGGCCACGTCGTTGACGAGGCCCTCGAGGGCCGACTCGGTCTGGTCGGTGATCACGTCGGTCAGCGGGCAGGCCGCGGAGGTCAGCGTCAGGTCGACGACGAGGTTGGTGTCGTCGTCGAGGTGCAGGCCGTAGACGAGGCCCAGGTCGACGATGTTGATCCCCAGCTCGGGGTCGACGACGTCCTTCATCGCCTCGGTCACGTCCTCCAGGGTCGCCTGCGCGCCCGGGGCGGCGGTGCCGACGGGGCCGGCTCCTGCCTGCGGGACCTCGGGCAGGTCGCCGTGGTCGACGGTCGAGTCGGTCGGTGCAGCGGTGTCAGGTGCAGTGGTCTCAGCCACGGGAATCCTCCAGAGATCGGGCGGTGGCGTCCTTGAAGGCCATCCACGAGAGTAGCGCGCACTTCACGCGCGCAGGGAACTTGGCGACGCCCGCGAAGGCGATGCCGTCCTCGAGCACCTCCTCGTCCGGCTCCACGGTGCCCTTGCCCTGCATGAGGGTCAAGAACGCCTGGTGGGTCGCCATCGCCTCGTCGATCGGCTTGCCGATGACGAGGTCGGCCATGACCGAGGTCGAGGCCTGGGAGATCGAGCACCCGACGGAGTCGTAGGACACGTCCTGCACGACGCCGTCCGCGAGGTGGACCCGCAGCGTGATCTCGTCACCGCAGGTCGGGTTGACGTGGTGGACCTCGGCCTCGAAGGGCTCACGAAGCCCCTTGTGGTGCGGGTGCTTGTAGTGGTCCAGGATGATCTCCTGGTACAGCGAGTCGAGCTCGGCACTCATGGTGCTCCTCCTCCCCTGTGCTCTCAGTCGAGCTTGAAGTATGAACGGGTGTAGTTCAGTGCCTCGATCAGCGCGTCGATCTCGGCGGGCGTCGTGTAGAGGTACGACGACATGCGCGTCGAGCTCTGCACGCCGAAGCGCGCGTGCGCGGGGCGCGCGCAGTGGTGCCCGGCCCGCACGGCGATGCCGCGGACGTCGAGCACCTGCGACACGTCGTGCGGGTGCAGTCCCTCCATCTCGAAGGACACCGCTCCCCCGCGCTGCGTGGCGTCGAGCGGGCCGAGGACGCGCAGGCCCTTGACGGTGCTCATGCCCTCGAGGGCGTAGCGGGTGATCGCCTGCTCGTGGGCATGGATCGTGTCCATCCCGACAGCGCCGAGGTAGTCCACCGCTGCGCCGAGGCCGACGACCTCGACGATCGGCGGGGTGCCGGCCTCGAACTTGTGCGGGATACCCGCGTAGGTGGAGCCCTCCATGCGCACGGTCTCGATCATCTCGCCCCCGCCGAGGAACGGCGGCAGCGCGTCGAGGACCTCACGCCGACCCCAGAGCACGCCGACGCCCGTGGGACCCACGACCTTGTGGCCGGTGAAGACCATCAGGTCGGGCCGCTCGTCCTCGGGCATGCCCGCGAGGTCGATCGCCAGCTGCGGCGCCGCCTGCGAGGCGTCGACCACCACGAGTGCACCCACCTGGTGGGCGCGACGGGCGATCTCCGCGATCGGGTTGATGGTGCCGAGCATGTTCGACACCCAGGTCAGCGTGACGACCTTGGTGCGCTCGGTGATCAGCTCGTCGACCTGGGACAGGTCGAGGTGGCCCTCGTCGGTGAACGTGAACCACCGCAGCTCCGCGCCCGTGCGCTCGGTGAGCATCTGCCACGGCACGATGTTGGAGTGGTGCTCCATCTCCGTGGTCACCACCACGTCGCCCTCGACGATGCGGCGCGGCCCCGCCCACAGCAACGTGTTCGCCACCAGGTTCAGCGCCTCGGTGGCGTTCTTGGTGAAGATCACCTCGTCGCGGCTCGGGGCGCCGATGAAGGCCGCCACCTTGTCGCGGCCCGCCTCGAACGCCTCCGACGCCTCCGCGCCGAGCTGGTGCATGGCGCGCGCGACGTTGGCGTTGTGGTGCTCGAGGTGGTCCACCATCGCGTCGATCACGCACTGGGGCTTCTGCGAGGTGTTGGCGCTGTCGAGGTAGACCAGCGGCCGACCGTCGGCGAGCGTGCGCTCGAGGATCGGGAAGTCCTTGCGGATCACCTCGAGGTCAGGCAGCAGGCCGTCCATCTCTCTCCTACGGGTCGGTGCTGGTCGGGTGGGTCGGGACGATCAGACCTTGGCGGTCAGGTACTTGTCGTAGCCCTCGGCCTCGAGCTGCTCGGCGAGCTCGGCGCCACCCTGCTCGGCGATCTTGCCGTCGACGAAGACGTGCACGTAGTCGGGCTCGATGTAGCGCAGGATGCGGGTGTAGTGCGTGATCAGCAGGACGCCCTTGCCCTCGCCGCTCGCGGAAGCGGTTGACGCCCTCGGAGACGACCTTGAGCGCGTCGATGTCGAGGCCGGAGTCGGTCTCGTCGAGGATCGCGACCTTGGGGTCGAGCAGCTCGAGCTGGGCGATCTCGTGGCGCTTCTTCTCGCCGCCGGAGAAGCCCTCGTTGACCGAGCGCTGGGTGAAGGTGGAGTCGAGGTTCATCCGCGACATGGCCGCGTTGACGTCCTTGACCCAGGTGCGCAGCTTGGGCGCCTCGCCGTCGATGGCCGTCTTGGCGGTGCGCATGAAGTTGGTGACCGAGACGCCGGGCACCTCGACGGGGTACTGCATCGCCAGGAACAGGCCGGCGCGGGCGCGCTCGTCGACCGACATCGCGAGGACGTCCTGGCCGTCGAGGGTGACGCTGCCGCCGGTGATGTCGTACTTCGGGTGGCCGGCGATGGAGTAGGCCAGCGTCGACTTGCCGGAGCCGTTGGGCCCCATGATCGCGTGGGTCTCGCCGTCCTTGATGGTCAGCGTGACGCCCTTGAGGATCTCCTTGGGGCCGTCGTCGGTGCTGACCGAGACCTTGAGGTCCTTGATCTCCAGGGTGCTCATGTGTGGTTCTCTCTTTCTGGGTGGAAGTCTCAGGAGGGGGTGACGCCGTTGAGGGTGGTGGTCACATCGACCCACACCTCACCGTCACGGACCTCCACGGGGAAGGTCGAGACCGGCGCGATCGCGGGCGGCCCGGTGGGCTTGCCGCTGCGCAGGTCGAAGCAGGAGCCGTGCAGCCAGCACTCGATGACCCCGCCGTCCACCTCGCCCTCGCTCAGCGCGACGGCGGCGTGGGAGCAGAGGTCCTGCAGGGCGAAGACCTCGTCGCCGTCACGGGTGACGACCACGGCGATCTCGTCGAGGAGGACCGCGAGGCCCTCGTCGGCGGGGACCTCGTCGAGCCGGCAGGCGCGGACGAGGCTCATGCGGTGGCCGGCTCGTAGCCCTTGAGCACGTTCTTCGCGAGCTCCTCCTCCACGGTGGCGGTGAGCTGCTCCTCGAGGAACGGCACACCCACCTTGCGGATGAGGTCGTGGAAGAAGCCGTGCAGGACCAGGCGGCGGGCCTCCTGGTCGGAGACGCCGCGCGAGCGCAGGTAGAACAGCTGCTCGTCGTCGAAGCGGGCGGTGGCGGAGGCGTGGCCCGCGCCCTCGATCTCGCCGGTCTCGATCTCGAGGTTCGGCACCGAGTCGGCCTGGCAGCCGTCGGTGAGGACGAGGTTGCGGTTCTCCTCGTAGGTCTCGATGCCCTCGGCGACCTTGCGGATCAAGCACGTTGCCGATCCACACGGTGTGCGCGCCCTGACCCTGCAGCGCGCCCTTGTAGAGGACGTTCGACTTGGTCTTGGGGGCGTTGTGGTCGGCGAAGAGCCGGTGCTCGAGGTGCTGGCCCTCGTCGGCGAAGTAGAGCCCGAGGAGCTCGGCCTCGCCGCCCGGGCCGTCGTACTCGACGTTGGCGTGCAGGCGCACCACGTCGCCGCCGAAGCTGAGCGAGGTGTGGCGCACCGAGGCGTCCCGGCCGACCCGGATGGCGTCGCGGCCCAGGTGCACCGCGTCGTCGTCCCAGTCCTGCAGGGTCAGCACGTTGACCTGGGCGCCGTCGCCGACGATGACCGAGGTGGTGGCGCTGTAGCGCGCCGAGCCGGTGTGCACCAGCACGACCGTGGCCTTGCTGTGCGCACCGAAGCGCAGCACGTGGTGGCCCCAGACGAGGTCGTCGACGGAGTCGCCGTGCAGTCGCAGCACGACGGGCTCCTCGACCACCTGGTCGGCGGGCACGTCGAGCAGCATGGCGCCGCCGGCGTGCGCCACGGCCAGCGCGGAGGGCCGGTCGTTGGGCGCCAGCTCACCGATCTCACGCGCCCGCTCGGCGCTGATCTCGGTGAGGGTGACCCCGGCGGGGATCTCGGTGGTCCAGGTCAGCGACGCCGAGGAGGCCTCGCCGTCGAGGATCCCGCGCAGGCGCTTGAGCGGGGTGAAGCGCCAGATCTCCTCGCGCCCGGTCGGCACGGGGTGGTCGACCAGGTCGTAGGAGGGCGGCGGGTTCAGGTGGGAGGTCACCTTGTCCTGCTCGAGGGAGGACGCCACGCTCTCGCGGGCAGCATCAGTCACGGTCACAGTCAGTTGCTTGCTTTCTGGGTGCGTTGGTGGGGGGACGACGGACGGCGATCAGCCGACCGCGCCCTCCATCTGCAGCTCGATGAGCCGGTTGAGCTCGAGGGCGTACTCCATCGGGAGCTCCTTGGCGATCGGCTCGACGAAGCCACGCACGATCATCGCCATCGCCTCGTCCTGCTCCATGCCGCGCGACATGAGGTAGAAGAGCTGGTCGTCGGAGACCTTGGAGACGCTGGCCTCGTGACCCATCGAGACGTCGTCCTCGCGGATGTCGACGTACGGGTAGGTGTCGGAGCGGCTGATCTGGTCGACCAGGAGCGCGTCGCACAGCACGTTGGACTTCGAGCCGTGCGCGCCCTCGTTGATCTGGATCAGGCCGCGGTACGACGTGCGCCCACCGCCACGGGCCACCGACTTGCTCAGGATCGAGCTGGAGGTGTGCGGGGCGGCGTGCACCATCTTGGCGCCGGCGTCCTGGTGCTGGCCCTCGCCGGCGAACGCGATCGACAGGGTCTCGCCCTTGGCGTGCTCGCCCATGAGGTAGATGGCGGGGTACTTCATCGTCACCTTGGAGCCGATGTTGCCGTCGACCCACTCCATGGTCGCGCCGGCCTCGCAGGTGGCGCGCTTGGTGACGAGGTTGTAGACGTTGTTCGACCAGTTCTGGATGGTCGTGTAGCGGCAGCGACCGCCCTTCTTCACGATGATCTCCACGACCGCGGAGTGCAGCGAGTCGGAGGAGTAGATCGGGGCGGTGCAGCCCTCGACGTAGTGCACGTAGGCGCCCTCGTCGACGATGATCAGGGTCCGCTCGAACTGGCCCATGTTCTCGGTGTTGATCCGGAAGTAGGCCTGCAGCGGGATGTCGACGTGCACGCCCGGCGGCACGTAGATGAACGAGCCACCCGACCACACCGAGGTGTTGAGCGCGGAGAACTTGTTGTCACCGACGGGGATGACGGTGCCGAAGTACTCCTGGAACAGCTCGGGCTGCTCCTTGAGCGCGGTGTCGGTGTCGAGGAAGAGCACGCCCTGCTCCTCGAGGTCCTCGCGGATCGAGTGGTAGACGACCTCCGACTCGTACTGGGCCGCGACGCCGGAGACCAGGCGCTGCTTCTCGGCCTCGGGGATGCCGAGCGGTCGTAGGTGTTCTTGATGTCCTCGGGCAGGTCGTCCCAGGTGGCGGCCTGCTTCTCGGAGGAGCGCACGAAGTACTTGATGTTGTCGAAGTCGATGCCCGACAGGTCCGAGCCCCAGGTGGGCATGGGCTTGCGGTCGAAGAGCTTCAGGCCCTTGAGGCGCAGGTCGAGCATCCACTGCGGCTCGGACTTCTTGGACGAGATGTCGCGCACGACGGCCTCGCTGAGGCCGCGCTTGGCGTTGGCGCCGGCGTCGTCGGAGTCGGCCCAGCCGAACTCGTAGCGACCGATGCCCTGGAGCTCGGGGTTGAGTTCTTCGATGGAGGTCATGAGCTGACCGACTCCTTCTCGTTGCGGGTCGTGTGCCGGGTCGTCGCTGGCCGGCAGGTCAGGGATGCAGGTGGTGCAGACGCCGTCGCCGTGGGCGATGGTCGCCAGCCGCTGCACGTGGCGGTCGAGGACCCGGCTGATCGCCTCGGTCTCGGCCTCGCACAGCTGCGGGAACTCGTGGGCCACGTGGGAGACCGGGCAGTGCTGCTGGCACAGCTGCTCCCCCGCGCTCGCCCGGGACCGTGCGGGCAGCTCGCGCACCGAGGCGGCGTACCCCTCGTCGGTGAAGAGCTGGGCCAGCACCTCGGCCGGGCTGAGGTCGGGGTGGGCGGCCGCGGTCGTCTCGAAGCGCTCCTCGATGAACGCCACCCGACGGTCGGCGAAGTCCCGGACGGCGCTCGTCGCCACCGGTCTCGGCCAGGAAGCGCAGCGCCTGCACGGCGAGGTCGTCGTACTGCTGGTCGAAGCCGTCGCGCCCGCGCTCGGTGAGCGCGAACACCTTGGCCGGGCGACCTCGACCACGGCGCCGGCCGGCGCGCGGGTCGCGCGGCCTCGACGGCGCCCTCCTCGACCAGCTGGTCGAGGTGGCGGCGCACGGCGGCCGGGGTCAGGTCGAGGCGCTCGGCCAGGGCCGCGGCGGTCGAGGGTCCGTCGACCAGGATCGAGCGCACGACGCGCTGGCGCGTCGGCTCGTCGGTCGTCCCGGTTGAATTCCACAACACCAGTGTGCCGTTATTGGTCGGGCCGTTCAAGCAAGGTCCCCCTTACCCCTGCGGCGTCGGGTGACGTGCGTCTCAACCAGGCCAGGCCGAGGAAGGGCAGGACCAGCGGCAGGAAGCCGTAGCCCTGGCCGAAGTGCGACCAGACGGTCTTGTCGGGGAACAGGTCGGGGGCGGCGTAGGACAGCAGCCCCGACCACCACCACGCCCGACGCGCCTCGACGCGTGCAGGCCACCAGCGCCGACCCGGCGGGCCGGCGGCGTGCCGAGCAGCAGGCAGGTGGTGGCCACGAGGTAGAGCGACCGCGGCCAGCGAGCGAGAGCGAGTAGGCCAGCGGCGCCTTCCCGGCACGGTCGCCGAGCAGCTGCACCGCCGAGCGCCCGGTCGCGGCGACGCCCGAGGACGCCGTACACGGCGACCAGCACGCGGCCCGGGCCCGGTGGAGAGCTCGGCGGCTCAGGCACCGGCGCCGGACCACAGCGAGTCGAGGCGCAGCTGCATCGCGGCGACCGTGAGCAGGGCGACCAGCAGGACGCCGGTGCCCCACCGGTTGCGCTCGACCAGCGCCAGCGCGGCGCCGACCGGCACCACCAGCACGCGCGGTGACGAGGTAGGCCACGAAGGTGCGCCCGTCGACGTCGGCGTCGGTGCCGGCCAGCGCGACCAGGCCGACCACCAGCCTGGACCAGGAGCGGCGACCAGCAGCAGCCCGAGGAGCAGGAAGTACGGGTCGCCCGGCGGGCTCTGGTCGCGCACGATCATCACGACGGTGGCCGACGGCGGCCACCGCGGTCAGCACGCAGCACCAGTGCCATCAGCCACACGTTCACGTGGCTCAGCCTAGGGGCGGCCCGCAGGGCTCTCGTCGCCTCCCTACACTTCTGGGGTGCCCGACCCTGCGCGTCCACCCCGCCGACGCCCCCGCCGTCGCCGTCGAGGGCCTGGTGATGAGGTACGCCGGCAAGACCGCCGTCGACGGGCTCTCGCTGGAGGTCGCCCGCGGCTCCATCACCGCGGTCCTCGGACCCAACGGAGCCGGCAAGACCACCACGCTGGAGACCTGCGAGGGCTACCGCCGCCCCCAGGAGGGCCGGGTGCGGGTGCTGGGCCTCGACCCGGTGCGCGAGCGCCGCGAGCTGCTCCCCCGCATCGGCGTGATGCTGCAGGGCGGCGGCGCGTGGAGCGGGGTCCGGGCCGAGGAGATGCTGCGCCACGTCGCGGCGCTGCACGCCCACCCGGTCGACCACGACCTGCTCGTCGAGCGGCTCGGCCTCGCCGAGTGCGGCCGCACGCCCTACCGCCGGCTCTCGGGCGGCCAGCAGCAGCGCCTCGGGCCTGGCCATGGCGCTGGTCGGGCGCCCCGAGATCGTCTTCGTCGACGAGCCGACCGCGGGCATGGACCCGCAGGCGCGGCGTACGACGTGGGAGCTGCTGCGAGGAGCTGCGCGCCGACGGCGTCACCGTCGTGCTGACCACCCACTACATGGACGAGGCCGAGCGCCTCGCCGACACCGTCCACATCATCGACCAGGGCCGGCTGATCGCCTCGGGCTCGCCGCTGGAGCTCACCCGCGGCGGCTCCGTCTCCACGATCCGGCTCGTCGTGACCCGGCCGTTCCCGCCCGGTGCCCCGGAGTCGCTGACCGCGGCCCTCGGGCCCGGCACCCAGGTCACGCAGCTCGACGCCTCCAGCCTGCTCGTGACCGGCCCCGCCGACGCGTCCACGCTCGCCCGGGTCTCGCGCTGGTGCGAGGAGCAGGGCGTGCTGCCGGAGTCGCTGGTCCTGGGCACGCGCAGCCTCGAGGACGTCTTCCTGCAGCTCACCGGCCGCGAGATCCAGGAGCACCCCGCATGAGCGGCACCTTCACCCCCGGCCCGGCGCCGCACCCCTGTCCCGGCAGGTGCTCGCCCAGGCCCGCATGGAGTCGCGGCTGATGCTGCGCAACGGCGAGCAGCTGCTGATCGCCGTGGTGATCCCGGTCATCGTCCTCGTCGGCGCCGTCGCCGGTTCCGAACGCGTCGGCCTGGAGCTCGACGGACGTCCCGTCGACATCTTCACCCCCGGGGTGCTGGCGCTCGCCGTGATGTCGACGGCCTTCACCTCGCTGGCCATCGCCACCGGGTTCGAGCGCCGCTACGGGGTGATCAAGCGGCTGGGGGCCTCGCCGCTCCCCCGCTCCGGACTGCTGGCCGGCAAGGTGCTGGCGCTGCTGCTGGTCGAGCTGCTCCAGCTGCTCGTGGTCGGCGCGGTCGCGCTGCTGCTGGGCTGGGAGCCCGCACTCGGCGCCCAGGCGCTCGTCGGCGCCGTGGCCACCGCTGCTCTCGGCACGGCAGCGTTCGCCGCGCTGGGCCTCTTCGTCGCCGGGGTCCTGCGCGCCGAGGCCACGCTGGCCGCGGCCAACCTCGTCTACCTGCTCCTGCTCGCCGGCGGCGCGGTCGTGCTGCCCGCATCGGCGTACGGCGGCTTCGCCGACATCGTGCGCTGGCTGCCCTCGGGCGCGCTGGGCGGCGGCATGCGCGACGCGCTGATCGACGGCCAGGTGGCGCTGCTGCCGCTGGCCGTGCTCGCGGCCTGGGCGGTCGTGGGCACCGTCCTGACCGCCCGTACCTTCAAGTGGGAGTGAGCACCGTGCAGGACATCCGCGTGCGCCAGGCACGTTGGGCAGGCTGGGCCTCCGTGGTGGCCAACATCGGCATCGTCGTCACCGGTGGCGCCGTCCGGCTCACCGGCTCGGGCCTGGGCTGCCCCACCTGGCCGCGCTGCACCGACGAGGCCTTCACCCCGCACGGCGAGCTGGACTACCACTCGGCCATCGAGTTCGGGAACCGGATGCTCACCTTCGTGCTCGTGGCGGTCGCGGTGGCGACCTTCGCGGCGGCGCTGCGCACCCGGCGCCAGGACCTCGTGCGGCTGTCGGTCATCCTCGGCCTGGGCATCCCGCTGCAGGCGGTCATCGGTGGGATCACGGTGCTGACCGACCTGAACTCGTGGCTGGTCGCGCTGCACCTGCTGCTGTCCATGGCGCTCGTCGGGCTGTCCGTGCGCTTCCTGCAGGTGCTGGACCGCCCTGGAGCGCCCGTGCGCGGTCCTGCGGTCGCGCTGGCCTGGGGCGTCTTCGCCACCACCTGGGTCGTGCTCTACCTCGGGCACGATCGTCACCGGCGCCGGCCCGCACGCGGGTGACGCGGACACCGCGCGCAACGGGCTGGACCCGCTCCAGTGGAGCCAGCTGCACGCCGACGCGGTGTTCCTGCTGATCGGTCTGACGATCGGTCTCATCGTCACCCTGCTCGTCCAGGGTGCGCCCCGCACCTCCGTGCAGGCAGCCGTGCTGCTGCTCGGGGTCGAGCTGGCCCAGGGCGTGATCGGGTTCGTGCAGTACTTCAACGACCTGCCGGTGCTGCTCGTCGGCGCGCACCTGCTGGGCGCCGGCATCCTCTTCGCCAGCGTCACCTGGACGCTGCTGCGCGTGCGCCACCCCTGACCCACCGCCGGCGCGACATCTGCGCCGGGTCGGCGCGACATCTGCGCCGGGTCGTGGGGGCTGGTCAGCCGATCAGCGGATCGAGCGCCACGGCGACGAAGAGCAGCGACAGGTACAGGTTCGAGGAGTGGAACAGCCGCATCGGCTGGATCACCGAGAGCTCGTCGGAGGTCTTGGTGCGGCCCCACATCCGGTGCGCCTCCACGAGGAAGACCGCGCCCAGCACGGCGGCCACGACCGGGTAGAACACGCCGGTGCCGGCGACCGGCCACAGCAGGAGCGACGTGGCGACCATCACCCAGCTGTAGAGGACGATCTGGCGGCCGACCTCGCGGGCCGGCGCGACCACGGGCAGCATCGGGACGTCGACGTTCGCGTAGTCCTCGCGGTAGCGCAGCGCCAGCGCCCAGGTGTGCGGCGGGGTCCAGAAGAAGACCACCATGAACAGCACGACAGGGGTCCAGGCCAGCTCGCCGGTGACCGCCGTCCAGCCGATCAGGGCCGGGAAGCAGCCGGCGAGGCCGCCCCACACGATGTTCTGCGTGGTGCGGCGCTTGAGCAGCATGGTGTAGCCGAAGACGTAGAACGCCTCGGCCCCCACGGCCAGCAGGGCCGAGAGCGGGTTGACCCACAGGTAGAGCACCACGACCGACAGCAGGCCCAGCACGGCGCCGAAGACCATCGCAGCGCGCGGGCTGACGATGTGGCGCGGCAGGGCGCGGCGCCGGGTGCGGCGCATCTGCTCGTCGATGTCGCGGTCGTACACGCAGTTGAACACCGAGGCCGAGCCGGCGGAGAAGGCCCCGCCGACGACGGTGGCCACCACCAGGCCCAGCGGCGGGATGCCCCGGGCCGCGAAGAACATCACCGGCACGGTCGTGAGCAGCAGCAGCTCGATCACGCGCGGCTTGGTCAGTCCCACGTACGCCGCCACGACGTCGCGGAACCGGACGGATCCGGGCCCGGCGTTCGCCGTCGCGTCGTCGTGCTGGTCAGCAGCGGCCGATCGGCCGGCGTAGGTCACGACTGGTCCTCGAATGTGCAGACGGGTGAGGTGAGGCGGTGCAGATGGGAGTCTACTGCCCGACATCGGTAGGGTCGGAATCGCCTGGACCCGGGCTCTGTTGTACCCGGTGACGCCCCAGGCGCACCCGAGACGCACCCCAAGACGAACCTCGTCAGCACCGGAAGGAACCCTGTGACCTCTCCCGCCTCCCTCGAGTGGACCGAGACCGACCAGCTGGCCGTGGACACCGCCCGCGTGCTGGCCATGGACGCGGTCGAGAAGGCCGGCAACGGGCACCCGGGCACCGCGATGAGCCTCGCGCCCGCGGCGTACCTGCTGTTCCAGAAGGTCATGCGCCACAACCCGGCCGACCCCGCCTGGACCGGTCGCGACCGGTTCGTCCTCTCGGCCGGGCCACAGCTCGATCACGCTCTACACCCAGCTCTTCCTGGGCGGCTGGGGCCTCGAGATCGAGGACCTCCAGGCGCTGCGCCAGTGGGGCTCCAAGACCCCCGGCCACCCCGAGCGTCGGCCACACCGCCGGCGTCGAGACCACCACCGGCCCGCTGGGCCAGGGCGTGGCCAACGCCGTGGGCATGGCGATGGCCGCCCGCCGCGAGCGCGGCCTCCTCGACCCCCAGGCCGGAGACGGCGCCTCGCTGTTCGACCACCGCGTCTTCGCCATCTGCAGCGACGGCGACATCGAGGAGGGCGTCAGCGCCGAGGCCTCCGCCCTCGCCGGCGGTCCAGGACCTCGGCAACCTGACCGTGATCTACGACGCCAACCAGATCTCGATCGAGGACGACACCGACATCGCGCTGGCCGAGGACGTCGCGCGCGCGCTACGAGGCCTACGGCTGGCACGTGCAGACCGTCGACTGGACCAACGGCGGCAACGAGTACGTCGAGGACGTCCAGGAGCTGCACGACGCGATCGTGGCGGCCGACGCCGTCACCGACCGGCCCAGCTTCATCGTGCTCAGGACGATCATCGCCTGGCCCGCCCCGAACGCGCAGAACACCGGCGCCTCGCACGGCTCGCGCGCTCGGCGCCGAGGAGGTCGCGGCCACCAAGGAGGTCCTCGGGCTTCGACCCGGAGCAGACCTTCGAGATCCAGGCCGGGCGTGCTCGAGCACACCCGCGCCGCCGTCGAGCGCGGCAAGGCCGCCCAGGCCGCGTGGGACGAGGAGTTCCAGCGCTGGGCCGCCGCCAACCCGACCGAGCGCCGCCGATCTTCGAGCGGATGCGCACCCGCACCCTGCCCGAGGGCTGGGACGCCGACCTGCCGTCCTTCCCCGCCGGCAAGGACGTCGCCACCCGCAAGGCCTCGGGCGCGGTCATCAACGCGCATCGCCGGCCGAAGGTGCCCGAGCTGTGGGGCGGCTCGGCCGACCTCGCCGGCTCCAACAACACCACGATCGAGGACGCCCCGTCGTTCCTGCCCGCCCGAGCGCTCCACCGACTCGTGGAAGGGCGACCCGTACGCCGGTCGCGTGCTGCACTTCGGCATCCGCGAGCACGCGATGGGCTCGATCATGAACGGCATCGCCCTGCACGGCGGCACCCGCGTCTTCGGCGGCACGTTCCTGACGTTCTCCGACTACATGCGCCCCTCGGTGCGCCTCGCGGCCCTGATGGGTCTGCCGGTCACCTACGTGTGGACCCACGACTCCATCGGCCTCGGCGAGGACGGCCCGACCCACCAGCCGATCGAGCACGTCGCCGCGCTGCGCGCCATCCCCGGGCCTCGACGTGGTCCGCCCCGGTGACGCCAACGAGGTCACGGCCTGCTGGGCGCACATCATGCGCACCACCGACCGTCCGGCCGGCCTCGCGCTCTCGCGCCAGAACCTGCCGGTCTTCCCGCGCGGCGAGGACGGCTTCGCCGACACCTCCGAGGTGCACCGCGGCGGCTACGTGCTGCTCGACGCCGAGGGCGGCGAGCCCGACGTGATCCTGGTCGGCACCGGCTCCGAGGTGCAGCTCGCCGTCGAGGCCCGCGCCACGCTGGCCGAGCAGGGCGTGCGCGCCCGCGTCGTGTCCATGCCGTGCCGCGAGTGGTTCGACGCCCAGGAGGAGTCCTACCGCCAGCGCGTGCTGCCCGCCACCGTCAAGGCCCGCGTGGCCGTCGAGGCCGGCATCGCCATGGGCTGGCGCGAGGTCGTGGGCGACCACGGCCGCATCGTCTCCATCGAGACCTACGGCGCCTCCGCCGAGTACGCCCGCATCTACACCGAGTACGGCATCACGGCCCAGGCCGTCGTCGACGCGGCCCAGGACTCCCTGGCCGCCGCCGCCGGCTGAGCCCCCCGCTCGTACGGCACCAGACCAGCACCGCACGACCCAGGAGGAACACATGAGTGACCATCTGAAGGACCTGTCCGACGCCGGTGTCTCCATCTGGCTCGACGACCTGTCGCGCGAGCGCATCGAGACCGGCAACCTCGCCGAGCTCGTCGCCGCCAAGCACGTCGTCGGCGTCACCACCAACCCGACCATCTTCGCCAGCGCCATCGCCGACGGCGAGCGCTACGACGAGCAGGTGCGCAGCCTGGTCGCCGACGGCAAGGAGCGTCGACGAGGTGATCTTCGAGCTCACCACCGAGGACGTGCGCAACGCCTGCGACGTGCTCGAGCCGGTCGCCCAGCGCCACCACGCACGACGGCAAGGTCTCGATCGAGGTCGAGCCCGACCTCGCCAACGACACCGAGGCCACGATCGCCTCGGCGCGGGCGCTGTGGAAGGCCGTCGACCGCTCCAACGTGCTGATCAAGATCCCGGCCACGCTCGAGGGGCTGCCGGCCATCACGACGGCGATCGCCGAGGGCATCAGCGTCAACGTGACGCTGATCTTCGGCATCACCCGCTACCGGACGTGATGGACGCCTACCTGTCCGGGCTGGAGAAGGCCCACGAGGCCGGCATCGACCTGTCGACGATCGACTCGGTCGCCTCGTTCTTCGTCTCGCGCGTCGACTCCGAGGTCGACGCCCGGCTCGAGAAGATCGGCACCGACGAGGCGCTCGAGCTGCGCGGCAAGGCCGCGGTCGCCAACGCCCGCCTGGCCTACGCGGCGTACGAGGAGGTCATGGCCAGCGAGCGCTGGACGCGCCTGGCCGAGGCCGGCGCCAACCCGCAGCGGCCGCTGTGGGCCTCGACCGGGGTCAAGAACCCCGACTACCCCGACACCCTGTACGTCACCGACCTCGTGGTCGCCGACACCGTCAACACGATGCCGGAGAAGACGCTCGAGGCCGTCGCCGACCACGGCGAGTCCAGGGCGACAAGGTGACCGGCAGCGGCCGACGGGGCGCGGCGCGTGCATCGAGCGGCATCCGCGAGGTCGGCGTCGACTGGAACGACGTCATCCTGGTGCTCGAGACCGAGGGCGTCGACAAGTTCAAGAAGTCCTGGACCGAGCTCGTCGAGACGGTCGCAGGGCCAGATGGAGAAGGTCCGGGCATGAGCTCGGCGGCGTCCCACGACCCTCGATCGACGGACGCCTGGGGCCGGCTGGCGGCCCACGCCACCGGGTTCGACCCGGACCTGAGGTCGTGGTTCGCCGACGACCCCGACCGGGTGCGGCGGCTGACGCACACGGTCGGGCGACCTGCACGTCGACCTGTCGAAGAACCTGCTCGACGACACCGTCCTCGACCAGCTGCTCGCCCTGGCCGAGCAGACCGGCGTCGCGGCGCGGCGCGACGCGATGCTGGCCGGTGAGCGGGTCAACGTGACCGAGGACCGCGCGGTCCTGCACACGGCGCTGCGGCTGCCGCGGGACGCCGAGCTGGTCGTCGACGGCCAGGACGTCGTCGCCGACGTGCACGAGGTGCTCGACCGGGTCTACGCCTTCGCCGAGCAGGTGCGCTCGGGCGAGTGGACCGGCGCGACCGGCGAGCCGATGCGCACGGTCGTCAACATCGGCATCGGCGGCTCCGACCTCGGCCCGGTGATGGCCTACGAGGCGCTGCGGCCCTACGCGCACGACGGGATCGAGTGCCGGTTCATCAGCAACATCGACCCGACGCGACGCCGCGACCACGCTCGAGGGGCTCGACCCGGCCACGACGCTGTTCATCGTGTCCAGCAAGACCTTCGGCACCCTCGAGACGCTGACCAACGCCCGTCTGTGCCGGTCCTGGCTGCTCGACGGGCTCGGCGCCGACGTCGACGCGCGCCGACGCGGTGGCCCGCCACTTCGTCGCCGTCTCGACCGCCCTCGACAAGGTCGCCGACTTCGGCATCGACCCCGAGAACGCCTTCGGCTTCTGGGACTGGGTCGGCGGGCCGCTACTCGCTCGACTCCGCCATCGGCACCTCGCTGGTCGATCGCGATCGGCCCGGAGCGGTTCGCCGAGCTGCTCGAGGGCATGCACGCCGTCGACGAGCACTTCCGCACCGCCGAGCCGGCGCGCACAACGTGCCGCTGCTGATGGGGCTGCTCAACATCTGGTACACCAGCTTCCTGGGCGCCGAGACCCACGCCGTGCTCCCCTACGCCCAGCTGCTGCACCGCTTCCCGGCCTACCTGCAGCAGCTGACGATGGAGTCCAACGGCAAGGGCGTGCGCTGGGACGGCACCGAGGTGACCACCGACACCGGCGAGGTGTTCTGGGGCGAGCCCGGCACCAACGGCCAGCACGCCTTCTACCAGCTGATCCACCAGGGCACCCGGCTGGTGCCGGCCGACTTCATCGCCGTCGCCGAACCCGGCCTACCCGCTGCGCGACGGCGACCAGGACGTCCACGAGCTGTTCCTGGCCAACTTCTTCGCCCAGACCCGGGCGCTGGCCTTCGGCAAGACCGCCGACGAGGTCCGCGCCGAGGGCACCGAGGAGTCGGTCGTCCCGGCGCGGGTCTTCGAGCGGCAACCGGCCCACCACGTCGATCATGGCCCCGGCCCTGACCCCGTCGGTGCTGGGCCAGCTGGTCGCGCTCTACGAGCACATCACCTTCACCCAGGGCGTGGTCTGGGGCATCGACAGCTTCGACCAGTGGGGCGTCGAGCTCGGCAAGCAGCTGGCCCAGGAGGTCGGCCCGGCCGTGGCCGGCGACGCCGACGCGCTCGCCGAGCAGGACGCCTCGACCCGCTCGCTGATCGAGTACTACCGCGCGCACCGGCGTACGGCGGACGGAGCCTGATGACCACCGAACCGCTGATCGAGGTGCACGACGACGCAGCCGCGCTGGCGACCGCGGTGGCCGGCGAGCTGCTGACCCGGCTCGCCGACGCCCAGACGCGCCGGTCGGGTGCCCGCACGTGGTGCTGACCGGCGGCTCGATCGCCGACGCGATCCACGCCGAGGTCGCCCGCCTCTCGGGCACCGCGGCAGCGAGGTCGACTGGACCCGCGTCGCGCTGTGGTGGGGCGACGAGCGCTTCGTCGCCGGCCGGCTCCGAGGACCGCAACGCCGGGCCAGGCCCGGGCCGCCTTCATCGACGCGCTCGGGATGCCCGCCGAGCACGTGCACGAGGTGCCCTCCAGCCGACGACGACGACACCGCCGAGGAGGCGGCCGAGCGGTACGCCGCCGCCCTGGCCGAGCACGGCGCCGACGAGTTCGAGGTGCTGATGCTGGGCGTCGGCCCCGACGGCCACGTGGCCTCGCTGTTCCCCGGCTTCGACCAGCTCGACGTCGCGCGACGCGCGACGTGGTCGCGGTCCACGACTCCCCCAAGCCGCCGCCCGACCGGGTCACCCTGACCTTCGCGGCCCTGGCGCGGGCCCGGAGCACGTGGTTCCTGGTCAGCGGCGAGGCGAAGGCCGAGGCCGTCGCCCGAGCCCTCTCCCCCGCCACCACGAGCGCCCAGGAGACGCCGGCCAGCGTCCCGCAAGGGCGCGAGGAGACCACCTGGTTCCTCGACCGCGCCGCCGCCTCCCGCCTCTGATCCGCGACTCGGCTGGTTCTTCCGGGTCAAGTCGCGAGCCGGCTGGTTTTTTCAGGCCGGCTCGCGGTTGTCCACAGGTGGTTCGGTGCCTGGGTTGAGGCAGAGCACTCCGGGCAGCCTCGCCGCATGGACATCGATGAGACGCTCGACGCCGGCACGCTCGACCCGGCCTGGGGTCTCCCGCTCGACCGGCCGTTCACTCAGCCGCGCGGCCACCGAGGCCGGCTGCTCGCGCCGCCAGCTGGACCGAGCTCGTCGCCCACGGACTGCCTGCGCCGTCCGGTCAAGGGCGTGCTCGTGTGCGCCGACGTCACCGAACGACGTCGCTCTTCGGGCCGAGTCGCTGCGCCTCGTGGCTCCACCGGACGCGCGTGGTCACCGACCGGCACGCGGCCTGGCTGCACGGGGCTGAAGGAGCGCTGGCACCCGGCGAGCACCTGGCGCTGCAACCCATCTCCGTCGTCCTGCCGCCCGGCCGCGGTCGGCTGCGCAACTCCATCACGGCCGGCGGTGAGCGCGACCTGCGCCGAGCATGACGTCACGAGATCCAGCGGCCTGGCGGTCACCACCCGCCTGCGCACGGCGCACGACCTCGGGCGCGTCCGGTGGCCGGACGAGGCCCTCGCGGGCGCTCGACGCCATGCACCGGCTGCCCGGGCTTCGACCACGCCGCGTTCCTGGCCGGCATCGAGCGGTACGCCGGCGCGCGATGGATCCGCACCCTCCGGGCGGTCGGTCCCCTGGCAGACGGCCGCGCCGAGTCGCCGGCCGAGTCGATCCTCCGCCTGCGGTGCCTCGAGTGCCGGATCCCCGTGGTGCCGCAGTTCGAGGTGTGGGACGGCGACCACCACGTGGCGCGCTTCGACCTCGCCGATGCCCGAGCTGCGCATCGCCTTCGAGTACGACGGCGAGGAGTGGCACTCCACCCCGGAGCAGCGCGAACACGACCGGCTCAGACGCGAGGCCGCCCGGCGGCTCGGCTGGACTGATCGTGGTGATCCGCAAGGAGCACCTCTTCGGCCAGAGCCGCACGGCCGAGACGAGGATTCGCGAGGGCTACGCAGAAGCACTCCGCCGGGCCGGTCGGTCGCCGTACTGGCGCCTGGAGCCGTCTCGAGAAAACCGGCCGAGTCGCGACCCGGCCTGAGAAAACCAGCCGGCTCGCGGGGGGTCAGAAGATCAGGTCGCCGGACTTGCGGCGGCTGCGCAGCAGCTTGAGGGCCTCGGCGAGGATGCTCGGCGGCCTCCTCGTCGGAGCGCCGCTCCTTCACGTAGGCCAGGTGCGTCTTGTAGGGCTCGATCTTGCGCGCCGGCGGCGGGTTGTCGGCGTCCATGCTCGCCGGGAGGCCGCACTTGGGGCAGTCCCACGACTCGGGGGCCATCCGCCTCGACCGAGAACGCGATCGACCGAGTGGTGCTCGCGGGCGCAGAAGTAGGTCACGGTCTGGCGCGGGCGCGGCCTCGCCCCGCTCCGCCTCGCCGATCGGTCCGGCACCGACCCGGCTGCCCCGGATCGCGCTTCCTCCACCAGCCACGAGCTCTCCTTCAACGACGGTCGATCAGGGTGGGCGGATCAGTAGGCGAGCAGGAGCCCCATCGAGATGACGGTGGCGAACCAGATCGACGCCGATGCCGACCGTGAGCCGGTCGAGGTTGCTGCTCGGCGATCGAGGAGCCGCCGAGCGAGCTCGACACACCGCCACCGAACATGTCGGAGAGACCGCCGCCGCGACCCTTGTGCAGGAGCACGAGCAGGATCATCAGCGGAGCTGGTGAGGACGAGGATGATGGTGAGGAACGTTTCCACGGTCGCGAATCCTACGTCACGATCGCCGGGGATCACAGGACCGGCATGTCGTAGAAGCGGCAGATGCCGCCGAACTCGTCGGCCTGCAGGCTCGCGCCGCCGACCAGCGCGCCGTCGACGTCGTCCTTGGCCATGATGCCGGCGATGTTGGCGGCCTTCACCGACCCGCCGTAGAGCACGCGCACGCCGTCCGCGGCCTCGTCGCCGTGCGAGGACGCGCACGGTGCTCGCGGATGGCGGCGCAGACCTCCTGCGCGTCCTCGGGGGTGGCCACCTCGCCGGTGCCGATCGCCCAGACGGGCTCGTAGGCGACGACCAGGCCTGCGACCTGCTCGGGGGTGAACCCGGCCAGCGAGCCCTGCGACCTGGGCGACGCAGTAAGTCGACGTGCTCGCCGCGCCTGGCGGGTCTCGAGGCCCTCGCCGACGCACACGATCGGAGTCATCCCCGCCGCCAGCGCGCGGTGCGCCTTCGCGTTGACGACCTCGTCGGTCTCGCCGTGGTGCTCACGGCGCTCGGAGTGGCCGACGACGACGTAGGAGCAGCCGAGCTTGGCCAGCATGCCGGCCGAGATCTCGCCGGTGTAGGCGCCGGACTCGTGCACCGAGACGTCCTGGGCGCCGTAGCGCACCGAGCAGCCGGTCGCCGTCGACGATGGTCTGCACGGAGCGCAGGTCGGTGAACGGCGGCACCACGACCACCTCGACGCGGCGTAGTCGTGCTTCTTGTCCGAGAGCGTCCAGGCGAGCTTCTGGACCAGGACCACCGCTTCCTGGTGGTTCAGGTTCATCTTCCAGTTGCCCGCCATCAGCGGGGTGCGCCCGGGGGCGGGGGTCGTGCTGGCCATGGTCGTCAGTCCTCCAGGACGTCGATGCCGGGCAGGTCCTTGCCCTCGAGGTACTCGAGGGAGGCACCGCCACCGGTGGAGATGTGGCCGAAGTCGGCCTCGTCGAAGCCGAGCGTGCGCACCGCGGCGGCGGAGTCGCCGCCGCCGACGACGGACAGGCCGTCGATGCCGGTCAGGGCCTGCGCGACGGCACGGGTGCCGTCGGCGAACTCCGGCACCTCGAAGACGCCCATCGGGCCGTTCCAGAACACCGTCCGCGCGTCGGCCAGGGCCGCCGCGAAGTCGGCGCCGGAGGCCGGGCCGATGTCGAGACCGAGGCAGTCCGCCGGGATGTCGGTGGCCGGGACCACCCGCGGCTCGGGCTGGCGATCCCCGCCGGGGAACGCGGTGTCGACGACGATGTCGCCCGGCAGCAGGATCTGCACGCCCGAGGCCTCCGCACGCTCGAGGTAGGCCCGGCAGACGTCGAGCTGGTCCTCCTCGAGCAGGCTCTTGCCCACCTCGTGGCCCTGGGCCTTGAGGAAGGTGAAGACCATCCCGCCGCCGATGAGCAGCTTGTCGGCCTTGTCCGAGCAGGTTGTCGATGACCCCGAGCTTGTCGGAGACCTTCGAGCCGCCGAGGACGACGACGTAGGGCCGGTCCGGGGTCTCGGTCAGGCGACGCAGCACCTCGATCTCGGTGGCCACCAGCCCGCCCATGGCGTGCGGCAGCCGCTTCGCGACGTCGTACACCGAGGCCTGCTTGCGGTGGACGACACCGAACCCGTCGGAGACGAAGACGTCGGCGAGCTCCGCGAGCCGGCCGGCGAAGGCCTCGCGCTCGGCGTCGTCCTTGCTGGTCTCGCCGGCGTTGAACCGGACGTTCTCGAGGACCGCGACCTGGCCGTCCTCGAGACCGGCGACGCTCTCGTGGGCCGACTCGCCCACGGTGTCGCGGGCGAAGGCCACGTCGGCACCGAGCAGCTCGCCGAGCCGGGCCGCCACCGGCGCCAGCGAGTACGCCGGGTCCGGTGCGCCCTGGGGACGGCCCGAGGTGGGCGGCGACCACCACCCGGGCGCCGGCGTCGGCCAGCGCCCGGATGGTGGGCACGCTGGCCCGGATCCGACCGTCGTCGGTGATGGCGTCGGCGGACCGTCGAGCGGGACGTTGAGGTCGGAGCGGACCAGGACCCGCTTCCCGGCGACGCCCTGCTCCAGCAGCTGCTCCAGGATCGGCGTGCGTCGTCACCGTCAGAGCGTCTCGCCGATGTAGTCGATCAGGTCGACGAGGCGGTTGGAGTAGCCCCACTCGTTGTCGTACCAGCCGACGACCTTGACCTGGTTGCCGATGACCTTGGTCAGCGGGGCGTCGAAGATGCACGACGCCGGGTCGGTGACGATGTCGGAGGACACGAGCGGGTCGGTCGAGTAGCGCAGGAAGCTTGCCGTCGGCGGCCTTCTCGATGCACGGCGTTGACCTCCTCGACGGTGGTCTCGCGACCGGCCTCGAAGGTCAGGTCGGTGGCCGAGCCGGTGGGCACGGGCACGCGCAGCGCGTAGCCGTCGAGCTTGCCCTTGAGCTCGGGCAGCACCAGGCCGATGGCCTTGGCCGCACCGGTCGAGGTGGGCACCACGTTGATCGCGGCGGCGCGGGCGCGGCGCAGGTCCTTGTGGATGTTGTCCTGCAGGTTCTGGTCGGCGGTGTAGGCGTGCACCGTGGTCATCAGGCCCTTGACGATGCCGAACTCGTCGTTGAGCGCCTTGGCCATCGGGGCCAGGCAGTTCGTGGTGCACGACGCGTTCGAGATGACGTGGTGCTGCGCGGGGTCGTACAGCTCGTGGTTGACGCCCATCACGACCGTGATGTCCTCGTTCGTGGCGGGCGCCGAGATGATGACCTTCTTGGCGCCGGCGTCGATGTGCGCGCGGGCCTTGGTGGCGTCGGTGAAGAAGCCGGTGGACTCGACGACCACGTCGACGCCCAGGTCGCCCCAGCGCAGGTTGGCCGGATCGCGCTCGGCGAAGGTCTTGATGACCTGGTCACCGACGTGGATCTCGTCCTCGGTCGCCGTCACGTCGGCGTCGAGACGGCCCAGGATCGAGTCGAACTTGAGCAGGGGCGCGAGCGCCTTGTTGTCGGTCAGGTCGTTGACGGCCACGATCTCGATGTCGAGGCCCGAGGCCCGGACGGCGCGGAAGAAGTTGCGG
This sequence comes from uncultured Actinomycetota bacterium, assembly GCA_963722135.1. GTDB lineage: Bacteria > Actinomycetota > Actinomycetes > Propionibacteriales > Nocardioidaceae > Nocardioides. The sequence continues at coordinate 1,379,602 of CAVRJT010000003.1, forward strand.
CCGATCCGGCCGAACCCGTTGATACCTACTCGAACGGTCACTGCTGCTCCTGCTCTGTGGGCTGACGGCTCCACCCCGGGACACGGGGTGGCGTGCAGGTCGACCCTATCGCCACTCCGCGGGCCGGCGCCGACCCGTCCCGCGGTACGTGCGGGTAACCCGCAGTCGCGTCGACGGCTCAGGAGTCCTCGACCATCATCTCCGGCGTCAGCGACGACTCGGTGTCGGGGATGCCGAGGTCCTCGGCGCGCTTGTCGGCCATCGCGAGCAGCCGGCGGATCCGCCCCGCGATCGCGTCCTTGGTCAGCACCGGCTCGTGCAGCTGGCCCAGCTCCTCGAGGGAGGCCTGCTTGTGCTCGAGGCGCAGCGTGCCGGCCATGCGAAGGTGGTCGGGCACCTCGTCGCCGAGGATCTCCATGGCCCGGTCGACCCGGGCGCCGGCGGCGACCGCGGCGCGCGCGGAGCGGCGCAGGTTGGCGTCGTCGAAGTTGGCCAGGCGGTTGGCGGTGGCCCGCACCTCGCGGCGCATCCGGCGCTCCTCCCAGGCCATCAGCGACTCGTGGGCGCCGAGGCGGGTCAGCAGCTGGCCGATGGCGTCGCCGTCGCGGATCACGACCCGGTCGACGCCGCGCACCTCGCGGGCCTTGGCCTGGATGCCGAGACGGCGGGCGACGCCGACGAGCGCCAGCGCGGCCTCGGAACCGGGGCAGGTGACCTCGAGCGAGGACGAGCGACCGGGCTCGGTGAGCGAGCCGTGCGCCAGGAAGGCGCCGCGCCAGGCGGCGACCGAGTCGCAGCCGCCGCCGGCGACCACCGCGGGCGGCAGCCCGCGCACCGGACGTCCGCGCTGGTCGAGCAGCCCGGTCTGGCGGGCCAGCGACTCGCCGTCCTTGACCACGCGCACGATGTAGCGGCTGCCCTTGCGGATGCCGTTGCCCTGCGACCATCACGACGTCGGACTGGGCGCCGTAGACCTCGGAGACGTCGCGACGCAGCCGGCGGGCGGCCGCGCCCGTGTCGAGCTCGGCCTCGACGACGATCCGTCCGCTGACGATGTGCAGCCCGCCGGCGAAGCGCAGCATGGAGGCCACCTCGGCCTTGCGGCAGCAGGTCTTCGTGATCTGGGTGGAGGCCAGCTCCGCCTTCACCTGTGCCGTCATCGCCATGATCGGCGAATCCTGCCACGATCACGGGTGGCCACGAGGTCGCGTCGCTCGGCGTCGACGGCACCCAGCAGGATGCTCTCGTACGCCGCTGCCAGCTTGGCCGGGTCGTGACGCGGGGTGCCGTCGTCGGAGGCGACGTCGGCGACGACCAGCCGGGCCCCGGCGGCCGCGACGACCTCGCGCAGGTGCTGCGAGCTCGTCGGGGCCGATCCGGGTGTCGGCGAGGACGGTGTGCACGGCCAGCTCGGGCGCGTGCTCGACCAGCACCGCCAGGTGGTCGGCCGGGCCGAAGCCGCCGGTCTCCCCCGGCTGCTCGTCGAGGTTGAGCACCACCACGACGCGCGCGTCGGTCTCGATGAGCGCATCGGCGCAGGTCGGGGACGAGCAGGTGCGGGATGACCGGAGCTGAACCAGGACCCGGGGCCGAGCACGACCCAGTCGGCCGTCGGCGAGGGCGGTGCAGCGCCTCGGGGCAGGCGACGCGGGCTGGCGGGCTCGAGGTCGACCCGGGTGATCACTCCCCCGGTGGTGGCGACCTCGACCTGGCCGCGGACCAGCGTGAGCGCGTCCTCGTCCGCCGGGTCGAGACCGCGGACCTGGGCGGTGATGTCGAGCGGGGTCAGCGCCATCGGCAGCACCCGGCCGGCCGAGCCGAGCAGGCGACCGACCAGGTCGAGGGCCTGCACGTGGTCGCCCAGCTGCTCCCAGAGGGCGACGATGAGCAGGTTCCCCACGACGTGCCCGTGCATCTCGCCGTCGCCCGCGAACCGGTGCTGCAGCACCCGCTCCCACGTCTGGCCCCACTGGTCCTCGCCGCAGAGCGCGGCCAGCGCCATCCGCAGGTCGCCGGGCGGCAGCACCCCGAACTCCCCGCGCAGCCGCCCCGAGGAGCCGCCGTTGTCGGCGACGGTGACGACGGCGGTCAGCTCGTCGACGACCACCTCGTCCACGAGCTGGCGCAGCGCCCGCAGGGAGGCGTGCAGTCCGTGCCCGCCGCCGAGGGCCACCACTGACTGGGCACGATCGGCGCTCCGGTGGCTCCCCGGCATCACTCGCGACCCAGGTCGCGGTGGGTCGAGGTGGCCTGGTGTCCGAGCTGCGACGAGTCGGCGGGTGACCTCCTCGGTCATCGCGACGCTGCGGTGCTTGCCGCCGGTGCAGCCGATCGCGACCCGCATGAAGCGCTTGCCCTCGCGGAGGTACCCCTCGGCCACGCCGGTCAGCACCGGGAGGTAGCCGTCGAGGAACTCGGCGGCACCGGGCTGGGACAGCACGTAGTCGGAGACCTCCGGGTCACGCCCGGTGTGCGGGCGCAGGTCGGGGATCCAGTGCGGGTTGGGCAGGAAGCGCATGTCGGCGAGGTAGTCGGCGTCGACCGGGATGCCGTACTTGAACCCGAAGCTGACCACGCGGATCCGGAGGTCGGTGGAGTCCGGGGAGCCGAAGGAGTCCCGGATGCGTCGGGTCAGCTGGTGGACGTTCAGCGAGGTGGTGTCGATGACCAGGTCGGCGTCGCCGCGCAGGTCGGCGAGCACCGCGCGCTCACGCTCGAGCCCGTCCAGCAGCCGACCGCTGCCCTGCAGCGGGTGCGGGCGGCGGGCGGCCTCCTGGCGCCGGACCAGGACGTCGTCGGAGGCCTCCAGGAAGACCAGCGTGGCCCGGCGTCCGGTCGCCCCCTGAGCCGAGGTTGGCCTGCAGGGAACCGAAGAAGGAGCCGGACCGGACGTCGACGACGACGGCGATCGGCTGGCCGGCGCCCTGCGTCTCGTCGACGAGTCGGACCACGTCGCGCAGCAGGCTGGGCGGCAGGTTGTCGACGACGTAGTAGCCGAGGTCCTCCAGCTCCTTCGCGGCGGTGCTGCGACCGGCACCGGTCATCCCGGTCACCACCACCAGCGGACCGTGGGGCACCTGACGCTCGCTCATGACTCCTCGATCTCTCCTGTGGCGGTGTTCACGGACACGATGACGGGCTCAGTATCCGACCCGGCGCCGCTGCCGCGGGGTGCCGGGGTGACGGCGGTCTTGATCGACAGGGCGGTACGGGCACCGATGCCGGGCACCTCGGCGATCTCGTCGGCCGTGGCCTCGCGCAGCTTCTTCAGGGACCCGAAGTGCTTGAGCAGCGTGCGCCGGCGGACCTCGCCCAGTCCTGGCACGTCGTCGAGGGCGCTCTCGACCATCGTCTTCGACCGTCGGCCGCGGTGGTGGGTGATCGCGAAGCGGTGCGCCTCGTCGCGGATCCGCTGGAGCAGGTAGAGACCCTCCGAGGAGCGCGCCAGGATGACCGGGTCCTCCTGGGCGGGCACCCAGACCTCCTCGAGCCGCTTGGCGAGGCCGCAGACCGGTATGTCGTCGATGCCGAGCTCGTCGAGGGCGCGCTGGGCGGCTGCGACCTGTGGGGGTCCGCCGTCGACGACCACCAGCCCCGGCGAGTAGGCGAACTTGCGCGGGCGTCCGGTCTCCGGGTCGACCAGCATCGGCCCGTCCTGGCCCTCGACCGTCTTCGACCGGGCCTGCTCGTCGAGCAGGCGCCGGAAGCGCCGGGTGATGACCTCGTGCATCGAGGCGACGTCGTTCTGCCCGTCGACGTCCTTGATGACGAACCGGCGGTACTCGCCCTTGCGCGCCAGCCCGTCCTCGAAGACCACCATCGAGGCCACGACCTCGGTGCCCTGCAGGTTGGAGACGTCGTAGCACTCGATGCGCAGCGGCACGTCGTCGAGCTCGAGGGCGTCCTGGATCTCCTCCAGCGCCCGGTTGCGCGTCGTCAGGTCGCTGGCGCGCTTGGTCTTGTGCAGCACGAGCGCCTGCTTGGCGTTGGACGCGACGGTCTCCTGCAGCGTCTTCTTGTCGCCGCGCTGCGGCACCCGGATCTGCACCCGCGAGCCGCGCAGCTCGCTGAGCAGCTCCTCGAAGGTCGCGTGGTCCGGCGGGATGGCCGGGACCAGGATCTCGCGCGGGATCGACTCGGAGTCGCCGGCGTAGAGCTGGAGCAGGAAGTGCTCGACGAGCTCGGCGGTGCCGCCCTCCTCGACCCGGTCGGCGACCCAGCCGCGCTGTCCACGGATCCGGCCACCGCGGACGTAGAAGATCTGGACCGCCACCTCGAGCGGGTCCTCGGCCAGGGCGATCACGTCGGCGTCGGCGCCGTCGCCGAGCACCACCGCCTGCTTCTCGAGGGCCCGCTGCATCGCGCCGAGGTCGTCGCGGAGCCGGGCGGCCTTCTCGAAGTCCATCGCGTCGGAGGCGGCGTACATCTGCTTCTCGATGCGGCGCAGGAACGGCCGGGTCTGCCCGCCCATGAAGTCGCAGAAGTCGTCGACGATCGCGCGGTGCTCCTCGGCGCTGACCTGGCCCACGCACGGCGCCGAGCACTTGTCGATGTAGCCCAGCAGGCAGGGCCGCCCGATCTGCGCGGACCGCTTGAAGACGCCGTTGCTGCACGAGCGCATCGGGAAGACCCGCAGCAGCATGTCGACGGTCTCGCGGATCGCCCAGGCGTGGCTGTAGGGGCCGAAGTAGCGGGTGCCGCGGCGCTTGGCGCCGCGCCCGACCATCACCCGGGGGAACTCCTCGCCCACGGTGACCGCCAGCCACGGGTAGGACTTGTCGTCGCGGTACTTGACGTTGAAGCGGGGGTCGAACTCCTTGATCCAGGAGTACTCCAGCTGCAGCGCCTCGACCTCGGTGTTGACCACGGTCCACTCGACGCTCGCCGCGGTGGTGACCATCGTGGCGGTGCGCTGGTGCAGGTGGGCGATGTCCTGGAAGTACGACGACAGCCGCGCGCGCAGGTTCTTCGCCTTGCCGACGTAGACGACGCGGCCCTGGGCGTCGCGGAACCGGTAGACGCCCGGACCCGTCGGGATCGAGCCCGGCTCGGGCCGGTAGGACAACGGTCCGCGAGGAGCTGCGCGCGGGCGGGTCGGTCTGGCACCGTCACCAGCCTACGAGTCGCCGGGGACACCCCTCCGATCGGGCCGGGTCAGGCGAGGGTGATCGTCGTCGCCGTCGACGTTGAGCGGCACCTCGGTGAGGGAGCTGATCGGCCGGTCCGGCGGTCGGCTCGCCCGTGGCGACGTCGAAGACCGAGCCGTGGCAGGGGCACTTGATGCCCTCGGCGCTGATGCTCTCCAGCGCGCAGCCCTGGTGGGTGCAGACGTTGGTGTAGGCCTTGAACTCGCCCTCGGTGGGCTGGGTGACCACGACCTTCGGCGTCGGCCAGGATCACGCCGCTGCCGACCGGGACGTCGCCGGTGCTGGTCGAGCACCTCCCCCGGCGAGGCGGCCGGGGACGCCGGAGCGGGGTCCGAGGCCGTGGACCCGTCGTCGCCGCAGGCGGCGAGCAGCGGCAGGCCCAGGCCGAGGCCTGCAGCACCGCCCAGGGCGTGACGTCGGCTGACCGGGACTGTCGGGCGCTGGCTCATGGCGTCAGCCTAGCCAGCGGTCCGGCGTGCCGGCTTGGTCGCCGCCTTCGTGGCCGTCGCCTTCTTGGCAGCCGGCTTGCTCGCTGCCTTCTTGACCGCCTTCGCCGGGGCCTTCGTGGGCGCAGCGGTCTGCGGGTGCTCGCGGCCCGTGCGTTGGCGGAGCGGGCAGCGGCCTGTCGCCGCGTGGCCCGCACCGGGTCGGCGCCGAGTCGGCGGCCAGCATCCCGGCGGGCTGCTCGGCGTGCTTGCCCTCCAGCAGCGGCGCCAGGTAGCGGCCGGTGTGGCTCTCGGGCACGGCTGCGACCTGCTCGGGCGTGCCCTCGGCGACCACCAGACCGCCGCGCGAGCCGCCCTCCGGCCCCATGTCGACCAGCCAGTCGGCGGTCTTGATGACGTCGAGGTTGTGCTCGATCACCAGCACGGTGTTGCCGGCGTCGACCAGCCGGCCGAGCACCAGCAGCAGCTTGCGGATGTCCTCGAAGTGCAGACCGGTGGTCGGCTCGTCGAGCACGTAGACGGTGCGACCGGTGGACCGCTTCTGCAGCTCGGCGGAGAGCTTGACGCGCTGCGCCTCGCCGCCCGACAGCGTCGTGGCCGGCTGGCCGAGCCGGACGTAGCCCAGGCCCACCTCGACCAGGGTGGTGAGGTGGCGCGAGATCGCCGGCACCGCGGCGAAGAAGTCGACGGCCTCCTCGATCGGCATGTCGAGGACCTCGGCGATGGTCTTGCCCTTGTAGTGCACCTCGAGCGTCTCGCGGTTGTAGCGGGCCCCGTGGCAGACCTCGCACGGCACGTAGACGTCGGGCAGGAAGTTCATCTCGATCTTCAGGGTGCCGTCGCCCGAGCAGGCCTCGCAGCGCCCGCCCTTGACGTTGAACGAGAAGCGACCCTGCAGGTAGCCGCGCATCTTGGCCTCGGGCGTGGCCGCGAAGAGCTTGCGCACGTGGTCGAAGACGCCGGTGTAGGTCGCCGGGTTGGACCGCGGGGTGCGCCCGATCGGCGACTGGTCGACGTGGATGACCTTGTCGACGTGCTCGGTGCCGGTGATGGCGCGGTGCCGCCCGGGCAGCGTGCGGGCGTTGTAGATCTGCTTGGCCAGGGAGGTGTAGAGGATGTCGTTGACCAGCGTCGACTTGCCCGAGCCCGACACCCCGGTGACCGCGACGAAGAGCCCCAGCGGGAAGGAGACGTCGACCTCCTGCAGGTTGTGCTCGCGCGCCCCCAGGACCGTGAGCTCGCGGCCGACGGTGCGCGGGCGGCGTACGGCCGGCACCGGGATCTCGCGACGTCCGGAGAGGTACTGCCCGGTCATCGAGTCCGGGTGGTCGTAGAGGCCCTGCACGGTGCCGCTGTGCACGACCTGGCCGCCGTGCTCCCCGGCGCCGGGGCCGATGTCGACGACCCAGTCGGCGACCTTGATGGTGTCCTCGTCGTGCTCGACCACGATGAGCGTGTTGCCGAGGTCCCTCAGTCGCAGCAGCGTCTCGATGAGGCGCTGGTTGTCGCGCTGGTGCAGTCCGATGGACGGCTCGTCGAGCACGTAGAGGACGCCGACCAGGCCCGCGCCGATCTGGGTCGCGAGCCGGATGCGCTGCGCCTCGCCGCCCGACAGAGAGCCCGACGGCCGGTCGAGGGAGAGGTAGTCGAGGCCGACGTCGAGCAGGAACTGCAGCCGCTCGTGGATCTCCTTGAGGACCCGCTCACCGATCTGGCGCTCGCGGCTGGTCATGTCGAGCTCGCTGAGGAAGGTCCACGCCTCGTTGATCGGCAGGGCGCAGACCTCGGCGATGCTCGCGGCGACGGGCTCCCCCTGGGCCACCGAGGTCAGGGTCACCGACCGGGAGACGGACTTCAGCCGCGACCCGTCGCAGGTCGGGCACGGCACCTCGCGCATGAAGCTCTCGAAGCGCTCGCGGCTCGTGTCGGACTCCGCCTCGCGGTGCCGTCGGGAGACGTAGGCGCGCACCCCCTCGAAGGCCGCGTCGTAGGCGCGCTCGCGCCCGTAGCGGTTGCGGGTGACCACGTGCACCTTGCGGGCGTGGCCGTCGAGGATCGCCGCCCGCGCCGAGGCCGGCAGCTCCTCCCAGGGCGTGTTGAGGTCGAAGCCGAGCTCGCCGCCCAGGGCCCCGAGCAGGCGCAGGAAGTAGTCGGACACGTGCGCGTGGCTCCACGGCTGGATGGCACCCTCGCCGAGGGTGGCGGCCGGGTTCGGCACCACGAGCTCGCCGTCGACCTCCATCCGGGTGCCCAGCCCGGCACAGGCCGGGCAGGCGCCGAACGGGGAGTTGAAGGAGAACGAGCGCGGCTCCAGCTCGTCGACGTCGATGGGGTGCTCGTTGGGGCAGGCCATCTTCTCGCTGAAGCGCACCTCGCGGTCCGCGTCACCCGCGGGCAGGTCGACGAAGTCGAACACCACGAGGCCGCCCGCCAGGGAGAGCGCGGTCTCGACGGAGTCGGTGAGCCGACGCTTGCTGGTCTGCTTGACCGACAGGCGGTCGACGACGACCTCGATCGTGTGCTTCTTCTGCTTGTCGAGCTGGGGCGGAGCGTCGAGCGTGTAGGTCTCGCCGTTGACCCGGGCGCGGGAGAAGCCCTGGGTCTGGAGCTGGGAGAACAGCTCGACGTACTCGCCCTTGCGGCCGCGGATCACGGGAGCGAGCACCTGGAAGCGTCGCCCCTCCTCGAGACCCAGCACCCGGTCGACGATCTGCTGCGGGGTCTGGCGCTCGATCGGGGCGCCGCACGTGGGGCAGTGCGGGCGCCCGGCGCGCGCGTAGAGCAGGCGCAGGTAGTCGTAGACCTCGGTGATGGTGCCGACGGTCGAGCGCGGGTTCTTGGACGTGGACTTCTGGTCGATCGAGACCGCGGGCGAGAGACCCTCGATGAAGTCGACGTCGGGCTTGTCCATCTGGCCCAGGAACTGGCGGGCGTACGCCGACAGCGACTCGACGTAGCGGCGCTGGCCCTCGGCGAAGATCGTGTCGAAGGCCAGGGACGACTTGCCGGAGCCGGACAGCCCGGTGAAGACGATGAGGGAGTCCCGGGGCAGGTCGAGGGACACGTCCTTGAGGTTGTGCTCCCGGGCACCCCGGATGATGAGCTGGTCCTGCACGAAGTCTCCCTGGTCGATCGAACACACGTTCGCGATAGTACGTCGGCGCCCCTGACGGCGCCGCCCTCGGCACGATCTCACGCACCACCGACAACGGTGCCAGCGTCGACGGCCGTCGGCACACACCCACCCGGTGCGCCGTTGGTCACGCCCGGCGCGGCATGCTGGAGCGCATGACCTACACCGGAGACGTCCGCCCCGGCGGCGAGCCCGACGTCCGCGAGCTGTCCCGACTGAGCATCACCAAGGTGGCGGTCGACCCCGAGATGTCGAACAACTGCTACCTGCTGCGCTGCCTCGAGAGCGGCGAGCAGGTGCTGGTCGACGCGGCCGCGGAACCCGAGACGCTGCTACCCCTCCTCGGGACCGCCGGGCTGAGCGCCGTCGTCACCACCCACCAGCACTGGGACCATCACCGGGCCCTCGCGGCGGTCGTCGAGGCCACCGGCGCAGCGGTGCTCGTGGGCGACCCCGGACGCCGACGCGGTCACCGAGCAGACCGGGGTCGAGGTCACCCGGCGCCTCGAGCACGGCGACGTGGTGCTGGTCGGCACCTGCCGGCTGGAGGTGCTCGCCGTGGCCGGGCACACGCCCGGCTCGGTGGCCCTGAGGTACGACGACCCCGACGGTCACCCGCACCTGTTCACGGGCGACTCGCTGTTCCCCGGCGGGGTCGGCAACACCTTCGGCGACGACGGCGCGTTCCGCCAGCTCGTGGACGAGGTCGAGACACAAGATCTTCGCCGTCCTGCCGGACGAGACCTGGTTCTACCCCGGCCACGGCGGCGACTCGACGCTCGGCGCCGAGCGCCCGCAGGTGCCGCAGTGGCGCGAGCGCGGGTGGTGACGCCTCAGGCGGCGTTGCCGCCGAGGATGTCGCGGATGTCACCGTAGGGCCACGTCCCGGGCCCGGCCACGGGCGGGAGTGCACCCGTGGCCACGTCGTGGCGCGCGGTCACCGAGGGTGCCGCGGGCCACGCCGACGGCGCCACGGCCGCAGCGGTCACGACGACCGGGCGGCTCGGCTCGGCGGCCGAACGGGTCAGCCCGTTCAGGGCGGCGAAGACCTCGAGCTCGGCCAGGTCGGGGACGGTGCCGTGGGCGAGGTGGCCGATGAGCGCCTCGTGGCTGAGGTCCGCGGCCACGACGACGGCCAGGGTGTGCACCCCGCGCTGCTGGATCCACAGCCACATCGTCAGTGGCCGGATGCCGCTGCGGCGCGCCTTCGCCGTGAGCAGCCGGATCTCGTCGTCCGGCATCTCGTGGGCACGCATCAGCGACTCGATGTCCCCCAGGTTGACCTGCTGCGGGTGCCGCTCGACGTAGCGAAGGCGGCGGTTCAGGTCTCGGGCCCGACGACGCTCGGTGGCGGGACCGGAGGCCAGTGCACCGATGGAGCAGACAACGGCGACCGTGGCGAGGAGCACGACGGTGGAGACCATGTGGGTCATCTCCTGGGGTGGGATTCAGACGGGGGGACGCCCATCTCAACGTCTCTCCTACCCCGGCGTCACCGCTGTCCCACTCCCGACCCTGCTGGTCTAGACCACCAGGGTCGTCGCCCTCATCAGTGGTAGGTCGCCCGCACGGTGTCCGTCACCGGCTGCGACTGGCAGGCCAGCCGGATGCCGTCAGCGAGGTCCTCGTCGTCGAGGACGTCGTTGTGCACCATCTTCACGTCGCCCTCGAGCAGCCGGACCGCACACGCCGAGCACTCGCCCTCGCGGCACGAGAACGGCGCTGGGACCCCCTTGGACTCGAGGTGGTCGAGCATCATCGTGCCGGGCTGCCAGTCGTCGAAGGCGTAGGTCTCCCCGTCGAGCTCGACCTCGAGCCGGACCGGCCCTCGTGAGGGTGCTGCGTCGGTGATCTCGTCGGGCGCGTCCTCGTCGGCCTCGGCCGCGGCGATCTCGCTCTCGCTCTGCTCGACCTGGTCGGGATCCCCGAAGGGGTTGCCCCCGAGGGAGATGAACTTCTCCTGGTGGCGTCGCTCGCGAGGGAAGTCCAGCTCCCGCAGCGCCGCGACGGTCGCCTTCATGAACGGCGCCGGCCCGCAGACGAACGCGTCGCGGTCGACGTACTGCGCGGCGAACGCCTTGAGCTGGGCCTGGTCGGGCAGACCCTGCACCGACTCCAGCCAGTGCACGACGCTGAGCCGCTCCGGGTGGTCGGCGGCCAGGCGGCGCAGCTCGGCGGCGAAGATCACCGAGCGCTCGTCGCGGTTCGCGTAGAACAGCACGATGCGGCCGGTCCCCTGGGCCAGGGCGGTGCGCAGGATCGACATCACGGGAGTCACCCCGCTGCCACCGGCGAGCAGCAGCAGGTCCGCGTCGAGCGAGGAGGGCGTGAAGATGCCGCTCGGCGAGAGCGAGCGGATCGTCGTACCGGGGCGCAGGTTGTCGCAGATCCAGTTGGACGCGTAGCCGTCGACGGTCCGCTTGACCGTGACCGTCAGCGGTCCGTCGTCGTGCGGGCTCGACGACAGCGAGTAGCAGCGGGCGGCCACCCCGGTCCGGTCCGAGGGCACGGCCAGGGTCAGGAACTGGCCCGGGCGGTAGCGGAAGTGCTCCTGCGCGCCCTCGGGCACGCGGAACGAGATGGAGTGCGCGTCGGCGGTCTCCTCGACCACGTCGACGACCTCGAGGTCGAAGGATTCGGTGTCCACGTGCTCAGTATCCGTCCTCGGCCCCGATGGGGACCGCTCCGTCCCGCACAGCGGCGTCGATGCTGGCCGTCAGCCTGGCGCAGCCCTGCTGCCACCCACGTCCTGACGGATCCGGCACCCGTCGCGAGAGCTCGGGACAGTGCTGCCGGGCCGCGACGTCCCACTGCACCGAGGTGTGGTGCTGGCTGTTCTTCTTCACGCCCACCTCGGCGAGGCAGTCCAGGCAGGCGACGCGGGTCAGCCTGGCCGAGGTGTAGAGCCGTTGGTCCTCGAGCGTCTCGGGACGCGTGGGGAGGAAGGACGCCATCAGGCGCCCGTCTCGGCCTTGCGACGCTCGAGGTTCTCGGTGACCTCCTGGTGCCAGTACTCGTTCGCCTTGGTCGTGTCGACCTCGAACTCGAACCGGTCGGTCATGTCGGGGCTCACGTCCGCCACGTCGACGTAGAACTGCTCGTACCAGCGACGCAGCTGGTAGACCGGCCCGTCCTCCTCGCACAGCAGCGGGTTCTGCACCGGCACCTTGTTCTTCCAGATGGCGACGTCCTGGAGGAAGCCGCTGCCGAACATGTCGGCGTACTTGGTGGCGATGTACTGCGCGGTCTCCTCGTCCAGGCCCTCGGGCTTCTTGACCGTGATGCCGTACTGCAGCGTGAACGAGTCGGGCCCGGTGGGGACGTGGCAGTTGATCAGGATGACCTCGGTGCGGAAGCCCTTGTAGTCCACGTCGAGCCAGTTGATCATGTACGACGGCCCGTAGTAGGTGGCCTCGGACGTGAGGAAGAGGTCCTCGTCGCCGTAGCCGCCGCTGACGTCGGGGCGCCCCTTGGACTCCATGAACTGCGTGGCCTGGTGTCCCTCGAAGACGTTGCGGAAGCTGGTCGGGAACGACAGGTGCACGTAGTAGAAGTGCGCCATGTCCACGACGTTGTCGACGACCTCGCGGCAGTTCGACCCCTCGATCGGGACGACCTCCCAGGCCCAGTCGGTGTACTCGTCGGTGCCCACGCCCGGCAGCTCCGGCGGCAGGACGTCGTGGTCGGGGGCCGAGCCCTCGGCGTCGTGCCAGACCAGGAGCTGGCCGTTGCGGATGGCGGTCGGGTACTTCTGGGTGCGCGCGCGCAGCGGGACGCGGCGGGCGTACGGGATCGACGTGCACCTGCCGTCGCCGCCCCAGCGCCAGTCGTGGAACGGGCAGGCGATCTCGTCGCCCTTCACCGTGCCCTGCGAGAGGTCCCCGCCCATGTGCCGGCAGAAGGAGTCGAGGACGTTGAGCCCGCCCTGGGTGTCCTGCCAGACGACCAGCTGGCCGCCGAAGCCGGACACGCGGTGCGGCTTGCCGTCGGCGAACGTGCTCGCCAGGCCCAGGCAGTGCCAGCCCCGCGCGAACCGCTCCGGGGCCGTGCCCCGGTCGAGGACGCGAGGCGTGGTGGACGTCGTGGAGCCGTGGTCCGTGCCGCTCATGGTGACTCTCCAGTCGTGACCGGTGGACCAAAACGAGAACAGGTTATAGTTTTCTGGCAGGTGGCGCCAGCCACACCCGCCGGTCCCCGGCGTTCTGCTCCCCGATCGATTCGGAGATCCACCATGCACCTGGCTCTCGAGCCCGAGCAGCTCGCCCTGCGCGAGGAGCTGCGCGAGTACTTCGCCGCCCTGGTCACCCCGGAGGTGCGCGCCGGGCTGTCCTCGGCCACCGGCGAGTTCGGCGAGACCGGCGTCTACAAGGAGGTCATCCGACAGCTCGGCACCGACGGCTGGTTGGGCATCGGCTGGCCCACCGAGTACGGCGGCCAGGCCCGCTCGATGGTCGACCAGCTCATCTTCACCGACGTGGCGGCCGACTTCGGGGTGCCGATCCCCTACCTGACGCTGAACACCGTCGGACCCACGATCATGCGCTACGGCACCGAGGAGCAGAAGGCCTACTTCCTGCCCAAGATCCTCGCCGGCGACTGCACTTCTCGATCGGCTACTCCGAGCCCGAGCTCGGGCACCGACCTGGCCTCGCTGCGCACCAGGGCGGTGCGCGAGGGCGATGAGTTCGTCATCAACGGCCAGAAGATGTGGACGTCGCTCATCCAGTACGCCGACTGGCTCTGGCTGGCCTGCCGCACCGACCCCGACCTGCCGCGCCACAAGGGCCTGTCGATGATCCTGATCCCCGCCGACGCCCCCGGGTTCTCCTACACGCCGGTGCACACCGTCGCCGGAGTCGGGACGAGTGCGACGTACTACGAGGACGTGCGGGTGCCGGTGAGCAACCTGGTCGGCGAGCTCAACGGCGGCTGGTCGCTGATGACCAACCAGCTCAACGCCGAGCGGGTCGCCCTCACCTCGGCCGCCCCGCTCACGCAGTCCCTGGCACAGGTGCGCGCGTGGGCGCAGGAGACCAAGAACCCCGACGGCCAGCGGGTCATCGACACCGAGTGGGTGCAGATCGCGCTCGGCCGGGCCCACGCCCGCATCGAGATGCTCACCCTCCTGAACTGGAAGCTGGCCTCCGACGCCGACCTCGGCATCGACCTGTCCCCCGCCGAGGCGTCCGCCACCAAGATCTACGGCTCGGAGCTGGCCACCGAGGTCTACCGCTCCCTGATGGAGGTCGTCGGGCCCCAGGCCGGGCTCACCGCCGACTCGCCGGGCGCCGTGCTCGCCGGGCGCCTCGAGCGGCTACCACCGCTCCGTCGCTGGTGATGACCTTCGGCGGCGGCACCAACGAGATCCAGCGCGACATCATCGGCTACGTGGGCCTGGGCCTGCCGGCAGCGAAGAGGTAGATCAGATGGACTTCACGTTCACCCCCGAGCAGGACGAGGCGGCCGAGCTGGCCGCACGCATCCTGGGCGACCGCACCACCAACGAGCGGCTCAAGCAGGTCGAGCAGGCGGGCGACCGCTTCGACCGCGACCTCTGGTCGGCCCTGGGCGACGCGGGACTGCTGTCCCTCGCCGTCCCGGAGGAGCACGACGGGGCGGGTCTCGGGCTCCTCGAGCTCTGCCGCGTGCTCGTCGAGGTCGGGCGCCGGGTCGCCCCGGTGCCGCTGGCCGTGCACGGAGCCACTGCGCTGCTGCTCGCCGAGCAGGGCACCGCCGCGCAGCAGGCCCAGTGGCTGCCCGGCGCGGCCAGCGGCGAGCAGGTGCTCAGCGCCGCCGTCTCCGAGGAGCGCAGCCACCTGCCGGCACGTCCCGTCGTCACCGCGGTGCGCAGCGGCGAGGGCTGGGCCGCTGACCGGCACCAAGACGATGGTGCGCGCCGGCGCGCGCCGCCGACGCATTCCTGGTCACCGCCAGCACCGAGGACGGCGTCGGCGTCTTCCTCGTCGACGCGAGCGCCACCGGACTGGAGCAGGCCTCGGGCCGCACCAGCGACGGCGACGTCGTGGTCCGCCTGGACCTGGACGCCACCCCGGCCCAGGCCGTCGGCGCCCCCGGCGACGACACGGCGGCCCGGCTCGGACAGCTGCTCACGGTGACCATCGCCGCCGAGCTGCTCGGCGTCACCGAGGGGGCCCTGCACCTGACCGCCGGCTACGCCAAGACCCGCGAGCAGTTCGGCCGTCCCATCGGGACCTTCCAGGCGGTCTCGCAGCGCCTGGCCGACGGCTTCATCGACGTGCTGGGCCAGCGACTCGTCCTGTGGGCCGCGGCCTGGCGCCTGGCCGAGGGCCTGCCCGCCGAGACCGCGGTCGCGACCGCGAAGCTCTGGGCCGCCGACGCCGCGCACCGCCTGGCGCACACCACCGTGCACGTGCACGGCGGGGTCGGCATCGACCTCGACGGCGAGGCGCACCGGTACTTCACGACGGCGAAGCGCTTCGAGTTCGCCTTCGGCAGCGCGACGGAGCAGGCCCTGACCATCGGGCGTGCCCTGGCCGCCGAGCCCGCCTGAACGCGCGACGGGCATTGACCCCTGCTGGCCTGAGCCCTAGATTGACGCGTGTCAACTAGAACGTGTTCCAACTAGGGGGTCCCGTGTCCGAAACCGTCCAGCAGCTGCTTCGCGAGCGAGTCGAGGACGACTCCACGGCCGTCCTGCACGGTGACCGGTCGTGGACCTGGCGCGAGCACCTGGCAGAGGCTTCGGCCGAGGCTGCCGCACTGGTGGCGACCCTCGATCCCGAGCGTCCGGCGCACATCGGTGCGCTGCTGGAGAACGGCCCCGAGATGCTGAGGGCGATGGCCGGAGCCGGGCTGGGCGGCTACGTGCTCTGCGGCATCAACACCACCCGGCGCGGCGAGTCCCTCGGGGCCGACGTACGACGCGCGAACTGCCAGGTGCTGCTGACCGACCAGGCGCACCTGCCGCTGCTGGAGGGGCTCGACCTCGGTGGTGCCCGGGTCGTCGACGTCGAGTCCGAGGCGTGGGCGAATGAGGTGTCGGCCTCCGGGGAGCTGGTGCCGCACCGCGAGGCGGGCGCCATGGACACCTTCATGATGATCTTCACCAGCGGCACCAGCGGGGACCCGAAGGCCGTGCAGGTCCCCCAGATCATGGTCGTCTTCGCCGGGGCCGACCTGGTCGGCCGGTTCTCGCTGACCTCGCAGGACGTCTGCTACCTGGCGATGCCGCTGTTCCACTCCAACGCGGTCGCAGCGGGCTGGGCGGTGGCCGTCACGAGCGGCGCCGCCATGGTCCCGGCGACGTTCTCCGCGTCGCGCTTCCTCACCGACGTGCGACGCCACGGCGTGACCTACATGAACTACGTCGGCAAGCCGCTGGCCTACGTGCTGGCGACACCCGCGAGCGACGACGACGCCGACAACACGCTCAGGGCGGCCTTCGGCAACGAGGCCAGCGACCACGACATCGACGAGTTCGCGCGCCGCTTCGGCTGCCGCGTCGTCGACGCCTTCGGCTCCACCGAGCTGGCCATCATCATCCAGCGCGAGGACGGCACCCCCCGGGGCTCGATCGGGAAGGGCGCCGCCGACGTCGCCATCTACGACTCCACGACCGTCACCGAGTGCGCGGTCGCCACCTTCGACGAGCACGGTGCGCTGGCGAACGCCGACCAGGCGGTCGGCGAGCTGGTCAACACCCAGGGTCGCGGCTACTTCTCCGGCTACTACAACGACCCCGTGGCCGATGACGAGCGGATGCGCCACGGGATGTTCTGGTCCGGCGACCTGGCCTACCGCGACGCCGACGGCTGGATCTACCTGGCCGGGCGTACCGCGGACTGGATGCGTGTCGACGGCGAGAACCTCGCCGCGGGCCCGATCGAGCGGATCCTCCAGAGGCTCCCGGGCCTGAGCAGGGTGGCGGTGTACGCCGTCCCGGACGCGCGGGTCGGCGACCAGGTCATGGCCGCCATCGTGCTCGAGGACGGCGCCGACCTGACCCCGGCACGGCTCGAGGAGTTCCTGGCCGCCCAGCCCGACCTCTCCCCCAAGGCCTGGCCGCGCTACGTGCGCCTCAACTCCGACCTGCCCGCCACGGCGACCAACAAGGTCCTCAAGCGGACCCTGGTCTCCGAGGGGATCAGCGCGGCCGACGGGACCCTGTGGACGCGCGAGGAGCGCGGGCAGCGCTACTCCTGACCTCGTCGACCCGGTCGGGCGTCCCTGCTAGCGGCGCGCGAGGACGTACCTGAGACTCGAGAGCATGTCGACCGTGCCGTGCTTGATCTGCTTGGGCTCGTCGTCGGCGAACTCGCGCGCCGTCTCCTGCAGGGCCTTCTCGCTGGTCGTCCGGCCTCGCACCTGCCGCGATGAGCAGCGCCAGCTGACCACTCACCTGAGGGGCGGCCATCGAGGTCCCGGCCCACCTGGCGAAGCCGCGCGCCGGGACCGGGCCCCGGACCCGGCTGGCAGGGGCCGCGACGTCGACCCAGCCGCCCCAGTTGGCGAACTGGGAGACCGCGTCCCTGCCCACCGACACCGAGGTGACGCTGAGGACGTGCTTGTGCTCGGCTGGGTAGGACTTCTGGTCCTGCGCGGAGTTGCCCGCGGCGGCCACCACCTTGACCCCCTGGTCGTGAGCGTGCTTGATCGCCAGGTCGAGCAGGTCGGACTCGATCCGACCCGGGGTCCCGAGACTGAGGTTGATGACATCGACCCCGAGATCGGTGGCGTCCCAGATCGCCTGCGCCACCAGGTAGACGCTGCCGGCGCCGTCGCTGTCCAGGACCCGCATCGGCACGACCCGGGCCTCCGGAGCCACCAGGCTGACCAGACCGGCGACGAAGGTGCCGTGACCGTAGGCCTCGTCCACCACTCCGTTCGCGTTGCCGTCGAGGCCGCGGGCGCGGTCGGTCGGCCTGCTGTCGTCGTCCACGTAGTCGTAGCCCTGCCGCAGGCGCCCCTGGAGGACGGGGTGGCGGCGGGCGACACCGGTGTCCAGCACCGCGACGGCCACTCCGGCACCCCTGCTGATCCGGTGCACCCGGTTGAGCTTGAACTGCTTGGCCAACGGTTGGCGGAGGAACTTCCTGGAACGTGCCTCCACCTTCTCCGGCGTGCCCGCGGGCCAGCTGTGGTAGTGGTCGTCGGCCAGCAGGGTGCGCAGGTCGGGCTCGGCGAAGAGGACGCTGGGGTGCTTGTCGATGTCCTCGGCGAGCTCCTCCACCTCGTCGTCGTCGTCCCAGTCCTCGGGGCCCGTGGGTCGGTAGAGATAGATCTGTCGGGACGCCAGCACGTCGTCCTGGAGCCGGACCGGGAAGTCGCGGGTCACGTCCTCGGCGGTGTAGCCGCTGGCCGGGTCGAGCTTCACGACGATGTCGGTGCCCTGCGTGTCCTCGCGGTCCGCGGTCGACGCGAGCCAGGTGAACCGGGTGATCCGGCTGAGCCGGCGGCGGGCGAGGCCGCTGTGAGCGGCAGCGCGGTGCCGGAGGCTGCCAGGACCGCGGCCGCGAGGGCGGCCGCGACCGACAGACGACGGGTCTGGGGGCTGGTGCTCATGAGGACTCCTCGGTGTGCAGCTCGAGCTCGGCGACGATCGTCATCTCTCCGTTGCTGACCCGCAGCTGCGGTGGCCCCGCGCGGCGCCAGGACGCTGAACCGTCCGACGTCGTCCGCGTCCACCGACAGCGCTGCGTGATCCGGGCCGGTGACCTCGGCGGTGAAGACCGGTGAGCCGCTGTCGTGCGACAGCAGCACCTGCCCCCGCAGGTCGACGAGGTCCGCCTCAACGGTCGGTCTGGCCTCGACCATGAGGTCGGCGAGCTCGCAGTGCCACATCAGGTGCACCGCATCCCCTGCCATGCCCGCTCGCGGCCCCGCGGGTGGCCAGGCCGAGCTGGTGTCGACGGCTGTCGAACACCAGGGACGCGACCACCTCCAGCACCCGGGTGGTCCGTGACGCAGGGTGCGCGGTGCCACTGCTGGAAGGACTGGCGCAGCCGCTGGCGCAGCACCGGGGGCGGCTCGACCAGCGGCAGGTCCCGACCCGCCGCGACGACCATCCGCACGAAGCCGGACCTCGGCGCGGAAGACGGGGTCGCGAGACCGCCCTCTCGCGCGGCGCGCGCCGCGTGCCTCGGGGGTGAGCCGCCCCTCGACCCAGTCGGCCGCCAGATGCGTGCGGGGGACGCGACGAGTGACCCGGTCACGACGCCTCCTCCATCGTCTGGCGCAGCGTCGCCAGGCAGCGGCCGCGCAGCGGACCGATGCCGCCCACGGACCGGCCGAGCGTGCGGGCGATCTGGGCGTACGTCGGCTGTCGGGCGTCGAAGTACAGGGCGCTGATCAGCTCGCGGCACGGACTGCCGAGCTGCTCGACCGCCGCTGTGCAGCACGCTGAGCTGCTCCCAGTCCAGCAGCCCTCCGCTGTCGACTGGGCTCGGTCGGGCGTCGAGACTCGAGCGGCTCGGCCGCCGGGCGCTCGCGGTGCCGCCGCTCGCGCACCCGCCAGGCCTGCCGTGCGGGTGATGGTCACGAGCCATCCCACGAGCCGCTCGTCGTCCTGCAGCGAGTCCTGGGACTCGAGCAGGGTCAGGAACGCCGTCTGGGCGACGTCCACCGCGTCCTCCGGGTCCAAGCCCGCTGCGCAGCGCCACGCTGTACACCAGCTTCTGGTGCCGGTCGACCAGGACGTCCCAGGCCTCCGTGTGGCCGGCCCGGATCCGCCGCAGCAGCTCGGCGTCCGACGTCTGCGACCGACCGTCGGTCGTCCGACGGGATCGCGACGGCGTCGACCAGTTCTGTCATCGGTCCAGGGTCTCGGTCTCAGGCGCGGGAGTCACGCATCAGTCACACCGACCCTCCCCTCCGGAGGCTCGGTCACCACCTGTCTGGACCACGGCTCGTCCTACGGATCAAACGGCGGTCCGGCGACACCGCGCGCGCCTCGGACCGGGCTCGACGACCAGGGCGAAGGCGCCCCAGAAGTAGGGGTGCAGCTCGGCGGCGGCGGCCTCGCGCTGCGCCGACCGCAGCGCCTCGTCGGCCGGCAGGCCGGCGACGAGACCCGCGTGCAGCGACGCCATCACCGTGGCGGTCGCCGCGTCGGCGACGTGCCACTGGCAGACCACGGCGCCGGCGGCTCCGGCGGCGAGGAAGGCCCACGCCAGCCCGACCGGTTCGCGGTGCCGGCCGTGGGTGCCCGACTGGCACGCGCTCAGCACGACCAGGGCGCCGTCGAGGTCGAGCTGGACGATCTCGGCCGACGGCATCCACCGGTCGTGCAGCCGCAGCCGCGAGAACAGGGGGTTGTGCGGCTGGTGCAGCCCGTGGCAGGCCACGTGCACCACGTCGGCGCCGGTGCACCGACGTCGGTGAACGGCCCGCGACGGTGGCGTCGAGGCCCTCCAGCAGCGACCGCGCCGGCGTAGTGGTCCTCGACGGCGCTGCGCCTCTCTCGGCCGCACGCGGGCGCGTCCTCGTCGGCGACACCGCGACGACGTGACCGCGCGGTGCCGGCGGCACGATCCAGGACGGCGCTGCCTGCCGACAGCAGGCTCGGGCGCCAGGGTGATGGTCCACCGCTCGAACAGGTGGTCCTCGCCGTCGAAGAGGACCGGGAAGGGCACCGTGCCCATCTCGCCGTCGGGCACCACGCACAACCGGGGGCCCAGGTCGGCCAGCGCGTCCTCGACCGGCTCCACCAGCAGGTCGTGCAGCGCGCGCAACGTGGCCCGGGCGGACCGGGCCAGCCCGGCCGACCCGACGTGCCCGTGCGTCGCTGCGATCGCGGCCCGGCTCCACTGGTCGTCCAGGTCGTCGAGCAGGCGGTGCAGCCGGCCCACGGCCGCCGGCAGCCGTCGGACCAGGACCCCGTCGTCGCGGTGGACGAAGACGAGCAGGTCGTCGCCCGAGACGTGGTAGGCCAGCGTCGGCACCAGGACGTCGCTGCTCACGGGCGGGTCGCGGGACCCGTCCGGCAGCGGGTCGACCTCCGAGGTGTCGCGTGCGGAGGCTGCTCACGCGGCGTTCCAGCTCCTGGGTCCGGTCGCGCGTGTGCGCGGACACGCCCGCCTCCTCGGCGAGGTACTGCTCGCTCAGCTCGGCGAAGGCCTCCCCCAGGCTCCGACCGGCCGCGGCGAGCACCGGGCCCTTGCCGGCGGCCCTCGCAAGCAGGTCCGCGAGCGTGCGGGCACGTACGTCGTCGGCGATGCGGCTGGCGGACTCGACGTCGCGCGGCCCCGCGCGCTCCAGGAGCACCTCGACCAGCTCCCCGTGCGCCTGGGAGCGGTGCGTGCGGAACGACGTCAGCAAGGCGTAGTCGGGCAGCGCCCCGGCAGCGCGCTCCAGCTCGGCCAGGGCACGGGCCAGCTGGTCCACGGCGAGGTCGAGCGCCCCTCGCGCGCGCAGGAGGCGTGCGCTGCGCAGCTCGTGCTCGTAGCTGAGCTCGGGCAGGTCGAGACCGATGACCAGGTCGGCGACCCCGGCCAGATGTGCCTCGGCCTCGACCGGGTCGTCGGCGAGGTCGGCCTGGAGCAACCGGGCCGACACCAGCGGCACCTGCCAGCCGCCCTCCTCCAGGTCCGCGACACACCGCTGCGCCAGGTCTGCGGGCCTGCTGCCGTGCGCCCCAGCCGGAACAGGGCCTCGGCACGTGCCAACGCCACACGAGCCAGGTGCTGCTGGTCGTCGACCTCCACGAAGAGGTCCCGCGCCGCCGCGAGCTCGTCGAGGGCCGGCGCGCACCGCTCCTCCGCGAGGTCGCACAACGACAGCAGGAAGCGCGCCTTCGCCTCGTCGTGGCGCAGTCCCGACCGGGCCGCGTCGATCGCGGCCGTCGACGCCGCGTCCCGCGCCTCGCCCCAGAGCCCCACCGCGAGGTGGGTCTGCGCGAGCGCGAGCCTCAGTCGTACGGCCTCGGTGGCCGCCCCCAACCGATCGAGGGTGTCGCGCGCCTCCTCGAGCAGCCGCAGTGCCTCCCCGACCTGACCCAGCTGTCGGTGCGCCTGGGCGGCGTCGCCGCGGCACTGCGCCGCGAAGGCCAGGTCGTCGGCGTCCTCGAAGATCTCGATGGCCTGGTCGAAGACCACGAGCGCCTCGCCCGGTCTACCCAGGGCCAGCAGCTCCAGGCCCGTGTTCGCGAGCGGGAGCGCCGTCTCGTGGTGCTTGCCGAGAGCGGCGTACTCGGCGGTGGCGCGGGCGTACGCCTGCAGCGCCTCGGCGTGGCGTCCGACCAACCCGTAGGCGACCCCGAGGTTCTTCACCGCGTGGGCGCGCAGGTAGCGAGGTTCCTCGCCGCGCCCCGGCCACGCAGAGCCCCTCCAGGCCTGCCACCAGGTGCTCGCCGACGTCGATGGCCTCCTGGTGCCGCCCCAGGTCGTCGAGGACGTGCATGCGACCGAGGTCGGTGCGCAGCGCCGCCAGGGCGTGCCCGTCCTCGGCCCACAGCGCCCGGGCGTCAGCGATGAGCCGCAACGCACCGTCGAGCTCACCGCGCTCGGTCAGGATCTGGGCCCGCACGTACCTCGCGCGGGCCCGGACCGCCCGCGCTGCGTCCGGATCGGCACGCCGGTCGACCCACACGGCCAGCCGCTCGGCCCGCCGGGGGTGCCGGTGGACGAGCTCGGCGGCGCGGTCCAGGACCGCGACTAGTAGGAGGGCGGGGTCGTCCGGGACCGGGTCTGGCACGGCTTCGAAGGTACGCGAGAACCTCGCGCTCCGGACCTGTCCGGGGATATGCTCGGGGGCCGCAGCGCGCTCACGCAACCGCGTCCGGCCCAGCCGGGGATTTTACTTTCGGGTCGGATCAAAGTCGTCCGTCGGTGACACCGCACGCACGCGGATACCGCTCCGAGGGGGCGCGCAACAGTCTTGTGATCGCATCCGAGGCACGGCACTGTCGTCCTTGGCGGCAGGAGACATCCCCCCTCTCTCCAGGCCGTCACCCTGGCGGCGGCCGGCGACCATTCCCCCCAGGTCCTGCCGGCCGCCCCAGAGCCCTCCCCGCCGGAGGGGACCCGTCCGGTCAGCCCCGGATCTGGTCGAGCGAGGAGACGGCGCGACCGAACTCCTCGACGAGGTCGGCCATCACGTCGGCGACGGGACGGACCTCGTTCATCCGGCCGACGATCTGCCCGACCGGCATGGCGATGACGTCAGGGTCGCCCGAGGCGTTGATCCGGTTGTGCGCGTCCGCGACCAGCAGGTTCTGCAACGGCATCGGCAGCGGCTCCGGGGCACCCTCCTCGGCCCAGGCCTCCGTCCACCTGGTCTTGAGCAGCCGCGCCGGCTTGCCCGTGTAGACGCGGGTGCGGACCGTGTCGCTGGAGGTGGCCCGGGTGAAGGCGGCCTCCCAGCCGGTGCTGCCGGTCAGCGAGCGGTACTCCTCCGTCCCGAGCCAGATCGAGCCGGTCCACACGCCCTGGGCACCCAGCGCGAGCGAGGCGGCCACCTGACGGCCCGAGCCGATGCCACCGGCGCCCAGCACCGGCACGTCCGGGCCGACGGCGTCGACGATGTCGGGGGTCAGCACCATGCTGGCGATCTCACCGGTGTGCCCACCGGCCTCGTAGCCCTGGGCGATGATGATGTCGACGCCGTTGGCGACGTGGCTCAGCGCGTGCTTGGCCGCGCCCGCGAGCGCCGCGACCTGCGACCCCCTGCGCATGGCACTGCTCGATGACGTCGACGGGCGGGGAGCCCAGTGCGTTGGCGATGAGCACCGGACGGTGCGCCAGCGCGATGTCGAGGTGCGAGCGCGCGACCGAGTGCAACCAGCCCAGGACGCCCTCGCGCCCCTCGCCCTCCGCCAGCGGCGGGACACCGAGCTTGAGGAGCGTCTCGTCGACGAAGCGACGGTGCTCCTCGGGGATGCTCGACCCGAGGTCGACCGAGGTGCCCTCGGTCGGCACCTTCATCGGCATCACGATGTCGACGCCGTAGGGCTTGCCGTCGGTGTGGTCGTCGAGCCAGGTCAGGGTCCGCTCGAGCTCGGCCGGGTCGTTGAAGCGCACGCACCCCAGCACCCCGAGACCCGCCGGCGCGCGAGACCGCAGCGGCGACGTGCTCGGAGGGGGTGAAGGCGAAGATGGGGTGTTCGATGCCGAAGCGTCGCAGAGGGGGGTGCGCACAGGGCCCTCCTGGGGTCCGGTCGGGGGTGGGTCGCCTCAGGCCGGCGGCGACGGTGGCTGTCGGCGATCATCTTCTTCGCCGCGACGTACTGCGCCTTGCCGGTGGCGTTGCGCGGGCATCTGCGTCGACGATCGTCAGGTGCCGGGGCAGCTTGTAGCCGCTCAGGTGCTCGCGCAGGTGGTCGCGCAGCTCGTCGAGCTCGAGGGACGCCCCCTCGCGCAGCTCGCACACCGCGGCGACGGCCTGGCCGAACTTCTCGTCCGGGATCCCGACCACGAGGACGTCGTACACGGCCGGGTGGCCCTTGATCGCCATCTCGACCTCCTCGGGGAAGACCTTCTCGCCGCCGGTGTTGACGCAGTTGGAGCCGCGGCCGAGCAGGGTGATCCGGTTGTCGGTCTCGATGCGGGCGAAGTCGCCGGGCACCGCGTAGCGCTCGCCGTCGATCTCGATGAAGGTCTCCGCCGACTTCACGGGGTCCTTGTAGTAGCCGACCGGCACCGAGCCGCCGCGACCCAGGCGCCCGGTCCTGCCGATGTCGGTGGCCATGTCGAGGAAGCGGCCGTCCTCGCCGATGACGACGCTGCGCGGGCCGAGACCCACCACGGGTCCGTCGGTGCTGATCTTGCCCTTGTCCTGCATGCCCATGCCCTGGAAGCCGGTCTCGGAGGCGCCGACCGAGTCGGTGAAGATCGCGTCGGGGAAGGCCTCCACCCACCGCTCCTTGATGGGGTGGCTGAAGATCGCGGCACTGCTGGAGATCGCGAAGAGGCTCGACCCGTCGTACGGCGTGCCGGTGGCGGCCTTGCGCTCGAACTCCTCGATGAGCGGGCGGGCCATCGCGTCGCCGGTCATGAAGATGAGCTGCACACCCTCCTTCTCGATGATCTCCCAGGTGCGCTGGGCGTCGAACTTCGGCTCGAGGATCGTGAGGTGACCGGCGAACAGGTGCATCAGGAGACCGGCCTGCGCACCACCGTGCATCAGGGGGCTGAGCGGGAAGGTGACCATCCGCGGGTCGGTGGCCTGCTGGGACTGGTCGTGCTCGTCGAGGTCGGCCCCGGAGTAGAAGTCGATGCCGCCGCCGAGGACGCGCCAGAAGTCCTCGTGGCGCCACATGACGCCCTTGGGGAATCCGGTGGTGCCGCCGGTGTAGATGATGTGGAGGTCGTTCTCGCTGCGCTCGCCGAAGTCGCGCTCGGCGCTCTGGTCGGCCACGGCGTCGGCCAGGGTCACGCCCCCGAAGGAGGACAGGTCGCTCTGGTCGTCGGGAGCGGTGATGTCGGGCAGCGCGACGTACGTCGTCAGCCGCGCGTGGTTCGGGGCGCAGGTCGCCACCAGGGAGGCGTAGGTGCGGTCGTGCACCAGGGCCACCAGGTCGGCGTTGTCGAAGAGGTAGTTCAGCTCGCCCTCGACGTAGCGGTAGTTGACGTTGATGCTGACGGCGCGGATCTTGACGATCGCCAGCACCGTGGCCACGTGGTCGATCGAGTTCTTGGCGTAGACGCCGACGTGCTGACCGGGCTGCACGCCCTGGCTCTGCAGGTAGTGCGCCAAGCGGTTGGCCCGGGCCTCCAGCTCTGCAAAGGTCGCCACCTCGTCACCCACCTTCAGGGCAGGGTTCTCGGGGACGATGTCGACGGCGTGCTCGAAGAGGTCTGCGATGTTCTTGGCCACGCCGGGAGACTAGAACACGTTCTCGTTCTTGGCTAGGCTTTCGTGACATGACCGCAGACCCGTCGCCCTCGCCCTCCCCGGACCCCGCTCCGGAGCAGCCGCACTGTCTCGTCGAGCAGGTCGGGCACACGCTGGTGGTGACCATGAACCGGCCCGCGTCGCGCAACGCGCTGTCGGGCGAGATGCTCGCGATCATGGAGGACGCCTGGGACCGGGTGAACTCCGATGCCGACATCCGCGTGTGCATCCTCACCGGGGCCGGCGGCTACTTCTGCGCCGGGGCGGACCTGAAGTCGATGTCGAGGAGGGCGCCCTCGGAGAGCTTCGAGTCGGGCGAGTACGACCCGACGCGGATCAAGGGGCTGCTCAAGGGCTTCCGGCTCACCAAGCCGCTGATCGCCGCGGTGGAGGGACCCGCGATCGCGGGCGGCACCGAGATCCTGCAGGGCACCGACATCCGGGTCGCGGGAGAGTCCGCGAAGTTCGGGGTCTCCGAGGCCCGCTGGTCGCTCTACCCGATGGGCGGCTCGGCGGTCCGGCTGGCGCGCCAGATCCCCTACACGGTGGCGGCCGAGCTGCTGCTCACCGGCCGCACCCTCGGTGCCGCCGAGGCCAAGGAGATCGGTCTCATCGGCCAGGTCGTCCCGGACGGCGAGGCACTGGCCCGGGCCCACGAGATCGCCGAGCGGATCAGCGCCAACGGACCGCTGGCCGTGCAGGCCATCCTCCAGACGTTGCGCGACTCCGAGGGCAAGCACGAGGACGACTGCTGGGCCGACGACGCCCGTGTCGGCGCTGCCGTCTTCGCCTCCGACGACGCCAAGGAGGGACCGCGCGCCTTCGCTGAGAAGCGCGCGCCCCGCTTCACCGGTCGCTGACCCGGCCCAGATGTCCCGCCGACCCGGCCCGAATGTCCCGCCGAGCCGGCACCTTGCCCTCATCCCGGAGCGCGCCCAGGATCTGCCCGTGCCCTTCGATGTCGTCACTGCATCCTTGCGGCCAGACCTCGAGGGTGCTGCCGCAGCCGCGTTCCGGGAACGGGGGCCCGCGTTCAGCTTCCACGACCCCGTGCCGCCCAGGTTCATGGCTCGCGTGCACGAGTACTTGCCGTCGTACGACGTCCTGGTGATCGTGGACGGAGACGTCACGGCGGGTGGTTGGGGCGTGCCTTTCGCGTGGGACGGCGTTCAGCTTCATGGCCGCGGCCGTCATCCGGGCCACGACCGGCAGGGCCTGGCC
Source organism: uncultured Actinomycetota bacterium (assembly GCA_963722135.1). Classification (GTDB taxonomy): domain Bacteria; phylum Actinomycetota; class Actinomycetes; order Propionibacteriales; family Nocardioidaceae; genus Nocardioides. Next base: position 1,406,358 of record CAVRJT010000003.1, read on the forward strand.
ACTGCCGCGCTGACGGCGCTGATCGGCAGGGCTCGTCAGGCCGAGAGCGATCACGCGACGCTCCCATCCGGCCCACGCGGAAGCACTGCTACCCCCTGGTTCCCAGGGCTGAGAACGCCGCGTGGGTGCGCGACGACCTGCATGCCGATCGTGAACGAGCCACGGCGATCTACAGCGAGGAGAACCTCCGGGGTGCAGCACCGCTGACCCGCTGTCGGCTGGCAGGCCGGTCGGAGGCGAGAGACATCTGCGCCGGGTCAGCGCGATATGGGCCGGGTCAGCGCGATATTTGGGCCGGGTCAGCGCGATATTTGGGCCGGGTCAGCCGATGGAGCGCTCCCCCGTCCAGTAGGTCGCACGCAGGGCCTTCTTGTCCGGCTTGCCGAGCCCGGTGAGCGGCAGGGCGTCCGTCGCGATCACCTGCTTGGGCGCCTGGACCGACCCCTTGCGCTCCTTGACCATGGCCTGGATCTCGGTGACGACCTCGTCGGTGAGCTCGTGGCCCTCGCGCAGCACCACGATGGCGGTGACGGCCTCGCCGAACTTCTCGTGGGGGGTGCCGATGACCCCGACCTGCGCGATGGCCGGGTGCGCTGCGACGACGTCCTCGACCTCGCGCGGGAAGACGTTGAACCCGCCCGTCACGATCATGTCCTTGGTGCGGTCGACGATGTACCAGAAGCCGTCCTCATCTTCGCGGGCCACGTCGCCGGTGTGCATCCAGCCGTCGTCCCTGAAGGTCTGGGCCGTCTCCTCCGGCAGCTTCCAGTAGCCGTCGGCCAGCAGCGGTCCGGCCACGCAGATCTCCCCCGGCTCACCGGGCGCGACGGGCAGGCCGTCCTCACCCAGCAGCGCCGTGCGCACGGACGCCGCGGGACGTCCGCAGGAGGCCAGGCGCCGGTCGTCGCCGACGTGGTCGGCCTTGGCGAGGTAGCTGATCGCCATCGGAGCCTCGGACTGGCCGTAGTACTGCGCGAAGATGGGACCGAACCGCTCGACGGCCTCCTTCAGCCGCACCGGGTTGATCGCCGAGGCGCCGTAGTAGACCGTCTCGAGCGAGGACAGGTCGCGGGTGCGGGAGTCCGGGTGGTCCATGAGCGCGTAGAGCATCGAGGGCACCAGCATCGTCGCGGTGATGCGCTGCTCCTCGATGGTGCGCAGCACCTCGGCCGGGTCGAACTTCGCCAGCACGAACAGGGTGCCGCCCTTGATCACCACCGGCACGAAGAAGGCCGCGCCGGCGTGCGAGAGGGGCGTGCACATGAGGAAGCGCGGCGACTCCGGCCACTCCCACTCCGAGAGCTGGATCTGGGTCATGGTGGCGAAGGCCTGCGCGGTCCCGATGACGCCCTTGGGACGCCCGGTGGTGCCGCCGGTGTACGTGATCGTGGTGACGTGGTCCGGCGGGAGCAGTGCGGCCTCCAGGCGGCGCGGCTCGAAGCCGGCTGCGGCCTCGGCCAGGTCGTGGCCGACGTCGGCGAGCTCCGGCGGGACCGGGCCGAGGGTGAGGACCTTCGTCAGCCGCGGGCAGCGCGCGATGAGCGCCGCGGCCCGCTCGACGAACATCGGCACCGGGTCGATGGTCAGCGTCGTGATCTCAGCGTCGTCGATGACGTACGCGTGGTCGTCGAGCGAGCCCAGCGGGTGCAGCGAGGTGCGCTGGAAGCCCTGGGTCTGTCCCGCCCCGATCACGAACAGGACCTCGGGGCGGTTGAGCGCGAGCAGCGCCCCGGCGGTCCCCCGGCCGGCGCCGAGCGCCTCGTAGGCCTGGGCGTACTGGCTGATGCGGTCGGCCGTCTCACCGCCGGTCAAGGTGGTCTCCCCCAGGTGCATCACCGGCCGGTCCCGGTGTCGCTTGAGCGCCGCGACCATCAGGTGGCCGTTGTGGGTGCCGGTGCGGAGCAGGTCGACTGAGGCGGTCATGGCCGCAGACTAGAACGTGTTCCAATTATCCGCTAGGTCAGCTGAGCAGCTCGGCGACGGCGCGGACCTCCTCGGGCGTGTGCAGCGACAGCATCAGCGTGCTGACGCCGGTCTCCTCCCACTGCGCCACCCGCTCCTTGACCTCGCCGGCCGTCCCGATGATGTGCATGTCGTCGACGAGGTCGTCGGGGATCAGCGCGGTGGCCTGGTCCTTCTTGCCGGCCAGGTACAGCTCCTGGACCTCGGCGGCCAACGACTCGTAGCCCATCCGGACGAAGACCTGGTTGTGGAAGTTCGCCTCCTTGGCGCCCATCCCGCCCATGTACAGCGCCACCATGGGCTTCATCGCATCCACGACCGCCTGCTTCTCGACGGCGTCGGCGACGACCTGGAAGTGGCAGGTCGCCGCGATCTCGAAGTTCTCGCGCGTACGCCGGGCGCCGGGGCGGGCGAAGCCCTCGTCGAGCCACGGCTGGTACATGCCCGCCGACTTCGGCGTGTAGAAGATCGGGATCCAGCCGTCGGCGATCTCGGCGGTCTGCGCGACGTTCTTGGGCCCCTCGGCGCCGAGCCAGATCGGCAGGTCGTCGCGCAGCGGGTGGGTGATCGACTTCAGTGGCTTGCCCAGGCCGACCGAGCCCTCGCCGGCGTAGGGCAACGGGTAGTGCGGCCCGGCGTTGGTGACCGGCCCCTCGCGGCGCAGCACCTGGCGGATGATGTCGACGACCTCGCGGGTCCGGGCCAGCGGCTTCGCGAAGGGCTCGCCGTACCAGCCCTCGACGACCTGGGGGCCGCTCACGCCCATGCCCAGCACCATCCGACCGCCGCTGAGGTGGTCCAGGGTGAGGGCGTGCATGGCGATCGAGGTGGGCGTGCGCCCCGACATCTGCACGATCGAGGTGCCCAGTCGGACGTGGGTCGTCTCCCGACCCCACCAGGCGAGCGGGGTGAACGCGTCGGAGCCCCAGGCCTCGGCGGTGAAGATCGCGTCGAAGCCCGACTCGTCGGCGGCCCGCACGATCTCGGCGTGGTGGACGGGCGGCTGTGCGCCCCAGTAACCCAGCTGCAGTCCCAACTTCATGAGCACCACCTTGCCAGAACCCTTGCCTCATTCGTAGAACGTGTTCTAGTTTGCGGACATGTCCCGCACCCTCTCCGCTCCGGTCACCGTCGCTTTCGACTACACCCGGTCCACCGGGCCCGTGCTGGGGCGCTTCTTCACGGGATTGCGCGACGGTGTCCTGGTCGCCGGCCGCACCTCTGACGGCGAGGTCGTGGTCCCGCCGCCGGAGTACGACCCGGTGACCCACGAGCCGACGACCGACTTCGTGGAGGTCTCCCCCGTCGGCAGCGTGACGAGCTGGACATGGGTCTCCGAGCCGGTGGCCGGACAGCCCTTCGACCGCCCGTTCGCCTTCGCGCTGGTCCTGCTCGACGGGGCCACGAGGCCGTTCCTGCACGCGCTCGACGTCGCCGCGCCCACCGAGGTCGCCACCGGCATGCGGGTCCAGGCGCGGTGGCGCGCCGAGCGGACCGGCTCGATCACCGACATCGAGGCCTTCGAGCCCGCAGCCGACGGCGACGGCGACGGCGACGCGAGAGCCGACGGTGCGACGGGTACGCCGCGCAGCACCCTCGACCCCGTCACCCGGGTCGTCACCCCGGTGTCCCTCGACTACACCTACGCCGCGTCGCCCGAGGAGTCGGCGTTCTACCGAGGCCTGGCCGAGGGCCGGGTCCTGGGCCAGCGCTGCCCCACCTGCGCCAAGGTCTACGTGCCACCGCGCAGCGCCTGCCCGGCCGACGGCACCCCGACCACCGACGAGGTGGAGCTGGCCCAGACCGGCACCGTCACCACGTTCTGCATCGTCAACGTCCCGTTCCTGGGCCAGCGCATCAAGCCGCCGTACGTGTCGGCGTACGTGCTCCTCGACGGCGCCGACATCGCGTTCCTGCACCTCATCCTCGACGTCCCGGCCGAGGAGGTCCGGATGGGCATGCGGGTCGAGGCGGTCTGGAAGCCCCGCGAGGAGTGGGGCACCACGATCGAGAACATCAGCCACTTCAAGCCGACCGGCGAGCCGGACGCGGCGTACGACACCTACAGCCAGCACCTCTGAGCCGGGAAGAGAGACGCCGCAGATGAGAGACGTCGCCGTCGTCGGGTTCGCCCAGCGACAGATGCAGGACTTCGACGGGTCGCCGACCTGTGTCGAGCTGCTCGTGCCCGTGTTCAAGGAGTGCTACGAGCAGACGGGGTGGACCCGCCGGGACATCGGCTTCTGGTGCTCGGGCTCCTCGGACTACCTCGCCGGACGGTCGTTCTCGTTCGTGCAGGCCGTGGACGCCATCGGCGTGATCCCACCGGTCAACGAGTCGCACGTCGAGATGGACCTCGCCTGGGCGATGTACGAGGCCTGGTTGAAGATCCAGACCGGCGAGGTCGACACCGCCCTGGTCTACGCCTTCGGCAAGAGCTCCGCCGGCGTGCTGCGCCGCACCCTGGGCCTGCAGCTGGACCCCTACACGATGACGCCGCTGTGGCCCGACACGGTGTCGCTGGCCGGTCTCCAGGCGCGGGCCGGCATCGACGCCGGCCTGTGGGACGAGCAGGCGATGGCCGAGGTCGCGCTGCGCTCGCTGACGGACGCGGAGAAGAACGAGCACGCCGTGCGCCGGGGGGGCTCCTCGGTGCAGGAGCTGCTCGCCCGCCCGATGTACGCCGACCCGTTGCGCAAGCACGACTGCGCGCCGGTGACCGACGGGGCGGCGGCCATCGTGCTGGCCGCCGGCGACCGGGCCCGTGAGGTGCGCGACCGACCGGCCTGGCTCTCGGGCATCTCCCACCACATCGACCCGATGAGCATGGGCACCCGCGACCTGACCCGCTCCCCCTCGGCGGCCCGGTCCGCGGCCGCGCTGGACCTCACCGGGGTGGACGTCGCCGAGCTGCACGCCCCGTTCAGCCACCAGGAGCTGGTGCTGCGCCGCGAGCTCGCGCTGGCCGACGACGTCCGGATCAACCCCTCCGGCGGCGCCCTGACCGGCAACCCGATGTTCTCGGCCGGCGGCATCCGCGTCGGCGAGGCCGCCCGCCGGATCTGGGCGGGCGAGTCGGACAAGGCACTGGCGCACGCGACCAGCGGTCCGGCCCTGCAGCAGAACCTCGTGTGCACCCTGGGTGCCACGACCGGCTCGACCACCGGAGGAGACCGATGAGCAAGCTGCCCGCCGCGGTGATCGGCGTGGGTCAGACCCACCACCGCGCCAAGCGCGAGGACGTCTCGATGGCGGGGCTGTGCCGCGAGGCCATCGACCGGGCCCTCGAGGACGCCCAGATGACCCTCGACGAGATCGACGCGATCGTCGTCGGCAAGGCGCCGGACCTGTTCGAGGGCGTGATGATGCCCGAGCTGTTCCTCGCGGAGGCGCTCGGCGCCGCCGGCAAGCCGCTGCTGCGCGTGCACACCGCCGGCTCGGTGGGCGGGTCGACCGCGATCGTGGCCGCCTCGCTGGTGCAGGCCGGGGTGCACCGCAAGGTGCTGGCGGTCGCCTACGAGAAGCAGTCGGAGTCGAACGCCATGTGGGCGCTCTCGGTGCCGGTCCCGTTCAACATGCCCGTGCACGCGGGCGCGGGCGGCTACTTCGCCCCGCACGTGCGCTCCTACATCCGCCGCTCGGGCGCGCCCCTGCACATCGGGGCCGTCGTGGCTGCGAAGGACCGCACCAACGCGCTGAAGAACCCCTACGCCCACCTGCACAACGAGGGCACCACCGTGGAGACGGTGCTGGCCTCGCAGATGCTGTGGGACCCGATCCGCTACGACGAGACCTGCCCGTCCTCCGACGGCGCCTGCGCCGTCGTCGTGGCCGCCGAGGACATCGCGGACACCCGCCCGGACGCGGCCTGGATCCACGGCACCGTGATGCGCTCGGAGGCCACCACCGCCGCGGAGCGCGACCAGGTGAACCCGCAGGCCAGCCGGGACGCGGCCGCCTCGCTGTGGAAGCAGGCCGGGATCACGAACCCCCTCGAGCAGATCGACGTGGCCGAGATCTACGTGCCGTTCAGCTGGTTCGAGCCGATGTGGCTGGAGTCGCTGGGCTTCGCCGAGGAGGGCACCGGCTGGCAGCTCACCGAGTCCGGTGCCACGGCGATGGACGGTCGGCTGCCGGTCAACTGCTCCGGCGGCGTGCTGTCCTCGAACCCGATCGGCGCGTCCGGGATGCTGCGCTTCGCCGAGGCGGCCCTGCAGGTCCGCGGGCGGGCCGGCGAGCACCAGGTCGACGGCGCGCGCCGGGCGCTGGGGCACGCCTACGGCGGCGGCTCGCAGTTCTTCTCGATGTGGGTCGTCGCCGCCGACAAGCCCCAGAACTGAGGGTGCGGCGTACGCCCGTAGGGTCGGGCGCATGATCGAGTTGCGCACCCCTACCCAGATCGAGCAGATGAAGCCGGCCGGCCGCTTCGTCGCCGACGTCATCACCCGCCTCTCCGAGGTCGCCGACGTGGGCATGAACCTGCTCGAGCTCGACGAGGTCGCGCACCAGATGATCCGCGAGCGCGGGGCGGAGTCCTGCTACATCGACTACCACCCCTCGTTCGGGGCCTCGCCCTTCGGCAAGGTGCTGTGCACCTCCGTCAACGACGCGGTGCTGCACGGCCTGCCCCGGGACTACGTGCTCGCCGACAGCGACCTGCTCAGCGTCGACTTCGCGGCGAGCGTGGACGGGTGGGTCTCCGACTCCGCCTTCAGCATGGTCGTGGGTACGCCGCGCCCCGAGGACCTGCACCTGATCGAGGTCACCGACCGGGCGCTGGCCGCCGGGATCGGCGCCGCGCAGGTGGGCAACCGGATCGGCGACATCTCGGCCGCGATCGGCGAGGTCGCCCGCGCCGAAGGACTGAAGGTGAACCTGCAGTTCGGCGGGCACGGGGTCGGTCGCACCATGCACGGCGACCCGCACGTGCCCAACGACGGCCGCGCCGGGCGCGGCTTCAAGCTCAAGGCCGGCCTGGTCATCGCGATCGAGCCGTGGTTCGTGCACACCACCGACGAGATCTACACCGACGCCGACGGCTGGACGTTGCGCAGCGCCGACGGGGCCCGCGGGGCCCACATGGAGCACACGGTGGCCGTCACCGACGACGGCCCGCTGGTGCTCACCGCGCGCGGCTGACGGGCCACGCGCGGCGAGCAGTCAGGCGTAGGCGACCTGCAGCTCCTTGATCCCGTTGATCCAGGAGTGCCGCAGCCGCCGCTCGCTGCCGAGGCTGCGGATCCCGGGTGCGTGCTCGGCCAGGGCCTCGAAGATCACCCGGACCTCGAGCCGGGCCAGGTTGGCGCCGATGCAGTAGTGCGCGCCGTGGCCGCCGAAGGACAGGTGCGGGTTGGGGTCACGGGTGATGTCGAAGACGAACGGGTCGTCGAAGACGTCCTCGTCGAAGTTGCCCGACCCGTAGAACAGCCCCACGCGCTGACCTCGGCGCACGCTCACCCCGCCGACCTCGACGTCGCGCAGGGCCGTGCGCTGGAAGACGTTCACCGGCGTGGCCCAGCGGATCACCTCGTCGACCATCGTGGCGGGCCGCTCACGCTTCCACAGCTCCCACTGCTCCGGGTGGGCCAGGAAGGCCAGCATCCCGTGGCTGATGGCGTTGCGCGTGGTCTCGTTGCCGGCCACCGTGAGCAGGATGACGAAGTAGCCGAACTCGTCGTCGCTCAGACCGCGGCCGTCCTTCTCCGCGGTGATCAGCTTGGTGATCAGGTCCTCGCGCGGGCTCGCCCGTCGATCGGCGGCCAGTGCCATGGCGTAGCCGAGGATCTCGGCCGCCGCGACGTCCGGCTCCCCGGCGTAGTCGGGGTCGTCGCTCGCCAGCATCTCGTTGGACCAGTCGAAGAGCTTGCGCCGATCCTCCTGCGGCACCCCGATGAGGTCGGCGATGGCCTGGAGGGGCAGCTCGGCCGCGACCTCCTCCACGAAGTTGCCGGACCCGCGACGCACCGCCTCCTGCACGATCTGGTGCGCGCGCTGCTCCATGACCTCCTCCAACGCACCGATCGCCCGCGGCGTGAAGCCGCGCGAGATGATCTGGCGGGTGGAGGTGTGCTCGGGCGCGTCCTGGTTGAGCAGCACGACCCGCTGCATCTCGACCATGTCGCGTTGCATCCCCGCGGCGTACCGGACGATGGCTCCGTTCTCGGAGGCGGAGAAGTCCTTGCTGTTCTTGGAGACGGCCGCCACGTCGGCGTGCTTGGACAGAGCCCAGTAGCCGGTGCCCGACTCCTGCGACATGCCGTCGCGGGCCGCCTGCGGCTGCTCGATCCAGTGCACCGGGTCGGTGCGCCGCATGGCGCGGAACTCCGGGTGCGGCACCGCCTCCCAGAGCACGTCGGGGTCGGTGGGGTCGAAGCCTTCGGGGATGAGCTCGCTCGCGGTCACGGCCGGGTCCTCTCGATCACTGGTCGACGCTGTAGGAGACCTGCATGTCCTTGACCCCGTTGAGCCAGCCGCTGCGCAGCCGGTCGGGCTCGCCGAGCTGGGTCACGCGCAGGCCACGGTCCGCCATCGCATTGAACATCAGGTCCACCTCGAGGCGGGCGAGATTGGCACCGATGCAGTAGTGGGCGCCGTGTCCGCCGAAGGCCTGGTGGGGGTTCGGGTTGCGCAGGATGTCGAACGTGAAGGGGTCGGTGAAGACGTCCTCGTCGAAGTTCGCGCTGGAGTAGAGCAGGCCGACGCGGTCGCCCTTCGCCACCTGGACGCCGCCGACCTCGACGTCGTTCAGCGCGGTGCGCTGGAAGGCCGTGACGGGGGTGGCCCAGCGGATGATCTCGTCGGTGGCCGTGCTCGGGCGCTCGCGACAGAACAGCTCCCAGCTCTCCGGGTTGTTCATGAAGGCGTGCTGGCCCCAGGTGATGGCGTTGCGCGTGGTCTCGTTGCCGGCCACGGCGAGCAGGATGACGAAGAAGCCGAACTCGTCGTCGGAGAGCCCGCGGCCGTCGACGTCGGCGCTGATCAGCTTGGTGACCAGGTCCTCACGCGGGCTCGTGCGGCGCTCGTCGGCCAGGGCCATGGAGTAGCCCAGGATCTCGGCGTAGGCGACCATCTGGTCACCCTCGACCGACGGGTCGTCGTACGACATCAGCTGGTTGGACCACTCGAAGAGCTTGCCGCGGTCCTCCTGCGGCACCCCGAGGAGGTCCGCGATCGCCTGCAGCGGCAGCTCGGCTGCGACGTCCTCGACGAAGTTGCCCTGACCCTTGGCGACGGCGTCGTCGATGATCGTCTCGGCGCGCACCTTGAGGCTGTCGTGCAGCGCGTTGATCGAGCGCGGCGTGAAGGCCCGCGACACGATCTGGCGCAGCTTGGTGTGGTCGGGCGCGTCGTGGTTGATGAGCAGCGCGCTGGAGGCCTCGACCTCGTCACGGGTCATGTCCGGCCCGAAGCGGATGACCACCCCGTTCTCCCGCGCGGAGAAGTCGGTCTGGTTCTTCGACACCGCGGCGACGTCGGCGTGCTTGGTCACGGCCCAGTAGCCCGCGTGGTCCGGGAACCCGCCCCGGGCCTCGGGCTCCTGGGTGATGAACGAGACCGGAGCGGTACGACGCAGCAGCAGCAGCTCGTCGTGCGGCACCCGGTCCGCCAGGATGTCGGGGTCGGTGGGGTCGAAGGCCGTGGCGCGGGTGTCGAGCTGGGTCACTGGGGCGTCTCCATCGAAGGTGGCGGGGTGGAACGTGTTCTAGTGGGCCAGGTTACATACCGCCGGTACGCCGAGGAAGCCATACCGTGAGATTTCTTCCCGGGGGTCGAGAACCTGTTCTATTTTGATCCCATGGGCACCCCTGTGATCGTCGACGCCGTCCGCACCCCCCTCGGCAAGCGCAACGGCTGGCTGGCCGGCGCGCACCCCGCGCAGCTGCTCGCCTTCGTGCAGCGCGAGGTGATCGAGCGCTCCGGGATCGACCCCGAGCTCGTCGAGCAGGTGGTCGGGGGCTGCGTCTCCCAGGCAGGCGAGCAGTCCAACGACATGGTGCGTCGGGCCTGGCTCTACGCCGGGCTCCCCCAGCACACCGGCGGCACCGTGATCGACGCCCAGTGCGGCTCCGGGCAGCAGTCGGCCCACCTGGTCGCCGACATGATCGCGGCCGGCACCATCGACGTCGGCATCGCCTGCGGCGTCGAGGCCATGTCGCGCATCCCGCTGGGCAGCAACGTGCCCGCGGGTCTCGGCGACCCGCGCCCCGACGACTGGGCGATCGACCTGCCCAACCAGTTCGAGGCCGCCGACCGGATCGCCCGCAACCGCGGCCTGAGCCGCGCCGACCTCGAGGCCTTCGGTCTCGCCAGCCAGCAGAAGGCCCGCGTCGCCGTCGACGAGGGGCGCTTCAAGCGCGAGATCGCGGCGTACGACGCCCCGGTGCTGGGCGAGGACGGCAAACCGACCGGCGAGACGCGCCTCGTCGACACCGACCAGGGTCTGCGCGAGACGACCCTCGAGGGCCTCGCCTCGCTGCGCACCGTGCTGCCCGAGGGGCTGCACACCGCCGGCACGTCCTCGCAGATCTCCGACGGCGCCTCCGCGGTGCTGATCATGGACGAGTCGAAGGCCCGGGCCCTGGGCCTGCGCCCTCGCGCCCGGTTCGTGACGCACTGCCTGGTCGGCTCCGACCCGTACTACCACCTCGACGGTCCCATCGACGCCACCCAGCGCGTCCTCGACCGCACCGGCATGTCGATCTCCGACATCGACCTCTTCGAGGTCAACGAGGCCTTCGCCTCCGTCGTCCTCTCGTGGGCCGGTCAGCACCAGGTCGACCTCGACAGGGTCAACGTCAACGGCGGCGCGATCGCCCTGGGCCACCCCGTGGGCTCCACCGGCACCCGCCTGATCACCACCGCCCTGCACGAGCTGGAGCGCCGCGAGCTCTCCACCGCCCTGATCTCCATGTGCGCCGGCGGCGCCATGGCCACCGGCACCCTGCTCGAGCTCATCTGAGCCGGCCGCGGGGAGTTTTGTCGGGTCCGGCCGATGAAACTCGCGGTTGGACGACTGATGCTTCGTGCGGCCACGCGCGAGGTTCGTCGGCCGGCCGATCCCACGACGTCCGGCAGGTTGTCCACAGGCACGCGACACGGCAGGTGCGCGCGGTGCGGACCCGGGGCAGGCTCGGGGCATGATGATCACCTGCGACCGACGACCTCGGGCGTCGTGCTGCGTCGCGACCTGGTCGCGGCCGGGCTCGACGACAACGCCATCGCCCGCTCGCTGCGGATCCGGCGAGCTCGCTGCGCCTGCGCCACGGCGTGTACGCCGCACGCGCGGCGTGTGCCGCAGCCGACCTCGACCAGGCGACGCACCTGATGCTCAGTCGCGGCGTCATGCGGCTCTACGCCGCCGACGTCGCGCTGTCCCACGTCAGCGCCGCCCTGGCGTACGGCGCACCCGGTGGCAGGTCCCGCTGGACCTACGTCACACCTCACCGAGCTGCTTCCCGCACGGGGAGCGGACCCAGGCACGGGTGCGCCATCACGAGGGAGCTGTCGCGTCGGACGAGCTCTGCCGTCGTGACGGGCACTGGATCACCGCACCTGCTCGGACCGCGCTCGACACCGCCGCACTGGTCGACCGTGACGCTGCCGTGTGCGTGCTCGACTGGTTCTATCCAGCAGCGGTCTACACCCCGATGGGCGAGTGCCGCCAGCAGCTTCTGGCCCGCAGCGAGTGGAGCGACCACCTCGACCTGACCATGAAGCTGGACTACGCCCGGGTCGGGTTCCGAGAGCGTCGCGCGAGACCCGCTGGCACGCTGCCTTCGCTCGATGCTGGACTGCCCGAGCCCGCTCCAGCAGGTCGAGGTCCGCGACGAGCGGGGTTGGCTGATCGGGAGCGTCGACTTCGCCTGGCCGGAGCATCGGCTGATCGTGGAGTTCGACGGCACGGGAGAAGTACCACTCGCATGCGCGCGGCCCGGCGAGAGCATCGAGGAGATGGTGCTGCGCGAGAAGCGTCGCGAGGACCGGATCCGGGAGGTGACCGGGTGGACGGTCATCCGCATCACCTGGGCCGACCTGCAGCACCCTGCGACGCCTGCGTCGCGCGGCTGCGTCGCTACCTGCGTCCGCGACCTGACGTGAGGCCCGGACCTCGTACGAAACTGCCGGGGACCGACGAAGCTTCAGCCGGCCAGCCGGGAGTTTCATCGGCCGGCCGATGAAACTCCCGCGGGGGGGCCTCAGGAAGCGGGGCGGTACCCGGGGGGCACGGCCCAGTTGCCGCCGGCGACGCGGAGCTGCTCGTAGATGTCGTACTCGGCGGCGTAGTGCTCGAGGAGCCGTCCGCGCATGGTGTCGGAGAGGGTGGTGGCGGCGCTGGAGGTGGACCAGTTCTTGGTGACCAGGTCGACCTGCTGACCCAGCTGCTGGGCGATCCAGCCCTGCCAGACGTCGGTGGCCTCGAGGGCCAGGATCCGGTCGACGCCGATGGTCAGGTCGTCGTCGAGAGAGACGAAGCGGGCCTGGCGCCCGGTGATCGAGCCGGGCGCGCCGTCGATGTGGGCGCCGACGAAGTCGTCGAAGCTGATGTCACCGGTCCACTTGCCGTCGTTCTTCTCCTGCAGCGCCGGACGCTGCCGGTAGCGCCACCAGGACTCCAGCCACGACACCGGCTCGCGGAACAGCGTGACGAGCTCGTAGTCGCTGCGCTCGTAGCCCGCGCCCTGCAGCACCGGGGCCATCCGGTGGGTGAAGGTGCGGCAGTTCATGTGCTTGAGCCGCGGGTTGACCCGCATCAGGATCTCGGCGTGCCCCTTGAGCGTGGTGACCAGCGTCGTGGAGGCGCACTTGGGCATCGAGAGCATCACGAACCCGTGGGCAGGCAGAGCGATCACGGACCCGAACCTACCGTTCACCTGCCCGACCGGAACCCGACGCCCCCGCATGCGTTGATACGGCCATGTGCGACGACCACCCTGCGCCCGACCACGCGCCCCACCACCTGCCCCACCGTGAGCTCTCCGCCCCCGACGCCGCGACCCGCGCCCGACTGACGCGCCGCAGCGCGCTGGGCGGGGCCGGGGCGGGGCTGCTGGTGGCCGGTGCCGCCGGCTCGCTCGTCGGCACCCCCACCGGCGCGGCGGCCGCCCCCGGCTCGCCGGCCGCCGCCACCGGCGCGGCACGCACCTCGAGGCTGACCCGCGGCACCCATCTGCTGCACGCCGACCTGCACAACCACACGCTGCTCAGCGACGGCGACGGCGACCCGGCCGACGCCTTCGACTCGATGCGAGAGGCCGGGCTCGACGTGGCGGCGCTGACCGACCACGCCACCCTGTCCGACAACCTGCTCGGCGACGTGCTCACCGACCTGCTGCCCCCGGAGTACACCCAGGTCGGCGGCCTGACCCGCCGCGGCTGGCGCGCCACCGGGGCGTACGCCGATGCCGCGAACGTCGACGGTGCCTTCACCGCCATCCGCGGCTTCGAGTGGTCCGAGCCGCTGATCGGCCACGTCAACGTCTGGTTCAGCGAGCACTACACCGACGTGCTGCAGGCGGGGCTGATGCAGCCGCTGCTGTCAGTGGCTGCGGCGCGAGCCGGGCCTGGTGCTCGACGGTGGGGCCGGCGCACTGGCCGGATTCAACCACCCGGGCCGCGAGCCGGGTCGCTTCCAGGAGTTCGTCTACGACGAGCGGGTCCGCGACCAGGTCGTGGGCCTGGAGATGTTCAACCGCCGCGACGACTACCTCTTCGAGGGCTACGCCGACGGGCGCGACTCGCCGCTGTGCGTGTGCCTCAACAACGGCTGGCGCACTGGCCTGACCGGCGTCACCGACGAGCACGGCACCGACTGGGGCTTCCCCGAGGGCAAGGGCCGCACCGGTCTGTGGGTGCGCGAGCACAGCCGCCAGGGGGTCAAGCGCGCGATGCGCCAGCGGCGCTTCTTCGCCACCCGCACCTCGGGCCTGCGCCTCGACGCCACCGCCACCCCGCGCCGGGGCGGTCGGTGCGGATGGGCGGGGTGGTCCCCCTCCCGCCGCCGCGCCCGTACGACGCTCACGCTGCGGCTGGACCTGGCGCGGGACCGGTCGTGGCGCGGGCGGCGCCTGGCCGCGCAGGTGCTGCGTCCCGGCACCGACGCCCCGGTGGTGGCCGAGGTCGTCGACTTCGAGGTCGGCCCGGTGCTGGAGGTGCCGGTCAAGGTCGACCTGGCTGACGGCGACTGGGTGGTGGTGCGCGTCTCGGACCCCGCCGAGCCGAACGCCACGCCCGGCCCGCAGGGCCACCCGTGCAACGACCTCGCGATCGCCTACACCAGCCCGTGGTGGCTGGAGACCCGCTGAGGGCTCCGCTGCGTCGTCCGGATATCGATGACGTGACGGGCCGCGCTGGAGTGGGGTCCACCGTCACACCCACGGTGCCACCTCTATCGGGACAACCGCAGGCTCATGCCGCGTAGGGTGCGCCCGCGGTCATCAGCCCCGGTCAGTCGGTCGCGGTCGTGCGGTACTGCCCGCGGAAGAACAGCAACGGGTCGCCCGGCTCGTCCCCGACCTGCAGGTCGAGCGCGCGTCCGATGACGACGTAGTGGTCGCCGGCCTCGTGCACCGCATGGACGTGCAGTCGATGTGGGCGAGGGTGCCGGCCAGCACGGGCGAGCCCGTGTGCGGCGACGCCTCCCAGTCGACCCCGGCGAACTTGTCGACACCCCGGCTGGCCATCTGGTTCGACAGCGTCGGCCTGGTCGCCGCCGAGCACGTTGACGCAGAACCGGCCGGCCCGCTGGATCATCGGCCAGGCCCGCGAGGTCTTCGCGGGCACGAACATCACCAGCGGCGGGTCGAGGGAGACGCTGGAGAACGACTGGCACGTCATCCCGACCGGCTCGTCGCCGCTCATCGTCGTCACCACGGTGACCCCGGAGCCGAACTGGCTCAGCACGTCGCGGAAGCGACGCGCGGCGGCCAGCGGCCTCCGGGTCGTCGCCGACACGGTGACGTCGTTGCCCGGCCCGAGGTGCAGGTCGTAGCGGGAGTCCCCCAGGAACGACTCGATGAGCTCGGCGCTGGGCCAGGTCTCGGCGGCGTGGGGGTTCATCCCCTCGGGGATCTCGGGGGTGTCGGTCATGGGCTCGACCTTAGACATCATCGACCGACGGAGAAGTCGTGCCCCCAGTACGAGACCGCGGTCGACTCGCGGGCCACCCAGCGCGCGTCGTCGACCTCCATGCCGTCGGTGCCGAACTCGATGTCGAAGCCGCCGGGCGAGCGGACGTAGAAGGAGACCATCTCGTCGTTCATGTGCCGGCCCAGGGTCGAGGAGAGCGGGGCGTCGTGCTTGCGGACGCGTTCCAGGGCGCGGCCCACGTCGTCGAGGGAGTCGACCTCGAGCATGATGTGCACGCACTTGGCGGGGTTCGGCATCGGCAGGAACGCCAGCGAGTGGTGGCGCGGGTTGACCCCGAGGAAGCGCAGCCACACCTTGGAGCCGGGCTCCTTGCCGACGAACTCGCCGGGCATGCTCATCGAGTCGCGCAGGCGGAAGCCGAGCACCTCGGTGTAGAAGCGCAGCGCCTCCACGTCGTCGAGGACCGGCACCACGATGTGGCCCATGCCCTGGTCGCCGGTGACGAACGTGGCGCCGTACGGCGTCACGACCGGGTGCGACTCGTAGGTGATGCCGTGGAAGAGCTCGAACACGTTGCCCCAGGGGTCCTCGAAGCGCACGAGGTCCTGGACCCGGCGGTCGGCGAGCTCCTCGGTGGTGGCGTCCTGGAAGTCGACACCGGCTGCCTGCAGGTGCTCACGCGCGGCCTGCAGGGCCCGGTGGTCCGCGACCTCCCACCCGGTGCAGGCGAGCTGGTCGACGTCACCGGGCACCACGACGAGACGCGCGGAGACGGCGTCGATCTGGAAGTAGAGGTGCTCCGGGTTCGGGCCGTGGCCCTCGGCGAGCCCGAGGACCTGGGTGGCGAAGTGGCGCCACTGGTCGAGGTCGGTGCTGGACACGCGGACGTAGCCCATCGAGCGGATGTCGATCGTCATCAGGGTTCCTCAGTGGTTCTCGTGGGTGGTTCTGGTGGTCTGGATCAGGCGCTGGTACGACGGGGCCGCTCGACGTGGCGGGCCAGGAAGGCGGTCGCCACCTCGCGGAACTCCTCGGCGGCCTCGATCTGCGCCCAGTGGCCGCAGTTCGGGAACACGTGCAGCCGTGCGCGCGGGATCAGCTTCAGCGCCGCCATGGCGCCGTCGAGGGGGTTGACGCGGTCCTCGCGGCCCCAGGTCAACAGGGTGTGCTGGCGCAGCCGGTGGGCCTCACGCCAGAGCATCCCGTCCTCTGCGGTCTCAGGATTCCAGAAGGACATGCCCATCGACCGCATCGCGTCCTGCGCACCGGGACTGGTGGCGTCGGCGAAGCGCGCCGCGACCAGCTCGTCGGTGACCAGCGACTGGTCCACGACCATCGTGGAGATGAAGGCGCGCAGCCGCTCGGGGGTCGGGTCGCCGCCGAACTCCATCAGGCGCTGCACGCCCTCGGTGGGGTCGGCGTGGAAGAGGTTGAGCGACAGGCCACCGGGGCCCATCAGGACCAGTCGACCGACCCGGTCGGGGTGCGACAGCGCCAGGCGTACGGCGGTGCCGCCGCCCAGGCTGTTGCCGAGCAGGTGGACCCGCTCGATGCCGAGCTCGTCGAGCAGCGCGACGACCGCGTCGGCGGCGAAGCGGTAGTAGTTGCCCACCACCGGCGGCTTGTCGGAGCCCCCGAAGCCGGGCTGGTCGACCAGCAGGGTCCGGAAGGACGCAGCGAACCCGGGCAGCGCCGGGCCGAAGTTCGACCACGACGAGGCGCCGGGCCCGCCGCCGTGCAGCATCACCAGCGGCAGCCCACCTCCCGGGTCAGCCGGACCGCCGGGCTCCCCCGCCTCGTAGTAGCTCAGGGAGATCTCACCGGCCGCCTCGGTGCGGACCGTGGCGGAGCGGCGTACGGAGTCAGGGGTCACGCTCAGTACATCCCCGGGTCGATCTTGTGCCCGAACTCGTGGGCACCGAACATCTGGAGGGCCCGCTCGGGGTCGTTGGCGGCGTGCACCCGCCCGGCGTGGGCGTCGCGCCAGGCGCGCTGGAGGTAGGTGCCCTGGGTCAGCGCCCGCCCGCCGGAGGACTCGAAGAGCTCGTCGATGGCGTCGATCGCGCGCTGGGTGCCGACGACCTGGTCGCGCCGCACCTTCAGGCGCAGGCGCAGCGGGATCTGCTCGCCCTTGGCCACGTGGGCCTGCTCCTCGCGGATGTTGTTGACCAGCAGCGCCCAGGCGGCGTCGATCTCGCTGGAGACGCGCGCGATCCGGACCATGGCGAAGGGGTCCTTGGACGCCTTCTCCCCCAGGTACGCCGCGCGGCTGCGCTGCTGCTGCATCTCGACGTGCTCGGCGTAGGCACCCATCGCCATCCCGATGATCGGTGTGGTGATGGTGCCGGTGAAGATCGAGTGGAAGGGCAGCTTGTAGAGCTCGCTGGTGTTCTGCGCCTGGCCGGGGCCGCGGCACGAGCCGGTCTCGCCCATCGACAGGGTGAACGCCTCCGGGATGAAGACGTCGTCGACCACGATGTCGTTCGAGCCGGTGCCCGAGAGCCCGACCATGTGCCACACGTCGTTGATCGTGTAGTCGGAGCGCGGGCACCATGAACGTCTTGAAGTCGACGACGTTGCCGTCGGCGTCGAAGACCAGGCCGCCCAGCAGCACCCAGCTGCAGTGGTCGGCGCCGGAGGAGAAGCTCCACTTGCCGGAGAGCCGGTAGCCGCCCTCGGCGACGACGGCCTTGCCGGTCGGGGCGTACGACGAGCTCAACCGGGTGTCGGTGCTCTCGCCCCACACGGCCTGCTGCGCCTCGTCGGCGAACAGCGCGACCTGCCAGGGGTGCACGCCCACGACGCTGCTGACCCACCCGGTCGAGCCGCAGGCCGAGGCGATGTCGCGCACCGCGGTGTAGAAGTCCACGGGGTCGGCCTCGAAGCCGTCGAACCGCTTCGGCTGCAGGAGCCGGAAGAAGCCGGTCTCCTCCAGCTCCTTGATGTTGGCGTCCGGGACCACCCGGAGACGCTCAGCCTCGTCCGCTCGCTCCCGGAGGCCCGGGAGCAGATCGCGGACGGCGTCGAGCACGGCCTGGGTCATGGGGATCTCCTGTCGGTGGAACGTGTTGCTCAAGACTAGAACACGTTCTAGTTGGCGACAAGGTGCGGCGCTCACCCGCTCGCCTGCGCCTTGTCCTGCTCGGCCCTGAGCATCAGCGCGATGTCGACGAGCTGGTCCTCCTGGCCGCCGATGAGCTTGCGCCGGCCCGCCTCGCAGCAGGATCTTGGCGCCGGAGCACGCCGTAGCGCTCGGCCGCGTTGCCGGCGTGCTTGAGGAAGCTCGAGTAGACCCCGGCGTAGCCCATCATCAGCGTCATCCGGTCGAGCTGGCACTCCTCGGGCATCACCGGCCGGATGACGTCCTCGGAGGCGTCGACGATCGCGAGGAAGTCGACGCCGGTGCGCCAGCCGAGCTTGTCGCAGACGCCGACGAACGCCTCCAGCGGCGTGTTGCCCGGCCCCGGCACCGAAGCGGCGTACGGACCCGTCGATCTGGGTGGCCCCGGCCCGCGCCGCGATGACGGTGTTGGCGACGCCGAGACCGAGGTTCTCGTGGCCGTGGAAGCCCACGTCGGCGACGTCGCCGATCTCGGCGACGACGGCCGAGACGCGGTCGGCGGTCTGCTCCATCACCAGGGCGCCCGGCCGAGTCGACGACGTAGACGCACTGGCACCCGGCGTCGACCATGATCCGGGCCTGCCTGGCCAGCACCTCGGGCGGCTGGGTGTGGCTCATCATCAGGAAGCCGACCGTCTCGAGACCGAGCTCGCGGGCCAGGCCGAAGTGCTGGTCGGAGGTGTCGGCCTCGGTGCAGTGGGTGGCGATGCGACAGATCTGGCCGCCGTTGTCCTGCGCCGCACGGATGTCGTCCTTGGTGCCGACGCCGGGCAGCATCAGGAACGCGATCCGCGCGCGCGTCGGCCGTCTCGGCCGCGGTGCGGATCAGGTCCTGCTCGGGGGTGCGCGAGAAGCCGTAGTTGAACGACGAGCCGCCCAGCCCGTCGCCGTGCGTCACCTCGATCACCGGGACGCCGGAGGCGTCCAGGGCGGCGACGACGTCGCGCACCTCGTCGGTGGTGAACTGGTGCCGCTTGTGGTGCGAGCCGTCGCGCAGGCAGGTGTCGGTCAGGCGCAGGTCGAGGTCGCCGCCGTGCGCGCCGCTGCCAGGTGCGGGTCAGGTCGTCGAGGTCGGTCGTGCTCATCGGAGATCGTCCCTGGATCGATCGGGCGATGGTGTCGCCGACTCGGGCGGCTGCGGCGGTCATGATGTCGAGGTTGCCGGCGTACGGCGGCAGGAAGTCGCCGGCGCCCTCGACCTCGACGAAGACCGAGACCTTGAGCCGGCCCTGCGTGGCGGCCGAGGGCTCGTCGAGCTGGGGCTCCTGGAGGAGCCGGTAGCCGGGCACGTACTCCTGCACGGCCTTCTCCATCGCCAGCACCGACGCCACGATCGCGTCGCGGTCGGCGTCGGGCGGCCACGGCGCAGTAGATGGTGTCGCGCATGATCATCGGCGGCTCGGCCGGGTTGAGGATGATGATGGCCTTGCCCCGGGCGGCACCGCCGATGGTCTCGACGCCGGCGGCGGTGGTGCGGGTGAACTCGTCGATGTTGGCGCGGGTGCCGGGGCCGGCGGACATCGACGAGACCGACGCGACGATCTCGGCGTAGGAGACCCGGGCGGCTCGGGAGACCGCGGCGCACCATCGGGATGGTGGCCTGGCCGCCGCAGGTGATCATGTTGACGTTGGGCGCGCCCACGTGCTCCTCGCCGTTGACCGGCGGGATGACGGCCGGGCCGACCGCGGCGGGGGTGAGGTCGATGGCACGGATGCCGGCCTCCTCGTAGCGCGGCGCGTAGGCGCGGTGCACGGAGGCCGAGGTCGCCTCGAAGACCAGGTCGGGCAGCTCGTCCTGCCCCAGCAGCCAGTCGACCCCTTCGGGCGAGGCCTCGAGGCCCTGCTCGGCGGCCAGGCGCAGACCCTCGGAGGAGGGGTCGACCCCGATCATCCAGCGGGGCTCGACGTGCTCGCTGCGCAGCAGCTTGTACATCAGGTCGGTGCCGATGTTGCCGGGCCCGACGATGGCGGCGGTCAGCTTCGCGGTGCTCACGGGGCTAGGGTAGAACCTGTTACAGTTTTGTGCCATGACCGGTACGCCGCGAGCTCCCCGAGCCACCTCCAGCACCACCCCCCTGCCCACCGAGGTCGACGTCGTCGTCGTGGGCGCCGGCGGCGCCGGGATGACGGCCGCACTGGCCGCGGGCGCGGCCGGCCTGGACACCCTCCTGGTCGAGAAGAGCGCCTACTTCGGCGGCTCCACCGCACGCTCGGGCGGCGGCGTGTGGATCCCCGGCAACTACGCACTGCGCGAGGCCGGCCAGGTCGACCCCGACGACGCCGCGCGCGCCCGCGAGTACCTCCAGGCCATCGTCGGCGACGAGGTCCCGGCCGTGCGCCGCGAGACCTACCTGCGCCGTGGGCCCGACGTCATGGACTTCCTGCGCGAGCGCACGCCGCTGCGCTTCACCTGGGTGCCGCAGTACGCCGACTACCTGCCCGAGCAGCCCGGCGGCCGGGCCGCGGGCCGCAGCTGCGAGCCGGTGCCCCTGGACGCGTCCTTCCTCGGCGACGAGCTCGAGCGCCTGCACCCGCCGTACACCAAGGCCCCGGCGAACCTGATCGTCACGCAGGCCGACTTCCGCAAGATCAGCCTGGGGCTGCGCACCTGGCGCGGCCCGGTCACGATGGCCAGGTCCTCGTCAAGCGGCTCATCGCCGGGCTGCGCCGACGCCGGATGTACGCGATGGGCGATGCGATCGCGGTCGGTCTGCGCCAGGGGCTCATCGACGCCGGCGTGCCGGTGGCCTACGAGACCGCTCTCGACGAGCTGCTGCTCGAGCAGGGCCGGGTCGTCGGGGTCCGGGTCACCCGCGACGGGCGGTCCCACGAGATCCGCGCGCGGCGCGGCGTGGTGCTCGGCAGCGGCGGCTTCGAGCGCAACCTGGAGCTGCGCGAGAAGCACCAGCCGCAGCCCACCTCGGTCGAGTGGACCACCGGCTCGGAGTTCAACACCGGCGCCGGGCTGCTGGCCGGCGTCGCGGCGGGCGCCGGCACCGACCTGCTCGACGACTCCTGGTGGGGACCCGACGATCCCGCTCCCGGGCCGCCCGTGGTTCTGCCTGGCCGAGCGCAACCTGCCCGGCTCCATGATCGTCAACGGTGCGGGCCGCCGCTTCATGAACGAGGCGCTGCCCTACGTCGAGGCGGTCCACGAGATCTACGCCGGCGAGGCCACCGGAGTGCAGCACGTCCCGGCCTGGATGATCATCGACCAGCGCTACCGCAACCGCTACCTCTTCGCCGGCCTCAGCCCGCGCCAGCCCTTCCCGGGGCGTTGGTACAAGGAGGGCGTGGTGCGCAGGGCCGCGACCCTCGCCGAGCTCGCCACCGAGATCGGGGTGCCGGCCACCGACCTGGCCGCCACGGTCGAGCGCTTCAACGGGTTCGCCGAGACCGGGGTCGACGAGGACTTCCACCGCGGCGAGTCTGCGTACGACAAGTACTACTCCGACCCGACCGTGAAGCCGAACCCGTCGCTGCACCGCATCGACCAGGGCCCGTTCTACGCGGTCAAGATCGTCCCCGGCGACCTCGGCACCAAGGGCGGCCTGGTCACCGACGAGCACGCCCGGGTGCTGCGCGCCGACGGTGCACCCATCCCCGGCCTGTACGCCGCCGGCAACGTCTCGTCGGCCGTGATGGGCCGCACCTACGCGGGACCGGGAGCGACCATCGGTCCGGCGCTGACTTTCGGCTACCTTGCGGTCGAGCACCTGGCTGCGGACCACCACCGACGCAGCCGCCCCCACCGGAGAGGCCTCCTGATGCCCATCGATCCCGACATCGCGATCGGCGCCGACCTCGGCGTCCGCACCTTCACCTGGGACGCCAGCGACGTGCTGCTCTACCACCTCGGCGTCGGCGCCGGCTCGCACCCGGGCGACCAGGTCGACCCCGCAGCGCTGCGCTGGACCCTCGACGGGCCGGGCCTGCAGGTGCTGCCGTCCTTCGGCGTCGTCGCGCCCACCTTCCACGCGACCGACCCGCCGCCGCTGGACCTGCCCGGCTGCGACATCGACCTCGCCCAGGTGGTCCACGGCTCGCAGTCGATCACCGTGCACGCCCCGCTGCCGACCTCCGGCTCGGCGAGCGTCGCCACCCGGATCAGCGACGTCTGGGACAAGACCAAGGCCGCCGTGATCTGGCAGGAGGCGACCGCCACCTCCGCCGACGGCGAGGCGCTGTGGACGACCCGCTCCTCGATCTTCGTGCGCGGCGAGGGCGGCTGGGGCGGCGACCGCGGCTCCTCGCAGGGCGTCGAGCTGCCCGAGCGGGCCCCCGACACCGAGACGTCGTACGACGTCACCCCGCAGCAGGCGCTGCTCTACCGCCTCTGCGGCGACCGCAACCCGCTGCACGCCGACCCCGACTTCGCGAAGGCCGCCGGCTTCCCGGCCCCGATCCTGCACGGGCTGTGCTCCTACGGCATCGTCCTGCGCGAGCTGACCGAGACGCTGCTCGACGGCGACGCCACCCGGGTCGGCGGCTTCTCCGCACGCTTCGCCGGGGTGGTCTTCCCGGGCGAGACGATCGGGGTCAAGGGGTGGCTCGAGGACGGTCGGATCGTCGCCTCGGCGACCATCGTGGGCGGCGAGCGCGACGGCTCCCCCGTGCTGGCCGACTGCGTCCTCGACCTGGCCTGACGCCAGGCCCTGTCAGCGGGCGGCCCGTTGCTCGCGCACCCACGCGAGCGACGGGTTCGCCTTGACGCTGCCACGCGAGAAGACGGTCGGCACGGTCTCGTTGCCGCCGTTGACGCTGCGCACCCGGGCGGAGGCGTCGGGATCCTTCGAGATGTCGACCCAGATCACCCGCTGCCGCGCGAGCAGCAGGCCCAGGCGCAGCTTGAGGCAGTGGTGGCAGCCCGGTCGCCAGTAGATGACCGGGACGCCCTCCTCGCGACCGCGCCGGCGCCCGGCGAGGTCGCCGGGCGAGCTCGGGAACAGCAGCGGCGAGAGCAGGAACGCAAGCACCGCGAGCAGGGCCGCCGCGAGGATCGAGCCGACGCCGGGCTCGTTGCCGAGCATCACCCCGGCCGCGACGAGCAGCGCGGCCGAGCCGCCCCACCGGCCCATCAGGCCCGCCGACCCAGGACGTAGAGCCGCGAGCTGCCCTCGCCCAGCCGGGTGTGGGCGCCGCGCACGTACCACTCGACGTCGACGAGCCCGGCCGCCTCGACCGCCGCCACCACGTCCGTCGGGTCGTGTCCCACGACGTCGAGGCCGCCGTCGCCCGAGACGTCGACGTCGAACCAGGTGTCGACGTGGCGCACCTCCTGGCCGGCGTGCAGGCCGAGCACGAGCAGCCCACCCGGTGCCAGCGGCCGCGCGAGCGCGGCGAGCGCGTCGGGCAGCTCGGAGCCGGCGAGGTGGATGAGTGAGTACCAGCCGAGGACGGCCCCCCAGCCGAC
Organism: uncultured Actinomycetota bacterium; assembly: GCA_963722135.1. Classification (GTDB taxonomy): domain Bacteria; phylum Actinomycetota; class Actinomycetes; order Propionibacteriales; family Nocardioidaceae; genus Nocardioides. Next base: position 1,429,940 of record CAVRJT010000003.1, read on the forward strand.
CGCGGACTCGGGACGGATCAGCCGCCGCAGGTCCCCGACGTCGTAGCGCACGCCCGGGTGCCGCTCGCGGGCCTCGGCGACCATCTCGGGGGTCAGGTCCAGGCCCCGTGCGTCGGCCCCGAGCCCCACCAGGTGGGCGGTCAGGTGACCCGGGCCGCAGCCGGCGTCGACGACCGGCAGCCCGGCCGCGGCCTCGACCGCGCGCGCCAGCAGCCACTTCTCGAAGGGCAGGTCGGCCAGCTCGTCGCTGAACCGGTCCGCATAGGCCGGGGCGACGGCGGCGTACGTCGCCCGCACCCGGTCGTCGCGGCGCTCCGGGCCGTCGACCAACGGGACCTCGCGGTCCACCGCGTCGCCCGGGGCCGTCGCGCCGGCCGGGGGCGCCTCGGTCGCGGCCGGGCCCAGCAGGTGCACCCACCGGTGGTCCTGCTCGCGCGGGTCGGCGCTCGAGCCGCTGGACCAGCGGCTGCTCGCGCCCGGCGAGCCGGGCCAGCACCTCGGCCACCTCGTCGCGGTCGCCGAAGCCGTGCAGCCGCTCGGTGCGGGTGCGCAGCTCGGCGGGGGTCTGCGGGCCGCGCAGCAGCAGCACGGTGAGCAGCGCCCGCTCGTCGGCACCGAGGTCCAGCATCTCGTCGAGGGTCTGGTGGTACTTCAGGGTGCGTCGACCGGTGTCGGACCAGACGATGCGGAGCAGCCCGCGCTCCTTCAGCGTCTGCGCGGTCTGCTCGAGGCTCGGCTCGTCGAGCGCGGTGACCGGGTCGCGGCTGCTGGTCTGGTTGCAGGCGGTGCGCAGGCTGCTCAAGCGTGAGCGGGTAGGACGCCGGCACCGTCACCTGCTTCTCGAGCAGGGCGCCGAGCACGCGTTGCTGGGTCACGTCGAGCGGCTGGTCGAGCATGGGGCCAACCTACGGCGCCCACGCCCGGTCGGGGCTCACAGGTCGTGCACCTGACCGGCGTCGGGGTCCCAGCGCCGCAGTCCGGTCAGCCGCAGCTCCAGGCCCCGGTGTCCGGCCCGCGTCCAGCTCGTCGAGGACCTCCAGGGCCCGGGGCACGTCGGCCCGTTCGCAGGCGCCGGGCCAGGGTCACGTGCGGCACCCAGCCCAGGTGCCGGCGCTCCGGGACCTGCACGCGCACCGCGAGCACGCGGCGTACGACGTCGTCGGCGAGCTGGACCGGTCGCGCCAGGGTGACCCGCCCGTCGCCCAGCAGCAGCACCCCGTCGACGAGCGCGGTGACCGGCAGCAGCGAACCCAGCCGCGCGTGGGCGACGTCGAGGGCCGCCCCGGGCAGCTCGGGCGCCTCCACGACGCTGATGTGCGGGATGTTGGTGCTGCCCCGGTGGTCCAGCTGGGAGGGCAGCCCGGCGTCGCTGAGCGCCTGCCACTGGGCGCGCACCGCTTCCTGGCCCGTCGTCGTCGGGGACCAGCTCGAGGGAGTGCAGGCGCGGCATCAGCCCCATCCTGCCCCTGGGCGGTGCTGTGCCACGATCGCCCCCATGGCCTGGTTCGTGCTCGTGTGTCCGGTGTCCTCGAGGCGGTCTGGGCGACGGCCCTGGGACGCTCGGAGGGCTTCAGCCGTCTCTGGTGCCGTCGGTCGTCTTCGGCGTCGCGGTGGTGCTGAGCATGATCGGGCTGGCCGATGGCGATGCGCACCCTGCCGATCGGCACGGCGTACGCCGTGTGGGTCGGCATCGGCGCGTCGCTCACCGTCGCCTACGCGATGGTCACCGGCGACGAGCCGGCCGACCTGGCGCGGGTCGCGCTGCTGGTCGGCCTGGTGGGCTGCATCGTGGGTCTCAAGCTGGTGGGCTGAGCCACCGCGCGGCCCGCCGCGTGTGGGTCGCCTTCGTGGCCGGCTCCATGCGGTCGTGCAGGTTCGCGATCATCCGCGAGCGGGGGTTGGCGGCGAAGACGTCGTGGTGGTCGCGGACGAAGGTCCAGTAGAGGGCGTCCCAGTCGGCCTCCCAGTCACCGCGGGGCAGGTCGCTCATCTTGCGCAGGTAGTTGGACCCGGACACGTAGGGCTTGGTGGTGACCGCCTCGCCCGAGGCGAACTGGCTCATGGCGTAGACGTTGGGCACCATCACCCAGTCGTAGGCGTCGACGAACATCTCCATGAACCACTCGTAGACGCTGTCGGGGTCGGTGCGCAGCAGGCACATGGCGTTGCCGAGCACCATCAGCCGCTCGATGTGGTGGGCGTAGCCGGTCTCCAGCACCCGGCGCAGCACCAGGTCGACGGGCTCCAGCCCGGTCTGCGCGGTCCACCAGCCCTCGTCCAGCGGCCGGGCGTGCTCGAGGTGGTTGCGGCTGCGCAGCCGCGCGGCCCCACAGCACGTAGCAGGCGCGCATGTACTCCCGCCAGCCGATCACCTGCCGCACGAACCCCTCGAGGCTGGGCAGCGGCACGTCGTGGGCCTCGGCGTGCTCGAGCGCGCGGTCGAGCACGTGGCGGGGGTCGAGCAGCCCGATGTTGAGCCCGGGCGTCATCAGCGCGTGGAAGACGTAGGGGTGCGTGGCCGAGATCGCGTCCTCGAAGGGCCCGAACTGGTCGAACCGCTCGGTGAGGAACTCGCTCGTACGACGCCGCCGCCTCCGGCGTGGTCGGTCGGCCAGCCGAAGCCACCGGGGTCGCCGGGGTTGTCGGGGAAGGCACGGCGCACCCAGGCGATCGCCTCCTCGACGTGCGGGTGCCGCTCCTCGCGGCCGGGCCAGGACACCCGAGGCACCGGGTGCGACCTCGGCAGCTTCTTGCGGTTGTCCTCGTCGAAGGACCAGCGCCCGCCCACCGGGTCGCCGGTGTCGGTGACGAGCACGTCGAGGCGCTTGCGCTGCCAGGAGTAGAAGTGCTGCATCCGGGCGCTGCGCCCGCGCGGCCCGAGGCGCCGTCGAAGTGCTCGGCCAGCTGGGCCCGGGTCGTGAGGAAGCACGGGGAGTCGAGGACGTCCTCGGCGCGCAGCTCGTAGCCCCCGTCGGCCAGCGCCGCGGTCAGGTCGCGGCTGAGCCAGTCGTCCACGACGTCGTACGCCGTCACCTGCTGCGGCGCGAGCCGCTCGACGACCGCGGCCAGCGCCCGACGGCTGGTGGTGCGCCCGTCGGTGTCGACCTGCTCGACCGTGAAGCCGGCCTCGCGCAGGCGGTCGGCGAAGCGGCGCATGCTCGCGCGGTGCAGGACCAGCTTGTGGGTGTGGAAGCGGTACTGCCGGAAGAGCAGGTCGTGCTCGACCAGCACGAAGACGGTGCCGGCCGGGGCGTCGAGGTGCTCGACGAAGAGCTGGTGCGGCAGCACCAGGCGCACGTGCGGTGATCGCCGGCATGTCGCGACCCTAGGCACGCTCCGCCCCGCGTCCCCTCACCCGTCGGGGCCGAGCGACACCTCGCCCACCGGCCCAGCCGGGGATCAGGAGCAGGTCGAGCACCCGCACCGTGCGCCGGTCGAGGCCGATGGCTGCTCGAGGGTCGTCCCGGTCGATCCTCAGCTCGCTGCTCACCTCGACCGTGACGGGTGCGAGCCGCAGCAGCGCCGCCAGCCGCTCCCCCACCTCCCGCTGCTCAGCGAGGAGCCGGTCGCTCGGGGTCTCGTCGGCCGTCTGGCGCAGGAAGGCGACCGCCAACGCGTCCAAGGTCTCGAGGTCGGCGTCGGCCACGCCGCGACGCAGCACCCCGTGGCTCTCGCGCTCGAGCGGCGCGACCACCAGCCGGACCCGCGCTGCCACCATCACGTGGTCGGCGGCGATGAGGGGCTCACCGCTGCGCACCAGCTCACGAGGGCGCAGGTCGACCGGGACCACCCCGTGGCGACCGAACCACCGCCACGACCACCCCGGCCCGACGACGGTGCCGGGGCGACGCAGCACCTGCCCCTGGTGTCCGGCCGGGACCCGCACCAGCGAGAGCTGGACGACGACCGCGGCCGCGACGAGGACAGCGAGCACGACGAGGACGGTCCCGAGAAGATCCATGCCGGAAGCCTAGAGTCGCGCCATGACTCTCCCCGACTCCTGGGTCCCCGGTTCGCACACCGCCGACGGGGTCACCCACCCCACGTACCGGAAGGGCACCGGCCCGGGCGTGGTCGTGGTCCACGAGATCCCGGGCCTGACCGCCGAGGTGGTCGGCTTCGCCGACGAGCTCGTCGAGGCCGGCTACACCGTGGTGCTGCCCCACCTGTTCGGCGAGGCGGGGCGTGCGATGAGCACGGGCCAGGTGGCGAAGGTCTTCCCCCGCGTCTGCATCAGCCGCGAGTTCACGGTGCTCGCCGCGGGCGAGACCTCGCCCGTCGTCGGCTGGCTCCGCGACCTCGCCCGGACGCTGCACGACGAGCTCGGCGGCCCCGGCGTCGGTGCCCTGGGCATGTGCTTCACCGGAGGGTTCGCCCTGGCGATGGCCGTCGACACCTCGGTGGCCGCGCCGGTGCTGTGCCAGCCCTCGCTGCCGCTCCCGATCGGACGCCGGCGCGCGGCTGACCTGGGCCTCTCCCCCGCCGATCTCGACTCCGTCAGGCAGCGCGGCTGCAGCGTGCTGGGCCTGCAGTTCGACAAGGACCCGACCACCGGCACCCGCTTCGACACCCTCGACCGGGAGCTCGGGAACGCCTTCATCCGCGTCGACCTCCCCGGCCGAGGCCACTCCACCGTCACCGTGCACCGCCGCCAGGAGGCCGTCGACGCGGTGCTGTCCTTCTTCGACGACCAGCTCCGCTGACCGCGAGCCGGCCCGAAGAAACCAGCCGGCTCGCGGTCAGACGGCGCGGTCCAGGACCCGCCGCAGGTGCTGCTCCAGCCGTTGGCGCTCGGCGTACGCCGTCACGAATCCAGGCTTCCCCGGCGGCGGGAGGAACCCGACGACGTCCATGACGTCGAAGTAGGGCTGGGGCTCGACCCCGGTGCGCGCGACGTACGCCGCGGCGAACGCGTCGGCCCGCTCGCTGCCGTGGCCGATCGCGAGGTTGGTGCAGCAGTGCGCTACATCCAGCCACGCAGGTCCGACGGAGGTCTCGACCCAGTCGACGACCCCGGAGACGGCGTCGCCGGTCCACAGCACGTTGCGGTGGTGGAAGTCGCGGTGGATCAGGCTCGGCTCGTGGTCGGGCGGCTCGGTGCGCAGCAGGGCGAACGCGGCCTCCCACAGCCCGTCGTCCGAGGCCCACCCGGGGACGACGAACTTCGCCTCCCACGCCCAGGACTGGTAGCTGCGCACGTCGATGGTGGGCGTACGGCGTGGATCTCGGCCAGCACGTCGGCGAGCCGGACGAGGGACGCGTCATCGACCCGGTCGACGTCGACCGCGCCGGGCAGCCGGGTCATCAGGTGCGCCGCCACCCCGCACGCACCACCATCCGCGTCGAGAGCCACGGGGCGGGGAGCTGGGACCGCGCTGTGCTGCAGCATCCGCTGGACCTCGTGCTCCCGAGTCGTCAGCGCGGGGCCATGGGCGCGCCACGGCTCGCGCGTCATCAGCCGGAGCACCAGGTCGCGGTGCGACCTGGTCGCCAGTGCCAGCATCAACGACGTCCAGCCGCCCGGAGCTCCTCGACCGCGATGATCTCCGATGCGTGCTCCTCGACCCAGCGCAGCGCCGAAGCCACGTCGACGTCGTCCGGGATCACCCCGGCATTCCACCACTGGACCGCGAGCCGGCCCGAAAGAACCAGCCGGCTCGCGGTCAGGCGGAGAGGATCAGGCCGCTGGTGGGCACGCCGGTGCCGGCGGTGACCAGCACGTGCGACGACGAGGCCGCCTCGACCTGGTTGACCGACGTGCCGCGGATCTGGCGCACACCCTCGGCGATGCCGTTCATCCCGTGGATGTAGGCCTCGCCGAGCTGGCCGCCGTGGGTGTTCAGCGGCAGCCGGCCACCGATCTCGATGGCGCCGTCGGCGATGAACGCCGGCGCCTCGCCGCGTCCGCAGAAGCCGAGCTCCTCGAGCTGCATCAGCACGTACGGCGTGAAGTGGTCGTAGAGGATCGCCATCGGCATGTCGTCGGGCGCCAGCCCCGACTGGCGCCACAGCTCGCGGCCGACGACGCCCATCTCGGGGATGCCGATGTCGTCGCGGTAGTAGGACGTCATCACGAACTGGTCGCGGCCGCTGCCCTGCGCCGCCGCGGTGACGTACGCCGGCTTCTGCGGCAGGTCGCGGGCCCGCTCGGCCGAGACCACGACGATCGCCTGGCGCGCCGTCGGACTCCTGGCAGCAGTCGAGCAGGTGCAGCGGATCGACGATCATCCGCGAGGCCTGGTGGTCCTCGAGGGTGATCGGGCGCCCGTGGAAGAAGGCGTTCGGGTTGGTGGCGGCGTGGCGGCGGTCGGCCACCGCGACGCGGCCGAAGTCCTCCGAGGTGGCGCCGTACTCGTGCATGTAGCGACGCGCCTGCATCGCCACCGTGGCCGCCGGCGTGCCCAGGCCCATGGGGTAGGACCACGCGTTGTCGAGGCCGTTGGTGTTGACCTGCGCGTTGGCGGCCACCGACACCTGGCCGAAGCGGTCGCCGGAGCGCTCGTTGAAGGCGCGGTAGCAGACCACCACGTCGGCGACGCCGGTCGCGACGGCCATCGCCGCCTGCTGGACGGTGGCGCACGCGGCACCGCCGCCGTAGTTGATGCGGCTGAAGAAGCGCAGCTCGCCGATGCCGAGCTCGCGGGCGACCGCGATCTCGCTGTTGGCGTCCATCGTGAACGTGGTCAGGCCGTCGACGTCGGCCATCGAGAGCCCGGCGTCCTCGACGGCGCTGCGCACGGCCTCGACCGCGAGCTGCAGCTCGGAGCGTCCGGACGCCTTGGAGAACTCGGTGGCGCCGATGCCCGCGATGGCGGCCTTGCCGGCCAGTGAGCGGCTCATGCGTGGTCCTCCGAGACGGCGTCGGGCAGGGCGACCTTCACGGTGCCGATGACGTGGTCGCCCAGCGACACCGCGCCGGTGACCTCGAGCTCCGCGACGCCGTCCGCGACGGCGACCACCTCAGCCGGTGAAGCGGAGCGTGTCGTAGGGGTACGCCGGGGCGCCGAGGCGGATCGAGATGCCGCGGACGTCGACCCCCGGGCCGGCGTGGTCGGTGACGTAGCGCTCGACCAGCGCGGTGGAGGTCAGGATGTTCATGAAGATGTCCTGGGACCCGGCCGCCTGGGCGATGTCGCGGTCGTGGTGGACGTCCTGGAAGTCGCGGGTCGCGATGGCCGTGCTCACGATCAGCGTCGGGGTCAGCGGCAGGCTCCACTCGGGCAGGACCGCCCCCGTGGTCAGCGCCACGGCCGTGCTCCGGGTGTTCATGCGCGCCTCCAGATGGGCAGGGTCAGGTCGTCGTCGACACGGTGGAAGTCCACCTGCACGGGCATCCCGATCTCGACCTCGTCGTCGGCGACGCCGACGAGCTCGCCGAGCATCCGGGGGCCCTCCTCGAGGTCGACGAGCGCGATCAGGATCGGCAGCTCCTTGCCGGGCACGGGCGGGTAGCGGTGCACGACGTAGGAGAAGACGGTGCCGCGACCGGAGACCACGCGGTGTCCCCGGTCCAGGGCCAGGCACTCGGGGCACGAGGGACCCGGCGGGAAGCGCAGCGCGCCGCAGGCGTTGCAGGTCTGCACCCGGAGCTCGCCGGCACTGGTGCCCTCCCAGAAGAACTGCGTGTCGCGGTTCATCTGGGGCCGCAGCACCGCGCTCACGAGGCACTCCGCGGGACGAACTTGAGCACCCGGAAGAGCATCGAGGCGACCGGTTCGGATTCGCCGCTGTCGTGGTCGACGTACCAGGTCGAGCGGGAGGTCACGAAGTAGCCGACGCCCATGCCGGTGCGCTTGGGCCCCACCACGGAGTCGAGGGCGGTGGTGACCCGGACCTGCTCGCCCACCAGCAGCGTGCGGTGGTAGGTCTGGTCGGAGTTGGTCCCGAGGACGGCGGTGAAGCCGGCGTCGGTGAGCACCCCCATCATCGCGTGCAGCGGATCGTCCTCGGAGGCACGACCGCCCTGGCCGTACATCGTCCACACCTGCGCCATCGACGGCGGGGCCTCGCCCTCGCGCCAGCGCGGGTTGTCGTTGCCCATCGCCTCGACCCAGTTGTTGATCGTGGTCTGGTTGACCGGGTCGCGGGCCCAGCGCTGAGCGGCCTCGCCCCAGCCCTGGATGCGCTCGGCCTCGGCCCGCACGTGCTCGTGCACCTCGGGGTCGACGCCGAACAGCTCCGTGCCGACCTGGGTGCCGGCCTCGGCCGCGCTCATCGGGGCACCCGCGGCAGGCCGAGACCGAACATCGCGATCAGCTCGCGCTGCACCTCCTGGACGCCACCACCGAAGGTCAGGACGAGGTTGCGCTTGGCCTGGGCGTCCAGGTACTCGAGCAGCGACCGGGTCGCGGGCTCGGCCGGGTCGCCGTGACGGTGCACGACCGCCACCAGGTCGGCGGCCAGGTGCTGCACCTGGTCGGCGGCGAAGACCTTCGACGACGACGCGTCGCCGACCGAGACCTCCCCGCTGGCGCCCGCACGGGCGACCTCCCAGTTGAGCAGCTCATTGACGCGGAACGCCGCGGTCACCCTCCCCATCACGTCCACGACGTCGGGACGGTCCAGCACGTCGTGCTCGCGCGCCCAGCGGGCCACGCGGTCGCGGAGACCCTCGATGCGACCGGCCGGGCCGAGCATGACGCGCTCGTGGTTGAGCTGGGTGGTGATCAGCTTCCACCCCTGGTTCTCCTCGCCGACCAGCATGTCGACCGGCACCCGCACGTCGTTGAAGTACGTCGCGTTGACGTGGTGCGAGCCGTCGGCGGTGATGATCGGGGTCCAGGAGTAGCCCGGGTCGGAGGTGTCGACGATGAGGATCGAGATGCCCTTGTGCTTGGGCGCGTCCGGGTCGGTGCGCACCGCGAGCCACAGGTAGTCGGCCTGGTGCCCGCCGGTGGTCCACATCTTCTGGCCGTTGACGATGAAGTGGTCGCCGTCGCGTCGCGCCGTGGTGCGCAGCGCGGCGAGGTCGGTGCCGGCGTCGGCCTCGGAGTAGCCGATGGCGAAGTGGACGTCCCCGCGCAGGATGCGCTCGAGGAACATGTCCTTCTGCTTGTCGGTGCCGTAGCGGATCAGCGTGGGGCCGACCGTCTGCAGCGTCACGGCCGGCAGGTGCACGTCGGCCCACTGGGCCTCGTTGGCGAAGATGGTCTGCTCGACCTCGCCGAGGCCGTGGCCGCCGTACTCCTTCGGCCAGCCGACGCCCATCCAGCCGTCCTCGCCCATCCGGCGCACCGTGCGCTGGTAGACCTCGCCGTGGCGGTCGGTGCCCATCTCGCGGTGGTCGTCGTCGCCGGCCAGGGACGAGAAGTAGGCGCGCAGCTCGGCCTTGAGCCCGCGCTGGGCCACGGTGAGCTCGAGGTTCTTGGCGTCCGCGCTCTCCAGCGCGACATCCTGGCCCAGGGCTCCCAGGTCGTGCGCGATGTCGGTGATCTGGGAGAAGTAGTGGTGCAGCGGGTAGGTCTCGTCGACGCCCATGCCGCCGTGCAGGTGGTGGCAGATGCGCAGGGCCGCGGGCCCCTGCGAGCACACCCAGTACGCCGCGACCGCGAGGTCGTCGGTGGCCTCGAGGCCGGCGCCCACGCGCCACGCGGCGTTGCGGGCCGCGAGGTCGGTGGTCCGGGAGGCGATGTAGACGTCGGCGACCTGCATCGCGACGGCCTGGAACTGCGCCAGCGTGCGGCCGAACTGCTCGCGCCCCTTGACGTAGTCGGCCGTCAGGTCGCGCGCACCGGCCAGCACGCCGGCGGCGCTGAGGCAGAGGCCGGCGACCGCGTGCGCGTCGAGCGTCGCCGCGGCGCCGTCGCCGAGCAGCTCCGCGGGCGCGCCGTCGAGGACGACGGTGTGGCGGGCGACGCGGCTCGAGGTGGGCGACTCCTCGAGGGTCACGCCGGGACCCTGGGGGTCGACCAGCGCGACGACGGTGCGCTCACCGTCGCGCGCGGTGACGAGCAGCCGGGCCGCCGAGTCGGCGTGGGTGACCGAGATCTTGCGGCCGCTCACCGTCCCGTCGGCGTACGTCGTGGCGGGCGCGGAGCCGAGGCGGGCGCCGACCTCGCGCAGCGCGGGGGTCAGCACCGTGGTGCCGGTCACGACGCCGGGCAGCCACTCCTGGCGCTGGGCGTCGGTGCCGTGCGCGGCCAGTGTCGGCACGGCACAGGCCAGCGTCTCCCAGACGGGCAGGCGGACGGTCCGGGCGCCGGTCTCGTGCAGCAGCACACCGACCTCGGCGAGGCCGAGGCCCTCGCCGCCGTGCTCCTCGGGGACGGGCAGGCCCAGCAGGCCCGCGGAGGCGAGATCGGCCCAGGTGGCGTCGCGGTCGAGCGCCTCCCGCACGACGGAGCGCACCGCCTCCACCGACTCCTGGTGTTCTTCGACGTCGTATCCGTCCAGCGACACGGTCCTGGCCTCCACTCTCGGCATGACACACACTTCAGACACGAAGAACTGTAACGTGTTCTACTCCACCCGTCTGTGGTGGTCCCGCTGACTCGGACTGAACTGGACAGGAACTGATCGTGAGCGTCCCGCACCCCCGCAACCTGCTCGCCAACAAGGTGTACATGCCGGTGGTGCGGATCCCCGAGGGTCGCGTCGTCGACCTCCCGGGACGCGGCAGCACCTACGTCACGGACACTCCCGGACCCACCCCGGACGCACCGGCGGTCGTGCTGCTGCACGCGCTGGGCTGCACCGGGCTGCTCACGTGGTTCCCTGCGATCCCCCGCCTCGCCGAGCGCTACCGGGTGATCACCCTCGACCAGCGCTGGCACGGCCAGGGCATCCGCAGCGAGTCGTTCTCGCTCCACGACTGCGCCGACGACGTGGCGGCGCTGCTCGACGTGCTGGGCCTGGAGAAGGCCGTGGTGGCGGGCTACTCCATGGGCGGGGTCGTCGCCCAGCGGACCTGGCGCCAGCACCCGGACCGGGTGGCCGGGCTGGTGCTGGCGGCCACGTCGGACCGCTTCCAGCTCACGGTCGCGGAGCGGTTCTTCTTCACCGGCATGGGCGTCTCGATGCTCGGCGCGCGCGGTATCGCGCGGTCCAAGGTCGCGACCCAGGCGGCGCGCACGACCGCCCGGGCCTTCGACGTCGACCCGGGCGACATCCAGGCCTGGGCGATCCGCGAGTTCCGCAGCACCAGCCCGTGGGCGGTGGCCGAGGCCGTGACGGTGCTGGGCCGCCACCACTCCCGTCCGTGGCTGGGCCGCATCGACGTGCCGACCGCCGTGGTCGTGACCAACCGCGACCACATCATCCCGCCGCGGCGCCAGCTCGCCCTGGCCCGAGCCATCAGGGGCGCGACCGTGCACGACATCCAGGCCGGGCACGCCGGCTGCGTGCTGGAGTCCGAGGTGTTCGTGCCGGCGTTCCTGGAGGCGACCGCCACGGTCACCGCCCGGGCGCACTAGCCGATAGCGGTCAGCCCCTCGGCGGCGACCGCGGCCTTGCAGCTCGGCCAGCGCCGCCGGGAACCGGTTCACCAGGTCGTCGACGTCGGGCATCGAGTCGCGGCAGGCGATGACCCCGACGTGCAGGTCGCCGGCGTTGGACATCACGGTGATGTTCAGCCCGGCGCCGTGGAAGACCGGACCCAACGGGTAGAGCGACTCGATCTTGGCGCCCACGAAGTACAGCGGCACCGGCGGTCCCGGCACGTTGGAGATCACCAGGTTGTGCACGACCGGGTGCCGCTCGGCCAGCCGCAGTGCCCGCGTAGGCCCGCACGGCCAGGCCGAAGGTCCGCGGCGCGGCGAACTCCGCCCAGTCCTGCAGCGCGTCGGCGCTGATCGCGTTGTGGTGGTCCTTGGCGTGCTGGTTGCGCATCGCCATGTCGCGCAGGCGCTCGAGCGGCTCCTCGATGTCGGTGCCGAGCTTGGTGAAGAGCGCGGAGACCTTGTTCGCGCCCTCGGAGCGCTTCGACGAGCTGCGCACCGAGACGGGGACCGTGGCCAGCAGCGAGTCGTCGGGCAGCTCGCCCCGCTCCTCGAGGTAGGAGCGCAGCGCGCCACCGGCGACGGTGAGCACGACGTCGTTGACGGTGGTGCCGGTCGCCTTCTTGATCTCGCGCACGTCGTCGAGGGACATGTCGGCCAGGCCGATCGAGCGTGCGACCGGTGATGGTGCCGTTGAACGACGTGCGGGGCGCGGTCAGCGGGGCGGCCATGGCCGTGCCGGCCCGGGCGCGACCCACGGTCCTGGTCACCAGCTTGGCCGACGGGCTCAGCAGGCGGGCGACCTGCAGCGGCTTGGTCGCGGTGCTCACCACGCCGCGTCCCAGCAGCTCGGCCAGGACCGGGCTCGCGCCGCTGCGTCTGCGGGGTGGCCGGCACGAGCGGGGTCGTCGGTGGCCGAGAGGGCGCACAGGTGCGAGATCAGGTTCGCTCCCGAGACGCCGTCGACGGTCGCGTGGTGCATCTTGCTCATCACCGCCACCTTGTCGCCCTGGTAGCCCTCGATCACCCACATCTCCCACAGCGGGACGCGAGCGGTCCAGCGGCAGCCCGGCGAGGTGGGCGGCGAGCTCGGTGAGCTCGTCGTAGCCACCGGGCGTGGGCAGCGCGAGCCGGTGCACGTGCCGCTCGATGTCGAAGTTCTTGTCCTGGACCCACACCGGGTGGTCGAGACCCAGCGGCACCCGACGCAGCCGCCGGGTGAAGGCGGGCACGTCACGGACGCGCTTCTCGATCCCGGACTGCAGGTGGGCGAAGCGAGTAGCCACCGGGCATCGTCGTGACGTCGAGCACCAGCAGCGCCGCACACGTGCATGAGCTGTGCGGGCGTCTCGAGGTAGAGGAAGCTGGCGTCGAGGCCGGAGAGGCGGTCCATGAGGGCCTTTCATCGGAATTAGAACGTGTTCTAGTTTTGCACGAGGACGGCCCCTCCCGACAGTCCTGCGCGCGATCCTGTGAGGAGGATCTCACCACAGAGTTCGCCGGCCCCGCCGCGGAAGGGCCCCTAGAGTGCGCGCCATGTCCTTCCTCCGCCGCCAGGTCGTGACCGCTGCGCTGACGGCCAACGCCCTGCGCCCGCTGCCCGGCTACGGCGCGAGCGCCCTGACCTTCTTCCCCGCCTGGCTCGTCGGCGAGCTGGCACCGCACGTCCTGGCCGTCACCGCCGCGGACGCGGCCGCCCACGCGAGCGGGAGACGGCGCGACCCTCGGGGGCTGGCGCTGGCCGCGGTGAACGTCGCCGGGCTGGCCTACCTGGTCGCCCAGAGCCGGCAGGTCCGCGAGGTCGCGGAGGACGCCCTCGTCGATGCGCTGGGCGCCGACTACCTCGACCAGCTCGAGACCCGTCCCACGCCGGCCGACCTGGCCGTGCCGTGGCGTCGCCTGGTCTACCCGTTCCGGATGCGCGAGGCGCGCGTGCGCGTCGAGCGCGACATCGTGTTCGACGACACCGCCGGGCGGCGCGGCATGCTCGACATCTACCGGCCCGCCGACGGCCAGCTCGCCGACGCGCCGGTCCTGCTGCAGGTCCACGGCGGCGGCTGGACGATCGGGCGCAAGGACCAGCAGGGCATCCCGCTGATGCAGCACCTCGCCGCCAAGGGCTGGGTCTGCGTCGCGATCAACTACCGCCTCGGCCCCAGGCACCTGTGGCCCGCGCAGATCGTGGACGTGAAGAAGGCCATCGCCTGGGTCCGCGAGCACATCGGGGCGTACGGCGGCGACCCGGACTACATCGCCATCACCGGCGGCTCCGCCGGCGGGCACCTCGCCGCCCTGGCCGCCCTGACGCCCGGACGGCGGGAGTGGCAGCCCGGCTTCGAGGACGCCGACACCTCCGTCCAGGTCGCGGTCCCGCTCTACGGGGTCTACGACATCGCGGGCGTCGACCGGCCTGCGCCGCACGCTGCTGATGCGCGACGGCTTCATGGGCCCGCGGGTGCTGGGGACCCGGTGGGAGCGAGGATCCGGAGGTCTTCGAGGACGCCTCCCCGATCCTCCAGGTGAGCGAGGACGCTCCCGACATGTTCGTGCTGCACGGGCACCACGACTCCCTGGCCCCCGTCGAGGCGGCCCGGGTCGTTCGTCGAGCGGCTGCGCGAGGTCTCCAAGCGCTCGGTGGTGTACGCCGAGCTGCCGGGCGCCCAGCACGCCTTCGACGTCTTCCCCTCGATCCGCAGCTCGCACGTGGTGCGCGCGGTCGACCGCTACCTGCACTGGCACTGGAACCAGTACCGCCGCGAACGCGCTGCGGCGGCCGGCGCCCACTGAGCGGCCCCCAGAGGAGCCTCAGCGGGGCGGTCAGCGCGGCAGACCCAGGATCCGCTCCCCCGCGACGTTGCGCAGCACCTGCGTGGTGCCGCCCGCGATGGACAGGCAGCGGGTGTTGAGCATGTCGCGCACGTCCTCCGCGAGCTGCTCGACCGAGGCGTCGGGGCAGTAGGAGGCCACCGCCTCCTCCTGCAGCGCGACCACGAGCTCGGCGGCGTCCTGACGGTTGCGGACCCCCAGCAGCTTGGCGACGCTCGACTCCGCCCCCGGGCCCTGCCCGGCCAGCGACCGCAGCGTGGAGCGGACCCCGAGCAGGGTGCAGACCGTCGACAGCGCGACGCTGCGACCCACGGCGACCCGGCGAGCCGCGCCCAGGTCGCGCTGCGGCGGCCAGCTCGACGGCGCGCTCCGTGGCGGTGGCCAGCCTGCTGCCGGCCATCGCCACCCGCTCGTTGGCCAGCGTGGTGCGCGCCAGGCGCCAGCCGTCGCCCGGCTCGGCGACGACGCAGTCGTCGGGGACGAACACGTCGTCGAGGAACACCTCGTTGAAGAGCGCCTCGCCGGTGATCTCGCGCAGCGGGCGGACGTCGATGCCCTCCGAGCCGCGCATGTCGACCAGGAAGTAGGTGATGCCGCGGTGCTGCGGGACGTCGGGGTCGGTGCGGGCCAGGCAGATCGCCCAGTCCGCGCGCTCGGCCAGCGAGGTCCAGACCTTCTGCCCGCTCAGGCGCCACCCGCCCTCGACCTTGACCGCGCGGGTGCGCAGCGAGGCCAGGTCGGAGCCCGCGCCGGGCTCGGAGAACAGCTGGCACCACACCAGCTCACCGCGCAGCGAGGGCAGCACCAGCCGCTCGCGCTGCGCGTCGGTGCCGTGCTGCACGATCGTGGGCAGCGCCCAGCCGGCGATGACGATGTCGGGGCGCTCGACCCCGGCCTCGGCGAGCTCCTCGTCGATGACGACCTGCTCCACCGCGTCGGCGCCGCGACCGTACGGCGCGGGCCAGTGCGGGGTGAGCAGACCGGTCTCGACCAGTGCACCGCGGCGCTGGTCCGCGGGCAGCGCCGCCACGCTGGCGACGTCCTCGCGCACGCCGGCGCGCACCTGCTGGTCGCGACCCTCGAGGTCGAGGCGGACCTTGCGGCGCCGGCCCTCGACCGCGGCGGCGACCAGCCGCTCGGCGGCGTCCTCGCCGCGACCCAGCAGCCCGCGCAGGACCAGCGCGCGGCGCAGGTAGAGGTGCGCGTCGTGCTCGAAGGTGAAACCGATCCCGCCCAGCACCTGGATGCAGGTCTTCGCGACCTCCACGGCCCCGTCGAAGCAGATGACCTCGGCCACGTCGGCGGCGAAGGCCCACTGGTCCTGGTCACCGTCCGCGGCGGCGGTGGCGACGTCCCACGCGGCCGCGGTGACCGCCTCGGCGATCTCCAGCATCTCGGCGCAGAGGTGCTTGACGGCCTGGAAGCTGCCGATGGGCCGACCGAACTGCTCACGCACCTTGGCGTACTCGACGGCGGTGGCCAGGCACCAGCGCGCCAGGCCAGCCGCCTCGGCGGCGGCGTAGGTGACGGCCGCACGCCGCAGGGCCGAGTCCGTGGCGCCCTCGACGAGCGTGCCCGTCGGAGGTGTCGACGGCGCTCACGCGGGCGAAGCGACGGGTCAGGTCGAGGCCGGGCGAGGCCTCCAGCTGCAGGGCGTCGCGGGCGACGACGACGACCCGGTCGCCGTCGACGACCAACGCGCGGGTCGCGCTCGGGGCGTCCCACAGGACCCCGTCGAGCACGACGGAGACGACCTCGTCGCCGACGCTGGAGGGCAGCATGTGCGCGGCTACGACCGGGCCGAGCAACGGACCGGGCACCAGCTCGTGGGCACAGGCCTCGAGCGCCACGGCCAGGTCCAGGGCGGAGCCGCCACCGCCGCCGAGGTCCTCCGCGACGGCGATCGAGGGCACCCCCATCCCCACCAGGGCCCGCCAGGCGTCGGCGAAGCGCGCGTCCTGGTCACCCTCGGCGGCCCTGGCCACCGACGGCCCCTCCAGGCCGGCCGCCCACGACCGCAGGCTGGCCGCCAGCTCGGCGTGCTCCTCGGAGATCCCGATCGACATGCAGTGCCCTCCAAAACTAGAACGTGTTCTCACTCTATAGGCTGCGCTCGTGAGCAACGACTGGCTGCCCCATGCCCTGGCCGCGAAGGGCTTCATGCCCCCCGACGAGGGCATGCTGCTGCACCGTAGAGCGCTGGAGCGTCTCCCGCACGGCCCCGCCCTGGAGGTCGGGACCTACTGCGGCAAGTCCGCCATCTACCTCGGGGCCGCGGCCCGCGAGGTCGGGGGCGAGCAGGCCGTCGTCTTCACCGTCGACCACCACCGGGGCTCCGAGGAGAACCAGGCCGGCTGGGAGCACCACGACCCGGGGGTGGTGGACCCCCAGGTCGGGCTGATGGAGACACTGCCCTTCGCCCGCCGCGCGCTGCACGACGCCGGTCTCGAGGACCAGGTGGTGCTCGTGGTCGGACGCTCGACCACGGCGAGCGCGCACTGGCGCACCCCCCTGTCGCTGCTGTTCATCGACGGTGGGCACGCCGAGGAGCACGCGCAGAACGACTACAGCGGCTGGGCGCACCACCTGGTGCGCGACGGCCTGCTGGTCATCCACGACGTGTTCGCCGACCCCGCCGACGGCGGGCAGGCGCCGTACCACGTCCACCTGCGCGCCCTGGACTCCGGCGCGTTCGAGGAGGTCGAGGCGCTCGGCTCGATGCGGGTGCTGCGCCGGGTCTCAGGCGCGGCGGGCGACCCCGTCGGCTGACTCCTCGACACAGCCGCACTCCAGGCCGATCTCGGCGAAGTGCGGCGCCAGCGACGTGCCGCGCATGATCCCGGAGCCGGGGGTCGCGTGACCCTGGGTCTCCCCCAGCGCGTCGACGGCCAGCACCACGGCGGCGGCGGTGTACGTCGTCCACTCCGGCGGCCAGTTGACGTTGACGGGCTCGGTGGCGGTGGCCTCGTCGCCGTAGACCCAGCCGGTCCAGTACTTGCCGTCGTCGGTGCGCAGGTGCTGCATGTCGTTGAGCAGCGCCAGCGCGCGACGCTGCTCGCCGATGGCGTCGAGCGCCATCACCAGCTCGCAGGTCTCGGCCCCGGTGACCCAGGGGTTGGTGTCGACGCACAGGATGCCCAGACCGGGGCGCACGAAGTCGTCCCAGCGGCTGTCGATGAGCGCGCAGGGCGTCGTCGCCGCGCACGGCGCCGCCCAGGACCGGGTAGTACCAGTCCATCGAGTACGTCGCCTTGTCCAGGAACAGGTCGCGGTGGCGGCGCACCGCGTGGCCCAGGCGCCCGCCGGCGAGCTCCCACTCGGGCTGCGGGTCGTCGAGCAGGTCGGCGAGCGCGACGCCGGCCCGCAGGGACTGGTAGATGCTGGAGGAGCCGGCCAGCAGCGCACCGTCCTCCTCGGGGGTCCAGTTGATGCCACCGAAGGCGACCTGCTGGCCGACGACCCAGTCGAGCCCGGCGCGGACCGAGGGCCAGAAGCGCTGGACGAAGGCCAGGTCGCGGCGCACCAGCCAGTGGTGCCAGATGCCCGACCGCGAGGTAGGCCGACATGTTGACCTCGCCGCGCGGGTCCTCGACCTCGCCGCCGACGATCTTCATCGGCCACGAGCCATCGGCGCGCTGCATCGTGGGCACCCAGTCGTAGGCGCGCCTCGGCGGCCTCGACCTCGCCCCCGACGAGCAGCGCCATCGCGGCCTCGACGTGGTTCCAGATGTCGGTGTGCTCGCCGGTCGTCCACGGGATCGAGCCGCAGGGCTCCTGCATCTCCGCGATCGAGCGGGCCGTCTGCGCGACCTGTTGGGCGCTCAGCACCCCGTCGACGTACGGGAGCCGGGCCAGCTCGGCGTCGGCGACGCGGTCCTCAGGCCGCATGCGGGTCGCTCACGGGCTTGGTGACGTAGAGGACCAGGCTCTTGCCGATGAGCGGGTCGAGCACGCGGCCGGCCAGGCGCAGGGCGCGCGGCTGCTTCATGATCTCCCAGACCAGGAGCCGGTGGTAGGCCTTCACGGCCGGGTGGTCGTCGTTGGTGACGCCCACCGCGCACTTGATCCACCAGTACGGCGCGTGCAGGCCGTGGGCGTAGTCCTTGCCCTCGTAGGTCAGCCCGGCGTTCTCCAGCTTGCCGATCAGCTCCTTGTCGGAGTAGATCCGGATGTGGCCGTAGGGCACGTTGTGGTAGTCGTCGCTGAGCTTCCAGTTGACGATCTCGGGGAACCAGCGCGGCACCGAGACGGCCATCGTGCCGCCGGGGCGCAGCACGCGGGCGAGCTCGTCGATGGCCTGGATGTCGGCGGGGATGTGCTCGAGCACCTCGGCGGCGACGACGCGGTCGAACTCGCCGTCGGCGAAGGGCAGCGAGAGGGCGTCGCCCTGCTTGACGTCGGCCTCGGCACCCTCGGGGACCTCGCCGGCCTCGCGCATCGCGACGAAGAGCTCGCGCACGCCGGACAGCTCGTCGGCGTCCATGTCGAAGGCGATCACGTCACCGCCGCGGCGGTAGGCCTCGAAGGCGTGCCGGCCGCCGCCGGCGCCCATGTCGAGGACGCGGTCGCCCGGGCGCAGCCCGAGCCGGTCGAAGTCAACGGTGAGCACTGGTGCCCCTCTTTCTGGTCCGCCGGCCCTTGCGGCCGGTGCCGGTCATCGGTCCTGTGGCTGTGCCACGAGGCGATCACGTCCTCGTAGGCTGCGGCGACGGTGGCCGCCACGGCCCGCCAGCTGAACATCTCCTCGACGCGCCGGCGGCCCGCGCGGCCCATCTCGCTCGCGCCGCTGCGGGGTCGTCGAGCAGCGCGGCCAGGGCCGCGGTCAGCTCGCCGACGTCACCCGGGGTGACCAGGTCGGCGCACAGCCCGTCGGGGCCGACCACCTCGGGGATGGCACCGGCACGGGAGACGATCAGCGGCGTCGCGCAGGCCATCAGCTCGGCGGTCGGCAGCGAGAAGCCCTCGTAGAGCGACGGCACGCAGGCGACCTCCGCGGAGCCCATCAGCTCGACGAGCTCGGCCTCGCTGACCCCGTGCACGAAGCGGACGGCGTCGCCGATCGAGAGCTTGTCGATCAGCTTCTCGGTGCGCCCGCCCGGCTGCGGCTTGGTGACCAGGAGCAGCTCGACGTCGCGCTCGGTGCGCAGCTTGGCGAAGGCCTCGAGGAGCGTCGAGATGCCCTTCATCGGCGCGTCGGCGCTGGCCATGGCCAGGATGCGGCCGGGCACCCGGGGCGCGGTCGGGGGCACGAAGCCGTCGTCGACGCCGAGCAGGATGACCTGCATCCGCGCCGGGTCGACACCGAAGTCGCGGGCGATGTCGCGCTTGGAGGTCTCCGACGGGCGTCATCAGCGCCCGGGCCGAGCGCGCCACCCGGCCCTGCATCCGCAGGAAGCCGTACCACCGGCGCAGCGTGAGCTTGCGCCACGGGTTGCGGATCTGGGCCAGGTCGATGCGGCGGTCGAAGGTGATCGGGTGGTGCAGCGTGGTGATCAGCGGCATCGTCCGCTCGACGTCGAGCATGCCGTAGCCGAGCACCTGGTTGTCGTGGGCGATGTCGAACTCGTCGGCCCGCTCGCGCAGCAGCCGCGCGACCCGGGTGCTGAAGGTCTTGGGCTCGGGGAAGCCGGCCGCGCACATGGTCGCGAACTCCTCGACGTCGACCCGGTCGCGGAACTCGCGGAGCCTCGGCACCCGGAACGGGTCGGGCTCGCGGTAGAGGTCGAGGCTGGGCACCTTGGTCAGGCGCACGCCCTCGTCGAGCTCGGGGTAGGGCTGGCCCGAGAAGACCTCGACCTCGTGGCCGAGCGCGACCAGCTCGCGGCTGAGGTGGCGGATGTAGATGCCCTGGCCGCCGCAGTGCGGCTTGGATCGGTAGGACAGCATCGCGATCCGCATGCCGGGCTCCTCTGGTCGGTGCGGCCGTCGGGGCCGGTCGGGGGTCTCGCCACCGTCGCCCGCCTCACCCGCCTGGGCCGGGTACAGAAGTGGAACGTGTTCTATCATGTCACGACTCGTCGGTAGCCTAGTCGTTCGCCCGTCTTCGCACTGCAGTGCCCGATCCTTGGGCTGACCACTCCCGACCCCCTCCCGACCAGTCAGAAGGCTCCGTGTGACCGCCAGCAACTCCCTCACCAGCGACGAGCTCGGCTCGGCCGCCCAGCGCGAGCGTCGCAAGCGCATCCTCGACGCGACCATCGCGCTGGCCTCCGAGGGCGGCTTCGACGCGGTGCAGATGCGCTCGGTCGCCGACCAGGCCGAGGTGGCGCTGGGCACGCTCTACCGCTACTTCCCCTCCAAGATCCACCTGCTGGTCTCGGCGCTGGGCCGCGAGTTCGAGCGCGCCGAGGCGCAGGTTCGCCCAGCGCGAGATCCCCGGCGACACCGCCGCCGAGCGGGTGGTCAACGTGCTCAAGACCACCAGCCGCGGGGTGCGCGGCGACGCCGCACCTCACCGAGGCGCTGACCCGGGCCTTCATGTTCGCCGACGCCTCGGTGCGCACCGAGATCGACCACGTCGGCATGCTGATGACGCGGATGCTCACCTGGGCGATGGACCCCGACGCGAGGACGGAGGTCAGCGACGACGACATCGCCATCGCCAAGGTCATCGGCGACGTGTGGCTCTCCGCCCTCGTCGGCTGGGTCACCGGCCGCGCCAGCGTGGCCGAGACCAGCGCCGAAGATCGAGGTCGCGGTCGGCCTCCTGCTGCGCGAGTAGCAGCCGGCCTCAGGCCGGGGGCAGCACCGAGGCGCGGTCGAGCCGCCGATCGGTCCATCGCCGGCAGACCCAGCTTGCGGTGGTCCCAGCTGCGCACGCGGTCGGCGTCGAGGCGCACGACGACCCGGTTCCTGGCCATCACCTCGACGAAGGGGCGCATCTCCTCGGTGAAGGGCGCGTTGTAGCGCTCGAAGACGTCGACGCACACGTCCCAGACGAGCTGCTCGTCGTCGAGCACGACGCCGGTCCCCTCGAGCGAGACCCCGCGCAGCTGGTCGTAGGTGTGGCCGGCCTCGACGAGGAAGCTCATCCGCGGGTCGCGGCGCAGGTTCACGACCTTCTGCGACTTCGCCTTGGTCTCGAGGTAGACGTGGCCGTCGAGCCAGGCGTACCACATCGCGACCAGGTGGACCGCGCCGTCCTTGCCGATGGTGGCGACCGTCGAGCTGCGCTGCTCGGTGATGAACGCGTCGACCTCGACCTCGCTCATCTGGACCTGGGTTCGCTGGTTGGCCATGCTCAGCCTCCGAAGGCGTGGGTTGCGCTGACGCCGCCGTCGATCGCGATCTCGGCGCCGTTGACGTAGGTCGACTCGTCGCTGGCGAGGTAGACGTAGAGCGGCGCGACGTCCTCGGGGTGCCCGACCCGGCGCAGCGGCACCTTGGCGGCACCGAACTCCATCGCCGCGTCGCCGCCGTGCTCGCGGGTCATCGGGGTGTCGATCATGCCCGGGGTGCACGGAGTTGACGCGGATGCCGTGCGGGCCCAGCTCGTGCGAGGCGCCCTTGGTCATGCCGCGGATGGCGAACTTCGTGGCGCCGTAGGCGACGACGCCCGACATGCCGCCCAGGCCCTCGGTGGAGGAGGCGTTGATGATCGAGCCGCCGCCGTTCTTGCGCATCGTGCGCGCGACGGCCTTCATGCCCAGGAAGCAGCCGAGCTGGTTGACCCGGAACATCAGCTCCAGGTCGGTGATGTCCTGGCGCTCGATCTGGCCGAAGCGCAGCACGCCGGCATTGTTGGCCAGCACCGAGACGGGGCCCCACTGCTCGACCGTCTCGTCGACCAGCGTGGTCCAGGAGGACTCGTCGCTGACGTCGTGGTGGGCGAAGCGGGCCATGCCCGGGTGCGACCGCTCGAGCTCGGCCGCCAGCGCGGCACCCTGCTCGTCGGCGACGTCGGCGATCACCGTGCGGGCACCCTCGGCCACGAAGGCGCGGCAGATGCCGGCGCCCTGGCCCATCGCGCCGCCGGTCACGATCGCGACCTTGCCCGCGAGCCGGCCTCACAGGGTCATCGCCATGATCGAGTCCGCGGCGAAGCCGACGGCCGGGTCGCGCTCGGCGAAGAAGCCGCCGAGCTGCCGGTCCAGCTCGTCCGGGGTGAAGGTCTGGCCCGTGGTGTCGAAGCGCTGCTCGACGACGGGTGCCGCGACGAGCGCGACCATGCCGCCGTACACCACGAACACCTGGCCGGTGATCCGCTCGGCGGCCGGGGAGGCGAGGTAGGCGACCAGCGGGGCCACGTGCTCGGGCGAGTAGGGGTCGATGCCCTCGCCGGAGGTGTCCTCGCCGAAGACCTGCGCGGTCATCGCGGTGCGGGCGCGCGGGCAGATCGCGTTGGCGCGGACGCCCGAGGAGCCCAGGGCCCGGGCCGTGGCCACGGTCAGGTTGGCGATGCCGGCCTTGGCGGCGCCGTAGTTGGCCTGGCCGGGCGGGCCGGACAGGAACGCCTCGGAGGCGGTGTTGACGACGCTGCCGTAGACGGGCGCGCCCTGCTCCTTGGCCTGTCCGCGCCAGTACGCCGCAGCGTTGCGCGAGAGCAGGAAGTGCCCGCGCAGGTGCACGCGCACGACCGTGTCGAACTCCTCGTCGCTCATGTTGAAGAGCATCCGGTCGCGGGTCATGCCGGCGTTGTTGACCACCACGTCCAGGCGACCGAGGCCGTCGACGGCGGCGGCCATCATCGCGTCGGCGGTGGCCCGCTCGGCCACGTCACCCTCGACGACCTGCACCCGGCGCACCCAGCGCCTTGATCTCGTCGGCGGTCCGGTCGGCGGCTCCGGGCAGGTCGTTGAGGACCAGGTCGGCGCCCGCGGAGGCGAGGGCCAGCGCCTCGGCGCGCCCCAGGCCGGCCCCGGCACCGGTGACGACGGCGACGCGGCCGTCGAGGGAGGTGCTCGTCATCTCAGCCCTCCAGCGAGATCGCGGCGCGCGGGCACGCGGCGACCGCACGGTCGACGTCGCCACGGTTCTCGTCCGTGGTCGTGGTCGTCTTCAGCTGCAGGTTGTCGTCGTCGTCGAGCTCGAAGACCTGCGGGGCCATCGCCTCGCACAGCCCGTTCGCCTCGCACAGGTCGTAGTCGACCTTGATCTCGCTCATGGCTAGCTTCCTTCGCTGGAGTGGCCCGGGAACACCTTGGCCCCGGGATCGATCGTGACGGTGGCGTTGTTGACGGCCGTCGCCGCCTCGCCGAACCCGACGGCGATCAGGCGGACCTTGCCGGGGTGCTCGGTGATGTCGCCCGCGGCGAAGACCCGGGGCAGGTTGGTCTGCATCGAGGGGGCGACCACGATGTGCCGCTTGTCGACCTCGATCCCCCACTGCTGGATGGGGCCGAGGTCGGCGATGAACCCGAGGGCCGCCACGACCGCCTGGCAGGGCAGCACCAGGGTCTCCTCCCCCACCTGGATCTCGACCTCGGCCACGGGCCCGTCGAGGCCGTCGGGGCCGTCGGGGTCGGCGCGCAGCGCGCTGACCTGGGCGTCGGTGACCAGGCGGACCGAGGAGGCCCGCACCTGCTCGACCGTGCGCTCGTGGGCGCGGAAGGCGGCGCGGCGGTGCACGACCGTCACCGACCGGGCGATCGGCTCGAGGTGGACGGCCCAGTCGAAGGCGGAGTCGCCGCCGCCGACGATCACCACGTCGCGGTCGGCGTACGGCTCGAAGCGCGGCACGAAGAACTCCAGGCCGCGGCCCTGCCAGCCCTCCCCGGCCGGCAGCGGCCCGGGGGCTGAACTTGCCGATCCCGGCGGTGACCAGCACCGCACCGGCGTGCACGCGGGTGCCGTCGTCGAGGCCGACGACGACCCCGTCGTCGCTGTGCTCGAGGCTCGCCGCGGTGCGTCCCGAGCAGGTACGTCGGGTCGGCGCTGGCCGCCTGCTCGACCAGCCCGGCCACCAGGTCGCGACCCTTGACCGCGGGGAACCCGGCCACGTCGAGGATCATCTTCTCGGGGTACATCGCGGTGATCTGGCCGCCCAGCTCGGGCAGCGAGTCGACGACCGCCACCCGGTGGCCGCGGAACCCCGCGTAGTAGGCGGCGAACAGTCCGGTCGGGCCCGCGCCGACGACCAGGATGTCGCACTCGACGGTCGGGGCTGTGGTCGCGGTCACGCCGGAATCATAACGTGTTCTAGTTTCGTCGTCACTGGGTCTCGATGTCGGAGACCAGCCATCCGTCGGCGGTGTCCACGACGGTGACCAGCGCGCGGTACTCGCTGAACGAGGTCTGCTCGCCCTTCTTGGTGACGTACTGGTTGAAGAACAGCAGCGCCTGCACCTGCGAGGGCGACGCGCGCACGACGCCCTGGGCCAGCATCCGGACCTCGACCGTGGTGCGGGCGTCGATGAACTCCTCGCGCACGTCCTCCTTGGTCTCGACGTACTGCGTCGCGAACTCCTCGGTCATCAGCGCCGTCGCGTCCTCGATGCCCTCGTCGTAGGACTCGTGGCTCGAACCGAGGATCACCTCGGCGCTCTGCGCGGCCGCCTCGACGCCGGGGCGGAACTCCGACTGCGGCACGCTCACCGGCTGCGCGTCGCTCGGCGCATCGGAGGAGACCGACGAGTCGGAGAAGTACTGCCAGTAGACGAACTCGGCCGGGACCGCGACCAGCAGCACCACGAAGGCCGCCGCCAGCCACCGGGTCGCTCGCGAGGACGCGAACAGGGAGGCCGAGGCGGGTTCGGCAACAGGCTCAGGCGCGGCAGCGGGCGCCGGCGCGGGCGCCGCCTCGTCGACGGGCTCGTGCGGGCCGCTGCCGGCCAGACGGCGCGGCCGGGGGGCACCGGTGCGTGAGCTGCCGGGGCGCGGGGACCGGGGGGCGCGGGGCTGCCGGGGTCGCTGGGCCATGCCTCAGGCCACGAACTGCAGGTCGTTGGTCAACCAGCGCCCGTCCTCGAGCACCAGCTCGAGACGCAGGCGGAAGGCTCGGGCGACGGGCTCGTTCTCGGTCTGGACGTTGGAGACGGTGCCCGTGGTGGCCGCGATCACCGTCGCGGAGTCGTCGTCGGCAGCGACGACACCGGCCCACAGCACCTCGCCGGCCATGATCGACTTGTTCTGCCGCAGCACCTTGCGGACCCCCTTGGTCGACTCGTCGTACTGCTTGCGGAAGTCGCCCGTGGCGCCGGCGGCGACCTTCTCGATGCTCGCCTCGGCGTCGTCGTAGCGGATGTTGATGAACGCCTCCGCCTCCTCGCGAGCGGCGCTGAGCACGGCGGCGTACTGCTCCGGGGCTCCCTCGGCACCCGAGGCCCCGCTGCGCTCGGCGTCCTGGGCGATCTGCACGCCCAGCACCACGGCGGTCGCCGCGAGCAGCATCACGCTGAGGTAGAGCACCACGTTGACGCTGCGGTGGTCCATGGACCTCACCGACCCCTCACCGGCCCCACCAGGAGCCACTTCCAGGCGTCCCCGCCGAGGACCGACAGGTCACCCTGGTCCTCGAACCGCACCGGGTTCCCGTCCCGGTCCACGGCACCGGCGATCTCACCGGTGACCGGATCGTAGCTGCTGCGCAGCGCCCGCCCCGAGCTGCCTGCGCCCTCCCGGGCGTCCGGGGAGTACTTCGGGCCACGCATGCCGTACGGCGGTCCCGCCTCGCACCGCGCCGGGAAGATCGGGCCGTCGCTGAGCTGGTCCCCGCGGCGCCAGGTGCTGGGCGGGCGGAACCCCTCGGTGCACGGCGGCACCGCGTAGTCCAGCTGCAGGTTGACGTGTCCGTAGCCGTCGGGCGGGGTGCCGGTGAAGCCCGAGGAGATCACGCGCGGATAGGTGACGAGCAGCTGCTCGACGCCCGCGAGGTGCGAGACCACGACCTGGTTGAGCGAGATGGCGTTGCCCAGCAGCACCGGCAGCGTCGGCTCGAGGTCCTCGAGCAGCGCCTGCACCTCGCGGGCGGTGCCGGGGGTGCCCTGCAGGACCTCGCGCAACGGCTGGTCGCTGCGTCGCAGGGTCCGGGTGAGCAGCGAGAGGTCGCGGGAGAAGGAGCGGATGTTCTCCTGCTGGCCCTGCTGGGTGCGCAGCACGACCAGGCCGGTGTCGAGCAGCCGGATGGTCTCGTCGGTGTGCTCCGCCGCCTCGGAGATGAAGCGCTGGCCGTTGTCGAGCAGGCGCTGGAGCGGCACCCCGGTGTCGGCGAAGAGGTCGCCCAGCTCGGAGACGAAGGTGCGCAGGTGGTCGCCGTCGACGCTGGAGACGAACTGGTCCAGCTCGACGAGCAGGTCGGCCTCGTCGACCGGCATCGACTCGGCCGAGCCCTCGAGGACGTCGCCGGCCGCCGCGTACGGTCCCTGGTCGTCGGCCGGCTCGAAGTCGAGGTACTGCTCCCCCACCGCCGACAGGTTGTGCACGAACATCGGCGAGTCCAGCGGGAGCTCGGTGCCGTCCACCAGCGCCAGGTCGAGGGTGACGCCCTCGCGGGTGGGTCGCATCTTCGCGACCTTGCCGATCTTGACCCCGCGGTAGGTCACCTCGCTGCCCTCGAAGAGACCGCCGGAGGAGGGCAGGGTGGCCTGCACCGTGATCCCCCGCCCGAGCACCCGGTCGACGAGGCCGAGGTAGTTGGCCGAGATGTAGACGATGCCCACGGCGCTGAGGATGACGAAGGCCACCAGCCGGACCTTCACGCCCCGGGTCATGCTCGCCCGCCCAGCAGGTCGGCGAGGTCGTGGGAGCGGTCGGCGTCGGCACGACTCCCGCCCAGGATGCCGGGCAGACCGGGCACCAGGTCGTCGAGGATGCCCGGGAGGTCGGGCAGCCCGGGCACGTCGGGGAGCTGGTTGAGGACCCGGCAGACCGGCTTCTCCTCGTGCGCGGGCCGCGTGCACCTCTTCTTGAGCTGCTGGAGCAGGTCGACGTCCTTGAGCACCTTCAGGCAGGCCTTCGAGGTCAGGGCCCCCGACTGCAGGCAGGTCAGCACGGCACCGACGGTCTCGAGCGGGTCGGGCACGTCGACGGGCGGGATCAGCCCCCCACCGGGAACGAGGTTCTCGAGGCTGATGTCGAGACGGATGGAGGTGTTGGCGTAGTCGCCCTTGACGATCTCGGACGCCTCCTTGGGGAACGGGAAGCTGACCAGGAGGTTGAGGCCCGGGGCCAGCGCGTCGCCGGCCTCCGTCAGCTTGTCGAGGACCGGGCGCAGCGAGCGCAGCGAGGCGAGGATGTCGTTCTTGCTGGCCCCGATCACCTCGGTGCCGACCTCGCCGAGCTCGTCGAGGGAGCGCAGCATGCCCACCAGCTCGTCGTGCTGGTCGGCGAGCACCGCGACGGCCGGGCCGGCGACGTCGAGGGCGCCGGTGATGGTCCGCTTCTCCTTGTTGAGCGTGGCGGTGAGGTTGGCCAGCGACTCCATCGCGCCGATGATCTCGGCCTTCTGGTCGTCCAGGGTCCCCACCACGTCCTCCAGGTCGCCGAGGAGCGTCCTGAGGTCTCCGGTGCGGCCGGACATCACGTTGTTGAGCTCGTGGGTGATGGTGCCGAGCTGGGCCACGCCGCCGCCGCTGAGAAGGTACGACAGGGCCCCGAGGACCTCCTCGACCTCCGGGTTGCGCCCGGTGTCGGCCAGCACGATGTCGTCGCCGTCGCCCAGACGCCCGGTGGGCCGCGTGTCGGTCGGCTCGAGGAGTGCGACGTACTTCTCGCCCAGGAGGCTGACCTGGCGGATGTCGGCCAGGGCGTTGTCGGGCAGCAC
Organism: uncultured Actinomycetota bacterium; assembly: GCA_963722135.1. Taxonomy (GTDB): domain Bacteria; phylum Actinomycetota; class Actinomycetes; order Propionibacteriales; family Nocardioidaceae; genus Nocardioides. The sequence continues at coordinate 1,457,900 of CAVRJT010000003.1, forward strand.
CACGTCGTCACGCACCCGCAGGGTCACCAGGGCCGTCCAGCCGTCGCGCTCGACGTCGATGACCTCGCCGACGGTGACGTCGTCGACCTTGACCGGCGAGCGCGGCACCACGCTGAGCACGTCGTCGAACTGCGCGCGCACCTCGAACGACGAGTCGGCGTCGACCGGGGAGCCCGGCAGCGGGAGGTCGTAGGCGCCGTCGAACTCGCACGCCGTGAGCAGGAGCGCGCCCGCGAGGGCACCGGCCAGCAGTCGCAGCGCCCTCATCGGGTGCCTCCCAGGAGGTCGGCCAGCGAGGTGCCGGGGTCGGAGACGTAGCGCGCCTGGACGGGGCGGGACCTGTCCGGTCCGCCCTGCCGACGGGCAGCCGGGTCCTGCGCCCGCCCTTCCGGCGGCAGCGTGGGCACCGGGCTGGTGAGCGGCTCGAGGATCGCCTCGAAGAGGTCGCAGGCCAGGTTCTTGCTCACCCGGGGCAGGGCGGACTGCTGCACCACCGAGCACAGGAAGCCGTCGGCGTCCCACACGTTGCCGGAGACACCGATGCGCGAGCCGATCGAGCCCGTCTCGTTGTTGAAGGCCAGCGCCAGGTTGCCGATGGAGACGGGGGCGGAGGTCAGCGCCTGGTCGATGGACTCACGCTCGGAGGCGATCGTCTTGACGGTGCGGGTCAGCTTCTCGACATCGCTCACGAGGGCGGTCCGGTTCTCCCGGACGAACTCCTCGACCGTCCCGACCGCGCTCGAGACCGAGGTCAGCGCGGCGCCGAGCTCCTCGCGCTCCTCCTCGAGGTCGGCGGAGACCCCGGCGAGGTCGCGGACGAACGCGCGGACGAGCTTGTCGTTCTTGGCCAGGGTGTCGGTGAAGACCGCGAGCGCGCTGACGGTATCGAAGAGGTCGCCACTGCCGGCCCCGAAGGTCTCCGCGGCTCGGGAGAGCTCGTTGATCATGTCGTTGCCGGCCTCGCCCTGGCCGTCGAGCGCCTCGGAGCTGGCCCGCAGCAGGTTGTCCAGGGTGCCGTCGGCGTTGGCCCCGTGGGGGCCCAGCGCCGTGGAGAGGTCGCGCAGGCTGGCGTAGATGCGGTCCAGCTCGACCGGCACGCCGGTGTCGGGCAGCTCGATCTCGGCGCCGTCGGCCAGCACCGCCCCGTCGCTGTAGGCCGGGGTCAGCTGCACGAAGCGGTCGGCCACCAGGGTGGGGGTGACGACCACGGCCTGGGCGTCGTCGGGGACGTCGACGTCACCGTCGTACTCCATCTCGACGCGCACGGCCTCGCCGTCGGGGACCACCGCGGTCACCTCGCCGACGTTGACGCCGAGGATCCGCACGTCGGTGCCGACGTAGACGCTCACCGCCCGGGGGAAGTGCGCGGTGACCTGCTTGGTCTCGTCGCCGCCGCGCAGCGCGAGGAACGAGCCCGCGAGCAGCAGCAGGACCACGACGACAGCCGGTCCGCGCGCGAGGAGGCGGTCCATGTCAGTCCTCCAACCTGGTCGGGACGAACTCACCGGTGGGGATCGCGGCCAGGTTCACCACGTAGGCGTCGAACCAGGGACCGGTGCCGATGATGTTGCCGAGGATCGAGACGTAGGGCCCCAGCGCCGCCAGGGTGTCCTTGAGCCCCTTCTCCTTCTCGATCAGCAGGTCGAGCAGCTCCTCGACCTCCGCGAGCGCGGGCCCGATCTGGCGCTGGTTGTCCCGGGCGACCCCCTCGAGCTGGACGGCGAGCCGGCGCGCGTTGACGAGCAGCCGGTGGATGGCCTGCTTGCGGGCGCGGACCTCCTGGAAGACCAGGTCGCTGCTGCCCATCAGGTCGACGAGGTCGTCGCTGCGGTCGGCGAGGAGGCCGCTGACCTCCTTCGACGACGCGAGCAGGTTGCGGATCTCCTCGTCGCGCGAGGCGACGGAGCGGCTGAGTCGGGCGATGCCGTCGAAGCTCTCCCCGATCTCGGGCGCGGCCGCGTCGACGGTGTCGGCCACGACGTCGAGGGCCTTGGTCAGCCGCTCGGTGTCGATGTCCTCGGTGGTGGTCGTCAGGTCACCGAACACGCCGACGATGTCGTAGGCCGACTGGGTGCGCTCGAGCGGGATGACGTCGTCCTGGTCGAGCTGACCGGAGCCCGCCGGCGCGAGCTCGAGGTACTTCTCCCCCAGCAGGTTGAGCACCTCGACCGAGGCGCGGCTGTCCTCGCCGAAGTCGACCCCGTTCTCGACCTCGAAGGTCACCAGCACCTGGTCACCCTGCAGCTCCACGGACTGGACGCGGCCGGAGCGGATGCCGGCGACCTGGACCATGTTGCCGCGGTGCAGGCCGCTGGCATCGGAGAACAGCGCCTGGTAGGAGCTGCCCCCGAAGCCGGGGAACTTGGACAGGTTGAAGGCCGCAGCCATCACGACCAGCATCAGCACGACGGTCATCGCCCCGAGGCGCAGGATCTGCGCGTCGCTGTAGCGCCTCATCAGCTGCACCTCGGCGCGGTGGAGCGGAAGTCCAGGTTGTTCAGCTGCGCGAGCAGCTGCTTGAGACCGGGCACGTCCTCCAGCTCGGGCAGGCTGATCCGCCCGTTGAAGCCGCAGAGGTAGTAGTTGTACCAGCTGCCGTAGGTGCCGGTCCGGGTCTGGTCGGTCATCGACTCGGGCAGCCGGTCGACCAGCTCCACGAGCACCTCACGGTTCTCCTGCTTGTTCAGCAGCGCGGCCAGGGCCCGCAGCTCGGCGATGTCGGCCTCGACCACCGGGCGGGCCTCGGTGAGCAGGTCGGCGACCACCTCGGTGAGCTCGGAGATGTTGGCGAACGAGGAGCCGATCAGCTTGCGGTCCTTGGCCAGGTCGCCCATCCACCCCTTGAGCTCCAGCACCAGGCGGGTCAGCTGGGTCGAGCGCGAGCTCACCGTCGTCATCGTCTCGTCGAGGTTCGACACGACCCGCCCGATGAGCTCGTCGCGGTCGGCCAGGGTGGTGGTCAGGGACGCGGTCCGGCTCAACAGGCCGGCGACCGTGCCCCCCTCGCCCTGGAGCACCTGGACGAGGTTGAGGCTCAGCTCGTTGACCTGGTCGGGCTGCAGGGCCTGGAAGAGCGGCTTGAACCCGTTGAAGAGCGTGGTGAGGTCCAGGGCCGGGCGGGTGCGCGAGGTCGGGATCGGCTCATCGGGATCCAGCGCCTCGGCGTCCTCGGCCCCGCGGCCCTCCTCGAGGGCGAGGTACCGGTCGCCGACGAGGTTGAGGAAGCGGATCTCGGCGCGCGAGACGGTCGTCAGCTCGACGTCGGACTTGATCCGGAAGGTCACCAGCGCGTGGTCGCGGTCCTGGTGCTCGACCTTCTTGACCTCCCCGACGTTGACACCGGCGATCCGCACGTCGTCACCCTTGTCGAGCATCGACGCGGTGGTGAAGACGGCCTGGTACTCGGTCCCCGACCCGAAGCCGATGTTGCCCATGATCGCGGCGAGCAGTCCCGTGACCAGCACCGAGATCACGGAGAAGATGCCGAGCTTGACCGCGGCGGCGATCGTGGAGGCGTTGCGCGACCGGCTCATCGAGCACCTCCTCCCTCGGCGGCGGCACCGCGCACGACGGGGCCGTAGAACAGCGAGCCCAGCGAGCCGTAGCTGTCGGCGCTGCGCCCGCTGCGCCCGGCGAGCAGCGCGTTGACGACGGCGCGGTCACCCGCGGTGCCGGCGTACCCGCTGCTGACCCCGCTCGCGGAGCCGGGCAGCTTGCTGGAGGGCGGTCGGGAGTCCTGGTCGCTGCCGTCGCGCAGCGGCTGCGGCGGGATCGGGACCGGCGGGTCGGGCAGGCCCAGGCACCACGGTCCGCGGCCGACCTCGCCGTACTCCGGCAGGTCCCGCTCGTCGTAGGCGCGGTACTGGGCCGCACCCAGCTCGACGTACTGCTTGACCTCGTTGCCCTCGAAGGAGCGCGAGAGCTGCGGGTCGTAGTTCCTGGCGCCGCGCAGCAGGCACGGCAGCTGCGGGGAGTAGACCGCGAGCAGCTTGAGCACCGGCGCGGTGACCTCGCCGACGGCGATCAGGTCGCTGCGGTTGTCCTCGAGCACCCGGGTCGAGACGTCGGCCAGGCCCTGGACGTCGGAGAAGAAGGTCTCGAGGTCCCGCTCCTTCTCGATGACGGTCTTGCTGGTCACCGTGAGGTTGCCGAGCACGTCGATCAGGTCGGGCGCCGCATCGTCGTAGACGTCGGCGACGTCGGCGAGCAGGGCGAGGTCCCGGCGCAGCGTCGGCAGCGAGCCCGAGATCTCCTCGAGATAGCCGCCGAGCTCGTCCAGGGTCTCGCCGGCCTGGTCGCCGCGACCCTCCAGCGCGGTGGACAACGCGTGGAGCGTGGCGTTGAGGTCGGCCGGGCGCACCGACCGCAGGAGCGGGAACAGGTCGCCCAGGATGCGGTCGAGCTCGACGTTCGTCCTCACCCGGTCCGCGGGCACGACGTCGCCGTCCTGGATCGCGGTGTCCGAGGCGTCCCGTGGGATCACGAGGGCGACGTACTTCTGGCCGAACAGGGTGGTGGGCAGGATCTCGGCGCGCACGTCCTCGGGGATCTCCTCGGCCGCCTCCGGTCGCAGCCCCAGGGTGATGATCGCCTTCTCGCCGTCCTGGTCGATGCCGCGCACCTGGCCCACGAGCGCACCGTTGACCCGGACGTCGCCGAACTTCGTGAGCTGCAGTCCCGCCCGCTCGGCCTCGAGGACCACCGTGGTGGTGGGCTCGAAGACCTTCAGGTAGACCGCGATGCAGAGCCAGACGAGGAGGGCGATCGAGGTCAGGAAGACGACGCCGGCCACCAGCAGCCGTCGGTGCTCGGCCGGGGAGTCGTGATGGATGTTGATCAGCACGTCGTCACCCCGTGATCCGCACGGTCGTGGTCGATCCCCAGATGGCGAAGGACAGGAAGAAGTCGGCGACGACCACCGTGACGATGCTGGTGCGGATGGCCCGGCCCACGGCCATGCCCACCCCGGCCGGGCCACCGGACGCGGTGTAGCCGTAGTAGCAGTGGATGAGGATGATCGCGGTCGCCAGCACCAGCAGCTTGAAGAACGACCACAGCATGTCGATGGGCGGCAGGAACTGCAGGAAGTAGTGGTCGTAGGTGCCTGCGGACTGCCCGTAGATCATCGTCGTGATCAGCCGGGGCGCGAGGTAGGAGGCGCTGAGCGCCACCACGTAGAGCGGGATGACCGCGATGAACGCCGCGATCATGCGCGTGGTGACCAGGAACGGCAGCGACGGGACCGCCATCACCTCGAGCGCGTCGATCTCCTCGGAGATCCGCATCGCGCCCAGGCGGGCGGTGTAGCCGCAGCCCACCGTCGCCGCCAGGGCGATCGCGGAGATCAGCGGCGCGACCTCGCGGGTGTTGAAGTAGGCGGAGATGAAGGCGCTGAACTTGGCCACGCCGAGCTGGCTCAACGAGGCGTAGCCCTGGATGCCGACCTCGGTCCCGGCGAAGAACGCGAGGAAGGCGATCACCCCGACGGTCCCGGCGATGAAGGTCAACCCGCCCGCACCGAAGGTGATCTCGGCCAGGGTGTTGGTGATCTCGCGCGGGTAGCGCCGGATGGCTCGCGGGGTCCAGGCGAGCGCCTTGACGTAGAAGAGCAGCTGGTCGCCGTACGCCTCGAGCGCCCTGCGGCGTCCGCTGACCACTGCCCCTGCGATCGAACCGATGCTGGCCATCACAACCCCGGGGGTGGGACGACTTGGAAGTAGATGGCCGTGATCACCGCGTTGATGAAGAACAGCAGCATGAACGCGACGATCACCGACTCGTTCACCGCGCGCCCGACCCCGCTGGGCCCGCCGCCCGCGTTGAGCCCCTTGTAGGCGCCGACGATCGCTGCCATGCCGCCGAAGACGACGGCCTTGACGATGGCGATGTACAGGTCGTTGAGGGTGGCCAGCGCGGTGAAGGACGACAGGAACGCCCCGGCCGAGCCGCCCTGCACGATGACGGTGAAGAAGTAGCCGCCGCTGATGCCGGCCCCGATGACCAGGCCGATGATCATCAGCGCGACGAACATGGTCGCGAGCACCCGCGGCACGACCAGCCGCGCGATCGGGTCGACGCCGAGGACCTCCATGGCGTCGATCTCCTCGCGGATCTTGCGGGCGCCGAGGTCGGAGCAGATGGCCGAGCCCGCGGCTCCGGCGATGATCAGCGCGGCGGCGATGGGCGCTGCCTCACGCACCACCGCGAGCACGGCGGTGGCGCCGGCGAAGGACTGGGCGCCGAGCTGGCCGGTCAGGTTGCCGACCTGCAGCGAGATCACCGCTCCGAACGGGATCGAGACCAGGATCGTCGGCATCAGCGTGACGCTGGTGATGAACCACGCCTGCTCGATGAACTCCCGGGTCTGGAACGGGGTCGTGAAGATCCGCTTGACGACCTCGACGGTCATCGCGGCCAGCTCCCCGGGTCCACGGATGACGGACACGACTGAGAACGCCACCCTGCACCTCCCGAGTACGACGGCGACGCCACACTAGAACGTGTTCCTATTTCTGGCAACGGCGGTGCTCGTCGCCTGGCCAGGAGACTAGGGCGCGAGCTCGTCCTGCGTGCGGGGTTCCACCACATCGGCGGCCCCGGCCGGCGGCTCCAGCAGGTAGGCCACCCCGTCCACGGCCCGGACCCACTCGCGGCCCGCGGCGGAGCGCAGCTTGCGCCGCAGGCCGGCGACCTGGACGTCGACCAGGAAGTCGGACTCGATGAAGTCCTCGCCCCAGACCGCGCTCGCCAGCTCGGCCCGCGGCCAGGCCCTGCCGGGCCGGGACGCCAGGGTGGTCAGCAGCTGCACCTCGGTGGGCGTGAGCGGGACGAGCTCGTCCTCGAGGTGCACCAGGCCGGTGGCTCCGTCCACGACGAGTCCGCCGGCGATCTCGAGGGTCGGGGCCGTGGTGCCCATCCGGGGGCGGCGCAGCATCGCCACGGCGCGGGCCCGCAGCTCGCGGGGCGAGAACGGCTTGGCGAGGTACTCGTCAGCGCCCACCTCGAGGCCGACCAGACGGTCGATCTCGGAGTCGCGGCCCGTGATCATCACGATGTAGGCGTCGGTGAACCCCCGCAGCTCGCGGCACACGTCGGTGCCGTCGGCGTCCGGGAGCGTGAGGTCGAGGGTGATCAGGTCGGGGGCGACCTCGCGGGCCGCGGCGACCGCCTGGGCACCGGTGGCGGCCGTCTCCACCGTGAGCCCGATCCCCTCGAGGACCATCACCACGAGGTCGCGGACGTCGGGGTCGTCGTCGACGACGAGGGCTCGGTGCGCGGTCACTCGGTGCCTCCTGCAAGGCTGGTGGTGCCGGTCCCCCGGCAGGTGCGGAGCCGTCCCCCCACGACGCGCGCCAGGTTATCCCGACTCGAGACGGTCGGGCACCTCGGTCGTGTTTGTCGGGTGGAGCGGCCCCCCAGCACCTATCGTGACGCCTGGGGGGCTGCCGCCCGGCAGTACGACAGACGGACGAGACGAGCCAGGACCCCCCCGATGCCAGAGCACGACACGTCCGCCCCCGAGGCGCAGCGCCAGCGCGCCGTCGACAGCCTCGGCCTGGTGCCGGGTCTGCAGCACCCGCGACTGGACCGCATCACCCGCCTGGCCCGGCTCGGTCTCGCGGTCCCGATGGCGGCGGTGACCGTCCTCGACCACGACCAGGCCTGGTTCCCCTCGACCCAGGGACTGTCGGCCGCACCGGTGGCGCGCGACGAGACCTTCTGCGCCGTCACGATCGACCGCGACGACACGATGGTGGTGCGCGACACCTCGACCGTGCCGCGCTTCGCCGACCTCGACGTCGTACGCCGCGGAGGTGTCCGGTTCTACCTCGGGCGGACCCTGCGGGACCCGGCCGGGACCCCGGTCGCCACGTTCTGCGTCTTCGACACCACCCCGCGCGACGTCGACGACGACGAGCTGGAGATGTTCGAGGACCTGGCCGCGTGGGCGGAGCGGGAGCTCGTCGCGTCGACCGAGATGTCCCAGGCCCGTCGGGTGCAGGCCTCGCTCCTGCCCTCGGCCCCGGTGCGCGTCGGCGGCTGGGAGGCGGCCGGCGTGTGCATGCCGGCACTCGCCGTCGGCGGCGACTTCTACGACTACACGGTCACCGACGACGTGCTGCACCTGAGCCTGGGCGACGTGATGGGCAAGGGCACCGGCGCGGCCCTGATCGGCGCGGGGGCACGCACGGCCCTCCGCGGGACCGATGCCGCCGTCGCCGCCGGGGTCGACCTCGGGATCACCGTCACCCAGGTCGCGCGCAGCCTCCTGCCCGACCTCGAGGCGGCCGAGTCGTTCCTGACCCTCTTCGAGCTCGCCCTCGACGCGCGGACCGGCATGGTGCGCTACGTCGACGCCGGCTCCGGCCTCGCGCTGCTCGTGCGCGCCGACGGGGCGGTCGAACGCCTCGACGGCGAGGACCGACCCCTGGGCGTGCTGCCCGACGACCACTGGACCGAGCACGAGCGGTCCCTGGAGGCCGGGGACCGCCTGCTGGTGTTCAGCGACGGTCTCCTCGACCTCGTCCCGGACCCGCAGCGCTGGTGGGAGCCGATCGCGGCGATCGTCGCCGGGGCCGACGACCTGGCCGGCTGCCTGGCCGCCATCACCCGTCTCGCCACCGAGGAGACGCCGCTCGACGACATCACCGCCGTGGCGGTCTTCTGCTCCGTCCTGGAGTCAGCCGGGTGACCCGGCGTCTGGCGCTGATCCGTGTCGTCGTCGTGGCCACCGCCCTGCTCGGTGTCAACTACGTCGCCTGGCGGTGGTTGTTCTCGGTCAGCTGGTCGGCCTGGTGGATCGCGGTCCCGCTCGTCCTCGCCGAGACCTACAGCCTCATCGACTCCCTGCTGTTCGGGATGGGGATGTGGCGCCTCCGGGAGCGTGGCGAGGCTCCGCCGCCCGTCCCCGACCGCACCGTGGACGTCTTCATCGCCACCTACAACGAGCCGATCGAGCTCGTCATGGAGACCGCCCGCGCGGCGAAGGCCATCACGCTATCCGCACCGGACCTGGATCCTCGACGACGGCAACCGGCCCGAGATGCGCGAGGCTGCGGAGTCCCTGGGGATCGGCTGGCTGACGCGGTCCTCGGACTGGGACGGGATGCCCCGCCACGCCAAGGCCGGCAACCTCAACAACGCGCTGCTCGCGACCGACGGGGAGTTCCTGCTCATCCTCGACGCCGACCAGGTCCCGCTCCCCGAGATCCTGGACCACACCCTGGGCTACTTCGAGGACGAGAAGGTGGCGCTGGTCCAGACGCCCCAGTGGTTCGTCAACGTGCCCGAGCACGACCCGCTGGGCAGCCAGGCACCGCTCTTCTACGGGCCCATCCAGCAGGGCAAGGACGGCTGGAACTCCGCGTTCTTCTGCGGATCCAACGCCATCATCCGGCGCGAGGCGCTGATGCAGCTGGGCATCTCGCGCTACGTGGGCGAGGTCGAGGTCGGCGTGAAGCGAGCCCTGCGCACCGCCCGCTCCGTCGTACGGACGGCCCGCCGCCAGCTGGGGCCCGACGAGCACGAGGTGCGCGGGGCCCTCGACGAGATCGAGGCCGACATCGGCCGTGCCCGGCGCGAGCTGGCCCGGGACATCCCGCTCTTCGACGTCACCTACCGCTTCCAGCGCCGGGTCGAGGGCGTGCGGGCCCGCCTGGTGGCCGCCGACCTCGAGACGCTGCAGGCCGACCTGGCCGCCATCGCCGAGCTCGACGGCATCGCCCACGACCCCGACCTCAGCCTCGCGACCATCGACGAGACGACGCTGACGCGCCTGGCCGGCCGCGAGATGTCCCCCCTGGGTGCCGTCGAGACCGTCGAGGCCCTCGTGCGGGCGCTGGACGTCGACCGGACCGGCGAGGCCCAGCCGATCATGCCGCTGGCGACCATCTCGGTGACCGAGGACATGGCCACGTGCATGCGGCTGCACACGATGGGCTGGCGCAGCGTCTACCACGACGAGGTGCTCGCCAAGGGCCTCGCGCCCGAGGACCTGCAGACCATGCTGGTCCAGCGGCTGCGGTGGGCGCAGGGCACGGTGCAGGTCATGTTCCGCGAGAACCCCCTGGTGCAGAAGGGCCTGAGCATCCCCCAGCGCCTGATGTACTTCTCCACGATGTGGAGCTACCTCTCGGGGTTCGCGGCCCTGGTCTACATCGCGGCGCCGGTCATCTACCTCACGATCGGGGTGCTTCCTGTGCAGGCGCTCTCGACGGACTTCTTCATCCGCCTGGTGCCGTTCCTGGTCGTCAACCAGCTGCTGTTCCTCATCGTGGCCGACGGTCGACCCACGTGGCGCGGCCAGCAGTACTCGCTGGCGCTCTTCCCGGTGTGGATCAAGTCCTTCACCTCGGCCTTCGGCAACGTGTTCCTGCACCGCGACCTCGACTTCGCCGTGACCCCCAAGACGAAGCAGGCCGACACCGGACCCGCCTGGCACCTGGTCCGGCCGCAGCTGTGGGCCATCGGCCTGCTGGTCGCGGCGATCCTCATCGGCGCCGTGCGCATCGCCGTGGGCCAGGCCGACCCCCTCGGCAGCATCTTCAACATGGTCTGGGTCGTGTTCGACCTGGCCATCTTCTCCATCATCATCCGCGCCGCCCGCTACCGCGGGTTCGTGCCGACGACCACCCTCGAAGGAGCAGCATGATCGAGTTCGCAGTCCACACCCGGGCCGACGGTGTCGGGGTGGTCGTCCCGCAGGGGCGCCTCAACATGGTCGCCGCCCGACGCCTCAAGGACGTCCTGTCCGAGCTGGTGGGCGCGGGCACGGCGCGCATCGTGGTCGACCTCGCGGAGACCACGTTCCTCGACTCCTCGGGGCTCGGTGCCCTCATCGGGGGGCTCAAGGCCGCCCGACAGGCCGGGGGCGACCTCCGCATCGCCCGCCCCACGCCGGCGGTGAGCAGCGTCTTCGAGCTCACCAACCTCGACCGCGTGCTGCGGGCCCGGGACAGCGTCGAGGAGGCCTTCGATGACTGAGCCCGACCCGCGCGCCACGGACGAGCTGGCGCTCGAGCAGCTCGACGAGCGTCTCGAGCTCTCGGCCCCGGCCACCCCGGAGATCCTCGAGCTCGTGCACGCGATGTTCGAGCACCTCTTCGCCGCACGTCCCGACATCGAGGACGTGGCCCGCATGCGGTTCGAGATGTCGGTGATCGAGATCCTGTCCAACATCGTCGAGCACGCCTACCGCGCGGACTCGACGAGCACGCACGGGCCCGGCGAGTCCCGCCGCTTCGCCATCACGCTGGCGCTCACCCCGACCCGGATGCTGGCCTCGCTGAGCGACAACGGGATGCCGATGTCGCTCGACCTCGAAGGGGCCGCCATGCCCGATGAGCTGGCGGAGTCAGGACGCGGACTGGCCATGGCGGCCGCGGCCCTCGACGCCCTGGACTACTCCCGCGACGACGGGATCAACCACTGGCACCTGCTGTCCCGCCACGGCGTCCAGGAGTGAGTCCTCGCCCGTGGCGGACCCTGGCGCTGGCCGTCCTGGCCGGGCTCCTCCTGTCGCTGCTCCCCGCGGGGGCGCACGCGGACGACGAGGGCGTCCTCGGAGCGCCGGCTGCCGGTCACCCGCTGTTCGGCCCCGGGCTCGACTGGAGCGACGACAGCGCCGCGGCGTACCGCGACCGGCTGGGACTGACCCCCTCGCTGTACGAGCAGCGCGTCGAGTACCCCGTGACCGAGCGCTCGGGCGCCTTCCTGGAGGGCTTCGTCCGGCAGCTGGCGCCGCAGGGCGCGGTCGCCGTCGTCAGCCTCGAGCCGTCGGTGCCGCTCCGCGACCTCGACCCGAGCCACGCGGAGGCGCTCGCCGAGCGCCTGGGCGCGCTCCACGACGAGCTCGGCACCACCTTCCTGGTGCGCTTCGCCCCGGAGATGAACGGCACCTGGTACGCCTGGGGCCAGCAGCCGGGCGCGTACGTCGACGCCTTCCGCACGGTCGCCGACGTGCTGCACACCGCCACGCCCGAGGCCCAGACCGTCTGGTCCCCCGTCTACGGCGCCGGCTACCCCTACGGCGCCGCCTACGGTGACGTGGACCCCGACCGGGCCTCGGCCTCGGACGCCCTGGACACCGACGGCAACGGTCGGCTCGACGGCCGGGACGACCCCTACGGGCCCTACTGGCCCGGACCGGACGCGGTGGACTGGGTGGGGCTCACCCTCTACCACTTCGGCATCGACCGCGGCCGCCAGGACAACGACCTGGACCCCGTCCAGGGCGGCACCCGGGGCGAGGAGGAGCGCAGCATCGGCTTCGACAGCGACGTCGAGCCCGAGGCCGGAGCGTTCCGGGCACGCCTGGAGGAGGAGTTCGGCTACGGCCGCGGCCGGGGCCGCTCCCCCTTCTACGAGCGGTTCGCCGAGCGTCACGACCTCCCGCTGCTCGTCGAGACCGGCGCGGTCTGGCTGCCCGACCCCGCCGGTGACGCCGAGATGGACATCAAGCGCACGTGGTGGCGACAGGTGCTCGAGTCGCTCGACGACTACCCGCTGCTGCGCGGCATCGCCTGGCTGGAGCAGCGCCGGCCGGAGGCCGAGGTCGCCGGACGCACGGTCGACTGGCGCGCGACCCGCTCGACCGACCTGGCACAGGCGCTCGCGGCCGACCTCGAGGGCACGGTCGTCCTCGGCCCGGTCACCGCCGTCTCCGAGCCCACCGAGGCCACCGAGGACCTGGCACCGACGGACGAGACCTCCGACCCCGACCCGGCCGCCGCCGTCGCACCGCTGCCGACCGCCCGGGGGCTGGTGATCGCTTCCTGGTGCCTGCTGGTGCTGCTGCTCGTCGGGCTCGCGACCCGGCGACTGCGGCCGGGCTGGTCGTGGTCGGCGGCGCGCGGGTCGGCCGACGACCCGGACGGGCGGGACGAGCGCCTCGACGCCCTGCGCGGCGGGCTGCTCGTGGTCCTCGTCCTGGCGCACCTCGAGGTGCTCTCCGGCGGCCGGGGGCCCGTCGCCCGCCTGATGGGCGTCACCACCGGCCCCGAGGCCTTCGTCCTCCTCTCCGGAGCCGCGATCGCCGTGGGCCATGCCCCGCTCGTCGCCCGCGTCGGTGAGGTCGCCGCCGGCGCCCGGCTCTGGAGGCGTGCGGTCGTGCTGTGGTTCGCCGCCGTGGCCACCACGCTGCTCGTGCTCGGGCTCTCGTACGTCCCTGGGCTCCGCACCGCGGCGGTCACCACCTGGACGACCCCCTCCGGCGAGCGGATCGACCTCTTCGCCGGCGCTGCGGCGCTGCTGGACTACCCGCCCCCGTGGCCGTCGGTCCAGCGACTCTTCGCGCTGGAGACCGGCGTGTGGTCGCTGAACCTCCTCGGCCTGCTCGCGCTGCTCAGCCTGGTCGCCCCGGTGGTGCTCTGGCTGCTGCGGCGTCGGCTGTGGTGGCTGGTGCTGGGCGCCTCCTGGGCCGTCTACGCCTGGGGCGTGCTCGGGTCGCCGGACTGGACCGACGCGCAGTTCGACGCGGCGTACCCGCCCCTGGTCTGGCAGGTGGTGTTCGTGCACGGCCTCGTGCTGGGCCACCACCGCGCCGTGCTCGCCCGGGCGTGGCGGTCCCGCTGGGCCCAGGCCGCGCTGGCGCTCGGCGTGCTCGCGCTCGCCGTGGCCGTCACCGCCGCCGCGACCCACGGCACCGCAGCCGGTCCCTGGGTCGACTGGTGGTCGGGACGCGACCTGCCCGCGGGACGTCTCGTCTCGGTGCTGGTGGTGGGCCTGGTGACGCTGGCGGTGCTCACGGCCTGGTGGGTGCCCTTCCGGGCGACCCTGGGACGGGCACTCGTGCCGCTGGGACGCGCCGGCCTCGCCGTCCTGGTGGCTCACGTCCTGGTCCTGGTCGCCTGGTCAACCCTCGTCTGAGCGTCCGTCGGAGGGCGCGCTGACGGGCGACTCCCAGCGCGCCCGTCGCTCCTCGAGCGTCTGGTCCCACCAGGGCGGCTGGCCGCGCTCCCCGAGGGCCAGCTTGGCGGCCTGGACACCGGCGCGCGACGTGGCCTCCTCGTCGGTGCCCCTTGGTGCGCCGCACGTCGCGGCGCCACGCCATCAGGATCCGTCTGGAGCTCGTCGCGACGGTCCTCGGGGATCTCGGGGTCCGTGGCGCGCCAGCGGCGCCCGTCGACGACGATGTAGCGCCCGTCCGGCGTGTGCTCCACGTCGCGGCGGGTCACCCTCGACCCTCGGCTTCCAGAGCCGCCCGGTCGAAGACCCGGCGGGCCCGCAACCGGTAGCGGACCACCTGGGACAGCCCGATCCCCCAGATGACGTACTGGGTGCTCATCGCCCACCGGAACGCCTCGGGGGTGTAGTCGGTGCCGCCGCCCGGCGTGCGCCAGTCGAGCACCAGGCCGATGGCCACGACGAGGACCAGGCTCGCCGAGAAGCCGCCGACGTTGATGATCCCGGTGGAGCTCGCCATCCGCTCGGGCGGGTTGGCGGTGCGCGCGACGTCGAAGCCGATCATCGAGGCCGGGCCGCCGACGCCGCACACGAGGGCCAGCACCACCAGCAGCGCCAGCGGCGCCGGCCCGGGCCAGGCGAGCACGGTCGTCCAGGTCGAGCACGATCGTGGCGACGATGCCGAGCACCATCGAGGAGCGGTGCCACGGGTGCAGCCCGATCAGCCAGCCGAGCACCGGGCCGCTGATGATCACGGCCACGACGATCAGGGTCAGCAGGACCCCGGCCTCGGCTGGGCTGCGGCCCTCCCCGCGCACGAAGAAGGGGTAGCCCCAGAGCAGGGTGAGCGTGGTGGCGCTGAACTGGGTGCTGAAGTGCATCCAGAACCCGAGCCGGGTGCCCGGGTGCGCCCAGGAGGCACGCAGGCTGGCCGCGGCCCGCGCCGGCGACATCAGGTCACCGCGGAGGTTGCGGCGTCCCGGGGCGTCGGCCACGACGAGCAGGGCCAGCACCGTGAGCGCGGCCCCCACGCCGGCGGTGAAGAGGTAGGCCGGCGTCCAGCCCCACCGGCCCAGCGCCCAGGTCATCGGCACGGCGGCGGCGATCGCGCCGGTCTGGCCGATGGTGCCGGTCAGCTGGCTGAAGAACGGCACCCTCCGCACCGGGAACCAGGTGACCAGCAGCCGCAGGACACAGATGAAGGTCAGCGCGTCGCCCATGCCGACGAAGAACCGGGCCACCAGGGCCACGGCGTAGGAGTCGGCGAACGCGAAGGCCGTCTGGGCGCCGGCCAGGATGACGGCGCCGCTGAGCAGCACGCTGCGCGGGCCGTAGCGGTCGACGAGCAGACCCACCGGCACCTGCATGGCGGCGTACACGAGCAGCTGGAGCATGGTGAAGACCGCCAGCTGGGAGGCCGAGATGCCGAACCGTTCGGTCGCCACGAGGCCCGCGACGGCGAGCGAGGAGCGGTGGAAGACCGCGAGCAGGTACAGCGACAGCGCCACCGCCCAGACCAGCACGGCCCGGCGGCTCGGCGACGCGCGCACGGTGCTGCTCACCACTGCATCCTCCCCTCTCGCTCTAGCATGCGCTCATGAGACACCCGACGAGCGGCGACCCGCGACCCGACGGTCTGCTCGGACGTCGCCCCTCGGCGGTGCTGCTGGCCACCCAGACCCTCGCCGTGGTGGCCTACCCGTTCCTGGACGACAGCACCGTGGGCCGTTCCGTCCTCGGAGTGGTGCAGATCGTGGTCGTCGCCGCCGCGCTCACGGCCGTGCGCCGGACGCCGGCGCTGACCTGGGTCGCCCTGCTGCTCGGGGTCCCGGCTGCTGCGTTCACGGTCGTGGAGGCCTTCACCCCGGGCAGCTCCTGGGTGGTGCTGGTCTCCGCGCTGCTGCATGCGCCCTTCTACTTCTACGTGTCGTACTCGATGGTGCGCTACCTGTTCCACGACGACCGGGTCACCAGGGACGAGCTGTACGCCACCGGCGCCGCGTTCACGGTGGTCGCCTGGGGCTTCGCCTACGTCTACTCCGCGGTGTCGGTCCTGTCGCCGGGGTCGTTCGCGGCGGATCCGCCACCGACGGCCAGACCTGGTTCGAGCTGCTCTACCTGTCCTTCTCGGTGCTCACCAGCGTGGGGCTCTCGGACGTGGTGCCGATGGGGCCGCACGCCCGCTCCTTCGTCGCCGTCGAGATGGTCGTGGGGGTGCTCTACGTCGCCCTGGTGATCTCACGCCTGGTGGGCCTGACCGTCAGCCGGCAGGCGATGAAGGCAGCCGACCGCGACTGAGGACCGGCGGCTACTTGGTGGCCTCCATCATCTGGCGCAGCTCCTTCTTGAGCTCCTCGATCTCGTCGCGCAGCCGGGCCGCGAGCTCGAACTGCAGCTCCGTGGCGGCCGTGCGCATCTGGTCGGTGAGGTCCTGGATGAGCTGCGCGAGGTCGGCGCTGGGCATCCCCGCCAGCTCCTTGGCGTGCATCCCGGCGTCCTTGCTGGTCAGCGCGGGCACCGGCTGCTTGGCCTTCACCCCGCCCGCACGGCCCTTCGCCGCCGTGCCGGCCCAGGTCTCGAGCAGCGCCTGGGTGCTCTCGTCCTCACGGGCCAGCATCTCGGTGATGTCGGCGATCTTCTTGCGCAGCGGCATCGGGTCGACGCCGTGGGCGGTGTTGTAGGCGACCTGCTTCTCGCGACGCCGGTTGGTCTCGTCGATCGCGGCCTCCATCGACCGCGTGATCTTGTCGGCGTACATGTGCACCTGACCCGACACGTTGCGCGCCGCGCGGCCGATCGTCTGGATCAGCGACTTGTCCGAGCGCAGGAAGCCCTCCTTGTCGGCGTCGAGGATGGAGACCAGCGACACCTCCGGGAGGTCGAGGCCCTCGCGCAGCAGGTTGATGCCGACGAGCACGTCGTACTGGCCCAGCCGCAGGTCGCGCAGCAGCTCGATGCGCTTGAGCGTGTCGACCTCGCTGTGCAGGTAGCGGGTCCGGATGCCGGCGTCGAGCAGGTAGTCGGTGAGGTCCTCGGACATCTTCTTGGTCAGCGTGGTGACCAGGACCCGCTCGTTCTTCTCGGCGCGGGTGCGGATCTCGTGGATCAGGTCGTCGATCTGGCCCTTGGTCGGCTTGACGACGACCTCGGGGTCGATGAGGCCGGTCGGCCGGATGATCTGCTCGACCACGTGCGGCGGCGTCGAGCCGCCCGCCTTGTCGAGCTCGTAGTCGCCGGGGGTGGCCGAGAGGTAGATCGTCTGCCCGATCCGCTCGACGAACTCCTCCCACTTCAGCGGTCGGTTGTCCATGGCGCTGGGCAGCCGGAAGCCGTGGTCGACCAGGTTGCGCTTGCGCGACATGTCGCCCTCGTACATGCCGCCGATCTGGGGCACCGCGACGTGCGACTCGTCGACGACGAGCAGGTAGTCCTCGGGGAAGTAGTCGAGCAGGCAGTTGGGCGCGGAGCCGCGGCTGCGCCCGTCCATGTGCATCGAGTAGTTCTCGATGCCCGAGCAGGACCCGACCTGCCGCATCATCTCGACGTCGTACGTCGTGCGCATCCGCAGCCGCTGGGCCTCGAGCAGCTTGCCCTGCTTCTCGAAGGTCGCGAGCTGCTCCTCGAGCTCGAGCTCGATGCCGCGGATGGCGCGCTCCATCCGCTCGGGGCCGGCGACGTAGTGGGTGGCGGGGAAGACGTAGAGCTCGTTGTCCTCGGTGATGACCTCGCCGGTGACCGCGTGCAGCGACATCAGCCGCTCGATCTCGTCACCGAAGAACTCGATGCGCACCGCGTGCTCCTCGTAGACCGGGAAGATCTCGAGGGTGTCGCCGCGGACCCGGAAGGTGCCCCGGGTGAAGGACATGTCGTTGCGCGTGTACTGGATCTCCACGAGCTGGCGCAGGATCGAGTCGCGGTCGCGCTCCTCCCCCACCCGCAGCCGCAGCATCCGGTCGACGTACTCCTGCGGGGTGCCCAGGCCGTAGATGCAGGACACGGTGCTGACCACGATCACGTCGCGCCGGGTCAGCAGCGAGTTGGTCGCGGAGTGGCGCAGCCGCTCCACCTCCTCGTTGATGGAGGAGTCCTTCTCGATGTAGGTGTCGGTCTGAGGCACGTAGGCCTCGGGCTGGTAGTAGTCGTAGTAGGAGACGAAGTACTCGACGGCGTTGTCGGGGAAGAGCATCCGCAGCTCGTTGGCGAACTGGGCGGCCAGCGTCTTGTTCGGCTGCAGCACCAGCAGCGGGCGCTGGACCTGCTCGGCCACCCAGGCGACGGTGGCCGTCTTGCCGGTGCCGGTGGCGCCGAGGAGCACGACGTCCTGCTCGCCGCCGTTGATCCTCTTGGTGATCTCCTTGATGGCAGCCGGCTGGTCACCGGCAGGCTCGTAGTCGGAGACGACCTTGAAGGGCGCCACCCGGCGCTCGAGATCTGTGACGGGGCGCATGGGTCGAGCCTACGACCCGGCACCGACACCGCCCGCCGACCGACGGGGTGAGGCACTAGGTTGACCCCGTGAGCCTGATCGGACCGTCGAACGTCGAACGCATGGTGCGCGCGGTCCGACGCACCTTCCTGACGATCGTCGGCGTCCAGCTGGCCCTGGCCGTCACCATGTCGCTGGTCGACTCCTACCGTCGCCGCGGCAAGAAGCCCAAGCCGTTCCCGACGATGCCCCCGCACACCGTCGACGTCGGCGAGGGCACGCTGACCACCTACACCTACGGCCACGACCTCTACGCCGACATGCTGGCCGCGATCGAGGGCGCCCAGCGCCAGGTCTTCTTCGAGACCTACATCTGGAAGGGCGACGCGACCGGCGAGCGGTTCAAGAAGGCCCTCGCCGACGCCGCCGAGCGCGGCGTCGAGGTCTACTGCATCTACGACGGCTTCGCGAACCTCGTGGTCTCCCCCGTGTTCAAGCGCTTCCCCAAGTCGATGAAGGTGCTGCGCTACCCCGTGTACGCCGCCGGGCTGCGCTTCTTCGACCTGCGCCGCTACGGCCGCGACCACCGCAAGATCCTGGTGGTCGACGCCGAGGTCGGCTTCGTGGGCGGCTACAACATCGGTGACGCCTACGAGACCGAGTGGCGCGACACGCACGTGCGCCTGACCGGGCCCGGCGTGTGGGACCTCCAGCGCGCGTTCGCCGACTTCTGGAACCTCAACCGGCGGCGCCGGCTGCGGCACAGCGAGCGCCCGCTGCTGCTCGAGACGTCCTCGGCGTGGGAGCCGCGCATCCGCTTCCAGCGCAACGTGCCGCGGCTGTGGATGTTCCCGATCCGCTCGATGTACCTCGAGGCCATCAACCGCGCCAGCCGGAACGTCTGGCTGACCACCGCCTACTTCCTGCCCGACCCCGACTTCGTCGACGCCCTGAAGGACGCCGCGCGCCGCGGCGTCGACGTACGCCTGCTGGTGCCGCTGAAGTCGAACCACATCGTGGCCGACTGGATCTCGCGCGGCTACTTCTCCCAGCTGCTCGAGGCCGGGGTGCGGATCTTCCGCTTCCGCGACGCGATGGTGCACGCCAAGACCGCCACGGTCGACGGCACCTGGACCACCGTGGGCACCGCCAACATCGACCGGCTCAGCCTCAGCGGCAACTACGAGATCAACGTCGAGGCCATCGACCCCGGGTTCGCCGGCCTGATGGAGGAGATCTTCACCCTCGACGAGTCGAACTGCCTCGAGCTGACGATCGGCGAGTGGGAGGCGCGCGACCTGCACCGCAAGTTCACCGAGTTCGTGCTCGCGCCCCTGCGTCCCCTGCTCTGACCAGTCCCAGGCATCGCGACGCGGCCCATGTCCACCCACCGGCGCGAACTCGCGTCAGGTGCGGGTGACCCGGGCCGGCAGGTGGGTGCGCGGCGACATCCGGGCGCCGTGCCGGGGCCGGTGCAGGCCGGCGAGACCGAGCAGCGTGGGCACCCGGCCGCGCTGCGGGCGCCACGGCTCGAGGTACGCCGCCATCTCGTCGTCGGTGAACGGGGTGCCGGTCAGCGCCCACCCGACGTCCTTGGCGACGTGGTAGTCGCCGAACGACACCGCGTCGGGGTCGCCGAAGGCGCGCTGGCGCACCTCCGCGCAGGTCCAGACGCCCAGGCCCGGCAGGCGTGCGCAGCCGCCGCTCGGCCTCCTCGGGCGGCAGGGTCGCGGTGCGCTCGAGCGACGCCGCGACCCGGGCGGCGGTGACGATCGTGCGCGAGCGCGCGGGGTCGATGTGCATCTTCGAGCCACTCCCACGAGGGGACGGTGCGCAGCTGGTCGGGCGTGGGCTGCACCCACAGCCGCAGGTCCGCGCCCGGGCCGGGCGCGCGCTCGCCGTAGCGGTGCACCAGCATCCGGAACCCGGCGAAGGCCTCCTGCCCGGTGACCTTCTGCTCGATGATCGAGGGCACCAGCGACTCCATCACCAGCCCGGTGCGTCCCAGCCGCGCGTGCGGGTGCCGTCGGCGGGCCTCGACGAGCACCGGGTGCCGGGGCTCGAAGGCGCTCCAGTCGTCGTCGGCGCCGAGCAGCGCCGGCACGGCGTCGAGCATCCACTCCGCGCCGCTCCCCCAGGCCTGCGGCGTGCACCTCGCCGTCGCGCGGACGCGACGCCAGCGACAGCGTCGCCGGGCCCTCGGGGGTGCGCACGCCGCGCCAGATCCGCCCGGCCTCGTCGACGCGGTACGTCGGGTCGCCCCGCGCCGCGACGCTGCTGCCCGGCCACCGACGCGACCTGGCAGGGCCAGTCGGGTCGCCAGGTGCGGCTGCGGGGTTCCTGGGTCACCGGCCCGACGCTACGTGATGAAACACGTTCTAGTTCTGGGTAGTCTCCGGTCATGGCCCTGCAGATCCACGACGAGAACCGCGTGCGCACCCTGACCCTCGACCGGCCCGACGCGCTCAACGCCTTCGACGAGGCGCTGTACGACGCCACCGCCGACGCGCTGCTGGCCGCCGCCGAGGACCCCGACGTGGCCGTGGTGCTGCTGACCGGCGCCGGCCGCGCGTTCAGCGCGGGCACCGACCTGCTGGAGATGCACCGGATGTCCACCGATCCCGACTTCCAGCGCGGGCGGCACGGCTTCCCCGGGCTGCTCGACGCGCTCGTCGCCTTCCCCAAGCCGCTGGTGGTCGCGGTCAACGGGATCGCCCTGGGCATCGGCGCGACCGTGCTCGGCTTCGCCGACCTGGCGTTCATGTCGAGCACGGCCCGGCTCAAGTGCCCCTTCACCTCGCTCGGCGTGGCCCCGGAGGCCGCGTCGTCCTTCCTCTTCCCGCGCCTCGTCGGGCCACCAGGCCGCCGCGTGGATGCTGCTGTCGTCGGAGTGGGTGAGCGCCGCCGACGCGCTCGCCGCCGGCCTGGTGTGGCGGGTCACCGAGCCCGACGACCTGATGGCCGAGGCCCGCACGCACGCGGAGCTGCTGGCCCGTCGACCTGTCTCGTCGCTGGTGGCCGTCAAGCACGCGATGACCGCTCCCCTGCGCGCCGGCATCGACGCCGCCCGCGAGCTGCGAGAACGCCGCCTTCGCCGAGCTGATGGGCGGCCCGGCCAACCTCGAGGCGCTCGCGGCGTTCGCCGAGGGCCGCGAGCCGGACTTCACGGGCCTGCCTGGGTGAGGGCCGCGTCGGCGGGCCGGTGTTCAATGACCGACGTGCTGCTCGCCGACGTCGTCGCCACCTCGCAGGTCGTCGCCGCCACCCGCTCGCGCACCGCGAAGGTGGCCGCGCTGGCCGACCTCCTGGGGCGCACCGGCCCCGAGGAGGCCGAGACGGTCGCGGCCTACCTGGGCGGCACCCTGCGCCAGCGGCGTACGGGGCTGGGCTGGCGGTCGCTGACCGACCTGCCGACCACCGGCCGACACCTCGACGCCTGGAGGTGCTGGAGGTCCACGAGCGGTTCGAGGCCGTGGCCGCCCTGGCCGGGCCGGGGTCGGCCGGGCGCCGGACGAGCGCCGTCGACGAGCTGTTCTCCCGCGCCACCGGCGAGGAGCAGCAGTGGCTGCGCGGGGTGGTGACCGGTGAGCTGCGGCAGGGCGCGCTCGACGCGCTCGTGCAGGAGGCGCTGGCCAAGGCCGCCGACGTCCCGCTGGCGCTGGTGCGGCGGGCGGCGATGCTGTCGGGCTCCACCGTGGCGGTCGTCGTGGCCGCGCTCACCGACGGCGAGGAGGCGCTGCACGCGATCGGGCTGGAGGTGATGCGCCCGGTGCTGCCGATGCTCGCGGGCACGGCGCCCGACGTCGCAGCCGCGCTGGAGAAGGCGCTCGGCAAGGACGTGGGCGAGGACGGCCGCGAGGTGGTCGTCGACACCAAGCTCGACGGCATCCGCATCCAGGTGCACCGCGACGGCGACCAGGTGCGGGTGGCCACCCGCAGCCTGGAGGACATCACCGCCCGGCTGCCCGAGGTCGTGGCGGTGGCGCTGTCGCTGCCGGCCGAGCGGTTCGTCCTCGACGGCGAGGCGCTGGCGCTCGACGACGACGGCCGGCCGCGTCCCTTCCAGGAGACGTCGTCGCGCACGGCGCAGGACGCGGGCGTGCAGGTCACCCCGTTCTTCTTCGACGTGCTGCACGTCGACGGCACGGACCTCCTCGACCGCCCGGGCCACGAGCGCCTGGCCGCGCTGCACGCGCTGGTGCCCGAGCAGCACCGGGTCGCCGGCCTGCGCACCGGCAGCGTCGAGGACGCCGAGGCCTTCCTCGCCCGCGCCCTCGCCGACGGCCACGAGGGCGTCGTGGTCAAGAGCCTCGAGGCGCCGTACGCCGCCGGCCGCCGCGGGTCGGGCTGGGTCAAGGTCAAGCCGGTCCACACCTTCGACCTGGTCGTGCTCGCCGTCGAGTGGGGCTCGGGCCGGCGCCGCGGCAAGCTCTCCAACCTGCACCTGGGCGCCCGCGACCGACGACGGCTCCTTCGTGATGCTGGGCAAGACCTTCAAGGGCATGACCGACGAGATGCTCGCCTGGCAGACCGAGCGGTTCCTCGCGCTCGAGACGCACCGCGAGGGCCACGTCGTGCACGTGCGGCCCGAGCAGGTGGTCGAGATCGCCATCGACGGCATCCAGCGCTCCACGCGCTACCCCGGTGGCGTCGCGCTGCGCTTCGCGCGGGTCGTCAGGTACCGCGAGGACAAGGCCGCCGACGACGCCGACACCCTCGAGAGCGTCCGCACGCTCGGTCAGGAGGAGCGCAGGGACTCCGGGTCGTAGCCGTCGCTCACCGTCAACCCCAGGGCCTCCAGCTCAGCCGTCGTGGGCAGGACGTCGTCGAACAGCCCGAAGGGACTGGTGTGCGCCTCGTCCCTCCACAGGCCCCCACGGATGCGCTCGGACCGCATCAGCCCCGCGACGACCGCCTGGTCCAGGCCCGTGTGCCGGCAGAAGTCCTCGATCAGCAGCACGCCACGGGACGGGACCACCCCTGGACGCCTGCCCTCCACAGCCATGGCGCGAGCCTAGTCCGCGGCCACGGTCAGGCGCCGTCCTCGGTCAGGGTCGTGGGCGGCAGCCAGTCGGCCCCGAGGAGCTCGGCGAGGGCGGTGAGGCCGGTGGTGTCGCTGCCGACCGTGTCGGAGGCGGCGGCGATGCGCTCCACCATCACCTTGCCGACCTGCTCCTCGACGGTGCCCTCGGCGTAGGCGATGTGCCACGGCGAGACCTGGTGGTCGCGGTGGGTGCGGCCGGTCACCTGCCGTCCGGCGATGCCCGAGAAGCGGGCCTGGTGGAAGACGCCGACCCGGGGTTCGGTGCTCGCCTGGCGGCCGTCGGTGAGGGTCTCGCCGGCGTGCAGGCTGATCGAGGCGACCGTGGTGAAGACGCAGACCTTCGCCTGCCCGGTCTGGAACCGGAGCCGCTCGGCCTCGGGGTCGAACCGGTCGCGGCCGTAGATGGTGGCGACCTCGATGCCGGAGTCGCGCAGCCGGTCGGCGATGGGGTCGGCGGCGGTCGCGACGAACTCGACCGAGCACGCCACCTGTCGCTCCGCCTGGACCTGCTGGGCGATCCAGTCGACGGTCGAGTCGACGCGGATCAGGCCGGCCTTCTGCCGGAAGCGCAGCAGCGCGGCCCGGCCCTTGGCGGTGTTGCGGCCGCGTCGGGCGATGTCCATCTCGCGGCAGAACTCCCCCCACTCGGCCTCGTACGCCGTGCGCTCCGCCGGCGTGAGCGCCACCGGCATGCCGGAGATCGGCACCGGCCCCCACGGCGCGGCGCGGTGCAGCATCGCCGGGGGCCGCTCCTCGTCGAGCCAGCCGCGCACCAGCTTGAGGTCGGCGGCGCGCCGGGCCGGATCGGTGGTCCACGTCGCGCCGTAGCGTCCCTGCTCCACCCCGACGCCGTGGCGCTCGAGCGCGGTGGCGAACGCGGCCCCGGGCTGCGTGGCCGAGGTCCACTCCTTCATCGGCTCGCCGAGCACCTGCGCGTAGGCCGGAGCGAGGTAGGGCAGCTCGAGCGGCGTGTGGCCGGGCGTCGCGGTCGTCGCGATGACGAACGGCGCCTTGTCGTGGGGCTTCCCGTGGCCGGAGATCCGCGCCCAGAGCTTCCACCGCTTCGTCGTCGTACGTCGCAGCGCGTGGGCCTCGTCGGCGATGATCACGTCCCACGCGTGGTCCTTGACCTTCTCCAGCCGGTCCCAGGTGATCACGACCCACTCGAGACCGCCGTCGCCCAGCGCCGTGATGGTGCGGCACCAGTGGCCGATCGTGATCGCGGCGGGTCGGTCGGCGACGACGAGCACCCGTTGCGCACCGCGGAGGTCGCCCACCGCCGTCGCTCCGAGGACCGCGGAGATCGTCTTGCCCACGCCGGGCTCGTCGGCCAGCAGGAACTGCCGTCCGCCCGCCGCGGCGCGCGCCGCGATCGCGTCGGCCGCCTCGAACTGGATCCGCCGCGGCTCGAGCGCGTCGGTCGGCTCGGGGCTGGGCGTCGGGTCGTCGGGGTTGAGGGTGTTCTCGATGAACCGCCCGAGCGTGTGCGGACCCGGGGCGTACGGCGCGAGGTGCGCGGGCAGGGCGCGCCCGACGTACAGGTGGGTCTTGACGGCCGAGTGCCAGGTGGCGCCGTCGACCTGGGTCCCGTAGGGCACGTCGAGCACCCACAGCCGCTCCCCCGGCCCGGCGACCGGCAACGGCCGCGGTGGCTGCCGCGCCCCGCTCCGACGCGGGGACCCGCTGCGTCGACGCGCACCGGATGGCGAGGACTGGCCACCCCCGGACGCTATCGGGGTCGCCGCCACGAACGGCGCTGGCTCGCCCACGTCCGCCGCGCGGTCTACGTCCGGGCATCCGATGCTCCACAGGCGGCGGATAGACGCAGGCATACCGGCTCGTTGCCAGCGGCTAGCCGCCGACCGGCGGTCTGTCTGGAGCGTGTGCAAGCTTTCAGCACCCTCGCGCTCTCGAAAGCGGGGCATTCTGTCCCATGGGCTAGCGGCTGGGCGCGCAGTCTCGGCAGGAGTACTGAATGGTCTCGTGCTTCCAGCACGGCTCGGGCTCGCGGTACGGGTTCGCCTGGGACCTGCGCGTACCACTGCCGCTCGGGTGGCGGGGGGCAGTGGCGAGGCTGGCGACGCGTCCATCGTCGGTGAAGGTCACGCCCTCGCTGACCAATACGGACTTGGCCCAATCAACCCACCGGCGACTGTTCTCGTCCTGATCGGCCAGCAGGGTGCCATCAGCCTTCACGACTCGCCACCAAGGAATGTCATGGTCCTCGGCAGGTGTGGTCATCCAAGCGTCGTTGTCGGGCCGGTTCCCGAGCACATTGCCGACCACACGGGCGTGATTGCGAGTGAGGCCCACCTTCTCGGCAAGTTCGCCGTACGTGATCACGGCGCCCGCCGGGATGGCGCGGACTGCGGAGTAGATGTCTTCGGGGTTGATGTTGCTCATGCCCTGATCCTCCCAGCGGGGGCCGACAGTGCGGCCCGCTTCTCGGTTAAGTCGCCGCGGTCCTCCTGGCCCGCATGCAGAAGCTCGGCCCACTCGAACGACAGTCGGGCCAGGCGATCCGTCGTCAAGAATTCGACCAACAAACGCGGCGGAATGGGCTAGCTTTCGCGCGGCAGTCAAGGGTGAGGGTGGGCGTGCGGATGGCCGAGCGCGTCGGAGGACCTCGGCTGGGTGCGCGACGAAGCGGGATCTGGAGTCCGGCCTGGGCCGCCGTGGTCGGCAGGCTGATCAGGCGCCGTGGTGCGGCAGGCTTTCGTGTGCGCCGTGAGAGGCGGCCCAGCGCGGACGGGCGGCAAGCTAGGTTGCGCCGTCGAGCGGCATAGCTAACGTGGCCGTCACCGTCCGCGGCTGAGCCTTCCTCGACGATACGCCTGTTCGTCGAAGGGTTGTTGGGTCACGAGCATCCGGTAGATCAGGCGGCAGGCGTTGCGGGCCAGGGCGACGCGGGCCTGGATCGGGGCCATGCCACGGGCCCGGAGCTCGGCGTTGCGGTCGGCGAAGGACGGCGAGTAGAGCGACAGGCCCCAGGCGATGCCCATCAGCGCGTCGCGGTGTTCGGCCAGGCCCTGGCGGGAGATCCGTCCTCGTCGGCGCAGCGTGGCGGACTCGTACATCGCTGGCGCCAGGCCGGTGGCGGAGTAGAGGTGCTCGGCGTCAGGGAACCGGGCGATCGGCAGGCTGTGTGCGGCGAACGCCGCCGCCCGGATCGCGGCCACGCCCGGCAGGCTGGTCAGGACCTGGCCGTCGGTGCGGGCGAGCAGCGAGCGATCTCGTCCTCGACGGCGGCGATGTCGTCCTGCAGGCGCCGGTAGCGGTGCCAGGTCGCGACCCAGCCGATCCGCACGCTGCTCGGCGTCAGCCGGCGGTGGCAGGCAGCCGCGCCACCGGTCGGCCCAGTAGCCGGCAGTGGCCTTGGTCAGCCTTCCCGGTGCCCGGGCCATCAGCGACCGGACGTGAGGGCGCACGTCCGGCGAACGCGACAGCGCACGCCAGCACCGCCTGACCGGTCGGTGACTCGATCGGCAGCGCCCGGCCCAGTGTCGCCGTGCCGTCGGGCGCGGACAGGCCCGGGCACAGCGCGTTGAGCTGGTCGTGGAGTCGCTGCTGAGCCTTCTTCCGGTCCGCAACCAGGCCGCGCCGATGCCGCACCGCAGCCCGCAGCTCCTCCACCTCGACCTCCTCGGCCTGCCGTCGTCCGGCACCCTGGCGGGCCAGGTAGGTCAGCGCAGCGCAGTCCCGGTCGTCGGTCTTGAACCGGCCCGACCCAGCTGGGTGCGGGCAGCCTTCGTCTCCGAGGGCGCGAACAGCCGCAACGAGCCCGGATGGCAACCGCTCCAGCTCAGCAGCCCACGCCCGATGCAGGCTCCCGGTCGCCTCGATCGCGATCACCCGTGCCGCGACCGGCATGCGCCGCGAGCATCGTCTCGAGCGCCGCGATCCCTGCTCGCGCGACCGGCAACGACACCGGCTCCTCCAGCAGACCCAGCGCCGTTGCTGACCCAGACCCGGTTCATCACCTTCCCCGGATCCACGGCGACGACCACCGTCGCCGGATCCAGGGCAACCTCCAACATGCGCCATGAGCTGCCTCCTTCTGAACGGACCCGACCAGAGTCCCCTCAGCTACAGCTCACGACCTATCAGCTAGGTCCACTGACACTGATCAATGCAGCAGACCCAACTGTGCTTCGATTCGGTATGCCCGAGCTAGAGGCTGCTGCCTCGAATCAGACCGACGTACCCCATCACGCTCTTTGGGTCGACGATCCCATCAAGTCGGCAACCGAGGACGGCTTCGGAACTAGGACGATCGCGCTCAGAATCGCCGATCTCATCGAGGAGACACACACGTGGAAGTCGAGCGTCGTCATAGGCCTTACGGGTGCGTGGGCAGCGGCAAGACCTCCGTCATCAGCATGGCGCGCGAACAACTCGATCGGTCACCCAACAGGTGGGCTGTTTCCCAATTCACCCCTTGGGCTACCAGTTCACCTGAAGCGCTGACCGCGGAGTTCTATTCGACCCTCGTGTCAGCGCTGCCGGCCAACACTGGCAAGGAACTGAGGCGAGCGCTCGGCGGGTGCCTGCGCGTCGCGTCCTCGCTGACTGGCGAATCCATCAAGGGAAAGCTGACGTCGAAGACTTTGCAGGCGATTGGTGACCGGCTCCTCGATGAACCATCGTGGCAAACGTCGTTTGAGAGGGCCTCGTGCGAGTTGAAGAAGCTGAAGATCCCGGTCCTAATTGTCGCTGACGACATCGATCGCCTCCAGCCCGACGAACTCGCGGCCCTACTGAAGGTCGTTCGCCTCCTCGGACGGTTCCCCGGAGTCACGTTCCTCCTGGCCTATGACGAGCGCGCTCTCTTCGCGAACATTGCCTCGAACTGGTCCCAGCTCGGCGACGGCGCAGACACGCACGCGCGCCTCTTCATGGAGAAGATTGTGCAGTACCCGATCGCCATGCCGCCCCTGCTCCACAGTCAGATGAACGAACGCCTTCACGCAGGTCTGCGCAGCATCCTGAGTTGGTACAAGCGCGTGGTCAACCTCGAGGACTTCCGCCTCGATTTGCTCGAGGACGTATTCGAGTCACAGTTGACCACCCCTAGGTCCATTGATAGGTACCTGGCCCAGTTGTCTCTGGTCATGTCAATGCACGCTGTCGGGGAAGTCGACGACATAGACGTGATCCTGCTGACCTTCATCCGCGTACAGTTTCCCGACCTCTACGCCGACCTACCTCGAGCTCGGCGGAGGCTCACCGGCACCGCGAGCCTCCGGGCCGTACTCGAACGAGACGATAAAGCCCCGAGTTTTGAAGACCTACTGGGGCGGGTGCCGGAAGGTGTCGACCGTAGCGATGCCCACGCCGTACTTTCAACGCTCTTCCCGGTGATCGCTGGCAAGGGTGTCGGTACCTACGAGCGGGTCAACGGCGTACATAGCGACAACTACTTCGCTCGTTACTTCATCCATGCCATCCCGACCGACGATGTTTCCGACACCGAGGTCGTCAATGCACTCGCGGCCGCAAGAACCGGTCGCGATGGCGCGCCGCTCCTTGCCCTGCTGAACGACCGCAACGCAGGTCGAGCGAGCTTGGCGCTACAGAAGTTCATACGGCTGAGCACCAAGGAAGTCGGGGCCGATACCCCGCCTGTCACCGTCGAGCTCCTGCGCAGCGTTATGACGCAATTCAGCGACCGAACTGAAGGATTCGACGGCCTGGCGATTGGCGATGCAATCGCTACATGGGCATCGAACATCCTCCGCAAGTTGCCGGTCGCTACGACCGGCGACGACATCCTGGAGGCGATGTCACCGTGCCCCTCCGGACTGATGCGCAGAAAGCATCCTGGTGGCGCGCACTGCGACAAGACTCGCCTCCGCAATCTGAAGCCGTTCGCGAAGCGGCCACGGCCGAAACTGAGGGTGCTATCGAATCGTTCTTCACGAATCTCGAAGCACGAGATGGCGGCGCGACGAACTGGTCGGCACACCTCCGGCTTAACTACGCCCTCTACTTCTTAGACGCCGAAGACACAGAGGATCTCGTGACGTCGCGCGTCGGCAAGGGTCTCGCAGCAGGACAAGTACACCCACGACGACGTCGCGGCTCGGTGCGTCGAGATCAACTTCGGCTATGAGAACGGCGGCGGAGCCGCCATTCCGATCCTCGGCTCCCATTGGGAGGAATTTCTACCTACTCGCTCCTGGCGCAATCTCGGAGATCCCGAGTCCGACCACTGGCGAGGTCGATCCCCACGACATGACTTGGCCCAACCGACGCAACCACGCACGGCTCCAGGCTGCAGGTCGCCGAATGGGGCTGCAAGGCTCACCTGGGGCAGCCGGTCCGGCCTCGCCAGAACACTGACCTCAGACACGGCTACAACGGTGACTCCGGTGCCGGCCAGAGGACGGAATCGCGACGCGTATGACGCGTCATTTTGGGCGGAATGCCCGTGTCGGAGCCATGTCGACGAACCGCGTTTCTGCAGGTCAGCGGCTCTGCGGCATTGTCGGTGGTCAGTGCTTGAGTAGTTCCATGACGCTGATCGAGACGGACGCACACGGCGGGCCGGTGTGGGTCGAGGACCTGGACCGCGACGCCGTGCTGGGGTTCGCCGAGGAGGCGAAGGCCCTGGAGCGGGCGGCTGCGCGGCGGGTGCTGCGGGTGGCGGTGCGGTGGTGTGAGACCAACGCGGTCGACGACGCCCGCGACGCGGCCGGGTACGGCGAGGTCGGTGGCGACCTGGACGCGCCGGAGAGGATCGGTGGGGACGGGCGGCCGATGGTGGCGGCGTTCTCGGCCGAGCCGCTCGCGGGCGCGCTGGGGATCACCACGACCGCGGCGTTGACGCTGATGGCCGACGCGCTCGAGCTGGAGCACCGACTGCCCCGGGTCCGGGCCCGCGTGGAGTCGCTCGAGGTGCCGGTGTGGCGGGCCCGCAAGATCGCCGCCGCCACCTCCTCGCTCTCACCCGAGGCGGCCGCCTACGTCGACGCCCAGGTCGCGCCGGCGCGCCCACGTGGTCGGCGCGGTCGCGCTGGAACGGATGGTCGAGACCGCCCGGGCCCGCTTCGACGTCGAGGCCCACGAAGAGGCCGAGGAGACCGCCCAGGACACCTGGGACGTCACCCTCAGCCACGGCGGCACCCTCGACGACCGCTGGCTGGGCACCTCCTGGATGAGCATCGCCGGCGACACCGCCACCCTCAAGGACCTCGAGTCCCTGGTCGCCAAGATCGCCCACGACCTGCTCGCCGAGCATCCCGACCTGTCCCTGGCCCGGCGTCGCGTCCTGGCAGTGCAGGTCATCGTCGACCGCGCCCGCGCCCACGGTGACACCCCGGCCGCCGGCAGCGCCTACAAGCTCTACCTCCACCTCACCGCCACCACCGGCAGCGACGGCACCCTCGAGGTCGCCGACCTGGGCCGCGCCGAGGGCCTGGGGCCCGTCACCACCGCCCGCATCCGGGAGTGGCTGGCCGGCGCCAGGGTGACCGTGACCCCGGTCCTGGACCCCGACCGCGGCGACCCCGTCGACGCCCACGACCCGCCGGCCTGGATGCGCGAGCAGGTCGTCCTGCGCGACCAGCACTGCGTCTTCCCCGACTGCCAACGCCCCGCGAGAGCCTGCGACCTCGACCACATCGAGCGCTACGACCCACTGGCACGGCCCACCCGGGCAGACACATCCGGGCAACCTCGCCTGCCTCTGCAGACGACATCACCGGGCCAAGACCACCACCGACCCCACCAGGCAATGGACCTACCGCCGACAACCCGACGGCAGCTACGCCTGGACCGGACCCCAAGGCCAACGACTCATCGTCGTCCCCGGCCACGGCACCTACACGCCCTCCTGACGCCCACTCGCGTCACACCTGTGCAACTCCGAGTTGCACGAGTCGTACGATGCTGACCATGGCCACCCGTGCACCCCAGACCGACGGCCGGAGGTCGGCCGCCGCCGCGCGGCGACGCGCCCGCGAGGCCGAGATCCTCGCCGCCACCCGAGCGCTCTTCGACGAGCGTGGGTTGCGCGACGCGCAGATCGAGGACATCGCCAAGGCGGTCGGCATCAACCGGGCGATCGTCTACCGGCACTTCACCGGCAAGGAGGAGCTCTTCGCGCTCACCCTCGTCGGCTACCTCGACGAGATGCGCGTCGACCTCGAGGCCGCCGCAGCCGCCACCAACGACCCGAAGCAGCGCCTGGCCGACGTCGTCGGCGCGTTCGTCGACTACTCGCTGGAGCACCCGGCGTTCGTCGACTGCGCCCAGGCGCTGATGCGCCGTTCGGGCCCCGAGCTGCTCGACGAGATCTCCGAGAGCGCGCTCTACCGCCTGGGGCGGGCGATCTCGACCGCGCTCGCCACCCTGTCCGGGGCCCTCGAGGACGGGGTCGCGTCGGGCGACTTCACGGTCACCGACCCGACCCTGCTGGCCAACACGCTCTACGCCAGCGGCCTGGGCGCACTGCAGCTCGCCCGGGTCGGCATCCTGGTCAAGGAGGCCGCCCCGGGCGTGCCCACGGTCGGCGAGATCTCGCCGCAGCAGGTGCGGGAGTACCTCGTCGCCTCAGCTCTCGCCCTGGCGACGCTCGAGATCAGCTGAAGGCTCAGGGAGCCTCGAGGATCGCGGTGACGCCCTGGCCGCCGGCGGCGCAGATGCTGATCAGGCCGCGGCCCGAGCCCTTCTCCGAGAGCAGCTTGGCCAGGTTGGCGACGATCCGCCCACCGGTCGCCGCGAACGGGTGACCAGCGGCCAGCGACGGAGCCGTTGACGTTGAGCTTGTCGCGGTCGATCGAGCCCAGCGGGGCGTCCAGGCCCAGGCGCTCCTTGCAGAACACCGGGTCCTCCCACGCCTTGAGGGTCGAGAGCACCTGCGAGGCGAAGGCCTCGTGGATCTCGTAGAAGTCGAAGTCCTGCAGGCTCAGGTCGTTGCGCTCGAGCATCCGCGGCACGGCGTACGCCGGCGCCATCAGCAGCCCCTCGCCCCCGTGCACGTAGTCGACCGCGGCGGTCTCGGAGTCGACGAAGAAGGCGCGCACCGTCAGCCCGTGCTCCTTGGCCCACTCCTCGGTCGCGAGCAGCACGACGGACGCGCCGTCGGTCAGCGGCGTGGAGTTGCCGGCCGTCATCGTGGCCGCCTCGCCCTTGCCGAAGACCGGCTTGAGCTTGGCGAGCTTCTCGGCCGAGGAGTCGGCGCGCAGGTTGTTGTCGCGCTCCAGCCCGCGGAACGGCGTGACCAGGTCGTCCTGGAAGCCGCTGTCGTACGACGCCGCCAGGTGCTGGTGCGACGCGGCCGCGAGCTCGTCCTGCGCCTCGCGGGTGATCTGCCACTCCAGCGCGGTCAGCGCGGCGTGGTCGCCCATCGACAGGCCGGTGCGGGGCTCGCCGTTCTTCGGCAGCTCCAGCCCGATGTCGCCGGGGCGGATCGCGCCCAGCGCGGTGATGCGGGACTTGGTGTCGCGCGCGGCGTTGACCTTCATCAGCTTCTTGCGCAGCTTGTCGCTGATCGCGACCGGAGCATCCGAGGTGGTGTCGGTGCCGCCGGCGATGCCGACCTCGATCTGGCCGAGCGCGATCTTGTTCGCGACCTGGATCGCCGCCTGCAGCCCGGTGCCGCAGGCCTCCTGGATGTCGGTGGCCGGGGTCTCGGGGGCCAGCGTCGAGCCCAGCACCGCCTCGCGGGCGAGGTTGAAGTCGCGCGAGTGCTTCAGCACGGCTCCGGCGACGACCTCACCGAGGCGCTCGCCCTCGATCCCGTAGCGGGCGACGAGGCCGTCGATCGCGGCGGTCAGGAGGTCCTGGTTGGACGCGTCCGTGTAGGCGGAGTTGGACCGGGCGAAGGGGGTGCGGTTGCCGCCGATGACGGCGACCCGACGAGGTGAGGTCTGCATGGGT
Source organism: uncultured Actinomycetota bacterium (assembly GCA_963722135.1). Lineage (GTDB taxonomy): Bacteria > Actinomycetota > Actinomycetes > Propionibacteriales > Nocardioidaceae > Nocardioides. Next base: position 1,491,154 of record CAVRJT010000003.1, read on the forward strand.
CACATCCTTGCGCGCGGGAGCGGCGCAGTGAAGGCTGTGAGGGGCATGTCACGAAAAGTGGACTCCGAGTTACACATCTAGTTACATGGTGGACGGCCGCACCCGGACTCACTGGAGGAACAGACCCGCATGAGCGACAGGTACCAGAGCTTCAGCCAGTCCCCGATCGGCAAGCTGCTGGTCAAGAACCTCGGCCTGCCCGCCCCGATGCCGCTGGAGCGCTACGAGGCCGGCAGCCCGCTCGTCGACGGCACCGTCGTGACCGGCGGCACCGGCCGCCTGGCCGAGTCGCTGCCGGGCCTGCTCGACACGCTCGGCATCGCCAGCACCGTCGACCCCGAGGACGGCGCCCGCTACAAGGGTCTGGTCTTCGACGCCACCGGCCTCACCTCCGCCGACCAGCTCGTCGCCCTGCGCGACTTCTTCACCCCGCTGATGCGCAGCCTGACCACCTGCCCGCGCGTGGTCGTCCTGGGCACCCCGCCGGAGCAGGTCTCCGGCTCCGAGCGCGTCGCCCAGCGTGCGCTCGAGGGCTTCACCCGCAGCCTCGGCAAGGAGATCGGCAAGGGCGGCACCGTCCAGCTCGTCTACGTCGCCGAGGGCGCCGAGGCGGCCACCACCAGCACGCTCGGCTTCCTGCTCTCCCCCAAGTCCGCCTACGTCTCGGGCCAGGTCGTGCGCATCGGCGCCACCGGCACCAAGGACGCCGGCACGGTCGCGGACCAGCTGCGCCCGCTCGAGGGGAAGATCGCCCTGGTCACCGGCGCCAGCCGCGGCATCGGCGAGCAGATCGCCCGCGTCCTGCACCGCGACGGCGCGACCGTCGTCGGCGTCGACGTCCCGCAGGCCGCCAGCGAGCTGCAGAGCCTGATGAAGGAGCTCGACGGTGACTGGCTGACCCTCGACATCACCGGCAAGGACGCCCCGCAGCGCATCGCCCACCACCTCAGCGAGAAGCACGGCGGCGTCGACGTCGTCGTGCACAACGCCGGCATCACCCGCGACAAGAAGCTCGCCAACATGGGCGAGGACCGCTGGGACTCCGTGATCGCGGTCAACCTCACCGCTCCCGAGCGGATCAGCCGCGAGCTGCTCGACCAGGGCGTCATCAACGCTGGCGGCTCGATCGTCGGGGTGGCCAGCATCGCCGGCATCGCCGGCAACGTCGGCCAGACCAACTACGCCGCCTCCAAGGCCGGCGTCATCGGGCTGGTCGACTCGCTCAAGGACGAGCTCGAGGACGGCATCACCATCAACGCCGTCGCGCCCGGCTTCATCATCACGCAGATGACCGCGGCCGTCCCGTTCGCCACCCGCGAGGTCGGCCAGCGGCTCAACGCGATGTCGCAGGGCGGCCTGCCCGTCGACGTCGCCGAGGCCATCGCCTGGTACGCCTCCCCCGGCTCGACCGCCGTCAACGGCAACGTCGTCCGGGTCTGCGGCCAGATGATGCTCGGGGCCTGACATGGGCGCCGACACCACCCCCCGCACGCACGACGGCAGCGCCGGCGTCGGCATGCTGCTGCGCGCCGCGCTGCCGAGCATCCCGGTCGTCGGCGCCCTGCCCGGTGTGCGCAAGGCGAGCGCCGACGGGTTCGAGGGCCTGGCCCTGACCCGTCCCCCGGTCACCGTGGAGCGCGCGCACGTCGACACCTACGCCGACCTGTGCGGGTTCCCCCGCAAGGACGTCGTGCCGCTCACCTACCCGCACCTGCTGGCCTTCGGCCTGCACATGGCGATGATGACCGACCCCGCCTTCCCGGCCCCGGCCATCGGCACGGTGCACATCGCGAACTCCGTGACCCGGCACCGCCACGTGTCGGTCGGCGAGGAGGTGCGCGTCGACGCCCGCGTCGGCGCCGCGCGCCCGCACGCCAAGGGCACGGTCTTCGACTTCGTCACCGAGGTCCACGCCGCCGACGGTGCGCTGATCTGGGAGAGCTCCTCGGCCTACCTGCGCCGCGGGCGCGGGGACGACGCCGCACCCGAGGGACGCTCGTTCCCCGAGGCGCCGCCCAGCGGCACGACCTGGTCGCTGCCCGGCGACCTGGGCCGGCGCTACGCCGCCGTCTCGGGCGACCGCAACCCGATCCACCTCTACCCGCTGACCGCGAAGGCGCTGGGCTTCCCGCGCCAGATCGCGCACGGCATGTGGAGCCTGGCCCGCTGCGTCGGCGCGCTCGAGAGCCGTCTGCCGGAGTCCGTGACCGTGGAGGTCGCCTTCAAGAAGCCGATCCTCCTGCCCGGTCGCGTGGCGTTCGGATCGCGCCCGGTCGACGACGGCTACGCCTTCTCGCTGAGCGACCCGCGCTCGGGCGCCCCGCACCTGGCCGGCGTGAGCGGACCGGCCCGGTCGTTGTAGGCCCCTGGGCATACTGGCCGGGATGACCGAGAAGCCGCACCGCCTCGAGATCGACTGGCTCAAGACGATGGCCGGCGCCCTGGCGGCCATCTCGTCCGCCGTGCTCCTCTCCACCCTCGGCGCGGCCGGCACGATCGCGGGCGCGGCCATCGGCAGCGTGATCCTCTCGACCGGCAGCGCGGTCTACAGCCAGGGTCTGGCGCGGAGCCGGGACCGGCTCGCCCGGGCCCAGTCGACCGCGCTGCGCCGGGTGGGCGTCTCCCGCGCCGACGTGGAGGCGCTCACCGACGAGCCGGACCGTCTGCCCTGGCGCGAGCGGCTGACCCGGCTGCCGTGGAAGCGGATCGGCCTGTACGCCGCCGGGTTCTTCGTCGCCGCCGTGGTCGCCATCTCCGCCTTCGAGGTGGTCGCCGGGCGCAGCGTGTCCTCGTACACCGGCGGCAGCGACAACACCGGCGACACCACCTTCACCAAGCTCGTGGGGGGCGGCTCGAACACGCCCGAGGAGGAGCCGACCGGACCGGGCGAGCAGCCCGAGGACACCGATCCCGACGCACCCGTGCCGGCCACCCCGCAGCCGGACGACACGTCGTCCGGGACCCCCGAGGAGTCGTCGAGCCCGGCACCGGAGACCTCGCCGTCCCCGACCCCGGAGCCGGTCGACCCGGTCGTCCCGACCGACCCGGTCCCGTCGGCGCCCACCGTCGCCCCGGAGGAGTGAGCAGGCTCAGCGGGGTCGGCCGAACACGGTGCGCGCCACCGTGGAGCGGGCCGCTGTCGGCCGCGCGGCCTGGCGCTCCGAGAAGGTCGCGCTCGAGGGGTTCCAGACCCCGACGTCGGTGATCCGGTTGCCGTCCCAGTCGCCGGCGACCGGCAGGTCCCCCGGCTCGCCGAACTGCACCTGCGCGGTCCACGCCAGGCCGTCCTGGTCGACGCGGCGCAGCGTGAACGTGGCGGTGGACTGGTCGAAGACCCCGAGGTCCGTGCGCCCGTCCCCGTCCCAGTCGCCGGTCACCGGCAGGTCCGAGGCGGAGCCGAGCCGCACGCTGCTCGCCGAACCGTCGGCGGCCCGCAGCCAGAAGGCGGCCTCGCCGGGGCGGCGTACGCCGACCTCCCACCGGCCGTCGCCGTCCCAGTCCCCGGCCACCGGCTGGTCACCCGCCCGGCCGAAGACCACGCTGCTGGTGCTCCGTCCGGTCTTGAGCGCGAAGGTGGAGCTGCCGGGGGTGAAGACGCCGATGCTCGCGACGCCGTTGCCGTCCCAGTCGCCCAGCACCGGCTCGTCGGTGCTGGTGCCCATCCGGCGCACCAGAGGGGTCCGGCCGGGGCGCAGCACCTCGAACCGCGAGCGGTCGGCACGACGGTAGACGACCAGCTCGGCCCGGGGCTTGCCGATCATGTTGGCGGCCAGGGGGACGTCCACGCAGTTGGTCGAGCGCTGGGTGGAGCCGTAGACGAACTCGGCACCGCCGAACCAGGCCGTCTGCACGCTGCTCGAGACGCGCTGTTCGTAGTGCAGGTGCGGCCCCGTGGAGTTGCCGGTCGAGCCGACGGTGCCGAGCTGGGCCGCCTGGTCGACGCTCTGGCCCGACGCCACCGTCACGCTGTTGAGGTGCGCGTAGAGCGTGCTGGCGCCGCCGCCGTGGTCGACCACGACGTAGCGGCCGTACCCGCTCCCGCCGGCGCTGGCCGTGGTCACGGTGCCGGGGGCGGAGGCCACCACCGGGTCGTCGACGTCGTCGACCCGGTTCCAGTCGACGGCCTTGGTGCTGGGGCTGTGGTTGCCGCGGGTGGTGCCGGTCCAGTCCTGCCCGCAGGGGAAGGGCATCTGGTAGTCGGCGCCCGGAGGGGCGGCGACGGAGGTGGGCACGGGCGCGAGCAGCAGCACGGCGCCGAGCGCGGGAGCGAGCAGGACGGAACGCATGGACAGGTCCCCTGGGGGTCGGGGGGCGGTCCGGTCACACGTCCCTCAGGAGTGCTCAACCGCCACAGTGGTCACAAAGAAACCATGTGTCGGCGTGTCTGTCACGAACTACAACGCTGTAATGCTATACGCGTGGGCGGATCAGGCCCTCCTGAGCCACCGTCGCCACCAGCGTGCCGTCGCGGGTGAAGACCCGGCCCAGCGCCAGTCCGCGTCCGCCGCGCGCTGCGGGCGAGACCTGGTCGTAGAGCCACCACTCGTCGGCACGGAACGGCTCGTGGAACCAGATCGTGTGGTCCAGCGACGCCATCTGGGTCTCCGACGGCGACACCGGGTGCGCGGCCAGGGTGGCCCCCAGCAGGCTGATGTCGCTGGCGTAGGTGAAGGCCGCCAGGTGGGCGGTGGGATCGTCCCCGAGGTCCCCCTCGACCCGCAGCCACAGCCGGGCCCGGGAGGGGTGCTCGGCGTCCTCGGGCAGGCCGCTCTTGGAGCTCCCGACCCAGCGCGCCTCCAGCGCGCCCCACTCCTTCGCCAGCGCGTCCGCCTCGGGCGTGCCCCCGGCCCGCATCAGCGCGACGAGGTCCGTGCCGTCCTCCGGCTCGCCGGCCTCGGGCATCGCGTCCTGGTGCTCGAGCCCCGACTCGGGGACCTGGAAGTTCGCGGTCAGGTAGTAGATCGGCCGGCCGTGCTGGCGCGCCGAGACCCGCCGGGTCAGGAAGGAGCGCCCGTCGCGGATCCGCTCCACGTCGTAGACGATCGGCACCTGCGGGTCGCCCGGCAGCAGGAAGTAGGAGTGCATCGAGTGCACGACGTACGCCGGGTCGACGGTGCGGATGCCCGCGCACAGCGCCTGCGCCGCGACCTGCCCGCCGAAGACCCGGGGACGGGTGGTGCGGACGACGCGGCCGCGGTAGAGGTCGGCGTCGATGGTCTCGAGGTCGAAGAGCCCCATCAGCTCCTGCAGGGCCGTCGGGTCGCTCACGCCGAGCCCCCGCGTGCCCGCATCGGGCGCATCAGCGCCTCCTGGCTCACCGAGGCGACCAGCAGGCCCTCGCGGTCGAAGACCCGCGCGTTCACGAGGCCGCGCCCGCCGCTGGCGATCGGCGAGTGCTGGTCGAAGAGCCACCAGTCGTCGGCGCGGAAGGGTCGGTGGAACCACACGGAGTGGTCCAGGGAGGCCACCATCACCTCGGACCCGCCCAGGGTGATGCCCTGCGGCGACAGCGCGGCTCCCATCAGCGTCGCGTCGGAGGCGTAGGTGAAGGCCGCCGCGTGCACCAGCGGGTCGTCGGGCAGCGCCTCGTTGAAGCGCAGCCACATCTGCTGGCGCCCGGGCCGGTCCTCGTCCGGGGGCAGCAGGTCGTGGCCCGAGCCGACGTAGCGGAAGTCGATGACGTCCCACTCGTCGAAGGAGCCGTCCTCGCCCCGGATGACCGCGTTGGCGTCCAGGGCGTCCTCGGGCGACGGCACCCGGGGCATCCGGTCCTGGTGCTCGTAGCCCTCCTCGGGGCGCTGCAGGTCCACCGTCATGGCGAAGATCGGTCGCCCGTGCTGGCGGGCCAGCACCCGACGGGTCGAGAACGTGCGCCCGTCGCGCAGCCGCTCCACGTCGTAGATGATCGGCGCCTTCGTGTCGCCGGGCTGCAGGAAGTAGGAGTGCAGCGAGTGCACGACGTACGCGTCGTCGACCGTGCGGTCGGCGGCCACGAGCGCCTGCGCCGCGACCTGGCCGCCGAAGACCCGGGGCAGGATCGAGGGCTGCTGGGCGCCGCGGAACAGGTTGTCGTCGATGTTCTCCAGGTCGAGCAGCTCGAGCAGCTCGGCGTTCGTGCGTGGCATCTCAGGCCTGTCCCTCGTCGTCGGTGTCCCCCGTCGGGTTCTCCAGCCCTGCCAGGAACTGCTCGAACTCGTGGCCCAGCTCGTCGCCGGTGGGCAGCGGCTGGTCGCGGGCGAGCAGGTTGTCGCCCGACTCCTCGGCACGCTCGAACGCGTCGTACTGGCGCTCGAGGGCGGCCACGACGTCGCCGACCTCCTCGTTGGCGGCCAGGTAGCCGGTGATCTCCGCCTCGCGGTCCTCGGCCTCGGCGCGCAGGCCGGAGAGGTCCACGGTGATCCGACCGGCCAGCTCGACCTGCTCCAGCAGCACCGCCGCGGCCTGCGGGTACTCCAGCTGGGCCAGGTAGTGCGGGATGTGGGCGACGAAGCCCTGGGCGTCGTGGCCCCACTCCCCCAGCCGGACCTCGAGCAGCGCCTGCGCGCTGGTCGGCACCCGCAGCTCACCGCGCCACGGGCTGGCGCCCAGCAGCAGCTCGGAGCGGTTGGCGTGGTGGGTGATCGCGATCGGGCGCGTGTGCGGCACCGCCATCGGCACCGACCCCATGCTGACGACGCGGGTGACGCCGAAGCGCTCGACGACCTCCCGCACGGCGCGCGCGAAGCCCTCCCAGCGGTTGTCCGGCTCGGCACCGTTGAGCAGCAGGTACGGCGTGCCGCCGCTGTCACGCAGCAGCCGCACCACCAGGCGCGGGGCGTCGTAGGACTCGTAGTGGTCGACCACGAACGAGATGGGTGGGCGGCGGGCGCGGTAGTCGTGCAACCGGTCGACGTCGAAGGTCGCCACGACCCGACCGGCGCCGTCGGCGTCGCCGGCGACGTCCACGAGGTGCTGGGCGGCGCGGGCGGCGGCGTTGCCGGCGTCGAGGAATCCGTCCAGCACCACCACCATGGTCAGGGCCGACTCCTCGGAGGCATCGATCTCTGCCACCTCGTCGACGATGTGCACCAAGCGGGTGTCGGTCACGGATCTCCCTTCGTCAGGCCAGCGGCCAGGCGCCGGGGGAACCGGCTGCGTGGTCACGATATTCCCTGCCGGGACGGTGGCTGCCGGGCCCTGCGAGCCCGTTGGGTTACTGAGGGGTAACCTTAGCGGCGCCAGCCACCCACCACCCCAGGAGAACCGGTGCCCCGACAGCTACGAGAGGTCGTCTTCGTCGACGGCGTGCGCACCCCCTTCGGCAAGGCCAAGGGCCAGTACGCGCGAGACCCGCGCCGACGACCTCGTCATCAAGTGCATCCGCGACCTCATGCGTCGCAACCCGTCGCTGCCGCCCGAGCGCGTCGACGAGGTGGCGATCGCCGCGACCACGCAGATCGGCGACCAGGGCCTGACCATCGGCCGCACCGCCGCACTGCTCGCCGGCCTGCCCCAGAGCGTGCCCGGCTTCGCGATCGACCGGATGTGCGCCGGCGCGATGACCGCCGTGACGACCACCGCCTCCGGCATCGCCTTCGGCGCCTACGACGTCGCCATCGCCGGCGGCGTCGAGCACATGGGTCGCCACCCGATGGGCGAGGGCGTCGACCCGAACCCGCGCATCATGTCCGAGCGCGTCGTCGACCCCGACGCGCTGGTGATGGGCAAGACCGCCGAGAACCTGCACGACCGCTACCCCTCCATCACCCGCGACCGCGTGGACGCCTACGCCGTGCGCTCGCAGCAGAAGACGGCCGCGGCGTACGACGCCGGGGTCATCCAGCGCGACCTGGTCCCCGTGGCGACCCGCTCCGAGCAGGAGGGCTGGGGCCTGGCGCTCAGCGACGAGCCGATGCGACCGGGCACCACCCTGGAGTCGCTGGGCAGCCTCAAGACCCCCTTCCGCTCGCACGGCAAGGTGACCGCGGGCAACGCGGCCGGCATCAACGACGGCGCCACCGCCGCGCTGCTGGCCGACGAGGAGACCGCCCGCGAGCTCGGCCTGCCGGTGCGGATGCGCCTGGTGGCCTACTCCTTCATGGGCGTCGAGCCCGAGGTGATGGGCGCCGGCCCGATCCCGGCGACCGAGAAGGCGCTGCGCCAGGCCGGTCTGAGCATCGACGACATCGGCGCGTTCGAGGTCAACGAGGCCTTCGCCGTGCAGGTGCTGGCCTTCCTCGAGCACTTCGGCATCGCCGACGACGACACCCGCGTCAACCCCTACGGCGGCGCCATCGCGATGGGCCACCCGCTGGCCTCGTCGGGCGTGCGCCTGATGACCCAGCTGGCGCGCCAGTTCGAGGAGCGCCCCGAGGTCCGCTACGGCCTGACCACCATGTGCATCGGCATCGGCATGGGCGGCACCGTGATCTGGGAGAACCCCCACCACACCGGCTCCACCGACGAGAAGGGCGACGCCTGAGATGAGCGACCTGACCACCCTGCTCGCCCGCGCCGAGGAGATCAGCTCCGACGCCGAGCGCGTCACGAAGGCCCTGCTGCGCAAGGTCACCCTGCCCTCGGGTGCCGGCGTGCTGGGTCTGATCACCCTGGACAACGGCGAGGACCACACCAAGCCCAACACGTTCGGTCCGCGCAGCCTGATCGCGCTGAACAGCGCCATCGACGCCGCCCTGGCCGACGACGAGATCACCGCGCTCGGCGTGACCGGCAAGCCGTTCATCCTGGCCGCGGGCGCCGACCTGACGAGCATCGCGAGCAGCGGCGCCCCCGGCGTGCGCGTCGTGGCCGAGCTCGGCCACGCGGTGTTCCGCAAGCTCAAGGACGGGGGCAAGACGTCGTTCGGCTTCATCAACGGCCTCGCCCTCGGCGGCGGCCTCGAGGTCGCCCTGCACTGCGACTACCGCACCGTCATGGACTCCGCGCCGGCGCTCGGCCTGCCCGAGGTCATGCTCGGCCTGGTGCCCGGCTGGGGCGGCGCCTACCTCGTGCCGAACCTCGTCGGAGCCGACACCGCCGTCACGCTGATCCTCGAGAACCCGCTCAACAACGGCAAGACGGTCACCGGCCAGCAGGGCTTCGAGCTCGGCCTCGCCGACGCGGTGTTCTCGGGCGCCGACTACCTGGAGCAGTCCCTGCTCTGGGCGGCCGACGTGCTCAACGGCGACGTCCTCGTCGAGCGGCCCGAGATCGACCGGGGCGAGGCGTGGAGCGCAGCTCTCACCCGCGCGGCGCGCGTCGTACGGGCCCGCACCGGTGGGGCCAGCCCCGCCGCCGAGCGCGCCGTCGACCTGATCGCCGCTGCGCGGACCGCCACGCGCGACGAGGGCTTCGCCGCCGAGGACCAGGCGCTCGAGGACCTGTCGCAGACCCCGGAGCTGCTGGCCAGCCTCTACGCCTTCGACCTGGTGCAGAAGCGGGCCAAGCGTCCCGCGGGCGCCCCCGACCGCTCGCTGGCCCGGCCGGTGACCAAGGTCGGCATCGTCGGCGCCGGCCTGATGGCCAGCCAGATGGCGATGCTCTTCGTGCGCCGCCTCGAGGTGCCGGTCGTGCTGAGCGACCTCGACCAGGAGCGCGTCGACAAGGGGGTGGCCTACGTGCACGCCGAGATCGACAAGCTGCTCGCGAAGGGCCGCATCGGCCAGGACAAGGCCAACCGGCACAAGGCGCTGGTCACCGGAGCCGTCGACAAGGCCGCGGTCTTCGCCGACGCCGACTTCGTCATCGAGGCCGTCTTCGAGGAGATGTCGGTGAAGAAGTCCGTCTTCGCCGACGTCGAGAAGGTCGTCTCGCCGACCTGCGTGCTGGCCACCAACACCTCGTCGCTGTCGATCAGCGAGATGGCGGCCGACCTCGAGCACCCGGAGCGGGTCGTGGGCTTCCACTTCTTCAACCCGGTGGCGGTGATGCCGCTGCTCGAGATCGTCCAGGGCTCGGCCACCGACGACGCCACGCTCGCGACCGCGTTCGCGACCGGCAAGGCGCTGAAGAAGACGACCATCCTGGTCCAGGACAGCCCCTCCTTCATCGTCAACCGGCTGCTGGGCCGCTTCATGAGCGAGGTCAGCCGGGTCGTCGACGAGGGCACCCCGATCCAGACGGTCGACGGCTCCTTCGCGGGCGTCGCGCCGATGCCGCCGTTCACGCTCATCGCGCTGGTGGGCCCGGCGATCGCGCTGCACAACACCGAGACGCTGGCGGCGGCCTTCCCGGACCGCTTCTACGTCTCCCCCGCGCTCGCGCGGGTGGTGGCGGCCCGCAAGGGGGCCTACTTCCTGCCCGACGGCACCCTCGACCCCGAGGTCGAGGCACTGCTGGAGCAGCCCACGCAGCCCGTGGTCCTCTCACCGGCCGAGGTCCGCACCCGGGTGCTGAGCGGGCTGGCGCAGGAGGCCCGGCTGATGCTCGACGAGGGCGTCGTCGCCGCTCCGGAGGACCTCGACCTGGCGATGATCACCGGGGCCGGGTTCTCCTTCTGGAACGGCGGCCTCACGATGCTGCTCGAGCGTGAGGGCCTGGGCCGCTTCCACTAGTCGTACGTCGCCACCATCAGGCGCGCGGCCCGCATCGCGAGCCGGTCCTCGTCCAGGCCCACCAGCCGTTCGAGGGCCGGCTCGTCGCTGGCGCCCTCGCACGAGCGTCCACAGCACCTGCTCGCCGAAGCTGTTCGCGAGGTACTCCACCGCCCACCACGACAACCCGTAGTGGCCCGTCGAGCCGTCGGCGTTGAAGGTCTCGTCCGTCGGCATGGCCAGCCGCCCGGCCGCCAGCCCGGCGCGGGCGGCGGCCAGCGCGGTCTCGGGCAGGGCCCGGTCCTCGGGCGCCAGCGGACGTACCGACACCCACTCGGCGAGACCCTCGGCCAGCCACACGGGGGCGTCGTCGTCGAGCTCGCCGACCGCGACGTGGGCGACCTCGTGGCGCACCAGACGGTCGCGCTTGCGGCCCTCGGGGTCGGTGCGCGGCGCGTAGGCGGTCTCGACGACGCGGGGGCTGAGCACCACCCGGGTGGAGGCCACCCCGGCCTCCGGGTCGCGAGGGTCGGCCGCGACGGGCACGGCGACCGCGTCGAGCGCCGTGGGGTCGCCGCCGGGCAGGTCCCCGACGGCGGCGAAACCACCGGTGCCCGACAGGGCGTAGAGCACCACCTGGTGGCTCCAGTCGAAGGGCACGACGGCGCTGACGTCGCTGATCGCGCGCTGGGCCGAGTCCAGCAGCCCATCAGCGGCACCGGCGCTGGCGTCGTCGAAGATGCCGAGGACACCGGCGGCCTGGCGCACCTGGATCGCGCCGCTGTCCCACGGTTGCGACACCACCCGGTTGCGGGCCTCCCAGGCCTCGTCGGTCACCGAGGCCAGGCGCAGCCGCGACTTCGGACCGTTGCCGGGCTCGAAGAGGTAGCGGTCGCGGGCCACCACCGGCACGGAGTCGTAGCCGGCGAGCTGCAGGTGCACCTCGACCACGACCCAGTACGAGTCATCGACCCGCAGCAGGTCACGCGCGTCGAAGTCGTACTCGAAGACCTCCAGCGGCAGCTGGGTCAGGTTGTCGAAGTACTCCGACTGCTGCACCCGCAGCGCTGGGCGCCCCGGCACCAGCGACCGCTCGAAGCGGCCCCGGTCCTGGCGGCGTACGCCGCTCTGGCGCAGGGCGAGGGCGCGCCGGATGGACGAGACGACCTCCCGGGGCGCGGCGGTCGCGGAGCTGGTGGGCTCGGCGCCGGACGGGTCGTCGCTCTCCAGCAGGGCGCACGAGGACGCGCCGACCAGCACCACCAGTGCCACCAGCAGTGCCATCAGCGGCGCCCTCAGGGTGCCCACCCACCCGTGGAGCGCTTCTCCCTCCCCGGTGCGCTCAGCGGGGCCGTTCAACCGGATGCCCGGTCCCGGGTGGGGCGGCCCGGTCGGCCTGGGCCGACTGGTCCTGCTCGAGCGGGGACCCGGCGGACATCGCCTCCACGATGCCGCGGGCCAGCGACTGCGGGCTCAGCCCGATGCGCTCGAGGATGACCGCGCGCTTGGCGTGGTCGAGGAACTCCTGCGGGATGCCGTGCAGGCGCACCGGGGTGTCGATGCCGGCGGCGTTGAGGGCCTGCAGCAGGCTCGCGCCGCAGCCGCCCTGGACGCCGTTGTCCTCCAGGCTCACCACGAGGCGGTGCTCGCGGGCCAGGTCGAGCAGGGCGGGGTCGACGGGCTTGACCCAGCGGGGGTCGACGACGGTGACGCCGATGCCCTGCGCCACCAGGCGGTCGGCCACCTCGACGGCGGTGGTGGCCATCGAGCCGACCGCGACCACGAGGACGTCGCGGACGCCGTTGCGCACCAGCACGTCGCACCCGCCGACACGGTCGATCGCCTCGATGTCGTCGGGCGGCGGACCCTTGGGGAAGCGCACCACGGTCGGGGCGTCGTCGACGTCGATGGCCTCGTCGAGGAGCTCGCGCAGCCGGGTGGCGTCGCGCGGGGCGGCCAGGCGCAGGCGCGGGACGATCTGCAGCATCGACATGTCCCACATGCCGTTGTGGCTGGCCCCGTCGTCCCCGGTCACCCCGGAGCGGTCCAGCACGAAGGTGACGCCGCAGCGGTGCAGCGCCACGTCCATCAGGATCTGGTCGAAGGCCCGGTTGAGGAAGGTGGCGTAGAGCGCGACCACCGGGTGCAGGCCGCCCATCGCGAGACCGGCCGCCGACGTCGCGGCGTGCTGCTCGGCGATGCCGACGTCGAAGGTGCGCTCGGGGAACCGGGCCTGGAACTTGTCGAGGCCCACCGGGTGCATCATCGCCGCGGTGATCGCCACGACGTCCTTGCGCCGGTGCCCGATCTCGACCATGTCGTCGGCGAAGTGGTCGGTCCAGATCCGGCCGACGGGCCTTCTCCTCGCCCGACTCGATGTCGAAGGGCTGCGGGGAGTGGAACTGGTCGGCCTCGTGGCGCTCCGCGGCGTCGTACCCGAAGCCCTTGCGGGTCAGCGCGTGCACGATCACCGGCCCGCCGAACTTCTTGGCCTGGCTCAGCGCGGTCTCCATCGCGACCCGGTCGTGCCCGTCGACGGGGCCGACGTACTTCAGGCCCAGGTCCTCGAAGAGCCCCTGCGGGGCGAGCGCGTCCTTGAGGCCCTTCTTCATCGCGTGCAGCGCGTCGTACGCCGCTGCGCCGACGCCCGGCACGGCGTGCAGCCGCTTCTTGACCTGGTCGAGCAGGGTCTCGTAGCGCGGGTCGGTGCGCAGCGAGCTGAGCGCGGTGGCCAGGCCGCCGATGGTCGGGGTGTAGGAGCGGCCGTTGTCGTTGACGACGATGACCAGGCGGCTGCTGCGCGCGACCGCGATGTTGTTGAGCGCCTCCCAGGCCATGCCGCCGGTGAGGGCACCGTCACCGGTGATGGCCACGACGTGGCGGTCCTCCCCGCGGATGGCGTAGGCCTTGGCCAGGCCGTCGGCGTAGGACAGCGCCGTGGAGGCGTGGGAGTTCTCGACGATGTCGTGCGGGGACTCGGCCTGGCTGGGGTAGCCCGAGAGGCCGCCCTCCTGGCGCAGGGTGTCGAAGTCGCCCGCGCGCCCGGTGAGCATCTTGTGCACGTAGCCCTGGTGACCGGTGTCGAGGACGATCCGGTCGCGCGGGGAGTCGAAGACCCGGTGCACGGCCATGGTCAGCTCGACGACGCCGAGGTTCGGGCCGAGGTGGCCCCCGACCTTGGAGGTCGAGCGGACCAGCAGGTCGCGGATCTCGCTGGCGAGGGTCTCGAGCTGGACGTCGTCGAGCCCGCGGAGGTCACGCGGCCCCGAGATGGTCTCGAGGATCGACATGGGGCTCCTTGCTGTTCGGGCGGGTGGGTGCTGGGTGGGCCGGGGCAAGTCTAGAGGCCGGACCTCAGCGATCCAGCACCGCGACCGCGGGTTCCTGGAGACTGCCGATCCACACGCGTCCCTCGTGCTCGCGCACACCCGTGGCCATGTGGAAGTCGTCCGTGGCGATGTCGTGGTCGAGGACCAGGCGCCCGGTGTCGTCGTAGGCCTGCACCCGGCACGTGCGCGCCGGCTTGGGCTGCAGGGCCTCGGGGATGCGGGTCACCTGGCGGCGCAGCCACTGCGGGCCCCGCTGGAGCCGCTCGACGACGGGGTCGCGCGGGCTGGCGATCGCGACCCAGATCAGGCCGTCGCTGCCCCGGGCGATGTTGTCGGGGTAGCCGGGCAGGTCCTCGACCAGGAAGTCCCGGGTGCCGGCGCGCTCCCCGCTCAGCCAGTGGCGCACGACGGTGCGGGCGCCGGTCTCGGCCACGGCGACGAAGGACTCGTCGCCGGCCAGCGCGACGCCGTTGGCGAAGGCCAGCCCGTCGAGGACGACGCTGACCTCCCCGTCGGTGCCCAGCCGCAGCAACCGGCCGGTGCGGGTGTCCTGCACGAAGTCGTCCTTCCACCGCTCGACGGAGAAGCGGGTCGAGGAGTCGCTGAACCAGACCGTGCCGTCGGCGGCGACCGCGGCGTTGTTGCAGAAGAGCATCGAGGCGCCCTCGACCTTCTCGACCACCTGCTCGACGTCGCCCGTGCCGGTGTCGACCAGCAGCAGGCCCCGGTGCGCGTCGCAGACCAGGACCCGACCGTCGGGGTGCAGCTCGAGCCCGAGCGGGCGGCCGCCGGTGTGGGCGACCCGGTCGATGCGGCGTCCGTCGTGGGAGACCCGGAAGATCGCGCCGTCCTCGGTCCCGGTGAGCACCGCCCCCTCGTGCGGACCGTCGGGCAGGACGAGGACGTCCTCGGCGCCGTGACCGGGGACGGGGTGGATCTCGAGTCGGTGCGCGGCGGGGGTCATCGGCACAGCCTCGCGTAGTCGGGCGAGTCGAGGAAGAGCGGCAGCAGGAGTCGACCCGACAGGGTGAGGTCGAGGGCGAGGACCGCCTCGGGCGCCACGAACACCATCTGGCGGCCCTCCCCGCACACGATGTCCGCGTCGGCCAGGTCGACCGCACCGGCGAAGAGGTGCACGGTGTCGTCGCCGCCGCAGACCGGGCTGAAGTAGGTCCACTCCCCTGCCGGGCCCAGGCCCGCGTCGAGGTGCACACCGGTCTCCTCGGCCAGCTCGCGGTAGGCCGCCTGCTCCGCGGTCTCCCCCGGCTCGATCGAGCCGCCCGGCAGCCCCCACTTCTCCGGGTCCATGACCGGGTGCTCGTCGCGCTCCTGCATCAGCAGCCAGCCGCGACGGTCGACGAGGGCGATGCTCGAGAACGCGTGCATGCGGGCCAGCGTGCCAGAGGGCGCCAGGTCAGAGGCGGGCGATGTAGCGACGCCCGCGCAGGGCCTCCTCGACCAGCCCGACCGCGCGGCGTACGCCGGTGAGCCGGGCGTCCTCGATCAGCCAGGTCTGCACCGCCGCCTCGACCACGTCGGGCGTGGCGACGTCGCGCAGCTCGGAGCGGGCCTCGCTGAGCCCGCGCCGGGCCGCCGCCTGCCCCGCCTCGACGTGCAGGACGGCGAACCTCGCCAGCACGACCACGTGCTTGCGCAGCGCGGGGTAGCCGCGGAAGTCCGGCGGGCACAGGTCGAGCAGCCAGCTCGCAGCGGTGGCCTCCCAGTCGGGTGCGTCGGGTGGACGCACCTCGGCGGGCCAGCCGGGAGGGGCGACGTGGGTGGGCATGCCCTCACTCTACTCGAACGCATGTTCGATGTCTGCGTCGGTCGAGCAGCGAGGGCATGCCGTCGGTCGAGCAGGGAGGGCCGAAGGCTCGAGCGTCGTCGAGACCCCGCAACCCCATGGCGTACGGCGAGCGCTCCCCTCACCGGGTCTCGACGACGCTCGTCGCTGGCGCTCCTCACTGCTCGACCGACGATGCCGACGCTCAGGCGGAGGTCAGGAAGCTGAACCGGACCTCGCGGTCGGGGTTGTCGACGTTGAGGTCGACCAGGCAGATGCTCTGCCAGGTGCCGAGGGCGAGCCGGCCGTCGAGGACCGGGACGCTCGCGTAGGGCGGGATGAGTGCGGGCATGACGTGCGACCGGCCGTGGCCGGGCGTGCCGTGCCGGTGCTTCCACCGCTCGTCGGTCGGCAGCAGGTCGGCCAGCGCGCTGAGCAGGTCGTCGTCGCTGCCGGCGCCGGTCTCGAGGATCGCGATGCCGGCGGTGGCGTGCGGCACGAAGACGTGCAGCAGCCCGTCGCCGCGACCGTCGCACCACTCCTGCGCGTCGCGGGTCAGGTCGACGACGACGTCACGCGTGCCGGTGTGCACGCTGCGGGTCTCGGAGTCCATCGGGCTCACCTCTCCAGCCAGGCCGTGAAGGCCGCGGGCTCGTAGGGTCGGCCGAGGAAGTCCTCGACCAGGTCGGCGGCGTCCTTGCTGCCACCGGCGGCCAGCACCCGGTCGCGGTAGCGGGTGGCCACCTCGGGTGCGAACAGGTCCTCGGCGTCGAAGGCCGAGAACAGGTCCTTCGCGATCACCAGGCTCCACATGTAGGTGTAGTAGGCCGAGGTGTAGCCACCGAGGTGGCCGAAGCCGCAGTGGAAGTGCGTGCCGGGCAGCGCTGCCCACACGGCGTACTGCTCGGACAGCTCGCGCGAGCGGGCGGTGAGGTCGTCGGGCCGCTCGGCGTGGAAGCGGTAGGAGATCGAGGCGTAGTACATCTGGGTGCGGGCGTGGACGCCCTTGCCGAACTCCTCCGCGGAGCGCATCTGCGCCACGAGCTCCGCGGGGATCGCGCGACCGTCGGCGTCGGTGGCGAAGCCCGCCAGGACGCCCGCGTCCCAGGCCCACTCCTCGAGCATCTGGCTGGGCGCCTCGACGAAGTCCCACTCGGTGGCCACCCCGGAGAAGCGGACCCACTCGTGCCGCCCCGCGAGCACGTGGTGCAGCAGGTGGCCGAACTCGTGGAAGAGCGTCACCACCTCGGAGTGCTCCATCAGCCCGCGCCCGAAGTTGCACACCAGCACGCCCTCGGGCAGCTGCCGGTCGGCGACCCCGGGGACGAGGTCGAACTGCGCGGCGTGGTTGTACTTGCCCGGCCGCGGGTGCAGGTCGAGGTGGATCCGACCGAGCGGCTCCTCGGCCCCCGCCAGCGCGACGTCGTACGCCGCCACCTCGTCGTGCCAGGTCGGCGCGTCGGGGACGGGGGTCCAGGTCAGCCCGAAGAGCCGGCCCGTGACGTCGAGCAGGCCCTGGCGGACCCGGGTGAAGTCGAAGTAGCGCCGCACCTCGTGGGCGTCGACCTCGAAGCGCTCGCGGCGCACGACCTCGGTGTAGAACCGGGCGTCCGCGACGGTGAGGTGCTCGAGGTCGGGACGGTCGGCGCGCGCCCGCTCGGTCAGCACGGCGGCGTCGCGCTCGGCCGCAGCGGCGGCGTCGCCGGCGATCTGGTCGATGAAGTCACCGATGGCGCTCCCCGAGCCGATCATCTTCACCTCGGCGTCGTAGTCGGGCCAGCCGTCGTAGCCCAGCAGCCGGGCGCGCTCGTCACGCACAGCGAGCAGCTCGCGCAGCACCTCGTCGTTCTCGGGCCACGCCAGGTCGAGGAAGGCGCTCATCACCGCGTGCCGCGCCTCGGCATCGGTCGAGAACGTCAGGAACGGGTGGGTGTCGGGGTAGTCGGTGGTGATCGTGACCGTGCCGTCCGGCGCCTGCGGGTGCGCCTCGACGTAGTCGTCGGGCAGCCCGGCGAGGGCCGAGGCGGGCAGCTGCGTGGCCCGGGCCCCGTCGCGGATGTGCCGGCCGAAGGCCTGCGAGAGGTCGTTCTCCCGCTCGCCGAGCACCCGCAGCCGCTCGCGCGTCTCGTCGTCGCGGTCCACCCCTGCCCGGCGGAAGGCCCGCAGCGCGTCGGCCAGGACGCGGTGGGCCGCCGCGTCGAGCCCGTCGGTGGGCACGGCCGCGAGCCGCTCGTAGAGGGCGGGGTCGAGCATCAACGCGGTCTGGAAGCGGTTCGCCTCCTGCTCGGCCGCCTCGGCGGCGCCGCGCAGCTCGGCGTCCGGGTGCACCTGGCTGAGCAGCGAGGAGGCGGCGAACGCGTTCGCCAGGGCGATGTGCAGGTCGTTCCAGAGCGGGAGCGCCTCCCCCGAGCCCGGCTCGAGCGTCCGCAGGGCGTCCGCCACGCGCCCGGCCTCGGCGAGCGGCGCCGCCGTGCGTTCCCGCAGGAACTCGCTCCAGGCAGCGGTGTCGTCGGCGGGCGGCAGCACGAGTGGCGTCGGGGTCACCACGGCAGGCTACCCACGCCCGCCCCCGGCCGGCTCCTCAGATGTCGAGGCCGCTGCCGTCCTCGCCGCCGAGCGGGTCGGAGAGCCCGCCGGCACAGCTGGCGAACGGCTCGGGGGCCGTCTCGCCGGCGCCGAAGGACTCGATGAAGAGCGCGAGGCGCGGGTCGTCAGCGCCGGTCAGCGACAGCTGGCGGCCCCAGACCGTGACCACCACCGGGGCGACCTGGCTCTGCCACGGGGTGAGGATGCCGTTGTCGGGCAGCACCGCGGCCAGCGCGTCGACGTCCCCCTGCGGCGTACCGGGGCGGTAGGAGATCAGGACGGTCCCGTGCTCGAGGTCGTGGACCACGTTCTCGGGGCGCACCTGGGTGTCGTAGGCCCCGCAGTCGAGCCACCGGTCGGCATGCGGACCGCCCACCGGCGGGTCCTGCTCGTAGTCGACGTCGCCCTCGACGTGCTTGATGACCAGGTCCTCGTAGACCCGGACGTCGTCGAGGGTGCGGTCGACCGGCTCGTCGACCAGGAGGGGCACCAGCACGGCCGCGCCGACCAGCAGCGTCGAGACCACCAGCGTCACGACCAGCGCGACCAGCGGCGCGCGGTCGCGTCGCTCCTCGCTCACGAGTCGAGCAGCCGCTCGACCCGCTCGACCTTCGCGGTGAGCTGGCCGTCCCAGCCGGGACGGATGTCGGCCTTGAGCACCAGCCCGACCCGGGGAGAGACCTCGGCGACCACGTCGACGGCGCGCTTGACGACCGCCATCACCTCGTCCCACTCGCCCTCGACGTTGGTGAACATCGAGTTGAGCTCGTAGGGCAGCCCGGACTCCTTGACCACCCGGACGGCGGCGGCCACGGCCTCCGAGACGCTCCCGGACTCGTCGGCGGAGGTGGGCGAGATGCTGAAGGCCACGATCATGACCCGAACGGTAGCCGTCAGCGCCTCACGACCTCGGACCCCTCCGGGTGCAGGTCGGGCAGCCGCTCGCGCAGCCGCGCCAGCGCGGCGTGGGTCTGGGACTTCACGGTGCCCTTCGAGACGCCCAGCGCGTCGGCCGTCTGCTGCTCGCTGAGGTCGTCGAGGTAGCGCAGGACCACGACGGCGCGTTGCTTCGGGGTCAGCGTGGCCAGGGCGTCGCGCAGCACCCACACGTCCTCGTGGCCGATCCGGTTCGGGTCGGTCGTGACCTCGGGCAGCACCTCCACGCTGTGCTCGCGCCACCTGCGGCGCCGCCACCGGCTGATGTTCTCGTGCACCAGGACCCGGCGCACGTAGGGCTCCGGGTCGCCGTCGATCCTCGCCCAGCGGGGCACCACCTTGGCCAGCGCCACCTGCACGAGGTCCTCGGCGTCGTGCAGGTCACCGGTGAGCAGGTACGCCGTGCGCAGCAGCGCCGGCCGCCGCGCGACGACGTACGCCGTGAAGGTGTCGGGAGCGCGCTCAGGGCTGGGCACGGCGCCTCCACAGGAGGAGTCCGGCCAGCAGGGCGAGCGGGACGCCGACGAGCAGGGTCCAGCCCAGGCGCGGGTCGCGGGCCGTCGGCGGGGCGGGGGCGTCGAAGAGGTCGCCGGCCCAGGCCTGCTGCGCGACCAGCGTGCCGGGCGCCAGGTTCTGGGGCTTGGGGGTCACCAGCGGCTCCACCTGGCTGGTGGTGACGTCGAGGGTCGCGTACCCCGGCCCCGCCGGGGAGGCCGGGTGCGACTCGACGACCACGTGGTCCTCGTCGCGCCATCCGACGACGCGGTAGGCATGGTCGCCACCCACGATCCGCAGCCGCACCACCCCGCCTCCCTCCACGTCCCCGACGGCGACGGTGAGGGGCTGGGTGTCCGAGGTCCGGGGGCCATCAGGGTCCAGCGTCACCGCCAGTCGTGTCCCCGAGGGGCTCAGCGCGCCGGGGCCCTGGGTGAGCGTGTCGAGCTCGAGGACCTGCCGGCCCCCGGGCCGCAGCAGCTGCACCTTGCGGCCCATGACCGACACCAGCAGGTCACCGGCGCTCGTGGCGTCGACCAGGGTGGGGATCGCCCTGCCCTGCCAGGTGCGCGGCTCCTCGAGCCCGGCCTCCCAGGAGGCGGTGAGCCCGTCGCTCCCGCTCGTCTCGCCCGGCCCGGTCCGCTGGAAGTGCGAGAACCACAGCGTGGTCCCGGCCCAGACGAGCTCCTCCGGCACCAGGCCGTGCTCGGTCGGGACCACGTGGCGCACGACCTCGCCGGTCGTCAGGTCCTGCATGGCCACCCCGACGACCTCGTCGTCGGTCGTCTCGTCCGCGCTGACGATGGGCTCGCCGCCGAGCCAGTAGGCGATCCACCGACCGTCGGCCGAGAGGGCGACGTCGTTCTCGAAGACGTCCAGCTCCTCCACCCGGCCCGGGAGCGCGAGGTAGCGGTACTCCCCCGTGGCCGAGGCGATCCCCACGACACCCATCCCGCCGGAGCCCCACCAGCCCTCGCGGGAGCCGCCGACCACCGCCGACAGCACGCCGGGCGGGTCGTCCGCAGGACGCGGGCGCCAGCCGTTGAACTCGTGGAAGCGGTCCGGCAGCCGGGGGCCTTCCGAGGACGGGGCCGCGGGGGCCGGGGCCGGCGACGGACCCGGGGCGGTCAGCCGCCAGCCACCCGCGCCGACCACCAGCACGACCAGGATGGCCACGCCGACGACGGCCGAGGTGACGTGCCGGCGGCGGCGCTGCCAGGCACGGCCGCGGCTCCAGGCTTCGTCGGGGCGCGCCGGTCCGGCCTCGCGCACGGCGCGCTCGGCCAGCGCGTCCAGGCGGCGCTGCAGGTCGGTGCTCTCGCTCACGGTTCTCCTCCAGGGGGTCTCACCCTCTCCTACGCCGCGAGCAGCCCGCAGGGTTGGCGCGACTCGGCTGGTTTTTTCAGGCCGGGTCGGCGCGACATTCGCGCCGGGTCGGCGCGACATTTGGGCCGGGTGGGCTGCTCAGGGGGTGAGGCTGCGCACGAGGAGGACCAGGGCGGAGGAGGCGCAGACGAGCAGCACCACGGGCCGGACCCGGGAGGCGGGCAGGCGGGGGCGCAGGACGCGGCCGAGGAGGGCCCCGAGGGCGAGCACCGGGGACAGCGCCAGCGCGAGCAGGAACGTGTCGCGCTCGAGGTGGCCGGCCAGGCCCAGTCCCGCGAGGGAGAGGGCGGCGCCGACCATGAAGTAGACCGCGAGGGTCGTCCGGATCGTGCGCGGCGGCCGGTGCTGGTAGAGCAGCGCCAGCGGCGGGCCGCCGATCGAGGTGGCGGTGCCGCTCACCCCCGAGATCGCCCCGGCCACCACGAGCGAGGTGCGGTTGAGCGGCAGCACGACGGTGCGCCAGGTCATGGCCACCGCCAGCAGCACCATCACGCCCACGGCGACGCCCAGCAGGCGGGGCTCGAGCGCCGTGACGGCCACGACCCCGACGCCGGTGCCGACCACCCGCGAGGGCAGCGACCAGCCCAGGCCGTGCCAGTCGATGTCCTCGCGCTCGTGGGCCAGCGTCACGAAGGGCAGCGCGAGGGCCAGCCAGAGCATCAGCTCGGGCATCAGCCGCGGCTCGACCAGGGTGATGACCGGGGCGCTGACCAGCCCGAGCCCCAGGCCCACCAACGACTGCACGGTGGCCCCGGCCAGAAGGGCCAGGGCCACCGTGATCAGCGCAGCAGCGCTCAGTCCGAGCAGGATCAGCCGCGCAGCAGGTTGCGCAGCACGAACTGCATGATGCCGCCGTTGCGGTAGTAGTTCGCCTCGCCCGGGGTGTCGATGCGGACCACGGCGTCGAACTCGACGCCGTCGGCGGTGACCTTGACCGTGCGCGGCGTGGTGCCGTCGTTGAGCTCGGTGACGCCGGAGACCGAGAAGGTCTCCTCGCCGGTCAGGCCCAGCGACTCCGCCGACTCGCCCTCGGGGTACTGCAGGGGCAGGACGCCCATCCCGATGAGGTTGGAGCGGTGGATGCGCTCGTAGGACTCGGCGATGACGGCCTTGACGCCCAGCAGCGCGGTGCCCTTGGCGGCCCAGTCGCGCGACGAGCCGGAGCCGTACTCCTTGCCCGCCAGGACGACGAGCGGGACGCCGGCGGCGATGTACTTCTCCGAGGCCTCGAACACCGACGTGACGCTGTCCTCACCACTGGCGTCGCCGTCCAGGTAGCGGGTGAAGCCACCCTCGGTGCCCGGGGCCATCTGGTTGCGCAGCCGGATGTTCGCGAACGTGCCGCGGATCATCACCTCGTGGTTGCCGCGGCGCGAGCCGTAGGAGTTGAAGTCGCGCTGCTGCACGCCGTGCTCGGCGAGGTAGTGACCCGCCGGGCTGTCCTTCTTGATGGCGCCGGCCGGCGAGATGTGGTCGGTGGTGACCGAGTCGCCGAGCTTGAGCAGCACCCGGGCGCCGTCGATGTCGGTGACCGGCTCCGGCTCCTGGGGCATCCCGTCGAAGTAGGGAGGCTTGCGCACGTAGGTGGAGTCCGCGTCCCACTCGAAGGTCTTGCCCTCCGGGGTGGGCAGCGAGCGCCACTGCTCGTCACCGGCGAAGACGTCGGCGTAGCCGTCGTCGAACATGTCGGAGGTGATCGCGCTGGCGACGACCTCCTCGATCTCCGCCGAGGTGGGCCAGATGTCCTTCATGTAGACGTCGTTGCCCTCGGTGTCCTGACCCAGCGGGTCGTTGAACAGGTCGACGTCCATCGAGCCGGCCAGCGCGTAGGCGACCACCAGCGGCGGCGAGGCCAGGTAGTTCATCTTCACGTCCGGGTTGATCCGGCCCTCGAAGTTGCGGTTGCCCGAGAGCACCGAGACGACCGCGAGGTCGTTGTCGTTGACGGCCTGGCTGACCTCGGGGATGAGCGGGCCCGAGTTGCCGATGCAGGTCGTGCAGCCGTAGCCGACGAGGTTGAAGCCGAGCTTGTCGAGGTACGGCGTCAGGCCGGACTTCTCGTAGTAGTCCGAGACGACCTTGGAGCCGGGCGCCAGGGTGGTCTTGACCCAGGGCTTGCGCTCCAGGCCCTTCTCGACGGCCTTCTTGGCCAGCAGTGCCGCGCCGATCATGACCGAGGGGTTGGAGGTGTTGGTGCACGAGGTGATCGCGGCGATCGTGACGGCGCCGTGGTCGAGCTCGAAGGACGTGCCATCGGCCAGGGTCACCTGGGCCGGGTTCCTGGGACGGCCGCCGGAACCGCTGCCCGCGGCGACGTGGCCGTGCGGCGGAGCCTCGCCGTGGCCGTTGTGCGGGGTGTCGGAGGCCGGGAAGGACTCCTCGACGTTCTCGTCGTAGCCCTGGGTCTCCTGCGCGTCGGTGTCCTCGGCGTAGTCGGCCAGAGCGTTACGGAAGGACTCCTTGGCCTCGGACAGCGAGACCCGGTCCTGGGGGCGCTTGGGCCCGGCCAGCGACGGGACGACGGTGGCGAGGTCGAGCTCGAGCTTCTCCGAGAAGCGGGGCTCGGCATCGGGGTCGTGCCAGAGGCCCTGCTCCTTGGCGTAGGCTCTCGACCAGCGCGATCTGCTCGGGCGTGCGGCCGGTGAGCTCGAGGTACTTCGTGGTCTCCTCGTCGATCGGGAAGACCGCGATGGTCGAGCCGAACTCGGGGCTCATGTTGCCGATCGTGGCGCGGTTGGCCAGCGGCAGGACGGAGACGCCGGGGCCGTAGAACTCGACGAACTTCCCGACCACGCCGTGCTCGCGCAGCATCTCGGTGATCGTGAGCACCAGGTCGGTGGCGGTCGCGCCCTCGGGCAGGTCGCCGTTGAGCTTGAAGCCGACCACGCGCGGGATGAGCATGGAGACCGGCTGGCCGAGCATCGCGGCCTCGGCCTCGATGCCGCCGACGCCCCAGCCGACCACGCCGATGCCGTTGACCATCGTGGTGTGGGAGTCGGTGCCGACGCAGGTGTCGGGGTAGGCCTGCAGGACCCCGTCCACCTCGCGCGTGAAGATGGTGCGCGCCAGGTGCTCGATGTTGACCTGGTGCACGATGCCGGTGCCCGGCGGGACGACCTTGAAGTCGTCGAAGGCACCCTGGCCCCAGCGCAGGAACTGGTAGCGCTCGCGGTTGCGCTCGTACTCGATCTCGACGTTGCGCTCGAAGGCCTCCGGGGTGCCGAAGACGTCGGCGATCACGGAGTGGTCGATGACCATCTCGGCGGGCGCGAGCGGGTTGATCTTGGTGGGGTCTCCCCCGAGGTCGGCCATCGCCTCGCGCATGGTGGCCAGGTCGACCACGCAGGGCACGCCGGTGAAGTCCTGCATGATCACGCGCGCCGGCGTGAACTGGATCTCCTGCGACGGGTCGGCGTCGGCGTCCCAGCCGGCGATCGCCTTGACGTCGTCGGCGGTGATGTCCGAGCCGTCCTCGGTGCGCAGGAGGTTCTCGAGCAGCACCTTGAGGCTGAACGGGAGGCTGGCGACGTCGAGCCCGTCACCGCTGACCGCGTCGAGGCGGAAGATCTCGTAGGACGTGCCGTCCACGTCCAGGGTGCCCTTGGCACCGAAGCTGTCCTTGCTTGCCACTGACCAACATCTCCTCTGTCGCGTCTGCGATGACGGGCGCTGCTTTGCGCCTCATCTTGCCGCCGGTCCGGGGCGTGGGGAAAGGAAGGCTCCCCTTACTCGGCGACCACATCTCTTGACGTCAAGATACATGACGTCGAGGGGCTATTGCCAGCAACGTCGCACGGCAGACGATCCGGGACGACGGGCAGATCAGTCACCCGCCGATCCTCGAGCACAGCGATGGCCACCTGCACACGGTTGTCCACTCCCAGCTTCGACATCAGGCGCGCCACGTGGGTCTTCACCGTCGCGAGTGTGACGAACAGCAGTGCGGCGATCTCCTGGTTGCCCAGCCCCTGCGCGATGAGGTCCGCGATCTCTCGTTCTCGGCTGCTGAGCGCGGCCAGCCCGGGGTGTCCCGGACGGCTCGTCACCCGAGGGCTCCCGGCCGGGGCGGCGAGCCGCAGCAACCGGTCCAGGCTCTGCGGGCTGATGACCGGCTGGTCGTGCGCTGCAGCGCGCACCGCGCTCTGGAGCGTGGCGGGCGAGCAGGACTTGAGCAGGAAGCCGGCCGCGCCGCCACGCAACGACTCCAGGACCGCCGAGTCGGTGTCGAAGGCCGTCAGCATCACCACGGGCGGGCCATCCGGGTCGGCCGCACGCATGTGCACGAGCGCCTCGATCCCGCCCATCACCGGCATGCGGACGTCCATCAGCACGACGTCGGGGCGCAGCGCCGCCACCGCCGCGACGGCCTCCTGGCCGTTCTCGGCCTCGGCCACCACGGACATGTCCGCGGCGCCCTCCAGCGACAGCCGCAGACCCGAGCGCATCAGCGCTTCGTCGTCGACGAGCAGGACAGCGATCTGGCTGCGCTCGGGGCCGGTCATCGCGACGGGAGCTCCAGCTTCAGCACGAACGTGTTCTCGTGGACGGCGCTGCTGACCCGCCCGCCGGCGAGTCGGGCACGCTCCTCCAGCCCGATCAGACCGACCCCTCCGCGGGACCGGTCCACGTCGCGCCCAGCACCCAGCAGGTTGGTCATGGTGAGCTCGACCCGCTCGCCGTCGCGTCCGAGCTCGATGTCCACCGGTTCGCCGGGCGCATGCTTGCGCGCATTGGTCAGGCCCTCCTGGACGGTTCGACGCAGCGTGTGCACCGCGGCCGAGGGCAACGCTCGAGGAGGTCAGAGGTGACCTGGGGGTGACGGGCGTAGCGCACCTCGGCACCGGCAGCCTGGGCGCTGGCCACCAGCTCGTCGATGCTGGTGCGGGGGTCGATCGCGTCGGGCTCCTCACGCAGCGCCGTGAGCACCGCTCGAAGGTCGGCGACACCGAGCTCGGCCTGCTCACGAAGGATGCTCGCCTGCTTGCGCACGTCGTCGGGAGCCAGGTCGTCGCGGACCTCCAGCACCCCAGCGTGCACGGCGACCAGGCTCAACCGGTGGGACAGGCTGTCGTGCATGTCGCGGGCGATCCGCCGACGCTCCTGCTCGATCGCCTGCAGCTCGCGCGTGCGCATCTCCTCACGACTCATCGAGGCCGCGGCCTGCAGCTGCCACTGCTCGCGGCGGCGCCCAAGACGCGCGCGTCCCATCACCGCCGCGATCATCAGCAGTCCCAGCAGCACGAGCAGCGCCTGCCACCATGCCACCCGAGGGCCGGGCGCAGGAACAGGTCAGCGACCCAGCCCGTCGTGACGGCAAGGGCGGCGGCGAGGCTCCACCTCCACGAGCCGCGGGAGAAGATCGAGACCATGGCCACGAGGCCGGCCGCGACGCCGAGCGCGAGACGGTTCAGACCCCGGCGGCGATGACACCAGGGCGAACAGGGCCTCCGGGGGGCCAGGCGCGTCGTACGCTTCTCGATCGGCAGGCTCGTGGCGCAACGCGATCGGCAGCAGGACCAAGGCCACCAAGCCGAGCAGCACGTGCACTCCGAGGTACGCCGCCCACTGCCAGCTCCTCGCTGGGCGGCAGCGCCGAGGTCCCCGCGTCGTCGAGCTCCAGGACGATGGCGCCCTCGACCAGCTGGACCACGACGCCGATCACGGCGCAGGCTGCCACGATCAGTGTGGTCCTGGCCCCTCTCACAGGAGCCATCCTAGGTAGATGCCTGGGAGCCGGGTGTGAGCCGAAAGTACGACAGTGCGCGAGTCGGCCCCGCCAGGGTCATACCGATGACGGATACCGCGCTGGCTCGCGGGCTCCCAGGGTCGGGTCATGAACACACAGCGACCGGCCCAGGCCCTCGACGACCCGCCCCCGCCCTACTTCCGGCACGTCACCACCAGTCGCCCCGGCACCGGTGGTGGCGGCCGCTCGCCGAGCTGAGCGTGGCGTCGCTGGTCTTCGTGGTCCTGCTCGGCGTGCTGGTGGTCGCGGCTGCGTTCCTCACGTTCGTTCCGGGGTTCGAGTCGGATCGTCGACGCCGCCTTCGAGTCCGACGCCGTCGACATGACCGACCCAACGACCTTCGTGCTGCTGAACCTCACCCTGATCGTCATGATCCCCGCGGTCCTCATCGGCGTACGCCTCGCTGGCGTCCGGCCGGCAGGCTCGGTCCTCTCCGTGACCGGCCGCTTCCGGTGGGAGCGGCTGTGGCGCGCAGTGCTGGTCGCCACGCCGTTCTACGTCGTGTTCCTAGCCGTCAGCCTGCTGGTCGAACCCGACGCCGGATCTGGCTTCGAGGCCGGCGGCTGGCTGGTCCTCGGCCTGGTGCTGCTGCTGACTCCGCTGCAGGCGGCGGCCGAGGAGCTCGCGATTACGGGGCCTGCTGGGTCAGATGATCGGTGCCTGGCTGCGCCACCCGCTGTGGGCGATCGTCCTGCCGATCCCCCTGTTCGTGATCGGCCACGACTACAAGCTCGGCCGGCCTCGTCGACGTCGGGGTCTTCGCGCTGTGCGCCGGCGTCCTGGCGTGGCGTACTGGAGGGCTGGAGGCGCCGATCGCCCTCCCACGTGGTGAACAACGTCCTGGTGCTCGCGCTCGGGGCACTCGGGTTCATCGACGTCAACGACCAGTCCGTCACGTGGGTCGCAACGACCTTCGGTTGTGCACTGACCATCGTGGTGACGGCGGCGATCCTGAGGACCGAGACTCGTACGTCGGTCGCTGTGAGTGCCCCCGCCTCCCTTGTGGGTACAGGTCGAGCAGGACGACGAGAGCAGGCGGCTGGGTCGTGGCCCGCACCGAGCGAGATCACGGACCGGCGGTGATCGTCGTGCAGACCGACCGGATCGCTCTTGTGGAGAGACTCCGCCCCCTTCGGGGACGACTGGCTCGAGGACTGGACGTCTCCCTCCACCTGGCATGGCGTCACCGCGGGGCATCCATCAGGCCGAATCGTGTTGCTTCCGGCCCGCTGAGCGTGATGAGTGGTGCTGCCACCAGGCGATCGTTCCTGCCCAGTGCGATGGTGAGGAAGACCTGCTTGCCGCTGGAGTCGGTGTGCGTCGTCACTCGGATCGCCCCGCGACGGGAAGCGGTGAAGGACGGCAGCGAGGAGAGGTCGCCGGCTCGGAAGAACGTGTGCAACGCGGCGGCGTCCTCGATCCCGCCGGTGACGAGGCGACGTCTGGTGTGCAACCGGCGTCCGGTCTCGAGGCTCTGCCAGCGCGCCGTGCTGCCCTGCCAGTGATAGACCAGTGCGATGGTGGAGCAGATCAAGATCAGCAGGGCTGCTCCGACGACGACGCGCGGACCCGTCTCGGCGTCCACCAGGAACGGAAGCTCACCTGGCTCCTGGATGACGCCGCCCTGCCCGTCGTAGAGCCATGCCTGGAGCGCGTCGTACCTCAGCACGATGATCGCCACCAGGGCGGTTGACGCCGCCGCTGCTGCGAGGAGGAACGGCCGCCCCCGCGATCGCAGGAGAACGAACTGGTCGGGCAGAGCAGCGAGCACCGGATCGGCGCGCCAGGCCCGCGGCGACACACCGTCGGGTCGGCGCAGGGGTTCGATGCCACGATCGCTGTGACGAGTTCCGTGGAGCACAGGTCGAGGGTAGGGGATCGACGAGGCATCCCCTGCCTGCCATCGACGTCATGCCTGTGGACGTGCACGTGACCAGCACTCGTCCACGAGGCTCGTGTCAGGCGCTGAGGGCCCGGTGTGCGGGCGGCTCCACCGCGGGTAGCGTCACCTCAGGTCCGGACCGGACGTCTCCAGCAGCGCCACGCACTCGACGTGGTGGGTCATCGGGAACAGGTCGAAGGCACGCAGCGCCGTGAGCTCGTAGCCCCGCTCGGCCAGCAGGCCGAGGTCGCGGGCCAGGGCCGCCGGGTCGCAGGCCACGTAGGCGATCCGGCGCGGCGACCGGGCGACCACGGCGTCGACCACCGCCCGCTTGGCGCCCTCGCGCGGCGGGTCGAGGACCACGAGGTCGAACGGCTCGTCGTACGCCGACGCGAGCACCTCGGCCACGTCGCCGCACGCGGTCTCGACGCGGGCGGGCGCGCCGGCGAGGTTGGTGCGGGCGTGCAGGCTCGCGGTGCGGTCGCCCTCGACCGCCACGACCTGTCCCTCGGGCCCGACCGCGTCGGCGAGGAAGCGGGCGAAGAGGCCGACGCCGGAGTAGAGGTCGAGGACCCGCTCCCCCGCGGCCGGCTCGAGCATCTCCAGGACGGTGGAGACGAGCGTCGCGGGCGCGCCCGGGGTGCACCTGCCAGAAGCCGTCGGCAGCCACGGCGAAGCGGTGGCCTCCCCGCGCCGACCTCGACCTGCTCCTCGACCGACCCCGGGGCGGGCTCGCGGGCGTCGGGGTGGGCGATGCGGCAGTCGTCGACCTCGACGGTCGCGCGTGAGCGGTGCTTGCGCATCCCGCGCCGGCCGTCGCCCAGGTCGACGTACGAGACCCGGGTGCGCCAGCGCAGCCCGGCGAGCTGCTCGGGCAGGTCGCCCGCGACGGCCTCGACCTCGACGTCGGACTCGATCTTGGCCAGCCGCGCGAGCTGCTCGCGCACGACCGCGGTCTTGAGCGCGCGCTGGTGGGGCAGCGAGACGTGCTGGAAGTCGCAACCGCCGCACAGCCCGGGGCCGGCGAACGGGCAGGGCGGGGCGACCCGCTCCGGCGAGGCCTCGAGCACCTCGACCGCGTCGGCGCGCCAGAACGTGTCACCGTCGGTGCCCTCGGTGATCTGCAGGACCACCCGCTCCCCCGGCACCGCATGGCGCACGAACACCACGCGCAGCGGGGCGTCGGGGGCGGTGCTGGTGGGCACGCGGGCCACGCAGTGGCCGCCGTGCGCGACCGGCCCGACCTCGACCTCGAAGCGCTCCCCGACCCGGGAACGTCCACGCTGGCGCCGGGCCCGTGGGTGCCGGCTCATCGGCGCCGCCCCCGCTTGCCGCGAGGATCGACCCGGCCGCTGCGCAGGTCGCCGGGGCGCACCCGGAACTCGTCCCGCGCCTCGCGCTCGCGCGCGATCTGCGAGGACTGCAGCTGGTAGGGCACCGAGGTGACCATGACGCCGGGCGTGAAGAGCAGGCGGCCCTTGAGCCGCAGGGCGGTCTGGTTGTGCAGCAGCTGCTCCCACCAGCGCCCCACGACGTACTCGGGGATGTAGACCGCGACCACCCCGCGCGGGTTGGCGCGCCGGATCTCGGTGGCGTACTCGACGACCGGGCGCACCAGCTCGCGGTAGGGCGAGTGCAGCACCTTGAGCGGCACGTCCATGCGCCGCTCGTCCCACTCCTCCATCAACCGGGCGGTGGAGACGGAGTCGGTGGCCACGTAGACGCCCTCGAGGGTGTTGGGCCGGGTGGCCTGGGCGAAGGCCAGGGCGCGCAGCGTCGGCTTGTGCAGCTTGGAGACCAGGACGATGGCGTGCACCCGGGTCGGCAGCACCCGGTCGTCCTCGTCGGCGGCCAGCTCGGCGGCCACCCGCTCGTAGTGCTGGTGGATGCCGCGCATCAGCATGAAGAAGATGCCCATCGCCAGGATGGTGATCCAGGCACCGGCCAGGAACTTGGTGACCAGCACGATGACGAGCACGACCGCGGTGAACGCCAGCCCGATGGCGTTGATCAGGCGCGAGCGCTGCGATCCGGCCCCGCACCCCCGCGTCGGGCTCGCTCTGCAGCTCACGGGTCCAGTGCCGGATCATGCCCAGCTGGGAGAGGTTGAAGGAGACGAAGACGCCGACGATGTAGAGCTGGATCAGGCGCGTGGGCTCGGCGTCGAAGAGCCAGATCAGCGCGATCGCCATGCCGGCGAGGAAGACGATGCCGTTGGAGTAGGCCAACCGGTCGCCCCGCGAGCCGAGCGCCCGCGGAGCGAGGCCGTCCTGCGCCAGGATCGAGCCGAGCACCGGGAAGCCGTTGAAGGCGGTGTTGGCGGCCAGCACCAGGATGATCCCGGTGACCGTGACGGTGAAGTAGAAGCCCGGCGGGAACCCGGTGAAGACCGACTCGGCGATCTGCGAGATCACCGTGTGCTGGTCGTAGTCGGCGGGCAGCGGCTGACCGCCGCGCGAGAGCCGGTCGAACTCGTCGGGGTCGACCAGGCGCACCCCGATCTCGCGGGCCAGCACGATGACGCTGACCATCATGGCGATCGCGATGGCGCCGAGCAGGGCCAACGTCGTGGCCGCGTTGCGGCTCTTGGGCCGTCGGAAGGCGGGCACCCCGCTGCGTGGAGATCGCCTCGACGCCGGTCAGGGCCGCCGCACCCGAGGAGAACGCCCGGGCCAGCAGGAGCATCAGCCCGATCGTCGTCAGCGGCTCCTCGAAGCCGCTCGCCGGCGTGATCGTGATGTCGGCGCTCTCGCCGCCAGCAGGTCGTCGTTCCACCACTGCCACAGGCCCCAGCCGACCATCACCGCCATCGCCACCATGAAGGCGTACGTCGGCACCGCGAAGAACGCCCCCGACTCCCGGATGCCGCGCAGGTTCATCGCCATCAGCAGCAGCACCAGGACGCAGCCGAAGGTCGCCTCGTGACCGCTCAGCGCCGGCACCGCGGAGGCGGCGTACTGGGCGCCGGCGGAGATGGAGACCGCCACCGTGAGCACGTAGTCGACCAGCAGGGCGCTGGCGACGGTGGTGCCGGCGGTGACCCCGAGGTTGACCTTGGCCACCTCGTAGTCCCCGCCGCCGGAGGGGTAGGCGTGCACGGTCTGGCGGTAGGACGCGATCACCGCGGCCATCACCACCGCGACCGCCAGGGCGACCTTCCACGACCACACGTAGGCCGACGCGCCCGCCAGCGAGAGCATGATGAAGACCTCGTCGGGGGCGTAGGCCACCGACGAGAGCGCGTCGGAGGCGAAGACCGGCAGCGCGATGCGCTTGGGGAGCAGCGTCTCACCCAGCTGGGAGCTGCGCAGCTTGCGTCCCAGCAGGATCCGCTTGGAGACGTCTCCGACACTCACGAGCGGGAAGGCTACGGCACCGGCGCCCCCGATCCGACCTTGCCGCTACCGTGGCCTCGTGCACGTTGTGATCATGGGCTGTGGCCGGGTGGGTTCGACCCTGGCCGACAGCCTCGAGGACCGGAACCACACGGTGTCGATCATCGACAGCGAGCCCGATGCGTTCCGACGCCTCGGGCCCGCCTTCAACGGCGACAAGATCGCCGGCATCGGCTTCGACCAGGAGGTCCTGGAGAAGGCCGGCATCCGACGCGCCGACGCCTTCGCGGCCGTCTCCAGCGGCGACAACTCCAACATCATCGCCGCGCGGGTCGCGCGCCAGACCTTCGGCGCATCCAGCAGGTCGTCGCCCGCATCTACGACCCCGGCCGCGCCGAGGTCTACCAGCGCCTGGGCATCACCACGGTCGCCACGGTGAAGTGGACCGCCGACCAGGTGCTGCGCCGGATCCTGCCGGCAGGCGCCGAGCCCGAGCTTCCGCGACCCCAGCGGCACCATCCGCGTCGACCACATCACCGTGCCCGAGGTCTGGATCGGCAGCCGCACCATCGACCTGCAGGTCCAGAGCCGCAGCCGCATCGCCTGGATCGACCGCCTCGGCGAGGGCATGCTGCCGGTCCGCGAGACCGTGCTCCAGGAGGGCGACATGCTGCACCTGGTGATCCGCGAGGAGAACGCCGGCCCACACCTACGAGCGGCTCGAGAACGGCCGGCGGAGGAGAACTGATGCGCGTCGCCATCGCCGGAGCCGGCGCCGTGGGCCGCTCCATCGCCCGCGAGCTGATCACCAACGGCCACGAGGTCCTGCTCATCGACAAGAACGCGGCCTCCATCAAGCCCGAGCGCGTCCCCGACGCCGAGTGGCTGCTCGCCGACTGCTGCGAGATGTCCTCGCTGACGAGGCGCGCCTCGAGCGCTGCGACGTGCTGATCTCTGCCACCGGCGACGACAAGGCCAACCTCGTCGCCTCGCTGCTGGCCAAGACCGAGTTCGGGGTGCCGCGCACGGTGGGCCGGGTCAACCACCCCAACAACGAGTGGCTCTTCAGCGAGGCCTGGGGCGTCGACGTCAACGTCTGACGCCGCGGATCATGTCGGCGCTGGTCGAGGAGGCCGTCAGCGTCGGCGACCTG
Source organism: uncultured Actinomycetota bacterium (assembly GCA_963722135.1). Classification (GTDB taxonomy): domain Bacteria; phylum Actinomycetota; class Actinomycetes; order Propionibacteriales; family Nocardioidaceae; genus Nocardioides. Next base: position 1,524,296 of record CAVRJT010000003.1, read on the forward strand.
GTGCGGCTCTTCACCTTCCGCCAGGGCAAGGCCAACCTGGTCGAGATGACGCTTCGCCGACTCGCCGTACGTCGGCAAGCCCAGCGGGCTGATCCCGCTGCCGAGAACTGCGCGCTGGTCACCATCCTGCGCGACGGCCAGGTCTACGTGCCGACGGCCCGAGCAGCCGGTGGAGTCGGGCGACGAGCTGCTCTTCGTGGTGCCGGCCGAGAAGGAGGACGAGCTCGAGCGGCTGCTCGCGCCCTCCGACCCACGGGGGCTAGGCGCGCGGGACGCTCTCGACGGCGTGTGGTTGCGTCCCAGCACCCACATCATCGCGGCCAGCGCCGCGAGCTGCAGCGGCCACCCGAGCACGATCTTGAGCACGCCGAGGACCGCGATCGCTGTCTCGGCGGCGATCGCCTCCGACCACCCGCCCAACCAGATCGGGCCCTGCACGACCACGCGCAGCACGCAGGGCGCCGCGAGCAGCCAGGTCAGGGTGCCGGTCAGGCGCACCACCTGCTTGTCGGAGTGCCAGGCGGTCGCGTCGCCGGTGACGCTGCCGACCATGAAGCCGACCAGCGGCCAGCCGACCAGCACGGTCAGCGACAGGAGCACGGCGTACCCGCCGTTGTAGAGGATGCCGGGCAGGAAGTAGGCCAGGGCCTGCTCGTCCTCGCTGCCGCCCCGGCGCGCGGCCAGGGTGACGAAGAACCAGCCGATGCCGATGCCGAAGAGCGCGTTGACGGCGAACTGCACCCGTCGAGCGCTGCACCAGGCGCACCCCGAGGCGAGCACCGCGGCGGCGACGCTGACGACGAGGGCCACCTGCAGCTGCTCGGTGCTGAGCCAGACCACGGTGAACAGCAGCGTCGGGACGGCCGCCTCGACCATGCCCGCGGCGCCCGGCCGAGCGGCCCTGGCGAGCTGGCTGCGCACGACCGACTCGACGGTCTCGACGTCGGCGGTGCTCACGGGATCAGCTCGTAGCGGGGGTTGTAGATGACGCGGACGCCGTCCTGGGTGCCGATGCGGCCCTCGACCGCCGTCGACCGTCCCGGGGTTGAATGCCGGCGATCCGGCGCCGGCCCAGCCACACGACCGTGATCGACCCGGACCCGTCGAAGAGCTCGGCCTCCAGGGCCGGCACGCCGCCGCGCGGGCGCAGGGTGACGGTGCGCAGCGTGCCGCGCAGGCGCACCAGCGAGCGGTCGGCCGCGTCAGCGATGCAGTCGTTGCCCGGCTCGGTGTAGGTGCGGCGCAGGTCGCGCGCCTCCTGGTCGGAGCTGTTGGCCCAGCGGCTGATGCTGCGGCGCAGGCGGCTCTTCTCGGGCATCGTTCGTCAGTCGTGGTCGTGGCCGAAGTGCGGGTCCTCGGGCGTGCGACCGCGCGGGTCCTTGGTGCCCGGGGGCACCGCCGGGCCGACGCGGCGCGCACCCTCGGGCATGACCAGGTCGAGCGCCTCCCGACCGGCATCGCGCCCTGGCCGCGCTCGACGCCGACCTGGGTCAGCGCGCTGAGCCACGGCTCGTCGATGTCGGTGCCGCGGGCGGGCGCGCCGATCAGGGTCGCGCGCAGCATCCAGCGGTTGCCGTTGACGCCCACGATCCGCGAGAGCTGCTTGCCGGTGCGTCCGTCGGGCATCGTGCGGGTCAGCTCGCAGAGCAGCTCGGTGCCGTAGCGGCCCTCCTGCTCGGTCGCGGTGCCGCCGCGCTGGACCATGTCGGCCGCGATCTGCGGTCGTACGTCGCCCCACAGGTCGCCGCCGCGCGGGGCCGCGAAGGCGCGCAGCTCGATCGCACCGTCAGCGCCGGCGAGCAGCACGGCCTGGATCTCCTCGGTGGCCTCGTCGACCTGGAGCCGCAGCTCGAGGCCCTCGGGGGCCACCACGAGCAGCGAGCCGAGGTCGACGCGCTGCAGACCCTCGGGCACCTCGGGCAGGTCAGCCGCGTCGAAGGGCCCCTCCGGGGCAGCCTCCGGCATCTCCTTCGATGCCTCGTCGCCCCCGGCGGGGTCGGTGGCGTCGGACTTGCGGCGGAACTTCACGGGCGGGGCTCCTCGGGTGTCGGGGCGGATCGGGCGGGGTCGCGGCCTCCGGACGAGGTGAACCCACCAGTCGAACCGTATCCCCCGTCGCCTCGCAGCGACGAAGGCAGCGCCCCCACCTCCACGAAGCGCGCCCGCACCACCGGCTGCACCACCAGCTGGGCCACCCGGTCGCCGCGGCGGAGCCGGATGGTCGTCACCGGGTCGGTGTTCACCAGGTTGACCTTGATCTCGCCGCGGTAGCCGGCGTCGATGGTGCCCGGCGCGTTGACCATGCCCAGGCCGACGCGGTGCGCCAGGCCGGAGCGGGGGTGCACGAACCCGGCGTACCCCTCCGGGATCGCCACCGCCACCCCGGTGCCGCACCAGCGCCCGCTGGTGCGGGGCCAGCTCGACGTCGTCGGTGACGGCCAGGTCGGCACCGGCGTCCCCGGGCAGTGCGTACGCAGGGAGGACGGCGCCCTCGGCGAGGGTGACCGGCACCTCCACGAGCACCTCCGCGGGGGACCTCCGGCGCGGGACGACACGGGGCGAGGCGCAGTGCCGGAGGGGTGCGCGCAGGTCGGCCGAGGACGCGCCTCGGCCAGCCGACCGGTCGCCGTCCGGTTGCTGCGTGCGGCCAGGCCGGCGCCGAGCAGGAGCGGCGCCGCCGAGGACACGTTGCGGGCCAGCCGCCGGGTCACCCGCCGGCGCAGCGCGTTGACCCCGGCGCTGCCCAGCGTGGCGATCAACCCGCCGCCGCCGGGACCGGACTCCACCGCGCGCTGACGGGTCCAGCTGGTCAGGTAGGCACGCGCCGCGGGCCCGCGCGAGGTGCGCCCTCGGGCCGGCCGGCCGTGCAGCTCGGGCAGCTCGCCGATCACGACGACCTCGACGGCGGCGACCAGGCCGGTCCTGCTGCTGCGTCCGTACCGAGCGCTCCAGCGGCAGCGCGATCATCGACGGCGGGGCGAACCACTGGCTGCGCGGCGCGTCAGCCCGGGCCGGTGGCCGCCGCGCCGATCCCCGCGGTGACCCGGGAGTAGCGGGTGACCAGCGCGTCGGCGATCGCGGCCTGGCTCGGTCAGCCCCGGGTGGGCGGCCCGCAGACGCGGCACCGTCCCGGATCGGCAGCCGCGGCGCCGCCGGCGTGAGGCGCAGGTGGTGAGCACGGTGCCCGGGTGCCAGCCCGAGCCGGCGCCGCCGCCGCGGGCATCGACGCGGGGAGGCCGTCGCTGGGCGTCGCCCCGGCGCGGTGCCGCGTCCGCGCCGGACGCTGCGCCGACGGCCGGGACGACGTCGCGCAGCACGGCTCCGGCCCGGCCGCTCTGCCCGGCGGGCCCGTCGCCGTCCGGGCGGTCCCCGAGCAGGCCCCCCACCGCATCGGCGACCGACCGCGCGGCCCGCGCCAGCGGTCCGGTGGTCGGTGCCGGCTCGACGGGGCGGGGCGGCGGGACGTCCCGCGGGGGCAGGGTCACCTCAGGCGCAGTCGCGGCAGACGAGCCGGTCGCCCTTGGTGCCGGCCAGCCGGCTGCGGTGGTGCACCAGGAAGCAGCTGGAGCAGGTGAACTCGTCCTCCTGCTTGGGCAGCACGCGGACGGTGAGCTCCTCGTTGGACAGGTCCGCCCCGGGCAGCTCGAGGGCCTCGTTGAAGTCGGTCTCGTCGACGTCGACCGAGGAGGACTGCGCCTCGGCCCGTCGTGCCTTGAGCTCCTCGAGCGAGTCCTCGCCGAGCTCGTCGGCCTCGTTGCGGCGTGGGGCGTCGTAGTCGGTGGCCATCGTCGCCTCACTCCCCTCGTGGTCTCGTGTGACTGTGTGTGTCGTCGGGCGCAGATTGTGCACCATGGGCGCCGACAGGGATACACCGGTCGGTCTGCGCAGGCGAGAACAGCAGATGACGTGTCGGTTATTCCCCTGATGTGGGGTACGCGGCGTACCCGCCTCGACGACCAGCGCGCGGAACTCCTCGAAGGAGCCGGCGGGGGCGCAGAGCAGCAGGTCGCGCCCGCTGGCGCCGGTCATCAGCTCGGTGCGGGCGCCGGCGGCGCGCGCCACCAGCGCGCCCGCGGCGTGGTCCCACAGGTGCACGCCCTCCTCGACGTAGGCATCCGTGCTCCCGTCGGCCACGGCGCACAGGTCGAGGGCGCACGAGCCCATCCGTCGCACGTCGCGCACCCGCGGCAGCAGGTGCACCAGCGAGCGGGCCTGCCGCTCGCGCACCTCGCTGTCGTAGGAGAACCCCGTCGCCACCAGCATCTGCGCCAGCGGCGCCACGCCACGTACGCCGATCGGCCCCCCGTCGCGGGTCGCGACCGGCCCCTGCGGCCCGACGTGGGCGGTGTGCTCGACGCCGGTGGCGACGTTGAGCACCACCCCGGCCACGACCTCGGGCCCCTCGGGCCCCTCGACCTCCGCGGCGATGGAGACGGCGTACTGAGGGAGGCCGTAGAGGAAGTTGACGGTGCCGTCGATCGGGTCGACGATCCAGCGCACCCCGGAGGTGCCGGCCACGTCGTCGCCCTCCTCGCCGAGCACGGCGTCGTCGGGGCGGGCCTGCAGCAGCAGCCGCCGGATCAGCTCCTCGCTGGCGCGGTCGGTCTCGGTGACCACGTCGACCGCGCTGGTCTTGGTGTCGGCGACCTCCACCCCGCCCCGGCGCTGCTCGCGGACCAGCGCGGCGGCCGCGCGCGCCACCTCGACCGCGAGGTCGCGCAGCGCCCGGGCGTCGGGTGCGCTCACGCCCCGCGGCCGCAGAGGGCCGGGCGCTCAGCGCGCGGGTTGGCGCAGCACCCCACGGGACAGGCGTCCCACATCGGGCCGGTGTCCCCGACGGCGGCCCGCGCGACCTCCTCGCCGCGCTCGACGGTGGCCCGCTCGACCAGCAGGTCGCGCACGGTGGCCACGAAGCGCGGGTCGATGCCCGCGGTCGCGGCGCGGCGCACGGGCAGGCCGATCCGCTCGGCCGTCTCGACGGCCTCGGTGTCGAGGTCGTAGATGACCTCCATGTGGTCGGAGACGAAGCCCACGGGCACCATCACCACGGCCGGCACGCCCCGGTCGCGCAGCGCCTCGAGGTGGTCGTTGATGTCGGGCTCGAGCCACGGGGTGTGCGGCGCGCCGCTGCGCGAGCAGAAGACCAGGTCGTGCTCGTGGGTCGTGCCGGTCTCGGCCGCCACCCGCTCGGTGACGACCCGGGCCACGTCGCGGTGCTGGGCCACGTAGGCGCCGCCGCCCTCGTAGGTGGCCTCCGGGTCGCCGCTGCTCTCGTTCATCGCGGTCGGGATCGAGTGGGTCACGAAGACCAGCCGCGCGCCCTCGCGCACCTCGTCGGGCAGGTCGGCCAGGGCGGCCAGCGTCGCGTCGACGTTGGGCTCCACGAAGCCCGGGTGGTTGAAGTAGTGGCGCAGCTTGTCGAGGTGCACCGGCGAGCCCTCGACCCCGCCGGGCAGCGCGTCGACGGCGTCGTAGAGGTTCTCGCGGTACTGGCGGCACGACGACCACGACGAGTAGGCGCTGGTGACGAAGCAGGCCGCGCGGGTGATGCCGTCGTCGGCCATCTGCTGCAGCGTCTCGGAGAGGTAGGGGTCCCAGTTGCGGTTGCCCCAGTAGACGGGCAGGTCGATGCCGTGCTCGGCGAGGTCGGCCTCGATGGCCGCCTTGAGCTCGCGGCACTGGTCGTTGATCGGCGAGCGGCCACCGAAGAGGTGGTAGTGCTCGCCCACCTGCTCCAGCCGTTCACGGGGGATGCCCCGGCCCCGGGTCACGTTCTCGAGGAACGGCACCACGTCGTCGGGCCCCTCCGGGCCACCGAAGGACACGAGCAGGAGAGCGTCGTAGGGACGCACGTCGGGAGTCGCCATGCAGCCATCGTAGGGAGGGCCCCCCTCACCCTCCCCCGAGGAGCAGGCTTACGCTCCGCTCGGATGTTCACGTCGTACGCCCGCGTGCTGGGTCGTCCCGGTGCCCTGCGGTTCAGCCTCACCGGGATGTTCGCGCGCCTGCCGATCAGCATGGTCGGGCTGGGCATCGTGCTGCTGGTCGAGGCCTCCACCGGCTCCTACGGGCTGGCCGGGGCCGTGTCGGCGGCGTACATGCTGGCCAACGCGCTGCTGGCCATCGCCCAGGGCCGGCTCGTCGACCGGCTCGGGCAGGCCCGCGTGCTGGCCGCCGCCAGCGTCGTCTTCGGGTTGGCGCTGACCACGCTGATCTGGTCGGTGCAGGCCGGTTGGCCCGTGGCGGCGACGTACGCCGCTGCGGCGCTGGCCGGCGCCAGCCTGCCCCAGATCGGCTCGTGCGTGCGGGCGCGCTGGTCGCACGTGCTGACGCGCCGGCCGACGTGCAGACCGCCTTCGCGCTCGAGGCCGTCGTCGACGAGGCGTGCTTCATCCTGGGCCCGATCCTGGTCACGGTGCTCGCCACGGCCGTGCACCCGGTGGCCGGGCTCGGCTCGGCGATGGTCTTCGGCACCCTCGGCGGGCTGCTCTTCGCCTCCCAGCGCGGCACCGAGCCCCCGCCCCAGCCGCACGACCGCCACACCGGCCCGCGCCCGCCGCTGCCGTGGCGCACGCTGGTGCCGCTGGCGGCCGTCTCGGCCATGCTCGGGGTGCTCTTCGGCGCCGCCGAGGTCACCACCATCGCGTTCGCCGACGAGCAGGGCAGCCGCGCCTGGGCGGGCCCGCTGCTGGCGCTGTGGGCGCTGGGCAGCCTGGTCGCCGGCGTGGTGTCCGGCGCGATGATCTGGCGGGCCGGGCCGGCCACCCGGCTGAAGTGGGGCGCGCTCGCGATGGCGGCGGCGATGGCGCCGCTGCCGTTCGTCGGGTCGCTGCCGCTGATGGGCCTGGTGCTGCTCGTCGGCGGGGCCGCGATCGCGCCCACGATGATCGCGACGATGTCGCTGACCGAGGCCACGATGCCCCGCAGCCGGCTCACCGAGGGCATGTCGGTGGTGCAGACCGGGCTGGTCGCCGGGGTCGCCCCCGGCGCGACGCTGTCGGGCCTGGTGGTCGACGCCTCCGGCGCCTCGACGGCCTACCTGGTCCCGCTCGGCGCCGGCCTGCTGGCCGTGCTGGCGGCCCAGACGCTCACTTCCGGTGCGGGTCGCGCAGGATCCTGATGCCCGCCCAGGCGGCGAGCGGCACGAGCACGAGCAGGGCGATCACGGTCCACAGCGTCATCTGCCCATCGTGTCATCGCACCAGGCGCTAGCGTCCCACCCATGTGGCGCAACTGGTCGGGCACCGAGACCGCCCACCCGGTCCGGGTGGCCGAGCCCCGCGACGTCGACGACGTCGTCGGCCTCGTGCAGCGGGCCCGCGAGGAGGGCAGCACGCTCAAGATGGTCGGCACCGGCCACAGCTTCACCGGCATCGCCGCGCCCGAGCACACGATGCTCGCGCCCGGCGCGATGAGCGGGGTGCTGGGCGTCGACCGTGAGGCGATGACGGTCACCGCCCTGGCGGGCACTCCCCTGCACGTGCTCAACGCGACCCTGGAGGGCCTGGGGCTGAGCCTGCACAACATGGGCGACATCGCCGAGCAGACCCTCGCGGGCGCGGTCTCGACCGGCACCCACGGCACCGGCGGCGTCGCGGCCGGGCTGGCCGCGCAGGTGGTGGGCCTCGAGATGGTCACCGGCAGCGGCGAGGTGCTGCGCGCCGACGCCGAGCACCACCCCGAGGTCCTGGCAGTGGCCCGGCTGGGCCTGGGCGCCCTCGGGATCCTCACCACGCTCACCTTCGCGGTCGAGCCGCTCCTCGTGCTCGAGGCCCACGAGCGGCCGCTCGGCTGGGACGAGGCGCTGGAGGGCTTCGACGACCTGGTCGCGGCCCACCACCACGTCGACCTCTACTGGTTCCCGCACACCGACCGGGTGCAGGCCAAGTGCAACGACCGGCTCGACGTGCCGCTCGAGGAGGCCCGCCCGCTCCCCCGCTGGCGGCACCACCTCGACGACGACCTGCTCCAGAACACCGTCTTCGGAGCCCTGACCGCGGTGGCCGCCCGGGTGCCGGCGGTCGTGCCGCGGCTCAACCGGGCGAGCTCGGCGCTGCTCTCGGAGCGCACCTACAGCGACGTGGCGCACCGGGTCTTCACCGCCCGGCGCTCGGTGGTGTTCCGCGAGATGGAGTACGCCGTGCCCCGCGAGGCCGGCGTCGCGGCGCTGCGCGAGGCGCGGGCCGCGATCGAGGCCTCCGGGCTGCGGATCAGCTTCCCGGTCGAGGTGCGCACGGCCCCGGCCGACGACGTGCCGCTGTCGACCGCCTCGGGCCGCGACACGACGTACCTGGCCTTCCACACGCACCGCGCGGTGCCCCACGAGGAGTACTTCGCGCTGCTCGAGCCGATCCTGCGCGCCCACGACGGCCGCCCGCACTGGGGCAAGCTGCACACCCGCACCGCCGCCGACCTCGCGCCGGCCTACCCGGGCTTCGCGGACTTCCTGGCGCTGCGGGAGCGGCTCGACCCCGACCGGGTGCTCACCAACGCCTACCTGCGCCGGGTGCTGGGCGACTGAGCCCGTCCCTGGTCAGACGGCGGTTCAGACGCTGGCGGACCCGCGCGGCAGGGGGGCCTGCCAGCCGCGCCACACCGCCAGCAGCCGCCACGCCAGGCACACGGTGGCGCCGGTCAGCGCGGCCACCACGACGGGCAGCCCACCGCGCTCCATCAGCACCGCCACCATCGCCCCGGCCAGCGCCGGGGTCGCGTAGAGCTCGCCGCGGAAGATGATCGGCACCCGGCCGGCCAGGACGTCGCGCACCATGCCGCCGCCGATGCCGGTGACCATGCCCAGCAGCGCGGCGGGCAGCGGGCCCAGCCCGTAGTCGACGGCCTTCAGCGCGCCCGCCACGCAGAAGAGCGACAGGCCGAAGGCGTCGAAGACCGTCACCAGCCGCTCCATCCGACCCAGGGCCGGGTGGTAGACGAAGGCCAGCAGCCCCGCCCCACCGGCACCAGGAGGTAGCGCCAGTCGGCCAGCGCCGCCGGTGGGGTGGCGTCGATGAGGACGTCGCGCAGGAAGCCGCCGCCCAGGCCGGTGGTGCCGGCGAGCACCAGCACGGCGAAGAGGTCGAGCTCCTTGCGCACCGCCACGAGCGCCCCGGAGATGGCGAACACGAAGATGCCGATGAGGTCGAGGACGACCAGGGTGGGGGCGGGCTCGACAGGTGGCACCCGGCGAGGCTACCCACGACCCGCCCTGCGCAGGGCACGGCGTCCACGGCCGGGGGCTGCTGCTGGCGTAGGCTCAGCGCAGTTGTCGGCACGTCGCCGGCACCGGTGGACGAGGAGGTGGACCGGACATGGTGCACCTGACCCTCGCGGGGGTGAGCGAGGACGGGAAGCGCCTGCTCCTGGTCGACGACACCGGTGTCGAGCACCACCTCGACGTCGACGCCCGGCTCCGCGCCGCCCTGCGCGGCGATTCCTCACGACTCGGCCAGTTGGAGATGAAGATGGACAGCGTCCTTCGCCCCCGCGACATCCAGGCACGCATCCGGGCGGGCGAGACCCCCGAGTCCGTCGCCGACGCGGCCCAGACGAGCGTCGACAAGATCATGCCGTACGCCGGCCCGGTGCTCGCCGAGCGCGAGCACGTGGCCCAGCGCGCCCAGCGCAGCTCGGTGCGGCGCACCGCCGGCGCCGACGGCGCGCGCACCCTCGGCGAGGCGGTCGAGGCCCACCTGCGCGCCGAGCACGTCGGACCCGACGTGGTGACCTGGGACGCCTGGCGCCGCGAGGACGGGCGCTGGACGCTGAGCGCCGAGTTCGAGACCCGGCCGCGCAGCGGGCTGGCGCACTTCACCTACGACATGCCCGGCAACTACGTGCTGCTCGACGACGAGGACGCCCGCTGGCTGGTCGGCGAGGTCATCGCCACCGCCACCCTGGCCGCGCCCCTCGACGACCTCCAGCAGGCCCGCGCCCGTCGCCGGGTCTCCCTCGACGACGAGGGAGCTGCCGCTGGGCGACGACGTCATCGGCATGGTCTCCGCCCCGAGCCCGAGGCAGAGCCCGAGCCCGAGCCGGGGCCGGAGGCCGACACCGTGGTCGGACGGAGCCGGTCGTGGAGCCCGAGCCCGCCGCCGAGGCCGACCCGGAGCCCGATCCCGAGGCGCAGCCCGAGCCGCCGGTGCGGCGACCGGTCCGCAAGAGCCGTGGGCGCGCGTCGGTGCCGAGCTGGGACGAGATCATGTTCGGCGGCGGCAAGCAGGAGTAGCGCTCGACCTCCCACCGGGGGGTCCTGGCGAGTAGGGTCCGGCCATGTCCTACTTCGTGACCGGCGCCACGGGTTTCATCGGCCGCTTCCTGGTGGAGGAGCTGCTCGACCACCGCGAGGGCGACGTCTTCGTGCTGGTGCGCGAGAGCTCGCTGCACCGCGCATGGAGGCGCTGGTCCGGCACTGGGGCACCGACCGGGTCGTCCCGGTCGTCGGCGATCTCTCGACCGAGGCGCTCGGCGTCGACCCGGCGTGGGTGGCCGAGCACCGCGGCCAGGTGGAGCACTTCTTCCACCTCGCCGCGATCTACGACATGACCGCCGACGACGCCACCAACGAGGCGATGAACGTCGGCGGCACCCGCCATGCCCTGGCCCTGGCCGGCGACCTCGACGTCGGCTGCTTCCACCAGGTCAGCTCGGTGGCCGCGGCAGGCGAGTTCCGCGGGGCCTTCGACGAGACGATGTTCGACGAGGGCCAGCACCTCCCCTCGCCCTACCACCGCACCAAGTTCGAGTCCGAGCGCATCGTGCGCGAGGAGGGCAGCGTGCCGTGGCGGGTCTACCGGCCCTCGATCGTGGTCGGCGACTCCCAGACCGGCGCGATGGACAAGGTCGACGGCCCCTACTACTTCTTCCGGACTGATGAAGACCATGCGCGACGTGCTGCCGGCCTGGGTGCCGCTGGCCGGGGTCGACATGGGCGACACCAACGTGGTGCCGGTCGACTACGTCGCGCGGGCGATGGACCACCTGGCGCACCTGCCCGGCCGCGACGGCGAGGCCTTCCACCTGGTCAACCCCGAGCCGCAGCCCGTC